>NZ_JOCA01000093.1 GCF_000718785.1 Streptomyces sp. NRRL WC-3626 | reverse complement strand
GGTGATGAGGGGGCTGAGGGTGGTGCCCTGGCGTTCGGCGGTTTCCCAGTCGCGGGTGCGGAGCTGGTATTTCTCGCTGTCGAGGTATTCCTCGCTGCCTTCGCGCAGGGGGGTGTTCTCGCAGAGTTCGTAGCCGCTGTAGATGCCCCAGGTGGGGGAGAGGGTGGCGGCGAGGACGGCGCGGACTTCGAAGGCGGGCCG
>NZ_JOCA01000092.1 GCF_000718785.1 Streptomyces sp. NRRL WC-3626 | reverse complement strand
CTTCTGGTTGGCTCCGGTGTGGCAGGTCCACAGATGCACGGGGGTTCCGTCCTCCCAGGTCCCGCCCGAGGCGTCCAGGCACTTCGCCGACTGCGGGTTGCGCACCGTGCCGTCCGACTGGGCCGCCCACTTCTGCGCCCCCGTCCCGTTGCACGTCCACAACTGGATCCGCGTACCGTCGGCACTCCCGCCACCGGACACG
>NZ_JOCA01000091.1 GCF_000718785.1 Streptomyces sp. NRRL WC-3626 | reverse complement strand
CGTGTCCGGTGGCGGGAGTGCCGACGGTACGCGGATCCAGTTGTGGACGTGCAACGGGACGGGGGCGCAGAAGTGGGCGGCCCAGTCGGACGGCACGGTCCGTAACCCGCAGTCGGCGAAGTGCCTGGACGCCTCGGGCGGGACCTGGGAGGACGGAACCCCCGTGCATCTGTGGACCTGCCACACCGGAGCCAACCAGAAG
>NZ_JOCA01000090.1 GCF_000718785.1 Streptomyces sp. NRRL WC-3626 | reverse complement strand
AATGTAACCGGGCGTTTCCCCTACGCTATGACCACCGAAACACTATGAAACAATCAACCGCACCACACCGTGACCAGGCATGGGGTTGTTCGTGGTTTCAGAACCAACACAGTGGACGCGAGCAACTGAGGACAAGCCCTCGGCCTATTAGTACCGGTCAACTCCACACGTTACCGTGCTTCCATATCCGGCCTATCAACCCAG
>NZ_JOCA01000089.1 GCF_000718785.1 Streptomyces sp. NRRL WC-3626 | reverse complement strand
GAAGTCCAGGAAGATCATCAACAGGAACATGCCACCGAACGCGGCGATCGCCGGGTGGGCGTCGGTGACGAGTTCCTGGTAACGGTCCTTGTCACTGAGTGCGAGATCGACCGCCTCGATCGGCCCGAGCTGGGCACTGACCGCGACGATCACGACGGGGAAGACCAGTCGCATACCGAAGACGGCGATCAGAATGCCGATGGTG
>NZ_JOCA01000088.1 GCF_000718785.1 Streptomyces sp. NRRL WC-3626 | reverse complement strand
CACCATCGGCATTCTGATCGCCGTCTTCGGTATGCGACTGGTCTTCCCCGTCGTGATCGTCGCGGTCAGTGCCCAGCTCGGGCCGATCGAGGCGGTCGACCTCGCGCTCAGTGACAAGGACCGTTACCAGGAACTCGTCACCGACGCCCACCCGGCGATCGCCGCGTTCGGTGGCATGTTCCTGTTGATGATCTTCCTGGACTTC
>NZ_JOCA01000087.1 GCF_000718785.1 Streptomyces sp. NRRL WC-3626 | reverse complement strand
GATGTCGGGGACGTCGATGCCGTCGGTCTTCGCTTGGCGGGTGCGGACCATGAGGTCGTGGTTGGCGGGGTCGTAGGAGATGTTGCCGGTGCCGTCCTGCTTCTCGATGCCGCCGATCCGGTGCTCCAGGCCCGGGGTGCCGGGGACGGCCCAGGGACGGGCCAGCGTCTCGGGGTCCCGCTTGTACGGCCAGAACACCTCGGTGCCGTCGTC
>NZ_JOCA01000086.1 GCF_000718785.1 Streptomyces sp. NRRL WC-3626 | reverse complement strand
CTCAGTGACAAGGACCGTTACCAGGAACTCGTCACCGACGCCCACCCGGCGATCGCCGCGTTCGGTGGCATGTTCCTGTTGATGATCTTCCTGGACTTCATCTTCGAGGACCGGGACATCAAGTGGCTGTCCTGGCTGGAGCGGCCGCTGGCCAAGCTCGGCAAGGTCGACATGCTGTCGGTCTGCATCGCGCTGATCATCCTGCTGATCTCGGCCATGACCTTCGCCACC
>NZ_JOCA01000085.1 GCF_000718785.1 Streptomyces sp. NRRL WC-3626 | reverse complement strand
CGGTGCCGAAGCGGATGGGCTGTCCGTGTTCGAGGCGGATGACGGCTTCTTCGGCCTGTTGGCGGTCCTTGAGGACGTCGAAGGCGCCGTCGTTGAAGATGTTGCAGTTCTGGTAGATCTCGACGAGTGCGGTGCCGGGGTGGTCGGCGGCCTGGCGCAGGACCTCGGTGAGGTGTTTGCGGTCGGAGTCGACGGTGCGGGCGACGAAGGAGGCTTCGGCGCCGATGGCGAGGGAGAC
>NZ_JOCA01000084.1 GCF_000718785.1 Streptomyces sp. NRRL WC-3626 | reverse complement strand
CGAGGAGTGGAACAACGCCTACTCCCTGTGGTGCGGCCGTGACGCCCTCAAGGACGGTGTGATCCTCGCCAACGGCGACACCGTCCACCCGGTCTCCGTCGAGAAGACCCTGCTCGCCGCCCGCGGCGACGGCAAGAAGATCATTCTCGCCCTCGACACGGTGAAGAAGCTCGCCGACGAGGAGATGAAGGTCGTCGCCGACCCCGAGAAGGGGATGACGAGGATCACCAAGCTGATGGACCCC
>NZ_JOCA01000083.1 GCF_000718785.1 Streptomyces sp. NRRL WC-3626 | reverse complement strand
CGAGGAGTGGAACAACGCCTACTCCCTGTGGTGCGGCCGTGACGCCCTCAAGGACGGTGTGATCCTCGCCAACGGCGACACCGTCCACCCGGTCTCCGTAGAGAAGACCCTGCTCGCCGCCCGCGGCGACGGCAAGAAGATCATCCTCGCCCTCGACACGGTGAAGAAGCTCGCCGACGAGGAGATGAAGGTCGTCGCCGACCCCGAGAAGGGGATGACGAGGATCACCAAGCTGATGGACCCC
>NZ_JOCA01000082.1 GCF_000718785.1 Streptomyces sp. NRRL WC-3626 | reverse complement strand
ACCGCGCTCGGTCTGGTCGCAGCGGTCCTCTTCGGGGGGTGGACCGCCTTCGGCATCGTGGCGATCCTCTCCGTGCTCGAGATCTCGCTGTCCTTCGACAACGCGGTGGTCAACGCCGGAATCCTGAAGAAGATGAATGCCTTCTGGCAGAAGATCTTCCTCACCATCGGCATTCTGATCGCCGTCTTCGGTATGCGACTGGTCTTCCCCGTCGTGATCGTCGCGGTCAGTGCCCAGCTCGGGCCGATCGAGGCGGTCGA
>NZ_JOCA01000081.1 GCF_000718785.1 Streptomyces sp. NRRL WC-3626 | reverse complement strand
CGGCACGATCTCCTGCCCCGACGTCGCACCCGAACTCCCGGCGATCCCCGCCTCCGCGCAGGCCGAGGTGGAACGCAACCTCGGCGAGCTCGACAAGCAGATCGCCGAAGCGAACAAGCGACTCGTCGACACCGTCGGACAGGGCGGACCCAACTTCGTCCAGAACGCCATCCTCGGCCCCCTCGAGGACAAGCGCGTCGCCGTCGTCAACCGCATCGCCACCGCCATCGGCCGCACCGCCGAACGCCCCGCGGGACTGGAC
>NZ_JOCA01000080.1 GCF_000718785.1 Streptomyces sp. NRRL WC-3626 | reverse complement strand
CGCACGGGTGAGGTGAAGGGGGTCGACGGGAAGTGTCTGGATGTGGACAACGGGGGCACGGCGGACGGTACGGAGGTGCAGGTCTGGACGTGCAACTCGTCGGCGGCGCAGCGCTGGACGGTGTCGCAGGACGGTTCGCTGAGGGCGCTGGGCAAGTGTCTGGACGTGTCCGGTGGCGGGAGTGCCGACGGTACGCGGATCCAGTTGTGGACGTGCAACGGGACGGGGGCGCAGAAGTGGGCGGCCCAGTCGGACGGCACGGT
>NZ_JOCA01000079.1 GCF_000718785.1 Streptomyces sp. NRRL WC-3626 | reverse complement strand
CAACCACCCATCACCCCGAACCAGTAGTCCGAGTGCACTGGGGTCGGCACTGAAGGCAGCCTTCTCGGCCGTACCTTCAGATACCCAACAGCGTGCCCGGTCCGTACCCGTCCGGTGATCATGCGTTCCACGCTCCGAAGAGCAGTACTGGCAGCCACCGGCCCGAGATCCGGACCGAATAGTCAACGTTCCACCCATGAGCAACCAGTGCGAGACATTCGCCCGCATGCTGGCCTCTGACCTCGTCCCGAAGGACTCGGTAAGAAGTGCTCCTTAGA
>NZ_JOCA01000078.1 GCF_000718785.1 Streptomyces sp. NRRL WC-3626 | reverse complement strand
GCGCAGGGGGGTGTTCTCGCAGAGTTCGTAGCCGCTGTAGATGCCCCAGGTGGGGGAGAGGGTGGCGGCGAGGACGGCGCGGACTTCGAAGGCGGGCCGGCCGCCGTGCTGGAGGTAGGCGTGGAGGATGTCGGGGGTGTTGGCGAAGAGGTTGGGCCGCATGTAGGAGGCGGCGTCGCCAGAGAGTTCGGTGAGGTAGTCGGTCAGTTCCCCTTTGGTGGTGCGCCAGGTGAAGTAGGTGTAGGACTGCTGGAAGCCGATCTGGGCGAGGGTGTGCATC
>NZ_JOCA01000077.1 GCF_000718785.1 Streptomyces sp. NRRL WC-3626 | reverse complement strand
CGCCCTCTCCATCGGCGGCAACCACCTCATCCACGCCCTGCGCCGCAACGTCAACCTCAAGATCCTCCTCTTCAACAACCGCATCTACGGCCTCACCAAAGGCCAGTACTCCCCCACCTCGGAACTCGGCAAGATCACCAAATCCACGCCGATGGGCTCCCTCGACGCCCCCTTCAACCCCGTCTCCCTCGCCATCGGCGCCGAAGCCTCCTTCGTCGCCCGCACCGTCGACTCCGACCGCAAACACCTCACCGAGGTCCTGCGCCAGGCCGCCGACCAC
>NZ_JOCA01000076.1 GCF_000718785.1 Streptomyces sp. NRRL WC-3626 | reverse complement strand
GCGCAGGGGGGTGTTCTCGCAGAGTTCGTAGCCGCTGTAGATGCCCCAGGTGGGGGAGAGGGTGGCGGCGAGGACGGCGCGGACTTCGAAGGCGGGCCGACCGCCGTGCTGGAGGTAGGCGTGGAGGATGTCGGGGGTGTTGGCGAAGAGGTTGGGCCGCATGTAGGAGGCGGCGTCGCCGGAGAGTTCGGTGAGGTAGTCGGTCAGTTCCCCTTTGGTGGTGCGCCAGGTGAAGTAGGTGTAGGACTGCTGGAAGCCGATCTGGGCGAGGGTGTGCATC
>NZ_JOCA01000075.1 GCF_000718785.1 Streptomyces sp. NRRL WC-3626 | reverse complement strand
GTGGTCGGCGGCCTGGCGCAGGACCTCGGTGAGGTGTTTGCGGTCGGAGTCGACGGTGCGGGCGACGAAGGAGGCTTCGGCGCCGATGGCGAGGGAGACCGGGTTGAAGGGGGCGTCGAGGGAGCCCATCGGCGTGGATTTGGTGATCTTGCCGACCTCGGAGGTGGGGGAGTACTGGCCCTTGGTGAGGCCGTAGATGCGGTTGTTGAAGAGGAGGATCTTGAGGTTGACGTTGCGGCGCAGGGCGTGGATGAGGTGGTTGCCGCCGATGGAGAGGGCG
>NZ_JOCA01000074.1 GCF_000718785.1 Streptomyces sp. NRRL WC-3626 | reverse complement strand
CCTCGGGGGAGCCGATCGCCCAGGGGACGCCGACGTCGTCGGGGCCGGCGTCGAGTGTGTTGTTGGGGCCCTTGCGGAAGGTGGTCCCGATCGGGTGGATCGGTGGGAGGTAGACGACGTCGAAGCCCATCGCGGCGATCGCGGGCAGGCGGCGGGCGGCGGTGTCGAAGGTGCCGTGCGGCTGGGCGGGTGTGCCCTCGGAGCGGGGGAAGAACTCGTACCAGGCGCCGTACAGGGCCCGCTCGCGTTCCACCAGCAGGGGCAGCGGGTCGCTGCTGGTGACCA
>NZ_JOCA01000073.1 GCF_000718785.1 Streptomyces sp. NRRL WC-3626 | reverse complement strand
TGGTCACCAGCAGCGACCCGCTGCCCCTGCTGGTGGAACGCGAGCGGGCCCTGTACGGCGCCTGGTACGAGTTCTTCCCCCGCTCCGAGGGCACACCCGACCAGCCGCACGGCACCTTCGACACCGCCGCCCGCCGCCTGCCCGCGATCGCCGCGATGGGCTTCGACGTCGTCTACCTCCCACCGGTCCACCCGATCGGGACCACCTTCCGCAAGGGCCCCAACAACACACTCGACGCCGGCCCCGACGACGTCGGCGTCCCCTGGGCGATCGGCTCCCCCGAGG
>NZ_JOCA01000072.1 GCF_000718785.1 Streptomyces sp. NRRL WC-3626 | reverse complement strand
TGGAGGGGTGGTGAGCTGTTGGGACTTTGCTGAGCGTGAGGGTGTTTTGGTGTGTACGAGTGAGCACGGTAGCGGCGGCCGGAGCTGCTGTGCCGCATTCCGGCGAGTGGAAGAGAAGTTCGTCTGTCGAATGCGTGACCTTTACGGGAGATGCTCGTTGGGTGTGGTGATCGGACTTCTCGGGGCTGGGCTGGTGGCGGGGGTGAGGCAATGGGCGGGCTGCGGACGCTTGCGGCGCCGTTCGTCGTTTCCGGCCCGTCGGGGGTGGCGGTCCGTACCCGGCTGGGTCAGCTCACCGGTGC
>NZ_JOCA01000071.1 GCF_000718785.1 Streptomyces sp. NRRL WC-3626 | reverse complement strand
GATCTGTTCGGCGGTGACGCCCTGGATGGGCATCTTCTTCGACATCGGGACCTTGGTCCAGGGGATGGTCTGCTCGAAGTAGTAGACCTCCAGGCCGCGGAAGGTGCGGGTGCCCTTGTAGTGGATGGGGGCGGTGGTGCGGGTCTGGGCGTCGAAGTAGGCGTAGTCCCGTTTCTCGGTGAGGAAGGGCCACTTGTACTCGATGCCCTCGCGGCGGACCGGGTCGCCGTCGACCATCTCGCCGGTGGCGTTGACGGGGGCCTGGGTGTGGGCGTCGAAGATGTAGCGCTCGGGGATGGCGGAGACC
>NZ_JOCA01000070.1 GCF_000718785.1 Streptomyces sp. NRRL WC-3626 | reverse complement strand
GGCGGAGCCGTAGTTCGGGGTGGTGCGGATCTCGAAGTGCAGGTGGGGGCCGCTGGAGTTGCCGGTGTTGCCGGACAGGGCGATCTTCTGGCCGGTCTTGACGACCTGGCCGGCCTTCACGTCGACCTGCGACAGGTGGGCGTACTGGGAGTACGTGCCGTTGCCGTGCTTGATGACGACGGCGTTGCCGTACGCGGGGCCGTCACCGGCGCCGTTGCCGCCGGCCTTGACGACGGTGCCGCCGTGCGCGGCCATGACCTTCGTGCCGGTCGGGACGGCGTAGTCCTGGCCGGAGTGCTTGTGCGCCCACATGCCGCCGT
>NZ_JOCA01000069.1 GCF_000718785.1 Streptomyces sp. NRRL WC-3626 | reverse complement strand
CTGGTCGGCCATGAGGGTGTCGTAGACGGGCCGGTCGACGGAGCGCAGGACGCCGATGGGGGTGTTGTGGAGGGTGTTGGGGTCGGCGAGGCGGGAGAGGGCGAACGCGGTGGTGGGGGACGCGGCGTGGGCGTCGTGGACGAGGATGTCGGCCTCGTTGTCCGCGGTGACGGTGACGATGTTGAGGTCGCCGGTGGCCGGGTCGCGGACGACGCCCTTGGTGTTGCCGGTGCCGAAGCGGATGGGCTGTCCGTGTTCGAGGCGGATGACGGCTTCTTCGGCCTGTTGGCGGTCCTTGAGGACGTCGAAGGCGCCGTCGTTGAAGA
>NZ_JOCA01000068.1 GCF_000718785.1 Streptomyces sp. NRRL WC-3626 | reverse complement strand
GGGGGGGGGCGGGCCGCTCGCCGAGGTCGGGGCGTTCCTGTTCCGGCCCGGCCGGCTGCCGCGCTACGAGCACGGGCTGCTCGACGCCTGGCGGCGCGCCCACTACGAGCAGGGGGCCGTGGCCGAGCTGCCGTTCTCGGTGGCGGAGGGGGTCGCCGCGAAGCACGGGATGAAGCGCGAGGTGTTCCTGAAGCGGGCCGCGCCCGGGATGACCCGGCTGGAGCGGCTGCGCACCCAGGAGCGGCGGGCGGCGGCCGGACGGCACGGCGCCCCGGCGCCGAAGGCGGATCTCACCGTGATGCCGCTGACCCGGCTCGCCCTGTACG
>NZ_JOCA01000067.1 GCF_000718785.1 Streptomyces sp. NRRL WC-3626 | reverse complement strand
CTGGTCGGCCATGAGGGTGTCGTAGACGGGCCGGTCGACGGAGCGCAGGACGCCGATGGGGGTGTTGTGGAGGGTGTTGGGGTCGGCGAGGCGGGAGAGTGCGAACGCGGTGGTGGGGGACGCGGCGTGGGCGTCGTGGACGAGGATGTCGGCCTCGTTGTCCGCGGTGACGGTGACGATCTTGAGGTCGCCGGTGGCCGGGTCGCGGACGACGCCCTTGGTGTTGTCGGTGCCGAAGCGGATGGGCTGTCCGTGTTCGAGGCGGATGACGGCTTCTTCGGCCTGTTGGCGGTCCTTGAGGACGTCGAAGGCGCCGTCGTTGAAGA
>NZ_JOCA01000066.1 GCF_000718785.1 Streptomyces sp. NRRL WC-3626 | reverse complement strand
CCCGCCGACTGCTTCGACGCCGCCCTCGAGGCCGCCCGTATCGCCCTCACCTACCGCACCCCCGTCTTCCTCCTCTCCGACGGCTACCTCGCCAACGGCTCCGAACCCTGGCGCGTCCCGGAGCAGACCGAACTGCCCGACCTCACCGTGCGGTTCGCCCAGAACTTCAACCATGTTCTCAGGACGGCACCGGCAACATCTCCTACGACCCCGCCAACCACGACCTCATGGTCCGCACCCGCCAAGCGAAGACCGACGGCATCGACGTCCCCGACATCAAGGTCGACGACCCCGACGGCGCGAAGACCCTGGTCCTCGCGCAGGCCCATCTGCGCCATCTCAACCCGTTCCCGCACAACCTCGGTGACGTCCTCGCCCGCTACGAGCGCGTCGTCGTGCCCGAGATGAACCTGGGCCAGCTCGCGACCCTCGTCCGGGCGAAGTACCTGGTCGACGCCCAGTCGTACAACCAGGTCAACGGCATGCCGTTCAAGGCGGAGCAGCTCGCCACCGCGCTGAAGGAGGCCCTCCATGCCCACTGAGGCACTCACGGTACGAGATTTCAAGTCGGATCAGGAAGTGCGTTGGTGTCCCGGCTGCGGTGACTACGCCGTCCTCGCCGCCGTGCAGGGATTCATGCCGCAGCTCGGACTGGCGAAG
>NZ_JOCA01000065.1 GCF_000718785.1 Streptomyces sp. NRRL WC-3626 | reverse complement strand
TGCTTGTCGAGCTCGCCGAGGTTGCGTTCCACCTCGGCCTGCGCGGAGGCGGGGATCGCCGGGAGTTCGGGTGCGACGTCGGGGCAGGAGATCGTGCCGACGCCGGCGTTCTGTCCGCCCTCCTCCCCGGCGGCGGGCGGCGTCGTGGTCTCCTGGGCGGGCGGCGGCGTCGCCTCCTCCCCGCCGGCGCCCGCGTCGTCCTGCCCCGCCGCACCCTCGGCGCCGAGCGAGCACGGGGCGAGCGCGTCCAGTCCCGCGGGGCGTTCGGCGGTGCGGCCGATGGCGGTGGCGATGCGGTTGACGACGGCGACGCGCTTGTCCTCGAGGGGGCCGAGGATGGCGTT
>NZ_JOCA01000064.1 GCF_000718785.1 Streptomyces sp. NRRL WC-3626 | reverse complement strand
CGGCAAGTGTGTGGACGTGGCCGGTGCGGGCACCGCCAACGGTACGGCCGTACAGCTCTACGACTGCAACGGGACGTCCGCGCAGAACTGGACCGTGGGCGCGGACGGTACGGTCCGCGCGCTCGGCAAGTGTCTGGACGTCGCGTCCGGGGGAACGGCCGACGGTACGCCGGTCCAGCTGTGGGACTGCAACGGCAGCGCCGCCCAGAAGTGGGTGGTCACCGGGGCCCGTGACATCGTCAACCCGCAGGCCGACAAGTGCCTGGACGTGACCGGCAACAGCTCCGCCAACGCCACCCGCCTGCAGATCTGGACCTGCACCGGCGCCGCCAACCAGAAGTGGAC
>NZ_JOCA01000063.1 GCF_000718785.1 Streptomyces sp. NRRL WC-3626 | reverse complement strand
GGGAAGTGCAGGGCCCGCACCAGCCCGAGGTTCCCGGAGATCGCCCGCACACCGGCGAGCACGGAGCTCTGGGTGAACGTGAACACGAACACGCCCGTCACCAGGAACGGCACGTAGATGTCGTGCGGGATGCCCCGGCGTGCGCCCAGCAGCAGGCCGAAGATGAAGAAGTAGACGGCCGCGTTCAGCAGCGGGGTGGCCACCTGCCACAGCTGGCCGAGCTTGGCCTGGCTGTACTGGGCGGTCAGCTTCGCCCGGGAGAAGGCGAGGATGAAGTGCCGCCGGTCCCAGAGCTGACGGACGTACTCCCGGAGGGTGGGCCGGGCGCCGCTGACCGTGAGGCCGT
>NZ_JOCA01000062.1 GCF_000718785.1 Streptomyces sp. NRRL WC-3626 | reverse complement strand
GAGCTGTCGAAGGTGGGACTGGCGATTGGGACGAAGTCGTAACAAGGTAGCCGTACCGGAAGGTGCGGCTGGATCACCTCCTTTCTAAGGAGCACTTCTCAATCAGGCTCCGGCCTGGTTCAGAGGCCAGTACATCAGCGAATGTCTGATGCTGGTTGCTCATGGGTGGAACGTTGACTACTCGGCACACTTGACCAGCTCGTTTCCCAGTACTGCTTCGGCGTGGAACGGATAGCGAGTGGTGAGGGTGTCGGGCACGCTGTTGGGTATCTGAAGGTACGGCCGAGAAGGCTGCCTTCAGTGCCGACCCCAGTGCACTCGGACTACTGGTTCGGGGTGATGGGTGGTTG
>NZ_JOCA01000061.1 GCF_000718785.1 Streptomyces sp. NRRL WC-3626 | reverse complement strand
TTGGTGAGGCCGTAGATGCGGTTGTTGAAGAGGAGGATCTTGAGGTTGACGTTGCGGCGCAGGGCGTGGATGAGGTGGTTGCCGCCGATGGAGAGGGCGTCGCCGTCGCCGGTGACGACCCAGACGGACAGGTCGCGGCGTGAGGTGGCGAGGCCGGTGGCGATGGCGGGGGCGCGGCCGTGGATGGAGTGCATCCCGTAGGTGTTCATGTAGTACGGGAAGCGGGAGGAGCAGCCGATGCCGGAGACGAAGACGATGTTCTCCTTCGCCAGTCCGAGCTGCGGCATGAATCCCTGCACGGCGGCGAGGACGGCGTAGTCACCGCAGCCGGGACACCAACGCACTTCCTGATCCGACTTGAA
>NZ_JOCA01000060.1 GCF_000718785.1 Streptomyces sp. NRRL WC-3626 | reverse complement strand
CCCGCCGACTGCTTCGACGCCGCCCTCGAGGCCGCCCGTATCGCCCTCACCTACCGCACCCCCGTCTTCCTCCTCTCCGACGGCTACCTCGCCAACGGCAGCGAGCCCTGGCGCGTCCCGGACGTGGAGGAACTCCCGGACCTGCGGGTGCGGTTCGCGCAGGGCCCGAACCACACCCTGGACGACCAGGACGGCACCGGCAACATCTCCTACGACCCCGCCAACCACGACCTCATGGTCCGCACCCGCCAAGCGAAGACCGACGGCATCGACGTCCCCGACATCGAGGTCGACGACCCCGACGGCCGCGCAGGCCCATCTGCGCCATCTCAACCCGTTCCCGCACAACCTCGGTGACGTCCTCGCCCGCTACGAGCGCGTCGTCGTGCCCGAGATGAACCTGGGTCAGCTCGCGACCCTCGTCCGGGCGAAGTACCTGGTCGACGCCCAGTCGTACAACCAGGTCAACGGCATGCCGTTCAAGGCGGAGCAGCTTGCCACGGCGCTGAAGGAGGCCATCGATGACTGACCCCAACGCCCTTCTGCAGCTGGTGCCCAAGGCCGAGGGCAAGCAGTCCATGAAGGACTTCAAGTCGGATCAGGAAGTGCGTTGGTGTCCCGGCTGCGGTGACTACGCCGTCCTCGCCGCCGTGCAGGGATTCATGCCGCAGCTCGGACTGGCGAAG
>NZ_JOCA01000059.1 GCF_000718785.1 Streptomyces sp. NRRL WC-3626 | reverse complement strand
CAAGGAATTCGACCTCACCCGCAAGGAGGCCGAGCGCAGCAAGAACATGTTCGCGCTCGGACTCCTGTCGTGGATGTACCACCGCCCCACCGAGGGCACCGAGCGGTGGCTGAAGACGAAGTTCGCCAGGAAGCCGGAGATCGCGGCGGCCAACATCGCCGCGTTCCGTGCCGGTTTCAACTTCGGTGAGACGACGGAGGACTTCGCGGTCTCCTACGAGGTGGCCCCGGCGGCGTTCCCGGCGGGGACCTACCGGAACATCTCCGGGAATCTGGCCCTGTCGTACGGGCTGATCGCGGCCGCCCAACAGGCGGATCTGCCGCTGTATCTGGGTTCCTATCCGATCACGCCGGCGTCGGACATCCTGCACGAGCTGAGCCGGCACAAGAACTTCGGTGTGCGGACCTTCCAGGCCGAGGACGAGATCGCCGGGATCGGC
>NZ_JOCA01000058.1 GCF_000718785.1 Streptomyces sp. NRRL WC-3626 | reverse complement strand
CCGATCACGCCGGCGTCGGACATCCTGCACGAGCTGAGCCGGCACAAGAACTTCGGTGTGCGGACCTTCCAGGCCGAGGACGAGATCGCCGGGATCGGCGCGGCACTCGGGGCGGCCTTCGGCGGCTCCCTCGCCGTGACGACCACCTCCGGTCCCGGTGTGGCCCTGAAGTCCGAGACCATCGGCCTCGCGGTCTCCCTCGAACTGCCGCTGCTGATCATCGACATCCAGCGCGGCGGCCCCTCCACGGGCCTGCCGACCAAGACCGAACAGGCCGACCTGCTCCAGGCCATGTACGGCCGCAACGGCGAGGCACCCGTCCCGGTCGTCGCCCCCCGCACCCCCGCCGACTGCTTCGACGCCGCCCTCGAGGCCGCCCGTATCGCCCTCACCTACCGCACCCCCGTCTTCCTCCTCTCCGACGGCTACCTCGCCAACGGC
>NZ_JOCA01000057.1 GCF_000718785.1 Streptomyces sp. NRRL WC-3626 | reverse complement strand
GCCGATCCCGGCGATCTCGTCCTCGGCCTGGAAGGTCCGCACACCGAAGTTCTTGTGCCGGCTCAGCTCGTGCAGGATGTCCGACGCCGGCGTGATCGGGTAGGAGCCCAGGTAGAGGGGGAGGTCCGCCTGCCGGGACGCGGCGACCAGGCCGTAGGACAGGGCCAGGTTCCCGGAGATGTTGCGGTAGACACCGGGCGGGAACGCCTTCGCCGCCGGGGCCACCTCGTAGGAGACCGCGAAGTCCTCCGTCGTCTCACCGAAGTTCCAGCCCGCGCGGTAGGCCGCGATGTTCGCCTCGGCGATGGCGGGCTTCCTGGCGAACTTCGTTCTCAGGAACTTCTCCGTGCCCTCGGTGGGGCGGTGGTACATCCACGACAGGAGTCCGAGCGCGAACATGTTCTTGCTGCGCTCGGCCTCCTTGCGGGTGAGGTCGAATTCCTTG
>NZ_JOCA01000056.1 GCF_000718785.1 Streptomyces sp. NRRL WC-3626 | reverse complement strand
GTGATCATCAGGTTCGCGGGGGACTCGGGTGACGGTATGCAGCTCACCGGTGACCGTTTCACCTCGGAGACCGCGTCCTTCGGCAACGATCTGTCGACGCTGCCGAACTTCCCGGCCGAGATCCGCGCACCCGCGGGCACCCTGCCCGGTGTCTCGTCCTTCCAGCTCCATTTCGCCGACCACGACATCCTCACCCCCGGCGACGCCCCCAACGTCCTCGTCGCGATGAACCCCGCCGCACTCAAGGCGAACATCGCCGACCTGCCCCGCGGGGCCGAGATCATCGTCAACACCGACGAGTTCACCAAACGCGCCATGCAGAAAGTGGGCTACGACACCAGCCCCCTGGAAGACGGCTCACTCGACGGCTACCACCTGCACCCCGTACCGCTGACCACCCTCACCGTGGAAGCGCTCAAGGAATTCGACCTCACCCGCAAGGAGGCCGAGCGCAGCAAGAACATGTTCGCGCTCGGACTCCTGTCGTGGATGTACCACCGCCCCACCGAGGGCAC
>NZ_JOCA01000055.1 GCF_000718785.1 Streptomyces sp. NRRL WC-3626 | reverse complement strand
ACGATGCTGTCGAAGAGTGGTGTGCCCGCCGGCGCACCCGCCCACCGCTGAACGTCCACCAACGCGCTGTGCTCATGCTCCCGCACCGCCAGCAACCGCTCATGCACACCCGACAGGAACTCCCCGACCGACTCCCCGCCATCCACCCGCACCCGCACCGGCACCGTGTTCATCAACAGCCCCACCATCCGCTCCACACCGGGAACATCGGCGAACCGCCCCAACGACACCGAACCGAACACCACATCCGACAACCCGCAATACCGATGCAGAACCAACCCCCACGCCGCCTGCACCACCGAACTCATCGTCACCCGCAACCCACGGGCAACACCCTCCAGACGCCCCACCACCTCCGAACCCACCACACCACGCACCACACCCGAACCACCCACACCCGAACCCCGCTGCCCCAACACCAACGGAGTCGGCAACGACACCCCACCCAGCACACCCCGCCAGAACTCCTCATCCACCCCCGCATCACGCGACCCCAACCACTCCGCGAACCCCCGGTACGACACCGCCTCCGACAG
>NZ_JOCA01000054.1 GCF_000718785.1 Streptomyces sp. NRRL WC-3626 | reverse complement strand
GCCGTATTCCGGAGCATCCTGCGAAATTGGTTCGCGTTCCCTGGGACGCTCATGCCCACTTCCCTCCGAGAAATGATGTGCGTCGAGCGTATAGAGACAGCTCAGGCACCGTATTGGTACGAGTCCCAAATTCCCGTCCCCGTCTTGTGCCGGGAGCGCAGTGCGCCTGCCGGACACATGCCGTTCACTGGCGGGGCAGGCCGAATTGCGCGACGAGTGAGGAGCAGAACAGTGTCGTCAGCTGTGAAGGATGAGGGGTCGCTCTCTGTGGACGACGTCATCGAGCGGGCACGTGGTCTCGTTCCGCTGCTGCGTGCGAACGCGGAGAAGACCGAGCGGGCCAACGCGGCCGTGCCGGAGAACATCACGGCGCTGCGCGAGGCCGGGCTGTTCCGCATCCCGACCCCGCGGAGCATGGGCGGGCTGGGTCTCGGCCTGCGCGCGGAGGTCGGAGTGGCCGCCGAACTGGCCCGCGGCTGCCCCTCCACGGGGTGGCTCCTGATGGTCAACTCGGCGGGGCGGGGCCTGCTCCAGGGCATGTTCCCGGAGGACGTGGTCGCCGAGATCT
>NZ_JOCA01000053.1 GCF_000718785.1 Streptomyces sp. NRRL WC-3626 | reverse complement strand
GGTCAGCATGTCGCGCACGAAGAACTCCGGCTCGACCGCGCACCGCTCGACGAGCTTGCCGACGAAGCGCGGGTCCGGCGTCGAGCCGATCGCCAGAGCGGCGCGCAGCCGCACCGACGCACGGTCGTCCTCCAGCCCCCGCAGCGCTCGTGCCGTGTCCGTGCCGTGTCCCGTGACCGTCATCGAGACCACCTCCTCGGCGAGCAGTGAACTGCTTGTCACCGTGTCAAGGTCAACTCGGCCGTGCGCCCCGGGCCGTCTCCGGCCGGGGGCCCGGCTCAGGGGCCGCGCCAGACGTTGGCGAAGGCCGTGTTCTCGATGGTCCGCCGCTGGCGTACGGCCTCCAGCTCCATCACCGCTTCGTTGACGGTGGCGACCACGGTGGTCACCGTCTCGTCGTCGAGGCCGGGCTCGTCGTCGCCGGACCGCTCGCCGTCGAGCCCCACGGCCGACGCGAGGGCGGCCAGGACGGGCTCGCCCTCCTCCCGGCGGCCGATGGCCCGTCGCCTGCCGGGTGTGTCGACCAGCTCCACGCGCCGGGGGCCGAAGGGCAGGAGGCCGCTTCTCCGCTGTGTG
>NZ_JOCA01000052.1 GCF_000718785.1 Streptomyces sp. NRRL WC-3626 | reverse complement strand
GAGAGTTCGGTGAGGTAGTCGGTCAGTTCCCCTTTGGTGGTGCGCCAGGTGAAGTAGGTGTAGGACTGCTGGAAGCCGATCTGGGCGAGGGTGTGCATCATCGCGGGGCGGGTGAACGCCTCGGCCAGGAAGATGATGTCGGGGTCGGTGCGGTTGATCTCGCCGATGACGCGTTCCCAGAAGACGACGGGTTTGGTGTGGGGGTTGTCGACGCGGAAGATCCGCACGCCGAGTGTCATCCAGTGGCGCAGGACGCGGACGGTTTCGGCGACGAGGCCGTCGAGGTCGGCGTCGAAGGCGATGGGGTAGATGTCCTGGTACTTCTTCGGCGGGTTCTCCGCATACGCGATGGAGCCGTCGGGGCGGTGGTGGAACCATTCGGGGTGTTTGTGGACCCAGGGGTGGTCGGGGGAGCACTGCAGGGCGAAGTCGAGGGCGACCTCGAGGCCGAGTGCGGCGGCCCGGGTGACGAAGCGGGCGAAGTCCTCGAGGGTGCCGAGGCGGGGGTGGACGGCGTCGTGGCCGCCCTCGGGGGAGCCGATCGCCCAGGGGACGCCGACGTCGTCGGGGCCGGCGTCGAGTGTGTTGTTGGGGCCCTTGCGGAAGGTGGTCCCGATCGGGTGGA
>NZ_JOCA01000051.1 GCF_000718785.1 Streptomyces sp. NRRL WC-3626 | reverse complement strand
GCCCTGGCCGGCGGCGTGACCGTCATGGCAAGCCCCGGACTCTTCGTCGAATTCAGCCGACAGCGCGGACTCTCCCCGGACGGCCGCTGCAAAGCCTTCGCCGACACCGCCGACGGCACCGGCTGGGGCGAGGGCGCCGGAGTACTCCTCCTCGAACGCCTCTCCGACGCACAACGCAACAACCACCCCGTACTCGCCGTCATCCGCGGCTCAGCACTCAACCAGGACGGCGCAAGCAACGGCCTCTCCGCACCCAGCGGACCCGCCCAGGAACGCGTCATCCACGACGCCCTCACCGCCGCCCACCTCACCCCCTCCGACATCGACGCACTCGAAGCACACGGCACCGGCACCACACTCGGCGACCCCATCGAAGCCCACGCCATCCTCGCCACCTACGGCCGCGCACACACCCCCGAACAACCCCTCTACCTCGGATCCATCAAATCCAACATCGGCCACACCCAAGCCGCCGCAGGCATGGCCGGCATCATCAAAATGGTCCACGCCATGCACCACGGCATCCTCCCCCGCACCCTCCACATCGACCACCCCACCACCCACGTCGACTGGACCACCGGCGCAGTCACCCTCCTCACCCACACCACACCCTGGCCCCACACCGACCACCCACGCCGCGCCGCCGTCTCCTCCTTCGGCATCAGCGGCACCAACGCCCACGTCATCCTCGAACAACCC
>NZ_JOCA01000050.1 GCF_000718785.1 Streptomyces sp. NRRL WC-3626 | reverse complement strand
CCACATGTAGTCGCGTTCCTCGTCGGTGACCATCTCCAGGGTCAGCTCGTCGTGGTTGCGCAGGAAGATGCCCCACTGGCAGCCGGAGGGGATGGCGGGTGTCTTGGCGAGGATCTCGGAGACGGGGTAGCGCGATTCACGCCGTACGGCCATGAAGATGCGCGGCATCACCGGGAAGTGGAACGCCATGTGGCACTCGTCGCCGCCGGCCGCGTAGTCGCCGAAGTAGTCGACCACGTCCTCCGGCCACTGATTGGCCTCCGCGAGCAGCACCGTGTCCGGGTACTGGGTGTCGATCTCCTTGCGCACCCGCTTCAGGAAGGCGTGCGAGGCGGGCAGGTTCTCGCAGTTGGTGCCCTCCTGCGCGTAGAGGTACGGCACCGCGTCCAGCCGGAAGCCGTCGATGCCCAGGTCCAGCCAGAAACGCAGGGCCGCCAGGATCTCCTCCTGCACGCGCGGGTTCTCGTAGTTGAGGTCCGGCTGATGGGAGAAGAAGCGGTGGAAGTAGTACTGCCCCCGTACCGGGTCGTACGTCCAGTTGGACGCCTCGGTGTCGACGAAGATGATCCGCGCGTCCGGATACCCCTTGTCGTCGTCCGCCCAGACGTAGAAGTCGCCGTAGGGACCGGTGGGGTCCTTGCGCGACTCCTGGAACCACGGTGTAGTCGGCGACGTCGTAGCCGCCGTCCCGCAGCGGGGACTTGAAGAAGGGCGGCAGCCACAGGCAGTCGACGCCCAGCCACTGCAGATAGTCCAGCTTTGCGGTCAGACCCTTCAGGTCGCCGATGCCGTCACCGTCGCTGTCCTGGAAGGAGCGGACGAGCACCTCGTAGAAGACGGCACGCTTGAACCACTCCGGGTCCCGGTCCCTGACCGGGGTGTCCTCGAAGGTGTCCGGCACTGGCTCGTTCACGGTCATGGCGTTCCTGGCCCTCCGTTTCGCTGTGCGGCGGGCGGTCGCTGGACGTGCAGAACGTGCGCGGGGGCCCGCCCCGGCTCAAGGCGCACGTAGTTGTCGCTGCCCCAGTGGTAGGTCTCGCCGGTGAGCTCGTCCCGGACCGGTACCGACTCGTGCCGTTGCAGGCCGAGTTGCGGCATGTCGAGGGAGACCGTGGCCTGCTGGGGGTGGTGCGGGTCGAGGTTGGCGACCACGAGCACGACGTCGGAGCCACTGCGCTTGCTGTACGCGATGACGGAGTCGTTGTCCGTCCGGTGGAAGCGCAGGTTCCTGAGCCGGTGGAGCGCGGGATGGGCGCGGCGGATGGTGTTGAGCTTGGTGATGAGGGGGCTGAGGGTGGTGCCCTGGCGTTCGGCGGTTTCCCAGTCGCGGGTGCGGAGCTGGTATTTCTCGCTGTCGAGGTATTCCTCGCTGCC
>NZ_JOCA01000049.1 GCF_000718785.1 Streptomyces sp. NRRL WC-3626 | reverse complement strand
TGATGCGTGCCGAGCTGGCCCGTCCGGGCCTGCAGATCATGTCGAACGAGCAGTTCAACCAGGCGTTCACGATGCACGGCACGATCATGCTGCTGATGTTCGCGACGCCGCTGTTCGCCGGCTTCGCGAACTGGATCATGCCGCTGCAGATCGGCGCGCCCGACGTGGCGTTCCCGCGGCTGAACATGTTCGCCTACTGGCTGTACCTGTTCGGCTCGCTGATCGCGGTCGGCGGCTTCCTGACCCCGGACGGCGCGGCCGACTTCGGCTGGTTCGCCTACTCGCCGCTGTCGGACGCGGTCCGCTCGCCGGGCATCGGCGCCGACATGTGGATCATGGGTCTGGCCTTCTCCGGCTTCGGCACCATCCTCGGCTCGGTCAACTTCATCACCACGATCATCTGCATGCGCGCGCCCGGCATGACGATGTTCCGCATGCCGATCTTCACCTGGAACGTGCTGCTGACCGGTGTGCTGGTCCTGCTCGCCTTCCCGGTGCTGGCCGCCGCGCTGTTCGCCCTGGAGGCGGACCGCAAGTTCGGTGCGCATGTGTTCGACTCGGCCAACGGCGGGGCGTTGCTCTGGCAACACCTGTTCTGGTTCTTCGGACATCCCGAGGTGTACATCATCGCCCTGCCGTTCTTCGGCATCGTCTCCGAGATCATCCCGGTCTTCGCCCGCAAGCCGATGTTCGGCTACATGGGCCTGATCGGCGCGACGATCGCGATCGCCGGTCTCTCGGTGACGGTGTGGGCGCACCACATGTATGTGACCGGCGGTGTGCTGCTGCCGTTCTTCTCCTTCATGACCTTCCTGATCGCGGTGCCGACCGGTGTGAAGTTCTTCAACTGGATCGGCACCATGTGGAAGGGCAGTCTGTCCTTCGAGACGCCGATGCTGTGGGCGACCGGCTTCCTGATCACCTTCGCCTTCGGTGGTCTGACCGGTGTCATCCTGGCTTCGCCGCCGCTGGACTTCCACGTGTCGGACTCGTACTTCGTGGTGGCGCACTTCCACTACGTGGTCTTCGGCACGGTGGTGTTCGCGATGTTCGCCGGATTCCACTTCTGGTGGCCGAAGTTCACCGGCAAGATGCTCGACGAACGCCTCGGCAAGATCACCTTCTGGACGCTGTTCACCGGCTTCCACGGCACCTTCCTCGTCCAGCACTGGCTGGG
>NZ_JOCA01000047.1 GCF_000718785.1 Streptomyces sp. NRRL WC-3626 | reverse complement strand
GGCGAAGTGCCTGGACGCCTCGGGCGGGACCTGGGAGGACGGAACCCCCGTGCATCTGTGGACCTGCCACACCGGAGCCAACCAGAAGTGGACCCTGCCGTAGAAAGGAGGCGACCCACGATGCGTACCCTCTTCAAGACCGCGCTCGGCCTGTCCGCCGCCGCCGTGCTCTGCCTGACACCCCAGACAGCGGCCCTCCCCGGCGCCGCGCCGGCCGCCCACCACAGCGCTGACCCCACACCGTCCGCGGCGGCCGACCCCGCGTACAGGATCCTCGTCTTCTCCCGGACCGCCGGCTTCCGCCACTCCTCGATCGACGAGGGCGTGACCGCACTGCGCGACCTCGGGGCGGCGAACAACTTCACCGTCGACGCCACCGAGGACCCGGCGGCCTTCACCACCGGCAACCTGGCCCAGTACCGGGCCGTGGTCTTCCTCTCCACCACGGGCGACGTCCTCGGCCCCGCCCAGCAGACCGCGTTCGAGCAGTACCTGGGCGCGGGCGGCGGATACGTCGGCATCCACGCCGCAGCCGACACCGAGTACGACTGGCCCTTCTACGAGGGACTGGCCGGCGCCCTCTTCCAGTCCCACCCCGCCATCCAGCCCGCCACCGTCACGGTGGAGGACCGGGCGCACGACGCCACCGCGCATCTCGCCCGCACCTGGCAGCGCACCGACGAGTGGTACAACTACCGCAGCAACCCCCGCACCACCGCCCATGTACTGGCCTCGCTCGACGAGTCCAGCTACTCGGGCGGCACCATGTCCGGCGACCATCCGATCGCCTGGTGCAAGGACTACGCGGGCGGCCGCGCCTTCTACACCGGCGGCGGCCACACCGAGGAGTCCTACGCCGACCCCGCCTTCCGCAGGCATCTGCTCGGCGGTATCCGCTGGGCCGCCGGCACCGTCAACGCCGACTGCCGCCCGGAGACCGGCTACACACCCCTGTTCGACGGCGGCACCACCACCGGCTGGAAACAGGCGGGACCCGGCGGCTTCACCCTGGCCGACGGCACCCTCACCTCCCACGGCGGACTCGGCCTGCTCTGGTACGACGCCCGGGAGTTCACCGGTGACTACTCCCTGAAGCTCGACTGGAAGGCGAGCGGCGACGACAACTCCGGTGTCTTCGTGGGCTTCCCGGCATCCGACGACCCCTGGTCGGCGGTGGACAACGGCTACGAGATCCAGATCGACGCCACCGACGCGGCCGACCGCACCACGGGTTCCGTGTACGGATTCCGGTCCGCCGACCTGCCCGCGCGCGACGCCGCGCTGAACCCGCCGGGGGAGTGGAACACGTACGAGATCCGGGTCACCGGGGAGCGGCTGGAGATCTTCCTCAACGGCAGCAGGATCAACGACTTCACCAACACCGACCCCGCGCGCGGCCTGGCCCGGGGCCACATCGGCCTGCAGAACCACGGCGACGGCGACGACGTGGCCTTCCGCAACATCCGCATCAAGCAGAACGGACCCCCGACCGGCCCGCGCACGGGTGAGGTGAAGGGGGTCGACGGGAAGTGTCTGGATGTGGACAACGGGGGCACGGCGGACGGTACGGAGGTGCAGGTCTGGACGTGCAACTCG
>NZ_JOCA01000046.1 GCF_000718785.1 Streptomyces sp. NRRL WC-3626 | reverse complement strand
TCTAAGGAGCACTTCTTACCGAGTCCTTCGGGACGAGGTCAGAGGCCAGCATGCGGGCGAATGTCTCGCACTGGTTGCTCATGGGTGGAACGTTGACTACTCGGCACACTTGACTGTCTTCTCCTTCCAGTACTGCTCTTCGGAGCGTGGAACGTTGAGGGAAGCGGCGAGGGTGTCGGGCACGCTGTTGGGTATCTGGGTGATGGGTGGTTGGTCGTTGTTTGAGAACTGCACAGTGGACGCGAGCATCTGTGGCCAAGTTTTTAAGGGCGCACGGTGGATGCCTTGGCACCAGGAACCGATGAAGGACGTGGGAGGCCACGATAGTCCCCGGGGAGTCGTCAACCAGGCTTTGATCCGGGGGTTTCCGAATGGGGAAACCCGGCAGTCGTCATGGGCTGTCACCCTTGCCTGAACACATAGGGCAAGTGGAGGGAACGCGGGGAAGTGAAACATCTCAGTACCCGCAGGAAGAGAAAACAACCGTGATTCCGGGAGTAGTGGCGAGCGAAACCGGATGAGGCCAAACCGTATGCGTG
This sequence comes from Streptomyces sp. NRRL WC-3626, assembly GCF_000718785.1. Lineage (GTDB taxonomy): Bacteria > Actinomycetota > Actinomycetes > Streptomycetales > Streptomycetaceae > Streptomyces > Streptomyces edwardsiae. The sequence continues at coordinate 2,795 of NZ_JOCA01000046.1, read as the reverse complement.
TGAGACCCGGCAGGGGTTGCGTATACGGGGTTGTGGGATCTCTCTTTCATGGTCTGCCGGCCATGAGACGAGTCAGAAACCGTTGATGTAGGCGAAGGACATGCGAAAGGTCCGGCGTAGAGGGTAAGACCCCCGTAGTCGAAACATCAGCGGCTCGTTTGAGAGACACCCAAGTAGCACGGGGCCCGAGAAATCCCGTGTGAATCTGGCGGGACCACCCGCTAAGCCTAAATATTCCCTGGTGACCGATAGCGGATAGTACCGTGAGGGAATGGTGAAAAGTACCGCGGGAGCGGAGTGAAATAGTACCTGAAACCGTGTGCCTACAAGCCGTGGGAGCGTCGGACATCAAGCTTGCTTGGTGTCTCGTGACTGCGTGCCTTTTGAAGAATGAGCCTGCGAGTTTGCGGTGTGTTGCGAGGTTAACCCGGGTGGGGAAGCCGTAGCGAAAGCGAGTCCGAATAGGGCGTTTCAGTAGCATGCTCAAGACCCGAAGCGGAGTGATCTAGCCATGGGCAGGTTGAAGCGGAGGTAAGACTTCGTGGAGGACCGAACCCACCAGGGTTGAAAACCTGGGGGATGACCTGTGGTTAGGGGTGAAAGGCCAATCAAACTCCGTGATAGCTGGTTCTCCCCGAAATGCATTTAGGTGCAGCGTCGTGTGTTTCTTGCCGGAGGTAGAGCACTGGATAGGCGATGGGCCCTACCGGGTTACTGACCTTAGCCAAACTCCGAATGCCGGTAAGTGAGAGCGCGGCAGTGAGACTGTGGGGGATAAGCTCCATGGTCGAGAGGGAAACAGCCCAGAGCATCGACTAAGGCCCCTAAGCGTACGCTAAGTGGGAAAGGATGTGGAGTCGCACAGACAACCAGGAGGTTGGCTTAGAAGCAGCCACCCTTGAAAGAGTGCGTAATAGCTCACTGGTCTAGTGATTCCGCGCCGACAATGTAGCGGGGCTCAAGCGTACCGCCGAAGTCGTGTCATTCACACAATAGGGCCAACGCCTGTGTGGATGGGTAGGGGAGCGTCGTGTGCCGGGTGAAGCAGCCGCGGAAGCGAGTTGTGGACGGTTCACGAGTGAGAATGCAGGCATGAGTAGCGATACACACGTGAGAAACGGATCTGCCCAGGGTAAGTCGGGACCTAAGGCGGATCTGCCCAGGGTAAGTCGGGACCTAAGGCGAGGCCGACAGGCGTAGTCGATGGATAACCGGTTGATATTCCGGTACCCGCTGTGAAGCGTCAAACATTGAATCCAGTGATGCTAAGCCCGTGAAGCCGCCGGCTGAGTCTTCGGACGAGGTCGGAGTGGTGGAGCCGGTGACCCGAGCTGGTAGTAGGTGAGTGATGGGGTGACGCAGGAAGGTAGTCCATCCCGGGCTGAGACCTGATGCCGAGCCGATTGTGGTGAAGTGGATGATCCTATGCTGTCGAGAAAAGCCTCTAGCGAGTTTCATGGCGGCCCGTACCCTAAACCGACTCAGGTGGTCAGGTAGAGAATACCGAGGCGTTCGGGTGAACTATGGTTAAGGAACTCGGCAAAATGCCCCCGTAACTTCGGGAGAAGGGGGGCCATCACTGGTGAGGGGACTTGCTCTCCGAGCTGGGGGTGGCCGCAGAGACCAGCGAGAAGCGACTGTTTACTAAAAACACAGGTCCGTGCGAAGCCGTAAGGCGATGTATACGGACTGACGCCTGCCCGGTGCTGGAACGTTAAGGGGACCGGTTAGTCACTCTTCGGGGTGGCGAAGCTGAGAACTTAAGCGCCAGTAAACGGCGGTGGTAACTATAACCATCCTAAGGTAGCGAAATTCCTTGTCGGGTAAGTTCCGACCTGCACGAATGGCGTAACGACTTCTCGACTGTCTCAACCATAGGCCCGGTGAAATTGCACTACGAGTAAAGATGCTCGTTTCGCGCAGCAGGACGGAAAGACCCCGGGACCTTTACTACAGTTTGATATTGGTGTTCGGTTCGGCTTGTGTAGGATAGCTGGGAGACTTTGATCATCGGACGCCAGTTCGGTGGGAGTCGTCGTTGAAATACCAGTCTGGTCGTGCTGGATGTCTAACCTGGGTCCGTGATCCGGATCAGGGACAGTGTCTGATGGGTAGTTTAACTGGGGCGGTTGCCTCCTAAAGAGTAACGGAGGCGCCCAAAGGTTCCCTCAGCCTGGTTGGCAATCAGGTGTTGAGTGTAAGTGCACAAGGGAGCTTGACTGTGAGACCGACGGGTCGAGCAGGGACGAAAGTCGGGACTAGTGATCCGGCGGTGGCTTGTGGAAGCGCCGTCGCTCAACGGATAAAAGGTACCCCGGGGATAACAGGCTGATCTTCCCCAAGAGTCCATATCGACGGGATGGTTTGGCACCTCGATGTCGGCTCGTCGCATCCTGGGGCTGGAGTCGGTCCCAAGGGTTGGGCTGTTCGCCCATTAAAGCGGTACGCGAGCTGGGTTTAGAACGTCGTGAGACAGTTCGGTCCCTATCCGCTGTGCGCGTAGGAGTCTTGAGAAGGGCTGTCCCTAGTACGAGAGGACCGGGACGGACGAACCTCTGGTGTGCCAGTTGTCCTGCCAAGGGCATGGCTGGTTGGCTACGTTCGGGAGGGATAACCGCTGAAAGCATCTAAGCGGGAAGCCTGCTTCGAGATGAGGACTCCCACCTCCTAGAGAGGGTAAGGCTCCCAGTAGACGACTGGGTTGATAGGCCGGATATGGAAGCACGGTAACGTGTGGAGTTGACCGGTACTAATAGGCCGAGGGCTTGTCCTCAGTTGCTCGCGTCCACTGTGTT
>NZ_JOCA01000045.1 GCF_000718785.1 Streptomyces sp. NRRL WC-3626 | reverse complement strand
CACCCCACCCAGCACACCCCGCCAGAACTCCTCATCCACCCCCGCATCACGCGACCCCAACCACTCCGCGAACCCCCGGTACGACACCGCCTCCGACAGCGACGGTGCGGTGCCGCTCCGGCGTAGCCCGGTGCAGGCGGCGAGCAGGTCACCGAGGACGACGGGGACGCTCCACCCGTCGAAGAGCATGTGGTGCACGGTCCACAGGAGTTGATGGGTCCGCTCACCGGTGCGAATGAGCCTCAGCCGGTGAGCAGGGCCGCCACCGATGTCGAAGCCCTCGGCGCAGTCGCTGGTGATCAGTTCCTCGAGGGCGTGCGCGCGCTCCGCCTCGTCCAGATGTGACCAGTCGTCCAGCACGACCTCGGGCGTCGCGTCGTGCCATACCAGTTGCAGGGGTTGTGGCAGGTCCTGCCAGGCAACGGTCGTCCGAAGAGCGGTGTGCCGGTCGACCACCTCGCGCCAGGCGAGCTCGAAGGTGCTCCGGTCCAGATCGCCGTCGAGGTCGTAGAGGAACTGCCGCACGTAGCTGCTGGGATCGGGGTCGTAAAGGGTGTGGAACAGCATGCCCGACTGCAGTGGCGACAGTGGATAGGCATCGGCCAGCAGCACCAGACCGGTCTGCCGCTGGGCCCGGACCGCCAGTTCCCGGATTCCCCCACGATCGAGGCCGGAGAGCTGGAACGGTTCGTGATGCCGGGTCGGCGGGGCACCGGGGGTGGCCGCGGGCTCGGTCACGGCCTCGGCCAGTTGGGCGATGGTCGGGAAGGCGAAGAGCTGCCGTGGCTTCATGACCAACCCGGCGGTCGCGGCACGAGTCGCGACCTGAATCGCCAGGACCGAGTTGCCGCCCAGTTCGAAGAAGTTGTCATGGGAGCCGATGTCGTCGAGCCCCAGGACCTCTTCCCAGACGCGGGCGAGCTTCTGCTCGACCGGTCCTCGAGGGGGGACGCGGTCCTCTCCCGTCCGGGGCCTTCGGGGCTCCGGGGCGGGCAGGGCCCGGCGGTCCAACTTGCCGTTGACGGTCAGCGGCAGCGCGTCGAGTACGACGAAGGAGGCCGGCACCATGTAGGAAGGCAGCCGATCCGCGAGCGCCGCGCGCAACGCCCGGACGTCGGGGACTTCGCCGTCCTCGGGCACCACATATCCGATGAGTCTGTGGTCGCCCGGGCCGTACTCCAGGATCACCACGGCCGCGTCCCGGATTCCCGGCCTGGCGGCCAGCACGGTCTGTACCTCGCCGAGCTCGACACGATAGCCGCGGATCTTGACCTGGTCATCGATCCGGTCGATGAAGTCCAGGCTGCCGTCAGGGCGCCGGCGGGCAAGGTCACCGCTGCGGTAGAGCCGGGCTCCGGGCGGCCCGAAGGGGTCCGGTACGAATCGCTCGGCCGTCAGTGCGGGATGGCCCAGGTATCCTCGCGCCACTCCGGCCCCGCCGACGTATATCTCCCCCGCTTCTCCCGGAGCCACGGGCCGGCCGTACTCGTCGAGGAGATGGACCCGCATGTCTCCCAGAGGGCGGCCGATCGGGTTCCCGCCGTCCGCGGCCACGTCGTGCTCGGCGATGCGGTGGTAGGTCGTGTGGACGACGGTTTCGGTGATGCCGTACATGTTGACCAGCGCGGGCCGCTCCAGGCCCAGACGACGCACCCACGGGGTGAGTGACGCCATGTCGAGGCGTTCGCCCGCGAAGACCACGGCGCGCAGGGCGAGCCGCCGGATCCGTGGATCATCGGCACCCGCCGCCGCGGCCAGCGGACGGAACGCGGAGGGTGTCTGGCACAGCACGGTGACCTGGTGCCGGACCAGGAGGTCGAGGAAGTCGTCGGGGGACCGGGCGGTGTCGAAGGGCACCACGACGAGTCGCCCCCCGAAGGCGAGCGCACCCCACATCTCCCATACGGACACGTCGAACGCATAGGAATGGAACAGCGACCACACGTCATCCGGGCCGAAGCCGTAGTACCTGGAGCCCTGCGCCAGGAGTGGCGACACCTGGGCATGCGTGACACACACACCCTTGGGCGAACCGGTGGAACCGGAGGTGTAGATGATGTACGCCGAAGCGCCCGGCCCCGCGGCGGCGGCTTCGGGGTCGTCCGTGGACCGGGCGGCGACAGTTTCGGCGTCCCGGTCGAGCACCACGAGCCGGCCGTCGTACACCTGGGCGAGCCGCTCCGCGGTCTCCGACGTGGAGATCACCAGAGGACTCGCGGTGTCCTGGAGCATGTACCCCAGGCGGTCGGCAGGATGTGCCGGGTCCAGGGGGACATAGGCCCCTCCGGCCTTCAGCACCGCGAGCAGCGCGACGATCAGTTCGGGGCCCCGCTCCAGGCAGACGCCCACTACGGTCTCGGCGGCGACGCCCAGGTCCCTCAGGTGATGTGCGAGGCGGTTGGCCCGCTCGTTCAGCTCGCGGTAGGTGAGCCGCTCCTCACCGCACACGACCGCGACCGCCTCGGGCGCGCGACGTGCCTGGCGTTCGAACAACTCGTGCAGGCAGGATTCCGGCGGGAGTACCGCGTCGTCGGCGCCCTGTCGCCCGGCCCCGTACGTCCGCCCCACGTCGGCGACCGTCCCGTCCGGGTCCCCGGCCAGTTCCTCCAGCACGGTGACCAGATGGTCGAGGACCCTCTTCGCCGACGCCTCGTCGAACGACGCGAGCTCGTGTACCAGGCGCAGGGAGAGGCCCTGTTCGGCATCGACTTCGAGGAGCAGGGGGTGTCCCATGTCCGGCACTTCGGCATCGTCGTCGACCGGAGGGAACGCGTCACCGGCGGCACGGCTGCGCGGGCCGAATTTGTCGAAGGCGACGATGCTGTCGAAGAGTGGTGTGCCCGCCGGCGCACCCGCCCACCGCTGAACGTCCACCAACGCGCTGTGCTCATGCTCCCGCACCGCCAGCAACCGC
>NZ_JOCA01000044.1 GCF_000718785.1 Streptomyces sp. NRRL WC-3626 | reverse complement strand
CACACCACACCCTGGCCCCACACCGACCACCCACGCCGCGCCGCCGTCTCCTCCTTCGGCATCAGCGGCACCAACGCCCACGTCATCCTCGAACAACCCGCCGACAGCCCCGCAGTCGAGCCGGACGGACACGACCCTCTGCAGACCGCGGCGAGGGACGGGGCCTTCGCCGGGACATCCGAGGTTCCCGTCGTCCTGTCCGCCAGGACCGAGCGGGCGCTGCGTGCGCAGGCCGCCCGACTGCTGAACCACCTCCGCGAGCACCCGGGCATGAAGGTGCGGGACGCCGGCCTCTCCCTTGCGCTGGAGCGCCGGCACTTCGCCCATAGGGCCGGCCTGGTGGCGGGCGACCGCGCGGAACTCGAGGCGGGGCTCGGCGCGCTGGCGGAGGACGACGGCGTCATCGGTTCCGCGCTCGTCGCCGGACGCTCCGAGTCGCCCGTGCGTGCGGTGTTCGTCTTCCCCGGCCAGGGCGCGCAGTGGGCGGGGATGGCGGCCGGGCTGCTGGAGTCGTCCCCGGTGTTCGCCCGGCGGATGGCCGAGTGCGCGGTGGCTCTGGAACCGCTCGTCGACTGGTCGCTGACCGACGTCCTGCGGGGCGCGGACGGCGCTCCTGGCTTCGACCGGGTGGATGTCGTCCAGCCGGCGCTCTGGGCGGTGATGGTGTCACTGGCCGAGGTCTGGCGATCGTTCGGTGTACAGCCGGCCGCCGTGCTGGGTCATTCGCAGGGGGAGATCGCGGCGGCCTGTGTCGCGGGCGTTCTCTCACTCGCCGAGGGCGCGCGAGTCGTGGCGCTGCGCAGCCAGGCGCTGACCGCGCTGTCGGGCCGTGGCGGGATGGTGTCGGTGCCACGGCCCGCTGGGTGGGTCCGGGATGAGATCCGCGCCTGGCGGGGGCGCATCTCGGTGGCCGCGGTCAACGGTCCGTCGCAGGTCGTCGTCTCCGGTGACGCCGATGCGCTGGACGAGTTCCTCGCCCGGTGCGAGAGGGAGGAGGTACGAGCCCGGCGCATCGGTGTGGACTACGCGTCCCATTCTTCGCACGTGGAGGAGATCGAAGGGGACATCGTGCGTGTCCTGGCCGGTATTGCTCCGCGCACGGGGGACACCGCGGTCTTCTCGTCCCTCACGGGAGACCTGGCCGCAGGCGAGGACATGGATGCCGGGTACTGGTACCGGAACCTGCGCGGGACCGTGGAGTTCGAGCAGGCCACTCGCGCGTTGCTGGACACGGGGCACAACCTTTTCATCGAGGTGAGCCCGCACCCCGTTCTTGCCGTCGGGCTTGAGGCGACGATCGAGGCGGCGGGCGCCGACGCCGTGGCTCTGGGCACCCTGCGCCGTGGTGAGGACACGACCCGTCGTCTGCTCACCTCGCTCACCGAAGCCCACTGCCACGGCGCCGCTGTCGACTGGGCGGCCGTCTTCCACGGCACCGGTGCACGGCGGGTGGAGTTGCCGACGTACGCGTTCCAGCACCGCCGCCACTGGCTCGACACCCCGGCCGCGGCGGCTGACGCCGCCGGCCTCGGCCTGCAGCCCGCGGGGCACCCCCTGTTGGGGGGCATGACCAGCATCGCCGGCACCGAGAGCGATGGGGATGGTGGCCTGCTGCTCACCGGCCGCCTGACCCCGCGCACCCATCCGTGGCTCGCCGACCACGCCGTCCGCGGCACCGCGCTCCTGCCCGGGGCCGCCGTCGTGGAGCTGGCCGTGGCCGCCGGCGACCGTCTCGGCTGCGGTCGGCTCGAGGAGGTCGTCCTCGAGGAGCCGCTCATCGTGCCCACGGAGGGCGGCGTGCACCTGCAGGTGCACGTCGGCCCCGCCGACGGCACCGGGCAGCGGCGCCTGTCCGTCCATTCACGCGCCGAGCAGGACGAGCATCTGCCCTGGACCCGCCACGCGACCGCCGTCCTCGCGGCGGACGGCGAGCCCGCGTTCGAGGTCTGGCGGTCCTGGCCCCCGGCCGGTGCCGAGGAGATCTCCCTCGACGGTTTCTACGACCGCCTCGGGGAGCTCGGTTACGCGTACGGGCCCTCCTTCCGGGGACTGATCCGGGCCTGGCGGTCGGGCGGCGACCGCTACGCGGAGGTGGCGCTCCCCGAGGAGGTGCACGCGCAGGCCGCCGGTTACGGCATCCACCCGGCTCTCCTCGACTCGGCCCTCCACCTCGCCCTTGTCGACGACAGCACGGAGCTTCGCCTCCCCTTCTCCTTCGGCAAGGTCACGCTTCACGCCTGGGGCGCCTCCGCCCTGCGGGTGCGCCTCACCCGCGACGGCTCCGGCAGCGCGGCCCTCACGGCCACCGACCAGAGCGGCACGCCGGTGCTGACCATCGGCTCCACCGCATTCCGGCCCCTGCCTTCGGGCGAGCTCCGCTCCACCACCCGCTCCGCGGGCCTGTACCACCCCGTCTGGCAACCGGTTCCGCTCCCGAGCGCGCCGCCCGCGCAACGGTGGGCACTGCTGGGCGCCGACCCGTTGGATGTCCCGCACGCCCTGGGCTACGCGGACTTCGACGGACTCGACGCGGCCCTCGACACCGGTGATCGCGCTCCCGACGTCCTGGTTCTCCCCTGCGTCACCGGCGAGCGGGACCGCACCGTCCCAAAGGCGGTCCACACCGCCGTCGCCCGGGTACTGGAGAAGATACGACGCTTCCTGGCCGACGAACGCCTCGAGAACACCCGTCTGCTGGTGCTGACCCGCGAGGCCGTGGCCGTCACCGGCAACGGGGAACTCCTGGACCTGCCCGCCGCGGCGGTGTGCGGCCTGGCTCACACCGCCGCCCATGAGTACCCCGGCCGCATCGCCCTCATCGACCTGGGCCACGGCGACAGCGGCACAGCGCTTCCCGCCGCTCTCGCCGCCGCCGACGACCTCCCTCTGGCCCTGCGCGACGGGCAGTTGTACGCCCCTCGCCTGGTTCGCACCCCGACACCGCCCGACGTGCGGGACATCCTCCCTGCGGGCATCGACCCGGACGGCACCGTACTCATCACCGGCGGCACCGGCAGCCTCGGCCGCACGCTCAGCCGGCACCTCGTCAACCACCACGGCGTCCGCCACCTGCTCCTTGCCGGCCGCCAGGGCGACACGGCTCCCGGGGCACGCGAACTCGTCGCGGAGCTCGCCGAGCGGGGCGCCCACGTCACCGTCACCGCCTGCGACGTCACCGACCGGCAAGCACTCGTCAAGCTGCTCGCCGGCGTTTCCGGACACCACCCGCTCACCGCCGTCATCCACACCGCGGGCGCCCTCGCCGACGCCACCTTGACCAACCTCGACCCGGGGAGCCTCGACAAGGTACTGCCGCCGAAGGCGTACGCGGCCTGGCACCTGCACGAACTCACGAAGGACGCGAGTCTGTCGGCGTTCGTACTGTTCTCCTCCATCGCCGGGCTGACCGGCAATCCCGGTCAGGGCAACTACGCGGCCGCCAACACGTTCCTGGATGCGCTGGCATTCCACCGACGCGCGCACGGACTGCCCGCCACCTCCCTCGCCTGGGGGCTGTGGGAGTCCCCCGAAGGCAGCATGGCCGCCAAGCTCAGCGATGCCGACAGGGCACGGTGGGCGCGCCGGGGCGTCCTGCCTCTGTCGCACGATCGCGGCATGCGGCTCTTCGACGAGGCACTCGCGTCGGGCGAACCGCTTCTCCTGCCCGCCGAGCTGAACCTGGCGGCACTCCACAACCCCAGCCCGTCCACCTTCCCACCCGCCCTGCTGCGGACCCTGGTCCCCGCACCGCGCCGCCGCCGCGCCGTCACGGCAGCGGCCGGCCCCGCGGGAACGCGCTCCTGGGGCGAGCGCACCGCCGCGCTCCCGGAAGCAGAACGTCTCCGTTCGACCTCCGACCTGGTACGCGCTGCCGTGGCCGCGGTCCTCGGCCTGCCCGGCCCCGGGGACGTCCCCAAGGGCAGCGCGTTCAAGGACCTGGGCATGGACTCGCTCACGGGCCTGGAACTGCGCAGCCGCCTGACCGCGGTCACCGGCGTCCCGCTGCCCGCCACCGCGGTCTTCGACCACCCGACACCCTCCTCCCTCGCAGGTCATCTGATCGCCGAACTCCGCGGCGCCGACGCGGACCCCGCCGTCCCGCCCGCACACTCGGGTGGCACGAGCCGGCCGCACCCGGACGAGGATCCGGTCGTGATCGTGGGGATGGCCTGCCGCTACCCGGGGGAGGTCCGCACTCCGGAGGAGCTGTGGCGTCTGGCGGCCGACGGTGTGGACGCCATCGGCCAGTTCCCCCGCAACCGGGGCTGGAACCTGGAGGAGCTCTACCACCCCGACCCCGATCATCCGGGCACCACGCACACCCGCCACGGCGGCTTCCTGTACGACGCCGATCAGTTCGATGCGGAGTTCTTCGGTATCAGCCCGCGTGAGGCGACGGCGATGGATCCCCAGCAGCGTCTGCTCCTGGAAACGGGCTGGGAGGCCGTCGAACACGCCGGCATCGACCCGACCGTCCTGCACGGCACCCGCACCGGCGTCTTCACGGGTGTCATGCGCAGTGACTACGCCACGGGCGCGCACTCCGTACCGGACGTCTCGGAGGCCTACCGGACTACGGGTCTGGCGTCGAGCGTCGCCTCGGGCCGCCTGTCGTACACCCTCGGGCTGCAGGGCCCCGCCATCACGGTCGACACGGCCTGCTCGTCGTCCTTGGTGGCTCTGCATCTGGCGGCACAGGCACTGCGGCAGGGCGAATGCGACCTCGCCCTGGCCGGCGGCGTGACCGTCATGGCAAGCCCCGGACTCTTCGTCGAATTCAGCCGACAGCGCGGACTCTCCCCGGACGGCCGCTGCAAAGCCTTC
>NZ_JOCA01000043.1 GCF_000718785.1 Streptomyces sp. NRRL WC-3626 | reverse complement strand
CCCCCTCCCCGTGACCACCCTCCGGACCGCCCCCCTCGCCCACGCCCCGGCCGCACCGGAACCGTCCCCCGTGGTCCGCCCGAGGACGGTGACCGGCCGCCCGGCCGCACCCCCCGTCCAGCGCGCCGCGCCGCACCCCGCCGGCGACCTGGCCGTACCGCCCACGTCCCGCCCGGGACCCACCCGTTCCCCCTCCCCCTCCCTCGCCGGCGACCTGGCCGTACCCGAGAGGCCCGGCAAGCAGCCCACCCGCGCGGCGGACAACCCGCAGACCCCCGGCGCCGACCTCGACGACCTCGCGCGCCGCCTTCTCGACCCCCTGGCCCGCCTCCTGCGCACCGAGCTGCGGCGCGGCCGGGAACGTACGGGCCGCCCCTACGACGGACGCCGCTGAGGGCACGGCACGGAACGGATGACGGACGGATGACGGACAACATCTTCGCGAGCAGCGTGTTCTTCCGGCTCACGATCGGCGGCAACGACCTGGGCGCCTTCAACACCTGCTCCGGCATGGGCGCCGAGGTGGAGATCGAGAGCTATGCCGAGGGCGGCAACAACGGCTTCTCCTGGCAGCTGCCCGGCCGGGTGACCTGGTCGAACATCACGCTCACCCGGCCGGTCACCGCCGACACGGCGAAGATCGGCCGCTGGCTGGACGAGACGCTGCGGCGGGTGGAGCCCAAGGACGGCGAGATCGTCGCACTGAAGCCGGACCTCAGCCGGATCATCAGCTGGCAGGTGTTCGGGATCGTGCCGGTGCGCTGGCAGGGCCCGTCCTTCGACCCGAGCAGCTCGCAGGCCGCCATCGAGACCCTCGAGATCGCCCACGAGGGCCTGCGCCCCTCCTGACCGCCGCACCCCGCCCGAGAGGAAGTCCCGGCATGTCCACGATGTCCCGTTCCAGTCGGGCCAGGGCCCAGCTGACGCTGAAGGAGCCCCCGACCTCCGTCGGCGCGAAGCCGGGCGGGACGATCGCGCGGCTGAACCTGCAGTTCAACCCGAACACCCTGCAGTTGCAGAAGACCACCGAGTGGCGGCGCACCCCGTCCCGGATGGCGGGGCAGTCGGCGCTGCCCGAGTTCGTCGGCAGCGGCCCGCGCACGCTGTCCCTGGAAGTGTTCCTGGACGCCACCGCCAAGCACGACGACTCCGTGGAGCAGGCGGTGGAGAAGCTGATGAAGGCGTGTGTGCCGACCCCGGCGAGTCTCGGCCGCAAGAAGCCGGCCAGCCCGTGGGTGCGGTTCGAGTGGGGGACCGCCCGCACGACCTCGTTCGACGGGGTGCTCTCCAGTCTGTCGGTGTCGTACACGCTGTTCGACGTGGACGGGAAGCCGCTGCGGGCCACCTGCCAGCTGTCGATCGAGGAGGCGAGCGTCGACCCGCCGGGCCAGAACCCGACCTCCGGCGCCCGCACGGCCCGCAGCACGCACACCGTCGTGGCGGGCGACAGCCTCGCCCTGCTGGCCTGGCGGGAGTACGGCGACGCGACCGCCTGGCGGGTCATCGCGGAGGCGAACCGGATCGACGACCCGATGGCCCTCGTCCCCGGCACCGAACTGGTGGTGCCGGGACTGCGGGACGCGGACGGCGAGGAGGAACAGTGAGCACAGCCGTGGAACGGGGCGGCCGGTCCTTCGCCGCCGACCCCATCGTGGAGACCCCCGCCGAACTCCCGCCCATCTGGGCCGCCCAGCTGGTCAGCTGTGTGGTGGACGAGAACGTGGGCCTGCCGGACGCCGCGGTGCTCACCTTCCGCGACCCCGACCACGAGTTCCTGCGGAAGACCGGCATCACCATCGGCACCCCGCTGAAGGTGTCGGTGGTCACCGTGTCCGGGCAGGCGCGCGAGCGGCTGTTCAGCGGCGAGGTGACGGCCCTGGAGCTGGACCGGGACCGTACCGGCTCGTTCACGGTGGTGCGCGCCTACTCCCGGGCGCACCGGCTCCAGCGCGGCCGGAAGGTGGTGGCCTACCGGAACATGACGGCGGCGGCCATCGTCCGCAAGGTGGCCGCCGGGGCGGGTCTGTCCGTCGGTACCGTGCAGGCGGCGCCGGTCACCTACAAGCAGCTGTCGCAGGCGAACGTGTCCGACTGGGACTTCCTGCAGTTCCTGGCCGCCGAGAGCGGCGCGCAGGTGCGCGTCGACGACCAGGGGCTGCTGCAGTTCACCCGGCCGGAGAAGGCGTCCGGCGCTCCCGCGCCGTCCACGTCGGCCACCCGGAATCCGATGGTGCTGGAGTACGGGCGGAATCTGCTGGCGCTGCGGGCCTCCCTGTCGGCGGCGGACGGGGCGCAGCAGGTGGAGGTGCGCGGCTGGGACGTCACCACGAAGCGGCCCCTGGTGGCCGCCCGGCCGTCGGTGGACAGCGACGCGGTGGTGCCGGGGCTGAGCCCGGCGCTCGCCGCCCGGTTCGGGAAGGCGAAGCTGACCGTCACCGACACCCCGTACCGCACCCAGGCCGAGACGAAGGCGGTCGCCGACGCCGTCGCCGATCAGGTGAGTGCGGGCTTCGGCGAGCTGGAGGTGCTGGCGGAGGGCAATCCGAAGCTGCGGGCGGGCCGGCCGGTGGCGCTCGGCAACGTCGGGCAGGCCTTCACCGGCAAGTACACGGCGACGGCCGTGCAGCACGTCCTCGAACCGCACGGCGGCTACCGTACGACGGTGTGGGTGAGCGCCAGCCCGGACCGCTCCCTGACCGGCCTGGTCACCGGCGCCAACGCCCCCTCCCGGGGCCCGCGCATCCCCGGTCTGGCGATCGGCGTGGTCACCGACGTGCGCGAGCCGGGCGGGGCCGAGAGCGGCGCGGTGAAGCTCACGTTCCCCTGGCTGGACGACACCTACGTCACCGACTGGGTGCGCACCGTGCAGTGGGGCGGCAAGGGCGGCGGGGGAGTGGTGAGCCCCGAGGTCAACGACGAGGTGCTGGTCGGCTTCGAACAGGGCCTGCTGGACAGCCCGTACGTCATCGGCGGGCTCTACAACGGCGTGGACAAGCCCTCGCCGCACGACGTCCCGCTGATCGACAAGACCACCGGCAAGGTCAACCGCCGTTCCGTCGTGTCGCGTTCGGGTCACCGCGTGGAGCTGCTGGACGCGCGGGCGCCCGGCCGCTCCGGGGTACGGCTGCTGACCGCCGACGAGCACATGGAGGTGTTCCTCGACGACCGCCGGGACCGGATCGAGCTGACCGTGTACTCCGGCAAGGGCACGGCCCGGCAGCCGCTCAGCTCCGTCGTGCTCGACAAGAAGGGCATCACCCTGGACGCGGGACGCGGCGACGTGAGCGTGTCGGGCCGCAACGTGGACATCCAGGGCCGGGTCGACGTGACGATCGGCGGCCGCAACGTGAACGTCACCGGCGGTACCGGCGTCACCGTCGACGGCGGTCTCCTCGGCGTCCTCAAGGCCAAGCTCATCCGCATCAACTGACCCCGCCCGCCGCCCCTTTCCGACATCCTCCGAGGAGAGCCGCATGCCAGCCGCAGCCCGTACCGGTGACCCCACCGACCACGGCGGCCGGATCACCACCCCGCCGCCCGCCGCCGCGCGGTCGGTGGCGACCGTCCTGATCGGCGGCCGGCCCGCCGCCGTCGTGGGCAGCCTGCATGTCTGCGTGGTGCCGCCGCACGTGCTCATGGGTCCCGCCAACGTGATCCTGCCCAACCCGGCCGGGCTCACCTCGGGACAGGTCCTCATCGGCGGGCTGCCGGCCGCGCGGGCCCGCGACCGGACCGCGTGCGGCGCGACCGTGCTGCCCGGCGCCCTGAACGTCGTGATCGGCGGTGTCGTGTGAGCGAGCGGTTCATCGGCCGCGGCTGGGGCTTCCCGCTGCGGGTCGGACCCACCGGCGGAATCGCCCTGGTCGAACGGGAACGGGAGATCGAGGAGGCCATCCGGCTGGTCCTCGGCACCGCGCCCGGCGAACGCCCCATGCGCCCCGAGTTCGGCTGCGGCATCCACGACTACGTCTTCGCCCCCGGCGACGGCGCCACCGCCGGACGCATCGCGCAACAGGTGCGCGAGGCCCTGGAACGGTGGGAGCCGAGGATCGCCGTGGACGACGTCGTCGTCGCCTTCGACGCGGTCGAGGACGGCACCCTCTACATCGACGTGCACTACACCCTGCGATCCACCAACGACCGGCGCAACCTGGTCTTTCCCTTCTACACGATCCCCTCCGAGGAGGGGGCCGAGGAAGCGGGCGCGGACTGATGGCCCTGCCCTCCCCGAACCTGGACGACCGGCGGTTCCAGCAACTCGTCGACGAGGCCAAGCGGTACGTCCGCCGGCGCGCCCCCGAGTGGACCGACCACAACGTCTCCGACCCGGGCGTCACCCTGATCGAGACGTTCGCCTACCTCGTCGACCAGCTGCTGTACCGGCTCAACCGGGTCCCGGACAAGAACTACACCGCGTTCCTCGACCTGTTGGGCATCCGCCTGTTCCCGCCCACGGCGGCCGCCGCCGACGTCGACTTCTGGCTCTCGGCACCGCAGCCCGACACGGTCGCCCTGCCCCCGGGCACCGAGGTGACCACGGCGGGCGGCGAGTCCGACGAACCCGTCGTCTTCACCACCACCGGTGAACTGCGCATCCTGCCCAGCGAACTGACCCGCCTGGTCACCGCGCCGAAGACCGGCGAGCAGAGCGACCGCACCGGCATGCTCGCCGACGGCCTCGACATCCCCTGCTTCCAGACCCGGCCGGAGCCCGGCGACGCGCTGCTGTTCGGCCTGCCCACGGCGGTGCCGCGCTGCATCGTCGCCGTCCGCCTGGACAGCCGCGTCGAGGGCATCGGCGTCGACCCGCGCCAGCCCCCGCTGGTGTGGGAGGCCTGGGACGGCGGCGGATGGCGGCCCTGCGAGACCGGCCCCGACACCACCGGCGGCCTCAACCGGCCCGGCGAGATCATCGTCCACGTGCCCGCCGGGCACACCGCGTCGGTCATCGGCGGCACCCGCGCCGGCTGGCTGCGCTGCCGGGTCACCGAGGCGGAGCCGGACCAGCCGTTCTACTCGGAGTCCCCGACCGTGCGCGAGGCGTCGGTGTTCACCGTCGGCGGCACCATGGCCGTCGAACACGCCGAGACCGTCACCGACGTACCGCTCGGCACCTCCGAGGGCGTCGCCGGACAGTCGTTCCGGCTCGCCCGCCCGCCGGTCCTCCTCGACGCCGGGCCGCCCCTGGTCGAGGTCTCCACCGACGACGGATGGCAGCGCTGGGACGTGGTCGAGCACTTCGGCCGCTCCGGACCCGCCGACCGGCACGTCCGGGTGGACGCCACCACCGGCGAGTTCCTCTTCCCGCCCGCCCTGCGGGAACCCGACGGCACCCTGCGCCAGTGCGGCGCCGTACCGCCGAAGGGCGCGCGGATCCGGGTGGCCCGCTACCGCACCGGCGGCGGGCCCGCCGGCAACGTGGCACGCGGCGCGATCTCCGTCCTGCTCAGCTCCGTGCCGTACATCGCCCAGGTGACCAACCGGGAGGCGGCACGCGGCGGGGTGGCCGGCGAGACCGTCGACAACGCCCGACGGCGCGCCCCCGAGGCGCTCCGTATGCAGGACCGCGCGGTCACGGCGGAGGACTACGAGATCATCAGCCGCCAGGCCGCGCCCTCCGTCCGCCGGGTGCGCTGCCTGCCGGCCGCCGACGCGCCCGGCGCGGTACGGGTCCTGGTGGTGCCGGACGCGGTGGCCGACGAGGGAGACGACCGGCTGCGCTTCGAGCAGCTGATCCCCTCCGACCAGGTGCTCGCGGCGATCACCGCGAGCCTCGACGAACGGCGGCTCATCGGCACCCGCCTCGTCGTCGAGCCGCCGGTCTACCAGGGCGTCACCGTCGTGGCCCGGCTCTCGGCGGCCCCCGGCGACACCGACCGGGTCCGCGCCGCCGCCCTCGACGCGCTCTACGCCCACCTCAACCCGCTCGCCGGCGGCCCGGACGGCACCGGCTGGCCCTTCGGGCGGCCCGTCCAGTACGGCGAGATCTTCGGCGTGCTGCAACGCGCCACCGGCAACGCCCTGGTCGAGGAGGTCCGGCTGTTCCCCGCCGACCCCGTCACCGGCCGGCGCGGCGCCCCGGCGGACCGCATCGACCTGGCGGCGGGCGCGCTCGTCTTCTCGTACCAGCACCAGGTGGTCGTCACGGCGGTCGGGGCGGAGGGCAGGGGATGAGCCGCGCCGCGATACCCGGCCTGCCGAGCCGCTACCCCATCGGCGGTCAGCTGCCCGCGCTGTACGCCGACGACGACTTCGCGCAACGGTTCACGGCGGGGCTCGACACGGTCCTCGCCCCGGTGTTCTCCACCCTCGACAACCTGCCCGCCTACCTCGACCCCCGGGTGGCGCCGGTCGACTTCCTGGTGTGGCTGGCGTCCTGGGTGGGCGCCGCCGACGACCCGCAGTGGCCCGAGGAACGGCGCCGCGAGGCCGTCGCCCGCGCGGTGGAGCTGCACCGGTGGCGCGGCACCCGGCGCGGACTGGTCGAGGCGCTGCGGCTGGCGCTCGGCGTGGACGCCGAGGTGACCGGCGACGGGGGCGCGGTGTGGTCGTCCACCGCCGCCTCCGGCCTGCCGCCCGAGCCGCCCGCCGAGGTGCTGGTACGGGTCCGGGCGCCGGGCGCGGTCGACGTGGACAGGGTCCACGAGATCGTGCGGGCCATGAGCCCGGTCCACACGGCGTTCCGGGTGGAGGTCCTGGCCGCCCCGCCCCCCGAGGAAGGAACCTGACGCATGCGCGCATGTCCCGCCTGCGGAGCGTCCAACGACCCGACGGACGACTTCTGCGGCAACTGCGGTACGTACCTGGGCTGGTCGGACACCCCACCCCCGCCGAGCCGCGCGACGACGGCTCCGGAGGACCCTCCGACGGGTACGGCGTCCACGGCGCCCTCCGCCGTTCCGGGCCGCCCGCCCGCCGTGGAGCCCGGGGCGGACCCGGCACCCGCCGATGCCCCGGCGGCGGCGGAGCCGGCGGGTCCGGCGGCCTCGGCACGGCCGGTCCCGTCGGCCGATCCGGGTCGACGGGCCGCTCGTCCGGCTGCCGCGGAGCCCGAGGGGGCGGGGCAGACCCCCGACGCCCCCTCGGCGGCCGTCCCCGCGCCTCCCGCACTCCCCGTGCCCATGGAGCCTCCGGCCGTCCCGGCCGTCCCGGCGCCCCCGGCCCTCCCGGACGTCACCCCGGAGGTGCCCGGGGCGGCCCTCACGGAGGGCGGGCCCCTGTCGGCCGCGCGTGCCCTCGGCGCGTCGCTGCGTTCCCGGCTCACAGGCGGCGGAGCCGACGAGGCGGGCGCCCCGGACGCGGTCACCCCGGACGACCCGGCCGCGGATGCCGCCGACACCGGCGCCGACACCGACGACGGGCCCGTGCCCCGCCCGTCCCAGGGCCACGGCGCCACCCCCGCACCCGCGCCCGTCCCGCCGGCGCCCCCGCCCGTCCCCCCCCGCCCTCCCGCCGTACCGCCCTCCCCGGCCG
>NZ_JOCA01000042.1 GCF_000718785.1 Streptomyces sp. NRRL WC-3626 | reverse complement strand
GTCCTGCTCCGCAGGAGCGACGCGCCGACGCTACGCGTCGGTTCAGCACCCGCTCCGCGGGTGCTGGGCTCGGTCCCTCCGGGACCGGATCCGCTCCGCGGATCGAGTTGGATCGTCGGTGCGGTGTCCCGATCGCTCCGCGATCGTGCCTCCTCCCCGACTCGCCTTCACTTTTCAAGTCCAACATGACTGGGGTGCAGGTTAATTCGGCTAGCAGCCGGGGGCCGGGGGCCGGGGGCGTTGGCCTACCCGACTGGGTGCTTGGTGACGGCTCGTCAGTTACGACTAGAACGTCGAGCCGTGCCAATCCTGTGTGCCGCTGCTTCCTTGTCTCCAAAACTTTGGAGTATTCGAGTTCTGCCACTCCCCCGCTCACTGGAGAATGGAACCCGGGAGCGGGCGAACGCGTCTGCTGTCGCACTGAGCTCAGCGGCCAAACCTCAGCCGCTTGATGGTCCGATGGTCCCAGGAGCACGGATCAGATCGATGCCGTGCTCGGCAAGGGTAGCGGACACCAACTCTTCTTGCTCTGAGGGGAGTTGATCATTGTTCAGCTTGGTGCGGACCTTGGCGAGCCAGGGACCGATCATGACACGGTCGCCGTCCACCTCGATCCACTCCCGGGCGCCGGGGGTGCGTCCCCACCGTGCCACGAAGAGCCCGAGGATCTCGGTGGTTTGCGCGAACGTGCGCCGCCGCGATGTGCTCGGCCTGCCCGCGGCGTGTTTCTGTTCCAGGAGGGTGCGGTCGGGGGTGATTCCCATGCGGGCGAGCAGGTCGCGCTGGCCGGGGTCGAGGTCGGGCCAGCTGGTGAGCTGGCGGTGTAGCCAGCTGCCCGCCTTCACTCCGTGGATGACCGTGTCGCGGCGCAGCGTGCTGGGGTGGTTGCCGGCTTCCAGGTGGCGGCGCAGCAGATGGTACTTGCGATGCCAGTCGGGGCCGTAGGGGAGTTTCCAGTCTGGGTCGAGGGCTGTGAGCTGGTTGTCGCGGTCGAGGGTGAGGCGGTCCTTTCGGGCTAGGGCGCGCTGGTCGGCAAGGAACTGGCCGCCGGGTAGTTGGGTGGGGATGGCAAGGTGGCCGTGTTCGGCATGGAAGGCCTCGACGGTGGCCAGGTGGCCTTGCCAGGTGGCCTCGTGGTCGTCCCAGATCATGCCGAGATCCTCGAGCTCGGCGATCCATGCCGGATCGAGGGCGCCTGCCTGGTAGGCGGTGCGTTGGCCGGTGATGAATTGCCCCAGCCGGTAGCCGTAAGCGTCCTCGTAGTCGGCGCTCACGCGCAGGTGGCTGTGTTCGCTTTGGTAGCGGATGGCGGCGGCTAGGCCAGCGCGGCGGGGAGCAGACAGGACGGCGCCGCTGGAGGGCCACACCAGCAGGTCGAGGGCGCGGGCGATCGCGGTGGGGTCGAGGGTGTGGTCGAAGCGGAAGCGGCGGGTGATGTAGGTGTGGGAGTCGCGGGCGGGATGCTGGTTCTTGGCCCGGGGGGTGCGGGCGGCGATGGTCTGGTCGTGGTGGCGCAGGGCGGCGGTGACCAGCCAGAGGGCTTCGTAGGGGGTGCCGAGGAGGTCGGTGGGGTCGGTGCCGGGCGGGATGTAGGCGGGGATGACGAGGCTGGCTGTCTTCGTCTTGAGGGTGGGTGGTTTGCGCAGGGCGCGGCCGAGCGCTTGAACGATGCGGCGGACGCTGGCGGTGCGGTCGGCGAAGACGACGGCGTCGACGGCCGGCAGGTCGACGCCTTCGCCTAGGACCTTGGCGTTGGCCAGCACGCCTCGCTCGGCGTTGCTGAAGCGGGCGATGGTGTCGGCGCGCCGGTGGGGGCTGTGGGTGCCGTCGATGGACTGCACGACGACGTCGTCCGCCCAGTCGGGGCGCAGTTCGTCGGGGAGGGTGCGCAGGGTGTGGGCGAACTGGCGGGCGAAGTCGGCGGCGTCGGCGATCTGCTGGAAGTAGACGAACACGTGCCGCAGGTCCTGCTCGCGCATGGCTTTGAGGATGGCCAAGTGCAGGGCGGTGGTGTGGCGCGCGGTGGGCCGGGCTTCAGGATCGGTGAGCGCGTTGTGCAGTTCAGTGTCGGTGACGGTGGGGACGACGAGCTGGTAGTCGGCGAGGACCCCGTCATCGATGGCGTCGGCGTGGGAGTAGGTGTGCAGGCGGGGGCCGAAGATCTGCGGCTGGTCCATGGTCGCCAGCAGGGCTGGGTCGTCCCAGGCGGGTGCGGTGGCGGTGGTGCGCTTGGGTTGCGCTCTGGTGGTGGGCGGCTCGGTCAGGCGGGGGGCGTCCCACACATAGGGGGTGGCGGTGAGGTAGAGGCGGCGCTCGGCAGGGATGCGCTCGTTGTCGTGCAGCGCAGTCCAGTTCTTCTCCCAGGTGCCGGCCGTGGCGTGGGCTTCGTCCACGACCAGCAGGCCGAAGAGGGGGGCGGGGAAGATCGCGGAGTGTTGGGCCTCTTCGATCTTGGACAGCGAGTCGTAGGTGAAGAAGACCGTCGCTTTGGGGTGGCGGCCGAGCCAGTAGGCCAGGTACTCCCCCGCGTTGGCCGAGTCGACCTCGGCCTCGGCGAGCAACGGGTGGGAGGCGGCGCGTAGCGAGGAGACGGTGATCATCGGCTCGCGGCGGCCGTCTGCGCGGGCGGACGCTGCCCACTGTGCGACCAGGTCCAGGCTGGGCACCGCCACTGCCAGGTGCCGCACGCCGAGTTCCTCGGCTACGCGCAGTGCGAAGAGGGTCTTGCCGGTGCCGCAGGCCGAGACGGCGTGCCCGCGGGTGCGCGGGCGGCGCAGGTGGCGAAGCGTGTTGGCGAGGCCCTCCTGCTGGTCTGTGCGCAGGACCAGACGCCCGGGGTGTTCTGTTGCGGTGGGACTGGCGGTCATCGCGCGTTTCCTCGGCATGCAGGAGGGGCTGACTCGCGTTCATTCTCGCGTACAGCAGGGGTGCGGCGCAGTGTCTCTGCTCTGGCGGGGGCGCGCTGCCAGCCCATGCGCGCCCCATGATCAGTGTTGTCGGATGCGGATAGGGGGCGACGGCTCGGGGTTCGGGCTTTCTCCGCTTGGTTTCAGGCAGCCCGGCGGAAGGCTGTCTTGCGTGACGTGGGCAGGCGCAGAAGGTCTTGCAGGGGCGTGCCGTGTTCGGCCCACCGGCGCAGGCGGTCCCGGTCGATCCAGTGCACTTGGTGGCGTTCGCCCCATGTTTTGGCGTCCCGGGTGAAGGAGCCGTTGGTGACCACGACTGCGATATCAGCTCCGTGCGCGGGGCCTGCGGTGCCTTTGACCTGGTACATCACTGAGGAGCCGACCTTGCCGGCGACGGTCGTATGCTTGGCCTGCAGGACGATTCTGCCGCGTTGGCGGTCTTCGCCGATGACGTCTGCGGCCTGGTCTCCTTGTTGGCCGACCTGCCGTGCGTTCCAGCCGTCCCGGAGGAGCAGGTCACGTAGGGCGAACTCGAAGGCCCGGTCGTCCATGGCGTCGAGTTGCGCGAGCGTGATCCGGAGCCGGGCCAGCGTCTGGGCCCGCACCTTCCGGGCCTGCAGTTCACGGATGAACCGTCAAGCTGCGTAGCCGAGGGCGAGAGCCGCGAGAACGGCGAGCCATGGCCAGATGCGGACGGCTGCCTGCCATGTGGCTGTGGCGATCTTGGCCAGCAGCCAGAGTGCGGCGCAGGCGACGGCTGCGGCGGCGGCCTGTTCCCTGCCGCCGCGGGGTGGGCGTAGCCGGGGCGAGCGGCGGGGCATCAGTGGCCCACGCTCGCTGACACTGATGGTGTAGGGGT
This sequence comes from Streptomyces sp. NRRL WC-3626, assembly GCF_000718785.1. Lineage (GTDB taxonomy): Bacteria > Actinomycetota > Actinomycetes > Streptomycetales > Streptomycetaceae > Streptomyces > Streptomyces edwardsiae. The sequence goes on along the minus strand of NZ_JOCA01000042.1, from coordinate 18,213 downwards.
TTGCGGTGTTGTCGGGGAGGCCTCTCCGAAGCCGATGAGCTGGCTCCATAGCCACACCACCGCGATCAGCCCTGCGATCGACCAGCCGCTCAGTTTCTTCGCGCTGGGGCGGGGTTTGCGTCGGTAATGACTTCGCACCTTGTAGTAGCCCTCGGTCGGCTTCGCCACTGCTTCCTCCTCCATGTCGTCAGGCCGCCAACTGCGGTCTGATCTCTGGGAATTGGTGTAGCAGCGGGCACTGACAAATCCGCCGGTTTGATCAGCGGAGGCCTTGGCAGTGCCTCGAAAACGCGCCGTGACGCGGTCACGGGTCCGGCGGTGTTCGAACATGCGGGACAGTGGTTCTCGGATCTGCGGAAACTCCTGTCATGCGGACTGGACTGGCGTGTTCTGGTACGGCTGCGGTGGCCGATGCAGGTGCTCATGCACCGCAGTGCTCTGTTTCCGTCACTTCGATCACATGCAGAAATGGCATGAAGCAGTACGTGTTCGATGCGCTCCTTCTGGGAGGCAGGTCGGGTGCCTTCAGGGATGGGCGGCTTTCGACGCGGGAGCGCTGTGGGGCTGCCTTTCTCGACGGGGCCGAGAGGGGTACAGGCAGCCCCGGCGGTTGTGGCTACGCCTTGGGCCGACGGCAGGTTGAAGATCAGTGAGTGTGCGCGGCCTGGGGCTTGCGTTTCGTCGGCGAGGGCGGGTCCGGCGTCCGTCGTGGGGTCATTCGGCCGCTTCGGTCAGGTGGGTGATGGTGGAGCCGTCGATGTTCTTGGAGATGTGCAGGCGTTGGGTGATGCGGCGGCGGAGTTCGGGGACGTGGCTGATGAGTCCGACGGTGCGGTCGTGGGCGCGTAGGGAGTCCAGGACGTCGAGGACTTGGTGGAGGGTGTCTTCGTCGAGGGTGCCGAAGCCTTCGTCGATGAAGAGGGTGTCCAGTGCCTGGCCGCCGGCTTCGGCGGTGACGATGTCGGCCAGGCCCAGGGCGAGGGCCAGGGAGACGTAAAAGGATTCGCCGCCGGAGAGGGTGTCCGTGTGGCGTTTGTGTCCGCTCCAGGCGTCGAGGACCTTGAGGTCCAGGCCCGATTTGGCGCCTCGGGCAGCTCTGTCGTCGGAGTGGACGAGGGTGAAGCGGTGGTGGGACATGCGTGACAGGCGGGTGTTGGCGGCGTCGACGACGTCTTCGAGACGGGCTGCCAGGACGTAGGACTCCAGTTGCATGCGGAGCTGGTTGCTGGGGGAGCTGCCGCTGATGAGGCCGTGGAGGTGATCGACGGTGCCGTAGGCGTCCTCAAGGGGTTCCAGGCGCTGGATCTGGGTGTCCAGCTGAGCGGTGAGGGCGGCCAGGGTGGTTGTCCGGTCGGCGGCCTGGGTGGCGAGGGCTGCCGTGCGGGTGTGGGTTGTGGTGGCGGTGTTCAGTTCGGTGACGGCGTGCTCGAGGTCGGCGGGTGGCTGGGTGATGGCTGCCTGCAGTTCGGGTTCCGCGAGCCGGGCGGTCAGTACGAGGCGCTGTTCACGCCAGTGGGTGATCTCTTTGTCGATCGCGGTGAGTTCGTCGTCGGGCAGGCGGGCGGCCGAGGCTTCGGCCGGGGAGGTGAAGCCTGCCGCGTGGGCTGCCTGCTCGGCGAGAGCGGCGGCGCTGTGGCGGTCTGTGGCGGTTGTTGTCACGGTGGCGGCGCACGCGGCGGCGGCGTCGAGGCGGCTGGCGTGCTGGGTGAGGGCGGTGATGCGGTCGGCGAGTGTGGCGTGCCCGTTGAGGGCGGTGGCGAGGCGGTGGGTGAGCTCTTCGCGCTGCGTGTGCAGGCTGTCGTAGGTTGCGTCGGCGGCGCCCATGCGTGCGGTGGCGGTGTTGCGGGTGTGCTCGGTTTCGGCCTGTTCCTTTTCCAGAAGGGCGAGTTGTTCGCTGGCCGGTCCGGCGTCGGATGCCTGGGAGAGGGCGTCGGCGAGGTGTTGTTCGAGGGCGGTGCGGTGGGCGGTGAGGTCGGCGAGAGGGGTGTCGCCGCCGGCTTCACCGCGTGCCGTGGCGGCCTGTTCGTTCAGGTGGGCCAGGGCCTCTTTGGCCTTGTTCTCACTCTGCTGGGCGCGGGTGTGGGCTGCTTCGGCGGCCTGTTCGTCGGCGGCGGTGGGCTGGCCTGGCTGGGCAGTGGCGGGTGCGGGGTGGGTGGGGGAACCGCATACGGGGCAGTCTTCGCCGTCGACGAGCCGGTCGGCGAGTTCGGCGACGATGCCGTCCGTGCGGCGGCGTCGGATGTCGATGTACGTTTTCGCGGCTTGCTCGGAGTCCTTCTCGGCCTGGCTGAGGACTTTGTGGGCGACGCTGATCTGCTGGTCGAGGGCGTCACGGCGCCTGGCGGCTTCCAGCTGCTTTTCAACGAGGTTGAGGGTGGGGGTGAGTTCGCGGCTGGTTTCCTGCGCGCTGTGGGCGGCTTCCAGACGTGCGGCAAGGTCGGCGCGGCGTTGTGGAAGGGCGTTGAGCCATTGCTGGGCGTCGGTGAGGGTTTCGGTGAGCTGCTGGCGCTCGCGGTCGAGTGCGGCCAGTTCTGCCGTGTGGCGCTGGAGGGTGGCCTCGTCGGGCAGCAGCGCCTGGACAGCGCCGGTGTCGGCGTGCAGCTGCTGCGCGGCGTGAGTGAGGCCAGCGTCGTCGAGGGATGTGTGTTCGGGCGGCAGCAGGGCGCGGGCGCGGCTGTCCTCGTCCAGGGCACGGGTGTGCTCGCGGTCGGCGGTGTGCGCGGTCTCCAGGACGGATTGCAGTTGCTGAGCTTTCACAGCCCGGTCGCGGCGTTCGGCAAGGAGGTCGTGGCGGGTGGCCTCCTCCTGGAGCAGGTCGAGCTCGTGTGCGGTGGTGCGGTGGGCCTGCTGGAGACGGTGGAGGTCGCGGACGGCCTGTTCTGTCAGGCGGGCTTGCGCCAGCTGCTGCTCGGCGGTCTCGGTGGCGGCGTCGGCGGCGTACTGGCGGGTGAGGGCTTGGTGGTGCAGGGCGCTGGCCCACGCGCGGGCGGGTGCGGTGAGGGTGGCGGGGTCGTCGGCCCGGGGGGCGTTCTGGGCGGGTTCGAGGTCGTCGCCGGCTGCCTGCTTGATGCGTTCGGCCAGGCGCAGGACGTCGGCGCGGGCCTCGTCGCGCGTCTTCGCGGTGAGGGTTTTGCGGTTGGCGAGGAATTCTTCGATGAGGCCGAAGCGGCGGGTGCCGAAGAGGGTGCCAAGCAGGATGCGGCGTTCAGATGCGTCGGCACGCAGGAACTTGGTGAACTCGTTCTGCGGGAGCAGGACGACCTGGCAGAACTGCTGCCGGGTCAGGCGCAGGAGGGACTTGATCTCCTCTGCGGCTTCCCTGTGGGACTTGATGACGCCTTCCCACCGGCCGTGTCCGTGTTCGTCGAGGACCCACTGGTGCAGGTGGGTTTCGGCCTTCTGGTCGACGAGTTCTGCGCTGTTGCGCAGGTGGGGTCGCTTCTGGGCGGGGATCCTGCGGATCTGCAGGCGCTTGCCGGCCAGGGTTAATTCCAGGGTCACTTCGGTCAGCAGGTCCGCGGGAGCGTGATCGCTGCGCAGCCGCATGTTGCGTTCGTGAGGCGGCAGGCCATACAGGGCGAAGCAGATGGCGGCGAACAGGGTGCTCTTGCCGGCGCCGGTGTCGCCGTGCAGGAGGAACAGGCCGTCGGCGGACAGGGCGTCGAAGTCGACGGTGTGCCGGCGGGCGAAGGGGCCGAAGGCCTGCAGGCGCAGGGAGTGCAGACGCATGTCAGACGGTTTCCTTCTCCTGGGCGCGCACGCGCATGTCGTCGACGGCCTCTTGCAGGAGGCCTGCCTCTGCGGTGGTGGGTGGGGTGCCGCGCACGGCGGTGATGAAGTCGTGGGCGATGTCGAGGTCGCCGCGGCCGCGTACCCGTTCGCGGTAGGTGGGGCTGTCGGTGGCCTGTGCCGGGATGCCAGCGGGTACGTGCCGCATGTCCAGCGTCTTGGAGAAGCGCTGTCTGAGTCGTGCCATCGCCTCGTACGGCAGGGCGGTGTCGGTGAGGGTGACCTGCAGCCAGGCTTCGCTGAGAGCTTCGTGCGCGGGGTCGGTCAGCAGATCCTCGATGCGGCCGGTCAACCGGGCCAGCGGCAGATGGAGGTCGGCCGGGATGTTGTGGCGGGTGATCGTGGGGGCTCCGGCGGCTGGCAGGTCGGCCAGGGTGATCGATTTGGTGTGGTTGGCCTCGGAGAAGGAGTAGGCCAGTGGGGAGCCGCTGTAGTGGATGCGGTCGTTGACGCTCTGCGGGCGGTGCAGATGGCCCAGGGCGGTGTAGTCGATGCCGTCGAAGAGGTCGGCGCCGGCGTGTGCGACTCCGCCGACGCTGATGTCGCGTTCGCTTTTGCTGGTGGTGGCACCGGTAATGAAGGCGTGGGCGAGGACGACGGAGCGGGCGCCCGGACGGGTGGCGAGGTCAGTCCGGATGCGGTCCAGTGCCGAGGTGAGAACGGCCTGGTGGGAGGCTGTCTCTGCGTCCAACTGGGTGCGTACCAGGGCGGGCTCGAGGTAGGGCACTCCGTAGACGGCGACGGGACCGTGCTCGTCGTCGAGGAGGACGGGGCGGGCAGCGTCGGCGGGGTCGGTGCGCAGGTGAACGCCGGATTTGGCGTACAGGCCAGAGCCAGTACCGAGACGGTGGGCCGAGTCGTGGTTCCCGCTGATCATGACGGTGGGGATACCAAGGTCGGCAAGCTGGTGCAGAGCCCGGTCGAACAGACGTACCGCGTCCAGGCTCGGAATGGCACGGTCGTAGATGTCGCCCGCGATCAGCAGGGCGTCCACCTTCTGGGTGCGGGCGGTGGCGCAGATGTGGTCCAGGACCTTGCGCTGGTGGTCGATCAGATCTTCCCCGTGGAACCGGCAGCCGAGATGCCAGTCCGAGGTATGCAGGAACCTCATGGGCACAGACCGTAACCAGAGTGGTGGGAGCTACGGGCGGTTTTCCCGATAAACGGTCTTGTTTCGGGGACTTGGGGCACGTGAGGGAAAGGTTTCTTCGTATGCGCCGCCGGGTGGCGGAGCCGGACGCGGCTCGCAGGGTGATTGTCAGTGGCAGGAGGCAAGATAAGCAGTGGGGGAAGGAGGATGTGATGTCGTTATCGCGTTCTGCCAGGACCGAGCACACTGTGGCACCCGGGGGCTGCCGGTGGTGCGGAATCGAAGCCCGCGCGCACGCGCGGCAATGGACTGCGGAGGCCGGATGGCACGCCTGGACGGCGCCGACCACTGAGCAGCGCAAGGAGCGCATGCTGCAGCGGCGAACGCAGCAGCAGGTCAGCAGGCGAGGGCCTGCACCTCGGTGAAGATGTCCCGTAGCTGCTGGGGGACCTCTTCGGGGGTGGTGAGCATGGACACCAGTGCGTAGAGCATGTCGGCCTTGCCGTTGGGGCTGCTCTCTGCGGCCTGCTGTTTGATCATGTAGAGGATGCGCTCGCTGAACTTGCCGCCCCGGTGCTCGCTGAAGTCGTCGGCGCTCCAGGGCTGGCCCTCGGGGCGGGGCCAGTGGGCGTTGGCGGCGGCTGCCCACTGGAGGTCGCTGAAGAGCTCTTCCAGTTCGTTGTAGCCCTGGCTCTCGCCGACGTACGAGACCTGCTTGGTGAGGTCGAGACCGGCTTTGATGAGTTTCTCGGTTTTGAAGTGCTTATTTGCGCGGCTGTCGGCGTCGACCATCAGCATGACGGTGCGATGGTGCTTGACGAGGTAGCCCGCGAGGTGGAGTGCTCCTTCGTTGTTGTCGCAGGCCCACAGGGCGATGCCGGCCGCCTGCAGGGGCAGTCCCTGCGAGAGGCGGAAGAGCAGGGGCACGCACTGCTGCTCGGTGGGGCCTTCGACTGCCAGGAAGCAGCGTTCGTGCAGCAGGACGGAGTTGCGCAGTCCCACCGCGGCGGCGATCTGTCCGAGGTGGAAGTCGATGCCGTCGTGGGTGTCGCCGTCGAGGCGCTCGACGAGGGTGCGGCCGCTGTCGCTGAGCTTGAGGTGGACGACGTCGGCGATGTCGACGCCGTCGATGAGGTTCATCGAGTGGGTGGCGACGATGACGCTGACGTGGGGCAGGGCACACTGCTTGCGGATGATGTCCATGACGGTGCGCTGGTGGCGGTAGTCGAGGTGGGTGTCGGGCTCGTCGTAGACGACGATGGTCTGGGTGGGCTGCGGCTCGTCCTGCTCCCCCGTCGCGGCGAGTTCACTGCTTTCGAGGAGGCTGCTGGTCCACTCCCACACGGCGAGGGCGATGCGCCGGGTGCTGCCCTGGCCCGAGCGGGTCAGATCCACAGGCTCGCCGTCGGCCTTGGAGACCTCCAGCGGCGCTCTCTTGAAGCCGCCCTTGAAGGAGACCTCGGGCATGCTGTCAGTCATGCCGCCACCGTAGCTGACCAGCAGCTTTGGGCTTCGACCAATTACGGGTCGGTCGACCCCACGCTCACAGGTCCAGGGCCAGGTCGGTGCCGGCGAGGCAACCGTCGATGGCCTCCGGTCGGTACTGCAGCATCTTCAGTTTGCGCTTCACGGCGCGGGTGATCTGGCCGAGGTCGGCCGCGGCGAGGTTGCCGATGTACCGCTTGACCAGCGACCAGACTCCCTCGGTCGGGTTGAGGTCCGGGGCATAGGTAGGCAGCTGGAACACAGTGAGCCACTCGGCGTTCGCGTCGATGAACTCGCGCATGCCGGCCGTCAGGTGCAGGCGGACGTTGTCCCAGACCAGCACGATCGGTCCGCCGAGCTGGATGCGAGCGCGGACGATCAGGTCACGGAAGTCGCGCCAGCCGAAGCCCTTCGGTTCGTCCTTGCGGCCCCGGTACTCGCGGATCGCGTAGATCAGCCGGGACCGCTGGCCCGGCTTGTAGCCGGCCATCCCCGCCATCGACACGCGCCCCGAGCCTCGGCCCCTCACCCTCACGACCGGGGTCTGGCCGATCCGGCCCCAGGTCCTGGCGCGCGGCGGAGTCATCGACTGCCCGGCCTCGTCCTCGAAGAGGATCCAGGCGTTGCGCTCCGCCGCGGTGCTCTTACCCGCGGCCAGGTCTCCTTCTTCCACACCTCGATCGTGTCGTCATCGCGCTCGATCGCCCGTCGAGTGGGCTGCTGCCAGCTCCACCCGTGGCGCTTCAGCAGCCGCCAGGTGCCCTCGACCGTGTAGGAGACGTGGAAGAGCCGGCCGATCAGCGTCTTGATCCGTGCCAGGGTCCACCGCTGGTCCGCCCAGCCGTGAGCCAGTGGACCACGCTCCAACTCCTGCTCCAGCCTGTCGAACTGGGCTTCACTGAGTCGAGGTCTTCCCGGCGACCCCTTCGACAGGACTCCCGCCTCGCCGCTCTCGCGCCAGGCCCGGCGCCACCGCTCGACCGACCGCAAGCTGATCCGCAGGGCAGCGGCAATCTCCGCGTTCTTCTGCCCGCCCACGAAACGCTCCACGGCCTGGAGCCGTAACCGCTCCCGCGTGGTCCTCTCGGCGTCGGTCAGCCCGCCGCCCTGCGCATACCTCCCACCCAACGGCTATCGGTGCCGACGGCCGGCTGTCAGGCGAACGGCACCGACATCACCCAATCAAGTTCAGTTGCGTGAAAACGGCCGGGGCCGTCAGCGGGCGGTGCGGGGTGCCCGGTGACGGCCGTCGGTTTTTTGGTGTTTCAGAATTTCGAGCTGCACTTCAGCGGGTACTCGTTGCCGACGAAAGAGATGCAGACGCGGTAGTAGTAGCTGGCGCCGCCCAGCATGTTCGACCAGTCCGAGCCGCCGGTGGTGTCCGGGACGCGGATACTGAGCGAGCGGATGAGCTTGCCGGCGGAGTCGTACTTCTCGATGTAGCCGTAGGAGTTGTAGAGCGAGTTCGAGGAGTTGTTCGTCACCCGGACCCAGGCTGCGCTGCACCCCGACGACCAGCGCAGTTCGGCTTTGCGGCTGTTGTTGTCGATGGTCCGCTGTGTGGAGACGCTCGCCGTTTCGCAGGCTGTGGCTCTCGGACCCTTGTTGTCGCAGCTTGTCCCGCTGCAGCTCGCGGCGAACGAGGTGCCGGCCAGGGGGAGCATGCCCATCGCGACAACGGCTGCAGAGATGGTCGCGGTACGGGTCACTATCTTGTTCACGAAGGCTCCGGATTCCATGCAGATGGTACGAGCATTTATGTGAAGCGCCGGATGATCATAGGTGTGACGGTGCCGGACCGGCAATCATTATTGCTATCAAGAGCAGAATTCGGCCGATGTGCGGGGAGAGGCCAACCGAGTAAATGGCAATTTAAATCACTCTTTGTGCGGTCCGGCCGGGAGTGTCCGGGGCCCGCCCCGGGGATGGGGGTGGGGGTGGGCCGTCGGGGGCGTGTGGCCGTCCCGGGGCCGGGTTCCCGGGCCGTGGGGCCCGGCCGTAGGGCGGTGTGCCGGAGTGGCTGGAAAGTTTCGTCGGCGGGGTGGGGCATGGACGGATGAGCGGGTGGCCGGAGGCCGGGAGTGCCGGGAGGCCGGTGGGGGGATTTGCAGGCGGGTGTGTGCCGGGGCCTTCGGTTGCCGGGTGCCGTCCTCAGTGACTGTGGGGACCGCGCCGCTCGTCCGGCCGTGTCCGTCGCGGGTGTGCTCGTGGTCGGCCTGGTGTAGGGCGCGGGGGCGGGCATCTTTGTCTGGCGAGGCGGGAGTTGTCCGGCGGTCCCGCACGCGGTGAACGGCCGCCCGCATCACCCTGCGGCGGCTCGCTGCGGCACGTACGCCTGCGGAGCGGTCTTTGAGGTCACTGGGGTGGGCGCGAAGCCGTTGCGTGTGTCCCCTCTTTCCTTTCGCCCAGAGCGTGAACTGCCCGGTCAGACGCTCACCGATCCGTTTGCCGGCGGCAGGCAGGCCGTCCGTACATGCTCACCAGCGACGTAGCCCTCCCCCGCCTCATCTGCGGTCCCCCGGCCAGTCGGTATCGACGCTCGGGTCATGGGTTCCCGCGGGGCGGATGGGGCAGGGCTCCTCGCCGGCGCCGGGGGGGTGGGGTCGAGGCCGGTCTGCTGGGCGTAGAAGGCGGCGGCGTGCTGTTCGCCGCGGGTGCGGTGGTGCAGGCAGAGGGTGTAGTGGAAGGCCAGGGCGTCGGGGGGGGAGGGCGGGTGACGGCGGTTTCGCACAGTGTGTGGAGTTGGCGGGCCGCGGGCGGGCCGGTGAGATCGGGGCAGTCGGGATGGCCGGGGGCGGGAGGGAAGTGGGCGGCCGGGGTGGGTGCCGTCGTCGTAGGAGACGTGCCGTCGTCATGAGGGATGGTGTCGTCGGGGTGGTGGTGCAGGCGGGGGTCGGGCGAGGAGCTGGTCGGCGGCGGGCGTGGCGGGCGGGGGCACTGCCGGGTGTGGGAGCGCCGAGGAGTGCCTCGGCGGTGGCGCGGGTGTGGTGGGCGGTGGCGGAGCTCGGCAGCAACTGGTAGACCGTGGCCACACCTGTGCCGAAGGAGGCCGCCGGCCGGGTGCAGGTGTCACCGCAGCGCAGGTGGGCCAGGACGAGCAGGGCCTGCCGGTTCGGGGGTGGGCGCCGCCGGCGGGTGCCGACCTGCCGGCGGTGCTCGGCGAGTTGCCCGGTCGGGCAGCGCGGAGCGTCCGGCAGCAGGATGCCGCCGTGGTTGGGGCTGTGTGCGCCGTCTGCCGGGGCAAGGCGGAAGTCGTGGCCCGCTTCAGCGAGAGCGGCTGCCACACGCAGGTTTTCGGCGGGCTGGTTCCTCCGTGGTTCGTTCCGGTGCAGGTCGTGGTGGCCGTCCTGCATGACGATGCGCAGGGGTTTGCGGGGGACGCGGGAGATGAGGTCCGGGTAGGGGCTGTCGTCCGGCATCTGCGCGCGGCCGGACAGACGTCCGATGACGCGGCGGACGCGGCACAACCGGTCCGGGCGCAGCCATGCGGCGGTGAAGGCGCGGTTGTCGCCGGTGCTCCCGCCGTAGATGCCCCACCTTTCGGGCGATTTGCGCGGGGGTATGGCGTTTTGCTGCCCGCGGGATGATCTTGGTGCGGAGGAAGGTGACGTACTGGTCGTCGATGGCGTCGTACTCGTTGTTCCGGTTCTTCGGGTTCTCTGCGCGGGGGAAGACGTCAGGATCGACGAACACGCTGATGGTGACGGGGGTGTCGCCGCGGTGAATGAGGTTGTCCAGGACGAACGCGCCGCGTACCTCAGAGGTGCCGGTTGGGCTGGGTCGTACTGTGCAGGCCCGTGGATGCGGAACTTTCGGAGGTGCCTGGGGCAGTCCGGCTGGTGGTTCGGAAGTGGCCGGCAGGGCATCCCGGTGGCCCTCAGGGGGCGGTCGTCATCCCTGGCCGTAGAGGATTTTCGTCCGGGCGCTGCGTATCGCGGCTTCAGCGGCCGGGTGGGAAGGGCTGCGTGCAGAACGGTCGGCAAGGAAGTGAGGGGGCGTCACCTTTGCGGCCTGGGGCCGGGTCGCTTTCTGCGGCTCGGCGTTCGTCGAGGTGGCCCGTCAGGCGACGATGACGACTTTGCCGCGGATTCGGCCCGCTTCACTGAGGCGGTGGACGTCCGCGAGGGCGGTGAGCGGGTGTGAGGCGCTGATATCGAGGGTGACCTTCCCCGTGTCGACGAGTTCGACGAGCGCCGCCAGATGTGCCACATCGTTACGGGCGACCATGTGGGTCGCCGTCACTCCGGTTTCGGCGGGTGGCTCGAACGGGACCGTGACCGAGACGATCCGTCCGCCCGGCCGTACCACGGATGCCAGCGCCGCGGCGTCGTGCGGGCTCAGTGGAACGAGATTGAGCAGCGTGTCCACTGGGCGGTCGAGTGCGGCTGCGACCGGCAGGGCGGTGTAGTCGATCACGTGGTCCGCTCCGTGTTTTTGGACCGCCGCGGTGCTGCGGGCGCCGGCCGTGGCGATCACCTCGGCTCCGGCGTTTTTGGCGAGCTGTGTCACGAACCCACCGACGCCTCCCCCCGCGCCGTTGACCAGTACCCGCTGGCCGGCGGTCACCTTCCCGTGCTCGAACACCGCCTGCCAGGCTGTCAGGCCGGCCACGGGAAGGGCCGCTGCGTGCGTGAGTGGAACGGACGCCGGTGCCAGAACCAGCAGTGCACCCGGCGCCGTCACGTACTCGGCGGCCGCCGCGCCCTCCAGCCGCCCCACGACCCGGTCGCCGACGGCATGCCCCCGGGTCCCCGGGCCGATCCCGGCCACCGTGCCGGCGACGTCCCAGCCCAGTGTGTAGGGGAGATCCACGGGCAGGAACGCCTGCAACAGCCCGGCGCGCAGTGCGGCCTCCGTGGGGTTGAACGAGGTCGCGGCAACGCGGACGAGGACTTCACCAGGGGCGGGCCGGGGCCGGGGAACATCGTCGTAACGGATCACGGACGCGTCGCCGAACGCATGGATACGCGCGGTCTTCATCTTCATGCCGCGAACGTATGGCCCCCAGTCGAGACGGTCCATGCGTCATGGTGTTGCACGCATACGTGAACGTCTCGTGCATAGGCTCGGCCCCATGGATGTGCTCAGCGACGTGATCAGCGTGGCGCGGACCGGCAGGCCCCGGTCGGCGTACGTGCGATGGCATGCACCATGGAGACAGCAGTTCGTCCCGGTACCGGGGTCGGCGGGCTTCCAGGTGGTCCTCGAAGGCGTCTGCTGGCTCCTGAGCCCGCACACGGCGCCGCTCCGCATGGGTGCGGGCGACGTACTGTTCCTGCCGCACGGCAGCGGGCACACGCTGGCCGACCACCCGGCATCGGCGGTGACAGGCCCTGCCTGTACCGCCGATGCCCCCGAGTTGTCCGAGTCCTACGTGTCGGACAGTGTCGACCCGCTCGGCCGGGGCGGTCCGGCCACTGTGATGCTCTGCGGCGCCTACCGGCTCGACCCGTCCAGAACCCACCCGTTGCTGCTGACCCTGCCGGACCTGATCCACCTGCCGGCCGACCCGGGCCGCCACACCGAGCTGCACGCCGCGGTGCGGCTCCTGGCCGCCGAGGTGGGCCGTCCGCGCCTGGGCAGCGCCGCGGCCGTCCCCGCGCTCCTGGACACGCTCCTGATGTACATCCTGCGTATCTGGCTCGCCGGACAGCCCGCCCGCAGCACCACCACCGGCTGGGCCGCGGCACTCAACGACCCGGCGGTCACCGCCGCCCTCCACGCCGTTCACCGGGACCCGGCCGCACCGTGGACCGTGGCGAAGCTCGCCGCGGAAGCGGGCCTGTCCCGGGCAGCGTTCGCCCGGCGCTTCTGCGCGCTGGTCGGCCAGCCGCCCCTCGGCTACCTGACCTGGTGGCGGATGACCACGGCAGCCCGCCTGTTACGGGCGACGCAGGCACCCCTGCGGTCCATCGCCGCGCAGGTGGGCTACACCTCCGAGTTCGCCTTCGCCACCGCGTTCAAACGCGCACACGGGCTGGCCCCCGGCGCGTACCGGCGCGGAAGCTGAACCAGCGGCAGCAAAAGCCGCCGGCGGAAGACGGGCAGCACCTGGGCGGCGAGTTCCCGGACGTCACGGACAAGGAGTGGCGGGGGCCGTGAGGTTGTGCCTCGCTCCGTCTCTTCTCCTTGGTCCCGGCTCGCTGACACCGTGTGCAGGCGGTCTTCGACCGTATCCCGCCTACTTCTGTGAGTGCTCCGCCAAGGACGGAGATACGTGCACCGGCAGGAAGACTGTGAGCCGGTCACGTCATCCCGCGGGCTCGGCGGCGGCAGGGCGGTGAACCTCCAGGACGACCGCGGTGCCGGCCACGGTTCGGTCCTCGTGCATGGTGATCTGCCGGCCGGGCCGGACGTGCGTCCAATGAGAGGGAGTGAGGGGCACGAGGCGAACCGTGGCTCGGCCGCCGGGCTCCAGAAGGGGCACGCGCTCCACCCGGAGGAAGGCGATGCTGACCGCACGTCCACCGGTGGGTGAGAGGTGTCCGATGTCCCACATGGGTCGCAGAACACCGGCGCCCGGGATCGGCGTGGTGCGACGAGCCTCGCCGGCAGGACGCAGTGTCAGATCCGCCCGGATCACACCGTTGCGGATCTCGGAGCACCGCCAATGACACCAGGCCGCGCTCCGCTCGAGCCGGAGCTGCTCAGCCGCTTCGGCGAGCTTCTCCCAGAACTCCAAAGGGAGCGAGCGGCCGTCCCCGAGCTCCTCCAGCAGGCCCAGGGCGATCTCCCATTCGTCGTGTACGAGGTAGTCCCAGATGTCCCCCACCGTGATGTCGTTCTCCGTGGCGGTCTCTTCCGGGACCAGCAGGGAAGCTGATTCGAGCAGCTCAGGGACGTCCATACGCTCATTGTCGGCCACATGAACCATGAGGCTGCGCTTCCCGGTCTCGCCGCATCCTCACCCACCCGCAAAGGGCAGCCGACAGGACGACGAAGGTGGCGGGCACGAGCGCCGCGCCTCCCGTGGCCCCGGGCGCAGGGCTGGCCGCAGGCCCTGCTCGCACGGCTCGGTCCAGCGCAGCAGGTGGCCCCGCACCCGTCGTCCCCGGCCCGGGACGACGGGCCCGCGCCCGCTCGTGCATCATCCGTTGCGGGAGTACCACGCCAGGCAGCGGCGCCACACCGCAAGGCCGGACAGCAGGGCCAGCAGGGCGACCAGCGGTGACAAATAGACCAGTACGGGTGAGACGGGCACCGTGCCGGCGTGACCGGTCAGCCATGCCGCCGGGTAGTAGCCGGCGAACGCGATCGGGATACCGAACGTGAAGGCGCCCTGCAGGACCGCCGGAAACACGCTCAGCGGGTAGTTGCCGAAGTTGCCCGCGGTGTTGTCGAGCCAGAAGAACAGGGACTCACTGCCCCTGAACCGCAGCACCAGACCCGCGATGTGCAGGTTGAGCCCCAGCTCGATCACCGTGGCAGCGGCGACCGCGACGGCCAGGAAGCACAGCGCGGCCGGCGACCAGGTGACGTCCACCAGGGACAGGCACACGGTCAGCGACGCTCCGGCCACCACCAGGTCCCCCAGGGCGTTGATCGGCGCCTCGTACGTGAACACCTGGAGCAGCACCGGTGCCGGACGTGTGCGGAAGGCCTCGAAGCGGCCCTCCCGCAGCAGGTGCGGGATCAGCCCGAGATTGCCGAAGAACAGCATGTACAGTCCGTGTCCGAGCATGCGGATACTGCTGATCAGCAGGATCTCCCCGAGGCCCCAGCCGCCGAGCGAGGAAAACCGGCTGAAGATGACCGTCGCGAACAGGAGAACCGTGATCTGGTAGGTCACACCGTTGGCGACGGCCATCGCGAAGTCCGCGCGGTTGGCGAGCTGGCTGCGCAGACCGGCCCGCACGATCACGGCGGCCAGCCGCAGCCTGCCCACCCGGCGGGCGGGCGCGGCGGTGCCGTCAGTCGTCGTCATCCGCGTCACCCTCCCAGCACGAGCAGCCGGCGGGCCGCGCGCTGCCACATCACCCGGCTCAGCAGAGCCAGTACGACGCACCACAGGGCCTGCTCGGCGACGTACGGCCAGCACTCCCCCGCGGGGATACGCCCCGTGTACAGGGAGACCGGCACGTTGATGGTCGCCGCGAACGGCAGGTGGACGGCGACGGCGCGAAGCCCCTCCGGGAAGAACCACAGCGGGATCAGCCCGCCCGACAGCAGCAGTTGGGCGAAGGCCGCCAGCCGGTTCACACCGAAGGAGGTGATGGTCCAGAAGCTGGTGAGGTCGACCAGCAGGCCGATCTGGTAGAAGACGAGCTGACCGAGTCCGTAGGCCGGCACGGTGACCGCCACGGCGGCCAGGGACGGCGGCAGCGCGACCAGCCCGCAGGCCACGCCCACCGCCAGGCCGGCCAGCAGCCAGGCCGTGGCGTACAGGCTCTCGCCCAGGCCGCGCCAGGCGCAGTAGCGGCGGGCGGAGAGCGGGCGGACGAACCAGAACACCACCGATCCGTCACGGATCTTGCTCTGCGCGGTCTCCTGCGAGGCCCCTTCCATGATGACCCGGCCGGTCCCCATGAGCGTGGCGAGCACCGAGTACGTGATGGCCTGGGACATGCCGAGGCCGGCGACCGTCTCGCCGCTCTCGCCGTACAGCGCGCGCCACAGCAGCACGTACAGGAAGACCTGGGTGACGATCACGAAGGCCGTCGCGGCGATACGCGGCCGGTAGGCCCACTCCGTTCGCGGCACCAGAGTCATGAGGCGGTACGCGCGGGGGGACCGCCACGACAGCGGGCCGGGCCGGCCGGCCCGCCGCGAGGCAGGAACGAAACGGCCGGTGAGGCTCATGTGGCCGCCCCCGCGGCCCCACTCGCCGGCTCAGGGCGCGCGCGCTGGTGCAGGGCGCGCAGGACGTCCTCGGCCGTCGCCCCCTCGTAGCGCACCGAGCGGACCGGGTGCGCGGCCAGCAGTTCGGCGGTGACCTGCGCCCGGTCCGCCCCCGAAACCGGCCTGACCCGCACGGTCGCCCCCCTGACGGACACGACCGTGGCCCGGACCAGATCCAGCCGCGGCGGCGGCGTCTCGAACTCGACGAGGAAGGACCGCTCGGCACCGGCGGCGACGGCGAGCCGGTCCCGCTGCCCGTCGTGCACCACCCGTCCGCGGTCGATGACGACGATACGGCGGCACAGTGCCTCGACCTCCGCCATGTCGTGCGTCGTCAGCACCACCGAGTGATCGCCGGTCGCGGCCAGCCGTGACAGCAGCTCCCGCACCTGGTCCTTCACCATGACGTCCAGACCGATGGTGGGTTCGTCGAGGAAGAGGACCCGCGGCCGGTGCAGCAGCGCAGCGGCCAGATCGCACCGCACCCGCTGGCCCAGAGACAGGAACCGTACCGGGGTGTCCCAGAACGCGGAAAGGGTGAGTACGTCGTCGAGTTCGGCCAGTGCCTCCCGCCAGACCCTTTCGGGCAGCCCGTAGACGTCACGCAGGATCGAGAAGGAATCCCGTGCCGGCAGGTCCCACCACAGCTGCGTGCGCTGCCCGAACGTGACACCCATGTTGCGGGCGTTGCGCTCCCGGTCGCCGTAGGGGTCGAGCCCGCAGACCCGGACCGTGCCGGTGTCCGGCAGCAGCAGGCCCGTCATCAGTTTGATCAGGGTGGACTTACCGGCCCCGTTCTGTCCCAGCAGCCCGACGAACTCGCCACGCGCGACGCGCAGATGGACGCCGTCCAGCGCGAGCGCGCGTTCCGACGGCCGACGCAAGGGACGGCGGATGCTCCAGGCGCCGGCAGCGCCCCAGGAGCGGAACGTCTTGGTGACGCCGGTGACCTCGATCACCGCCTCGGTACCGCTCATGACACACCCCCGGACAGCACCGGGCCGCCCCCCGCGGCCATGACATCCCGGGCGCCCCCCAGGACCGCCGCCTCCACCAGCGGATACAGCAGCTCCCCCACCGCCGCCAGCCAGCGCACCGGAACGACCCGGCGCAACGCCCCCGGCACGAGTGTGGCCAGAGCCGTACGGGCGGCAGGCCGCGTGGGGTCGGGGAAACCCCCGTCGGGCGCACCGAGGTCCCGGGTGACCACACCGAGCGTGTAAGCGGTGGTCCACACCTCGGCGAGCAGGACGTCACTGACCCGGTCGTGCACGAACGCGCGGTACGGGAGGATCTCCAGCGCCTGCCGCAGCGCTCCCACGACCTGCTCCCGCCCGATACCCCGCTGCGCCAGGACCTCCCCGGCCGGCACCCGGCGCCACCCGCCGGGGGCGGCGGGATCGTGCACATAGACCACGGCGAGCTGCTCCCACCAGCAGAAGTACGGCACGGCGGACATCGCCGGCAGGACGGAACCACCCGGGTCCGCGGCCGCGGACAGACAGGCGGCGCTGCGCGGGCCCATGACCTCGTTACCCACAAGACTGGGCGGATTGGCATGATCGACCGGCCCGGCCACGGGAACGAGTTTGTCCACCCCCCGCACATAATCGAGCAGAGTGACATCGTCGGTCGCCTCGGGCGTCGCCTTCGCGGCCGCGTACTCCTCGAAACCGAGAGCAAGCCGCACGGGCAGCACCAGGGCCACCGACGGCAGGTAGTCGTCCACCACGGGCGCCCACGCGTGACCGAGCAACGCCGCGGCACGGACCGCGTTCGCGGTACGCGAACCCCACTCCGTGAACAGACTCAAAGACGCCTGCGGCCGCGCCGCGGCCAGCGCGGCGACCGTGCCCGCGAACCCCTCAAGCGGCAACGCGTCGTCCTGCACGACCAGATGATGCGTGGCACCCGGCGCCACCGCCTGCCAGGCAAGGCGGGCGGTACGCAACGCCGACGGCGGCCCCTCCGGCTCCGGATCGGACACGATCCGCGCACCCAGCGCGGGATGGGCCTGACTCAACGCCCGTGCCGCGGCCATACGTTGCGGGTGAGCCATGATCACGGTGGACAGAAACGGGTGTGAGGGGTGCGGTGTCATTACCAGGTCTTTCTCGTGGACAGCAGGGCCGAAGGCCAAAGCCGGGGGGCGGTGGGGAAAAGGGGGGCGGGCGGAGGGGCGAAGGGGTCGTCGGAGAGGGCGGAAACCGAAGCCGAGAGACGTGGGGCGAGGAAGGGCAGCGGAGGCGGGTGTCGTGGGGCGGCGGGCGGCGGGCGGCGGAAGCGGAGGGGTCGGAGGGGTTGGCGGCCGAAGGCGGGGGGGGCGGCGGGAGGAGCGTCCGCCTGCGGCTCACCGCTCGGTCTTGCCGAAGGCGGGCGGCACACCCCGCATGGCCCGGTACAGGTGCCTGAGCGGGCCGGCCCAGTGCAGCAGCGGCTGGAGCAGAAACGCCGGAACCAGTGCGAGGACGGACGGCCACGTGGGCACCTCGGCCCGGACAGCCACCCCGCGATGCACGGCCAGCCACTGACGCGCCTTCATCACACACCACATGGCGTGCAGCACCGTATAGATACATGCCGTCAACGCCCACACCAGCAGCGCACCACCCCCACCGTCCACAGCGAGAGCCACGATCGCGGCCAGCACCACGGCAGGACCGCCGAACCACCACACCGTGTCCAGACCCTCCTTGACGAACACGACCGTGTTACGCGGCCGGAAAACACGCAACACCGGATCCGTCAGCAACCGCCGGCACCCGACGAGCGAACCATGAGCCACAAGCGCGTACGCCTTCCCCAGCGCCCCAGGCCCGGGATAACGGTCGACCAGGTTGAACACGGGCAGGACGTCCATGACGGCACCGGCGGAGGAAAGCTTGTAGCCGACGAGCAGATCATCGACCGGCTCCTCGTACATACCAATAGACACCAGAGTGTCGTGGCGGACGAACAGCCCGGCGCCGACCCCGTACACCACCGGCTCCACAACAACCCCAAGCCACACA
>NZ_JOCA01000041.1 GCF_000718785.1 Streptomyces sp. NRRL WC-3626 | reverse complement strand
AGGCCCAGGGCCATCAGGACGATGTCGTTGGTGATGGCGAACGCGCCGATCACGCCGTCGAAGGAGAAGGACGCGTCCAGGACCTCGAGGTAGAGGAACGTGAAGAACGCCGCCCTGCCCGCCAGGGCGACCGCGGGCCGCCCCGCCCCCTCGCTCTTCGTGCTCTCCTCGTCGGCCAGCCTGCTCTCGAAGAAGTCCGAGAGCCCGCTCACGACCAGATAGGTGATCAGGCCCGCGATGCCCGAGACGAGCACCGTCTGCGCCTTGTCGGCGTGACCGCCGCCGTGCTGGTGGGCGTGCGCGGCGAACGTCATCGACGACACCAGCAGGATGATCAGCGCGAGACAGACCGACAGCATGTCGACCCGGCCGAGTCTGGCCAGTGGCCGCTCCAGCCAGGAGAGCCACTTGACGTCCCGGTCCTCGAAGACGAAGTCCAGGAAGATCATCAGCAGGAACATCCCGCCGAACGCGGCGATCGACGGGTGCGCGTCGGTGACGAGCTCCTGGTAGCGGTCCTTGTCGGTGAGCGCGAGATGGACCGCCTGGGACGGTGACAGCCGGGCGCTGACGGCGACGATGACGATGGGAAAGAGCAGCCGCATCCCGAAGACGGCGATCAGGATGCCGACGGTGAGGAAGATCCGCTGCCAGAACGCGTTGAGCTTCTTCAGGATGCCGGCGTTGATCACCGCGTTGTCGAAGGACAGCGAGACCTCCAGGACGGCGAGGATGGCGACCAGCCCCAGCGCCGTCCAGCCGTCGTAGAGCACCCCGGCCACCAGGCCGAGGGCCGTGACGGCGAAGGCCCAGCGGAACGTCTTCAGCAGCACGCGGCACTCCCTTGTCTCTCGCGGCGCGTTCGGCGCCGGGACCAAGGGCCTCGTACCCTGTGCCCCTCCCAGGATGTCTACTACGCCGGGGCCGCCGAAGACCCGGCCGACACCGCCGCCGGGGTCACGGCGCGAGATCCAGGACGAGCTTGCCGCGGGTGCGGTTGGTCTCGCCCCGACGGTGCGCCTCGGCGACGTCCTCCAGCGCGAACACCCGCTCGACCTCCACCCGGACCGCTCCCGCGTCGACCAGACCGGCGAGGGTGGTCAGGGCGGCGCCGTCCGGCTCGACCAGGACCGGGCTGGTGCGCACCCCGGCCGCCCCGGCCGCCTCGGCGAGGGCCGGGGAGACACCGCCCGGGACGGAGACGATCAGGCCGCCCGGCCGGGTCACCGCCACCGACCGGACGTCGGTGGCGTCCGTGCCGCCCATCAGGTCGATGACGACGTCCACCTCACCGGCCACGTCCTCGAACCGCTGCCGGGTGTAGTCCACGGTCCGGTCGGCGCCCAGTTCCTTGAGCCAGGCGTGCCGGGGCTCTCGGGCGGTCGCGACCACCTCGGCGCCCAGATGCCGGGCGATCTGCACCGCCAGATGGCCCACGCCGCCGGCCGCCGCGTGCACCAGCACCCGCTGACCGGCCCGGACACCCGCCGTGTCCACCAGCGCCTGCCACGCGGTGAGCACCGCGAGGGGCAGGGCGGCGGCCTCGGCGTGGCCGATCGAGGCGGGCTTGCGCGCGAACTGACGGGACGGCGCCGTCACATACTCGGCGTAGCCGCCGGCCGGGCGGGGGAACCAGGGCATCGCGTACACCTCGTCACCCGGCGCGAGCGTGGTGACGCCGAAGCCGACCTCCTCGACGACTCCGGAGACGTCCCAGCCGAGGATCAGCGGCAGCGTCTGCAGCCCCGCCATGCCCTGTCCCGCGCGGGTCTTCCAGTCCACCGGGTTGATCCCGGCCGCGTGCACCCGCACCAGCACCTCGGTGGGCAGCGGAACGGGACGCGCCACCCGCCCGACGGTCAGCACCTCCGGCCCGCCGAACTCGCCGACGGTGACGGCCCGCATGGTGTGCTCGCTCATGTTCTCCTCGTTCCTGTCCCTGTGACCTGTGCAAGAACCGGGCCGAGCCCGGTGATCATCAGCCTCGCCCCTCCCAGCGGCCCACGGGGAGTGGCTGGAGGGCCACCTGTCGTACCATTCCGGCCATGGCCCATCGCATCGCCGTTCTCGCCCTCGAAGGCGTCCTCGCCATGGACCTCGGCATCGCCGCGCGCGTCTTCGACGCCGCGTGCGATCCGGCGGGCACGCCGCTCTACTCCGTGACGACCTGCTCGCTCGGCGGGCGGCCGGTCCGCACCCACGAGGGGTTCCGGATCGTCGTGGACCACGACGAGTCCCTCCTGGAGAGCGCGGACACCGTGGTGATCGCCACCCAGGAGCCCGAGAGGCATCTGCTCGCCACCGGTGAGCTGCCCCCGGAGGTCGCCGCGGCGTTCGCCCGGATCGGTCCGCGCACCCGCGTCGTCAGCCTGTGCACCTCGGCGTTCCTGCTCGCGGCGGCCGGGCTGCTGGACGGTATGCGCGCCACCACCCACTGGGCGCTCTGTGACGCGTTCGCACGGCTCTTCCCCCGGATCGAGGTCGACCCGGACGTCCTGTTCGTCGACAACGGACGTGTCCTGACCTCGGCGGGCGGCGCCGCCGGCATCGATGTGTGCCTGCATCTGATCCGCCGGGACCACGGCGCGGCGGTGGCCGGCGCGGCGGCCCGCCGCTGTGTGGTCGCCCCGTGGCGCGAGGGCGGGCAGGCGCAGTTCATCGAGCATCCGGTGCCGAAGGACGCCGGCCGTTCCACCTCGGCCACCCGGCAGTGGGCCCTCGACCGGCTGGCCGAACCCCTCACCCTGGAGGACATGGCCCGGCACGCGCACATGAGCGTGCGCACCTTCACCCGCCGCTTCCGCGGCGAGGTGGGCACCAGCCCCCTGCGGTGGCTGCTGCAGTGCCGGCTGAACCAGGCGCGGCGGCTGCTGGAGTCCACCGAGCTGACCGTCGCACGGGTGGCCACGGCCAGCGGCTTCGGCGACCCCGTCGCCCTGCGCAAGCACTTCGCCGCCCACCTCGGCCTCTCCCCGCTGGCCTACCGTCGCGCCCACAACGCCCCGGACCCGACGGCGGTGAGCCGCTGATTCAGCGGCGCCGGCGCCGTACGAGGCGGCGGAACGCCTTCGGCCCGCCGGCCGGTGCGGGAAGGGCGCCGGCCACCGCGTCGGCCAGCAGGGAGCCGACGGTCTCCGCCGCGCACACGCGGTTGGCGCCGATACCGCCCGACGGGCCGCGTTTGATCCAGCCGACGACATACGTCCCCGGCCTGCCCGTCACCCGGCCCGCCCGGTGCGGCACGGTCCCGGTGGCCTCGTCGAACGGCAGCCCCGCCGGCGCCACCCCGCGGTAGCCGACCGCCCGCAGGACCCGCCCGGCCGGGATCTCCAGCTCACCTGTGCCGCCGGTGACCCGTACGGCGCGCGTCCGGGCACCGCCGTGGACCTCCACGGGAGCGGAGAGGAAGCGGAACACGATACGCCGCCGTCCCGAAGCGCCCGGCGGCAGCGACCAGTCGACCGGCTCCCGCGCCAGTCCCCGCAGGGCCCCCGCCTTCTCCCGCGCGCCGGCGGCGTCGATCGCGGCACCGATGCGCGGATCGTGGTCGTCGACGAGCAGGTCCACGTCGTCGAGATGCCTCAGGGCGAGCACCTCGGGTCCGGTGTACGCCGCGTGCTCCGGTCCGCGGCGCCCGAGCAGCACCACCTCGCGCACCTTGCTGCGGCGCAGTTCCGCCAGCGCGTGGTCCGCGATCCTGGTGCCGGCCAGCGTCCCGGGGTCGCGGACCAGGAGCCGCGCGACATCCAGGGCGACATTGCCGTTGCCGACCACGACGATCCGCTCGCAGGACAGGTCGACGGCGTCCGGGGCGACCTCCGGATGCGCGTTGTACCAGGCGACGAACGTGGTCGCGGAGAGGCTGCCCGGCCGGTCCTCGCCCGGGATGCCCAGCCGCCGGTCCGTGGCGGCGCCGACCGCGTAGATCACCGCGTCGTGGTGGGCGGCGAGTTCCTCCGCCGTGACGTCGGTGCCCACGTCGAGGTCGAGGTACATCCGCGCGCGCGGATGGGTGAGGAAGCGGGCGAAACTCTCGCCCACCTTCTTCGTGGCCGGATGGTCCGGTGCCACGCCGTACCGCACCAGACCGCCGGCGGCCGGCAGCCGGTCGACGAGCGTCACCTCGGCCCGGGTGTGCAGCAGCAGGTCCCGGGCCGCGTACAGGCCGGCCGGGCCGGTGCCGACGATGGCGACCCGCAGCGGCCCGAAGTCAGGGGGCAGCACCCGGTCGAAGGACGGCTCGCCCCAGTCGTGGAAGTTCGGCCCCGAACGCGCCGGCGTCCCGGCCTCCCCGGGAAGGTCCCGCTCGAAGTGGTCCGCGTTGATGCGCGCGTACTCGCGCTGCCCGTCCGGCAGCCGGTCGACCGGGAGGACGGCGTCCACCGGGCAGGCGTCGGCGCAGGCCCCGCAGTCGATGCAGGCTTTCGGGTCGATGTACAGCATCTCCGTGCTGCCGAAGGCCCGTTCGCCGGGCGTGGGGTGTATGCAGTTGACCGGGCAGACGGACACGCAGGTGGCGTCGCTGCAGCAGGTCTGGGTGATCGCGAAGGCCATGGTCGTCCACTCCGCTGGAGGCCGGGACAGGTGCGGGTCGTCAGACGAGATGGGCGCGCCGGTAGAAGCGGAGCGCGGGACCGGTGAGCAGTCCCACCGAGTCCAGGAACTCCATCAGGCCCGAACAGCTCGCCCGCAGCATCGACTTGTGGTGCTCGTTGGCCTTGGCCTCGCGCAGCGCGCGTGCCTCGTCCAGGCCGGCGTTCGCGTAGACCTTCCGGTTCACCATGCTGGTGACGATGACGTACGCCGCGACGGCGATCAGCAGGGCGTGCACACGGCGGCGCACCCGCCCGGCGCGCGCGAGATGCCTGCGCGTCTCCTCGCGGGCGAACTTCATGTGCCGGGACTCCTCGACGACATGGATGTTGTTGATGGTGCGGACGAACGGCACCACCCGCTCGTCCCGCATCCAGTCGCGCTGCATGACGTCGAGGACCTCCTCGGCGACCAGGATCGCCGCGTACGCGGCCTCGCCGAAGGCGACGGTCTTGAAGAACCTGCCCAGTTCCAGCGCGACCCGGTGCGGCCGGTAGGCCGGCGCCCGGAGCTTCTTCGCCCCGCGGGCGAACATGATCGAGTGCCGGCACTCGTCGGCTATCTCGGTGAGCGCCCACTGGACGGCGTCGTCCGTCGGATCCTTGGCGTAGATGTCCCGCAGCACCATCTGCTGCAGGATCATCTCGAACCAGATGCCGGTACTGGCGACGGACGCCGCCTCCTGCCGCGTCAGCTCCTTGCGCTGCGCGTCGGTCAGTTCGTTCCAGTACGCCGTCCCGTAGAGCGTGCTCCACTCCGGGCTGGCGCCGTGGAAGTCCGTGTCGAGCGGTGTGTCCCAGTCGACCTCGGTGAGCGGGTCGTAGGAGAGCTGCGCCGACGAGTCCAGCAGCCGCCGGGCCACATCGTCGCCGGAGGTCGTGTTCCCCATGCCGAGGGCTCCTCGCCTCGAGTCCGGTCAGTCTTACCGCGGGTAACCAACCGCGTTGCTGACGAACTGTATAGCAAGAGGGCTCGGGTTCCTACCCCCAAGTAGCAAAGGGCCGCCACCGGACGCCGGGCGTGGGGTCAGCCCCGCCGGGACCGGACCACCAGGGCCGTACCGCCGGCCACGGCCAGGACCGCCGCGCCACCGAGGACCGCGGCACGGTCGCCCGCGCCGGTCTCGGCGAGGGCGGGACCGGAGTCGTGCGCCGCCCGCAGGATCAGATCGGTCACGTCGTCCGGGTCGGTCTCCAGCACCGCGTGCGGGGCGTCGACCTCGACGGTGGTCGCGCCGGCCCGCTCGGCCATGAAGCGCACGTTGTCGGTGCCGATGGTGCGGTCGTCGGTGGCGACGAGATACCAGGACGGGATCGTCTTCCACGCGACGGCCGAGGTCGCCTCCGTGGTGGTCGCCACGTGCGCGGGGCGCTGCCGCGCGGCGAGCGCGGCCGTCTCGTCCGCCGCCAGCCGGTCGCTCAGGAAGACGTCACCGAACTTGTCCGGCTTGATGTACGTGTCGATGTCGGCGGGGTCGCTGCTGAGCGGGATCGCCGCCAGGGCGGTGGGGAAGGGCGCGTCGGGATCGTCCGAGAGATGGCTGCCGGGGTACTTGGCGGCGAGCTCCAGGGCCGTCTCGCCCTTGTCGGGCGCGAACGCCGCTATGTAGACGAGGGACTTGACGTTCGGATTGCCTGCCGCCGCGTTGGTGATGACGGCCCCGCCGTACGAGTGCGCGGCAAGGACGACCGGGCCCTCGATCGTCCTGAGCCGGGCGGCCAGGTAGGCGGAGTCGCCGTCGAGGCCGCGCAGCGGGTTGGCGGTGGCGACCACCGGATAGCCCTTCGCCTGCAGACTCCGGATGACCTCGTCCCAGCCCGAGTCGTCCGCCCAGGCCCCGTGCACCAGCACCACGGTCGGCTTGGCGCCGGAGCCGGCCCCGCCGCCGCTCTGGGAGGCCAGGGACGGGGCGGCGGCCATCAGGACCGTTGCGGGGACGAGGACGGCCAGGGGGAACGCCCGTCGGGCGGCGTGCCGTATGCGCATCATGACCACTCTTTCCGGGAGGGGATCGACTGGAGACGACACTGCACGCCGCCCGCTCGCGCGGCACCGCCGGAGGGACCGGGCGAGTGAAGGGCACCGGGCCCGCCACCGCGCCGTCAGGGCGTCCGGACGGGACCCGCGGTCACTCGATGCCGCTGGGGGTGGGCGTCGGAGTGCCGCCGGCCAGGACGTCCTTCAGACGCTGCGTGCCCTGCTGGGCGGCGGCCTTGGTGGCGTCGTGGCCGGCTCCGCCGAGCCCGCCGTTGGTCACCGTGATCGCGTCCGCGCCGATCCGCACCACGGCCACGTCCAGGGTGAGGGTCACGGACTCGCCCCCGCTGTCACCCTTCACCGTCACGGTCATCCCCTGCCGCGCGTCGCCCTCGTCGGGCAGCTCCATCTCGACGACCTGGACGGTGCGGTCACCGTTGTCACCGCCGGTCACGGTGAACTGGTCGCAGGTGTCGGGAAGCGACTGCAGCGACTTCATCGACTTGTCGAGGTCGGCCTGCTGATAGGCGGCCACCTGGTAGAGCAGCCGGGAGTCGCCCTGCTCGAACCCGTTGAGCGCCGACGCCCCGGACGGCGTCCCCAGCAGGGTCTCGTCGTACAGCGAGTCGATCAGCTGCTGGCAGTCCGCGGCGTCGCTCTTCCCGTTGAGGAAGGCGGCCACGTCGACCTGCCCGACGAGCAGGGAGTCCCGCCACTGCTGCGGTTTGTCCACCTGCGTCCAGTCGCCCTCCAGGTCCGCCGCGGTGATCAGCGCGTTCCGCGCACCCGTCTCACTGAGCACCGGACCGGGCGAGGACGTGTCGGTCGACGTGGGGGATTCGGTCTGCGCGACCGCCGCGGCGCCGGTCTCCGATCCGGCCGACGTGCTGTCGTCCGCGTCGGAACAGGCCGCCGTGGTGAGCAGGGTCCCGGTGGCCAGTACGACGGCCAGGACACGGGACGAGCGGACGATCGGGCGAGGGGTGGTCACGAGTGCCTCCTGTGGATGGGACGGGCGCCCCGGCGCCGACCTGCCCCGAGCGCTTCTGTGCCCTTGTCCCCTCACCGCACCACCGGTGCGCCCGGGCGACCAGCGCAGCGGAGGCACACGGGTGAGCGCCCGCCCCGATCACATGCCGGCGTATCCCGGCGATCACCGGGAAGACGCGATGGCGAGCGCGCTTCCCGGCATCGTCCGGAAGACGCTGGTACGTTCCGTCTGCCACGGTCCGACCTGGAAAGGACCCCGCCACGTCCCCCACCGACAGCGAGCCCACACCCCCTTCCGCAGCGGTCAGGCGGCACCCCGCCCTGTTCCGTGCCGTCCGCCGCCGGCGGAACCCGCCCCTGCGCCGTTCGGACATCACCGTGACGGACGAACGGGCGGTCAAGCGCGCGGTGAAGGCCGCCTCGCTCGGCAACGCCATGGAGTGGTTCGACTTCGGCATCTACGCGTATCTGGCCGGCACCATCGGCCGGGTCTTCTTCCCCTCCGGGAGCGACACCGCGCAGTTGCTGTCGTCGTTCGCCACCTTCGCCGTCGCCTTCCTGGTGCGCCCGCTCGGCGGCATGGTCTTCGGGCCGATGGGCGACAAGGTCGGCCGCAAGAAGGTGCTCGCCCTGACCATGATCCTGATGGCGATCGGTACCGCCGCGATCGGCCTGCTGCCGACCTACGCGGCCGTCGGCTTCTGGTCACCCCTGCTGCTGATCCTCTTCCGGCTGCTCCAGGGCTTCTCCACCGGCGGCGAGTACGGCGGCGCCTCCACCTTCATCGCGGAGTACGCCCCGGACAAACGGCGCGGCTACTTCGGCAGCTTCCTGGAACTGGGCACGCTGGCCGGGTACACCGGCGCGGCCGGCCTGGTCACCGCGCTCACCGCCTGGCTCGGCAACGACACGATGGACGCCTGGGGCTGGCGCATCCCCTTCCTGGTCGCCGGGCCGCTGGGCATCGTCGGCATCTATCTGCGGTTGAAGCTGGACGACACTCCCGCCTATCTGAAGCTGGAGCAGGGCGACGTCCACATCGGCGACGCCGCGAACGCCGTGGAGACCACCGCCCACGGCGACCTCGCCAGGATCTTCCGGCAGTACTGGCCGACGCTGGTGCTGTGCATCGCGCTGGTCGGCGCGTACAACGTCACCGACTACATGCTGCTGTCGTACATGCCGACGTATCTCTCGGACGAACTGCACTACAGCGAGACCCACGGTCTGCTGATCCTGGTGGCCACCATGGTGGTGCTGATGCTGATCATCAACCAGGTGGGGCGGCTCAACGACCACTTCGGCCGCAAACCGCTGCTGATGACCGGCATGCTGGGCTTCTTCTTCCTGTCCGCCCCGGCCTTCCTCCTGGTGCGACAGGGCAGTCTGCTCGCCGTCTCGGCCGGCATGCTGATGCTCGGCCTGTCCCTGGTCTGTCTGCTCGGCACCATGTCGGCGGCGCTGCCGGCCATGTTTCCGACGCATGTGCGCTACGGCTCCCTGTCGGTCGGCTACAACCTGTCGGCGTCCCTGTTCGGTGGCACGACACCGCTGGTCATCACGGCCCTCATCGGCGTGACCGGCTCGGACATGATGCCGGCGTACTACTCGATGGCCGCCGCCCTGGTCGGTGTCATCGCGGTGGCCTGCATGAAGGAGACCGCCCAGCAGCCGCTGGAGGGCTCGCCCCCCTCGGTGCAGACGCCGGAGGAGGCGGCGGAGCTGGTGCGGTCACAGGCGCCGGCACCCAAGTTCTGAGCCGGCGCCCCGCCAGGTCACAGACCGCTGACCTTGCCGCTCGCCGAGACGTCGTAGACCAGGGTGACGGTCCGCCGGCTGCCCGGGGCCAGCGGGACGTCCCAGCGGACGATGCCGTCCGCGTCGATTGCGTCCGGCGCCGGAGAACAGGCGTCCCGGCGCAGCCGTACCTCCACCGCCGAGACCTCGGACACCGGGACCCGTTCCCGGACGGTGATCACCCTGTCACCGTGCTCGCCCGGGGCGGAGAAGCGGGAGAGACGCAGCCGGACCGTCCGGGTGAGCACGGTCCGCTGGGTGAGGCCCAAGGTGTCGCGGGTCTCCTCGGTCTCCCGCAGGACCCGGTGGTCGTCCCGGCTGCCGAAGGCGAGCTCGACGGGCGCGCCGGGGGCGGCGAAGTCCAGTGTGCCGCGTCCGCCGAACCCACCGCCCCGGATCAGGTCGACCGGCCCGGCGAGCAGCGCGTGCCCGGACAGATTGTCGAACCGCGCCACCTGGCTGACGAGGGGCGACAGTTCGGGCGCGCAGGCGTACTCCCTTCTCGCCGGCGCGGTGAAGGAGGAGAGCGGGACACGGTGGGCGCGGCCGTCCGCCGGCACGGAGACCGGCGCGGGGGAGCGCAGCACGCGCACCTCGCCGCCGTCGTCCACGCCCGGCAGCCCCAGCACGCCGGCGGGCCCGAGTTCGGCGATCTCCTCCTCCCGCAGGTCGACGTGGACGGTACGGCGTTCGGCGGGGGTGCGGTCCTGGAGCGTCAGCCGGTCCTCGCCGAGCAGGGGCGGTTCCGCGGCCCGCGCGGAACGGGCCGTCGACAGGGTCAGCCGTACGTCGGACCAGTCCTCGCCGGTGCGCTGCCAGACGACGGCCTCGGTCTCCAGCGTGAGGGAATCGCCGTCGAGTTCCGCCCGGTAGGCGGGCCGCCACACCGCGCACGGTGTGAGATGACTCAGCCGCAGTCCGGCCGGTCCGGCGGCCGAGGCGTCCACGGTCAGCTCGATGTGGGCGACCAGCTCGGCGGGTTCCGTCTCGGTGAGGTCCATGACGTGCCGCACCTCGGCGAGTTCGGCGGCGACGGCTGCCGCCTGCGCCTCCACCGCGCGCAACCGTTCGCCGTGGGCGTCGCGTTCGCCGTCGACCCGGTCCAGTTCCCGGGCCCAGCGCTCCCTCTCGGCCTCTCCGAAGCCGGCACCCTCACCGATCTCCCGCAGCAGATCGGTGGCGAGACGGCCCAGCACGTCGAGCCGGGTACGGAGCCGGTCACGCCGCTGCTCCAGGTCCGTGTGTTCCTCCTCCAGCTCGGTCGTGCGCCGGCGCAGAGCGGAGTCGTCGTCGGCGGGAAGCGGCCCGCGCGGTGTCCAGGTGCGGACGATCCGCGCGTCCAGCACTGCCGCCGGACGGTCGCCGGTCAGCTCCGCGTGGAGGGTGCGGTCGACGGCCAGCGCGCTGACCGGTCCGAGGCGCAGCCGCTGGGTGCCGGCCCGCAGCTCGAGTACGGCGGTGCGCTCGACGTGGGCGCGGTCCTCCGTGCAGCTGACGGCGGTGACCGGGAGGGGGACGGTCTCGGTTGACGTAGACATGTGGCTGTGTCAGCTCCTGCGGTTGCCGCCCGTGAGGGCCTTGCCGGCCGGGATCCTGATGTCGTAGCCGCCGTCGAGTACGGCGGTGCCGCCGGCGGGCAGTTCGACGCGCCACAGGCGGGTGCCCGGCGCGTGCGGCCGCGGGCCCGGGTCGTCCCCGGGCACCGTCCAGTCGGCGCGTTCCTCGATCCTGACGTCCGCGTCGGAGGTGACGGGCACGCGCTCGCGCACCTCCACGGAGACGGGCTCCGGGAGCCGGTTGGCCAGTTCGACGTGGACGCGGTGTTCGAGCACGGTGACGTTGTTGCGCAGCCCCGCCGTCGACTCGTGGAGATTCACCCGGCGGGTGACCCCGATGGCCTCCGCGGGGCCGAGCCCGACTCGGCTGACACCGCCGGGGGCGAGCGTGGGCAGTGCGGCGGTCAGCAGGAACTCCTCGTCCAGGGTGACCTCCACCGGCCCGGCCAGCAGCGCCTGGCCGGTGGCGTTGGAGAGCACCAGCGTCGTGTACACGGTCTGCTCCACGGACGGGACACAGATGTACTCGGTGCGCAGACCGACCGGGATCCCGCCGACGGTGACGGTGTGCCACGTCCCGTCGGAGGGGATGTCGGCCGGGGCGGCGGCGTCGAACCGGTGGTCGAAGGAACCCGCAGACTCGCGCGGCCGCACGGCGTATCCGGGAAGGGGCAGCGCGGCCACCGTCTGCGCGCGGCGGCGGTACTCGGCGGTCACCGGGTCGGTGCCGGATCCGGGGAACAGTTTGCCCCGGCGGCCGCCGGGCTCGTCCGGGCCGCTCAGGACGAGGGCGGAGTAGTCGAGTTCGGCGCCGCCCGGCCGCGGCGGGCCGGGAGGGGGCGCCGGCCGAGCCGGCTCGGCGAGGGCCGCGGAAGCGACGGGCGGCGCCGCCGCGGGAGCGGCTGCGAAGGCCGGGGCGGCGCCGGGCGCGGCGGGCCGCGCGCCGGTACGCGGCCTGGCGCCCGACCGCTCCCTGGTCACCGAGGCGTCCCCGTAGAACTGGGGCTCCGGGGGCGCGCCGTACCCCGCCGGTGCGGGCGGTGGCGGGGGAGCGCCGCCGGCCCGGGAGGCGTACCCGCCGCCCGTGTCGGGGCGGGGGCCGGCCGCGTCGTAACCGGCGAAGAGATCGGTGAGCCCGGCCGGGTGCCCGCGCCAGCCCGAAGCCGCCGGGGCGGGCTGGCTGCGCCCGATGCGGACCGAGCGGAGCCGGGGCAGGTCGGTACGACGGCGCAGATCGGCGGTGGCCAGCGCGATGCGCACGCCGGTCCAGTCCTCACCGGTGCGCTGGGCGACGGAGGCACGCAGCAGCAGGGACGCCTCACGGTCGCCCTGACGGTGGGTGAGCCGGTAGGCGGGCACCCAGACGGCGCCCGGCACCCCGTACTCCACCTCCACCTCCACCTCGCCCGTGCCGTCCAGGGTCAGGACCGCGCCCAGCGAACGCTCCACCGGCGTCGACGTCGTGTCGGTGGAGGCACGGTCGAGCCGGTCCTCGGCGACCGTCAGCTCGTGCTCGGCCCGGCGCAGCTCCTCCTCCAGCTCACGCAGCCGGCCGTGCAGCCCGGTCAGCCGGTCGTCGACGAACGCGGAGAGCTCCAGCCATGCGTCGACCGGGGTACGGCGGTGCGGATCGTCCCGCTTGCGGGACGGCGGCACCGGACGCAGCGCCGCGACCTCGTCGATCAGGCCCTGCTGCCGGTCCCGGCGGGCCCGTACGGCCTCGCAGTCGTCGCGCAGCCGCTTCACTTCCCGCAGCAGCGCGTCGGCCCGCTCCGTGCCGACGGGCTCGGCCTCGACCTCCACCCGGGCCTCGGTGACCCGCACCCCGGACGCGCCGACGACGCGGGCCCG
The DNA here is from genome assembly GCF_000718785.1 of Streptomyces sp. NRRL WC-3626. GTDB lineage: Bacteria > Actinomycetota > Actinomycetes > Streptomycetales > Streptomycetaceae > Streptomyces > Streptomyces edwardsiae. Next base: position 14,248 of record NZ_JOCA01000041.1, on the reverse strand, counting down.
CAGCGAATCGGCGTCCAGTGAGCGGGGCAGTCCTGTGACCCGTACACGTCCGTCCGCCGGGACGGTGCCCCGGGCGAGACGGCGGCACAGCGCGCCCTGCGCGTACACCACCACCGAGTCGAGAGTCGACGCCCACCTCGGGGCCGTACCAGCCGTCATGCGCTCCCCCACCCAGCCGCTCCGGTGCCGAGGTCAGCCTACGCGGTGATCCGTGGCGGGTCGAAGGTCCCGCGTCCGGGCGGTGACCCTCGCACGGCGTTCTTGCGGTGGGCCTCCCATGCGTTCAAAGTGACCCCCTGAACAGTCGTGAAGGGGATGGGTGCACATGCGGATCGCGGTCGTCGGAGCGGGTGGAGTCGGTGGCTACTTCGGAGCGCGGCTGGCCGCGGCGGGCCACGAGGTCACGTTCGTGGCGCGCGGCCGCCACCTGGAAGCCGTACGGCGCTCGGGGCTCCTCGTGCGCAGCCCTCTGGGGGATGTACGGACCTCACCCGACTCGGCGGTCGACAGCATCGCCCGGCTCGGTCCGGCGGACCTGGTCGTCGTCGCCGTGAAACTCTGGGACACGGAGGACGTCGCCGCGCAGCTGGCCTCCGCGAAGACCGGCGGCGCCCCGGTGCTCTCGCTGCAGAACGGCGTGCACAAGGACGCCATCCTCCGCCGCAGTCTCCCCGAGGAGTCCGTCCTCGGCGGAACGTGCTTCATCTCCGCGTTCATCGAGGAACCCGGCGTCGTCCGGCACAACGGCGCGCTGCAGCGCATGGTCTTCGGCGCCCGGCACCCGAGCCAGAAGGAGGTGGTGGAACAATTTCTGACAGCATGTCAGGAGGCGGGCACGGAGGCGGCGATCAGCACGGACATCGACCGGGTGATCTGGGAGAAGTTCGTCTTCCTGGTCGGCCTCTCCGCCACCACCGCGACCGTACGCCGGCCCATCGGCGTCGTCCGCTCCCACGAGCGCTCGCGGGTACTGCTGCGCGAGATCATGGAGGAGACCGTGGCGCTCGCACGGGCGTCGGGTGTCGCGCTCGACGACTCGTTCGCCGAGCGCCAGCTGGCCTTCTGCGACACCCTGCCCGTCGACATGACGTCCTCCATGCACAACGACCTGGAGCACGGCAACCGTCTCGAACTGCCCTGGCTCAGCGGGGGAGTGGCCGACCTCGCCGACCGGCTCGGTGTCCCCGCCCCGCGCAACCGGACGGTGGCCGACATCCTCGCCCCGTACGCGCTCGGAGCACCGGCCGGCGGGTGAACGCGTCCTGACTCACCAGATCAGGCACCAGTACGCGCCGTAATGCCCGATGCCGATACGGCTGTTCCCCGGAACCAGCCCGGGATCGGCCGCACCCGCGGCCGCCATCGAGCAGGCGGGATCACCGACCGTTTTGGCGTCCGCCATGCGGTGGGCGGCGGCCGTGGCAGCCGACGAGGTGTACCAGGTGGTGGTGGTCCGCACCGGCGCGTCGGGTCCGGTCGTATGCGGTGCCGTCGGCCCGGCGGACGTGGCGGACGGCTTCGGTACGTGCTGCGAGGGCGCGGGTCGCGTGGCCGGTGGCGTCCGGGTGGGCGCGGGCCGGGCGGATGACGCCGGGGGGTGCGGTGCTGCGGACTTGGGAGGTGTGGGCTTCGGCGAGCGCCCGGGCGCCGTCGGCCTCTGCGGAAGTCCGGGTGCTGTGGGCTGCTGTGCGTGTCCGGGTGTGGCGGGCTTCGGCGGGTGTTCGGGGGTGGCGGACTTCCGCGGCTGGTCGGGGGCGCCGGACTTCCGAGGCTGTTCCGGCGCGCCGGACCGCGGCGGCGGGTTCGGCTTCGTGGACTGGGACGGCGGCTCCGGTGCAGTGGGCCGGGGCGTGGTCTCGGGCGCCGGAGGCCGTGGCGTGCGCCGGGGCGCCGAGGACCGCGCGGACGCGGGCGGCGACGCCGGTGCCGCACCCGGGGTGCGGAGGGCCGACGCGCCGGGCGCGGTCCCGTGCGGCACCGGCGGGCCGCCGGGTGACTCCTGCCCGGCCGTGGGCCGCCGCCCCGGTGGGGCCGGCTCGGTGGCGGGCCTCCCGGTCGGCGGCGGCGGTACGGCCGTCGGCCGCTGCCCCGGAGGGGTCGGTCCGGTCGTCGGCCGCCCGCCCGGCGGGGTCGGCCGAAGGGGCCGGGACGTCGGCCCCGGCGAGCGCACGGACGAGGTGGACCTGGACGTGGGCGTCCGCCGCTCCGTACTCGACGGCTCGGTCGTGAACGTCCAGGACGGCAGCGGGTTCAGCGTCGGAAGGGACAGGTCGTTCGAGGCCGAGGGGCGGGGGCTGGGCGTGCCGTCGTCCTGCGCGACCCACGCCCACACACCGACGCCACCGAGGACGAGCACAGCGGCGCCGCCCACGATCCACGGGGCACGCCTGGGCGGGCGTCGGTGACGGTTCATGGTCCCACTGTGCTGTGCGACCTGGCGGGGCGCCTGTCGCGTGGGCCAGTCGCCGTGCCTGCCGTCCGGTGCGATCCCGGCCTCGTCCGCCCCGCGGCGGCCCCCTCCGAACGGGGGAGTCCCATGTGCACCCCGTCGACGCGGGTTCGAGTCTGAGGACATGCGTATCCGCCCCTGGGTCATCGTCGAGGCGCCCGACAGCCGTGGTCTTCGCCGGGTCACCATCGGCAGTGGGACGGTCGGCAGCGCCTGGTCGAAGGCCGAGCTGCGAAGGATGCTCGGCCGTTCCGGTTATCCGGAGAACATGGACCTGGACGATCCGGCATCCGTATCCTGGCGCGGCGGCGACAGCGGGACCTGGCCCGACCGGCCCTGGAGAAGACGCACGGTCATGTCACTCATGACGGCCGGCCTGCTCGTCTCCATGGTCTTCGGCGCGGTCATCGGATGGCCGGACGCCTCGGGAGCCCTGACCTTCGCCCAACGGATCACCGGGGTCCTGTTCGTCCTGTCGGGTGTGGTCCTGGGCGCGGCGGCGATCGCGGCACTCGACCACTGGGGGCGGCGGCAGTTCAGGGCATCCGGAGCCGTCGTCCTGCTCGGCGCCGTCATCGTGCTGGCCACCGACAGTCTTCTCCTCTTCCTCTGGCTGGAGGAACGGGAGTACACGCACTACCTGTTCTTCTTCATGCCCCTGTGGTGCTGGTCCGTATGGGCACTGGTGCTTCTCGTACGGGAGAAGGCGTGGAGGGGGACACCGCAGCCGAGGAAGTTCGCGGCCGGGGTGGTGGCCACGGCACTGCTGACGGCCGTCAGCCTCGCGTACTCCACCATGTACCAGCCCGCGGCGGCCCCCATGCACTTCACCCTGGAGGCCGAATTCGGGAAGGCGTGGACGGACCGCAACCTCCCCTATGTACATGTCCCGCTGACGCTGCGCATGAAGAACACCGGAGGAATTCCGGTGTACATCATCAATGACATCTACACCGTCCGCGGCAGGGCACCCCTGTACACACGCGGCGAGGAGGACCTCGCGACGGAGTGGATGAGGACGGTGGGAGGGGAGGGGCAGCAGGAGGGGGAGGCGGAACTCTACGTGGACCGGCTCACGTACACGACGGTCAGCAGCGGGCGGTTCCACGATCCGGGCAGCTCGCTCGACGTCGGGCAGGAATACTCCATGAAGCGGGTGTTCCAGCTCCCCCGGGACAGCCGGTACGACACCGTGGGCGTCGAATTACAGATCGCCTACATGAGAAAGGACCGCGGAAAGCTCGACGTGGAGGAGTTCGGGTTCGCCCACCCGACCTGGAACAGGAACGACCGGCGCTACTACTGTGCGCCGACGATCTGCGGGGAGCAGATCATCCACCGCGGACGGGTCAGACACAACAACAACCTCATCAACATGACGCGCACACCGCGCTATGTGACGGCCGTCTGGTCTCCGGGGGGCAGGTTCATCTCCTCCATTTCCTCTCTGGCGTTCGACTACTCCGGGCCGGGTGACTACCGGGAGGAGCAGAGGGAGCTGGAACGATACGGGGCCGCGAAGGCCCGAACCGATGCGGAGATCTCCATGGCCGAACTGATGGGTTCCGCGGGGATCTGACCCGGTCACCCTCCGGTCCGGGTGAGCCAGGAGCCCGCCGTGACCCCGAACCTCTCCTCCAGGTACTTGGCGGTCTGCGTGCAGGAGAGGGAAGAGCCGCCCAGAGTCCCGTACAGCTTGTCGCGCGGTACCAGTTCGGCGAGTGCGGTGATGAGCGGTACGACCTCGAACGGGGCCTCGGAACGTTCGTTGTTCCGCAGCTGGGCCAGTACCTCGATCTGGTCGTCGCTCTTCTCCTTGGCCTTCCAGAAGTCCTTGACCCCCTCGTCCTCCCATGCCGCGGGCACCAGCTTCCGCAGGCCGCCCATGAGGCTCGAGTCCCGGACGGACTCGAATACGGCGCTGCTGCAGACGGCCGCCGCCTCGCCGAGTGACTCCTTCGGGCCTTTCCGGGCGGAGGCCGACTCCTCCTGCTGGTCCTTCATGCGAGCGGTCCGGTCCTCCAGCTCCTTCTCGGCTGCGGACCGCTCCTTCCGCGACGTCTGCGGATCGGTGATCTTCCTCAGCAACGAGCTGACCTGCCGGCTGACTTCCGCCAGCTCTTCCCGTTCCTTCGGTGGTGTCCGCCGGTCGTGCACGATGTCCGCGGAGGCGCCCAGCAGCATGCTGGTCGACTGAACCGTGTCCGCCTTCCGGCTCCGCCATGCGTTCGCCGAACCGGACGGCCTCCGCTCCTCGCTCTGCTTCAGGGCGTAGTTCGTCTCTCCCACCACTGGGATCAGCCGGCTCCGCAGTTCTTCCGGTGTCCGGGGATCGCAGATGATGTCCAGGGCGGACGTCGTCCGTTTGACCACCAGGATGAACAACGACCCCTCCTCATCCGGTACTCCGGAGCCGGCGACCACCTCGAGCGTGGACGTCACCTGCTTTACGATCGCGATCAGTTGCTCGCGCAGTTCGGGAGGAGTCCTCGGGTCACTGATGGCTGCCAGCGCGATGGACAGGTTCTCCGCGCTCTCGATGACGCCCTCCCTGTCCTGCGGCGACGTCTCAGGGGTGTCGAGGGCTCCGATGATGCCGAGCAGGGTGTCGACGGCCGGGGCGAGTTCCTCGGGGACCTGTTCCTTCTCCTCGGCCAGCCCCGTCGTCACCTCGTCCGCCTCCGCCTCCGCCTCCGTCTCTGCCTCCGTCTCCTGCTCGGGAGGGGGTTCGGAGGTCTGTCCGTCCGTCTCGCCGGACGTCGGCGACGTGGCGTCGTCGGACGTCCCGTTCGACGGGGCAGTGGACGACGTTGTGGGGCTGTCGGGCTCGTCCGGCTCACTCGGCGATGGGGTGGGCGGTGTCGTGGTGGGGCCTTCGCCCGGATCGCTCGGCGGAGGTTCCGTGCTCCGAACGACCGCCTCGGCGGTGCCGCGGTTCGTACCGCGGGGCTCCGCCGTGGCGACCGTCATACCCGCCGGCACCGCGAGCGCGGTGGCCAGGAGGGAGGCGTTGACCGCGTGGATGACATACCGCCGGGAGATTCTGGCCATGTCGGTCCCAGATACGTTGTGCGCCGTGCCGCTCCGTCCGTCACCGATTCTTCCCTTGGACGGGGGCTCCGGGATACGCGGAGCCGGAAGAACGCGGAGCCGCCATGCGTCCACTCTTCACCTGTCCGGAGTATCCCGCAACGGGACACCACGCTGTGCCGGAGGGCGCGGCCGACCCGCCTTCCCGAGCCGCCGCAGAGTGACGGGGCCTCCTCGACCGGCCGGTCCGCTCGACGACCTCGGTGCCGCGGCGGCGAAGACCCGCGCACGCGGGTCTCTTCGGTGAACGGCCCGATCACCTCGTCGGCCGTCGGCCGTCGGCCGTCGGCTCCGGCCCCGTCCCTCCGGGGCGGCGTCCGCCCCGGACACCACCTTCACCGCAGGTCGCACCCTGTCGTTCACCACGGGCGCGACGGTGTCCTTCATGCCGGACGACGTGGGAAAGTCAGGCGTATGGGCATACGGGGAAGGCGGAAGAGCGGAAAAGCCCACACGGGCGGCGGACGGGGCGTGGGCCCGGTCAGTGAGGAGGTCGCGATGACAGGGTCGGAGCATTCGGGGGTCCACGGACAGTGCGCGCCGACCGCCTCCGAGGCGCTGGACGCCATCGGTGCCGGTGCCTATGCCGTCGACGAGCAGGGCCGCATCATCGCGGTCAACGCCCGCGCCGAGGAACTGCTGGGCCGGACCGCGGCGGAGCTCGTCGGTCATGACGCGCACGACCTGCTGCACCGCGATGCGCTGGGACAGCAGATGCCGAGAACCCAGTGTGCGATGCGGCAGGCGTTCCACGCCGGACGCCCGGCCCAGTCCGACATCGACTACTTCGCCCGCGCCGACGGTTCCGTACTGCCCATCTCCTGGCTGATCACCCCCTACGGCACCGGCGACCACCGGACCGCCACACTGGTCGTGTTCCACACTCCCGAACAACCGCCCCGCACCGGCCCGCAGCCGGGATCACCGGCCCAGTCGCTGTCGGAACTGCAGCGGCTGGCCCTGCTGGCCGAGACCACCGCGCAGCTGACGTCCACCCTCGACGTCGACGAGGCGCTGCGCAGGCTGGTGTCCCTGGTCGTGCCCCGGCTGGCGGACTGGGTGGTCGTCGACCTGATCACCGAGCGGGACGAGGTGTGGCGTGCCGTGGTGGCCCACGTCGGCGCTGAGGCGCCGGTCCGCCACGAGGAGCTGGAGGGGCCCATGCCGCCGATTCCCGAGGAGTCCCCGATGCCCCTGTCCAGAGCCCTGCGCGGGGTCGCCTCCACCCTGGCCGGTCCGCAGAACTACCAGGGGACACCGGATTCCGGCATCGCGGTCGAGCAGGGCCGGCTGTTCCGGGCCACGGGAATGCACTCCGCGGCCATCGCTCCCATCCGCAGCCCGCGCGCCGTCCTGGGCGCGCTGACCCTGGGCCGCGCCGACTACCCGGAGCCGTTCGCCCCCGTGGACCTTCCGCTGATCGAGGACGTGGCGCGCCGGGCCGGTCTGGCCCTGGACAACGCCCGCCTCTACCAGCGCCAGCGCAAGGTGGCCGAGACCATGCAGAACCATCTGCTGCCCCAGATGCCGGGTGTCTCGGGCCTGGAGATGAACGTCCGCTATCTGCCCGCGCCCGACGCCTCACACGTCGGGGGCGACTGGTACGACGCCTTCCCCCTGGCCGACGCCTCCACCGCGCTGGCCATCGGGGACGTCGTCGGCCACGACCTGGAGGCGGCGGCCGGCATGGCGCAGGTGCGCAACATGCTCCGCGCCTACGCCTGGTCCCAGCACGAACCTCCCAGCCGTATCGTCGAACGGCTCGACGAGGCGATCGTGCACATCACCGACGTCACCATGGCCACCATGATCTTCGGCAGGATCCAAGCGGCCGGCGACGGTCACTGGCAGCTGTCCTGGACCAACGCCGGCCACCCGCCGCCGCTGCTGGTCGGCCGGGACGGCCTGGCCCGCTTTCTCAGCGACGGTCACGGCATCCTCCTGGGCACCCAGGCCGGCCTGCGCCGCCCCGACGCCACCGTGCTGCTCCCGCCGGGGTCCACGCTCGTGCTGTACACGGACGGACTCATCGAGGTGCCCGGGCAGTCCCTCGACGCGGGCCTGAACCGGCTGCGCCAGCACGCCGCCGCCCTCGCCCGCCGCCCCCTCCCCTCGTTCACCGACCAACTGCTCCGCCGTGTCCGCCCCGCCGAGAACGACGACGACGTCGCCCTGCTGGCCCTGCGCGTCCCCGACGAACCCCCGGCCTGAGAAGGCCGGGGGCCGATCGGCCCGGGCACGGCGCGCCCACGCCGTGCGGGCGGGTGCCGGTGGAGGGAGGATCTGTGGGACGACGGGCCGCCCGGCACCGTCCACCGCGCGAAGAGGCCCCGCCATGACACCGTCAGACGATCCGCCGCCCCCGGCTCCGCGCGGGGGCGCGCCGGGCGGCGGTCGCTACGGCGAGGCCGTCTTCCGCCCCGGTCAGGCGCACGAGGACGAACGCATCGACCTCGGCGCCCTCGCCTACGACGACATCACCATGGCGCGGCTGCGGGCACTGGGCGCCGGCCCCGGATGGCGCTGCCTCGACGTGGGCGCCGGAACGGGCACCGTCTCCCGCCGGCTGCTGGACGAGGCCGGAGTGACGAGCGTCCTCGCCGTCGACCGCGACGTACGTTTCCTCACCGCACGGCCCGTGCCGGGACTCGACGTGCTGGAGGCCGACGTCACCGCCCCGGACTTCGCACCCGGCCGGTTCCGGCTCGTCCACGCCCGCTTCGTACTGATGCATCTGCCCGAGCGTGAACGCCTGATCACCGCACTGGCCGGACTCCTCGCACCCGGTGGTGTGCTGGTGCTCGGTGACGCGGTCGACCTGACGAGCGAGCGGGCGCCGGGCACGCCGTACACGAAGGCGATGCGGGCGATGTGGGAAGGGCTGCGGGTCACCATCGGCACCGACGTCTCCCGGGTGCCGTCGTACCCCCACCTGCTGCGCGGCGCCGGGCTGGTGTCGGTCGGCGCCGAGATCCATGTGCCGCCCCTGCTGCCGGGCAGCCCCATCAGCCGCTTCTGGGCCGACACCTGGCGACGCGGCAGGGCGGCGATGCTCGCCACCGGCCTCGTCGACGACACGGCTGTCGACGAGGCGGTCCGGTACCTGGACTCCGACGACTGCGCCGCGTTGTCCGCCGGGATGCTGACCGCGTGGGGACGGAAACCCCGACCGGCCCTAGTCGCCGCCGGTGCGGGCGAGCAGGTCCTTGTCGGTGATGGCGCGGACCACTCGGCACGGGGTGCCGACGGCGACGGTCATCGGGGGAATGTCGCGGCTGACCACACTGCCCGCGCCGATGACCGACCCGTATCCGATGCGGACGCCGGGCAGGACCACCGCGTTGCTGCCGATCCACACCTTGTCCTCGATCACGATCGGTTCCGAGAACCGCCCGAAGTCGGTGCGCCGCGAGGGATGCACCGGGTGTCCCGTCGTGGTCAGTGTCACGCTCGGAGCGATCATCACACCGTCACCTATGCGGATGTCGACATCGTCGACGAAGGTGAGGTTCACGTTCCCGAAGAAGTCGTCCCCGATGTGGACGTTGCCGCCGAACCCGGCGTGGAACGGGGGCAGCAGCACCGTGCGTTCACCGACGGAACCGAGGATCGCGGTCAGCAGCGACCGACGTCTCTCCTCCTGGCCCGGAGGCGTGTGGTTGTACGCGAAGATCTCCTCCGTGCGGCGCAGGGGAGCCTGGAAGGCGGCCTCCGACTCGGTGTAGACGAGCCCCTTGGCGATCCGGGCCAGGACCTCTTCCTCGTGAGAACGCGTCACAGTGAAACGGCTCCGTTCGTCCGGCCTTCGGGTCCGGGCCCGGCGCGCCTCGGCCGGCGCGCACACCGAGCCTATGTGTGCCGTGCACGCACGACGAGCCGCTTTCATGGAAGCGCTGCCGCCGGGCTTCAGGTCTGGACCACGGCGACTCCTTGTCGCATCATGACCCTTGCATGACAACCACTCTGTCGCGATGACCACCGGGACGGTGACCGTGCGCGGTTCCCTGGGCAAGGCGGTACTGACCGCGGTCCTCCTGTCGGCGCTCCTGGCGCCCGTTCCCGCTGCGGCGGCACCACCCCGGCAAGCGGCCCCCGCGCATTCCACGGCCGCCGCCGCGGACTGGACGGCGCCACTCAGCACCCGGGGCCGCTGGATCGTCGACGCGGACGGGAACCGTTTCAGACTGCGCTCCGGCAACTGGCACGGCGCCAGCGGCACGTGGAACGGATCCGGCAGCGCGGACGACGACGCCAACCATCACGCGGGGGAGAACGCGCACCGGATACCGCTCGGCCTCGACCGCGCCCCCATGGCCGAGATCATCGCCGGTTTCCAGGAGATCGGGATCAACAGCGTCCGGCTGCCCTTCTCCAACGAGATGATCCACGACACACGCCCCGTCACGGACGACGCCGTCACCGCCAACCCGGGACTGCGGGGGAGCACCCCGCTCCAGGTGTACGACGCCGTCGTACGCGGACTCACCGACGCCGGTCTCGCGGTCATCCTCAACAACCACACCAACACCACCCGTTGGTGCTGCGGAGTGGACGGCAACGAGCGCTGGAACGCGAGCCGGTCCACGGGGGCGTGGGAGGACGACTGGCTGTTCATGGCCCGCCGCTACCGGGACAACAAGCGTGTCGTGGGCGCGGACCTCTACAACGAGGTCCGCCGCGACGTCTGGGACGACCCCAACTGGGGCCTCGGCGACAACCACGACTGGTTCAGCGCCTCCCAGCACCTCGGCGACCGACTTCTCACGGAGGCCAACCCCGATCTCCTCGTCATCGTCGAGGGCATCAACTGGACCGGCATCCCCGTCGACGGGTTCGCCCATGGACGCCCCGCCCTCGAGCCCGTACGCCGTCTCTCGCACACCCTCGTCGACTCGGGCAAACTCGTCTACGCGGCCCACTTCTACGGCTATACCGGCCCGAACCACAGCGGCGCCACCGGCATCGGCGAGACCACCGACCCCCGCTACCAGGACCTGTCGCCCGCCGAACTCGTCGACGTGCTGAACCGCCAGGCGTTCTTCGTCACCGCCGAAGAGGACCGGCATTTCACCGCCCCCGTCTGGATCAGCGAGTTCGGCGTCGGCGGCCGGGAGGAGACGGGCGCCGCCCAGCGCGCCTGGTTCGAGAACTTCGTCGACCAACTGGTGCGTACCGACGCCGACTTCGCCTACTGGCCACTCGTCGGTCTGCACGAGAACCGCCGCGGCAACGGCTGGGCGCTGCTCCACTGGGACTCCGCCGGCCACCGCATGGGCCTGTACGACGGCGACGACTGGCGGGCCGGGGCGTGGACCCGGCTCATCGGCGCCACCGGCCGCACCGGGCCCGTCGCCACCGTGGCCCACTGGTCGATGCTCAGCCCCGACCACGGCGACTTCATCGCCTCCCGGCGGATGCGCGCACTGTCCGACTGGGACTCAGGCGCCCGCAAGGCCGCCTGCCCCGACGGGCAGCGCCTCCTGGGCCTCGGCCACACGGGCAACCGCGGCCTGTGCTCCGACGTGACCGCCGGGCCGCTCGGGGGCCCGGCCGGCGGACACGCGGTCGTCAAGGACGAGCGGTACGTCCCGCCGGGCGGCGACTGGGCCTCCGGGTACACCAAACTCCAGTGCCCCGACGGCCATTTCCTCACCGGCTACAGCGTCCGGGGCGCCGCCCTCTCGTCCGCCCTGTGCACGAAGGCCGAGCCCGGCGGGATCACCGGCACGGGCGATCGTACGGTCTGGTTCGACCGGGGCGACAACCGGGGCGGCACCCCCAGGGGCGGCGACTTCGCGCACGGCCACTACAAGGGCCAGTGCGCGGACGGCGAGTACGCCGCCGGCATCGCCTACACCGGCCGTATCGGCTCCTCGCGCACCCCGGACGCCCTGTACTGCCGCCCGCTCCACTGACCCGGCACCGGCACTTTGTCCCATGCGAGGAAGAAGGAGCGGGACTCTGCGCGAAAGGGGTTACGCGTTCCCGTGAGGCCCGCTAACTTCCTTGAAATGAACCGGTCATGCCCCTGTCGGGGGTGACGGGCCGGTGTCCCACGGCGCGACGGCGCGCGCCCGTACTCCATCACGGTGGGCCCCGCGGCCTGCCGCCACCCCCCATATCCTGGAGACTTCCGTGCGCACGAGACCGCTCGGACACAGACGTGTCCGCACACTGCTGACGGCCCTGGCGTGCGCCATGGGCCTGGCGCTGCCGGCGGGGCCGGCCGCCGCGACGCCCGGCGCCCCGGCCACACCGGTCGCCGCCGCCGCGGCGGCCGAGGACTTCCAGCAGGTCACCCTCGCCAAGGGCGTCGCCGAGACGGGTGAGCCCATGACCCTGGCCGTCCTGCCGGACCGCTCCGTACTGCACACCTCACGCGACGGCACCCTGCGCCGCACCGACGCGGCCGGCACCACCACCGTCGCCGGCCGGCTGAACGTCTACAGCCACGACGAGGAGGGCCTGCAAGGCGTCGCCGCGGACCCCGGCTTCGCCTCCAACCGCTTCGTCTACCTGTACTACGCCCCCCGGTCGGACACTCCGGCCGGTGACGCACCCGCCGACGGAACGGCGTCCGACTTCACCCCGTTCGACGGCGTCAACCGGCTGTCCCGGTTCGTTCTGCGCACCGACGGAACCCTGGACACGGGCAGCGAGAGGAAGATCCTCGACGTGCCCGCCTCCCGCGGGCTGTGCTGTCATGTCGGCGGCGACATCGACTTCGACGCGGCGGGCAACCTGTATCTGTCGACGGGCGACGACACCAACCCCTTCGCCTCGGACGGCTACACCCCCATCGACGAGCGTGCCTCCCGCAACCCCGCCTACGACGCCCAGCGTTCCTCGGGCAACACCAACGACCTGCGCGGCAAGATCCTCCGTATCAAGGTGAACGCCGACGGCACCTACGGCATCCCGGCGGGCAACCTCTTCGCACCCGGCACCGCGCGGACCCGGCCCGAGATCTACGCGATGGGCTTCCGCAATCCCTTCCGGATGAGCGTCGACAAGGCCACGGGCACGGTCTACGTGGGTGACTACGGCCCCGACGCGGGTACCGCCAGCGGCTCCCGCGGGCCCGGCGGACAGGTCGAGTTCAACAGGATCACCCAGGCCGGGAACTTCGGCTGGCCCTACTGCACCGGCAAGAACAGCGCCTACGTCGACTACGACTTCGCCACCGGCGCCTCCGGCTCCGCCTTCAACTGCTCGGCGCCGAGGAACACTTCGCCGCGCAACACGGGCCTGACCGACCTGCCGCCCGTCCAGCCCGCCTGGATCCCCTACGACGGCGGATCCGTTCCCGAGTTCGGCAACGGATCCGAGTCACCGATGGGCGGACCCGTGTACCGGTACGACGCGAACTCCGCCTCCGAGGTGAAGTTCCCCGCCGAGTACGACGGCGACTTCTTCGCCGGTGAGTTCGGCCGCCGCTGGATCAAGCGCATCGAGACCGGCGGCGACGGAACCGTGCGGTCCATCAACGCCTTCCCCTGGACCGGCACCCAGGTGATGGACATGGCGTTCGGCCCCGACGGCGCCCTCTACGTCCTCGACTATGGCACCGGCTACTTCAACGGCGACGCCAACTCGGCTCTCTACCGCATCGAGCACGTGACCGGCGGACGCGCACCGCTGGCCCAGGCCAAGGCGAACACCACCTCCGGCAAGGCACCCCTGACCGTCGACTTCTCGTCAGCGGGCAGCTCCGACCCGGACGGGGGCGCGCTCACCCATGCCTGGACCTTCGGTGACGGCAGCACCTCCACCGCCGCCGACCCGTCCCACACCTACACCGCCAACGGCCAGTACACCGCCACGCTGAAGGTCACCGACCCCACCGGCAAGTCCGCCACGGCCTCCGTACAGATCACCGTCGGCAACACCGCACCCACCGTACGGCTCGACACACCCGCCGACGGACGGATCTACGACTTCGGCGCGGCCATCCCGTTCAAGGTCACCGTCACCGACCCCGAGGACGGCGCGGTCGACTGCGCCAAGGTGAAGGTCACCTTCATCGTCGGCCACGACAGCCACGGCCACCCGCAGACCTCCGCCACCGGCTGCACCGGCACCCTGCACACCCTGGCGGACGGCGAACACGACCCCAACGCCAACATCTTCGGCGTCCTCGACGCCGAGTACACCGACAACGGCGCGAACGGCCAGCCCGCGCTCACCGCACACGACCAGCACATCACCCAGCCGAGCCACCGGCAGGCCGAGCACTACGGCGACTCCGCCGGCGTCCAGGTCATCAACCACACCTCCGCGCACGGCGGCAAGACCGTCGGCGAGATCCAGAACGGCGACTGGATCTCCTTCACGCCGTACAGCCTCGACAACACCACCGGCTTCACCGCCCGTGTCTCCTCGGCCGGCACCGGCGGCACCCTCGAGGTCCGCGCCGGCTCCCCGACCGGCACCCTGCTCGGCACGGCCACCGCACCGGTCACCGGCGACTGGGAGACCTTCCAGGACGTCACCGCGGCACTGAGCAGCGGGCCGGCCGGCACAACGACCCTCTACCTCGTCTTCAAGGGCGGCAGCGGCGCCCTGTTCGACGTCGACGAGTTCTCCTTCACCACCTCCGCCGGTGGCACCCGCACGGGTGAGGTGAAGGGGGTCGACGGGAAGTGTCTGGATGTGGACAACGGGGGCACGGCGGACGGTACGGAGGTGCAGGTCTGGACGTGCAACTCG
>NZ_JOCA01000040.1 GCF_000718785.1 Streptomyces sp. NRRL WC-3626 | reverse complement strand
GTCGAAGGACAGCGAGATCTCGAGCACGGAGAGGATCGCCACGATGCCGAAGGCGGTCCACCCCCCGAAGAGGACCGCTGCGACCAGACCGAGCGCGGTGACCGCGAACGACCAGCCGAAGGTCTTCAGCACCACCGGTCAGCTCACCGTGCCTTCGGGGAGGAGGGCGATGCCGTCGTCGTCGGCGTGCAGGACGTCGCCGGGGCGGAAGGTGACGCCGCCGAAGGTGACGGGTACGTCGACGGCTCCGGCCGCGTCCTTGGCGCTCTTGCGCGGGACGGTGCCCAGTGCCTTGATGCCGAGCCGGAGCCCGGCCAGGGCGGCGCTGTCGCGGACGGCGCCGTGCAGGACCAGGCCGGCCCAGCCGTTGTCCTGGGCGGCACCGGCGATGAGGTCGCCGACCAGGGCGGTGCGCAGGGAGCCGCCGCCGTCGACGACGAGGACGGCGCCGTCGCCCGGGGTGCGGAGCAGGTCGCGCAGCAGGCCGTTGTCCTCGTGGCAGGAGACGGTGCGCACCGGGCCGGCGAAGCCGCGGTGGGCACCGAACTGGCGGAACTGCAGGTCACAGACGCGCAGGTCGGTGCCGTACCGGTCGACGAGGTCGGGCGTGGGGACGGGGGTGACTTTCATGAGGGCTCCTTCTCTGGGGAGACTGCCGCGCTCGCGGTTCATCCGGCCGTCAGGGGGATGTGGGGGCGAGCGCGGCAGCCTGTTCGGGGGTGAGGGGACGGGTCGCGTGACCCCTCAGGAGGAGGTGCAGCTTGGCGGTCTCCTCCAGTTCCTCGATCGCGTCGGCGGCCTGCTCCAAGGACGCGCCGGCGACGACGGGACCGTGGTTGGCGAGCAGGACGGCGTGGTGGGTGCGGGCCGTCTCCTCGGCGAGCGGTTCCAGGCCGCTGTCGCCGGGGGCGTGGTAGGGGAGGAGGGGGAGGGGGCCGACGCGCATGGCGTAGTACGCGGTGAGCGGCGGCAGGGCGTCGGCGGGGTCCACGCCGTCCAGGCAGGAGACGGCGGCGGCGTGGGTGGAGTGCAGGTGCACGACCGCGTGGGCGCCTGGCCGGGCCCGGTAGAAGGCGGCGTGCAGGAACGCCTCCTTGGTGGGGCGGGGCCCGTCGAGGTGCCTGCCGGACAGGTCCGTACGGGACAGCTCGCTCTCCTCGACGGTGCCGAGGCTGGAGCCGGTGGGGGTGAGCAGGAGGCTGCCGTCGGCCAGGCGGACGGACAGGTTGCCGGTGAAGCCGTGGGTCAGGCCGCGCGTGAACAGGGAACGGGCGGAGCGCACGAGGCGCGTACGGGCGGCCGGCTCGTCGGTGTGAGCGGTCACTTGGTCTCCTCGACGACGGTGTGCAGGGCTCGGGTGAACAGGTCGGGTGCGCCGAAGTTGCCGGACTTGAGCATGAGGGCCAGGTCGCCGTGCTCGGTGGTGGCGTACGTCCACGGGACGCCGGGGTCGGCTTCCTCGCCGACGAGGACGGCACGGATCCCGAGGGCGGTGGTGACGGCACCCGACGTCTCCCCGCCCGCCACCAGCAGGCGTCGCACGCCGCGCCCGACGAGGCGGGAGGCGAGCGCGCCGAGCAGCTCCTCGACCTGCGCTGCGGCCTCGGTGACCCCCAACTGAGCCTGCACGGCGGCTAGTTCCTCCGGTGAGGCGGAGGCGTAGATCAGCACGGGCAGGTCGGGGTCCTGCTCGTCGTACCAGGCAAGCGCTTCGCCCACGACGTCGCGACCGGTGGCGGCGGCGAGGACGTCGAGGTGGAGGGAGGGCAGGCCGGCGGCGTAGAACTGGGCGATCTGTTCGAGCGTGCGGGCCGAGCAGCTGCCGGCCAGGACCGCCGCCCGGCCGTCACGCGGCCACGGCTCGGCGGCGGCCGGTCCCGACGCGGGGTAGGCGTGCCCCAGCCCTTCGGCCAGGCCCGCGGCACCGGCGACGACCGGCAGTTCTAGGGCGGCGGCGCCGAGCACGGCGAGGTCCTCGTCGGTCAGGGCATCGGCGACGACGTGCCGGACACCGGACTGCTGATGAGCGGTCAGGGCGTCGCGCACGGCCTCGACCCCGCGGCGCACGGTGGCCCAGTCGACCAGGCCCACCGGGTGGCGCGTCTGTGCGGACAGCAGACGCACCAGGGCAGAGTCCGTCATGGGATTGAGGGGGTGGTGGCGCAGCGGCGAGTCGGACAGCAACTGGTCGTGGACGAACAGATGGCCCTGGTAGACGGTGCGGCCGTTGGGCGGGGAGGCCGGGCAGTGCAGGGTGACCGCGGCGCCGGCGGCGTCCATCAGGGCGTCGGTGACCGGGCCGATGTTGCCCCGCGGGGTGGAGTCGAAGGTGGAGCAGTACTTGAAGTAGACCTGGGCCGCCCCCTTGCTCCACAGCCAGCGCTGGGCGGCGAGCGAGTCGGCGACGGCCTCGTCGACGGGCGTGGAACGGGACTTGAGCGCGACGACCGCGGCGTCGCAGTCCGCCGGGAGCGCGGTGGTGTCGTACGGGGCGCCGAAGACCAGGGCGGTGCGCAGGCCGGCCCGCCGGAAGGCGGCGGCGACGTCCGTGCCGCCGGTGAAGTCGTCGGCCGTGCAGCCGATGCGCAGGGTCATGGTCGGGGTCTCTCCTCGGGCTGTGCGTCGTACGGCTCGTGAGGTCCGGGGCGGGCGGCGTGGGAACCCGCCCCGGACGGTCCGGGGGTTACCGGCCGGCGCCGATGGCCTTGATCACGGCGGCGGTGAACTCGGTGGTGGAGGCGGAGCCGCCGAGGTCGCGGGTGGAGGTGCCGGCGGCGATCGCGTCGGCCACGCCCTTCTCGATGATGGTGGCGACGGTGGCGAGCTTCTCGTCGCCGTGCTTGACGGCGAGCCACTCGAAGAGCATCGCCCCGGAGAGGATCATGGCGACCGGGTTGGCGACGTCCTGCCCGGCGATGTCTGGGGCGGAGCCGTGGGAGGCCTGGGCCATGGCGGTGGTGGCGGAGGAGTTGACGGACGGGGCGGTGCCCAGCGAGCCGGAGATCTCGCCGGCCAGGTCGGAGAGGATGTCGCCGAACATGTTCTCGGTGACGATGACGTCGAAGTCCTGGGCGCGGCGCACCAGGTGGACAGTCATGGCGTCGATGTGGAAGTCGTCCACCGCCACGTCCGGGTAGTCCTTCGCGACTTCCTGGCACACCGAGCGGAACAGGCCGGTGGTCAGCTTCAGGACGTTGGCCTTGTGGACGATGGTGAGCTTCTTGCGGCGCGAACGGGCCAGGTCGAAGGCGACGCGGGCGACGCGCTCGGTGGCCTCACGGGTGATGATGCCCAGCATGATGGCCGTGTCGGGGGTGGGCATGAACTCACCCGTGCCGGCGAAGGTGTTGCGGTCGGCGTAGAAGCCCTCGGTGTTCTCACGGACGATGACGAGGTCGGCGTCGTCGCAGACGGCCTTCGCGCCGGGGAAGCTCTTGGCCGGGCGGATGTTGGCGAAGAGCTGGAAGTGCTTGCGCAGGGTGCCCGAGGGGTTGAGGGCGGACTTGTGCGGCTCGGGGTAGGACACGGAGTCGTGCGGGCCGAGGTACCAGCCGTCCAGCCCGGCCAGGGCGTCCTTGGTCTCCTCGGGGACCGGGGTGCCGTGGCTCTCGATGGCGGCGGCGCCCAGCGGCAGGGTCACCCAGTCGACGGAGACGCCCGCGGCCTGCGCGGCGGCGGTGGCGATCTCGACGGAGGACGGCACGATCTCGGGGCCGATGCCGTCGCCCTCGAGGACGCCGAGGCGGTAGGTCGTGGTGCTCATGGTGCGGGTTCCTCTCGAAGAAACAGGGGTGGGGTCAGGACAGGGCGGACGCGGCGTCGGTGAGCGCGGTCCAGGAGCGGGCGGCGGCCTTCGGACTGTCGCCGTCCTGGGTGTGCTCCACGGTCAGCCAGCCGGTGAAGCCGCCCGCACGCAGCGCGGTGAACAGGGACGGGAGCCGGGGGTCGCCGACGGTCAGCGGGCCGCGGGTGGCGGGCGCGGCGAGCTGGAAGCAGCCGGTGACGCGGGCGTGGTCCGTGACCGCCCGGACGGCGTCGACGCCTTCGGCGTCGAGGTGGTAGGTGTCCAGCACCAGTCCGGCCAGGGCGTCGAGCGAGTCGATGAAGGCGAGGGCTTCGGCCGGGGTGTGCCACAGCGAGGTGTGGGCGCGTGACTGGGGTTCCAGCAGCAGTCGGCTGCCCCGGTCGGCCGCTTCCTCGGCCAGGCGCCGCACGGCGCGTTCGGCCCACAGGCGCTGCATGTCCTCCAGTCCCGGCAGGAAGGTGCCGCGGGTCTGGCCCAGGGTGACCGGGACGCCGAGCGCACCGGCCAGGCGGGCGGCGCCCAGCAGCCGGTCGAGAGCGCGCCGGCGCACGTCCGGTGCCGGGTCGGTCAGCGTCAGCCGGTCCTGTGCGGCGACCGGACCGGTGCCGATGCCCAGGACCTTCAGGCCACCGGACCCGACAATCCGCACCAGGGTCTCGGCGTCGCGGGCGCCGGACTCGCGGACCTGCACCTCCACACCGTCGTAACCCAGCTCGGACAGGTGGTGGACGGCTTCGGCGAGCCGCGCGCCGAAGCCGAGCGGCACGGGGGTCGCGCAGTCGTCGCCCGAGACGGTGTAGGCCAGCGGCCAGGGCAGTCCCGCGGTCACGGCGTGACCGCCGCGGCCGGTGCCGCCGACCGCTCGTCGGATGTGAGCAGCTCGCGCAGTTCACGCGCGGCGGCACTGGCACCGTCCAGCACCGGCACACCCAGCAGGGCGGCGAGGGCGTCGCGTGTCGGTGTGAGTGAGTACTGCGCCAGCAGCACCGCATCGACATCGGTGCCGTCGGCGGCATGCAGTGCGTCCGCCAGGTGACGGGCGGCAGACTCGGCGTCGTCTGTTGCGGCTGCTGCCTCGCTCAGGGCGGTCACGATGTCGACGGGGCGGTCCCGTCGGACCTCTGAGATGAGCGCTTCGAGCTGGACAACAGCGGCGGGAACGGCGGGCGGGGTCGATGCGACGACGCCGACGCGGCGGTAAGGCCCGGCAAGTGCTGCCTTGAACATCGCCTCGTCAGATTTCAGCACGGGCACGTTCCACAGTGCTCGGGCGGTGTCCACCACCTCTCCATAAGAAGAGCAGGTCAGCAGCAGGCCCTGGGCGCCGCCGTCCATCACGTGGCCGATCAGGCGGAGCATGCGCCGGCGCAGCACGTTCGTGAGCCCACCGGCCGCGCGGGCGTCGTCCAGGAGGCGGTCATCCAGCACGTTCCAGACCGTGGCCTGCGGGAACTCCCGAGCGAACGCCTCCTGGGCGATGCGAGCGCCGCGCGGCACGGCATGGATCATGGCGATGAGCGGGTGGGGTTCGATCACCGGGTTCTTCCTCTTCCGGTAGGCGGGGACCGGTAAGGGTCCCGACCGCGGGCTTGCTCCTGGGGCGGCGCCGCCACCCGCGGCATCAGCGTCCTCCACCTGAGCGCCACCGAGTACTTCGTCCACATGATCGGCCCCATGGCCCTCACCAGCCTGGCCATCATCGCCGTCGCCTACTGGCTCGGCCTGCGCGAGCGCCACAAGATCGACGGCGAGAAGCTCGCCGCCTACAAGCTCGAGATCGCCTCCGGCGAGGCGTTCGAGCCGGTCAAGGCCGACTGGCGCATGTGGTTCAACGCCGCCCTCACCCTGCTGCTGATGGTGCTGCTCATCGCCGAGGTCGCCGACCTCCTGGTGCTCTTCATGGTCGCCTTCGTCATCGCCCTGCTCGTCAATATCCGTGCCATCGGCGACCAGCAGGAGCTCATCAAGCGCCAGGCCGCCAACGCGGTCCCGGTGATGATCCTCGTCCTGGCCGCCGGCGTCTTCACCGGCATCATGACCGACTCCGGCATGATCAAGGCCATGGCCGACGCCGCCCTGTCGATCGTCCCGGACGGCTGGGGCAACGTCATCCCGCTCTTCACCGCGATCCTCGCCCTGCCCCTCGGCTTCTTCATGTCCAACGACGGCTACTGGTTCGGCGTCGTCCCCGTCCTCGCGGAGTCCGCCGCGCACTACGGCATCCCCGCCAACGAGATCGCCCGCGCCGGCGCCATCGGCCAGATCCTCCACATGATGGGCCCCACCAGCGCGCCCCTGTGGGTCCTCCTCGGCCTGGTCAAAGCCGAACTCGGCGACTTCCAGAAGCACGCCCTGCGCTGGGGCATTCTCGTCTCAGCCGCCTACATCCTCTTCGCCGTCATCACCGGCGCCATCAGCGTCACCTGAGCCCCGGACACCGCCCCGCACCCTTCGCCGCTCAGCCCGGCGGGCCGCACACAGCCCGCCGGGCCAGAGACGTCGAACGCCCGCCCGTCTCACCGGGTGGCACCCAGAACACCTGGGGCGGCGGTACCGAGGGACGTCGTCCCGGCCCCTGCTACGCGCGGCGCCTCTCCGGCCGCCCGTGCAGGAGGGTCGGTGCGGAAGCCCAACCTCGGCCAGGCCGATGACGTCCGGCGGGCCCGCAACCCGGGCCATCATGGCCAGGTCAGACCCAGGCATCTACCGGAACAGCACCGACCGGGCGGTCGGGGAGTACGTCAGACACGAGGACAGGACACCGGACTTGATTCCGCCTGGATGCTCTCCTCCGGCATCAGTTGGCGGACCTCACACCGGGTCTGCGCTGCCCGTTCCGAGGGCGCGTCGCGGGCTCGACGGCCCGACGGGGGTGGCTCCGAACACACCACGGGTCCGCAGATCCCCGAGGTCCGGGATACGGACGCCGGGCGCAGCGTCGAGAGCGGCTGGTCACAGTGATCATCGTACGGGCGCCGCTCATCACGGTCGGCTCCCCGCCGTCTGGTTGGAGGAACTGCAGCGGCAAGGGCCAGCAGCCTGAGATCAGGGCAACGCAAGCTTCTCCTATGCCAAGGGTGCGCCCGGTGATGCGCTGATCGTGGCGGTTCGCTGCCGAGGGGCCGGGACGATGAAGGTCGAGGTGAAGACGGTCAACGTGTCGTTCCCGTTGGAGTGCCTCGCGGGTAGGACGACGACCACCTACAACCAAGTCGGCGTCTCCGGGGTGGAAAAGCCCGGCACGGTGAGCGTGACCGCCCCCTCCGGGGTGCACTGGTCCATGACCATCGGCCGGGGCGAGCCACCGGCCGAGGACCAGCAGCAGAGGACGACGCAGTGCCCCACGCCGCATGGCGTGGGGCCTGCCCGACTCTTCAGCTCAAAGAGGTCGGGCGACGCGGGGGCGGAACCGCTCGCAGCAGTTCCCACAGCGGACGCGAGCCCGACGCCCACACGGCGAGTGTCTGGCGGTCGACGACGTGCAGCCGCTGCTGCTTGGCGAAGGCCACGGCCGGACCGGTCACCCGGCCGTTCGTGACGATCACTGCCACGTCCGCGCCGTGCACCTGCCTGGCCGTTCCGTTGAGCACCTGCAGATCAGGCGTACCCACCGCCGAGCCCCGGGCTCCACTGCGACGGTGCTTGCACTGGATCACCCAACGCCGCCCGTAGGGGTCCGTCGCCTTGACGTCCGCACCGAGGTCACCGCGACCGCCAACCCGCTGAGCATCCCGGCAGCCGTCCCGCTGCATCAGGTCCCGCACCGCATCCTCGAACCGCGTATGGTGCAGCGCATCCAACTGCGGTAGCCCGAAGCGCAACCCACGCGCCCGCACCGCCTCCCACCGGGCCCGCTGCTGGTGGTTGTGGAGCCACCCGGCGCCTGCCAGCACGGCGAGCACCAGGACCACGACGAACACCCACCAGTGCGCCAGCAGCCAGTTGACCACCATCACCACCAGACCGATGCCGGCAGCCGCCACCACCACGAAGACGGTCAGCTGCGCGTCCCTCTGCCGCTGCCCACGACCGGGCCGCCTCGTACGCCGCCGCGCCGACGGCCGCCGCCGGTTCACCGCTCCCACCGAATCGGGTACGACACCGTGGGACGAGGCTCAGGCCCCTGTGCTGCGGGGACATGGTCGAACCGGATCGGATACCGCACCGTCGACTGCGGCCGCGGAGCCCCCTCACCTCCCGCCGACACGTCACCGTTGCCCAGCCCGAACACAGCCAAGGCCACCACACCGAAGATCGTTGACTCCCGTCTGGCTCCAGGAGCCCACCGCGAATGCCCACGAACCGGTGTCCCGTCAGAGCGCACATACGGTCGTACCCAAGGCATACAAGCCTCCCCCTCGTAACGAATCCCCGCACAACCGATACTGACAGGGGGTACTGACAGCATGTCAGCGCATCAGCACTCCACGTGATCAGGAAGGGGAGAACGGGCCAGGTCAGGTCAGGGAAGGCGCGCGGGGCTCTGCCCCACACCCCGGCCACCCTGCGGAGGGCAGGGGCCCTTCATGTGCCGGTGGCCGGGTGGGCAAAGAGGGTGAGGCCGCGCTCCCCTCGTCGGACGGCACCCGGAGGGCACCACGGCCGCCGCCGGGCATCTCGGCCCGGACGCGGTCGTCGTGGACCGGAGGGCCGGCCTTGACGTTCTTGCCCCGGCCCCTGAGCTTCCCGGACGCGCTCCACCAGCGGTTGTCACGGCAAATGTTCCAGGCGGTCCGCTCGGCCATCGGCTCGTCGGCCGTACGGGCCTCCTCGAACAGGAAGCGGTGGCCGAATTCTCTCAGCAAACCAGGTCAGGCATCACCTGTCCGTGCGGCAGTCCCACGCCGTCACGCGGGTGCGTGCGCTGGGCACGTGGTTCGGCCGACCGGTCTGAGCAGCGTATTAACGGTGGTCTCAGGTTCGCTCAGTAGGCAGTGCGCATCCAGATAAGCGATGCAACTCGCATGTAGGAGGCTTGTGATGGCAGTCGACACTGCGCCGTCCGGGAGAGCGCCGGCCGGTCGGTTGGCAGGCCGGTGGGTGCCATGGTTGGTGATCGGCTTGTGGCTGGTCCTGGCGGCGGGCATGGTGCCGCTGAGCGGGAAGTTGAGCTCGGTCACCACCGACAGCGCCGTGGACACCCTGCCGGCCGGTGCCGAGTCCACCAAGGTGGCGGCGCTGGACGACAGTCTCCCCGGTGGTGAGGACAGCACGTTCGTCTTCGTGTACCACCGGGCCGAGGGCATGACCGCCGCCGACCGCGCGGCGGTCCAGCGTCACTACGACACCCTTGCCAAGCGGTACCCGCCGAAGACGACGGAGGCGGGCGACGAGGGGGACGAGGGCTCACCGACGAGCCTTTCCACCGACCGCAAGGCGATGACGTTCACCCTCGATGTGAGCACGGCCTACGGCCCACCGGAGGAGCTCGTCGGCCCGTTGCGTGACGCCGCGAAGGACCGCCCCTCCGGGCTGGAACTGGACGTGACCGGACCGGGCGCGATCGACGGTGACATGGATGCCGTCTTCGACGGTATAGACGAGCAGGTCCTTCTCACCACCATCGCCGTCGTCACGCTCCTGCTGATCCTCACCTATCGCAGCCCGGTGTTGTGGATCATCCCGCTGGTGGCCGTCGGTGCGGCCGCACTGACCTCGATGGGGACCGTCTACCTGCTCGTCAAGGGCTTCGGCATCGTGGTCAACGACCAGAACTCGGCCCTGCTGACGATCTTGGTGTTCGGCGTGGGAACGGACTACGCGCTGTTGCTCATCGCCCGATATCGGGAGGCACTGCACCACCATGAGGACGTCCGGGTCGCGATGGTCCACGCGCTGCGCGGCGCGGCGCCGGCCATCGTCGCGTCCGCGGCCACCGTGGTCTCGGGCCTGCTGTGTCTGCTCGTCGCGGACCTGAACAGCACCAGTGGGTTGGGTCCGATCGGTGCGGCCGGCATCCTGTGCGCGCTGGTGGCCATGCTGACGCTGTTCCCGGCGGTGCTCGTGGTGCTCGGCAGGCGGATCTTCTGGCCGGCCATCCCGCGGTTCAGCACGGCCGTGGAGGAGAAGCCGGGGCTGTGGGGACGGCTCGGCACCGCCATCAACCGCCGCCGGTGGGTAGCGACGCTCGGCTCGTTCGGAGTCCTCGGCGTGCTCGCCCTGGGGCTGGCGGGCAACACCGGCGCCCTGCGGGAGCAGGACCAGTTCCTGTCCGCGCCGGAGTCGGTCACCGGCTTCACCGTTCTGCGCGAGCAC
The DNA here is from genome assembly GCF_000718785.1 of Streptomyces sp. NRRL WC-3626. Classification (GTDB taxonomy): domain Bacteria; phylum Actinomycetota; class Actinomycetes; order Streptomycetales; family Streptomycetaceae; genus Streptomyces; species Streptomyces edwardsiae. The sequence goes on along the minus strand of NZ_JOCA01000040.1, from coordinate 17,606 downwards.
TTCCCGGAGCTCGGCGGCCAGCCGCTGACGGTCTTCACGCGCCCGGCGCAGCAGGAGAAGGTGCTCGAGGTCGTCGAGGACACCCGAGGCGTGGCCATGGCCGTCCCGGAGGAGACCGTCGGTGGCTGGGCCAACATCTCCGTGTTCCCGAAGGACGCGCCGGACACCGCCGCGGAGTACGACACGATCAAGCGGGTGCGCACCGCCGTGCACACGGTGAGCGGGGCGGAGGCGATCGTCGGCGGGCCGAGCGCGGAGAACCTCGACACCGAGGTGACCACCAGGCGTGACGAGAAGCTGGTGATCCCGCTGGTGCTCGTCGTCGTCCTGATCATCCTCGGGCTGCTGCTGCGCGCGGTCCTGGCCCCACTGGTCCTGATGGCCACCGTGGTCGTCTCGTTCGCCGCGGCCTTCGGCGGCAGCGTGTTCGTCTTCGACACGATCCTCGGGTTCAAGGGTGTCGACTATTCGGTGCCGCTGCTGGCGTTCCTGTTCCTGGTGGCGCTCGGCGTCGACTACAACATCTTCCTGGCCAGCAGGGCCCGGGAGGAGACCATGCGCCTCGGCACCAGAGAGGGCATGCTCAAAGCACTCTCGGCCACCGGTGGCGTCATCACCTCGGCAGGCCTGGTCCTGGCGGCCACGTTCGGGGTCCTCGTCACACTTCCGCTGGTGATGCTGGTCGAGGTCGGCTTCCTGGTGGCCTTCGGCGTGCTGCTCGACGCCCTGCTGGTGCGGTCGGTCCTGGTGCCCGCCCTTACCTTGCTGATCGGCCGGCGGATGTGGTGGCCGAGCCGACTGTCCCGTCCAGCGGCGGAGCTGCCGGACGGTCAACAGCCGCGCGCCGACAAGGAGGAGGCCGCGCTGCAACGGTGACCGCGGCGGCACCGACGAGATCCGGGACGGGGCTCCAGGCCCCGTCCCGGATCCTTTTCGTGGGCCCGACGGTCACCGCCCTCCGGTCCCGCGCCACATGCCGGGGCCGGGCTCGGCGCATCGCGTCATCCTGCCCCGACGGTGAGTCACGGGGGCCATGGCCGAGGGCCGCCGTCCCTTGTCCCGCGCCGCGCCGCCGGGGCGGGTCAGGACGCCGCGGTGTCCTCCCCGGTGGTGGGCCGCGCGATCGGGGAGGGCGGGGCCGCGGCCGGAAGGTCGACCCGAAGCAGCGCGCCACCGCGTGCGGAGCGGGCAACGGTGGCCCGGCCGGCGTGGGCGTCGACGACCCGCTGCACGATCGACAGCCCCAGGCCGGATCCCGGCAACCCCCGGGCGCTGTCGGCACGGTAGAACCGGTCGAACACCCGCGGCATGTCGGCGGCGTCGATGCCCGGCCCGGCGTCGTCGACCTCGAGCACTACCGACTCCCCCTCGGCGCGAAGCCGGACCTGCACCGGCTGGTCCGCGGGGGACCACTTGCCGGCGTTGTCGATGAGGTTGAGCACCGCCCGCTCGAGCGCAGCGGGGCGCCCGTTCACCCACACGGAGGTCACGTCGAGCGCGACCTCGATGTCGGGCACGCGGGAACGCGCCCGGGCCACTGCGGCCCCCACCACGTCGGCGAGGTCGAGCACCTCGGCGCTCTCGTCGCCGACGTCACCGCGCGCCAGGTCGGTCAGCTCGGCGACCAAAGTGCTCAACTCGGCCACCTGGGCGCCGAGATCGTTGAGCAGCCGGGTCCGGCTCTCCGCCGGCAGTGCGCTGTCCAGGGTGCCGCGCCGATCGAGCCGGATCAGCAGCTCAACGTTGAGGCGCAGGCTGGTGAGCGGGGTCTTGAGCTCGTGGGCGGCGTCCTCGGCGAGCAGCCGCTGGGCCTGCCGGGAGTCCCGGAGCGCGGCGAGCATGTCGTTGATCGACCGGATCAGCCGCCGGATCTCCCCACCGCCCTCGTCCGGGATGTCGGCGTCGAGCTCCCGGGTGTGCGCGACGCGTACCGCGGCGGCGGTCAGCCGGTCGATCGGTGCCAGCCCGGTCCGCGCCACGGTCCGCCCGACAAGGGCGCCGCCGGCCACGCAGAGCAGACCGATCACCAGCATGCCGAACCCGAACTGGTTGATCGGGCCGTCGTCGACGACGCGGGCCACCTGGACCGCGCCGTCGCCCGCCCGCAGCGTGTAGAGGGCGTAGCCTTCTTCGTCGCTGCCGTTCGACTCCAACAGGTCGGCCGACGCGCCCCGCGCCACGCGCCCGGCGTTCTCGCTGACCGGAGGCAGCGCGGGTTGGCCGGCCGGCGTCCGGATCGAGCCGTCGGGCAGGATGACCCGCACCAGCCGGCCGGATCCGGGATACGGCGGCAGCTCAACCTGCGCCAGACCGGCGCGCTCCGCGTTCGTCGCCAGGACGCGGGAATCGGCGCGCAGCTGATCCTCGACGGTGTCCCGCAGCTGCCAGGCCAACAGCTCACTGGCCACCTGGAAGGCCACGAACACACTGACCGCGATGGCCGTCGCCGCGATCACCGTCATCCTGGCCCGCAGGGACCGCCGACGCCACCATCGGATCAGCCGGTGCGGCTCCCGGCAGGCGGGCCTGCTCACGGAGGAGTCTCCCGCAACGTGTATCCCAGGCCACGCAGTGTGTAGATCAATCGCGGCTCACCCTCCGCCTCCATCTTGCGGCGCAAATAGCTCACGTAAACCTGAAGATTGTTGGCGGTGGAGCTCATACCGAAGCCCCAGATCGCCTCGAACAGCGCGTCGCGGGTCAAGACCCGGGTCGCGTTGCACAAGAGGACCTCCAACAGGGAGAACTCGGTCCGGGTCAGGTGCAGCGGCCGCCCGCCCCGCCACGCCTCGAACCTGTCGGGATCGAGCCGGACGTCGGCGAACGACAGGACGTGCGACTCCTCGTCGGCCGGCGTGCGCCGACGCAGCAGGGCCCGCACCCGAGCCAGTAACTCCTCGGTGGCGAACGGCTTGGGCAGGTAGTCGTCCGCGCCCGCATCCAGCCCCGTGACCCGGTCGGAGACCTGATCACGGGCAGTCAGCATCAGCACCGGCAGATCCCGACCCGCGGCCCGCAACCGCCGACAGGTCTCCAGCCCGCCGAGGCGGGGCATCATCACGTCGAGGAGCAACAGATCCAGCGTGTCACCGCCGGCCCCACCGACCCCCTCAAGCACAGCGAAACCGTTGGAGACGGTGCTGGTGTCGTAACCCTCGACCTGGAGCACCCGTTCCAACGACTCACGGATGGCCGCGTCATCATCCGCGATCATGATCCGCACGCCGGCCCGCCCCCTTCCAGTCGATGTTTTTGCCGCTCATCGTCCTTGATCAACCTGAGACCAAGATTAGAGCGCTCGACGGAGACGCCGACCTGCCTGTACTCGTCGCCAGTGACCAGTCCTGCTTCGAGGAAGCTTCCGAGTATTCATCGACACCGCTCCCGGGCTGGCCGCGGTGGGCGAGGCCGGCACCGGTGCCGAAGCTGTGGAGAGCGCACGCTGGCTTTTGCCCGGACGTGGTGCTGGTGGAAATCTGGATGCCGGCACATGGGCGGCATCGAGGTGACACGGCAGACAGCCGGATTCCGCGGAACGGCCAGGACACGCGTTCTCATCCTCACCACCTTCGACCTCGACGCCTGCGTGTGCCCGACTGGCCATGAAGGGGCGACGTTGATCCGTCGCCCCGGTTCGAACGGTGCGGCTCTGTGTCCGACGGGATGTGGAAGGGCGTCTGTGAGTGGCACCCGGGGCACCCCCCCCGGGGCGTCTGCGAGCGGGCCCGGTTTCTTCTGCCGGGAGTGCTTGGGCCGTCGGCAAGCGCCGGGACGAGACGTTCGGCGGATCGTGCCGCGGATCTGCTGGTGGTTGGTGCGGCCGAGGAGGCGGTCCAGGGCGTCCGTGACACGGTGCCGGCCGCGGCTGGCCGGCACCGTAGGGGCGCAGGCCGTCAGCCGGTGGTGGCCGGCCACCGCCGTATCCGGCGGATTCGGACGCCGGGAGCGTCAAGTCACGAGCTCTCCTTCTGCAGGTCCGGCTCCCGCTCCGTCCGTGACCGCATCGCAGCCGGCCGAGGGCGGCGCTGCGCGCGCCGGAAGGTGCCCACGTGGGCCCCGAGCACGACCGTGGCGATCAGCGCTGTGCCGGCGCCCACCGTGGGCAGGGCCTCGACCCCCGGCCCGGAGACGACTAGACCACCGACCGCACCGGAGAGTCCGGAACCCAGGTAGATGGCCGAGGCGTTGAGCGAGAGAGCGAGCGCGCCCTGCTCACCTGCGGCCTCCAGCATCAGGCTCTGTATCGGCGGGTTGAACCCCCAGGCCGCCACGCTCCACAGGAACAGCGCCGACACCGCGCCGGTGACGGTGGTCAGCGTCAGCGGCAGGGTAGCCAGCGAGACCACGGCGAGGCCGAGTGCGGTGAGAGCGGTACGGCGCGGCCCGTAGCGGTCCGACGCCCACCCTCCGAACACGTTGCCGGCCAGCGCGCCGATGCCGTAGACCAGCAGCAGGGCACTCACGGCACCGCCGGTGACGGTGTACCGGGTCAGCAGCGGCACGACGTAGGTGTAGACGCTCATGAAGCCGAGCACGCTGACCACCGTCACCAGCAGGACGGCCTGGACGGTGCGGTCGCGCAGCACCCGCAGCCGCTCCCGCAGGGTGACCGGCGGCGGCGCGGGGACGGCGGACACCAGCAGCCGCACACCGACCGCCGCGAGCAGTCCTGCGGCCGCGACCAGGGCGAACACTCCGCGGAACCCGAGCGGGCCGCCGAGGACCGATCCCGCGGGCACTCCGAGTGCCAGCGAGGCGGTGAGTCCGCCGAACACGATCGCGACGGCACGGCCGCGTTGCCCGGGCGGATGGAACGAGGTGGCGACGAGTGTGGCGGCCGGCGTGTAGGCGGCGGCGCCGAGTGCGGCGACGATGCGGCCGGCGAACAGCAGCGGGTAGCTGGGGGCCAGTGCGGTGAGCATGTTGCCCAGTGCCGCGAGGAGCAGGGCGCCGACGAGCAGGGTACGCCGGTCCCAGCGGCCGGAGAGGGTGGCCGCCAGCGGGGCGCCGACGGCGTAGGCGAGCGCGAACGCCGTCGACAACTGGCCGGCGGCGCCGAGTGACACCCCCATCTCGTTGCTGATCTCGGGCAGCACTCCGGCCACTGGGTAGGCGCTGGTGCCGACGGTGAAGGCCCCTGCGGCGAGCAGGAGGGTGCGAGCGGACACAGGTAGGACCTCTTCTTTACAAGTTCGAACATCATCGAAGTACGAAAAGCGTCAAAGTGCTGAAGTGCTCGTGCAGGTGTCGAGCTTGCGCCGCGCGGACCTCGACGCCCTCCATCCCGGCCTGCTCGACGGGCTGCCCGCACGAAGGGGTGACGGACCCGCCGCTCCGCCGGGCCCGGCCTGCCCTCGGGCCGGGGGTGCTGCACGCATGGCTTTCCTCGCCTCTCGATGTGCGCAGCCGAATCGTCCATCGGCTGTCCGGGTCGGACATCTGCCAGTGAAGGCCGCGCGCGAAGGACCAGCCAGGCCGCGCCGATGGTGGTACTGACACTGTCTGGTTGGACAGCGACCGGGGCCATAGCCTGCCGTCATGAACGCGGCACGAGAGCTCTCCCAGTTCCTGAGATCACGCAGAGACAAGCTGGCTCCGTCGGCGGTCGGCCTCGTCCCGGCCGGCGTCCGGCGGCGCGTTCCCGGCCTTCGCCGCGACGAGGTCGCCGTCCTGGCGGGTGTCAGTGTCGAGTGGTACACCCGGTTGGAGCAGGGCCGAGCCAAGGGCGCCTCCGAAGAGGTGCTGTTCGGCGTCGCCCGGGCGCTGAAACTCAACGAGATCGAGCAAACCCACCTGTTCGACCTGGTCCGCGCCCTGGGGCCGGCACACAGATCGTCACCGGCGAGGACGCCGACGGTTCGGGGCGGCCTGCTGACGCTTCTCGACACGATCACGGGCGCTGCTGCCATCATGCTCAACGAGCACGGGGACGTGCTGGGGGCCAACACACTGGCCCGCGCCCTGTACCGCGACCTGTTCCGCTCCGAGAAGCACGGAACGACACTGAACCTTGCCCGGTTCATCCTGCTCGACCCGGCAGGCAAGGCGCTGCACAGGGACTGGGACGAGGTGGCTGGCTCGGTCACCGCCCTGCTGCGCGCGGCGGCCGGGCGGAACCCCTACTCCAAGGGCCTCACCGACTTGGTCGGAGAGCTGTCGACCCGCAGCGATTTCTTCCGTATCCGCTGGGCGGCGCACGACGTGGAACCACTCACCACCGGGCGCAAGCGTTTCCGGCACCCGGACGTCGGCGGTCTTGACCTCGGCTACGAGTACCTCACCGTCTCCGACAGCCAGGGCATCTCGATCCTGACCTACTTCGCCGAACCGGGGACCCCGGCGCACGACGGCCTGCAACTGCTGGCCGCCGTGGCGGCAAGCGGTGTGCTGCACGGGCAGACCGGAAGCTGACCGGCCGTCACGGGGCCTTGGCCTCGCGTCCCGGACACGGGCCGTGCGGCCGGCGCCGGCGTGGCCGGTGTGAACTTCAGGCATTCCGCCGACCGCGGAGTCAGGTACGCGAGCCGGGTTCTCGCCGAAACCCGCAGCCCGCGCACTGGATCCGACCGGGCTCATGCGTCGGCGCCACCCTACGGGCTGCGCCGCGGGGGCCGTCGGCGGCGAGAGTGTGCCCGCATGCGGTCGGCGATCGCCCGGTCGGCCGGACGCCGCCGCACGAGACCGGCAATTCGACGGATCTCGCAGTATGGCCGGCTCTTTAGTTCGACAATGTTCGTACTACGGTGGTTTTCGAATTAATGTCTACGCGTCGAGCAGCACGACGCAGGGGGTTGAGTCCGTCGGACTCCCCTCGCCATCGCTGCCCAGTTCCGCGACAGCTATCGATAGGCCTTGACATGACAACAACCCTCCCCGCATCCACCTTCTCCACCGACGGCGACCTGGACCTCCGCCGTCTCAGGTTCCAAACCGTGCGGCTCACCGGCCCCGGCATGTCCGGATATCCGCACGACGTGGACGACGCGATCACCGTCCTGCGCCGCGCGGCAGAGCTCGGTGTGAGTCTGATCGACACGGCGGACAGCTACAGACCGTTCGTCACGCACGACCCCATCCGCAAGGCACTGCACCCCTACCCGGAGCACCTGGCCATCGCGACGAAGACGGGCGTCTCCCGCCCCCGGCGAGCGGGTACCGATCGGGCGCCCCGAGTACCTTCGCCGGCAGGCCGAACCCAGCCCCCGGCACCTGGGCGTGGAGCGGACCGACCCGCCCCAACCGCACCGTGCCGACGCCGAGGTGCCACTCGACGACCAAGCCGGAGAGCCCGCCCGCCTCCAGGACGAAGACAAGACCCGCCACATCGACCTGCCCGAGGTCACCGTTCGACCAGATCAAGGCCGCTCAACGCGTCACACCCGTCGCCTCGGTGCACAACCTGGTCGACCGCTCCGCGGCCGACATACTCGACCACGCCGAGCCCCGGGAAAAGACGTTCATTCCCCGATGGCCACTGGCCGGCACCGGATTCACCGGCCGCGGGCGAACTCGCGGACCTGGTACGGCGTACCGGAGCGACGATCAGCCGGCTCGCTCCGGCCTGGCTGCTGCGCCGCTCTCCCGTAATCCTGCCGATCCCCAGCACGCCCTGCCCGGCCCACCTTGGAGGACAACCTCAAGGCCGCAGAGATCGACCCGAGCGACGAGGACTTCGCCACGCCCGACCTCGCCGCGATACACGGCTGAGACGACGCGGCGCAAGCAGCGGCCCCGAGCGCCGCACGTGCCGCCGCCGGCACCGGCGAACCTCGACGACCCCCACCCTTACGACGCCCCAACCCTCCACGGAACAGGAATGGTTCATGCAGTACAAGACCGTCAACCCCGCCTCGGGCGAGCTCGTCGCCACCTTCGAGAGCATCTCCGACGCCGACCTCGCCACCGCTCTCACCACCGCCCACTCCACCTATGAGAAGGACTGGCGGCACCGCCCGGTCGCCGAGCGCGCCGCGATCCTCAAGGCCGCCGCGCGGGAACTGCGGGCCGGCGACGAGTACGCCCGCTACCTCACACTCGAGGTCGGCAAGCTCGTCGGCGAGGCCGAAGCCGAGGTCGAACTCGCCGCGTCCATCCTCGACTACTACGCCGATCACGGCGAGCAGTTCCTCGCACCGAAGGAACTGCCGGAGGCACCCGGGGCGGTGGTGTACACCGAGCCCATCGGCATCATCTTCGGCATCGAGCCGTGGAACTTCCCCTACTACCAGGTCGCACGAGTGGCGGCGGCCCAGCTCATGGCCGGCAACGTCATGCTGGTCAAGCACGCCGAGAGCGTTCCGCACAGCGCACTCGCCCTCCAGCACCTGTTCGAGAGGGCAGGAGCGCCGACCGGTGCGTACACGAACGTCTTCGCCACCCACGACCAGGTCGGACGCATAATCGACGACCCGCGCATCGCGGGCGTGACCCTCACCGGCAGCGAACGCGCCGGAGAGGTGGTGGCCGAGCGGGCCGGCCGCAACCTCAAGAAGGTCGTCATGGAACTCGGGGGCAGCGACCCGCTGATCCTCCTCGAGGACGGGGACCTGGCCCGGAGCGTGCAGAGCGCGCTGGGCGCACGCATGATCAACACCGGTCAGACATGCGTCTCCACCAAGCGCATCATCGTCGTGGGGGAGGAGCGGGGCGAGCAGTTCCTGGAAGCCTTCCGAAAAGGACTGGACACCTTCACCGCCGGCGATCCCTCGGACAGGGCGACGACGCTCGGCCCGCTCGCCTCACAGCGCTCCCTGCACTTCCTGACCGACCAGGTCGACAACGCCCGGAAGCACGGAGCCACGGTCCTGCAGGGCGGGAACCGGATCGACCGGCCCGGCTTCTACTTCGAGCCGACGATCCTCACGGGCATCGACGAGTCCAATCCGGCGTACCTGGAGGAGTTCTTCGGTCCGGTGGCCGCCTTCTACGTGGTCGACACGGAGGAGGAAGCGATCGCCCTGGCGAACACGACCCCCTTCGGGCTGGTCGCGGCCGTGTTCACCGAGGACCTCGACCGCGCCCGCGCCGTGGCAGCGCGGATCGAGGCCGGCATGGTCTTCATCAACCGGCCGGCCTGGACCGCACCTCAGATACCGTTCGGCGGCGTCAAGAGGTCCGGCTTCGGCCGCGAACTCTCCGAGTACGGCTTCGGGGAGTTCGTCAACCGCAAACTGGTGAGCCTGGCCCCGGAGGAGCCGGCCCTCGGCTGACCTCGCCGAACGATACACACTGCGGCGCCGGCCGGAATCCCCGCATCGAAACTGAATCAAGAATGGGACTGCTGCACGGATTGGGGGACATTGCTCCTCGAACTCGCCAACAACCGGCAGGCTTTCGCTGTCCTGGGACAGAACGAGCCAGGTCCGTGGCTCTTCCCGGGCGGTCGCGCCGGACAGGCCATGACCGCAAGCCACCTGACAGTACGGCTCAACAGGGTCGGCATCCGCGCTCGTGCCGGCTATGCAGCGGACTTCGCACGTCGCGAATTCCTGTAGGTTCGCATTCCTGATGCCCTTCCCGTGCCACGTGTCGCTCTGCCCGCCCAGAGGACGGCAGAGCGACACGAAGCCCGCACGATGCTTGTCAGGTACCAGCGTTGAGGCGTGTTCCGTTTCCGCTCCCGCGGACCGGTCTTGTTACCTTCTCCCGCTGGCACTCGTCATGAGAGCGACGACCGCATACGAACGGTCGCATCAACGAGTGAATCGAGAGCAGGATGCTGACCAACATCATGTACGTGACGATCTACGTCACCGATCAGGACCGCGCACTGGAGTTCTACACCGAGGGACTGGGCCTGGAAAAACGGCTCGACTTCCCGGGGCCCGACGGACGGTTCCTCACCGTCGGGGTTCCCGACAGCCCGGTGCAGATCATCCTGTGGTCGCATGCGGCGGCCGCGGGACAGCCGGGGGAAGCGGGCGCCCCCGGTCCGCTGATCCTCGAATCCGACGATCTGCGAAAGGATTTTGAGATCATGCGTCAGCGCGGCGTCGTTTTCGAAGAGTCCGAGCCCGAGGATTATCCGTTCGGGGTCCGCATCGAGGCGGTGGACCCGGACGGCAACCGGGTCTCGCTCCGTCAGCAGCGGAAGCCGTGACCGCCCACCCGTCCGGCCTTGTGGCCAAGGCGTTCGAAGCCCAGCGCGATCGGCTGCGCGCCGTCGCGTACCGCGTGCTGGGCTCGCACGCCGACGCCGAGGACGTGGTCCAGGAAGCCTGGATGCGCCTCGTCCGTCAGGACGCGGCGACCATCGGCAACCTGGCGGGTTGGCTGACCACGGTGGTCGGCCGAATCAGCCTGGACCTCCTGAGATCCCGCCGAGCCCACCCCGAAATCGCCTACGAGCAAGAGTTCGCGAACCTCGTGGTGATACCCGACGATGACCCCGCGCCGGACGAGCAGGCGGCGCTGGCCGATTCGGTCGGCCTCGCCCTGCTCGTCGTGCTCGACTCGCTCACCCCGAGCGAGCGCCTGGCGTTCGTCCTGCACGACATGTTCGCAGTCCCGTTCCACGAAATCGGCCGGATCCTGGGCAAGTCCACCGCCGCCACCAAGATGGTCGCCAGCCGCGCCCGCCGCAAGGTCCACGCCACGGACCGACCGGCGGGCTCCGGCCGCGAGCACCGAGAGGTCGTCCAGGCATTCGGCGCCGCCGCCCGCAACGGCGACTTCGAAGCACTGCTGCGTGTCCTCGACCCGAACGTGGAACTGACCGTCGACACTTCCGACGGCGTGGTCGTCACCCTCGGCGCCACCAAGGTCGCCTCCGGGGCCCGCATGTTCTCCGGCGAGGTCGCCCGCAATCGGCCCGTGCTGGTTAACGGCATCCCCGGCCACATGTCCTGGTGCCCCGACGGAACCCCTCTCTCCCTCATCGCCTTCACCGTCACCGAAGGCCGGATCACCGGCATCCACATCGTCGTCGACCCGGCCAAACTGGCCTCGATCCATCTGCCCGCCGAGATTTGAGCCGGTGTCGGGCACCTCGCACACCGAAAGGACGGTGTCCGGCGCGGTGGCGGAACCACGCTCCTCCGGCATCGAGTCCACACGCCATCCGCCGTGGCCAGCCGCACGGGCTGTGCCCCGGCGCTATGCCTCCGAGACAGCACACTCGTCCGCAGCGGACCGCGGGAGACAGGACCGTGGGACCGAAGTGGCTGGCCTCACCATGCAGAGGGACATTCCGAATCCGGGGCAATTCCGCAAGTCCGGATAACCGCAGTTGCCAGTGAAGGGCAGGACATCGCCGCCGGGCTGCGGAGCACGCTCGGCAAGGAGCCAGTGGGCGGCGCCGAAGACGTCGACGGTACTGGTCAGGACGTGGCGGTTGTGGTGCGCCCGCGGGAGGTGGGCGTAGGGGATGAGGGCAGTCTTCTGCACGGGCGGGCTCTCCTTCGTGGGCGGTCACGGCCGGCGGTCGCTGCGGTGAGTTGCGGTCGGGCGGCGCGCGAGCTGTGGAGAGCGGAGCGGGACGCCTAGAGGGCATGGCCCTTTCTGGTCGTCATGAGGTGATCATCGTCGGCATCCAGCCTTGTGGCAAACCCTTTCGGCGCGCTGCCCTCATTGATCGACGAAACTGTCCAGGTCAGCCTCAACGAGGGCCGTCCTGTCTGCCCACTCGAATGCACAGCACGACAAGTTCCGTGCTCATTGAACAGATCTGGCGCTCAGTCACAGCGGCGTCGACGGCTCGGGTGAGCGCCGACCTCCCTGGAGTGTCAGGTCGGCCCTTTTGGCCGCAGGGCCGGCCAACAACCGGCCGAAGGACCATGGCACTACGGAGCACCGTCTGAGCCGGCACCCTGTACTCGGTGCCGTGAGACAGGAAAAGAGCCTCCCGGCGCGCCGCCCGATCGTGACCGAGGCCGCGGGGCCGGTTCCCTGTAGGGGCCTCGACGAGCGCTCAGGCCCTCGCAGGCCACACCCCCCGGCCATCAGCGAGGGACCGCAGTTCACCGGAGCGGGCTGTGCCCGGGCCGGCGGACAGCAGTTTGCGAAGGACACCGCTGCCAACGGGCCCGAACCCGAGCGGCGCGCCCCCGGCGAAAGGGGGGATGCAACCCGGGCGAAGCCCTCTCGCCTGTCGGCCGCACCTCGTCCAGCGGCCGCCTGACGGCTCCTCAACGATCACCGCGGGCGTCACCTGTAGCGCCAGGCACGGCTTGATGTCGTCGTAGCGGTACGGGAAGCCGTGACGCAGTACACCCGCATCAAGCGCCTCAACCGGTGCAAGGCCGAAAGAAAGAAGAAGGCCCACGCCCGTGCGGTCGGCGACGCGCGCTGGCCGGCGTGTACGCCGCGGGCGGCGGGCAGGCGTTTGCGGACACGTTCCGGGGTGTACAGCTGAGGGCCGTCGTCCGGGCGGCGGCCGGGCCGGCCCACGGGCAGGAGGGCACAGTCCTCCTGGACACGTCCGTGCGGACGGCCCTCGCGGAGGGCTTCGCGGAGGGCTTCGCGGACGCCGTCGCCGGCCCGTTCCGTGCGTGACGCAGGGCCGGCTGTGGTGAGGCCGGTGCGGAACGACCACAGCGTTCACGCGGCCGCCAAGACCGTGCCGCTCTGTCACCCTGTCACGAGGCGCCTGCCGGTGTACTTACATACTGAGCACGGCAGTTGGCACGGACAGGGAGTGGACACCGATGCAGAACAAGGACGCGGTCTCTTCGGACGCCGGGGGTGGTGGGCGGCTGGTCGCCGGCCGGTACCGGCTGCTGTCCGTGCTCGGCGAGGGCGGTATGGGCACGGTCTGGCGCGCCCGCGACGAGGTGCTGCAGCGTGAGGTGGCGGTGAAGGAGGTCCGCGCCTCCCTCGACCTTCCCGCCGAGCGCAGCGCCCGTATGCATGCCCGGCTGGAGCGGGAGGCATGGGCGGCCGCGCGGGTCAGCGCCCGCGGTGTGGTGACCGTGCACGACGTCGTCACCTTCGACGGACGGCCGTGGATCGTCATGGAACTCGTGCGCGGCCGCTCGCTCGCCGACGTGATCGGCGCGCAGGGCACCCTGATGCCGAAGGAGGCCGCCCGCATCGGTGCCGAGGTGCTGGCGGCCCTGCGCGCCGCGCACGGCGCGGGGGTCCTGCACCGTGATGTGAAGCCCGCCAACGTGCTGCTCGCCGACGAGGGCAGGGTGGTCCTCACCGACTTCGGCATCGCCACTCTGGAGGGCGACACGGCGCTGACGATGACCGGTGAGGTGGTCGGCTCGCCCGAATACGTGGCCCCGGAGAGGTTGCTGGGCCGGACGCCGGGCCATGCCTCGGACCTGTGGTCGCTGGGGGCCCTCCTCTATACGGCCGTGCAGGGCCGTTCGCCGTTCCGTCGGACGGGCGCACTGGCCACGATGCGAGCCGTCGTGGACGACGAACTGCCGCCGGCGCACCGCGCCGGACCGCTCACCGCGGTCATCGAGGGTCTGCTGCGCAAGGACCCCGCAGAGCGCATGGCGGCCCAGGAGGCCGCCCGCCGGCTGCGCACGGTCGCGGGGGTGCCGGCCACCGACGAGACCGGCACCGCGACCAGCGCCGTCCTCACGGATGCCGCGGTCACATCCGCCGTCACCGCCGCGCTGACGGCGGATGTGACGGCTGCCCAGGAGCTTTTGACCGCCGACGAGCCCTTCCCCGCCGGGGATACCGCCGCGACCGTGGCAGACGAGGAGGTGACGGCCACGACTCCTTCGGACCGGACGACGGGCGGTGCCGAGGCGAAGGAGCCGACGGTACCGGCGCCGCTCGGTGTCTTCGGCCCGCCGCTCGGCGTGCCGGAGCCCTTGCCCGCCACCGGTCCCTCACTCACCGCCGGGCGGCGCAAGCGTCGTACCACCCGACTGGTCGGCGCGGCCGGCGCCGTACTGGTGCTGCTCGGCGCGGGGTTGACCTACGCGCTCGTGGGCCAGGACAGTGACAAGGACGGGGACGGCGGGAGCGCCGCACAGCCCGTGTCGGTGACGGTGGCGGGCGGGGCGACCGCCTACGAGGGGAGCTGTCCGGCGGGGGAGGGCCGGGCGCCCTGGTTCACTGCGACGTTCACGACGTCGCAGATCCCTGTGCAGTTCTCCTATCGGTGGGTGTCGGTGAACGGGGCGGTGGTGGACCGGCAGTGGCGGACGCTGTCGTTCAGGGAGGGGGAGTCGGACACGAAGAAGGAGACGGTGCGGCTGTCGGCGTACGCACAGGAGGGGACGCTGAGCAGCGCGATGGCGGTGGAGATCAAGTCACCGTTCGACGCCACGTCCAACTCGGTTGCCTTCTCCGTGACTTGCCGAGCAGACGGTGCGTGAACCCGGCACTGCCTCGTCCATACTTGAACGAACTTGATCATCCCTAAGGAGTATCCGTGCTGTCGGTCATCGTGGGAAGTAGCGGCCCCTTCACCGGTCAGAGCGTGGTCCTCGGCGACGCTCCGCTGACGTTCGGGCGCAAGAGCGACAACGACGTCGTCATCGTCAGCGTCAGCGCCTCCCGGCTGCACGCCGAGATCGTCACCGAGGACGGGGCCTACGTCCTCCACGACCGCGGCAGCAGGAACGGCACCTACGTCAACGAACAACGTGTCACACGACACGAGTTGACGCCCGGCGACACCATACGCATCGGTGACGAGACCTTCCTGTTCGAGACACAGGAGGCCGTGGAGACCGTCATGGACCTCTCCCAGCTCGCCCTCCCTCGCGCCGACGCCGCCGTCGACCCCGGCGTCCTGCGGGTCACGGTGAGCGGCGGCGGCCCCGTCGGCCTCGCCTTCGCACTGCTCCTGGAAAGCGCGCTGCCGGGACGCGTCTCGGTGACCGTGTACGACGGCCGCTGGGTGCGCGACGGCGCCGACGTGGTCTGGAAGGACGAGACCCACGGCAACGTCCGCCGCCAGCAGGTCGTCACCGTGCAGAGCCGGCAGTACCTGGCGCTCACGGAGGAGATGCAGACGGCGCTCTTCGGGGAGAGCCGCGAGTTCTCCGAGATGTGGCCGCTGGGGCCGGACTCCGTGGACGGGCGTCCGCCGCGCAACATCCGTATCGCCTACATCGAGGACCAGCTGCTGCGGCTGGCCAACACCAAGCCCGCCGTCCGGCTGGTGCCCCGGCGCTTCGACCCCTCCGAACACGAACACCTCATCGCCCGCGACCATGTCCTGGTCATCTGCGAGGGCGGCCGCTCCCGCACCCGCGAGCACTTCGCCGACCGCTTCGGCGCCGCCGACGCCTCCATCTACTCCCTCGACGGCGAACACCTCCAGGACGTGGTGCTCGGCCTGCGCGTCAAATCCCGCCTCTCCGACCCGATGAGCGTCCTGCTGACCGTGGCGCAGAACCGGTTCCTGCTTAACTCCCTGAGAGGAGAAGGCTTCCTCAACATGCGGCTCACCCGCGAGGAGGCACGCAACGTCATCGGCATCGACCCGGTGCGGCAGGTCTTCGAGGAATGCATCGCGGCCCGCCCCTGCGTGATGAGCCGCCACGAGGACAACGAGTTCGTCTGCCCGACCCACGGCACGCTGTTCCTGCCCGCGCTGCTGCGCGGCTCACCGCTGTGGAAGCGGATCCAGGAGGGACTGCGGCTGTTCGCCGTCCCCGAGGACGACCTGAGCGCGATCACCTCGTTCCGCCTGGACATGGTGCAGCGCCCCCGCTTCACCGCGCAGCTCACCCGCCCGACCGCCGACCGCCCCGGAACCTACGGCTTCCTGCTCGGCGACGCGGCCAACGCCATCCACTTCTGGCCCGGCCGCGGCCTCAACAGCGGTCTCGCCTCCGCCGTCTCCCTGGCCCGCTCCCTCAGCCGCGTCTGGCGGGGCCGCCCCCTGCGCGACGCGGACTTCATCCGGCACGAGGCCGCGATGTCGATGCTGCAGTACCGGCACAAGAGCCGCGCGTGGAACGCCATGGTCACCACGGACGAGCAGGGCACGACCCGCGCGATCAAGGACATCATCGACCGCAGCATGGAGAAAACGGCCGGACCGTCGGTGCCCCGGCAGCAGACATCCGGGGATCCGGCCGAGGGGGACCTGGAGACCCTCCTGGACCGCATGCGCTCGATCCGCGACCGCCTCGCGCCGCGCCTGCCCGGCCTGCCCGACGACGGGGAACTGCGGGCCCACCTCTCCACCCTGGCCCCCGCAACCCTGCGCACCCTGCAGGAGAGCGGCGCCTGGGACACGCTGATCGTCGGCGGTGAGGAGGCGGACATCGACCTCTTCTACCAGCAGGACGCGCCGGTCTTCGTCCCCGCCGCACCGCCCGCCCCGGTTACCGATCCTCGCACCTCGGCCCTCCTCGGCCCGGCCTGACCGCCGGGTCCGGGAAGGTCCCCCGATGCCCCGCCGGCTGAACAACCCCAAGGCGGGGCAGGGTCCGGCGTGGACGCGGGCGGCCGGGGCCAGGGACTCCTACCGCAGACGCGTACCGAAGTCCCGCCCGATTCCATCACGGCCAACGACGTCACCCAGGCCCACGCTCTGGTGGACGGAGTCCCGCCGGTCGCGTCGGCTACCCCCGCAAGAGCCCCGATGCTCTCCTGGGCGACAAGGGCTACGACGGCAACCCCAACCGGAAGGAACTGCTATGGCGCGGGATCCTGCCGATCATCTCCGGCAAAGGGCAGCCTGACAGCCAGAGCCTGGGTATGTTGAAACGGTCGGCGTGAATCGACATCAGGTGCCTGCTCAGGCGTTGAGGATCCAACGGCTCCACGGGCTGCACGAGTCGCCGACGCATGCTTTGACCCGCACCCGGCTGCCCACGCCGCCGTGGGCGTTCTTGCTGCTGTACTCGTACATCTCCTTGTTGCAGGACCCCTGGGTGCCGGAACCGCCCGACCACGTGCACTTTCCCTTGCGGTAGAGCCCCCAGTTCCCGTTGCTGTCACGGAGCTCGTTCTGCCACTGGGTGGTGGCGGAGGCGCCGTCTTTGAATTCGTCGCCGGCGAAAAGGACATCGCCGTACGGCTTGAAGCAGGCACGGGCGGTGGTCCAGAGGTCGTCCTTGACCACGCAGTAGTAGTCGTTGACCGACGTCGTGTCCTTCACCGCGGTGTCGTACTCCATCGTGGCAGCGGCTGCCGGGTTGCTCATCGCCAGAACGAGCATGCCTGTGGCGGCCATGCCCAGTACGGTTCTTATCGCGCCGCGCATGCAGGCGCCTCCCGTCGGGTCGAAGCTGACTGAACTTGCAACCCTGCTGTACGCGGCGCCTCTGCGGTACCTAGAACGTTTCAGGGTTGCCCTGAGTGGCCGCTACCAGAAACGGACTCAACGCCCACTGAGGGCTTCGGCGGGGTTACGAATCCTCGGAGTTCTCTGTGAATGCGGTGGCGTGGTCGGTGGCCCAGTGGCGGAATGTTCGCGGTGCCGTCTGGAGGATGGCGGCCACCGCTGTGGTGCTCCACGCGGCGAGCAGCATGTCGACGGCCGGGCTGGGTGCCGTCCCTGGGACAGGCTCCGGAACTCGTCCGGAGTGATCTCCTCGAAGGCGATCTGGTGCCCGAGGGCGTCACCGATGACGTTCGCTTGTGTGGCTTGGGGTTGTTGTGGAGCCGGTGGTGTACGGGGTCGGCGCCGGGCTGTTCGTCCGCCACGACACTCTGGTGTCTATTGGTATGTACGAGGA
>NZ_JOCA01000039.1 GCF_000718785.1 Streptomyces sp. NRRL WC-3626 | reverse complement strand
TCCTCGTACATACCAATAGACACCAGAGTGTCGTGGCGGACGAACAGCCCGGCGCCGACCCCGTACACCACCGGCTCCACAACAACCCCAAGCCACACAGGCAACCGCGCGGACCGGATGCGGCGCCGGGCCAGGATGCGGTACGCCTCCACGCCCGTGCGGCGGCGCAGATCGGCCAGGGCGTGGGCGCGCATCAGCACGTCCGTGCCGCCACCTCGTGCCGCGTCAGGCCGGCGCAGCTGGAGCGGGAGTTGCTGAACCAGGTCGGGCACGGGTCCATCCCCCCGGGACACGGTGGCCGCCAGCTGCTCCAGGCTCCCCAGGTCCGGCTGCGAGTCCGCGTCATACAGCCCCACGTAGGTGTAGGCAGGGTCGGCGTCGGGCGGGAGCACGTCCGCCAGTTGCTCGACGGCATGTACGAGCTGACCGCTCTTGGCACCCTCGCCCGTGTAGTGCAAGTGATGCAGGCCGACCCCGGGGTGCTCGGCCGCGATCACCGGCAGCACGGCAGCGGCAACCTCACGCGTGGTCAGGACAGCCCCGATCTCCCCACGCAAGGCGGCAGCCGGATCACCGGAAGCGCGGATGCGCCGCACGGTCTCCGCGGCCCGGCCGGACGGCACGATCCCGGCGAGCCGGGCGGCCGCGGCCTCCACGCCACCACTGACCAGATCGTCCGCCAGAGCGGGCACCCGCGCCGCCACGGCGTCCCGCTCCCGCTCCTCGCGTTGCGTGGTCACCACGACGACATGCAGCAGACCCGGCGGGTACGACAGCCCGGCCGCCGCCCGCACCACCTCGGCCAGCAGCTCCTGTTCGCGCAGGGCCGGCACCAGCAGGACGACGCGCGGCCCCACACCGACGACGGGCACGGCGTGCCGCCGCCGGTCGAGGACGCGGGCGGCGTACACCGCGCGCACGCTGAGCAGGACCCCCCACGACAGGACGCCCCACAGCACGACGAGTGCGATCGTGGTCATGACGGCTGCGCCTGTCCGGGCGGGCCGTCCGGACAGGCGGACAGGTGCCGGTAACGTCCCTGGGAGCGGGCCGCCTCACGCAGCGCCCGCACCGGCGGATACAGACCGGCGGCCCAGGTCACCACCTCGGCGGGCGTCAGGCTCTCCGGGTCGCCGACCGGGATGCCCGTCAGCAGCGCGGGCAGCCGGGCGCCCAGGCCGAGCGGCACCGAGAACACGGCCTCGCCGGTCTGGTCGACCGCGGTGAGCGTCACCCGCAGATCGCCGTCCTGGACGGACGGCACCACACGGACCAGGTCCAGTTCCGCGGACCGGGCCAGCACGCCGCCGCCCGGCAGAGCGGGCACACGGGGTGCGCCGGGCGCAGAATGCCGCCGCCCCACGGTCATCTCGATGACCGTGTCGAAGAACCGGTTGGGAAACCGGCGGTACTGGCCGCGCAGCAGATGCCGCCGCCGTGGCAGCGCCGGATCGGCGTGCCGGGCCACCCGCTCGACACGCGGGGCACTGTCGTCGTCCGACACCCTCACCCGCAGCTCCAGCGAGGTGTCCAGGGAGAAGGAGTAGTCGTCGCCGTCGCGGTGCACACTGCGCGCGTCCTTGCCGACCTTGACCACGATCGTGTCCCGGAAGACCTGCACCTCGTCGTTGTACCGGCGGTCCCCGTACTTGTACTCGACGGACCGCAAGGTCCCGGCCGCGTGGAAGTTGGCGAGGACCACGGGCCGGTCGGCGTCCCGGGGCTCGGGGCCGAAGACGGAGAAGTGCGCGGCGCCGACCAGCGACAGCTTCTGCTGGTTACGGTCGAGAACCTCCAGCGCGTATCGCCGGGGATCGGTCACCCCGAACAGTTCGTTGGCGAAGGGGTGGTCCAGGTCGGGCGCGTAGACGTACAGGCCCGGGTGCGTGCCGTCGCCGTCCCACGGGCGTGCGGTCAGGTCCTCGCCGAGGCCCGCCCGGTCCTGGAAGGTGTGGAAGGAGTACGTGTGCGGATGGCCGTCCGGGTCGCGGCGCTGCGGAGGATGGACCACGAGGTGCCTCAGGCAGACGCTGCTGCGCCGCAACTCCCGCAGCTCGCCCGGTAAACCGGGAGCCGCGGTGTCCCCGGCGGGGCGCCGGGACCGTGATGGCGCGGGCGCGCGGACCGCGGCGGCGAGGGCGGTGCGGAAGCCGTCGACGTGGGCCGGGGTCAGGTGGGGCATGGCGTAGAAGTGGTAGAAGAGCCGCTCCTCCTCCGTACCGTCCGGCGTGCTCCACGCCAGCATGTTCCCCACCAGGCGGTAGCGCTCGAGGAGTTCGGCGGGCAGGCGGCCGCCCTCGTGGGAGAAGGCGGCGACGACGACGGTGTTGCCGGGTGAGGGCAGCACCACCGCGTCGGGATCGGCGGCCCGTATCGCGTCGGCCAGTTGGTCGCGCACGGCCAGACAGTGGCGGAACACCTGCCGGTAGCCGTCCGCCGCCACCCCGAAGACCAGCGACCACAGGGCGGCGGCCATCGCGCCGGAGCGTGACCCGGTGATCGTCTCGTCGAGGAAGCCGGACATCGGGGCGGGCACCGCGCCATGGCCCATCAGGCCCTTGCGGCACAGGAAAACCCCGCAAGTGTAGGGCATGAGGCCGGACTTGTGCGGGTCGAGCACGATCGAGTGCACGTGTGGGTTACGGAAGTCGAAGGGCACTTCCGGGGCGGTGAAGGGCAGGATCATGCCGCCGTGCGCCGCGTCCACGTGGTGGAAGAGCCTCAGGTCACCGCCGTTCGCGGCCCGTCGTGCGAGCACGTCGGCAATCTCGTCAACCGGGTCGACCATGCCGGTGTTGTAGTAGCCGGCGGTGGACACCACGATCACCCCGGTGCGGTCGCCCGCCGGGCTCTGCGCCGCGAGATCGTCCAGCGCGGCTGCCACCGCCGCGGCCTCCAGCCGCCAGGACGGACCCGCCGGGCAGAGCCGCAGCTCGAGGCCGAGTATTTCCGCGGCCTTCGCCACGGAGTGGTGGGTGAGCGTCGACGCGAGGACGACGACCCGTCCGGCGTCCGCGGCACGCAGCGCGTTACGGCCGACACGCAGCCCGGCCAGGGTCCCCTCGTTCGCGCCGCTGGTGACATACCCGTCGGCGGCGTCGGCGTTCAGGAGCCCGGCGAGCGCGAGGACCGCCTCCCGCTCCAGGCGCCGGGTGCCGCGGACACCGTCACCGAAGCGGGTGTGCACACCGACGTTGTTGGGGTTGCGTGCGGCGAAGCGGCCGAAGGTCTCCAGGGCCAGGTCATGCGGTGCCGTCATGGCGAAGCCGAGCCGCACCGGATCGTCCGGGGAATGCCAGCCGGGCACCTCCGCGAGGCGGGCGTCGAGCAGCGCTTCCAACTCCCCCTCAGGCAGGGGGCTTTGCGGGAAAGGATCGGTCTCGGTCGAACCGTCGTCCAGGTCCGCCATGTCAGTCCCCCTCCCGCCGCAGCACGCAGCGAAGGACGGCGCGCGGTCCCACGTCCAGGTCACGGACGTAGGTGTGCACCTCGCCCCGGGCGGCCAGTCCGGCCGCGGTGAACGCCGCGAGCACCTCGTCGACGGGCAGCAGCACCATGGGGACGTTGTCGGGCAGCAGGTACTGGCCGTCCTCCGTGCCCGCGCGCAGCACGGGATCCAGGGTCTCGCGGGTGAAGGTGTTCAGCGCCAGCAGCCCGCCGGGACGCAGCACCCGGGCCAGTTCGGTGACCGTGGCCGCCCACTGGGCCCGGTCCACCGCATTGTGCAGGACGCCGTAGCACACCGCGAGGGCGAACGTCCCGTCCTTGGCGGGGATCTCGTGTGCGGGGCCCTGTCGGACCGAGACACGGCCGGACGGATACGCGGCCGTCCTGGCCCGGGTCGCCTCCACCATCCCCGCGTGCAGGTCGACGGCGAGGACGTCGAAGCCCCGTTCCAGCAGGGCCAGGGTGTTACGGCCGCCGCCGCAGCCGACGTCGAGGGCGGGGCCGTCGACGGCTGTGCTGTCGAGCAGGCCGGTCAGATAGGGCTGTACGTCGAGGGAGCGGAACTCCGTGACGGTGCCG
This sequence comes from Streptomyces sp. NRRL WC-3626, assembly GCF_000718785.1. GTDB lineage: Bacteria > Actinomycetota > Actinomycetes > Streptomycetales > Streptomycetaceae > Streptomyces > Streptomyces edwardsiae. The sequence goes on along the minus strand of NZ_JOCA01000039.1, from coordinate 25,754 downwards.
GGAGAGTTCCAGTAGGCGGCGGCCCGGTCGGCGGCCGTGGTCACGTCGGTCATGGGACGAGCCCCGTTTCCTCGTAGGTGCCGTTGTGCGGCCGGGCGTGTATGACGTCCATGTCCAGCTCGGCGAAGCGGTCGCCGCACCGGTCGGGGTCGTCGGTGAGGGCGAAGAAGGCCGGGCCGACGGAGGACAGGGCGAGCATGGTCGCCGCCTTGTCGTGCCACAGGGACTCCAGCCGTCCGGCCAGTTCGACGAGGCCGGGATGCGAGAAGGAGCAGTTCTCGATACTGCCCATCCGGAACCGGTAGTCGAACACGAGGGATCCGAGCGGGCCGAGGTCGCCGCGCAGCGCGGCCGGCATGGCCTCGTGCAGCATCCGGTACGCGATCGTGGGCGCCCACCGTTCACCGGTCGCGCGGAACCGGTCGAACTGGTCCGCCTCGGCGGCCATCAGCTCGTCGGTGGGCCGCTCCTCGAGGGACCGCGGCACGCCGATCACCAGCGACAGGCGATCGGGCACCGGTACCGACAGCACCACCGTGCTGCGGCCCGCCACGACCTGTACGCCTCCCGGATACAGGCCAGAGGCCGCCGAGCCGCCGATGCACTGCACCGGCGTCAGCAGACCGGGCCGACTGCCGTGCTCCTCCCCGTGGTTGGCGGTGAGATACGGCAGCAGGCCGGCTCGGTCCACCGGACAGCCGTACAGGTGGTTGACCGCCGTGGCGACCGCCGCGATGAGGCTGCTGCTGGAGCCGAACCCGGCGTGCACGGGCAGCCGGTCGCTCTCGACACCGATCGCCAGGTCGCACTCCGTGCCGAGGGCCGCGCACATGATGCGGGCGGCGTGCTCGACCAGTTCCGGCCGTCGTACCTCCGGGTCCAGGACGAGGCCGGTGCCCGGCGCGAGCCTGCGCACGTGGACGTGGTGGAACCGGGCGACGGAGAGGACGACCTCTCCGGCGTCGTAGATCAGGTTGTTGTCGGCCGCGATCGCCGCCGGTTGCAGCGCCATCGCGTTGAGCCGGGTGGGATAGCGCACGCGGACCTCGTCGGCGGGTGCCGGCACGGGACCGGACGGCGTGGCCAGGGGGTGGTGGACGGTGCCGGGGACGAAGGGCTCGAAGCCGACGGGCACGGCGGGGTCCGCCGACGGTGGCGGGGAGGTCATCGAGTTCTCCGGGGTCGTGGAGGTCACCGCTGTGCCCTTTCGTCGGCCGGCTCCTCGGAGAGCAGCCGGTGCCTTTCGAGGGTGAGGTCCGCCAGGTGGTCGAGGGAGTCGGTGGTGTAGCCGCCGCTGCCCAGGGAGCCGTCCGGACGCACGTTCATGTTGGCCTTGGCCAGTTGCAGATGGGGCAGCCTAAAGCGCAGCACCTCCCGCAACAGCGACCGCAGTTCGGCCAGGTTGCCCTGCACCTCGGGACCGTGGGAGGGGTGCCGGGCGGCCTCGTCCACGAGGCGGGGCAGCAACGGCCGGTGCCGCCGGGCCCGGTCGCTCGCCGCCCGGTAGGCGGCGGGGAGATAGAGGAGGTTCTCGACCAGGTACTGCTCGTACCACTCCTCCTGGGGCTCGCCCGGCTCCGGTCTGATCAGCAGGATGTCCACGAGCAGCGGAGTCATCTGCGCCCCGCCCGGTCCGTACAGCACCTGCCCCCCGACGGTCATCGGCGGGAAGTACGGCCGCATCTCGAAGGAGAACGTCTCCGGAGTGATGGCCCGCTTCACCGACAGCAGCGACTGCGCGAAGACGGTGAACCCGCGCGTGGCCTCGGCCAGCAGCTCCGCCAGCGCGGGATCGTCGACGGAAAGTGTGAGCGTCTCCAGGAGCGCGTCGACGGCGGGGCGCAGGGCGATGCCGGCCGTGCGGACCTCCTGAATGAACAGAGCCTCCTCGGGCAGTCCGGTGAAGGACCGCACGGCATCTTGAGGGTTGCGCAGCGCGTAGGTGTAGACGCTGTCCCGGGGCACCTCCTCGGCGAGCGCGCCCAGCTTGAGGAGCGTCTCCTCCGCGTACGGAACGGTCCGGTAGTCGACCCCGTGGCGCTCCAGGGAGGCGAGGACGAAGCCGAGGTCACGCAGGGCCGCGTTGGCGGTCACGGCGTCGTGGACACGGTCGGGGACCCGGCCGGTCCACAGCCGGGCGAGTGCGTCGAGGCCGCAGACGTCCCCGGCTCGGTTGAGGGCCGGCAGCCGCGAGGCATCGCGGGCGGCGTCGAATGGATCGCAACCGGACACTGATAAGTCCAGGTCACGCATGGATGAAGCGAGCAGCACGGAAATTGCAGTCTCCAAAGTGAGGGCCCGGGCGAGGGCAGCAGCGGCTGCGCCGGCTCAGACGTCGCCCCGGGGCCGAAGTCGGTCGTGCGGTGCCTGTGGTCGCGTGGTGCCGGTCGCCGGGCGGTGCCCGTTCCTCAGACGACGCCGATCAGCTCGTCGAGCGTGCGTACGCGGCGCGCGACGGGGCCGGGGGGCACGGTGGAGTCCGGGGCATCGGTCAACCAGACCGCGGCGAGGCCCGCCGCGCGTGCCGCGGCCAGCCCTGTGTAGGAGTCCTCGACCGCGAGGGCCTGGTGCGGGTCCGTGAGACAGGCGCGCAGCGCCCTCAGATAGGTGTCGGGAGCGGGCTTGGTCCGCACCCCTGGGCCCGCACAGTGCACCGAGCCGAACGCGGGCCGGATGCCGAGCCGTTCCAGGTGGCTCTCCACCCAGTCGCGGCAGTTCCCCGATGCCACGGCGAGGCGGTGGCCCCGCTCCCGGCAGTGGGCCAGGAAGGGACGGACCCCGGCGCCGGCGTCGAGGAGGTCGGCCTCGGCACGGTTGAGCCGTTCGAACTCGTCCCACAACGCCTGTGCTCGGTGCCGGCCGACCGTGTCGAGCAGATCCCGGCGCAGCATGTCCCGGTCGAGTGTGCGGTCGGGCCGCACACTGATTCCGCGGGGCAGTTCCACCGCCTGGTCCCTCAGCAGCCGATGCCAGACCGCGCTGCTGGTTCGTTCCGTGTCGAGCAGTACCCCGTCGAAGTCCAGGACGATCAGCCGTCCTGTCCCCCCGGAGCGTTTGATCACCGCTCCCACCGCGTTCCCCCGTCCTCGTGCACTACGAAGCCAACGGCACGCACCGAGGTACGGCCGCCCACTTCTTGCGTGGTCTGGACCTTTGCGCACTCTAAACGGCACGGACCGGCACTTCAACCAGTCCCGTACGCACGGGAGTCGAGCCAGGTCACAGCGTGACGGCTCACGCGTGCCCCGGACATCGGGCCGGGTAAGCCGTACGAAGCGCGCCGTCGCGGCGGGTTCGCGGCGGGTCCCCGGCGGGTTCGCGGCAGCCCGATCAGCAGGCCCCGACGCGGCTGCGGGCCACTGTCGGATGCAGCAGACGCCCGGCCACTCCCCCGCCCTACGGGAACGTCCGCTCATGACGCCACTGGATACGCCGCGACCGGCCACCGATCACCAAAACCAGTCACCGTGGACGGGCCGGTCAACCTGTTTTCCCATCCGCACCACCGAGACGGCGCCGGCCGTCCCGGGCGAACTCGAACGGCACCTCAATCGAGCCGGTACCCCGGCCGGACACCAGTCACGACCACCGGCGAACTCGGCGCACCGGGGTTCTTCACCAACGGGGCGAAGCCGTCATTCCCCGGCCGGCGACGACGCACGGATCGGCCCCGCCCGACCACGCGCGTCCCCGGCGCGGAAAGTTGGCGACGGGCACAGCGTGCAGCCCTCCGTGCTCTCGCATCACCCAGGCCACCGAGGTCGGCGCCCTCTGTACCCCCGACGAGATCCGCAATCCTGCCCGCATCGCCAAAGACCCGGGTTCTGCGCATCCGCATGGATGCGCTCCCGGGCCGCGGCCGGCCGATGAGAGAACCGGAGTAGCAGTGCTCCCCGTCGAGCGAGCACAGGCATGTCTGCTCTGCGCATCGGCCACGGCACGACCACCGCCGCCGCCATGCTGGTCAGGGGCAGATGACGTAGCGGCCGCGGAGGCCGCTCGTGGCGGTGGCCCGGTGGGCTTCGGCGGCCTGGTGCAGCGGGACGACCGCGTGGACGCGAGCCGAAAGTTCACCCGCTGAGGTGCGGGCGAGGAGGTCGGCCAGTCGTGTGCTGTCAAAAGCGGTGATCACGGAGGCGACCGAGATCCCGCGCTCGGTGGGCGGTTCCATGCCGGGCCGCAACCCGACGTAGGCTCCGCCGTCGCGGATCAGCTTGAGCGCTTCCCCATTCAACTGGGCGGGGTCGACGACTGCTTCCCATTCCGGCTCGGCGCGTGCGGTGAAGTCGGCGCCGAGGCCGCGGACGAAGTCCTCGTCGCCGCCGCGGGCAAGCCCGGTCACCTGCCAGCCGCGTTCCCGGGCGAGGACGGAGACGTTCGCCCCGACCGCCCCCGCGGCGCCGGTCACCAGCAGCCGGGCGGCCCCGGCGGGCGCGTCGCCGAGCAGGTCGACGGCCTGCGCAGCGGCCAGTCCGTTGAGGGGGACCGTGGCCGCTGCCGGCAGATCCAGGTCGTCGGGGACCGGTACGACGTCGGCCGCTGCGACCACGATCTGCTCAGCGTAGGTGCCGTAGTCGCGGTCGAAGCCGACCACCAGACCGGCCACCCTGGTGCCGACGGCCAGATCGACGCCCGGCCCGGATGCTTCCACGACGCCGGCGAACTCCCAGCCCAGACCCGTGTGCTCGGGCTGGTTGACCAGCCCCATCGAGTGGAAGAAGCCCGCCGCGACACCGATATCGGTGGGGTTGACCGTCGCAGCGGCGATGGCGACGCGAATCTGGCCGGGGCCAGGATCGACGACGGGCACGTCGATGACCTCGATCGAATCGGGCCCGTTCGGGACACGGACGACGGCGGCGCGGAAAGTAGGGGTGCCCATGGCTCTGCTCCTCTGCGGTGGGGTGATCGTCTCCGTGCCATGCTCGTTCTGTGGATTCTGCGGTGGAAGAGGGCACTTGAGAGTGCGTAACCTGCCTCCAGGTACCGAGGGGGCGATCGATGTCGACGCAGACGGCGGCTCAGCAGCGGGCCGAGGCGAAAGCGAGCTACAACGCGTTCATGGACGGCTGCCCCAGCCGGCAGTTGCTCGAGCGCATCTCCGACAAGTGGGTCGCGTTGATCCTCGCGGCGCTCGGCAGCGACGGTCCGCGCCGCCCCGGGGTCGACTACGAGGACGGGCCCCGGGCGATGCGCTCTTCCGAACTGTCCCGTCGGCTCGCGGGCGCCAGCCAGAAGATGCTCACCCAGACCCTGCGTTCCCTGGAAGCCGACGGTTTGGTCACCCGTACCGTCACACCCACCGTGCCCGTCACCGTCACCTACGAGCTGACCGACCTCGGTCTGTCCCTGAACCACGTCCTGGCCGGCCTCAAGGACTGGGCCGAAACACACATGACCGATGTACTCGCCCACCGCGAGGAGCACCACCGCACGGCCGCCGGAAGCTGAGCGTGCCGGGGGAACCTGCGGCCAGACGGCTGTGCCGGTGTCCGACGTTTCTGGTCCGCTTCTCGTGGTCACGTACGCCGCAAGACCTTTGATCCTCGTGGGATGGAGTTGAGGTCGCCCGACAGTCGCCGGACGGAATGCCGCGTGGTCGACCTACTTCGCCGCCCCGGCTGGTCGGTCACTGACGACGGCGTCGTGCTACTGACAGCTGTTGAGACACCGGAAGAGCGGCAGACTGACGCTGCTTCACCGCCCTGGTTGTCATGCTGTCCGGGTGGCAGAACGAGCGCAGCCTCCGGCCTGGCCGGAAACCATGGCCCGCTCAGGTGACGGTACGGGCCATCCCGCCCCCGCCGGTGCTGACGCCGCCGCTGGGCTTGACGGGAGAGAAGGGGAGCGTGTCCTGCCGGCAGGACGCTCCGGGCGGCGGGAGGGTGCCGTCGATCAGGTAGCGGCTCTCGTGGGCCTGGACGCAGCTGCTGGGGTTGAACAGTGCCGTGTGTCCGACCGCATCGTGGGTCAGCAGGCGGGCGTCGGCGAGTTCCTCGGCCATGGCCTGCGCGGCCGAGAGGGGGGTGGAGGGGTCGTAGGTGTTCCCGACGACCAGGATGGGGTGCGCCGTCGGATTGTTCCACGGGCCGCGGTAGCGGTCCTCGGCGACCGCCGGCCACGAGGCACAGCCCGCGGAGGCCCAGATCCAGAAGCGTCCGGTGTCCCCCGCGCGGACGGCGGCCTCTTCCGCCAGGGTGTGGTAGACAGCGGGGTCCCGCGGGTTGGGACTGTCGCCGCAGAAGACCGCGGTGCTCTGTTCCTCGCCCAGATACGGATCCGGGTGGGGGACCAGTGGCGGCGGCGGGAGGGGGGACGGCTCCGGGACACGGCCCTTCCACAGGTCCTGCAGCCTGGCGGCGAGCTTCGTCGCCCCGGGCTGGACGACGTAGAGGCTGTTCACCACGTCGGCCACCGTGCCGGCGTAGGTCCACGGGCCCACAGGCTCCTCTCGTAGCCGCCGCAGCAGCTGGTCGTACTTGTCCTGAGTCGCCTTCGGGCTGCCGGCGGAGAAAGCGCAGTGGGCGGTCGTCGTGGATCCGCACAAGGTGAGGAACCGGTTCACGGTCTCCGCGGCGCTGAGTCCGGAACCCAAGCGCTGGAACGAGGTCGTCCGGGGGGCCTCGTCGGAGGCGTTGTTCGTCCACGCCCGCGGGTCCCAGTTGGCGTCGAAGACCATGGCGCGGACCCTGCCGGGGAAGAGATTCGCGTAGGTGGCGCCCAGGTAGGTGCCGTAGGAGATCCCGTAGTAGGTGAGCTGCTGGTCGCCCACCGCCTGGCGGAGCTGGTCGAGGTCGCGAGCGGTGTCGGCGGTCGACACATGGCGCACGAACTCGGGTGCACGCTGCTCACAGCGTCGGCCCAGCTCTTCGTACGCGGCGGTAAAGTCCGCCCGCTCCTGCTCTCCCACCGGGAAGCCCGTCGCTTTGCTCGCGTTCCAGTCCGCGACTTCCTGGGAACTCCCGAAGCAGTTCACCGCGGTGCTGTTGCCGATCCCGCGGGGATCCCAGCTGACGATGTCGAACCGCTCCCGCACCTCGCGCGGGAAGGACTCGTAGTTCTGCGGCATCTGCACCGTTCCCGGGCCGCCGGGGCCGCCGGGGTTGAAGAACAGGGTGCCGATGCGCCGGCCGGGGTCGGCCGCCTTCCGTTTGACGACAGCCAGCTCGATGGTGCGACCACCCGGATCGTCGTAGTCCAGCGGCACCTTCGCGGTCGCGCAGTCGAACTCACTGCCCGAGACGCACTGACTCCAGTCCAGCCGTGGGGCGGGGCCAGAAGGTGTGGGCGCACCGCCGGCCGAGGCGGGGCTCGGCCCGGCCAGGATCGTCGAGCAGGTCACCAACGCTGCGATGACCGCGGTATGACGTCGGTGACCCGCTATGAGTCCGCGCTTGGGGGGCATGGGCATACTCCATCCCTCTTTCTCCGTGGCTGAGCGCCCGAGGCCACCATCGCCCGGTCCCCGGCCCGCATCCGTGTCAAGAACACCGCGTGGCGGCGCGGCATGCGAGGCAACCGCAGCCGAATGGCGTTGCCCCCTTCGACCCCGCAACGCTCATGGTGGTGTCCCACCCCGAGCGGCCTGCGGCCGGGTGGCCCGTCTCCCTGACGGCGTCCCGAAGCCGGCCAGGAGGCCAGAGACAGTGGCGTCGGCACATCGGGGAATCGGTTCGGCAGGTACGGCCAGGGCAGTACACGATCTGGCGCGTCAATGCCGACCTCAGTGGTGCCGTCGCCGTGCTGGAGATGCTCCTACTCCCCGTCCCGGCGTGATCGAACTACTGCCCGCACTCCGTGGTGCCTGGGCGGGCAAGAGCTCGGTCACCTGACTAGGTAGTCGGGGCGGCTGCGTCGTCGATCGTTCCTGGCGCGAAGGCAAGGTGACTTCTCCAGCCATCCGCAGTGCCGGAGCTACGACGACGGAACTGCGCCCTGCGCACGGATCGGCATCGGACCCGGAGAGTCGGTGACGATCACCATGTCGTGACCGGCGTCTCCGCTCCGGGGCTGTGATACGTCGGTGGCCGGGCGACGAGAGAACAGGCCGGGGGCCTCATCCACGAAGTCGGCAGCGCTTCGTGGCCGTCTCTGCGCGGAGCGGTCGGAGCGAGTACGCCACCGGATGCCGGGCCGGCGCACCCTGATCGGCATCAACCTTGTGGACGCTGTGTGAACACGCTACAAGCTGATCGTTATATGAGTAACATGCGGCATCAGCTGCCCGTTGCTGCTCGGAGCGAAATGCCCTCCCTTCCATTACCCCCGGATTGTCCGGTGCGTCCGCGTACCGTCCTCGGTGCGAGAACGTCACGTACGAACCCCGTGAGGACATGGGACTTCGGGAAGCGGGCCGCCTCCCAGGGCGGCCGGACGGACGCGCCCCTCCCCTACCCGCGTCGCCAGGTCGGCCTGCCCGGAGTGGGCGTCCCCAGTCGCCCGATATCCGCGGGCGACCGGCGCTCACACTCCGAGGACCCCTTATCCGTGACTCCGAACCCCGAAGCCGCCGTTGCGGTGCTGGGCGCCGCGACCGTGGTGGGCACCGTCGCCGTGGTGGCTCTGGCCAAATCCCGTGCGGCCCTCTCGCGCCGTTGTGCGGAACTCAGCGCGCAAACGGCCGAACAGAGTCAGGCACTGGCCGCGCTACAGGCCCGTGAGGCGGCGCAGTTCGAGGAACTGCGCCACCTCGTGAGCAGTCGGCTGCCGGCTGCGGCCCTGCACCTGATCAGTGATCACCATCCCGTTCCCGGCGCCCTGCTGGACGACGGCAGCGACTACGCCGCCCAGATCCAGGCAGCACATGACCTGTTCGTGGAGTCGCTGGTCGAGGAGCGCGGTCGCATCGATGCCGCCGCCCGGGCCGCGCTGCGCGGAGCCTGCACGGCCATCCAGGCGCAGAGTTTCCGGCTGCAGACGCTCGTGGACGACCTGCAGCGCGACTGTCGTGACCCGGAGGTGCTGCAGGAGTACTTCCGTATCGACCAGCTCAACGAGCGGGTCCTCCGCCTGGTGCAGAAGGCGGCCATCGTGAGTGGTTCCTGGCCTGGTCTGGTGCGGCCCGACACTCACCTTCCGGACGTCGTCGCGGGCGCCACGTCGCGTCTGCACGGATTCGAGCGGGTCCAGGTCCACACGAAACTGCCGGCCGGCGGGGTGGGCGTCGTCGGACGGGCCGCCGAACCGGTGGCGGTGGCCTGTGCCGAGCTGATGGCGAACGCGCTGGAGTCGTCGCGGGGCGATCTGGCGGTCGAGGTCACCCTGCTCCAGACGGACAACGGCAGCGTCTGCGTCCAGATCGACGACGCGGGCAAGGGCATGACCCGCGAGGCCGTGGCGCGCGGCACCCGGCTGGTGGCGGGTGACAACGCCGGGAACCTGCTGATCACCGAGCTGGGCGACCCTCCGGCTCTGGGTTTCGCGGCCATCGGACAGTTGGTCGCCGACCACGGATTCCACGTATCGGTGGACCAGGTCTCACCCTACGGCGGAGTCCGTGCCGTACTGGCGGTCCCGAAGCATCTGCTGACCACGATCGACGAGACGGCCGAACCGCCGTCGGCGATGGCGGCCATGCCGACCCCGGCGCCTCGCACGCCGATACCTCCGGTCACGGCGGTGTCCGCAGAACCCGCGGAGGGACTGCGTGACGTCAGTGCACCTTCTGCGGGCGACGCGCATACGCTTCCCCAGCGTCGGCGCCGGAGCGGCTCCTCCCGCGGCCGCTCACTGACCCGCGCGCCTCGACCGGTGGACCCCGAGGAGGCCGGTACCGCGTGGGGTGACTTCGAGCAGGCAGTTGCCGCCGGACGCGACGGCACCGAATCTGAGAACAAGGACAAGTCTTGAGCCAGTCAACTCTCAGCCAGCAGATCCCCGACCCCTCCTGGGTCCTGGACCCGATCATCGAGATCGGGGTCCGGCATGCGCTGATCCTGTCGGCCGACGGCATCGTCGTGGGAGCCTCGGGCAGCCTCGGCCGTGATGAGTCCGAGGGCATGGCAGCGATGGTGTCCGCCCTGCACGGTGCCGCTCGCGCGGCGGCCCTCGTGTCGCTCGAGGCGCCCGACGAGACCCCGATCTCCACCATCACGGTCCAGCTCGACGCCTGTGGAACGCTCATGGTCATGCCGGCCGGCGGAGCCAACGCGTTCATCGCCGCCTCCTTCGGCACCGATGTGCCGATGAACATCGTCGCGCACACCCTCGCCCGGCAGGCGAAGAACCTCGGCGAGGCGCTGATGTCCGTACCCACGCGCTCCTCCGGCCCCGCATCATGAGCCCCGGTCCGGCCCGACGACTGGTTCCCAGTTACCTGGCCACCGGTGGCGTCGGCGCGCCCGAGCACAGCAGATTCGAAGAGCTGACCGCGTTACAGGCCACCGGCCGGTCCGCGCTGCCCCATCACACGCCTGCTCATCAGCGACTTCTCAACCTGGTCAGCGACGGCGGGCTGACCGTGATGGAGATCGCGGGCTATCTGCGCCTTCCGGTCGGCGTGGTGAAGATGCTCGCCGCGCAGCTGGTGTCCGACGGCCACCTGCGCGCCGCTGCGCCGCTTCCCGACGCCCTCGCTCCCGCCATCAACGCCGGACGGCCCGACAAGGCCCTCCTCGAGGAGGTTATGCATGGGCTCCTCGCCCTCTAGCGCACCGGTCTACCTGCCGGACTCCAACCAGGAACGGGTGAAGGTACTGGTGGCCGGGCCGTTCGGCATCGGCAAGACCACGATGATCCGCACGCTCTCGGAGATACCGAGCCTCCACACCGAGGAGGTGATGACGGATGCGGCGGCGCACGTCGACGAACTCGCGGTCCCGGACAAGAAGACCACCACGGTGGCCATCGACTTCGGCCGTCTCACCATCGCTCAGGGACGCATCGTTCTGTACTTGTTCGGAACGCCCGGTCAGCGGCGGTTCAAGCCCCTGTGGAGCGACTATGCCCGGGGCGCCCTGGGCGCGCTGGTCATCGTCGACACCCGGAGGCTGGCCGATTCCTTCGAGGTCATCGACCTCATCGAGGAGAGCGGGCTGGACTACGCGGTCGCCGTGAACCAGTTCCCCGAATCCCCCGAGTACGACGAGGAGACCCTGCGCCTCAAGCTCGACGTGGAGGACCACACCCCCTTGGTCATCTGCGACGCACGTGACTGGGACTCGAGCCTCAACGCGCTGCGAGCGCTCTCCGCCCACCTCGTATCGCGTGCCGGAGGCAGCCTGTGACCGCCACCCCCGACGCCGTTCCGCTGTACGGGCCGGAGCATGCCGCCGATCCTCAGCACAGCTACGAGCTTCTGCGCGCGCAGGGGCCGCTGGGCCGCGCCGAGATCGATCCCGGACTCTTCGTGTGGGTGATCACCGACTACCGGGCCGCCCTCGATCTGCTTCAGGACTCCGACAACTGGACCAAGGACACCCGCGGCTGGGACACGACGGTACCGGCGGACAGTCCGATCAAGGAGCCCCTGCAGTGGCGGCCCAGTCTGTTCTTCGCCGACGGAGAGGAACACGCGCATCTGCGGAGGGTCGTCACCGACAGTTTCGCCCTGCTCGATCCTCAGCACCTGCGCGAGGTGACCCGGCGTCACGCGGACTCGCTGCTGGACGAGTTCAGCCACGTGGGAAGGGCTGACCTGGTCGCCCAGTACGCCCGCAGGCTGCCGCTCATGGTCCTGAACACCCTGTTCGGCATGCCGGACGAAGGTGCGGACCAGCTCATGTCGGCGATAGAGGCGCTGATGAGTACGGTTCCACAGGCCAAGCAGGCGGGTGAGCAGGCCCTCACGGCCTATCTGGGCGGTCTGTACGCCATGAAGAGTGCGCGGCGCGGCCGCGATCTCACCTCGTGGTTCATGGACCACCCGCACGGCCTCACCGCGGAGGAGGTGATCAACCAGGTACTCATCACTCAGGGCGCCGCCTACGGCACGCTGGCCGGTCTGATCGCCAACACCCTGGCGCAGATCCTCTCCGACCAGCGTTACCGGGGCACTCTCACCACCGGGAGTCTGCCCATCCGGCATGCCATCGACGAGGTGCTCTGGGCGGACCCGCCCCTGGCCATGTACAGCCTGCACCGAGCACGGCGCCCCCTCACCTTCCATGGACTCGCTGTCGAAGCCGGGGACCCCGTCATGGTCTCCTACGCCGCGGTCAACACCTCCCCCCACGCTCAGCAGGCGGCCGACGAGCAGCGCTCCGACCACAAGGCGCACCTCGCCTTCGCCGCCGGGCCCCACGCCTGTCCCGCCGAGAACATCGTGTTCGTGGTGTCGGTCGCGGCCATCGAGCGATTGATGGGCAGACTGCCGGACATCGAGCTCACCGTGCCCGCGGCGACTTTGACCTATCAGCCGGGCCCCATCTACCGCGTCCTCACCGTGCTCCCCTGCCGTTTCACTCCGCATACACCGGATTCCCGGAGGGCAACACGGGGTAGCGTCCCTGTGACCGCCTGACCTACACCACCAGCACCAACAGTTGACCCGCCGACCGCCCCCGGGATGCACACACCCCGGGGGCCGTGTTCTGCCCGGCCACGAGGAAAGGGGCGATTTGCGTGACATTCTCGCTTGAAAGAAGGTAAATACATCAATGGCAAAAGTTGCGTGGGATACCGATGTTCCGTCCCTGACACGTGTTCGTGACGAGGTGGACGCGGTACTCGAGGACTTCGTCAGCGCGCGGGAGCAGACGGCGCCGGGTCCGGAGATGGCGCCGCTGTTCGCCACCGCTCGCCGGCTCCTCTTCTCCCACGGCAAGCGACTGCGGTCCTTGCTCTGTGTGGCGGGATGGCGAGCCGCCGGCGCACCGGGAGACCACCACGCGGTGCTGCGCGTCGCCGCCGCCCTGGAGCTGTTCCAGACGTTCGCCCTCGTCCATGACGACGTCATGGACGACAGCGATGTCCGCCGCGGGGGGCCGTCGGCACACCGCACGCTGGCCGCCGAATACACAAGGGCCGGCGGGCGACACAGCAGGGCGGAGGTGCACGGCCGGGGGGCCGCCGTCCTCCTGGGTGACCTCCTGCTCGTCTGGTCGGACACCATGCTGGCGGACGCGGGGCTCGGAACCCGGGCTCAGGCCCGAGTCCTGCCCCTGGTGGACAGCATGCGCACGGAGCTGGTCTACGGGCAGTATCTGGATCTGCTCTCCACCGGCCGGATCTCCCAGGATGTCGCGGCCGCACTGCGGGTCGCCCGGTACAAGACGGGGAAGTACACCGTGGAGCGGCCCCTGCACCTCGGCGTCTGTCTGGCCGACGGCGGGCCGCGGCTGCTGCAGATGTGCACGGACTTCGCCATCCCTCTCGGAGAAGCGTTTCAGCTGCGCGACGACCTGCTCGGTGTCTTCGGTGATCCGGCACAGACCGGAAAGCCGGTCGGGGACGACATCCGTGAGGGCAAGGCCACCGTGCTCCTGGCCCTCGCGTTCCAGCATGCGCCCAGGGCCGAACGGCGGCTGCTCCGCGCTCTCTTCGGCAGCGCGGACCTGAGCGGAGAGGACGTCGGCCGGGTCCGGAGCATTCTGGAGGCGACCGGCGCCCGGAAGGGGGTCGAAATGATGATCTCCGCCCGTCGTGACGCCACTCTCGCCGCACTGGAGGCAGCCGACCTGCCCCCGGAGGTCACCGACATGTTGAGACAGATCGTATGGATGGCCACGGAAAGGATCGTATGAAATCCAAACCATGCCACACGATGCGAATACGGGCCGGTCATACCGACGACTACGCGAAGAGAGCCCGGGAGTTGGTGGCGTCGGTCCACCACGACGCCTGGGGCGATGTGCGTCCCTCCGTGTACGAGACCGCCCGGGTCGTCTCCTGGACACCATGGCTGGAGGGCCACGAGCGCCGTCTGGTGTGGCTGCTGGAACAGCAGTCCGCCTCGGGCAGTTGGGGAGAGGGCCCCGCGCCGTACCGACTGCTTCCGACACTCAGTGTCACCGAAGCCCTGCTGTCCGCGCTGCGCGACGACCGGGCAGCGGGCGTCTCGCACGAGCGGCTGGCCGCGGCTGCCGACAAAGGGCTCGCCTCGCTCCGAACCCTGTCCAGGACCGGTGGGTGGCCGGACACGGCGGCCATCGAGATCCTCGTCCCGGACCTGGTCGTCCGGATCGACGAGCATCTGAACCGCCCGGACGTCGCCGCCCTGTGCCGGCTCGGTCCGTGGGCCCGTGGGGAGCGCCTGCCCCTGCCGCGCGGGTTCCGGGCGGCGCTGCCCGAGCGGGTGGCCGAGCGGTGCCGAGCGGCCGGCCGTGTGCCGGTCAAGCTGCACCACACCTTCGAAGGTGTCGCCCGCCGCCTGCCGCGGGTGGTGCCCGCGGCCCCGGGCGGGCTGCTGGGCAGTTCCCCCGCCGCCACCGCCGCCTGGCTGGCCACTGGGGCCGCAGCGGGCCGGGAGCGGGCGGTCACCGCGCTGACCGGTGTGGGGCGGCGCTACGACGGTCTGTTCCCTGAGGCCTCGCCCATCTCCGTCTTCGAACGGCTCTGGGTCGCCGCCGCCCTCGCCCGTCCCGGACTGCCCGCCGACTGCGTGCCCCACGTCCGCGCCTGGGCGGCGGAGATCTACGACGCCACTGGAGTGCGGGGTGCTCCCGGCCTGCTGCCCGACACCGACGACACCGCCATGGCGGTGCTGGTGTCCGCTCTCGCCGGCTCGCCCCGCGACCCCGCCCCGCTGTCCGCCTTCGAGGCCGGCGACCACTACGACTGCTACGTGGGCGAGGACACCGGCTCCAGCACGGCCAACGCCCATGCCCTCCAGGCGCTCACCGCCTGGCTGAGCCACCGGCCGGCGGCAGATGAGCCGCTCCGGACCCGTGTGCACCTGACCCGCGACTGGATCCTCGCCCAGCAACGACCCGACGGCGCCTGGCACGACAAGTGGCATGCCTCCCCCTACTACGCCACCGAACGGTGTGTCACCGCTCTCCGCGGACACACCGGCCCGACCACACACGGCGCCGTCCGCTCGGCCGCCGACTGGGTCCTGGCCACGCAGCGCGACGACGGCTCCTGGGGGATATGGGGCGGCACCGCCGAGGAGACCGCCTACGCCGTGAACATCCTCCTCAGCGCCCCGCACCACACGGCCGGGCCGGAAGCCGCCGAGGCGCTGAAGCGGGCCGAGGACATGCTTCGCGACGCCTCCCACCCGTCCGCGCATCACCCTGCCCTCTGGCACGACAAGACCCTCTACGCACCCCAGGCCATGGCCCGGGCCGAGGTGACCGCCGCGCTCGAGCTGCTGGTGACACACCAGCGCTGAACCGCACCGCCCCCTTCAGCCCGGTTCATCAACGGAGGCACTCAACGTGAACGCCGCCCCCCACGTTCCGCCGTACGCTCCAGGGCGTGTGCCGCTCATCGGGCACGTGGTTCCCCTGGCCAGGGACCGCCTGGCCTTTCTGCAGGGCCTGCGCGAGCACGGACCGATCGTGCGTTTCTCGATCGGCCCCAAGACGGTGACCGTCATCAACTCCCCCGATCTGCTGCAGGAGATGCTCACCACCAAATCGAGGCACTTCAGTAAAGGGCTTCTCTTCGAGAAGCTGAAGCTCTTCGGCAAGGACGCCCTGCCGGTGGCGGAAGGCAGCCGTCACCTGACACGCCGCCGGCTGATGCAGCCCGCCTTCCACCGCCGGCAGGTCGACGGCTACATCCGGACCATGCACACCACGGTCGATCCGATGATCGCGGCATGGCAGAGCATGGGCCCCCTGGATCTGAAGACCGAGATGCAGCTGATGACGCAGAACGTCGTCATGGCGGCCCTGTTCTCCACCACCCCCGACCGCGAATCCGGGCACGCGATCCTCGAAAGCGTCGACACCCTGTTCGCGGCGGCGCTCCGCCGTGCCCTGCTGCCCCTTCCCCTGCTCGAACGGCTGCCGACCCCCGGAAACAGGAAGGTCCGGCAGGCCGGCCGTGTGATGCGTGCTGCCGTGGGCGAGATCATCGCCGACCACCTGGCGAATCCGGAGGCATACGACGACGTGGTGTCCCTGCTGCTGTCCGCCCGCGATCAGGACGGTGCTCCCCTGGCCGACGAGGACATCCTCTCCGAGGTCACGGGTCTGCTCGCGGCGGGTTCGGAAACCACTGCGGTCACCTTGACCTGGCTCTTCCACGAACTGGGCCGCCGCCCGGACCTGGAGCGACGGCTGCACGGCGAGGTCGACGCGGTCCTCACGGACGAGCCCCTCACCATGAGGTCGCTGACACGGCTCACCTTCACCCGCAGACTCGTCGACGAGAGTCTGCGCATGTACAGCCCGGCCTGGCTGGTCACCCGTCGGGCCACCGAAGCCGTGCGGCTCGGGGGCGTGGATCTGCGGGCCGGGGAGGACATCGTGTGGAGCCCCTACACGCTGCACCGCGATCCCGCCCTGTACCCGGACCCGCTCTGCTTCGATCCCGACCGCTGGCTGCCGGAGCGTCCGCAGCCCCCCAAGGAGGCGTACATACCGTTCGGCGTCGGAAAGCGGCAGTGCATGGGAAACGAGTTCGCCCTGGCCGAAGCGACCCTGATCACCGCGCTCATCGCATCCCGCCGGCGGCTGCGGCCCGTCCCGGGACCTGCGGTTCGGCCGGTCGGGGAGATCACCCTGCATCCGTCCGCGCTGCGCATGACCGCGGAGCCGCGGACGCACGGCCGCCGCCACCGGGAGGCGGTGTGACCGGCACCGGCGAAACGGCGACGACGCTGCCCGGACCGGACTTCGCCGCCGCGTTCCCCCACCCGTTCCCGGCGGGCCCGCACAGTCGGCACACGGAACGCGGACTCATCGGCTGGCTGGAGGAGCACCCGCTGCTCCCCTCCGCCGGAGCCAGGAGTGTTCTGGTGGACATCACGAGTCACGGAGCATCGCGCACCTTCCCCACCGCGGACCCGGACGATCTGGTTCTGTTCGCGGAACTCCTGCTGTGGCTCACCGCGTTCGACGACGTCCACGCCGAGGTGAACGCCGTCAAGGACGCGGTTGCCCTGGTTGACCACACCGGCGAGCTGATGCTTGTCCTGGCCCACGGCGATCGGCGTCCTGCGGGGGAGCCCTTCCCCGTCGCCCTGCACGGCCTGCTCGCCCGATTCCGCGCTCGCGCCAGCCCGGCCGCGTACCTCCGGCTCACCGCGAGCCTGCGTGACACCCTCCTGGCTCTGGTCTGGGAGGCGCACCACGTCGCGGAACCCGGGAAGGTCGCGCTCGCGACCTATCTGGCGATGCGTCCCCACACCGTGTTCGTCAGGACGATCATGGCTGCGGCGGAGATCGTCCTGGGCTACGAGCTGACGGACGCCGAGCGTGATCTGGCACCGGTACGCCGTCTGGAGACCGCTGTGGCAAACCTCGCGGGCTGGATCAACGACCTGGCCTCCTACGAGCGTGAGGCGGCACGAGGGCCGGCGCGGCCCTTGAGCCTGCCCACACTGCTGCAAGCGCGGCACGGCGGGACCATCGAGGAGTCCTTCGCACGCGCGAGCCGTATGTGTGAGGACGAGGCAGCCACCGCTCGACAAGAGATCTCAGCCCTCACCTTGGACCAGCCGAGCACGCTCACGACCCACGCCCGGGCCCTGGAGGACATCACCCGCTCGTTCATCTGGCACACCGGCCATGCCCGGTACCAAGGTCCCCAACGCGGTCTCTGACGGGGAGAAAGCGAGCGCCGAGCATGGACTGGCGCGGTTCGTCAGCCGCCGGCCGACGGTGGTCCGGACCGGCTCGGCCGCTTCCTCGAACACGGCACCGGTCACCTGTCCAAGTGTCACCGAAGCCCCGACGCGGGGGCAGTGGTGTCGCCTGGGCGGGCGCCCAGCTCCCCGACCGCCTGCGGGCCCCCGTCGTGCGCGCCACGTGTGGCGGGCCAACCGCACGGCCATGCGCCGCCTGGCCGCCGAGTCGACCCGGCACGTGTGCGCCGCCGGCCTCCGACAGCAGCCCGGTGGATCCTGTTCAGTGGTGCCTGTCGACGACGGCACGGACGACGGCGGCGACTGCCTCGCGGTCGGTGGGCCGCGGGTCGAAGGAGTTGTGGATGGAGAATCCCTCGACCAGCGCGTCCAGAGCCCGCGCGGTGAGCGGGTCGAAGTGCCTGGCCAGGGAGTCCCGGCTGGCCTGCATCCAGGAGCGCATGACGGCGCGCACCTCGGGGTTGCGGGTGGCGAAGGCGTAGAGCTCGTAGCTGAGCAGGAGGTTGCGGTCGGTCCCCCAGACCTTGCCGCAGATGATCTCGACGACCGCCTCCCCGGCCTCCTGGCGGGTCCGCGCGGCCTCCAGAAGGGCGCCGTAGCGTGTGGAGACGGTCTCCGCGAGCCGGGTGAACGCGTCGGTCAGCAGGTGCTGCATGTCGTCGAAGTAGTAGGTGAGGGATCCGAGCGGCACGCCTGCCGCCTCCGCGATCTTGCGGAAGGTCACCTTGATGGCCCCGTGCTCCGCGATGACGTCGAGCGCGGCGTCGAGGATGCGTTCGCGGCGGCGGGGGTCGTTGGGGCCACGAGTGCTGCCTGTCATCGCCGTTGTCCGCCTTGTCTTCTCGGCCACCGACCCGATGTGTACATTTGTTCATACTCGGTGGGTGGCGCGGGATCGTCGCCTGCCTGTCCTCATTGTCTCCAACACCGGCGGAGCCCTTCCTTGACAGACCGTGCTGTACGCCGACGCCGCCGGGCGCTGTACCTCTTCTTCTTCCTCAACGGCATCGCCATGTCCTCGTGGATCACGCGCACCCCGGACGTCCGTGACCGGCTGGGCGTGTCCACGGGGCAGATGGGGCTGGTGCTGTTCGGTCTGTCCGTCGGCTCGATGGCGGGCATCCTGTGTTCCGGCCGTTTCGTGTCGCGGTTCGGGACCAGGCCCGTGACGGCGCTCGCCACACTGTTCGTCGTCGCGAGCGTGGTCGTCGTGGGCGCGGGCAGCGCCCTCGGCTCCGCGGCCCTGGTCACCGCGGGGCTGTGCGTGTTCGGCGTGGGGGTCGGGTCGGGAGAGGTGGCGATCAATGTGGACGGTGCCGACGTGGAACGGATCACCGGCACGGCGGTCCTGCCCACGCTGCACGGGTGCTTCAGCCTGGGCACCGTCATCGGCGGCCTGGCAGGCATGGCGGCCACCGCTGCGGCGTTCCCCGCCCACTGGCACCTCCTGGCGGTGGCCGCGGTGACAGCCGCGATCTTCGGGTACGCCATCGGTGCCGTTCCCGCCGGGACCGGCGTCCGTGCCGCGGCGCCCGCTTCGGAATCGACGCGGCCCGCGGACCCGCAGGTGTGGAAGGACCGTCGGCTCCTGATGATCGGGGCCATCGTCCTGGCCATGGCTCTCGCCGAGGGCGCCGCCAACGACTGGCTGCCGCTGCTCATGGTCGACGGCCACGGTCTCGACGCCGCCGCCGGCTCGCTCGTCTTCGTGGGATTCGCCGCTGCGATGACCCTGGGACGCTTCGGCGGCACGTTCTTCCTCAACCGCTACAGCCGGTCGACTGTCGTGCGGGCCAGCGCGGTCTCCGGAGCCATCGGCCTGTCCCTGGTCATCTTCTCCGACAACGCCGTCGTGGCCGCGGCCGCCGTCCTGTTCTGGGGACTGGGCGCGTCCCTGGGCTTTCCGGTGGCCCTGTCGGCGGCGGGCGGCTCGGGGCCCGACGAGACCGCACGGGTCAGCCTCGTGGCGACGATCGGCTACACCGCGTTCCTGGTGGGGCCGCCCATGCTCGGCTTCCTGGGCGATCATTACGGACTGCGTCCGGCGATGCTCGTGGTCCTGGCGTTCATCGCCACGGCCGTCGTCGCGGCCCCCGCCGCCGGTACCCGCACAGACCATCACCGCAAAGCCGATACCGGCGTCCCCGCCGAACTCGCGGTGGAGCAGCCGAGGCAGCACACCGGGGGGTGATCGCGGGACCGGCGCACGTCGGCGTTCCACGCCCTCGGGGTTGGCGCGCGCCTCTTCGATGGTTGATCGGTTGATCGGATGCGCCTGTCCGATGAGTGATCACTGATGCGATGCGGGACCGGAACGAGCCGCCGTCACCGGCCGATCCCGTCCGCGGGCGGCGATGGGCCGATCGCCGCAGCGCCTCCCGATGTCCGCCGGCGCACGCCCCGAGCCCTGGTACGGCCCAGACCGCGGCATGTAAGGCGCCGGCACTCACCAACGGGGTTCGGCGCCGCATGAGATGACGTCCGAGGAAAGCCACCCGGACGACCCCAGCCACACCCCGGGTTTCCTCGGCCGAAGGCCGGCGCGCCGGTTCAGCGGTGTCCACTGAGGATCGGCCAAAGCGGCAGCATGGGCAGTGAGCCAGGATGGCCCTCAGGGCTGTGCGGGCGTCCTCGCCGGTCGCCGTGCCGTAGTGGCGACACCAGCGAAGGCTTCTGCGGTTCCGCATCCAAGATCCATGAGCTGGGCTCGGTGGGGCAGCTGTGCCTCCACGGTCGTCAGGTGACCGTTCGCCGCATGGTCGGCTCCGGCCCCGGGAAGCTCTGCGCGCCAAGGGAGTGCCCGGACGGCCCGGCCGTCGAAACAGGGCGCGGAGCGTGTGCGGCAGGTGTTCCTTGTGGGGCGAACGACCGGCACACCCGACGCCCGGGCCGGGCTACTGTGCCCGTCGTGAGGGCTCGACACCCACCGCGGCGGGCGCATCACCTCACATTCGCCCGCCCGCTCAGGACCCGGCAGTGATCACCCGCAATGCGCAGCCGGGTTCAGGACGACCGATCTCTGCGTTCCGTCTCAGTACCTGCGGGATTCCTGCTGCCCTCGACCACGACAGTTTCGCTGCCAGGAGGTATTTCCACCGGACAAGAATCCTTATGGACGGAATGCCACATCCTGGTCGCCGGTATCGCGCTGTGCCGATTCCGATCCCGCTTTCAGTTCGAGAGGAAGGACGCCCCTACCGTGGCGCACGCCCCCGCCCACCATCCGAACGTCTCGGCCCGAGTCTCAGGTCTGCCCTCGAGCAACCTGGCCGAGGTGTTCAGGCTCGCGCGGTCGCGCGACACCATCGACCTGGCCATCGGCACTCCCCGTTTCCCGGACCTCTCCCCTCGTCTGGTCGAGGCGGCCTCCCGCGCGCTGCGAGAGGGGCACAACCAGTACGAGGACCCGGCGGGCCACTCTCTGCTGCGGCTGCGCATCGCCGAGGGGCTGACGGCCGCCACCGACCCCGACACCGAGATCACCGTCACGGCCGGCGCCACCGAAGCCCTCCTCGTCGCGCTGCTGGCAACCGTGGATCCGGGCGACGAGGTCATCGTCCTCACCCCTGGTTTCGAGCAGTTCACCACCACGATCAGCCTCGTCGGCGCCACCCCCCGGTTCGTGCCGCTGCACGCGCCCGACTGGCGCTACGACTCCACCGACCTGGCAGCCGCCTTCACTCCCCGGACCCGCGCCATCCTGCTCAACAGTCCGAGCAACCCCACGGGGCGCGTTCTCGGCCGCCAGGAACTGGATGAGATCGCCGGCCTCTGCGAACGCTGGAACACGACCGCGATCTGCGACGAGGTGTACGCCGCCTATGTCTTCGACGGCGCCCCGCACCTCTCCGTCGCAGACATACCCGGTCTGGCCGAGCGCAGCGTCGTCATCGGTTCCTGGTCGAAGAGCCACGCGGTCAGTGGCTGGCGCCTGGGCTTCCTGCGGGCGGACCCCGAGCGCACCGAGGCCTTCCGGCGGGTGCACCAGATGACCACCCTGGGCACAGCGGCACCGCTGCAGGTGGCGGCCGCGCAGGCGGCCGGGGCCGTAGATGCCGACGCGGCACGCGAGGGCATGGCCGCCCGGCGCGACCTGGCACAGGACATCTTCTCGCGGATGGGCATGAAGTTCGCCCCCGCGGAAGGCGGATGCTATCTCTTCGCGGATTTCAGCCCCCTGGTGGAAGGCCCACCGGACAGCGTGGCGTACGTCCGCGGGCTGATGGAACGTACAGGTGTCCTGCTCGCCCCCGGTGCCGCCTTCTTCGCGGAACCCGCACTCGGTGAGTCCTATGTCCGGATCGCGTTCAACCGGCCGATGGAGACGCTTCATGCCGCACAGCGCGGTCTGCTGGGCGCCTGATCCACGGACCGCCACGGAGAGTCGACACATGAGGGATCTCAGAGACCGACCACTCGGTCCTCTTCCGTACTTCCTGGAGCAGCCCGAGGGCGAGGACGTCGTTCCGTTCGTGACACCTGCCGGGGACCGCATGTGGCTCGTGTGCGATCACTCCCTCGCGCGCAGGGTGCTGACGGACGAGCGGTTCAGCCGGGCCGAGGCCGTGAAGCCACACGCTCCCCAGCTCATCGACGCACAGCCGGTGCCGGCCTCCATGGCGAGCATGGACGGCACGGAGCACACGAGGCTGCGCCGCCTGGTGGCCGGAGCCTTCTCCACCCGCCGGATCGCCGCACTGCGCACGGACATCGAACGGCTGGCCGACCAGCACCTCGACGCGCTGGCCGCGGCCGGGCCCGGCGCCGATCTCGTCCATGAGCTGGCCGAGCCGCTTCCGGTGGCGGTCCTCTGTTCCCTGCTCGGCATCCCGGCGGAGGACGTCGACCGGTTCCGCAGCTGGGTCGAGGTGTTGTTCGATCTCTCGCCCGGCACCTCGAAGGAGAAGGCTCGCCGCCGCCTGGAGCTCGCCATCTACATGGCCGACCTGATCGAACGCAAGCGCCGGCACCCGACCGCCGACCTGCTCACCAACATGATCGAGGCCCACGACCGGGGCGAGATGTCGATGGGCGAGCTGCTCACCATGGGCCTCGCCCTGCTGATGGCAGGTTACGAGACGACCGTCGGCCAGCTCGGCCTGTCCGTGCTGTCGCTGCTCTCCGAACCCATGGCGTACGCCGAACTGTGCGAGCAGCCGGAGCAGTTGGTTCCCACGGTGGAGGAACTGCTGCGGCTGAACCCGTCGACTCCGCTGAGCTTCTCCAGGGTGGCGCTGGTGACCATGTCCCTGGGCAGTGTCACCGTCCGAGCGGGCGAGGCCGTCATGGTGTCGCTGTTGCACGGCAACAGGGACAGCGGCGCGTTCCCCGACCCCGGGCAACTGCGTCCGGGCCGGCGTGATGCCGTCCATCTGACGTTCGGCCACGGGATACACCGCTGCGTCGGTGCACCCCTGGCCCGGCTCCAACTGCAGGTCGCCCTGGAGCGGTTGACGCGGCGCTTCCCCACCCTGCGTCTCGCGTCCCGCCCTGAGCCGGTGGTCTGGAAGGACGGCCTGGGCACCCGGGGACTGGCCCGGCTGCTCGTGGAGTGGTGAGCACTGCCGCCTCCGTGTCTGTGGAACGGCGCCGAGAACGCCTCTGACGTGAAACGAGGAACCGCGTGTCTGTTGAGAACATCCGCGATGACGGCGCCCCGGGCGTCGGTGAGCCACGGACGCACCACGGCCGGGCAGCGTTCCGCGGCAGCGTCGTGCCCTGGGTCCTCGCCGGACGGACCGCGACGGCTCTGCGCACGCGGAGCCGCCGTCTGCTGGAACACCTCACCGATCAGCGGGATGTCACGGACACGACGGCCGCTGTCGGTCTGTCCTTGGCCGTCTCCGGTGCTACCGGGCGCAACCGCGCGGTCCTCTTGGCGGGATCCCCCGGTGAGTTCGCGGCCGAACTCACCTCGCTGGCCGCACAGCGCCGTACGGCCGGACAGATCACCGGAACCGCCGGGACGTGCGAGCGTGTGGTGTTCGTCTTCCCCGGTCAGGGCTCGCAGTGGACAGGTATGGGAGCCGATCTGCTGGAACACTCGGATGTGTTCCGGGCCTCCATCGCCGCCTGCTCCCGGGCACTCGCCCCTCATGTCGACTGGTCCGGCCGGTCGCTGGAGGACGTGCTGCGCGCGGCGCCCGGTGCTCCCGCCCTGGACCGCGACGACGTCGTCCAGCCCGCCCTGTTCGCGGTCATGGTGGCCCTCGCCGACCTCTGGCAGTCCTTCGGTGTCCGCCCCTCGGCTGTGATCGGGCACAGCAACGGTGAACTGTCCGCGGCTGTCGTGGCCGGCGCGCTGTCCCTCGACGACGGGTCCCGCGTGGTGTCGTTGTGGAGCAGGGCGCAGGCGCGGCTCGCCGGGCAGGGCGCCATGATCGTCGTCCCGCTGTCCGCCGCCGAACTGGAGCCGCACGTGGCACGTTCGGGCGGAAGGGTGTCGATCGCGGCGGTGAACGGGCCGCGGTCGGTGGTGCTGTCCGGCGATCGGGACGCCGTTGACGCGCTGCTGGCGGAATTCGCCGCCGAGGACGTCGCGGCCAGACGTATCCCGGTCAACGTGGCCGCACACTCCTCGCACATGGAGCAACTGCGTGACGGTCTGCTCGCCGACCTCGCCCCCTTGCGGCCGCGCCCGTCGCAGGTTCCGTTCCACTCGACCGTCACCGGCGAGCGAACAGACACCCGTTCGCTGGACGCCGACTACTGGTACCGCAATCTGCGCGGCTCTGTCGCCTTCGAACGGACCGTCCGCTCGCTCGCGGACCACGACGCCTTCATCGAAGTCAGCGCCCATCCCGTGTTGACCATGGCGGTCCAGCAGACACTGGACGAGGCCGGCTCGGACGCGATGGTCTCGGGCACGTTGCGCCGTAATGAGGACGGGCCTCGGCGCTTCCTGACCTCACTGGCGGAGCTGTACAGCGCGGGCGCGGTGGTGGACTGGCGGCCGGCGTTCCCCGCAGACACACGGACCGTCGACCTTTCCGGATCCGACGGGGCCGTCGAGCCGGAAGTGCCGGATGCGAGTGCCGGCGAGGACCTCGACGGCTTGGGCCGGCACGACCGGAGCGAGCAGGAGACCACCGATCTCCTCATGGCTCTGGTCCGCTCCGAAATCTCTCTGCTGCTCGGCCTGGACTCACAGGAGGCCGTTTCCCCCACCGAGTCGTTCCGCGACCTCGGACTCGAGTCCGCCACTGCCGTGGAACTGCGCAACCGGCTGTCCGCCGCCACCGGCGTGCGGCTTCCGGTGACACTGGTCTTCGACCATCCGACCCCCGAGCAGGTTGTCACGCGTATCCGCGGCGAACTCCTCGGTGCGGCGCCCGAGCCGGCGGCGCCACGCCGGCGGGCATCCACGGCCCCCGATGAACCCGTGGCGATCGTCTCCATGGCGTGCCGCTACGCCGGTGGTGTGGAATCCCCCGGCGACCTGTGGAAGCTTGTCATGGAAGAGCGGGACGCCGTCTCCGACTTCCCCGGCAATCGCGGCTGGGCTCTCGACGCGCTCTTCGACGGCGGCGCGGAGACCGTCGGCCATTCGTACACCCGCAAGGGCGCGTTCCTCGACGACGCCGATCAGTTCGATGCGGAGTTCTTCGGTATCAGCCCGCGTGAGGCGACGGCGATGGATCCCCAGCAGCGTCTGCTGCTGGAGACCGGCTGGGAGGCCTTCGAAAGCGCCGGCATCGACCCGACGACGCTGGGCGGCAGCAGCACGGGGGTGTACGTCGGCGCCATGGCGCAGGACTACGGACCGCGGCTGCACGAGGCGGACAGTACGGCGGGCGGATACCTGCTGACCGGCACCTACACGTGTGTGATCTCGGGCCGCGTGTCGTACACGCTCGGTCTCAAGGGTCCGGCCATCACGGTCGACACCGGGTGCTCGTCGTCCTTGGTGGCTCTGCATCTGGCGGCACAGGCACTGCGGCAGGGCGAATGCGACCTGGCCCTGGCCGGCGGCGTGACCGTCATGGCAAGCCCCGGACTCTTCGTCGAATTCAGCCGACAGCGCGGACTCTCCCCGGACGGCCGCTGCAAAGCCTTC
>NZ_JOCA01000038.1 GCF_000718785.1 Streptomyces sp. NRRL WC-3626 | reverse complement strand
GGTTGGCGGAGTTGTTGGGGCGGCGGGCTCGGCGGGGGGTTTAGCGGGGGGCGGTTTCACTTACCCGCGTTCGCGGGGTGCCGCTGCGCCCACCCGTGCCGCCCCAGCGGCACGACTGCCCGCAGCTACGGCGGCATGAGGGGTCGGTGCGGCACGACTGCCCGCAGCTACGGCGGCATGAGGGGTCGGTGCGGCACTATTGCCCGCAGTTGTGGCGGAGTGGAGGGTTTGTGCGGGGGTTTGGGTGGTTGTGGGGGGCCTATGCCGTCAGTACGTATGGGACCTGGGTGGCGTTCGGGGCGTTTCCGTTTCTCGCGGTTCGGGTGTTGGGGGCTTCCGCGTTCGAGGTGGCCCTGCTGGATGCCGTGGGGCTGGCGGTTGCCGCCGTCGTCGCGTTTCCGCTGGGGCCGTGGGTCGATCACCGGGCCAAGCGGCCGGTGATGATCGGGACGGATGTCGCGCGGTTCCTCGCGATGGCGAGCGTGCCGGCCGCGTACGTCCTCGGTGTGCTGTCCTACGGGCAGCTGCTCGTCGTCTCGGTCGTCTGCGGCACCGCGAACATCGCCTTCACCGCCGCGTCCGGCGCCTATCTGAAGTACCTCGTCCGCGGCGATCTCCTGCTCGTCGCGAACGGGAGGTTCGAGGGCACGAACTGGGCGGCGACCGCCGTCGGCCCGCCCCTCGGCGGCGCCCTCATCGGCATGTTCGGCCCGGTCGTCACCGTCCTCGCCAACGCCGTCAGCTATCTGCTGTCCGCGCTCGGCATCCTCCGTATCCGCGAGGGCGACATCGCCGCGCCCCGCGATCCCGCCGCCGGGTCGCGCGCGGCCGGGCTGCTCGACGGCTGGCGGTTCATCCGCCGAGACCGCGTGCTGTGGCGGCTGTTCCTCAACTCGACCCTGGTCGGCGGCCTGATCATGGCCGCCTCCCCGGTCCTGGCCGTCCTCCTGCTGGACACGTACCACTTCCCGGCCTGGCAGTACGGTCTCGCCTTCGGGATCCCGGCGCTCGGCGGCTTCGTGGGCGCCCGTCTCTCCCCGCGCCTCGTGCGGCGCCACGGGCAGCACCGGATCATGGCCGTGTCCGGCTGGCTGCGATCACTGTTCCCGCTCGGTCTCGCGTTCGTCGGGCCCGGTCTCCCCGGACTCCTCACCGTGATCGTCGTCGAGGGCCTGCTGATCGCGTGCATGGGCGTCTTCAACCCCATCCACGCCACGGAACGCCTGCGCCGCACGCCCGTGGACCGCGCCGCCCGGGTGCTCAGCACCTGGAGTGTGAGCACCAAACTGGTGCAGGCCGCCCTCATGGTGATCTGGGGCGTCCTCGCCACCCTCACCGGCCCCCTCGCCGCGATCGCCGTGTCCGGCGTCCTCCTGCTCGCCACCCCGCTCCTGCTGCCCCGGCGGGTTCACCTGTCCGAACCCGCCCCCGCCCCTGCCGTACCGGCCGCATGACCCACCGCCATGCGGCCGCCGTAGGGCGGATGCCGCCCTACGGGAGGTGCCGTGCCGCGAAGTCGAGCTCCAGACGCACCTGCTTGATGCGCTCGTCGACCACCAGGGAGCCGTGGCCGGCGTCGTAGCGGTAGACCTCGTGCACCGCGTCGCGGGACTCCAGACGCTTGACGTAGTTCTCGATCTGCTGGAGGGGGCAGCGCGGGTCGTTGACCCCCGCCGAGATGTAGACCGGGGCCGTCACCTCGTCGACGTACGTGATCGGTGAGGACGCCTCGAAGCGGTCGGGGACCTGCTCCGGGGTGCCGCCGAGCAGCGTGCGGTCCATCGCCTTCAGCGCCTCCATCTCGTCGTGGTACGCCGTGACGTAGTCGGCGACCGGGACGGCCGCGATGCCCAGCGCCCACGCGTCGGGCCGGGTGCCGATGCCGAGCAGGGTGAGGTAGCCGCCCCAGGAGCCGCCGGTGAGGATCAGCCGGGCCGGGTCGGCGAGACCGGAGCCGATCGCCCACTCCCGCACCGCCGCGATGTCCTCCAGTTCGATCAGGCCCACCCGGTGCTTCAGCGCGTCCGTCCAGGCGCGGCCATAGCCCGTGGAACCCCGGTAGTTGACGCGGACCACCGCGTAGCCGTGGTCCACCCAGGCGGCCGGGCCGGCGGCGAAGGAGTCGCTGTCGTGCCAGGTGGGGCCGCCGTGGATGTCGAAGACCGTCGGGAGCGGGCCGGTGGCGCCGGCCGGCTTCTGGACCAGCGCGTGGATACGGCCGCCGGGCCCCTCCACCCACACGTCCTCCACCGGGACCGAGCCGGGCGACTTCATGCCGGGCGGGTCCAGGACCACGCCGCCCGCGGTGGACCGCACGGCCGGCGGTTCGGCCGCCGACGACCACAGGTACTCCACGCTGCCGTCGGGCCGGGCCGTCGCACCCGAGACCGCGCCGCGCGGGGTGGGGATCTCCACCAGCCGGCGCTCGCCCAGGTCGTACCGGAACAGCTCGCCGCGAGCCTCGAAGCCGTGCACGACGAGCAGACCCGTGCCGTCCGGACACCACTCGGCGCTCACGTCACCGGGCAGCTCCAGCGCGAGGTCCGTCTGCTCCCCCGTCGCCACGTCCCACACCAGCGGCTCCCAGCGTCCGCGCCGCTGATGCCCGATGAGCAGCCGGGTGTCGCCCTCGACCGGGGCGAAGCCCAGCACCTCCAGACCCAGCTCCTCGGTGCCGCCCCTGGTGTCGTCCAGCTCCGCCACCGTCGTACCGTCCGGGCGCATCACCCGCAGCGCCGAGTGCATCGCGTCGCCGTGCTCGGTGTGCTCCACCGCGATCAGCGAACCGTCGTGGGAGAGGTCCCCGACGCCCGCCGACTCGCGGTGCCGGTAGATCTCCACCGGCTCCTCGCCCGTACGGGCCAGGTGGATCGTCGTACCGTCCTCGTCCGTGGAACGGCCCACCACCGCCGTACGGCCGTCGCGGCCCAGGGCGAGACCGGCAGGGTAGGAGGCGTCCAGGCCCGGGGCCGCGAGCTCGTCCTCACCGCCCGCGAACGGCTGCCGGCGCCAGACGCCGAACTCGTCGCCGTCCTTGTCGTCGAACCACCAGATCCACTCGCCGTCCGGCGAGAGCACCCCGTCCGTCGTGCCGTTGGGCCGGTGTGTCACCTGCCGCTGCTCGCCGCTCGCCCGGTCCCAGGCGTACAGCTCGTACGTCCCCGTCGCGTTCGACACGAACAGGGAGCGGTCGGGGGCGTCCTCCGCCCAGTCGGGCAGGGACACCCTGGGCGCCCGGAAACGCTTCTCCCAGTCGGGCATGCCCGCGCCCTGTGCCACTCGCTCGGTCTGGTGGTCCGCCCGGTCCGGCGCGTCGGACCCGTTGCTCTCAGTCATGACCCCATACTGCCCGTCCCCGGGGGCATCGCGCCGCCGAGGTCCCCAGCCTGTGGACAACTTCTTCCCGATCTTTCACCGGCCGGACCTCCCCGCACGGCACCCACACGGCGACCCCGCGGGACGGGAACCAGGCGCGGGCCCGTACCGTTGAAGGCGTGTACCGGTTTCTGCTGACGCCCCGCTGGTGGGGGATCAACGTCTTCCTGCTGCTCGCCATCCCCTTCTGCATCTTCATGGGGTCCTGGCAGCTGGGCCGGTTCGAGGACCGGGTCGACGACCACCGCGACGCCGAGGCGCGGGTCGCCTCGGACAAGCGGGAGGAGGCCGGCCCGCTGGACGGCCTGCTGCCCGTGACCAAGGCCACCTCCGGCAAGCAGGCCACCGCGACCGGCCGGTACGACACCCAGCTCCTGGTGCCGGACCGTCAACTGGACGGCAAGGACGGCTACTACGTCCTCACCCTGCTGCACACCGACGCCGGCCGCGCGCTGCCCGTCGTACGGGGCTGGCTGCCCGGCGACCCCGACCCTGCCGAGGTGCCGCCGGCGCCCACCGGTGAGGTCACCGTCACCGGCGCGCTCCAGGCGTCCGAGACCCCGGGCAGCAACGGCGTCAGCGCCCGCGGCGGCCTGCCGGCCGGGCAGACGGCGGCGATCAGCTCGGCGTCCCTGGTGAACCTCGTGGAGTACGACGTCTACGACGCCTGGGTCACCCTCAACAACGGCGACTCCGGTATGAAGGCGGTCCCCGCGACCGCGCCCGGCGGCACCGGACTGGACCTGAAGGCGTTCCAGAACCTCGGCTACACCGCGGAGTGGTTCGCCTTCGTCGGCTTCGTGATCTTCATGTGGTTCCGTCTGTTCCGCCGTGAGCTGGAGCTCGCCCGCGACGCGGAACTGGGTCTGGTCCCGGAGGGGGACGAGCGGCCCGAGCCGGAGCGGTCGAGCCCGTCGGCCGTCTGACCGGTCCGACCCGGACGGGCGGGGCGCGACCCCGCCCGGCACACCGCCGCCGCCCCGGTCACACCGCCGTCAGCAGCCCCGTGAAGTACACCGTGCCCGCGCACGCGTTGCTCACCGTCGTGGTGGCCGAGCCCGAACCCGTGGGCGGCGTGTACGTGATGGCCACGCTGCCGTCGGCCGGGCCGCCGTCCGCCCTGACCAGCTGGGTGGTCGTACCGCTGTCGGTGCCCGTGGACGTCCCGGCCGTCGTGGTCGGGTCGCCGGTGGGTGTCGGGTCGGTCGAGGGGCCGCCGGAGCCGCCGCCCGTGGTGTCGCCCGGAGGGGCGCACGGCTCGGAGGGCACCCAGGCGAACTTCACCTCGTACGCCGCACCCGGCTTGAGCACCAGCGTCATCGACTCGAGGGAGGGGTCGGGCAGTCCGGCCGCCGCGTCGCCCGCCACATGCCGTGCCGAGGTCACCTTGGTGGCGTCGGCCACGCCCTGCGGGGCCGGGGCCATGAGGCCGGCGGACTCGACCGTGCAGCTCTCGACGGAGACGTTGGCGACCCGGAAGGAGCCGTAGACCGCGCCCGTGGTGTCGGGGGCGGCGAGGGACGCGGACGCCGGGCCCAGTTGGGCGGCGGTGCAGGCCGGGGTGTCGGCGGAGAGGCTGGACGAGGAGCCGCTCCCCTCCGTCGTGCCCGCGCCGGATCCGTTGGACTCGCCGGGCTTCCCCTTGTCGCCGGTGTCGCCCTTGTCGGTGCCCTCGACCTCGTCGGAGGCACCGCCCGCGGTGCTCTCGCCGTTGTCCTTGTCCTTGCCCTGACCGGTGCCGCCCTGCGCCTGCGAGGCGTGGCCGACCGTGGAGGGGTTGGCGTCGGAGCTCGATGTGCCCGAGACATGGACGAGGGCGGGCACGGCGGTGCCGAGGAACAGGGCGGCGGCCGCCATGCCGACGAGGGCCTGGCGCTTGCGGGCCCGGCGGACGGGGACGGCCCGGCGCAGATAGTCGAGGGTGCCGTCGTCCGGCTCCACCTCCTGGACCGCCTGGCGCAGCATGGCGCGCAGTGCCAGCTCGTCCGCGTCGAGCCCCTCGGAGCCCTGTTCGTCCAGGCCGTCGTTCACAGTTCCGTTCCCAGCGTGCGTGTGCTTCAGCTTGTGCCCGTCCCCGACCGCCGCCGCGCCCCCGAACGCACGGACGCTCCCGGACGCGCGTGCGTCCCCGGCGGCGGATTCGTCCCCGGACGACGCCGAGTCACCGGACGCGGGGGCCTCACCGGAGGCGGGCGCGTCCCCGGGCTCGGGCGGGCCCCCGGACGCCGCCGCGTCCTCGGATCCCCGCGTGGCGGAGGTGGTCCGGGGCTTTTGAGGGTCCGGGGCGGGTTCCTCGCGGCGTGCGTTCTCGGCGTCGCTCATGCCGGGGCCCCCATGGCCAGCCGTAGCGCCGCGATGCCGCGTGAGCCGTACGCCTTCACCGAGCCGAGCGAGATGCCGAGGGTCTCGGCGACCTGCGCCTCCGTCATGTCCGCGAAGTAGCGCAGCACCAGCACCTCGCGCTGACGGCGCTGCAGCCCCTTCATCGCCTTGATCAGGGAGTCGCGCTCCAACTGGTCGTAGGCGCCCTCCTCGGCGCTCGCCATGTCGGGCATGGGCTTGGAGAGCAGCTTCAGGCCGAGGATGCGGCGGCGCAGCGCGGAACGGGACAGGTTGACGACCGTCTGACGCAGATAGGCCAGGGTCTTCTCGGGGTCCCGGACGCGTTTGCGGGCCGAGTGGACCCGGATGAACGCCTCCTGGACGACGTCCTCGCAGGAGGCGGTGTCGTCGAGGAGGAGCGCGGCGAGGCCCAGCAGCGAGCGGTAGTGCGCCCGGTAGGTCTCGGTGAGATGGTCGACGGTGGTCCCGGCCGCCACGGCGTCGTCGGTGCCGTCACGCTGGCCGGGTATGCGGGTGGGGCGCGCTGCGGGCATGGGCGCGATCACCGGCATGCCGCCGCCGGACGCGCCGGACATGCGGGGTCGGCGGGCCTGACGGGGCGGCCGTAGGGCCGTGCCGCGCGGCGCTGTGAAGTCGAGTACCTCTGCCACGCCAGTTGGACACGCTTCCCCTCGTAAGGGTTGTACGCGCCGGGCGTCACTTTTGCTGCGGCCGGCGCGAGCGGCCGTCCGCCCTCGGGCAGTACCACCGACAGCATGCCAAATGCCCTCATGTGTCCCGCTCTTCCCCTGTGTCCCATATGAACGGGCGTCCCCACGCCCGGTTCCGGCCGTCCCCACGTCCGGAGAGCAGCGTCCCCACGCCACCCGATAGGGGTGAACGCAAAGACGCTCCCCGCCCTCCGCGCGGTTGCGGAGAACGGGGAGGTGAATCCTTGTGCAGGCTCTCGTCCAGGCCCGTACGGGCCCTGTTACATCCTCTGTCGCCGGAACGGCCTGATCAAGGGCTCGGGCCCCCGATCCGGCCCATGATCCGGCGCTCACAGCACTCACACAGATCCTACAAACGAATCCTGTGCGATCCAGAACTTTTCACTGTTCAACCGCCACCAGTTCGGCGATCTGCGCGGTGTTGAGCGCCGCTCCCTTGCGCAGGTTGTCCCCGCACACGAAGAGCTCCAGCGCGGTCGGGTCGTCGAGGGCCCGCCGGACCCGCCCGACCCAGGTCGGATCGGTGCCCACGACGTCGGCGGGGGTGGGGAACTCCCCCGCGGCCGGGTTGTCGAACAGGACCACTCCGGGCGCCGTGGCCAGGATCTCGCGCGCCCCGTCGACGGTGACCTCGCCCTCGAAGCTGGCGTGCACGGTGAGGGAGTGCGTGGTGACCACCGGGACGCGTACGCAGGTGACCGCCACGGGCAGGGAGGGCAGGCCGAGGATCTTGCGGGTCTCGTCCCGCACCTTCATCTCCTCCGACGACCAGCCGTCCTCGCGCAGCGAACCGGCCCACGGCACGACGTTCAGCGCGACCGGCTCCGGGAACGGCCCGGTGTTGTCGCCCACGGCCCGCCGTACGTCACCGGGGTGCGTCCCCAGTTCCGTACCGGCCACCAGGGACAGCTGTTCGCGCAGGGCGCGCACGCCCGCGTGCCCGGCGCCGCTGACCGCCTGGTACGACGAGACGACGAGCTCGCGCAGGCCGAACTCGGCGTGCAGCGCGCCCAGCGCGACGATCATCGACAGGGTGGTGCAGTTCGGGTTGGCGACGATCCCGCTCGGGCGCCTGCGTACGGCGTGCGGGTTGACCTCGGGGACGACGAGCGGCACGTCCGGGTCCATCCGGAACGCGCCCGAGTTGTCGACGACCACCGCGCCCCGCGCGGCGGCGACCGGCGCCCACTGCGCGGAGACCTCGTCGGGTACGTCGAACAGCGCGACGTCGACGCCGTCGAAGGCCTCCTCGGTGAGCGCCACGACCTCGACCTCCTCGCCGCGCACGGCCAGCTTGCGGCCGGCCGAGCGCGGGGAGGCGATCAGTCGGATCTCGCCCCAGACGTCCGCACGCTGGGACAGGATCTGCAGCATGACCGTGCCGACGGCTCCGGTCGCCCCCACGACCGCGAGTGTCGGCCGCCCGGAACGCCCGGGTCGTACGGACTCGGCCATCAGCGGCCGGTGCCCCCGTAGATCACGGCCTCGTCGCTGTCGGAGTCCAGTCCGAACGCCGAGTGCACGGCGCGGACGGCCTCCGGCACGTCGTCCTTGCGGGTGACGACCGAGATACGGATCTCGGAGGTCGAGATGAGCTCGATGTTCACACCTGCGTCGCTGAGCGCGGTGAAGAAGTCGGCGGTGACGCCCGGGTTGGTCTTCATACCGGCGCCGACCAGGGAGATCTTGCCGATCTGGTCGTCGTAGCGCAGGGAGTCGAAGCCGATGGTGCCCTTGTTCTTCTCCAGGGCGTCGATGGCCCTGCGGCCCTCGGTCTTCGGGAGGGTGAAGGAGATGTCCGTCAGTCCCGTGGAGGCGGCGGACACGTTCTGCACGACCATGTCGATGTTGATCTCGGCGTTGGCGATCGTGCGGAAGATCGAGGCGGCCTCGCCGGGCTTGTCGGGCACGCCGACGACCGTGACCTTGGCCTCGGAGGTGTCGTGTGCGACACCGGAGATGAGAGCCTGCTCCACCTGCTTGTCCCCTTGCTTCCTCGGCGCACTGCTGACCCACGTGCCCTGCAGTCCACTGAAGGACGAGCGGACGTGGATCGGGATGTTGTACCGGCGGGCGTACTCCACACAGCGGTGGAGCAGCACCTTGGAACCGGAGGCCGCGAGTTCGAGCATGTCCTCGAACGCGATCCAGTCGATCTTCCGGGCCCTGCTCACCACACGCGGGTCGGCGGTGAACACACCGTCGACGTCCGTGTAGATCTCGCACACCTCGGCGTCGAGCGCGGCGGCGAGGGCGACGGCCGTGGTGTCGGAGCCGCCGCGGCCGAGCGTGGTGATGTCCTTGGAGTCCTGGCTGACGCCCTGGAACCCGGCGACGATGGCGATGTTGCCCTCGTCGACCGAGGTCTTGATCCGGCCCGGCGTGACATCGATGATGCGGGCTTTGTTGTGGACCGAGTCGGTGATGACACCTGCCTGGCTGCCGGTGAAGCTCTGGGCGTTGTGGCCCAGGTTCTTGATCGCCATGGCCAGCAGGGCCATGGAGATCCGCTCTCCGGCGGTCAGCAGCATGTCGAGCTCCCGCCCGGCAGGGATCGGGGAAACCTGCTCGGCGAGATCGATCAGCTCGTCCGTCGTGTCGCCCATCGCGGAAACCACGGCGACCACCTGGTGGCCGTTCTTCTTGGCTTCCACGATTCTCTTGGCGACGCGCTTGATGCCTTCGGCATCGGCTACGGAGGAGCCTCCGTACTTCTGCACGACAAGGCCCACGTGCGCTCCTCGCTCAGTCCGTCGTTTTCCACAGTCCGCCCACATAGGTGTGCGCTGCGGTCGGCTCAGTCTATCGAGCGCCCGAAAAACCCCTCCGCGATATCGCATGATGAGACTCCCGGCGCCCGTGCAGGGGGCTCATGCCCATCCCGGCGCGGACCACGCGGAAAAGTGCCCCGCGTCACACACGGACCCGGTTCGCGGCGTCGCCGTACGCGGCGGAACGGCGCCGCGTCCCTGCCCGCGGCGGCTACGTGACCGGGCGGACGCCCAGCGGCTGCCCGATCTCCTCCGCCATGACCTGGCCCGCCTCGAACTCCAGGGTGTCGTCGCCCATGCCCTGGTCGGTGTCGAGGCCGTCCAGTTCCGCCAGGGGCTGGTTCAGACGCACGTGCGCCACGACGGACTGGAGGGCGCGCAACGCCGCGGACGCGGTGGAGCCCCAGTTGGAGAAGTAGGAGAACTGCCACCACCACAGGGCCTCCGTGGTGCGGCCGGCCCGGTAGTGCGCCATGCCGTGGCGGAGGTCGGTGATGACATCGGTGAGATCGTCGGAGATACGCGCCGGCACCGGGGCCTTGCGGAGCTCGTACGGGTCGAAGACCTCGGAGTAGACGTCGATCGGTTCGAGCATCCGGGCCAGGTTCTCGCGGAGTTCGTCCACGTCGGCCTCCGGGCCCATGTCGGGCTCGTAGCGCTCGTCCGGGACGATGTCCTCGTGCGCGCCCAGGCGGCCGCCGGCCAGGAGGAGCTGGGAGACCTCCAGGAGGAGGAAGGGGACCGCCGAGTCCGGCTCGTCGCCCTTCGCCACCTCCGTGACGGCGACCAGGAAGCTCTCGATCTGATCCGCGATCTGGACCGCGAAGTCGTCCGGGTTCTGGTTCGTCGCGTGCAGCGTGGCATCAGACATCTAGGAGTCGTCTCCCCTCGAAGGCGCGGCCGAGGGTCACCTCGTCCGCGTATTCCAGGTCGCCGCCCACCGGGAGGCCGCTGGCCAGGCGGGTGACCTTCAGGCCCATGGGCTTGATCATGCGGGCGAGGTACGTCGCCGTGGCCTCGCCTTCCAGATTCGGGTCCGTGGCCAGGATCAGCTCCGTGACCGTGCCGTCGGCCAGCCGTGCGAGAAGCTCCCGTATCCGCAGATCGTCGGGGCCCACTCCGTCGATGGGGCTGATCGCGCCGCCCAGGACGTGGTAACGGCCCCGGAACTCACGGGTGCGCTCGACGGCGACCACGTCCTTGGGCTCCTCCACCACACAGATGACGGCCGGGTCGCGGCGGGTGTCGCGGCAGATGTTGCACCGCTCCTCCTGCGCCACGTTCCCGCAGGTCGCGCAGAAGCGGACCTTCGCCTTGACCTCCGTCAGCGCGTGCGCCAGACGCCGCACGTCCGTCGGTTCCGCCTGGAGGATGTGGAAGGCGATCCGCTGCGCGCTCTTGGGACCGACGCCGGGCAGCCGCCCCAGCTCGTCGATGAGGTCCTGGACCACGCCTTCGTACAACGGACTGCCGTCCCTTCCTGGTGTTCCTTCAGTACGTACCGTAGAGGCCCGCGGGCCTTCTTAGAAAGGCCGGAAAGGTCAGAACGGGAGACCGGGGATCCCGCCGCCGCCACCCAGCCCCTGGGCCAGCGGGCCGAGCTTCTGCTGCTGGAGGTTCTGCGCGTTCTCGTTGGCCGCCTGGACCGCCGCGACGATCAGGTCGGCGAGGGTCTCGGTGTCCTCCGGGTCCACCGCCTTCGGGTCGATCACGAGGCCGCGCAGCTCGCCGGAGCCGGTCACGGTGGCCTTCACCAGGCCGCCTCCCGACTGCCCGTCGACCTCGGTCCTCGCCAGCTCCTCCTGCGCCTTGGCCAGGTCCTGCTGCATCTTCTGGGCCTGCTGGAGGAGCTGCTGCATGTTCGGCTGGCCACCACCGGGGATCACGATTGGGCTCCTTGGTCGGTCCGTCGGTAAGGGTTTTACCGTTCGGCACGAGCCTACGTGGTC
Organism: Streptomyces sp. NRRL WC-3626; assembly: GCF_000718785.1. Classification (GTDB taxonomy): domain Bacteria; phylum Actinomycetota; class Actinomycetes; order Streptomycetales; family Streptomycetaceae; genus Streptomyces; species Streptomyces edwardsiae. The sequence goes on along the minus strand of NZ_JOCA01000038.1, from coordinate 19,432 downwards.
GCGGGAGCCGTCGCCCCGGCACTCTTTCGAGTGAGTCACCCCCGGGGCCCTATACCTGATCACGGCCATCTTCCGGGCGAAAAAGAGCCCGAACCCCCGGCGCCGCCACCCGTTGGGCGGTAGGAAGGGTCAGGCGCGCGAGTACCTGGCGTCACACTTTACGCACGGACGGTAGCCGGAGTCAGCAGGGGTCAGTAGGGAGATACCGGGTGGGTCAGCCGGAGATGCAGCCCGAGGGTCGGCCTCATGACGGGCGGGGCAAGGGGGCGGCCGGGCCCCGGCCGGGCGACCTGGAGGGGCGGGAGTTCCCGCTCGGGGACTGGGGCGAACCGGCGGTCCGGCTGGACGAGCTGTACCGGTGGGTGGAGCGCGGGGCGCTGGACACGGCCGCCTGGTATCTCGCGGAGCGGGCGTGGAAGCGGCGGTGCGCGTGGGCGCTGCGCGCCGGGACGGCCGCGGGCGCGCTGACCGGGGCCGCGCTGCCGCTGCTCGATCTGGCGAGGGTGGCCGACGGGTGCGCGCCCTGGGGCTATCTGGCGCTGCTGCTCGGGGTGGCCTGTGTGGCCGGGGACCGGTTCTTCGGGACGACGTCCGGCTGGATGCGGGACATGGCGACGGCGCAGGCGGTGCAGCGGCGGCTGCGGGCGTTCCAGTTCGACTGGGCGTCGGAGTGCGTGCGCGAGGTCCTCGGCCCGGCGGACGGCACGGCGAGCGAGGCGGCCGAGCGGTGTCTGTCGGTGCTGCGGCGGTTCTCGGAGGACGTCACCGAGCTGGTACGGGTCGAGACGGCGGACTGGATGGTGGAGTTCCGCGCGGGCGGCGCGCCGCTGGGCGTGCTGACGGCGGTGGCGGGGGCGGGACGCCCGGAGACCGCCCTCCCACCGGGCCGCTTCCCGGCCCCGCACGGACCTGCCCGCCCCAACATGCCCCGCCAGCGCCCGCCCGAGCCCCGCTGAGCGGCGCCGCGAGGTCCCTCCCGTATCCGGACGTCGAACCGGCCGCGGTGCCGCTCGTCGGCGGGAGTTCGGACGTTCAGCCGCGTGTGTAGGTGAGCTGTTCGCCGGTGCCGGTGTTGACGCGCTGGAGGGAGTCGCCGGAGAGCAGGGTGATCGTGCTGGCGGCGCCCGGGGTGCAGGCGCTGCGCGGCTCGCCGACGGTGACGGACGACGGGCCGAGCTCCAGCCGGCCGCCGGAGCCGGGGTCGGCGGTGAGGCGGGCCTCGAAGACACAGTGGTAGGTGCCGCTGCCGGCGGGCCCGTCGGCGACGAGGGACATCACGGTGTCGCCGACCTCGCCCTGCTGGATGGTCAGGGTGCGGGTGTGCTCGCCGCTCGCGTTGTCGATGGTGGTGGACCAGCTGCCCAGGTAGTCGGCGGGGACGGTGCCGTCGGCGGGCGCGGAGGTGCTGGGCTGTCGCGTCGGGGACGGGTCGTCGGAGGCGGCGCCCTGGGTCGCGCCGGCGGATGTCGGGGGCGGAGTGGTCGGATCGCCGCCGGCCCGGTGGCCGGTGTCGCCGCCGCTCATCAGGGCGTACACGGTGCCGCCGGCGGCGAGCGCGACGACCAGGGCGATCACCACGAGCAGCACGGTGGAACGGCTGTCCCGGCGCGGCGCGGGCGCCGCGGGCAGGTACGGCGGCGGTCCGTACGGCGGGGTCTGCCCGGGGCCGTGGCCGCCGCTGTACGGGTAGCCGTACGCGGGCTGCTGGGGGTGCCCGTACGGTCCCGGCGCCGGGGCGGGGACGGGGGCGCCCTGACCTGCCACGAGGGTGGGCAGATGGTTCACCCCGGGCGGGGGCGGGGGTGGTACGGCGGAGTCGTCGGTGGCGCGGGCGTGCTCGGGGGTGACGGCGGGGTGACCTGCGGCGGGGGTGCCGGGGTACGCCGGGCCGGGCACTACGGCGGCGGGACCGCCGGGGTGCCCGGCGGGCATCCCACCGGCGGCACCGCCCTGCGGGGGCGCACCGGGGTACGCCGGGCCGGGCGGAGCCTGATCCCCGGTGGCGGGCACGCCGGGCGTCTGCTGACCGGCGCCCGGCGCCGAAGCGGGAGGCCCACCCGGCTGACCGGCCGCCGGTACGGCGGAAGCGTCCGGCCCGGCGGGACCGCCCTGCGCGGGCACCCCGGGGTGCCCCGAACCGGGCGGAACCTGATGCCCCGCGGGCGACTGCGGTGCCGATGCCGGAGGGCCGCCCGGCCGGCCGGCCGCCGGGGTGGCCGGCGCCGGGTCCTCCGCGTCCAGGAGGCGGACCGCGTGGCGGCCCAGCTGGGCGACCAGGGCGCTCGGCAGCCAGGGGTCGCGGGAGCGGCCGCCGGCCACCGTGTCGTCGGCGCCGGTGCGCTGCAGTACCTGGTTCAGCGTGGGCCGCGCCGCCGGGTCCTTGCGCAGACAGTCGCGTACGAGATCGGCGAGCCCCTCGGGCACCCGCTCCAGGTCGGGTTCCTCCTGGGCGATGCGGAACATCAGCGCGTGCACACCGCTGTTGGCGGTGCCGAACGGGTACGTGCCGGTGGCGGCGTACGCGAGCACCGAGCCGAGGCAGAACACGTCGCAGGCCGGTGTGATGCGGTCGCCGCGCACCTGCTCGGGCGCCATGAAGCCGGGCGAGCCGACGAGCGCGCCGGTGCGGGTGAGGCCGCCGTCGGTGACCGTCTCCAGCGCCCGCGCGATCCCGAAGTCGATGACGCGAGGGCCGTCGATGGTGACGAGCACGTTGGACGGTTTGAGGTCGCGGTGGATGATCCCGGCGGCGTGGATGTCCTTCAGCGCGTGCGCGAGACCGGCGGCGAGGATGCGTACCGAACGCTCGGGCAGGGCCCCGTGATCGTGCCCGACGACCTGCTGGAGGCTGGGCCCGGCGACGTACCCGGTGGCCACCCACGGCACGGGCGCCTCCGTGTCCGCGTCCAGCACCGGCGCCGTCCAGTCGCCGCCGACCTGCCGCGCGGACCGCACCTCCTGACGGAAGCGTGCCCGGAACTCCTCCTGCCGGGCCAGTTCCCCGCGGACCAGTTTCACGGCGACGGTGCGCCCCCGGTCGGAGCGGGCGAGATAGACCTGTCCCATGCCGCCGGCCCCGAGCCGCGCCAGCAGCCGGTACGCGCCGATCTCCCGCGGATCCCCCGGCCCGAGCTTGTCCATCGCCGCGCCGCCTCCCCCCAATGAGCAACATCCCGAGGATAGTGCGGGGCCGGTAACCGATGAGCTGGGCGACCCCTACGGTTCCGTAACAGGGGGCCGGGGACGCGTCCGTCTCCTGTCGACACCCTGTCGCGGAAAGTCCCCCACCGCAGACAGGCCGCCGATGTCGTGGACGGACCGGCCCCGCCTACCCTCGGCGGCATGACCCCTCAGCCGAACCCCGAGGCCGGAGCCGCCGTCAAGGCCGCCGACCGTGCGCACGTGTTCCACTCCTGGTCCGCCCAGGAGCTCATCGACCCGCTCGCCGTCGCCGGAGCGGAGGGGTCGTACTTCTGGGACCACGACGGCCGGCGCTATCTCGACTTCACCAGCGGGCTGGTGTACGCGAACATCGGCTACCAGCATCCGAGGGTGGTCGCCGCGATCCAGGAGCAGGCGGCGCGGATGACGACGTTCGCGCCCGCGTTCGCGGTCCAGGCGCGGTCGGAGGCGGCACGGCTGATCGCCGAGCGGACCCCCGGCGACCTGGACAAGATCTTCTTCACCAACGGCGGGGCCGACGCGGTGGAGCACGCCGTCCGGATGGCGCGGCTGCACACCGGCCGCCCCAAGGTGCTCTCCGCCTACCGCTCGTACCACGGCGGCACCCAGCAGGCGGTCAACGTCACCGGTGACCCGCGCCGCTGGGCCTCCGACACCGGCACCGCCGGTGTCGTGCACTTCTGGGCGCCGTTCCTGTACCGCTCCCGCTTCTACGCGGAGACGGAGGAGCAGGAGTGCGCGCGGGCGCTGGAGCACCTGGAGACGACGATCGCCTTCGAGGGGCCGGGGACCGTCGCCGCGATCGTCCTGGAGACGATCCCGGGCACGGCGGGCATCATGCCGCCGCCCCCCGGTTACCTCGCCGGGGTGCGCGAGCTGTGCGACCGGCACGGCATCGTCTTCGTCCTGGACGAGGTCATGGCCGGGTTCGGGCGGACCGGGACATGGTTCGCGGCGGATCTGTACGACGTCGTCCCGGACCTGATGACCTTCGCGAAGGGTGTGAACTCCGGGTATGTGCCGCTGGGCGGTGTCGCCATCTCCGCGGCCATCGCACAGACGTTCGCGAAGCGGCCGTACCCGGGCGGGCTGACGTACTCGGGGCACCCGCTCGCCTGCGCCGCCGCCGTCGCGACGATCGGGGTGATGGCGGAGGAGGGGATCGTCGAGAACGCGGCGACGCTCGGCGCGTCCGTCGTCGGACCCGGTCTGCGGGAACTGGCGGAGCGGCACCCGAGCGTGGGCGAGGTGCGCGGCACCGGCATGTTCTGGGCGCTGGAGCTGGTGCGGAACCGGGAGACGCGGGAGCCGCTGGTGCCGTACAACGCGGCCGGGGAGGCGAACGCCCCGATGGCGGCCTTCGCCGGCGCCGCGAAGGAGGCCGGGATCTGGCCCTTCGTGAACATGAACCGTACGCATGTGGTGCCGCCGTGCAACGCGAGCGAGGCGGAGCTGAAGGAGGGCCTGGCGGCGCTGGACGCGGCGCTGTCGGTGGCGGACGGCTACGTGGAGTAGCGGCGGGGAAGGGTGCGCGGGGCTTTCCCCGCGCACCCTTTCGAACCCGTCGGGGTGCATTCGAACGCGTAAGGTGTCGTGCCCGTACACATCCGTGCACACGTCACTCGAACGCGACGAGGGAGACGCCCCGACCATGCCCGGCTTCAGTGGCAACGGCGCCGTGACCCGCAGCACCCTGCGGCAGCAGATCGCGGACGCGCTCCGTGACGAGGTGCTGGCCGGGCGGCTCCAGCCGGGGCAGGAGTTCACCGTGAAGGAGATCGCCGACCAGTACGGCGTCTCCGCGACCCCGGTCCGGGAGGCGCTGGTCGACCTGTCGGCGCAGGGGCTGCTCGACGCCGACCAGCACCGGGGTTTCCGGGTGCACGCGTACGACGCCGACGACTTCCGGGGCATGATCGAGGCCCGCACCCTGGTGACCGACGGGATGTTCCAGGCGCTGACCGCCGGACACCTGGCGCAGCTGAGGCCGGACGAGCCGCGCGTCGCCGCCGCCCTCGCCGGGGTGCGCAGACGCGGCGAGGAGGCCCAGCGTGCGGCCCTCGCCGGTGAGGTCACCGTCCTCATCGGCTACGACCTGCGGTTCTGGCGCGAACTCGGGGCCGTGTTCGGCAACCCGTATCTCACCGACTTCCTGCACCGGTTGCGCGTCCAGACCTGGGTGTGTGTGGTGCAGCATCTGCGGCGGCTGCCCGATCCGCGGGGCCGGCTGTGGGACCGGCACACCGATCTGGTCGACGCGCTGTCGCGCCGCGACATCGATACGGCGCGTGCGATCGCCGAGTCGTACAACGCGGACTGGCTCTCCCTCGTGGAGGGCTGACGGGCGGCGGTGTGGGTAAGGGACCGGCACGGGGGGAGCCGCCCGCGCCGGGCGCCGATACGCTTTCCTGACCACGACCGACTTCACGACGACCGTGCTGTGTGAGGAGCTCTCTTTGGCCTGTGACCTGTGGCTGGTACCGCTCGTCGACGTGTTGTGCCATACGCCCGACAATCCGTTCGCCGAGGAACTCGCGCAGTACAACGGGGTGCTCGCCGAGGCCGGTCTGCCGCCGGTGCCGGTGTACCAGTACATGCCGGGACTGACCGGCGAGGTGGCTCCGGTCGCGGGTTTCGACTACGACGCGCTGCACTTCCTGCGGCGGGTGTATCTGCTCCAGGTGTGCGGGCTGCCGGTCACGCCGGTGGACGAACTGGGCGGCGACTACGAGCAGTTGCTGGAGATGTTCGAGACGACGGCCCAGCAGGCCCATTTGGTGTGGCACTACGACCACGCGGGCGCGTACGTTCCCGTCGACTTCCCCCACCCCCTCGCCAACGACGAACTCCTGGCGGGCGGCGGCCCGTTGGGCTCCTCCCACGCCCTGCTCCGGGAGCTGGAGCTGGTGGCCCCGTCCATCGGCATCGACCCGGCGAACCCCCCGGCCGCGCCGGAACCCCCGCACGGCCCGACCGAACTCGAGGAACCGGCCGTCCCCGCCCCCTACGACCCCAGCCCCTTCGCCCGCGAGCGCCACGTCTGGCTCGGCCTGCACGCGGCGGCGACCCGGAGCCTGGCCCAGGGCTCGATGATCGTCTTCAGCTGAGGCCCACCGCGGCACGAGAAGCCCCTTCCGCGGCTCCTCGGCGTCCAGGAGCGCGGGTCCGCCGTCCGCCGGCGCCCGTGCGGGGCGCCGGCGGACGGTTCGCCGTACTACAGGAACGAGTTGATCTCGATCGTCTCGGTGCGGCCCGGACCCACGCCGATCGCGGAGATCGGGGCGCCGGACATCTCCTCCAGGGCCTTGACGTACGCCTGGGCGTTCTTCGGGAGGTCGGAGAAGGACTTCGCCTTGCTGATGTCCTCGCTCCAGCCCGGGAGCATCTCGTAGACCGGCTTCGCGTGGTGGAAGTCCGTCTGCGAGTACGGGAGTTCCTCGACGCGCCGGCCGTCGATCTCGTACGCCACGCAGACCGGGATCTGTTCCCAGCCGGTGAGGACGTCGAGCTTGGTGAGGAAGAAGTCGGTGAGGCCGTTGACGCGGGTGGCGTAGCGGGCGATCACCGCGTCGAACCAGCCGCAGCGGCGGTCGCGGCCGGTGGTGACACCGCGCTCGCCGCCGATGCGGCGCAGCGCCTCGCCGTCCTCGTCGAACAGCTCGGTCGGGAACGGGCCGGCGCCGACGCGGGTCGTGTACGCCTTGAGGATGCCGATGACCCGGCTGATCTTCGTCGGGCCCACGCCCGCGCCCGTGCAGGCGCCGCCCGCGGTCGGGTTGGAGGAGGTGACGAAGGGGTACGTGCCGTGGTCGATGTCGAGGAGCGTGCCCTGGCCGCCCTCGAAGAGGACCACCTTGTCCTGCTCCAGCGCCTCGTTGAGCACCAGCACCGTGTCGGAGACGTACGGGGCGAGCTTGTCGGCGTAGCCCAGCAGTTCCTCGACCACCTGCTCCACGGCGATCGCGCGCCGGTTGTAGAGCTTGGTGAGCATCTGGTTCTTGGCGTCGAGGGCCGCCTCCACCTTCTGGGTGAGGATCGACTCGTCGTACAGGTCCTGGACGCGGATGCCGACGCGGTTGATCTTGTCGGCGTAGGTCGGGCCGATGCCCCGGCCCGTGGTCCCGATCTTGCGCTTGCCGAGGAAGCGCTCCGTGACCTTGTCCACCGTCACGTTGTACGGCGTGATGATGTGAGCGTTTCCGCTGAGCAGGAGCTTCGACGTGTCGACGCCGCGCTCGTTCAGACCGCTCAGCTCGGAGAGCAGGACCGACGGGTCGACGACGACGCCGTTGCCGATGACCGGCGTGCAGCCGGGGGACAGGATTCCGGAAGGGAGCAGGTGGAGGGCGTACTTCTGGTCGCCCACGACTACCGTGTGGCCGGCGTTGTTGCCGCCTTGGTAGCGCACCACATAGTCGACGGAGCCACCGAGCAGGTCCGTCGCCTTTCCCTTGCCTTCGTCACCCCACTGAGCACCGAGCAGCACAAGTGCGGGCACGCGCGTACACCCCTTCCGGGCGGGGCATGTCCAAGGTCAGGGCGCACACGGAGATTCTCCGCCGCGTGCACCGCGACGACCACCGTTGGCCGCCAACCGTCGGACCGGATGCCCCGGAATAGACGAAGCCCCTGGCGCAACAGCGCAAGGGGCTCTTGCACAAAGATGCTACCCGAGGAAGCGAGGCATGGCCGAGGTGGCGACTTCCAGGACCTCATCCGCTACGTCCGATCAGCTCCTGGTGGTCATCGATCCGGTCGCCCGGCGGACGGACGGGGAGTCCGTCCGCATCGCGAAAGACGTGCTCGGCGCGGGTGCGGCGGGGACGAAGGTGTGTCTGCCGGACAGTGCGGAGGAGTTCGCGCGGGCGCTGGCGCGGCGCGGGTCGCGGCGGCCGGTGGTGGTCGGCGACGACCGTGCGCTGGTGCGGGCGGTGACGCTGCTGCACCGGCAGCGGGAGCTGGCCGGCTGCGCGCTGTCGCTGGTGCCGGTGGGGAGTGCGGTCTCCCTCGCCCGGTCGCTGGGGGTGCCGGCGGGGGCGGTGGCGGCGGCGCGGGCCGTGCTGGACGGGGCGGAGCGGCGGATGGATCTGCTGGTCGACGACAGCGACGGGGTGGTGCTGGGCGCGCTGCGCATCCCGCCGCTCGGGGGCCCGGCGGGGATGCCGGAGGCGGGCGGTGAGGCGGGGCATCCGTGGCTGCGGACGTGCCGGTCGCTCGTACGGACGCTGGTGCCGGCCAGGCCGTCCGGTTCCGTCTCCGCTCCCGAGGCGGGGCCGGCGCGGCTGCGGGTGGAGGTGGACGGGGCCACGCTCGTCGATCTGGGCCAGCCCGTGGAGTGCGTCTCGGTCGTCCCGGACACTTCCGGAACGGCCCGGGTGGAGGTACGCCCGGCGTCGGTCGGCGCGGAGGCGTCCCCCCTGCTGGCCCGGGCCCGCACGGTGACGGTGTCGGGCGCCCACTTCCGCTACCGCGCGGACGCGGTGGTGTCGGGCCCGGTGGGGACCCGGACGTGGGTGGTACGGGAGGGCGCCTGGGGGCTCACGGTGCCGGTGCGGTAGCCGCGGCCGTGTGTCACCCCCGCCCGAACCGCTTCTCCCGATGCGCCCGCCAGCGGTCCATCATCGTCTCGACCTCCTTCTCGACGAACTCGAAGAAGGCGAGCGTCTCCTCCAGACGGCGGCCCGCCGGGGTGTGCGCGCCCAGGCTGGTGACGCCTTCGCGGAGGGCGTCCTCCCAGCGTTTGATGATGGCCTCGCGGTTGGTGAGGGCCTCGTACCACTGGTCGCCGTGGACCCGGTAGCGCTCGCGGCGGGAGCCGGGCTCGCGTTCGCGGGACACCATGTGGACCTGGGAGAGGTAGCGCACCGCGCCGGAGACCGCGGCCGGGGAGATCTTGAGCTGTTCGCCGAGTTCGGCGGAGGTCAGGACGCCGGCGTCGGAGGCGAGCAGGGCCGCGAAGACGCGGGCCGGCATACGGGCCAGGCCGGCCTCGACCAGCTGGGCCGCGAAGTGCTCCACGAAGCGTGAGACCGCCTCCGGGTCCCGGGCCGTCCCGCTCGCCTCCGCCATGCTCCGACCATCTCCCCTGCTCACACGCCGTGGCTGCCTCGGATCGAGTCTAACCCTCGATTTATACGGTTCCTTAACTTCACAAATTTCTGAAAGAAGCGTACGTTCCGGAGCATGACGAAGGCCATCACCGTGTCCGGACTGCACAAGTCGTTCGGCCGGACCCACGCGCTGGACGGTCTCGACCTGAGCGTCGAGACCGGCGAGGTCCACGGCTTCCTCGGGCCCAACGGCTCCGGGAAGTCCACCACCATCCGCGTCCTGCTCGGCATGCTGCGCGCCGACGCCGGCGCCGCCCAGGTGCTCGGCCGGGACCCGTGGACGGACGCCGTGGAGATCCACCGCCGTATCGCCTATGTGCCCGGTGACGTGACGCTGTGGCGCAATCTGTCCGGGGGCGAGGTCATCGACCTGTTCGGCAGGCTGCGCGGAGGCCTGGACCCGCACCGGCGGGACGAACTGGTCGAGCGGTTCGAGCTGGACCCGACGAAGAAGGGCCGGACGTACTCCAAGGGCAACCGGCAGAAGGTGGCCCTGGTCGCCGCGTTCGCCTCCGACGTCGATCTGCTGATCCTGGACGAGCCGACGTCGGGCCTGGACCCGCTGATGGAGGAGGTCTTCCAGCGCTGTGTCGCCGAGCAGCGGGAGCGCGGGCGGACCGTACTGCTGTCCTCGCACCTCCTCAGCGAGGTGGAGGAGCTCTGCGACCGGGTCAGCATCATCCGCAGGGGGACCACCGTGGAGAGCGGTTCGCTCGCCGAGCTGCGGCATCTGACCCGGACGAGCGTCAGCGCCGAACTCGCCGGGCCGCCGAACGGTCTCGCCGCGCTGCCCGGTGTGCACGGCCTCGACGTCCAGGGCCACCGGGTCCGGCTCCAGGTGGACACCGACAAGCTGGACGCGGTACTGCGCTCGCTGAGCGCGTCGGGCGTGCGGTCGCTGACCTCCACCCCGCCCACGCTGGAGGAACTGTTCCTGCGGCACTACCAGGACGAGGTGACCGCCCGATGAGCGCCGCCGACTTCGCCGTACGGCCCACCACCGCGCGACAGCTCGCCGGCACCGGCGTCCTGCTGCGCTTCGCGCTGCGCCGGGACCGGGTGATGATCCCGGTCTGGGTCGGGGTGAACACGCTGATGGTGCTGTCGATGCCGAACACGCTGAAGAGCCTGTACGGCACCGCCGCCGAACGCGCCGATCTGGTGGCGCGGATGGCCACGAACTCCTCCCTGCGGGCCATGGTCGGGCCCGTCCTCGGCGACTCCCTCGGCGCGCTGACCGCCTGGCGGGCCGGGGTGTACGCGGGTGCGCTGGCCGCCGTCGTCGGTCTGCTGGTCGTCGTACGGCACACCCGTGACGAGGAGGAGAGCGGGCGTCAGGAGATGGTGGCGTCCGGGATGGTGGGCCGCAGGGCCTCGCTCACGGCGGCGCTGCTCGCGGCGGCCGTCGCGAACGGGGCGCTGGCACTGCTGGTGGCGGCCGGGCTGGCCGGGCAGGGCGCCGCCGGGGCGGTGGCGTTCGGGCTGGGGCTCGCGGGCGTGGGCATGGTCTTCGCGACGACGGCGGCGATCGTGGCCCAGCTGACGGAGAGCGCGCGCCTCGCACGGGGGCTGACGGCCGGGGTGCTGGGTGCCGCGTTCGTGCTGCGGGCGGCGGGTGACGCGGCGACGGACGACGGCTCGTCACCGCTGACGTGGGTGTCACCGCTCGGCTGGCTGACGAATCTGCGGGCGTACGCCGGTGAACGGTGGTGGGTGCTGGGCCTGTTCGCGGGCGCGGCGCTGGCGCAGGGGGCCGTGGCGTACGCGCTCGCCGGCCGCCGGGATCTCGGCATGAGCTTCCTGCCGAGCCGTCCCGGACCTGCCGCGGGCCGGCTGCGGAGCGCGGGGGCGCTGGCATGGCGGCTGCAGCGGGGCGGTGTGCTCGGCTGGAGCGCCGGCTTCCTGCTGGCGGGGCTGGCGTACGGCGGGATGGCGGACGGGGCGGCCGAACTGGTCGGCGACAACGAGAGCGCCCGGGAGATGTTCCGGCGGATGGGCGGGCGGTCGGGGCTGACGGACACGTTCCTCGCGGCGATGGCCGGGATGCTGGGCCTGGTGGCCGCGCTGTACATCGTGTCCTCGGTACTGCGGCTGCACGGCGAGGAGACCTCGGGGCGGGCCGAACCGGTCCTCGCGGGGGCGGTCGGACGGCTGCGCTGGGCGGCCGGGCATCTGGCGGTCGCGTTCGGCGGGACGGTGCTGCTGATGCTGCTCGCGGGCGCGGGCCTCGCGCTCGGTCACGGCGAACGGGCGGGCGCGATCATCGGCGCGTGTCTGGTGCAGGTCCCGGCGGTGTGGGTGACCGGCGGGATCGCGGTCCTGCTCTACGGACTGACGCCCCGGGCGGCGACGGCGGCGTGGGGCGTGGCCGGGGCGGTCCTGCTGATCGGCTGGGTCGGCCCGGCACTGGACGTACCGGCCGCGGTGCTGGACCTGTCCCCCTTCGGCCATCTGCCGAAGCTGCCGGGCGGGGAGATGGCATGGCCGCCGCTCCTGGTCCTCACCGCGCTCGCGGCGGGACTGACGGCGGCGGGACTGGCCGGGGTACGACGGCGGGACCTGACGACGTGACGTCGCCCCGGTCCGCCTGCCGGGGCGGGGACGGCTTCCGGCCGAAGGACTTCCGCGCCGTGCCGCCGTCCCCCTCGACCGGACCGGGAGCGGGTGGTCACCCCACCTCCACGGCCAGCCCTTCCAGCCCTCTGATCACGAAGTTCGGCTTCCGCCGCGGCTCCGCCGCCAGGCGCAGTCCCGGTGCCTTCTCCAGCAGCGCCCTCATCGAGGCCGCCAGTTCGATACGGGCCAGGGGCGCGCCGATGCAGTAGTGGATACCGGCGCTGAAGGAGATGTGGGGGTTGTCGCGGCGGGTGAGGTCCAGGCGGGACGGGTCGGCGAAGACCGCCGGGTCGTGGTTGGCGGAGCCGAAGAGCATCGCGATCTCCGCGCCCCGGGGGATGACCCGGCCGTCGATCTCGATCTCGTCGAGGACCCAGCGTTCGAAGAGCTGGAGCGGGGTGTCGTAGCGCATCAGCTCCTCGATCGCGGTGGGGATCAGGGAGTGGTCCGCGCGCAGGGCGGCGAGCTGGCCGGGGTTGCGGAACAGGGCCCACCAGCCGTTGACCGTGGAGTTCACGGTGGCCTCGTGGCCCGCGTTCAGCAGCAGGACACAGGTGGAGATCATCTCCTGCTCGGTGAGCCGGTCGTCCTCGTCGTGGGCGGCGATCAGTCCGGAGATCAGGTCGTCGCCGGGGTTCCTTCGGCGTGCGGCGATCAGGTCGCGGAGGTAGTCGGAGAACTCGGCCGACGCCCGGACGGCCCTGCGCGCCGTCTCCTGCGGCGGGTTCAGCTCGTACATGCCGCAGATGTCCGCCGACCAGGGCCGCAGCGGCGCCCGGTCGGCCTCCGGGATGCCGAGCATCTCGGCGATCACCGCGACCGGCAGCGGCTCGGCGACGTCCCGCAGCAGGTCACCGCCGCCGGCGTCGACCAGCGCGGACACGAGACCGTCCGCCAGCCCCTCGACGTACGGCTTCAGGCGTTCCACCGTGCGCGGGGTGAACGCCTTCGACACCAGGCGGCGGATGCGGGTGTGGTCCGGCGGTTCGAGGTCGAGCATGCCGTGGTCGTTGAGGGTGTGGAACGGCTCGTGCTCCGGCGGCGGGGCGGTGCGGCCGAACTCCTCGTGGGTGAAGCGGTGCTGGTACGTCCGTCCCAGGCGCCGGTCGCGCAGCAGCGCCGAGACGTCCGCGTGGTGCGCGACCAGCCACTGGTCCGTCGGCTCGTAGTACCGCGCCCGCCCGCGTGCGCGCAGCTCGGCGTAGACGGGGTAGGGGTCGGCGACGAACGCGGGGTCCCACGGGTCGAACGCGAGGTCGTCAAGTACTGCCATGACCGGACGGTAGCCCGGAACCCCGCCCCTGACCAGGGGGGTCAGCCCGGTGTGACCAGCCGGGCCTCGTAGGCGAACACCGCCGCCTGCGTACGGTCCCGCAGACCCAGCTTCACCAGGATCCGGCTCACATGGGTCTTGATCGTGGACTCGGCGACCACCAGCCGCTCGGCGATCTCGGAGTTCGACAGCCCCTGCGCGATCAGCACCAGCACCTCGGTCTCCCGCTCGGTCAGCTCCCCGTACGCCCCGTGCGCGGACGGCATCAGGCGGGGCCCCTCGGACAGCTTGGAGAACTCGGTGATCAGCCGCTTGGTCACCGAGGGCGCGAGCAGCGCCTCGCCGGACGCGACGACCCGGACCCCGTCGGCGAGCTGCCGGGCGGAGGCGTCCTTGAGGAGGAAGCCGGAGGCGCCCGCGCGCAGCGCCTGGTAGACGTACTCGTCGAGGTCGAAGGTGGTGAGCACCAGGACCTTCGCCGTACCGTCGGCGGCGACGATCTCCCGGGTCGCCTCGATGCCGTTGAGTTCGGGCATGCGGATGTCCATGAGGACCACGTCGGGGGCGAGTTCGCGGACCCGGTCGACCGCCTCCCGGCCGTTGACGGCCTCGCCGACGACCTCGATGTCGGGCATCGCGCCGAGCAGGACGGAGAAGCCCTCGCGCACCATCATCTGGTCGTCCGCGATCAGGACCCGGATCGTCATGCGTCACCCTCGTTCACCGTGGCGACCGGCAGGAACACGGCGACCTCGTAGCCGCCGCCGTCCGCCGGTCCCGCCGTCATCTCGCCGCCCAGCATGGTGACCCGCTCGCGCATCCCCGTGATGCCGTGCCCGGCGCCGGGCGAGGGCTTTATCAGGTTCGGCGCGGGCGCCGGACCGTTCACCACGCGTACGCCGAGGCCGCCGAGAACGTACCCGATCTCGACGCGGGCGCTCGCGCCGGGCGCGTGCCGCAGGCTGTTGCTCAGCGCCTCCTGCACGATCCGGTACGCCGACAGCTCCACGCCCTGCGGCAGCTCCCGTACCGCGCCGGTCATCACCTTCTCCACGGACAGGCCCGCGTCGCGCACGTTGACCAGCAGGGCGTCGAGGTCGGCGAGGGTGGGCTGGGGGGCGTCCGGGGCCTCGTAGTCCTCGGCGCGGACCACGCCGAGGATGCGGCGCAGTTCGGTGAGGGCGGCCACCGCGTTCTCCCGGATGGTGACGAAGGCGCGCTCCAGCTCCGGCGGCGGGTTCTCCACCCGGTACGGCGCGGCCTCGGCCTGGATGGCGACCACCGACATGTGGTGGGCCACCACGTCGTGCAGTTCGCGGGCGATGGTGGTGCGTTCCTCCAGCGCGGTGCGCTTGGAGCGTTCGTGCGCGGTCACCGTCTGCTGGGCGGTCACCTCCTGCTCGGCGGCCCGGCGGATGTGCCACACGGAGACCACGAGCAGGGCGAACGCCGACGTCACCAGCATGGGCGCGCTGTTGGTGTAGTAGTAGGAGCCGCCGAAGAAGACGTCCGCGAGGAAGGCGTAGGCGAAGGTCAGGACCCACATCCAGGCGGCGGTACGGGGCCGGGTGCGCAGCGCCACGAAGACCAGCACCGCGAGATGGCAGACGAACGCGCCGGGCATCCACGGCCAGTCCCAGCCGTCGCCGCCCAGGATCGAGACCACCGGGGTCACGGCGAGCGACATCCAGAACGCGCCGATCGGCCGCACCAGTGTGGCGACCACCGGGGCCGCGCACAGCAGGCCCGTCAGCAGGGCCAGTACGTCACCGCCGGGAAGGCCGCCCCCGAGCGCGCCGGCCGCCAGGGCGATCAGCGCGACCGCCCCCACCACCGCGTGCGGAAGATGCCGCGCGGCTGCCCGCGCCCGCGCGGGCAGCCGGCGGACGAACGGGCCGTCCGTGTGCCGGCTCGGCAGCGGGCGGTAGGCGAAGGGGTCGTGGAACAGGTCCTGGCGCAGTCCCCGCAGGGCGTTCTGGGCCAGCCGGTACTCGGGGCTGCGGGTCCCGTCGCCGTGCTGCTGGTGAGTCGTCTCGGTCACGCTCACACGGTAGGCCGACCGGGTGAGGCGGGTCGTCCCCGCTGAGGGGGGTTGTGGGGCGTCCGTCTCAGGTACTACGCGCGTGTTTCAGTACCCGGAGGGGCGGACCAGCCCGGACTCGTACGCGAACACCGCCGCCTGCGTACGGTCCCGCAGCCCGAGTTTCACCAGGATGCGGCCGACATGGGTCTTCACGGTCTGCTCGGCCACCACCAGCCGTACCGCTATCTCCGCGTTGGACAGGCCCTGCGCGATCAGCGCGAGCACCTCCGTCTCGCGTTCGGTCAGCCCGCCGGCGCGCTGCCTCAGCGGCGGACGGGGCCGGGGGTCGAGGCGGGAGAACTCGGCGATCAGCCGGCGGGTGACGCCGGGCGCGAGCAGGGCGTCGCCCGCCGCCACCACCCGTACGGCCTCGGCGAGCTGGTCGGCGGAGGCGTCCTTCAGCAGGAAGCCGGACGCGCCGGCGCGCAGTGCCTCGTACACGTACTCGTCGAGGTCGAAGGTGGTCAGGACGAGGACCCTGATCCCGGGGGTGGCGGCGGTGATGCGGGCGGTGGCCTCGATGCCGCCGAGTTCGGGCATGCGGATGTCCATCAGGACGACGTCCGGGGCGAGTCCGGCGACCTGCGCGACGGCGTCGAGACCGTCCACCGCCTGGCCGACGACCTCGATGTCGGGCTGGGTGTTGAGCAGCACGGTGAAGCCCTGGCGGACCATCTGCTGGTCGTCGGCGATCAGTACGCGGATCATGCGGTGCCGTCCTGGGGTGCGGGGCCGGTGGCGGGCGGGACGGGCGCCGGGAGGCGGGCGTCGACCTTGTAGCCCTTCCCGGCCCAGGGGCCGGCCGTCAGCGTGCCGCCCAGCATGACGGCCCGTTCCCGCATGCCGAGCAGCCCGTGTCCGGCGCCCGCGGACGGCGGTGCCTCGCGGGTGGGACCGGTGTTGACGACCGTCACCCGCAGCCCCCGCGGATCGTAGGCGAGGGTGATGTGCGCGGTCGCGCCGGGGGCGTGCCGCAGCACGTTGCTCAGCGCCTCCTGGACGATCCGGTACGCCGACAGCTCCACTCCGGGCGGCAGCGGGCGCCGCTCGCCGGTGATCTCGGTGGTGACGGTGAGTCCGGCGGCGCGGGTGTTCTCCACCAGCGGTGCGAGCCGGTCGAGGGTGGGCTGCGGGGCGTCCGAGCGCTCGCCCGGGGCGGCGTGCTCGGAGCGCAGGACGTCGAGGACGCGGCGCAGTTCGGTGAGCGCCTCGACGGCGTTCTGCCGGATGCCGGCGAGGTTCTCCTTCAGCTCGTCGGACGGGTCCTGGACCAGGTGGGGGGCGACCTGGGCCTGGATGGAGATGACCGACATGTGGTGGGCCACCACGTCGTGCAGTTCCCGGGCGATGCGGCTGCGTTCCTCCAGGAGGGTGCGGCGGGCGCGTTCCTCGGCGGTGAGGGTGGTCTGCCGGCCCAGTTCGGCGCGGGCCTCGCGGCGGCCGCGCAGGGCGGTGCCGAGGATCACGACGACCGCGGACAGCGGCACCAGCACCTGTCCGGTGGGCTGGTAGCTGACCGCGCCCCACACTCCCTGGAGGAGGTAGGTGATCAGGAAGGTGAGGCCCCAGGCCTCGACGGAGACCCGGGTGGGCACCCGCAGAGCGAGCAGCAGCAGCACGAACAGGTGGGCGATGATCCCGGAGGCGGTCCAGGGCCAGGTGAAGGTGGTCTCGTCGGCGATCATCCGCCGGTGCAGCAGGACCGCGCCGACCAGGGTGGCGGCCGTGGACAGCCACCACGCCGGAACGGGCCGGCGCAGGGCCCAGACCATCGCGCCGGCCTGGGACACCGCGACGAGGAACGCCGGGCCGAAGGCGAGGCCGCCGTTCTCCTGGAGCTGCGGCAGACCGCCCGCCAGCACCCCGAACGCGGCCAGGCACACGATGCCGTGCGGCAGCCAGCGCAGCCAGGTCGACGGCGGCAGGGGGTCGCTCCGCGCGGTCCACAGGTCGTCCCGCAGGACGCCCAGCCACCGCCGGACCAGCTCCGCCCCCTTGTCCACCACGCGGTCCAGCCTAGACATGCCGTACGTCCTTCCCGGCCTGCCGGTGCGTACGGACCACCCGGGACCGTCTCCGCCGGGCCCCGTCCCGCTCCCAGGACCGGAAGGCGGCACAGCAGACGGCGAGGGCGAGGGCCAGCACCGGCAGCCAGGCGAGGCGGGCGGCGACCCAGCCGAGGCCGTCGGGGGCGGTGTGCAGACCGGGGAGGCGGCCGGCGAGGAGGCCGGTGGCGGTGGTGGCCATCAGGGCCGTCTGGTGCCAGAGGAAGACGGTCATCGCGGAGAGGTTGACCAGCGCCACCGCCGCCCATGCGACGGGCCGCCGCATGACCGTACGCAGCCGGTCCCGCAGCAGCAGGGCGAGCCCGCACTGGGCGAGGCCGAAGGTGACGGCGGCGAGCGTCGGCGGGTTCAGGTTGGACACCCCGGCGCCGGGGACGCCGACCATGGAGGCCGGGTAGCCGGCCCGGGCGACGAGGGCGGCCGTGGCGGCCGTGCCGGAGAGGAGGAGGATCCAGCCGGAGCGGCGGCGTTCCAGCTCGCCCCGGGTCCAGGCCGCGCCCAGGGTGTACGGGACCAGCCAGCCGGCCGCCAGGTTGAGCCAGCCGAGCCAGGCGGGGGCGCCGAGGCCGAAGCGGAGCAGGTCGACGTGGAGGACGACGGCGAGCGGCCACAGCGGGTGGAGCCGGGTGAGCAGCGGGGTCGCGGCGGTGAGGGCGGCGAAGACCAGCAGGAACCACAGGGGGGACAGGGCCAGCTTCGCCAGCGTGCGGACGGTGGCGTACTCGGCGCCGGAGAGCAGCAGCGCGGCCGTGACGACCGTCCACAGGGTGAGGACGGCGGCGACGGGTTTGAACAGCCGGGCCAGCCGGTCGCGCAGCCAGCGGTGGTACGGGATGCCGCGGGCGCGGGAGGAGATGTGGCCGCGGGTGGCGACATGCCCGCCGACCAGGAAGAACACGGCGAGGGTCTGGAACATCCAGGACACGGGGGCGAGCCAGGGCATCTGCTGGAGCGGGCTGGCCGTGTGCAGGGTGCGGCCGTCGGCGACGAGGGCGGTGACGAACCAGTGGCCGAGGACGACACCGAGGATGGCGCCGGCGCGGAGGGCGTCCACGGCACGGTCCCGGTGGGCCGGGGTGGCCGCGTCGACGCGGACGGCGGTGTGGCGTATCGCGGTCGTGAGGCCGCTCACGAGGCCGTTCACGAGGTCACCGCCCGCGTCTCGCCGAGGACGATCCGGGTGAGGTTGGCCAGGGAGGCGGAGCCGGGGGCGAAGTAGTCGCTGTGGCCGCCGTCCCCGGCGTCGAAGACCCGGGCGCCGAAGGCCGGGGAGACGGGGTCGGTGCCGAAGCCGACGGTGGTGCCGAGGAGGTCGGCGCTGAGGTGCGGGACGTTCTCGACCCAGTCGCCGGTGCCCCGGGCGGCCCAGACGCGGGCCCGGGTGTGCAGGGCGGCTGCGGTGTCGGCACCGGTGCCGGGGCTGCCGAGGAGGGCG
Organism: Streptomyces sp. NRRL WC-3626; assembly: GCF_000718785.1. Lineage (GTDB taxonomy): Bacteria > Actinomycetota > Actinomycetes > Streptomycetales > Streptomycetaceae > Streptomyces > Streptomyces edwardsiae. The sequence goes on along the minus strand of NZ_JOCA01000038.1, from coordinate 666 downwards.
ATGTCGTCGACGTCGAGCCCGTCGGCGGCCTCGGCGCAGACGACGGAACCGTAGGAGTGGCAGAGCAGGGAGATACGGGCACGCGACCCGACGACGGACCGCACCTCCCTTACGGCGTCCCGCAGTTCGGGCGCGGCCTCCTTCGCCCGCCCGGTGGTGGCGACGGCGCTGCTGAAGGTCCCGGGCGTCTCGTACCCGAGCCAGGCCACCACGGCGCCGCGCTCCCCGAGCCGCTCGTGCAGGGCGAGCGCCCCGGCCCGGAACCGCCCGTAGGTATCGATCCCGGTGTCCGACCCCGGCACGAGCACGGCGACGCGTTCAGCGGTCGCGAGCTCCCCGAGCACCTCGGTGACACGCCCCTGCCCCCGCCCGTCGAAGGCCAGCAACTGCCGCCCGGCGAGCTCCCGTTCGACACGGGCCCGCCCCTCATCCCCGTACTCGGCGGCCATCCGCGCGGCTTCCCCGGCATTGGCCCGGTTCCCGGCATAGACACCGTCGAGACCCGCGACGGCAGGCGCCGCGACCCCGGCAGGAGGAGGAGCCGGCACCCGCCCCCGCCCGGCCCCCGCAAGCGGCACGGCAACAGCACAGGCAACCCCCACCGCAAGCACCCCCCGCCACCAACGCCCCCCACGCCGGCCAACCCCAGCACCGCCCCCACCCCCG
>NZ_JOCA01000037.1 GCF_000718785.1 Streptomyces sp. NRRL WC-3626 | reverse complement strand
AAGACCGGCCAGAAGATCGCCCTGTCCGGCAACACCGGCAACTCCAGCGGCCCCCACCTGCACTTCGAGATCCGCACCACCCCGAACTACGGCTCCGCCGTCGACCCGGTGAAGTTCCTGCGCGCCAACGGCGTCACCGTCTGACCGGACGGACGGCCCTTACGGGCAGGCCCTAAGCGTCCTCGGACCCCCGGTGGGCCTGGGTGATCAGATCGATGGCGACCTCGAGGACGGCCTTGCGCTTCTCCTCGGGGTCGCTTTCGACGTCCTGGAGGACGTGCATCCCCGCGTGCATGGTGAACAGGGCGCTGACACAGCGCACCTGGTCGACCAGATCGGCGTCCGGATCGATGAGGATGTCCCGCAGGCCGAGCATGCGGGTCTTGAACATCTCGCCGATGCGCAGCTCGCGGATGGTGGCCTGGTTCTCCTGCATGAAGCGGAAGAGCGGGGCCGCGCCCATCAGCGCCTCGCTGTAGCGGCGGATGATCTCCTGTTTGGTCTCCAGCGAGTGCGGCTGCCGCCGCCCCCACTCGATCAGGTCCTCCATCGGGCGCGAGAGGTCCTCGAAGATGCTCACGAGGATCTCTTCCTTCGTCTTGAAGTGGTAGTACAGCGCCGCCTTCGTGACGTCCAGGTGCTCGGCGATCTCGCGCAGTGAGGTCTTCTCGTAGCCCTGCTCGGCGAAGAGTTCGAGGGCCACGTCCTGGATGCGCTGGCGGGTGTTCCCGCGGCGCCGCTGTCTGGTGCCGTCCATGGTGCCGCCCATCCTCCTGCTAGACCCCTCTTGACGAAAACTTACTTGACGCCCGGCTAGTTACGCGTCTAGCTTTCCCAGTGTAGTGAACTAGCCGGGCGGCAAGTAAGTAGCAGTGGTCACCACCGTGGCCGGGGGAGAAGGAATCATGGCGGACACACCAGCGGCGGGGGCCGTGGAGACGGACGGCGGCAAACAGCCGAGGAGCGTGCGGGTGGTCCTGCTCGCTCTCATGATCGCGATGATGCTCGCGATGCTCGACAACATGATCATCGGTACGGCCATGCCGACGATCGTGGGCGAACTGGGCGGCCTGGAGCACCTGTCCTGGGTGGTCACCGCCTACACCCTGGCCACGGCGGCCTCCACCCCGGTCTGGGGGAAGCTCGGCGACATGTACGGGCGCAAGGCCACGTTCATGACGTCCATCGTGATCTTCCTGATCGGCTCCGCGCTCAGCGGCATGGCCCAGGACATGGGCCAGCTGATCGCCTTCCGCGCGGTGCAGGGACTGGGCGCCGGCGGTCTGATGGTCGGCGTCATGGCGATCATCGGCGACCTCATCCCGCCCCGGGAGCGCGGCAAGTACCAGGGCATGATGGCCGCCGTGATGGCGCTGGCGATGATCGGCGGACCGCTGGTCGGCGGCACCATCACCGACAACTGGGGCTGGCGCTGGGCCTTCTACATCAACCTGCCGCTCGGCGCGATAGCGCTGGCCGCCGTCGGTGCCGTACTGCATCTGCCGAAGAAGCGGGCCAAGGCCGGTATCGACTACCTCGGGGTGGCGCTGCTGACCGTCGGCATCACCTCCGTCGTCCTCGTCACCACCTGGGGCGGCACGGAGTACGCCTGGAGCTCCGCGCGGATCATGGAGCTGATCGGCCTCGGTGTGGCGTCCCTCGTGGGCTTCGTGTTCTGGCAGACCAAGGCCGCAGAGCCGGTGCTGCCGCTGCACATCTTCCGCAGCCGCAACTTCACGCTGATGTCCGTCATCGGTTTCGTCGTCGGCTTCGTGATGTTCGGCGCCACGCTCTTCCTGCCGCTCTACCAGCAGGCCGTGCAGGGCGCCTCCGCCACCAACTCCGGTCTGCTGCTCCTGCCGATGCTCGGCGCGATGCTGGTGACCTCGATGGTCGCGGGCCGGGTGACCACCAACACCGGCCGGTACAAGATCTTCCCGCTGCTCGGCAGCGCGCTGATGATCGTCGGCCTGTATCTGCTGTCCACGATGGACACGGACACCACCCGCTTCACCTCCGGTGTCTTCATGGCCGTGGTCGGGCTCGGCATGGGCTGTCTGATGCAGATCACCATGCTGGTCGCGCAGAACAGCGTGGAGATGAAGGACATGGGTGTGGCGTCCTCGTCCACCACCCTGTTCCGTACCCTCGGCTCCTCCTTCGGCGTCGCGGTCATGGGCGCCCTGTTCAACAGCCGTGTCCAGGACGTCATGTCGGAGAAGGCCGGCGCGCTGGGCTCCCAGGTCACCGAGCAGTCCGCCCAGCTGGACGCCGCGAGCCTGGCGAAGCTGCCGGCGGCGGCCCGCGAGGCCTACCAGCACGCGGTGTCCTCGGGCACCCACTCGGCGTTCCTGCTGGGCGCGGTGATCGTGGTGTTCGCCCTGGTGGCGGCGGTCTTCGTGACGGAGGTCCCGCTGAAGGGCGCGGGCCCGAAGAAGGACGACAGCGGCGACGGCACGCCGGCGGCGATGACGGTGAGCGAGCCCGTCTGACCTCCTCCGGTACGTGATGAAGGCCCCCGCTCGCGGGGGCCTTCATCACGTACGGCACCCGTTGTCGGACCCCCGTGCCACCCTCGGTCACATGGACAGGACGCGGCAGCTGAGGCTGGCCAAGGACGCGATGGACCGGGACTGGGCCGACCCGGACCTCGACCTGGCCGCGATCGCCGCGCACGCCGGATATTCGCGCTTCCACTTCATACGCGCCTTCCGGGAGGTCTACGGCGAGACACCGGGCCAGTACCTCACGCACCGCCGGATCGAGCGCGCCGAGGACCTGCTGCGCACCGCGAACCTGTCGGTCACGGAGATCTGCCACGCGGTCGGCTTCAGCAGCCTGGGCACGTTCTCGGCGCGGTTCAAGACCCGGACCGGCCTCACCCCCAGCGAGTACCGCACCAGGCATGTGGGCCGCGGCGCCGCCCTGATACCGGGCTGCTACGCCATGCACTGGCTCGGCGGCCACCGGCCCGCTCCGGACAGGGCGGCGGCACGGAGCAATTCCGGAGAAGCGGACTGACGGCGGCGCTGCCTACGGTGACAGGGCACCGAAGGAACGGCCGCGACACGGGAGTACGCCATGATCAAGGGTCTCGCCATCACCACCGTCTGGGTCCTCGACCAGGACCGGGCGAAGGAGTTCTACACCGAGAAACTGGGCCTGGAGGTCCGTACCGACATGACCCTCGGCGAGGGCGGCATGCGCTGGCTCACCGTCGGCTCGCCGAAGCAGCCCGACGTCGAGCTGACGCTGATGGTCCCCGGCACGGGCATGGACCCCGAGTCCGCCGAGATGATCAGAAAGCTGGTGGCCAAGGGGGCGCTCGGCCCCGGCGTGCTGACCACCGACGACATCCACGGCGACTGTGCCCGGCTCAAGGAGCGCGGGGTCGAGTTCATCCAGGAGCCGCAGGAGCGGCCGTACGGCACCGAGGCGCTGTTCCGGGACGACTCCGGCAACTGGTTCTCGTTCACCCAGCCCCGCGAGGGCGGCCTCGACACGGACAAGGACTGGTCCTGCTGAACGGCGGCCGCTACTGCGCCAGTACGGGATAGCTCCCGGTGTTCGTCGGCGCATGCTCGGGCAGCCACAGCACGGCGACGGCGCCCTCGGCCGGCGCGTCCTCCGGTGCCCCCGGCGGACGTACGTTGCGGAAGGTCAGCCGTGCGCCCAGCACCCGGGCCTGCCCCGCCGCGATGGTCAGGCCCAGCCCGTGACCGCGGCCGGCCCGGTCCGCGCTGCCGGTGCGGAAGCGGCTCGGCCCCTCGGCGAGCAGCCCCTCGGGAAAGCCGGACCCGTGGTCGCGGACCCGGACGACCCGGCCCTCGACGGTGACCTCGACGGGCGCCCTGCCGTGCCGGGCGGCGTTGGCGAGCAGGTTGAACAGCACGCGCTCCAGGCGCCGCGGATCGGTGGTGACCTCCGACTCGTGCACCACGCGCACGGTGACGTCCGGGTTCTTCGTCGTCACCCGCCGGGCGACGAACTCGCCGAGCAGGATGTCCTGCAGTTCGGCACGTTCCGAGGCGCTGTCCAGCCGGGCCACCTCCAGGACGTCCTCGACGAGGGTGCGCATCGCCCTGGCCCGGTCCAGCACCAGCTCGGTCGGCCGGCCCGGCGGCAGCAGCTCGGCGGCGGTGAGCAGTCCGGTCACGGGGGTGCGCAGTTCGTGCGCGATGTCGGCGGTCACCCGGCGCTCGGCCTCCAGGCGCTGCCGCAGCGCGTCCGCCATGGCGTCCACCGCGCTGGCCAGGTCGTCGGTCTCGTCCCGCACCACCCCGCCGATCGCGTCCCGCACCCGGACGTCCGTCTCGCCCTTCGCGACCCGGCCCGCGGCGGTGGCCGCCTTCCGCAGCCGCCGCGACAGATGGCCCCCGATGAGCACCCCGAGCGCGCTGCCGCCCAGCACGACCGCGATGGAGCCGATCACCAGCGCCTGGTCGAGATCCTTGAGGATGTCCGAGCTGCGGTCCGTGAAACCGGAGTGCAGGGACATCACATGACCGTTCTTCAGCGGCACCGCCGCCCAGACGTCCGGCGACCCGCCCGGCCGGTCCACCACATAGGTGGCCCGCCGGCCCGCCTCGGCCTTCTCCCGCAGCTCCGGCGGCAGCTCCGGGTCGTCGATCTTGGTGTTGGGGAAGTTCAGCCGCCCCGACAGCTCGTAGTTGCGCTGGGCGATCAGCACCCGCTCGTCCGCCAGGTCGCGCGCGTTGTCCAGCATCGACACCCGGGCCGCGTTGTGCACGACCAGGCTCAGCGCGACCGCCACCAGCGCCCCGACCAGCGCGATGGCCGCGCTGAGCTTCCACCGCAGCCCCGTACCTATGCCCACCCGTTCGACGCACGCCGCCACCAGGCGCCGGACATACCCGCGCATCCGCTTCACTCAGGCCTTCAGCTTGTAGCCGAAGCCACGGACCGTCTCGATACGGTCCTGGCCGATCTTCGTACGCAGCCGCTGCACATGGACGTCGACGACCCGGGTGTCGCCGCCCCAGCCGTACTCCCACACCCGCTCCAGCAGCTTGTCGCGGGAGAGCACGGTGCCGGGCGCCGCCGAGAACTCCAGCAGCAGCCGCATCTCGGTCGGGGTCAGCGCCACCGGGTGTCCCGCCCGGCGTACCTCCATGCCGTCGGTGTCGACCTCGAGTTCGCCGAACGCCAGCACACCGCCGTCCCCCGGCTCCGCCGTGTCCTCCCGGCCGCCGTTCGCCCGCCCGAAGCGGCGCAGCACCGCGCGGATCCGCGCCACCAGCACGGCACTGTCGAACGGTTTCGTCACATAGTCGTCGGCGCCCGCCTCCAGCCCCAGCACCACGTCGATCGCGTCGGCCCGCGCCGACAGCATGATCACCGGCACCATCGACTCGTCCCGGATGCGCCGGCACAGGCTGACCCCGTCGAGACCGGGCACCATGACGTCGAGCAGCGCGATGTCGGGACGGTCCGCGCGGAACGCCTCCAGGCCCGCCAGCCCGTCGGGCATCGCGGTGACCGCGAAGCCGTCCCGCTCCAGGGTGAGTTGGGTGGCCTCGCGGATGACGTCGTCGTCCTCCACGAACAGGACGTGGGTCTGGTCTGCCATCGCGGTGCTCTCAGTCCTCGTATGTTCTCGGTTCGGTGTGCGCGTGCGGTGCCCGTCCCCCACACGGACGCCGGGACCCGCGCCGGGGGTTCACCCGTTCCCGCCGCCGCGCGCCGGAAGTCTGTCTCAGTCGCGGGGCACCGGTGACGGCTGCACGCCGTCCACCTGCCCGTAGTCGTTGTGCGTGCGGTACTTCTCGGCGAACCGGTCCGAGATCCAGCGGTATGTGATCACGTTCTCGCCGGACGCGCTCGACACCCGGTCGCCACGGTCGTACACCTGCTGGGACACCACCAGATCACCGCGGTCGATCTCGCCGTACACCGGGGGCTCCTCGGCCGAGAACACGTTCACGTACGCGCCGCCCTGCTCGCGGTACACATAGGTGCCGACGCCGACCATGTCCCCGCAGGTCAGCACGTTGACGACGACGTCGTCGACGCCGCCCCGGGTGAGGTCGCCGTAACTCACGTCGACCGGGTACTCGTCGGCGACACACGGCTGCAGCTCCCGCTTGACCTCCGGCGAGACGGCCGGATCGGCCTTGATCAGCCGCACGGCGTCCACCCGGTCGGGGGTGCTCGAGGGGGTGGACGACGCCGCCGCGGCGGGGGCGCTCGCCATCGAGTCCGCGTGCGCCGGGCCCTCGTCCCGCGCGCCGGTGCCGCCCGTGCCACAGCCGGCGACGAACAGGACAGCGGCGGCGAGCACGGTCGTCGCCGTGATCGCCGCCCTGGCGGTGGTCCGGGCCCAGGTGGGCCCCGGGCCGGTCAGGCCGCGCAACGCTCCCGCTCCTCACGCTCCAGCGCGCGTGCGTCCAGATCGCGCGCCTCCAGCTCCTCGCGGAGCCGGGCGAGCGCCCGGTGCAGCGTGCTCTTGACCGTTCCGGCCGACATACCGAGGGCGGCGGCCGTCTCCTCCGTGGACATCTGCTCCCAGTGTCGCAGCACCACGACACTGCGCTGCTTCGGGGCGAGGACCTTCAGGATGTCCATCAGCAGGGCACGGTCGGCGTGCTGCTCGGTGGAGTCGTCCACACAGGCGTCCGGAAGCTGCTCGGTGGGCACTTCCTCCAGTTTGCGGGCCCGCCACCACTCCGTCCGCGTGTTGATCATGACCCGGCGGAGGTAGGCGTCGGCCAGCCGCTTGTCCTCGATGGTCTCCCAGCGGCCGTACGTCCGGGCCAGCGCGGTCTGCAGCAGGTCCTGGGCGTCGACGGGGTCCGGGACCAGTCGGCGGGCGCTGCGCAGCAGCGCGTCCTGCCGGGTGCGGACGTACTCCTCGAACCCGAGCACCGCGCCCTGCGCCATGTCCTCAGCCATGGTGAACCGCCTCCCGCTCCCCGTACCGGCCCGCACACGCGGACCGGCGGTACCGCCTGTGTTCCCTTGTCGTGTGCCCTCGGCGAGCACGTGATCGACGGTACGAAGGCGTTGTCACGGCGCTGTCCGAGGAAGCCTGCGGGAAGCGCTCGGCTGTCCGTCGGTTGTGTAACGGAAGGACTAACGGGGTAAAGCGGACCGCCGATCGGGCGTGTTACGGCGCGATATGTCCAGCGGTGCCGATGGGGCGGCTGTGGAACGGCCGCAACATGTGTGTTCCGGCCGTGTCCGGTGGGTCAGGTCTGCGGCAGCCGGTACAGACCGCCCTGCAGCGGTTCCACCAGCCCGTCCGCGACGAGCCCGTCCAGCGCGCGGGCCCGCTGCACCGGCTCGTGCCACACCCGGTCCAGCGCGCTCTGCGGCACCGGACCGTGCGCCTCCCGCAGCACGGCCAGCAGCCGCCCGCGGACCTGACGGTCCGTGCCCGCGTACGTCTGACCCCGGCGCGGCGGACCCTCGTGGGCCGGCTTGCCCGCCAGCCGCCAGGCACACTGCGCGGCGATCGGACAGCGCCCACACGTCTCGTTCTTCGCCGTGCACACCAGTGCGCCGAGCTCCATGGAGGCGGCCGCCCAGCGTGCGGCGGTCGGCGCGTCCTGGGGCAGCAGCGCGCGGGCCAGCCGGCGCTCGGCGGCGGTGGTGGCGTTCGGCGGGTACTGCGTACCGGTGACCGCGCGGGCGAACACCCGGCGCACATTGGTGTCCAGCACCGCGTGCCGCTGCCCGTACGCGAACGACGCCACCGCCGCGGCCGTGTACTCCCCGATCCCGGGCAGCGCCAGCAGCTGGGCGTGGTCGGCCGGTACGTCGCCGCCGTGCCGTTCCGTTATGGCGACCGCGGCGCCGTGCAGCCGCAGCGCGCGGCGCGGGTAGCCGAGCCGGCCCCAGGCGCGGACCGCCTCGCCGGGCGCCTCCGCGGCGAGGTCGGCGGGGCGCGGCCAGCGGGCCAGCCACTGCTCGTAGACGGGCAGCACCCGGTTCACCGGGGTCTGCTGCAGCATGAACTCACTGACCATCACCCCCCAGGCACCGGCCTCCGGACGACGCCACGGCAGATCCCGGGCGTGCTCGTCGAACCAGTCGATGACGGGGGAGTGCAGCGGCTCACCGGGAGCACGCTCGGACGCGGAATCGGTGGCGCCGCCGTACGGGGGCTTGGTGGGAGCAGTCATGACCCCCCGATCCTCCCATGCGGACGCCCACCCTCGGGGGGAGCGCCACGGCGGGGGCGGGGTGACACCGCACCCGACGGCCGGCAGCGGTGCGGTGCCCTCGGCGGGAGTGGCACGGCGGGGTCACCCGCGGGTGGGGCCGTTCCCGGCGATCGGCGGTGGGGAGGCTTCGCCGTCGGCGGCACGGCGCGGGTGCGGTGCCTTCGGCGGGGACGCCGCGAAAGGGCTCCGGCAGGGTGACGCCGTACCTGACGATCGGCAGCGGTGCCGCACCCCCCTCCGCTTGTAGCGTCCCAGGCATGGAACGCGCCCGCCCCGCCACGCTCGGCAAGGACGTCCTGCTCTGGACGGCCCTCGCCCTGCCCGCGGTCGGTGCCGACCGGGTCGGGCTGAACGAGCCGTACCCGCTCTGGCAGCGGCTCGCCGGACCGGCCGTGCTCGCCGCCGCGACCGCCCTGGCCCGCCGGCGGCCCCTGGTCGCCTTCGGGCTGACGGGGGCCCTGAGCCTCGCCCTCACGCCGGCGCTGTTCAGCGTCTCGTACGGCCTCGCCCTCGCCGTGTTCGCCCTGCTGCTCGGCCTGCGGTCGCCCCGTACGGCCCCCGCCGCGCTGTGCTTCGCCGCCGTCGCCTGCGCCGGCACCGCGAAGATCGCCCTCGTGGGTCCCGATCCGGTCCCCGAGTGGCTGGTTCTCGTCGGCACCCTGCTCTTCATCTGTGTGCTGCCATGGCTCGGCGGCCGCTACTGGCGGCAGAGCCGCGCGCTCACGGCGGCGGGCTGGCTGCGGGCGGCCCGCCTGGAGGAGGAGCAGCGTCTCACCGGGGAACGCGCGCGGCTGCGCGAGCGGGCCAGGATCGCCCAGGACATGCACGACTCCCTGGGCCATGAACTGAGCCTGCTCGCCCTGCGCGCGGCCGCCCTCCAGGTCGCCCCCGACCTCCCCGCCCACCACCGGTCGGCCGCGGCGGACCTGCGCGCGGCCGCGGCCGACGCCACGGACCGGCTGCACCGCATCATCGGCGTCCTGCGCGAGGACGACGAACCCCTGCCGCTCGCCCCGGCTGGCGAGAACGTGGAACAACTCGTGGCCCGCGCGGCCGGCTCCGGCCTCCCGGTCCGCTGGGAGACCGGCGCACAGCGCACGGACCTGGCCCCCGGCGGGGTCGCCGAGAGGCTGCTGCACCGGGTGACCAGGGAGGCGCTGACCAACGCGGCACGGCACGCACCGGGCGCACCCGTCGTCGTGACGGTGACGGGGAACGAGCGACAGGGCGCTGCCGTCACCATCTCCAACGGACGTTCCACCGGGAAGAGTTCCCCCGCCCCGGGTGGCGGATCCGGACTGCCGGGACTGCGCGCCGCCGTCGCGGCGGTCGGCGGCACCTTCGAAGCGGGCCCGCACGCCGACGGGTTCCGCGTCCGCGCGTACGTCCCCGCGCGGGCGGCCACGGCACTCGAACCGCCCCGCCCCGCCTCCGCCCCCTTCACCCGCGCCCGCCGTCGCGTCGCCGCCGGCCTCGGTGCCGCCGCCGGCGCGGGCGTCGTCCTCGTCGGCGCCGCCTTCGGCTGGTACGCGTACACCGAGAAGCACTCGGTGCTGGAACCCGCCGCCTATGCCGGACTGCGCCCGGGAACACCGGCCACGGAGGCCGAGCGGGTGCTGCCGGAGCGGCACGTCCAGGACCCGCCGACGGAACGCGCCCCCGCGCCGCCCGAGGGCACCGACTGCCGCTACTACCGTGCGAGCGGCGAGCTCTTCGTCTCCGTCGACCACTTCCGGCTGTGCTTCGACGACGAGGGCCGCCTGGCCGCCAAGGATGTGATCCCGCGTGCCGGCCTGTCCGGCGAAATGCGGGCCGAGTACGAGGAGTTCACACCGTGATCCGGGTCCTGCTGGCCGACGACGAGGCGATGGTGCGGGCCGGGGTCCGCGCCATCCTGGCGAGCGGCGGTGAGAGTGAGGTCGTCGCCGAGGCCGGCGACGGACGCGAGGCCGTCGAACTGGCCCGTGCGCACCGCCCCGACGTGGCCCTCCTCGACATCCGCATGCCCCGGCTGGACGGCCTCACGGCGGCCGAGGAGATCGTCCGGACCGTCCCCGGCACCGCCGTCGCCGTGCTGACCACGTTCTCCGAACAGGCCTACGTCGCCCGCGCCCTGTCCGCCGGTGCCACCGGTTTCCTCCTCAAGTCCGGCGACCCCTACGAACTGATGGCGGGTGTACGGGCCGTGGCGGAGGGCGCCGCCTTCCTCTCCCCGAAGGTCGCCCGGTACGTCATCGAGGACCTCGGCAGGGGCGGTGCCGGCGGCCGGCTCGCGCGCGAGGAGCGCGCACGCGCCCGCGTGGCGGTGCTGAGCCCGCGCGAACGCGAGGTGCTCGGCCTGGTCGGCGCGGGGCTGTCCAACCCGGAGATCGCCGCCCGGCTGCACCTCGTCGAGGGCACGGTGAAGGCGTACGTCAGCGCCGTCCTCGACCGGCTCGGCGTGCGCAATCGCGTACAGGCGGCGATCGTCGCCCACGAGGCGGGCCTGGTCGCGGACTGAACCCGCTCAGGGCCGCCGGTGCGTGGCGTACGGCGGCACCGCGCGGGCGGCGGTCTCCGGGCCGGGCCCGGTGAACCACCGCGCGGGCGACACCGACGACGTACGCATCGCCTCCGTGAGCCGCACCGCCGGACGTGTGGCCAGCCGGACGACGACGAAGGCGCAGGCCGCCCCGAGCAGCAGTCCCACGGCCACGTCGTGCGGATAGTGCACGCCGACGAACACGCGGGAGTACGCCATGAGCAGGGCCAGTGGTGCCGTCAGCCACATGAGCAGGCGCCGGACCAGAACCAGTGAGAGGGCCGAGGCGCCCGCGATCGTGGCGTGGTTGCTCGGGAACGACCAGTCGCCGTACGGCGGACAGTCCGCCAGCGACGGCGCGGCGCCGGTGACCGCCCGGCACGGACGCTCCTCCGTCACAACGGACTTGAGTACCTCGCTGCACATGTACGCCACAGCCGTGGCCAGAGGTGCAAGGGCCGCGATCGCGAACGCCCGGGTGTCAGCGTGCCGTGCCCTCCACCAGCAGGCCGCGAACAGCGCGACGAACACCAGGAGTCCGGCCTCCGTCCCGATCTCGGCCGTGTGCCGCACCCACGCGGGAGTGTCGTACGCGTGCTCGGTGATGTCGCGGTAGAGCCCGCTGTCCACGAAGTCCATGGTCACGGACGGTAGGCGAGACATGGATACGGTCACACCCCGCGATCGTCATGTGCCGAACCTGACGAAAGACAGGGTTCACAAGGCCGTTACCGAGATGATGATCCGGAAAAGTTGGGTCCGGAGCGGCGGGTGGGACAAGTTAACGCGCCGATCTCTCGTACAGTTTGCGCCGTGGGATCTCTGCGCAATCCGGTCGGGCCGCTTCCCTCCACGATCTACTGGCGTCGGAGGGCCGTACTGCTGTCCGTACTGGCCCTGTTGGCGTTGTTGATCACATGGATCGTCGTTGCCGGCGGTGGGGGCGGAAACGACCGCGACACCGGGGCCAACGGCAAGAATCCCGCGCCCTCCATCACTCCGGGACCGTCGAGTTCGGGGCCGGCGATCAGTCAGGCACCCGGCGGACGCGACGAGTCGGGGTCCGGCGGCTCCGACGGCGGCGCGGGCGCGTCGGAGGGTTCGTCGTCCGGGACCGGTGACGACGGCGCCAACGGCGACCCCGCGGACTCCGGGGGCGGTACGGGCGGGGGTTCCGGGGGAAGCGGTACGGCCGCGGGGGTCGGCGCGGGGGACGCGCTGCCGGCCGGTTCGGGATCGTCACTGCCCAACTGCACCGCGAAGGCGGTGAAGTTCAGCCTGCGCAGCTATCGCAACTCCTACGCGCCGGGGGAGACGCCCACGTTCCTGCTCACCGCGCGGAACATCTCCGGCGGTGACTGCAAGATCGATCTCGGGCCGGACAGCGCGGTGTTGACGATCACGCCGGCCAGCGGGGACGAGGCCTACTGGGCGTCCGACGACTGCCCGAAGGAGGATCGGAGCCTGGTGTTCCGGGTGCCGGCGGGGGACAGCATCACCTACACGGTGAAGTGGGACCGCAAGCCGAGCGCGCCGGAGTGCGCGACTCCGAAGGCGGGGGCGGCGAAGCCGGACACCTACCTGGTGGAGGCGAAGGCCCCGGGCTTCACGAAGGTACAGACGTCCTTCGTCCTGGAACGCGACTGACGCAGCCGGGCCGGGGGTGGGTTTCGCTCATCCGCGCTCGCAGGGTGCCGCTGCGCCCACCCGTGCCGCCATAGCGGCACGATCGCCCGCAGCGGCGGTCGGCTCAGACGTACCGCTCGAGGATCGAGCTCTCCGCCAGCCGCGACAGCCCCTCGCGCACGCTCCGCGCCCGGGCCTCCCCGACCCCGTCCACCGTCTGCAGATCGTCCACGCTGGCAGCGAGCAGCTTCTGCAGCCCTCCGAAGTGCTCCACCAGCCGATCGATGATCGCCCCCGGCAGCCGCGGTACCTTCGCCAGCAGCCGGAACCCGCGCGGCGACACCGCCGAGTCCAGCGTCTCCGGCGACCCGGTGTACCCCAGCGCCCGCGCCACCGTCGCCAGCTCCAGCAGCTCCGCGTGCGTGAGCACGTTCAGCTCGTGCAGCGCCTCGTCGACCGTGCGGGAGCGCTTGGCGGTGGGTTCGGGCACGTAGTCCCGTACGACCAGTTCGCGCTCCGGCTCCACACCCGCGATCAACTCGTCGAGCTGCAGGGCGAGGAGACGCCCGTCGGTGCCCAGTTCGACCACGTATTCGGCGATTTCGGTGGCGATGCGGCGCACCATCTCCAGCCGCTGCGCGACCGCGGAGACGTCCCGCACGGTCACCAGGTCCTCGATCTCCAGCGCCGACAGCGTGCCGGCCACCTCGTCCAGGCGGAGCTTGTACCGCTCCAGCGTGGCGAGCGCCTGGTTGGCGCGGGAGAGGATCGCCGCCGAGTCCTCCAGGACCCGGCGGTGGCCGTCGACGTACAGCGCGATCAGCCGCATCGACTGGGACACCGAGACGACGGGGAAGCCGACCTGCTTGGAGACGCGGTCGGCGGTGCGGTGCCGGGTGCCGGTCTCCTCGGTGGGGATCGTCGGGTCCGGCACCAGCTGGACGCCGGCCCGCAGGATCTTGGACAGGTCGGACGACAGCACTATGCCGCCGTCCAGCTTGCACAGCTCGCGCAGCCGGGTCGCGGTGAACTCGACGTCGAGCACGAAGCCGCCGCTGCACAGCGTCTCGACGGTCTTGTCGGAACCGAGCACGATGAGCCCGCCCGTGTTGCCGCGGAGCACGCGCTCCAGGCCGTCACGCAGGGCGGTACCGGGTGCCACGGCGCTCAGCGAGGCGCGCATCAGGCCATCGGAACCGGCACTCCCACCGGACTTTCCGGGAGCTGCTGCCCGGTCGTTGGCTGCCACTGCACTCCTCCGGTCGCAGGTTCTGGGCGCCCCCGCGGTTCGTACGGACGGGCGAGACCTGGGCAAAGTCTACCGGCGGTCCTCCTCGTCCCGTGGGGCGTCTCGGCGACGGGAGCGCGGGAGGACCCGCAGCGCGTCCCCTATGTCCGCCACTTCCAGCACCTTCATGCCCGGCGGGACCTTGCCCGGATCGCCCGGCACCAGGGCGTGCGTGAAGCCCAGACGGTGCGCCTCGGCGAGCCTGCGCTGGACGCCCGTGACCCGTCTCACCTCGCCGGCGAGACCCACCTCGCCGATCGCGACGAGGTTCTTCGGCAGCGGGGTGTCGCTCGCCGCGGACGCCAGCGCGAGCGCCACGGCCAGATCGGCGGCCGGCTCGGAGAGCTTCACCCCGCCGACCGTCGCGGAGTAGATGTCCCGTTTGCCCAAGGCGCTGATCCGGCCGCGCTGTTCCAGCACCGCCAGCATCATCGACACGCGTGACGTCTCCAGGCCGGACGTGGTGCGCCGGGGGGAGGGGATCTGCGAGTCGACCGTGAGCGCCTGCACTTCGGCGACCAGGGGGCGGCGGCCCTCGAGGGTGACGGTCAGACAGGTCCCCGGGACCGGTTCGGCACGGCGGGTGAGGAAGAGTCCGCTCGGGTCCGCGAGGCCCGTGATGCCCTCGTCGTGCAGTTCGAAGCAGCCCACCTCGTCCGTCGTGCCGTAGCGGTTCTTGACGCCGCGCACCAGGCGCAGGCGGGCGTGCCGGTCGCCCTCGAAGTGCAGGACGACGTCCACCAGGTGCTCCAGCAGGCGCGGACCGGCGATGGCGCCGTCCTTGGTGACATGGCCCACCAGGAGGGTGGACATCCCGCGCTCCTTGGAGGCCCGGATCAGGGCGCCGGCCACCTCGCGGACCTGCGCCATGCCGCCCGGGGCGCCGTCGATCTCCGGGGACGCCACCGTCTGCACCGAGTCCATGATCAGCAGGGACGGCTTCACCGCGTCCAAGTGACCGAGGACGGCGGACAGATCCGTCTCGGCGGCGAGATACAGATGGTCGTCGATGGCGTGGATACGGTCGGCGCGCAGCCGGACCTGGCTCGCGGACTCCTCCCCGGTCACATACAGCGTGCGGTGCTCGTCGCTCGCCGCCTTGGCCGCCACGTCCAGCAGCAGCGTGGACTTGCCGACACCCGGCTCGCCCGCGACCAGCACCACCGCGCCGGGCACCAGCCCGCCGCCGAGCACCCGGTCCAGCTCGGGCACACCCGTGGAACGGGCGGTGGCCTGACGGCCGTCGACCTGGCCGATGGGCAGGGCGGAGGTGGTGACCCGCCCGGGCGTCGTCGTACGCACCGCGGGCGTGCCGTACTCCTCGATCGTCCCCCAGGCCTGGCACTCGGGGCAGCGACCGAGCCATTTGGCCGTCTGCCAGCCGCACTCGGTGCAGCGGTAGGACGGTCGGTCCTTGGAGCTCTTGGTACGGGCAGCCATGCGCAAAAGGTAACGGCACCCACTGACAACGGGACGTGCGCACCCTCGCCCGGTCCGGGTCGGCGGCCGTGGGGAGAGGGCAGCTCACAGGGCAGCGAAAGGTTCCTGTTCCCCGATAGAGGGATCGTTTCACCCGTACGGATTAAAAGCGCGCCTCGCTCCGGTGGGTGCCGCCCCGCGCCCCCTACGGTCGCCGGATGACGAGCAGCGGCCCGGACACCTCGACCCGCACGACCGGAACCCACCGGACGCACCGGGAAGTGCGCGACCGCGGGGCCGCGCGCACGCTGGCGCAGTGGCCGGCCGCCCGGTACGAGCCCCATCTGGACGGCCTGTTCACGTACTGCCTGTCCGTGCTCTGCGACCACGACGCGGCGACCGCCGCCCTGGCCGACGTCCTCACCCTCGCGGAGCGCCGCGGGCGGCACGTCCCCGAGGAACTGGGCGGCCGCAGGGCCTGGCTCTACGCCCTGGCCCGCTGGGCGTGTCTGCGCGAGCTCGCGGAGGCCCGCCGGCGACGGCAGGCCACCCACGCGGTGGGCCGCGCGGGCCGCGGGCGACCGGCCAGGACCGTGCCGGCCCCGGCCGTCTGCGACGACGTCCTGGAGCGGCGCCGCCGCGAACTGGGCGAGCTGGCCTGGCCGGAGGCCGCCGGCACCACCCCCGAGCAGCGCGAGGCGCTCGAACTCGCCGTCCGCCACCGGCTCGCCGCCCACGAGGTGGCCTCCGTGCTCGGCATGCAGCCGATTGCCGCGCGTGAGCTGCTCGCCGCCGCGGCCTGCGAGGTGGAACGCACCCGCGCGGCGCTCGCCGTCGTCGAGACCGGCGCCTGCCCGGGAGTGGCGCACCTCACCGGCGACCGACGGCTCGTCCTCAGCGCGACCCTGCGCCGGGAACTCGTCCGGCACGTCGACGACTGCCCGCGCTGCCGCCGTACCGCCGAGCGGGCCGTCCCCGGCCGCTGGCCCGGCACCAGCGTCACCCCGGCCGCGCTGCCCGTCCTCCAGGCACCCGGCGCGGCCCTGCACGCCGCCATGGCGCACCCGTCACGCGCGCGCGGCGCCGCGCCCCGCTTCGACCGGCGCGGCTTCCCGATGGACGCCAAGGACCGTGTCGCCCGCAGGAACCGCATGCGCACGCGTGCCGTGACGACGACGGTCGTCGCCACCGTCCTCGCCGCACCGGTGCTCGCGCTGTGGGCCGCCTACCGCGGCACCCCCGTCGGCGAGGCCCAGGACGGCCGTTCGGCCTCCGCGCGGGAGGGCGGCGGACCCGTCGACCTCGACGGCGAGGGACCGGGCGGCTACGAGAACGCGGGCAACGCGAGCACGCGGCCCGGGACCGGATTCGGTGCCTCCGGGGACCCGGACGTGTCCGTGGAGGTCGTCGGCGTCGCCGGAGCCGGGCGCGAGGGCACCGCCGCGATGGGCGTCACGGCCGACCACAGCGGCGACACCACGCTGATCACCCTGACAGCGACGGGCGCCCGGCCGGTCCGCTGGTCCCTGTCGACGGGAGCGTCCTGGCTCTACGCGAGCCGCTGGTCGGGATCACTCGCGCCCGGCGAGTCGGTGACGGTCAGGGTGTACGTCGACCAGCTCCGCGAGCCGTCGGGCCGCTGGACGGCGACCGTGACGATCGCGCCCTCCGGGGCGGCGGTGACCATCGGGGGCCACGGTCCCGTCCCCTCCGCGCCGACCGGCGGGTCACCCTCCGGCCACCCCGGTACGCCGAGCGGGCCTCCTCCCGCGTCGTCGCCGGATCCGGAGCCGACACCCACGCCCACACCCTCCGGGCCCTCGGAACCCGCACCGAGTGACCCGCCGACCTCCTCGGCCCCGGATCCCACCGACCCGGAGGACCCGGTGCCACCGCCCGTCCCCGACGAGCCGTCGCCTCCGCCCACGCCCTGACGCCCCTTCCCGGTCCCGTTCCGGGGGCTCCGCCTCCGGGCCCCGGTCAGCGCCCGCGCGGCGGAGCCGCGTATCGGCACAGCCCCGCGCCCCTTCAGGGGCGCGTCAGGTGGGGTCCGCCGGGTGTGGGGCCAGGAGGGGGAGCTGGGAGGCCAGGCGGGCTTCGCACAGTTCGGTGAGGCGGTCGTAGCCCGCCTTGCCCATCAGTTCGGTCAGCTCCGCGCGGTAGGAGACGTACACCGGATCACCGGCGCCGTGCGCCGAGGTGGCCGACGTGCACCACCAGTGCAGGTCGTGGCCGCCGGGGCCCCAGCCCCGGCGGTCGTACTCACCGATCGACACCTGCAGCACGCGTGTGTCGTCGGGGCGGTCGATCCAGTCGTACGTCCGCCGCACCGGCAGCTGCCAGCACACGTCCGGCTTGGTCTCCAGCGGCTCCCGGCCCTCCTTGAGGGCGAGGATGTGCAGCGAGCAGCCCATGCCGCCCGCGAAGCCGGGCCGGTTCTGGAAGATGCACGAGCCCTCGAACGGGCGGGTCTGACGGTCACCGTCCTCGTCCGTGGAGACCCAGCCGTTCCGCGTGCCCTCCGCGTGGTGCTGCCAGATGTCCGGCGTGAGCCTCGCCACATGCTCGGCGACCCGCTTCTCGTCGTCCTCGTCCGAGAAGTGGGCGCCCAGGGTGCAGCAGCCGTCGTCCGCGCGGCCCGCCTGGATGCCCTGGCAGCCGCTGCCGAAGATGCAGGTCCAGCGGGAGGTCAGCCAGGTCAGATCGCAGCGGAAGACCTGCTCGTCGTCCGCCGGATCGGGAAACTCCACCCACGCGCGGGCGAAGTCGAGGCCCTGCTCGTCGTCCACCGGCGCCTTTCCCGGCGTCCTCGGGGCTGTCGGGCGCGAAGAACCCTCGGCCGGTCCGGCCTTCTTGTCCTTCTTGGGCCGCTTGTCCGTCTTTTCGTCCTTCGCCTTTTTCGTCTTTGGCACCCGTCCAGGGTAAGTCGCCCGCCCCCGAGCCCGGCACCGGCTCGACCACCGGGAAAAAGGGCATCACACCGCGCGGCGGGCAATAGCATTTCCGTACATGAGACTCGGTGTCCTCGACGTGGGTTCGAACACGGTGCATCTGCTGGTGGTGGACGCGCACCCCGGCGCCCGCCCGCTGCCCGCCCACTCGCACAAGGCGGATCTGCGCCTCGCCCAGCTCCTCGACGACGACGGAGCCATCGGCCCCGACGGGGTCGACCGGCTGATCTCGATCATCCATGAGGCGCTCCAGGCCGCCGAGGACAAGGGCGTCGAGGAACTGCTGCCGTTCGCGACCTCCGCGGTCCGCGACGCCGGCAACGCCGACGACGTGCTCACGCGTGTGCGCGAGGAGACCGGGGTCGAGCTGCAGGTGCTCAGCGGCGACGAGGAGGCCCGGCTCACCTTCCTCGCCGCCCGCCGCTGGTTCGGCTGGTCGGCCGGGAAGCTCCTCGTCATCGACATCGGCGGCGGCTCCCTGGAGATCGCCTACGGCATGGACGAGGAACCCGACGCCACGGTGTCCCTGCCGCTCGGCGCCGGCCGCCTCACCGCCGCGCGGCTGCCCGGTGATCCGCCCGAGCCGGACGACGTACGCGCGCTGCGCCGCCAGGTCCGCACCGAGATAGCCCGTACGGTCGGGGACTTCAGCCGCCTGGGCGCCCCCGACCATGTGGTGGCCACCTCCAAGACCTTCCGGCAGCTCGCCCGTATCGCCGGCGCCCCCGGCTCCGCCGAGGGCCTGTACGTCCAGCGCGAACTGAAACGGGAGTCCCTGGAGGCCTGGGTTCCGAGGCTCGCCGCCATGACCACCGCCGAGCGCGCCGAACTGCCCGGCGTCTCCGACGGCCGCGCGGGCCAGCTGGTGGCCGGCGCGCTGGTCGCGGAGGGCGCCATGGACCTCTTCGGCGTGGAACGCCTGGAGGTCTGCCCCTGGGCCCTCCGGGAGGGCGTCATCCTGCGCAGACTGGATCACATGGGCCAGGGGTAGCGGTCCGGTCCTCCGGCAGACGGCTCCGCCCCTATGGCAAACACCACAACGGCGAACACTCACCCCGCACCCACCCGACCCCACCCCGTAACCTGAGGCTCGTGGCAGAAGCAAGGGACGTAGTCCGCATCCCGGATGCGAAGGTCGCCCTGTCGACGGCCTCCGTCTACCCGGAGTCGACGGCGACGGCCTTCGAGATCGCCGCGCGCCTCGGCTACGACGGCGTCGAGGTCATGGTGTGGACCGACCCGGTCAGCCAGGACATCGAGGCGCTGCGCAGACTCAGCGACTACCACCACATCCCCATCCTGGCCGTCCACGCGCCCTGCCTGCTCATCACGCAGCGCGTGTGGTCCACCGACCCGTGGACCAAGCTCCAGCGGGCCCAGGCCGCCGCGGAGAAGCTCGGCGCCGGTACGGTCGTCGTCCATCCCCCCTTCCGCTGGCAGCGGCAGTACGCCCGCGGGTTCGTGGACGGCATCTGGCGGATGGCCGGCGAGACGGACGTGCGGTTCGCCGTGGAGAACATGTACCCCTGGCGCTACCGCGACCGCGAGATGCTGGCGTACGCGCCCGACTGGGACGTCACCAAAGAGGACTACCGCCACTTCACGATCGACCTCAGCCACGCCTCGACCGCCCGCACCGACGCCCTGGGCATGATCGACCGTATGGGCGACCGCCTCGGCCACATCCACCTCGCCGACGGCAAGGGCTCCGCCAAGGACGAGCACCTGGTGCCGGGCCGCGGCGACCAGCCCTGCGCCGAGGTGCTGGAAGGGCTCGCCGCGCGTGGCTTCGACGGCCATGTCGTCATCGAGGTCAACACCCGCCGGGCCATGTCGGCCGCGGAGCGCGAGGCCGACCTCGCCGAGGCGCTGGCGTTCACGCGCCTGCACCTGTCCTCCTCCGCGATCGAGGTGCCGCGCGGATGACCGGCCGCACCGCGAGCGACGGCCCGGACGCCTCCGGCGCCCCCGCGCGGGGCAACGGCACGGCCCGCCGCCGCGGCCGCCCGCCCCGTACGGAATCGGCCGGCACCCGGGACCGCATCCTCGACACCGCGCGTGAGGAGTTCGCGCTGCGCGGCTACGAGAAGACGTCCGTCCGGGGCATCGCCAAGGCGGCGGGCGTCGACTCCGCGCTGGTGCACCACTACTTCGGCACCAAGGAGCAGGTGTTCGAGGCCGCCGTCGAGGTCGCGTTCGCGCCGGTGCTCACCGCGCGGAGCACGGTGCTCGAGGGACCGCTCGACGAGGTGGGCGAGCGGATGACACGGATGATCTTCGGTCTCTGGGAGAGCCCCGTCACCCGGGCCCCGCTGCTCGCGATCGTCCGCTCCGCCGTGAACAACGAGATCGCGGCCGGTGTCTTCCGCCGTCTGGTCGCCAGTCAGCTGCTGCGCCGGATCGCCGGACAGCTCGACGCCCCGGACGCCGAGCTCCGCGCGGAGCTCGCCGCCGCCCAGATGGTCGGGATCGCGATGATCCGCTACGTGATCAAGGTGGAGCCGCTGGCGTCGGCGGACCCCGAGCTGATCATCGGACGAGTGGCGCCCGTGGTGCAGAGGCACCTCACCGGCCCCTGAACCACCCTCGGCGGCTGAGACATGCGTCCCGTATTCCGGACACCTTGTCCCGCCCTATGGATGACCGGCGTACGCTCGACGACAGTCATTACTCTCCGAAGGAGCGAGCGACGATGCCCGAGCTGAGGTCCCGCACAGTCACCCACGGCCGCAACATGGCGGGCGCCCGCGCCCTTATGCGCGCCTCCGGTGTACCGGGTGCGGACATCGGCCGCAAGCCGATCATCGCGGTCGCCAACAGTTTCACCGAGTTCGTCCCCGGCCACACCCACCTGGCCCCGGTCGGCCGGATCGTCAGCGAGGCGGTCACCGCGGCCGGCGGCATCCCGCGCGAGTTCAACACCATCGCCGTCGACGACGGCATCGCGATGGGCCACGGCGGCATGCTGTACTCCCTGCCCTCCCGCGACCTGATCGCGGACAGCGTGGAGTACATGGTCGAGGCGCACTGCGCCGACGCCCTGATCTGCATCTCCAACTGCGACAAGATCACCCCGGGCATGCTCAACGCCGCGCTCCGCCTGAACATCCCCACGGTCTTCGTCTCCGGCGGCCCGATGGAGTCCGGCCGCGCCACCCTGGTCGACGGCACGGTCCGCACGCTGGACCTCGTCGACGCGATGTCGGAGGCGGTCAACGACAAGATCTCCGACGCGGACATCCTCCGCATCGAGGAGAACGCCTGTCCCACCTGCGGCTCCTGCTCCGGCATGTTCACCGCCAACTCGATGAACTGCCTGACCGAGGCGATCGGCCTCTCCCTGCCCGGCAACGGCTCGGTCCTGGCCACCCACACCGCCCGCAAGGCGCTCTACGAGAACGCCGCCCGCACGGTGCTCGACCTGACCCGCCGCTACTACGAGCAGGACGACGACTCGGTCCTGCCCCGCAACATCGCCACCCCCGCGGCCTTCGGGAACGCCATGGCGCTCGACATCGCGATGGGCGGCTCCACCAACACGATCCTGCACCTGCTGGCCGCCGCCCAGGAGGCGGAGGTCTCCTACGGCCTCGCCGAGATGGACGCCCTCTCGCGCAGCGTCCCCTGCCTGGCCAAGGTCGCGCCCAACGTCGCCAAGGACCGCACGTACTACATGGAGGACGTGCACCGCGCGGGCGGCATCCCCGCCCTCCTCGGCGAACTGCACCGCGCCGGCCTGCTCAACGAGGACGTCCACTCCGTCCACAGCCCGTCCCTGGCCGACTGGCTGAAGACCTGGGACGTGCGCGGCGGCTCCCCCTCGCAGGAGGCGGTCGAGCTGTGGCACGCGGCCCCCGGCTGCGTCCGTTCCGCCGAGGCCTTCTCGCAGTCCGAGCGCTGGGACTCCCTGGACGAGGACGCCGAGGGCGGCTGCATCCGCTCCGCCGAGCACGCGTACTCCAAGGACGGCGGCCTGGCGGTCCTGCGCGGCAACCTCGCCGTCGACGGCTGCGTCGTGAAGACGGCCGGCGTCGACGAGTCCATCTGGACCTTCGAGGGCCCGGCGGTCGTCTGCGAGTCGCAGGAGGAGGCCGTCGAGAAGATCCTCACCCAGCGGGTCAAGGAGGGTGACGTCGTCGTCATCCGCTACGAGGGCCCCAAGGGCGGCCCCGGCATGCAGGAGATGCTCTACCCGACCTCGTACCTGAAGGGCCGCGGCCTCGGAAAGGCCTGCGCCCTGATCACCGACGGCCGCTTCTCCGGCGGCACATCCGGCCTGTCCATCGGCCACGCCTCCCCGGAGGCGGCCTCCGGCGGCGTCATCGCCCTGGTCGAGGACGGCGACCGCATCCGCATCGACATCCCGAACCGCTCGATCGAGCTGCTGGTCGACGAGGCCGAGCTGGCCCGCCGCGAGCAGGCCCTCGGCGGGCGGTACGCCCCGAAGAACCGCGAGCGCAAGGTCTCGGCGGCCCTGAAGGCGTACGCGGCGATGGCGACGAGCGCGGACAAGGGCGCGGTGCGTGACGTGAGCAAGCTGGGCTGAGCCCTCACCGGACCGTACGGAGGCCGCCCCCGCGCCACGCGGGGGCGGCCTCCGCCGTGCACCCCACGGGTGCACGGCGCGTGGGCCGGTTTTCGTGGTCGCCGGGTGCAGGGGTGCGTCGGGCCCTTGGGACGGGCGTCGGCGGCGCGGCGGTCGGGTTTTCACGCGCGCGCGTCGCGCGGGGCGGCCTTCGCCGTCACCAGGCCCCGGGATCCCGTCCGTCCGCGGCGAACACGGTTCCGTCGGGCGCGGACGCGTAGACCCCTCCGTCCGCCACCACCGGAGCCGGCAGCGCGGCGGCCACCGTACCGGCCTCGCCGAGCCGCGACGGCGTCTGCCCGGCCAGCCGCCCCGACTTCGCGTCCACCGCGAGCAACCGCCCGTCGGGCGCGGTGAGATACACATGGCGGCCGTCGGAGGCGGGTGCGGAGCCGCGCGTGAGGCCCGTTTCCAGGCTCCACAGCTGCTCACCCGCCTCCAGGTCCACGGCGGTGAGGGTTCCGCCCGTCGCCATGAGGTAGGCGACCCCCTCGTGGACGGTGCCCCGGGCCTGCTCCAGCGCCGCGGAGAGCGCGACCCGGCGCGTCGCTCCCGTCTCCGGGGTGTAGCCGGTCACGGCATCCGTATCGCCGTAGACGCGGTCGGAGGAGGCGAGGAGGACCGTTGCGCCGTTCGTGCCGACGGGTTCCAGCTCCCCTTCGAGCCGGACGTCCCACCGCACGTCCCCGCTGACCGGGTCGACGGCGGTGACGCGCGTGCGCGTCCCGCCGTCGGACGGGCTCGTCGCGTACGCCAGCGGATCCCCGGCGAAGGAGACGAAGCGCGGCGCCACGTGGCCGGGGACACGATGGCTCCACCGCGTCCCGCCCGTGGCACCGTCCACCGCGGTGACCGTGCCGTCGGCCGCGGTCAGCAGCAGGGTGTCCCCGGCGGACGCGAGCCCGCCGTGCGCGGGAGCGTCCCGCTTCCAGCGCGTTGCCCCGGAGCCGGGATCGAGCGCCTCCACGTGCCCGTCCCGCGTGGGCGGCGACAGCACCAGCCCGCCCACCACGGCCGGCGTCCCGCTCCCGTCGGCGGAGGCGACGGCGTGCCGCCACCGCAGCCGGCCGTCGGACGGATCGAGTGCGAAGACCTGCCCGGCCCGCGCGCAGAGCAACTGCCCCGCCCCGTAGGAACACCGGGGCATGCCGTTCCCGGGCCCCGGTGTGGCCCACGCGCGGAAGGCGGCCGACGTGGTCCGTGGCGTGTCGTCCTTCGGCGGGACGCTCTCCCCGCCGGTCAGCCGAACGGCCGCCAACGCGGCGAGTACCGCGACCCCGAGAGCCCCGAGGCCGAAGACGACCCGCCTGCCTCCAGGACGCCCGGTCCGCCCCGGCTTGTCGGCGACGCCGACCCGCGGCTCCGGCTCGGGCTCCGCCTGATCCCCCGCGCGCTGCGCCGGTATGAACACCTGAGTGTCGTACGAGGCCGCCACCGAGCGCAGTTCCCGCATCAGCTCGTCCGGAGTGGGCCGGTCCTCCGGCTCCTTGGCCAGGCAGCGCCCGATGAGCGGCGCCAGGTCCTCCGGCACACCGGTCAGGTCGGGTTCGTCGTGGACGACCTGATAGGCGACCACGTACGGACTGTCCGAGTCGAACGGCCCGCGTCCGGTCGCCGCGTGCACCAGCACGGACCCCAGCGCGAAGATGTCGGCGGCGGGCCCGACCTCCCGCGGCCGGCGGAACTGCTCGGGCGCCATGAACGGCGGCGTACCGATCAACTTGCCGGTCTCGGTCCGCAGTTCGCTGTCCTTCGGCCGGGAGATACCGAAGTCGATGACCTTGGGCCCGTCCTCGGCGAGCAGGACGTTGCTCGGCTTCAGATCCCGGTGCACGACCCCGACCCGGTGGATGTCGCGCAGCGCCTCGGCCAGGCCCGCCATCAGCCGGCGCACTTCCGCCGGCGCCATGGGACCGTTCCGCTTCACATGGCCGGCGAGGGTCGGACCGGGAACGAACAGGGTGGCCATCCAGGGCCGCGCAGCCTCGGGATCGGCGTCGACGACCGACGCGGTGAAGGCGCCGCTCACCCGGCGAGCCGCCCCCACCTCCTGCCGGAACCGGCCCCGGAACTCCGGATCCTTGGCGAACTCGGCGTGCACGACCTTCACCGCGAGCTGCTTGCCCGAGGTGCTCCGGGCCAGATGCACGACCCCCATACCGCCCGAGCCGAGAAGCGATTCCAGACGGTAGTGACCGGCATACTCCGGACGTTCCGCTTCCACACCCGCCCCGGTGTCCTGATGTGGCGCCATGGGAACACCCCCGTGCTGTTCGTCCGCGCGCGCGACGCACGGAGCCTAGTCGATTACCCGTGCGAGACCGAGGCGACTTGCTAGCCTCCGCGTGCGAGTCGTGAACGCGTGTTTCATGGCTTGTTTCAGGGGAATCAACGTGACCCCATGGCAGCCATGGGGTTCAACGGGGGGAGTTTCACATGTCTGTCGACCGTATCGAAGAGGTCGAGTCCGGCACGGAGGAGGCCGTCACGACGACGGCGGCCTCGGCGACCCGCTACTACTCGGTCGCCCCCGGTGTCCGCCTGAACGTGCGCAGCGGTCCCGGCACCGGCTACACCATCGTCCGCGTCCTGGCCGAGGGCGCGAAGGTCCCGATCTTCTGCCAGGCACCGGGCACCAGGGTGACGGGCCCGTACGGCACGTCGAGCATCTGGGACAACATCGACAACGGCGAGTTCGTCTCGGACACGTACGTGTACACCGGCCACGACGACTACTTCCGCCCGCGCTGCTCCTTCTGACGGGTCCCGACGCACCACGAGGCGGAGCCGGGGAAGCCCGGCTCCGCCGGTCCCGGCCGGACCCGGCGGCACCCGCGGAGCCATAATCGACGCGTGAGCGCAGAAAACGGCACCGCGGGTTCCCCGGGCACCCCCGCCGGCCCCCAGCCCGAACCCATCCGCTTCTTCGGCACCACCTGGGTCGACCACACCGGCGGCTACGCGGCCCGCCGCGCCGGTGTGGCCGTCGGCTCCCTCGTCGCCGCGGCCGCCGCCTGCTTCGTCCTGCGCATCGCCTACCAGGGACTCCAGATCGCCGACATCGGCAGCTTCGTCACGCTGCTGATGACCGTGATGTTCGCGATCTGCAGCGCGCTCGCCTTCCGCCACACCTGGTCCGCGTTCACCACCCGCCCCGACCCGGAACGCCAGGCCTCCCTCCGCGGCCTCCTGGCGATCGGCTTCATCGGCTCGCTCGTCGCCTACTTCTTCCGCTCCCTCACCGAGGCCCCGGGCGAGAAGCTGCACCGCGCGGAGTACGACACGGCCCGCGCGGAGTACGAGAAGCGCACCACCCGCCGCTCCGGCAACCCCTCCAAGAAGCGCCGCCGCAGCACCTGACCTCCCGTAGATCCCCGGGCGCTCCGGTCATCCGGCCACCATGGCCGTATGACGACATCCGGAGCAGCCGACGAGGTCACGCTCACCACCCGCGCCCACTCCTTCAACGCGGCAGCCGCCCAGTACGCCGCCAACCGCCCCTCCTACCCGCCCGCCCTCTTCGACACCATCGAGGAACTCACCGGCCGCCCCCTCGCCGGCTCCCGGGTCGTGGACGTCGGTGCCGGTACGGGCATAGCGACCGCCCGCCTGCACGCGCGCGGCGCCGACGTCATCGCCGTCGAACCGGGTGACGGCATGGCGGCCGAGTTCCGCCGCACCCTCCCCGATGTGCCGGTCGTCCGGGGCAGCGGCAACGCCCTCCCCCTCACCGGCCACTGCGCCGACCTGATCACCTACGCCCAGGCCTGGCACTGGACCGACCCGGACCGGGCCGTCCCCGAGGCCATGCGCGTCCTGCGGCCGGGCGGGGCACTGGCCCTGTGGTGGAACACCAGCGCGGACGACGTGCCGTGGATCGCGGAGGCGTCCGCACGGGCCGACCGCCACTTCGGCCTCGACCTCTCCGCCGAGAAGCGCGACATCCACGCCCGCGTCGCCGACCCCACCGGCCGCCTCGACCTCGTCCGACGTGTCGTGCGCTGGAGCCGTCACGTCCCCATCGACACCCACCTGGCCAACCTCGGCAGCCACTCGGTCTTCCTGACCCAGGGCGCGGAACGCAGCGCGGCCTACCTCGCCCAGGAGCGACGGCACGTCCTGGAGGTCTTCCCGGACGGCATCGTCGAAGAGACGTACGACGTGATCCTCCTCCTCGCGACCACCTCCCCGCGGCCAACGGCTTGACGCCGCCCGCGGCCCGGGAGGAGTATTCATCACATGATGAATTACTCCTCCCGGCCCGCGGAGGAACCGGCCGTCCGGGCCCGGGACCTCACCGTCGTCCGAGGCCCCCGCACCGTCCTGCGCGGCCTCGGCTTCTCCGTCCCGCACGGACAGATCACCGGCCTCCTCGGCCCCTCCGGCTGCGGCAAGTCGACCCTCATGCGGGCCGTCGTCGGCACCCAGGCCAAGGTCACCGGCACCCTCGACGTGCTCGGCCACCCCGCCGGCCACCCCGGCCTGCGCACCCGCATCGGCTACGTCACCCAGGCACCCTCGGTCTACGACGACCTGACCGTCCGCCAGAACCTCGACTACTTCGCCGCGATCCTCGACCCCGGCCGAGCCGCCGCGGCCCGCCGCGCCGAACACGTCACCCGCGCCATCACCGACGTCGACCTCACCGGCCACGCCGACACCCTCGCCGGCAACCTCTCCGGCGGACAGCGCAGCCGCGTCTCCCTCGCCGTGGCCCTCCTCGGCACCCCCGACCTCCTCGTCCTCGATGAACCCACCGTCGGCCTCGACCCCGTGCTGCGCCGCGACCTCTGGCAGCTCTTCCACACGATCGCCGCCGAACGCGGCGCCACCCTCCTGATCTCCTCCCACGTCATGGACGAGGCCGAACGCTGCCACCGCCTGCTGCTCATGCGCGCGGGCGAACTCCTCGCCGACGACACCCCCGACGCCCTCCGCGACCGCACCGGCTCCGACACCGTCGAAGCGGCCTTCCTGCACCTGGTCGACGAGGCCACCGCGGCAGGCCGTACGAAGGAGACCACCCGATGAGCACGACCACCCCCGCGCCCACCCGCGCCCTCAGCGCCTCCCGCACCACCGCCACCGCCGCCCGGGTCCTGCGCCAGCTCCGTCACGACCCGCGCACCATCGCGCTGATGGTCCTCATCCCCTGCGTGATGCTCTTCCTGCTCCGCTACGTCTTCGACGGCAGCGCCCGCACCTTCGACAGCATCGGCGCATCACTCCTCGGCATCTTCCCGCTGATCACGATGTTCCTGGTCACCTCGATCGCCACCCTGCGCGAGCGCACCTCCGGAAC
Source organism: Streptomyces sp. NRRL WC-3626 (assembly GCF_000718785.1). Lineage (GTDB taxonomy): Bacteria > Actinomycetota > Actinomycetes > Streptomycetales > Streptomycetaceae > Streptomyces > Streptomyces edwardsiae. The sequence continues at coordinate 3,131 of NZ_JOCA01000037.1, read as the reverse complement.
CCTCGAACGCCTCCTCGCCATGCCCCTCGGCAAGGGCGACCTCATCGCCGGCTACGCCCTGGCCTTCGGCACCCTCGCGATCATCCAGTCCGCCCTCGCCACCGGCCTCGCCGTCTGGTTCCTGGGCCTCGACGTCACCGGCAGCCCCTGGCTCCTCCTCCTGGTGGCCCTCCTCGACGCGCTCCTCGGCACCGCCCTCGGCCTCTTCGTCTCCGCCTTCGCGGCCTCCGAATTCCAGGCCGTCCAGTTCATGCCGGCGGTGATCTTCCCCCAGATCCTCCTCTGCGGCCTCTTCACCCCCCGCGACAACATGCACCCGGTCCTGGAGGCGATCTCCAACGTCCTCCCCATGTCCTACGCCGTCGACGGCATGAACGAGGTCCTCACCCACACCGACCTGACCGCGGCCTTCATCCAGGACACGGCCATCGTCACGGGCACCGCCCTCCTGGTCCTCACCCTGGGCGCGGCCACCTTGAAACGCCGGACAGCGTGAACAGCCCGTCCGGCACGTGAGGACGAGGCCCGCCGAGCCGAAAACCGACATCCCGCCCACCGGACGCCCCACCCCCACCCGCCCCGCGGATGCGAGGATGCGCACAGGACGACGCACCCCCGGAGGGCACCCACAGCCATGACCCAGAAAGTCGCAGTCCTCGGCACCGGCAAGATCGGCGAAGCCCTACTCAGCGGAATGATCCGCTCCGGCTGGCCCCCCGCCGACCTTCTCGTCACCACCCGCCGCCAGGAACGAGCCGAAGAACTCCGCTCCCGCCATGGAGTCACCCCGGTCTCCAACCAGGAAGCCGCCAAGACCGCGGACACCCTGATCCTCACGGTCAAACCGCAGGACATGGGCACCCTCCTCGACGAACTCGCCCCCCACATCCCCGCCGACCGCCTGATCATCAGCGGCGCCGCAGGCATCCCCACCTCCTTCTTCGAGGAACGCCTCGCCGCCGGCACCCCCGTCGTCCGCGTCATGACCAACACCCCCGCCCTCGTCGACGAGGCCATGTCGGTCATCTCCGCCGGAAGCCACGCCACCGCCGACCACCTCACCCACGCCGAGGAGATCTTCGGTGCCGTCGGCAAGACGCTCCGCGTCCCCGAATCCCAGCAGGACGCCTGCACCGCCCTCTCCGGCTCCGGCCCGGCGTACTTCTTCTACCTGGTCGAAGCCATGACCGACGCCGGCATCCTGCTCGGGCTGCCCCGCGACAAGGCCCACGACCTGATCGTCCAGTCCGCGATCGGCGCCGCGACCATGCTCCGCGACAGCGGCGAACACCCGGTGAAGCTCCGCGAGAACGTGACCTCTCCCGCCGGCACCACCATCAACGCCATCCGCGAACTCGAGAACCACGGCGTACGAGCCGCCCTCATCGCCGCCCTCGAAGCCGCCCGCGACCGCAGCCGCGAACTCGCGAGCGGCACCAAGGACTGACGTCCGGCCTACTACCGGGCCGCGTTCAGCACGGGCGACCCGGTATCAGCGCCCGCCGGCAGCAGACCGATCGCCCGATACGCGGCATCCACGGTCGGCCGAGCCATGCCCCGCGCCCGCTCCGCACCATCCCGCAGCACCCCCTCCACATAGCCAGGATCCGCGCACAACTCCTTGTGCCTCTCCCGCACGGGCCTCAAGACCTCGACCACCGCCTCCGCGGTGTCCCTCTTCAGATCCCCGTACGACTCATATACACCGGCCAGCGCCTCCGGGTTCCCACCCGAGCAGGCAGCGAGGATCTCCAGCAGATTCGCCGGTCCGGGCCGCGCCTCCCGGTCGTAGACGACGTCCCGCCCGCTGTCGGTCACCGCACGCATGACCTTCTTCCGAACCACGTCCGGCTCGTCCAGCAGATAGACGATGCCCGGCCCGGTGTCGTCGCTCTTGCCCATCTTCGACGAGGGCTCCTGCAGATTCATCACCCGCGCCGCCACCGACGGATTCGTCGCCTTCGCCACGACGAACGTGTGCCCGTACCGCTGGTTGAACCGCACCGCGAGATCCCGCGCCAGCTCCACATGCTGCGTCTGGTCGTGCCCGACCGGCACCTCGTCCGTCCCGTACGCCAGGATGTCGGCCGCCATCAGCACCGGATACGTCAGCAGCGACAGCCGTACGCTCCCACCCCGCCGCTGCTCCCGCGCGGCCTTCTCCCTGTACTGGATCATCCGCCGCATCTCGCCGTCGGTGGCCACGCACTCCAGCAGATACGACAGCCGCGCGTGCTCGTCCACATGGCTCTGCACGAACACCGTGCACAGCGCGGGATCCAGCCCGGACGCCAGCAGCAACGTCGCCGCCTGCCGGCTCAGCCTGCGCACCCGCGCGGGATCGTGGTGCACGGTGAGCGCGTGCAGATCGACGACGCAGAACAACGCGTCCGCCTGGTGCTGGTCGACCGCGGCCCACTGCCGCATGGCTCCCAGGTAGTTCCCCAGCGTCAGATGCCCGGTCGGCTTGATCCCACTGAAGACCCGTGTCATCTCTTCACAGCTCCGTCTCCGGTCCGAGGCCGCCGTCCCCGGCCGGCCGCCCCTCGGAGTCCTGGAGGGAGAAACAGAAACGGCCGCCGAGGCGGCGGCCGTTGAGTGCGTACGTTGAGGGCGGCCGCCGTCAGGCGGCCCACCAGAACTGGCTGTACGTACGCGTGGTCATACGGGCCACAGTACGCCCGGGGAGGTGGACCAGGCAGCGAGTTGACACGACCCGGCGGCATCCGTACTGTTCTCCGAGTTGTCCGACGTGAGCACCGACCCCGGTCGGTCCCCGGACAGCCATTCCGCAAGTACCACTCCTGATCGACGTCAGCAGTCTGTCTGCAGGCGCGTCATTGGCGTGTGTATTCGCGAAATGAGGAATCCGCACCCGAAAGGGAGCAGGACCCCGATTAGGTCGGGGGCCGGGAATCCGCTAGAGTCTCACTCGTCGGAACGGCCTAACGGCCGGGAAGGCAACCCGCTCTGACCGGGAATCAGGCCCGAAAGGATCTGATAGAGTCGGAACCGCCGGAAAGGGAAACGCGAAAGCGAGAACCTGGAAAGCACCGAGGAAATCGGATCGGAAAGATCTGATAGAGTCGGAAACGCAAGACCGAAGGGAAGCGCCCGGAGGAAAGCCCGAG
>NZ_JOCA01000036.1 GCF_000718785.1 Streptomyces sp. NRRL WC-3626 | reverse complement strand
TACTGCAGGGGGGACCCTGTGGGAGAGTAGGACGCCGCCGAACAATCATTGTAGAAAGCCCCCGTGCCATTCGGCACGGGGGCTTTCTGCGTTTCAGGAGTCGGTGCGGCCCCAAAGGAGCCGACCCCCTCCCTTGAATTACAGACGTCCCGCCGATTTCAGAGACAGATAGGCGTCCGCGAGGGCCGGAGCCAGTTCCTCGGGGGTCGCGTCCACAACCGTGACGCCACGACGGCGAAGCTGTTCCGCCGTGCGCTTGCGTTCCGCATGAGCCTGGGCTGCCGCCGCTGCCTCGTACACCGCGTCCGTGTTTCCGCGTGCCTTGGCCATCGCGGCGATGTGCGGGTCCGCCACCGAGGCGAGGAGAACCGTGTGGCGCTGGGTCAGCTGGGCCAGAACAGGCAGCAGACCCTCCTCGATGGGAGCCGCGTCGAGCGTCGTGAGCAGCACGATCAGGGACCGTCGGGGCGCCGTGCGAAGTGCCGTCGCCGTCAGACCCCGGGCGTCCGTCTCGACGAGCTCGGGTTCCAGCGTGGCCATCGCGTTGACGAGGGCCGGAAGGACGTCGCCGGCCGCGCGGCCCTGGACGAGGGCGCGCAGACGGCGGTCGTAGGCCAGGAGGTCCACGCGGTCGCCGGCGCGTGAGGCGAGAGCGCCGAGGAGCAGGGCGGCGTCCATGGACGCGTCCAGGCGGGGCACGTCGCCGACACGGCCCGCGGAGGTGCGGCCGGTGTCGAGCACGAGCAGGATGTGCCGGTCGCGTTCGGGACGCCAGGTGCGTACCGCCACCGCGGAGTGGCGGGCGGTCGCGCGCCAGTCGATGGAACGGGTGTCGTCGCCGGGGACGTACTCGCGCAGGCTGTCGAACTCCGTTCCCTCGCCCCGGGTCAGCACGCTGGTGCGGCCGTCCAGTTCGCGCAGGCGGGCCAGTTTGGACGGCAGGTGCTTGCGGCTGGTGAAGGGCGGCAGGACACGGACCGTCCAGGGCACCCGATGCGCGCCCTGGCGGGCGAAGAGGCCGAGGGGGCCGTAGGAGCGGATGGTGACGCGGTCGGCGTGGCGGTCGCCGCGGCGGGTGGGGCGCAGACGGGTCATGACGCGCCGGCGTTCGCCCGCTGGGATCGTCAGGCGGTGGCGGGAGGCCGTCACCTCCGTGCCGGGCTGCCAGCTGCTGGGCGGCCAGGCGTCGCGGATGCGGGCGCGCAGCGGGCGGCCGGACGTGTTGGTGATCGTCAGGGTGACGTCGGCGGTGTCGCCGAGGCGTACCGAGGTGTCGCCGGAACGGGACAGGCCGAGGCGGCGTACGGGGGCGGCCAGGGCGAAGTCGCAGGCGCAGGCCACCGCCAGGGGCGCGTTGACGGCGAGGAGGCCCGTCCAGCCGGGTTCCCAGATGCCGACGGGGAGCGAGCCGAGGGCCGCGAGCAGCGCGGCGCGTCCGGTGAGGGCCATCAGCGGGGGACGGGGACGTGGGCGAGGATCGCGTTGATGACCGAGTCGGCCGTGACGCCCTCCATCTCGGCCTCCGGGCGGAGCTGGACGCGGTGACGGAGCGTGGGGAGGGCGAGGGCCTTCACGTCGTCGGGGATGACGTAGTCGCGGCCCGTCAGCCAGGCCCACGCGCGTGCGGTCGCCAGGAGGGCGGTGGCGCCGCGCGGGGAGACGCCGAGGGTGAGGGAGGGCGACTCGCGGGTGGCGCGGCAGATGTCCACGACGTAGGCGGTGATCTCGGGGGAGATCGTGGTCTCGGCGACCGCGCGGCGGGCGGCTTCCAGATCGGCGGCGTTCGCGACGGGGCGCACGCCGGCGGCGCGCAGGTCGCGAGGGTCGAAGCCTCCGGCATGGCGGGTGAGGACGTCGATCTCGTCCTGGCGGGAGGGCAGGGGGATGGTCAGCTTCAGGAGGAAGCGGTCCAGCTGGGCCTCGGGGAGGGGGTAGGTGCCCTCGTACTCGACCGGGTTCTGGGTCGCGGCGACCAGGAAGGGGTCGGGGAGGAGGCGCGGGGTGCCGTCGACGGTGACCTGGCGTTCCTCCATGGCCTCCAGCAGGGACGACTGGGTCTTCGGGGGCGTGCGGTTGATCTCGTCCGCGAGGAGGAGGTTGGTGAAGACCGGGCCGGGCTGGAAGGAGAACTCGGCGGTGCGGGCGTCGTAGACGAGCGAGCCGGTGATGTCGCTCGGCATCAGGTCGGGGGTGAACTGGACGCGTTTGGTGTCGAGTTCGAGGGTGGCCGCGAGGGCGCGGACGAGGAGGGTCTTGGCGACGCCGGGGACGCCCTCGAGGAGGACGTGGCCGCGGCAGAGCAGGGCGACGACGAGGCCGGTCACCGCGGGGTCCTGGCCGACCACGGCCTTGGCGATCTCGGCGCGCAGGGCTTCCAGGGAGGCCCGGGCGGCGGCCGGGTCCCCGGTGTGCGCGGCGTTGTCAGTGGTCGGGTCCATCATGGACGGCGTACCTCTCTTTCGAGGGCGTCGAGGTGGTCGGCGAGCCGGACGAGTGCTGCGTCGTCGCTCGGGGGCGGGCCGAAGAGGAGGGTGTGCAGGGGCTGTCCGTCGCCCCGGAGGTGGGCGGACAGAGCGGGGAGCAGGGTCTCGGGCGCGTGCGCCTGGGAGACGGGGACGCCGACGAGGGGAGCCAGGCGCGTGCGGGTGGTGGAGCGAAGAGCGGTGGCCGCGCGGTCGCGGGCGTCGGCCTTGCGGTAGAGGCGGGCGCGGCCTTCGACGGTTTCGGAGGCGCGGATCGCCACGGGGAGTTTTTCCGGCACCAGGGGGCCGAGCCGGCGTGCCCGCCACAGAGCGGCCAGGGCTGCCGCGACGAAGAGTTGCAGGGTGCCCCAGAGCCAGCCGGAGGGGAGCAGGTCGAAGAAGTCGCGCTCGCCCTGTCCGGAGGTGGCGGAGGCGTCGGCGAGCGAGGGGAGGTACCAGACCAGATGGGGGCGGGAGCCGAGGAGTTGGAGGGCGAGCGAGGCGTTGCCGTGCTCGTCGAGGCGGTCGTTGAGGAGGATGTCGGGGGCGCCGAGGAGGACGGTGTCGCCGTCGCCGGAGGGGGCCGGTATGCGCAGCAGGGTGGCGAGGCGTTCGCTGGGGTAGCACTCGTCGGCGTCGAGGTGGGTGGTGGTGTAGCGGATGCCGCCCGTGTCGGCGGTGCCCGCGCGGCGGGCGGCGGGCAGGGCGCAGTCGGGGGAGAGCGTGGAGTCGAAGCTGGTGGCCGGGTCGGCGGTGACGCCGGGGGCGAGGCGTTCGACGGAGGCGCTGCCGGCCGAGACGAGGACGGTGCGGCCGCCGGATGCGGTGGTCGCGGAGTGCAGCCGGGACTGCTGAGGCCGGGTCAGGAGATCGGGGACGGCGATCAGGAGGGTCGTGTCGGGGCCGGCCGCGGCGGTGGCCTCGTCGAGGGTGGTGACCACGCGTGTGCCGACGCCGCGGTCGGCGAGGAGTTCGGCGACGGCGCGGCTGCCGTAGGGGTCGGCGGAGCGCGGGTCGAGTTCGCCGTGCCGGGCGTCGGAGCGGACCACGGCGATGGCGACGGCGGCCGCCAGCAGCAGCACCAGCGCGAGGGCGATGCCGCGCGTGCGGGTCCACACCTGGCGGGCGGTGGGCGAGGCCGAGGTGGAGGGGAGCGTGACCTCGGTCGTCATCCGGCGGCCCCCCGGCGGGCGTCGTCGGCCGTGCTGCCGCCGGCGGTCGCGAGTTGTGGCCTGGTGCGTTCCAGGTCGCCGTCGAGTTCGGTGAGCAGGCGGTACGACCGCTCGGTGGCGGTGCGGCCGCCGTACGTCACGTCGTCGAAGGCTCGAGCGGCGTCGTGCAGCCGGGTGGTGTGGGCGGGCAGGGCGCGGCCGGCCTCCGCGGCGGCCTCGTCGGCGGTGCGGCCGGGGCGGGTGTCGAGCAGGGCGCGTTCCTCCAGGGCGCGGACGACGGCCCGCATGCGTTCCTGGACGGCCTGGTTCCAGTGGCCCTGGGCGGCGTGGGCCTCGGCGGCCGAGCGGTGTTCGGCGGCGCTGCGGGGGCGGTCGTCGAAGAGTGCGGGGGCTGTGGCCGGCTGTCGGCGTGGAGTGCCCAGGCGCCACCAGAGGGCGCCCAGGACGGCGATCACGGCGGCGATGACGACGACCAGGCCGAGTGTGCCGCCGGGTGCGGCGCTCGCGGCGGTGCTGAACAGCTCGTCGACCCACTCCCAGAAGGCGTCGAGGGCCTGCTGGAACCAGCTGGGGTCGTTCTCGTGGTACATGCGCTTGGACAGTTCGCGCCGGGCCGCGTCCCGCGCGGGGTCGCGCGGGACGGTGACGGGCGGCTCGCCGTCGCCCCGCAGCAGCAGGCGTACGGCGGAGTCGGCGGCCGTGGGCAGCGCCTGTACGGATGTGAGCGGTTCCCCCGTGGCGGTCACCGCATCAGCTCCCCGGGGTGGCGCCGGGGCCCTGGACGCCTGCGGCGCGGGCCAGTTCGAGGTCGAGGGCCTCGCGGCGGATGCGCTGGTCGACGTAGAGGAGGACGGTGACGCCGGCCGTGATCGGGAACGTGATCATGGAGCCGATGACCGAGCCGATGCCGCTGATGATGAGGAACGTCCAGCCGATGTCGCCGCCGGCGCTGTCGAGGAAGCCGGAGACGCCGCCGCCGCCGACGGCAGCGGCGAGGAAGGTGAACGGGATGACGATGATCGACGCGACGACGTTCGCGATGATCGTCGCGAGCAGCTGGATGCCGAAGACCCGCCACCAGGAGCCGCGCACCAGCCTGGCGGAGCGGCTCATCGCCTTCATGATGCCCTGCTTCTCCAGCATCAGGGTGGGGGAGGCCAGCGACAGCCGGATCATGAGCCACAGGGTGAGGACACCGGCGCAGATCAGGCCGAGGACGGTGAGGGCGATGCCCGCCTCGCCGCCGGCGGCGAGGGTCACGAGGAAGCCGGGCAGGGCGCCGACGGTCATGATGCCGGCGGTGATGAGCAGCAGCAGGCAGATCAGGCCGAACAGCTTGAGGGTCTGGGGGCGGGCGTCGTGCCAGGCCTCGCGGGTGGTGACCGACCGGCCGAGTACGGCGCGGCTGGTGACGGTCGTGAGCAGGGCGGTGGCGGCGACGGTGCCGACCAGGGTGATCAGGAAGACGACGCCGGAGTTGACCAGGGCGTTGCCCATGGCGTCGGCCAGTTCGCCGAGGGTGGCGCTGGGGTCGTCGAGGGCGTCGGTGGCCGCGTTGTCCAGGACGAGGCCCTGGAGGAGCACGACGACGACCTCGGTGAGGACGGCGACGGTCAGCGAGATGCCGAGGACCGTGCGCCAGTAGGTGCGCATGGTGGAGACGGCGCCGTCGAGGATCTCGCCCACACCGAGCGGGCGGAGCGGGATGACGCCGGGCTTGGCCGCGGGCGGGGGGCCGCCCCAGCCGCCACCCCAGTTTCCTCCCCAGCCGCCGGGACCTCCGGGGCCACCGCCGGGGCCGCCGCCGGGGCCGCCGGGGGGCGGGGCGCCCCAGCCCGGGCCGGGCGGCGGGGGCGGGGCGGACTGGCCGGGGCCGGTGGGCGCGGACCACTGGGCGGGCGGTGGCTGTTCCTTCGACCACTTCACGCCCGGGTCCTGCGGGGCCTGGCCCGGCTGTCGCGGCTGGTCGGCGGGCTCGGCAGGGCGGGGCGTGCTGCCCGGTTCCTGTCCGTCGGACGGGGCGGATCCGGGCGAGGCCCAGCCCGGAGTGTCGTTCATCGTCGCTCCTTCACGGTGCCCGTCCGCGGTCGCGGCGGCAGTTCGGCTGCCATCGTGCCATGGGGTGGTCATCGGGTGACCTGCCGAGGTGAGGGCCGCTTGCCTTCAATTGTCCGCGCGAGAGGGGGCAGACTGGCCGCATGGCTGATCAGTACGCGGACAGCGGCGACGACAAACGGCCGACCGAGATCCCGGCACTGCGCTGGGAAGAGCCACCCGAAGGCCCCGTCCTGGTGCTTCTCGACCAGACGAGGCTGCCCGCAGAGGAGGTCGAACTCGTCTGTACGGACGCGCCGGCGCTGGTGGAGGCGATCCGCTCGCTCGCCGTGCGCGGTGCCCCCCTGCTGGGCATCGCCGGGGCGTACGGCGTCGCGCTCGCCGCCGTACGGGGCTACGACGTGGACGACGCGGCGGCGGCGCTGGAGAGTGCCCGGCCCACCGCGGTGAACCTGGCCGTCGGTGTGCGGCGGGCGCACGCGGCGTATCAGGCGGCACTGACGGGAGGCGGGGACGCCCGGCAGGCGGCCGGGGCCGCGCTGGCCGCGGCGCGGCGGCTGCACCGGGAGGACGCCGAGGCCAGCGCCCGGATGGCCGGGCACGGGCTGGCGCTCCTCGACGAACTGCTGCCCGGCGGCGGGCACCGGATCCTCACGCACTGCAACACCGGTTCGCTGGTGTCGGGAGGCGAGGGGACGGCCTTCGCGGTGGCGCTGGCGGCGCACCGCGCGGGGCGGCTCCGGCGGCTGTGGGTGGACGAAACGCGTCCGTTGCTGCAAGGTGCTCGCCTGACGGCATACGAGGCGGCACGCAGCGGCATGGCGTACACCCTGCTCACCGACAACGCGGCGGGATCGCTGTTCGCGGCGGGCGAGGTGGACGCGGTGCTCGTCGGCGCGGACCGCATCGCGGCCGACGGTTCGGTGGCGAACAAGGTGGGGAGCTATCCGCTCGCGGTGCTCGCGCGGTACCACCATGTGCCGTTCATCGTGGTGGCGCCGGTGACGACAGTGGACCCGGGGACGCCGGACGGGGCGTCCATCGAGGTCGAGCAGCGCCCCGGACATGAGGTGACCGAGGTCACGGCACCGCAGGTGCCGGTGGCCGGTATGGAGGCAGGAGGGGGGATTCCGGTGGCGCCCCTGGGGACCCAGGCGTACAACCCGGCGTTCGACGTGACGCCACCGGAGCTGGTGACGGCGATCGTCACCGAAGAGGGTGCCGTTTCGCCCGTGACAACCGAGGCTCTGGCCACGCTGTGTGCCAGGTCACGCCAGGTAACGATTAGCTAATGGGATGATGTCGTTTATGAAGGGACGAGTCCTTGTCGTCGACGACGACAGCGCACTGGCCGAGATGCTCGGCATCGTGCTGCGCGGTGAAGGTTTTGAGCCGTCTTTCGTAGCCGACGGCGACAAGGCGCTGGCCGCCTTTCGCGAGTCCAAGCCCGATCTGGTGCTCCTGGACCTGATGCTGCCCGGACGGGACGGCATCGAGGTGTGCCGCCTGATCAGGGCGGAGTCCGGGGTGCCGATCGTGATGCTCACGGCGAAGAGCGACACCGTCGATGTCGTGGTGGGCCTGGAGTCCGGGGCCGACGACTACATCGTGAAGCCGTTCAAGCCGAAGGAGCTGGTGGCCCGTATCCGGGCGCGGCTGCGCAGGTCGGAGGAGCCGGCGCCGGAGCAGCTCGCCATCGGCGATCTGGTGATCGACGTGGCCGGTCACTCCGTGAAGCGGGAGGGGCAGTCGATCGCGCTGACACCGCTGGAGTTCGACCTGCTGGTCGCGCTCGCCCGCAAGCCGTGGCAGGTGTTCACGCGTGAGGTGCTGCTGGAGCAGGTCTGGGGCTACCGCCACGCGGCGGACACCCGTCTGGTGAACGTGCATGTGCAGCGGCTGCGCTCCAAGGTCGAGAAGGACCCGGAGAAGCCCGAGATCGTGGTGACCGTCCGTGGTGTCGGATACAAGGCAGGACCGAGCTGACATGTCCGGGGACAGTGCCGCTTCGGCGCCCCGCCCGTCCGGGGGCCGGCCGGGGCGGCCTGTCGGCCGGAAGGCTCCCGGCTCCCGCTGGGGGCGCCTGCTCGACGGCGGGCTGCTGCAGGGCGGGGTCCAGGGCAGTCCGGTCATCCGGCTGTTCGTGCGGTGGGTGCGCCGGCCGCTGCTGCCCGTCATGCGGCTGTGGCGGCGCAACATCCAGCTCAAGGTCGTCGCCACCACGCTGCTGATGTCGCTGGGCGTGGTGCTGCTGCTGGGCTTCGTCGTCATCGGCCAGGTCCGCAACGGGCTGCTGGACGCCAAGGTGAAGGCGTCGCAGAGCCAGGCCACCGGCGGCTTCGCCGTGGCCAGGCAGCAGGCCGAGGAGGACGAGAGCGTCACGGGCGAGGACGGCACCGCGATCGACGGCCGGCCCTCGCAGAGCGTCATCCAGTGGATGAGCGACCTCGTGGAATCGCTCTCGAGCGGCGGCCAGGGCGCCTTCGACGTGGTGACCCTGCCCGCGGCCGACGAGAGCGGCAGCGGGCGCGGACCGCGCGCCTCCGGTGAGGTCAATCCGACGGCGAGTGTGCCGGCGGCGCTGCGGGAGCGGATCGACAGCGGCCCGACGGCGGCCCAGAGCTACACCCGCATCGTTTACGACACCAAGAAGGACTCCCAGCCCGGACTGGTCATCGGCAAGCAGGTCAACGACCCCAACGGCGACCCGTACCAGCTGTACTACCTCTTCCCGCTCACCCAGGAGGAGAAGTCACTCAGCCTGGTCAAGGGCACCCTGGCGACCGCCGGGCTGTTCGTCGTCGTCCTCCTCGGGGCGATCGCCTGGCTGGTGGTGCGCCAGGTCGTCACGCCGGTGCGGATGGCGGCCGGGATCGCCGAGCGGCTGTCCGCGGGGCGGCTGCAGGAACGGATGAAGGTCACCGGCGAGGACGACATCGCGCGGCTCGGCGAGGCGTTCAACAAGATGGCGCAGAACCTCCACCTGAAGATCAACCAGCTGGAGGACCTGTCGCGGATGCAGCGCCGGTTCGTGTCGGACGTGTCGCACGAGCTGCGGACACCGCTGACGACGGTGCGCATGGCCGCGGACGTCATCCACGAGGCACGCGAGGACTTCGACCCGATCACAGCGCGGTCGGCGGAACTGCTCGCCGACCAGATCGACCGGTTCGAGTCGCTGCTCGCGGACCTGCTGGAGATCAGCCGGTTCGACGCGGGCGCGGCGGCGCTGGAGGCCGAGCCGATAGACCTGCGCGAGGTCGTACGGCGCGTGGTCAGCGGCGCGGAGCCGCTCGCCGAACGCAAGGGCACGCGCGTGCGGATCGTCGGGGACCAGCAGCCCGTCGTCGCCGAGGCCGACGCGCGGCGTGTCGAGCGGGTGCTGCGGAACCTGGTCGTCAACGCGGTGGAACACGGCGAGGGCAGGGACGTCGTCGTCAAGCTCGCCGCGGCCGGCGGGGCGGTGGCGGTCGCCGTGCGCGACTACGGCGTCGGGCTCAAGCCCGGCGAGGCCACCCGGGTGTTCAGCCGCTTCTGGCGGGCCGACCCGGCACGCGCGCGCACCACGGGCGGTACGGGGCTGGGCCTGTCCATCGCCCTGGAGGACGCGCGGTTGCACGGCGGCTGGCTCCAGGCGTGGGGCGAGCCGGGCGGCGGCTCGCAGTTCCGGCTGACGCTGCCGAGGACCGCGGACGAGCCGCTGAGGGGCTCTCCGATACCGCTGGAGCCCAAGGACTCGCGGCGCAACAGCGGTCTCGACGACGCCGGGCCGGCGCACGGCGGCGGGGACGGCGAGAAACGCGCCACGGTCTCCGCGCGGGAGCCCGGCAACGACGCCTCCGCGCGGGACCCGCTCGCCCTGCGGCAGGCGGCCGGGCCCCCGACGGCCGATCCCACGGCGCTGCCCGGCAGCGGCGCACGCGTGGTGTCCCGGCCGTCGGGGAGCACCCGGATGCCGTCGGGGTCGCAGGGCGGCGCGGATCCGGCGGGACGGCAGGACGCCGGCGGCGAGGGCGGCCGGAGTGAGGGGCGGGACGTGGACAGGGACGGGGAGGCTTCGCGTGGGCGGCGGTGAGCGCGGCCGGGGGGCGTCGGCGAGGGCGGTGGCGTACGCGACCAGCGGGGTCGTCCTGCTGGCCGGGTGTGCCTCGATGCCCGACAGCGGGGATCTGCGGGGCGTCGAGTCGACACCCCGGCAGGACGCGCAGGTGCGCGTGTTCGCCATGCCGCCCAGCGACGACGCCACCCCCACCCAGATCGTGCAGGGTTTCCTGGAGGCGCTGACCAGCGACGACCCGGACTACAGGACCGCGCGCCAGTATCTGACCCGCGAGGCGGCGAAGGCATGGCGGCCGGAGCTGTCGACCACCGTGCTGTCGAACGGGCCGGACGCCCAGGTCGAAGCGCCGGAGCAGCAGAACACCGGCTCGCTGTCCTACACGCTGACCGGGACCCAGGTCGCCACGGTGGACGCGCAGCAGGCGTACGCGCCCGCCTCCGGGTCGTACGACAAGCCGGTGCACCTCACCAGGGACGCCAGGACCGAGCAGTGGCGCATCGACGTGGTCCCGCAGGGTGTCGTCATGGGCAAGTCGGACTTCCAGCGCAACTACATGTCCGTCAACAAGTACTACTTCGCCTCGGACAACGCGAGTACGCCGCCGATGACGGTCGCCGACCCCGTCTACGTGCGCAGCCACGTGGACCCCACGACCGAGATGGTGCGCTCGCTCATCAAGGGCCCCACGACGTGGCTGAAGCCTGCCGTCAGGACCGGTTTCCCCGTCGGGACGGCGCTGAGCAAGGAGGCCGCTCCGCTGACCCCGGACGACCGGGGCAAGCTGACCGTGCCGCTCAACGACAAGGCCGGCGAGGCCGGCACCGGGCGGTGCGAGGAGATGGCGGCCCAGCTGCTGTTCACCCTGCGCACCCTCAGCCCCGCGGTGGAGGAGGTGGAGGTGCGGGCCGGCGGCGGACCGCTCTGCTCGCTCGCCAGGAGCGGCGCGGAGACCGTCGCGACCCGGGGTGCCCTGCACCAGCCCGACTACCTGTACTTCGTCGACGAGGAGGGCCGTCTCGTACGGATCACCTCCGGCACCAGCGACACCGATCCCGCCCCGGCGCCCGGTGCGCTGGGCGAGGGCGAGAAGGCGCTGCGGTCGGTGGCGGTCGCCCGGGACGAGCGCACCGCGGCCGGGGTCTCCGTGGACGGCAGGTCCCTGTACGTCGCCCCGCTGGTGGCGGGGAGTCCGCTCGGCGAGCCGGTGCTGCAGAGCACGGGCAAGACCGAGGAGGACAGGCTGACCACGCCCAGCTGGGACGCGCGGGGCGGGCTGTGGGTCGCCGACGGCAACGCCGACGAGCCGCGGCTGTACCTGCTCGAGGAGGGTTCCGACGAGCCGGTCGAGGTGCACACGCCGGAGCTGGACGGCCGGGTGCGGGCCGTCCGGGTGGCCGCCGACGGGGTGCGGATCGCGCTCGTCGTGGAGAAGGGCGACCGGCGCTCGCTGCTGATCGGGCGGATCGACCGCGAGGACGGGACGGACGGCCGGCCCACGGTCACCGTGCTGGACCCGCGCTCGGCGACGCCCGAGCTGGAGCAGGTCACGGCCATGTCGTGGGCCGGGGACAGCCGGCTCGTGGTGGTCGGGCGTGAGGAAGGAGGGGTGGAGCAGATGAAGTACGTCGAGGTCGACGGCTCCACGCCGGACGTGCCGCCGCCCGCCGCCCTGACCGGCGTCAAGGCCGTCACCGCCTCCGAGGACGAACAGGCGCCGCTGATGGCGTACTCGGTGGACGGGATCGTACGGCTGCCCACGGGGGCCCAGTGGCAGAAGGTGACGGAGGGAACCGCGCCGGTCTATCCCGGCTGAGCCGGACGTTCCCCCGGGTTATCCACAGGGGTGGCCGGGTGCGCCGGGCGTTGGCACAGTGGGGCCATGCGGGACTGGTGGCAGGACCTCACCGATCTGGTGCTCCCGGCCGAGTGCGGCGGCTGTGGCGCACCTCGTACGGTGCTGTGCGCCCGGTGCCGTACGGCGCTGGGCGGGGCCGTGCCGTGCCGGGTGCGGCCGGTGCCCGAGCCGTCCGGACTGCCCCCGGTGCACGCGGCGGCCCGGTACACGGACGAGGTGCGCGCCACCCTGCTGGCCCACAAGGAGCGCGGCGCCCTGGCCCTCGCGCGGCCGCTCGGCAGGGCGCTGGCGGGAGCCGTCCGGGCAGGGCTGGGAGCGGTCCGGGCGCCGGGCGTCCGGGACGGCCCGGTGCTGCTCGTCCCCGTGCCCTCCGCGCGGCGGGCGGTGCGCACGCGCGGGCACGATCCCGCGCGGCGGATCGCGTACGCGGCGGCGGGTGAGCTGCGCCGGGCAGGGGTACCCGCACGAGTGCTCCCCGCCCTGCGGCAACGACGGGACGTGGCCGACCAGTCGGGGCTCGGCTCCCGGCAGCGGCTGGCCAACCTCGCGGGCGCGCTGACGCTCGCCCCGGGCTGTGACCGGCTGCTCCCCGCGGGCCGGGTCGTCCTGGTCGACGACCTGATGACGACCGGGGCGTCACTGGCCGAGGCGGCGCGCGCCGTACGGGCGCGGCCGGACGCCGCGTCACCGGACCGGGGCGGCGAATCGAGTATTTCGGCGCGCGCGTTCGTGTACTGGAGTGAGACAGGGGAAGGGAGAGGGGAACAGCGGAGCGGACGGGCTCGACGGAGTGCCGGCCGGCGGCCCGGACGGCCGCCGGTCATGACGGGCGCGGGTGGCGCCGACGGGAACACCGGCGCGATGTGCGCGGCCGTCGTCGCGGCGTCTCCGGACGCTTTCGAAATAAACCGGAACTGACTGAGTACGTACGTCGTTGCAGGTAATGAGGGAAACAATTCACCAGAATGGAGGTACGGCGCGGTAGAGGGTGACGACATCCGTCCGGGCGAGATATGTTCGGGTGAGAGGGAAAGCCGCAGGCCACACCTCTCGAATCCGATTGCCGTGCTGCGGGTTTTCGGTATCACCCGTGCCGGTGGAGTGGAGATCTCGCCCATGGGGGAGGAGGTGGACGTCACCGAAGTCCGAGGTTCCGGACGATACCGGGACCTGGTGCAAAAGGGAGACGCTCCGCACCGAGGCGGAGTGATCCGGGAACGGAGTTCTGCGTGGACATCGTCGTCAAGGGCCGTAAGACAGAGGTGCCCGAGCGGTTCCGGAAGCACGTGGCCGAGAAGCTGAACCTGGAGAAGATCCAGAAGCTCGATGGCAAGGTGATGAGCCTCGATGTCGAGGTGTCCAAGGAGCCCAACCCCCGGCAGGCCGACCGCTGTGACCGGGTGGAGATCACGCTCCGCTCCCGCGGTCCGGTGATCCGGGCGGAGGCGGCAGCCAGCGACCCGTACGCGGCGCTCGACCTGGCAGCGGAGAAGCTGGACGCCCGGCTGCGCAAGCAGCACGACAAGCGTTTCTCGCGGCGCGGCGCGCGCCGGATCTCGGCAGCCGAGGTCCCCGACCACGTCCCGGGCGCGGCGACACTCAACGGATCGGGCGGAGGCTTCGTCGCGGACGAGCCGGAAGCCGTCCCCACCAAGAAGATCGGCTCGCTGGAAGTACAGGGCGACGGACCCCTGGTCGTCCGCGAGAAGACCCACGTCGCAGCCCCCATGACCCTCGACCAGGCTCTCTACGAAATGGAGCTGGTGGGGCACGACTTCTATCTCTTCGTCGACTCCGAGACCAAGGAACCCAGCGTCGTCTACCGCAGGCACGCCTACGACTACGGCGTGATCCACCTCAGCACGGACACGATGGTCACCCAGACGCAGTCCCCCGAGGCGGGCGGGACGCTCGGCGGCTGACCCGCGCGTGACGGCCTCACCGGTGCCCCTGGTGCGCTTGTGCGCCCCCAGGGGCACCTGTGTGCGACCACTCGGCGCGCACACCGGCACCTCGGTGGCGGCGCGGCATGGAATCATGGCTGCAGCGGCTCAACCGGTGGGCCGTTGCCTTGGGTTGGCGATGGTCAGGACCACAGGCCGCAGCCGGCAGGGGGAGGAACGATGGCGGACAGCTTCGGACCGATGCGTGACGAGGACGCCGACGACGGCGTCGCCGGCATGGGCCCGGACGCGGACACTCCACGCAAGGAGCCGATCAGAGTCCTTGTGGTGGACGACCACGCGCTGTTCCGCCGCGGACTGGAGATCGTGCTCGCGGCCGAGGAGGACATTCAGGTCGTCGGCGAGGCGGGGGACGGCGCCGAGGCGGTGGAGAAGGCGGCCGACCTGCTGCCCGACATCATCCTGATGGACGTGCGGATGCCCAAGCGCGGCGGCATCGAGGCGTGCACCTCCATCAAGGAGGTCGCCCCCAGCGCGAAGATCATCATGCTGACGATCAGCGACGAGGAGGCCGACCTCTACGACGCGATCAAGGCGGGCGCGACCGGTTATCTCCTCAAGGAGATCTCCACCGACGAGGTGGCCACCGCCATTCGCGCGGTCGCCGACGGACAGTCGCAGATCAGCCCCTCCATGGCGTCGAAACTGCTCACCGAGTTCAAATCGATGATCCAGCGCACCGACGAGCGCCGGCTCGTGCCCGCGCCCCGGCTGACCGACCGTGAACTCGAAGTCCTCAAACTCGTGGCCACGGGGATGAACAACCGCGACATCGCCAAGGAACTCTTCATCTCCGAGAACACCGTGAAGAACCACGTACGCAACATCCTGGAGAAGCTCCAGCTGCACTCCAGGATGGAAGCGGTGGTCTACGCGATGCGGGAGAAGATCCTCGAGATCCGCTGACCGGGCCCCGGGACCGGGACCCGGCGCCGGGTCCCGGATTCAGGCCAGGGCACGGGCGAGCTCCAGTGTGAGGGCCTCGCGCAGCTCCGGCGCGTCGACCCGCTCCACGCGCACGTCCGCGCAGTCCACCCAGCCCGCGGCCTCCACCAGCGCCTGCGCCACGGCGGGCACCGCCTTCGGGCCGTCCAGCGTGACCTGCCGGGCCACCAGCGTGCGCCCCTCGCGCGCCGGGTCGACGCGGCCGACGAGCCGGCCGCCCGCGAGGACGGGCATCGCGAAGTAGCCGTACACCCGCTTCGGCTTGGGGACGTAGGCCTCCAGACGATGGGTGAAGCCGAAGATCCGCTCCGTGCGCGCCCGCTCCCACACCAGGGAGTCGAACGGGGACAGCAGCGTCGTACGGTGCCGGCCGCGCGGCGGTGTGGCCAGGGCCGCCGGGTCGGCCCAGGCCGGCTTG
The DNA here is from genome assembly GCF_000718785.1 of Streptomyces sp. NRRL WC-3626. Classification (GTDB taxonomy): domain Bacteria; phylum Actinomycetota; class Actinomycetes; order Streptomycetales; family Streptomycetaceae; genus Streptomyces; species Streptomyces edwardsiae. The sequence continues at coordinate 18,158 of NZ_JOCA01000036.1, read as the reverse complement.
GACCAGCCCGCCACCGTGACCGGGACCAGGCCCGAGCCGTCGATCACGGCGTCGACCTGCTCCCCCTTGAGACGGTGGTAGTCGGCGATGTCCGCGCGGGTGCCCACACCGAGGGACTGGCCGGCCAGACGGACCAGACGGCGCAGGCACTCCGCGTCGTCCAGCTCGTCGTGCAGCAGCTGCGCCGGGACGGCCCGCTCGGCGAGGTCGTAGACCCGCTTCCAGCCGCGGCGCTCCACGCACACCACCTCGCCGTACATCAGCGCCCGCTCGACGGCGACCTTGGTGCCGGACCAGTCCCACCACTCGCTGGTGCGCTTGGCGCCGCCCAGCTCCGTCGCCGTGAGGGGGCCCTCCGCGCGGAGCTGCTTGATCACCTGGTCGTAGGCGCCGTCCGGCAGCTCGTGGTGCCAGTGCGGGCGGGCGCGGTAGGCGCGGCGGCGGAAGGCGAAGTGCGGCCACTCCTCGATGGGGAGGATGCACGCGGCATGCGACCAGTACTCGAACGCGTGCGCAGGCTGGGACTCCTTCTTCCAGTACGCCTCCTCGACCGTGCGCCGCCCCACGGCGCCCAGCCGGGCGTAGGGGATCAGCTCGTGGGAGCGGGCGAGGACCGAGATGGTGTCGAGCTGCACCGCGCCCAGATGACGCAGGACGCCCCGGACACCCGAGCGCCGGTCCGGGGCACCGAGGAAGCCCTGGGCCCGCAGGGCGATGCGGCGGGCCTCGTCGGCCGAGAGTTCCGTGGTCGGACGCGGGAGGGTCGTCATACGTCCGCACGATAGAGGGCGCCACTGACAACGCGGGCGGTGTCCGGGCTCATCCCCGACCGGGCACGTAGGGCGCCGTGGAGGGAAGGCCCAGGTCGGACGGGAGCAGGGAGCCCACCCAGCAGTCCCGCAGCACCCCCTTGTTGTTCAGCGAGGAGCGCAGGACGCCCTCGATGGTGAACCCCGCGCGTTCCGCCACCGCGCGGGAGGCCGTGTTGCCGACCTCCGCGCGCCACTCCACGCGGTCGACCGACATACGGGTGAACGCCCAGCGGGAGGCGGCCAGGGCGGCCTCCGTGATGTAGCCGTTGCCGCGGTGCTCCTTCGCGCCCCAGAAGCCGATCTCACCGGTCCCCAGGGAGCGCATGGTGATGCCGAGCATGCCCGTGAGCTCCCCGCCGGGCAGGAAGACACCGAACGTGAACATCGAACCGGCCGCCCACCCGTCGGGCGCGATCTGCTCGGTGAAACCCCGCGCGTGCTCCGGCAGGTACGGCGAGGGGATCGTGGTCCAGCGCTGGATGTCCGGGTCCTGGCAGATCGCGTACACGGCGTCGGTCTCCTGCGGACCGACCGTGCGCAGCAGGAGGCGGTCGGTGGTGAGCGTGACGGGTTCCATCGGCCGATTCTGCTCACGCTGCGGCGGCCCGCGCCATCCCTTTCGCGGTGCGTGAGGCAACGATCACCCTTCGCGCAATTCGCCGCTGCGGGGCGGCACCATCCGGGGGCCCCGCACGTTGTTCCTTTCGAGGCAGCCGTGAAACGGATGGGAAGCAGCCGGCAGTCACCCGTACGGCAGGCCTCCCGGCGTGGCGGGGTCCTCGCATACGATGGCCGTTGCTCAGTCAGTGAAATGGAAACCGACCGTCCCAGGCCCGACCGGCAAGGAGACCAACCCCCGTGTCCGTCCTCTCGAAGATCATGCGTGCAGGCGAAGGCAAAATCCTGCGCAAGCTGCACCGCATCGCGGACCAGGTCAACTCCATCGAAGAGGACTTCGAAGGCCTCTCCGACGCCGAGCTGCGGGCCCTCACCGATGAGTACAAGCAGCGGTACGCCGACGGTGAGAGCCTGGACGACCTGCTCCCCGAGGCGTTCGCCACCGTCCGCGAGGCCGCCAAGCGCGTGCTGGGCCAGCGGCACTACGACGTCCAGATGATGGGCGGCGCCGCCCTGCACATGGGCTACGTGGCCGAGATGAAGACCGGTGAGGGCAAGACCCTCGTCGGCACCCTGCCCGCGTATCTGAACGCCCTGTCCGGCGAGGGCGTCCACATCATCACGGTCAACGACTACCTGGCCGAGCGCGACTCCGAGATGATGGGCCGCGTCCACCGCTTCCTCGGCCTGACCGTCGGCTGCATCCTCGCCAACATGACGCCGGCCCAGCGCCGCGAGCAGTACGCCAGCGACATCACGTACGGCACGAACAACGAGTTCGGCTTCGACTACCTGCGCGACAACATGGCGTGGTCCAAGGACGAACTCGTCCAGCGCGGCCACAACTTCGCCATCGTCGACGAGGTCGACTCCATCCTCATCGACGAGGCCCGTACGCCGCTGATCATCTCCGGCCCGGCCGACCAGGCCACCAAGTGGTACGGCGACTTCGCCAAGCTGGTCAAGCGCCTCAAGCGCGGCGAGGCCGGCAACCCGCTCAAGGGCATCGAGGAGACCGGCGACTACGAGGTCGACGAGAAGAAGCGCACGGTCGCCATCCACGAGTCCGGTGTCGCCAAGGTCGAGGACTGGCTGGGCATCGACAACCTGTACGAGTCGGTGAACACCCCGCTCGTGGGCTACCTGAACAACGCCATCAAGGCGAAGGAGCTCTTCAAGAAGGACAAGGACTACGTCATCATCGATGACGAAGTCATGATCGTCGACGAGCACACCGGCCGAATCCTCGCCGGCCGCCGCTACAACGAGGGCATGCACCAGGCCATCGAGGCCAAGGAAGCGGTGCCGATCAAGGACGAGAACCAGACCCTCGCCACGATCACGCTGCAGAACTTCTTCCGCCTCTACAAGCGCCGCGACCACGACGACAAGGAAATGCCCGGCCTGTCCGGCATGACCGGTACGGCGATGACCGAGGCCGCCGAGTTCCACCAGATCTACAAGCTCGGTGTGGTGCCGATCCCGACCAACCGGCCGATGGTCCGCAAGGACCAGTCGGACCTGATCTACCGCACCGAGGTCGCCAAGTTCGAGGCGGTCGTCGACGACATCGAGGAGAAGCACCGCAAGGGCCAGCCGATCCTCGTCGGCACGACCTCGGTGGAGAAGTCCGAGTACCTGTCGCAGCAGCTCAGCAAGCGCGGCATCCAGCACGAGGTGCTGAACGCCAAGCACCACGAGCGCGAGGCGCAGATCGTCGCCCAGGCCGGCCGCAAGGGCAGTGTCACGGTCGCCACCAACATGGCCGGCCGCGGTACGGACATCAAGCTCGGCGGCAACCCCGAGGACCTCGCCGAGGCGGAGCTGCGCCAGCGCGGCCTCGACCCCGAGGAGCACATCGAGGAGTGGGCGCACGCCCTGCCGGAGGCGATCAAGCGGGCCGAGGCGGCGGTCAAGGCCGAGAAGGACGAGGTCGAGAAGAACGGCGGCCTGTACGTCCTCGGCACCGAGCGGCACGAGTCGCGGCGCATCGACAACCAGCTGCGCGGCCGTTCCGGCCGTCAGGGCGACCCCGGCGAGTCCCGCTTCTACCTCTCGCTCGGCGACGACCTGATGCGGCTGTTCAAGGCGCAGATGGTCGAGCGCGTGATGTCCATGGCGAACGTGCCGGACGACGTGCCGATCGAGAACAAGATGGTCACGCGTGCGATCGCGTCCGCGCAGTCGCAGGTGGAGACGCAGAACTTCGAGACGCGTAAGAACGTCCTGAAGTACGACGAGGTCATGAACCGGCAGCGCGAGGTCATCTACGGCGAGCGCCGCCGCGTGCTGGAGGGCGAGGACCTGCAGGAGCAGATCCAGCACTTCATGGACGACACCATCGACGCCTACATCCAGGCCGAGACCGGTGAGGGCTTCCCCGAGGACTGGGACCTGGACCGGCTGTGGGGCGCGTTCAAGCAGCTGTACCCGGTGAGCGTCACCATCGAGGAGCTGGAAGAGGCCGCGGGCGACCGGGCCGGGCTCACCGCCGAGTTCATCTCCGAGTCCATCAAGGACGACGTCCGCGCACAGTACGAGGCGCGTGAGACGCAGCTCGGCTCCGAGATCATGCGTGAGCTGGAGCGCCGGGTCGTGCTGTCGGTCCTGGACCGCAAGTGGCGCGAGCACCTCTACGAGATGGACTACCTCCAGGAGGGCATCGGCCTGCGCGCGATGGCGCAGAAGGACCCGCTGGTCGAGTACCAGCGCGAGGGCTTCGACATGTTCTCCGCGATGATGGACGGCATCAAGGAGGAGTCCGTCGGCTATCTGTTCAACCTGGAGGTCCAGGTCGAGCAGCAGGTCGAGGAGGTCCCGGTCGAGGACGTCAAGCCGGTGGCCGACCTGGAGAAGCAGGACGCGGTGCCCGCGCAGGCGGGGCCCCGCCCCGAGATCCGGGCCAAGGGGCTCGACGCCCCGCAGCGGCGCAATCTGCACTTCTCCGCGCCGACCGTGGACGGCGAGGGCGGCACCGTCGAGGGCGACTTCGCCACCGACGAGGAGCCGGTGCGCTCCGAGGCGGACGGCCTCACGCGCGCCGAGCGCCGCAAGCAGGCGAAGGGCGGCCGTCGCCGCAAGAAGTGAGCGCAGCCGCGGCGGAGCGGCTGTGAGCAGGCCGAGGGCCGGGCACCCCAGGGTGCCCGGCCCTCGGGCGTTGTGCCCGTGCGGTCAGCGGATGCCCGCGCGGGGGCCGCCCAGCTCCACGGCGGTGCAGCGCCAGCGCAGGTCCCGGCCCTGCTCCAGCCGGAAGGCCATGGCGCGCAGTCTGTCCCCCGCGCCGATCCGGGCGAACACCTCGATGGCCCCCTCGCGCGGCTCGAACCAGCCGATGTCGCGTACGACGGGTCTGACTCCCCGGGTGCGCAGCGGCACCCGCTCGGCGAGCCGCACCAGGTCGTCGTAGGCGCGTCCGGCGCTGTGCCGGAGCATCGCGTGCACGGGCCGCTGCCCGCTGAGAACGGCGAGCAGCAGCTCGGCGAAGCGGTCGGTGGGCCGGGGCTGGGGGACGACGGGGCGCACGGGAGCCCGGCCGGCTGAGCGCGGGCGGCTGCCGGGGGTCGACGGGCCCCGGACGCCGGGTGCCGACGGCGTCGGCGAGGTGGTCCGCCGGCCCGCGCGGGCCGGCGGACGGTTGTCGGCGGGCCGGGTCGCCCGAGCCGCGGCAACGGGGCGGCGCCCGCCGGGCGAGGGGGCGGAGGCGACCGGGCCGGTGGGGACCCGGGGCGGGGCGCCCGCGCCGGGTGAGGAGGCGCGTGCGGGGCCTCCTGCGGGCCTGTGCGGAGCGCCGGCGGGGGCGGGGGACGCGGGGGACGGGTAGGGGGCCGGGCCGGCGGCAGCGGCGGACGTGGCTCCTTCCGGGCCGGCGTGCGGGGCTGTCGTGCGGGTGGGTGTGGCGGGCGCCGGGGTTCTCCGGTCCCGGCGGGGTGTGCCGGTGTGGGGACGGGCCGACGGGGTGGGTGCTCTGAGGGCTTGCGGGACCGGATGGGGCGCGTCGGTGTGCGTGGGCGGGGAGGTTTCCGGGGCGGGGAACGTCGCGGGCCTTGCCGCGGACGCGTGAGGCGGCGCGGCCGCTGAAGGGCGGCGGGAGTCGTGGCGGGGGGGGGGACGGCCTGCGGGGCGGAGCTGGGCTCTGGTCATGACTTTGTGCATGGGGACCCCGTTCTACGGGCCCGGCCGGTCGGACGTACCGGGCGGTAACTTCGCGTTCGGGGATCTTGTACGGGTTTGCGGGGGTCCCGGGCAAGGCGGCGGAGGGCCGGGTGGGGACGCCGTCCGGATTCACTTATCAGGGTGAATCGGGGGAGGCCGGGCCCGTAGTGGAGCGGGGGTACCGGGTGAATCGCGGGACGGGAGTGGACGTGGGTGGGGGTGTGGGTGGGGACTCGATGGGGGACACCCCGCACGTATCCTGAGGGTTCGTCCGGAGCTCCCGATCTCGTGAAAGCGGCCCGCCATGCGCGTCTACGTCCCCCTGACCCTCCCCGGGCTCGCCGAGGCGTCCAGGACCGGTGTGCTGGGCGACGGGCCGTTCCTCGCGTACGCCGTGACGCCCGCGCTGCGCGAGTGGTGCCTCTCCGACGACATCGAGGAACTCGAGTACGCCGCGCTCAGCCGCGCCGCGCTCGCCTCCCTGCGGCTGCTGGCCGCGGACGCCGGTGCGCCGCGACGCCGGGTCGTGGTCGCCGTGGACGTGTCCGACGCCGCCGCCTCCAGCGACCCCGGCCGGGGCCTCGGCCCGGCCGCGCTCGGCGAGGTGCGGGTCGCCGGCGCCGTACGGCTGGCCAAGGCGGCCGCGGTGCACGTGGACGCGGCCGACGCCGAGGCGGACGTGGCGGCCGCCGCGGGCGCGCTGGCCGCGGCGGACGGCGGGGACGACGTCGCCCGGTCCACCGTGGACGGCGCGGAGGACCACGAACTGCTCTGGTACGCCACCCAGGAGATCCCCGGCCTGGTGGGCTGACCGCCCTGACCTGTGACCCTGCCGGATGTCAGTGGGGGCGGGTACGTTTTCGGGCATGGGGACGCACACGGACGCGCACATCGTCTGGGACTGGAACGGCACGCTGTTCCACGATGTCGACGCGGTCATCGGCGCGACGAACGCGGCTTTCGCCGAGCTGGGCCTGGAGCCGCTCACGCTGGAGCGGTACCGGGAGCTGTACTGCGTACCGGTGCCGAAGTTCTACGAGCGGCTGATGGGGCGGCTGCCCAGCGCGGCGGAGTGGGAGCTGATGGACTCCACGTTCCACCGGCACTACACGCGGCACCATGTGCGGTGTGGGCTCGCCGAGGGCGTGGTGGAGCTGCTGGCGGGGTGGGCGTCGGCCGGGCGCAGCCAGTCCATTCTCAGCCTGTACGGGCACGAGGAGCTGGTGCCGCTGGTACGGGGGTTCGGGATCGAGACGCACTTCCTGCGGGTGGAGGGGCGGACCGGGCCGTCCGGGGGTGGCAAGGCGGAGCACATGGTGCGGCATCTTTCGGCGCTGGCCGGGGTCGATCCGGGGCGCACGGTGGTGATCGGGGACGCGGCGGACGATGCGGTGGCTGCGCTGCATGTGGGGGCGCGGGCGGTGCTGTACACCGGGGGGTCGCACGGGCGGGCCAGCCTGGAGGCGGTGGGGGTTCCGGTGGTGGACACGTTGCGGGAAGCGGTGCGGGAGGCGGAGCGGCTGGTGGGTGCCTGAGCTGTCGCCGGGCTGTTTTCCCGCGACGGCGGTTGCGTGACACCCGGGGTCGGTGCTGGGCGGGGGCTGTTGCGCGGCCCGGCGATTGCGGGGTGCCGCCGCGCCCACCCGTGCCGCCCCAGCGGCACGACTGCCCGCGGCTGTGCGGGCGGGCTGGCCGCGGCCGTGCGGGCGGGGCTGGCTGTGGCTGTGTGTGCGGGGGTGCCCTAGCTGTGCGGGCGAGCTGCCTGCGGCTGTGCGGGCGGGGGTGCCCTAGCTGTGCGGGCGGGGGTGCCCCTAGCTGTGCGGGCAGGGGTGGCTGTGGGTGTGCGTGCACGACTGGCTGCAGTTGTGCGGGGCTGGTGCACTGTGCAGAACGTCAAAGTTCGGGGGCTGGTTTTGTACACATACGGCTCATGACGGAGGGCCTGTGGGGAGCGATAGCCTTGGTGGCGTGATCAGCGCGATAGCTCGCGGGGGCCTCGGTGTCCCTGCTGTGCGCCCGGCGAGCACGGACGACATCCGTGACCGGGTGGCGGTCGCTGGTCTTCGCACCAGGGCACTCGGGACGCGCCACACCTCCCCCGGACAGGTATCGGCGAGAGCGGCGTCACACCCGTCGGGCGCGTCGAATTCCGCCGAGAAGCCCCCACTCACTTCACCTCGCGGCATAGCGTCGGTACAGAGCGGACACCCCGCGTCGTACCACCGCACCGCGAGGCCGGAGACCGTACTTCCTTCTACGTCACGCAATGGCGCGCGACAGGAGCCAGAGGACCATGCAGACCAAGCTGGACGAAGCCAAGGCCGAGCTGCTCGAAAGGGCCGCCCGGGTAGCTGAGAACAGCCCGGCCGGGGGGAAACTGCCGACCGGGACGACGGACAAGGGCATGCCCGACCGGGACACCGTGCTCGAGTTCCTCCAGCGCTACTTCCTGCACACCGCCCCGGAGGACCTGACCGACCGCGACCCGGTCGACGTCTTCGGTGCCGCCTACTCGCACTACCGGCTCGCCGAGAGGCGCCCCCAGGGCACGGCCAGCGTCCGCGTCCACACCCCGACCGTCGAGGAGAACGGCTGGACCTGCAGCCACTCCGTCGTCGAGGTGGTCACCGACGACATGCCGTTCCTGGTCGACTCCGTCACCAACGAGCTGACCCGCCAGGGCCGCGGCATCCACGTCGTCATCCACCCGCAGGTCGTGGTCCGCCGGGACGTCACCGGCAAGCTGATCGAGGTGCTCACCGCCCCCGTCGGCGGCGACCTCCCCCAGGACACCCGGGGCCTGCCGCACGACGCGCACGTCGAGTCCTGGATCCATGTGGAGATCGACCGCGAGACCGACCGCGGCGACCTCAAGCAGATCACCTCCGACCTGCTGCGGGTCCTCTCCGACGTCCGCGAGGCCGTCGAGGACTGGGGCAAGATGCGCCAGGCCGCGACCGCGCTCGCCGAGGCGCTGCCCGGTGAGCCCGTCCCCGCCGACCTGCCCGCGCCGCAGGTCGAGGAGGCCCGCGAGCTGCTGCGCTGGCTCGCCGACGACCACTTCACCTTCCTCGGCTACCGCGAGTACGAGCTGCGCGGGGACGACTCGCTCGGTGCCGTCCCCGGCACCGGCCTCGGCATCCTGCGCTCCGACCCGCACCACGCCACCGACGAGGGCCACCCCGTCAGCCCGTCCTTCGAGCGGCTGCCCGCCGACGCCCGCGCCAAGGCGCGCGAGCACAAGGTGCTGGTGCTGACCAAGGCGAACAGCCGGGCCACCGTGCACCGCCCCTCGTACCTGGACTACATCGGCGTCAAGAAGTTCGACGCGGACGGCAACGTCGTCGGTGAGCGCCGCTTCCTCGGACTGTTCTCCTCCGCCGCCTACACCGAGTCCGTGCGCCGGGTGCCGGTGATCCGCCGCAAGGTCGAGGAGGTCCTGGAGCGCGCCGGCTTCTCGCCGCACAGCCACGACGGACGCGATCTGCTCCAGATCCTGGAGACCTACCCGCGCGACGAGCTGTTCCAGACCCCGGTCGGGGAGCTCCAGGCCATCGCGACCTCGGTGCTCTACCTCCAGGAGCGGCGCCGGCTGCGGCTCTACCTGCGCCAGGACGAGTACGGGCGCTACTACTCGGCGCTCGTCTACCTCCCGCGCGACCGCTACACCACCGGTGTGCGGCTGCGGATCATCGACATCCTCAAGGAGGAGCTCGGCGGCATCAGCGTCGACTTCACCGCCTGGAACACCGAGTCGGTCCTCTCCCGGCTGCACTTCGTGGTCCGCGTCCCGCAGGGCACCGAACTGCCCGAGCTGTCCGACGCCGACAAGGAGCGCATCGAGGCCCGCCTCGTCGAGGCCGCCCGCTCCTGGGCCGACGGCTTCTCCGAGGCGCTGAACGCCGAGTTCGGCGAGGAGCGCGCCGCCGAGCTGCTGCGCCGTTACGCGGGCTCCTTCGCCGAGGGCTACAAGGCCGACCACACCCCGCGCAGCGCCGTCGCCGACCTGGTCCGCATCGAGGAGCTCGACGAGGAGCGGGACTTCGCGCTCAGCCTGTACGAGCCGGTGGGCGCCGGCGCCGAGGAGCGCCGCTTCAAGATCTACCGCAAGGGCGAGGCCGTCTCCCTGTCCGCCGTGCTGCCGGTGCTCCAGCGGCTCGGCGTCGAGGTCGTCGACGAGCGGCCGTACGAACTGCGCTGCGCCGACCGCAGCGTGGCCTGGATCTACGACTTCGGTCTGCGGATGCCCAAGGGCGCCGGCGCCGACCACCTCGGGGACGACGCCCGTGAGCGGTTCCAGGACGCCTTCGAGGCGACCTGGACCGGCAAGGCGGAGAACGACGGCTTCAACGCCCTCGTGCTCAGCGCCGGGCTGACCTGGCGGCAGGCCGTGGTGCTGCGGGCGTACGCCAAGTACCTGCGCCAGGCGAACTCCACCTTCAGCCAGGACTACATGGAGGACACCCTCCGCACCAACGTCCACACCACCCGGCTGCTCGTCTCCCTGTTCGAGGCGCGGATGTCCCCGGACCGGCAGCGCGCCGGATACGAGCTGGTGGACGCGCTCCTCGAGGAGGTCGACGCCGCCCTCGACCAGGTCGCCTCGCTGGACGAGGACCGCATCCTGCGCTCCTTCCTCACCGTCATCAAGGCGACGCTGCGCACCAACTTCTTCCAGGAGGCGAGCGGCGGCGTGCCGCACGACTACGTCTCCATGAAGTTCGACCCGACGGCCATCCCCGACCTCCCCGCGCCGCGCCCGGCGTTCGAGATCTGGGTGTACTCGCCGCGCGTCGAGGGCGTGCACCTGCGCTTCGGCAAGGTCGCGCGCGGCGGTCTGCGCTGGTCGGACCGCCGGGAGGACTTCCGTACGGAGATCCTCGGCCTGGTCAAGGCGCAGATGGTGAAGAACACCGTCATCGTGCCGGTCGGCGCCAAGGGCGGCTTCGTCGCCAAGCAGCTGCCCGACCCGAACGCCGACCGTGACGCCTGGATGGCGGAGGGCATCGCCAGCTACCGGACGTTCATCTCGGCGCTGCTCGACATCACCGACAACATGGTGGCCGGCGAGGTCGTGCACCCGGCGGACGTCGTCCGGCACGACGAGGACGACACCTACCTCGTCGTCGCCGCCGACAAGGGCACCGCGAAGTTCTCGGACATCGCCAACGAGGTCGCCGAGTCGTACAACTTCTGGCTCGGCGACGCCTTCGCCTCCGGCGGCAGCGCGGGCTACGACCACAAGGGCATGGGCATCACCGCCCGCGGCGCCTGGGAGTCCGTGAAGCGGCACTTCCGGGAGCTGGGCGTGGACACCCAGAGCCAGGACTTCACGGTCGTCGGCATCGGCGACATGTCCGGTGACGTGTTCGGCAACGGCATGCTGCTCAGCGAGCACATCCGCCTGGTCGCCGCCTTCGACCACCGGCACATCTTCATCGACCCGAGCCCCGACGCGGCCGTCTCCTACGCCGAGCGCCGCCGCCTGTTCGAGCTGCCGCGCAGCTCCTGGGCCGACTACAACACCGAGCTGCTGTCGGCCGGCGGCGGGATCTTCCCGCGCGGCGCCAAGTCCATCCCGGTCAACGGGCAGATGCGCGAGGTCCTCGGCATCGAGCCCGGCATCGCCAAGATGACCCCGGCCGACCTGATGAAGACGATCCTCACGGCACCGGTGGACCTGCTGTGGAACGGCGGCATCGGCACCTACGTCAAGGCGTCCACGGAGTCCAACGCCGACGTGGGCGACAAGGGCAACGACGCCATCCGCGTCGACGGCAAGGACCTGCGGGTCGAGGTCGTCGGCGAGGGCGGCAACCTGGGCTGCACCCAGCTCGGCCGGATCGAGTTCGCGCTGCACGGCGGCCGCATCAACACCGACGCGATCGACAACAGCGCCGGCGTGGACACCTCCGACCACGAGGTGAACATCAAGATCCTGCTCAACGGTCTCGTCAAGGACGGCGACATGACCGTGAAGCAGCGCAACAAGCTGCTCGCCGGGATGACCGACGAGGTCGGACGGCTGGTCCTGCGCAACAACTACGCGCAGAACACCGCCATCGCCAACGCGCTGGCGCAGTCGAAGGACATGATGCACGCGCAGCAGCGCTTCCTGAAGCACCTGGTGCGCGAGGGGCATCTCGACCGGGCCCTGGAGTTCCTGCCCACCGACCGCCAGATCCGTGAACGGCTGGCCTCCGGGCAGGGTCTGAGCGGACCGGAGACGGCCGTGCTGCTGGCGTACACGAAGATCACGGTCGCCGAGGAACTGCTGGCCACCTCGCTGCCCGAGGACCCGTATCTCAAGGTGCTGCTGCACGCGTACTTCCCGACCGAGCTGCGCGAGCAGTTCCTCGACCGGATCGACAGCCACCCGCTGCGCCGCGAGATCACCACGACGGTGCTGGTCAACGACACGGTCAACACGGGCGGTACGACGTATCTGCACCGGCTGCGCGAGGAGACCGGCGCGTCGCTGGAGGAGATCGTCCGGGCGCAGACCGCGGCCCGTGCGATCTTCCGCTCCTCGGTGGTGTGGGACGGGGTCGAGGCGCTCGACAACACGGTCGACGCGGAGCTCCAGACCCGCATCAGGCTGCACTCGCGCCGGCTGGTCGAGCGCGGTACGCGGTGGCTGCTCAACAACCGGCCGCAGCCGCTGGAGCTCGAGGAGACGGTGACGTTCTTCGGCGAGCGGGTCGAGCAGGTGTGGTCGCAGCTGCCGAAGCTGCTGCGGGGCGCCGACCTCGAGTGGTACCAGCGGATCTACGACGAGCTGAGCGGTGCCGGGGTTCCGGACGAGCTGGCCACTCGGGTCGCCGGGTTCTCCTCCGCGTTCCCGACGCTGGACATCGTGTCGGTGGCCGACCGGATGGGGAAGGAGCCGCTGGAGGTCGCCGAGGTGTACTACGACCTCGGGGACCGGCTGCGGATCACTCAGCTGATGGACCGCATCATCGAGTTGCCGCGGGCCGACCGCTGGCAGTCCATGGCCCGTGCGGCGATCCGTGAGGACCTGTACGCGGCGCACTCGGCTGTGGCTGCGGAGGTTTTGGCGGAGGGGGATGGTGCTTCTGCGCCGCAGCAGCGGTTTGATCTGTGGGAGCGGAAGAACGCCGCGCTGTTGGGGCGGGCGCGTAGCACGTTGGAGGAGATTCACGGGTCCGAGGCGTTTGATCTCGCGAATCTGTCTGTGGCGATGCGGACGATGCGGACGTTGTTGCGGTCGCATTCGTAGGTAGCGGCGGGTATGTGGGGCGTCCCGGGTCGGTCTGGCCCGGGGCGCCCCTTGCGTTTGGGGGTGAGGGCTCGGGTCGCGCTTCTTCGCGGTTGGAGGGGTTATCGGGGGCTGAAGATGCTTGCTGCTGTGCGGGCTGCTTTGCGGAGGCGGGGGGTTTTCAGGTGGTGCAGGGCGTTGGTGGGGTGCCAGCGGAGTTGGAGACGGCCCGGGGTGTGGCCCTCGGGTTCGATGGTGAGGTGGTGGTGGGGGAGGTGGGCCGTCAGGGGTGGGAAGGAGAGGGGGGCCAGGAGCAGGGACGTGTTGCTGCGGCCCTGGTACGTCAGGCGGAGCATCGGGTGGCGTTTTCCGGCGAAGCCGGTGAGCGGGAGGCGGGCGGCCGCCGGGTCGAGGCGGACCTGGCCCTCGAAGACTCCGGGGCGTACCGGGGAGAGCCGGAACGGGACCGTGAGGCGGTGCCTGCCGGGGGTGAGGAGCAGACTCGCGCGCTGCGGGCCCACCGGAAGGCGCAGGGCCGGGTCGTATGTGCGTACCGTCAGGTCGACCGACGCGCCGGGGCCGCGCCCGACCTCGGTGATCTCGTGGCGGAACTGGGCGACGGGGAACGGGCGGGTGGCCGGTTCCAGTTCGGTCAGGTCCAGTTCGCGGCGGGCCGTGGCCGACTCGGGGATCCGTCCGCCCCAGTACGTACGGCCGTCCGGGCCCGTGGTCAGCTCCCTCGGGGCGACCGCGTGCCCCAGCCCGCGTGCCGCCCACCGCACCTCGGTCAGCCGCCGGTCGCGGAGCAGTTGCAGCACCACCCGCTCGGCGCGGGGGAGACGGGCGTACGCGCCCGGTGACAGGGTCTCCAGGTACGGGTTCATCAGGTCGGCGAAGGCGGTGAGCCACTCCTCGTCCCGGTAGGGGAGGTCGCCCGCGTACATCCGGAAGTCGTGCTTCAGGAACTTGTGGTCCTTGTCCTCGCGCAGCGCCCCGTGTCCGCTCCCGGCCAGGAAGGCGTCGATCAGCCGCTGGACGTGGACGCGGTCGTGGACGTTGGTGAGCAGATGCCGCTGGTTGGAGATGGACACCGCGTCGGAGCCCGCGTACGGGGCGATGTACCAGTGGTACACCGGCTCCGGGATGATCGTGAACCGTTTCGCCAGGCAGTACGCCTGCGCCGAGAACAGCTGGTCCTCGTAGTGGATGCCCTCGGGGAAGCGCAGACCGTGCCGGTCGAGGAAGGCGCGGGAGTACATCTTGCTGGTCGCCAGGTGCTCGAAGAACAGCCGCGGATCGGCCTCGACGCCGTCCAGGGTGCGGCGTTCGCGCACGAGGTGCGGCATCCAGGTGGAGCGGCGTCCGGTGTCCACCCGGATCCGCCGTACCGCGCCCATCGCGAAGTCGAGGTCGCGTTCGCGGTGTGCGGCGAGCAGCGAGGCGACCGACTCCGGCGGGAGTTCGTCGTCGCTGTCGAGGAACATCAGGTACGGCGCCCGCGCGATCTCCAGCGCACGGTTGCGGGGCGCGCTGCACCCGCCGCTGTTCTCAGGCAGCCGCAGATACCGGATGCGGGGGTCACGGGCGGCCAGCGCCCGCGCGACCTCGGGGGTGTCGTCGGTCGAGTGGTCGTCGCTGATGACGATCTCGAGGTCGCGGTGGGTCTGGCGGCGTACGGACTCCACCGCGCGGGGGAGCCGTCCGGCGTCGTTGTGCACGATCACCGTGACGGTGACGTCGGGGGGCGGCGAGGCGGTCATACGGCCTCCTGGGGTGCCGGTGCCGGGGTGCGTTCCCCGACCGGGATCACCGGCGGCAGCGACGCCTCGTCCTGGCCGAGGAAGACCCGGCGTACGACGCGTTCGGCGGCGCGGCCGTCGTCGTACTCGCAGAAGCGGCGGCGGAAGGCGGCCCGTTCCTTCGCCGCGCGGTCGTCGCGCCAGGCGTCGGTGGTGAGGATCCCGGTGAGTTCGTCCTGGGTGCGGGCGACCGGGCCGGGTGCCTCCGCCATCAGGTCGAAGTAGACACCGCGCGTGGTGCGGTACGTCTCCCAGTCGTCGGCGTGGACGACGATCGGTCGGTCGAGGTTGGCGTAGTCGAACATGATCGACGAGTAGTCCGTGACCAGCGCGTCGGCGGCCAGGCACAGCTCCTCGACCGGGTCGTAGGACGAGACGTCGACGATCCGGCCCGAGCGGCGCAGGCCGGTCAGCGGGGAGGCGGAGCCCTCGTAGAAGTAGTGGCCGCGCACCAGCAGCACGGTGTCCTCGCCGAGGCGGTCGGCGAGGGCGGCGAGGTCCAGGCGCGGGGTCCAGCCGGCCTCGTAGTCGCGGTGCGTGGGCGCGTAGAGGACGGCCCGGCGGCCGGGGGCGATGCCGAGGCGGGCGCGGACCGCGCGGATGTCGTCGGCGCCGGCGGTGTAGTAGACGTCGTTGCGCGGATAGCCGTAGTCCAGCGGGATGTACCGGGACGGGTACGCCCTCTCCCACATACGGGTGGTGTGACTGTTGGCGGAGAGGCTGTAGTCCCATTTGTCGACGCGTTCCAGCAGCGCGGCGAAGTTCAGGCCCTGGGCGGCGGCGGGGAACGGCATCTGGTCCACGCCCATGCGTTTGAGGGGGGTGCCGTGGTGGGTCTGGAGGTGTACCGCGTCGGGGCGTTTGACCAGGCCGTTCGGGAAGTTGACGTTGTTGACGAGGTACGCGGCGGTGGCGAGCGTCTCCCAGTAGCGGCGGGTGCCGGGGACGACGTGGTCGGTGCCGGGCGGGAGCAGTGCGGCGTTCTCGGCGGTCACCACCCACACCGGGTGGATGTGCGGGGCGAGTTCGGCGAGCTTCGCGGCGATCGCGGCCGGGTTGCAGGCGACGCCGCGGTTCCAGTAGGCGGCGAACACCGCGAGGCGGGGGTCGACGGGGCGGCGCAGGGCACTGCGGTACTGCTGCTCGCGGACCTGTGCGCCGAGCCGGCGCCGGCCGGCGCGGACGGTGGAGCGCACGGCGCGGCGGGCGCGGTTGGCGGTCTGGAAGGCGCGGTACTTCCCGTAGGCGCCCTCTTCGAGCAGGGAGCGGCGGATGCCCTCCGGGCCGGCGGGGCGCCGGTGGCCCTCGGGGCGGCGGCGCAGGGCGGCGACCGAGGCCCGGTGGAAGAACTCCCGGGCCACGTCCTCGGGCATGCCGTCGCGGCTGAACGTGCGCAGACAGTCGCGGACCATGATCTCGTAGAGCACCGTGTAGACGGCGGGGCGGTCGCGGGCGAGGTCGAGCAGGCTCTCGTAGCGGTCGACGAGCGCGTAGCGCTGTTCGGGGGTGACCGGGGGGAGGGTGGCGGACCGCAGCCGGCGGTCCTCGTGGGCGATGTGCGGCAGGGCGGCGACACGGTCGGCGAGCAGCAGGGCGGCGAGGGCCGCGCGCGGTTCGTCGTCGGTGGTGAGCCGTTCCTCGTGGGCCCGCCAGAAGCCGGCGCGCAGCACGCGGGTGCCGAGCAGCGGGGTCAGGCGCAGCAGGTAGGCGGCGTCGTCGAGGGCGAGTTCGGCGTGGCCCGCGCGGGCGAGCAGGGGGCCGTCCGCCGAGGGCATGCCGGAGCTCCGCCAGGTGCTGCGCAGGTGGTCGAGGAGGAGTACGTCGACGGTGTCCGGGAGTTCGGCGAGCCGTTCGGTGACGATGCGGGTGCTGTCGGGCGGCAGACCGTCCTTGGCGCTCACGAAGTGCAGCCAGCGGCCGGTGGCCCGCGCCGCCCCCGCCGTCCGGGCCGCCGCGCCGGACGTGCCGTCCGGCAGGGGCAGCACCTGGACGTGCGGGGTGTGCCGGCCTGCGGTCTCGCGGGCCCAGTCGCCGACGGCGGCGACGACGACCTCGGTGTCCGGGAGCGGACGGGCGGCGAGGGAGTCGAGCAGGCCGGTCAGGTGGTCCTGGGTGTTCGGCCCGTGGACGACGACGCTGAGTTCGGGCATCGCGGGGCTCCTTCGGCTGCTCGTCGCTCCAGGCATTCCTCTTCGGTCATATTGGCATCAATACGACGAATAGGTCGCCTGGGCGCGCGGGCGTAGCCCTCAGGAGGGCACCGGTACCGCCTTCGGCTTCGGCTTGCGGGCCTTGTCCGTGCCGCCGGTGAACGCCTCGTACTCCTTGAGCACGTCCTCGGTCGGCCCGTCCATGCGCAGCTCGCCGCGCTCCAGCCACAGCACGCGGTCGCAGGTGTCGCGGATCGACTTGTTGTTGTGGCTGACCAGGAACACCGTCCGGAGAACCGCAGCCGGGCCGCCATGCCCGAGGAGTAGGTGCGCATCGGCAGGGTGATGAAGTCGCCCTTCTCGTTGATGCCGGAGAAGTCGACGATCTCGTCGTAGCGTGCCCGTATCTCCTCGCGGGACATGCCCATGGCGAGCCCGCCGAGGTGGACGTTGCGCTCGCCGGTCAGATCGCTCATCAAGGCGGCGTTGACGCCGAGCAGGGAGGGCTGGCCGTCGGTGTAGATACGGCCGTTCTCCACCGGGAGCAGGCCGGCGACGGCCTTGAGCAGGGTCGACTTGCCCGAGCCGTTGGTGCCGATCAGGCCGATGGCCTCGCCCCGGTACGCCACGAAGGAGACGTCCCGCACGGCGTGCACCGTGCGCACCCCGGCCGCCTTCTCGGTCTGCTTGCGGCGCAGCATGCGGTTGAGGGCGGCGGTGGCGGAGCCGCGTCCGGCGCCGGTGCCGTTGACCCGGTAGACGATGTCGACGCGGTCGGCGACGACCGTGGGGATCTTCGAGTCGGTGGTGTCAGCCACGGCCGTACCTCTCCTCTGCCTTCCAGAAGTAGACGAACCCGATCACGCCGGCCAGCAGTGCCCAGCCCAGCGCGAACGCCCACACGTGCGGGGGCAGGTACGAGGAGCCGTAGCCGTCGATCATCGCGAAGCGGATCAGGTCCATGTAGACGGCGGCCGGGTTCCACTGCAGGACGTCGGCGAGCCAGCCGGGCACGTTCTTGTCGTGCAGCATCGCCGGGATGCTGAACATCACGCCGGACGCGTACATCCAGGTGCGCAGCACGAACGGCATCAGCTGGGCCAGGTCGGGCGTCTTGCTGCCCATCCGCGCGAAGATCAGCGCGAGCCCGGTGTTGAACACGAACTGCAGCAGCAGCGCCGGGATCACCAGCAGCCAGGACAGGGCGGGCAGGCTGCCGAAGGCCATCACGACGACGACCAGCACGATCATCGAGTACAGCAGCTGCTGGAGCTGCTGGAGCGCGAAGGAGACGGGCAGGGAGGCGCGCGGGAAGTGCAGGGCCCGCACCAGCCCGAGGTTCCCGGAGATCGCCCGCACACCGGCGAGCACGGAGCTCTGGGTGAACGTGAACACGAACACGCCCGTC
>NZ_JOCA01000035.1 GCF_000718785.1 Streptomyces sp. NRRL WC-3626 | reverse complement strand
CACACCACACCCTGGCCCCACACCGACCACCCACGCCGCGCCGCCGTCTCCTCCTTCGGCATCAGCGGCACCAACGCCCACGTCATCCTCGAACAACCCCCGGTACCGGACTCCGGTGAGGACCGGGTCCCCGCGGTCCCCGGCGTGCTGCCCTGGGTGCTTTCCGCCCGTGGGACGGAGGGTCTGCGGGCACGAGCCGCGCAGTTGCGGCAGCTCACCGAGGACGCGGGCGACCTCGGTCCCGCTCATCTCGACATCGCCCGTTCACTGGCGGCCAGCCGGGCCACGCTCCCGGACCGCGCCGTCGTCCTGGCCTCCGGCCCCGAGGAACTCGCCCGCGGTCTGACCGCACTGGCCGCGGGTCGGGACGCGCCGAACGTGGTGACCAGGGGCGCTGCCCATCGCGGTGGGGTGGCGTTCCTGTTCACCGGGCAAGGCAGCCAACGTCCCGGGATGGGTGCCGGTCTGTACGCGGCACAGCCCGTGTTCGCCGCCGCGATCGATGCCGTCTGCGCGGAGCTCGACCCGCATCTGGACCTCGAGATCCCGCTCAGGGACCTCATCCTCGATGCCGGTGACGACGGCCACGAGGACATGCTGGACCAGACGCGCTACACCCAGGCCGCCCTTTTCGCCCTGGAGACCGCCCTCTTCCGGCTCACCGAGCACTACGGCCTCGTCCCCGACCATCTTCTCGGCCACTCCGTCGGCGAGCTCGCCGCCGCCCACGCCGCCGGCGTACTCACTCTTCCCGACGCCTGCGTTCTCGTCGCCGCCCGCGGCCGTCTCATGCATGCCGCGCCGGCGCACGGCGCGATGGCCGCCGTCCGGGCCACCGTCGAGGAGGTCCGCGCCACGCTCGACACCCTGGGGCCCGACAGCGGACGGGTCGTCGTCGCCGCTGTCAACGCCCCCGACGCCGTAGTGGTGTCCGGTGACGAGCCCGCCGTGCGACAGGTCGCGTCCCGTTGGCGAGACGTCGGGCGGCACACCACACTTCTGCGGGTCAGTCACGCCTTCCACTCTCCCCACATGGACGGCGTCCTCGAAGAGATGCGCCGGGTCGCCGGCAGCATCACCTACTCTCCCCCGCGTATCCCGATCGTCTCCAACCTCACGGGACGGCTCGCCACCACTGAGCAGCTCACCGACCCCGGCTACTGGGTCCGTCAGCTCCGTGAGACCGTCCGCTTCCACGACGGTCTCGACTCCCTCTTCGCCAACGGCACGACCACGTTCCTCGAAATCGGTCCCGACGCCGTACTGGCCCCCCTGGTCCACTCGACCGCCGCCGCCCGGGGCGCGGGAGCGGGTGCCGTGGCCGCGACATCGCTGATCCGTCGTGGTCACGACGAGGTACGCACCTTTGTGGCAGGCCTCGCGGAGGCATGTGCGGGCGGTGCCACCGTCGACTGGAGCGGCTTCCTCCCCGACGGCCGTACGGTGTCCCTGCCCACCTACCCGTACCGGCGCAAGCGCTTCTGGGTGAACCCCACGCCCGCGGCCGTCCCCACGGCGAGCACCGGTACGCACCCGCTGCTCGACGAGGGCGTCGAAGTGGCCGGCGGCCTGGGGTGGCTGGCCACCGGACGCCTCGATCCACGGACCCGGCCGTGGCTGGCCGAGCACGTCGTCCGGGGGCGTCCGCTGCTGCCCGGCGCGGCCATCGCGGAGCTGGCCCTGAACGCGGCACGACGGACGGCCACAAGCCGGGTGGCCGACCTGACCCTGGAGCAGCCCCTGGCGCTCGACACGGCCATGGACATCCAGCTCCGGGTGAACGCCCCGGAGGACGACGGCTCCCGCGCCTTCGCCCTCTGGGCGCGGCTCGCGGGAGCCGACGGAACGGAGTGGACGCGACACGCCTCGGGCGTCCTGGACAAGGGCGTGTCCGCGCCTCCCGTCGACGATGCCCGGCCGGCCGTGTGGCCGCCGCCGGAGGCGACGGCGATACCCGTCGACGGCCTCTACCACCGGCTGGCCGAGCGCGGTTACGCCTATGGCTCCGCATTCCAGGGGTTGCGTGCCGCCTGGCGCCATGGTGGCGACCTGTACGCGGACGTCGCGTTGCCGAAGGCCGCTCGAGACCACGAGGACCGCTTCCTGCTGCACCCCGCCGCGCTGGACGCGGCCCTGCACACCGTCTTCTGCGCGATCGATGACGACGGGGGCGACCGGTTCGTCGTCCCGTTCGCCTGGAGCGGTCTCGCCCTGCACACCTCCGGTGCCACCGAGTTGCGTGTTCTCCTGCGCCGCGGGGACGCGGGCACGTATTCCCTGCGCCTCGCGGACGGAACCGGTGCCCCGGTGTGCACCGTCGACGCACTCACCCTCCGGGACCTCCCGGCCGTCGCCGGAACACCGGACGGCGCCGCTCTGCTCGCCCTGCGGTGGGGGGACGCGCCGCAGACTCCGGAGGGCACCCCGGCGGGGCCCTGGGCCGTCGTGGGCCGCGACACCGCAGGAGTGACCGAAACCGTGCGTGCCACCGGCGTTCACGTCCGGCACCACGCCGACCTGGACGGCCTGCGACGTGCCCTGGACGACGGTGTTCCCGCGCCGGCCGTCGTCCTCGTCCCCGAGCCCGGTCGGCTCACCGCATCCGGCGCGTCCATGGACGTGGTCCTCGCGAGCCACGCTGTCCTGGATCTTGCCCAGCAATGGCTTGCCGACGAGCGACTCGCGGGCTCCCGGCTCGTCCTGATCACCGACGGTGCCGTGGCGACCGGCAGCGGCGACGTCCGCCCGGACCCCGCCGGAGCCGCGGTGTGGGGGCTGATCCGGTCGGCGCAGACCGAGCACCCTGGGCGCTTCGTCCTGGTCGACACCGACGGCCTGCCGAAGTCGGTGGACCGCCTCGTCGCGGCCCTGGCCTCGGACGAGCCCCAACTCGCGATCCGTGCGGGCCGTATGTCGGTACCGGCGCTACGGCCGTACCGGGCCGTAGCGGACGACGAAGGACGCGGGAACCTCTTCGACCGTCACAGCCACGTGCTGATCACCGGCGGATTCGGCACCCTGGGCCGCCTGGTGGCCCTGCACCTGGTGGAACGGTACGGCGTACGGCGGCTGTTGCTGACCGGCCGGCGCGGCGCGGCCACCCCGGGCGCCGGCGCCTTCCTGGACGAACTGGCCGTGCTGGCACCGCAGGTGACGGTGACCGTGGCCGCGTGTGACATCGCCGACCGCGCCGCCCTCGCCGAGGTGCTCGCCGCCGTACCCGAAGAGCACCCGCTCACCGGTGTGGTGCACGCGGCGGGTGTTCTGGACGACGCGGTCGTCGAACGGCTCGACCCGGACCGCCTCGACCAGGTGCTGCTGCCCAAGGCCGGGGCGGCCGTGCACCTCCACGACCTCACCGCGAACCTGAACCTGTCGGCGTTCGTGATGTTCTCCTCGCTCGCCGGCGTGCTGGGTTCCGCCGGACAGGCCAACTACGCGGCGGCCAACGCCGTTCTGGACGGCATCGCCCGACTGCGGCACGCCGAGGGACTACCCGCGCTCTCCATCGCCTGGGGCCTGTGGGCGGACCAGAGCACGATGACCGACGGCCTGGGCGAGACGGACCGGCTCCGGATGGCCCGCTCCGGCGTCGCCGCCATGTCCGCCGCGGAGGGACTGACGCTGTTCGACACGGCCGTCGCCACCGGCGCCCCGGCCCTCGCAGCCGCCCGCCTCGACCTGTCCGCCCTGGATCCGGGGACGGCCCCGGCCCTGCTGCGCGCCCTGGTCCCGTACGCCGTGCCGCCCGCGGCCCCGGCCTCCGGGCGGGACGCGACGCCCGCCACCGGCCTGCGGAGCCGGCTGAACCGGGCACCGCGGCACGAGCGCGGTCACCTCCTCCTCGAGACGGTACGGGCCGAGGTGGCCGCGGTTCTGGGACACACCGGCGCGGAGCAGGTGACGACCGACCGCCGGTTCCAGGACCTGGGCTTCGACTCGCTGATGGCGGTCGAGCTGCGGAACCGGCTGAGCGTCACCACCGGGGTCACACTGCCTCCCACCCTGATCTTCGACCACCCCACACCGGACGCGCTCGTCAACCGGCTTCAGGCCGACCTTCTGCCCGAATCCACGACGCCGGGTGACGAAGGGGCGACCGACGGGGATCCGGTGGACGGCCTTCCGCTCGGCGGCGGTGCCCTGGACACGATGAACACCGACGACCTGGTGCGCCTGGCACTCGGCGACAGCAAGTCATGACCACCCTCTACGGGGGAACGTATGGAGAGTTCGATGGCGTCCACCGCACCACAGCAAGTCGTCGACGCACTGCGGGCCGCGCTCAAGGAGAAGGAGCGGCTCCAGGCCCTCAACAACCGCCTCACCGAGCGTGAGACCGAACCGATCGCGATCGTCGCGATGGCATGCCGCTATCCCGGCGGCATCACGTCCCCGCAGGAGCTGTGGCAGCTGGTCACCGACGAGGTGGACGCGGTCGGCCCGTTCCCCGCCGACCGGGGCTGGGACCTGGAAAGGCTGTACGACCCGGATCCCGGCACCCCGCACACGTCGTACACCAGGGAAGGCGGATTCCTCTACGACGCACGGGAGTTCGACGCCGAGTTCTTCGGCATCCCGCCCCGCGAGGCACGGGCGATCGACCCGCAGCAGCGGCTCCTGCTCGAAACCTCGTGGGAGGCGGTCGAACGTGCGGGTATCGACCCAGCGTCGCTGCGCGGCACGCCCACCGGCGTCTTCGTGGGCACCATGTACGGCGACTACATGACCCGGATCTCCCCTTCCGCGGAGGAGTACGAGGGGTATCTGAGCATCGGCAGCGCGGGCAGCGTGGCTTCCGGGCGCATCGCCTACACCTTCGGGTTCGAGGGACCGGCCATCACCGTGGACACGGCGTGTTCCTCCTCGCTGGTGACTCTGCACCTGGCCTGCGCCGCGCTGCGCCGCGGTGAATGCTCCCTGGCCCTGGCGGGCGGCGCGACGGTGATGGCCACACCGACGCCGTTCGTCGAGTTCAGCAGGCAACGCGGCCTGGCCCCGGACGGCCGCTGCAAGGCGTTCTCCGCCTCGGCCGACGGTACCGGATGGTCCGAGGGCGTGGGACTGCTGCTCGTCGAGCGGCTCTCCGACGCACGGCGCAACGGCCACCCGGTACTGGCCGTGGTGCGGGGCTCCGCCGTCAACCAGGACGGCGCCAGCAACGGACTCACCGCGCCGAACGGGCCGGCGCAGGAGCGGGTCGTCCGGCAGGCACTCTCCAGCGCGGGCCTGTCCCCGGCCGAGGTGGACGCGGTGGAGGCGCACGGCACCGGCACGCCCCTCGGTGACCCGATCGAAGCCCACGCGCTGCAGGCCGCCTACGGCAGCGCACGCACCGCGGACCAGCCCCTGTATCTGGGTTCCCTCAAATCGAATCTCGGGCACACCCAGGCAGCTGCCGGCGTCGGTGGCGTCATCAAGATGACGATGGCCCTGCAGCACGGTGTCCTGCCCAAGACGCTGCACGCGGACGTGCCCACCGAGCATGTCGCCTGGTCCGCCGGCACGCTGGCGCTCCTCAACAAGTCGATCCCCTGGCCCGAACGCGACCGTCCGCGACGGGCCGCCGTCTCCTCCTTCGGCATCAGCGGCACCAACGCCCATGTCATCCTGGAGCAGGCACCGGAGCCGCGGCAGCGGCGCGAGCGGGAGGCGCCGCCGCTGCCCACCGTGCCCTGCCCGCTCTCCGCGGCCGACGAGGCCGCGCTGCGCGCGCAGGCCCGGCGCCTGCACGCGCACCTCGCCTCCGGCGCGGACCCCGGGTCAGAGGCCGGGAGCCTGCTCGACGTCGGCTACTCGCTGGCAACCGGCCGCAGCGGTCTGCCCCATCGCGCGGTGCTGCTCGCCACGGACCGGGACGATCTCCTCCGCCGGCTGCGGGAAGTGGCCGTCGGCACCCCGGCACCGGACGTGATCCGCGGCCGCGCCGCCGCGGGCAGGACCGCGTTCCTCTTCGCCGGGCAGGGGTCCCAGCGGGCCGGCATGGGCCGGACGCTGTACCGGACGTTCCCCGCCTACGCGGCGGCCTTCGACGACGTCTGCGCCGCCGTGGACCCACATCTGGAACGCCCACTGCGAGACGTGCTCTTCGCAGCGGAGGACTCCCCCGGTGCCGGCCCGCTGCATCGCACCGAGTACACCCAGCCGGCGCTCTTCGCCTTCGAAGTCGCCCTGTACCGGCTGTTGACGTCCTGGGGCGTGCGGCCGGACGCCGTCCTCGGCCACTCCGTGGGAGCACTCGCCGCCGTGCACGCCGCGGGGGTGCTCTCACTCGAGGATGCCGCCGAACTCGCCGCCGTACGGGGCCGCGTCATGCAGCGGCTGCCGTCGGGCGGAGCGATGGTGGCGCTGCGTGCCTCCGAGCAGGAGGCGACCGCCCTGCTGGCCGGACTGGAGGAGCGGATCTCCCTGGCGGCCGTCAACGGCCCGGCCGCCACGGTACTCTCGGGCGACCGCGACGCCCTCGAAGCCGCCGTCACGGCCTTCGAGGCAGCCGGCGGCAAGGCCACCCGGCTGCGCGTCAGCCACGGCTTCCACTCGCCCCTGATGGAACCCGCCCTGGATGAGATCCGGGCTGTCGCCTCGCGCCTGGACTTCCGGGAGCCGCGGATCACCGTCGTCTCGGACCTGACCGGGCGCGCCGAGGACGTGGCCGTACTGGCCGATCCCGAGTACTGGGTACGCCACGCGCGTCATACGGTTCGCTTCGCGGACGGCCTCGACTGCCTCACGGAGCTCGGCTGCACGCGGCTGCTGGAGCTCGGCCCGTCCGGCGACCTCGTGTCGATCGCCGCCGAATCCCTCACCGAGGACGGAGCCGACTCCGCAGGGGCCGGGTACGCACTGATACCGGTTCTCCGGCGGCGGACTCCGGAGCCGGACGCCGCGTTGGCCGCTCTCTCCCGGCTGCACGCCTGCGGCGGGGCCGTCGACTGGGCCTCGGTCTTCGCCGGCCAGGACGCCTGCCGTGTCGAGTTGCCGACGTACGCCTTCCAGCGCCGCCCCTACTGGCTGGAAGGCTCACCGGGCGTCGGTGCCGCGCACTCCGACAAGCTCACCGCCGTGGATCACCCCATACTCGACGGTGTCGACGAACTACCCGACGGGTCACGCTTGTTGAGAGGACGCCTCTCCCTCGGGGCGCATCCGTGGCTGGCCGGCCACCGGGTGGCGGGCGAGGTTCTGGTGCCCGGCACCGTACTGCTCGACCTTGCGCTGCGTGCTGCCGGCGAGGCGGGCCTGGAGGTGGTGGAAGAACTCGTCCTGCGGGCCCCGCTCGTCGTACCGGACGATGTGGAGATCCAGCTGCAGGTGTTCCTCGCGGCCGACGCGGAATCCGGCCGGAGGGACGTCACCGTGCGCTCCCGGCCAGGGGGCGCCGGCCGGCCGGGAACCTGGACGACGCACGCCCACGGCACCGTGACGGGCGAGGCGGCCGGGGCCGCCACGTGCCTGACGGCCGGCCCGGAGGAGTGGCCGCCGCCCGGCGCCGAACCCGTCGGTGTGCCCACGGCCCGCTTCTATGACCGGCTGGCCGGGCAGGGCCTGGAATACGGCCCCGCCTTCCGCGGCGTTCAGGCGATGTGGCGGCGCGGCCGGGAGGTCTTCGCCGAGGTGGCGCTGTCCGCGGAACGGCAGCCCGGCCACGACGGTTTCGCCGTGCACCCGGTCCTGTTCGACGCGGCCCTGCACCCGATCGCTCTCGGCGGCCTGACCGACGGCGAAGCGGACGACGGGACCTGGCTGCCGTACTCGTGGTCCGGGGTTCGCGTGCTCGCGCGGGCCGACGCGAAGCTGCGCGTCAGGCTCGCCCCGGCGGGCCCGAACGCGGTGAGCATCACCGCGACGGACACCTCGGGCGAGCTGGTCATGTCGGTCGACTCGTTGACGGTGCGCCCGTTCACGGCGGACGCCGGGGCCGGTGGCCGCGACGGCCTGCTGCTTCCCTCGTGGGAACCGCTGTCCGGCACGGCCGTCGCGCCGGACACGAGCCGCTGGGCGGTGCTCGCACCGCCGACGGCCCTCGTCGGGGCCGAACCGTGCCCCGCCGTCGACCTCGCGTCGGCGCTCAGCACTGACGCACTCCGCGACACCCCGCAGGTGCACCACGACATCGCCGCACTCACCGCCGTGGACGAGCCCGCCCCGGCCCTTCTCCTGGTGCCCTGTCCGACCGCGGCGCCCGGCAGCCGTGCGGATGCCGATGGCGTCCACGCGGCCGTGCGCCACGTACTGGCCGCCGTGCAGGCGGTGCTCGCCGACGACCGGCTGGCCGAAACCCGCGTCGCGGTGCTCACCCGCGACGCCGTGACCGTCGGGGGCGAGCAGCACACGACCGCACTCGCCCACCGTGCCGTCTGGGGCCTGATGCGCTCGGCGCAGGCCGAGCACCCGAACCGATTCCTGCTGCTGGACGAGGACGGCACGCCCGGCTCCCGGCGCGTCCTGGCCGCGGTGCTCGCCTCCTCCCAGCCACAACTCGCCGTGCGTGGCGGCGTCGCCCATCGGCCGGTCCTCACTGCGTCGGAGCCGGACACGGCGCTGCGCCCGCCGGCCGGCAGCCCGCACTGGCACCTCGACTACGTCGGCAAGGAGACCTTCGCCCATCTGTCCCTGAGGCCCTGGCCCGAGGCGGACGCCCCGCTCACCGAGGGTCAGATCCGGGTGCGGATGCGCGCCGCGGGCCTGAACTTCCGTGACGTTCTCCTGTCGCTGGGCGTGGTCCCCGCCTCCGTGGACGGGACCGCGGCCGGACCGGGACAGGGCGGCGAGGGTGCCGGGGTCGTCCTGGAGACCGGCCCGGGTGTCACCGCCCTGCGCCCCGGCGACCGGGTCACCGGGCTGTTCCACGGCATCGGTCCGGTCGCGGTGACCGACCACCGGCTGGTCTGCCGGTTCCCCGACGGCTGGTCCTTCCGTCAGGCGGCAGCCGTCCCGGTGGCCTATCTCACCGCCTATTACGGCCTGGTGGACCTCGCGGGGCTGCGCGCGGGCGAGTCGCTGCTCGTGCACGCCGGCACCGGAGGTGTGGGCACCGCCGCACTCCAGATCGGCCGGCATCTCGGCGCGCGGACGTACGCCACCGCCGGACCGGCCAAATGGGACGCGCTGCGCGCCGCGGGACTGCCCGAAGAGCACATCGCCTCTTCCCGTGACCTGGGATTCGAGCGGCGCCTGCTGGACGCCACCGGGGGCAGGGGGGTCGACGTGGTGCTCAACTCCCTGGCGGGAGAGTTCACCGACGCGTCGCTGCGTCTGCTTCCGCGCGGCGGCCGGTTCCTGGAAATGGGCAAGACCGACCGGCGTGACCGCGAGAGCGTGGCCGGGCAGCACCCGGGCGTCGCATACCTCGCCTACGACGTGCGCGATCCCGGCCCCGACCGCATCCACGATATCCTCACCGTCCTCCAGGAGCTCTTCGGACAGGGCGCGCTCACCCCGCCCCGGGTGTCGACGTGGGACATCCGCGACGCGCCGAACGCGTTCCGGTACCTGAGCGAGGCCCGGCACATCGGCAAGGTCGTACTGGAGTTCCCCGACGAGGACGGTCCGTGGGACACCTCCCGGGCCGTCCTCGTCACCGGCGGCCTCGGATGGCTGGGCCGGCTCGTCGCCCGGCACCTGGTGGACCGGCACGACGTGCGCGAGCTCGTGCTGATGGGCCGCGGCGCGCCCGGCGAGGACGCGGTGCGGGACCTGGTCGCGCTGCGTGAGACCGGGGCGCGGGTCCATACGGTGGCCTGCGACGCGGCCGACCGCGACGCGTTGACGGCCGCCCTCGCCGAACTCGCCGGGGACGGGGTGCGGATCGGCGGCGTCGTCCACGCGGCGGGGGTCCTGGACGACGGGCTCCTCGGCTCCCTGGCGCCGGACCGGCTCGACCGGGTACTGCGCCCCAAGATCGACGCGACCCTCAATCTCCACGAACTCACCGAGGACCTCGACCTCTCCGTGTTCGTCGTCTGCTCGTCGCTCGCCGGCACGCTCGGGTCTCCCGGGCAGGGCGCTTATGCGGCCGGCAACGCGTTCCTCGACGGCCTGACGGAGCACCGGCGTTCGCTGGGACGTCCCGGCATCTCACTGGTATGGGGCCTGTGGCGGGGGGAGGGCGGCATGGGCGCCTCGCTGAGCGACGCGGACCTCGCCAGGATGGCTCGCGGCGGAGTGGTGCCGCTGGACGCCGGGCAGGGCCTGGAGCTGCTGGACGCCGGGCTCCGCCGCAACAGGCCGGTGGCCGTGGCCGGGCGGTGGGACGTCGAGGGCCTGCGTGCGCGGCGCACCGCCGACGGCACTGTGCCTCCGCTGCTGGAGGGCCTGCTCGGCGGCGCCTCCCCGCGCGCCGCCGGCCCCGCCGTCGGCGTGACGGCCACCGTGGCCGACGGCCCGGCGGGCGCCCCGGCGGACGGCGGCGATCACCTGCTGAATACCGTGCTCCATGAGATCGCATCGGTGCTCGGTCATGCCTCGGCCTCGGCCGTCGAGCCCGACCGCACCTTCGACGAGGCGGGCTTCGACTCGCTCACCACCGTGGAGCTGCGCAACCGGCTTGCCGCCGCCACCGGAATCAGGCTGCCCGCCACCTTCGTCTTCGACTTTCCGACGCCGGCCGATCTGGTCGTCCACCTGCGAGAACAACTGCCGGACGTCGATGGCGACGACGCAGGCGGCGCGGATGCCGCCCTCGAGGTGTTCGACGGCATCTCCCGGATCGAGGCGCGCGTGGCCGGCCTTCCGCTCAGCGACGCCCAGCGCGCGGCGGCGAGCGAGCGGTTGCACACCCTGCTGACCCAGCTGAACCCGACGACGGAGGGCGCGTAGCGTGCCGACGACCGATATGACACAGACGGAGCCCCAGGCCTCGGCGTCAGCCCCACCCTCCCGGTGGCTGCGCACCTTCCGGGAGGCCGGGCCCGGCTCCGCGCTCCTGGTGTGCTTTCCGCACGCCGGCGGCGGCGCGAACGCCTTCTCCGCGGTGGCCGCGGCGCTGCCCGAGGACATCGGGCTGCTCGCCGTCCAGTACCCCGGCCGGCAGGACCGGCGCGCCGAGCCGTGCGCCGAGAACGTCGCGGAGCTCGCCGAGGGGGCCGCGGCGGAACTGGTCGCGTACACCGGCCGACGGCTGTTCCTCCTCGGCCACAGCATGGGCGCTCTGGTCGCCTTCGAGACGGCCCGCCTGCTGGCGAAACGGGACGCCGTCGCGCGGCTGTTCGTCTCGGCCGCCCGGCCGCCCTCCCACGACTGGCAGGAACCCGACTTGGACGGGCTCACCGACAGCGAGGTCGTCACGGGGGTGCGGCGACTGGGCGGCGTGCCCGAACCGCTCCTCGACGATCCGGAGACGGTCGGCGAACTGGTGAGGGTCCTGCGCGGCGACCACCGGGCGCTGCGCCGCTACCGCGCCCCGGCCGACGCCGTTCTGCCGATCCCGGTCACGGTGCTCCTGGCCGAGGGGGATCCCAAGAATTCGGCATCCCAGGTACGGGACTGGGCACGGCACAGTACCGCCGGGTGCGGGCTCGAGCGGCTGCCCGGCGGCCACTTCTCCCTGACCGGTGCGGCGTCCCCCGCCGTACCGCTCCTCACCCGGTACATCCGCGAGGAAGCCCTGCCTCCCCAGGACCCGGGGGACGCCCAGGACGACGGGAAGGGCGCCGCCGGCGTACGGCCGGCGGCGTCCGCCGCTCCCGCCGACTTGATCAAGGAAATACTCCTGGCCGGCCTGCGGGGCAGCCGTCCGCCGCTCTCCACCGACTTGACCCGGCTGGAGGACGCGGCACGCGAAGTGCTGGAGCCGAACGCCTTCGGCTACGTCTCGGGCAGTGCGGGCACCGGCGTCAGTGCCCGCAACAACCGCGAGGCATTCGACCGGCTGCGGCTGGTGCCACGGATGATGCGCGGCACCGCCCGGCGCGACATGTCGGTGTGCCTGCTCGGCCGGCGTCTGCCGTCGCCGGTGCTGCTCGCCCCGGTGGCCGCCCAGGGGGCGGTTCACCCCCAGGGCGAACTCGACACCGTCCGCGGCGCCGCGGCGGTGGGCCTGCCGTTCATCCTGTCCTCCTTCGCCTCCCGGACGCTGGAGGAGGTCGCCGCGGCGGCGGGTCCCGAGCAGCGATGGTTCCAGCTGTACCTGCCCACGGAACGACCCGTGGCGGAGTCCCTGGTACGCCGGGCGGAAGCGAGCGGCTACACGGCGCTGGTCGTCACCGTCGACGCCCCGAGCTTCGGCTACCGCCCGGCGGACCTGGACGCCGCCCATTCACCGTTCCTTCAGGGCATCGGCATCTCCAACTACACGGACGACCCCGCCTTCCGCGCGACTCTGCCCGCGGACGCCGACCGCCTCGCGGTCCTCGCGCACTGGGCGGGCACCGCCACCGACCCGGCACTCACCTGGGACGACCTGGCGTGGCTCCGCCGATTCACCGAGCTGCCCGTGCTGGTCAAGGGCGTGCTGCACCCCGACGACGCCCGGCTGGCACTGGAGTACGGAGCGGACGGCGTGGTGGTCTCCAATCACGGCGGACGCCAACTCGACGGCAGTGTGGCCAGTCTGGACGCGCTGCCGGCGGTACGCGCCGCAGTGGGCGACGCCACTCCGGTACTGCTCGACTCCGGGGTCCGGACCGGCTCCGACGTACTCAAGGCGCTCGCACTGGGAGCGGACGCGGTCCTGCTCGGCAGGCCGTACGTCTACGGACTCGCCCTCGGTGGACAGCACGGGGTCGAGCATGTGCTGCGCTGCCTGCTGGCGGATCTCGACCTGGCCCTGGCACTGGCGGGCTGCGCCTGCGTGGCCGACGTCACCGCGGAACTCGTCGGCCCGCCGGGAGACCCCGGTGCGCACCGTCCCTGAGGAGCACCGCAGGACCTGCCCCGGCCCCGTGCGGTGCGGCGACGATCGCCTCTCGATACGCGACCGATAGCCGGCTCCGGAGACTCGGCTCACGCATCGGGGGACGGATGCGCCTCCGCTGGTCGCCGGTCCCGCAAGAGTGGACAGAAAGGCCGAACATCGTGAACAAGCTGAGAATATCCGGCAAGCGCCTCCTGGACAGCCTCGATCGCCTGTCCACGTTCGGGGGCCGCCCCGATCGGGGCGTGGACCGCCTGGCCGGTTCGGCAGCGGATCTGCAGTCCCGGCGCTGGATGGCGGAGCACCTGCAGGCGCAGGGGCTGGAGTCCTGGACCGACGAGGTCGGCAATGTCTTCGGTCACGCGCCCGGAGTCGGCGACAGCAGGCTCCTTCTCGGCTCGCACACCGACACCGTGCCCGCCGGCGGCCGGCTGGACGGAGCCTACGGGGTCATGGCCGCCATGGAGGTGCTGACGACCCTCCACGAACACGGCCACCATGCCGCCCGATGCCTGGAGATCGTGAGCTTCTGGGACGAGGAGGGCGCCCGGCCCGAGTCCTCCGGCGGCATGGTCGGCTCCACCGCTCTGTGCCGGAGCCCTCGGCTGGCCCTGATCGACTCCTACATCGAGCTGCACATCGAGCAAGGCCCGCGCATGGAGGAAGCCGGCCAGGAGCTGTGTGTGGTCGAGGGCATCGTCGGTGTCGACCGGCATCTGATCCGTGTGGTGGGCGAACCCAATCACGCCGGGACCACTCCGTTTCCACTCCGTAAGGACGCCGGCCGGGCTCTCGTGCGTACAGCGGCCGTCACCCAGGAGCTGCTCCGCTCGGTCCACGACACCGTCGTCGGGAACATCGGAACGCTGACACTGGATCCGGGCGCCCCCAATGTGGTCCCGGGCGCGGCACAGATGGTGCTCGAGATCCGGGCGCCGCACGAGGAGTCGCTCACACGGTGCGCCGACGTGATCCTGGAGCGGGCGAGAACGATCGCCCAGGAGGAGGGGTGCACGGTGGAGCACCGCCTGCTCTCGCACAAACCGGTGGTCGACTTCGACGACGGCATGCGCGCACTGCTGGAGAAGGTGACGCTCGGCACGGGGCGTGCCGCCGGCCGCCTGTACAGCTATGCGGGCCACGACGCCGGAGTGATGAGCGCGCACGTCCCGACCGGCATGGTCTTCGTGCCCAGTGCCCGGGGCGTGAGCCACTCCCCACGCGAGTACACGCCCGAGCACCTGCTGGTGCAGGGTGCTCAGGTCCTGCTCGATACCGTGATCGCCCATGCCGAAGCCAGGACGGTGTCCGGCTCCCCGGGAGGCGCGGGGGCCGCCCCGAGCGCGAGGGTGTGACCCGCACGGTCCGGGCGGCGCGCTCCGCAGGCAGGATGGTGTCGATTCGTTCCCTGCCGGGGCGGGCCCTCATTCCAGGTGTCCCGCCCTGAAGCCGTCGAGATCCTTCCTCACCGCCGCCACGACGTCGGACAGCCCTTGCTGAAGATAGAAGTGACCGCCTGAGAAGAGACGCGTGGTGAACGCGGACGCCGTGTGCTCACCCCACCGGACGAGGTCGTCATGTGACACGTGCGGGTCGGCGTCCCCGCCGTAGGCGGTGATCGGGCACCGGAGCCTCGTACCCGGGTCGCTTTGGTACGTCTCGACCGCCCGGAAGTCCGATCGCATGGGCGGGATCACGACGGCCAGCATCTCCGCGTCGTTCAGGAGGGCAGGGTCCGTCCCGGACAGCTCGGCCATTTCGGCGATGATGCCCGCGTCGTCCCTGCGGTGCAGGCCCCGGTCCCGCCTGACCGACGGAGCGGTCCGACCGGAGGCGATGAGTCCGACGGGTGACCTGCCGACTGGTCCGTGCTGCAGGCGCAGTCCGGTCTCGTACGCCACGACCGATCCCATACTGTGCCCGAACAGCGCCAACGCTCCTTCTCTCCATGGCATCAGGGCCTCGCAGACCCGGTCCGCCAGTTCCCTGACGTCTTCGACAGCGGCTTCACCCATGCGGTCCTGGCGGCCCGGGTACTGCACGATCAGTACTTCCGCCGCCTGCGACAGTTCCGCCGAGAGCCGGAAGTACGAGGCGGCCGACCCTCCGGCATGCGGGAAGCACACCAGGGTCGGTCCGCCGGCCGCGGGCTCGTGGTACTGACGTATCCAACCGCTGCGGTCCTGCCGTCGTACGGCGACGTTCATGCTGGGCTCACCTCGTTCTGTTCCCTCGGAAACACACCCCTGTCCGCGTATGCCGTCGGCGCCGCCCGCTCCGCCGGCCCTGCGGCCCGGCTACTGCCGGCCGTACAGTCCGGACATCTTCTCCACGGCCGCGATGGCCGCGGCCGGATCGTCTGCGATCTCGAACGGTGCCGGAGTGGAATCGCGTGTGTATCCGCAGTCCTGTACTGCGGTGAGGGTGCTCAGCAGCGGCGTCCAGAAGTCGTCGACGCCCAGCAGGACCAAGGGCCTGGGGTTCCGTCCGAGGTAGTTGAGGGACACGACCTCGATGACCTCGTCCAGAGTGCCGTAGCCTCCGGGAAGGGCGAGGAAGGCGTCGGCCATGTCGAACATGACCTTCTTGCGTTCGAACATGTCCTCGGTGACGACCAGTTCCTGCTCGGGGGCCATGTCGTCGCGTTCCAGCTCCCGCAGAAAGCGGGGTATCACTCCGGTGACCGGGGCGCCGTGGCGCCGCGCCGAGCGTGCCACCGCCCCCATGACCCCGACCCCGCCGGCGCCGTAGACCAGACGGTGCCCGCGGGTGCCGAGGAGAGCACCGACGTCCTGGGCGTACTCGATCACGCGCGGCAGGTGGCCGGTCCGAGCGCCGCAGAAGACCGCTACCGCCAGGCCGCCGCCGTGTTCAGTGACCGTGCCGGGTTCCCTGTCGCCTGCCATCCAGGACCTCCTGATTGTCGAAGAGTGGTTGGACGCCTGTGTCGAGACGGTCGTCCGGATGCCGGATTCGGCTGCGGCGACATCCTCGTCGGAGCACTATTCCTGGCCTATCGCAACGAGATCGGCTCCCCGCACGTCTCTCTCCCGGCCACGGGCCGGCTCCCGTCCCCGGGTGAGTTGTTCAGGGCAGTCGCTCCAGCAGCTGACGGCACCTGGCTCCCGCCGCGTCCCGCCGCCTCGACGGGACTTCCCGTGGCGTCCGCGATCGACAGCGCCCGCTGGAGACAGCGGGCCGCCTCCGCAGGGTCGCCCTGCATGAGATGTGCGGAGCCCAGGCCTCGCTGAACATGTCCATCACCGACGTCGTCGGCCTGCGTCCCAACGATGGACGGCGCCTCGCGGAAATGTGCCGGCGCGACCTCCGGTCGCCCTGCCCCCAGTCGCCGTTCTTCGAAGAGGGCCGGCGACTTCTCCAGGAACGGCAGCGCCCGCTCGGTGTGCCGCTGCGAGGGGTGGAGGGACCCCGGCGAGCAGCGCGTCGCCGCCTCCCCCCGTACGTTCCCGCTTTCCAGCACCATCTCCAGGGCCGTCTCGTGGCTCCTTCTCCAGTCGTCGTGGTGAGGACGCACCTCGAAGAGGGTCACCAGAGCCACCGCCAAGTCCCAGCAGGCCTCGTCGAGTCCGTACTCCTTGGCCGCGTCGACCGCGGCGAGCAGTCCCGGGCGCTCCGCGTCCATCCAGCGCAGCGGATCCGTCAGCACATCGCGGACGACGTCCTCAGGAGGCTCCCGCCTGGGCGAATTCCCCCGTACACGGGTGAATTCGCCGCCGTGGAGTCGGCTGTGCGCGCGATCGAGCAGCGCGAGCCAGGCACCGACGATCCGGCGAACGACCTCCTGTCGCTCCGCGACGGCGAGGCGGCCGGCGGCTTCCCGCAGGAAGATGCGGATCAGACCGGGGATGCGATAGCGGGGGGTGTCGTCGGGCTCCGCTTCGACGGGTGCGAGCAGTTGGGCCGCGGCGGCCTCGTCCAGCAGGTCGTGCGCCTCCTCCGTGCCCCGACCGGTCACCACCGCGGCCATCCAACCGGGGACCGTCTCCACGCCGAGAAGGCTCAGTCGGCTCAGGAGGCCTTGGAGTTCGGGGCGCAGTCCGTCATATGTGGAGGCGATGGTCGTGCGCACGGCCTGGTCACCCCGCGTGAGTTCGTCGAGTCGCCGCCCCTCGTCCCGAAACCGGTGTGCCATGGACGAGACCGGCCGGTGGGGCGCGGCGGCGAGCCGGGCTCCGGCGATGCTGAGCGCCAGCGGCAGGCCGTCGAGATGTCGCACCACCTCGGCGACCGCGGAGGGCTCCGCCCGGAGGCGTTTCTCGCCGACGCTCCTCCCGATCAGTTCGAGTGCCTCCGGAGGGGACAGCACGTCGAGCCGGACGTTGTGCAACGCGGGAATGCCCGTCTGCGACGTGCGGCTGGTCACCAGCACGGCGCAGTCCCGTCCACCCGGCAGCAAGGGCTGTATCTGAGCCTCGTCGGCGGCGTCGTCGAGAACCAGCAGCATGTCGCGCCCGGCGACATGGCTACGGAACATGGAGGCCCGTTCGTCCAGACCCTTCGGGATGTCCGAGGGCGGCACCCCCAGGGTGCGCAGGAAGTGGTCCAGGACCCGAGCCGGCGGGACGGCGGCCGGCCCGCTGCCGTGCAGGTCGTAGTAGAGCTGACCGTCGGCGAAGCGCTCGTGCGCAAGCCGGTAGGCGATGCGGAGCGCGAGCGACGTCTTGCCCACCCCGCCCCGGCCGTACACGTTGACCGCGCGGGTGCCGGTACGGCCCGTCGCCGATGGGCGGTCCAGCAGGGCACCGACCGATCGAGTGAGGTCATCCCTGCCGACGAAATGGTCCGTCAGCGGGGGCAGTTGTCTCGGCACGGACACACCGGCCGACTGCGTGTACGCGGCGGCGAGTTCCGGCGCGTCGTTGAGGATCCCGCTTTCGAGGCGGCGGAGTTCGTCGGAGGGTTCCAGGCCCAGGTCGTTGACCATTCGGTCACGGCCCTCGCGGTACACCCGAAGGGCGTCGGTACGTCGTCCGGCGCGGTGCAGCGCAAGCATGAGTTGCCCTCGTAGCTTCTCGCGCAAGGGGTTCTCGGAGACATGGTTCACCAACTCGGGAAGCAGCTTCCGTTCCCTGCCCCGCAGCAGCTCCACGTCGATGCACTCCTCCAGGACGGTGAGGCGCTCCTCGTTCAGCGCCACGGCCTTCCTGTGCAGCACATCGCTGTCGAGGCCGACCAGGGCCGGTCCTCGCCAGAGATCCAGAGCGCCGCGGTAGCCGCGGACCGCCGCGTCGCATCGACCGGCGTCCGACGCCGCCCGTGCCTCGGAGACGAGGCGGGCGAAGTCGTCGATGTCCCGCTGTCCCGGTTCGAGCATCAGCGAGTAGCCGAAGGGGTGTGTTCTGAGAGTGTCGCCCATTCCGACACCGGCCAGGGCGCGACGGGCCGCGGAGACACATATCTGGACCTGGCTGCGGACAGTCGCCGGGGGATCCTCGCCCCACACCACGTCGATGATGTCCTCGATGCTCATCGTCTCCCCGGCCCTGCACACCAGTGCCGCCAGCAGAAGTCTCGATCTTCGCGCCTTGAGTTCCGCGACCACGCTTCCCCGTGTGACCTCGAATCGGCCGAGAAGCGCGAAGTACGCCTTGTGGTCCGTGCTTTGCCCCCGCAGGTTCATGACGCTCCGTTGGTGTGTCCCTGTCTGGTGACCACGGCCCGGCAGTGTCCGCGGCCCACAAGGCCGCGTCGTGGTACGACGCGCACAGTAGCCCGGCGGCGGCGCCGGGTGTGCCGGTCGTTCGCCCCACACGGAACAGCGGGCCCACGCGACGGAAGTCGTGCGCGGCGGGACCGGCGGCGCATCCGAGGGCGGAGAGACGCGGAACGTGACCGTGCGGAGACCATCACGCCCAGGTGCGAGGGTGGTTCTGTTCGCGCCAGGCCCGCGGTGAGATTCCGTAGGCCTGTTTGAAGACCTTGCCGAAGTGGGTCGCGTCCACGAAGCCCCAGCTCCGCCCGATCGCCGCGACGGTCCGCAGCCGGCCGTTCGGGCCGGCCAGCTCCCGTTTGCATTCCGCCAGGCGGCGGGCACGGATCCAGTCGCCGAGGCTGATTCCCGAGCGCGAGAGCACAACGTAGAGCTGCCGTACGGAGATGTCGTGCGCGGCCGCTATCCGGGCCGCCGACAGAGCCGGATCAGCCAGGTGCTCCTGGATGTACTGCGTGATGCGCAGGGTGAGCGTCGCCTTCAAAGGCGCCCTGGCCAGGACGGAGTTGCCGTGCTGGGTCGTCAGGACCGCACGCAGGAGCTCGACGCTGGGCTGCACGGCGGCTTCGCCGTGCGGGCCCTGGTGCAACTCGTCGGCGACGGCCAGTTGGGAGAAGTAGGTGAAGGCGAGGCGCGCAACGGGGTTGCCGGGTCCCAGGGGCACCGCGGTGACGTCTCGTAACAACCGGTCGGGGAGCGCGAGTGCGGCCCGGGGGAAACGGATGAAGCGGTGGTCGACTCCTTCGTCGAAGAGCAGTGTGTAGGGGGTGATCGACTCGAAGACGGCGCAGTCTCCCGCACTCAGCAGGCACTGGCGGCCGTTCTGCACCACCATGCTGCTGCCCGCCATCTGAACACCCAGAGTGACGGCCGGTTCCTCGTCCTCCCGGGCAAGCCGTTCGGTCCGACGGAGGGTGACCGCGGTCGCCCGCGCCGAACAGACCCTGAGGGGCCCGACACCGTTGAGCCCGATGCGGACGGAGATGTCCTCCGCCGGTGGGCCGTGGTCGATGTCGACCGCGACCATGGATTCCCACACCGCGTTCCGGACCACTTCCTCCCGATCCTGCGGCGGTATGGACGAGGTGTCCAGAACCGGACTCATGAGACCGGCCTCCGTCCGCCTCGGCCATGGTGACGGTCCGTCGGCGCCTCGGCCCGTATTCCCACAACGCCCCTCTCGCCCCGGCCGGTTCTCGTCTCCAGTCTGGCGGGATTCCCTCTCGCCGCGCAACGACCTCGCCGTTCCGCGCCGCAACGTGCCCGGCGCGACCGGGACTTGGGGCCGTGCACCACGGACAAAGTCCCGTGCACGGACGACACAGTCCTGACCCCACGAAGGTCCTAGGGTCCGTGGACGAGCTGAGAGACGAGGGTGTAGCACCCTTTTGTGGCATTGGGGGGACGGGGTGGACCCGGGCGGACCCGTTGAGCGTGCGGAGGGACCCAGGTCGAGCGAGCGCCTGGTGACCCTCACCCTCGAGCGGTACGGAGTGATGCTCCGGTCCACCATCTTCTGCCTCTGCGGTGCGCTGGGGGTCGTCTCGGCGGACCCGGCGAAAGTTCCCCTGGTGCTGACTCTGCTCCTGCCGGCTCTCCTCGCCTGTTGCGTGCGCCTGCGCTCATTGCACCGTCCGCTCCCTCCCACTCTGCTGTTGGTGTCGGACGCTGCCGTGGTGGTGCTCACGGGGCTGTCCCAGCCGGTGCTCGGCGGCGATGTCGCGGATGCGATGGTGGAGGCGATCGTCGGCATCAGCGTCATCACCTTCCAGCACGAATGGGCGACGCGTCCGGTGGTCGGGTTCACCCTGGCCGCGTTGGGGGCCGTCGTCTGCGCGCTGGGCGATATGTTCTCATCACCCGCGCACGGCGCCGATGCGGTGCACCTGGCACGCATGCTGGTGGAGGTGGGTCTGTCGAGGGGCGCCCATGTCATCGTCCGGGCGCGGGCCAGGGCGGCCGATCGGTCGGCCGCCACCAGGGCGGCGTTGCGCCGGGAGGCCGAGGTCGCCGCCGCGCGGCGGGCGACCGAGCGCGAACACCTGGCGACCCTGCACGATACGGCGTGCGCGACGCTGCTGATGGTCTCCCAGGGCGACGACCAGGACTGGTCATGGCTGCCTCTGCGCGCCGCACGAGATCTGGACGCTTTGTCCGCCATGCCCGGATTCGGGACGGAGAGCATTGATCTCTCGGTGCTTCTCGGCTGTGTGCCCGAGGGCGTGGGACAGGCCAGGGTCCAGGTCAAGTTGCTCGTCACCGGCCCGCTGGCGATTCCGTCGGGCCCCGGGCTCGCGATCTTCAACGGGGTCCGGGAGGCCGTCGCCAATGTGGCACGCCATGCCGGGGTACGCGAAGCGGAGCTGAGGGCGTGGACGGAGGACGGGGCCGTCGTCGTCGAACTGTCCGACGCGGGACGGGGCTTCGCTCCGGAATCCGTGCCCGCTCGGCGCAGGGGGATCTCCGCTTCGATCGTCGGCAGGATGAAGGCGGTCGGAGGCTCCGCGTCCGTTGCCTCCCGACCCGGCGCCGGGACCCGCGTTCAGTGGCGCTGGCAGGAGCGGCCTCCGGCGTCACCGCCGACAGACGGAACGCGGGCCGCGGGCCTGCCCGGTCCGCCCGGCGCACGGGCACAGCGCGCAGCTGTCGTTCGCTTCATCCGCGGCCAGCTGCTTCAAGGGGCCCGACTGGCGGCACTGCTGATCAGTCTGGTGGCGCAGTTCACCGTCTCCCTGGGCCAACTCACGGCCCACCAGGACGTGTACGGTCCGGCGTGGGCACAGACATCGGCCTTCATCTGTCTCGCCGCCGTCGCCGCGACCGGGGGCGCGTATCTGCTGCGTGGCAGGCGGATCCCGCCGAGGGTGCGCGGATGGAGCGTGGGCGCGGTGCTGGCGGTCTCGGCCACAGGCGCGTTCACGCTCCCGCCGGAACGCCTGGCAGGCCCCGAGGACTGGGTGTTCGGACTCATCGGCTGGCACGCGTTGTTCTTGCTGGCGGACCTTCGGGTCAGGGTCCTCGCGGTGTTCCTCGGGGCGCATGTCGGGCTCAACACGTTGGCCATGTTTGTACTGGGCTCACCGACCGTCGCCGAGTCGACCGGCATGGGTCTCTCGACCGTATCCACCTGCGGCTTCCAGTTCTCCGTCGGTGTGCTGCTGATGCATCTGCTCCATGACGGGGCGCCGGCAGCGGGGAGCGCGGCCGCACGGGAGGAAGAACTGCGTACCCGGGAACGTATCCATGAAGGCATGCAGCGTGATCACAAAGAGCGCTACCGCGCCCTGACGGCCACGACGGTGCCGCTGCTGGCAGGCCTTGGCCACGGTGTGCTGAGCCCGCATGACGACGACGTCAGGCTGCGGTGCGGCGTGGAAGCCGCCCGGATGCGCCGGTTGTTCGCGGAGAGCGACGCCGTCGCCGACCCGTTGCTGAACGAGTTGCGGGCGTGCGTCGAGGTGGCCGAGCACCAGGGAGTGACGGTGAGCCTGGCCATAAGGGGCCGGCGGAAGGAGGTGCCTGTGGAAGTGCGCAGGGATTTGATCGACCCGGTGGCCGTGGTTCTCGGCCATACCCGCACGACGGCGCGGGTGACCGTCGTATGGACTCCTCGGGCGGTACGAGTGAGTGTCGTCGGCCAGGACTTCGCCGACGGCCGCCGGACGGGAGACCTGGTTCGGGCGCACCACCGCGCCTCGGCCTCGAAGGTGGCTCTGGCGAAAGGTGCACACCGAGGGAGTGTGTGGGTGGAAACGATGTGGGAAGCGCCGATCACCTCCGGAGTCGACCTGACATGACGAGCAACTCCCCGGTGAGCGTGATCGCCATAGACGACCACCCCGCCATCCTTTCGGGGGTGGAGGCATGGTGCGCCGCGTCGCGGCGGCCGATCAACGTGGTCGCGACCGGCAACTCGGTCCGGGATGCCTGGACCGCGCCCGGCAGTACGGCCGATGTCGTCATCCTGGATCTGCAGCTCAAGGAGGGCGGGCCCGCCTTCGGCGGCCTTCGCCGCCTCGTCGACGAAGGACGGCAGGTCGTCGTGTATTCGATGCGTGACGACGAGGCGACGGCGGTCAACTGCCTGGATCTGGGAGCCGCGACGTTCCTGACCAAGAACGAGGGCCGGGACCACCTGGTAGAGGCGACACTGGCAGCAGCCGACGAGCGTCCCTACATGCCGCCGGCACTCGCCGGAGCGCTGGGTACGAACGCCCGCGCGGACCGCCCCCGGCTCTCCTCGCGCGAAGAGAACGTTCTGATCGAGTGGTTCCAGTCCGAATCGAAGGAGTTGGTCGCGCAGCGGCTCAACATCTCGGTTCGGACGGTCAACTCATATCTGGACCGGGTGCGGATCAAGTACGCGAACGTCGGCCGCCCCGCGCGGACCAAGGCAAGCCTGGTGGCACGCGCCATCCAGGACGGCCTGGTCGATGTGGAAGACCTCTGAGGAAGAGGCCGTCGGACTCGCGGGGGGACCCACCCGGCCGTCTCAGTGGTGGTCAGCCGACCAGCGCGGGGAGGGCGGCCCGGTCCAGCTTGCCGTTGCGGTTGACCGGCAGCCGCGGCACGAAGACGAACGAGGCGGGAATCATGTGGGCCGGCAGCGTCCGGGCCAGCTCGGCGTGGAGCGCGGCCGGCTCCGGTGTGGTTCCGGTCTCCGCCACGACGCAGGCTACGAGCTCCTTGTCCCGGCCCGCTCGCTCCACGGCCGCGACCGCACAGCCGCGTACCCCTGCGCAAAGACCGAGAGCGACCTCGACCTCGCCCAGTTCGATGCGAAAGCCACGGATCTTCACCTGGTCGTCGATGCGGCCCAGGTACTCCAACGCCCCGTCCTGCCGATAGCGTGCAAGGTCGCCGGTGCGGTACATCCGTGTGCCGGGGAGACCGTGCGGGTCGGGGAGGAACCGCTCGGCGGTGAGAGCGGGGCAGCCCGCGTATCCCCGTGCCAGTCCGGTGCCGGAGATGAACAGTTCCCCCGGCTCGCCGATCGGAACCGGGTTCAGCTCCGCGTCGAGTACGTACATCCGGGTGTTCCAGATGGGACGTCCGATGGGCACCACCCTCGGATTCCGCTGTTCCGCGCAGTTCCACCAGGTCACGTCGATGGCCGCTTCGGTGGGTCCGTAGAGATTGAACAGGGGCACGTTCAGCCGCGCCTGGAATCTCCTCTGCAGTGCGGGGCTCAAGGCCTCCCCGCTGCATACGACACGCCGCAGTCCTCGGGCCGCAGCCGACGTGGGCTCCTCCAGGAAGAGGCCGAGCATCGACGGCACGAAATGCACGGTCGTGATGCGCTCGTCCCGCATCAGACGCGCCAGATAGCGGGGGTCCTTGTGTCCCCCGGGTACGGCGACCACGAGCGTCGCCCCGACCGACAGGGGCCAGAGCAGTTCCCAGACGGAGACATCGAATCCGATCGGCGTCTTGTGCAGGACCCGGTCCTGCCCGGTGAGGGCGAACACGGACTGCATCCACAACAGCCGGTTGGCGAGTCCCGCATGGGAGTTCACCACTGCCTTGGGAGCACCCGTCGAGCCGGAGGTGAAGATCAGCGTCGCCGCCCCCAGCGAGGTGAGGGGGCCTCCTCGGTCCCTGTCGGTCAGTGCCCATCCGGGCTGGGCCGCCACCGTCCGCACGGTGTCGGGGTCGTCGAGCAGCACCAACGGGGTCGTCCCGCCCCGCGTGAGTCTGTCTGCGGCCCGGCGCAGTGTCAGGACCATCGCCGGCCGGACGCTGGTCAGCATGAGTTCCGTGCGCGGCGGGGGGTTCTCCGGTCCGAGGGGGAAGTAGACCGCGCCCGCTTTGAGGATCGCGAGGACGGACTCCACCAGGAGCACCGACCGTGGCAGCGCCACGGCGACCGCTGTCTCCGGCCCCGCTCCGTGCTCGACCAGGAAGCGGGCGAGACGGTTCGCCCGTGTGTTGAGTTCGGCGTACGTGAGGGTGACGCCCTCGTACACGACAGCCGGTGCTGTCGGCGTCCTGGTGGCCTGCTCCTCGAAGAGCAGCGAAAGACTCAGCTCGGGAAGTGGATGGACCGTGTCGTTCCACGCGGCCGGCACCCGGCCTTCCGCTGCAGGGTCATCAGGCGTACGCCTGTCGGCTGTGCCGTGTCCCGGCTCTGTGTGGGCCGCGGTGGCCGGGGCGGAACGCCTCGTCATGTCGTCACCTTGTCCTCAACCATGCGCATGGCTTCCTGCACCGTGTACGCG
Organism: Streptomyces sp. NRRL WC-3626; assembly: GCF_000718785.1. Classification (GTDB taxonomy): domain Bacteria; phylum Actinomycetota; class Actinomycetes; order Streptomycetales; family Streptomycetaceae; genus Streptomyces; species Streptomyces edwardsiae. Next base: position 12,276 of record NZ_JOCA01000035.1, on the reverse strand, counting down.
AGTTCGAACGGGGGCGTGTCGGCCACCACGAATCCCCTGTGGTGGATTGCGCTGATGAGGTCTCGGAACTGCTCCCAGAATCCACCGGAGTCGAGCAGCACCAGGGGTTTGCGATGCAGTCCGAGCTGCGCCCGCGTCGCCACCTCGAGAATGCCGTCCAGCGTGCCGTATCCACCGGGCAGGGCGATGAAGGCATCGGCGCTGGCCATCATCCGCAGCTTGCGGTCGGTGTGGTCCCGCGTCAGCATCAGTGTCTGGACGGGAGCCCCCGCGGCATGCTCACGTTCGTGGAGGGAGGCCGGCAGGACTCCCATGATCGGGCCGCCGCTCCGCGATGCGCCCCTGGCCACGGCACCCATGAGACCACTGCCGCCGGCGCCGTACACCAGCAGGTGGCCCCGGCCCGCGATGTGCGCGCCGAGTTCACCGGCAAGCCGCTGTGTCCCGGCGTCCTGCCCGGCTTCGACACCGCAGAACACGCAGATGGCCAGTCGCTTCGAGGCTCGCGCCTCACTTGTGTCGAACGAGCTCGCTGACATGAGTCGACTCTCAGCTCCGCGAGGGGGAAAGGGTGGCCCGCACGGCCATCGGCGGGCGCTCGGCCCCGAGTACGTCACGGACCCGCCGGTGTCCCCCGGGGGACGCCGCCAGATCCGTGAGAACTCCTTCCACCGCGGCCATCACGGCCGACGCGGCAGACGGAGAGTGGGTGCGTCGATCGAACAGGAGCCGGAGCCGAAGGCGTTCGGCATCCTTGAAACAGAGGGTCAGGGGGTAACCGGTACTCTCGGTGATCTCTCCGATGGAGAGCGTCGTACCCGATCCGTCGTCCAGCTGGTCCGAGTACCCCTCGACGACGACGATGCTGTCGAACAGGGCTGTCCGTGGCGGTGCACCGCTCCAGGCATTGACGTCCGTGAGCGCGCTGTGACCGTATTCCCTGATGTCGAGATGGCGTGCCTGCACATCCTTGAGGAGTTCCGTCACGGTGCCCTCCGTCCTGATCGCCAGCCGGAGGGGCAGAGTGTTGATCATCGGTCCGACGATCGTCTCCACCCCGTCGATCTCCGGCGACCGCACGGCGAACGTCGATCCGACCGTGATGTCCTGGCGTCCCGTCAGGTGGTTGAGGGCGATGCCCCAGGCGGCCAACGCTACGGATCCCAGGGTCACTTCGCAGCGCGAGGCGAGGTGGCGCAACGCCTCCGTGGCCGTGGAGCCCAGTGTGGCCTCCACCGAGCCCGTGCCGGTGCCGCCCGGGTCGTCCTGAGCCACGGACGGCATGGGACGGCGGACCGCACCGTCGAAGACTCCGCGCCAGTAGCGCTCCGCATCCTTGGGTGGACGGGAGGCCAGCCACTCCACGTGTCTGCGGTACGACGTGGCCGGGGGCAGGGCGGCCACCTCACCGGCGAGCCGCGCCCTGTAGCACTCCATCAGTTCACGCAGCATCAGCGCCACGCTCCAGCCGTCGAGCAGGAGGTGGTGATATGTCATGAACGCGATCAGCTGGTCCGACGAGACACGGACCAGTGCCAGCCGGATCGGGGCTGTGCCGTCGGCCGCGAACGGCTCGGCCCGTTCAGCGGAGGCCAGGGTCCGCAGGTTGTGGCCCATGTCCTCGGGCGCCTCACCGCGCCAGTCGAAGACCCGCGTGGATATGTCGTTCCCGGTCCGCACGACATGGACGGGCTGAGGCACCCCGCGCCAGACGACCGCGCCACGCAGCAGGGGATGCCTGGCGCTGACGTCGCCCCACGCACCGCGGAAGGCGTCGACGTCTATGCGCCCGGTGAGACGCAGTTCCTGCTGGTCCTGATAGTGCGCACTGTCGGGATGCAGGAGGGAATGGTAGAGCATCCCTTGCTGGACCGGAGTCAGGGGGAACACGTCCTCGATGCCCGGATGAGCGGCGACGAGGGCGTCCAGCGTCCGCTGGCTCATGCCGGCCGGCCGGAAATCCGAGGGGGTGAAGATGTTCCGGTTCCCGTCGCAGTGACGGATGACCTCGCTGAGGCGGCGGGTGAATGTCTCGGCCACCTCTCGGATGGTCCCGGTGCGGAACCGGTCGCCGGAGAAGATCCACTCGGTCTCGAGTACGCCGTCCTTGACCGCCGCTTCGATCTCGATGTCATGGCTGCGCCGCTGATCGGGACTTCTCTCCGCACCCAGGGTCCCCGGCAGGACGCGCAGTGGGCCCCGGCTCACGTGCGAACGGTCCATCTGTCCCTGGTAGTTGAACAGAATCGGGGAATCGGGAAGTTCGCGAAGCTTCTGGTATCGGGGCCCTGTGGTCAGATGGCGGAGGATTCCGTAGGCGAAACCGTCACCGGGTACCGAGCGCAACAGCTGCCGGACCGTCGTGACCGCCGCAGCCGTGTCGCGCCCCGTCTCCCCCGTCAGCGGGACGGGCAGCCGCACCGGGTGAACACACGTGAACCAGCCGACGGTCTCTCCGACGTCGACACCCGTGACGGGGTGCTCCCGTCCGTGGCGCTCGACATCGACCGGTACGGCCTCACCGACCCATTCCTGCAGCGTCATGGCGAGCGCGGTCAGCAGTACTTCGTCCACCCGCATCCGGCCGGACGCCGGAATCCCGGTGAGCGCGGCGGTGTCCTCGGAGGAGAGGCGTGCCGTCACCGTGCCCGTCCGCCGCACAGTGTGCCGGCCGCCCGGGAAGTCACGGGGAAGCCGCGGGATGTCCGTGAGCATCCCGATCCAGTAGGCCTGGTCGAGGGCCGGGGCGACCTCGTCCGCGTACCGGCCGAGTGAGCGCGTCCAGTGGCTGAAGGTCGTCGGCGGCGCCGGGGGGGACCACGGCTCGCCCCTCAGTGCCGCCTCGTAGGACTCGGCCAGGTCGACGAGGATCGAGCGCCAGGAAAGCGTGTCCACGGCCAAGTGGTGCACGGTGATCAGCAAGCGGGAGGGACGGTCGTCGCCGAGACCGAAGAGAGCCGCCGCCACGAGCGGCCCCCGGGCCACATCGAGGGAGGCCTGCAGCTGATCGGCCTCGTCGTCGAGCGGCCCCTGCCGCCCGTCCCGGTCCGTGGCTGTCACCACCCGGAGTCGGAAACTGTCCTCACTCGGTACGACCGTCTGATGCCAGCCATCCGGCGATCGCGTGAAACGGAGCCTCAGCGCGTCGTGCCGGTCGATCACGGCCCGCAGCGCGGACTCCAGGGCCACCGGGTCCGGGGAGTCCAACTCCAGCTGCACGGACTGGTTGTAGTGGTGGGCGTCGGTCAAGTCCTGGTCCAGGAACCATTGCTGGACGGGGGTGAGACGCAACGGACCTGTGGCATCGACGATTTCAGTGGCTGCGGCCGCCTCGGACGGACTGTCCGGGGTCACGTGTGGAGCCAGACTCACGACGGTGGGGTACAGGAAGATGTCTTTCGGAGTGATCCTCAGCCCCGCGCGCCGGGCTTCGGCCGCGATCTGCATCGTGAGGATGGAGTCCCCTCCCAGTGCGAAGAAGTTGTCGTGCGCTCCCAGTTCATCGACGCCGAGGACCCGCTGCCAGATGGCGGCGATCCGCTCTTCCAGAGGGCCGGCGGGCCCTCGGGCCGGCGCGTCCTCGCGCGTATCGGCCGCGCTCAGCACCGCGAGCGCTTTGCGGTCGACCTTGCCATTGGAGTCGAGAGGCATGGCGTCCAGCAGCACGATCACCGACGGAAGCATGTACGGGGGCAGCCGCTCGGTGAGCCAGTCGCGCAGTTCCTGGCGACCGACCTGTGCGCCGGGGTCGGCCACCGCGTGCGCGACCAGCCGCCGCCGGCCACTGGCGCCGGGGGGCGCCGAGACCACGGCGTGGCGTACTCGGGGATGCGCGGCCAGGGCAGCCTCGACCTCCCCGGTCTCAATGCGGTAGCCGCGGATCTTGACCTGGTGGTCACGCCGTCCCACGAACTGAAGGTTGCCGTCGGGGTGCCAGTAGCCGACGTCACCGGTTCGGTAGAGCCGCCCGCCCGGCTGGTCCGAGAAGGGGTCGGGAACGAACTGCTGAGCGGTCCGGCCGGGGTGATTCCGGTAGCCGCGAGCGCAGCACACGCCTCCGATGTAGATCTCTCCCGGAACTCCGACCGGAAGCGGGTTCATGCCCTCGTCGAGCACATAGAGCGTCGTGTTCGAGATGGGCCTGCCGATGGGAACGAGATCGCCGGCCGGTGATCCGCTCACCACGTGGACGGAGTTCGCGACGGATGCCTCCGTCGGTCCGTACTCGTTGATCACTCGCGTGTCCGGGTCGAGCGCGCGCCAGCTTTCGAGAACGCTGGCCGGGAAGCCGTCGGCGCCGACGGCGAGTACGGCGGCCAGGCCGCGGGCCTGTTCCGGGGACACTCGCTGGGACAGGAGTTCGAGATGGCCGGGGGTCAACTTGACGAAGCCGAAGGGCGACTGGGCCAGGAGCAGGTCGGCCAGCCGTTCAGGGTCCCTGGTCTCCGGAATCAGATGGACCGGATGGCCGAGGATCAGCGGCACATACAGATTCGGCACGATCATGTCGAAGCCGAACGAGGAGAACACCGGTGCTCCGCCGTCGGACAGGTCCGCGTAGTGGCGCGAGCACCAGTGGATGTAGTTCACGAGACCCCGGTGGTGGCACATCACCCCCTTGGGCCGGCCGGACGACCCCGATGTGTACATCACGTAGGCGAGGCTGTCGGGCGAGGCCAGCTCGGCCGGGTCACCGGAGGGCGAGAGGTCCAGTTCCTCCTCCATGGTGTCCAGCACACAGAGCTCGGCGGAACCGAGGTCCAGTCCGCCCACGAGACCGGCGTGGGCGATCACCAACGGCAGTCCGGCGTCCCGGACCACATGGGCCAGTCGCTCGGGGGGGTTGTCGGAGGCCAGCGGGACATATGCGGCGCCCGCCTTCATGACGGCGAGCATGGCGACCACCATGTCCGGCGTCCTGGTCGTCAGGACACCGACCAGGGTCTCCAGCCCCGCTCCGCGCGCCCGCAGGCAGTGGGCGAGGCGGTTGGCCCGCTGGTTGAGCTGTTCGTACGTCCACGCGGCGTCGCCGAACCGCAGGGCCACGGCGTGCGGGGTAGCCGCGGCCTGACGGGTGAACAGCCCCGGCAAGGTCATGTCCGCGGGGTAGGGGGCCCGCGTCCGGTTCCAGCCGACGACGACTTCGCTCCACTCGTGCGGCGCCAACAGACAGATGTCCGCCAGCTGCCGGGAAGGATTGTCGGCGTACGCCCTCATGACGGTATGGAGGTGACCGGCGAGCGCCGAGACCGCCGCGTGATCGAAACGGCTGCGCCGATAGCGCAGACGAATGGTCGGGCGGTCCCCCGCCTCGAGCATGACGACCAGTGGGTAGCCGGTGGACTCGACGGTTCCCACCGGCTCGATGCGCAGTTCGCTGTCGGAGGGAAGCGTCCCGGAGGGGGCTGCGAAACCGTCGACGACCACCAGGCTGTCGAACAGGGAGGTGCCACGGGGGACCTCGCTGACGGCCTGGACGTCCGCGAGCGCCGCGTAGTCGTAGCTCCGCCCCTCGACCATCCGTTCCTGAAGGTCGCGCAGCCATCCGTCGAGTGCCGCCTGTGGCGCCGTGCGGCACCGCACCGGGACGGTGTTGATGCACAGGCCGACGAGTTCATCGGCACCGGGGAGGGTCGCCGGGCGCACGGCGACGGTCGACCCGAAGACGACATCGTCCTCCCCGCTGTAGCGGGACAGCAGGAGAGCCCAGGCGCCGTGGAAGACCGAGCCGAGGGTCAGCCCGCTCGCGCGTCCTACGAGTTCCAGCCGACGTACCAGGTCTCCGCGGAGGGTGATGGTCACCTCGCCGGTCGTCTCCCCGGCCGTGGAGTCGGGGCGGCCCAGCGCGATAGGGGTGGGGGCTGTGAATCCGGACAGGCGCTCGCGCCAGTACGTGAGCGCTGCCTCGTGGTCCTGATCCCTCAGCCACTCGACGTACCGCCGGTAGGAGGGGGCGGGTGCCGGCAGAGGGGGTTCGCCGTCCGGGCGCGCCGCATAGAACCGTTCCACCTCGTTCACCAGGATGGGCAGGCTCCATCCGTCCAGTAGGAGATGGTGGTAGCTGAGGATCATCTCGGTCAGTTCGTGCGACCAGCGCATCAGGGTGAGCCGGAAGGGCGGCTCGCTCGCGATGTCGAACCCTGTGGCCCGGTCCTCCTCCAGGAACCGGTTCAGCGCCGCCTCCCGGTCGTCGACGCCCGGGAGTTCGACCACCCGGACCGGAGGGACGGCGTCCGGCAGCGTTCTCTGGTGCGGAGCCGCGAGTCCCTCCCACTCGGCGACGTTCCGCAGCACCGAGTGCCGGCGTGCCACCGTCTCCCATGCCGTGCGCAGCGCGTCGGTGTCGACCGGCCCGTGGATCCGGTAGACCGTCTGCTGGAAGTAGTCGGCCGTTCCCGCGGAGTACTGGCTGTGGAACAGCATGCCGGCCTGCATCGGCGTCAGCGGATACGGCGAGCCGGGAACACCGGCCTCCGCCGGCTCGTCGGCGGCACGGACAGCGGACGACGCGCCGGGAGAGTCCGGGCCCGGCGCCACGAGTTCGGCCAACTGCTTCAGGGGCAGCCTCAGCACGTCGGCCACCGGCATGTCCAAGCCCGCCCGGCGGGCGAGAGACGCGACGCGGACTGCGCGGACCGAGTCACCGCCCACGTTCAGGAACGTGTCGTCGAGCCCGATGTCGTCGTGGCCGAGCACCTCGCCCCACAGGCGCGCGACCAGTCGTTGATCCTCTGAGACCGGTGGGGCCGAGGGCCTGCGTCCCGCCGAGGACAGGGGCAGGGGCAGGCGGGTGCGGTCGATCTTGCCATTGGCGTTGAGCGGAAGCCCTTCCACGACGACGAATTCGCCCGGCACCATGTACGCGGGCAGCCGGTCGGTGAGGAAGGACCGCAACGCGCGGTCGAGGCGCCGCAGCCGTCGCGCTCGGGCCGGGTCGTTGACCATCCCGCGCAGCTCGTCCGGGGCCGGCGCGGGCGCCGGGGCTCCGCGAGGCTCCACCCGAGCGGGGGCCGGCCGGTCCGATGTGCCGGCACGCCGAAGGAGCAGATCCGACTCGTCCGGGCCTCCGTCCCCGCACAGGACCTCCGTCACGTGGAAACCGAGGCGCTCGGCCAGAGCCTGCACCGCCTGCCGGTCCAGGGCCGTGCGTACCCGGTCGCAGTCCCGGGCCGCCTCCAGCAACCCGCCCAGGACCTCACCGTGGTCCGCACGGGACAGTCGCTCCGCCACGGCGACGGCGAAGGCCCGTCGGGCATCGGGGACGCCCCGCAGAGCGAAGTCACCGGGAGCCGAGCGCAGCATGGCCTCGAGGGAGGACATCGTCGTGCCGGCGAAGTCGCGGTGCGTCCGACGACTCGGCCGATCCGCGGCGGTGGCCACCGCGTCCGCCGTCCTGTGGATGACCACCCGGTAGCGGAACGGGCCCTCCCGCTCCGTCTCCGTCCCGGGGTCCGGATGGATGTCGACCCTGGCCACGCGGTCCGAGAGCCGCTGGACTTCGGCGAAGAAGCGGGGGTCCACGGCGAGTTCGTCGGTCAGGGTGAGTATTTGGTCCACCTGTCCGGCCAGCGACGCGCAACTGTCGTAGGGGGAGCGCCGGGACACCTCCGCCACCACGGCCTCGGCCGTCAGCAGACGCAGGTCGCGCACGCCCTCGATGATCACCTGCCCCCCTGGCGCCACCCGGTCGAGGGCTGCGTCGATGGCGCTCCTGAGCTGGTCCGCGCCGCTCAGCCCGGCGGGATCGACGCCGACGACCGGCGGACCGTCCCCCCGCTCACCGTCCGCCGCATGACGACCGGCCGCGTCGGGTACCGTGCCGCTGTCGTCCGCGGGGGCAGGAACGACATAGGCCACGAGGCCCTGGTCGCGTCCCTCTTCCCGGCGGGGAACGACGACGGCCTGCCGCACCTGGGGATGGCCCAGGATCGCGGCTTCGATCTCTCCCGGCTCGACGCGGAATCCGCGGACCTTCAGCTGATGGTCGGCCCGTCCCAGGATCTCGACGGTCCCGTCGTCGCGGCGGCGGCCCAGGTCACCGGTCGCGTAGAGCCGTTGTCCTGGTACGGGTGAGAGGCCATCGGGCAGGAACCGCTCGGCGGTGCGGGCCGGTTGTCCCATGTAGCCGAGGGCGAGGCCCGCGCCGCCGATGTAGACCTCGCCCTGCTCCCCGAAGGGGACGGGAAGCATGTCGACGTCCAGTACGTGCACGCTTGTGTTGGCGACCGGGCTCCAGTCGACGGTTCGCCCGCGGTCCCCGAGTCGTCCGGCGGCCGACCAGATGGTCGTCTCGGTCGGTCCGTAGAGGTCCCACGCGGCACTCCCCAGGGAGGTCAGCCAGCCGGCGAGGTCCGGGGGAAGCCGGTCTCCGCCACAGAGCACGGTGAAGCCCTGGGGCGGACGCCAGTCGGCCTCCCTCAGCAACTGCCACGTCGCCGGTGTGGCCTGCAGAACGGTTCCGCCGGCCTCAGTGATCAGGTCGGCCAGCAGTGCGGGGTCCGTGGCCTGCGCTCTGCTCGCGACGACCACACGTCCGCCCACCACCAGGGGGAGGAAGAGCTCCAGTGCCGCGATGTCGAAGGAGACGGTGGTGACGGCCACCAGGACGTCCGACGCGTCCAGGCCCGGGGCTTCGCGCATCGAGCACATGAAGTTCGCGAGCGCGGAGTGCGGGACGGCGACGCCCTTGGGCAGGCCCGTCGACCCGGACGTGTAGATCACATAGGCGACCGAGGAGGGGTCGGGCGCGCTGAAGGTGGCGGGGCCGGGCCCGGCCGTCGGTTCCGCTTCGCCCAGACGCAGTACCACCACCCCGTCGGACGGCAGCCATTCCGGGCGCTCTCCGTCGGTCAGCACCGTCCTCAGACCCGCGTGCCCGACCGTACGCGCCAGCCGGGCGGGCGGCAGATCCGGGTCGAGGGGCACATAGCCGGCACCGGAGCGCAGGACACCGAGCAGTGCCACCACCAGCGCGGTCCCGCGCTCCATGGCGACACCCACCAGATCGCCCGGGCCGACGCTCTCCGCGCGCAGCCGTCCGGCGACCAGCCCGGCCTGCTCCCACAGCCGGGCGTACGTCAACTCGTCTCCGCAGGAGACGGCGGGCGCTTCGGGTGTGGCAAGGACCTGCTGGTGGATCAGCTCGGGCAAAGAACGCAGCGGCAGGTCCATGACCGTGTCGTTCAAGGCGCCGACGATCTCCCGCTGCCCGGCCGCGACGCGATCCAGCCCATTTCCCGAACCGCGGTGACCGTCGCCCATCAGCCTTCACTTCCGTTCTTCAGGATTCCGGACAGGACGTCCGCCACGTGCCGCACATGGGGGACCTCCAGCAGTTCGGTGTGGCGGCCCGGTACCGGGTAGACCTTCACCGCACCGGTGGTCAGCGCCTGCCACTCCTGTGGCCGGACCTCGTCCATGAGCCCGCTCCCCTGCTCCTCGCTGCGCAGCAGGTGGATGTCAGCCGCCACGACACCGTCGTACCGGTAGGCGCTCGTGGCCGCGCCATTGGCCGTGTACACCTGCACCATCCGCCGTACCGATTCGCTGTCCGCCAGCTGGGACATGCGGTTTCCGGAGCGCTCGTGGCGCAGGATCTCCTCGAGGAGTTCCTCTTCCGTACGCTCTTCGAGCCGCTGCTCGAAGAGCTTCAGCTCCGCCGCCACTTCCATGAGCTGTTCCCTGAGGCCGCCGGCGGAGCCGCTGCGCCGGGTCCGCGGCCGGAACACCGGCGTGTCGATGACGCCAAGCAGGTCCACGGTCTCGCCGGCCGCCTCCAGCTGCCGCGCGGCTTCGAAGGCCACCAGCCCGCCGAAGGACCAGCCCGCGAGCCGATACGGGCCGGTGGGGCGGATCTCCCGGATCGACCGCAGCCCCGCGCGGGCGATCTCCTCCACACTGGTGAGCGGGCTCTCGTCGGAGTCGACCCCGACCGACTGCAGGGCGTACACCGACTGCTCTGTGCCGAGCAGCCCGGCCAGTTCCAGATAGGAGGTCGCGAACCCGCCCTGCGCCGGGAAGAGGAAGAGCGGCGAGCCGCCCTCGCCACGGCGCAGCCGGACCGGAGTCCCGTCACGTCGGCGGGTCATGAGGTCACGCAGGGCGGCGGACATCCGGGCCACCGTCGGATTCTGGAAGAACGCGACGAGGGGGACCGCGACGTCGAAGGCCGCACGCACCTTGTCGACGGCGGCGATGGCACTGATCGAGTCCCCGCCCAGTTCGAAGAAGCTCTCGTGGATGCCCACCCGGTCCAGCCGCAGCACGCTTGTCCAGATGCCCGCGAGCGTGTGTTCCGTGGGCGTCGTGGGTGCCGTGTGCCCGGACGCGGCCGAGTCCGTCCTGTGGAGCCCGGGGGCGGGCAGCAGCCTTCGATCGACCTTTCCGCCCTGGCTGAGTGGGATGGCGTCCAGGACGGTGTAACTGGCCGGCAGCATGTAGGGGGGCAGGGTCTGCCGCAAGAAGTCCCGCAGATCCGGTGCGCCCGTCGACCGGCCGGGTTCGAGAACCACATAGGCGGCGAGCCGCTTGTCACCGGGCCGGTCCTCGCGGGCCGCGACCACGGCCTCGCGCACCGCGGCGTGCTGAAGCAACGCGGCCTCGATCTCGCCGAGTTCGATCCGGTAGCCCCGGATCTTGACCTGGTGGTCGATCCGGCCGAGGAACTCCAGTTCCCCGTCCGCCCGGAACCTGGCCAGGTCGCCGGTGCGGTAGAAGCGGGTGCCCGGAGCATCGCTGTACGGGTCCGGCAGGAACCGCTCCGCGGTCAGCGCGGGACGGTTCAGGTAGCCCCGGGCCACTCCCTCACCGCCGATGTACAGCTCGCCGACGACACCGATGGGAACGGGGTTCAGCCGGTCGTCGAGCACGTACATACGCGTGTTGGCGATCGGCTTCCCGATCGGGACCAGGCTCGTGTACGCGACGTCGTCGGGCACCGTGTGGATCGAACAGCCGACGACGGTCTCGGTGGGGCCGTACTCGTTGATGATCCGCGCCCCCGGCGCGATGCGGCGCCACGCCGCGGCGGTCTCCGGCCTCATCTCATCGGCGCCGACGACGAAGGTACGGACCGAATCCACCGCTCCGGGCGGCAGTTCACCGCGCAGTACATCCAGGTGAGCGGGAGTGATCTTCAGCAGGCTGAAGTCACCGGGACGTGTGAGCAGTTCCGAGAGACCGGCGATCGGGTCGTCCTGAGGCAGCAGGGTCACGTCCTTGCCGTATGTCAGGGGCAGGAAGAAGTTCGGCACTGACAGGTCGAAGGCGATGGACCCCAGCATCGGAGCGCCGGACGCGCCGTCGAGACCGTAGCCCTCGGTTGCCCAGGCGAGATAGTTGATCAGTCCGCGGTGACTGATCATGACCCCTTTGGGTCTGCCCGTGGAGCCGGAGGTGTACATGATGTACACCAGGTTGTCGGCGGATCCCAGCACGAGAGGGTTCACGGCCGGCCTCTGTTCGATCAGAGGCCGGTCCGCGTCGATGCGGACCACCGCGGGCTCACTGCCGGCGAACCGCGCGGCCAGGGCGTCCTGAGTGACCACGACCTCGGCGGCCGCGTCGGACAGCGCGAAAACCTGGCGTTCCGCGGGATGCCGGGGATCCATCGGCACGTACGCGCCGCCGGACTTCACGATCCCCCACAGCGCGACGAGCATGTCCACGCCGTGCTCCACACAGACGCCGACCACGGTCTCAGGGCCGACGCCCAGACTCCTCAGGTGATGTGCGAGGCGGTTGGCCCGTTCGTTCAGCTCCCGGTAGGTGAGCCGCTCCTCACCGCACACGACCGCGACCGACTCGGGCGCACGGCGCACCTGGCGTTCGAACAGCTCCTGAAGGCAGGCGTCACGGGGGAAGTCAGCGTCGGTGGCGTTCCAGTCCCGGACGACCAGCTGCCTCTCGGCCGCCGGCAGCAGACTGATCCCCGCTACCGGTCCCCCGGGGTCCTCGGCCAGCCCTCCGAGGACCTGCACCACGTGGGCGAGCATTCTCTCCGCCGTCTCGTCGTCGAACGACTCCTGTGCGTAGAACAGTTGGAAGGACAGTTCGCGATCGGCGTCCACCTGCAGGACCAGCGGATAACCCGTGGCAGGGCTGCCGCCGGCCCGAGCGGGCGTGAGCGTCAGCTCTCCCGTGGTGAGGGCGTCCGTGTCGTAGGGGGTTTCCACGACCACGATGCTGTCGAAGAGTGGTGTGCCCGCCGGCGCACCCGCCCACCGCTGAACGTCCACCAACGCGCTGTGCTCATGCTCCCGCACCGCCAGCAACCGC
>NZ_JOCA01000034.1 GCF_000718785.1 Streptomyces sp. NRRL WC-3626 | reverse complement strand
CGGCGGGGGCGGCGCGGGGACGTGGGGACGGCGGGGCGGCGCGCGGAGTACCGCGGGGTGGCGGGGGCTGGGCGGAACCGTGCGGGAAGGCGGGGGATGGGGGCGGAGCCCCGGGGGGAGGAGGGGTTAGGGGAGGTCGCCGTGCCAGTCGTAGGTGCGGGAGGTTGGGGTGCGGGGGGTGTAGTGGGTGTGGGCGCCCGGGCCGTAGCGGCCTATTTCCGTGGGGAGCGTCACGCCGTGGCGGAGGTCCCGTTCGGGAAGGTCCGTGATGTCCAGGAGGAGGCCGTCGAGGGGGCCGCCCGACAGCTCCACATACGTGCGGTCGTCGCGCGGGGACGGGTCGTCGTGGTCCGCGCCGTAGACCCTGCCGCGCATGAACTCCAGTTCGTCCATACCGGCAGGGTGACATCCCCCACTGACAACGACGGCATGGAAGGGTGCCGCATGGGCAGGCGTGCCACGATGGTGGGTGACGGCCGGCAGGTGCACCGGGAGGCGGAGCGTGGACTGGCGGTACTTCGCGCAGCAGATGGCCTCCATGGCCCGTGACCTGCTGGCCGAGCACACCCTCGACTCCACCCTGGAACAGATCACGGAATCGACGGTGGAGCTCGTCGACGGCTGTGACGCCGCCGGAATCCTCGTACTGCGGGGGGACCGGGTGAGTTCGCTGGCGCCCACCGAACAACTGGTGAACGACAGCGACCGTCTCCAGGAGCGCCTGCGCGAAGGCCCCTGCTTCGACGCGGCCCGGCCCGACCGCGCCGAACGCGTGTTCCGCATTCCCGACTTCACCGAGCACGCCGAACGCTGGCCCTCCTTCGTGCCCCAGTGCCGGGAACTCGGTGTGGGCAGCATGATGGGCTTCCTGCTGTACACGCGGGAGGAGGAGTTGGGCGCCCTCAACGTGTACTCCCGCAAGCCCGGGATGTTCACCGAGGACAGCGAGACGGCCGGCTGGCTGCTGGCCTCCCACGCGGCGGTCGCCTTCTCCAGCGCCCGCACCGACGAACAGCTGCAGGAGGCCATCGCCACGCGGCATCTCATCGGCGAGGCGATGGGCATCCTGATGGGCCGCCACCATCTGACGGAGGACCAGGCCTTCGACCTGCTGCGCACCCACTCCCAGCGTTCCAACACCAAGCTGCGCGAGGTGGCGCGCCGGGTCCGCGACACGGGCACCCTGAAGGAGTGACCGCGCGCCGGCGGACGGTCAGCGGCCGCCGGTCCAGTCGTGGGCGACGTCGATCACGAGATGGCCGTCGAGCTGCAGCACCCGGAACGGCAGCCGCGCGCGTACCCCGAGCCCGATCTGGGTGGCGCCCTCGAAGCTGCCCGCGAACCGCGCGTCCCGGAACGTGCGGTACCCGGTGAGGTTCACACCGGGCAGGGTGCCCCCGGCGCGTGCCGGGTAGGTGGGCTCGCCGCTCTCGGGGGCGTACGCGGGCGCGGCCACCCGGACCTCGAGGACGGCGCCGCCCGCGACGGGGATGTGCCGGCCCGATCCGTCCTGGTGGAGCCGGTCGACGTACTGGACGGAGTAGCCGATCGCGCCGCGCTCGGCGCCGGGCAGGTCGACGACCATGCGGTCGTAGCAGTCGTGCCGCCCGGTCCTGATGTCCCGTACCGGCGAGGTCGTACTGTCGGAGTCCGTCCTGGGCAGGCTGCCCCAGCCGGTGGAACAGGCCGTGGCCCCGGCCGCCGCCACCGGGGCGGCGACCGCCGGGACGGCCGCCGTGGTCAGCGTGGCGCCCACGAGTACGAGAGTCGCGCAGATCATTCGCTTTTGTAGCATTTTCAGCCCCCTGGGCTCGCATCCTTCTGCTATGGGGTGAGACGACCGGGATGCCCTCAAGGTTGCGGCCCCACGTCGCCGGACCGCCCGGCATGGCACATCCTGGTGGTGGGCGAACGAACGTCCCGTGCGTCCGCACCGGAAGGGCGCGACATGGATGATGCAGCCGCCGAACCGCGCCGGGAGCGGCCGGCAGGCGTGCCCGGCGCCGGCACGGGCCCGGACGAGCGCGGGACCGTGAACCCGGCCGCCCGTATCGAGGACGTCATCGCGGAGCCGGTGGTGGCGGCGGTCCGGGACATCGGCGGCTACGGCGGGCTGGTGTATCTGCGCTCCCCGGACCGGCGCTCGCTGGTGCTGTGCGTGGTGGCCGGGGTCCCCCGGTCGCTGCTGATGCCGTGGTGGCGGGTGCCGGTGGGCGGCGCGCTGCCCATGTCGGAGGCGTACCGCAGGAGCGAGAGTCTGTGGCTGCCGGACCAGCGGGCCATGATGCTGCGCTTCCCGCAGTTCACGGCGGCGCTGCCGTACTCGTTCGGCTCCGCCTTCCACCCGGTGCGTGTCGACGGGGAGCCCGTGGGTGTCCTGTGCGTGCTGCGTTCGGCCGCCCGGGAGCCGGTGGACGAGCGGGTGGCGCGGGCGGCGCTGCACGACGCGGGGCGGGACCTGGAGGCGCGGCTCACCGGATTCGCCCGCCGGATGCCCGGCGGGGAGGGCGCGGACGCGGTGGTGTACGGCATCGACTACGACGACCAGCCGGTCAGCGTACGGCTGCCCACACCGCCCGCACGGGCCGTGGCGGTCGGCATGGTCGAGTGGGACCTGGACACCGACCGCTGGTCCGGGGACGACGACGCGCTGTCCCTCCTGGGCGTGAGCCGGGAGGAGTTCGGCGGCACGATGGCGGAGGTCGAGGAGCGGGTCTGCCCCGACGACCTGTACGAACTGCGGGCGACCCGGCGGGAGGCGGCGGACACCGGGCAGGTCAGATCCCGGCACTTCAGGGTGCTGGAGGAGCCCCAGGACGACGGACGGGTCCGCTACCGTCCGGTCGAACTGTGGGGACATGTCGTACGCGCGGAGGGGGCCACCCGGCTGCTGGTGGGCGCCCTCGTCGACGCGGCCGGCGGGATCGTCGCGGCGGAGGCCGCCGAGCGGCTGCCGGACGGTGTGTTCTCCCTCGACCAGGACGGCCGGGTCGTCTACGCCAACCGCCGCTGCCAGCAGCTGCTGGGCTGCGAACTGGAACGCATGCTGGGTCACTATCCGTGGGAGGTGCTCCCCTGGCTGCGTGATCCGGCGTACGAGGACCGCTACCGGGCGGCGATGCTGTCGCAGGAGCCGGTGTCGTACCTGGTGCAGGACCCGGAGGACGTCTGGCTGGGGTTCGTGCTCTATCCCGGGGTGCACGGGCTGACCGGCAGGGTGTTCCGGACCAGCGCCCCCGTCGGGGCCGAGCGGGGCCGGCCCCTGGCGCCGCCCGGCGGGGAGAGCGCGGCGCCGCCCTCGGACGTGGTCGCGACGGCACGCGCGGGAGCCCTGTACCACGTGGTGCAGATGGCCAGCGTGCTGACCGAGGCCGTCACCGTCAGGGATGTGTGCACGGCCGTCGCGGAGCAGTTGCTGCCCGCGTTCGGCGCGCAGGAGATCGCCCTCTACACGATCCGTGACGACCGGATGTACCTGCTGTGGGAGTCCGGCTACCAGGAGCACTTCCTCGACAGTTTCGAAGGGGTCCCGCTCAACGCGAACCTGCCCGGCGTGCACGCCCTGACCACCCGGCTCCCGCTCTTCTTCGAGTCGCCGGAAGCGCTCGTCAACGCCTATCCGCAGCTTCTCCTGGACCCGATGAGCGCCTGGGCGTTCCTGCCGCTGATCGCCTCCGGCCATCCGATCGGCTCCTGCATCCTCGGCTGGAACGCGCCCCACCGGTTCACTCCGGAGGAGCGCACCGCGCTGACCGCGCTGGGCGGGCTGACCGCGCAGGCGATGGAGCGCGCGCGGCTCTACGACGCCGAGTCGGCCGTGGCGCGCGGACTGCAGGAGGGGCTGCTGCCGCGCCGGCTGCCCGTCATCGACCGCATCCTGACCACCGGCCGCTATCTGCCCGGCACCCAGGGCATGGCCATCGGAGGCGACTGGTACGACGTGATCAGGACGGGGCGCGGGGTGGCGCTGGTCATCGGTGACGTCGAGGGGCACAGCGTGGGTGCGGCGGCCGTCATGGGGCAGCTGCGCAGCGCGGTGCAGGCCTTCGCCGCGAGCGGGCGGCCGCCGCAGGAGGTCATCACCCACACCAACCGGCTGCTGACGGAGCTGGAGACGGATCTCTTCGCCACCTGCTGCTACATCGAGCTCGATCCGTCCAGCGGGCGTGCGCTGGCGGTGCGGGCGGGGCATCCGCCGCCGTTGCTGCGGCATCCGGACGGGCATACGGAGAGTCTGGAGCTGGAGGGCGGGGTGCTGTTGGGGGTGCAGGCGGAGGCGGAGTATCCGGTCACGGCCCTGACGCTGGCGCCGGGGAGTGTCATCGCGTTGTACACGGACGGGCTGGTGGAGACGCCGGGGGCGGAGATCGGGACGGGGATCGAGGTGATCCGGCGCTGTCTGGCGCGCGGGCCGGCGGACTCGGTCGATTCCCTCGCGGACCGATTGATCAAGACGGCCCGCCGCACGGA
This sequence comes from Streptomyces sp. NRRL WC-3626, assembly GCF_000718785.1. GTDB lineage: Bacteria > Actinomycetota > Actinomycetes > Streptomycetales > Streptomycetaceae > Streptomyces > Streptomyces edwardsiae. The sequence goes on along the minus strand of NZ_JOCA01000034.1, from coordinate 49,149 downwards.
GGACCGCCCGGACGACGTGGCCCTGCTCCTGACGGCGTACGCCTGGCGATGAGTTCCCTTCAGCCCCTTTGGCGTTCGAGGAGCGGGGGTCCGGGGCCAGCGCCCCCGGGGACGGGAGGGGAAGGGGGCGGCGGGGGCGAAAGAAGCATCCCCCTGTACGAGGCCGAGGTGCCGGGTAAACGACGCGCATCTGTAATGAAGGGGTGCCGGGATCCGCCCGGCCGGGCAGAGGAGACGCGCCCATGCCACCTGGTGTCCTGCGCCGCCTGGGCGAATGGTGCGCCCGCCACTTCGTGATCGTGATCATCACCTGGCTGGTCGCCCTCCTCGCCCTGCAGATCCTCAGCCGCACCACCGGCGGCACGTACTCCGACAACTTCACCCTCTCGGACTCCCAGTCCCAGAAGGGCATCGAGGTCCTCCAGCAGCACGACCCCCAGGCCGGCGGCTACAGCAGCCAGATCGTCCTCCACGACGACCAGCGGCAACTCACCGCGCTGGAAGACCAGATGTCGACCACCATCACCGACCTGGAAAAGCTCCCGCACGTCCTGTCCGCACAGAACCCGCTCTCCACGGACCAGCCCCAGTCCCAGCCGAACGTCGGCCCGCTCTCCTCCGACAAGAAGACCGCCTACATCACCGTCCGCTTCGACGTCCAGCCCTCCACCCTCGGTGACGGCTACCTCCACGGCGTGGACGACGCCGTACAGCCGCTGCGGGACGCCGGCGCCGAGGTCGAGTACGGCGGTCCGCTCGGCGAACTGGCCCGGCCCGCCCCGGACGACCGGGTGAGCGAGCTGATCGGCTTCGCGGTCGCGATCGTCGTCCTGCTGATCGGCTTCGGCAGTGTCCTCGCCGCCGGGATCCCGCTGCTGACGGCGCTGATCGGCGTGGTGGGCGGACTCGCCGTACTGGGGCTGCTGGCCGCCGCGTTCACCTTCGCGACGGTCTCGCCGACGCTGGCCACCATGATCGGCCTCGGTGTCGGCATCGACTACGCGCTGTTCCTGATCACCCGTTACCGGCAGGACGTGATGGACGGCGGGGATCCGGTGGGGGCCGCCGGGCACGCCACCGCGACCAGCGGGCGGTCCGTGCTCGTCTCCGGCTGCACGGTGATCATCGCACTGGCCGGTCTGTCCGTGTCGGGCGTCTCGTTCATCTCCAAGCTGGGGCTGGCCGCCGCCGTCACCGTCGTCTCCGCGGTCGCCGGCGCGCTCACCCTCGTACCCGCGCTGCTGGGTCTGATCGGCAGACGCATCGACCGCTACCGGGTGCGCCGGCCGGTGGCCGAGACCGACGCGGAGCCCGGCGCCGAACCGCGGGGCACCTGGCACCGGTACGCCCAGCGGGTGGAGCGCCGGCCATGGTCGTTCCTGGCGGCGGGCGTCGCCACCATCGCCGTCCTCGCGGTCCCGGTGTTCTCCATCCAGCTCGGCCATATCGGCGACGGCGCGGACCCCACCTCCTTCACCGACCGCCGGGCCTACGATCTGATGACCGACGCGTTCGGTCCCGGGTCCAACGGCCCGCTCACCGTCGTCGTCGACCAGTCCTCCGTGCCGGACGACCAGCGCTCCGACCTGGCCTCGCAGGCGCAGAAGACGCTGGACGGCGTCCAGGGGGCGGCCGCCGTCACCCCGCTGACGGCCACGCAGGACGGGGACGTCCTGGTCGGCACGGTGTACTCGAAGGAGTCCCCACAGAGCGCGACGACCACCGACCTGGCCAACCGCCTCACCGACGACACCCTTCCGGACGCCGTACGGGGCACGGACGCCTCGACCTATGTCACCGGGACGACGGCGGCACAGGTCGACTTCCGGGACATCGTCGCCGAACGGCTGCCGCTGATCATCGCCGTGGTGGTCGCCCTGGCCTTCCTGATCATCCTCGCCGTGTTCCGCGGCCTGCTCGTCGCCGTCAAGGCGGCCGTCCTCAACGTCCTGTCCATCACGGCCTCGTACGGCGTCGTCGTCGCCGTCTTCCAGTGGGGCTGGGGCGGGCCGGCGCTCGGGGTCTCCGGCACGGTGCCGATCGAGAGCTATGTGCCGATGATGATGTTCGCCATCATCTTCGGCCTCAGCATGGACTACGAGATCTTCCTGCTCTCCCGCGTCCACGAGGCATGGCTGCGCACGGGGGACGCGCGGGCGTCCGTGGCCCATGCGCTGGAGATCACGGCGCGGGTCATCACCTGTGCCGCGCTGATCATGGTGAGCGTGTTCGCGGCGTTCGTCGTCAGCGACAACGTCGTGGTCAAGATGCTGGGCCTCGGGCTGGCGGTCAGCGTCCTCATCGACGCCACCGTCGTACGGCTGCTGCTGGTGCCCGCCGTGATGACCCTGCTGGGGCGGCACGCCTGGTGGACGCCGCGGTGGCTGGACCGGATCCTGCCGCACATCGACGCGGAGGGGGAGGGAAACGCGAGGCGGCAGGCCCCGTGAGGGAACCTGCCGCCGTTCACGTGTCGCGGGGGATCCTGCCCCCGCCGCGGGGGATCAGGCCGCGCCGCGCCGCACGCTGCGCAGGACGAAGAAGCCGAAGATCACCAGCACTCCGCCGATCGCGGCCGGCCAGAGCTGGGCGCCGGTCTCGGCGAGGCTGCCGCTGCCGCCCTGGGCCTCGGCCTGGTTCTCGGCCTCGAGCTCGGGGAGGCTGCCGGGCACCTCGGCGGCCCCGGCCGCCTGACCGCCGTCGTTCTTGCCGCCCTTGTCGCCGTCGTCCTGGTTGCCGGCGTCGCCGCCGTTCCCGGCCGGGGTCGAGGCCTTGACGTCCGGCTGCTCGGCGGCGGGGTCCTGCGACGGCTCTTCCTGCGCGCCGTCGTCGCCCTGGTCGCCGCCGTTGTTCTGGTCGTCGCCGCCGTTGTTCTGGTCGTCGCCGCCGTTGTTCTGGTCGTCGCCGCCGTTGCCCTGGTCGCCGCCGCCATTGCCCTGGTCGCCGTCGTCCTGGTTGTCGTCGCCGCCCTGGCCCGGCTCCTCCGGCTGCTGGGGCTCCTCGCCCTGGTCGCCGCCGTTGTCACCACCGTTGCCGTTGTCGCCGCCGTTGTCGCCGCCGCCGTTGCCGTTGTCGCCGCCGTTGTCGCCACCACCGTTGCCGACGCCGGCGCCGCACTCACGGCCCTCGTTGATGCAGTCGACCATCTCGTTCATCAGGTCCTCGTCGAAGACGTTGATGAAGTCGCCGTGGTCCGTGATCGGCTTGTGCAGCTGCTCCGGGAAGGCGTCCACCGCGAACAGCGCGGTGGTCTTGCCGCCGTCGTTCAGGCTCGGCGCGTCGACGTCGTAGACGATGCGCTGCACCAGCTGCGGCACCGGCTTGAAGCCGGACGGGCAGTTGCCGGCCGCGTCGGCGAACGCCATGTGCGTACGGTGGTTGGCGCTGTCGATGTTGCGGCCGTCCCAGCAGCTCTGGAAGTCGAAGCTGCGGACCACGTCACTGCCCTGCGGGCACAGCGGGTACTTGTCCGTCAGCTGCCGGTCCTCGAACCCGGTGCAGCTCCAGGAGGCGTTGGCGTTGGCCGGGCCGTTGACGAACGACTTGGCGTCGCCGGTGATGATGCGCAGCAGCCGCGGCATGGCCGTGACCTCGCCCTGCGGGTTGCCCACGAAGGTCAGCGTGACGTCCTTGGGCGTGACGATCTCACCGACGTTGCCCTCGATGCCGCCGCCCGGGGACTGGGCGTCCTTCTCCTCGGTGCCGTTCTGCAGTCGCAGCACGGGCCAGTAGTACGACGACTTGTCGCCCTGGTCCTCGCAGCTGGTGTCGGCCGCCGCCAGGTCGTCGTCGCTGGAGAAGGCGTTGGTGACCTGGTTGCCGATGTAGTCGTGGAAGTGGTGGGCGCCGTTGCCGACACCCGGAGCGGCGATCACGTTGTCGGAGTTGAAGATGCCGTTCGCGTTGACACCGCACTCGCTGACGAAGGTGCCGCGCGAGGCCTTGTCCGACAGCTCGGGCTTGGCGACGTTGGGCTGGACGCTCTCGATGTCGACGTAGTCACCGGCGACGGGCCCGTTGCCGGCCGCCCCGCCGTTCCCGCCCTGGTCCTGGCCCTGCTCCTGCTGGCCCTGGTCCTGTTCCTGCTGGTCCTGACCCTGCTGCTCCTGGCCGTCGCCGGCCTGCTCGCCCTCGCCGGCCTGCTCGCCCTCGCCCTCCTGCGGTGCGGGGGCGTTGCCGGACTCGCGCACCGCGCAGTCGGCGAGTTCCTCCAGGCCCTCGGGCCGGTCGCCGACCCGGTCGATGGCGGTCCCGATCCGGGCGAGGGTCGCGGAACGCTTCTCCTCGAGAGGCTTGGCGATCGCGTTCTCCGCGAAGGCCGGGTCCTGGCGGAGAACGTCGGCCGACTCGCCGAGCTTCTTGTAGGCCTCCGCGATCTGCGCGTCCAGACCGGCGAGTTCCTTGTCCACCTCCGCCCGCGCCTCGTCGGGGACCGCCGTCAGCTCGGTGGCGACGTCCGGACAGTCGATCGTGGCACCCGAGAAGACCTGCGCCTGGCCGTCGCCCTGACCGCTCTCCTCCGTGGCGGAAGCGTAGACGTTGGCCGCCATCATCCCGCCGCCGCCCAGGATCAGGGCGAATGCGGCGAGAGTCGCGCGCTGTTTCGGGCGTCTGCGTGTGTTGCGTGCCAAGGCAGTACTCCTACGCTTCTGTTGCGGGGGGTGGGCAGGGGATTCCCACGCCCCATACGCAGGGGGGCCGCCGCGTGTTCAAACACCTCACGGATTCTTTTCCGAATCTCAGAAATCCCGGGCCCCACACACGCAGTCCCCGCCGGACTCGGGTGGTCCGGCGGGGACTTGGGGACGAGGGCGGTGAAGTGCCGTGGATCTAACCGAAGTTCACGTCACTGCAGAGGAAGTACGTCTGGTCCATGTGCGAGGCCTGCCAGATCGTGTAGACGATGTGGCGGCCGCTGAGGCCGGAAGTGCTCACCGGGATCGAGTAGTTCTGGCTGGGCGCGTACGAGCCGGTGCGGGCCACCTGCTGGAGGTCGTCCCAGCCCAGCTGCTCGGTGGTGGGGTCGAAGCCCTGCCGGGTGACGTAGACGAGGAAGTAGTCCGCGCCGTGGCTGGCCTGGTCGTACAGCTGGACCGTGAAACTGTCGTTCAGGTTCGTGGTCTTCCAGGCGCCCACCGTGTCCAGGGAGTTGTAGCGTCCGCCCTCGGTGTGCCCGCCGCTGCACAGCTGGCCGTTGGGGATGACGGCCTGGAAGTTGCCGGCGGAGCCGTTGCGGTAGAGGCCGTTCCAGTTCCACATGGCGTTGGGGTTGTCCTGCCACGCCTGCCAGCACATCGGGTCTTCCTGCGCCATCGCCGGGTTCTGGAAGTCGCTCCCCCAGCGCTGCCAGCAGCCGTAGTTGCGGGACGCGGGGTCGATCACCGAGCCGTGGGCGACGGCGGTGCCGCTCCACGGGATCAGACAGAGCAGCAGGGCGGCGACGGCGGTCAGCGCGAGCGACAGCCGGGACCGCAACGGTAATGCGTCATGACCATGCCAAGTCATGGTGCCTTCTTTCCGCTGTTGTGGGGGTTGTGGGGATGCGGGCGCGCGCTCCCACGACGTTCATGGGAGCGCTCCCAGTCCACAGGCTGCGCCCCTCGGGGCGCAGCGGCAACACGGATTCGCGCCACTTCCGGATGGCTCGTGGCGTGTTCGACGCGTTTCGACAGCGGCGGGCGCCGGCTCCTCAGAGTCCGTCGAGATCGTGGGTCGTACGGCCGAGGCAGACCACCGAGTCGTCCATCGGCACCTCGATCTCCGTGAAGCCCATACGGTCGTAGAAGCCCCGGGCGGGCTTGTTGGCCGTCGCCATGACCAGGTGGACGGCCGGCACTCCCCCGTCCCGGAGGGCTTCGAGGAGGGTCCGCATCAGCCGGCGGCCGTGACCGCGCCCCTGCCAGTCGGGCAGCAGGTCGATATGCAGATGGGCGGGCCATTCGGCCAGTTCCGGGACGATCATCCGCTCGGGGTGGTGCAGCAGCCAGGCGATGGCCTCGTCGGGGGTGGCCGGCGGGCCGGACGGCTCGGGGTGCCGGTCGGCGACGAGGGGCAGCCAAGCGGCGCGGAACTCCTTGGCGAAGCGGACGGTGTCGGCGGCGCCCACGATGTACCCGACCGCCCGGCCCGTGCCGTCGTCCAGCACGAAGGCCAGCTCCGGCTCCAGATGGACGTAGGGGGCCGCGAAGGTGTCGGGGAAGACCGTGGGGTCGGTGTAATGGGGGCGGCTGTCCTGGCCGTTGTGCGCGGTGCGGACGCAGATGTCGTCGAGGGCCGGCCGGTCCTCGCGGCGGTACGGGCGGATCCTGGGGGACTCGGTCATGTCCCGATCCTGCATTCTTGGGAGCGCTCCCACAACCCCTTTGCGGCCGATTCGGGGCGTGGGCCCCGGGATTGGCCCGTCGCTGTCTGGTTACCCGGCGCGTATGAAGCTGCATATCCCTGGGCGGAACGACCGGCGGAGCGCGACGGACGAGCCCCGTCCGCCCGGCGCGACGCGGGAGCCCGCCGCGGGACACGGGACCGACGCGGCGGCGGAGGGCGAACCCGGGCCCGGTGACGAGGTGGAGCGGGCGGCGCCGGACTCACCGGCCAAGCTGCCGAAGGGGGCGTGGGGCGCGGCACTCAAGGGCAGTCTGCGCGAGTTCAAGGACGACGAGCTCACCGACCGGGCCGCCGCCCTGACGTACTACGGCGTGCTGGCGCTGTTCCCCGCGCTGCTGGCCCTGGTGTCGATCCTGGGACTGACCGGCAAATCCACGACGGACAAGGTGCTGGAGAACCTCCGTGAGCTCACCGCCCCCGGCGCGGCCCGCGACATCATCACCCGGGCGGTGGAGCAGTTGCAGGGCAACGCGGGCGTCGGGTCGCTCGTGGCGATCATCGGTCTGGTGCTGGCCATCTGGTCGGCGTCGGGCTATGTGGCGGCGTTCATGCGCGCGGCGAACGCGGTGTACGACATGCCGGAGGGACGCCCGGTGTGGAAGGTGCTGCCGGTCAGGCTCGGGGTGACGGTCGCGCTCATGATCATGGCCGTGATCAGTGCGCTGATCGTGGTCTTCACGGGCGGGCTGGCCCGTCAGGCGGGCGATCTGCTCGGGCTGGGCGACACCGCGCTGACCGTGTGGTCGATCGCCAAGTGGCCGGTGCTGGTGCTGCTGGTCGTGGTCATGATCGCGCTGTTGTACTGGGCGGCCCCGAACGCCAAGGTGAAGGGGTTCCGGTGGATCACTCCGGGGAGTTTCCTGGCACTGCTGATCTGGCTGCTCGCCTCCGCCGGGTTCGCCCTCTATGTGGCCAACTTCGGCTCGTACAACAAGACCTACGGCACGATGGCGGGCGTCATCGTGTTCCTGATCTGGCTGTGGATCACCAATCTGGCCATTCTGCTGGGGCTCGAGTTCGACGCGGAGATCGCCCGGCAGCGGGCCATCGCCGGGGGCCATCCGCCCGAGGCGGAGCCGTACACGCAGCCGCGTGACACCCGGGCCTGGGACGAGCAGGACCGAAGGCGTCTGGACAAGACCTGACGGGACGTGGGCCGGGGCTCAGTCCATCAGGCCGGCGGCGAGCGTGGCACCCAGTTCCCAGCACCGCTCGACGGCGGCCTTGTCGGGCTCGCCGGTGACGGTCACGGCGTCGGCGGCGCGGCGCCAGCCGAGGCCGGTCGTGACCGTCTCGATGCCCCGGACGGCGCCCGTGACGTCGTTCCCGCCGTGCACGTAGTAACCGAAGGGCCGGCCGCGGGTGGTGTCCAGGCACGGGTAGTAGACCTGGTCGAAGAAGTGCTTGAGCGCCCCGGACATGTAGCCCAGGTTGGCCGGGGTGCCGAGGAGGTAGCCGTCGGCCTCCAGGACGTCGGCGGGGGTGGCGGCCAGCGCCGCGCGCCGTACCACCCGTACGTTCTCGATCTCCGGGTCGGTGGCCCCGGACAGGACGGCCTCGAACATCGCCTGGCAGTTGGGCGAGGGCGTGTGGTGGACGATCAGCAGTGTCGGCACACTCCGACCCTGCCGTGCCGGTCCGGGGGCCCGCAAGCCGCCACGGGCGGTGTCCCCGTCCCGTTGTGACGGCGGGACGGGGATGGCACGATGCCCCGCATCGGTACGCGACGGACGGGGTGCGTCTTGTTCGACGAGGATCACGGGTCACCGGCGGCCGCGGTGTTCGACGCGCTGGGCGGAGAGTACGAGAAGGCGTTCGCCTCCTCCCCCGCGCACCGTCGCTCGCTGGACCGGCTGCTCGGGGAGCTGGCGCCCGGCAGCAGTGTGCTGGACGTGGGCAGCGGGACGGGCCGTCCCACGGCCGCCGTGCTCGCCGGGGCGGGCCATCGGGTGCTGGGCGTCGACGTGTCCCCGGTGATGGTGGAGATCGCTTCCCGGCAGGTGCCGGACGCCGGATTCCGGTGCGCGGACATTCGGCGGATGCCGCTCGAGGACGGTTCGTACGACGCGGTGTGCGTGTACTTCGCGCTGTTGCAGATGACCCGCGCGGAACAGAGGGAGCTGGTACGCCGGCTGGCGCGGGCGCTGCGGCCGGGCGGCCTGCTGGTGCTGGCCACGGTGCCGCTGGACGTCGAGGAGTTCGACGGCGTCTTCATGGGCCAGGACGTACGGGTCACCAGTTTCGCGACCGAGGACGTCGTGGCCCTGGTACGGGGGGCGGGCCTGACCGTGAAGTGGCAGCAGAACGTGATGTTCACCCCGACCCACCCCGACGCCGGCCCGGAACCCCAGCTGTTCCTGCACTGCGGGCGGGGGGACGCGGAGGCCGCCGACTGACCTGGCGGGGTGGCGGGTCAGCCTGTCATGCGTTTGCGCCAGGCCGGTTCCACCTGGCGCCATTCCGCTTCCCATGCGGTCATACGGCGCAGTTGCATGCGGGAGCGGGTGATCCAGCCGGCGAGGACGACCAGGCCTCCGGCGGCGACGGCGACCGTGGCCCCTGACATCACGGTCTGGAAGCGGGCCTCCGCGCCCTCGGGCGGTGCGGAGACCAGGCGGCCCGTGGTGTCCGTCCACACGGTGACCTCGCTGCCCTCCGAGCTGCCCGGGTCGACCTCCGCCCTGCCGGTGTGGGTGGTGCCGTCGGCGGCCGTCCACCGCACCTTGGCCCATACGCCGCCGTCGCCGTTCTCCGTCACCGGGGCGGACAGGGACGCGGCGTCCTCGGCCAGTACGGCCGGCACGGGTGTGGTGCGCTCCCGGCGCTCGGCGAGGGACCCGTCCACGACCGCCGCCGCCGCCAGGCCGGAGAGCGCCCCGAGCAGTACGGCGAGGACGACCGTGGCGGCCAGCAGCCACGCCTCGACCAGATCGCTGCGGCGGCGCAGCGGGTTGCGCCGCCATCGCCACAGCCGCACCCTGCGGACCCTCGCACCATGCGTCATGGCCATGGGAGGTCACCTCCTCGCGCGGGTACCGAACGGCGTCCTTCTCCAGGGTGGACCCGGCCGCCCCGGTCCCGCATGGGCCGAACGGCCCGATCCTTCCGTGTGCCCGTCAGACCGTGGGATGCACGGGGACCACCTCGTGCTGCGGAACGCCGAGGACGACCTTGAGCGCCCCGGTCTCGGCGGCGTTGCCGAAGACGTCGTAGGCCTCCTGCATGTGGTCGAGCGGGAACGTGTGGGTGACGAACTGCCGGGTGGGCAGCCGGCCGGCGGCCGCCATCCGCAGCAGGGTGGGGGTGGAGTGGGTGTCGACCAGTCCGGTGGTGATGGTGACGTTCCTGATCCACAGGTCCTCGAGGTGGAGCGTGGCGGAAGCTCCGTGCACGCCCACGTTGGCCAGGTGTCCGCCGGGCCGTACGACACGGGTGCACAGTTCGAAGGTCTCGGGGAGACCCACGGCCTCGATGACCACGTCGGCGCCGAGTCCTCCCGTGAGGTCCGCGATCAGCTGCTCCGGGTCCTCGCCCGCGTCGGCCACGGCCTCGGCCCCGAACTCCTTGGCCGCCTGCAGCCGGGAGGCGGCCCGGTCCACGGCGACGACACGCTCGGGCCCGAACAGCCGGGCGGTGGCGATCGCGGCGAGGCCGACGGGGCCCGCGCCGACCACGACGACGGTGTCGCCGGGACGTACCCGTCCGTTGAGCACGCCCACCTCGTAGGCGGTGGGGAAGATGTCGGCCAGCAGGACGGCGTCCTCGTTCGCCACCGTGCCGGGGAGCGGATGGACGGACAGGTCGGCGTGGGGGACGCGTACGTACTCGGCCTGCGTGCCGTCGATCAGGTGGCCGAGGATCCAGCCTCCGCCGCCGCGGCACTGGCCGTACATGCCCTCGCGGCAGTAGCCGCAGCGGCCGCAGGCGGAGATGCAGGAGACCAGGACGCGGTCGCCGGGGCGGACGGTGCGGACGTCCGTGCCGGTTTCCACGATCTCGCCCACCGCTTCGTGGCCGAGGACCGTGCCGGGGCGGACCTCGGGGACGTCGCCCTTGAGGATGTGGAGGTCTGTTCCGCAGATGGTGACCGCGTCGACGCGGACTATGACGTCGGTGGGGTCTTCGATGGCGGGGTCGGGGAGCTCCTGCCAGGTGGACTGACCGGGGGCGTGGAAGACGTAGCCCTTCATGTCCTCACCCTTCTCGCGGCGGGTGTGTCGGGGGCGGGGCCGGGGGTCTCGGGGTGCCCTGTGGTTCCAGTTTGGATGCAGGGGGGTGGATTCGCTCGGGGGGGGGTGGGGGGGGTGGGGTTCAGCCCTTTTTTCGCCCCCGCCGCCCCTTCCCGTCCCGTCCCTGGGGGCTTTGCCCCCAGACCCCCTTCGCGCAGTTCCCCGCGCCCCTTTCAGGCCACCGGGCGGGCGATGCCCGTGGTCAGGAGGTGGCGGGTTCGGGTGGTGGAGGTGGCCAGGCGGTGGGTCAGGTGGGAGATCAGGGCGTAGAGGGGCTGGAGGATCGCGAGGTGTTCCAGGCGGGGGGTCAGGGCGGACAGGGTGATGGCCAGGGCGACGCCCGTCCAGGCGACCGGGCCGAGGGGGGTGCAGCCGAAGAAGTGGCTGACGCCCGGGGTCTGGACCAGGGCCGCGAGGACCAGGGCGGAGCCCAGGGCCGTCGTCCAGACCAGGGGGCTGCGGCGGCGGCCGGAGAGGGTCTGGACCAGTTGGGCGCCGACCACTCCGCACAGCGCCATCGTGGTGGAGCGGCGTTCGGTGCCGGGGGTGAGGCGGCCGATCAGATAGGCGGTGACCGCGCCGAGGCAGGTGGTGATGCCCCGGCGGCGGATGGAGCGGAGCAACGGTGTGCCGAGGACGTCGAGGCTCATCGGTCCCGTCGCGGCGTGTGCGGCCGTCGAGGGGTCGTCGCTCGGGGTGACCGCGACCGCCATGGCGGGGAACATGTCGGTGAGCAGGTTGACCAGGAGCAGTTGCCGCGTCGACAGCGGTGAGGACCCGGCGAGCAGGGTGCCGAGGACGCTGAAGCCGACCTCGCCCGCGTTCCCGCCGATCAGGATGCTGACCGCGTCGGCGACGCTGCGCCACAGGGCGCGGCCCTCGCCGACGGCGTCCACCAGGACGGACAGGTCGCCGGTGGTGAGCACCAGGTCGGCGGCGTTGCGGGCGGCGGCGGAGCCGCGGGCCTCGATGCCGACGCCCACGTCGGCGGCGCGGATGGCGGCGGCGTCGTTGGCACCGTCGCCCGCCATGGCGACCACCCGCCCGGCCTGCTGCAGGGCTTCCACGACGTGCAGTTTCTGTTCCGGGGCGACCCGGGCGACGACTCCGGCGCCGTGCAGCGCGCGCACCCTGTCGGAGCGGCCCATGGCGACCAGTTCGTCCCCGGTGACCACCTCGGTCCCCTCGGGCCAGCCCAGTTGCAGGGCGATGGCGCGGGCGGTCTCCGGGTGGTCGCCGGTGAGCATGACGGGCAGGATGCCGGCCCGGCGCAGTTCGGTGAGGAGTTCCCGCGAGGTGTCGCGCGGTACGTCCGCGAGGGCGATGAGTCCGGCGAACTCCAGGTCGGCGAGGCCGGCGTCGAGTTCGGCGTCCGCGTCGGGACCCTTCAGCGGGCGGTGGGCGACGGCGAGGACGCGCAGTCCCTGCCCGGCGAGCGTGTGGGCGGTGCCCGCCGCCTCCTCGGGAAGGTCCCGGCAGGCGGGGAGGACCGTCTCGGGGGCGCCCTTGACGACGAGGAGCCCGGTGTCGCCGTCCCGGCCGACGGCGGCGGCGTAGCCGCGGCTGGCCTCGAAGGCCAGTTCGCCGTCGGCGCTCCAGCCGGTGTCGGGCGGGGCGACGTCGAGGACGGCCTCGTCGGTGGCGTGGACGACCCGGCGGCCCTCGTCGGTCTCCTCCTGCGGGCAGGCCCGCGCGGCGAGCCGTACGACCGGTACGGCGTCGGCGGCGTCCGGGGCGAGGACGGTGCCGTCGGCGGTGGCCACCCGGACCAGGCGGAGCCGGTTCTCGGTGAGGGTGCCGGTCTTGTCGAAGCAGACGGTGTCGACCCGGCCGAGCGCCTCCAGGGTGCGCGGGGTGCGGACCAGGACACCGCGCCGGGAGAGCCGGCGGGCGGCGGCCATCTGGGCGACGGTCGCGACGAGCGGCAGCCCTTCGGGTACCGCGGCGACGGCCACGGCGACCCCGCCGCTGACGGCACGCCGTACCGGGCTGCCGCGCAGCAGGGACAGCCCGGTGACCAGCGCGCCGCCGGTGAGGGTGACAGGGAGGGTTTTGCGGGTCAGTTCCTGGAGGCGGGCCTGGACGCCGGCGGGCGGCGGGGTGCGGGCGGCCAGGGCGACGGCGCGGCCTGCCTCGGTGCGGTCGCCGGTGTCCACGACGAGCGCCTCGGCCCGCCCGGCCACGACGGTGGTGCCCTCGAAGACTATGCAGGTCCGCCGGGCGACCGGCGCGCCCGGTGTGGGGTCCACGGACTTGGTGACCGGCAGGGACTCGCCGGTGAGCGCGGATTCGTCGACCTCCAGCCCGTCCGCCTCCAGCAGCCGGGCGTCCGCCGGTACGACGTCGCCGGCGCCCAGGCCGATCCGGTCCCCCGGCCGCAGCCGGGCGGCGTCGACGGTGACCGTGCGGTGCCGGGTGACCCGGCGGCGTGCCTGGGGCTGCTGCCGGGCGGCGAGGCGGGCGAGCGCCCGTTCGGCGCGCAGCCGCTGGAGTCCGCCCGCGACCGCGTTGATGTCCATGGCGCCGACGACGAGCAGCGCGTCGACGACGGAGCCGAGCAGCGCCGAGGCGACCGCCCCGGTGGCCAGGACGGGGGTGAGCGGGTCGTCGAGTTCGCGGCGTACGGCGCCGGCCGCCTGCCAGGTCCAGCGGGCGGGGGCCGTCAGGGGCGTACGGGCGAGGCGTGCGGCCCGCTGCCGGGCGCGGCCGGCGAGCAGGGCGAGCCCCTCGGGTTCAACGTCGGTGCGGACGTCGCGCAGCAGATGGCGGGCCTCGTGCGGTTCGAGGGCGTGCCAGGGCACGTGGAGCCGGGGTTCGGGGGGCGTGGCACGGGCGACGCGTACGGCCTCGGTCCAGCCGGTGAGCAGGGCGCCCACCGCGGCGATGTTCACGGGGCCGTGCCGGGTGAGCCGCTGCCAGAGCCGGCCGCCGGGGGTGCCGCCGCGGGCCACCATGAGGCCGGACAGGGCGGCGCCCGCGCGGGCGAGGGTCTGCGAGCGGCGGCCGACCCGGCGGGCGGCGGGGATGGCGGTCAGCAGGCGCCACACGTCGCCCGGTCCGCCGGGGGCGAGGGCGTCGGCGCCCCAGGCGATCGCCGTGCGGGTGTCGGTGAGGGCGATCGCCACATCGCCCGCGGGCAGGCCCTCGGCCACGTCGTCGTCGCCGTGCGCGGACACGCGGGCGACGCTCACGACGATGTGCCCGTCGTTCTGCAGGGCCCGTACGACGTCGCCGAACGGCAGGCCGGCGGGGGCGACCTCGTCGGCGAGGCGGGTGATGTCCTTCAGGTCGGCGCCGCCGCAGACCACGACGTGCAGTCCCGCCCGGCGGGCCGCGTCGAGGACGGCCTCGGCGCAGGGGTGGACGGGGTCCTCGAAGGGGGCGGGCTCCGGGCCGGTCGGCGGGGCGTGCCCGCGCAGGGCGTCGGCGTGCAGGACCAGGGAGTCGGCGATCTCCAGCTGTCGCAGCCGTTCGCCGCTGCGGACGAGGACGCCGGTCAGGGCGAGGTGGGTGCCGAGGACCGTCTCGAAGGCGGCGGGACCGTAGCGGGCGGCCTTGGGGGATCCGGCGAGTACCGCCTCGGCCGCCTCCGTGGTGTCGCGGGTGACGAGGAGGGTGGCGGCGGCGCCCGCGACGCTGCCGGTGCCGGCGTGGGCGGCGTACGCCTGGGCGGGGGTCACGCGCAGCGGCGGGCGGGTGCCGGCGGGGCAGGGCAGGCTGGTGCGCGCTTCGTCGCAGACGTCGTCGTGCAGGGCCTCGAAGGCGGCGGCTCGGGCGGTCGCCTCGGTCAGCTGGCCGGTGCGCAGCAGCCCGTCGAGCACGAGGGAGACGGGCGACTGTCCGGCGCCGTGCGCGGCGGCGTTGGCGGCGGCGAGAAGGAGTTCCATGCCACTGCGGCCGAAGCGCCGCCTCAGCAGGGCGCGGAAGCGCGGGTTCTCGCGGAGCAGGGTGACGGCGGCGGTGAGCGTTTTGGGCCCGGCGGGCAGGCGCAGCGACCGGCCGACGAGGGCGCCGGTCACACCGGCGGCGTCCAGCAGCAGCGCGGCGGCGGCGATCCGTACCTCGCGGGGGTCGCCGGGGTGGGCCGCGTCGTCCTCGTCCTCCTCCTCGGGGCCGGCGTCCTCGGTGAGTCCGAGCCGGCCGGCGAGTTCGACGGCGTGCTCGGTCACCCGGTCGCCGGCGGTGTCCGTCACGGCGGTCACGACGAGCCGGGCCAGCCCCTCGTCCCAGTACGCGGTCAGGACGTCGGGGTGGTCGAGGAGTTCGGCGGCGGCCTTGCGGGCGAGCGGGGCGGCGGGGCCGTCCGGGTGCCGCAGGGCCAGGTGGACGCGGTGTCCGGCCCGCCAGTGCCGGCCGCCGCCGAGGGCGTTGCGGGCTACGTGGCCGAGGCGGCGGGTCGTGTCGTGGACGGACGTCATGCCCTGTGCGGTGCCGCGGGCGGCGCCGGCGGCGACTCCCGCCACGGCCCCCGCGAGGGGGGCGACGTCGAAGCGTGTGAGCATCTGTGGGGGTCCTGTGCTCGTGGCTCAGCCGGAGTGCCGGGCGTCACGGGGCTGTTCGGCCGGGGTGTCCCGTTCCGTGTGCGGGCCGTGGTTCCTGGCGGCCTCGGCGACCTGCTTGAGGGCCGAGGCGGTGGCGGTGTCGCCGACCTTGGCGGGCTGTTCACGCACGGGCCGTTCCGTACGGCCCTCGCGGCGGCGGGAGAGGGCGAGCCGGTCGCCGGGGCCGGTGGGCTCGACGGGGGGTTCCTGATCGGCCGTCTCCCGGGGCCCGTCCGCGCGGGCCGGGGCCCCGGGGAGCGGTTCGGCGGTACGTCCCCGCGCGGGACGCGGCCGGGTGAGCCAGGCGACGGCCGCGCCGGTCAGTGCCACCGGCCACTCGACGACACCGGCCACACCGAGGACCCCGGCTCCGGCGTAGACGGCCATCCGGCGTCCGCGCGGGGACACCGCGCCGATGGCGTCCAGGGCGCCTTCGGCCGCCTTGCCCACCCGCTCGGCGCCCGGCAGCTGCCGCAGGCCCGAGGCCACGGCCCGCAGGGGCCCCGGACGATCCGGCGGACGAGTCGTGTCCTGCTCCATGTCGACCTCCACGCGCACGGCCCCGCAGGGGGCGTTCACAGACCTCTCGGCCTTTCGCCCCATATTCGGCCGTGAACGCACGAAGCGCCCTTCTTGTACGCCCGCGACGGCGAGAACCCCGGCCCGCACCCGCGCGGGACCGGCCCGCGCCCGCGTACGGCCTCCCGTGTGAACTCCCCGCAAGGCACGCACGTTTTGAGCATTTTGTCCGCTTAGCATGCTGACGTCGTGGCTCATGATCCACTCCGCTCCGCAGACCGACCCGCACGAGAGGACACCCGATGGCGCCGTCGGGCCGTACCGGACCGCTGTCCGGGCTCGCCTTCACCCCGCAGGACGCCGAACTGCGCGCCGCAGCGCGGCATCCGGCCCGCCGCCGGTTCCTGACCCTCACCGCGGCGGCCGCCTCCCTCGCCTTCACCACCGGCCTGCCCGCGCGCGGCGCCTTCGCCGCGCCCCGGCTGGAGGCGGCCCGGATCACCGAGGACCCGTTCACGCTCGGGGTCGCGTCCGGGGACCCGCTGCCCGACTCGGTACTCATCTGGACCCGGCTCGCCCCGTCCCCCTTCGAGCCCGACGGAGGGCTCGGACAGCAGCAGGTGGAGGTGGACTGGGAGGTCGCGCTCGACGAGGCGTTCATCGGGGTCGTACAGCGGGGCACCGTGCTCGCCCACCCCGAGTACGGGCACAGCGTGCGCGTCGACGTGCGGGGCCTGGATCCCGGCAGCCATTACCACTACCGCTTCCGCACGGGCACCTGGATCAGCCCCGCCGGCCGCACCCGCACCGCTCCGGCGGCCGGCACGGACGTCGCGAGCCTGCGGCTGGCGGCGGTCGCCTGCCAGGCGTACCACGACGGCTACTACACGGCCCATCGGCACCTCGCCCGGGAGGACGTCGACGTGGTGTTCCACCTCGGCGACTACCTGTACGAGTACGCCGTCGACTCGGCGGGCGGCGCCCGCGCCTACACCGACGTCGTCCTGCCGGACGTGTTCAACCGCGAGACGACGACCCTGGCGGACTACCGGACGCGCTACGCGCTCTACAAGAGCGACCCCGATCTGCGGGCCGCCCACGCCGCCCACCCGTTCGTCGTCACCTGGGACGACCACGAGACCGAGAACAACTACGCGGGCGCGGCCGACGAGAACGGCAGCGACCCGGCGCGTTTCCTGCCCCGCCGCGCCGCCGCCTACCGCGCCTACTGGGAGAACCAGCCGCTGCGCGCCGGCCAGCTCCCCGACGGCCCCGACGCCCGGCTGTTCCGCCGGCTGCACTGGGGCACACTCGCCCAGTTCGACATCCTCGACACCCGCCAGTACCGCTCGGACCAGGCCTACGACGACGTCCCGCATGTGCCGGGACCCGAGTCGGACGACCCGGCCCGCACCCTCACCGGGGACGCGCAGGAGCGCTGGCTGCTCGACGGGTGGGGCGCCTCGACGGCGCTGTGGAACGTGCTGCCGCAGCAGGTGTGCTTCTCGCAGCGCCGGCTGGACCTGAACGCCGAGGCGAAGCTCTCCATGGACGCCTGGGACGGCTACCGCGCGAGTCGCGGCCGGCTGGTCGCGGGCGCGAAGGCCGCCGGTGTCGACAACTGGATGGTGCTGACCGGTGACGTCCACGTCGCGTACGCCTTCGACATCAAGGACGACTTCGACGACCCCGGCTCGGCGACCCTGGGCACGGAGCTGACCTGCACCTCGGTGGCCAGCGGGCGCAACGGCGCGCAGCGGCCCGCCAACTGGGACACGTACACGCGCGCCAACCCGCACCTGAGGTTCTACGACGGCCGGCGCGGCTATCTGCGGCTGGAGCTGGGCCGGCTGAGCGCCCGGGCCGACTACCGGATCGTCCCGTTCGTGACGACGCCCGGCGCGTCCGTCTCCACTGCCGCGTCCTTCGTCACCGAGGTGGGCGCGCCGGGGCTGACCCCGGTGTGACCCGTACGGGTGGTCCGGCGGGTCGGCGCCTACTGCACTCGGGTCGCTTCGCTTCACCAAAGCGGTAATTCCGGCGTGTCCTGACATCGTGCCAGGTGTCCCGGGCAAGGCCTAAGTCTCCTCCGCAGCTTCGCACCACGAACCAAGGAGACGTACCGCATGGTCTTCAGACACGCCCGGACCGCGCGCCGGTCGGCCCTCACCGTGCTCGGCGCCCTCGTCCTCGCCGGGCTCCCCCACGCCGCGGTGGCCGATCCCACGCCCGCGGCGGGGCCGGCGCCGAGCGCCGCCCAGACGCTCGGCGCCGACCGGCCGTCACCCCAGCTGCTCGCCGCCATGGAGCGCGACCTGGAACTGGACGAGGGCCAGGCCTCGGAACGGCTGGTGAACGAGGCGGAGGCGGGCAGCAGGGCGGGCCGGCTGCGCAACGCGCTCGGCGAGCGGTTCGCCGGCGCCTGGGTGCGGGGAAAGACCTCCGGAGAACTGACGGTCGCGACCACCGACGCCGGCGACACGGCCGCCATCGAGGCGCAGGGCGCCACGGCCAAGGTGGTGACCCGGACGCTGACCGGTCTCAAGGCGGCCAAAGCCGAACTGGACGCGGCGGCCGCGCGGGGCAAGACCTCCGAAACGCCCGTCTGGTACGTCGACGTGCCGAAGAACCGGATCATGGTGCAGGCGACCAGCCAGGAGGCCGGGGCCGCGTTCGTGAAGGCCGCGGGCCTGGAGGGCGAGGACGTCGGCATCCGGATCACGACGGTACGGCCGCGGCTGCTGCAGGACATCACCGGCGGCGACGCCTTCTACATCGACGACGCGGCGCGCTGCTCCGTCGGGTTCTCCGTCACCAAGGGCGCGCAGGGCGGCTTCGTGACCGCCGGTCACTGCGGCAGGGCCGGGGCGACCACGACCGGGTACGACCGCACCGCGCAGGGCACCTTCCAGGCGTCCACGTTCCCCGGTGTGGACATGGCGTGGGTGGGCACCGACGAGCAGTGGACGCCGACGCCGGACGTCAAGGCGCAGAACGGCCAGGAGGTTCAGGTGACCGGCTCGGCGGAGGCGCTGGTCGGGGCGTCGGTGTGCCGGTCCGGCTCGACCACCGGCTGGCACTGCGGGACCATCGAGCAGCACGACGCCAGCGTCAGCTACCCCGAGGGCAGGGTCGACGGGCTGACCCGGACGACGGTGTGCGCGGAGCCGGGCGACTCCGGCGGTCCGTACGTGGCGGGCGCGCAGGCGCAGGGTGTCACCTCGGGCGGGTCCGGCAACTGCACGAGCGGCGGTACGACGTTCTACCAGCCGGTCAACGCGATGCTCGGTGAATTCGGGCTGACCCTGACGACCGCCGCCGCCGCGCAGACCACTCCGGACGAGCAGCAGGAGGACGGCGCGCAGGCGTGGACCGCCGGCCAGGTCTACGAGGCGGGTACCACGGTGACCCGGGACGGGGTGCGGTACCAGTGCCTGCAGACGCACCAGGCCCAGGGTGCGTGGGCGCCCGCGAGCACCCCGGCGCTGTGGCAGCGGATGTGACGGCCTGACGGTTACGGCGCCGGTCCCGAGGGGGCCGGCGCCGTTCTCGCGTGCGCGGGCCGTCACTCCTCGGCGAGGAGGTTGTACGCCGTGGTCACGAACGGGTCGTGGGCGCGGTAGCGGCGGCCGCACACGGCGGCCAGGGCGGTGCCGGTGTCGGGCCGGAAGCCGAGGAAGGCCTGCTGCCCGGGGGTGGCCCCGCTGTGGAAGTACAGGGGGCCGCCGTCCATGGGGTGCCGGAACCAGGCGGCGGTGTGGACGTGCCGGTGCCCGAGTCCGCGGCGGAGCACGGGGGTGCGTACGGCGTGCAGTGCGCCGGCCAGCGGCGGGCACCGCCCGGGGTCGAGATGGGCCTCGAGGAAGGTGAGCAGGTCGTGCGGGGTGGCGCGCAGGGCGCCGGCCGCCGGGAATCCGCCCGCGTCGAAGGCGGGGACGGCGGTACGGCCGTCCCTGGTGTGCCCGGTGGCGTCGCGCCCCCGCTCGGCCCGCAGGGCGGTGTCGCCCAGTCCGAGGGGGCCGAGCAGCTCGCCGGTGATCAGGTCGGGCCATGGGGTGCCGGTCGCGGCGGCCAGGGCGTGCCCGAGCACGGCGACACCGAAGTTGGAGTAGCGCCAGCGGGTGCCGGGCCGGCGCCGGGGGCGGTGGCGCAGGAACGCGTCGACGACGCGCGCCCCGGGGTAGCGGGCGTAGGGGTTGGTGCGCCGGGCGGGCAGGGCGCGGGCGTAGAAGTCGGGCGGGAGGCGGGGCAGTCCGGAGGTGTGGGTGATCAGATGGACGAGGGTCACCGGCTCCGGTCCGGTGGGCCGGCCGCCGTCCAGGAGGGCGCGGGCCGGCTCCCCGCCGGTGAGCAGGCCCTCGTCCATCAGCCGGGCGAGCAGCAGTCCGGTGAACGTCTTGCCGGCCGAGCCGATCTCGTAGCGCAGGGTCTCGCGAGGGTACGGCGGGGGCGGGGCGGTGCCGCCGGTGCGTACGGTGCGCCGGCCGTGCCGGGACACGGCGAAGACGGTGTCGGGCGCGTCCACCGCGGCGACGGCGTCACCGAGCCGCTCGTGGAGGCGCTCGTCGGCGTGCGGCTCCGGGCGGTGTGCGGGCGGCTCCGCGTCGGGCGGCAGGCCGGGCCAGGGGGCGCGGTAGGTCGTCGTCATGAGGCGCGGGCCAGTTCGGTGAGGGCGCGGGAGGTGGCCAGGACGGAGGCGAAGGCGGCGACCAGGGTCGAGTGGTAGACGATGTCGAACACCTCCTGCTCGTCGCCCTCCGGCATGGCCCGGATCGCGGGCACGGCACCGTCCGGCCGCTGTACGGCGGCGAAGGCCCGCCAGGCCGGCTCGTCCAGGGTGGGGCGGGGCAGGCAGGCGTCGACGACGAGGAGTTCGCCGAGCAGGTCCCAGCGTTCGAGGTCGAGCCAGTCGTCGATCCAGGCCGGCAGCCAGGTGGCGACGTAGTCGGCGAGGCCGGGGGGCAGTCCGCCGGGGTTCTCGCCCCAGTCGGTCAGATGGAACACGCAGTGGGTGATGTCGTAGGCGATATGCCCCTCGACGGTCCAGGGTTCGGGGGTGCGGGCCAGCCAGGTCGGGCGCAGGGCCTCGGCCTCGGAGGGCCGGGGGGTGAGTCCGAAGCGGCGCTGGAACGCGGAGAGCGCGAGCCGGCGGGTGGGGGACGTCTCGAACGCCCGCCAGCTGTCGAGGCGGTGGTTGAGGACGACGGCGCGCTCCATCTCGGGCTGGCTGTAACCGAGTTCGCGGAACGGCAGATACACCTCGAACGGTATGGGTGAGAGCGGCTCCGTCCGCTGTCCGCGCACCAGCATGCTGCCGCCATCCAGGGCGTCGCGCCACGCGTGGTCGATCAGCCGGCGGGCCAGTTCGGCCTGGCGGGACCCGGCGACGCCCTCGCGGAACAGCACGGAGCAGATCAGGGCGAGTTCACCGACGGGTTTGAAGCGTTCCAGGAAGCCGGTCTCCGGGTCCGCGTCGGGTTCCAGCCGGAAGCCTTCGCGGTGGGCCCAGAGCCATTCCAGGGCACCGGCTCCGACTTGGTGGATCAGGCGGGTGTCGGTCATGCCGGCGCTCCTTGTCGGCCGTGCCGCGGTCCGGTGCCGGCGGGTGCGCCCGCCGGGCGCGCGAGGGTGAGGACGGCCGCGAAGGCGGCCAGCAGGGTGGAGTGGTAGTGATGGGCGAAGTGCCGCTCGGGGTCGGCGACTTCAGCGCCTTCGTCGTCGCGGCCTTCTTCCCGGATCGCGCCGGAGGGCGCCTGTTCCGTTCTCAGCCGCTGCCAGGCGTCGGGCGGGACGATGCCGTCGAGGGGGCGGGGCAGGGTGGCGGCGACGGCCAGCAACTCGGCGCTCAGGTCCCACATGCCGGCGTCCAGGCAGGTGTCCAGCCAGGGCGGCAGCCAGTCGGCGAGATAGCCGGCGAGGTCCGCCGGGAGGGCGCCGTCGGAGCGTCCCCAGTCGGTGAGGTGGAAGACGACGTGCGTGAGGGCGTATCCGGCGGGGCGTTCGAAGGTCCAGGGTTCGGGCAGTCCGCCGAGCCAGGTGCGCGGCAGCACGGGCGGCGCCTGGCCGGGGCGGTGGACACCGGTGCTCTCCTCGGCCATCAGGACGCCGAGCCGCCGGGTCGGGTGCTGCTCGGTGAGCCGCCAGCCGCGGGTGCGGGCGACCACGGCGGCGGCCTGCTCGAAGCCGGTGTGGCGGTGGCCGGCAGAGGCGAGGGCCGCGTAGATCTCCAACGGGTAGGTGGCGAAGGGCTCCAGCCGTTGCAGCTGCGCGAACAGCTCGCCCCCGTCCGTCTGTTGCCAGGCGAAGTCCAAGAGCGCGCCCGCGCGGTCGTGCAGGGGGTCCGCGGGGTCGGTGCGGTGTCTCACCGTCGCGCAGACGCGGGCCAGTTCGCCGAGGGGTTTCCAGGTGCCGTCGACCCGGCCGTCGACCGCCAGCGCGTCCTCGCCGAGGGCGAAGCCGCCCCGGTGGGCGCTCACCCAGGCGAGGGCGTCCTCGGCGATCCGCCGGACGTCCCCGGTGCCGGGGGCGCTCACACGAGCGTCCCGGTCCGGGTGAGCCGGGCCGCCCGTACCTGGAGCGTGACCATGGGGTCCTGGCCGCCCATCAACTCCACGAAGTCCAGGCCGGATTCCAGGCCGAGGGTGTCCGGGACACCGGGCAGCAGGGTCAGCCAGCGGCCGGCGCCGGCCGCCTGCCGCCAGTCCCTTCGGCGCACGGCCCGGACGAAACCGCGGGCCACGTCGACCGGGCGGCGCGCGGCCAGGCGGGACACCGCGCAGCTCTCGCCGGGCAGGGCGAGCGGGGCGAGGACGGCGAGCTGATGGGTGAGGGTCTGCCAGCTCGCGTCGTCGAGCCAGCGGGTGTCCGGCTCGTCCGGCGGGCCGGAGGAGGAGTTGGGGTCGAGCCGTCGCAGGGCACGTGCCATGCCCCAGTGGCTCCAGCGGACGGTGGGCGCCGCGTCCGAGCGGGGCGGGTACGCCTCGACCGCCTTGCGGAAGACGGCCACTTCGGCCGGGTCGGAGGTGGCGCCGGACAGCAGGCCCGGCAGCACCGCGTCCGCGCCGAGCACCCGTACGGCGGCGAGTGCGAGGTCTCCCGCTTCCGCGGTCCCCGCCGGGAGGACCGCACGGGTGTGGTCCCCGTCCCGGAGGACGGAGACCACACCGGAAGCGAGGTCCTGCACCGCGGCCTGCAATCGGGTCGAAGTGCCTGACTGCTCCATGTCACTTGCTCCTGTCGCTCCGGTCAGCCCTTCTTCGGACGCGGGGTGGGGGGCGACAGCAGGGCGGCTCCGCCGCCGGCGACGGCCGCGAGGGCCGCGCATTCGCGGCTGTCACGGTAGACGCCTTCGGTTTCCGCCGGGTCGAGTGCGGCGTCGAGGTCGGTGCTGCGGAGCGCGGTGAGTTCCTCGATGACGTTCTCGTCGGGACGCATGACACCATCTCCCAGAGACGTGGTGGTTTTTCCGTCCCCTTCAGACTCACCCATAACGGACAATTCACGCCACTTTTCCCGTACTTGATTTGGTCACTTCTTCAACCTGCGGGTGGGCGCGGAGCGCGGAAGGCGCGGAACGGTTCACCGGGATGCAGTACACGGTCGTGCCGGGAGGCGGGGAGCGGGGCAGGGTGAGGGTATGAGCAGGGTCATATCTCGGAAGTGGGGGCATGTCGTCGTCACCGGCGGGGGCGGCTTCGTCGGGTCCCGGTTGTGTGCCGTGCTGCTGGACGCCGGTGCCGACGTGACCTGTGTCGACGATCTCAGCACCGGACGGGCGGAGAATGTCGCGGCGCTGCGTGGGCGTCCCGGGTTCACGTTCGTACGGGCCGATGTGGCCGAGGAGTTGCCCGTCGACCGGCCGGCCGACCTGGTGCTGCACTTCGCCTCCCCCTCGTCCCCCGCGGACTGTCTGCGGCTGCCGCTGCACACCCTGGACACGGGCAGTCTCGGCACGCGCAACGCCCTGCGGCTGGCCCACCGCGCCGACGCCCGCTTCGTGCTCGCCTCGGCCTCGGGCGTCTACGGCGCCCCGCGGCACAGCCCGCAGGACGAGCGGTACCGGGGCGATGTCGACCCGGTCGGCCCGCGCAGTGCCCACGACGAGGCCAAGCGCTTCGCCGAGGCACTGACCACGGCCCACGCGGAGACCCTCGGCACGGACACCTGCGTCGTACGGCTGTTCAACACCTACGGCCCCGGGATGCGCGGCGACGACGGCCGCGCCGTTTCGACGTTCGTCCGGCAGGCCCTGGCCGGCGAACCCCTCACCGTGACCGGTGACGGCCTGCAGACCCGCTCGCTGTGCTACATCGACGACACGGTCTCCGCCGTCCTCGCGGCGGCCGCGCACGGCATGCGCGGCCCCGTCAACATCGGCGGCGCGAGCGAGATCACCATGCTGGGCCTGGCCCGCCTCGTCATCGCGCTGGCCGGTTCCCGCTCGGAGATCCGTTACATCGACCGCCCGGTGGACGACCCCGCCGTACGCCGCCCCGACATCACACTGGCCCGGGACAAACTCGGCTGGGAACCCCACGTCGCCACCGAGGAAGGCCTGCGCCGCACGATCGACTGGTTCCGGGCCAACGTCTGAGGGGGCGGGGTCCGAAGGGGCGCGCGGAACCGCGCGAAGGGGGACCCGGGGGTGGAACCCCCCGGAGACGGGAACGGGAAGGGGCGGCGGGGGCCGAAAACCTCCGTCAGCAGGACAACTTCGCCCGCACCCGCCCGGCCACCGCCGCGGGCCCCGCCCCGGCCCGCACGGACCGCCGCACAAGACGGGCGTCCCGCCGCAGATCATGCGCGGCATGCCGGCTCCGCCACACCACGGACGGCGCCGCCCCCGTGTCGTCCGCGGCGATCAGCAACCCGCCCAGCATGGACAGATTCTTCAGAAAGTGGATGCGCTGCTGAGCCCGCTCACCGGGATCCTCCAGCTCCCAGAACCGATGCGCGGCCAGCGTGGTCGGCACCAGCGTGACGGCGATCGCGAGCGCGGCCGGCCGCGACATACGCCCGGTCGCCAGCAGCAGCCCGCCCACGACCTGGACGGCACCGCTGAGCCGTACGCAGTCCTCGGTGCGGTCCGGCAGCACCGGCACGCGGTCCGTGATGGGCCGTACGACGGGCTCGGCGAGCGGGGACACGTTCTCCGGGTGGCGGACCGAATCCAGCCCGCCCGCGACGAACATCGACGCCAGCATCGGGCGGCCGAGGACACGCAACAGACTCATGGGCTTCTCCTGGGGGTGTGGGTGGTGGCGGTGCGCCGGGTTCCCCTCGGCGCGGGGGCCATTCGGCGAATCCTCACCAGAAACGGGTGGTGAGCGCGGGACGGCGCACGGCCTGGACGGCGTCCCGCAGGCACAGGGCGACGCCGATGACGGTGCGCAGGGCCGAGGGCCGTACGGTCTGGGCGGTCTCGGTGGCGAGGACCAGGAGGCAGCCGGCCGCCTGCTCCACCACGGACACCGGCAGGGTGTAGTCGCTGTCGGCGGCCGCGCGGAACGCCTTCAGCGGGATCCCGGCGCCGTCCACGGTCCGCCGGGCGGCCTGTTCCAGGTGCTGGGCGGCCTGTTCGCACAGGGTGGCGGGCAGGGTGAGGGTGCGCTGGAACGATGAACTCGTCATGCTTCCACTGGTCCCCCGGCGCGGCTCCCTCGCATCGGCGGGCCCCGGTATTTCACCCGTCCCGCGCGACCGGCCGCGCCCACGCACATGAGGAGTCCTCCCATGAGCCTCTCCCCCGGTCCGGCCGCCCGCGACGGTGAGGTGGCCGCCCGCTTCACCGGACGGACGGTCAGCGGTGTGCGGGCGCTGTCCGGCGCGCTCACCGAGGTCCGGCTCGACGACGGCCGGGTCGTCGTCGTCAAGCGCGCCGACGGCCCGGACGCCGTACGCGCGGAGGCGGCCGGACTGCGCTGGCTGGCCTCGGCGGACGCGGTACGGATCCCGGTGGTGCACGGCCACGACGCGCACCGCATGGTCGTCGACCGCGTCATGGAGGGCCGCCCCGGGCGGCGGGCGGCGCTGCGGTTCGGCCGGGAGCTGGCCGCCCTGCACGCGGCCGGCGCGCCGGCGTTCGGGGCTCCGCCGCCCGGTGGGCCGGTGGAGGCGTACATCGGGCTCGCCCCGATGCGCAACGTCACCGGCGACGACTGGCCCGGCTGGTACGCCGAGCACCGGGTGCTGCCGTATCTGCGGACGGCGGTCGACGACGGCACCGTCACCGCCGGTGAGGCGGGTGTGGTCGAGCGGGTCTGCGAGCGGCTGCCGGAGCTCGCCGGGCCGGCCGAGCCGCCCGCGCGGCTGCACGGCGATCTGTGGAACGGCAATGTGCTGTGGGGCGCCGACGGGCACGTCCGGCTGATCGACCCGGCGGCCCACGGCGGGCACCGGGAGACCGACCTCGCGATGCTCGCCCTGTTCGGCTGCCCGGAACTGGACGCGGTCCTGGACGGCTATCAGGAGGCGGCGCCACTCGCCGGCGGGTGGCGGACACGCGTCGGCGTGCACCAGCTGTTCCCGCTGCTGGTGCACGCCGTGCTGTTCGGCCGCGGTTACGCCGAGCAGGCGCTGGCGGTGGCGCGGTCGGCCCGCTGACTCAGCGGGTCACCACATGCCGTTCGTCGGGGACGCAGTGGGTCATGGTGAGCCCTCCGACGTCGCGCGGCGGGTTGTCGCCGAGGGTCGCGAGCCGCTTGCGGTCGTCGTCCGTGAGGGTCTGGCCGGGCAGGACGTCGAGATGGGCGACGTCCTCCGGCATGATGCCGAGGCCCTCGCCGACACGGCGGCCGAGGTCGTTCTCGGCCAGCAGGAAGTGCCAGACCATGCGCTCCTGGACCGCCCGGTCGCACTGGGAGATCAGATCGGTGAAGTTCTTCACCAGGTCGTCGCGCTCCCACTCCTCCAGGAGGAGATAGCGCTGGCCCGCCTGCTGGTAGTCGTTGGTGCGCGCGATGCGCATCCGGGTGAGCCGGCCCTTGATCTCCGGGCCCTGCTCGTCGTGCGTCGGGTACTGGGCCTCGCGCAGACCGCCGGTGATCGAGGGCTCGTAGTTCACGATCGGGTTCTCGCCCGCGCCGTCGACGTGGTAGGTCATCTGCCCGTCGCGCTGGTTGGTGCGCACCCGGGCGTGCTTGGCGTGGTTGACGGGCAGCTGAAGGTAGTTGGGGCCGACCCGGTGGCGCTGGGTGTCGCTGTAGGAGAAGGTCCGGCCGACGAGCATCTTGTCGTCGGAGAAGTCGAGTCCGTCGACGAGGACACCGGTGCCGAAGGAGATCTGCTCGTTCTCGGCGAAGTAGTTGTCCGGCATCCGGTCCAGCACCATGCGGCCCACCGCCTTCGGCGGGAAGTCCTGCTCGGGCCAGACCTTGGTGTCGTCCAGCGGGTCGAAGTCCAGCTCCGGGTGGTCGTGGTCGTCCATCATCTGGACCAGCAGTTCCCACTCCGGGTGGTCGCCGCGTGCCACCGCCTCGTACAGGTCCTTGGTGGCGTGGCCGAGTCCGTCGGCCTGGATGTTGGCCGCGTCCTCCTCGGTCATGCTGCGCACGCCCTGCTTGGGCATCCAGTGGTACTTGACCAGCTTGGTCTCGCCCTCGGCGTTGATCCACTTGTACGTGTTCACGCCGAAGCCCTGCATGTGGCGGTAGTCCGCCGGGATGCCGCGCGGGCTGAACAGGTTGACCAGCATGTGCAGCGACTCCGGTGTCTGCGACATGAAGTCGAAGATGCGGCGCGGCTGTTGCTCGAAGGTGACCGGGTCCGGCTTGAGGGCGTGGATGACGTCGGGGAACTTGATGGCGTCCCGGATGAAGAACACGGCCAGGTTGTTGCCGACGAGGTCCCAGTTGCCGTCCTCGGTGTAGAACTTCACCGCGAAGCCGCGGGGGTCGCGGGCGGCCTCGGAGGAGTCGCGTCCGCCGATGACGGTGGAGAAGCGGACGGCCAGGTCCGTGCGGTGGCCCCGCTCCTGGAAGAGTCTGGCCCGCGTGTAGCGGGAGACGGGCTCGTCGCCCCACTTCCCGTACGCCTCGAAGTAGCCGTAGGCGGTGACCCCGCGCGCGTGCACGACCCGTTCGGGGATGCGTTCCCGGTCGAAGTGGCTGATCTTCTCCAGGAACTGATAGTTCTCCAGCGTGGCCGGGCCCCGGGAGCCGACGGTCCGCTGGTTCTGGTTGTCGTAGACCGGATGGCCCTGCCGGTTGGTGAGTACCTCGCGGTCGTCACCCGGAGCGGGGCCCCGGCTCGAAACGTCCGTCATGATCGTGGGCTCCTTGCGCTGCTCGGCGTCCCGCCGGTGGCGTCCGTACGATCGTCATGCTGCCGCGCGTCGGCGCGGGCGGCGACCTGGGACGGCCGGACGGGGCGG
The DNA here is from genome assembly GCF_000718785.1 of Streptomyces sp. NRRL WC-3626. GTDB lineage: Bacteria > Actinomycetota > Actinomycetes > Streptomycetales > Streptomycetaceae > Streptomyces > Streptomyces edwardsiae. The sequence goes on along the minus strand of NZ_JOCA01000034.1, from coordinate 21,106 downwards.
AAGCGGTACAGCGCGGCGCGAAGGCGCGGGGGCCCCGACCGGTCCCCCGTTCCGGTCGTGCCCCCGCGTGGTCCGAAACTATTCGCAGTGGCGGCGGCCTGTGTACCGCACCGATGCCCGCTGCGGCCGCCGGAGGGCTCATCCGTGCACAACCGAGTCCGAAACACCCGGTTTACCCGCCCGCGATCACCGGCTGTTCCAGGTCACCGGCCGCGAGATGGGCGAGCGCGACCTCGTACAGGTCGGTCCCGGTGGCCAGCAGCTGGCGTTCCAGGACCGGTTCGGCGCTGCGTACGTGCTCGCGCACGGTCTGGGCGTGCACGCCCAGGGTCTGCGCGGCCCGTTCGGCGTTGCCGCCCGCGGCGATCCAGGTGCGCAGGGTGCGGCGTACGTCGCGGGTGTCCCGGTCGAGGCGGCCCAGCAGCTCCCGCGCCCAGCCGCCGACGGCGGGGCCGGCCAGCAGTTTGGTGAGGCCCGGGGAGGGGGCGCCGGGGTCACCGGCCGTCTGCCCGTCGAGGAGGTTGATCTGGGTGTGCAGTGCCAGGTGGACGACGGCGCGGGCGGTGACGTCGTCGAAGTCGACGCCGAGCATGGTCTCGACGCGTTCCATGCGGGCGCGCACGGTGTTGCGGCTGACGCCGAGGATCTTGGCGGTGTTGACGGCGGTGAACTCCAGGCCGAGCCGGGTGGTGGCGAGGAGTTCGGCGCGGGTGTGGTGCGGCAGCGCGTCCAGCGGGCGCAGTACCCGGCCCGCCCAGCCGCGCAGCGCGACGGGGTCCATCAGCCGTTCGGGGTGGGTGCGTTCGGCGTACACGGCCGTCTTGTCGGCGCGGAAGCGGGCCACCGCCAGGGCGCTGACGGCCTGCCCGTACGCGGTGGCGGTGCGGGCGAGGCTCTGCCACACGCTGCCGCCGAGGAAGGTGTCCGGGTGCCGTTCGACCAGGGACCGCAGTTCGCCCGCGGTGGCCTCGCGGGGGCTGACGACGATCACGTGCCCGTCCATCGCGGGGCAGCGCACGACGAGCGCCTCCTCGCGGGTGGTGCCCAGGCACTCGGCCGCGAGCCGGTCGCGCAGGGCGGGCGCGGACTCGATGACGTAAACGCAGGCCGTGTCGGCGTCGAGCAGTCCGGGCCAGAGCCCGGCGGCGACCCGGCGGGCGGCGACGGTGTCCTCCACCATCAGCAGCTGGAGGATCGCCAGGCGCAGGTCGGCGGTGGCGCGGCGGAGCCGCTGTCCGGCGGCCACGGTCTCGTCTGCGGTCAGCAGGAGTTCGATCACCTGGGCGGTGTGCGTGACGACGTCGGAGGTGTGCCGGTCGAAGGGGTCCTCGCGGGAGACGGCCAGCACGCGGGCCGGCGCGAGGTGCCCGATCCTCACCAGGCGCAGATGGCGCCCCTCCCCCTCCCAGGCGGCGGAGGCGATCCGGCCGGAACGGAGCCCGGCGGCCAGGGACTCCTGCAGCGGCAGCCGCGTGCCGGCGAGCAGGGTGCCGGCGGCGTCCTGGAGGGAGACCTCCGCGCGTACGGTGGCGGCGAGCCAGTCGACGACCCGGCGGACGTCACGGCCCGCCGGACGCAGATGCTCCAGCAGTTCCCGCGCCCACGCCGGATGCTCCCCGGCCGTCTCCGGTGTCCGCCGGATTCCGTCGCTACGGCCTGCCACCTCGGCCTTCCCCTCGTCCGCTCGTCGTCCGCTCGTCGTCCGTCCGTCGTCCCGGCCCAGGCCGGGGACGTTACCCCACCCGTGCGCGCGGCTCATCCCGGCACGTCCGCGCACCCGGCCGCCGGACCGGCGTGCGCGGTGCCCGTCCGCGGGCGGCATAAGCTCGGTGAATGGCGAAGTACTTCGATGTGCACCCCGACAACCCCCAGCCGCGCACCATCACGCAGGTCGCCGAGAGCATCCGCTCCGACGCCCTGATCGCGTATCCGACGGACTCCTGCTACGCGCTCGGCTGCCGTCTGGGCAGCCGGTCCGGCATCGACCGGATCCGTACGATCCGCAAGCTGGACGACCGGCATCACTTCACCCTGGTGTGCCGGGACTTCGCGCAGCTCGGCCAGTTCGTACGGATCGACAACGACGTGTTCCGGGCGGTGAAGGCGTCGACCCCGGGCAGCTACACGTTCATCCTGCCGGCGACGAAGGAGGTGCCGCGCATGCTGCTGCACCCGAAGAAGAAGACGGTCGGCGTGCGCATCCCGGACCACGTGGTCACCCAGGCGCTGCTGGCGGAGCTGGGTGAGCCGCTGCTGTCCAGCACGCTGCTGCTGCCCGGCGAGGAGGAACCGATGACGCAGGGCTGGGAGATCAAGGATCTGCTCGACCACCAGGTCGACGCGGTGCTCGACTCCGGCGACTGCGGCACCGAACCGACCACGGTGATCGACTTCTCGGACGGCGAGGCGGAGATCGTGCGCAGGGGCGCCGGGGACGTCACCCGGTTCGAATGAGGGCACCGGCGGCCGTGTGAGGATGGGGATGATCCCCACCCCGTCGAGAGGCAGCGCCGCCATGACCGCCGTACAGGGAACGACCGTCGACATCCCCACCGGGGAGGGCACCGCCGACGCGTATCTGGCGCATCCCGCCGACGGGGGTCCCCGGCCGGGGGTGCTGTTCTACATGGACGCCTTCGGACTGCGGCCGCGGCTTCGGGAGATGGCGGACCGGCTGGCCGGGGCCGGTTACGCGGTCCTGGTGCCGAACCTGTTCTACCGGCACGGGCGCGCCCCGGTGGTCGAACTGCCCGCGTTCATCGACCCGGGGTCGCGGCCGGAGATCTTCGAGCGGCTGCGGCCGGTCATGCGGCAGCTGACGCCGGAGCGGGCGATGCGGGACGCCGACGCGTATCTGCGCCGGCTGGCGGCGTGCCCGGCGGTGGCGGACGGGCCGGTGGCCGTGACCGGTTACTGCATGGGCGCGGCCCTCTCCCTGCGCACCGCCGGGACCTACCCACAGCGGGTGGCGGCCGCGGCCGGGTTCCACGGGGGCCGGCTGGCGACGGACACCCCGGACAGCCCGCACCTGGTGGCCGGACGGATCACCGCCGAGGTGTACTTCGGCCACGCCGACCGGGACCACTCGCTGCCGCAGGAGCAGATCGAGCGGCTGGAGCGGGCGCTGACCGAGGCGGGTGTACGGCACCGCTGCGAGGTGTATCCGGGGGCGGGGCACGGCTACACCCAGTCCGACACGGCCGCGTACGACAAGGAGGCGGACGAGCGTCACTGGGCGGCGCTGCTGGACCTGTTGGCGCGCACCTTCTGACCGGCACCCCCAACTCAAGGCCGTACGGCGGGGATTCGCCGGCACCCCGCTCTGCGGCCGCGCGCCGCCCGGTTGTTACCGTGCACCGGTGCCCGAATCCTCACGTGACACCGCCGCAGGCGCCGGCTGGGGCGCCGCTGAACGCGGTGCGTACCGGCGGCTGATGCCGAACGACGTCGAGAAGATCTCCTGGCTCGACCCGCGCATGCTGTGGGCCGCCCGCAACGGGGTGCTGGCCTCCTGGTTCGGCGACCCCACGGGCGGCACCCGCAGCCGCTGGGTGGCCCGGCGGGAGGCGGCCGGAGCGCCCGCGGACAAGGTGATCCGGCGCGACGATCCCGACCGGTTCTCGTTCCTGGTGATCGGTGACACGGGCGAGGGCGGCGAGCCGCAGTACGCGGTGGTGCCGGGGCTGCTGGAGGCGGGTCGGGACACCGCCTTCGCCGTGCTGGCCAGCGACGTGATCTACCCGGTGGGCGGCGCCGACGACTACGACGCCAAGTTCTTCCGCCCGTACCGGGACTACCCGGCCCCGATCTACGCGATACCGGGCAACCACGACTGGTACGAGGACCTCGGCGCCTTCATGCGGGTCTTCTGCGACGACGCCCCGCCGCTGCCGCCCGCGCCCCGGCCGCGCCCCCTCACCCGCGCCTGGCTGCGCTCCCTGCTGTGGCACCGGCCGCGCGCCGGGGACGGCGGGCGCCTGGACGAGGCACGCAAGCTGCGGTCCGCGCCCGGGCAGCAGGCCGTGCAGCCGGGGCCGTACTGGGCCGTCGACGCCGGGCCGGTACGGATCGTCGGCATCGACACGGGGCTGCTGGGCACGCTCGACGCCGAACAGGGCGCGTGGCTGCGGGAGGTCTCCCGTGGGCCGCGCCCGAAGATCCTCGTCACGGGCTCGCCCCTGTACGTGGACGGCGCGCACCACCCGTGCCCGATCGAGGGCGGCGGCACCGTCGACGACATCGTCCGCGACCCCGCGCACCACTACGTGGCGGCGATCGGCGGCGACATCCACAACTACCAGCGCTACCCGGTGCGCCTCGACGACGGGCGCATCCTGCAGTACGTGGTGGCGGGCGGCGGCGGGGCGTTCACGCACGCCACGCACACCATCCCCCGGGTGGACGTCGCCGGCGTCACGGAGCGGGACTTCCGCTGCTATCCGCTGCGCGGCGACTCCCTGGCCTTCTACAGCGCGCTCTACGGGCGCCGGCTGCGGCTGCGCCGCTTCTTCTCCCTCACCGAGGCCGAGGCGATGGCCGTGATCGCCGAACGCCTCGGCATCGGACCCACCCGCACGCCGGGCGCGCCGCCCCGGGTCACCCGCCGGATGCGGCTGGTCGCCGGGCTGCTCGGCACCGGCCGCCGGCCCGACCGGGGCAGGCGGCTGCGGCTGCCGGTGCGCAAGGCGTACGCGTCGCTGTTCTCGCCGGGTTCGGCCACCTACAGCCCGCCGTTCTTCAAGTGCTTCCTGCGGCTGGACGTGAGCCCGGACGCGGTCCGGCTGCGCTGCCACGCGGCCACCGGTCTGCGCGCGCAGGAGATCGACCCGCCGGTCGAGGACGAGGTGACCATCCCCCTGAGGTGAGCTACCAGCGGCCCGGCGCGGTGCCGGTGAGCGGTGTGGACGGCCGGCCGTCCACACCGGCCGGGACGTCCCCGGCGAGCATCACCCGGTGCATGGTGCGCGGGTGGTCGAGGTGCGCGGTGTCGCCGGGGGCCAGGTGGATGGTGGCCCGGTTGTCCCAGAAGGCGACACTGCCCGGCTCCCAGCGGAACCGCACGGTGTACTCGGGCCGGGTGGCCTGCTCGAGGAGCATCTCCAGGACGGCCGCGCTCTCGGGGCGGGACAGGCCGCTGATCTGCTCGACGTAGTAGCCGTTGACGAACAGCACCCTCTCCCCCGTCTCCGGGTGGACGCGGACCAGGGGGTGCTCGGAGGCGGTCTGGTGGTCCAGCAGATGGCGCACATAGGCGTCGTCGCCGGAGCGCGGCTGGTAGCCGACACCGAGCCGGTGCTCGGCACGCAGCCCGTCGGCGAACGCCCGCACCGGGGCGGACAGTCCGGCGTACGCGGCGGCCAGATTGGCCCAGGTGGTGTCGCCGCCGTACGGCGGGACGGTCTCGGCGCGCAGGATTGTCGCGGCGGGCGGGTCGACGCGGGCGCCGTGGTCGCAGTGCCAGCCGCGCAGCAGGGTGTGGCGGCGGCGCCGCAGCCACTCGTCGTGCTCCATGCCGAACCGTCCGCCGAGTTCCAGCCGGTCGGCCGTGGTCTCGATCTCGGGGAAGTCCGGCGGGGAGGCCTTTCCGCGCCGGGGCAGTACGACGGGTTCGCCGAACCGGCGGGCCAGCGCGACATGGCCGGCGTGGTCGAGGCGCTGACCGCGGAAGAACACCACCTTCCAGCGCAGTACCGCCGCCCGGATCCGGGCGATCACCGTCTCGTCGAGGTCACCGGCGAGGTCGACCCCGTGGATCTCGGCGCCTATGTGCCCGGCGACCGGGCGTACGTCCGGTGTCGTGCTGTTCCTGTCCGTCGGCATGCGCTCCCCAATTGGTCGGTCGGTCCCCCCGCTTCCGTACCCGCCCGGTTGATCATTGACCCCCTCGTCACCGACTCTGGGAGGACGACACCCCCCGACGGGAAGGCATTCCGGTGAGCGGCATCCCGAGCCACACCCTCAACGACGGCACCACGATCCCCGCCCTGGGCCTGGGCACCTGGCCGATGGACGACGCCGAGGCGGAGCGCTCGGTGGCCGAGGCCCTGGAGATGGGCTACCGGCTCGTCGACACGGCGGCCAACTACCGCAACGAGACCGGTGTCGGCCGTGCCGTGGCCAGGACCGGTGTCCCGCGCGAGGAGATCGTCGTGACGACGAAGCTCCCGGGCCGGCACCACGGCTACGAGGAGACCCTCGCCTCCTTCGAGGAGTCCCGCGCCCGGCTCGGCCTGGACTACGTCGACCTGTATCTCATCCACTGGCCGCTGCCCCGCGTCGGCAAGTACGCCGACTCCTGGAAGGCCATGATCAAACTGCGGGAGGACGGTCTCGTACGGTCCATCGGCGTCTCCAACTTCACGCCCGCGCACATCGAGCGGCTGGAGAAGGAGACCGGGGTGCTGCCCTCGGTCAACCAGGTCGAGCTGCACCCGTTCTTCCCGCAGGAGGAGCTGCGCGCCCACCACGAGGACAAGGGGGTGCTCATCGAGAGCTGGAGCCCGCTCGGCCGCGGCTCGACGCTGCTGGACGACCTGGCGGTGGCCGCCGTCGCGGAGGCGCACGGGGTGACCCCGGCCCAGGCGGTACTGCGCTGGCACATCCAGCTGGGCGCGCTCCCGGTGCCGAAGTCGTCCGATCCGGGCCGGCAGCGGTCGAACCTCGACGTCTTCGGCTTCGAACTGGACGCCGCGCAGATGCGCACCATCGCCGACCGGGCACACCGGCGCATCGGCGGGGACCCGGAGGTCCACGAGGAGTTCTGACCGCCCCGCCGGGTCCCCGGTGCCCCGCGCACGGAGGGAGCGGGACGGCGGGCGGACGGGAGCGGTCGCGGGACCACCACGGCGAGCGGGGCTTCGAACGGACCGGTAAGCCCCGGGGCGGCGGGGCGCGGAGCCCCGCTCCGTCGCGCGGATCCATGGGGTCCGCTCGGTCCGCGCCCCGGGCGGCCGGGAGGGGCGGCGCAGGAGGCGGGCGTCAGGCCGGCAGGGGCTGCTCCGCCCAGATCGTCTTGCCCCGGTCGGTCTGGCGGCTGCCCCAGCGCTGGGTGAGCTGGGCCACCAGGAGCAGGCCGCGGCCGCCCTCGTCGAAGGCGTGGGCGCGGCGCAGATGCGGTGAGGTGGAGCTGGCGTCGGAGACCTCGCAGATCAGGGTGCGGTCGCGGATCAGGCGCAGCTCGATCGGGGGCACTCCGTAGCGGATCGCGTTGGTGACGAGCTCGCTCACGACGAGTTCGGTGATGAAGGCGATCTCGTCCAGCCCCCACGCGGCCAGCCGCTCCCCGGCCCACACCCGGGCGGCCGCCACCTCCTCCGGGTCGGGCGGCACGTCCGTGGTGACGACCTGGCCCGCGCCCAGCGCCCGCGTGCGGGCCAGCAGCAGCGCCACATCGTCACCCGGCTCCGACGGCAGTACGTCCTTCAGCACGCCGTCGCACAGCGACTCCAGGGAGTCGGCGCGCACCGACAGGGCGCGGCACAGCTCGTCGGTGGCCTGGTCGATGTCGCGGTCGCGGTCCCCGATCAGTCCGTCGGTGTAGAGGGCGACGACGGAGCCCTCGGGCAGCCGGATCTCCGTCGCCTCGAACGGCAGCCCTCCGACGCCCAGCGGCGGCCCCGCGTTCACCCGGATGAGCCGGCACGTCCCGTCGGGCAGCACGAGGGCCGGCGCGGGATGGCCCGCGGAGGCGACGGTCAGCATGCGGGAGACCGGGTCGTAGACGGCGTACTGGCAGGTGGAACCGAGTTCCGCGACGTCCACGCGGTCGCCGGCGGCGAGATGGGTGACCAGGTCGTCGAGGTGGGTGAGGAGTTCGTCGGGCGGGAGGTCCACGTCGGCGAGGGTGCGCACGGCCGTGCAGAGCCGGCCCATGGTGGCCGTGGAGGGGATGCCGTGGCCCACGACGTCCCCGACGACCAGGGCGACCCGGCTGCCGGCCAGCGGGATGACGTCGAACCAGTCGCCGCCGATGCCTGCCGCGGACGCGGAGGGCAGATAGCGGTGGGCCACCTCGACGGCGGCCTGTCCGGGCAGGTCCTGGGGCAGCAGGCTGTGCTGGAGGGCCAGTGCGGTGGCGCGTTCGCGGGCGAAGCGGCGGGCGTTGTCGACACAGACGGCGGCGCGGCTGGCGAGTTCCTCGGCGAGTGCGGCGTCGTCGTCGGCGTATCCCTCGGGGTGGACGTTGCGCACGGCGACCGCGACGCCGAGCGTGGTGCCGCGGGCGCGCAGCGGCACGGCCAGCAGGGAGTGGATACGCGTGGCCAGGGCGACAGCACCGCGTTCGACCATCCAGCGGTCGAAATCCGGCTCACCGACGTGGGCGAGCACGGCCCTGCGCTCCCGCAGTGCCCTCGCGGGCGGGGAGTAGGGCGGGTAGAAGTCCGTCTGACCGAGGCGCACGACTGCCTCGGGACCGCCCCCGGTGGTGGAGGCGTGCGCCACCCGGCGCAACATGACCCCGGAGTCTGCCCGGGGCAAGGGCTCGTCGGCGTCGAGGACCCAGTCGAGCAGGTCGACGGCGGCGAAGTCGGAGACCGCCGGCACCAGGACCCGCACGAGTTCTTCAGCGGTGCGGACGACGTCCAGGGTGGTGCCGATGGCGGTCGCGGCTTCGTTCAGCAGCGCCAGCCGCCGTCGGGCCCGGTGCGATGCGGTGCTGTCGTACGCCGCGAGAGCGGTGCCCACGAACTCTCCGGAAGGGGCGGTGACCGGCCACATCTCCATGTTCCAGGCGTGCGCGCGGGACTGGGAGGGTGCCCGGTTGTGGATCTCGTAGTGCAGGGACTCGCCTGTCTCGGCGACCCGACGCAGCTGACGGCCCAGGCCGCGGTTGTACTCGTCGTCGTCCACGGGTTCCAGGCAGGACCGTCCGACGAGGTCCTCCTTCGGCTCACCCAGCAGCCGGCCGGCTGTGTCGTTGAGCAGGAGGTAGCGCTGGTCGGTGTCGACGACCGAGATCGCCAGGGATGCCTGCTCGAACGCCCGCGCGGCCAGCGAGATCCGCGCCTCGTCGGGCGACTCGGCGGTGATCAGGTGTCCGGTCGGGGTGCCCCCGGCGCCCAGCAGGATACGGACCGTCAGCCGGGCCGGCACGTGGTGGCCGTCGCGGTGACTCAGCATGACGGGCCCGGACGGCACGGGCACGGCACCGGACGGCGTCTCTTCGGCAAGGAACGACCGTACGGCCCGGCCTACGGCCTCCTCGGCCGGGTAACCGGTCAACAGCCGGGCGCCACTGCTCCACCCCGTCACGATGCCGCGAGCATCGACGATGACCGCGACGGAGGCCTCATCCATTTATCCAATATCGTCCCATTACGGGCTTGTATCAAGCACGCCGGTCCGCCCGGGTGTCCTACGCGCGCAGCGCCGCCAGCGCCCGGTCGGCGTGGGCGTTCATCCTCAGCTCGCTGCGGACGACCTCCAGGACGGTGCGGTCCTGGCCGATGACGAACGTGGCCCGTTTCGTCGGCGCCAGGGTGATCCCGCGCTTCACCCCGAACCGCTCGCGGACCGTGCCGTCGGGGTCGGACAGCAGGGGCATGCCGAGGGTGTGCCGGCCGGCGAACTCCGCCTGCCGTTCGACGGCGTCGCCGCTGATGCCGACCGGCCGGGCGCCGACGGCGGCGAACTCGGCGGCGAGGTCGCGGAAGTGGCAGGCCTGCGCGGTGCAGCCGGCGGTCAGGGCGGCCGGGTAGAAGAACAGCACCACGGTGCCCTCGGTGAGCAGCTCCGACAGCCGGCGCACGGTGCCGGTCTCGTCCGGGAGGGCGAAGTCCTCGACCGTGTCGCCCTTCTCCACGCGCCCGCTCACGACCGGCCCTCCGCGCCCTTGGCGATGCCGCGCGCCCACAGCACCAGCGGTATCTGCAGCGGCAGCCGGCCGAGGGCGGCGGCCTTCTGCGGGGCGGGGCGGTGGCGCCAGTCGGCGGCCATCTTCACGTTGGCGGGGAACACGCCGACGAAGAAGGCAGCCGAGGCGAGCGCGGCGGCCCTGCGGGTCCGGGGCAGCGTGAGCCCGGCGGCGAGCGCGAGTTCGACGGCACCGCTCGCATAGGTCCAGGCGCGGGGCGACCCGGGCAGGGAGCGCGGCACGATGTGATCGAACTGCCGGGGCACGGCGAAATGCGCGCTCCCCGCGACGGCCAACAACCCGGCAAGCACCAGGGGCGAACGTTCGGACCGTGACACGGTTCCTCCTCCGAATAGCCTGCCGCGCGACATTACCGCACAGTAGCCCCACCCCACTCCCGCGTCCCCGCACGATGCGACCCAGCGGCACGGGTGGGCCGGGAGGGTGGCATGTCTCGCACGCTGCGATACAGCGGAACGGCTCACGCGGTTCCCGCGGGCTCCGTCTCGTCGTCGGCCGCGTGGGCGAGAAAGTCGTCGACCATGCGGTGGAACAGCGCCGCCAGCTGCCGCAGGTCCTCCGCCGACCAGTCCGCCAACGCCACCTGCATCCCCCGGATCCCCGTCTCCCGGACCCGCCGGATGGCCTCCCGCCCCGCATCCGTCAGCTCGATCCGCTGAGCCCGCCGGTCGTCCGGGTCCGGAACCCGGCTCACATGCCCCGACTTCTGCAACTGCTGCACCGTACGCGTGACATGCGACGCCTCGACCCCCAGCCGAGCCGCCAGCTCCCCCGGCCGCATCGGCTCGGTGTCGGCCATCTGCCGCAGCAGCGCGACGGCGGCCCGGTCCAGTGGCACACCCGCCAGGGCCATCAGCCGCTCGTGCTGCCGGGCGCTCCTGCTCAGATACGTGATGCGGTGGAGCGCGCGTTCGATCTCGGCCACTTCCGCGGAGGGGGGGACGTCGGGGAGCGGGGATGCGGACATGCAGGGCACTTTACCATCTCATTGCGTAACTCAATCAATCGCCCACCCCTCCCCGGACCCGTTCGGGCGAATCCGGGCACGCGCCCGCGTGGCGACCCCCGGGCCCGTCCACACCTCCCCCGTGACCCTCCCCCTGATCCCGCCCATGCTCGCCACGCCCGGCCCCCTGCCACCCCCGGCGGCGGACGCCCGCTGGGCCTACGAGACCAAACAGGACGGCCAGCGGGCGGTGGTCTACCTCCCCGGCGACGGCACCGCCGTACTCCGGGCCCGCTCGGGACAGGAGATCACCGGCGCGTACCCGGAACTCACACCACTGGCCACCGCCCTCGGCACCCGCCCCGCGATCCTGGACGGCGAGATCCTCGCCCTCGACGAACAGGGCCGGGCGAGCTTCCAGTTGCTCCAGTCCCGCATGGGCCTGGCGCACGCGCCCGCCAGGGCGGCCCGCCGCGCGGCCGCCGTCCCCGTCCACCTGGTGCTGTTCGACGTGATGCATCTCGACGGCCGGTCCCTCCTGCGCCTGCCCTACACCGCCCGCCGCGAGGCACTGCGGGGACTCGCCCTCGACGGCCCCGCCTGGTCCACCCCGGCCGCGCTCGTCGGCCACGGCCCCGAGGCGCTGCGGGCCACGCGGGAGCACGGGCTGGAGGGGCTGGTCTGCAAGCGGCTGGACTCGGTGTACGAGCCGGGGGCGCGCTCCCGCTCCTGGATCAAGATCCGCAATATGCGCAGTGAGGACGTCCTGGTCGGCGGCTGGCTGCCCGGCAGGGGGCGGCTGACGGGGCTGCCGGGTGCCGTCCTGGTGGGACAGCGGGCGGCGGGCCGGCTGCGGTACGTCGGCGGTGTCGGCACCGGCTGGAGCGAGGCCGAACGCACGGAGCTGGCCGCGCTGTTGCGGGCGGCGGCCACCGACGTCTGCCCCTTCGACCCGGCGCCGGCCGCGCCGGGCGCGCACTGGGTGGTGCCCCGGCTGGTCGGCGAGGTCCGCTACAGCACCCGCACCCGGGAGGGTCTGCTGCGCCAGCCGTCCTGGCTGCGGCTGCGGCCGGACCTGGCGCCCGAGCAGTCGGCGGCCGACATTCCCGACGACCTGGTGTGATCCGCCCGCCCGGCACCGCGAGTGTTGGGGCGCGCTTCACCGGTGATACGCCTGCACCCTCTTGGCATGTATACGTCCGGCCGGGATGCTGAACTCCCCAGCCCCCCACATCTGTTGGGCTGCGCCCGGATCAAGAGGAGGACGCAGTGTCGTCGAGCACGTCCCGAACCCACCGCAGGAGATGGCTGACCGGCCTGGCCGCCGCGGCCGCGTTCGTCATCGCCTTCCCCGCCACCGCCTTCGCCGCACCCCCGCCGGCCCTGCCGGTCAACGCGGACGCCCTGGACCGGACGTTCCAGCCGGCCTTCGACTACGACACCGACGGCTGCTACTCGACGGCCGCGATCGGCCCGGACGGCACCGTCAACCCCGGCCTCAACCCGACCGGAGCCCTCAACGGCAACTGCCGTGACGCCTCGGACCTGGACACCACGAACGCCTACTCCCGCTCGAAGTGCAACAACGGCTGGTGCGCCATCCTGTACGGCCTGTACTTCGAGAAGGACCAGGCCCTGCCGGGCATCAGCCTCGGCGGCCACCGCCACGACTGGGAGCACGTCGTGGTGTGGGTGCAGAACGACGCCGTCCAGTACGTCTCGACGTCCAACCACGGCTCGTTCACGGTGCACGCCCGCTCGGCGGTCCGCTTCGACGGCACGCACGCGAAGGTCGTCTACCACAAGGACGGCATCAGCACGCACTGCTTCCGTCTCGCGGGCCCGGGCGACGAGCCGCCGGAGAATCACCGGGGCACCTGGCAGTATCCGCCGCTGGTCGGCTGGAACGGCTATCCGGCGGGACTGCGCGAGAAGCTCGGCGCGTACGACTTCGGCAGCGCCCACTTCGGCCTGAAGGACGGGAGCTTCGCCTCCCACCTCGCCTCGGCCAAGCCCGCAGGCATCCCGTTCGACCCGAACGCCTGACCGTACACGGCCGGTTGACGCCGGGGCGCCGTTCGGTGTCCCGGCGTCGGCCGGCCCCCTGGAGGGTCTATCGTGTCGGCCATGCCGGTCCCCGAACTGATCCGTATCGTCTCCCGCGACTCGCCCATGGCACTCGCCCAGGTGGAGCGCGTCCGGGCCGAACTGGCCGCCGCCCGTCCCGGCGTGCGCACCGAGGTCGTACCGGTGAAGACCACCGGGGACAAGTGGCTCGGCGAGCTGTCGCAGGTGGAGGGCAAGGGCGCGTTCACCAAGGAGGTGGACGCCGCGCTGCTCGCCGGTGCGGCGGATGTCGCCGTGCACTGCGTCAAGGACGTGCCCGCCGACCGGCCGCTCCCGGCGGGGACGGTGTTCGCCGCGTTCCTGAAGCGGGACGACGTCCGCGACGCCCTGGTGCACCCGGAGGGGCTCACCCTGGACGAGCTCCCGCCCGGCACCCGGATCGGTACCTCGTCGGTCCGCCGGGTCGCCCAGTTGGCCGCCACTCACCCGCACTTGAGGTGCGTGCCGTTCCGCGGCAACGCCAACCGGCGGCTGGAGAAGCTCGCGGCCGGGGAGGCGGACGCCCTGATGCTGGCGGTGTCCGGACTGGAGCGGATCGGCCGCGCCGACGTGATCAGCGAGGTGCTGTCCGTGGACGCGATGATGCCGCCCATCGGCGCGGGCATCCTCGCGCTGCAGTGCCGCGAGGGCGACGACGGCCTCATCGACGCGGTGAGCGCCCTCGGCCACCCGGACACCCACCGCGAGGCCACCGCGGAGCGCATGTTCCTGCATGTGCTGCAGGGGCACTGCAACAGCCCGATCGCCGGCTGCGCGCGGGTGGACCGCGGCGGTGAACTGTCCCTGCGGGCGTGCGTCTTCACGCCCGACGGCAAGACCCGTCTGAACGCCCACGAGTGGGCGGGCCGCCTGGACCCGGCCACGCTCGGCACCTCGGTCGCCGTGTCCCTGCTCCGCCAGGGCGCCCGCGACCTCATCGACGGCATCCCCCACTGACACCCGCGGCGCGTCAGGCGGTGCCTTCCTCCGCCTGCTCCTGCAGGAACGCGGTCACCTGGTGGGCGAGGGTGTCGCGGCAGGCGCCGGCCGGGGCGCCCGCGGGTGCTTCGCGGACGCCGAGGCCGCCCGTCCAGAGCCGGCGGCCGGCCCATTCCTCGTCGGCGCGCAACTGCACCTGGACGTCGACGTGGCTCAGCGCCGCCTCCGGGCCGGCCGCGTAGAGGACGGCGGTGACGCGGCGCAGCGGATAGACGTCGAAGCCCTCGATGAACTGCGAGTTGCGCCAGTCGACGAAGGCGCTTTCACCGTCGGGGCCGGTGCGTACGTCGATCTGGCCGTCCTCGAGATGAATGCAGAAGGGCCGGTCGCCGCGGTTCTCGACGGTGACGCGGACACGGAAGTACGTCAGCCCCTCGGCGGCGTCGTCCCGTCCGCGCGGCGGGTCGCCGGCCTCCAGACGGTGGACGCGGACCCGCAGACCGGCATGCTCCTCGTACTCCTGCCAGTCCCCGACCACGTTCGGCTCGTACACAGCGCACCCTCTCGACTTCTGTCCGCTGCTTCCTATCTGTGGCCTCGGCGCACTGTCAAATGGGCAGAATGCGCTGTGGTCAGGCGGTTCGCGCCCTCTGATCAGTGATCAAGCGCTGCGCTGGAGGAATTCCCCGGCCGGCCGTCCGGCGGCCCGGGGCGGCGTGCCGCACATCACGTCCGGCGCCGTGATCACCGGCGGGCCGCGGGTGATCGTCCGCAGCGGCGGGTGCGGGGCGGCACGGCGCCACCACGCGAAGTGCGTGAATTTCACGCAATGAATTCCCTCGATTTCATACCGTGGACACTCCAGAAATTCCGCAGAGGAATTTCGGTAAACGTTTTGGACGGGCGGAACACGGGGAATGGAATTCTCAGTGCTTCGGACAGGAGGCACGTCCGTGGGGACCGGTTCGCCGGCCGCGGGCCTGTCGTGGTCCGGGTCACCGTTTCCCACGGGGTCCGTCCATCCGGCACCCCGCTCAGGGAGGTGCGCGTGATGCGTACCGTCAGCCCCAGGAAGCAGCACACCCATGACGACGCCCCCGACACGGCGGGGGACTTCGTGCGCCTGACCCTGCTGCCCGACGGGCCCGAACGCAGGATGCTGCGCGACGAACTGGTGACGGCGTGGCTGCCCATGGCCGAGCGCATCGCCGTCCGGTTCCGGGGCCGCGGCGAAGCCCTGGAGGATCTGTACCAGGTGGCGGCCCTCGGCCTGGTCAAGGCCGTCGACCACTACGACCCGGCGCGCGGCAGCGCCTTCGAGGCGTACGCCGTGCCGACCGTCACCGGTGAGATCAAACGCCACTTCCGCGACCACATGTGGACGCTGCATGTGCCGCGCCGGGTCCAGGACCTGCGCAACCGGGTGCGGCACGCGGCGAAGGAGCTGGCGCAGACCACCCCCGGCCGGGCGCCGACGGCCGCCGAGATCGCCGCGTACGCCCGGCTGACCGAGGACGAGGTGCGCACCGGGACGGAGGCGCTCGAGTGCTTCTCCGCGCTGTCGCTGGAGGCGGAGATGCCGGGCACCGACGGCTACGCCCTCGGGGACGCGATCGGCGGCCCGGACCCGGCCTACGACACCGTCGTCGACCGGGTGGCGGTACGGCCCTGTCTGGAGGCGCTGCCGGAGCGGGAGCGGCTCATCCTCTATCTGCGGTTCTTCAAGGGGATGACACAGAGCGCCATCGCCGACCAGCTCGGCATCTCGCAGATGCACGTGTCCCGCCTGCTCAGCAGCTGTTTCGCGCAACTGCGCGAGGAACTGCTGGCGGAGACGGGCTAGTCGTCGGGGGGTGTGCCCGGGATCTGGGTGGGGCCGAGGCGGTCGAGGACCTCCTCCAGGACCGTGCGGACGTCCGCCGGCAGGAGGCCGGTGCGGCCCCAGACGAGGATCAGATCGGCCACGTTGCGGAGTTTGATGTTCGTCCGCTGGGAGACCTCCCTGAGCACCGTCCAGCCCTGGTCGGGCGAGACCCGGCCGAGCGCGACGACCATGCCGATCGCCTGGTCCACCACCGCGTGCGAGACGACCGCGTCCTTCAGCTGCTGGACCTCCTCCTCCAGCTGGAGGATGCGGTCCGCGCCCCCGTCCGTGGGCATGGTCACCTCCGGGTCCGGTGTGCCGCTCTCACGGTGCCTTCGCACAGTGCTTGAGTGCCTTCAGCCAGTGTCCGACCCCTCCATCGTCGCCACTGGGACCCCTGTGCGCCACCGGGGTGGCCCGGCCCCCGCCGGGACACCGTTCCGGTGCCCCCGCCGGGGTGCTCGGCAGGCGCCCGGAGGGGTACCCGGCGGACACTGGGGTCAGCCGGGCGGCTGCCACGCCGACGAGATTCAGGACGCGACTGCCATGAACCACGACATGCCCTCCCCCGCCGGTGCGACGGAGGTCTTCTCGACGCACTCCGTGTTCGGTGCGCCCTGCTGGGTGAGCCTGACGAGCCGCGATGTGGAGACGACCGAGGAGTTCTACGGGGCGGTACTGGGCTGGGAGTGGCGTCCGGTGCGCCTGGGCGACCGGTTCCGGGTCGCCCTCGCGGAGGGCCGGCCGGTGGCCGGGATCGCCGCGGTCGCCGGCATGTGGCAGACCTCGGTGGCGTGGACGCCGTACTTCGCGGTGCGCAGCGCGGACGAGGCGGCGGCGCGGGTGCAGGAGCGCGGCGGCACCTCGGCGGTCGGCCCGATCTCGCTGCCTCCCGGGCGGGGCGCGCTGCTGGCCGACCGGGACGGGGCGACGTTCGGGGTCTGGGAGGGCGAGCTGTTCTCCGACTGGCCCACCTGGCGCCGCGCACAGCTGGCGTTCATCCGGCTGCACACCCGGGACGCCTTCGACGCCGCGATCTTCTACGGCGGGGTCTTCGACTGGGCGTCCGACAAGCCGGGCTGTGTGGAGGTGCACTACGAGGGCGAGGAAGTGGTGCTGCGCAGCGACGGGGAGGTGGTGGCGCGGATCGAGTCGGGGGCGGCGGAGTCGGCTCCCGACCCGACCGTACGGCCGCACTGGCAGGTGCACTTCGCGGTGACGGACGTCGCCGCCTGTGCCCGGGCCGCCGAGCGGCACGGCGGCAGTGTGCTGTCCCTGGGCGCCGACGAGGCCGTGCTCCGCGACAACGAGGGCGCCCAGTTCACCGTGACGTCACGCCGGGAACGCTGACGCCGGTCACTCCGTGCGGGGCGGGCGGGAGAGCAGGACCAGGCTCCGGGGGCCCACGGTGAGGGTGGTGCCGGCCTTGTGCTCGGCCTCGTCGGGGGTGCCCTCGGGGTCGGCGGTGTCGATCAGGGCGGTCCAGCGCTCGCCGTAGGAGACGGGCGGCAGACGGAACGCGGTGGGCTCCCAGTGGCTGTTGAACAGCAGCAGGAAGGAGTCGTCGACCAGGCGCCGGCCGCGCGGGCCGGGTTCGGCGATGGCGTCGCCGTTGAGGAACACACCGACCGCGTGGGCGTCGGAGCGCCGCCAGTCGTCGCCGGTCATCTCCCGGGCGTCGGGCAGCAGCCACACCAGGTCGGACAGGGGCTGGCCGGCGCGGCGCACGGTCTCGCCGTGGAAGAAGCGGCGGCGGCGCAGCACGGGGTGGCCGAGGCGCAGCGAGATGAGCCGGCGGGTGAAGTCGAGCAGGTCGCGCTGTTCGCCGGTGAGGCGCCAGTCGACCCAGCCGGTCTCGTTGTCCTGGCAGTAGGCGTTGTTGTTGCCGCGCTGGGTGCGGCCCAGTTCGTCGCCGTGGGAGAGCATCGGGATGCCCTGGGACAGCAGCAGCGTGGCGAGGAAGTTGCGCTGCTGGCGGGCGCGCAGTTCCAGTACGGCGGGGTCGCGGGTGGTGCCCTCCGCGCCGCAGTTCCACGACCGGTTGGCGCTCTCGCCGTCCCGGTTGCCCTCGCCGTTGGCCTCGTTGTGCTTGTCGTTGTAGGAGACGAGGTCGCGCAGGGTGAAACCGTCGTGCGCGGTGACGAAGTTGACGCTGGCGCGGGGGCGGCGCCGGCTGTGCGCGTACAGGTCGGAGGAGCCGGTGAGCCGGGAGGCGAACTCGCCGAGGGTGTGTTCCTCGCCGCGCCAGAAGTCCCGTACGGCGTCCCGGTAGAGGCCGTTCCACTCCGACCACAGCGGGGGGAAGTTGCCCACCTGGTAGCCGCCCTCGCCCACGTCCCAGGGTTCGGCGATCAGTTTGACCCGGCTGATCACCGGGTCCTGCTGGATGAGGTCGAAGAACGCCGACAGCCGGTCGACCTCGTGGAACTGCCGGGCCAGGGTGGCCGCGAGGTCGAAGCGGAAGCCGTCGACATGCATCTCGGTGACCCAGTACCGCAGCGAGTCCATGATCAGCTGGAGTACGTAGGGGTGGCGCATCAGCAGGCTGTTGCCGGTGCCGGTGGTGTCGTAGTAATGCGACCAGTCGCCGTCCACGAGGCGGTAGTACGAGGCGTTGTCGATACCCCGGAAGGAGAGGGTGGGGCCCTTCTCGTTGCCCTCGGCGGTGTGGTTGTAGACGACGTCGAGGATCACCTCGAGCCCGGCCGCGTGGAGGGTCCTCACCATCTCCTTGAACTCGGTGACCTGCCGGCCGCGGCTGCCGTGGGCGGCGTAGGCGTTGTGCGGGGCGAAGAAGCCGATGGTGTTGTAGCCCCAGTAGTTGGCGAGGCCGCGGCTCTGCAGCACGCCGTCCTGGACGAACTGGTGGACCGGCATCAGTTCCACGGCGGTGACGCCCAGCGAGGTCAGGTGCGCGATCACCGAGGGGTGGGCCAGCCCGGCGTAGGTGCCCCTCAGTTCCTCGGGGACGTCGGGGTGGGTGCGGGTGAGGCCCTTGACGTGGGCCTCGTAGATCACGGTGTCGGAGTAGGGGCGGCAGGGCGGGGTGTCGTCGCCCCAGTCGAAGGCGGGGTCGGTGACCACGCCGAGCATGGTGTGTCCGGCGCTGTCGGCGGGGTCGGGGCCGTGCGGGCTGCGCTCGTACAGCGAGGGGTGGTTGTCGATCTGGCCGTCGACCGCGGTGGCGTAGGGGTCGAGGAGCAGTTTCGCCGGGTTGCAGCGATCGCCGGCCGTGGGGGCCCAGGGCCCGTGCACCCGGTAGCCGTAGCGCTGTCCGGGGCGGACGCCGGGGAGGTAGCCGTGCCAGACGAAGCCGTCGACCTCGGTGAGCCGTACGGTGGTGTGCCGGCCGTCGTCGTCGGCCAGGACCAGGTCGACGCGTTCGGCCACCTCGCTGAACAGGGCGAAGTTGGTGCCCTCGCCGTCGTAGGTCGCACCCAGCGGGTAGGGGCGCCCGCTCCAGGCGGGCGCCCCTTTCCGGTTCTGACGCCGGGTCACCGGGCCTCCTCCAGGAGGCCGCCCGGTGTTCGGACCCGGCCGGTGAGCGTGGCGACGCTCAGCTCGCGGGGAAGGTCCAGGCCCTCGCTCTCTCGCGGGTCGGGGGCGGCCGGCACCAGCGGGACGCGTTCGCCGGCGCGGGCGCGCTGCGAGAACCAGATGACCTTGCTGCCGTTCTCGGTGGCGCAGCAGCCCCAGCCGTCGCTGCTCGCCGCGAGGTGTTCGAGACAGCCGCGCATCTGCCGGTCGGGGCGCAGGGCGCGGTCGTTCTCCCCGATGGCGGTGATGAGGTGCTGGCCGTTCCACCACATCTCGATCGACGCGTTCTTGTCGGTGGCGTGCTCGTCGATGGCGCGCAGCAGCATCTCGGCGCCGCCGCAGACGGGCTCCACCAGATTCTCCAGATCCCAGAACCGGAGGTGAGCGGCCAGTATGCGGCCGACCTGTCCCACCCGCTCGGGGCTGACTTCCACGTCGAGGTGGTAGTAGCAGGGCACTGCGGTCTTCATGGTCGTTGGCTCCTCACGCGAAGCTCTCGTCCCTCCTCGCCCCCTCGGGGCGAGCCCCGAACACGGAACGTGAGCGGGTATCGCTTCTGAGTCACCCTCAGCGTGAGGGGGTTGGTCCGTTCGTGCAACACGAGCGCACTTCCGCGACCCAGGGGGCGGCGTCCGGGCATCCGGGGGCCGACGGAGGCCGGCCACATCGGTTGAAAAGCCAACAAGACGTTGCGTCACCGTCCATGCACCATGTGTGAAGACCTCGATCGCCGTTACGGGTCCGTGCAGCTGTGCGCACGGCCGCCGCCCGACCGCCGGGACAACGCGCCTCGAATCGAGCCCCGGAAAGGTGCACGGCGCCATGCTGCTACCCGCCAAAGCCGAAGTCGCCCGGCAATTGCGTCGCTACCGGGCCTGGGAACGCGTGATGCTGGCGGCTCCGACCGATCACACGGTGCGGGCCACGTTCGAGGACGCCGGCTACACCCTCTGTGTGCTGATGGGCAAGCGCTGCGCGCGGGAGGCGGCGGACGCCGCCGATCGGTATCTGCGCACCACCCTCGTCACCTATCTGCAGGAACAGAACGACACGCCCCGTACGACGGCCGCGGTGCGACGCGGTCCGCCGGCCGTCGAGCGGCGCTCCCCGGCGGGAAGGCAATGACCTTCCCGCCGCTCTTCGGTACCACGCCCGGGCGACCGCCCGGGCTTCGAGCACGGCGGAGGTGCACAGACCCATGAAGACGACCCGGACCATCGGTCGTATCCCGGTACGGGACGTCCGGCCGTCCGTCGACTGCGGCAGGCGGCCGGCCAAGGCCGTGGTGGGCGAGACGTTCGAGGTGACGGCCACGCTGTTCCGTGAGGGGCACGACGCGGTGGCCGCCAATGTGGTGCTGAAGGATCCGGAGGGGCGTCCGGGGCCGTTCACGCCGATGCGGGAGCTGGCGCCGGGCAGCGACCGGTGGGGCGCGGAGGTCGTCCCGGACGGCCCGGGCCGGTGGACCTATCGCGTCGAGGCGTGGGGCGACCCGGTGGCGACCTGGCGCAGGACCGCCCGTATCAAGGTGCCGGCGGGCATCGACACGGGGCTGGTGCTGGAGGAGGGCGCCGATCTGTACCGGCGCGCGGCCGCCGGTGTTCCCCGCGACGACGGACAGGCCGTGGTCCTCGCCGCGGCCGCGGCGCTGCGCGACGACTCCCTGCCCTGTGCCACCCGTCTGGCGGCGGCGTTGACGCCGGAGGTGGACGCGGTGCTGGCCCGGCATCCGCTGCGGGACCTGGTCACCAGCAGCGACCCGCTGCCCCTGCTGGTGGAACGCGAGCGGGCCCTGTACGGCGCCTGGTACGAGTTCTTCCCCCGCTCCGAGGGCACACCC
>NZ_JOCA01000033.1 GCF_000718785.1 Streptomyces sp. NRRL WC-3626 | reverse complement strand
GGGGAGGCGCGCGGAGGGGCGGAGGGGTGGAGGCCCGCGGAGGG
Organism: Streptomyces sp. NRRL WC-3626; assembly: GCF_000718785.1. Classification (GTDB taxonomy): domain Bacteria; phylum Actinomycetota; class Actinomycetes; order Streptomycetales; family Streptomycetaceae; genus Streptomyces; species Streptomyces edwardsiae. The sequence continues at coordinate 63,969 of NZ_JOCA01000033.1, read as the reverse complement.
GCGGAGGGGGGGAGGCGCGCGGAGGGGCGGAGGCGCGCGGGGTGGCGCGGCTTGGCGGAGGCGCGCGGCCGAAGGGTGGGGCGGGGGCCGGGATTGAGTGCTGGGGACGATTTCGACGTATGGGGGGTGTGGGTCCCGGGGCGGGGCTCTGTGTGGCGTGCCGTCACCGTCAAGATCCGGAGGAACATATGAGGGTGACCCGACCGATGCTCGCGCTGGCCGGTGCAGTCGCGGCCCTGGCCCTCGCCGGCTGCGGAACCGGCGACGGTGACAAGGGGCAGGTGCCGCCCACCGCCACCGGCAGCCTGGAACACCTGGCGGCCGAGGCGAAGTGCGACCCGAACATGCAGACCGACGCCGACACCATCCGCCAGGCCCTGTGCGGGAAGGGCGAAGGCAAGTACGTCCTCGCCACCTTCTCCACCGACCGGGGCCAGCGCGAGTGGATCAACACGGCCAAGGACTACGGCGGTCACTACCTCGTCGGCCGCAAGTGGGTCGCCGTGGGCCACGAGGACGTCGTCACCGCACTGCGCGGAACCCTCGGCGGCACCCTGGAGGAGGGCATCGACCACAGCGGCGGCGGGCACGACGGCCACCACGGCTGAGACCGGCGAACAGAAGGAGGGCCGGTGGCGGGAATCCCCGCCACCGGCCCTCCTTCTGTCGGCTGCCGCCGGAACTACTTGCAGTCCTCACCGCTGTTGATGCACCCGACCACCTGGTTCATCAGGTCGTCGTCCATCACGTTGATGAAGTCGTTGTGATCGGTGATCGGCTTGTGCAGCTGCTCCGGGAAGCTGTCCACCGCGTACGGGTTCTGCACCTGGCCGTTCTCGATGACCGGGGTGGGGATGTCGTACACCAGGCGGACCTGGAGCTGCGGAATGGCCTGGAAGCCGTTCGAGCAGGTGCCGTCGGCGTTCACGAACGCCATGTGGTCACGGTGGTTGGCGCTGTCGATGTTCTGACCGTCCCAGCAGCTCTGGAAGTTGGTCGTGCGCACGACCTGGCTGCCCTGCGGGCACAGCGGGTACTTGTCCGTCACCTGCCGGTCCTCGAAGCCCGTGCAGGACCACGAGGTGTTGGCGTTGCCGTTGCCGTTGACGAACGCCTTGGCGTCACCGGTGATGATGCGCAGGAACTTCGGCATCGCCACGACGTCGCCCTGCTTGCTGCCGGCGAACCTCAGCTCGGCCTGGGCCGGCTTGAGGATCTTGCCGATGTTGCCCTCGGCGCCACCGCCCTGGTCGTTCGCGTCGAACTCCTGGGTACCGTCCTGGAGTCGCAGCACCGGCCAGTAGTACGTGGACTTGTCGCCCTGGTTCTGGCACGAGGTGTCGGCGTTGGCCAGGTCCTCGTCGCTGGAGAAGGCGTCGTTGTCCTGGTTGCCGACGTAGTCGTGCACGTGGTGCGCGCCGTTGTCGACGCCCGGGGCGGCGATCAGGTTGTCACTGTTGAAGATGTTGTTCTCGTTGGTACCGCACTCGGTGGTGAAGGTACCGGTGGAACCGCCGTCGCCGTTCGCCGCGAGCCCGTTCTGCAGATCGCGGGAGCCCGGCTGGACGTCGTTGATGTCGATGAAGTCCTCGGCCACCGGGCCCGCGACACCGTTGCCGTTGTCGTCCTGGTCCTGACCGTCACCCTGGTCCTGGCCGCCGTCCTGGCCGCCGTCCTGACCCTGGTCCTGGCCGCCGTCGTTCTGACCGCCACCGTTCTGGCCGCCGCCCTGCTGCCCGTCGGCGGGGCGGCCGGTGCAGCCGGCGAGCCGGTCCAGGTCGTTGCCGGCCTTGCCGCCGGCCCGGTTGATCTCCAGCTTGATGCGGTCGATCAGCACCTTCCGGCGGTCCTTGAGCGGACCCAGGATGGAGTTCTGCACGAACTGCCCGTCCCCGGCCTGCGCGCGGCGCGTGGTGACGAGGCGCTGGTAGGCGTCGGTGATCTGCTGGTCCATAGAGGCCAGTTCACCGTCGACCTCACCGCGGGCCCGGTCCGGCACGTCACGGAGCTGCTGCCCGACGTCCGGGCAGTCGATCGTGGCGACCTGCTGCGCCCCTCTCGACTTCGTCCGGTTGTGGCCTCCGTCCTCGTGTGCCGAGGCATAGAAATTGGCCCAGATCAGCCCGCCCCCGCCGAGCGCCAGGGCCGCTACCCCGGCTACGGCCTTGGCGGCCAGCGGCGTACGGCGTTTTCTTGTGTTGCGTCCCATGGAACTCCTCTTGACCTTCCTTACGGGGGCATCCCATTGCGGGGCAGTGAACGGCCCGACAGGAGTGAAGCGGCTCCCTTGAGTACGGGAGCCGCCCCACGGGTGTTCACCCGGCACAGGAATTGATGAGAAGTTCGTACGGCACACCGGTTTCAACAGGCCCTGGAGTACCGGGAGTTGCTGATCGCCCACCCGGTGTGAGGTCCGGTTTCAGCGGCCGTGGTCGAGATAGGCGAGTACGGCGAGGACGCGCCGGTTGTCGTCGTCCGATACCTCGAGTCCCAGTTTGGCGAAGATGTTGGCGGTGTGCTTGGCGATCGCCCGTTCCGTCACCACCAGCTTCGCCGCGATCGCCGCGTTGGTCCGCCCCTGCGCCATCAGCTCCAGCACCTCCAGCTCGCGGGGCGTCAGCCGGGCCAGCGGCCGGTCGTCGCCCGACTGCCGCGCCAGCAGCTGCTGGATCACCTGCGGGTCCATCGCCGTACCTCCCCGGGCCACCCGTCGTACCGCGTCCACGAACTGCTCCGCGTCGAACACCCGGTCCTTCAGCAGATAGCCGACCCCGCCACTGCCGTCCGCCAGCAGCTCCCGCGCGTACAACTGCTCCACGTGCTGCGACAGCACCAGCACCGGCAGCCCCGGCCGTCGGCGCCGCGCCTCCAGCGCGCACTGCAGGCCCTCGTCGGTGTGCGTCGGCGGCAGCCGTACGTCCACCACGGCGACGTCGGGTTCGTGCTCGGCCAGTGCCCGGGTCAGCTCGGGCCCGGTCTCCACCGCCGCCGCGATCTCGAAGTCGTGCGCCTCGAGGAGCCGGACGAGTCCGTCGCGCAGCAGGAACAGGTCTTCGGCTAGGACAACGCGCAAGGGAGCTCCATGGTGACCATGGTGGGACCGCCCGCGGGGCTGCTGACGGCCAGGACGCCGTCGAATGTACCCAGTCGCCGCTCCACCCCGGTCAGTCCCGAGCCGGCGCCGATCACCGCGCCGCCCCGGCCGTTGTCGGTGACCGTCACCCGCAGAAACCCCTCGGAGTGGTGCACGTCGATCCAGATCCGGTCCGCGCCCGAGTGCTTCACCGCGTTGGTGAGCACCTCGCTCACCGCGAAGTACGCCGCCGACTCCACCGGCGCCCCGGCCCGCCCGGTCAGCTCCACGTCCACCTCCGTCGCCACCGGCAGCCGCAGCGCCAGCGCCCGCACCGCGTCGCCGAGGCCGCGTTCGGCCAGCACCGGCGGATGGATGCCGCGCACCAGCTCCCGCAGCTCCGTCAGCGCCTCGGCGGACGACTGCCGGGCCTGCGTCAGCAGCGCGCGCGCCTTCGCCGGGTCCTTCTCCAGCAGCGCCTCGACCGTGCCCAGGTCCATGCCCATGGCGACCAGGCGGGCCTGCGCCCCGTCGTGCAGATCCCGCTCGATGCGCCGCAGTTCGGCGGCGGAGGTGTCCACGGCGTCCCGCCGGGTCTCCGTCAGCACCCGCACCCGCTCGGTCAGTTCGCCCCGGTCCGAGCCGAGGACGGCCCGGGTGAGCAGGAAGTGCCCGTGCAGCAGGCGCGGGGTGAGGAAGTGGGCCAGGAACAGCAGGGCCAGGGCGAGCACCCCGGCGCCGAGCGCGGACAGCTGGCCGGTGACGCGTACGAAGCCGTACCAGTACCCGTCGGGCAGCACCCGCCACAGGCCGGCCGCGATCGCCAGGCCCTCCAGCGGATAGACCAGCAGCGCGAACGGCAGCAGCGCGGTGACGAAGCCGGCGGTCATGTCGACCGGCAGCCACCGCAGGTCCCGCCATGTCGCCGGATCGCCCAGCATCCCGAACGTCCGCCCCCACGGATTGGCGTCCTCGGGCAGCGGCCGGTACGACGGCGCGATCCGCACCCCGCCCCACTCGGCCGCCAGCACCCGCCGCCAGTTCGCGAACGCCCGCACCCCCCGCAGTACGTACGGGGTGGTGACGATGCCGACACCGATCGGGATCAGCGCGATGGACACCACGGACAGCACGAAGCACAGCACCGCCCCCGGCAGCGCCACCAGCGCGAGCGCCAGCCCCCGTAGCGCGGCGAGCGCGATGCCCCGCCCCGTGGTCCGCCCGCCGCCGCTTCTCGTGTCTGTGGTCATGGCACAAGTCTGACGGGGCGCGGCGGGCGGGGCACTGGGCCGGACACCCGGCCCGGGGGTGGTGTTACCTACACCCCTCCCGCGATGCCGAGGACCTTCGCCTCCACCTCCGGGTCGAGCCCCTTGACCGTACGGTCCGGCCGCTGGGGCGCCGTACCGCCGATCCCTCGCAGCCAGGCCCAGGTGTCGGCCACGGTCTCCGCGACCGGGCGGCAGCGCAGGCCCGTCGCGACCGCCCGGGAGACGTCCGCCGAGTGCAGCGCGTCGTGCAGATCGGTGCCCGGCGGCACCCACACCGGCAACTGCGTCCACGGCTCGATCCCCGCGCCGAGGATCACCTCCGGCGCGGTCCACCGCAGTTCCGCCGTACCCCCGGTCACCCGGACACAGGCGTCGAGCAGCTCGCCCATCGTGGTGTGCCCCTGCGGCGACATCAGGTTGTACGGCCCGCTCAGGCCCTGCTCCGCCGCCCCGAGGATCCACTCCGCGAGGTCACGGACGTCGGCGTACTGCAGCGGCAGCTCCCGCGGACCCGGCGCGAGCACCGGCCCGCCGCTCGCCGTGCGGGCCAGCCACCAGGGCAGCCGGCCCACGTTCTCGTACGGCCCGATCAGCAGCCCCGCCCGCACCAGCAGCGACCGGTCCGCGCCGAAGGCGTCCACGGCGGCCAGCTCACCGCCCCGCTTGTCCCGCGCGTAGTCCGTGACCCCGGAGTCGGCCGAGGCGCCCTCCACCACGGGAGCTTGCTCGGTGTACCCGGCGGGCGGCGCCCACTCGTACACCGAGCAGCTCGACACGTACACATACCGTCCGGCGCGGTCGCGCAGCAGCCGTGCCGTGTCCCGCACCGCGCGCGGCGCGGCCGACCAGGAGTCGACGACGACGTCCCACTGGCCGGGGTCCTCGTCGAGCGCGGCCAGACCGTCGAGCGCCGTGCGGTCGCCCAGCAGAGTCCGCGCGCCGTGGGGGGCCTCGTGCCGTCCCCGGTGGAAGACGGTCACCTCCCAGCCCCGGCCCAGGGCCGCCTCGACGACGGCCCGGCCCGCGAACTCCGTACCGCCCAGCATCAGAAGTCTCATACCGGTGACTCTGCCCGGCCGGGCGGCACGGGGGAACGGGAATCTGCTGTCGGCAGACCGGTTCAGCGCGCGGCCACGGGCACGTACTTGTAGCCGACCCGGCGCACCGTGCGGATCGCGTCGCGGTGCCCGGCGCCCAGCTTGCGGCGCAGCCGGGCGATGTGGACGTCGACGGTACGGCCGTCGCCGACATGGCCGTAGCCCCACACCGTGCCCACGAGATGGTCCCGGGTGTGCACCCGGCCCGGGTGCGCGACCAGATGGGCCAGCAGCTCGAACTCCAGGTAGGTCAGGTCGAGTGGGCGCCCGTCGACCTGGGCGGTGCGCTGCACGGTGTCGACCCGGATCAGCGCGTCGTCGTCGGCCCCGGAGCCGGCCGGCTCCGGCACCGCGACCGGGAACGGCGGCTGCTGGTCGGCCGGGACCAGTACCAGATAGCCGACCATCGGGGGACGGCCGGGCAGCACCGGCAGGGCGTGCTGCGGGGCGGGCAGCCAGGTGGCGCCCGGCGGCAGCAGATCCGCGACGGTCACCACCTCGTCCCGGTCGACGGCGCGCAGCCGGTGCCGGGGCGGAAGGGACGCGGGGGCGGAGGGGGCGGAGGTCAGGGAGCGGGTGGTCGCCATGAGTCGTCAGCTCTTTCGCGCGAAGGGGTTCGTCGAGGACGTACGCGGTTCGCGCCGGCCGAAGGCCGCCGGGGGTCCGGGATCTGCCGGGTGCCCGGGCTTTAGAGGGCCGGTGCGTTCGTCACGCGACAACACACCCGGTCGAAGTCGTGGTGCTGACGGGAAGGCCAGAACGGCTCGAGGTCACGGCGACCCGTCGCGTCGTACTTCCGGAAGCTGGCCATACGCCCATTGAAGCAGACCCGCGCGCCCGGCAGGAGCCCCCTTCCACCGCTCGGACAACGCGAAGGGGCGTCCACCCCGACCGGTGGACGCCCCTCGCTCGCCTGTAGGGATCAGACCTGGCCGGCCTTCTCCAGCGCGGTGCAGCAGGTGTCGACCAGCAGCCGCGTCACCACGTACGGGTCCACGTTGGCGTTCGGGCGGCGGTCCTCGATGTAGCCCTTGCCGTCCTTCTCGACCTGCCACGGGATGCGCACCGAGGCACCGCGGTCGGAGACGCCGTACGAGTACTCGTTCCACGGCGCCGTCTCGTGCAGGCCGGTGAGGCGGTCGTCGATGCCGGCGCCGTAGTTCTTGACGTGGTCCAGCGGCTTGGAGCCCTCACCGAGCGACTCGGCGGCGGTGATGATCGCGTCGTAGCCCTCGCGCATCGCCTTGGTGGAGAAGTTGGTGTGCGCGCCGGCGCCGTTCCAGTCGCCCTTGACCGGCTTGGGGTCCAGGGTGGCGGAGACCTCGAAGTCCTCGGCGGTGCGGTAGAGCAGCCAGCGGGCCACCCACAGCTGGTCGGAGACCTCCAGCGGGGCCAGCGGGCCCACCTGGAACTCCCACTGGCCGGGCATGACCTCGGCGTTGATGCCGGAGATGCCGAGACCGGCCTTCAGGCAGTTCTCCAGGTGCGCCTCGACGACGTCACGGCCGAAGATCTCGTCCGAGCCGACACCGCAGTAGTAGCCGCCCTGCGCGGCCGGGAAGCCGCCCTCGGGGAAGCCGAGCGGGCGGGAGCCCTTGAAGAAGGTGTACTCCTGCTCGATGCCGAAGACCGGCTCCTGGGCGGCGAACTTCCCGGCGACCTCGGCCAGCGGGGCACGGGTGTTGGACTCGTGCGGCGTCATGTCCGTGTTGAGGACCTCGCACAGCACCAGGACGTCGTCACCGCCGCGGATCGGGTCCGGGCAGACGAAGACCGGCTTGAGGACACGGTCGGAGGCGTGCCCCTTGGCCTGGTTGGTGGAGGAACCGTCGAAGCCCCAGATCGGCAGGTCCGCGCCCTTGGCGTCGTCACCCAGGATCTTCGTCTTGGAACGCAGCTTGGCGGTCGGCTCGGTGCCGTCGATCCAGATGTACTCGGCCTTGAAGCTCACGGTCCACATCCTTCGGGGGTGGGTCTGGGCGCTGGTGCGGGTGCTGCGGCACTGGGGCGCCGCCGTCGATGCCACGCAGCCTGTCAACAGGCGATTTCCCGGCCGTTGCCCGCGTGTGAACCCCGTGTTACCTGCCACCGCCGTGTCCCGCCGCACCGGGTGCCCCGGCCGCCGGGGACACGGACGGGCCCGCCGCCCCGTGGGGGAGCGGCGGGCCCTGGGAATCCGCGACGAACCCGGGTGTCAGCCGACCTTCTCGATCACCGCCCGGCGGATCAGGAACTTGCCCGCCTCCCGGACCTGCTCGAAGGCCGCGTTGTTCAGCAGCACACAGCTGCCGGACACCGAAGTGACCTCCACCGTCGTGGACTTGTTGTTGTCCAGGTTGGTGACCTTCAGCTTCGTCCCGGCCGGGAACTGGTTGCTGGACGCGGCAGGGGCGCCGTCCTCACCGGAGAGGGTGACGGTCGACCCGTTGCACACCTGCTCACCGGAGGCCTGCGCCGCCCCGCCGTTCTCCTCCGCCGCCGGCTGCGAGGGGGCGGGCTGCTCCGGCTGTGCGGGCTGCTGCGGCTGGGAGCCCTGAGCCGACTCCCCCACCGTGCACCCGGACGCCTCCTGCTGGACCCGGATCTGGGCGATGACCGCCTCGCGGTTGGCGATCCGCGCCTGCGACTGCGCGTCGGGCGCGGCCCGCTGGCCCTCGATGAACTTCTCGTTGTTGCCGAGCGCGGTGGCCAGGCCCTGACAGACGGTCGAGTCCGCCGCGGACTTGGTGGTGGCCGCCGGCGGGGTGGCGTTCGACGTGGTCGCCATGACGAAGGCGCCGCCTCCCGCCACCGTCGCGGCGCTCAGCAACAGTGCGAGCTTCTTCTTCGGACCGAGACTTCTCCTGCGCGACATGCGCGCCTCCTCGAAGCGATAGGGGGGCGTACGCCGCTATGTACGAGATACCGAACGGAGTTACTCATCGGTCGGCCCAGTTCGCCGAAGTGGCCTGCGTCACACGGAGGTTCGGCGGGAGAGGGCGTCCCGCACCGCGTCCTCGGTGCGGCCCACGACCGCCGTACCGTCGTCCGCCGTGATGATCGGCCGCTGGATCAGCCGCGGATGCGCGGCGAGCGCCGCCACCCACCGGTCCCGCGCGCCGGCGTCCCGCGCCCACTCCCCGAGCCCCAGCTCCTTCGCCTCCGCCTCCTGGGTCCGCGTGATGTCCCACGGCTCCAGGCCCAGCCGCTGAAGCACCTCCCGGATCTCGTCCTCGCCCGGCACCTCCTCCAGATACCGGCGGACGGTGTACTCGGCCCCCTCCGCGTCGAGCAGACTGATGGCGCTACGGCACTTGGAACAGGCCGGATTGATCCAGATCTCCATGACGGACACCGTACGCCGCCACCCCGCTGTTCGAATTCCAGGTCCTCGCGCGGGTGTCTCCCGTGACCCCTGTGACGAAACGTCAAAACCCGCGCCCACCAGCGCATTCATCGTCCGGAACGGACCTGCTGATTGTCAGTGGCGGGCAGTAGACTGTAATCAGTGTTCGAGGGCGGCGGCGGGGCCACAGGGGGCCCCGGCGGACCGCCCCGACCGCGACAGGAGGATGTCCGTGCCCGCTGCCGCACTGAAGCCGAAGCCCACCCAGTCCACCGCGAAGCGCCCGGTCCTGCTCGAACTGCCCTGCGCCCCGGTGGAGAAGCGCGCGCTGCCCGCCGGCCGCCCGCGCGACTGGTACGTCACACACAACCGCCGCCTGAAGGCGATGCGCCTCGCCATCGCCCTGCTCGACTCCGGCGTCTACCTGCCCACCCAGGCCCGCAACGACAGGATCCGCACCACGGCGGCCCTGATAGGCGTCCACCCCCCGTCGGACACCACCTGCCACATGGTCCGCGCCTTCATGCGTTACAACCGCTGAGAGCGGAACCGGTGCCGGGCGCTTTCCCCTCGGGGGCGCCCGGCACCGCCGTGCCGCGCGCTGAGGCAGTATGGGCGGGTGGGGGCGCACCACCCTCTTCCCCGAAGTCGGCTCGCGCGGGCGGTACTTGTACCGGAAGGGCCGCGCGGACACGCCCCGCCGGAGACGAAAGGCACGACGGTTGGCTGAGCAGAGGACGGTTTCGGTCCCGTCGTCCTGGATGACGCCGTCCGGCCGGTACGGCCGCGCCGTCGCCCGGGCGTGCGACCTCGGTATCGCCCTGGTGGTCCTGGTGGCGGCGGAGTACTACAGCGCCGACCACGACCTGCTCCTGGGCGGTCTGATGGCCCTGAGTTTGCTGGCCCGCAGGCGGTTCCCCGGCACGGTGATGGCGGTCGTGCTGGCGCTGGGTGCCGTCCAGTTCGCCCTGTCCGAACTGCCGGACTTCGAGCTGGCCTCGGCGCCCGCCTCGTACGACGTGGCCGTGCTGTTCGCCATGATGTCGGTCGTCCACCACTCCCGGACCACCTGGATGCCGTACCTCGCGGGCGCCGCGGTGCTGCTGGCCCCGGCGGCCGGGACGGTGGGGATACCCGCCGGCGGCATCGAGCCGTTCGTCGACCTCCAGATGCTGCTCATCTACTGGGGGCTGACGCTGACGGTCTGGCTCACGGCCTTCGCCCTGCACACACGGCGCCTCTACGCCGAGAGCCAGGCGGCCCGCGCCTGGCACGCCGAGCGGGAACAGGAGCAGCGGGTCCGGCTGGCCGCGACCCGCGAGCGGGCCGAGATCGCCCGTGAACTGCACGATGTGGTGGCACACAGCCTGGCCGTGATGATCCTTCAGGCCGACGGCGCCGGATCCGTGCTGCGCAAGTCGCCGGACATGGCCGAATCCGCGCTGAGGACGATCGCCGCCACGGGCCGGGACGCCATCGACGACATGCACCGCATCGTCCGGGTACTGCGCGAGGGAAACCCGGACTCCGGCACCCCGGACCCCGCCGACGGCGGACCGCCACGGCGCCTGATCACCCTCGACGAGATCAAGGTCGTCGCCGACCGCGCACGGGCCGCCGGGCTGACCGTGGACGTGTCGGTCGAGGTCGGTGAGGGACGGCTGTCGCCGGCGGAGGAGATGACGGCCTTCCGCATCGTCCAGGAGTGCCTCACCAACGTGCTCCGCCACGCCGGAGCCGGGGCCGGGGTCGACATCCGGCTCCGCGAGGAGCGGGGCGCACTGCTGGTCGACGTGACCGACGACGGAGCGGGCACCCTCGCGGGCAGCGGCGTCGGCGGCCGCACCGGGGGGAACGGACTCGTGGGGATGCGGGAGCGGGCGGAACTCGCCGGCGGCACCTTCGAGGCCGGCCCCCGGCTCGGCAGCGGATGGCACGTACACGCCTCGATCCCGACAAGGACGGCATGATGGCACAGGCAGACGGACCGATCCGCGTGGTCGTCGTGGACGACCAGCCCCTGATCCGGGCCGGCTTCTCCATGGTCCTGGCCGGCCAGGACGACATCGACGTCGTCGGAGAGGCGGAGAACGGGGCGGACGCCCTCGACCTGCTGCGGAAGGTCGATGCGGACGTCGTCATCATGGACATCCGCATGCCCGTCATGGACGGCATCCAGGCCACGGAACAGCTGATGCGGTGGGACACTCCGCCCGGCGTGCTGGTGCTGACCACCTTCGACAACGACGAGGACGCCTTCGCGGCGCTGCGCGCCGGAGCCGGCGGCTTCCTGCTGAAGAACGCCCCGGCCGCGGAGGTCGTGAACGCCATCCGGGTCCTGGCCGCGGGGGAGTCGGTGGTGGCGCCGCGCATCACCCGGCTGCTCCTCGACCGGGTCTCGGAACGGCTCGCGCCGGCGAACGGACAGGCCGAACGGCTGGACGCCCTCACCGCGCGCGAGCGCGACGTGCTCGCCCTGGTCGCCCGGGGGCGGTCCAACGCCGAGATCGCGGGGGACCTCTACGTCGCGGAGGCCACGGTGAAGACGCACCTGGGCAACCTCATGGCCAAACTGCACCTGCGGGACCGTGCCCAGGCCGTCGTGTTCGCCTATGAGTCCGGGCTGGTCCGTCCCTCCCCCTGAGGGTGCACGAGCGCCCCCGGCTTCTGCACCCGGGGGCGCAGGATCCCCCGGTCCGGTGTGCCAGATCCGCGGTGTCCGATCTCGAATCCGTGGCCGATGTGCGGCGGGCCGCCGGAATCCAGACTTCTCACTGTCGCCGAACGCGGCCGAGAAGACACCGGAGGACCCGATGAACACCACGCCCACCACCCCGAAGCGCAAGCGGACCCGTCTCGTCATCGGCGCGGCCACCGCCGTGATCGCCGGGACCCTGGTCGCCGGCGGGGGCTACTGGTGGCTGGACCGCGACGAGCTCAGCCAGGCGTCCGCCGCCGACTGCCGCATGGCGCAGCGCATCATCACCGAGGCCGAGGAGATCTCCACCGGCCCCGCGCCGGACGCGCGGACGTGGTGGAAGAAGACCGGCGACGAGCGCCGCGCGCAGATGAAGGACGGCTACCTCGGGGCCAAGGTCTCCCGCTACGAGGGGTGGGCGCTCGCGACCGCCCAGAAGTCCCCCGAGGCGCCGTCCGCGAAGGATGTGAAAGACCTCGAGGAAGAGGCGCGGGGCCACTGCTCGGACTCCGGCGTCACCCTGTCCATGCCGCCGCTCGGCGCCTGACCCGGATCGCGGAGACCGCCCCCATGGCCGTCCACACCGCCGCCCGCGGCCGCGCACCGGACGACGACGTCATCACCGCCACCGCCCTGACGAAGACCTACCGTCAGGGCACCACCGAGGTGCGGGCCCTCGACGGGGTGTCCGTCGGCATCCGGCGCGCCCGCTTCACCGCCGTCGTCGGCCCCTCCGGGTCGGGCAAGTCGACCCTGATGCACTGCGTCGCCGGACTCGACACCGTCACCTCCGGCAGTATCGTCCTGGACGGAACGGAGATCACCGGGCTGTCCGACCGGCAGCTGACCCGGGTGCGCCGCAGACGCGTCGGGTTCGTCTTCCAGTCCTTCAACCTGCTGCCGCAGCTGACGGCCTACGAGAACATCGTGCTGCCCGTCACCATGTCCGGCGGGCGACCCGACCGCGACCGGGTGGACCACCTCTGCGACGTCCTCGGCATCGCCCACCGGATGTCGCACCGGCCCGCCGAACTGTCCGGCGGTCAGCAGCAGCGGGTCGCCGTGGCCCGCGCGCTGGTGGCCCGGCCCGCCGTGGTCTTCGCCGACGAACCCACCGGCAACCTCGACTCCCGGGCCGGTGCCGAAGTCCTCACCATGCTGCGCCGGTCCGTGGACGAGCTCGACCAGACGGTCGTCATGGTCACCCACGACCCCGCGGCGGCGCGGTACGCGGACCGGGTGCTGACCCTCGCGGACGGACGAGTCGTCCAGGACGAGGACGTCGCCCCCACCGGGCGGGCCGCCGCACTCGGCACCGGCATCGGGGCGGGGCGGCGATGAGGAACCCCTGGCGCGCGACCGTCCTGGGCTCCCAGGTGGCGGAGCTGCTGCGGCGGCCCGGACGGTTCGCGGCGACCGGACTGTCGCTGCTGATCGCCGCGTTCGTCGTCTTCGGGACCGTCACGGCCCAGCAGATCATCACCGCGACCGTCGTCGAGAACTTCCGCGGGACACCCGAAGCGGTGTCGCTGGTGGTCGAACCGGGCGGCGGCGAGGGCATCGGCGAGGACCGCCTCCGCGAGATCCGCGCGACGCCCGGAGTCACCGAGGCCGTCGGCCGGCTCGACGGAGGCACCCCGCTGGACGGCAGCGCCGTGGAACGCTACCTCGCGCTGTCCGCGGACCCCGGCACCGGCGCCCTGGCGGAGGTCCGCCTGATCGAGGGCACCTACCCCTCCGGGCCGGGCCGGCTCGCCGTCGACACCCGGGCGGCGCGGGAATACGATCTCGCCCCGGGCTCGCCGCTCACCCTGCTGCGGCCCGCACCCGACGGCGAGATCACCCGACGTGTCACGGTCCGGGTCAGCGGCATCGTCCGCAGCACCGCCACGAACGACGCGGAGCCCACGGGGTACGCCCCCGCCCCTCAGCTCGGGAAGCTGCTCGGCGCGTCCGGCTACTCCCGCGTCGACATCCGCACCGGCGCCGCGGCCGCCGCGCCGGCGGATCCGGCACGGCTGGCGGAGCGGATCCGGCAGACGGTGCCCGGAGCGCGGGTGCGGTCCGGGGACGAGGTGCGGCAGGAGGAGGCCCGCCAGGCGGTGGCGGAGGCGAAGGACACCCTGGAACTGGTCGACGTCTTCCTCGCCGTCGCGGTCGGCGCGGCGGTGCTCGTCGCGACCTCCACCTTCCGCATCGTCTTCGCACGGCGCGTGCGCCAGCTGGCGCTGCTGCGTGCCATCGGGGCGACCCCGCGCAGGCTCGCCGCCGCGCTCGTCACCGAAGGGGCGGTGGTCGGACTGCTGGCCGGCGCGACCGGTGTGTCGGCGGCCTGGGGCTGCGGGCTGCTCGTCCCCGCGGTCGCCGGACGGTTCGGGCACGATCTGTCCGTCCCGTCCCACCTCCCGCCGGCCGAGGCCGTGCTCACCGTGCTCGGCACCGGTCTCCTCGCGGTCCTCGCCGTCCTGGCCCCGTCCCTGACCGCCTCCCGGGTCTCCCCGCTGCAGGCCCTGCGCAGCGCGGCGTCCGGGGAGGGCCCGGCGAACGGCATCGGCCGGACCCTGCTGGGACTGCTCTGTGCGGCGGGCGCCGCGCTCCTGGCCTGGCGGCAGTACACCGCACTGCCCCGGCCGGGCGACACGGACTACGACCGGTTCGCCGCGCTGACCGTCGTGGTGCTCTCGGGCGGGCTGGCCTTCCTGGCCCTGATCGCCCTCGGACCCCGGCTGGTCCGGCCGGTGCTGTCGGCCGTCGCCGTCCCGTTGCGCCGCACCGGTGCGGCCGGCCGCCTCGCGGTCGCGGGCGTCGGGGGTGCGCCGGGCCGGGCGGCCTCGGTCTCGGTCGTCGTCGCCCTCGGCGTCTGCCTGGTCGGCTCGACGCTGACCTGCCTCGCCTCCCTGAACGCCTACGAGCGGTACCGGCAGGCGGTGGAGGCCCCCGCCGACTTCCGCCTGTACGCGAGGGACGGCGGGACGCTGGACCGGTCGCTGGCCGCCGATCTGGCCTCCCACCCCGGACTCGTCGACGTGACCGCGTTCCGCACGGCCGAGGTCGTCGAGAGCACCCGCAGCGCGACGGTCTCCGACCTCGACCTCACCGCCGTCCGCTCCGGCGTGGGCCTGACCGCCCGCACTGGCTCCCTCGACCGCCTCGGACCCGCCCACGTCGTGGTGGACGCCGACCACGCCCACCGGCTCGGCGTCCGGGCCGGTGACCGCGTGACGCTGACCTTCGAGGGACGCCCCGTCCGGCTCACCGTGGCGGCGACGCTGCCCGGAGCGGGGCCCTACGGCGGCGACTTCTTCGTCCCCGCCGGGGACCTCACCCGTATGGGAGCGGACGCCGCGCCCACCGCGGTCACCGCCGACGCCTCCGAGGACGGCGCCCAGGGCCGGATACGCGCGCGGCGGGCCATCACCGAGACGCTGACGGGTCCGCGGCGCGGCGAGGGGCGGGTCATCGCGGAGGACCCGGCGGGGCAGGGCGGTGAGCAGGACGACCTGCGGACGATGGCCACGACAGTGATCATGGTGCTGGGGCTCACCGTCCTGGTGGCGGTCGTCGGAGTCGCCACTACGGCGAGCCTCACCGTCGTCGAACGCACACGTGAGTTCGGGCTGCTGCGGGCCCTGGGCCTCGGCGGCGCGGCCGTGCACCGCATGGTCACGCTGGAGTGCGCGCTCTACGGCGTACTGGGCGGAGTCCTCGGACTGGCCCTCGCCCTGCCGTACTCCTGGCTGGTGGTCCGTGTCGCCGAGACCGGCGCCCCGTTCAGTGTGCCGGCCGGGCAGCTCGCGGCGGTCCTCACCGTCCTCGTCCTGGTGACCGCCGCCGCGGGCATGGCGCCCGCCCTCCGCGCCTCCCGGACCTCACCGACGGTCGCCGTCGCCGGGTCCGACTAGGGCCTGTCCGGCGGGGACCCGGGCGGGAGACGGACGGCCGGGGTACGCGCGCCGGGGCCGGTGAGCGGGCGGCGTCGCGGGGATCAGTACGGCCGGAAGTTGAAGTACCCGAGCAGCACGATCACCGCGGCGACGGACCCGAGCACCACGGCCGTCGACACCCATGAC
This sequence comes from Streptomyces sp. NRRL WC-3626, assembly GCF_000718785.1. Taxonomy (GTDB): domain Bacteria; phylum Actinomycetota; class Actinomycetes; order Streptomycetales; family Streptomycetaceae; genus Streptomyces; species Streptomyces edwardsiae. Next base: position 48,435 of record NZ_JOCA01000033.1, on the reverse strand, counting down.
GAGCGCCCGGCCGATCCCCTGTGCTCCGGCTCACCACGGAACGGGACCGGTCCGGGCGGGTTGTCCTTCCAGCGGGCGGCGAGCATCCTGGCTCGCGCCGACGGCTCCTTGTGCACGGCGCCGTCCGCCCACTTGATGTCGAACTCGCGCTCGTCGTCGTGCCTTTCGGACATCCCCGTGACCTTCTCTCGAACAACCGTGTCGGTTCCAGGATCTCTCTCCGGCCGTGAGGAGGGAAGCTTTCCGGTCATCCGGACCGGGCCGGGTAAAAGCCGCCGCCGGCACTCCCCACAGGAGTGCCGGCGGCGGCCCGGTCATCGGCCGGGGGAGCGGTCACCCGCTCCGGCCCGGGCGGGATCACACGTCGAAGTACAGCTCGAACTCGTGCGGGTGCGGGCGGAGCTGGAGCGGCGCGATCTCGTTGGTGCGCTTGAAGTCGATCCACGTCTCGATCAGGTCCGGCGTGAAGACGTCGCCCTGGAGGAGGAACTCGTGGTCGGCCTCGAGGCGGTCGAGGACGGCGCCGAGGGAGGTCGGGACCTGCGCCACGTTCGCGTGCTCCTCGGGAGCCAGCTCGTAGAGGTCCTTGTCGATCGGCTCGGCCGGCTCGATCTTGTTCTTGATGCCGTCCAGACCGGCCAGGAGCAGCGCCGAGAAGGCCAGGTACGGGTTGCCGGAGGCGTCCGGGGCGCGGAACTCGACGCGCTTGGCCTTCGGGTTCGAGCCCGTGATCGGGATACGCATCGCGGCGGAGCGGTTGCGCTGCGAGTACACCAGGTTCACCGGCGCCTCGAAGCCCGGCACCAGACGGTGGTACGAGTTCACCGTCGGGTTGGTGAAGGCCAGCAGCGACGGGGCGTGCCGCAGGATGCCGCCGATGTAGTAGCGGGCCGTGTCCGACAGGCCGGCGTAGCCCTGCTCGTCGTAGAAGAGCGGCTCGCCGCCCGTCCACAGCGACTGGTGGACGTGCATGCCCGAACCGTTGTCACCGAAGATCGGCTTCGGCATGAAGGTCGCGGTCTTGCCGTTGCGCCAGGCCACGTTCTTCACGATGTACTTGAAGAGCTGCAGGTCGTCGGCGGCGGCGAGCAGGGTGTTGAACTTGTAGTTGATCTCCGCCTGGCCGGCCGTGCCCACCTCGTGGTGCTGGCGCTCGACCTGAAGGCCCGACTTGACCAGTTCCAGGGAGATCTCGGCACGCAGGTCGGCGAAGTGGTCGACCGGCGGGACCGGGAAGTAGCCGCCCTTGTAGCGGACCTTGTAACCGCGGTTGTCCTCCAGCGCACCGGTGTTCCAGGCGCCCGCCTCGGAGTCGATGTGGTAGAAGGACTCGTTCTCCGAGGTCTTGAAGCGCACGCTGTCGAAGACGTAGAACTCGGCCTCCGGGCCGAAGAACGCGGTGTCCGCGATGCCTGTGGAGGCGAGGTAGGCCTCGGCCTTGCGGGCCACGTTGCGCGGGTCGCGGGAGTAGGCCTCGCCCGTGATCGGGTCGTGGATGAAGAAGTTGACGTTCAGCGTCTTGTCGCGGCGGAACGGGTCGACACGCGCCGTGGACAGGTCCGCGCGCAGCGACATGTCGGACTCGTGGATGGCCTGGAAGCCGCGGATCGAGGACCCGTCGAAGGCCAGCTCCTCGTCCGGGTCGAACGCCTCCGCAGGCACCGTGACGTGCTGCATCACACCCGGGAGGTCGCAGAACCGGACGTCGATGAACTTGACGTCCTCGTCCGCGATGAACTTCTTGGCCTCGTCGGCGTTCTGGAACATCCAGCTCCTCCTACTCCCGACCGTCCCGCCGGGGTGGTAGATCGTTCGTGCGGCCAGTGCGGGTGGCACACGCTGCACTCGACCCTAGGGACGGGTCATTTCTCGGGCGTGACCCATTTGTTTCGCACAAGTTAACCGGCCCCTCTCCCACGGTAGCCCCGACGCACCCCGCCGTCCTGTGGTCATATCCGGGCGCAGTACCGTGGACGGGTGGACAACAGGCAAGCAATCGGATCATGGCTCTCCGGGCCCCGCGCGGCCCTGGAGGACGCCGGTGCCGAGTTCGGCTACCGGGGCGAGCAGCTGGGGCTGCCGGAGGACGGACCGGGCTCGATCGCACGCCCCGGCCGCAGGCTCGGCGCCCTCGCCGTGGACTGGGGTCTGTGCATGCTGATCGCATACGGCCTGATCACCGAGGGCTACGACGGACAGTCGACCGGCAACTGGGCGCTGCTGGTGTTCCTGGTGCTGAGTGTCCTCACCGTCGGCACCCTCGGCTTCACCCCCGGCAAGCGGCTGTTCGGGCTGCGGGTCGTGGCCCTGGACACCGGCCGGGTCCAGCCGCTGCGCGCACTGGCGCGCACGGTGCTGCTGTGCCTCGCCGTCCCCGCCCTCGTCTGGGACCGTGACGGCCGCGGACTGCACGACCGGCTGGCCCGCACGGTCGAGGTCCGCGTCTGACACCCGTCCACGCGTCGCTACGACGACGGGGGCGCCGGAAGTGATTCCGGCGCCCCCGTCGTCGTAACGGAGAAGGGGTGGGGGTCAGCGGCCGCGCTGGCCGCCGCTCTTCGGGAGCCGCATGCCCTTGGGCATCGGGCCCTTCGGCAGCGGCATGTTGCTCATCAGGTCGCCCAGGGCGCGCAGCCGGTCGTTGGTCGCGGTGACCTGCGGGCCGGTGAGCACGCGGGGCAGCTTGAGCATGGTCGTACGGACCTTCTTCAGCTCGACCCGGCCCTCGCCCGTGCCCACGATCAGGTCGTGCACCGGGACGTCCGCGACGATGCGGTTCATCTTCTTCTTCTCGGCGGCCAGCAGGCTCTTCACCCGGTTCGGGTTGCCCTCGGCGACCAGCACGATGCCGGCCTTGCCGACCGCGCGGTGCACCACGTCCTGGCTGCGGTTCATCGCCACCGCCGGAGTCGTCGTCCAGCCCCGGCCGATGTTGTCGAGCACGGCCGCAGCGGCGCCCGGCTGTCCCTCCATCTGCCCGAAGGCGGCCCGCTCGGCCCGGCGCCCGAACACGATCGCCGTCGCGAGGAAGGCGAACAGGAGGCCCAGGATGCCGAGATAGATGGGGTATCCGAGCAAGAAACCGATCGCGAGGAAGACACCGAAGGTGACGATTCCGACAGCCGCGAGTACAAGACCGATCTTCTTGTCGGCCCTGCGGGTCATCTTGTAGGTCAGGGCGATCTGTTTCAGTCGCCCGGGGTTCGCAGCGTCCGCTGCGGTTTCCTTCCTCGCCATGACATGAAGTCTACGTGTCCCCGGAGGGGGCGGAGGGTCAGGGGCGGGTGGCCGGGGACGGGGCGATCCCGGCCAGGTCGAGCACGCGCTGCGCCTCGACCCGGTCCCTGGCGCGGCGGCGGTCCTCGAGGACCGACGACCAGGCGTTGCGGCGGGCGGTGCGCTGACCGCCGCTCATCAGCAGCGACTCGACGGCGCGCAGCGCCGTGGTGAAGGACGGGATGGCGGTGGCGCGGACGGGCGCGGCCTGCATGGTGGAGATCCCTCTCGGTGCCGGCGGGTAGCGGAGTACGTGCGGTGATTCCAGGCTCACCGACTGGTGTTACCAGTGCGTGACCGACCGGTCAAACGGGCATGAAGCCTCGGATGAGGGGCCCGGAACGCCGACGCGGTCCCGACCTGTGCCCTCATCTGCGAGGACGGTCGGGACCGCGTCGTATCGGCCATTACCGGCCGGTAGGGCCTTGTGCGTGAATTCACACGCGGTGGGCGGTGTGCCGGGGACGGCTGCGGGCAGGGTCAGACGGCCTGCGAGGCCGCGTACGCGCCACGCTTCTCGATCGCCATCCCGTAGAGGCGGCCGGCGCGGTACGAGGAGCGGACCAGCGGGCCGGACATCACACCGGAGAAGCCGATCTGCTCGGCCTCCTCCTTCAGCTCCACGAACTCGTGCGGCTTCACCCAGCGCTCGACCGGGTGATGGCGCACGGAGGGCCGCAGATACTGGGTGATGGTGATCAGCTCGCAGCCCGCCTCGTGCAGCTGCCTGAGAGCGTCGCCGACCTCCTCACGGGTCTCGCCCATGCCGAGGATCAGGTTCGACTTCGTGACCAGACCGTAGTCGCGGGCGTCCGTGATGACCTTCAGGGAACGCTCGTAGCGGAAGCCGGGGCGGATCCGCTTGAAGATCCGGGGGACCGTCTCCACGTTGTGCGCGAACACCTCGGGGCGGGAGGAGAAGACCTCCGCCAGCTGCTCGGGGACCGCGTTGAAGTCGGGGGCCAGCAGTTCGACCTTGGTACGGCCGTCCGCGCGCTCGGCGGTCTGCGCGTGGATCTGGCGCACGGTCTCCGCGTACAGCCAGGCGCCGCCGTCCTCCAGGTCGTCGCGCGCGACGCCGGTGATCGTGGCGTAGTTCAGGTCCATGGTGACGACCGACTCGCCCACCCGGCGCGGCTCGTCACGGTCCAGCGCCTCGGGCTTGCCGGTGTCGATCTGGCAGAAGTCACAGCGCCGGGTGCACTGGTCGCCACCGATGAGGAAGGTCGCCTCGCGGTCCTCCCAGCACTCGTAGATGTTCGGACAGCCGGCTTCCTGGCAGACCGTGTGCAGCCCCTCGCTCTTCACGAGGTTCTGCATCTTGGAGTACTCGGGGCCCATTTTCGCCCGGGTCTTGATCCACTCGGGCTTGCGCTCGATGGGGGTCTGGCTGTTGCGGACCTCCAGGCGCAGCATCTTGCGTCCGTCGGGTGCGACTGCGGACACGACCGGCTCCTAGCGATTGATTCCTCGGCGTGCTCAAGGGTACGCCCGTTGATTTGAACGTCCGGCGGGGTGTCCGCCTGCTGACTGCTGCCCGGCCGCGACCCCCGATGCGGCCTGTGTCACCACGACCGCCAACACCGGACGCGGCCGGTTTATGCCGCCGGTGCCTCTTCGATCACCCGGGGCCTCAGCTCCGCGTTCTCCACGACGTCCCGGAGGTGGCGCTCCACGACGGGGAGCACCTCGGCGATGGTGATGTCGCGGCCCAGCTCGTTCGCCAGGGAGGCGACGCCGGCGTCCCGGATGCCGCACGGGATGATCCGGTCGAACCACTTGTTGTCGGGGTTCACGTTGAGGGCGAAGCCGTGCATCGTGACGCCCTTGGCGACCCGGATGCCGATCGCGGCGATCTTGCGGTCCTCGCGGCGCTGGCCGGCGTTGGACGGGGCGTACTCCGGGCCGTTGAGGCGGGGGTCGAACTCGTCGTCGGTGAGCCGGGGGTCGAAGTCCAGGGAGAGCCCGCCGAGCGCCGGGCGCCGCTCCACCGGGTCGCCCAGCACCCACACCCCGCTGCGGCCCTCCACCCGGGTGGTCTCCAGGCCGAACTCCGCGCAGGCCCGGATCAGGGCCTCCTCCAGGCGCCGTACGTGCGCGACCACGTCCACCGGGCGGGGCAGCTTCTGGATCGGGTAGCCGACCAGCTGGCCGGGGCCGTGCCAGGTGATCTTGCCGCCGCGGTCCACGTCGATGACCGGGGTGCCGTCGAGGGGGCGCTCGCTCGCCTCGGTGCGGCGGCCGGCCGTGTAGACCGGGGGGTGTTCCAGGAGGATCACGGTGTCGGGCACCTCGTCGGCGAACCGCGCCGCGTGCACCCGGCGCTGCTCGTCCCAGGCCACCTGATAGTCCACGGCCTCGGCCCCGAAACCCATCCGCACGAACCGCAACTCGCTCACGGCAAGCGCCTCCCTAGAAGGTCAGTCGGACACGAAACGCGCCCACGCCACTGTACGACCGTTCGAGCGCGGGACCTTCGGGGGCCGCCCGGGGTGCTGCCGGGCTGAGGTCCGGCAGGGAATGTCAGCATTCGGGCAATTCTCACACGATCGGATGAATGCCGCCCGAAATCTGCGACCGGCCGCTTACTCTCCGCTACATTCGCGCCGTCCGTACGCCCAAACGGGCTGCTCACAGGCACGTCGTGGCACCTCGCTCAGCCGGAAGGCAGGAGACCGCACCACCGATGACGGAACGACCCGCGCAGCGCACCCCCAACCGCCAGCTCGCCGCGCTCATCGCAGAAGCGGGGTTCTCCAACGCGGGACTCGCCCGTCGCGTGGACCAGCTCGGTCTCGAACACGGGCTCGACCTGAGATACGACAAGACCTCCGTCACCCGCTGGCTGCGCGGACAGCAGCCGCGCGGTACGACACCGGCGCTGATCGCCGAGGTCTTCACCCGCCGCCTCGGCCGGCGCCTGACCGCCCAGGACCTGGGACTGGACGCCTGCGCCCCCGTCTACGCGGGCCTGGAGTTCGCCGCGAGCCCCGAGGAGGCCGTCGACATCGTCAGCGGCCTGTGGCGCAAGGACTCCGGCAGCCATGCCGAGCTGCGGAAGATCGCCTTCACCTCGGCGGGCCTGGTCGTGCCGAGCCGGGACTGGCTGATCGGACGGGCGGACGAGAAGGTGGCCCGCACGGAACCCCCGCCGCGGGTACCGGCCCAGGCGCGGACGGCCCTGCCCCGCCCGGCCGAACTGCTTGCCCGCCGCCGCGCCACCGCCGAACGCGGGCCCGGCCACCGGGTCACCGGCGGCGACATCTCCGCGCTGCGCTCGGTCGGCGAACTGTTCCGCACCCTCGACGACGCGTACGGCGGCGGGCACGCCCGCCAGGCCCTCGTGCGGTACCTGGAGCACGAGTGCGAGCCCATGCTGCGCGGCACGTACGGCGAACAGACCGGGCGGCGGCTGTTCGCGGCCGCCGCGGACCTGACCCGGCTGGCGGGCTGGACGTCGTACGACATCGCCGCGCACGGGCTCGCGCAGCGGTACTTCGTACAGGCACTGCGGCTCGCGCAGGCGGCGGGGGACCGGCCGTACGGCGCGTACGTGCTGGTCACGATGAGCAGGCAGGCGGTGTACCTCGGGCACGGGCGCGAGGCCGTCCAGCTGGCGCGGGTGGCCCAGCAGGGGGCGGGCGGGTCCGTTCCGCCGGTCGTGCAGGCGCTGCTGCAGGCCGCCGAGGCGCGGGGGCACGGGGTGCTGGGGGAGGTGCGGTCCTGCACGGCCGCGCTGGTCCGCGCGGAGCGCGCGCTGGAGGGGGCGCGGGCGGGTGACGACGTGCCGTACTGGGCGCGCTGCTTCGACGAGGCGCAGCTGGCGGACGAGTTCTCGCACTGCCACCGGGACCTTCAGCAGTTCCGGGCGGCGGCGCAGCACGCGGAACGCTCGCTGCGGTTGCGCGCGGCGGGGTACGCGCGCAGCCGGCTGTTCTGCCGGGTGGTCCTGGCGACCGCCCGCCTCGCCCTCGGCGAACTCGACCAGGCATGCCAACTGGGCGCCGAGGCGGCCGCCCAGGCGGCGGAGATGCGCTCGGTACGAGCGGTCGAATACGTACGCGACTTCGAACGCAAGCTCGAGCCATACCGCGACGCGACCCCGGTCCGCACGTACCGCGACAAGGTCGCGGCCTACGGCTGACCTCGGCCCCGGCCGCGCCCTCCGCACTCCGCGCGTACCGCGACAAGGTCGCGGCCTACGGCTGACCCCGGCCCCGGCCGCGCCCTCCGCACTCCGCGGGCAGTCGTGCCGCTGGGGCGGCACGGGTGGGCGCGACGGCACCCCGTAAGCGCCGGGCCGCGCGAACACCCCCGGTCCGCATCAGACGCGGAGCACCCTCGCAGGCGCCGGGGGGGGCGCGAAAAACGCGCCCCCGCGCGCACGGCACACGCACCGGCCGGCAGGTCAGGCCGCCCGGGCGGTCGGGGCCGGTTCCGCCCGGTGCAGCGACCGATCCGCCCCCAGGTCCGCCAATATCGCCCCCGCCGCCCGATGAGCCGAGTGCAACGCCCCCTGCACGGTCCCCGTGTCCCGGTGATCGCCGCACACGTACAGCCCCGCCAGCAACCGCACCGGCCGCCGCAGATCGTGCGGCGGCCGCATCGCGGGCACCGCCTCCGGCGAGTGGTACACACCCACCGTCTCCCACCGCCCCGTCGGCACGCCGTACAGCCGCGCCAGATGCATGCGTACGGCGGTGTCGACGCCCGGCACCGGCGGCCCCAGGACCGTCGAGCTGACCAGCGTGCGCCCCGCCGGGGCGCGGGAGGGGTCGACCCGGCTGACGACCGCCGTGTGCGCCACCGGCCCGCCCCGCTCCGCGTCCAGCAGCAGCGACGCCCCCGTCCCCGGCGCCTCGTCGGTGGTGTGGTGCAGCACGGTCACCGGGTGGAAGTCCGGCACCCGCAGCCCCGGCAGCAGCTCCGCCGCCTCCCGCGCACCCGTCGCGACCAGTACCGCGCCGCACCGGAACTCCCCGTGCTCCGCGGTGGTCACCGAGGTCGTCGACACGGACGTGACCCGCACCCCCGTGTGCACCGTCCCCGCCGGCAGCCCCCGCTCCAGTCGCCGCGGCAGCGCCTCGGCGCCGCCCTCCGGCACACACAGCCGCCCGCTCGCGAACGCCCGGAGCGCCAGATCCGCGCACCGGCTGGACGTGGTGAGCTCCGGATCGCACAGCAGCGCGGCCAGCAGCGGACGCAGAAAACCGTCGATCGTGCGGGCCGGCAGCCCCCGGCCCGGCAGCGCCTCCGCCGCCGTCGTCTCGGGCCGCGCCAGCAGCCGTTCCACCGGCGTACCCGCGAGCTTGCTGAACGCGGCCCCCAGCCGCGCCTGGTCGACCGCCGTGCCCAGCGGCGCGCCCGTACGGCTGCGGGGCACCGACACCTGCCGGCCGGGCACCGCCACCGGCCTGCGCGGCCCCCCGCCCGCCCGTGGGGCGCTCGCCAGGGCGCGCACCGCATACAGTGCGCCCCTCGCGCTCCGCGCCCCTCTCGCGCCCGGCTGCACGCCCGCACGATGGTGCCGTCCGTCGCTGTGCAGCAGGACGCCGGGTGCGAACGGACGCAGCACCAGCCCGTCGAGGCCCCCGTCCGGCCGTAGCTCGGGATACGCCGTGGACAGCAGCCGTCCGATCCGGTCGAGCCGGAAGCCGTCGACCTTCTCGGTGGCCATCCGGCCGCCCACCTCCTGGGCGGCCTCCAGAACCATCGTGGTGACTCCTGCGCTGGTCAGTCGTCGTGCGGCGGAGAGTCCGGCGACCCCGGCCCCCACGATGACGACGTCCGCCTGGTACGTGGGCTCAAGCACGTGCACCTCCTCGAGGTTGCGCGGGCGCTGGAGACTTCATGCCCTCAACAGGCCCCAGGGATACCCGAGTTCTGGTCGAGGGTAGGTCCGTGCCCGGTCACCCGGTCAGTCGCGCACGGGCAGAGCACGGGCGCACGAAGGTCGCATGCGCGTGCCGGACGGGCACCCCGGGGTGCCGGACGGTCCGCGGGCGAGGGTCAGCGGGCAGCCGCCGCCCTGATCGCCCCCTCGATCCCGGGGAACGCGAACCGGAAGCCGGATTCCAGCAGCCGCGCCGGCAGCACACGGGCGCTGCCGAGGACATCCCCGGACATCTCCCCGAGCACCGTCCGCAGCACCGGCGCCGGCACCGCGAACAGCGCCGGCCGGCGCAGTACGCGCGACATCGCCTCGGTGACCTCACGGTTGGTCGCGGGCTGCGGCGCGGTCACGTTGAACGGCCCGGACAGCCCCTCGGTGTCCAGGAGATGGCGCAGCGCGGCCACCTCGTCGTGCAGCGCCACGAACGACCAGTACTGGCTTCCGTCACCCATCCGCCCGCCCAGCCCGGCCCGGAACAGCGGGAAGAGCCGGCCCCACGCGCCGCCTCCGCGCGCCACCACCAGGCCGGTGCGCGAGAACACCGTCCGTACGCCCGCCTCCCGGGCCGGCGCGGCGGCCGCCTCCCACTCGACGCACAGCTCCGGCAGGAAGCCCTCGCCCGGCGGGGCGCTCTCGTCCACCGTCCGGTCGCCGGTCTCGCCGTAGTAGCCGATCGCACTGCCGTTGAGGAACACCCGCGGCCGTACGTCCTCGGGCAGACCCGCGACGGCCCGCGCGAGCGCCTGCGTGCCGCCGACCCGGCTGCTCCTGATCCGCGCCTTGTACTCCGCCGTCCAGCGCCGGTCGCCGACCCCGGCGCCCGCCAGGTTCACCACCGCGTCGCATCCGGCGAGACCGGCCGCGTCGACCGACCCGCGCTCCGGGTCCCAGCGGACCTCGTCCGCCGCCCGGGGCGCGCGCCGTACCAGCCGGACCACCTCGTGCCCGTCCGCCGTGAGAGACCGCGCGAGCGCGTCTCCGATGAGCCCGGACGCACCGGCCACCGCGATTCGGGAACGTTCCATGGCGTCCATCCTGCCCCGCGCGCCACGAAATTCACGGCTGGGAGCGCCGATCCGCCCGTAAGGTGGCGCCCATGTCCGAGCCGTTCATACGCGTCGCCCGCTTCGACGACGAGGGGGAGCTGGCCCTCCTCGACCGGGCGACCTGGTCCACCCTGCACGCCGTCACCCCGCCGCCGCAGCCGCCGTACGACACCTTCTTCAGCGAACGCTCCGGTCCCCGGGACCACCACGTCGCCGAGCACCGGGGGCGGATCGTGGGCTACGTCCGCCTCGGCTTCCCCACCGAACTCGCCTCCAACGCGCACGTACGGCAGATCCGCGGCCTCGCCGTCGCCGAGGAGGCACGTGGACTGGGCGTGGGCCGCGCCCTGGTGCGGGCCGCCGTCGCCCAGGCGCGGGAAGCAGGCGCCCGCCGGATCACCCTGCGCGTGCTCGGTCACAACACCGCCGCCCGCAGGCTGTACGAGTCCGGGGGCTTCGCCGTGGAAGGCGTCCAGCCGGAGGAGTTCTTCGTCGGGGGTACGTACGTCGACGACGTGCTCATGGGGCAGTCGCTGGTCTGACGGGGCCCCAGGGGGTGCCGGGCACCCCCTACGCCGTCGGCTCCCCGGTGTCCACCGGCGCCGTCGCGTCCGCCGCGCGCTCGGCGTCCTCGGCCACCTCGTCCGCCGTCAGGACGTACCCCGTCTCGGCGTCCGACGTGGACCGCGCGAACACCACCCCGTACACCCGGCCGTCGGCCGTCAGCAGCGGGCCGCCGGAGTTGCCGGGCCGGACCGTGGAGCGGATCGAGTAGATCTCGCGCGTGACGGTCGCGTCGTTGTAGATGTTCTGCCCCCGGGCCCGCACCCGGTTGGCGACCGTCGCCGCCTGCAGATTCAGATCGCCGTCCTGCGGATAGCCGGCGACGACCGCCGAGTCGCCGCGGTCCGCGTCGTCGTCGAAGTCCAGCACCGGAGCGCGCAGATCCGGCACATACAGCACGGCCACGTCCTTGCGCGGATCGAAGAGCACCACCCGTGCCTCGTACACCTGCCCGACCCCGCCCACGCGTACGGTCGGCTCGTCGATGCCGGCCACCACATGCGCGTTGGTCATCACATGCTCGGCCGCGTACACGAAACCGCTGCCCTCGCGGCCCTGCGCGCCCGCCACCCCCTCCACCTTCACCGTGCTGCGCTGCGCGGCCCGGGTGGCGGCCGCGGTGACGCTGTCCCCGGTGGGCGCGGCGACCTCGGCCGTCGACTCGTTCTCGAACGGGTTGAAGACCTGCGGGAAACCCGCCTCCGTCAGCGCCGACGTGGCCCGCGAGAACCAGCCCGGCGTGGTGTCCGGCATCGTGTCCTGCACCGCCCCCAGCAGCCGGGAGTCCCGGATCGCCGACGTCACCAGCGGCGACGAGGACGCGCCCAGCACGCTCGCCACCACCCACGCCACGATCAGCACCGCCACCGAGTTGGCCGCCGCCCCGCCGACCCCGTCCGCCACCCGCAGCGGGCCCCGGTCCAGCTCCCGCCGCAGCCTGAGCGCCAGCCGCCCCGCCAGCTCATGGCCCGCCACGGCCGGCAGCAGCACCGTGAACACCGCCGTCACCGTCGCCCGGGTCGTCCCCGGCGTCACCAGGTCCATCACCCACGGCAGGATCCACACGCCGACGACCGCACCGCCCACGAAACCGGCCAGCGACACACAGCCGGCCAGCAGCCCGCGCCGGTACCCGGACGCCGCGTAGGCCAGGACGACCAGCAACAGCAGGATGTCGAGCAGGTCCACGCACGCCGCCTTTCTCTCGGAACCACCGGCCCATACATACGTGGGGGAGGGGCCCGGTGATCAGCCACGCGCGGGTGACCACCGGGAAGCGGCCGCACGCGCGTGTACCCGGAAGAACGCCGGGGAGCCGGACGATGGTTCCGCCGCGGACCGTACGGCGGGTCCACCGGTTGGCGCGGCCACGTCGCGGGCTCCCCCGATCGGACCCACAGTGAAGGCATGCGTGTATTCACGAGACCAAGGGGAGCGCGGCCGCGCCATCCTTCCCGAATATCCCGCAGAATCGGCGGCACGGACCTGCCCAGAAGCGTCAGGGTGCCGCTCGGCTGCGTCCCGGGCGTCGCCGCGGCGGTCGCCCTCGTGCTGTGCGCGTACGGCGTCGAGCGGGCCGCGGAGTCCTCGGCCGCCGCCCCCGTCCCCGCACGCAACACGGCCGCCCACACGGCGCCCAGGCCGCCCATCGTGCCGAGAGAGGTCTGGGTGGGCGACGCCCGCCGCGAACAGCCGCCCCCGCGCTACGACGACAAGGTCGTGGCCGTCTTCGTCCACCACACCGACTCGCCCAACGACTACGACTGCGCCGAGGCCCCCGCCCAGATACGCAACCTCTACGAGGGCCAGACCAGCGCTCGGGACTGGGACGACATCGGCTACAACTTCCTCGTCGACCGCTGCGGCACCATCTACGAAGGCCGCGCGGGCGGCCCGGGCCGCCCCGTCACCGGCGCGCACACCCTGGGCTTCAACCACCGCACCACCGGCATAGCCGCGCTCGGCACCTTCACCGCCGGGGTTCCCGTACCGCCCGCGATGGAGCGCGCGATCGCCGAGCTGGCCGCCTGGAAGCTCGGTCTGTCCGGCACCGACCCGCGATCCGACGTCCGGCTGGTCTCCAGCAACGGCGGCAGCCGGTACGCGGTCGGCGCCACCGCCATGCTGCCCGCCCTGGCGGGCCACAGCGACGGTTTCATGACCAGTTGCCCCGGTGCCGCCCTGCAAGCCCGTCTGCCGAGGATCAGGGAGATGGCGGCGGAGCTCCAGGACCGCCGGCCGGACGCCGAACGCCGGCAGGAGCAGCAGGAGAAGGCGCAGGAGGAGAACAGCCGGATCGCGGGGGCCGCGAGGTGAGCGGTTCCCCGGGGCTCAGGGCCGGAACCGGTCCCAGAGCCGGGGACAGCGTTCGGCGAGCAGGGCCTCGTTCTCGAAGTCGAGCGGCGTGCCCTCCGGCTCCGCCGGGGGCGGGGGCAGCTCGAGGTCCGGCGCCACCGTGCCGGTGAGCTGCTCGTACGCCTCGTCCGCCGCGTAGCCGAGGTCCTCGCCGTCGCCGTCGATCTCCTCGTCGAAGTCGCCCAGCAGATCCGCGAGCGCGTCCGGATCGTGCAGCGCGCCCTCGAACACCTCCCGCCCCTGGCCGATCAGCCAGCACCGGAAGTAGTCGAACGCGTCGTCGCTGGCCCCGTCCAGCAGCACCCAGGCGGCGCCCCACAGGTCCCAGCGATACGCCCGGTGGTACCGCGACTCGAAATGACGGGCGAAGTCCAGGACCGCCTCGGGATCCAGCCGTACGAGTCGCTCCACCAGCAGGTCGGCCTGCTCCTCCGGATCACCCCCGGCGTCCTCGCGGGCGGTGTCCACCAGCTCCCAGAACTCCGTCTCATCCATCACGAGACCAAGCATCGGCCCTACGACCCACCGACGCACCCGCAGTACGCTCCGCCGCGTGGGCGCGAAAAGGGGGTCCGGGGGCGGAGCCCCCAGGGACGGGAAGGGGCGGCGGGGGCGAAAGAAGACCAGGAGAACCCCGCTCACCCCCGATACAGCGAAGCCAACCGCACGGCCTCCCCCGCGAACCGCTCCCGCAAGGACACCGGAGCCAGCACCTCCACCTCCGCCCCCAACGCGGTCAACTGCGTGAACGCGACCTCCTCCGACTCCACCCCCAACACCAGCCGCACCCACCCCTCCCCATCGGCCTCCGCCCCCGCCACCGCCTCCCGCGCAGCCACCGGATCCACCACCTGCCCCAACCGCCGCACCCCTTCCTCCGACAACCGCACCACCACCTCCCCCCGCAACAGCGACCGCGCGAACCCCTCCGCCCGCTCCTCCCAGAACCCCGGCAGATCGAACGACGCCTCCCGCTCGAACCCCTCCCCGCCCACCGCCACCCCGGTGAACCGATCCACCCGGTACACCCGAAACCCCCCGCCCCCGGGAACCCGCGCGCACAGATACCAGACCCCCGCCTTCAGCACGAGCCCGTACGGCTCCAACTCCCGCTCCACGACACCCGAGCCCGCCCCCGAGCCGGTATCCGAGCCGGGACCCGCGCCCCGCCGATAACGCGCGACGACCCGCAGATCCCCCCACACCGCCCCGGCCAGCACCGGCAACAACTCCGGCGTGACCGCCTCACGAAACCACCCCGGCGCATCCAGATGAAACCGCTGCGCCGCCGTACGAGGCGCATCCCGCAGCGACGGCGACAACGCCGCCGACACCTTCAGCCGGGCCGCCGAGGCCGCGTCCTCCAGCCCCATCTCGCGCAGCGCCACCGGCACCCCGGACAGGAACAGCGCCTCCGCCTCACCGCGCGCCAGCCCCGTCAGCCGCGTCCGGTAACCGCCGATCAGCCGGTACCCGCCGATGCGCCCCCGGTCCGCGTACACCGGCACCCCGGCCTCCGACAGCGCCTGCGCGTCCCGGGTCACCGTCCGCTCCGACACCTCCAGCTCGGATGCCAGTTCGGCGGCCGTCATCGAGGGCCGGGACTGGAGCAGCAACACCATCTTGATCAGCCGGGCAGCACGCATGCGCCACATCATGCAAGAGACCCCCGCCGAAGAACGGCGGGGGTCTCCCGGAACAACCGGCCCTTACAGGCCGTACTTCGCGCGCGCTTCCTTCACCGCCGCGGCCTGCACCTCACCACGCCGGGCGAGCTGCGCCAGCGCGGCGACGACGATCGACTCGGCGTCGACACCGAAGTGGCGGCGGGCCGCGTCACGGGTGTCCGACAGACCGAAGCCGTCGGCGCCCAGCGACGTGTAGTCCTGCTCGACCCACTGCGCGATCTGGTCCGGGACCTGGCGCATGTAGTCGGAGACCGCCAGCACCGGACCCTCGGCGCCCTGCAGCGCCTGCCGGACGAACGGCACCCGCTCCTCGCCGCGCAGCAGCGCCTCGTCCGCCTCCATGGCGTCCCGGCGCAGCTCGGTCCACGAGGTCGCGGACCACACGTCGGCGGCCACACCCCACTCCTCGGCGAGCAGCCGCTGCGCCTTCAGCGCCCAGTGGATCGCCGTACCGGAGCCGAGCAGCTGGATCCGCGGGGCGTTGGCGGCAGGGGACAGGCCCGCCGTCTCCGCCGTGTTGAAGCGGTACAGACCCTTGACGATGCCCTCGTCGACACTGGCGGCCGACGGCTTCGCGGGCTGCGGCAGCGGCTCGTTGTAGACCGTCAGGTAGTAGAAGACGTCCTGGTCCTCGCCCGGCCTGCCCTCGCCGAACATCCGGCGCAGACCCTCCTTGACGATGACCCCGAGCTCGTACGCGAACGCCGGGTCGTACGTCAGCGCCGCCGGGTTGGTCGACGCGATGACCGGCGAGTGACCGTCGGCGTGCTGCAGGCCCTCGCCCGTCAGCGTCGTACGGCCGGCCGTGGCGCCGACGAGGAAGCCGCGGGCCAGCTGGTCGCCGGCCTGCCACATCTGGTCGCCGGTGCGCTGCCAACCGAACATCGAGTAGTAGATGTAGAACGGGATCATCGTCTCGCCGTGCGTCGCGTACGACGTCGAGGCGGCGACGAACTCGGCCATGGCACCGGCCTCGGTGATGCCCTCGTTGAAGATCTGGCCGTTCTTGGCTTCCTTGTAGTACATCAGCTGGTCGCGGTCGACCGGCTCGTACGTCTGCCCCATCGGCGAGTAGATGCCGAGGGACGGGAAGAGGCTCTCCATACCGAAGGTGCGCGCCTCGTCGGGGACGATCGGCACCCAGCGCTTGCCGGTCTCCTTGTCGCGGACCAGGTCCTTGACCAGGCGGACGAACGCCATGGTGGTGGCCACGTTCTGCGAGCCGGAACCCTTGTCGAAGGCGGTGAACGCCTTGTCCGCGGGCTGCGGCAGCGGCGCCACCGGGTGCACCCGGCGGGCCGGGGCCGGACCGCCGAGGGCGGCACGGCGCTCCTGGAGGTAGCGCACCTCGGGGGAGTCGGCGCCCGGGTGGACGTAGGGAACCTGGCCGTCGACGAACTGCGCGTCGGAGATCGGCAGTTCGAGGCGGTCACGCATCGCCTTGAACTCGTCCACCGAGAGCTTCTTCATCTGGTGGTTGGCGTTCTTGGAGGCGAAGCCCTCACCGAGGGTGTGCCCCTTGACCGTCTGCGCCAGGATCACGGTCGGCGCGCCCTTGTGGGCGAGCGCGGCCTTGTACGCGGCGTACACCTTGCGGGACTCGTGGCCGCCGCGCGAGAGGTGGAAGCACTCGAGGATCTTGTCGTCGCTCAGCAGCTTCGCCATCTCGGCGAGCGCCGGGTCCTTGCCGAAGAAGTCCTGGCGGATGTAGGCCGCGTCACGCGTCTGGTACGTCTGCACCTGGGCGTCCGGTACCTCGCGCAGGCGGCGTACGAGCGCGCCGGTGGTGTCGAGCCGGAACAGCTCGTCCCACGCCGTGCCCCAGAGCGTCTTGATGACGTTCCAGCCGGCGCCGCGGAACTGGGCCTCCAGCTCCTGCACGATCTTGAAGTTGGCGCGGACCGGACCGTCGAGGCGCTGCAGGTTGCAGTTGATGACGAAGGTCAGGTTGTCCAGCTGCTCGCGGGAGGCGAGGGTGAGCGCGGTCGTCGACTCGGGCTCGTCCATCTCGCCGTCACCGAGGAACGCCCAGACGTGGGAGTCGGAGACGTCCTTGATGCCGCGGCTGGTCAGATAGCGGTTGAACCGCGCCTGGTAGATCGCGGAGATCGGCCCGAGGCCCATCGACACGGTCGGGAACTCCCACAGCCACGGCAGCCGCCGCGGGTGCGGGTACGACGGCAGACCGTTGCCGCCCGCCTCACGGCGGAAGTTGTCCAGCTGCTCCTCGCCGATGCGGCCGTCGAGGAAGGCACGGGCGTAGATGCCGGGGGAGGCGTGGCCCTGGATGTAGAGCTGGTCGCCGGACCCGTCACCCTCCTTGCCGTGGAAGAAGTGGTTGAACCCGGTCTCGTACAGCCAGGCCGCGGAGGCGAAGGTGGCGATGTGGCCGCCGACGCCGTATTTGCTGCCGCGGGTCACCATGGCCGCCGCGTTCCAGCGGTTCCAGGCGGTGATCCGCTGCTCCAGCGCCTCGTCGCCGTCCACGGCGGGCTCGGCGGAGGTGGGGATGGTGTTGACGTAGTCCGTCTCGAGGAGCTTCGGCAGCGCGAGGCCGGCTCCCTCGGCACGCTCCAGCGTGCGGCGCATCAGGTACGCGGCACGGTGCGGCCCGGCCGCCTTGGTGACGGCGTCCAGGGAGGCCTGCCACTCGGCGGTCTCCTCGGGGTCGCGGTCCGGGAGCTGGTCGAGCTCGCTCGGCTGGATGGCGTTGGGGTCGGTCGTCATGTCGCCGCCTTCCTCAGTCGAAGGGGGGGTGCCCTTGTGTCTTTGGCAGGACAGGGCGGAGGGCTCGGGTAGAACCCGCTGGCGACAATAACTCGCTGATCGATGATCGATCAAAGGGTTGAGGGGCAAAATCTCTCGATATGGAGAAAGTCGGCACGGGGTGCCTCCGGCGGTGGCACGGGGTGACTGTCCTTCCGGGGGTTTGCGCAGGTGAGGGGGTGTGGGCGCGGATGAGCCCGGGCGGCTGCGCCGGGTGGGCGCGACGGACGGTGCCGCCAAAGGGGGCGCGGGGAACTGCGCGAACGGGGGTCTGGGGGCGCAGCCCCCAGGGACGGGAACGGGAAGGGGCGGCGGGGGCGAAAGAAGTCCCGGCGCTACGCCCGAGGCGCGCACCCCAGCACATGCGCCTTCACCAGATCCGCGATCAACGGATCCCGCCGCCGAAACGCCGCGACCAGCTCCTCATGCTCCTCCGCATAGGACTGCTGCACCGTCCCCAGCCACCGTATCGACAACGCGGTGAACACCTCGATCCCCAGCCCCTCCCACGTGTGCAGCAGCACCGAGTTCCCCGCGGCCCGCACCAACTCCCGGTGGAACCCCACGGTGTGCCGCACCTGCCCCGTCCCGTCCGACAACCGGTCCGCCTCGTACAGCGCGGCCACATGCGGCTCCAGCGCCGAGCAGTCCTCCGCCAGCCGCCCCGCCGCCAGCTCCGCCGCGATCGCCTCCAGCCCGGCCCGTACGGGGTAGCTCTCCTCCAGATCGGCGGCCGTCAGATTCCGCACCCGTACACCCTTGTTCGGCGCCGACTCGATCAGCCGCAGCGACTCCAGCTCGCGCAGCGCCTCCCGTACGGGCGTCTGGCTGACCTCCAGCTCGGTCGCGATCCGCCGCTCCACGATCCGCTCGCCCGGCTGCCAGCGTCCGCTGATGATCCCTTCCAGGATGTGCTCGCGGATCTGTTCGCGCAGCGAGTGGACGACGGGCGCGGTCATGAGGGGCTCCTTAGCGGGGCCCACGGGCCCCCGGGGGGCTTTGACGCTTAGACAATACGGCGGCCGGCCCGCCCGGGAGGGGCGCACGGGGGCGCTTTCCCCCAGGTGAGACGAGACTTACACGCTCCATACGCCGATGCCCCCGCCCGGGAAGCCTCAAGGACTTCCCCGACGGGGGCACCGTACGACCGCGGATCAGCCGATCACGGGATCAGGAGTTCACAGACCGAGCTCGACCTCGAACTCGCCCGCCTCCAGGATCGCCTTGACCGCCGTCAGGTAACGGGCCGCGTCGGCACCGTCCACCAGGCGGTGGTCGTAGGACAGGGTCAGGTACGTCATGTCGCGGACGCCGATGACCGGGCCGTCCTCCGTCTCGATGACGGCCGGACGCTTGACCGTGGCACCGATGCCGAGGATGGCGACCTGGCCCGGCGGCACGATGATCGTGTCGAACAGCGCGCCGCGCGAACCGGTGTTGGAGATGGTGAAGGTGGCGCCGGCCAGCTCGTCCGGGCTGATCTTGCTGGCCCGGACCTTGCCCGCCAGGTCGGCGGTCGCCTTGGCGATGCCGGCCAGGTTGAGGTCACCGGCGTTCTTGATGACCGGGGTCATCAGGCCCTTCTCGGAGTCCACCGCGATACCGATGTTCTCGGTGTCGAAGTAGGTGATGGTCCCCTCGGCCTCGTTGATCTTGGCGTTGACCGGCGCGTGCGCCTTCAGCGCCTGGGCGGCGGCCTTGACGAAGAACGGCATCGGGGAGAGCTTGACGCCCTCGCGGGCCGCGAACGCGTCCTTGGCGCGGGCGCGCAGCTTCATCAGCCGGGTCACGTCGACCTCGACCACCGAGGACAGCTGGGCCTGCTCGCGCAGGGCCTTGACCATGTTGTCGCCGATGACCTTGCGGATCCGCGGCATCTTCACGGTCTGGCCGCGCAGCGGGGAGGCCTCGAGGACCGGGGCCTTCTTCGCGGCGGGCGCGGCGGCGGCGGGAGCCGGCGCGGCGGCCTTCGCGGCCTCGGCGGCGGCGAGGACGTCCTGCTTGCGGATACGGCCGCCGACGCCGGTGCCCTTGACGGTGGACAGGTCGACGCCGTTCTCGGCGGCGAGCTTGCGCACCAGCGGGGTCACGTAGGCACCGTCGTCCGTCGCCTGGGCGGCGGCGGGAGCGGCGGGGGCCTGCGGGGCCGGGGCGGCCGGAGCGGGCGCCGGGGCAGCCGGAGCGGCCTGCTGCGGAGCCGGAGCGGCGGGCGCCGGAGCCGGGGCAGCGGGAGCCGGTGCCGGGGCAGCCGGGGCCGGGGTGGGCGCCGGAGCCGGAGCGGCGGGCGCCGGTTCCGGGGCGGCCGGGGCAGGGGCGGCCGCCGGAGCGGCACCCGCGACGCCGATGACGGCGAGCTTCGCGCCGACCTCGGCCGTCTCGTCCTCGCCGACCACGATCTCCAGCAGCGTGCCGGAGGCGGGCGCCGGAATCTCGGTGTCGACCTTGTCCGTCGACACCTCCAGCAGCGGCTCGTCGGCCTCGACGCTGTCACCGACCGACTTCAGCCAGCGGGTGACGGTGCCCTCGGTGACGGACTCGCCCAGCGCGGGCAGGACCACGTCCGTGCCCTCGGCGGAACCGCCGCCGGCCGTGGCCTCGGCGGTGGGCGCCGGGGCCGGAGCGGCCTGCTCGGTGGAGGGCTGGGCCTGCGGCTCCGGGGCGGGAGCCGGCGGGGCCGCCTGCTCGGCGGCCGGGGCCGGGGCGGCCGCGGGCGCGCCGCTGCCGTCGTCGATCAGCGCCAGCTCGGCGCCGACCTCGACGGTCTCGTCCTCGGCGACCTTGATGGAGGACAGCACGCCCGAGACGGGGGAGGGGATCTCGGTGTCGACCTTGTCGGTGGAGACCTCGAGCAGCGGCTCGTCGGCCTCGACGCGCTCACCCTCGGCCTTCAGCCAGCGGGTGACAGTGCCCTCGGTGACGCTCTCGCCGAGCGCCGGAAGGGTTACGGAAACCGCCATGGTTTCGGTTGCTCCTTTAAAAGTGCGGAAGTCTGTGTCGTCGCGCCCGATGACCGAGAGCGTCAGTCGTGGGAGTGGAGGGGCTTCCCGGCCAGGGCCAGGTGGGCCTCGCCCATCGCCTCGTTCTGCGTCGGGTGGGCGTGGATGAGCTGGGCGACCTCGGCCGGCAGCGCCTCCCAGTTGTAGATCAGCTGGGCTTCGCCGACCTGCTCACCCATGCGGTCGCCGACCATGTGGACGCCGACGACGGCTCCGTCCTTGACCTGGACGAGCTTGATCTCGCCCGCGGTCTTCAGGATCTTGCTCTTGCCGTTGCCCGCCAGGTTGTACTTCAGAGCGACGACCTTGTCCGCACCGTAGATCTCCTTGGCCTTGGCCTCGGTGATGCCGACGGAGGCGACCTCCGGGTGGCAGTACGTCACCCGCGGGACACCGTCGTAGTCGACCGGAACGGTCTTCAGGCCGGCCAGACGCTCCGCCA
This sequence comes from Streptomyces sp. NRRL WC-3626, assembly GCF_000718785.1. Lineage (GTDB taxonomy): Bacteria > Actinomycetota > Actinomycetes > Streptomycetales > Streptomycetaceae > Streptomyces > Streptomyces edwardsiae. The sequence goes on along the minus strand of NZ_JOCA01000033.1, from coordinate 27,409 downwards.
CCAGGATGCCCTCGGCGAAGCCGACGTGCGCGAGCTGGAGGGTCGGGACCAGGTCACCGACGGCGGAGATGGTCGGCACGTTGGTGCGCATGTACTCGTCGACCAGGACGTAGCCGCGGTCCATCGCGACGCCCTGCTCCTCGTAGCCCAGGCCCTGGGAGACCGGGCCGCGGCCGATGGCGACGAGCAGGACCTCGGCCTCGAACTCCTTGCCGTCGGCCAGGGTGACCTTGACACCGTCCTGGGTGTACTCGGCCTTCTGGAAGAAGGTGCCCAGGTTGAACTTGATGCCGCGCTTGCGGAAGGCGCGCTCGAGCAGCTTGGAGCTGTTCTCGTCCTCCACCGGGACGAGGTGCTTGAGGCCCTCGACGATCGTGATGTCGGTGCCGAAGGACTTCCACGCGGAGGCGAACTCGACGCCGATGACGCCGCCGCCCAGGACGATCGCGGACTTCGGCACGCGGTCCAGGACGAGGGCGTGGTCGGAGGAGATGATCCGGTTGCCGTCGATCTCCAGGCCCGGCAGCGACTTCGGCACGGAGCCGGTCGCCAGCAGGACGTGGCGGCCCTGGACACGCCGGCCGCCGACGTCGACGGAGGTGGGGGAGGACAGCCGGCCCTCACCCTCGATGTAGGTGACCTTGCGGGAGGCGACCAGGCCCTGCAGGCCCTTGTACAGGCCGGCGATCACCTCGTCCTTGTACTTGTGCACGCCCGCCATGTCGACGCCCTCGAAGGTCGTCTTGATGCCGAACTGCTCGCTCTCGCGGGCCTGGTCGGCGATCTCGCCCGCGTGGAGCAGGGCTTTGGTGGGAATGCAGCCGTTGTGCAGGCAGGTGCCGCCCAGCTTGTTCTTCTCGATCAGGGCGACGTCCAGGCCCAGCTGCGCCCCGCGCAGGGCCGCGGCGTACCCACCGCTGCCACCGCCGAGGATCACTAGGTCGAAAACGGTGCTGGCGTCGTTCGCCACGTCACGTCCTCCATGCATGTGCGCCACGCCGGTCTCCAGTGACCGGTCGGCGGCTGGTGTCCGGCCGCTCAATGTTCTCGGCCCTTGGGTGGGGCCCTGTCCTGCCGTGCCCCATCTTCGCACTTGCGCGCCCCGTACGAGACGCCGGGCCGCGGTGTGAGACACCCCACGTCTGCGAAGGGGGGCTCCCCTTTCACCCCCCGAAGGGGTGTTGCCCCGTGTGCTTCCGTCCGTGCGGGCCGGTGGGGGTGGGTCGCGCAGTTCCCCGCGCCCCTTGGTCCGTGCGGGCCGGTGGGGGCTGCCCGCGCAGTTCCCCGCGCCCCTGACGGGCGCGACCGGCCGGCGGTACCTGCAAGAGAGGTGAGCCGCAGCCGACTCGAAAGGGGCGCGGGGAACTGCGCGACCAGCCACGACGGACCCGCAGCCGACGAAGAGGTGGCTGCGGCCGAGCCATGCGGAGGCGCGGCCGGCCCACGACGGCCCCGCCGTCGCGTGACGTCCCGCGCCCCCGGCCGATCAGGTGCCCTTACGCGAGGTCACCCGAAGCCGCCAGCTCGGCAAGCCGCACCAGCGTGCGAACCGCCGACCCCGTCCCGCCCTTCGGCGTGTACCCGAACGGCGCGCCCTCGTTGAACGCCGGACCCGCGATGTCGAGGTGCGCCCAGGTGATGCCCTCGCCCACGAACTCGCGCAGGAACAGCCCGGCGACCAGCCCGCCGCCCATCCGCTCACCCATGTTGGCGATGTCGGCGGTCGGCGAGTCCATCCCCTTGCGCAGGTGCTCCGGCAGCGGCATCTGCCACGCCGGCTCACCGACCTCCTCCGCCGCCTCGTGCACCGCGGAGCGGAACGCGTCGTCGTTCGCCATGATCCCGAACGTACGGTCGCCCAGCGCCAGCACCATCGCCCCGGTCAGCGTCGCGACGTCCACGATCGCGTCCGGCTTCTCCTGCGAGGCCGCCCACAGCGCGTCCGCGAGCACCAGCCGGCCCTCGGCGTCCGTGTTGAGCACCTCCACGGTCTTGCCGCTGTACATGCGCAGCACGTCACCCGGGCGCGTCGCCGAGCCGGACGGCATGTTCTCGGCCAGTGCCAGCCAGCCCGTCACATTGACCTGGAGCCCGAGGCGCGCGGCGGCGACGACCGCCGCGAACACGGCGGCGGCGCCGCTCATGTCGCACTTCATCGTCTCGTTGTGCCCGGCCGGCTTCAGCGAGATGCCGCCCGAGTCGTAGGTGATGCCCTTGCCGACCAGCGCGAGATGCTTCTTCGCCTTGGACGAGGTGTACGACAGCTTCACCAGCCGCGGCCCCGCCGCCGACCCGGCGCCGACCCCGAGGATGCCGCCGTAGCCGCCCTTGACCAGGGCCTTCTCGTCGAGCACCTGCACCTTGACGCCGTGCTCCTTGGCCGCCACCTGGGCGACCGCGGCGAACGCCTCGGGGTTGAGGTCGTTCGGCGGGGTGTTGATGAGGTCGCGGGCGCGGTTGAGCTCCTCGGCGACGGCGACGGCACGCTCGAGCGCGGCCTTGAACGCCTTGTCGCGGGGCTTGCCGCCGAGCAGCGCGGCCTCGGCGAGCGGCGCCTTGCCGTTCTTGCCGCGGTCCTTGTAGGCGTCGAAGGTGTACGCGCCGAGCAGCACGCCCTCGGCGACCGCGCCGGCGTCGGCGGCGGCGTCCGTGAGGGGGAGGGCGAACGCGGCCTTCTTGACACCGGCGAGGGTGCGGGCGGCGACACCGGCGGCCCTGCGCAGCACCTCCGTGTCGTAGCCGGCGTCCTTGCCGGGCTGGGCGCCGAGGCCCACCGCCACCACGAGCGGCGCCTTGAAGCCGGCCGGCGCGGGCAGCTTCGTCACCTCGCCCTCGGCACCGGACGCGCCGAGAGTCTCCAGGACGCCGGCGAGGCCGCCGTCGTACGCCTGGTCCACGGCCTCGGCGCCCGGTGCGACGACCGGACCGGCGGGCTTTGACGCAGTGCCCTTGGCGACACCGATCACGATCGCGTCGGCCCGCAGGCCGGGGACCGCGGCGGTGCTGAGAGTGAGAGCAGTCACGGTGGTGAAATCTCGCTTCCGATGTGAAGTTGCGATGGCCGAAAGGTGTGGGTCGACCGGGCCCCGCAGCCGACCCTAATTGCGACATACGGACGGGGTGCCTTCGGGGGTCGTCCCCGGACGGCGAACACTCGGCACGAGACTACGCGCGTGTGCGCGTCTCCTCACGCCCACGGGACTCCCGCGGGCGTTCACCCCGCCGAGACACCGCGGCCACCTTCCGTGCCCCGCCGCCGCACCCGGAACCGGCGAGGATCATCCTTGAGGTTCCTGTGTGTTCCCGCGGTGCCGACCACACCGCCCCCCTCTCTTACGGAGACCGCCCGGTGAGACGACCGTCCCTCCTCGTCGCCCTGCTCGCCCTGCTGCTCGCGGCCTGTACGACCGCGCCCGGCCCCGACGCGAAGGACACCGGCGACGCGAAGTCGCCGTCCGCCGACCGCTGGAGGCCCCGGCCCGGCACGGACTGGCAGTGGCAGCTCAGCGGGCGGCTCGACACCTCCGTGGACGTCCCCGTGTACGACATCGACGGCTTCGACCACCCGGAGGAGACCGTCACCGCGCTGCACCGCGACGGCCGGAAGGTCATCTGCTACCTCTCCACCGGCGCCTGGGAGGACTTCCGCCCGGACGCCGACGACTTCCCGAAGTCGGTGATCGGCCGCGGCAACGGCTGGGAGGGTGAGCGCTGGCTCGACATCCGCCGTACCGACGTACTGGAACCGCTGATGGCCGAACGCCTCGACATGTGCCGGGACAAGGGCTTCGACGCGGTGGAGCCGGACAACATGGACGGCTACCGCAACCGCACCGGCTTTCCGCTCACCGCCGCCGACCAGCTCCGCTACAACCGGCTGATCGCCCGGCTCACCCACGAACGCGGCATGTCCGTCGGCTTGAAGAACGACCTCGACCAGATCCCCGAACTCGTCGGCGACTTCGACTTCGCGGTCAACGAACAGTGCGCCCAGTACGGCGAATGCGCGCGGCTGACCCCGTTCGTCGAGGCGGACAAGGCCGTCTTCCACGTCGAGTACGAGCTCTCCACCGACCGCTTCTGCGCCGACTCCCGGCGGCTGGAACTGAGTTCCCTGCTCAAGCGGTACGAACTGGACGCATGGCGTCAGGCGTGCTGAGCCCCAGCCCGGTCACCGTCGTCCCCGCCATCCGGTCGGCGAGGGAGCGGCGGCGGGGGCCGAACACGGGCAGCGCGTTCACCAGGAACAGGGCCACCGCGACCAGCCACACCAGCACCGACAGCGCCCACTGACCCTCGATCAGCAGCACACAGGCCACGGCGTACACGGCCACGTCCGCCGCCGTGGTCACCGCCGCCCTGCGCGCCGCCGCACCCCGGCCGCGCGGTGTGATCCGCAGCCCGGTCAGCGCCTTGCCGACCGTGCGCCCGGCCAGGGCCAGGCACGCCCACTGGTAGAGGAACGTGACGACGATCAGCAGACCGAAGGCCTGCTCGACGTAGAGCACCGACTTGTTCCACAGGGACTGGCCGACGTCCCCGGAGGCGCCGAGCACGTCACCGCGTGACGTCAGCAGGTCGAGGCCGCCGCGCGCGGCCAGTTCCGGTACGTCGGTGACCAGGGCGGATATCCGGTTGAAGGTGAGCACCGCGAGCAGGGAGGCCAGTGCCACCACCAGCCCGAAGTCGATGAACCAGGCCATGGCGCGCCGCGTTGTGGGCATGAACGTCCCCCGAATACCCCGTTGTTACCACTGTCCGGCCGCTCAGGCTAGCGGTGCGGTCCGGTGGTCACGAGGGGCGGCGGGAGATCGTTTCAGCCCAGTGACATGACGACGAGCGCGGTCGTCGCCGCCGTCTCCGCGAGCCCGCCGAACACATCGCCCGTCACCCCGCCGAAGCGGCGGACGCAGTGCCGCAGCAGCAGTTCGGCGACAACGACGGCCAGGACCACCGCGAGCACCGCCCGCAGGATGCCGTACGTCCCCAGGAACGCGCCCCCGGCCGCCGCGAGCCCGGCGACGGCGAGCGCGGCGGCCACCGCGCCCGGCACCGGCACTACGCCCGCTACCGCCGCGCCGAGGCCCTCCGGACGGGCGGGCGGCACACCGGTGCGGGCCGCCAGGGTGAGCGCCAGCCGTGCCGCGGCCGCCGCCACGACGGCCGCGCACGCGCCCCCCGCCCAGCCGCCGTCGTACGCCTGTGCCAGCGCGGCCACCTGGGCGAGCAGGACGAGGACGAGCGTGATGACCCCGAACGGGCCGATGTCCGACTGCTTCATGATCCGCAGCGCGTCCTCGGCGGGCTTGCCGCTGCCGAGCCCGTCCGCGGTGTCGGCGAGCCCGTCCAGATGCAGACCCCGGGTGAGTACGGCCGGTACGGCGACCGTGGCCACGGCGGCGAGCGGCGCGCCCGCGCCGAGGAACAGCAGGAGGAGCCCGGTCACGGCGGCGAGGGCGCCGACCACCAGCCCGGCGAGCGGGGCGCACAGCATGCCGGCGCGGGCGGCCGGGCGGTCCCAGCGGGTGAGCCGGACCGGCAGCGCGGTGAGGGTGCCGAAGGCGAAGCGGAGACCGTCGGTGAGGGAGGGCGGTGCGGGCACCGCCGTAGATTACCGGGCGGTCACCGGGGCGCCCCCGGCCACCCTGGATAAAGTGCGCTTATGGGACATTGGCTGGACCGGAACATCATCGAGCCGGGCAAGCTTCCGCTGCTTCTCGCGCTCGGCGCCTTCGTCCTCACCTTCCTGATCACCCGGGTCATCACCCGGCTGATCCGGGCCGGGAAGGGACCGTTCGGCAATGTCACGGCGGGCTCGGTGCACATCCACCATGTGGTGCCCGGCGTCATCCTCACCGTCATCGGGGGTTTCGGCTCGGTGGCGAGCGGCGGGGACGGGCCGGGTTCGGCCTTCGCCGCGGTGCTGTTCGGGATCGGCGCGGGGCTGGTCCTGGACGAGTTCGCGCTGATCCTGCACCTCGACGACGTGTACTGGACCGAGGCGGGCCGCAAGAGCGTGGAGGCGGTCGTGCTGACCGCCGCGCTGGTCGGGCTGCTGCTGGCGGGGTTCGCGCCGTTCGGGGTCAACGACCTGTCGCGGGAGGAACTGCAGAACCGGGCGGGGGTGGCGGCGAGTGTGGGGGTGAACTTCCTGTTCGCGCTGATCGCGCTGAGCAAGGGGAAGGGGAGGGTGGCGGTGTTCGGGGTGATCATTCCGGTGGTCGCGGTCGTCGGGTCGCTCCGCCTGGCCCGGCCGGGCTCGCTGTGGGCGCGCCGTTTCTATCGTCGCCGGCCCCGTGCGCGGGCCCGCGCGTTCCTGCGCGCCTACCGCCACGACCGCCGCTGGTCCGGCCCTCGCCGGACGGTGGAGAACTGGCTGGGCGGCAAACCCGACCCGGCGGGGCGGCCCTGAGAGGGTTCTCGCCCCCGCGCCCCTTCAGGGGCGCGGGGAACTGCGCACGGGGTCTGGGGGCGCAGCCCCCAGGGACGGGACGGGAAGGGGCGGCGGGGGCGAGGAAAACCCCACCCCCCGGCCGCCGCCTCACTCCGCCGCGGCCACGACCTCCGGCAGCTCCGCCGCCAACGCCGCCGCGGCCTGGATCAGCGGCAGGGCCAGCAGCCCACCCACCCCTTCCCCCACCCGGACCCCGTGCGCCAGCACAGGATCCAGCGCCATCCGGTCCAGCGCCTTCGCCTGCCCCGGCTCCCCGCTGTCGTGCGACGCCACCCACCAGTCCGGCGCCCGGAACGCCACCCGCTGCGCCACCAGCGCACACGCCGCGCCCACCACACCGTCCAGCACCACCGGCAGCTTCCGTACGGCCGCCTGCAGCAGAAACCCCGTCATGGCGGTGAGATCCGCCCCGCCCACCGTCGCCAGCAGCCGCAGCTGATCCCCGAGCACCGGCCGCGCCCGCCGCAACCCGTCCCGGATCGCCGCACACTTGCGCATCCACGCCAGGTCGTCGATCGCCAGCCCCCCGCGCCCGGTCACCACCGACGCGTCCGTGCCGCACAGCGCCGCCACCAGCACACCGGCCGCCGTGGTGCCGCCCACGCTCACATCGCCCAGCACCACCAGATCCGTACCGGAGTCGGCCTCCTCGTCGGCGACGGCCATCCCCGCGCGGAACGCCGCCTCCGTCTCCTCCGCCGTCAGCGCGTCCTCGATGTCGATACGGCCGCTGCCGCGCCGCACCCGGTGCCGTACGACGTCCTCGGGCAGCGTTTCCGGATCGCAGTCCAGGGACATGTCGACGACCCGTACCGGCACCCCCTGCCGGCGGGCGAGCACGGACACCGGACGGCCGCCCTCCAGCACCTCCCGCACCAGCTCCACGGCGCTGCCCGCGGCCCGCGCGGAGACACCCAGTGCGGCGATCCCGTGATCGCCGGCGAACAGTACGACCCGCGGCCGTTCGACCGGCCGCACCGGCACCGCGGACTGCGCCGCCGCCAGCCACTCGCCCAGGTCGTCCAGGCGGCCCAGCGATCCGGGCGGCACGGCCAGCCGCTCCCGGCGCGCCTCCGCGTCACGGCGCACCCCGCCGTCCGGACGCTCGATCAGATCGGTGAAGTCGTCGATATCAAGCGAGCTCATTCGCCGAACAGTACCGGCCCCGATCGAACACGACGGAGCGCCGGTCGGCCTCACACGCGGGACCTCACCCCCACCACGCCACCCCGGCGGCGGTCCACCCCACAACGCCTTCCCGTCCGTAACGTTTTGCCATGGAACGCCGGACATCCGACCGTTCGCCCCGACCATCCCGTACGTCCTGTCCGTCCCGTACGCCGGGTCACCACCCGGGCGCCGTACGCCCTCACGCCGGGAGCCGCCCATGTCCGCAACCGACCCAGCCCGTGCGACCCCGGCCCCCCACGCCTCGGCCCGGGTGCACGAGCCGCGCCGCGAGGACTGCCCCTGGTGCGGCTCCGCGCGGCTGCGCAACCGGCTGAGAACCGGCGATCTGCGCCGGCACCGGCCGGGCCTGTTCACCGTCGACGAGTGCCGGGACTGCGGCCACACCTTCCAGAACCCCCGCCTCACCGCCGAGGGCCTCGCCCTCTACCGGCGGACCGTGCGCGGAGCCCCCCGCGACCCGGCCACCGAACGCGTCCTCGCCCTGCACGCCGTACGGCACCGCCGCAGGGGCGCCGCCCGCGCGATGCTCCCCTTCGGCGAACCGGAGAGCTGGCTGGACGTCGGCACCGGACTCGCCCGCTTCCCGCTCACCGCGCGGGAGTTCTTCCCGTACACCGCCTTCGACGGCACCGACCTCACCGCGCGCGTGGAACGGGCCCGTACGCTCGGCCGGGTCGAGGAGGCCCACATCGGGCCGCTCACCGACCCGGGAGTGCTGGCCCGGCTGGCGGGCCGCTACGACGTCGTCAGTCTGCTGCACCACCTGGAGCACACCACCGACCCCCGCGCGGAGCTCCACGCCGCCCTCGACGCCCTGCGCCCCGGCGGCCATCTGCTCATCGAGACCCTGGACCCCCGCTGCGCCTTCGCCGCCCTGTTCGGCCGCTGGTGGCTGCCCTACGACCAGCCCCGCCGGCTGCATCTGCTGCCCCGCCGCAACCTGCGCGCGGAACTCGAGGGACGCGGCTGCGCGATCGTCACCGGCGGGAACCGCACCGCACACGTGCCGCACGATCTGGCCGGCCTGACCGCCCTGGCCCTCTCCCACACCCTCCCCGCCCCGGACACCCCCTGGCGCGCTATCCCGCCCACCCCGTTCCAGCGCCGACTGCGCACGGTCCTGCTCCGCGCGGGCACCCCCCTGGTCGTCGCGGCGGCGGCGACGGACCTGGCCCTCGCCCCCGTGCTCCGCCACACCCCGTTCGCCAACGCGTACCGGATCATCGCGCGCAAGCCGAAACCGTAGGGCCCGCGGAATCACCCCCGCAGCACGACCGCCTGGCCCGCCACCACCAGCAGCACCTGCTCGCACTCCTGCGCGAACGCCGCGTTCAGGCGGCCGAGTTCGTCACGGTAGCGGCGGCCGGAGGCGGTGGCGGGGACGATGCCCGAGCCGACCTCGTTGGACACGGCGACCAGCGTCCGCCGGGTCTCGCGCACCGCGTCCGTCAGCGCCCGCACCCGGACGCGCAGCGCCCGTTCCCCGCCGTCCGCCCACTCCGCGTCGTCCCACGCCCCCACGGCGTCCATGGCGTCCGTCAGCCACAGCGACAGACAGTCGATCAGCAGCGGGGGCCCGTCGTCCTTCAGCAGCGGCACCAGATCACAGGTCTCGACGGTGCGCCACGACCCGGGCCGCCGCTCCTGGTGCGCCGACACCCGCGCCGCCCACTCGGTGTCCCCGCTCCGCGACCCGCCGGTCGCCACGTACAGCACCTCGGGGAACGACTCCATCCGCCGCTCCGCCTCCACCGACTTGCCCGAGCGCGCCCCGCCCAGCACCAGCGTCCGGCGCGGTACGTCGGGCACGTCCTCGTAGGCGCCGACCTCCAGCGTGGTCCCGTCCGGCACGGCGCGCGCCCCGGCCGCCGCGAGCCGGCGCCGCAACTCCGCGCCGGGCGGCACGTCGTGGCCGAGGTGGACGGCGACGACGTCCGTGGCCGGGCCCACCGCCCCCACCTCCCGCAGCCGCGCGAGCGCGTCCGGCCGCCCCACGACGTCCAGCAGCACCATGGCGTACGACTCGGCCGGCTCCTCGAGCCCCGCGGGCGCCCCGCCCGGCGGCAGATACAGCAGCCGCTGCCCGTCCGGGCCGGTCACCGCGTACCCCGTACCGGGCGCGTCCAGCGCCACCGCCCGCACCCGGTGCCCCGTCAGCAGGGCCAGCTCGCGCCCGTCCGGCACCCGGCCCGGCTGCGGCAGCCCGGCGGGCACCTCGAGCGCCGGGCCGTCGTGCGGATGCGACAGCAGCACCTGCCGTACGCCGCTCAGCGAACGCCCCGCGCGGGCGGCCGCGAACGCGCCGCCCGGCGTCAGATCGAGCAGCAGCGTCCCGTCCACGAGCAGCGAGGTCGCCGCGCGGGCGTCCACGCCGAGGGCGGACGCGCAGGCCGCGCAGGGGCAGTCGGGGCGGGGCAGTCCCGCGGGGGCGCCGGTGCCGAGCAGTGTCAGTTCCACGCCCCGATTTTCACCCCTCCCCACGACGGGTGCGCGTCCGACTAGGCTTGGGCGCGGTGTGATCACACTCTCTGGGAGGCGTACATGGCGGCATGGACGTGGCGGTTCGAGAAGGCCGACGGGACGCAGGTCGAGCCCGCGGTGCCGCCGGAGGAGTTCCCCACACAGGGGGACGCCGAGTCCTGGCTCGGGGAGCACTGGAAGGAACTGGCGGAGGGCGGCGCGGACCAGGTCCGGCTGTCGGAGGACACGACGGAGATCTACGGCCCGATGAGCCTCCACGCGGAAGAGGCCTGAATCCGGCCCGTTCGCGCGGTTCCTCGCGCCCCTGTGAAGGGGCGCGAGGAACCGCGCGAACGGGGGTCTGGGGGCAGCGCCCCCAGGGACGGGACGGGAAGGGGCGGCGGGGGCGGAAAAACCTCAGCCCCGAACCCCGCACAGATGCAGCAACCCCGCCACCCCCCGATAGGGATCCGTACGCCCCGCCCGGTCCTCGACCGACAGCAGCGCGTCCAGATCCCCCGGCACGGCCGACTCGTCCCCCACCGCGTCGGTGAAGACCCGCACCCCGTACCACGCACGCAACGGCGCCCCGATCCCCGCCAGCGTCGCCGTCAACCGCTTCAGCCCGTACGCCGACGTACAGAACGCCTCCAGCGCGGCCCCCCACTCCCCGCACAACCCCGCCCGCATCGCCGGCGCGTCCCCATTGCGCACCAGCAGCGACAGCAGCCCCCCGGGGGCCAGCATCCGCGCCACCCCCGCCAGCAACGCGTCGGGCTCCTCGACATCCATGAGCACGCCATGACACAACACGACGTCGAAGCTGCCCGGCACGAAGTGCACCCCGGTGTCCCCGGCCTGCCCCTCGACGATCCGCAACCGCTCCCGGATGCCCTCGGGCTCCTCCGCGAACGCCTCCCGCGCGGACGCGATCAGCGTCGCGTCCTGCTCGACACCGGTCACCTGATGACCGGCCCGCGCCAGCCGCAGCGCCTGCGCTCCCCGGCCCATGCCCACGTCCAGCACCCGCAGGCGCCTCCCCACCGGGAAGCGCCCCACTATCTGCTCCTCCAGCTGGCGGGCCACCAGCTCCTGACGGACGACATCACGCAGACCGCCGGGCCCGCCCGGCAAACCGGCTGCCGTGCCGTCGTCCGTCAACGACGTGGCGCTCAGGGCCGCTCCCCGCGCTTGACCTGGGGCTTGGGCAGCCGCAGCCGGCGCATCTGGAGCGAGCGCATCAGCGCGTAGGCCACCGCACCGCGACGGCCCTCGTCGGGGAAGCGCTCCGCCAGCCGCTTCTTCAGCCGGAACCCGGTGACGATCGAGTCGAGCACGATCATCACGATCACCACGAGCCACAGCAGCAGCGCGACGTTCTGCAGCTGCGCCACCTGGACCATGCTCAGCACCAGGATGATCACGGCCATCGGGAGGAAGTACTCCGCGATGTTGAACCGCGAGTCCACGTAGTCACGCGCGAACCGGCGCACCGGCCCCTTGTCACGCGTGGGCAGATAGCGCTCGTCGCCGCTGGCCAGCGCCTGGCGCTGACGCTCCATCGCGGCACGGCGCTCCTCGCGCTGCCGCTTGGCGGCGTCCTTGCGCGACATCGACGTATTGGCGACGCTGCGGCGCTGCGACTGGGCCTCGCTGCGCTTGGGTGTGGGGCGGCCCTTCGGGGCCTCTGGGTGACGGGTCTGCGTGGAGTCGGTCACCGTCGCCTTGTCGGCGACCGATGCCTTCTCTTCCTTGGCGCGGCTACGGAACACAAAACCCAAGGGTACGGGGTGCCCGGGGTTGGACCCCAGCCGCATGGGGAACGATCCGGCAACACCGGACGTCTCCAATAGGACAGAGGGGGACGTTGTGCGGTTCTCGGGGTGGTCCGGCCGGCCGTCCCCGGGGACCACCTACTCCCTACGCCGGAGCGGGAGGGTAGTCACTCGTCCTTGGGGATGAGCGCATCCGTCCCCGAACAGTGCGGTAATGGATGCAGGGCCCGTACTGTGGGTTCTGTCGCAGGTGCTGGAGCTGGAGTCGGTCAGAAGGGGGCGCGCGAAGCCCATGAGCGGTGTCATGAAGCGTATGGGGATGATCTTCCGCGCGAAGGCGAACAAGGCCCTGGACAGGGCCGAGGACCCGCGCGAAACCCTCGATTACTCGTACCAGAAGCAGCTGGAGCTGCTCCAGAAGGTCCGCCGCGGCGTCGCCGACGTGGCCACCTCGCGCAAGCGGCTGGAGCTCCAGCTCAACCAGCTGCAGTCCCAGTCGGGCAAGCTGGAGGACCAGGGCCGCAAGGCGCTCGCGCTCGGCCGCGAGGACCTGGCCCGTGAGGCGCTCTCCCGCCGCGCGGCGCTGCAGCAGCAGGTGACGGACCTGGAGACGCAGCACGCCACGCTCCAGGGCGAGGAGGAGAAGCTCACCCTCGCGGCCCAGCGCCTCCAGGCCAAGGTGGACGCCTTCCGTACGAAGAAGGAGACCATCAAGGCCACGTACACGGCGGCCCAGGCGCAGACCCGGATCGGGGAGGCCTTCTCCGGCATCTCCGAGGAGATGGGCGACGTGGGGATGGCGATCCAGCGCGCCGAGGACAAGACGGCCCAGCTGCAGGCGCGGGCCGGCGCGATCGACGAACTGCTCGCCTCCGGAGCCCTCGACGACCAGTCCGGTATGCACAAGGACGACATCCAGGCCGAGCTCGACCGGCTCTCCGGTGGTACGGATGTAGAGCTGGAACTGCAGCGCATGAAGGCCGAACTGGCCGGCGGACCGTCGGGTGGCCAGCAGGCCATCGAGGGCGGCAACGGCCAGCAGCAGCAGTCCCAGCAGCCGCAGGACACTCCGCGCTTCGACAAGCAGTAGCCCACGCCGAGGAGGGCGACATGATCGTACGGATCATGGGGGAGGGGCAGGTGACGCTGGCCGAGAGCCGGCTCGCCGAGCTGAACGAACTGGACGAGGAACTGCTCGCCGAGATGGAGAACGGCGACGGCCCGGGCTTCCGGGCCACCCTGCAGGCCCTGCTGACCAGGGTCCGCGACCTCGGCGAGCCCCTCCCCGACGACTCCCTCGAACCCTCCGACCTGATCCTCCCGTCCCCCGAGGCCACCCTGGAGGAGGTCCAGAACCTCCTCCAGGAAAACGGCCTGATCCCAGAAGCCCCCTGAAACACCCCCGTAACCGCGGGCAGTCGTGCCGCACACCACACACATCGGGGCGCCGCCCCCCGACAGCTACCGTGAACACCCGTGAGCACCCTGACCCGAGCCCGCTGCCGCCTCCAGGCCCACCCCACCGCTCTGGACGCAGCCCTCGCCGCAGGCGTCCTCATCTGCATGGTCGCCGGCTCCTTCGTCGACCCCCACGGCCCCGACGGCGTCAGATGGGGCCTGCGCACCCCCGACCCGCTCAGCCTCGTCCTCATGACCCTCGGCGCCGCCGCACTCGTGTTCCGCCGCCGGGCCCCCCGTACCGTCCTCGCCCTCGCCGGCGCCCTCTCCGTCGCGGAGTCCGTCACCGGCGACCCCCGCGCCCCCGTCGCCATGTGCGCCGTGATCGCCCTGTACACCGTCGCCTCCACCACCGACCGCCCCACCACCTGGCGGATCGGCCTGCTCACCATGACCGTCCTCACCGGCGCGGCGATGGTGGCCGGCCCCCTGCCCTGGTACGCCCAGGAGAACCTGGCGATCTTCGCCTGGACCGGCATCGGCGCCACCCTTGGGGACGCCGTCCGCAGCCGCCGCGCCTTCGTCCAGGCCATCCGCGAGCGCGCCGAGAAGGCCGAACGCACCCGCGAGGAGGAGGCCCGCCGCCGGGTCGCCGAGGAACGCCTGCGCATCGCCCGCGATCTGCACGACGTCGTCGCCCACCACATCGCCCTGGTCAACGTCCAGGCCGGAGTCGCCGCCCACGTCATGGACAAACGCCCCGACCAGGCGAAAGAGGCCCTCGCCCATGTCCGCGAGGCCAGCCGTTCCGCCCTCGGCGAGCTGCGCGCCACCGTCGGCCTGCTGCGCCAGTCCGGCGACCCGGAGGCCCCCACCGAACCCGCCCCCGGCCTCGACCGTCTCGACGAACTCGCCGGAACCTTCCGCAGCGCCGGACTGCGCGTCGAGGTCGCCCGCACCGACGAGGGCACCGCCCTCCCCGCCGCCGTGGACCTGGCCGCGTACCGGATCATCCAGGAGGCCCTGACCAACGTGCAGAAGCACGCCGGCACCTCGGCGCGGGCCGAGGTCAGCGTCGTCCGGGTGGGACCGCACATCGAGGTCACCGTCCTCGACGACGGCACCGGCGAGGACCGGGAGCACGCCCCCGGCGGCGGACACGGACTGCTCGGCATGCGCGAACGCGTCACCGCCCTGCGCGGCACCCTCACCACCGGCCCCCGCTACGGCGGCGGCTTCCGCGTCCATGCGATCCTGCCCGTCAAGACCCGCGCCTCCGCCGCCCGGGACAACACCCCGTGACCGCCGCCCCGTCGGAGCCCTTGGAGCCCGTATGACGATCCGCGTCCTGCTCGCCGACGACCAGGCACTGCTGCGCAGCGCCTTCCGGGTGCTCGTCGACTCCGAGCCGGACATGGAGGTGGTGGGCGAGGCGTCCGACGGCGCGGAGGCGGTCCGGCTGGCCCGCGAGCAGCGCGCCGACGTCGTCCTGATGGACATCCGGATGCCCGGCACCGACGGACTCGCCGCCACCCGTCTGATCAGCGCGGACCCGGAACTCGCCGGGGTCCGGGTGGTCATACTGACGACGTTCGAGGTCGACGACTACGTGGTGCAGTCGCTGCGCGCCGGAGCCTCCGGCTTCCTCGGCAAGGGCTCCGAACCCGACGAGATGCTGAACGCCATCCGGATCGCCGCCGGCGGCGAGGCCCTGCTCTCCCCGGTGGCCACCAAGGGCCTGATCGCCCGCTTCCTCGCCCAGGAGGGCCCGGGCGGCGACGCCGACCGCGACCCGGCCCGCGCCGAGCGGCTCGGCTCGCTCACCGTGCGCGAACGCGAGGTGCTGGTGCAGGTCGCCGGCGGCCACTCCAACGACGAGATCGCCGAACGCCTCGAGGTCAGCCCGCTCACCGTGAAGACCCACGTCAACCGGGCCATGGCCAAGCTGGGCGCCCGCGACCGGGCCCAGCTGGTCGTCACCGCATACGAGTCGGGGCTGGTCCGTCCAAGGGTGGAGTGAGCTCCGCGGGGCGTACTGCGGCGGGAGTAGGCGCCGAATAAGGGATGGCACCTCGGGGCTACGGATCGGCCCTCTTCCATGGCTCAAGGTGTAGAGCGGGCGCTCACTTGTGCGCCCGCCCGCTTGCCGGACTCGCTTGCCGGACTTCTGCCGCTCCACGGAAAAGAGACCCTGACCATGTCCTGGCTGTCCAGATTCAGCCTCGCGCAACGGGCGCTGATCGGACTGATGTCGATCATCGCGCTCGTGTTCGGGGCGATCGCGATACCCCAGCTCAAGCAGCAGCTGCTGCCGACCATCGAACTGCCCATGGTGTCCGTGATCGCGCCGTACCAGGGCGCGTCCCCGGAGGTGGTCGAGAAGCAGGTCGTCGAACCCATCGAGGACAGCCTGGAGGCCGTCGACGGCATCTCCGGCGTCACCTCGACGGCGAGCGAGGGCAACGCCGTCATCATGGCGTCCTTCGACTACGGCAACGGCACCCAGCAGCTCGTCGCCGACGTCCAGCAGGCCGTCAACCGGGCCGGGGCCCGCCTCCCGGACGGCGTCGACCCGCAGGTCGTCGCCGGTTCCACGGACGACATCCCGGCCGTGGTGCTCGCCGTCACCTCCGGCAAGGACCAGCAGGCGCTCGCCGACCAGCTGGACCGGACCGTGGTGCCCGCGCTGGAGGGCATCGACGGCGTCGGCCAGGTCACCGTGGACGGCGTACGCGACCTCCAGGTCACCGTCACCCCCGACACCGCGAAGCTGACGAAGGCCGGCCTCACCACCCAGTCCCTCGCCGCGGCCCTCCAGGCCGGCGGCGCGACCGTCCCGGCCGGCTCCTTCGACGAGGACGGCGCCAACCGCACCGTCCAGGTCGGCGGCGGCTTCACCTCGCTCGGGCAGATCGAGGACCTGATGGTCGCCGGCGAGCCCGGCCAGGGGAAGCCCACCCGCCTCGGTGACGTCGCCACGGTGCGGCAGCAGGAGGCCAGGGCCGACTCCCTCACCCGCACCAACGGCGAGCCCAGCCTCGCCGTGATGGCGACCATGGACCACGACGGCAGCGCCGTCGCGATCTCCGAGGCCGTCGCGGACAAGCTGCCCGACCTGCGCAAGGACCTCGGCGACGGCGCCACCCTCACCGTCGTCAGCGACCAGGGCCCGGCGGTCTCCAAGGCCATCGAGGGCCTGACCACCGAGGGCGCCCTCGGTCTGGTCTTCGCCGTCCTCGTCATCCTCGTCTTCCTGGCGTCGATCCGCTCGACCCTCGTCACCGCGGTCTCCATCCCGCTGTCCGTGGTCCTCGCCCTGATCGTGCTCTGGACGCGCGACCTGTCGCTGAACATGCTGACGCTGGGCGCGCTGACCATCGCCATCGGCCGGGTCGTCGACGACTCGATCGTGGTCCTGGAGAACATCAAGCGGCACCTCGGCTACGGCGAGGAGCGCCACTCCGCGATCATGAACGCGGTACGTGAGGTCGCGGGGGCGGTGACGTCCTCGACGCTCACCACGGTCGCCGTGTTCCTGCCGATCGGCCTGGTCGGCGGCATGGTGGGCGAGCTGTTCGGCTCCTTCAGCCTCACCGTCACGGCGGCGCTGCTGGCGTCCCTGCTGGTGTCGCTGACGGTCGTGCCCGTCCTGTCGTACTGGTTCCTGCGCGCCCCCAAGGGCACCCCCGAGGACGCGGAGGAAGCACGCAGGATCGCCGAGGAGAAGGAGGCGAAGAGCCGCCTCCAGCGCGCCTACGTGCCCGTGCTGCGCTTCGCCACCCGGCGCAGGCTGACCAGCGTGGCCATCGCGGTCGTCGTCCTGATCGTCACGTTCGCCATGGCGCCGCTGCTGAAGACCAACTTCTTCGACGCCGGCGAGCAGCAGGTCCTCACCGTCCAGCAGGAGCTGAAGCCCGGCACCAGCCTGGCCGCGACCGACGCCCAGGCGAAGAAGGTCGAGAACCTCCTCGGCGACACCGAGGGCGTCAAGGACTTCCAGGTCACCATCGGCTCGTCCGGCTGGATGGCGGCCTTCGGCGGCGGTACGGACACCAACCAGGCCACCTACCAGGTGATGCTGGAGGACGACGCGTCCTCCGAGGACGTCCAGGACAGCCTCGAGAAGGGGCTGGAGAAGCTCGACGGCCTCGGCACCACCACCATCGCGGCCGGTGACGGCTTCGGCAGCCAGGACCTGAGCGTCGTCGTCAAGGCGGCCGACGCGCAGGCGCTGCGCAAGGCCGCGGACCAGGTCCAGAACGCGGTGGCCTCCCTGGACGACGTCACGGACGTCACCAGCGACCTCGCGCAGAGCGTGCCCCGTATCTCGGTCAAGGCCAACGACAAGGCCGCCGCGGCCGGCTTCACCGACCAGACCCTCGGTGCGGCCGTCGCCCAGTCGGTGAAGGGCACCCCGGCCGCCAAGGCGGTCCTCGACGACACCGAGCGCGACGTCGTCATCCGCTCGGCGAAGCCGGCCACCACCGTGGACCAGCTGAAGAACCTCGCCCTCGGCCCGGTGAAGCTGGGTGACATCGCCACCGTCGAGGTGGTGGACGGCCCCGTCTCCATGACCCGGATCGACGGCCAGCGCGCCGCCACCGTCACGGCGAAGCCGACCGGTGACAACACGGGCGCCGTCGGCGCGGACCTGCAGAAGAAGATCGACGCGCTGACCCTCCCGGCGGGCGCGACGGCGGAGATCGGCGGCGTCACCTCCGACCAGGACGAGGCGTTCGTCAACCTGGGCCTGGCGATGCTGGCCGCGATCGCGATCGTCTTCATGCTGCTGGTCGGCACCTTCCGCTCGCTCGCCCAGCCGCTGATCCTGCTGGTCTCCATCCCGTTCGCGGCGACCGGCGCCATCGGTCTGCTGCTGGTCACCGGCACCCCGATGGGTGTCCCGGCGATGATCGGCATGCTGATGCTGATCGGCATCGTGGTCACCAACGCGATCGTGCTGATCGACCTGATCAACCAGTACCGCAAGCAGGGCTACGGCGTCGTCGAGGCCGTGCTCGAGGGTGGCCGCCACCGTCTGCGGCCGATCCTCATGACGGCGCTGGCGACCATCTTCGCCCTGCTCCCGATGGCCCTCGGCGTCACCGGCGAGGGCGGCTTCATCGCCCAGCCTCTGGCGGTCGTGGTGATCGGCGGTCTGATCACGTCGACCCTGCTCACCCTCCTCCTGGTCCCGACGCTCTACGCGATGCTGGAACTCCGCAAGGAGCGGCGCGCGAAGAAGCGGGCGGCGAAGAGGGAAGCGGCCGCACAGGCCGGGACTCCCCAGGAGCCGAAGCCGGTCGAGGTCTGACAGCCGTCGCACGACGAAGGGGCGCCCCCGTGAAGCCGTCACGGGGGCGCCCCTTCATGTGGTGCGGTCCTACGGCAGCGCCAGCATGCGCTCCAGGGCCAGCTTCGCGAACGCCTCCGTCTCCTTGTCCACCTCGATGCGGTTGACCAGGTTGCCCTCGGCGAGCGACTCGAGCGCCCAGACCAGGTGGGGGAGGTCGATGCGGTTCATCGTGGAGCAGAAGCAGACCGTCTTGTCGAGGAAGACGATTTCCTTGTCCTCGGACGCGAAACGGTTCGCCAGGCGGCGGACCAGGTTCAGTTCGGTGCCGATGGCCCACTTGGAGCCGGCCGGGGCGGCCTCCAGCGTCCTGATGATGTACTCCGTCGAGCCGACGTAGTCCGCGGCGGCGACGACCTCGTGCCGGCACTCGGGGTGCACCAGCACGTTCACGCCCGGTATGCGGGCGCGCACGTCGTCGACCGAGTCCAGGCTGAAGCGGCCGTGCACCGAGCAGTGGCCGCGCCACAGGATCATCTTCGCGGCGCGCAGTTCGTCCGCCGTCAGCCCGCCGTTCGGCTTGTGCGGGTTGTAGAGGACGCAGTCCTCCAGGGACATGCCCATGTCGCGGACGGCGGTGTTCCGGCCCAGGTGCTGGTCCGGGAGGAAGAGGACCTTCTCGCCCTGCTCGAAGGCCCAGTCGAGGGCCCGCTTCGCGTTGGACGACGTACAGATGGTGCCGCCGTGCTTGCCGGTGAAGGCCTTGATGTCGGCCGAGGAGTTCATGTACGAGACGGGGACGACCTGCTCGGCCACCCCGGCCTCGGTGAGGACGTCCCAGCACTCGGCGACCTGCTCGGCGGTGGCCATGTCCGCCATGGAGCAGCCGGCCGCGAGGTCGGGCAGGACGACCTTCTGGTCGTCGCCGGTGAGGATGTCCGCGGACTCGGCCATGAAGTGCACACCGCAGAACACGATGTACTCGGCCTGAGGCCGGGCGGCGGCGTCGCGGGCCAGCTTGAAGGAGTCGCCCGTGACGTCCGCGAACTGGATGACCTCGTCACGCTGGTAGTGGTGGCCGAGCACGAAGACCTTGTCCCCGAGCTTCTCCTTGGCGGCGCGGGCCCGCTCCACCAGGTTCGGGTCGGACGGCGAGGGGAGGTCGCCGGGACACTCCACTCCGCGCTCGCTCCTCGGGTCGGCCTCACGGCCGAGGAGCAGCAGGGCGAGGGGCGTCGGCTGTACGTCGAGCTCCTGGGTCTGGGCGGTGGTCACGGCACGCACCCTTTCTGTTTCTGGCGACTTCTCGTCGAAATGACGCTATCTATCATAACCGGTTCACGTCACTTTGACGACGGCCATAGCGTCCATGTGACGTGAATCCCGCCGCCCGGTGACGCGTTCCCGGAAGGCCCCCACAAGGGCCGGTTTCCGCGCCGGACCGCGTGTGCGAGCATGAGGAGGGAGGCGAGGAATCCACGCGCCCGGCCCGGAATGAATCCGCGGTCCCGCCGGTTGCAACCGTCGGCAAGCAGTCTCCGTACAACCCGGGAGAGATGTAGATGTCCGTATCGGACGAGACCACCACCGTCACCGACGGCATCGTCCTGACCGACGCCGCCGCGTCCAAGGTCAAGGCCCTGCTCGACCAGGAAGGCCGTGACGACCTCGCCCTGCGCGTCGCCGTCCAGCCCGGCGGCTGCTCCGGCCTGCGCTACCAGCTCTTCTTCGACGAGCGCTCGCTCGACGGCGACGTGGTGAAGGACTTCGGCGGTGTCAAGGTCGTCACCGACCGTATGAGCGCCCCGTACCTGGGCGGCGCCACCGTCGACTTCGTCGACTCCATCGAGAAGCAGGGCTTCACGATCGACAACCCGAACGCCACGGGCTCCTGCGCCTGCGGCGACTCCTTCAGCTGAGCCGGGCCCTTCCACCAGGCCGGCAGGACAGGAAGAAGGCGGCGGTCCCCATGAAGGGGGCCGCCGCCTTCCTCGTCGTTCAGCGGGTGGGCGGTGCCGGGAGCCGGGCGCCGTCCTTGTGCAGCGGGACCGGATCGCCGTCCGTGCCCACGACCTCACGGTCGCCCAGCGGGGTGTCCAGCCGTACCGTCTGCTGGTACCCCTTGGCGATCATGATGCACACCTTGTCCGGCCACGGCGTCTCGGTCACCCGCACCGTCACCCGGCCGCCGTCCTCGCGCGCCGTCACCTTGTAGTCGGCGCACACACCGCCGGTGAAGGTCACGGTCAGCTCGTCGCCCTCGGCGGTGTAGCCCTCGACGTCGACGTCCCGGGCCGACGGGGCCGCCGTCGGCTCGTCACCGGGCTTCGTGGGCGCCGGGCTGGCCTCACCGGACCCCGCCCGCGGCGCCAGGAACTCCGGATCGACCGCCGGATACGTCACCGTGAAGGTGCTCTCCGTGCCCTCGGGCCGTACCTCGAACAGCCAGGACGGTACGAGCGCCGGACGCCCGTCCACCGAGTGCGAGGCCAGCCCGAACACCGCGTCGCCGACCGTGACGGTGTCGCCCTTCGGCGGCTCGGGCGTCGCGCACGACTCCCCGCCCAGCGGTACGGGGCTCGCGCAGCCGCCGATCTCCGCGCGGTCGCCCGCGCCCGGCGCCTCGTTCATCCGCTTCAGCGCGTCGGCGGCGCTCACCACCGGATAGCTGTCGCCCTTCACGGGCTCCCCGAGCCGGCCGTTTCCGCCGACCACCTCGCCCTTGGCGCCGACGACCACCCCGGTCGTCCAGCCGTACGTGGGCAGCCCGCCGACCCGCGGATCGGCGTTCACCACACGGGTGCCGCCCATGACCTGGCCCGTGTCGAGTTTCGACTCGTCCTGGCCCGCCGCCTTCAGCACGGGCGCGGCGGCCTTCTTCGCGGCGTCCTCGCTCACCACCGGTCCGTCGCCGCCGGACGGGGCCTTGCAGGTCGCGCCCTTGCAGTTGTCGGTGCCGGGAGTGTTCCGGCTGAACGTCCAGGCGCCCGGGGCGTCCCGGTCGACCCGCAGCGTGGGCCCGGAACCGTCCTTGCCGCCGATCCGCCAGGACCCGCCCTCCGCGACCGGCTCGCCCTCCATCCCGAGGGACTCCGCCAGCGTCACCACCTGCTCCCGGGACACCTCCCCCCGGATCCGGTACACCGGCGCCGCGCCGGGACCGTCCGGGAGCGTGCCGTCGGCGCGGTAGACGGCGCCGTACGGGTTGGGCTCGCCGGGCGCGATCCCGTTCGAGGCGTCCTCGGAGTAGCCGTCCAGGGCGAGCGGCGGGGGAGAGGTGTCCCCGTTCGCCCCCGGCGTCGTACCGCCGCCGGAACCGTCGGAACCACCGGAGGCACCGACGGCGAGATAGGCCCCGCCCCCTCCGACCAGCAGTACGGCCGCGGCGACGGAGGCGATGAGGACGGGGGAGCGGCGCCGGGGGGACGGCCCGGCCCCGTCCGGGCGGGGAGCGGGGGACGCCCCGACCACCGGCTCGTCGGGTACCGGGTCCGGCTCGGGGGCGGCTTCGGGGCCCGGCGTGGCGTCCCCGGGCCCGTCGGGGGAGGAAGCCTCGGTGTCCTCGCGGGCGCCACCGGGACGCCCGTCCACGGCACGGGGCCCCCGGGCCACCGGCTCGGCCGGCCTGCCGGCAGCGGCGTCGGGCGTGGTGTCGTGGGGCCGGTCGGAGGCCGGGGCGGCGTCCGGGCCGGGCCCGGACGCCACCGGGTCCTGGTGTTCCTTCCGCTCCTCACCAGCGCTCCCGGTGCCGGGCTCGGAGGCGTCGGACCGGTCCGGCTCGGGTCCGGTTGCCGTCGGCTCCTCCGATGCGCCCCCGGAGCCGGGCGCGCCGCCCGTGGGCGGGCGCGCCTCGTCGTCGTTGTCGGGTCGCTCGGTGTTCACCGCATCGCTCCTTCGGCTGCGCAGCTGTCCCGGAAGGACCCTTTCCCGGTCGTGCCGGGACTGCTCGGGGTCGTATCCCGCATCCCCTTTACGGGGGACGGCGATGGGACGCAGCGGAGGAGCGCGCGGTTCCCCGGGGGCCGCGACGGCTCAGTCGCCGTACTCCGACATCGCGTCCAGCAGCCGCGCCGATCCGGGCGGAACGGTCACGCCGTGGATCGAGGACGGGGGGACCGGCCGGGCGGTCACCCGGTCGGGGGCCGCCCAGTGGGGGACCATCCGGGCACAGTCGCCGCGCAGCGACGCCAGGCCGCCTTCGAGGTCCCCGGGAGCGGGGGAGTGGACCTTGAGGTTCGTCATACCGGCACCGTATGCACGTCCAAGGTCACGAAGAAAGACCTACTATCGGGTAGTTCCGGCTGCTTCTACGGGCCCGTCCCAGCCGGTAGCGTGAAGGGTCAGACCCCCTCCCTCAGGAGTATCGACGCCGTGCGCATCGCAGTCACCGGCTCCATCGCCACCGACCACCTCATGACCTTCCCCGGACGCTTCGCCGACCAGTTCGTCGCGGACCAGCTGCACACGGTCTCGCTGTCCTTCCTGGTCGACAACCTCGACGTGCGCAGGGGCGGCGTGGGCGCGAACATCGCCTTCGGCATGGGCCAGCTCGGCACCCGGCCGATCCTTGTCGGCGCCGCCGGCTTCGACTTCGACGAGTACCGGGCCTGGCTGGACCGGCACGGCGTCGACACCGAGTCCGTCCGGATCTCCGACACGCTGCACACCGCCCGTTTCGTGTGCACCACGGACTCCGACCACAACCAGATCGGCTCCTTCTACACGGGCGCGATGAGCGAGGCCCGGCTGATCGAGCTGAAGACCGTCGCCGACCGGGTCGGCGGCCTCGACCTGGTCTCCATCGGCGCCGACGACCCGGAGGGCATGCTCCGGCACACCGAGGAGTGCCGCTCGCGCGGCATCCCCTTCGCCGCCGACTTCTCCCAGCAGATCGCCCGGATGAACGGCGAGGAGATCCGGATACTGCTGGACGGGGCGACCTACCTCTTCTCCAACGAGTACGAGAAGGGGCTCATCGAGACGAAGACCGGCTGGAGCGACGAGGAGATCCTGGGCAAGGTCGGCCACCGGGTCACCACGCTCGGGGCGCGCGGCGTCCGTATCGAGCGGGCGGGCGAGGAGCCGATCGAGGTCGGGTGCCCGGACGAGGAGCGCAAGGCCGATCCGACGGGTGTCGGTGACGCGTTCCGGGCGGGGTTCCTGTCGGGGCTGGCGTGGGGGGTTTCGCTGGAGCGGGCCGCGCAGGTGGGGTGCATGCTGGCGACTCTCGTCATCGAGACGGTGGGGACGCAGGAGTATCAGTTGCGGCGGGGGCACTTCATGGAGCGGTTCATGAAGGCGTACGGGGATGAGGCGGCGGAGGAGGTCCGGGGGCACCTCGGCTGAGCCCTCCGGGGGTGAGGTGGGGTGGGGTCGGCTGGCCCACGCGGTGGAGTGCGGCCCCCTGCCCTTCGGGGGTGCGCAGTTCCCCGCGCCCCTTGGTGAGGCCGGGCCTCGCTTCTGTGGGTGCTCGCGCTGTTCCCCGCGGCCCCTGGTGAGGCTGGGCCTCGCTTCTGTGGGCGTCGCGCAGTTCCCCGCGCCCCTGAAAAGACGCGCTGTTCCCCGCGGCCCCTGGTGAGGCCGGGCCTCGCTTCTCTGGACGTTGCGCAGTTCCCCGCGCCCCCAGAAGAGACGCGGTCCTGGAAGAGACGCGCTGTTCCCCGCGGTCCTGGAAGAGACGCGCTGTTCCCCGCGGTCCTGGAAGAGACGCGCTGTTCCCCGCGGCCCCAGAAGAGACGCGCCGTTCCCGCGGTCCTGGAAGAGACGCGCTGTTCCCCGCGGCCCCAGAAGAGACGCGCCGTTCCCGCGGTCCTGGAAGACGTGCTGCTCCCCGCGGCCCTGGAAACGCGCTGTTGCCCGCGGCCCCAGGGGGTTCAGTTGGTTCTGCGGATCAGGTAGGCCGTTCCCTGGGGGGTCGGTTCTTCGCCGCTGTACTCCTGGTTGCGCATTTCGCACCAGGCCGGGATGTCCAGGCGGGCCGCTTCGTCGTCCGCCAGGACTCGGATCGTGGCGCCGACGGGGACCGTTCCGATGGCCTTGGCCAGTTCGATGACCGGGATCGGGCAGCGGCGGCCCACCGCGTCGATCACCAGGGTTTCGGTCCCTTCCTCCGCCGGGGCGGGGGGCGGGGACGCCGGTGCGCCCAGCTTCTCCCGCACCCCCGCCACCACCTCCGGCAGCACGGACAGGAAGCGCTCGACGTCCTCCTCCCGTGTGCCCGGCGGCAGCGACACCCGGACATTGCCCTCGCTGAGCACCCCCATCGCCCTCAGCACATGGCTCGGCGTCAGCGTGCTGCTCGTACACGACGACCCGGACGACACCGAGAAGCCGGCCCGGTCCAGTTCGTGCAGCACCGTCTCCCCGTCGACGTAGAGACAGGAGAACGTGACGATCCCGGGCAGCCGCCGCTCCGGGTCCCCGACCACCTCCACGTCCGGCACCAGCCCGGGCACCCGCGCCCGGATCCGTTCCGTCAGTTCCCGCAGCCGTACCGCCTGCTCGGCCGCCTCCGCCCGTACCGCCCGCAGCGAAGCCGCCGCCGCCACGATCGCCGGCAGGTTCTCGAACCCGGCCGCCCGCCCCGACTCCCGCTCGTCCCGGGGCCCCTGGGGCGCGAACCGCACCCCCTTGCGTACGACGAGCAGCCCCACCCCCGACGGACCGCCCCACTTGTGCGCGCTCGCCGCCAGCAGCGACCAGCCGCCCTCCACCGGCCCCCACCCCAGCGACTGCGCCGCGTCCACCAGCAACGGCACCCCCGCCGCCCGGCACACCTCGGCCACCTCGGCCACCGGCTGCACCGTCCCCACCTCATGGTTGGCCGACTGCAGACACGCCAGCGCGGTGTCCGGCCGCAGCGCCTCGGCGTAACCGGACGGACGCACGGCACCCGTACGCTCCACCGCGACCTCGGTGACCGATCCTCCGCCGTCCCGGTGAACTTCCGCCGCATGGAGTACAGAAGAGTGTTCGACCGCTGACACGATCAGGTGAGGCCCGGTGCGCCGCCGCCCCGCCAGCGCCCCCGCGATCCCCGAGTGCACCGCACCGGTGCCGGACCCGGTGAACACCAACTCGTCCGCCCGGCACCCCACCACGTCGGCAGCCGCCTCCCGAGCGGCGTCCAGCAACAACCGGGCCCGCCGCCCCTCCCGGTACAGCCGGCCCGGATCCGCCCACCCCTCGTCCAGAGAGGCCATCAGAGCCTGCCGGGCAACGGGATGAAGAGGGGCGGCCGAAGCGGCGTCGAAATAGGGCACACGGCAACGCTAACGCCCCCGGGGACGCGGGGCCGTGCCGATGTGCGGCTCCGCCGCGCGGGCGCGATACGACGGCGGCGCGGCCGCCGTGCGCACCCGCACACCCCGGGTGTTGAGGCGCTCGGTCTAACCCGCGGCGCGTATGGCCCCCCTCCCCGTAACCCCCCGGAGGGCGTCGGCTAGGGTTTGGTCCGCATAAACATCCAAACCCCTGCCCGACGCAGGGCGGCGACCGACCAGCGAGAAGGCAGGCCGCAGCCAATCAGCGCGGGCGAGACTCTCGGGAAGGCGCTACGTGAGTCCCAACGGCTCCGACCTCCCCCACGGCCTGAAGGGCGTGGGCGGTACCCCCAAGCCGCGGCGCCCCATGCGGCGGAAGCTGCTGCAGGCACTGACCGCGGGCCTGGTCCTTGCGACCGCCACCGGTTGCACATGGGAGGACTTCCCCCGCCTCGGTATGCCCACCCCGACCACGGAAGAGGCTCCGCGGATCCTCTCCCTGTGGCAGGGTTCCTGGGCTGCCGCGCTCGCCGTCGGCGTGCTGGTGTGGGGCCTGATCCTGTGGAGTGCTTTCTTCCACCGGCGCAGCCGCACCAAGGTCGAGGTACCTCCGCAGACCCGGTACAACATGCCCATCGAGGCGTTGTACACCGTGGTCCCACTCATCATCGTCTCGGTGTTCTTCTACTTCACGGCCCGTGACGAATCCGAGCTGATGAAGCTCGAGAAGAACCCCGACGTCACGGTCAACGTGGTCGGCTTCCAGTGGAGCTGGTGCTTCAACTACGTCGAGAACGTCGACGGTTCCACGGGCGACGCGAAGAAGTCCGAGGAACTCGAGGCGATCCCGGACCGCTACAAGGACGCCTTCCCGGCCGACGCCGGCGGTGTCTACGACTGCGGTACGCCCGGCACGCGGAACCCGCAGACCAACAACCCGGGCCCCACCCTGTGGCTGCCCGAGGGCAAGCGGGTCCGCTTCGTGCTGACCTCGCGCGACGTCATCCACTCCTTCTGGGTGGTGCCGTTCCTGATGAAGCAGGACGTCATCCCGGGCCACACCAACGCCTTCGAGGTGACCCCCAGCCGTGAGGGCACCTTCCTCGGCAAGTGTGCGGAGCTGTGCGGCGTCGACCACTCCCGGATGCTGTTCAACGTGAAGGTCGTCTCCCCCGAGCGCTACGAGCAGCACCTCAAGGACCTCGTGAAGAAGGGGCAGACCGGTTACGTTCCCGCCGGCATCGCGCAGACGAGCCACGAGAAGAACCGGGAGACGAACAACCTGTGAGCATCCTCAACGAACCCCAGGGTGCCGCCGCAGCTGAGGACTCGTACGAGAACGAGCTGCCGGTACGGCGCAAGAGTCCCGGCAACGTCGTGGTGAAGTGGCTGACGACCACGGACCACAAGACGATCGGCACGCTGTATCTGGTGACGTCGTTCGTCTTCTTCGTCATCGGTGGCGTGATGGCGCTCGTGATGCGTGCCGAGCTGGCCCGTCCGGGCCTGCAGATCATGTCGAACGAGCAGTTCAACCAGGCGTTCACGATGCACGGCACGATCATGCTGCTGATGT
>NZ_JOCA01000032.1 GCF_000718785.1 Streptomyces sp. NRRL WC-3626 | reverse complement strand
CCCACGGTCCAGTTCTGCGCGGACGTCCCGTTGCAGTCGTAGAGCTGTACGGCCGTACCGTTGGCGGTGCCCGCACCGGCCACGTCCACACACTTGCCGGCCAGGCCGCGGATCGCGCCGCCGGCCGGGGAGTCACCGGTCGTCACCGACACGTGGTCCACGACGAGTTGCTGCGGGAAGACGGTGTTGCCGTCCGGGTCGCCGGGCCAGTAGCCGCCCACCGCGAGGTTGAGGATGAGGAAGTACGGCTTGTTGAACACCCACTGCTTGCCGCCGAGGTCGGCGGGGGTGCGCCGCTGGTAGACGTTGCCGTCGACGGACCAGGTGATCGAGTCCGGCGCCCAGTCCACGGCGAAGGTGTGGAAGGCGTCCGCGAAGGCCTGGCCGCCCGGCAGGGTGTAGCCGGCGCCGATGCCGCCGGATCCGGAGTAGCCGGGACCGTGGATCGTGCCGTGCACGGTGGAGGGTTCGAAGCCGACGTTCTCCATGATGTCGATCTCGCCCGAGTCCGGCCAGTTGACCGGTGTGCCCAGCATCCAGAACGCGGGCCACATGCCCTGTCCGCGCGGCACCTTCATCCGTGCCTCGACGTGCCCGTACTGGGCGGTGAACCTGCCGGAGGTGTTGAGCCGGGCCGAGGTGTACTGACAGGTGCCGTACCAGCACTGGTAGTTGGCCGGGTTCTCCTTGCGGGCCGTGATCACCAGATGGCCCTGGCCGTCCAGGGCGGCGTTCCTGTTGCCGGAGGTGTAGTACTGCCGCTCGTGGTTGTTGACGTTGTCGCCGGTCTCGGTCTGCCACTTCGAGGAGTCGACCGCGGCGCCGGCGGGCCCGTCGAAGGTGTCCGAGAACGTCACGGCGGCCGCCGCGGCGGGACCGGCCGGTTCCGCCGTCGCGGTGCCTGCCGCGCCGGAGGCGACCAGCGCGGCGGACACCGCGGCGATCAGCCATCTGCGGAGTCTGCGCGGAGAGGACATGGCTCTCCCTTTCCGTACGGCGGCCCGGAAGTCCGGGTGCGCCGAACGTGGTTGTGGGGGTGGAGGTACAACCACTTGATTTAAGAAGTGAGATAAGACGGCGTCAAGAGTCTGGTCCAGACCAGGATGCGGCGGCCCGGCGGGTCAGGCCGTGGTGCCCCACGAAGTCCGGTGTGCGCAGGCGGGATCGTGCTCGGTGGCGCACGACGTCCACCAGCGTTCGCAGCAGGCGGCCTCCACCTCGGCCTGTGCGAGCGCGGCGGCCGCCTCGTCGCGCCATGCCGCCCGGCGCCCCTCCCGTTCCCGCAGGACGGCGACGGCACGCCGCTCGTCGGCGATGACGGTCTCCCGCACGACCCCGATCACGGGGGCGAGGGAGGCGAGGGCCATCGCGAAGGTGGTCCACGGGGGGACGGTGCCCCAGGTGCGGACGGTGCAGAAGGAGAGCCAGAGGGCGACGGCGGCGTACATGGCGATGAGAGTGCGGCTGCCGCTGCTCATGGCTGGTTCTCCTTCACGGTCCGTCCCGTGGACTTCTGATGCCCCGGATGTGCGCGGGCATGACTCCTGGACGACGACCGAGACCAAGTCCCTTTGTATGCGGTCGAGTTGCTACCCCGTCACCCCCACCATGCGCCACACTGCCTTCGACAGGACCGACCGTTGGGGAGCGGGGGCGGGACATGGTCGCGCACAGACCGGTCGTGGCCGTGACGGCGGCGGCGCTGCTGCTGGTGGGATGCACCGGCGGGACGGACGACGGGGCCGGCACCCCCGAGCCGTCGCCGGGCGGGAAGAGTTCGGCGGCCGGACCGGGTTCGGGCCCGTCCGCGCCCGCCCCGTACACCGTGGCGGAGGACCGGGCGCCGGGCAGCCGTTCGGAGGCGGTCGCGTTCGTGCGCGGACTCGCCGTACGGCCCGACTACTTCGGCGTCGGGTTCCGCCGGCAGCGGCCGTACGAGAGCGATCCGGCCGAGTGGGCGGTGCTCGGCGAGGACTGTCTGTGGCGCCGTGAGCCGCTGCCGGACCGGGTACTGGCCAGCCTCACACGGGCGTTCGTGCTGCCGGCGGCGAAGGGCAAGGAGGCCGTGCGGGTGAACCTCACGGTGACGGTGCACGGGGACGTCACGGGCGGGCGCCGGGACATGGCGGTCTCCCTGGAGGAGGCGCTGCGCTGCCCGGAACAGCGGCTCAACGCCACCGAGCGGGTGCGAGGGCTGTACTCGCAGGCCAACCCGTTCGGCGAGGAGCGCAACGCGATCGCCGACGACGATCTGGTGGAGACCGGGGAGTATCTGGTGGACGGGGAGAAGGATCCGCGCGCCTTCGACTGGTACAAGTACCGGCTCGGTCCCGTCACCGTGGCCGCGACCGCCCGGATCGGCGCCGGGCGCGGCGAGGAGGAGCGGTCCGCGATATCGGCGGACGTGGCCAAGGGGGTCGGTTTCGTCGCCGCCGACATCGACCGGCTGGCCGGGGCCGGGGAGCCGGGCGCGAAGGGGGCGTCACGATGAGCGAGCCGCTGCGGCCCTCCGACCCCTCACGTATCGCCGGATTCCGGTTGCTGCGGCGCCTCGGCGCGGGCGGCATGGGCGTGGTCTATCTGGGGCGCACCGGCTCCGGGAGGCTGGCAGCGGTCAAGGTGATCCAGGCCGGGGGCGCCGCCGACGAGGACTTCCGGGCCCGGTTCGCCCGGGAGACGGAGCTGGCCCGGCGGGTGGACAACCCCTGGGTCGTACCGGTGCTCGAGGCGGACGCCGACGCCCGGACGCCGTGGCTGGCCACCGCGTTCGTGCCCGGTCCGTCGCTGGCCGAGGCCGTGGCGGCGCACGGCCCGCTGCCGCCCCGGGCGGCGCGGGTGCTGGGGGCGCTGCTGGCCGGTGCGCTGGCCGACGTCCACGCGGCGGGGCTGGTGCACCGTGACGTGAAGCCCGGCAACGTGCTGCTGGCGCCGGACGGGCCGCGGCTCATCGACTTCGGTATCGCGCGTGCCGTCGACGACACCACGCTGACCGCGCCGGGCCTGGTGGTCGGCACCCCCGGCTTCCTCGCCCCGGAGCAGGCGCGCGGTGAGCCGGCCACGGCCGCGAGCGATGTCTTCGCGCTGGGCTGCGTCCTGGCGTACGCGATGTCCGGCCGGCCGCCGTTCGGCAGCGGGGAGCCGGACGCGCTGCTGTACCGCACCGTGCACGACGATCCCGGCCTCGACGGGGTGGAGGCCGCGTCGCGGGAACTGGTGGCGCGCTGTCTCGGCAAGGACCCGCAGGGCCGCCCCACGGCGGTGGAGACGGCACGGCAGCTGGCCGAGGACGTCCCGGACGGCGCGAGCTGGCTCCCCGACCCGGTGGCCCGGATGGTCGCCGCGCGCTCCGCCGAGAGCCTCGCCCTGCCCGGGATCGAGCCGACGGTCGTGAACGAGGCGACGTCCTCCGGCGGCGCGGACACGCCGCAGGACCCCGTGCGCCGGCCGGCCAGGCGCCGGCTGCTGCTGGCCGGCGGGGCGCTGCTGCTGACCGCGGGCGGCGCGACCACGGCGGCGGTGCTCGCCTCCCGGGACGACGGCCCGGGCGGCTCGGGCCCAAAGCTCCCCTCGTACGTGCTCGGTGTGCACTCCACCCGTGGTGCTCCGGCCGCCCTGTTCAGCCGGGCGTGTGAGCGCGCGGCGCGTCTCGCGGTCGCCCAGCACAACGCCGGCCCCCGGCGTGCCTACGACCTGACGGTGCGGGTGGCCCGGGACCGCGGTGACGCCGTGAGCGCCCGGGAGGTGGCCCGTGCCTTCACGGCCGACCGGGACGTGGTCGCCGTCCTCGGGCCGGTCACCGAGATCCCGATGCGGACCGCCGCGAACGTCTACGGCGAGGCGGGGCTCACCCATGTGTCCAGCACCACGGGCCAGCAGGACTACTTCCTGCTGTCGCCGAAGTCGTCGTTCCAGAGCGGCGCGCCCCATTCGGCGCTCGGCACCTGGATCGCGCTGCACGCCCTGGTGACGAAGCAGTTGGGCCGGATCGGTGTGGTGATCGACCGGTCGGGCGGGACGACCGTCCAGGAGCAGGGCACCCTGCTGGTCAGACAGTGGCGGGACACGCTGGGCGGCGAGGCGGTGCCCAGGGTGGTGGCGGAGGAGACGGACGACGCCCCCGCCGCCGTGCGCTCACTGCTGACTGCGGGCGTCGACGCCTTCGCCTGTTTCGGCACGCTGGACGGAACCGTCCGGGCGGCCCGTGAGCTCGCGGCGGCCGGTTTCGACGGGCCGCGCTGGATGCAGCACCTGCTGTACGGGTCGGCGTTCCCGCGGCAGGCGGGTGCGGCGGGCGAGGGCTGGTACGTGGTGACGGCCGCCGTCGACGCCAACGCGCTGGAGACCGAGCGGGCCCGGGCGTTCACGACGGCGTGGCGCCACCTGCACGGCTCCGCGCCGGGTCCCTACGCCGCCGAGGCCTACGACACCGCGCGGATGCTGCTGGCGGAGTTCGCGCGGACGGTCCCCGCCCGCGGCGGGCGCCGGCCGGCGCGGGCCGCGCTCGGCGGGCGGATGGCGAAGGCCACGTACACGGGCGTCTCCCGCGGCTACGCCTTCGGCGACTTCCACGAGTACCACAGCGACAACCAGGGCTGGTCCGACAGCACGTTCGTCCACCAGGTGCGTGACGGGCGGTTCGTGCAACGGGGTTCGCTGACCGATCTGCAGCGCGCGACGGAGGCCTAGGGGTATGGAGCGGCTGCGGCCGTTCGATCCCTCGGAGATCGGCGGCCACCGGCTGGCGGGCCGGCTCGGCGCGGGCGGCATGGGTGTCGTCTATCTCGCGCGCTCCCCGCACGGCGCCTGGTGCGCGCTCAAGGTCGTCCGGGCCGAGCACGCCGACGACCCCGGTTTCCGGGCGCGGTTCCGCAGGGAGACGGAGCTCGCCGCCCGGCTGAGCGGCCGCTGGACGGTGCCGGTCGTCGCGGCCGACGCCGAGGCGCGTTCCCCGTGGCTGGCCACCGCCTATGTGCCGGGCCCCTCGCTCGCCGAGGCGATCGCCCGCCACGGCGTCTGGCCCGAGGAGCAACTGCGGTCGCTGGGCGCCGCGCTGGCCGGGGCACTGGAGGACGTGCACGCGGCGGGGCTGGTGCACCGGGACGTGAAACCGTCGAACGTGCTCCTCACCGCCGACGGTCCCCGGCTGATCGACTTCGGAATCGCCCGGGCGGTCGGAGCGACGGCGCTGACCGCCGACGGCTCGGTGGTGGGCTCCCCGGGGTATCTCTCCCCGGAGCAGGCGCGGGGCCGTACGGTGGGCCCGGCCGGCGATGTGTTCTCCCTCGGCTGTGTCCTCGCCCACGCGGCCACGGGCCGGGCGGTGTTCGGCGCCGGCGGTGCGGCGGGGGTGCTGTACCGGACCGTGCACGAGGAGCCGGACCTGGAGGGTGTACCGGCCGCTCTGCGCGAGATCGTACGGCGGTGTCTCGCGAAGGATCCCGGGGAGCGTCCCACCGTCGCCGAACTCCGTTCGAGGTTCGGGGAGTTCGAGGCGGCCGGCTGGCTGCCGGAGGGGCTGCCCGCGCTCGTCGCCGCGCAGGCCACGCGCGTCGTGGACCTGCCCGTGCCCGAACCCACCGTCGTCGGCGGGGTGCCGACCGGACCGTCCCCCACCCGTCGGCGGCTGCTCACGACCGGGGCGGTGCTCGGCGTCGGGGCCACGGCGGCGGGCGCCTGGTGGTTCCGGTCCCGGGGCGCCCCGGTGCCGCCCTTGACCGGGGACCGGCCGGCGTATGCCGTCGGGCTGCTCGGGGATCGGACGGACGGTGCCTTCACGGCCCAGGAGCGCGGTGCGCGGCTGGCCGTCGACGAGCACAACCGCGATGTGCGGCGGGAGTTCGACCTGGCGCTGCGCACGGCCGCCGACAGTGGTACGGCGGAGGGTTCCGCGCGTGCGGCGGCCGCGCTGGCCGGCGCGAGGGATCTGGCGGTGGTCGTCTGCGCCGGCACGAACGCGACCGTCCCCACGGCCGTGCAGGCCTGTACCCGGGCGCGGATCACCGCGCTGGTGGTCAGGGCCGACAGCAGCCTGCTGGACAGCGCCAACCTCACCACCGCGCTGCTGCTGCGGCCGACCAGGTCGGCTGGGCCGCCGGCGATCCTGCGCCATCTCAACCGCGTGGTGAGACCCGCCCGGACAGTGGTCGTGCACGATCTCACCGACGCCGCCGAGACCGTGCCGTACGTCCGCATCGTCACGGTGTACGGAAAGCTCGACGGGGCGACGGCGGTGGAGGAGGTCGCGGCGGACGAGGGCTTCGCCGCCGTCGCCGGGCGCGTCGCCGAACGTCCCCGGGACGCGGTGATGTTCGCCGGTGTGCGTCCGGAGCGCGCCGCCGCCTTCGCCCGCGCGCTGCGGGAGGCGGGCCACCGCGGGGCGCGGGTCGCGGAGGAACGGGTGCTCGGCGGCCGGTTCCTCGCCGAGGCGGAGGGCTGGCTGGTGGGCACCGCGTACGCCGACGCCGAGGCCGACCCGCGCACCCGGGCCTTCGCCGCCGCCCACCGCGATCGCCACGGCCGCTCCCCCGCGCCCTGGGCGGCCGAGGCCTACGACGCCGTACGGTTCGCCGCCCACGGCCTCGTCAACGCCGGCGCCGACGGCCCCTCCGCCCTCCGCTCCGAACTGCTGCGCACCCCCTGGCAGGGCATCACCCGCCGGTTCTCCTACGATCCCGGCGGCCAGTTCTACGACGCCGACCGGGACGGCGGCGCTTTCCTGTACCGGATCAGCGACGGCGCCGCGCGCTTCGTCGCCCGTGCCGACGACATCGGGGCCGGGGGATGACGGGGCAGCGGCCCGGGGCGTCGAACGGGTGCGCTACATTTTGCACGCCCTTGACCGCGATCATTCACCCTACGGAGCCGGCACCCCCATGAGCGACATCGTCAACGGACTCGGCCGGGCCACCGCCTACGGCGCACTCGGACTGGTCCTGCTGGTCCTCGGCATCGTCCTGGTCGACGTGCTGACGCCCGGAAAGCTCGGCCGGCAGATCTGGCAGGAGCGCAACCGCAACGCCGCGCTGGTGCTGAGCTCCGCGCTGCTCGGCATCGGCGGGATCGTGTTCACGTCGATCTGGACGACGTACGAGGACTTCGGCAAGGGGCTGGCGTCGACGGCGACGTTCGGTGTGCTGGGGCTGGTGATGATGGCCGTGGCGTTCCTGGTCGTGGACCTCATCACCCCGGGGCGCCTGGGCGCCACGCTGGTCGAGCCCGAACCCCACCCGGCGGTCTGGGTGACGGCGTCCTGCAACCTCGCGGTCTCGGCCGTCATCGCGGCGTCCATCGCCTGACACGGGGACTTCGGACCGCCCGGCAGCCGCGTACGGCAGCCGGGCGGTACCGGTTTCGGGGGCCGGCACGGCGCCCTCGGGATTCCCGTTCTCGATACGTCACGTCCAAGGCGGCCCAGCGCCCCTGCCCGGTCAGGCCACGCGGGCGCGTTCGCGGGGTGTGCGTATCGGCTCGAAGCTGGTTCGGGGGGCCGGTTCGGGGCGGGTGGCGGGCTGCGGGCGGGCCGCGGGGCGGACGCGGTAGGTGGTGCGGTTGGGGTCCACCACGGGCTCGCCCAGGGTGATCCGGCCGGCCGCGTGCAGCGCGTCGCACTCGGCGGTCGGCAGGGACGCGTAGCAGCCGCCCGTGCCGGTGGGGTCGACCGGGCGCCAGTAGCTGTACCTGCGGCGGCCGTTGGCGTACTCGGTCACGTACGTGGGGGTGCGGGGGTCGGAGATGATGCGCAGCACGTCGGCGCGGTCGGTGCCGGCCAGGTTGTGCTTCCGGGAGGGAGCGGCCGGGAGTTCGGTCGTCACCGGCCGGCGCCGCTGGGTCGGCAGGGCGATGAGGGTGTTCGGACGGTCGACGGTGGCGAGCATCTGCAGAACCTTTCCGGAGCCGGGACACGAGACCGTCTACCCAGCGCGGCGCCGGAGTTGATCTCCTTTTCCGATCATTGTGCTACGTCACACCGACAACGCGCGGGCGACGCGCCCGGTTCCCGGTGCGGAAGGCCGTAAGTCGCCGTTCCAACGCGGTTGTCACCGGGGCGAGTTCACCAGCGGGTCGTGGCCCCAGTTCATCAGTGAGCGGCGCCAGCGGGTGTCTCGAACATCACCGGACGGGCGTTGGGCGAGATGGCGGCGGATGTAGCCGACGACCTTGCGCATATGGGCGTAGTCGTCGGCGGAGAGGTCCTTGCGGGCGGTGCGCAGGATGGTGACGATGCGCCGGCCCGAGGCGTGGCCGGTGGACTCGCCGCCGTCCTCGTGCTGTCCCGCGTCACGGGACTCCTCCGTGCCGAGCCACTTCTCCAGTTCGGCCGGCTTCATGGTGACCAGTTCGCGGAACTCGTCCCAGGTCTCGTCCTCCCGGTCCGCGGCCCCGGCGCTCACTTCCTCTTCCTGAGCGCCGAGGGCTTGTGGACCGCCGGCCTGCCCGACTTCTCGCTGCGCACCTCGTACTGCGGTTCCTCCTCGGAGGCGGCGACCGTACGTCCGGCCGCCTCGGTGCGCTCGGTGATCTTCTTCTCGACCTTGCCCCCGGTCTCGCTGCCGTGGCTGCTCCAGGCGACCTCGTCGCCCTCGTGGAGGTCCTTCCCGCGGTCGCTGCTGCCCTTGCCCATCCCAGGCGCCTCCTTCAGGTGGCGGTCGGCTCACTTCAAGCCTGGTGGCAGGGCGGCCCGCGCGCATCCCGGGCCGGCCGTTCCCGCGGGCCGGCCCGGGATGTGCGGATCAGACGAGGTCGAACCGGTCGAGGTTCATCACCTTGTCCCACGCCTTGACGAAGTCCC
Source organism: Streptomyces sp. NRRL WC-3626 (assembly GCF_000718785.1). Lineage (GTDB taxonomy): Bacteria > Actinomycetota > Actinomycetes > Streptomycetales > Streptomycetaceae > Streptomyces > Streptomyces edwardsiae. The sequence continues at coordinate 53,420 of NZ_JOCA01000032.1, read as the reverse complement.
GCACGAAGGTCTCCTTGGCGTCGTCGCTCGCGTAGACCTCCGCGAGCGCGCGCAGCTCGGAGTTCGAGCCGAACACGAGGTCGGCACGGGTGCCGGTCCACCTGACCTCGCCGGTGGCCGCGTCACGGCCCTCGAACGTGGTCTGGTCCTCGGACGTCGCCTGCCACGTGGTGCCCAGGTCGAGCAGGTTGACGAAGAAGTCGTTGGTCAGGGTCCCGGGGGCCGTGGTGAGCACACCGAGCGACGACTGCTGGTAGGTCGCGCCCAGCACCCGCAGCCCGCCGACGAGGACGGTCATCTCGGGGGCGCTCAGGGTGAGCAGATTGGCCTTGTCGAGGAGCAGGAACTCGGCCGGCAGCCGGTTGCCCTTGCCCAGGTAGTTGCGGAAGCCGTCGGCGGCCGGCTCGAGCGGGGCGAAGGACTCCGCGTCGGTCTGCTCCTGCGCGGCGTCCACACGGCCCGGCGTGAACGGCACCTCGATCTCGACGCCGCCGTCCCGGGCGGCCTTCTCGACGCCCGCGGCGCCGGCCAGCACGATCAGGTCGGCCAGCGAGACCTGCTTGCCTCCGGCCCGCCCGGCGTTGAAGGACTCCTGGACGCCCTCCAGGGTGCGCAGCACCGCGGCCAGGCGGTCGGGGTCGTTGGCCTCCCAGCCGCGCTGCGGCTCCAGGCGGACGCGCGCACCGTCGGCGCCGCCGCGCTTGTCGCTGCCGCGGAAGGAGGAGGCCGACGCCCATGCCGTCGAGACCAGGTCGGCCACCGACAGCCCGGAGGCGAGCACCCGCTCCTTGAGGGCGGCGACGTCCGCGGCGTCGATCAGGTCGTGGGTGCGCTCCGGCAGCGGGTCCTGCCACAGCAGGGTCTCGGCCGGCACCTCGGGGCCGAGGTACAGCGACTTCGGGCCCATGTCGCGGTGGGTCAGTTTGTACCAGGCGCGGGCGAAGGCGTCCGCGAACTCGTCCGGGTTCTCCAGGAAGCGCCGGGAGATCGGGCCGTAGACCGGGTCGAAGCGGAGCGCGAGGTCCGTCGTGAGCATCGTCGGCTGGTGGCTCTTCGACGCGTCGTGGGCGTCGGGCACGGTGCCGGCGCCCGCACCGTCCTTCGGCCGCCACTGGTTGGCGCCCGCGGGGCTCTTGAACAGCTCCCACTCGTAGCCGAAGAGGATCTCGAAGAAGCTGTTGTCCCAGGTCGTCGGCGTGTTGGTCCACGTCACCTCGAGACCGCTGGTGATCGTGTCACCGCCCTTGCCGGTGCCGAAGGTGCTCTTCCAGCCCAGGCCCTGCTCCCCCAGGCCGGCGGCCTCCGGGTCGTCGCCCACGTGGTCGGCGGGGCCGGCGCCGTGGGTCTTGCCGAAGGTGTGGCCGCCCGCGATGAGGGCGACGGTCTCCTCGTCGTTCATCGCCATCCGGCGGAACGTCTCGCGGATGTCGCGGGCCGAGGCGATCGGGTCCGGATTGCCGCCCGGGCCCTCCGGGTTGACGTAGATGAGGCCCATCTGGACGGCGCCGAGCGGGTTCTCCAGCTCCCGGTCGCCGGTGTAGCGCTCGTCGCCGAGCCAGGTGGACTCGGGACCCCAGTACACGTCCTCCTCGGGCTCCCAGACGTCGGCGCGGCCGCCGGCGAAGCCGAAGGGGGTGAAGCCCATGGACTCCAGGGCGACGTTGCCGGAGAGGATCAGCAGGTCGGCCCAGGACAGGCTCTTGCCGTACTTCTTCTTGACGGGCCACAGCAGCCGGCGCGCCTTGTCGAGGTTGGCGTTGTCCGGCCAGCTGTTGAGCGGGGCGAAGCGCTGCTGGCCGGCGCCGGCGCCGCCGCGGCCGTCGCTGATGCGGTAGGTGCCGGCGCTGTGCCAGGCCATCCGGACGATGAGCGGGCCGTAGTGGCCGAAGTCGGCGGGCCACCAGTCCTGCGAGGTGGTCAGCACCTCGGCGATGTCCCGCTTCACCGCGGGCAGGTCGAGGGCCCGGAACGCCTCGGCGTAGTCGAAGTCCTCACCCAGCGGGTTCGCCACGGCCGGGTTCTTGGCGAGGATCTTCAGGTTGAGGCGCTCGGGCCACCACCGGTGGTTTCCGCCGCCCTGGGTGGGGTGCGGGGCGCGACCGTGCGCGACCGGGCAGCCACCTGCCTCCTGTGCCTTGGGTTCGGTGACGATCGCGTCGTGGTTCTCGGTCATGGGAGTCCTTCCGGGCGAAACGGTTCGCGCAGTTCAGCTACTGCGGGAGGTGGAACAGCCGGGGCACCGGCCCCAGTAGACGACCTCGGCCTCGTCGATCACGAAGCCGTGGCTGTCGGAGGGGGTCAGACACGGGGCGTCGCCGACCGCGCAGTCGACGTCGGCGACGGTGCCGCAGGACCGGCACACCAGATGGTGGTGGTTGTCCCCGACGCGCCCGCCGTACCGGGCGGGGCCGCCGGCCGGTGCGATACGGCGCACCAGCCCCGCCCCGGTGAGCGCGTGGAGCGCCTCGTACACCGCCTGCAGGGAGACGTGCCCGATACGCCGGCGCACTTCGGAGGCGAGGTCCTCGGCGCCGAGGTGGCCGCCCTGGCGGACGGCTTCCAGGAGGGCGACGCGGGCGGCCGTCGCGCGCAGGCCCGCGGCGCGGAGCTCCTCGGCGGTGGTCGGCGGCCGGGATGCGGTCATGGGGCGAACCTACAACCCCAGACACGACCAATTCCAGAGAACGAACGGATCCAGTCTTGGGGCGCGTCCGGTAACGGCGGGTGACTCCCGAGTTGCGTCCGGCCGCCTAGCGTGACACGGCGTCGGTGTCGTCGTAGACGAGCAGGCCGTCGGCGCGCAGGCGGGCGCCCGGGGTGGGGGTGTGCGGCGTGTGGCGTCCGTCGTGCATCAGATGACGGGCCGGCACGTCGCGGGCGAGGACGGCGAAGTCGGCGATGAGCCGCCGGTGGCACCGCCACCACACGGACTCGCCGCACATGACCGCCGTGGGCTCGCGGGCGGCCTGCTCGAGCAGGGTGTCCATCGCGGCGAGGAATCCGGGGGTGCGGGTGTGGGCGGCGTAGCCGCGGAAGGAGTCGTTGCGCCAGACGGTGTCGGGCGAGTCGGACGGCGGTTTGCGGAAGCCGCCGAGATCCCGCTCCCAGCGGTAGGAGATGCCCTCCCCGGGCAGCCATACGGCGAGCCGGTCGCGCCCGAGGTCCGGGTCGCGGCGGCTGCCGGGGCCGGTCCGGACGTCCACGACGGCGGTGATCCCGGCGTCGTGCAGCAGCCGGGCGAGGGCCTCCCGGCCGGCGGTGCCGTGGCCGAAGGTGGACAGCTCGCGCGGGGTCATGGCGCACCTCCGGGGCGGCGGGTTCAGGCGGCGGGCTCCAGGCGGACGCAGCACCGGCCGGGTTCGGGGGCCAGGCGGGCCTCGTACCCCGTGTCGCCGCCGAGTCCCTCGAGCACACCGCACATCAAGTGCAGGTTCATGCCGCAGACCGTCTGCGTGTGGGCCCGGGCGAGGGCGTGGAAGGGGCAGTTGCCGAGGACGACGGACGCGTCCTCGCGGCGGGGCTCGAATCCGTACCGTTCCAGCACCCGTACGACCTCCTGTCCGTCGCCGTCCTCCCCCAGCCGGACGCCCGTCTCGCGTGCCCTGCGGTGCAGCACCTCGCGTACGGGTTCCCCGGTGGCGCCGGATTCCTCCACGGCCTGGGCGAGCAGCCGGCCGGCGAGTTCGTACCGGCGGTCGGGGAGGCTGACGCTGATCTGCTCCCCGGAGCGGCGGTAGAGCTTCGCGGGGCGGCCCGCGCCCGGTCCGCTGCGTCCGCTGCGCCGTACATGGAGCACGTCGAGGAGGTGTTCGGCGGCCAGCCGGTCCAGGTGGAACGCCGCGGTCTGCCGCGCGAGGCCGAGGGCCTCGGCCGCCTCGTCCCGGCCGACCGGGTGCGGCCGGCGCACCACGTAGTCGTACAGCCTCCGGCGGGTGGGCTCGTCCAGAGCGGCGATGGCGGAGACGTCCTTGTCGCGTACTTCTTCCGTGTCGTCCACGAACACCAGTGTAAAAGCAACAGCCATTGACTAAAGAAGGAAACCCCGCTTCTATAATTAACGAGAGTTGTCGATAGAAGAAGGGTGCAGGTCATGACCTCCACAACCACGGGCGGCCCCTCGGTCGCGCCCCGGCGGGCCGCGCTCGCCGACCCCGGCTATCAGGCGTTCGTCATCCTGCGTACGGCGTTCACCGTGGCGCCGGTCCTGTTCGGACTGGACAAGTTCGCGAACCTCCTCACCGACTGGCCCGGCTATCTCGCGCCGTGGATCGACGACGTCGTCCCGGGCAGCGCCCAGTCGGCGATGTACGCGGTGGGGGTGATCGAGATCGTGGCCGGTGTCGTCGTGGGCCTCGCGCCGCGCTTCGGGGGCTGGCTGGTGGCCGGCTGGCTCGCGGGGATCATCGTCGATCTGCTGACGATTCCCGATTACTACGACGTCGCCCTGCGCGACTTCGGGCTGCTGCTCGCGGCGGTGGCGCTCGCCAGGCTGGCCCAGCGCTACCACGGCACGCCCGCTTCCGACGACGGCCGGTGACGGCCGGTCAGTACAGGACGCGCAGGGCGTCGGGCAGGACCCTGACCGTGACGGGGAGGACGGAGTCGACCTCCCCGTCGGCCCCGTAGGGGACCTCCCGGTCGGCCGCTATCCGGATCTCCCGGCCGCGCAGGACCCGTACCTGCGGCCGGTGGACGTGGGCACCGGTCCTGAGCTCCTTCATCAGGGCGAAGAACAGCCGCCGGGGCGCCTCGCGGATCAGGACGACGTCCAGCAGGCCGTCGTCCACGCGGGCGTCCGGGGCGACGAGGCGGCCGGAGCCGTAGTAGCCCGAGTTGGCGGCGACCACCGTGTACCCGGTGTGGGTGAGTTCCTCGCCGTCGACGGTGACCCGGAAACGGGCCGCCCGCCAGGTGGTGACGGCGCGCAGGCCGCCCGCGTAGTAGGAGGCGGAGCCGCGCAGCCGGGACCGGTTGGCGTGGCGGTTGGCCAGCGCGTCCACCCCGGCGTAGACGCTGCCGAGGACGACGGTGCGGTCGTGGACGGCGGAGCTGACCTCGACGGTGTCGACCGGCCGGGGTGCGGCGTGCAGCAGGACGCGGGCCAGGGCCGCCGGGTCCCGGGGCAGACCCAGGGCGCGGGCGAAGTCGTTGCCGCGGCCCGCGGGGACCAGGCCGAGGACCGCGTCGGTCCCGCTGAGCGCGCCGCCGACGCCGCCCGCGATGCCGTCCCCGCCGACCGCGAGCACGATTCGGCCCTCCTGCCCGGCCTCACGGGCCAGTCGGCGCGCGTGGGCGAGGCTGCGGCTGTACTCGGTGCGCAGGTCCGCGCCCTCCTCGCGGAGCAGCCTGGCCAGGGCGAGCAGTGCGGCGGCCGCTGTGGCGGCCGCGCCCGCGGTGGGGTTGACGACGGCGGTGAACTGGCGCATCGGGGTGCCTCCGGGGCGGGCGGTCGGGGGTTCTCGGTCAGTCGGCGGGCAGCAGGACGCCGGGGCTGAGCAGCCCCGCCGGGTCCAGCCGCCGTTTCACCGCGCGCAGGGCGTCGATGCCCAGCGGGCCCGCCTCACGGACGTACCAGTCCCGGTGGTCGGTGCCGACGCCGTGGTGGTGGCTGATGGTGCCGCCGGCTGCGAGGATCGCCTCGCCCGCGGCGTGCTTGGCGCGGGTCCAGTGCGCCACGGCGTCCTCACCCCGGGCACCGACCACGGTGAAGTAGAGCGAGGCGCCGTTCTCGTAGACGTGCGAGATGTGGCACATGACCAGGGGCGGGGTGCCGGCCCCGGTGAGGGTGGTGGTGAGCGCGTCGCGGACGGCGGCGTACAGCGCGGGGATCCGGGACCAGAACGTGGCCGTCTCCAGCGTCTCGGCGAAGGCCCCGGCGTCGAGGAGCGCGTCGCGCAGATACGGGGCCGAGTAGCGGCCGTGTGCCCAGCGCCGCCCCGGCTCGTCCCCGACGGGCGTTCCGCCGCATCCGCGCAGCACGGCGGCGGCGTGTTCCCCGCGGTGGGCGGTGTCCTCCGCCGTGCCCTCGTATCCGGCGACGGCCGTGCAGCCGGCGGACCGGCGCGCGCCGGCGCCGATGGCATCGGGGTCGGCGAGGCCTATCAGGGTCTCGGTCTCGTCGGACAGCCGCAGCACGGTCGGCCGGGGCCCGTCCTGGGCGAGCCGGCGCAGTGCGGTGGCCCCCTCCTCGAAGGTGGGGAAGTGCCAGCCCTCGTAGTGGCGGGTCTCCGGCACGGGGCGGACGCGGACGGTCACCGAGGTGATCACGCCGAAGGCGCCCTCCGAGCCGAGGATCAGCTGGCGCAGGTCGGGTCCCGCCGCCGAGCGCGGGGCGCGGCCGGTGTCGAGGGTGCCCTGGGGGGTGGCGAGGGTGAGGGCCAGGACCATCTCGTCGAAGCGGCCGTATCCGGCGGACGCCTGGCCGCTGGAGCGGGTGGCGGCGAAGCCGCCGACGGTGGCCCACTCGTAGGACTGGGGGAAGTGGCCGAGGGTGAAGCCGTGTTCGGCGAGCAGCGCCTCCGCCCGCGGGCCGCGCAGGCCGGGTTGCAGGGTGGCGGTGCGGGAGACGGGGTCGAGGTCGAGCAGGCCGTCCATGCGCCGCAGGTCGAGGGCGACGAAGGGACCGCGCCGTGCGGGCGCGAGACCGCCGACGACGGAGGTGCCGCCGCCGAACGGCACCAGCGGCAGGCCGTGTCCGGCGCAGACCCGCAGCACGGCGAGCACCTCGTCGTGGCCGCCGGGCAGGAGTACGGCGGCGGGGACGTCGGTGAGGTCGCCCTCGCGCATGCGCAGCAGGTCGGGGGTGGACTTCCCGCGCGTGTGCCGGACGCGGGTCCCGGCGTCGGTGCGCACGTGGGCGTCGCCGCCCAGGGCGGCGGCCAGGGCGCGGTGCGCGGACCGGTCCAACGGGCTCTCCGGGACGCTCAGGTCCTCGAGGGCGAGGGGTTCGGTCTCGCGGGGTTCGACGCCGAGCAGATCGCGCAGCAGCCCGATCACCGTGTCGGGCAGCGGCGTCGCCCGGGCCGGGTCGCCCCAGCCGTTCCACAGCATGTCCATGCGTGCCGTCCTCACCGGTCGGTCGGAATGACGGGGCCGCCGGTCTCGACCGGCCACCCCAGCGGGCGTTACACTGTGACACATGACGCCCATTCGTCACAACGGTTCGGACAACGACGCGGTCCTCGACGCGGTACGGGACTGTGTCCTGGCCGTCGGGGTCCGCCGCACCACGCTCACCGACGTCGCCCGGCGCGCCGGGGTCTCCCGGATGACCCTGTACCGGCGGTGGCCCGATGTGCGGTCGCTGGTCGGCGATCTGATGACCCGCGAGTGGATCGCCGTGGCCACCGGCGCCATCCCCGAGCGCGGTCCCGGGATGCCGATGCGCGGCGTGATCACCGAGGGGCTGGTGGCGGCGGTCCGCGCGTTCGGCGCCCACCCGCTCTTCCGGAAGATCCTCGACGTGGACCCCGAACTGCTCCTGCCCTATGTGCTCGACCGCCGCGGCGCGAGCCAGGAGGCCCTGCTGGAGCGGCTCGCCGACTCGCTGCGCGAGGGCCACGCCGACGGCTCGGTGCGCGCCGCGCCTCCCGAACGGCAGGCGCGGGCGGTGCTGTTGATCGCGCAGTCCTTCACGCTGTCCCTGCGGACCATGACCGACGAGGACGACCCCGAGCTCACGGCCGAGGCGTTCCTCGGCGAACTGCGCCACATCCTGGAGAGGACCCTCACCCCATGACCCCCCTCGCCGGCCCGGCCTCCGCCTCGTCCCTGTCCACCGCCCGCCGCGCGCGGGAACTGGCCGATTCCGTGGACGGCCCCACGGTGGACGTGCTGGTCGTCGGCCTCGGCGCCACGGGCGCGGGGGTGGCGCTGGACGCCGCCGCGCGCGGGCTGAGCGTGGTCGCCGTCGACGCCCACGACCTAGCGTTCGGCACCTCGAGGTTCAGCAGCAAGCTCATCCACGGCGGGCTGCGCTATCTCGCCTCGGGCCGGCTCGACGTCGCGCACGAGAGCGCGGTGGAGCGCGGGGTGCTGATGGAGCGCACCGCGCCCCATCTCGTGGCGGCCCAGCCGTTCGTACTGCCGCTCACCCCGCTGGTGTCGCGCGGTGGGGCCGCCCTGGCGCGGGCCGGGTTCCGGGCCGGGGACACCCTGCGCCTGGCCGCCCGTACGGCGCGGGCCACCCTGCCCCCGCCGCGCCGGCTGTCCGCGGTGGAGACCCGGCATCTCGCCCCCGCCCTGCGGCGCGACGGGCTGCGCGGCGGACTGCTGTCCTGGGACGGCCGGCTCACCGACGACGCCCGCCTCGTCACCGCCCTCGCCCGTACGGCGGCGGGGCGCGGCGCGCGTGTCCTGACCCGGGTGCGGGCCCTGGAGCTGGGCGCGACGGGAGCCCGGGTCCGCGACGAACTCACCGGCGAGGAGGGCGGGATCAGCGCCCGCGCGGTGATCAACGCGTGCGGTGTGTGGTCGGGAGGCCTCGTCGACGGGGTCCGGATACGGCCCTCGCGCGGCACCCACCTCGTCCTGCGCCCCGAGAGCCTCGGCCCGCTGACCGCGGGCCTGCACATCCCGGTCCCCGGGGAGAGCAACCGCTTCGTCCTGGTGCTGCCCCAGGACGACGGCCGGGTCTACGTCGGCCTCACCGACGAACCCGTGGACGGGGACATCCCCGACGTCCCCCGGGCGCCCGAGACGGACATCGGCTTCCTCCTCGACGTGCTCGGCTCCGTGCTGCACGCGCCGGTCCGACGCGCCGACGTCGTCGGCGCGTTCGCCGGACTGCGGCCCCTGCTGGACTCCACGCGCCCGGGTGCGGCACCGAGGACCGCCGACCTGTCACGACGGCACGCGGTCCTCACCTCCGGCGAGGGTGTCGTCACGGTCGTCGGCGGCAAACTCACCACGTACCGGCGGATGGCCGAGGACGCGGTCGACACCGCCGTACGCCTGCGGGGCCTGCCGGCCGGGCCGTCCGTCACCGCGTCGCTGCCCCTGGTGGGGGCCGCGCCGCCGCAGGTCCTCGCCGACCTGCCCGCGCCCCGCCGGCTCGTCGGGCGGTACGGCACCGAGGCACCGGCGGTGCACGCGCTCGGCGCGCGGGACCCGCGGCTGGGCGAGCCGGTGCTGCCCGGACATCCGGTCACCGGTGCCGAGTTGGTGTGGGCCCTGCGGCACGAGGGCGCGCTCGACGAGGAGGACGTCCTCGACCGCCGTACCCGGATCGGGCTCGTCCCCGCCGACCGGGAGACGGCCCTGGCGACGGTCCGCACGGCGGTCGAGGCCCACGGGTCCGGTCACCGGCCCTGAACGCCCACCTCCCGGAGCGAGTAGCCCCACTCGGTCCCCCGGTCCGTGAACCGCACGCGCAGATAGCGGGCCGGTGAGGGCGCGAACGTGGCCGTGTCCAGCCCGCCGTCGCCGGCGGTGGTGGACCAGGCCGTACGCCAGTCGACGCCGTCGGTGGAGAGTTCGACGCGGTACGACGTGCCGTACGCGCGCTCCCAGTCCAGCGTGACCCGTCCGACCTGACGGGTGGCGCCGAGGTCGAGGCGCAGCCACTGGTCGTCGCTCCAGTCGCTGGCCCAGCGGGTACCCCGGTCGCCGTCCACGGCCCGGCCGGGCGCGTAGCTGGTGAACGGGTTCCACTCCGCCGAACTCGCCGTCGCCGTCGCGCCGTCGGCGAGGTTCGCCCCGGCCCGGTGCTGTTCGGAGGCGCCCCAGGTGTCGAGGTAGGACTCGGCGCCCTTGAAGAGGTCGTCGACCACGTGCTGTCCGCCGACGCGCCGGATGTCCTCGATCCAGTCGGGGACGAGTCCGTAGTGCGCCGCCCCGTCGATGTTCAGGTCCCAGGTGCGTTCGCCGGCGGTCTGCCGGTCGAGGACGGAGCCGCCGTCGACACTGCGGAAGGGGTACGTGACGGCGTTCGGGGCGTCCGCGCCGCGCGGGGCGGGCCAGCCGCCGACGCCGTTCATGTCGGTGCCGTAGCCGTAGCCCACGCCGTACTCGTCGCGCAGTGCCGCGGTGCGGTCCGCCTCGTCGACGAAGTCCTCCGAGCCGTGCATGTACTGGGCGACGAACCCGCCGAGGCCGTAGACCCGCTCGGTCCAGTCGAGGTCCATCCAGCTGTGCGACGAGAGCACTCCGGGATACGACGCGGACTCGAAGATGTCGAGGACACGGCCGGTGGCCTTGACGCTCATGTGGTCGATCTCGAGCATCATGTTGCGTTCCATCATGCCGCGCACGGCGTACTCGCCGAGTTCGGTGAGCCCGCGGGTGTTGCACCGCGCGTCCTCGTCGTACGAGGGCACCTCGACGCCGGCCGGGAGTTCCTTCTCGGCGCCGGGCGCGGCGGCGAGGCCGATGGGGTTGTCGTGCTGGGGCCCGGCGCACTTCTCGGTCTGCCAGAAGGTGCCGGTGGACAGGAACTGGCCGACGTTGATGGCGGTGCCGAGGGCGCCCTCGTCGAAGCGCACGCCGCACAGCGCGTTGTCGAACTTGTGGCACAGGAACATGCTGCGCACGCCGAGCGCGTACAGCTCGTCCAGCCCCGCGTCGATGTCGCCCCTGTCGCACTGGGCGATGTCCAGGACCTGCTTGCACCCGAAGGGTTCGGAGGTCTCGACGCCGAGGACGACCGCGAGCCTGCCCTGGGCGATGACGTCACGGGCCTGGGCGCTGTCGGTGACGATCCGGAACCAGCCCTTTCCCGGTCCGCCGTACATGCCGTCGATGTACGCCTGCATGTCGTACGTCAGTTTCGCCTGCAGCCGGATGGACGTCATCTCGTCGCAGCTGCGGTCCTTGAAGAAGTACACGGAGCAGATCACGCCATTGGTGACGAGGTCGTTGACGAGCACCCGCTGGCCGCCGCGCCAGGCACGCTCGATCCAGGCGTAGTAGTTCTGCTGGTGGGTCAGGGAGTCGTGCGCGGGCCAGTCCTTGAAGGTGGGCCAGCCGACCGGGTCGTGTCTGCCGTCGCCCCCGTTGGTGATGAAGTCGAAGAGGGCGAGGGAGCCGTCGGGGTAGTGCTCGGGGCAGTCCTTGAGCGCGTCGGCGATCCCCTTCGTGGAGAACGCCTTGCCGCAGATGAGCCGCCCGCCGAACGCCTCATTGGCCATGATGTGGTTGTGCGCGTCGACGAACCCGCGTACCTCGCCGGCGGCGTTCGTGCCCTTGAACGGCTCCCCGGTGACATTGACCCCGGAGTCCGGCGCGGGGCGGGCGACGGGGTCCCACCAGTCGCCGCCGGCGGCGGAGCTGGGCGTGGGGCCGAGGGCCGCGGCCAGCACGAGGAGGAGCAGCGTGACGACGGCGGTGTGGCGCCGTCCGCGATACGTGGGCATGGACGCACGTCCCTCCGTCGACGGAGCTTGTCATGACCGGCGCAAGTTATGGCCAGAGAATGGCTACTGACGCGTACGGAGTCAAGAGCACGCGCACCGGCGGTCCGCTCCGCCCGGCCGGCGGGCTACCGCTCGCCGCTCTTCTCGTAGTGCAGCGAGATGGAGCGGAGCACGTCGGCGGAGGACACGTCGGTACGGCCCTCGTCGTGGATCTCGGCGAGCTGGACGAAGGCGAAGGTGAGGGCGGAGGCGATCTGCACGATGGCGGGGCCCAGCTTCTCGGTGACGATGTCCGCCACCTCGCGCGCGCTCGCGTCGGCCGGCAGCTGGATCCTGGGCAGCATCTCCTCCAGCAGCTGCGCGACGGCGCCGCTGCGCCCCACGTCGGCGTCCGGGTCCGCCCGCAGTCGCCTCCGCATCTCCAGGGCCTCGGTGAGGATGCCGACACTCCGCTGCATGATCTCCCGCTGCTCCATGGCCACAGCCTAGACATGGACTGGCCCGCCCGAACCGGTTCCGACTATCATCCTTTTCATATGTAAATGCGAGCTCTGTTCCGAGTGAGTGATCCATGTCCCGCACCGGCGCCACGGACGACGGCGACGAGCTGCTGATCAGGCTCGGGACGCTGACCGCGCAGGCGCGCGCCCAGGCGGAGGTGCAGCGCTCCCGGGTCGAACTGGCCATCGCCCTGCAGCGCGGGATGCTGCCGCGCGGACTGCCGGTCGCCGAGGGGGTGCGGCTGGCCGTGCGGTACGCCCCCGCGTACCAGGGGCTCAATGTCGGCGGGGACTGGTACGACGCGTTCACCATGACCGACGGCCGGATCGGACTGTCGATCGGCGACGTCCAGGGGCACAACATCGAGGCGGCCGCCTTCATGGGGCAGGTCCGGGTCGGTCTGCGGGCGCTCGCCTCCGTCGACAGCAATCCGGGCGAACTGCTCGCCCGGACCAATGAACTGCTGCTGTCCCTGAGCTCGGACCTCTTCGCCACCTGCACCTTCATGCGGCTCGATCCGGCCACCCGGGTGCTGGAGAGCGCGCGGGCCGGGCATCTGCCGTGCGTGTGGGCCACCGCGGACGGCCGCTCGGGCGTGAGCGACGACGAGGGCGGCCCTCCGCTGGGGATCCAGCACGGGGTCGACTACCCCGTCACCCGCTACCGGCTCGACCAGGGCGGGGTGTTCGTGCTGCTCACCGACGGGGTCGTGGAGGGGCCCTCCCTGCATCTCGACGAGGGACTGGAGCAGGTGGCGCGGCTCGCGGGCGTGGCGGCGGTCGCACGGCTGGACATGGACGCGCTCGCCGCCGCCGTGATCAAGCAGGCGGAGCAGGTGGGGCACGAGGACGACGCGGCCGTCCTGGTGATCGGGCACGACGGACCGGCCTTTCAGCCATAGGGCCGCAGGCCCGCGCCTCTCACCTCGCCGACACGGCCGCCCCGGTGTCTGATGGCGAGTGTGGTGGCCCGCGAGGATCTTCGTACACCGGCCGTCTTCGTGCTGGAGACACTGGCCGTCGCCGGCTGCTATTACGCGGGCGGACGGCTGGGGCTGATGCGTGAACTCCGGGTCGGCGGTTCGGTCGTCTCACCCGTCTGGCCGCCGACGGGAGTGGCCGTCGCCTGCCTGCTCGTCCTCGGGCTGCGCTGCTGGGCCGGTATCGCGCTCGGCGCCCTGCTGATCCTGCTCCACCTCACCACGCTGCGGCTGTCCTCGCTCGGCGTCCTCGTCGGCAACACCGCCGCGCCGGTGGTCGGGTACCTGCTGCTGCGCAGGGTGGGTTTCCGCATGGATCTCACCCGATTACGCGACTGTCTCTCCCTGGTGTTCCTCGGCGCGTTCGCGGCCATGCTGATCAGTTCGACCACGGGCGCCGTGATGCTCCTCGCCACGGGCGACCTCCCGGCGGCGCATTTCTGGCTGGTGTGGCTCGCGTGGTGGGTGGGTGACGCGATGGGGGTGCTGCTCGTCGCCCCGGTGCTGCTCGTGCTGTACCGCGTGCGGGCGCCGGTGCCGTGGCAGCGGTGGGTGGAGGGGGTGGTGCTGGCGGTGATCGCGGCCGGTCTCGTGCCGCTGGCCACGCACAGCCGGGCCAGTCTGCTGTTCGTCATCTACCCGCTGCTGATCTGGGCGGCGCTGCGCTTCCAGCTGGCGGGGAGCATGGCGTGCGCGCTGTTCGCGTCCGTCATGGCGACGATCTCGGCGACGGACCGGGTGGGGCCGTTCCGGAATCTGAGCGAGGTGGAGGTGCTGAGCAATCTGCAGGCGTTCAACGGGGCGCTGGCGTTGACGGCGTTGCTGTTGTCGGCGGTGATCACGGAGCAGCGGAATACCCGGCGGTCGGTGGAGCGGGCGTGTCAGGAGCTGGTGGAAGTGCTGGAGCACTTGACGGCGGGGGAGGCGGGGGGCCGCCCGCCTCCGCCTCCGCCGCCGCGGCGGGAGGGGGAGTGATGTCCGCCCGCCCCCGCCGCCTCTTTCCGGCCCCGGGGCTCCGCCCCGGACCCCGCTCCCCGCTCCCCGGACGCCGGAGGGGCGAACACTATGAACGTAAAACGTGAGGCCATGGCCCCGGCGGAGTCGGGTTCCTAGCATCGCCGGTCATGAACCGATCACGTCACACGGTGAGTCTCGGGCTCGCCGGCGCCGCCCTCCTCGCCCTCACCCAGGCACCCGCCGCCCATGCCGCGGAGACGGCGCCCGCCCCCGTCGCCTGCCCCGCCCCCCTCGCCGGGAAGGCGGCCTGCTACACCGGTCGGGACGACAACGGCGCCCACTACGCGATAGCGATCCCCCACCGCTGGAACCACAAGCTCGTCGTCCACTCGCACGGCGGCCCGGACCTCGGCGACGAGTCCGACCCCGAGCGCAGCGTCGGGGATCTGGAGCGCTGGCAGGTCATGGTGGACCAGGGCTATGCCTGGGCCGGTTCGTCGTACCGCCGTGGCGGCTACGGCACCCGGATGGCCGCGACCGACACCGAGAACCTCCGCCGGCTGTTCACCGAGGAGTTCGGAAGTCCGCGGCGGACGTACCTCCACGGCCAGTCCTGGGGTGGCGACGTGGCCGCCAAGACCATCGAGATGTACGGCGGTGCGCACGGCCCCTACGACGGCGCGCTGCTCACCAACGGCGTCCTCGGCGGCGGCTCCCGCGGCTACGACTACCGGGTCGATCTGCGCGTCGTCTACCAGTACTACTGTCAGAACCTGCCGCGCCCGAGTGAGCCGCAGTACCCGCTGTGGCAGGGGCTGCGTCCCACGTCGACGCTGACGACGACCGGAATGCGCGCCAGGCTGCGGGAGTGCACCGGCTACGACCTCCCGTCCGGGGAGCGCACGGCGCTGCAGCAGCGCAACCTGGACGACATCCTCGCCGTCACCAAGGTTCCCGAGCGGACGCTGGAGTCGCATCTGCGCTTCTCCGTCTTCACGTTCCGGGACATCGTGCACAAGCGGCTGGGCGACCGTAACCCGTTCACCAACGTGGGGGTGCGGTACTCCGGTTCGCACGACGACAAGGCGCTCAACGCGGGCGTGGAACGCTTTACCGCCGATCCGACGGCCGAACGCGATCTGTCGTACGACAGTGACCTCACCGGCAAGGTGAGGATCCCGGTGCTCACGCTGCACGCCATCGACGACCCGACCGCGTTCGTCGAGCACGAGGCGGCCTACCGGGACACCCTCGCCGGCGCGCACCGGGACCGGCATCTGGTGCAGACGTTCACCGACGAGCACGAGCACAGCGGGCTGAGCACGTCGGAGTACGCCAACTCGATCACGGCGCTGGACCGTTGGGTGCGCGGCGGCGACAAGCCGACCCCGCGGTCGGTCGCGGCGTCCTGCGCAGCCTTCGACCGTACGTACGGCACCGGCTGCTTCTACGAGCCGGAGTACCGGCCGTCCTCGTACGCCTCGCGTGTCGAACCGCGTCCGGGCGGCAGGACGTGGCCGGCGATGACGGCCGCGCAGGAGAAGGCCTGGAGCCGTGTCGACGGGGTCGGCATCGCTCCCTGAGGCCGTGTCACTCGCGCAGGGAGGCGGCGTCGCCCATGACGATCACGGGGTGCCGGCCGGGGTCGAGGGTGCGCAGGAGCTCCTTCATATGGGTCTCCGAGAGGCTGACGCAGCCCTGGGTGGGCCCCCCGTGGTCCACGTGCAGCCAGATGCCGCCGCCCCGGTCGGCGCCCAGCGGACGGGTCAGGTCCAGCGGGGAGGTGCCCGGCTCACGGTTGTAGTCGATGGCGACGACGTAGTCGAAGGAGCCTTCCAGCGGTTCGCCCTCGAAACCGGTGCCGCCGACGGCGAACCCGTCGGACCTGTCGTACGGCAGCCGGCTGCCGGGATCGGGCAGCAGCCCCCCGGCGTCGGTGAGGGTGAACACGCCGACGGGTGAACGCAGGTCGCCCGCCCAGTGGTCGTCGGTCCAGCCCTTGAGGGCGTTGTGCGCGGGCCACCCCGGACCGCTCTCCCATCCGGCCCCGGTGTGCCGGTACAGCACGACCCGGGAACGGTTGGCGTCCTTGCCGGCGCCGGTGACGACGACCACCTGGCGGGCGTTCGCCGGGATCCACGCGCGGGTGCGGGGGCCCAGGCCGGGAATCCGGGCGGGCGACGCCGGCGTTCCGGTGCCGGCCCGGCCCTGCGTGGTGTTGCCGGTGCCGGGCGCGGTGCCCGCGGCGCCCGGTGCCCCGGCCGTCGGGGCGCCCCCCGTCGGGTTGGTGCCGGTGCCCGCCGCGCATCCGCTGAGCGCCGCCAGCAGGACGGGGACGAGGACGACGGCACGGTACGGAGCGCGGCGGCGCGGGCGGGGCGGGCAGTCGATCGATGAAGCCATGTCCTCAGCGTGACTTCGACTTCCCGCAAACGCGTCAGCTCCGCGCGCGAGTCCGCCGAAGTCCCCCATCTGCGCCGCTCCCGGCACGCGCGGGACGGGTTCCGTACGGGCGGCGGGCCCGTACCCCGGGTGGAGTACGGGCCCGCCGGACGGAGCCCGTACTAGCGGTTGATCACGAACTGCGAGCCGGGTTCGACCAGTACGTCCCCTTGGGCCGAACCGGTGATGGTGACGTCCGTCAGGGTGGCGCTGCCACGGGCGCCGCTCATGGCGAGGATGCCGGACCCGTTGTTGGACTTCTCGATGGTGACGTCGCTGATCCGGACGTCCGGCACCACTCCCCCGCCGGTCTTGAACTGGATGCCGTCGTAGGTGGAGTCGTGGATGCCGGTGTCCCGGATGACCACGCCGGGGATGTCCGGCCCCTGCGCGAACAGGGTGATGGCGCCGAACTCCTGGTCCTCGTTCCAGAAGGCGCCGCCGGTGCGGTACAGGCCGTTGTTGGCGATGAGGGTCTGTCCGGAGAAGGGCAGCGGGTCGTGGTCGGTCGCCAGCATGATGCCGGGGTAGTTCATCGTGTCGTGGATCAGGTTGTTCTCGATGGTGTTGCCGTAGCCGCCGTAGACGGCGATCCCGTTGGCGCGCCAGGGCAGTTGGACGGTGTTGTTGCGGAAGTGGTTGTCGTGGCCGATGTCGGTCGAGGTGTTCTTGACGTATTTGCTCGCCCACACCGCCAGCGCGTCGTCGCCGGTGTTGCGCAGTGACGAGTTCTCCACCGAGGAATTGCGGGTGCCGTTGGCGAAGTTGACACCGTCGGCGTAGGTGTCGCGGATCCGCATGCCGGTGAACTCCAGTCCGTCGGCCGGGTTCCACAGCTCGGGGATGTTGCTGTAGTCGCGGCCCACCCAGACTCCGACGTTGGCGTGCTCGATCCACACGTTGCTGATCCTGGTGTTCTTGCCGAACCGGCCGTTGAGGCCGACCCCGCCCTCGGCTCCCCCGTCGCCGCCGCGGATGGTGCCCGAGCCGAAGATGGCGATGTCCGAGATCCTGGTGTTGTCGTCGATGTCGAAGCCGAAGTTGCCCTCGTGGGGGTGGTTGATGCCGCCCGCCTGGTGCGGCGGTGTGAGCGTGTAGAGCTGGGAGTGCCACATGCCGGCGCCCCGGACGGTGACGTCGCGGATGCCGACCTGGTTGTACTGGCCGCGGTTCTGGGGGTCGTCGGTGAGGATCTTCTGCTCCTGGCGCCACTGGCCCGGCGGGATCCACACACAGTCGATCCGCCCGTTCTGGTCGGCGGTCACGGCGCGCTGGAGGGCGTCGGTGTCGTCGATCCCGTCGTTGGGCACGGCGCCGTACTCGGTGATGGAGACACAGCCGGCCGGCTTGTCGGCGGCCGGTGCGACCTGCTCCAGGTCCACCAGGTCGACGATGTGGAAGGCTGCGTTGTCGTCGGCGTCGCGCTGGAGCCGGAAGACGGTGCCCGCCGGGTAGGTCGCGCCGAGCAGCGCGTGGGACTCGTCGAACAGCCGGCGGGCGTCGCTCCCCGGGGTGTTGGTGAGTCCCTCGGGGTCGTCGGTGGTGCCGTAGAGCCAGCTGTGCTTGGAGCTGAGGCCGATCTTCTGCACGAACTCGCCGTCGGCGTAGAGGCTGAGGGTGGTCTCGGCGCCGCCGCCTCCGGGGGCGTCGGGGACGGAGTTGCGTACGACGATGGAGTTGGCCGGGTTCGTGGAGCTGAACTGGACGTACTGGCCGGTGGAGTCGAGGCGGACCGACTCGCGTCCGGAGGACTCGGTGGCGAAGTTGGTGTGGCCGAAGGTGCGTTCGGCGTCGGCGGTGAGGAGGGTGCCCCGGTAGCCGCCGTCCTCCGCCTCGTACTCGGTGTACGGCACGGCGGCACCGCGTCCGACGACGATCGAGCGGGTGAGGATGTTGTTGTTCTCGTTGGTCTCGTCGACGGTGTCCGTGGCGTCCGCGGTGGCGGTGAGGATGCTCGCGCCGCCGGTGGCGGTCCAGGTGCCGCCGATGGCGACCTCGGCGGTGGCGCCGGCGGCGATGGTCCCGGTGGTGCCGTCGAACGTTCTGTCGCCGACGGCGAGCCGGGTCACGGAGCCGGCGGCCGCCGAGGTGCCCCGGTTGTGCACGGAGACGGTGAAGGACACCGACGCGCCCGTGGCGGGGCTCGCCGGGTCGGTCCCGATGCTCCGCACCTCCAGATCGGGGCCGGGGCTCTGCGTGACGGTGAGCTTGCCCGTCGCGGTGCGGCTGTTGTTGGTGTCGTCCTGTTCGGGGACGGTGTCCGTGGGGTCGACCACGGCGGAGACGGTGTAGCTGCCCTGCGCGCGCCTGCCCACGTCCACGGACACGGTCGTGGAGGCGCCCGCGGCGAGCGCGCCGACGGGGGCGCTGCCCGCGACGGTGCCTTCCAGGCTGACGTCGAGGGTGGCGGCGGCGGAGGCGGCCGACCCGGCGTTGCGCACGGTCGCGCGCACGGTGACGGCGTCCGTCTCGGTCGGGGACGCCGGTGTCCAGCCGAGGTCGGAGACGATCAGGTCGGGGTTGGGCGCGGCGGTGCCCATGACCTGCAACTCGGCGACCTGGGCGCCGTATCCGGCGGAGTTGCGGGTGAAGTCCAGCCGCACGTCGGCGTAGCGGCCGGTGACCGGGATGGTGACGGTGTTGCCGCCGGAGCCGGGGTCGAAGGTGTAGTCGGTGCGGGCCTTGAGTGCGGTGAAGTCGCCCGAGGACTGTTCCCTGCCCAGGACTGCGATGCTCTGGGTGCGTTGCGCCCAGGCGGCGTCGGGGTTGAGCCTGACGACGACGGCGCTGAGGTCGGCGTTGGCGCCCAGCCGGACGGTGAGTGCGGCGGGGTGGCCGTTGGACTCCCAGTAGGTGTTCAGCTGCCCGTCGTTGGCGTTGGTCGCCACGAACGAGTGAATTGTGGAGGACGCTTCGATCGGCTTGCCGAGCGACAGGTTGGTGCCGTCGACCGGCGGTTCCCCGGGGTCACCGCCGTCGTCACCGCCGTAGACCTCGATCTCGGACAACTGGGCGGCGTTCCAGCCGGTGTTGGCGCTCACCTGGACGCGGATGTGGCGTATGCCGCGGGCGGGGAAGCCGATGGTGACCGTGTTGCCGGACTCGGGATCGAAGCGGTGGGCCGCGGACCCGGACAGGCTGGTGAAGGTGGAGCCGTCGGTGCTGCCCTCGACCGTGAGGGTCTGGGCGCGGGCCTCCCAGGCGGTGGGCAGTTCGAGGACGACCTCCTCGGCCTCGACGGTACCGCCGAGGTCGACGCGGATCCACTGCGGGAAGGCGCCCGTCGGCCCTTCCCAGTAGCTCAGTTGGCTGCCGTCGGTCACGTGGGCGGCGGGGTAGCCGGCGTGGGAGCCGCCGGCCGTGACGCTCTTGCCGAGCGCCAGGTTGGGGCCGCGGGCCGCTGGGGCCGCGGCGCCGGCCGTTGTGGATGGGAGCCCGACGGCGACCAGGCCGGCCAGGAGCAGGCCGGTGATCGTCCGTAGGCCGAAACGCTTCCGTCTCATCAAGTCCTCGTTCCACGGCGGGGGTCGGGGCGGACGGCGAACCGGGCAGTCGATGCTTCTGCCATGAACTGCCATGGCCTGGTTCGACTTTTGCGATGCGCAGTTGATTTCTTGCGCGTTCTGGATTGAAGTTTCCGGCTCGCGTCCTGCTTGTCAATGGCATGGACACAACGTCCTGGGGAGCGGAGGCGTGGCCGGCGCCGCGCGCGGACGTCAACCGGTGGCCTCGCAGCAGAAACGGTCAACCGCGTGCGGCCGTACCATGGCTGGCCACCGGGGGAACCAACAGGCAGAAAGAGGCAGCGCCATGTCCGAGAGCCCGACCGCAGCCACCGATCTCACGTCGCAGTACTCCGCCCAGGTGGCGGGCGACCTGGAGCGCAACGTCAAGGAGCAGGAGCGGATCACCGCCGAGATCGTGGCGCTGCAGGAGCAGTTGACCGTGCTTCAGCACGATCACACCGTGCTGGTGAACATGCGGCAGGCGCTGGGGCTCACCTCGGTGGCCGCGGAGGCCGTGACGGATCCCGGACCGGAGCCGCGGCCAGAGGCCGTGGAGGCGTCCGCGGCCGGCACCGTGCCGGGCGGTACGACCGTGCCTGCACCGCGCGGGAAGAGCGGGGCCGAGGCGGCTGCGCAGAAGCCGAAGCGCGCGCGGAAGGTGTCGGCGCGCGCCACGTCCGGCAAGGCGGCCGCCGGGAAGCCGGCCGTGCCGGAGAGGTCCGCGCACAAGCCGGCCGCCGCGAAGGCGCGGCGGCCCGGGACGGAGCGGCCGAAGACGGACAGCACGAAGGCCGGGGCGACGAAGACGGACGGGCCCAAGCTCGTCGAACTCGTCAGCCGGCACCTGGGTGAGCAGAGCGAGCCGCGCTCGGCGGCGGAGATCGCCGGTGCGCTGGAGCAGGCGCTCCCCGGGCGTACCGTGAAGACCACGGTCGTGCGCAGCACGCTTGAGGGCCTCGTCGCCCGCAACCGGGCCCAGCGTTCCAAGCAGGGTTCGTCGGTGTTCTACACCGCGCCCGACGGCGCCGGGCAGGCCCCGAAGGCCGAGGAGGCGGCGCGGTCCTGACGCGACGCCGTCCGCTCACCGCTCCGTGTGACGCACCTCCACCGGCTCGAAGGTGATCCTGGTACGGGCCCCGTCGGCCCAGACGGCCTCGACCGCCCCGCCGGTCACCCGGACCTCGTCGACCGCCTCCGGCAGGGGCGCGGTGTCCGCGTCCGCCGTGAGGCATGCCAGGGCGACGTGCACGGAGGTGCCCCCGCACGCCCCGGTGAGGCGCGGAACCTGTGCCCAGCGGGTCCAGGCCGTGCCCTGGGGGGCGCGGACCGGGTCGGCCGCGGGACCGTCCCAGCCGTGAAGGCCGCGCAGGGCGGAGGTCAGTGACTCCTCCGGGCCGGTGGCCCAGCCGGTGTGGGTGACTCGGGAGCCCTCCGGCGCCCCCACCACCCGGTGCGCCCGCAGTTCGTGGCGGCCGCGTACCACCGTGACGCTCTCCACCCGCAGGCCCGGCACCATGGGCGGGCCGCCGGCGAACACCGGCCGGTGCCAGGACGCCGCCCAGCCCCAGCCGTCGCCGTGTCCCGCGCCCAGCGGGTGGATGCGGCGGCGCACACTGCGCCGGCCACCGGTCTCCACCGACAGATGGTTGTCGGCGACATTGCCGGGTGCGGTGGGGCCGGTGCGCGTGGAGTACGCCTGGCGCCCGTAGTGCGGGTCGTCGTCGGCCGCCGACTCGCCCTCGTGCGGGCGCACATGGTCGCTGCCGTGGTTGTGCAGCCGTACGACGCCGTCGCTCCGGGTCGCCTGGACCAGCAGTCCCGGCGCGGGCAGTGCCAGCACGTGGTCGGACTCCTCCACCGGCGCCGGATCCTCGGTGGCCGTCCAGAAGGCGTGGTCCGCGGGCGCGAGCAGGGCGGTGAAGGCCTTCGAGGCCCAGTACGGCGACGCCGGACCCGAGTAGCACTGCAGACTCGCCTCGTGGGGGCCGTACCAGCCGAGGCTCAGCAGACCGTCGGCGGTCAGCGCGCCCCGGTCGAGGAAGTGGCGCAGACTGCCGCTGGCGATACGGCGCGAGGCGCCCGGGGTCAGCGGGGTGTGGCCGGTGACCGCGCCGAGGGAGACGGCCGCCGAGGCCGCGAAGCGGTACGTCAGTGAGCGGCCGAAGTGCAGCGGCGCCCCGTCCCCGCCGAACATCAGGGCGAGGCCCTCCAGATGGGTGCGCAGGCGTGCGCCGTGACGCGCCAGCGCCTCGGCGTCGCCCGCGAGATGCGCGTCGAGGACCGGGTACAGGTGCAGCGCCCAGCCGTTGTAGTGGTCGAAGGCGCGCCCGTCGCCGTCGGCGTACCAGCCGTCGCCCCGGTACCAGTCCTCCAGCAGTTCCCGTGCCCGCTGCCGGGCGGCGGCCGTCCCGGCGTCGCCGCGCCCGACGGACTCCAGGAATCCGGCCACCGTGTACGGGAAGAGGTACCAGTTGTTGGGCGCCGGGGTGTGCCGCAGCGACCCCCGCAGCCACTCCTCCGCGCGGTCCTGCACACCGGAGTCGAGCCGCCGCCACAACCAGGGGGCGGTGAGCCGCAGTCCGAGCGCGA
Source organism: Streptomyces sp. NRRL WC-3626 (assembly GCF_000718785.1). Classification (GTDB taxonomy): domain Bacteria; phylum Actinomycetota; class Actinomycetes; order Streptomycetales; family Streptomycetaceae; genus Streptomyces; species Streptomyces edwardsiae. Next base: position 31,095 of record NZ_JOCA01000032.1, on the reverse strand, counting down.
CCGACGCCGACTCGACCATGGGCTGGCCCTGGGATTCGTGGCCGAGGATCAGCGGCCAGGACTCGGTGTCGTCACGGCCCGGTGTGCGGGTACCGGCGGCGAGTCCGCTCGCGTACCGCTCGAGGAGTCCGTGGGGATCGTCGCCGCCTGAGCCCGCGACCCGGAAGGCGGCGGCGAGGAACGTCCTGGCGTAGCCCTCGAGTCCGTCGGAGCGCACCCCCGAGCGGGAGGGGCGTCCCGGCAGGTCCAGCAGCGCGCAGCCGGGGGTGCTCCAGCGCCAGGCCGAGGCGAGCAGTCCGTCGGCCATGGCCTCCCAGTGGGCGCGGGTGTATCCGGTACGGGGGCTCGAACGACGGTCCTCGGCGGGCAGTTCGAAGGGGACACTCATGCCAGGAAGGCCAGCCTTTCGCGTCGTACGGGATGGAGGAAGCCCGCTCCGGACGCCCAGCGCGCGATCTCCGAGAGGGCGAGATCGGCGAGCCGGCGCCACTCGTTGCCCTGGGAGCCGGCGAGGTGGGGGGTGAGGAGCACGTTGTCGCACCGCCACAACGGGTGCTCCGGCGGCAGGACTTCTGGATCGGTCACATCGAGCACGGCGCGGATCCGGCCGGCCGCGGCGGCTTCGGCGAGCGCGTCCTGGTCGACGACGGCGCCCCGCGCGGTGTTGATCAGTACGGCGTCGGGGCGCATGGAGCCGATCAGTTCGGCGCCGACCAGTCCGCGGGTCTCGGGCAGCAGCGGGGTGTGCACGCTCACGGTGTCGCCGCGCCGGAAGAGCTCCGTCAGGTCCACGCGCTCCGCGCCCAGTTCCCTGGCCCCCGCCTCGTCGACGAACGGGTCGTACAGCAGCACGTCGACGTCGTGCGGGCGCAGCAGCTCGATGACGCGGCGGCCGACGAGGGAGGCGGACAGGATGCCGATCGTACGGCGGTGGTTGCCGACCGCGCGGGAGGTGCGCAGCCAGTCCGGGCGGGTGCGGGCGGCGCGGTACTCGCGCGCGCTCTCAAGGACCTGCTTGCCGGTGAGCAGGATCATCGCGAGGGTGTACTCGGCGACAGGGACGGCGTTGGCCGCGGCGGCGGAGGACACCTCGATGCCGCGTTCCCAGCAGGCGTCGGTGACATGGCCTCGTACGCTGCCCGCGGTGTGCACGACGGCCCGCAGCCGGGGCGCCGCCCGCAGCACCTCCGCGCCCAGGGGCGGGCAGCCCCAGCCGGTGACCAGCAGGTCGATGCCGGCGAGCACACCGCGGGCGCGGGGCGTGCTCAGGTCGTCCAGGACCGGGGGCGGTGCGAGGTCGCACAGCGCGGCGAGCGCGGTGAGCGACTCCTCGTCGAGGACGGCGGAGGCGACGTCCGGGGACATGGCCAGCGCGGCGCGCGGGCGTGGGCCGGGCATGGTGCCTCCCGGGTTCGGGCGTGCGGGGCGACACGGCTGACACGGAAATCCTCGACGCTCCACCGGCGAACGGTCAACAGATCGTTCAGTGGAGGATGAATCGTTCAAACGAGGCCCCTCCCCCGTACCCGGATGTTCGTTTGAACGATGCGGCGCATCACAACGACCGGCCGGGACGGCGGAACGGTTCGGACGGCCACCCGGGGGAGGCCGGTCAGGCGGCGCGGTCGGCCCGCCCGTCCCGCGGAGCCGCCCCCGCCAGGAAGGCGTCGCGCGGGTGCTGGACGGAGGCCAGGGAGACGAGGTCGCGGCCGAAGAGGGCGGCGGTCAGCCAGACCGCGAGGACGCGGATCTTCCGCTCCCAGGTGGGGACCGCCAGCACGTGGTAGCCCCGGTGCATCAGCCACGCCGGGAAGCCCTTGACGACGATGCCCCGGAACTCGAAGACGCCCCGGCCCAGTCCCAGCGTGGCCACCACACCGAGACTGCCGTGCCGGTACGGCCGCGGCCGGCGTCCCCGCAGATCGGCCACGAGGTTCTTCGCCAGCCGCTTGCCCTGCCGCACCGCGTGCTGGGCGTTCGGCACCGTCCGCGCACCCGGCACGTCCGACGCCAGGTCGGGCACGGCCGCGTCGTCACCGGCCGCCCACGCGTCCGGCACCGGCGCCTCGTCCGTGCCGGCCCGCAGATCGGGCCGCACCACCAGCAGCCCCCGCTCGTCGACGGGCAGATCGGTGTGGTTGTGCACCACGGGGTTGGAGGCGTTGCCGGCGGTCCACACGATCAGCTCCGAGTCGTACTCCTCTCCGCCGGACAGCACCACGTGCCCGTCCACCGCCGAGAGGAGCCGGCTGTTCAGATGCACCCGCGCACCGCGCCGCTCCAGTTCCCGCACGACCCACGCGCCGGGCCGGTCCGTCACCTCGGGCAGGATCCGGTCGCGTGCCTCGACCAGGTGGAACGAGAGGTCGTCGGGGCCCAGTTCGGGGTAGCGGTCGAGCATCGCGGTGGCCAGGGAGAGCAGTTCACCGAAGCCCTCGACCCCGGAGAAGCCGCCGCCGACGAAGGTGACGGTGAGCAGCTTGCGCCGGGCGGGGTCGCCGGCCGGCAGGGAGGCCGCCTGGTCGAACGCGGTCAGCAGCCGGTCCCGTACGGCGACCGCCTCCTCCACGTGCTTGAGGCCGATGGCCTGCCGGTCCAGTCCCGGCACGGGGAACGTCCGGGTGACCGCGCCCGCGGTCACCACCAGGACGTCGTAGCCCAGTTCGTACTCGTCCCCCTGCGCCGGCCGCACGGTCACGGTGCGGTCGGCGTGGCGGATGCCCGTCACGGAACCGGCGACGAGGCGGGTGCGGCGCAGATGCCGGCGCAGGGACACCGCCGCGTGCCGCGCCTCGACGGAACCGGCCGTGACCTCCGGCAGGAACGGCTGGTACGTCATGTAGGGACGGGGGTCGACGACCGTGACCCGCGCCTCGCCCCTGCGCAGTGTCTTTTCCAGGCCCCACGCGGTGTAGAAGCCCGCATAGCCGCCGCCGACGATCAGGATCTCTCGCATGGTGTCCTCTGTTCCTCGTCCGTCACCATGACGACCGGGCAGGGCACCGGGATGTGACAGGTGCGGAACGCCCGCGCGTGTGCGTCCCGTCACAGCGGCCGGGGCAGCTCAGTCGGCGGCGGTCACCTCGACGGCGAGGTCGTTGTCGATCGTGTAGTAGGGGCGGACCACGCGACCGTCCACGGTGACCCGCGGAAGGACGAACACGCCTTTGCGGTCGGCCAGGTCGTCGAGGAGCCGGGCGACCCTGACCTGCCGGGCGCCGGCGGCGGGCCGGACGAAGACGTTCCAGACGCGGCCGACGGCGGTCGTGAGGTCCGCGCAGGCGACGGTGAAGGAGAGGCCGCCGTCCTCCGCGGTCCGCGCCGGGTAGCTGCGGACGGTGTCCTTGTCCCCCCGCAACCGCAGTACCGCCTCGGCCCCCGCGCCGGGTTCCGTGCCGTGCAGGCGGACGCGGACCGTCATCGTCGCGCCGTCGACGCCGACGGGGCCCGCCTCCGCGAGCGCGGGGCGCAGCCAGGTCCGTATCGCGAGGAAGCCGTCCAGGGTGGCGTACGGCGCCCGGACCGCGACCGGTGACGGCCGCTCGCGCGTGCCTCCGTCGACGAGCGTCCGCAGGTCCCGCAGGCCGGGGAGCAGGCGCTCGCGCGCGTCGTCCGGGCCGGACAGCAGATAGGCGTCCCAGCGGCCCTCCGCGAGCCGGGGCAGCGGTTCCAGTACGGCGCGGAACTCGCCGTCGTCGCCGTGGGGTTCGAGGTCGAGGGTGTGGGTGGACTCCTCGGGCCGCCCCTTCTTGGGGCGCAGCACCAGCAGCAGCCGGGCCGGCGCGGCCGTCGGGGGGCGCAGACGGAAGGTGATCCGCCCGTCGGCGTCGACGGAGCAGTGGGTGCGCGCGGCCGTGCTCATCGGCGTGCCTTCCGTAGGGTGCGCAGCGCACGCGACGCGGCGACGTGGGCGAGGTCGCGGGTGGCGTGGCCCCGGCTGACGAGGGTGTGGTGCGCTCCGGTGCGTTCCGTTGTGCCGCGCCGTGCGCCGTTCCGGGCGTCGATCGCCTCCTGGAGCAGGCGTTCGGCCTGGGCGACGACCGGTCCGGGGGCGAACCGTTCGGCGTTGGTGAGGGCCGCCCGGCCCATGCGGCGGCGGCGCTCGTCGTCGCGGACCAGGCCGAGGAGGGCCGTGCCGAAGGCGGCGGTGTCCCCGACCGGCACCAGCCGGCCGTCCTCGCCGTCCCTGATGATCTCGCCGGGTCCGTAGGGGCAGTCGGTGCTGACGACGGGCAGTCCGCAGCGCATCGCCTCGACGAGGGTCATGCCGAAGGGCTCGTAGTCGGACGCGGCGGCGCCGATCGAGCCCTTCACCCACTCGGCCTCCATGGGGGTCACGGCGCCCATGAGGAAGACGTTGTTCCACAGGCCGAGCGTCTCGATCAGGGCGCGCAGGCGGCCGCGTTCCTCGCCCCTGCCGTAGATGCGCAGCTGCCAGTCGGGGAATTCGGCGGCGACCCGGGCGAACGCCTCGATGATCAGGTCGTAGCGCTTGACCGGGACCAGCCGGCCGGCCGCGACCACGACCTTGCCGGTGCCGTCGGCGGCGGGGAGCACCGGGGTGGGGACGCTGTTCGGCAGTGCCTCGACCCGTACGCCGGGCAGGCGCGTCTTGCGCCGGTAGGAGGCGGCGTCGGCCTCGGTGACGGTGGTCAGCACGTCGAGCCCGCGGTAGGCACGGCGCAGGGCGGTGCGCAGGGCGGGCGGATGGTGATCCAGGGTGAGGTGTTCCTGGCCGACGCGCGCGACATGCTCCGGGGCCTGGAGGGCGAGGTGCACGTTGAGCCCCGGCCGGGTGCCGACGACGACGTCGGCGTCGATGTCCGCCAGACAGGCGGCGATCCGCTCGTCGGTCAGCTCGCTGTACTGGTGGTGGCGGTACTCGGCGGCGGGGAACACCCTGGCCGGTCTGCCGTGCAGCGGGTGGTCCTTCTCCCGCCGCAGATCCACCAGCGCCCGCAGCCGCACTCCGGGGTGCGCGGTGAGATTGGGGTGCTCGCGGTGCCGTAACACCGAGACGATCTCCACGTCGTGCCGTTCGGCCAGGGCGGCCGCCAGGTTGAACGTGGTGGCGATCGTGCCTCCGATCCCATAGGCGTTGTGGATCAGAAAAGAGATCTTCATAGCGGTCCAGACCGTGAAACACGTTCAGAAGTTGTCCGCTGTTATCACTTCGTGGCCGCGATGATCACTGTTGTCGGGCTTCCGGGGGCATGGACTGGATCCGCATTCCGGGGCGGCGGCGGTGGACGGTGAGGTAGGTCAGTCCCTCGGGGCCCGCGTCGAGGCTCCGGGTGGAGCCGTGCGGGAGCCAGGTCAGGGTGCCCTGACGGAGCGTCTGCGGACCGTCGGGGGCGGTGAGGGTGCCGTGGCCGGCGAGGACCAGGAGCAGGACGTCGAGGTCGGGCTCGCGGTGGGTGCCGACCCGCTGCCCCGGCGGGACGCGTACGACGTTGGCGTCGAGTTGCCGGCCCGGTTCGGCGAGCCGCCACAGGGCGCCGGCGGACGCGTCGTCCAGGGCGGCGAGCGCGGCCGTGTCGCACAGGGCCTTCGGCAGGGGGAGGTCGTCGCCGTCTGCTGACGTCGTCATGGGGTGTCACCGTCCCGGATGTGCGGAGCCTCTTCCAAATGCGAACCTAGCATGCGGATTTGGGCGGCTCATGCTCCGCCGTCCCGCGGCGGCCTTGCAGAGGCCGGCCGGGCCGTGTCCCCCCGACGGACCTTTGTCCGATCGGGTCCACGCGCCCGGTGGACGCCTGTCAGCGATATGTTCGGTCGTCCGACCCGCTGTTCTCCCGATTTTGCGCTGTGCAATGATCCTGGCGGGATCGTCGAAGGGAATGAACGGACGTGACCGCGCGGAGACCGGACGACGGCGGAACGCCGGAGGAGCGGGACGGTGGCCCGTCCCTGCCCGAGGACGTCTGGCAGCGGTTCCTCACCGACAACGAGCGTGCGATCCGGGCCACCGCCCCGCGGGAGCCGTCCGCCCTCCAGCGGACACGGCCGCGCGCCGGCGGCGGTGCGCCGCGCGGGGACGCCGGCGGTGTCGAGGCGGTCGGTGATCTGTGGCATCCGGACGATCCGTGGGAGGGCCCGGCCTGGCGGCAGATGGACGGGCGCGCCCGGCTGCGCCGGGTCTGCCGCGTGGTGGGCACCGCCGCCGCGATCGCCCTGGCACTGGGCGCGTGGTCCCAGCTGTCCACCGGTGCGGGGACGCCGGCGGAGGGGCCCGGCGGCGACACCGTGCTGCAGCAGTCGGAGGAGGCGCCCGTGGAGCTGCCCACGGCGGCGACGTCGGTGCCGCCCGAGCTCGCCTCCCCGTCCCCGTCCGTGCCCGGCGTCCGGGCGGGCTGACGCGCCCCGGCAGCCGGGGCGCGCCGCGCGGGGGTGCGGTTCAGTCGCCCAGTGCCGCGAGGACCACGTCCTTGGCCTCCTCCTGCACCCGGCGCAGATGGTCCGGGCCCTGGAACGACTCGGCGTAGATCTTGTAGACGTCCTCGGTGCCGGAGGGCCGGGCGGCGAACCAGGCGCTGTCCGTGGTGACCTTGATGCCCCCGATGGACGCGCCGTTGCCCGGCGCCTCGGTGAGCACCGAGGTGACCGCCTCCCCGGCCAGGGTGTCGGCGGTGACCTGGGCGGGCGACAGTCTGGCGAGGCGGGCCTTCTCCTCACGGGTCGCCGGGGCGTCGATCCGCTCGTAGGCGGGCTCGCCGAACCGGGAGGCGAGGTCGGCGTAGTGCGCGGAGGGCGTCCTGCCGGTGACGGCGGTGATCTCGGAGGCGAGCAGCGCCAGGATGATGCCGTCCTTGTCGGTGGTCCACACCGAGCCGTCGCGGCGCAGGAAGGAGGCCCCCGCCGACTCCTCGCCGCCGAAGCCGAGGCCGCCGTCGGCGAGTCCGTCCACGAACCACTTGAACCCGACGGGCACCTCGACGAGTTCGCGCTTCAGGTCGGCGGCGACCCGGTCGATCATCGCGGAGGACACCAGGGTCTTGCCGACACCGGCCCCGGCCGGCCACCGCTCCCGGTGCGCGTAGAGGTAGCCGATCGCCGTGGCGAGGTAGTGGTTGGGGTTCATCAGCCCGGCGTCCGGGGTGACGATGCCGTGCCGGTCGGCGTCGGCGTCGTTGCCGGTGGCGATGTCGAAACGGTCGCGCCGGCGGATGAGGGACGCCATGGCGTGCGGTGAGGAGCAGTCCATCCGGATCTTCCCGTCCCAGTCCAGCGTCATGAACCGCCAGGTGGGGTCGGTGAGCGGGTTGACCACGGTGAGGTCGAGCCGGTGCTCCTCGGCGATCCGGCCCCAGTACGCCACCGACGCCCCGCCCAGCGGGTCGGCGCCGATCCGTACGCCGGCCGCGCGGATCGCGTCCAGGTCCAGCACGTTCGGCAGGTCCGCGACATAGGTGCCGAGGAAGTCGTACCGGCCGGTCCCGGGTGCGGCGAGGGCGCGGGCGTACGGGATGCGGCGGACGTCCTTCAGGCCGCCGCGGATGATGTCGTTGGCCCGGTCCTGGATCCAGCCGGTGGCGTCCGAGCCCGCGGGGCCGCCGGTGGGCGGGTTGTACTTGAACCCGCCGTCGGCGGGCGGGTTGTGCGACGGCGTGACGACGACGCCGTCCGCGAGGCCCGTGGTACGGCCCCGGTTGTGGGTGAGGATGGCGTGCGAGACCGCCGGGGTGGGGGTGTAGCCGTCGGCGCTGTCGACGAGCACCGTGACCCCGCCCGCGGCGAACACCTCCAGGGCGGTGACGCGGGCCGGCTCGGACAGGGCGTGGGTGTCGGCGCCGAGGAAGAGGGGGCCGTCGGTGCCCTGCTCCCTGCGGTACTCGCAGATGGCCTGGCTGGTCGCGGCGATGTGGTCCTCGTTGAACGCGGCCGCCAGGGACGAGCCGCGGTGCCCCGAGGTGCCGAAGGCGACGCGCTGTGCCGGATCCTCGGGGTCGGGGTGCAGCGCGTAGTACGCCGTGACCAGCCGGGCGACGTCGACGAGATCCTCGGGGCCGGCCGGACCGCCCGCTCGCTCGTGCTGCATGTGCCCACTCCTCCGCCTGGGTTGCTTCCTCGCTTGCGGAGACATCTTTCCTCGTCGGGGCAGCACCGCGCGAGTGGGGCCCGGCTGCTCCCCGTCCCGTCCCGCCGCCCCGGTGTCAGATCCGGCCGCCGGTCATCCGGGTCAGGGGGCCGTGGGTGTGGCGTCCGGCGCGCCGGCCCACCGCGTAGGAGGCGGCGGTGAGCGCGGTGAGGCCGGCGGCGGCCCCGGCGGCGGCGAGCCTGCGGTGGGCGATGACGGTCCAGGCGGTCTTGGCGCCGGCGGCGACCTGTCCCGAGGTGGCGACGACCACGCGGCGGCCCGCCTCGACACCCTTGGCGGCACTCTGCGCGGCGCCGGTCGCCGCCTGTGCCGCGCGTTCGGCGCCCGAGGCGGCGGCCGACGCGGCGTCACCCGCCTTGCCGGCTGCCTCGTCGGCCGCCTTCCCTGCGGGCGCGGTCGCCTTGTCCGTGGTCTCCCGGGCCTTGGTCGCGGCGGACCGGGTGGAGGTGGTCTTCCGGTTCGTATTCCTGTTCTGTTCACTCATGGAGACCGACTTGCCGCCGGCTCTCCCGTCAAACATGTCCGCCCGCGCGGGACCGCTGTGGGGCCGGGGCCGGTATCCGTTCCAGCACGCCGCCGGCGAACACGTCGTACAGCGGCAGTGTTTCGAGGTGGACGTAGCCGATGTGGCAGTCGCAGGTGGTGAGGGGGCACGGGCGGGGGCGCAGTGCCTGCCGGTAGCTGCCGTCGTAGAGGTTGCCGAGTTCGGCGCGGACGAAGTGGCAGCGGCGGACGGTGCCCTCGCCGTCGACGGAGATGACGGACTCCCCCGTGCGGCAGGGCAGGCCCGCGCTGGCGTGGGGGCGGCGGCTGTACGGGAACAGGGGGTCGAGCGCGGTCCAGACGTCGGCCTCGGCGTCGTCGTAGGTGTGGCCCTCGGCGGCGTTGACCCACAGGTACACCCGTTCGGGCAGGTCGGCGCGCAGCCGCCGGGCCGCGTCCAGGTGGTCGGGCAGTCCGACGATGCCGACGCTGAACCGGGCGCCGAGCCGCTCCAGTTCGCGGCATTTGGCGAGGAAGCGGTCGTAGGGGGTCTGCCCCGGGTGGTACGTGCACCACAGGGCCAGGGTGTCGAGGTCGGCGCCGGCGAGCCAGTCGGTGCGGCAGCTGAGGTTGGTCTGGATGGCGACGCGGCGGATGTGCGGCCGGTGGGACAGCCGGGTCAGGGTGTCGCGGTACCAGGAGCGGACCAGGCCCTCGCCCCAGGGGGTGAACAGAAGGGAGAGCCGGTCGGTGGTCCGTGCCTCGGCCCAGTCGGCGAACCTCGCCAGGCAGGCACGGTCGGTGCGGAGTTGCTCGCGGCTGTCGCGGCGCTTGGCGAACGGGCAGTAGGGGCAGTCGTAGTCGCAGGAGGCCAGCGGGCCCCGGTAGAGGAGGGTCAGGTCCATCGGGCGGGTCTCACTTCCGCTCGTAGGCGGCCATGGCGGCCCGCACGGCCGGGGAGAACAGCTCCGGGCCGACGGCGTCGGAGTGGGCCAGCCCCTCGGGGGTCAGGCGCAGCAGCCCGGCGGCGGTGTCCTCGGTCAGCCAGCCGCGGTCGGCGAAGCGGGTCAGTTCGGCCGGGAAGTCGTCCGCCGGGGTGCGGCCGCCGAACCGGGTGCGGTAGCCGGCGACGTCGAGGCCGTCCGCCTGGAGCAGGGACTGCAGCAGATGCCGCCGTCGCGCCTCGCCGGCGTCGATGCGGCGGCCGTACTCGGCGTGGGCGAAGTCGGCGGCCGGGCGGGAGACGTAGTCGTCGATGATGCCGCGGATCTCGTGCATGCCGACGGCGTAGTCGAAGGAGTAGTGCAGCCCGGCGGTGTAGGAGCGGGCGCCGCAGCCGAGCCCGATCATGCCGTCGGTCTGGCAGGCGTGGTCGTCCGCGCCCTGCGGCGGGGCGTCGGCGCGGCGGAACATGCGCATGGACCGCTGGGTGTAGCCGTGGGCGAGGAGGTGGTCGCGGCCCAGGCGGTACAGGCGCAGCCGCTGTGCGTCCCAGGCCGGGTCGGGGTCGCCGGCGCGGCGTCCCAGTCCGGTGAGGGGGCGTATGTAGAGGGGGTAGAGGTAGAGCTCCTCGGGGTGCCAGGCGAGGGCGGCGTCGAGGGAGTGCAGCCAGGTGTGTTCGGTCTGGCCGTCGATGCCGTAGATGAGGTCGATGTTGAGGACGGGGACGCGGGCGTCGCGGACGCGGCCGAGGGCGGCTTCGACGTCGGCGCGGCGCTGGGGGCGTACGGCGGCGCGGGCCTCGGTGTCGTCGAAGCTCTGTACGCCCAGGCTGAGCCGGGTGGTGCCGCGGGCGGCCAGGACTTCCAGCCGGTCGGCGGTGGCCGTGGCGGGCGAGGCCTCCACGGACAGCGGGACGGCGCGCAGGCCGGCGCCCATACGGTGCTCGGCGATGTCGCACAGCCGCTCGAGTTCGGCGGCGGTGAGGAAGGTGGGGGTGCCGCCGCCGAAGGCCGCGGTGGCGAACCGTACGGGTTCACGCTCCCCCAGCGCCTCGCGTACGGCGGTCGCCTGCCGTTCGAGGGCGTCCAGGTAGGCGCCGGTGAGGCCGTCGGGGGCGCCGATGCGGGTGAACAGGTTGCAGAAGCCGCAGCGGACCTCGCAGAACGGGATGTGCAGATAGAGGGAGAGGGCGTCCTTGGGTTCGCCGGCCCACAGGTCGCCGAGGAGGGGGCGGTCGGCGAGTTTCCGGTAGGCGGTCTTGTGCGGGTAGGCGTAGACGTAGCTCTGGTACGGGGTCGTCCGGCTGGTGGTGGTGGTCATCGGGCGGCCTCGGCGGGGGTGGGGTCCAGGAAGAAGTGGGCGTAGGGCACGGTCCACACGGACTCGTGGCCGATGCGGTGGCCGGTGTAGCCGTCGTCGCCGTAGGCGGTGCCGTGGTCGGAGCAGACGATGGCGAGGCAGCGGCGTCTGCTGCTCGCGGCGGCGAACAGCCGGCCGATGTGCCGGTCCACGTACTCGAGGGCGGCGGCGTGGGTGGCGCGGGTGTCGCCGTCCTCGCGGGTGGCGCCGGGCGTGTGGAACCAGTTGGGCTGGTGCAGTGCGGCGACGTTGACGAAGAGGAACAGGCGCCGTTCGTGGGGAAGTTCGCGGACCACCTGTTCCGCGCGGGTCACCTGGGACTCGAACGACGTGGCGGAGGTGACGCCGAACTCCGGTGTCCAGTGGGACTCCTGGAACAGTCCGGGCAGCACCGAGCCCAGCGGGGCCCGGCGGTTGAAGAAGCCGACGCCGCCGACGCACACCGTGCGGTAGCCCTCCTTCGCGAGGCCGGACACCAGGTCCGGGGTGTCGTACACGAAGGTGTGCCCGGCCGTGGTCTCGCTGCCGGCGAAGCGGGCCGCGAACAGCCGCGGGTGCGGGCCGGGGACGGCCGGCGTGGGCAGGAATCCGGCGAAGATCGCCTGGTGGGAGGCGTAGGTGAAGCTGCCGGGGGCGTGCCGCCGCTCCCAGCGGCCGCCGGGCAGACGGCGGGCCAGGTTCGGAATGCGTCCCTCGGCGGCGAGTTCGGCGGCGACGTCGTACCGGAGGGTGTCGAGGGTGACGAGGAGGATGTCGTGACTGCCGACGATCTCGTTCATGTCCGGATGGTCCGGTGCGGCGGGCGCGGGTGCCGGTTCAGGCGCTGACATGGGTGGTTCCCGTTCTGTGCTGGTGGTACGGGTGCGGCCGGTCCGGGGCGCGGCGCAGGACGGCCGCGACCTGGGCCGCGTAGGTGTCGAGGCCCTCCGCCCCGCTGCCGGGGAGTCCGGTGAGGCGGGGCAGCAGGTCGCCGAAGGCGTTGACCTCGCTGACCGCGAACCGGCGCCAGCCGACGGCCGGGAGCAGGTCGACGCCGACGCAGAGGGTGCGTGGGAAGCAGGCCGCCGCGCGCTCGCACACGGCGAGGACGTCCGCCCAGCTCCCGCCGGCCGCCTCGACGGCGTCGCGTACGGCGTCGAGGTCGCCGCGGGCGCCGCCGAGGTGGAGGTTGGTCATCGGCGCGGTGCTGGTGCGCACGACGGCGTGGGTGGCGCGGCCGGCCACCACCACGACCCGCAGATCGGCGGCGCGGCCCCGCTGGGACGCCTTGGGCAGCCAGTGTTCCAGGTGCAGCCCGTCCGGGGCGAGGGCGTCCACGATCGCGGCGATGTCCCGCTCCCGCTCGTAGCGGCGCACCTTCAGGGAGTTGAACAGGCTTTTGTCCGGGGTCAGTTCGACGGAGGTGGTGGCCCTGATCCGGCCGCTGCCGGCTGCCTCGACGGCGAGCACGCCGGAGGCCGAGGAGCCATGGGCGAGCTTGACGAAGAGTCGGGGCATGCGGTGGTCGCGCATGACGGTCCGTACGTCGTCCCAGCCGGTGACGGGTACGGCGTCCGGGCCCGAGGTGGGTGACCGGGGCACGGGGATGTCCGCCGCGTCGAGGACGGCGTGGCAGCGCCGTTTGTCGAACAGGACGGCCAGTTCGCCGGGGTCGTCGAGCCGGACCCCGCCGCGCAGGCCGCGGACCGCCGCGGTGAACCGCGCGTACCAGCGTGCCGAGCCCTCCACGCGGGTGGGGTCCGGTACGTCCCTCAGCAGCCGGTCGACCTCGGGATGCTCGCCGGGTGAGTCGAGCCGGACGGTCTCGTCGGCGGCGAAGTCGGCCCCGCCGTCGCCGAGGACCCGCTCCCACGGCACGACGCGCGGTGCGGGCAGTCCGGCCGCGCGGACGGCGTCGGTGAACAGGGTCGTCCTGCGGTTCTCGGGGTTGCCCACGACGGCGAGGCGCACGGGCGCGCCCGCCGTTCCCGGTTCATTCCCCGACCGCGACATAGCGGTCCTCCGGGCGGTGGGCGCTGCGGTGGGCGGGGGTGAGGCCGAGGTCCGGGATGTGCGGTCCGAGTGTGTCGCGGACCCGGCGGGTCATCTCCTCGCCCATGAAGTGGTGTCCGAGGTCGAGGGCGCGCAGATGGGTCAGCGGCTGCCCGGCGAGCAGGGCGGCGCCCCCGTCGTCTCCGAGGGTGCCCATGCCCAGGTCGAGGGAGTCCAGACCGGCGACGACGGGCGCGGCGGCCACGGCGGTGGCGATGTGGTCCTGGATGTCGCTGTTGCACAGACCGAGATGGCGCAGTCCCGGGCCGCGGCCGAGGGTGTCCAGGAGTGCCCGGACGTCGTCGGCGGTGCAGTCGCCGCCGTACCAGGAGGTGCCCAGCCACAGTTCCAGATGGTGCAGGGCGGGGAGGTCGCAGGCGGCGAGGCCGCGCACCGGCTCGGGGGGCAGGCCGCCGGACTCGACGCGCAGTCTGCGCAGTCCGGCGTGGCGCAGCGGCTCGATCACCAGGCCCTCGCCGCCGCGCAGGCCGAGTTCGTACAGGCCCGGCCAGGCGTGCAGGACGGGGCCGATGCCGCCCTGTTTGATCCAGGAGATCTCCGTCTCCTCGGATTCGACGTCCGCGAGGAAGAGGGCCCGCAGCCGGGGCAGCCGGTGTGCGTCGGCGGTGATCAGGTCGAGTACGGGACCGATGCCGTCCTCGTCCCACTCCTGCCACCAGGCGCCGATGACGAGGGCCACGGCCTCGTCGGTGCGGACCCGGTCCAGGAAGGAGCGCCACCGGTCCTCGAACGGGACCTCCCAGTCCGCGGCGAGCCGCCAGGCGACGGAGGCGGGAGGGGGCGGACCGGGGCCCGGATCGCCCTCGGGGCCGGTGACGTCGTGCACGGGCAGGCCGTGGAAGTGCTCCAGACGGGAGGGGTAGTAGCCCATGGGGACGCGCTCACTCCCCCACGGCGACGAAGCGGTGGACGGTGCCGTCCTCGTCCTCGTCGCGGTCGGCGTCGTTGTCGTCGAGGTCCACCTCGACACCCGCCGGTTCCAGCGTGTCCCGTATGCGCTGCCGGAGGGGCTCGCTCAGGTAGTTGTGGTGCAGGTCCAGCCGCTTGAGGTGGGTGAGCGGCTGGCCGCCGAGCAGGGCGGTGGCGCCTTCGTCTCCGAGGGTGCCCATGGACAGGTCGAGCACCTCGAGGCGGGCGACGACCGGCGCGGACGCGACGGCGGCGGCGACCTCGTCCTGGATCTCGCTGTTGCGCAGGGCCAGGTGCCGCAGCCGGGGCAGCCGGGCGCCGGAGAGGATCGGTTCCAGGTCGGTGACCTCGCTGTCGGCGCCGTACCACGAGGTGCCCAGCCACAGGTCGAGGTGTTCCAGCGCGGGCAGTTCACTGGCCGCGATCCCGCGCACCACCTCCACGGGGAGTCCTCCGGTCTCCACGACCAGCTTCCGCAGTCCGTCGTGGCGCAGGGCGGGGAACACCAGGCCCTGGCCGCCGCGCACACCGAACTCCTCCAGCGCGGGGAAACCGGCGAGCAGCCCGGTGACGTCGGTCTGGTGGATCCAGGAGATCTCGCACTCCTCGAACACGATGTCGCCGAGGAACAGCGCCCGCAGCGCGGGCAGCCGGTCACGCGCGGCCAGCAGCGCCTCGATGACGTCGGTCGGGCCGGAGTCGTAGGCGTCGTCCCACATGCCGACGACCAGGGCGCGCACCCGTGTGGTGTCGACCTCGGCGCAGAAGCGGGCGAACCCCTCCGCCCATCCCATGTCGTCGTCGTACGTCCCGCCGGCCGGCCGCCAGGCCACGGAGCCGGGCTCGGGCGGCGTCGCCGGGCCCGTGCCCTCGGCGAAGGGGAACACGGGGAGCCCGTACAGCTCCTCGAGGTGGCCTCCGATGGTCATCCGGGCTCTCCTGTCGTGCGGTGGGTGAAGGAAGGCGGGGCCGGGTCGGCGCACGGGGTGCGGGCCGTCCGGCGGTGCGTGCAGCAGTTCTACCAACAGCGACTGACAACGCCCGGTGGCGGGGCTGGTGACGGTCCGTTGTCAGTGGCGGCTCGTACTGTCTGCGGCATGGGCTCCGGAGCAGGGTGCGCCGGAGTGGAGGGGAGAGTCATGTACCGGCAGGGAGACGTGCTGATCGTGCCCGTCGCGGACGAGGCGGTGCCGTCCCATGTTCCGGACGCGCCCAAGGAGCCGCGGGACGCCAGGGGCCGGCTGGTGCTGGCGCTGGGCGAGGTCACCGGACACGCGCACGCCGTGGTCGGGCGGGGCGAACTCGTGCGTGAGCCGGGCCCGTACGGGCCGTTCCTGCTGCATCTGCCCGAGGGCGGCCGGGTGGTCCACGAGGAGCACGCGGCGATCGCGCTGCCGAAGGGCTGGTTCCGGGTGATCCGGCAGCGGGAGTACGTCCCCGGCTCGGTGCGGCTGGTGGCCGACTGACCGGACCGGGCGAGCGTACGGAACTTCACACCCGACCATGGAACAGGGGACGTCGACGATGACGATCACGCAGGAGAGCGGGGCGGCCGCCGTGACCGGAAGCCTCTCGCAGGAGACGGCGCGCTGGCGCGCGTGGGCCGCGGACACCGGTCCCGCCGACCGCGCGGCGGCGGAGGAGGGCGTCCGGCTGGCCTACCGCGACGCGGGGCTGCCCGAACCGGAGCGTGTGCTCTGGGCCGGGTCGCCGCGCGAGGGCGTGACGCTGGTCCGGCAGGGGACGGACTTCGGGGCGAGCGTGCGCGAGGCGGTGCGCAACGCGCCGTGGGCGGCCGAACGCGGGCGGATGTACGAGGAGTTGGGTGCGGCGGGCTGGTCCCGGCGCTGGTCGGAGACCGGCGGCGCCCTGTGGGACACCACGCAGGCGCTGGTCGACCGGATCCGCACCGGAGTGCTCGACGAGCTCGCCCCCGGCGACCCGGCCGCGCGCACGGAGATACGGCTGGTCCTGCTGGACGCGCTGCTCGGGCAGCACGACGCGCCGTGGCTGGCCGCCCTGCACACCGAGGGGGCCGCGCTCGAAGGGCCGGCGCGGGTGTGCCGCAGCGCCGGCTGGTGGTGGCCGTTCGAGAAGGTGGCGGTGGTGTGCGAGCGGCCCGTCGCGCTGCACCGGGACGAGGCGGGGCGGCTCGACCACGGGGACGGCCCCGCGCTGGAGTTCCCCGACGGATTCGCGCTGTGCGCCTGGCGCGGCATGCCGGTGACCCGCGCCTTCCTGGAGGAGCTGCGGACCCTCACCGCGGAGCGGATCCGGGAGGAGGAGAACGCCGAACTGCGCCGGGTGATGCTCGAGTACTACGGCTACGACCGCTATCTGGCCGACTCCGGGGCGAAGCCTCTGCACCGGGACGACACGGGCACGCTCTGGCGGATCGAACTGGACGACGACGAGCCGGTCGTCATGGTCGAGGTCCTCAATTCCACGCCCGAACCGGACGGCACCCACCGCACGTACTGGCTCCGGGTGCCGCCGGCGACCCGGACGGCCCGGGAGGGTGTGGCGTGGACGTTCGGCCTGGGGGCGGAGGTGTACGAGCCGCTGAAGGAGACGTGAGCCCGTCCGGGGCCCGCCGACGGGGCTGAGGACGCCCGCGGGGGGTAGGCGCAGGAGAGCAAGAACACAGCGGACCCGTGGAAGGGGAGCACCCATGCCCAGCATGATGGAGCGCATCAAGCAGTTCGCCAGGAGCCCTCAGGGGCGGCGCACGGCCGAGCAGGTGCGGCGGGCGGCGGCCGATCCCCGGCGCCGGGCGCAGGCGCAGCGGCTGCTGGGCCGGTTCCGGGGCGGCCGGCGCTGAACCGTTCCGGTGTCCTCCCCGCGGTCCGGCGGGTGCCCGTTCGGCCACGGGGGAAAGAAGGAGTAGGGCCTCCTCTGCGGGGTACGCAGCCGTCCGGCGGGCGCGTGGGCGCCCGGGCAGGTTGATTTCACGGACAGGGATGGGGGACGGTGGCAACCGAATCCGGTTTCCCCGGCAGAGAGGTGGTGGGGTGCGCACGTCGCGTGCCTACGCTTGTGATTCCTTCCCCCGGTTCTCCCGCCCACCCACGCGAGACGGACGTCCGCGTCGGTCCGACATGGAAGGAAGCCCCCTGGCCGGTGGTGGTCCTCGACGCGCAGGGAACGGTCGTGGACCAGAACCCGGCCGCCCGGCTGATACTGACGGACACGGGCGCCGCGCAGAGCGCGGTGCCGCCCTGGCTTGCGGAGGCGCACCGGAGCCTCACCGGGGGAACGCGTTTCGCGTCGGCGGGCCCCGTGGCCGCGGGGGAGATCGGTGACCGGTTCTTCGAAGCCCGTCCCGGTCCCGTCGCGGACGGCGGTGTGGCGTGGTGGCTGGTGGACGACACCGGCCGCCACCGGGCCGAAGCGTCCCTGCGCGTCGCCAGGAAGCAGGCGGAGATCCGGGCCATGGTCTCCAGCACCCTGCTGGCGTCGCTGAACGTGCCGCGCTGCGCGGCGGTCGCGGCGCAACTGGCGGCGGAGCACCTCGCCGACGCCGCGCTGCTCGTGCTGCCACCCGTCGGCCGCCGCCATCCCGTCACCCACGCCCTGCGCGGGCGGCCGGCGGAACATGGCTCGCTGCAGTTCGATCCCCGGGGCGTGCCGGGGCTGGCCGAGGCCCTCCAGGGGTTCCCGCCGGTGCCCGCGCGCTGGATCGATCCCGGTGTCCTTCCCGGCTGGGTCGTCCCGGACGGCTTCGGCGGGCCCGTCGGCTCGGTCATCGTCACCCCGCTGCCGGGGCACGGTGTGTCCGCCGGTGCGCTGATCCTGCTCCGCTCCAGCACGGAGCGGGCCTTCACCCCGGACGAGGAGGCGTTCGCCCGGCTCTTCGCGGCACGCGCGGGCGCCGCGCTGTCGGCCGCGCGTCTCTACAGCGAGCAGAGCGCGATCACCACCACGCTCATGCGGGAACTCCTGCCGCCGGCCCTGGAGAGCCTGCACGGCGTGGACTACGCGGGCCGCTACCGCGCGGCCAGCGACCACGAACGGATCGGCGGTGACTTCTACGACGTCCACCCCGGGGCCGACGCCTCGCGGGAGACGTTCGTCGTGCTGGGCGACGTGGCCGGCAAGGGCCTGGACGCGGCGGTCCTGACCGGGAAGATCCGCAACACACTGCAGGCGCTGCTGCCCCTGGCCGCCGACCACCAGCAGGTCCTCACCCTGCTCAACGGCGCCCTGCTCGGCTCGCACCACACCCGCTTCGCCACCCTGGTGCTGGCCTCCGTCCGGCGCGAGGACGGCCGGGTGCGTCTCAGGCTGACCAGCGCCGGGCACATGCCACCGCTCCTCGTGCGCGCCGACGGCCGGGTGGAGGAGGCGGCCACGCACGGCACCCTCGTCGGCGCGCTTCCCTCGGTCACGGTGCGGACGGCCGAGGAGACGCTGGCGCCCGGGGAGACGTGTCTGCTCTACACGGACGGCATCACCGAGGCCCGCGGCGGACCGCTGGGCGACGAGCTGTTCGGGGAGGACCGGCTGCGGCAGGCACTGGTGGAGTGCGCGGGAATGCCGGGAGAGGCGATCGTGGAGCGGGTGCAGATGCTGGCCGCCCAGTGGCTGGGCGGCGGCAGCCACGACGACATGGCCACCCTCGCCATCAGCGCGCCGCGCGCCGGGAGGGACGCGTGAGCGGGACTCCTCCGTCGGCCGCCGTGCTGCGCGACCGGCTCTGGCGGGCGGTGCTCGAGGGCAGTGAGTACGACGCCGTCGACACGGTACGGGCCGGTCTCGACGCGGGATGCGGGGAGGAGGTCCTGCTGCTCGACGTCGTCGCGGCGGTGCAGGAGCGGATCGGCACCGAATGGGCCGCCGACCGCATCACCGTGGCCCAGGAACACGCCGCCACGGCCATCAACGAGCGGGTGATCGCCGCCCTCGTGCACCGTCCGGCGGCGGCCAGGCCCGCTCCCCCGCACCGGGGACGGGTGACGGTCACCTGCGTCGACGGCGAATGGCACGCCTTCCCCGCCCGGCTCGTCGCCGAGGTCCTGCGGCTGCGGGGCTGGCAGGTGGACTACCTGGGTGCCCAGACGCCCACACCCCACCTCGTCGCCCACCAGCACCACACCAACTCCGACGCCGTCCTGCTCTCGGGTTCGATCCCCACCCATCTTCCGGCCGCGCACGCGGCCATCACCGCCTGTCAGGCCGTCCGGGTGCCCGTGCTCGCCGGCGGCAGGGCGTTCGGCGAGGACGGCCGGTTCGCGCGCGCCCTGGGCGCCGACGGGTGGGCCGCGGACGCCCGCGGGGCGGCCGCCGCGCTGGAGGCGGGGCTGCGGCGCCCCACCGCGGTCCGGCAGGTGGTCGACGACCTGCCGCATCTGGCGGACCAGGAGTACACGATGGTGGTCCAGTCCCGCAGCCGCCTGGTCAAACAGGTGCTGACGGACCTGGAGAGCCGGTTCGCGGCCATGCGCGGCTACGACGCCGCGAGGCGGGAGCGGACCGCGGAGGACGTGGTGCACATCCTCGACTTCCTGGCCACCGCCCTGTACCTGGACGACGCGGGGGTGTTCACCGGATTCCTGGAATGGACCGCCGACGTGCTGGACGCCCGCAGTGTTCCGGTGGGGTCCCTGGTGACGGGGCTGGACATCCTCGCCGAGCAGCTGCACGACTTCCCGCGGGCCCTGGGTTTCGTCCGCGAGGGCGCGGCCGGTCTGCGCGGCAGGTCCTCCGGAACGGTCGTCCACGGCACCACCGTGTGACCGCGCCGCACACCGCCGGCGTGCGCGCCGTGCCGGACCGACGTGTTCGACCGGCTCACCCGCGCCGGACCCCGGCGGCCGGCCGGGCCAGGGACCGCAGCAGGACGCCACGCCCCCGGCCGGGCACCGTCCACAGGGTCTGCCCGCGCACTCCCCAGCGCTCGAGCAGGGCGTTGGCGGCGAGGAACCCGGAGGTCGCGGCACGTTCCATGAGCGCCACCGGCAGACCGGTGCGCACCAGATCGCCGGCCACCACCAGCGCGGGGTCCGGTGTGCGCACCGTGGGCCGGCCGGCGTACCCGCCGACGGGGAACAGCGGGCAGTCGGACCGCCACAGGTGGCGGGCGTCGACGATCCCGGCACCGGCCGTCTCCGGGTACACGCGGTGCAGCTCGCCGATCAGCGCCTTCTCTTCGGTCTCGCGCGAGTCCCCGGGATGCCGCGCGTACGCGTGGAGTTCGACCACGGAGCCGCCGGTGCGGGCGGCCCAGCGCGCCGCCTCGTCCTCGTAGCGCTCCAGCACGCTGATGTTGTCGAGGCCGGCGTAGCCGCCGGTGCCCAGGAACGCGGGCCGGTCGGGTGCCACGGGCCGGTCCAGCCACAGGCGGCTGACCAGGAACGGCGGGGCTTCGCGCAGCGCCGCGACCCGTTCCCGCCACGGGCCGTCGCCGAGCCGGCCGGAGCCGGCCACCAGGCGGCGCAGTCCCGGGGCGTCGAGGGCGAGGACGACGGTGTCGTGACGGGTCTCCTCCGCGGTGGTGGCGACCTCGTGGCCGCCGTCCCCGGCGGGGGTGATGTGCTCGACGGCCGTGCCGGTGCGGATCCGGGCGCCGTGCCGGCGCAGATAGCCGGCCAGGGGGTCCCACAGGGCGGCGGGGAAGGGCGCGCCGGGTACGTCGAACAGCAGTCCCTCGGCGGAACCGAGGAAGTAGATGTGGAACATCAGGACCATCTCGGCGGCCGACAGCCGCCGGGGGTCGGCGAAGAAGCTGCGGGAGAACACCTCGAAGGCCAGATGGCGGGCGCCTGGCGGGAAGCCGACCGCGTCGAGGAAGTCGTGGGCGCTGACGCCGTCCAGGCGTGCGTACACGTCGGGCACACGCACGTCGAACAGCGGCAGGGCGGCCGGCAGGCTCATACGGCGCAGGTCGCGCAGGCGGAAG
The DNA here is from genome assembly GCF_000718785.1 of Streptomyces sp. NRRL WC-3626. GTDB lineage: Bacteria > Actinomycetota > Actinomycetes > Streptomycetales > Streptomycetaceae > Streptomyces > Streptomyces edwardsiae. Next base: position 10,354 of record NZ_JOCA01000032.1, on the reverse strand, counting down.
GAGGGGCTGAGGGCGGCGAAGCCGAGCGCGCTCCACGGCGGGGTGCGCGGGACGTGGCGGAAGCCGTCCCGCAGTCCGTCGCTGTGCCACAGCGGGTAGTCCGGCAGACCGGTGAGCCGCTCCAGGCCGGGGTCGGTACGACGCAACAGGCCGCGCAGGTTGTAGTACTGACGGAAGAAGGCGTGGAAGCCCCGGCTCATGGTCGCCGGCGTACCGTCCGCCAGGCGGGTGGGCCAGCCTCCGGCCCGTCCGCCGAGGAAGGGTTCGCGTTCGTAGAGCGTCACGGCGACGCCACGCTCGGCGAGCGCGGTCGCCGCGGCCAGTCCGGCGATGCCGCCGCCGACGACGGCGGTCGTGGGGCGGGTGCCCTCGATCCTCCGGGTCCCGGGCGGGGGCGCGAGCACCCGGGCGCGGCGGTCCCGGCCGTGCCGGGTGGCGTCCGGGCGGCCGGGGCGGGTCATCCCTCGGCCCCGCTCGCCGTACGGGGCCGCCGGCCGACGACGGTGTGGGCGATGCCCGTCTGCCATCCCGGCAGGGGCAGGACGCGCACCGCGTCGAAGCCGGCCGCGCGCAGCCGGCCGGCGAAACGGTCCGCGGTGTCGAACTCGACGACGCTGCGCCGCAGATGGCGGTACAGCTCGCCGTCGCCGAGCGCGGTGGCCGCGGGCTGCACGATGCCCCGGCACACCAGGTTCCACACGGCCCGGTCCACGCGGCGCCCGCCGAGGGCGTACTCGTGGACGCCGAGCCGTCCGCCGGGGGCGAGTACTCCGCGCACGGTGGTGAGCACGGCGCCGGGGTCGGTGACGTTGCGGAACAGGTAGGCGGCGAAGACCGCGTCGAACGGCCCGTCCACGCCGGCCTCGGCGAGCCCTTCGGCGCGGGCGCGGGTGAAGGTGACGCCGGGCGGCCAGGGTTTGGCGGCGGCCCGTTCCAGCATGCCCGCGGAGGCGTCCACCGCGGTGATCCGCGCGTCGGGCAGTACGGCGGCGAGCGCGGCGGTGGAGGCGCCGGTGCCGCAGCCGAGGTCGAGCACGCGCAGCCCCCGGCCCCGGTGGGGCAGCCCGAGACGTCGGGCGGAGCGGCGCAGGTGGGCGTGGTAGCCGGGGTTGGCGGCGACCAGGGTGTCGTAACGGCGGGCGGCCTGGTCGAAGGCGGCGGCGAGCCGTTCGTCGCGCAGCAGGGTCATGGGGTCTCCGGGGCGGGGGTGCCGGGTGGGCGGGTCAGGGGCCGTCGAAGGGGCGGCGGGGCAGGCCGGGCAGTTCCAGCGCCGACCGGAGCATCGGTTTGACGGGCGTGCGCAGACCGATGGCGAGGTCCTGGTGCAGCCGGGTGCGGCCGTCGAGGAAGAGCAGCAGCCGCCGCATCGGCACCCGGGCGAAGAGCCGGCACAGCAGCGCGGGCCCGTCGGCCCGGCCGCTGTCCAGGGCGCGCAGCAGTACGGCGTCCATGGCGCGGGAGCGGGCCGAGTGGGCGGGCGGCGGAACGGGCCTGCGGCCCTGGCGGAGGGCGGCGGCGACGGCGTGTGTCTGGCGCTGGAGTCCGGCGAAGGTGTAGCCGGTGGAGGGGCGGGTGGCGCCGCCGGCCGCGCCGATGCGGAAGACGGACTCGCCGGTCCGCCGGGGCATCGGGGCGTCGGTCATCGGGATGACGCCCGTCTCGGTGGACAGCACCTGGAGTTCGCCCAGCCGGAGCACCTCCTCGGCGTACTGGCGTACGGCCGTCTCGTAGCCGGCCGGTGTCAGGGGGCGGGGGGAGAACTCGGTGTACTCCACGAGGGCCTCGTGCCGGCCGACGGGCAGGACGTAGCCGAAGGAGAGTCCGCGGCCGGGCTGCGGGGTGCGGAAGTCCATCAGCTCCGCGGTGCGGGGATCGAAGGCGGGCCGGTCGGTACGGACGAACCAGCCGTGGAAGTGCTGGAGCAGCGTGGTGCGGGCGGCGGGCAGGCTGCCCGGGGGGCGGGAGTCGAAGACCCAGCGGGCCCGCACGGTCCGGGGGCTCCCGTCGCCGTCCCGGAACCGGACCAGGGCTCCGCCGGAGACGTCCTCCACGGTGTCGACGGTGGCCTCCAGCCGTCGCACGGTCCGGCGGTCGGCCAGGTGGCGTGCGACGAGGTGCTCGAAGTCGTCGGAGCGGAGCATCTTGTAGCGCAGCGGCGCGATGTCGCCGTCGACCGCGGCGCCTGCGGGGTGGCGCACCCTGAGGTGCTGCCACGACGCGGTGACCGCCGCGTCGAAGCGGCCCCGGCCGGGCTCCCAGAAGCACCAGGTGCGCCGGGGCGGCCGCAGCGGGCCGGGCGGGGCGTCCAGCAGGACGACGGACGGCCCGCGGGGCCCGGGCGCGGCGCCGGCCAGGCGGTGGGCCAGGGACAGTCCGGCCGCTCCGGCTCCGACGATGGCGACGTCCGCCTCCAGCACGACGGCGCCTCCCTCCTGTGGTTCGTCCCGCGCGTGTGCGGCCGGTGTGTCCGTCCGTGTGCCCGGTCGGATCCGGGTCACTCGGGTGTGAGACGACGGGCGTGGAGGGGAAGGCATGCGCCGGTCGTCCGGCCTGCCGGAGCGATGTGCCGTGCCGACGAGAGGAAGAGACCGCGATGTGCCCCACCGAGGCCAAGGTCCACGACCCGGCGGTTCCACCGCGCGCGCCGCGCCCGGCGGGCCCGCCGGGACCCTCCGTCCGGGTGCGGTCCGACCGCGTGAAGCGCGGGGCGCACCCGTCCGCCCCGTCGAGGACCACGGCGGCGCCCGCACCTGACGGACCGTCCGCCGCGGGGGCTCCGGCCGGGAGCCGGGTCGCCGGGCCTGCCGGGGCCCGGCGCGGGGCGGCGGTGGGAGGGGCCGCGGGGGCCTGTGGTGCGGGCGCCCGGCCCGTCGGGCGGACAGCCGGCGAGGGGGACGGACGGTGAGCCGCCGTGTCCCGGGGCGTACGGATCATGTCGTGGTCGTCGGGGCCGGGCTGGCCGGACTGTCGGCGGCGCTGCATCTGCTGGGCGCCGGCCGGCGGGTGACCGTCGTCGAGCGGGACGCCGCGCCCGGCGGGCGTGCCGGGCGCATGCTGCTCGACGGGTACCGGATCGACACCGGCCCCACCGTGCTGACCATGCCCGACCTGGCCGACGAGCCGTTCGCCGCGGTCGGCGACAGTCTGCGCGAGCGGGTGGAACTGATCCCGCTGCACCCGGCGTACCGGGCCGGCTTCGCCGACGGCAGCAGCCTCGACGTGCACACCGGGGCCGAGGCGATGGCCGCGGAGGTCGAGCGGTTCGCCGGTGCCCGTGAGGCGGCGGGCTATCTGCGGCTGCGCGGCTGGCTGGAACGGCTGCACCGCGCCCAGACGCGCCGTTTCATCGACGCCAACTTCGACTCGCCCCTCGGCCTGCTCGGCGCCGACCTCGTACGGCTGGCGGCGCTCGGCGGTTTCGGCCGGCTGGACGCGCGCGTGGGGCGGTTCCTGCGGGACGAGCGGCTGCGCAGGGTCTTCACCTTCCAGGCCCTGTACGCGGGCGTCCCGCCGGCCCGCGCGCTGGCCGCGTACGCCGTCATCGCCTACATGGACACGGTCGCCGGTGTGTACTTCCCACGCGGCGGGATGCACGCGCTGCCCCGGGCCATGGCGGACGCCGCCGCCGGCGCGGGCGCCGATCTCCGGTTCGGCCACGAGGTGACCCGACTGGAACGCTCCGGCGGCCGGATCACCGCCGTCGTCACCGACCGGGGCCGCGTCCCCTGCGACGCGCTCGTGCTCACCCCCGACCTGCCCGTCGCCTACGCCCTCCTCGGCCGCCGGCCCCGCCGCCCGCTACGACTGCGGCACTCCCCCTCCGCGGTCGTGCTGCACCTGGGCACCGACCGGACCTGGCCGCAGCTGGCGCACCACACCCTGTCCTTCGGCGCGGCCTGGCACGGCACCTTCGACGAGCTCACCCGTACCGGACGGCTGATGAGCGACCCGTCGCTGCTCATCACCCGGCCCACCGCCACCGACCCCTCCCTCGCCCCGCCGGGGCGCCATCTGCACTACGTCCTCGCGCCCTGCCCCAACACCGACATCGGTCCGGGTCCGGCCGCCTGGACGGACCTGGCGCCGGGCTACCGGGACGCGCTGCTGCGGGAGCTGGAGCGGCGCGGTCTCGCCGGGCTCGGGGCCGCCGTCGAGGCGGAGTGCGTGGTGACCCCCGCCGACTGGCACGCGCAGGGGCACGCGGCCGGTACGCCGTTCGCCACGGCCCACACCCTCACCCAGACGGGACCGTTCCGGCCCCGCAATCTGGTCCGAGGCACCGAGAACGCCGTACTCGCCGGCTGCGGCACCACCCCCGGTGTCGGCGTGCCGACCGTGCTGCTGTCCGGGAAGCTGGCCGCGGCACGGATCACCGGCGGCCCGCGACCGCCGCGCCGCCCACTCACCCCCACGCAGGAGGCCGCCGTATGACCGACCGTGAACTCGACGCGGCCGGCGTCACCGATCCGGCGCTGCGCGAGGCCTACCACCACTGCCGCGCGCTCAACGCCCGGCACGGCAGGACGTACTTCCTCGCCACCCGGCTGCTGCCGGTCGAACGGCGGCCCGCCGTGCACGCCCTGTACGGCTTCGCCCGCTGGGCCGACGACATCGTCGACGCGCTCGGCACGGGGGCGGGCACCGCGCGCCGGGACGCCGAGCTGTCGGCTCTCCGGCGGGAACTGGACCGGGGTCTGCGGGACGGTGGCAGCGGCGAGCCCGTGGTGCGCGCGGTCGCCGACACGGCACACCGGTACGGCATCGACCACGGGCACTTCACCGACTTCATGGCGGCCATGCGCTCCGACCTGGTGGTCACCGACTACGCCGACTACGCCGCTCTGCGCCGCTACATGCACGGCTCGGCGGCGGTCATCGGACTGCAGATGCTGCCCGTCCTCGGCACGGTCGTCCCGCGCGAGACGGCGGCCCCGCACGCCGCCGCCCTCGGGGTCGCCTTCCAGCTGACCAACTTCCTGCGGGACGTGGGCGAGGACCTCGACCGGGGCCGGGTGTACCTGCCCGCGGACCTGCTCGCCGCGCACGGCGCCCACCGGGCACTGCTGCGCTGGTGCCGGGACACGGGCCGCCGAGACCGGCGCGTCACCTCCGCGCTGAAGGAGTTCGGGGCACTCACGCGCGGCGTGTACGGGGAGGCGGCACCGGGGCTCGCGATGCTCGACCCGGTGTCCCGGCCGTGCATCCGCGCGGCGTTCGTGCTGTACGGCTCGATCCTGGACGCGGTGGCGCGCGACGGCTGGTCGGTGCTGCACCGGCGGGCGGTGGTGCCGCGCCGGCGCCGTGCCGTGGTGGCCGCGGACGGCCTCGCGCGGGTGGCCGCCGCGCGGCTGCGGGCCCACGGCGGCGGCCGGCGGCCGGACGTCCTGCCGTCCGGCCCGTGGCCGCCGGTTTCCGAGGTGGTCGCGTGAGCTCCGGGCGGCGGCGCCTGCCGCTGTCCCTGCGCGGACACGCGGTGCCGTGGGAACGGCAGTCCCCCACCTGGCGCGAGGCCCGGCCGGCCCTGATCGCCGGGGCACTGGAACGGGCCCGCGCGCGTCCGTCCGGGAACTGGTACGTCGTCGGCGCCTCCCGCGCCGTACGCGACGACCGTCCGCTGGCGCGGACCGTCGCGGGACGGGAGGTGGTGCTGTGGCGGGACGCGGCGGGCCGCCCGGTCGCCGGGCCCGGGATCTGCCCGCACCTGGGAGCGCCCCTGGGGGACGGCCGCGTGCGCTGCGGCACCCTGGTGTGCCGCTGGCACGGACTCGCCCTGGACGGCGGGTCCTTCGCCGGCTGGGAGCCGTTCCCGGCGTACGACGACGGCGTGCTGGTGTGGGTGCGGCTGGACGCGGCGGGCGGCGAACCGCCGCTGGACGCGCCGGTGGTGCCGCGGAGGCCGGCCCGGGGGCGCGCCCTGACGGCCGTCCACACGGCGGTGGGGGTGTGCGAGCCCGAGGACGTGGTGGCCAACCGGCTGGATCCCTGGCACGGGGCCTGGCTGCACCCGTACTCGTTCGTCGATCTCACGGTGACGGGCACTCCGGACGGCGCGGACGGCGGGGAGGACGGCTTCACCGTGGACGTGTCGTTCAAGGTGGCGGGCCGGCTGGTGGTGCCGGTCCGCGCGGTGTTCACCGCGCCCGAGCCGCGCACCGTCGTCATGCACATCACCGAGGGGGAGGGTGCGGGGTCGGTGGTCGAGTCGCACGCCACTCCGCTGGGATCCGACGACCGCGGACGGCCTCGTACGGCGGTCGTCGAGGCGGTGGTGGCGGCGTCCGGCCGTCCGGGGTTCGCCCTGGCGCGGGGGGCCGCACCGCTGCTGCGTCCGCTCGTACGGGCCGTGGCGGGGCGGCTGTGGCGCGACGACCTGGCCTATGCGGAGCGCCGTTGGTCACTGCGTTCCACGGGGCGTTTCCCCGGCTGACCGGCCGGTGTCAGGGGCGCGTGGGGCGCCCGGTCAGGTCGGCGGCGCCGCCGGCGCCGAGGAGCCCGGTGTGCCGCAGGGGGTCCTCGGCCTCCAGGCGGGCCAGCTCCCGGCGGGACACGCGCAGTACGACCGGGGGCAGCGCGGCGCGTGCCGCCTGGGCCAGACGCAGCCAGCGGGGCACGTAGACGGCCGTGCTGCGGTGCTCCACCCCGGCCGCGAGCCGGGCTGCGACCCGGTCCGCCGGATACAGGCGCCGGGCCGGCGGCGGCATGTGCCCGCGCAGCTCGCGCAGTACGGGGTGGCGGTCGGCGTCCCGGATCATGTCGGTGTCGGTCCAGTTGACATAACCGATCCCGACGGCGACGCCGTGGTGTGCCACTTCGGCGCGCAGGGAGTGGGCGAAGGCCTCCACGCCCGCCTTGGAGGCGCAGTAGGCGCTCATCATCGGGGCGGCGCCGATCGAGGCCAGCGAGGCGACCTGGAGGTAGTAGCCCTGCGTCGCCATCAGGTCCGGCAGGAAGGCGCGGGCGGTGGCCGCGCTGCCCGTCAGGTTGACGTCGATCACGCGTCGCCACACGGCGGGGTCCGAGGTGACGAAGGGGCCGCCCTCCGCGACGCCGGCGTTGGCCACCACGGCGGAGGGGGTGCCGAGGTGTGTGCCGACCTCCACGGCCGCCCGCTCCAGCGCGGCCTCGTCGGTGATGTCGAGCTCGCACACCCGGGTCGCGGTGGGCAGACCGTCCGCCACCGCGGCCAGCAGGGGCCCCTCGTGGCCGAGCAGCGCGATCCTGGCGCCGCGCCGGGCGAGGTCGCGGGCCAGGGCCGCGCCGATACCGCGGGCGGCGCCCGTGATCACGACGGTACGGTCACGCAGCGGGCCGTGGCTCATCCCCGGCTCCCCTCGCCGGGCCCGGGCCGGGCGGTGTGGTCGGGGTGGCCGACGGTCCGGCGGGCCTCCTTCATCTCGGCCTCGTGGAGATGCTGCCGGCCCTCGGCGAGTTCCTCGACGGCGGCCCGTTCGATCTCCTTGAACGGCTCGTAGTAGGTGGCGTCGTAGTCCTCGACGATCTGGAACGTCCAGTGTCCGGGGATGACGTTGCGGCCCAGGACCTGGGTGCGTACCGTCTCCGCCCAGTCCGGATGGCCGGCTTCGGTCAGCAGTTCGACGGCGCGGTCGAGTTCGAGGTCGGCGGTGCCGGTGAGCTGGTGGAAGCCGTAGAGGTGGCCGCGGGCGCGCTCGGTCGTCTCCAGTGCCTTCGACAGGGAGCCGAGCGCCGCGACCGTGGTGTCGCCGACGCCCTCGGGGCGCCGGTGGGCGAGGTCGGGGCCGTCGTCGGGTGGGGTCATCGTCTCGCCTCCGCCGGGGATCGAGGGGGTCGTCGGGCATCGGTCATGTGCCGCCGCCGTCGTACGTGCCGGCTTGTCTGCGGCCGGTGCGGTCGCGGCGGGCCAGCAGTCGCTGGGTGCCGGCCAGGGCCGGCGCGAACGGCCGGCGCAGCGCGGCCCGTGCGGCGTTGGCGCCCGGCGCGCCGTGCACACCGCCGCCGGGGTGGGCGCCGGCGGACGCCAGGTAGAGGCCCTTCACATGGGTCTCGGGGCGTCCGGTACCGGGGAGCGGGCGGAAGAGCAGTTGCTGGTGCATGGCCGCCGTGCCGCCGTTGATGGCGCCGCCGTGCAGATTGCGGTCGAGGGCCTGGAGGGTGGGCGGTGCGAGGACGCGCCGGGCCCGCACCCGTGTCCGGAAGCCGGGCGCGAAACGTTCCACCTGGCGCTCCACACGGTCGGCCATCAGTTCCCGCTCCCTGGCGTCCCAGCCGCCGGTGAGGGACTCGCCGCCGGCGTCGCCGGTGACGTCGTGGGGCACATGGGTGTAGGCCCAGGCGGACTCGGTGCCGCGGGGGGAGCGGGACGGGTCGGCGGTGGTCATCTGGCCGAAGAGGCAGAAGGGGCGGTCCGGGACACTGCCGGTGGCGAGCTGGGCGGCGAAGCGGGTCAGCTCGCCGAGGCCGTCCGAGAGATGGACGGTTCCGGCGCCCGCGGCCTGCTCGCATTGCCAGGGCACCGGGCCGTCCAGCGCCCAGTCGACCTTGAAGGTGGCGAAGTCCCACTGGAAGCGCCGCAGGTCGGACAGCAGCTGGGCGGGGACGTCCTGCGGACCGAGGAGGTCGCGGTACAGGGCGGGTACCGCCACGTCCGCGAGGACGGCCCGGCGGGCCCGGACCGTGTCGCCGCCCGCCGTGCGCACTCCGGCCGCCCTTCCGTCGCGTACGAGGATCCGGTCGACGCGTGTGTCACAGCGCAGCACGCCGCCGCGTGCGCGCAGGCGGCGCGTCAGGGCCTCGGTGAGGGCTCCGGCGCCGCCGGCCGGGACGGGGAATCCGTACGTCTGTGCGAGCATCGACATCAGCCAGCCGAAGCCTCCGCTGCCGGCGGCCTCCGGGGCGAGGTCGGCGTGGAGCGCGTTGCCGGCCAGGAGCAGTCCTCCGCCCTCGCCGCGGAACTCCTCCTCCCCCAGCCGGCGCACCGGCAGGACGAGGGTGCGCGCCATCCGCAGCCCGCCGGTGCCGCGCAGCCGGACGGCCAGCCGGGCCGCGGACCGCACCGGCGGGAATGGGGTGAACAGGGCGTCGACGAGGGCCGGCCGCAGGGTCTCCCACACCTCGTGCAGCCGGTGCCAGGCGGCGCCGTCGCCCGGTGCGAAGGCCTCCAGGGAGTCGGCGGTGGCGTCGACACGGCGGTCGAGGACCGCGCACCTGCCGTCGGTCAGCGGGTGGGCGAGGACCTGCGGGGCGTGGCTCCAGCGCAGGCCGTGTTCCTCCAGGCGCAGACCGGTGAGGACCGGGGAGGCGGCGGCGAGGGGGTAGAAGGAGCTGCAGAGGTCGCTGACGAAGTCGGGCTCGACGCCCCGGTCGTGCCGTACGGCGCCGCCGGGGACGGGCTGTTCCTCCAGCACCTCGACGCTCCAGCCGGCGTCGGCGAGGAGATTGGCCGCGACGAGTCCGTTGGGGCCGGCGCCTATGACCACGGCGTCAGGCATGGGGGCCTCCGCCGTCGGGGGCGGGGTCGGTGGAGACGACCTGGCCCAGTGTGCGGTGGTGTTCGGCCTCGGCTTCCTGGGTTTCGCAGAGGGTGGCCAGCCTGGCGAGCATGGCTCGGTGACGGAGCTGGATCAGGGCATCCACGGCGACGTTGTGCACCAGGCCGCCGGCGCCGCGCAGGGGGTGTTCGTCGACGATCACCAGGCTGTGGTCGCCCCAGGAGCGCAGCTCGATGGCTATGCGGGCCGTGCCGAGGGGGCCGGCCTTGGCCTCCAGTTCGAGGATCTCGCCCTCGACGCAGCGGCGGACGATGGTCTCGTTGGTGAGGCTCAGGGGGCCGAGGCGGATCTCGAAGCCGATCGCCGAGCCGAGGCGGGGCCAGTGGCCGTGGACGGGTTTCGAGGTCGCTGTGCCTACGACCCATTCCGCGTAGCGGGTGCCGTCCGCCAGGACGGACCAGACGGTGTGCGGGGGTGTGCGGATCAGACGATGGCGGACCGCCACGTCGGCCTCCCGGGGAGGTGGGTGGTGTCGGTGAGCACTGAGTGCCCCATCTGACGGGGGTCAACCCGGGGTGCCGCCGGGTGCCTCTTCTGGGGGTGCCGTTGTGTGCGGGCCGGCGCGGCCCGGCGCTTGCGAGGCGCTCCGCGTGGGGGGGAGACCGGGGGATGTCCGCGCGGCCCGGCGCTTGCGAGGCGCTCCGCGTGGGGGAACCGGGGGATGTTCGCGCGGCCCGGCGCTTGCGAGGCGCTCCGCGTGGGGGGAGACCGGGGGATGTCCGCGCGGCCCGGCGCTTGCGAGGCGCTCCGCGTGGGGGAACCGGGGGATGTTCGCGCGGCCCGGCGCTTGCGGGGTGCCGTCGCGCCCACCCGTGCCGCCCCAGCGG
>NZ_JOCA01000031.1 GCF_000718785.1 Streptomyces sp. NRRL WC-3626 | reverse complement strand
CGACGGGGCGGCCGTTGCCGGTGCGGGGCGTGGCGGGGGGTGTCGCGCCCTCGGGGGTGTGGGTGCTGAGGGTGAGGGGGCGGGCGGGGAGCAGCGTGAGGGTGCGGGGGGCCGTGCCCGGGGCGGGCCTGGTGGTCGCGCCCAGGGCGGGGCCTACGGCGCGGGCGACGACGACGGGGGTGGGCCCTGCCGCTGGTCCGGCGGGCGCGGGCGTTCGTACGACGGGGTCGGCCGGGCCCTTCGGTGCCGGAGTCGGGGTCGGCCTCGCCCATGCCGGTCCGTCGGCGTGCCGATCGGGGGGACCCGGTGGCGGGGGGACCGGTGGGGCCGGGTCTTTTGCGAGGCTGCGCTGGACGGCGGATGTTCCGAGCAGGGGGGTGGATGTCGTGCGGGGGGTTTGGTCGGCGCTGGGGGGTAGCGCGGGCAGGGGTGCGCCGAGGCCGCCTCGGGTGCGGGGGCGGGTGGGGCGGGGGGTGTCACTCGGGTTCGCCGTGGGGGTGTTGGAGGGGGGCGTGTCCTCGGTCCGGCGTTGGACCATGGGAAGAGCGGGTCGTCCCTCGGCGGGTGTCTGCTGTGCCGGCGGTGTCGCCGTGGGCGGCAGTTCGGTCAGCGGGGCTCCCAGCGGGGGGCGGTCGCCGGTCCGCCGGACGGGGTTGTGTGGCGTGGGGGGTGCGGCTGAGGTCGGGGGGTCCACTCGCCGGCGTTCGCCGGGTGCCGCTGCGCCCACCCTCCCCCACTCTCGGCTTCGCTCGAGCGGGGGGACCCCCATCGCCCCAGCGGCACGATTGCCCGCAGCTGCGGGGTAGTTGTCCGCGGCTGCGGGGTAGTTGCCCGCAGCTGCCGCGTGGTGGTCCGCGGCTGCGGCGTGCGAGCGGTTGTCCGCGGCTGCGGGGGGCGCGGAGTGGCCCCGCGCCGGGGTGATGGCTGCGACGCGGCGGGTGGGTCCCGCCACGCGGCGGGCGACCGTCAAGCGGGGTCCCGCCGAACGTGATCGGGCGACCGGGCGAGACGGCTCGGCGCCGGATACCTGGGATTTCCCCGGTCGATCACCACTCCGTTCGCGTCCCGCCTCCGTGGCGGCGCGCTGCGCGGACGGCGCACGCGAGGAGGCGGGCGTACCGGGGATCACGGAGACGCGTCGTACGAGCGGAATCGGTGAAGTGGTCGGCGGGCGGGCGGGATCGGAAGGTTCCACTACCGGAGTGCCGCCGTCCGATGTCACGGCTCGTTGCACAGCGGGAGGTGCCGAGGAGAGCACGGCAGGGGACGTCGTGGACGTGAGGCCACGAGACGCCGGGGCGCCGCTGTCCGGAGTGCCGTGGGAGCCGTCCGTGGAACGGGCCACCACGGGCGCACCGGAACCCGAGGACGCCCGGCCTGACGTCTGCCCACCGATGACCCGAGGTCCGGAAGGTGCCGAGCCGAGTGCCTCCGAGCGCGAGGAGGCCGGACCGGTCACCCCTGTGCCGGAATCCCCGGAACCCGACGGCACCGAGCCGGACGGCCTCGTACCGGAGGAGCCGGAACCCGACGACGGCGCAGCCGGCCGTCCCGCACCGGAGGAGCCGGGCTTCGAGGGGGTGGGCCGCGAGGGCGCCGGACCGGGCGGTTCCGGTGACCCGGAACCTGTGGGCGTCGGGCCGGGCGATTTCGGTGACCCGGAGCCCGTGGGCGCCGGACCGGATCGTGCCGGACCGGAGGGCCCGGAGCCCGTGGACCCGGATCGCGAGGTTCCGGGGGCCGAGGGCGCCGCGCCCGGAGCCCCCGTACCGGACGAGCGCGTCCGTCGGGCGACCGGAGTCGCCGGGGCCGTGCTGTCCGGGCGGGGGGCCGTGTCCGGTCGTACCGGACGCGGTCGTGCCGCGCCCTGCGCATCATGCTCCGCGCCGTCCCCCTCCCGCCGCACCGCGCGGAGCAGCAGTGGGCCCCCGCCGGTGCTGGTGGCGAGTGGGGTGGCCGGGCGGGTGATCCCCCGGACCATTCCCGTCGGGGCGTCGGGGAGCACCGCGTGGCCGAGGCCCGTGTCGAAGGCCGGGTTCTGCCAGGCGGCGAGGCCCGCGCGGAAGGTGAGGCCGTCGCTCACGCCCAGCGGGGCGCGGGAGACGGTGAGCGGGGGCGCGGTGGTGCGGCGCCAGCCGCCGTCCCAGTCGGCGGGCACGACGGCGGCCGGGACGTCGTTCACGTCCCGGTCCACGTCCGTCGGACCGGAATCGCCAAAGTCGCCGGACCTGCCGGCCGCCGGCCGCTCCGCGGCCCGGCGGCGCAGCCTGTCCCGCCATGCCATGTGCTCAACCGCCTTCGTTCATGCGCGTGTTGATCCGGGCGATCTCGGCCACCCACTGCTGCCGTTCGCCGTGGGTGAGGTCGAGGATCTCCTCGCGCCCCCAGTGGAAGTGGTAGGCGACGTACGCGATCTCCTCCCGCAGCCGGGGAAGCGCGTACGTCACGATTCCCCCAGGCGCCCACCCGAGAGGTCGACCTCGAAGGCGCCCTCGCAGTGCGGGCAGGTCACCGCCGCGCGGGTGTGGCCCTCGCTGTTGACACGGCGGTAGAAGTCCTGGAGGAAGGCGACGTCGGTGGCGTACATCCGCTCCACGACCCCGGCGTGCACATCGGTGATACCGCCGAGCCGGGTGATCACCTGGCTCAGCAGCACCACGCTCAGATACGCCGGGTTCTCCTTGACCCGCAGATCGATCTGGGGCCGCAGTTCGTCGCGGGCGGTGGCCAGGCGCATCGTGCCGTGCCGGTGCACCGTGCCGTCGTCGTCCACATAGCCGCGCGGCAGCTCGAACTCGAACTCGGTGCGCAGCCCGTGCTCCTCCCGGCGCGGCGGGGCGGCCGCGGCCGGGGTGTCCGCCGCCGACTGCTCCGACGCCGGGGCGGGCGCCGTCGCCTGGAGGAGTTCCTCCAGGTTGCCCGCCGTCACCGTACGACGCCTCATTCGACGACGATCTCCTCGAACACGATCGTGACGGACTCGGTGGCCGGGGAGGACTCGCCCGCCTTCAGCGACGGGCCCTCCCACTTGGAGGCCCAGCCCTGCAGCAGCTGGATACGGCGGACCGTGTTGCCCTCGGTGTCCTTGATCTCGATCGTGAGGTTCTGGCGTGCGGAGTTCACGGCCCCGTTGTTCAGGGTCTCCTTGATCCACTTGGTGAACTCGCTGCTCTGGTCGAGTCCCCGGGTGATCGTGATCTCGCCGGCCTGCCGGGCTCCCGGCTGCTTGCGGATGATCTGCTTGCCCTCGGAGGTCACCTGCTTGACCTCGACGACATCCTCCTCGACGGTGAACCCGCTGATCTCCTGGATCGACTCGACCAGGTATCCGCCGAGCTGCACGCCGAAGACGTGGGTGGAAAGAGCGTCGCCCGTTGCCATGACTGTCTGTCAACCTTCCCTTGCTGACCCGCGGGTCACTCGTCGATGAGACTGGTGGTGTCGGAGAACTGGGCCAGCCGGAACACCACGAACTCCGCGGGCTTGACCGGCGCGACGCCGATCTCGCAGACGACCCGGCCCTGGTCGATGGACTCCTGCGGGTTGTTGTCGCGGTCGCACTTCACGTAGAACGCCTCGTCGGCGGTGCGGCCGAACAGGGCGCCCCGGCGCCATTCCTCCTGGAGGAACGCGGTGACGTTGCGGCGGATGCTCGACCACAGGCGGTCGTCGTTCGGCTCGAACACCACCCACTGGGTGCCGAGCAGGATGGACTCCTCCAGGTAGTTGAACAGGCGGCGCACGTTGAGGTAGCGCCAGGCCGGGTCGGAGGAGAGGGTGCGGGCGCCCCAGATGCGGATGCCGCGGCCGGGGAAGGCGCGGACGCAGTTCACGCCGATGGGGTTGAGGAGGTCCTGCTCGCCCTTGCTGAGCCGCAGTTCCAGGTCGACCGCGCCACGGATGACCTCGTTGGCGGGGGCCTTGTGCACACCGCGTTCGGCGTCGCTGCGGGCCCACACACCGGCGACGTGGCCGCTCGGCGGGACGGTGGTGTTGCGGCCGAGGGCCGGGTCGAAGACCCGCACCCACGGGTAGTACAGGGTGGCGTAGCGGGAGTCGTAGCCGGCCTCGTCGTTGCGCCAGGTGCGCACCTGCTGGGCGGACAGGCCGGGCGGGGAGTCGAGCACGGCGACCCGGTCGCCCATCTGCTCGCAGTGCGAGATGACGGCGAGCTGCACGGTGCGTACGCCCTCGGCGTCGATGTCACCGCGCTGGTAGGCGCCCATGAGGTCCGGCACCGCGACCATGGTGATCTCGTCGATGGTCTCGAGCCCGCCGAACCCGGTGCGGGCGCCGGCGTCGCCGACGTACTCGGAGGGGTCGAGGCGGGCTGCCGTCGCGGCCGGGGCGGCCGGGGCGTCGGGGACCGCCACCGTGCCCGCGGCGGGCTTGGCGGTGCCGGCGCCGCGCTGCTCGGTGACCTCGATCAGTTCGGAGGCGCGGGCCTGGGTGACCAGGTACCCCTTGACGTTCTTGCGGGTGGAGGCCTCGTACGTCTCCACGACCTGCTCGCCGCGCCGGACGAGGACCTTGAAGCGGTCCTCGGGCGGGTTCTCGCCGTCCGCGTCGGCGACCTCCACCGACACCCCGGTGACACCGGGCTTCGCCGCGATCAGGAAACCGCCGACTTCCACGGGCTGTACGGCCCGGTCGCCCCCGCGCTGCCTGCCGTTGCCGCTGCCGGCCGCCGGGGCGGAGGTGTCCTCGGCAGACCCGCCGATGCGCACCACGTACGCGGCGCCGCCGCCGTTGGAGAAGTAGCCGTAGACCGCGTGGGCCAGATAGGTGCCCTCGGTGAAGCCACCGAACAGCTGGGAGTACTGGTCCCAGCTGGTGACCAGCGTCGGCGCGTGGAACGGGCCCTTCTCGGCGAAGCCGACGAACGCGGCGACGGCCGTGCCGACCCCTTCGATCGGCCGGGCACCGGACTGCACCTCCTCCACGTACACGCCCGGGGTGAGGTACGTCGGCATGCTCGCTCCTTAACGTCCTTGCGGTCACCTGTGTCCAGGCCGAGTCTGCGCGGGGCCCCCGAGGGGACGGGAGGGACGCGCGGCCCTGAACAGGGGCAAGACCGCTGCCTTTCCGGGCGGCCGGACAGCCCCGCCGCCGCCCGGCGCTGCCCGCGCGCTGCCCGCGCGGCTCTGGACGCGGCGGCCGTCCGCGCGGTCTGCTGGAGCAGCCGCGGAGGTGTACGGACGAGGAGGCACGTGGTGCAGACGCCCAAGCCGCGCACCGTGCGGGCCAAAACCCGGCAGAAGGGGCGCGACGACCGGTCCCCCGCCCTGCGGGAGACCTCCCGGAGCGCCGCCGTGCCGCCGCCGCTCACCGCCGGCGCGCTGCGCGCCGCCCAGCGCGAGGCGGGCAACGCGGCCGTGACCCGTATGATCGCCCGCCGTGTCCGTCCCGCGCCCACCCCGGAGCAGGGGGACACCGGGGTGGACGAGGTCCTGAAGTCGGGCGGCACACCGCTCGCCGGAGCGGTACGCCAGGAGATGGAGGCCCGTTTCCGGGCCGACTTCTCCGCCGTACGGCTGCACACCGGCCCCTTTGCCGCCCGCTCGGCCCGCGCCATCGGCGCCCGTGCCTACACCTCGGGCAGCCATGTCGTCCTCGGTGACGGCGGCGGCGACAAACACACCCTCGCCCATGAACTCACCCATGTCGTGCAGCAACGGCAGGGTCCCGTCGCGGGCACGGACCACGGCGACGGCCTGCGCATCAGCGACCCCGCCGACCGCTTCGAACGGGAGGCGGAGGCGAACGCGCACCGCGTGATGGCGGGCCCCGCGCCCGTGCAGCGGGCCGAGGCGGACACGGCGGCGCCCGCGGCCCGCGGCGCGGCGGTGATCCAGCGCAAGGGCACGGAGGAACTCTCGGGCCAGTTGCCGGCCGCCGGGGCCGGCGGCACGTCGCTGTCGTCCTTCCTCAAGTCCTTCTCGCGCGCCCCCGCCCAGGAGTCCCGGGAACTGGCGGACATCCGCCGGGCCATCGCGGAGTACGACCGTGATCCCAAGCGGGACCCCATGTACTGCGCGCAGCAGGTGGTCGGGCTGCTGCTGGCGGTCAGCGGCGCCGAGGAGAACCTGGAAGGCAGGCCCGAACGGGAGACCGCGTCCGCCAGGACCTTCCTGACCGCGGCCCGCACGGCCCTGAAGGCCGAGAACGACCGGGTGACCGAACAGATCGGCCGGGACGCCGACTTCCCCGCGGAGGCCCGCGCCCCCTTCGAGGCGATGACCGCGAACGGCATGCTCTGGAGTGAGGATGCCTGGGCCGACAGCGCCGCGGCGTTCGCCATGAGCGGGCCGAGCTACTTCCGCGAGCTGTCCGAGCTGAACCGGGCCGGTATGGCCAACGAGATCAGCACCCGTGGGCGCGACGAATGGGTGGCCGGCGTCGAACGGGCGCTGGGTGCCGCGCTGCGGCAGAGCGTGCTGGTCCACTACACCAAGGACGAGGAGCGCGCGGAGCAGCTGAAGCAGGCGGGCCACATCAAGTCGAAGACGGAGCTGCTGAAGGCGGACCCCGAGGCGCCGAACAACTCCGAGGGCTACGACACCCACGTACTCGCGAACGAGGGCTTCGTCTTCTTCTTCCTGGAGGCGCCCGGCAGCGAGTTCCGCGACACCCGGTTCGGAAAGGTCCGCTTCGAGATCCCGCTCGTGGACTCGCCCCTGGAGTCCCAGGGCTGGCTGATGCTCAGCGACTTCGCCCAGCGGGAGTATCCGACGATCAACGCCAAGCCCGCCGAGCCGGCGGTCACCAAGAGCGAGCTGGCCACCCGCCCGGAGAAGATGCCCGCCGAATTCTCGCTTCCCGTGAGGAACTTCGACCTCGGAGCCGCCAAGGGGGAGATGGACTACGACAAGTTCGGGGAGCGGCGCAGCATGGAACAGGACCCGATCCGGGCGAGCCAGATCCTCCTCTCCATGGCCCAGGCCGCGGCGGACGAGCACAGCACGATGACCTACGGCTCCGGCGCCGGGCAGAAGCAGTACAAGGAGCGGCTCCGCTCCAACACCCTCAGGGGCAAGGACATCATTCCCGGCCTGGTGGACCGCGCGGTGCTGGAGATCATGCGCATGGAGGACGTCAACCCCGCGCTGGCGGGGCGGCTGAAGAACATGTCCGGCCAGGAGCTGATGAGGTTCCTCCTCAAGGACCTGCTGCGTCCGCAGGCGATGCTGCCGGGCACCGTGGATCTCGCCAACGCCACGATGCGGGTCAAGTCCTGACCCCGGACGGGTCGTCTCACGCCCCGGCCGCCTCCGCCGTGTAGGGCCCGAACTCGCTCTCCAGGAGCAGCCGTCCGAGCTTGCGGTACTCCTGGGCGATCGCGGTCACCGTCTGCCGCATGGTGAGCGGTTTGCCGGACTCCGCGGCAAGGTAGGCCGCGGTGACCGCGCAGGCGCGGATGGAGCCGCCGGCGAGTTCGAAGCGGTCCGCGCAGAAGGCGAGGTCGAGGTCGTCGGAGCGGGGCAGCCGGTCGCCCAGGCACCGGTCCCACAGGGCGAGCCGCTGGCCGGCGTCCGGCATGGGGAAGTCCGCGACGACGTCCAGACGGCGGGTGAACGCCTCGTCCAGGTTGGCGCGCAGGTTGGTGGTCAGTACGGCGATCCCGTCGAACGACTCCATGCGCTGGAGCAGATAAGCCGACTCGATGTTGGCGTGCCGGTCGTGGGCGTCCTTCACCTCCGAGCGTTTGCCGAAGATCGCGTCGGCCTCGTCGAAGAGCAGCACCGCGTTGACCGCGGAGGCCTCGGTGAAGATGCGCTCCAGGTTCTTCTCGGTCTCCCCGACGTACTTGTCGACGACCGTGGACAGGTCGACGACGTACAGGTCCATGCCGAGGTCCGCGGCGACGACCTCGGCGGACATGGTCTTGCCGGTGCCGGACTCGCCGGCGAACAGCGCGATGACGCCGCGCCCCCGGCCGCCGCCGGGCCGCATCCCCCACTGTCCGAGCACCTGCTCACGGTGGCGGGCGCGCAGTGCGAGCTCCCGCAGCCGCCGGTGGGTGGTGGGCGGCAGCACGAGGTCGTCCCAGCCGACCCCCGGTTCCACCCGCCGGGCGAGCCGGTCGAGGCCCGCGCCGTTCTGGGCGCGGACGGCGCCCCGCAGATCGTCCGGTCCGACGGGGCGTCCGTCGAGCGCGGCCGTGCGCACCGCCACGTCGGCGGCCCGGCGCAGTTGCCCGGCGTCCAGCCGATGCGCGGCGACGGCTCGCGCGAGCGCCTCGACGTCACCGAGGGGATCGACGGGCCGACGCGGCCCGGGTGCGACCGGGCCGGCGGTCGCCGGGCTCGGTGACCCGGCGTCGTCGGCGGGCCGGTGCGAGGTCCCGGCCGCCTGCGCGGCCCTGGTGAGCGCATGGTGCCACCGGGCTGCCTGGCGTTCCGGCGCCGGGGGCGGGACCGTGAGGGTGACGGGGGTGTCGGGGGCCCAGGTGGGGTCCCAGGGTGTCGCGTCGTGGGTGTAGAGGGGGATGCCCCGGAGTTCGGTGCAGAGGGTCCGGAGCGTGCGGGAGCGTTCGCCGGGTTCGCCGGGCAGGGCCGCCAGCGGTCCGAGCACCACGCCCGCGCCGGTCAGGCGGGCCTCGAGGGCGAGGACGCGGGCCAGTGCCGGCAGGTCGGACGGGCGGCGGGTGAGCGCCGCCGGGTCCAGGACCAGCGGGTCCCGGCCCGCCGTGCGCAGGGCCGCGACGGCCAGCCCCTCGGCGTCGCCGCCCCGGCTGCGCAGATGGACGAGACCGGCCGCGGCGGCCGCCCGGCGGACCTCCACCGGCTCGGCGGTGGGGTCCTCCAGGACCTCGCCGAGCACTCCCGTGAGCCGGGCGTCGGGTGTCGGGTCGCCCAGGAGGTGGGCGGTGACCCGGTCGGGGACCGTCAGCACGCGCGACAGCGGGGGCCGTTCCGGTTCGGTGATCTCCAGCAGACCGCCCGCGATCAGCGGTGCCCCGGGGGCGAGCCGGAACCGGGCGGGCGACGCCCCGCCGAGCCCGCAGAGTTCCAGTGCGAGCCCGACGGTGGGCCGGCGCCGGGTCAGGTCGTCGTTGAGGTAGCCGTAGAGCCGCTCGAACCGGGCGTCCAGGTCGGGCGCCAGGGCCACCAGCAGCAGATCCAGGTCGAGCGGAGACAGCCCGAACCGCCGTGCGAGCGTGTCGAGTCCGGATCCGTCCGGCGGCTGCCAGGGCTCCCGCGCGGGTACGTCGAGGCCGCCCGGCTCGTCCAGGATCCGCGCCGCCGCCTCCGGGGTGAGGTACTGGCCGCGGTAGGGGTCGTCCGGGTCCGGGTCGGCGTCCCGCCGTACGGCCACGGCCTCCCGCACCCGCCGCTCGACCGCCCCGAGCCGTGTCCAGAGCGCGGGCTCCTCGGTGTGTGTCACGGCTGGCGGTCTCCCTTGCGGCGGCGCCGGGCCGGGGCCGGCGGGCGTTCACGCGGGCCGGTGAAGCCGTCCGCGCCGGGGTCGCCGACCTCGGTGTACCGCAACCGGCGCCCGGGGCCCGCCTGTTCGCCCTCGCGGGCGGCGGCGGTGCGGACGACGAGTCCCTCGGTGACCGGCGGTGCGGCGACCCGGGTCACCCCGGCGAGGGGCGCCCGCACCCGCACCCCGAGGGACGCCTTCAGCTCTCCGCCGAGGGCCGACCACACGTCGGCGGCGGCCGGCGCGTCCATGCCGGTCCCGGCGGCGTCCAGGCCCACGGTCAGGCCGAGTTCGCCGAGCGAGCCGGTGAGCAGCGCCGGGGGCAGCACGTCGTACGCCACCAGGGTGCCGAGCACCTGCGACAGCAGCCGGTGTTCGTCCTGCGGGCGGCTCGCCCACGCCGTGACGAGGTACGTCAGCTGGAACCAGCGCGGCGGGGAGCGCCGGGCGACGACGTGCCCGTCCTCGTCGTACACCTCCCCGGCGCCGGCGCCGCGCCGCAGGGCGTCCTCCCGGATGTCGTACAGGAAGACGCAGACGGTCGGGGCGCTGCGCCGGGCCGCCCAGTCACGGGTGGGGGCGTCGAAGACGACGTCGACGCCCGACGCCTCCAGGCCGCTTTCGGCGAGCAGCCTGCGCAGCCCCTCGTCGACCTCGTGGATCACCGGCGGGTCACCTCGTCCGGCGGCTGCACACTGCCGTTGACGACCAGGAAGTCGGTCTTCACCGGGGAGAATCCGGGGCCGCTCGCCGTGATGACGCGGGGTCCGGTCTGGTCCTTGGCGAGGATGAGCAGCTGGCCGATGAACGTGCCGTCCGCGAGCGGGACGGTCGGCGCGGCGGCCGCGGTGATCCCCGGCTTCCACGTGAACCGCACCGGCACGCCCGGCGGGAAGTCCTTGCCGCGTACGGAGGTGACGAAGCCGGGCTTGCCGATCTCCGGCACGGCGACGATGCGCGGCTGCAGGATGCGCAGCCGCTGCCGGGCGGTGTTGTCGCTCCGGTCGGCGTCCGTGCCGGTGGTGGTGAGGCGGCCGGTGACCTGTCCGGTCAGCGCCCTGTCGGGCCTGAGCACGACCCGTACGACGGTGCTGGCGCCCGGCGTGAGGTCGGGCAGCGCGCACTCGAGGTCGCGGTCGCAGCCGGCCGGCGTGCCGCCGCGGGGGATGCCGGCGGGCAGGCCGATGCGCAGCCGCAGTCCGGTGGCGAGGGCGTTACGGCCGTTGCGGACGGTGTACGTGACCACGACCCGGCCGCCGACATAGCCGGGGTTCGGCTGGGCGGTGACCCGTACCCCGGGACCGGCCTCGGGTGCCGCCGGCTCCGGGGGCACGGTGGGCGTGGGAGTCGGGGCGGGGGGCGCGGGCGGCGTGGGGGTCGGGGTGGGCGTGGGGGTCGGGGTGGGCGTGGGCGTGGGGGTCGCCTCGACGACCGGCACCACGGTCCGGCCCGCGTTGTCGCCGGGCTGCGGGTCGATGACCGTACCGGTGACCGACCAGTCGACCGGTGCGTCGCCGGGGACGAGGCCGGTGAGCGTGACCTGTACCGGGACGGTGGCGCCGGGCTCCACCACACCGAGGTCGCACTCCAGGGACGCGGCGTCGCAGGTGCCGTCGGGCGGGGTGATCCGGGTGACCCGGACGCCGGGCGGCGGGGCGATGGTGAGCCGGGTGCCGGGGGAGGCGGCGGGGCCGTTGTCGACCACGTCGACGGTGACCGTGACGGTGTCGCCGACGGTGACCTGCGGCGTGCTGCCGGGTGCCCGGACGGCGAGGTCCACGGACTGCTGGACGGAGGGTTCCTTCTGCCGTCCCGCGAGACCGGCGGTGAGCGGGGTGAGGCCGCCGGAGGCGATGTCGAGGAGGCTCAGCTTCTCGGGGCTGTTGCCGGCGGCCTCGGCGCGGGAGCTGAACACGAGCCCCTTGCCGTCGGCGGTCCAGGCGGCGTCGCGGGGCTGGTGCGGTCCGGTGACGGTGGTGTCCGGCAGTTCCCGGTCGCAGGCGCCGGGCACACCGCGGGCGGCGGCCGGCAGGAGGACCTGGCAGGTGTCGCCGGTCGGGGAGGTGAGCAGGATGCCGTTCCGCTCGTCGATCCGGCCGGCCCCGTTCTTGCGGTTGAACGCGACACCGCGCCCGTCCGGGGAGAAGGCGGGGCTGTCGTCGATGACCTCGCAGTCGCCGGGGCAGTGGGTCTCGCTCAGGTCGTTCTGGTCGGTCAGGTCGTCCACCGGCACGGTCCACACGTGCTTGTTGCCGCCCCTGCCGTCGATCTCCTCGGCGCGGGTGAAGGCCAGGGTGGCGCCGTCGGAGGACCAGGTGGGCTGGGCGTCCCGGCCGGTGAGCTCTCCGGCCGGCGGGACGATCTCGCCGGTGATCGCGCCGTCGGCGACGTCGGCGACGAGGATGCGGCCCGCCCCGCCGACGGCGCCCGGCGAGACACGGGTGAAGGCGAGGCGGGTGCCGTCCGGGGAGAACGTCGGGTCGGTGTCCCAGTCGGTGGCGGCGCGGCCCGCGAGGTCCATGGGTGCCGCGTTGAAGCCGTCGGCGTCGACCGTCCAGATCCGCTGGCTCCGCTGTCCGGCCTCGCCCTCGAAGCGGGTGACGACGATCCGGCGGCCGTCGGGCGTGTAGTTCTGCCGCTCCGTCCAGGGGTCGTAGCCGGGGCCCGGCTGGAAGAGGGGGTCCTTGGCGGGATCGGTGTTGGTGTCGGCCGCGGGGTCCTCGGTCAGGATCGTCGGCCCGAGGTCGCGGGGGTCGGAGCCGTCCGCCCGGATGTCCTGGAGCGTCGCCACGTGCGGGCCGGCCGCGGAGGTGCGCTCGACGACCGCACGGCCGCCGTCGACGGCGCCGAGCCAGGTGGGCGAGAGGACGTCCCGGTCCTCGTTGAGCACCAGCGAGGGAACCTGGTCGGAGTGGGCGGTGGACCGGAACACATGGTCCCAGTCGCCCTCGCACTCGCAGGTGATCTCGGGACTGAGGAACACCAGCCCGTCCCCGTCGGGCAGCCACGACGCCCCGTGGGCACGCCAGTTGGCCGCCACCCCCGCGAACAGCGGCTCGTCGGCGGCCCCGTTCGTGATCCGCAGCCGGGACACGGACCGCCCGTCCTCGGTCGTGGTGACGGTGTAGGCGATCCAGTCCCGGTTGACGTCGTCGTCGACCGGGTTCCACGCCGGCTCGGAGGCCGTACCGCCCGCGGAGCCGGTGAGCCGGGTGGCGGCACCGCCGCTCAGGTCCCGTACGTGGATCTGCCGGCCGGCCACCGGGTCGGCGTCGGACACGTACGCGATGCGCTCCCCGTCGGGGGAGACCGCCGGGTCGGTCTCGTCGGCCGGGGTGTCGGTGAGCCGGGTCGGAGCACCGCCGTCGGTGCTCACCAGCCACAGGTCGCGCTGCGCCCCCTCGCCCGCGTCGAACACCACGGACTCTCCGTCGGGCGTCAGCTGGGGGTGCGCGGCGTCCATGCCGGTGGTGAGCCGCCGTACGGAACCGCCGGCGGCCCGCAGATAGATCTGCGGGTTCTTCTCGTCCCGCCGGGAGGCGAAGACCAGCTGGTCGCCGACGGCGGACGGCTGTACGTCGTAGTGGGCCGGGCCCTCACCGAACAGGGCGGGGCTGGAGGTGGTGGAGGCGACGCCGCCGAGACTGCGGTGTCCGGTGCCGGCGTAGGTGATCCGGGTCTGCGCGGCGTCCGCCGCGTCCGTGTCCCCCGGTTCGGCATTGCCCGGACCGGCCGCCGCCGTCACCCCGAGCAGCGGGAGGAACAGCAGCAGCGACATGCCGAGTCTCCCCAGGCGGTACCGCCCGCCGGAGCCAGCGGATTCCATCGGGTCCCCTTCGCGGTCTGGTGCGGCAGCTGGATGTGCCCTCGCCCACCGTGCACCGGCCGCGCGCACGGCGGCAGGGCGGCGGGGCCGCACCCGGGGGAAGCGCGGGGTGTGCTTTCGGGCAGCGCGGGGTTCCCCGGCGTCGTCGGCGGGGGCGCCCGGCCGGTCCCTCAGATCAGCCCGTTGCGCAGCGCGTAGCCCACGGCGTGGGCCCGGTTGCGCAGTTGCAGCCGGGTGATGACCTCGTGCAGGACGTTCTTGACGGTGCGTTCGGAGTACGAGGTCTTGCGGGCTATCTCCGCCGTGTCCAGGCCCTCCGACACCAGCCGCAGCATGTCCGCCTCGCGCGTGGTGAGGGTGGACAGGGACAGCGCCCCGGGGTCGAGTGCGGAACGCTGCAGGCTGCCGACGTGGTTGAGGAGTTCACCCAGCAGATCGCCGGGGAGCATGCCCTCGCCGTTGCCGGTGGCCAGGACCAGGCGCAGCAGCTGGTCCTGATCGGCCTCGGCGCGGCGCAGCACCGCGGCGACCCCGCACTCGATGACACGCTGCAGCCCGCCGGCCCCGAGGGTGCCGATCACCAGGCCGGTGCGGGTGGCGCCGTTGTGCCGCAGCCGGCCCAGCAGGGCGGCCACGTCGTCGTCGACGGTGTCGGCGACCACCAGGGACACCCGGGCCGAGCCCATGTCGTCGGCGTCGACCAGGTCGACCTCGGGCCGGTGCCGTAACTGCTGGACGACGCCCACCCGCAGCACCGGGTCGGCGGCGTAGACGGCCAGGGTCACCCGGGGCGGAGGTCCGTCGGGTGGGGTGCGGTGGATCCAGCCGGTCCGGACGGGGCCGGGCGGTGAGGTGTCGGACAGTTCGGGTCGGATCTCTTCGGCGCGGAACACGGCTACCTGCTTCGCATGAGTCGGTGGGAGGTGACGGGGAGAACGTGAGGTGATCACAGGCGGGGTGGTGCGCGGGAGGCGGCTCGCCACATCAAGAGGCCGCCGTTACAAGTGAGTTGCCCGCGGCTGTCCGGGCACCGTCACTGCCCGCACATTGCCCTCGCGTTCCTCGCCGTACTCCCGGGCGGGCTCCTACGGTGAGGGCGTGACGCCTTCCGCAGCCTCTTCCGGTCCCGGTGCGCCCGGCCTCGACATCCCGGCCGTGACGGTGACTCCGGGCGACATCGCCACCACCACGCTGACCGTGCGCAACGACAGCGACATCGTCGAGGCGTACGACCTGACGGTGGTCGGGGACTGCGCCGCGTGGACCACGGTCGAACCGGCGCGCGTCTCCCTGTATCCCGGCACCTCCGAGACGGTGACGCTCCGGCTGGAGCCGCCGCGTTCCCCGGAGATCCGGGCCGGCGAGATGCCCCTCGGGGTGCGGGTGCTGCCGAACGAGCACCCCGACGCGGTACGGGTCCTCGAAACCACCGTGCACGTCGGGGAGTTCCACGAACTGCGGACCGAGCTGTCCCCGCGCCGCCGGCGCGGCTGGCTGCGCGGCCGCTACCTGCTGGCCGTACGCAACCAGGGCAACACCCCGGTGCGGGTGCGCTTCACCCCCGGACAGGCGGGCGAGGAGCTGGCGTTCGCCTTCGACCCGGCGCAGCCGAAGCTGGAGCCCGGCGAGTCGGCGGAGGTCCGGCTGCGGGTCCGTACCGCCAAGCCGGTGTGGTTCGGCAACCCCGTGGTGTGGCCGTTCACGATGGACACCACGGAGGCCGTCGAGCAGGAGGAGACGGCGCAGGCGCGCGCCGGCGATCCCGTCGTACAGCCGCCGCTGGACGCGGAGTTCGTCCAGATCCCGATCTTCCCGAAGTGGCTGCTGATCCTGCTCGCCGCGCTGCTCGCGCTGCTGCTCGCCTGGTTCACACTGGTCCGTCCGGCGGTGCGCAGCGCCGCCGAGGAGGCGGCCACCGAGGCGGTCCGGCCCCGGCCGACACCGGCCGGTGAGCAGGAGGCCGGCGGAGGGGCTCCGGGCACCGGGGCCGACAGCCGGCCCGGGGGCGGCGGCCAGGAGTCGGGGGCCGCGGCGCCCGGCACGGGCGGCGACGGCAGCGCCTCCTCGGCCGGGGGCGGTACGGCGGCCGGCGGCGCGCAGCACTCGGAGACGATCGACCTGAAGACGGGCACGGGCCGGACCGAGGCCGGCACGTACAAGGTGCCCGCGGACAGTGTCTTCGGCGTCACCGACATCGTCGTCGCCAACTTCCAGGGCGACGAGGGCGTACTGACGATCAGCTTCGGCGACCGCAAGATCACCACGATCGCGCTGGAGACGTTCCGCAACCAGGACTACCACTGGGTCACTCCCATCGAGATCCCCGAGAACGACACGGTGACCATCAGCGTGACCTGCGCGAAGCCCGGTACCCCGGCCACAGGTCGTCAGGCGTCCCAGTGCCATGAGGTCCTGAACGTGAGCGGAGTGCTCGGCACCACCACGCGATGAATCGGACATGCTGCTTCCGAGTTCATCCTCGATCAGTGGTGGCTACATTCGGAAAGTACCGAAAGCCTTTCGGCCGGAAATGAATAACCTTGGTCTCAAAACCGGCATCGAGCCCCAGGGGTCCCGTACGGCACCGGGCTCAGGGGCGGCCGGCTCCCGGGTTTCCGGACTTCTCCGGCTCACCGGGGTTCCCCGTGGGGCCGGCCGGGCCGTTGCCCTGGTTGCCCGAACTGCCTTGGTTGCCGAAGGTGTTGGCGCCCGGCTCGCCGGTGGGGCCGTTTCCGTTCCGCCCGGACCGGCCGTTGCCCTCGTTCCCCGGCTGCCCTGAGGGCGCGTCCGCTTCCAGCCGCCCGGCGCAGTAGGCACCGACGTCCGCCGCGCCGCCCGCCGCCTCGACGAGCCGCTTCCAGACCGCCGAGTCCAGCGCCTTGCCCCGGCCCCGCACCCGGTCGTAGGCCCGGCAGTGGGCCTCGGTGTCCTTGGCCGTGGCGGGACGGCCGGGGCGGCCGGAGCCGGTCTCCGGGGCCGTGGTGGAGCCGCCGGCCGACGGGGTGGCCGTACCGGACGACGGGGCCCGGGTGCCGCTGACGTCCCTCGCCGGTTCGTCCGGGGACGGGCCACCCGCCGCGCCGATGCCCGCGACCGCGACACCGCTCAGTGTGAGACCGGCGATCAGCACGGACAGCGTGGCCTTCAGCGAGCGGCGGCCGAGCCGGCCGCCCCGGGTCCGCCAGTCGTCCCGGCGCCGGGTGCGCGCGCCCCGCGCCCCCGTCTCCCGGGCGGCCAGGAACGCGGCGACGGCCCGCTGCTCGGCCCCGACGTCCACACCCTCGCGTATCAGCGCGGCGGCGAGCAGGGCCTCCAGGTCGGGCCCTGCGGTGGCGGCACCCGGGCCCCGGCGGCCGGACGGCGTGCCCTCGGGGTGCGCACGCCGACGGCCGGCGGGCCCGCCGTCGTTCTGCCGTTCACCCATGTCCGTTCCCGTTCCTGCTCGTTGCACCGGATACCCGCGGTCCGCCGGACCCGTACGGGCCGGCCGTGGAGGCGGCGTCGCCCGGACCGACGGATACGTTCCGCATGTCCGGCCCGTTCAGCCGGCGGCCTTGGGCGGCCGTCGTGGACCGCCGGGCGCCGCAGGGCCGGGCCGGACGCCGTCGCGCCGCCCGCCGTGTCCGCCGTCCCGGCCGATGTTCATGTCGACTCACCCAGCGTCTGCGAGGCCTCATCCGTCACACCGTCGGGGCCGAGCTGCCGCGCGAGACGCTTCAGCCCCCGGTACGCGGCCGTCCGTACGGCACCCGGCCGCTTGCCGAGGACGCGGGCGGCGGCGGGCCCGTCGAGGCCGACGACCACCCGCAGCAGCACGGCCTCGGCCTGGTCCCGCGGCAGCCCGCCGACCAGTTCGAGGGCGTACTCGGTGGACAGGGACTCCATGGCCTGGTCGTAGGTGCTCTGCGGTCCGGGCAGGTCCAGTACGTCCTGTTCCAGCGCCGACGGCCGGGGCCGTACCCGCTGCCGGCGCAGATGGTCCAGCGCCCGGTGCCTCGCTATGGTCGCCGTCCAGCCCCTGAAGCCCGCCCCGTCGCCCCTGAACCTCCCCAGATCGCGGGCGATCTCCAGCCAGGCGTCCGACATGACGTCCTCGGCGTCGTCCCCGACCAGCCCGCGCACATAGGCGAGCAGGCCCGGCTGGACGAACCGGTAGGCCACGGCGAAGGCGGCCTCGTCCCCCTCCTGGGCCCGCTCGACGGCCGCGCCCAGTTCCCCGTCGTACGCCTTTACGCGGCGGGATTCCCCTCCGTGGCCCAAGAACCGTCCTCGTCCGTACCGGGCGCGCAGCGCACCCGTGTCGCCTGGTACGGGCCCGTCCCACACGCGCCCGCACCCCCACGGTCATCAGCGTCCGCCGCCACGAAAGTGTCACAGCTCGTCACGGGCCCCGTACGGCGCGGGGGACGTCCGGGGCCATGTGTGACGTTCGGTGCCCGCCCGGCGCTGGATGAATGCCACCTGTGGGACAGGTGGTGTCCATGTTGCATTCCAAGGGGTGGGGTAGTGAGTCCTCGAAGGACCCATGCGTACAAGCCGCTCAGCCTGAGACGGCGGGCCTGGCTGACCATCGGAGCCGTCGTCGTCGGCGGCGCCGGGGTCGCCACCTACGCGGTCGCCGGCCCGTCGTCGGAGCCGCCCGCCGGGGCGAAGGCCCGGGAGCCGAGCATCCACACGCTGGAGCTGGACAACCGGGGCGCGGGCCGCCGGGGTCTCGACCGGCAGGCGACGAAACGATTCAGCGCGGTACTGGTGACCTGGGACAACCCGGAGGCGGACGCCAAGGGCACGCCCGAGGTGCGCACCCGGGACCTGGAGACCGGCGAGTGGTCCGGCTGGCAGAAGCTGGAGGACGAGCCGAGCCAGGCCGACGGCGCGGAGGGCGAGCGCGCGGCGGCCCGCGGCGGTACGGCGTCGGTGTGGACCGACGACTCGGACGGTGTCGAAGTGCGCGTGGTGAACGCCACCGGCACCCAGGTCGGCGGCCAGCCGGCCGGTATGGACGTCAAGCTCCTCGACCCGGGCACCGACCCCGAGGGCGCGCCGACGGTCGCCGCCATGGAACCGGCCGCGTTCGCGGAGGAGACCACGGAGCCGACGACCACGGAGCCGGCGACGACGGACCCCGCGACCACGGAGCCGACGACGACGGAGCCGGCGCAGTCCCCCTCGGTGGAGCCCACCGAGACGGTCACGACCACCCCCGCGGAGCCCACCGGCACCCCGTCGGGGACGGCCACCGACACCGCCTCCCCCGAGCCGTCCCCGACGGTGCCCGAGCCCCGCCCCTCGACGGTCGTGAAGCCGCCGGTCATCACCCAGGCCGAGTGGGGCGCCTCCACTGACTACGACGGCACGCCGGCCTACGGCACCGGGATCAAGGCCGCCGTCATCCACCACACCGGCGTCGACGGCGACAACGGCGTCTCCTGCGCCGACTCGCGGGCCCGGATGCGTTCCATCCAGCAGGAGCACTTCGCGCGCGGCTACTACGACATCGGCTACAACTTCGTCGTCGACCGCTGCGGGCAGATCTTCGAGGGCCGCAGCGGCGGCATGGACCTGCCGGTGACCGGCGCCCACGACGTCGGCTTCAACACCGACACGCTCGGCATCTCCTACATCGGCAACTTCGAGAGCGCGCAGCCGAGCCGGGCCGCGATGGACTCGATCGCCCGGGTCGTCGCCTGGAAGTTCGGCATGTACGGCATCGACCCGACCGGCAAGGTCACGCTGACCTCCGGCACGGAGGCCGGGGTCACCGGCAACAAGATCGACAAGGGTGAGTCGGTCACCCTCCCGCGGGTCTTCGGCCACCGGGACACCAACAACACCGCCTGCCCCGGCAAGAACCTGTACCCGAAGCTGTCCCGGATCGCCGCGCTCGCCAAGACCCCGGGCATCTCGCACGCCCTCGCCACCTCGGACTTCAACCGGGACGGACTCGCCGACCTGGCCGTGGGCACCCCGCGGGTGAAGAGCGGCGCGGGCAGCGTCTCCGTGCTCCCGGGCGGCACCGGCGGTCCGGTCTCCGGCGCCCGCAGGACGCTCATGCAGAGCAGCCCCGGCGTCTCCGGCAACGACGAGTCGGGGGACGCCTTCGGCACCTCCACCGCCTGGGGCGACGTCAACGGCGACGGCCACGCCGACCTCGCGATCGGCGTCCCCGGCGAGGACGACACCAGCGGTCACCGTGACCGCGGCTCGGTCGTGGTGATGTACGGCCCCGGGCTGAACACCGGTTTCGGCTACACCACGTCGGGTGTCACCGAGACGGGTGCGAAGCTCGGCACGACGGTCGCCGTCGGCGACTTCGACGGCGACGGCAAGGCGGACGTGTTCGCCGCCGGTCCCGGCAACGGCGGCAACTGGAACGCCCGCCACACCGGCGGCGCCACCAAGTCCGGCACGCTCACCTCCGCCACGGGGGCCCTCGCCCACCTGGACGCGGCGAGCGGCGACTTCAACCGGGACGGCTACGCGGACATCGCCCTCAACTACCGCGACACCGGCGGCGTCAGCCGCGTCGTCCGGTTCGCGGGCTCCGCGTCCGGCCTCACCAAGGCGGGCGTCATCTCCGTCAAGGGCGGGCGCTCCCTCGCCGCGGGCGACATCAACGGCAACGG
The DNA here is from genome assembly GCF_000718785.1 of Streptomyces sp. NRRL WC-3626. Lineage (GTDB taxonomy): Bacteria > Actinomycetota > Actinomycetes > Streptomycetales > Streptomycetaceae > Streptomyces > Streptomyces edwardsiae. The sequence goes on along the minus strand of NZ_JOCA01000031.1, from coordinate 43,052 downwards.
CTACGACGACATCGTCATCGGCCAGCCGGCGGCCGCGGAGTCCGGCGGTACGACGTCGGGCGGGCGGATCACCATGCTGCTGGGCACGTCGTCCGGGTTCACCACCACCGGCATGAAGACGGTCCACCAGGACACCACCGGGGTCCCGGGCGGCAACGAGTCCGGGGACGACCTGGGCGCGTCGGTGTCGGTCGGCGACTACAACGGCGACGGCTACGCGGACGTCCTGGCCGGTGCCCCCGGCGAGGACCTCAGCCGCGCCGGCGTCAACCGCAAGGACGCCGGCAGCGCGATCCTGTTCCGGGGCACCTCCTCCGGCATCACCGGTTCCGGCGCGGTGTTCGTGTCCCAGGACACCTCCGGCATCCCCGGCGCAACGGAGTCCGGTGACCGGTTCGGTTCCGCGGTCTCGCTGACGGACCTGTCCGGCTACGGCCGCGCGGACCTGACGTTCGGCGCGGACGGCGAGGACACGTGGGACGGCGCGGTCCTCTACCTCCCGAGCAACGGCTCGGGACTCGGGTACGGCGACACGGTGTTCTACGGCCGGGGCTCGTTCGGCCTGGCGGCGGACCTCCGGCTGGGGAACACCCTGACCCCGTGACACGGTGACGACGACGGCCGGGGCCCGCACACCGTGCGGGCCCCGGCCTATGGGCGGGGCCCCGCGTCCGACGCGTCCCGGCACAGCAGGCGCAGGGAGCCGTCGCCCGTGTAGCAGCGGCGGGCCTCGTCGATGGGGTCCCAGAGGCGGCCGTCGGGCGTACGGACCCAGTGGTCACCGCCGTACGCCGACCACTCGCCGCCCGTCTGACGCGCGATCACCTCGCCGGCGTAGGCCCCGAAGCCGCGCAGCACCAGTTCCACGGCGGCGTACGGGGCCGCCTCGCGGCGTATCTCCCCGATGGTCCGGTCGACGCTCCACAGACTGCGCGCCGAGTAGTCGAGCCGCAGCCGCGCCCCCTCCCGCATCGCCGCCACCGCGTCCGCGGCCCAGCGGGCCGGCTTGGCCGCGGCGGAAGGCCTGGCCCCCTGCTGTGTGGTCGCACTCGTCGCACTCGTCACACCCAGCTAAGCGCAATCCCAAACGGTTCCATCACCCACCCGCCGACCACGGCCAACCGCGCCGCACCCCCGCACCCCCGCAGCCGCGGGCAACCACACGCACCCCGCAGCTGCGGGCAATCGTGCCGCTGGGGCGGCACGGGTGGGCGCAGCGGCACCCGGCAAGCGCCGGCGAGCACACCCACCCCCGGCCGCCATCACACCGGCCCCTCACCCATCCCTGCGGCTCCGCCGCGACACGGCCGCGCGCAACACCCGCCGCCCCTCCGTGGAAACCTCCAGCGCCCCGCGCAAACCCCCCGCCCCATGGGCGACAAGAAGCTCCAGCACCGCCACCTGGCGCCGCAACTCAGCGGCGAGCAACGGCGAAAGCCCATCGGTGTCGACCCCACCACGGGCATCGCCGAGACCGGAGTCGTCACCGCCCCCGTCCAACAGCCGATGCACCCGCAGCGCGGCGACGGAACAGTCGTCGGCCCACCCCCGCAACGCGGCGGCGGACCACTCACCCGGCGCGGCGGCAAGCATCCCGTGAGCAAGCCCCACCGCCTCGTCCGCACCCCCCGCCACCGCGCCCAGCTTCCCCCGCGTCTGCTCCAGCCGCTCCGCCCAGTCCCCGGCCGCCGCACCCTCCGCAAGGCTCGCCCACAGCGGCCGCAGCACCTCGTCGTCACCGCCCAGCAACGGCACGCACCGGTCCAAACAAGCCAGCCCGCTCGCGGCCAGCCCGCGCTCGTCGGCCCGTGCGATCAGTTCCACCAGGCTCATCCACGCCTCCCCAAGGGATGATTCGCGGGCCCCCCGTCGAGGCCCTCACGTGCCCCGTCCCCCACGGAGCCCGCATCTCCCCTTACTGCGTGCGATTCACCCGGAGTGTCACAGCGGCACCGCGCCGAGCCGGCCGAGCAGCCGGAAGCAGAGGTTTTCGGCCATCGGATCGGAGGCGCCGGCCGGCTCCTCGGCCCAGGGCACGCCCCGCCCGCATCAAAACCGGCGCGGTCAGTCCAGTTCGTCCGCCAGGGCCTTGAACTCCGCCCACGACAGCGCCGGTTCGCGCGGATCCCAGAGCTTCTGGACGGTCGCCGCCAGCGGCAGCCGTATCCCGGCCGCGATCTGTTCCTGGGTCTGCGCCCGGGGGATGTCGCCCCAGATGGCGAAGGATCCGCCGAGTATCTGGCCGTCGTAGCGCTCCGGGACGGGGGTGGTGCCGCGCAGCACCAGCGGCGTCCACTGCTCGTAGATCCGCTCACCGGTCGGGTAGACGAAGGTCAGCGGCTCGCCGAGCACGTAGTAGAGGAACTCGTCGTTGTAGTTGATGACCTCGCGGCCCTCGCGCAGATACTCCGCCGGCTGCCGCGCGCCGATCTCCTTGCCGGTCCAGTAGGCGACCTGGATGTCCTTCGCGGCCTGCACGGAGCCGCCGCGGAAGAAGCCGTCGTTCCAGGCGCGGGGCGTGCGGTCGAGGGCGCGGACGGTGGCGGCCCGGTCGTTCAGCCAGCCGGTGGTGAGGTCCTCCACGGTCGCTCCGGCGCCGTACCTCTTCCGCGCGGCGGCGGCCAGCCCCGGGAACGACGCCTCGGGGTCGGACACCACCAGCGCCTGGTACTCGTCCGCGCCGAGGTGCCACTGCCCGCCGGGGAACAGCCCGGCGTACTCCTTCAGCAGGTCGTCGACGATCTCGGCGGACTCGGGGTTCGCGATGTCGACCGCGCCGCGCACCGCCGCGCCGTTGACGTCGCGCAGCTGCAGACCGGGGTGTGCGGCGATGACCGCGCCCAGGTGTCCGGGCGAGTCGATCTCGGGGACGACGGTGATGTGCCGGCTCTCCGCGAGTTCGACGATCTTCCTCACCTGCGCCTTGGTGAGGTGGTCGTCGGACACGATCTCCGGGTGCGAGCCGGACTCGACGCGGAAGCCCTGGTCGTCGGAGAAGTGCAGACCGAGCTCGTTGTACTTCAGATCACCGAGCTCACGGATGCGGTCCTCGATCCACCCGGCGGTGTAGTGCTTGCGCGCGATGTCCACCATCAGCCCGCGCCGCCGCTTGGCCGGCTCGTCGCGCACCACGCCCTCGGGGGCGGCGCCGTCCGCCTTCACCTCCTGCTTGAGCGTGCGGGTGCCGTAGAACACGCCCGCCTCGGTGGGGGCGGCCACGGTCACCCGGCCGTCCCGCACGGTCATCGTGTACGACTCCGGGTTCGCGCCCGCGTCCCGGTTCAGCTCCAGCCGCAGGTCCCCGGCCCGCTCGTCGTCCCGCTCCCCCGCGTACGTCATCCCCAGCTCGCCTGCGGTCAGCCGCCCCTCGTCGGCCAGCGCGGGATCGTCCACCACCACCCGGTGGTCCTTCGCGGGCCGCCACCCCGGCCCGCGCTCGGCGCTGTGCTCGCGTACGGCGGGTATGGTGCGCGGCGCCTTGGACAGCGGGTAGCTGCGGGTGGGGCTCGGACTCGGGCTCGCCGTACCGGCGGCCTCGTCGGAACCGCCGGACGCGCCGTCGTCGCCCGAGCCGGCCCAGAGCCCGAGGCCCACACCGGCCGCGGCCACCAGCGTGCCCGCGGTGACCGCCCCGACCAGCACCCGTCGCCGCCTCACCGCCTCCCTCACGGAGCGCCGCCGGTGCTGCCTGTGCTGCCTGTGCTGACTCACCCGGCCAACGTACGACCCGAACGAGTGAAGGGCGTCATCGAGCCGTTCTCAAACTCTGCCGACCGGGTGAATCCGGGGTACCGATCGGACACGTCTCGGACTCACTCGATAACGTGGCGTCAGAACTGTCACAGCATCTTCCACCGACACACACGCGACGCCCACGAGGACCCACGCTGCCTGCGCACCGTCTCCCAGACCTCCCCGGCCGAGTCGCCATACCCGGACAGTCCCGCGGCACGCCCGGGACGCCGTCCGCGCTGGAGCGGTTCAACACCGGTCCGGCCGAGGACGCCGAGCGCCTCCTCCTGGCCTGTCTGCGCAGCCCGCGCTGGGCCCTTCGCCTCTCCGGCCACCGCCCCTACCCGGATCTGCCGTCCCTGCTCGCGGCCTCCGACGAGGCGGCGTACGACCTCTCCCCCAAGGAACTCACCGAGGCCCTGACGGCCGAGCCCCGCCCCGTCCTCCCCGAGGACACCTACTCCGCCGCCCACACGGCCCTCACCGCGGCCCACACGGCGTACGAGTCCACGTTCGGGCACGCCTTCGTGATCTCCCTGGACGGCGTCCCCGGGGAAGAGATCCTGGACCGCTTCCTGGAAAGCATCCGATCACGTTTGGCCAACGATCCCGACGAGGAACGAGCGGTAGCGGCGGACCACCTCCGCCAGCTCGCGAAGGAGCGGCTGCTCACCTCATTGGGGGCACGGGACGCGCCCCTCAGGGGCGCGGGGAACCGCGCGACCGGCCCTCGCGACGCCACACCCGTCACACAACCGGACAATCCATCCCGTATGCCACCCCGATAGCCCGTAAGCGTGCCAGTTTGATCACACCGGCAGGCCCCCTGCAAGCGCCGCAGGCATCCGTCGCTAACATGCTGGGGGCCGGTGGACCGTACCCGGCCGGGCCCGACCGACAAGGAAAGCCGGCGCGGCCCCGACCCCCGCTCCCGGAGGAAACTTCCGTGCCGGCTGGAACGCTGTACCGCGGCCGGGAAGGAATGTGGTCCTGGGTGGCTCACCGAGTCACCGGCGTCCTCATCTTCTTCTTCCTGTTCGTTCACGTGCTGGACACCTCGCTCGTACGAGTGTCCCCCGAGGCCTACGACGATGTCGTGGCCACGTACAAGACGCCGATCGTCGCGCTGCTGGAGTACGGCCTCGTCGCCGCCATCCTGTTCCACGCGCTCAACGGCCTGCGTGTCATCGCCGTCGACTTCTGGGCCAAGGGCGCCCGCTACCAGAAGCAGATGCTCTGGACGGTCGTCGCCATCTGGGTCGTGCTCATGCTCGGGGCGATCTACCCCGTGCTCGGCCACGCCGCTCGTGAAGTGTTCGGGAGCTGACGACCATGTCCACGACTGATACCACCGCCTCGGGCATCGGCCCCGTCGAGGGCGCCTCGCTCTACTCCGTCGACAACCCGGCACCGGTCATCGAGCCGCCGCGCCAGCGGACGAAGAAGACCCCGAAGTCCACCCGGGGCAACTTCGAACTGGCCGCGTGGCTGTTCATGCGCCTGTCCGGTGTCGTGCTGGTCGTGCTGGTCATCGGCCACCTGCTGATCCAGCTCGTCCTCGACGGCGGCGTCTCCAAGATCGGTTTCGCCTTCGTGGCGGGCCGCTGGGCCTCGCCGTTCTGGCAGGTCTGGGACCTGCTGATGCTGTGGCTGGCGATGCTGCACGGCACGAACGGCCTGCGCACGGTCATCAACGACTACGCGGAGCGTCCGAACACCCGGCTGTGGCTCAAGGGCCTGCTCTACACCGCCACGGTGTTCACCATCCTGCTGGGCACGCTGGTGATCTTCACCTTCGACCCGAACATCCGCTAGGCACGGGGCTGCGAAAATCATGAAGGTACACAAGTACGACACCGTCATCGTCGGCGCCGGTGGCGCCGGCATGCGCGCGGCCATCGAGTCGACGAAGCGCAGCCGCACCGCCGTCCTGACCAAGCTCTACCCCACGCGTTCCCACACGGGCGCGGCGCAGGGCGGCATGGCCGCCGCGCTGGCCAACGTGGAGGAGGACAACTGGGAGTGGCACACGTTCGACACGGTCAAGGGCGGTGACTACCTGGTCGACCAGGACGCCGCCGAGATCCTGGCGAAGGAGGCCATCGACTCGGTCCTCGACCTGGAGAAGATGGGCCTGCCGTTCAACCGCACGCCGAACGGCACCATCGACCAGCGCCGCTTCGGCGGTCACAGCCGTAACCACGGCGAGGCGCCGGTCCGCCGGTCCTGCTACGCGGCCGACCGCACCGGTCACATGATCCTCCAGACGCTGTACCAGAACTGCGTCAAGGAGGGTGTGGAGTTCTTCAACGAGTTCTACGTCCTGGACCAGCTGATCACCGAGGTCGACGGCGTCAAGAAGTCCGCCGGTGTGGTGGCGTACGAGCTGGCGACCGGTGAGATCCACGTCTTCCAGGCGAAGTCCGTGATCTACGCGTCCGGCGGCACCGGCAAGTTCTTCAAGGTGACGTCGAACGCGCACACGCTGACGGGTGACGGCCAGGCGGCCGTGTACCGGCGCGGGCTGCCGCTGGAGGACATGGAGTTCTTCCAGTTCCACCCGACCGGCATCTGGCGCATGGGCATCCTGCTGACGGAGGGCGCCCGCGGTGAGGGCGGCATCCTGCGCAACAAGGACGGCGAGCGCTTCATGGAGAAGTACGCGCCGGTCATGAAGGACCTCGCGTCCCGTGACGTCGTCTCCCGCTCCATCTACACGGAGATCCGCGAGGGCCGCGGCTGCGGTCCCGAGGGCGACCACGTCTACCTGGACCTCACGCACCTCCCACCGGAGCAGCTGGACGCCAAGCTGCCCGACATCACGGAGTTCGCGCGGACGTACCTCGGTATCGAGCCGTACACGGACCCGATCCCGATCCAGCCCACCGCGCACTACGCGATGGGCGGCATCCCGACGAACGTCGAGGGTGAGGTGCTCCTCGACAACACCACCGTCGTACCGGGTCTGTTCGCGGCCGGCGAGGTCGCCTGTGTCTCCGTGCACGGCGCCAACCGGCTGGGCACCAACTCGCTGCTGGACATCAACGTGTTCGGCAAGCGGGCCGGTATCGCGGCGGCGGAGTACTCCCAGAAGGCCGACTTCGTCGAGCTGCCGGAGAACCCGGAGTCCCTGGTCGTCGAGCAGATCGAGCGGCTGCGGACCTCCACCGGCACCGAGCGGGTGGCCACCATCCGCCGGGAGCTGCAGGAGACCATGGACGCCAACGTCATGGTGTTCCGCACCGAGCAGACGATCAAGACGGCGGTCGAGAAGATCGCCGAGCTGCGCGAGCGCTACAAGAACGTCGCCATCCAGGACAAGGGCAAGCGGTTCAACACCGACCTCCTCGAGGCCGTCGAGCTGGGCAACCTGCTCGACCTGGCCGAGGTCATGGCCGTCTCGGCGCTGGCCCGCAAGGAGTCCCGCGGCGGTCACTACCGCGAGGACTACCCGAACCGCGACGACGTCAACTTCATGCGTCACACGATGGCGTACCGCGAGGTCGGCGCCGACGGCACCGAGACCGTCCGTCTGGACTACAAGCCGGTCGTCCAGACCCGCTACCAGCCGATGGAGCGTAAGTACTGATGGCTACCCCTGTTCTGGACAAGGCGGACGCGGCCGGTTCCCCCGAGCCCGGTTTCGCCGACTCCCCGTACATCACCGTCACCATGCGGATCCGCCGGTTCAACCCGGAGGTCTCCGCCGAGGCGGTCTGGGAAGACTTCCAGCTGGAGATCGACCCGAAGGAGCGCGTCCTCGACGCGCTGCACAAGATCAAGTGGGATCTGGACGGCACGCTCACCTTCCGCCGTTCCTGCGCCCACGGCATCTGCGGCTCCGACGCCATGCGGATCAACGGCAAGAACCGTCTGGCCTGCAAGACGCTGATCAAGGACATCAACCCCGAGAAGCCGATCACGGTCGAGGCCATCAAGGGCCTGACGGTCCTGAAGGACCTGGTCGTGGACATGGAGCCGTTCTTCCAGGCGTACCGGGACGTGATGCCCTTCCTGATCACGAAGGAGACCAACGAGCCGACGCGCGAGCGCCTGCAGACCGCCGAGGACCGCGCGCGCTTCGACGACACGACCAAGTGCATCCTGTGCGCCGCGTGCACGTCCTCGTGCCCGGTGTTCTGGAACGACGGCCAGTACTTCGGCCCGGCCGCGATCGTCAACGCGCACCGCTTCATCTTCGACTCGCGCGACGAGGCCGGCGAACAGCGCCTGGAGATCCTCAACGACAAGGACGGCGTCTGGCGCTGCCGCACCACCTTCAACTGCACCGACGCCTGCCCCCGTGGCATCGAGGTGACGAAGGCGATCGCGGAAGTGAAGCGCGCACTGATCACCCGCCGCTTCTGACCCACCCCGCCGCACGGCCGTAGGGCCCCGTCTCCACCGGAGACGGGGCCCTTCGGCATTCCGTGACGGTGTTCCGTGACGCAGCACACCCCACCCTGGAGTTGAACACGTTCAAAAGAAGGGTCTAGAGTCTCCCCTGTCAGCGTTTTGAACGCGTTCAAGAAAGGCTGGGGGGCATGGACCGTACTGTCATCGCCTATGTCATCTACCTCGTCGTCAGCATCGGGCTGACCGTGTGGGTGGCTCGTACGCTCAGCAGGAACGGGCGGATCTTCCTGTCCGACGTGCTGCACGGGAACGAGAAGCTCGCCGACGCCGTCAACCACCTCCTCGTGGTCGGCTTCTATCTCGTGAACCTCGGCTTCGTCGCGCTGTACCTGAGCGACGACGACACGATCACCGACACGCGCGGCATCTTCGAGGCCCTGTCGACCAAGCTCGGCGTGGTGCTGCTGGTGCTCGGTGTGATGCACCTGGGCAACGTGTGGGTGCTCAACAAGATCCGGCGGCGCGGGATGATGGAGCGCGAGCAGGTTCCGCCGGTGCCGCCGCAGGGCTGGGCGGCCCCCACGGCCGGGGTGTGAGCGGCGTGACGGCCACCGTCCGGGGCCGGGGCGCGGTGCGCGTCCCGGTCCGCCGGCTCACCGTGCTGTACGACGCCGACTGCTCCCTGTGCGCCTTCGTACGGGACTGGCTGGTGCGCCAGCCGCAGCTGGTGCCCCTGGAGCCCATCCCGGCCGCGTCGGAGGAGGCGCGGGCCCGCTTCCCCGGCCTCGACCACCGCTCCACGCTGGAGGAGATCACCGTCGTGGGGGACGCCGGGCAGGTGTACCGGGGAGCCCACGCCTGGATCGTCACCCTGTGGGCGCTGCGCGAGTACCGGCGCCTCGCCCACCGGCTGAGCACCCCGTCCGGCCTGCGGCTCGCCAAGGGCGCGGTGCTGGCCGCCGCCAAGTGGCGCGGGGTCCGGTCCGGGTGGGGCGGGAGCGTGTACCGCAGGGGTGACGGGTGGACGTACGATCCGCGCGACGGCTGGAACTACACCCCGCCGGACTGCGAGGCGGGCACCTGCACCGCACCGTAGGCCCGCCTCCCGCTGGCGTTAGGCTCCTTCCGTGCCCGTGAAGAACGACGGCCCCGACGACGGCGCCACCCTCAGCAAGTCCGAGCAGACCCGCGCCCTGATCCTGGAGACGGCCATGCGGCTGTTCCAGGAGCGCGGGTACGACAAGACGACCATGCGGGCCATCGCCAAGGAGGCCGGGGTCTCCGTCGGCAACGCGTACTACTACTTCGAGGGCAAAGAACACCTGATCCAGGGCTTCTACGACCGGATCGCCGCCGAGCACCAGGTGGCGGCCCGGGAGGTCCTGCGCCGGGAGACCGACCTGGAGGCGCGGCTGGCGGGCGTGCTGAAGGCGTGGCTGGACATCGCGACGCCGTACCACGAGTTCGCGGTGCAGTTCTTCAAGAACGCCGCCGACCCGGACAGCCCGCTCAGCCCCTTCTCCCCCGAGTCGGAGCACGCGCGCGTGGAGGCGATCAGCGTCCACCGTTCGGTGCTCGCGGGCACGAAGACGAAGGTGCCCGACGAACTGCGGGACATCCTGCCCGAGTTGATGTGGCTGTCGCAGATGGGCCTGGTCCTGTACTGGATCTTCGACCGCACCAAGGGCCGTGAGCGCAGCTACCGGCTCGCCGAACGCGGCGCCCGGATCACCGCGCGCGGCATCTCCCTGGCCCGTTTCCGGGTGCTGCGGCCGCTGGTGCGCGAAGTGCACGAACTGTTCACGGAGTTCCTGCCCGGCATGACCAAGGCGCTCCCGGACCCGGCGAAGAAGGAGAAGGGGGCGCCCGCCGGCGACGAGCGCCCCGACCCCGTCAGTTGACGGCGTCCACCTCACCGGGCGTGAGCTCCACGTCGTGCACCAGCGGCCCGTCCGCGACGGTCACCTGGGCCGCGCGCGAGCCGAACGCACTCGCCGTGACCGCGAGCAGATAGGTACCCGGAGCCGGTACGGCGACGATGTACGCGCCGTCCGCGAGGGAGACCACTCGGTCCAGCTGGCGTCCGCCCGACGTCAGCAGGGTGACGGCGGCACCCTCGACGGCCTCCCCGTCGGCGGCGCGGACGAAGCCGTGGACGACGGAGGAGGGTCCGCCCGGGACCGGCTCGGGCTCCGGGGCGTCCTCCCCCGGCTCGACCGCGAGATGCGGCAGCCGCTTCTCCAGTCCGGCGGGCAGCCACCAGTTGGACTTCCCGAGCAGATGCATCACGGCCGGCACCAGCGCCGTACGGAGGATGAACGCGTCCAGGGCGACCGCGGCGGCCAGCCCGACACCCGCCATGGCCGCGCCGTAGTCCCCGCTGAGCACGAAGGCGAGGAAGACGCAGACCATGATCAGGGCGGCGGAGTTGATGACGCGGCTGGTCTCCGCGAGGCCGACGCGCACCGCGCGGGCGTTGTCGCGGGTGTGCACCCACTCCTCGTGCATCCGGCTCACCAGGAACACCTGGTAGTCCATGGAGAGCCCGAACAGCAGCGACAGCATGATGATCGGCAGGAACGCCGCGATGGGGCCCTCCTTGCCGAGGCCCAGCAGTTCGAGGCCGTGCCCCCACTGGAAGATCGCGACGAGGACGCCGAAGGAGGCCGCCGCCGCGAGGAGGTTCATCACGGCGGCCGTCAGCGGCACCACCAGGGAACGGAACGCGAGCAGCAGAAGCAGGAAGCCGAGCCCGATGATGGTGGCGATGAACAGCGGCAGCCGGTCACCGGTCACCGTCGCGAAGTCCTTGGACACGGCGGTCACGCCGCCGACATGGCCCTGGACACCCGCCTCCGGGAGGACGTCGTCGCGCAGGGTGTCGATGAGCCGGTCGGTCTCCACGTCCTGCGGTGAGGTGGTGGGCACCACCTGGATGACGCTGACCCCGTTCGCGGGCGGCACGGCGGCGACCGCGGCGACACCGTCGGTCTTCTCCAGGACGGTCACCAGACCGTCGGACGCCTCCCCGTCCACCACCACCTGGAGCGGCCCGTTGAAGCCGGGCCCGAAGCCCTCGGCGAGCAGGTCGTAGGCCTTCCTGGTGGTCGTGGAGGCCTCGTCGTTGCCCTGGTCCACGGTGCCCAGGCGCAATGACAGCAGCGGGATCGCGAGCGCCGCCATCAGGGCGACGGCGACGACGGCCACCGTCCGCGGGCGGCGCTGGACACCGGCGGACCAGCGGGCGGCGAGACCGCTCACGGCCTCGGTCTGCGGGCCGGCCGCGGCGAGCCGGCGGCGCTGGCGGCGGCTGAGCACCCGGGGGCCGAGCAGTCCGAGGAGCGCGGGCAGCAGTGTGACGGCGGCGAGCACGCTCAGGACGACGGTCAGCGAGGTGCCGATGACGACACCGTCCAGGAACCGCAGGTTCGTCACCAGCATTCCGGCGAGCGCGATGCACACCGTGCCGCCCGCGAACAGCACGGCGCGCCCCGAGGTGTTGAGAGCGGTGACCGCGGCCTCCTCCGGGTCGGCGCCGCGCAGGATGCCGCGCCGGTGCCGGGTGACGATGAACAGGGCGTAGTCGATGCCGACGCCCAGCCCGATCAACGTGGACAGCAGCGAGGCGAGTTCGGGGACGTCGGTGACATGGCTGATCAGCTGGGTGCCGAACAGGCCGGTGCCGACGCCGAAGACGGCGACCACGATCGGCAGCAGCATCGCGAAGAGCGACCCGAAGGCCACGAACAGCACGATCGCGGCGGCCAGGACGCCGACCAGCTCGGCCGTACCGGTGGGCGGCTCCTGGACCCGGGTGATGGCCTGGCCGCCCAGCTCCACCTCCAGCCCGTCACGCTCCGCGTCCTGCGCGGTGTCGACGACGTCCTGCACCAGCTCCTTCGGTACGGCGTCGGCCTGCTCGGCGAACGTGACCTGCGCGTACGCGATCCGCCCGTCCTCGCTGATCTGCGCGGCGCCCTGCTCGCCGTACGGTCCGGAGACCGCGCCGACCCCCGCCATGCGCCCGATCTCCTCCAGCGCCGGCTCGATCCGGGACCGTACGGAGTCGTCCCGTACGGACCCCTCGCCGACCTTCCACACCACGGTGTCGGTGTCGCCGGAGCGTTCCGGGAACGCCTTCTCCATCAGGTCGTACGCCCGCTTGGAGTCGGTGTCCGGCAGCGAGAAGACGTTCGCGTAGTTCGTGCCCGCGCCGCTCGCCGCAACCCCCAGTCCGAGCAGCGCCCCCACCCACACCAACAGGACCACCAGCCGATGCCGATAGCACCAGCGTGCCAATACCGCCACTGTCCCGCTCCTTGTCGCTCGGTCGGTCCCCCAGGTCCTGCACAGCAGGATCGGCGGCGGCACCCGCGCGGGAACACGGCCGGCGCGGGACTCTCAAGGAACTCCAAAGGGAAGACCCGGGCGACGGCGGGGAGTCGCGCCGATACTGGAGGCATGACAGCTCCCGGCACCGTGCTGGTCGTGGAGGACGAGGAGAGCATCGCGGACGTCCTCGCCATCGCCCTGCGCTTCCACCGCTTCGAGGTCATGACGGCGGGCACGGTCCGCGAGGCGCTCGCCCTGACCGAGCACACCCGTCCCGACTGCGCCCTGCTCGACATCATGCTGCCGGACGGCGACGGCCGCGCCCTCGGCCACGAACTGCGTGCCCGAAGGCCCGAGTTGGCTCTGGTCTTCCTCACCGCGCGGGACGCGCCCGCCGAGATCGTGGGCGCGCTCGGCTTCGGCGACGACTACATCACCAAGCCGTTCAACATCGACGAGGTCGTCGCCCGGATCACCGCCGTACTGCGCCGCACCCGCCCCGCCGACGTCCTTCCGCAGCGGGCGCCGCTGCGCCACGGCGATCTGGAGCTGGACGAGACGACGTACTCGGTGCGCCGCGGGGGCCGTTCGGTGGAGCTCACCCCCACCGAGTACGCGCTGCTGCGGTTCCTGGTGCGCAACGGCGGCCGGATCGTGCCGAAGGACCAACTGCTGCGCCATGTCTGGCAGTACGAGCACGCCCCCGCCGAGTCGACCGTCGTCGAGACGTACATCAGCTATCTGCGGCGCAAGCTCGAGACCCTGGGCGCGCCGGTGATCACCACCCGGCGCGGTGTCGGATACGGCCTGACATGAGGCTCCCGATCCGGAACCGGGGCCCCCGGCGCGGAATCCACTCGCTGCGCGGCGCGCTCACACTGGCGAACGTGGTGCTGCTGGCCCTCGGCATCGTGGCGGCGACCGCGGTGAGCGTGATGGGCATGCGCTACTACCTGCTGGACCAGATCGACACGGAACTGACCCGCACGCGTGACTCGCTCGGCGGGTCGGAGCTGACGCTGCGGCAGATCGACTCGCTGAGCGTGCTGAGCTTCTTCCGGGACCGGGTGGACCCGGACTGGAACCGTGAGGACGACCCGGACTCGATCTTCGCCGCCGTGGACGGCCGGGGGAAGCCGGTCGGCGTCCTCGGCTTCGCACCCACGCAGGCACAGCGCGACCTGGCGGAGACGGTCGGCGACGCGCGCACCCTGCTCAAGGACCCGGAGCCGCACGACGTCACCGTGCGCGGCGCCGCCTACCGGGTGACCGCGACGCGGCTCGCGGACGGCACGTACATCCTGATCGCCACCTCCACGGAGGCGGTGCACGAGGGGGTCGCCAAGGCGGTCAAGTTCGATCTGGCCATCGGCACACTGCTGTTGCTGCTGCTGGCCTGTCTGACCATGTTCAGCGTTCGGCGGCGGATGCGGCCGCTGGAGGACATGGTGGAGACGTCGTCGGCGATCGCGGAGGGCGATCTGACCCGGCGGGTGCCGTCCAGCAGGGATCCGATCCTGGAGGTGGAGCAGCTGCGGCTGGCGCTCAACTCGATGCTGCAGCAGGTGGAGTCGGCGTATCGCACGCGCGAGCGGAGCGCGGCGCAGCTGCGGAGGTTCGTCGCGGACGCCTCGCACGAGCTGCGCACTCCGCTGGCCGCGATACGCGGCTATCTCCAGCTGTACGACCGGGGGATGCTGCGGGAGCCCACGGAGCGGAAGCGGGCCTGGGACCGGATGATCGCGGAGTCCGACCGGATGGGGCGGCTGGTCGACGAACTCCTGGTCCTGGCCCGGCTCGACCAGCGTCCCGAACTGCGGCTGCGGAACGTGGACGTGTGCCGGCTGGTGCGGGACGCGGCGGAGGATCTGCGGGTGCAGCAGCCAGAGCGGGCGGTGTCCGTGGAGGCGGAGGGTTCGGTGCTGGTGCGGGCGGACGAGGCGGGGCTGCGGCAGGTACTGGGGAACCTGCTGGGCAACGTGCGCACGCACACGCCGGCGGAGGTGCCGGTACGGCTGGGGGTGGGCCGGGGGGACGACGGAGCGGTACGCCTGTGCGTGGCGGACGAGGGCCCCGGCCTCGCACCGGAGGACGCGGCCCGCGTGTTCGACCGCTTCTTCCGGGCGGGCGGAGGCGCGGGCAGCGGACTGGGCCTGGCGATCGTGCAGGGCGTCGCGCGAGCACACGGAGGCGAGGTCGAGGTGGACACGGCCCCCGACAAGGGCCTGACGGTAACGGTAACGCTACCGCCCCACCCCACACCGTAACCGCCGCCCATCCCACCACGCACGGCAACCGCGGACCATCACACCAAACACCGCAACCGCGGGCAATCACGCCAAGCGTCGTAACTACGGGCAATCGTGCCGCAAGGCGGCACAGGTAGGCGCGACGGCACCCCGCAACCCCCGGACCGCACAACCCGGCCCCCCCGCAACCGCGGGCAATCGTGCCGCAGGGCGGCACGGGTGGGCGCGACGGCACCCCGCAGACGCCGGGCCGCGCAACCCGCCCCCGCCCCACGTCAACGCGCGCTCAGGCCTGGCGGGAGGCCAGCTCGATCACCGTGATGTCCGACGGCGCTCCCACCCGAGTAGGCGGCCCCCAGGCCCCGGCCCCCCGGCTCACATACAGCTGCGTATCGCCATACCGCTCCAACCCCGCCAGCGTCGGATTCGCAAGCCCCGCCACCAGATTCCCGGGAAACAACTGCCCCCCATGGGTATGCCCGGACAGCTGCAGATCCACCCCATGATCCACCGCATCATGGATCTGCACCGGCTGATGAGCCATCAGCACACAAGCCCGCCCCTGATCCCGGTCCCCCAGCGCCCTCGCGTAGTCCGGCCCCTGCCCCTCACTCTCACCGGCGACATCGTTCACCCCCGCCAGATCGAAGTACGGCAACTCCGTACGCGCGTTCTCCAGCGGAACCAGCCCCAGCCGCCGCACCTCCTCGACCCACTGCTCGGCCCCGGAGAAGTACTCGTGGTTACCGGTGACGAAGAACGCCCCGTCGCGCGCCCGCAGCTGCGCCAGTGGAGCCGCCGCCGGACCGAGATCCTTGACGCTCCCGTCCACCAGGTCCCCGACGACGGCGATCAGATCCGGCTGGGTGGAGTTGATCGTGTCGACGACCTTCTGCGCGAAGCCGCGCCCGAGCACCGGCCCGAGATGGATGTCGCTGACCACGGCGATCCGGTACCCGTGCGCCGCGCGGGGAAGCTTGGCGAGCGGCACGGTGACCCGCTTCACGCTCGGCCCCCGCAGCACGCCGTACGTCCCGTAGCCGACCGTCCCCACGGCCGCCGCGGCGGCGGCCCCGCCGACCACGCGGGAGACGAACAGCCGCCGAGAGGGAGCGGCGGACACCTGCGGACCGGAGCCGTCGCCCTCGTCACCGGAGGCGGTCACCGCACTCGGCGCAGCCCCCGCCCCCGCCGCTATCGGCTCGGCAGGTGCCGGTGCCGTCGCCGGCGCCGGCACCTCCGCGGCCGTCCGCGCCCGCCGCTCCAGCACCCGCCGCAGCACCGGCCGCACCAGCTCACCGGCCAGCACCGCCAGCAGCAGATACAACGCGAGCGCCAGCCACAGGAACCCCGGCCAGGCCAGCACCTGCTGCAGCCAGAACGGCGCCCCGCCACGCTCGGCGACAAGGGCCCCCACGGTCAGCGCCCAGCCGCCGGCCATCACGACGGCGCCCGCGCGGCGCACCGCGCCCGGCCCTCTCGTGGTGTCCCGGAACAGACGCCGCCACACGTACCAGTTGCCCGTCACCAGGACGGCCACGACCAGTAGCGCGATGAGTACGAAAACGATGGCCACGAGGCGCAGTTCCCCTGTTCCCGGTCAGGACGTGCGTGACGTCCGGCTCAGTGCGCGCAGTCCGCGCAACCCGATGCCCCCGATGACCGTCCCCCATACGAAGGAGACGACGGCAAGCGTCAGATGAACGAAGAAGTACGCCGTCGGGTGCCCGTTCTCGAACGCGAGTCCACTGCTGTCCTTGACCAGGTTCTTGACGAAAGTGACCCAGATGACCCAGCTCCACACCCCGAAGGCGAGCAGGAACCAGGAGACGGGGCGGCTGAGCTTCATTCCCCCAGTATCACCGTCCGGTGTCCGGATCCTTGCCCGGGGTGGGGACCTGCCCGGGACTCCACCGGACATGGCATGTACGTTTCCGACCGTGCCCGCACCCAAGAACACCGCCAGGCGACCGCTGCTGATCGCTTCCGCCGTCCTCTTGTCCACCGCGCTGACGTCACCCGTCGCGCTCGCGGCCCCCAAGCCGTCGACGAGTCCCACGGCTACTCCCCCGGCGAAGATGTCCGTCGTGGGCGGTGCCCGGCTCGCGCAGCCGGGGACGCAGGTCAACCTGGCGAGCGGGGTGCCGGTACTGCCGAAGGGGCTGTCGGCCCGCTCCTGGATCGTCTCCGACGCCGAGTCGGGCGAGGTCCTCGCCTCGCACAACGCGCACTGGCGGCTGGCCCCGGCGAGCACCCTGAAGATGCTGTTCGCCGACACGCTGCTGCCGAAGTGGCCGAAGACGACGGAGCACAAGGTCGTGCCGTCGGACCTGGCCGGGATCGGCTCGGGTTCCAGCATGGTCGGCATCAAGGAGGACGAGACCTACACCGTCCACGACCTGTGGCGGGGTGTCTTCCTGCGCTCCGGCAACGACGCGGTGCACGTCCTGTCGGCGATGAACGGCGGCATCGAGGACACCGTCGACGACATGAACGCGCACGCCCAGGAGCTCCAGGCGCTCGACACGGTCGTGGTCAGCCCCGACGGCTACGACGCCCCGAAGCAGGTGTCGTCCGCGTACGACCTGACGCTGATCGCCCGTTCCGGACTGCAGAAGAAGGACTTCCGCGAGTACTGCTCGACGGTCAGGGCGAAGTTCCCGGGTGAGACGAAGAAGAACAAGAAGGGCAAGAAGGTCCGCGAGTCCTTCGAGATCCAGAACACCAACCGGCTGCTGGCAGGCGACTTCGACGTGCCGGTCTACCAGGGCATAGCCGGTGTGAAGAACGGCAACACCACCAACGCCGGCGCCACCTTCACCGGTGTCGCCGAGCGGGACGGCAAGGTCCTGCTCGTCACGGTGATGAACCCGCAGAAGAGCGAGAGCAACGAGGTCTACAAGGAGACCGCGAAGCTCTTCGACTGGGGCTTCAAGGCGGCCGGCAAGGTCGAGCCGGTGGGTGAGCTGGTGGCGCCGAGGAGCGCGGAGAAGGCCGACGCGCAGCCGGGCCCGTCCGCGTCGCCCGGTCAGGCGGGCGGTGCCGCGGCCGGCGGGTCGAAGCCGGTCGCGAGTGCCGCCTCGGGCGACGGCACCGACGGCGCGGGCGTCGCGCTGGGCATCGCGGGCGGCGTGGTCGTGCTGCTCGCGGGCGGCGCGTTCCTGGTCAACCGACGCTGGCCGCTGCCGGACCTGGTGCGCCGCCGTTCGCGTCCGTGAGGTCGGGGGCCTCGTCCTCCTTGCCCGGCGTCGCCGTCCAGGCGGCGCAGAACAGCACCAGTTTCGCGGTGAAGTTGATCCACAGCAGCAGGGCCACGGGGACGCCGAAGGCGCCGTACATGCTCTTCGTGGCCACGCCCTGCATATAGCCGCTGAGCAGCAGCTTCAGCAGTTCGAAGCCGACCGCGCCGGTGAGCGCGGCGACGATCAGGCGGCGCCGGGCGGGTTCGACGCCGGGCAGCAGGGTGAGGACGTACAGCAGGAGCAGGAAGTCGGCGCCGACGGCGACGGTGAACGCCGCGATGTGCAGGACGACGCCGCCCCAGCCGCCCTTCTCCAGCCCGATGGCGTCGCTGATCCGGCCGACCAGCGCGGAGGCGACGGTGGAGACGATCAGGGTGATCACGACCGCTCCGCCGAGCCCGACGAGGATGCCCAGGTCCTTGCCCTTGCGCAGGACGGGGTTCTCCTCCTCGTCGGGCAGCTCCCACACCGCGCGCAGGCATTCGCGCATGGAGCCGGCCCAGCTGACACCGGTGAACAGCAGCACGGCACCGGCGATGAGGCCGACGGTGCCGGCGTTGTCCACCAGTTCGCCGACGTTCAGCTGGTCGGAGATGCCGGGCACCTGATCGGTGATCTTGTCCTGCAGGGCGTCCTGCCGTGCCTCGCTGAGTGTGGCGGCGCCGATCGCGGCCGCCACGGTGAGCAGCGGGAACAGCGCGACGAAGCTCCGGAACGTCATCGCGGCCGCCAGCCGCGCCCAGTGCACCCGGTCCAGCCGCTCGTACGACCGCCACGCGTGCGTGAGCATCAGCCGCGCCGTCCACGGTCCGACGACCGGAAGCCTTTTCAGCCAGTCCATGACCCGACTCTGCCCCCGTTGCGGAAGACCAATGTCCTGGTGCCCCAGAACCGGACGACCGTGGCGAGGGCCATGCCGACGACCGCGCCGGAGACGGTGTCCGCGCGCTGCGAGGTGAGGCCGAGCCCGTAGTGGCTGACGGCCAGACACAGCAGTTGTACGGCGGCGCCGGCGAGGTTGACCGCGAAGAACAGGGCGTAGGGGCGGGGGCCGCGCACGCGTGTGCCGCGGTAGGTGCCATGCGCGTTGCCCGCATAGGCGACGGTGCAGCCGACGAGGAAGGAGAGGGCCTTCGCGGTGAGCGGGCCGAGTCCGGCGGGACCGCGCAGATACGTGAAGAGGGCGAGGTCGGCGGCGTAGGCGAGGAGTCCGGCTGTGGCGAAGCCGAGGAGCTCACGCGAACGGGGGCTCACCAGTCGGCCACCGCCAGGGCGTACATGGCCGCCCAGACCAGACCGATGACGGCGAGGGCGCGGTCGCCCAGCACCACGTCCTCGGGTTCGCCCGCGGTCCCCCGGTCGGCGAAGACGGCGTAGCGCAGGACGGCGAGGACGAACGCGACCACGGACAGCTGCCGCCAGGGCAGCACGCTCGTGTGCGGCACACCGCCCTCCTCCAGGGCCCACAGGCAGTAGCCGAGGACGGCGACGCCGGCGGCGAGCTGCCACACGAAGCGGAGGTAGCCGGTGGTGTACTCGGTGAGCAGCGCGCGCGTGGCACCCGCTTTCCCGGTCATCTGCACGGCCTCGGAGTAGCGCTTGGCGGCGACCATGAACAGCGCGCCGAATCCGGCGGTGATGAGGAACCAGCGGGACAGCGGGATGCCGAGGGCGAGTCCGCCGATCACCGCGCGCATCACGAAGCCGGTGGTGACGACGGCGAGGTCGACGACGAGGACGTGCTTGAGGCGGACGCAGTACGCCAGTTGCATGACCAGGTAGGCGGTCAGCAGCGCGGCGACCTCCGGCGGGCACAGCCGGGCGGCGGCCACGGGGGCGAGGACGCCGAGGATGATCCCGGCGGCGTAGGCGGCCGGTACGGGGACCCGGCCGGCGGCGACCGGGCGGCGGCACTTGACCGGGTGGGCGCGGTCGGCCTCGGCGTCGCGCGCGTCGTTGACCAGGTAGACGGCGGCGGCGCAGGCGGTGAACAGGACGAAGACCAGGGCGAGCCGGGTCGGCGTGCCGCGGGTGAACAGTTCGCCGGCGGCGGCCGGGGCGGCGATCACCAGCACGTTCTTGACCCACTGTTTGGGCCGTGCGGTCAGCAGGAGGCCCGTGAGCAGGCCGCCGCCCCGGCCGGGCGGGGCGGCCTGCCGCCGGTCGACGCGCTCGCGCAGCAGGGTCATGCCCGGCCTCCCGCCATCCAGCGGGCGCCGAGACGGGCCGTCAGCGCGCCCAGGGCGGCGCCGGCCGCCACGTCCGACGGGTAGTGCACGCCGGCCACCAGCCGGGACACGCACACGGCGGCGGCGAGCGGGGGCACCGCGCGCGAGCCCAGCGTGCCGAAGGCGACGGCGGCGGCCGCCGCGGAGGTGGCGTGCGAGCTGGGGAAGGAATGCCGGCCGACCGTGCCGACCAACGGCTCGACATGCGTGGGGCGGGGGCGGCGCACGACCCGTTTCACCAGCGAGCCGGCGGCGTGGGCGCCCGCGGTGAGCACGGTGCCGCGCAGCCAGGCGCCGCGCCGCGGCCGGTCCACGACGGCACCGGCGATCCCCGTCACGAGCCACACCGCCCCGTGCTCCCCGGCCCAGGACAGGACCCGCGCGGCACCGGCCACGCGGGGGTCGGCGCCGTACGCCCTGAGGGCCGAGACGATCCGGTGGTCCATGCCGTACGGCCCCTGGGGGCGGTCGTGGAGGTGGTCCATGTGGACCCACTGTTCACCCCCGGGCGGGCGGAACTCCCGCCCCTATGGTGCGACATCCCATTAATCACCCGTTTCGGGGACGGGATTGACGTTTCAAAACCAACCAGTCACATAGGGGCGATACGGTCACCGTCATGCCTGCCGACACCGTTTCCGTCACGGGGTGGGGCCGCACCGCTCCCTCCGCCGCCCGGCTCATCCGCCCGCGGACGTACGAGGAGGTCGCCCTCGCGGTCCGGGAGTGCGGCGCGCGCGGGGGCATCGCGCGGGGGCTGGGACGGGCCTACGGGGACGCGGCGCAGAACGCGGGCGGTGCCGTGCTCGACATGACGGGCCTGGACCGGGTGCACGCGATCGACGCCGACGGCGGCACCGTGCTGTGCGACGCGGGCGTCTCCCTGCACCGGCTGATGGAGGTGCTGCTGCCGCTCGGCTGGTTCGTGCCGGTGACGCCCGGCACCCGCTATGTGACCGTCGGCGGGGCGATCGGCGCCGACATCCACGGCAAGAACCACCATGTCTCCGGCTCCTTCTCCCGCCATGTGCTGTCCCTGGAACTGCTCACCGCCGACGGGCAGGTCCGTACGGTGGTGCCGGGCACGCCGCTGTTCGAGGCGACGGCGGGCGGCATGGGCCTGACCGGGGTGATCCTCACCGCGACGGTCCGGCTGCTGCCGGTCGAGACCTCGCTGATGTGCGTCGACACCGAACGCGCGGGCGACCTCGACGACCTGATGGCCCGCCTCGCCGACACCGACCACCGCTACCGCTACTCGGTCGCCTGGATCGACCTGCTGGCCAGGGGCCGGGCCACCGGACGCGCGGTGCTCACGCGCGGTGACCACGCCCCCCTGGACGCCCTGCCCCGGCGCGTCCGCACCCGCGGGGAGCCCCTCTCCTTCCGCACGTCCCGGCTCCCGGCCGCCCCGTCCTTCGTCCCCGAGGGCCTGCTCAGCCGCACCACGGTGGGACTGTTCAACGAGCTCTGGTACCGCAAGGCGCCCCGCGCGCGGACCGGGCAACTCCAGCGGATCCCCGCCTTCTTCCACCCCCTGGACGGCGTACCGCACTGGAACCGGGTCTACGGCCGGGGCGGCTTCGTGCAGTACCAGTTCGTCGTCGGGCACGGCCGGGAGGACGCCCTGCGCCGGATCGTGCGCCGGATCTCGGAGCGCCGCTGCCCGTCCTTCCTCGCCGTCCTCAAACGCTTCGGGGGGTCCGACCCGGGCTGGCTGTCCTTCCCCGTGCCGGGCTGGACGCTGGCCCTGGACATTCCGGCGTCCCTGCCCGGCCTCGGCGGTTTCCTCGACGAACTCGACGAGGAGGTGGCCGGCGCCGGCGGGCGGGTCTACCTCGCCAAGGACTCCCGGCTGCGCCCGGAGCTGCTCACGGCCATGTACCCCCGCCTGGACGACTTCCGCGCGCTGCGCGCCCGCATCGACCCGCGCGGGGTGTTCGTCTCCGACCTGGCCCGCCGCCTCCATCTCTAGGCACGATCCGAACGACACCCCCTAGGAGCCGTCATGAAGGACGCCTTCGGCCTCCCCCAGTCCCTGCTCGTCCTCGGCGGCACGTCCGAGATCGCGCTGGCCACCGCGCGACGGCTGATCGCCCGCCGCACCCGCACGGTGTGGCTGGCCGGCCGCCCCTCCCCCGGCCTGGACGAGGCCGCCGCGCACCTGCGCGACCTCGGCGCCGAGGTCCGCACCGTCGCCTTCGACGCGCTCGACCCCGACGCCCACGAGGACGCGCTCGGCAAGGTGTTCGCCGAGGGCGACGTCGACATGGTGCTGCTCGCCTTCGGCACCCTCGGCGACCAGGCGCACGACGAACGGGACCCCGGGGCGGCGGTACGGGTCGCGCAGACCAACTACACCGGCGCGGTCTCGGCGGGCCTGGTGTGCGCGAGCGCGCTCCAGACGCAGGGGCACGGCTCCCTGGTGGTGCTGTCCTCCGTCGCCGGCGAGCGGGCCCGCCGCGCGAACTTCATCTACGGCTCCAGCAAGGCCGGCCTCGACGCCTTCGCCCAGGGCCTCGGCGACGCGCTCCACGGCACGGGGGTGCACGTCATGGTCGTACGCCCCGGGTTCGTCCGTACGCGGATGACGGCGGGGCTCCCCGAGGCGCCGCTGGCCACCACCCCGGAGGCCGTCGCGGCGGCCGTGGAGCTGGGCTTGAGGCGCCGCGCGGAGACCGTGTGGGTGCCGGGCACGCTGCGGGTGGTGATGTCGGCGCTACGGCATCTCCCGCGCGGGGTGTTCCGCCGGCTGCCGGTCTGAGACGCGGCCGGCGGGTCAGTGGGCGGAGACGGATCCCCG
Organism: Streptomyces sp. NRRL WC-3626; assembly: GCF_000718785.1. GTDB lineage: Bacteria > Actinomycetota > Actinomycetes > Streptomycetales > Streptomycetaceae > Streptomyces > Streptomyces edwardsiae. The sequence continues at coordinate 20,110 of NZ_JOCA01000031.1, read as the reverse complement.
GTCCACGCTCCCGCCCTGCGGCGGCACCACCGCCGTGCCGAAGGGGAACTCGCGCAGTTTGCGCCACACCCCGTCGGCGCCCTGCTCGTACAGTGCGAAGCCGGTGCAGGGCCACGCGGCCTCGTAGTCGGCGAGGTCCTCGTAGGCGCGGTCCATGGCCGCCTCCTCGATGCCGTGCGCCACGGTGACGTGCGGGTGGTACGGGAACTGCAGCTCGCGCGGGACCGGCCCGGAGGCCTCCCGGACCCGCTTCTGCAGCCAGGCGCACGCCGCGCCGCCCTCGACGACCTGGACGAACACCACCGGCGTCAGGGGCCGGAAGGTGCCGGTACCGGACAGCCGCATGGGGAATGGGCGGGCGGCCGCGGCGATCTCGCTCAGATGCGCCTCGACGGCCGCGAGGTCGGTGTCGCCGATCTCCGTCGGCGGGAGCAGGGTGACATGCGTGGGGATACCGTGAGCCGCGGCGTCGCCGAAGCCCGCGCGCAGCTGCTGAAGCCGGCTGCCGTGAGGCTCCGGGACCGCGATCGACACGCCGATCGTTACGGTCCCCACGTCGTCTCCTGTCGTTGTGGTGGTGAAGCGTGGCGGGTGGAACTGCGGTGAGCACCGGGTGACCGCGGAAACGGTCACCCGGTTATCGACTGTACGACCACGACCCGGATGCGGGCAGGCGCAACCGGAGTGATGTGCAGCGCTGTGCGGTGGTACGGACCGGGGGCGTGGACCGGTTCAGCGCCGGTGCGAGGCGTCCGCCCGGCGCTGGTGCGATCCGTGCGGCGGATCAGTGTTTGGCCGGCAGGAAGCCCACCCGGTCGTACGCCTGCGCGAGGGTCTCCGCGGCGACGGCACGCGCCTTCTCCGCGCCCTTGGCCAGGATCGAGTCGAGCGTCTCGGGGTCGTCCAGATACTGCTGGGTGCGCTCTTTGAAGGGGGTCGCGAACTCGACCATGACCTCGGCGAGGTCCGTCTTGAGCGCGCCGTAGCCCTTGCCCGCGTACCGCTCCTCCAGGACGGGGACGTCCGTCCCGGTGAGGGTCGACAGGATCGTGAGGAGATTGCTCACACCGGGCTTCTCCACGACGTCGTAGCGGATCACCGTGTCGGTGTCGGTGACCGCGCTCTTCACCTTCTTGGCGGTGGCCTTCGGCTCGTCCAGGAGGTTGATGAGGCCCTTCGGCGTGGACGCCGACTTGCTCATCTTGATGGACGGGTCCTGAAGGTCGTAGATCTTCGCCGTCTCCTTGAGGATGTACGGCTTCGGCATCGTGAACGTCTCGCCGAACCGGCCGTTGAACCGGTCGGCGAGGTCGCGCGTGAGCTCGATGTGCTGGCGCTGGTCCTCGCCCACCGGCACCTCGTCGGCCTGGTAGAGCAGGATGTCCGCGACCTGGAGGACCGGGTAGGTGAACAGTCCGACGGAGGCGCGGTCGGCGCCCTGCTTGGCGGACTTGTCCTTGAACTGGGTCATGCGGGAGGCCTCGCCGAAGCCGGTGAGACAGTTCATGACCCAGGCGAGCTGGGCGTGCTCGGGCACGTGGCTCTGCACGAAGAGCGTGCAGCGGTCCGGGTCGAGACCGGCGGCCAGCAGCTGGGCGGTGGCGAGCCGGGTGTTGGCGCGCAGCTCCTCCGGGTCCTGCGGGACCGTGATCGCGTGCAGGTCGACGACCATGTAGAACGCGTCGTGGGTCTCCTGCAGGGCCACCCACTGGCGGACGGCGCCGAGGTAGTTGCCGAGGTGGAACGAGCCTGCGGTGGGCTGGATTCCGGAGAGCACGCGGGGTCGGTCAGTCGCCATGCCCACCATTCTCTCAGGTCCCGCGAGGCGGTCCGGAACTGACCGGAAACAGATGGGAACCGATCCGTCCCCGGCGGTGTAACAAGAATGTGAGGACGCGGGAGGGGGGCCGCATCACCGATGAGGCCGCGGTGATCGCACGCGTACGCGCCGGGGAGCCCGAGGCGTACGCGGAGCTGGTGCGGGCCCATACGGGCATCGCGCTCAGGGCGGCCGCCGCGCTCGGGGCGGGGTCGGACGCGGAGGACGTGGTGCAGCAGGCCTTCGTGAAGGCGTACTGCGCGCTGGGCCGGTTCCGGGACGACATGGCGTTCCGGCCGTGGCTGCTGTCGATCGTGGCCAATGAGACGAGGAACACAGTGCGCGCCGCCATGCGGCGGTACACGCTCGCCGGCCGGGAGGCGGCGCTGGTGGAGGCGGAGCCGGTGATACCCGACTCGGCCGATCCGGCGGTGGCGACGCTGGAGTCGGAGCGCCGCGGGGTGCTGGCGGCCGCGCTGGAGAAACTGAGCGAGGAGCACCGGCTGGTCGTCACCTACCGCTATCTGCTGGAGATGGACGAGCGGGAGACCGCCCAGGCCCTGGGCTGGCCCCGGGGCACGGTGAAGTCGCGGCTGAACCGCGCCCTGCGCAAGCTGGAGCGCCTGCTGCCGGACTTCCGGCCCCGGGAAGGGGGTGAGAGGCGTGAGTGAGCGGTCCGACGACGAGGCCGCCCGGCTGCGGGAGGAGCTGCGGGCCTTCGGCCGGTCCCTGGACGGGCCGGACGGGGCCGCGGGGTCCGAGTCGATGGTCGAGAGGGTGCTGGGGCGGATACTCGCCGAGGAACTGCCGGTACCGGTCACCGAGCCGCCGGGGGCCGGGGCGCGGCTGCGGGGCTGGGCCCGGGCGCGGTGGCGGTCGCTGGTCGCGGCCCTGTGCGGGCTGCTGACGGTGCTGACGCTGACGCCTCCGGTGCGGGCGGCGGTGACCGACTGGTTCGGCTTCGGCGGGGTCGTGGTGCGGTACGACCCGTCGGCGGTGCCCTCGCCGGGGGCGAAGGTGCCGGGCTGCGGGCGGTCGCTGTCCTTGGGCGAGGCGGAGCGGCGGGCCGGGTTCGCGCCGGTGGTGCCGGAGTCGCTGGGCGTCCCGGACGCGGTGACGGTGGGTGCGCTGCCTCGGGGGCGGTTCCTGATGAGCCTGTGCTGGCGGGAGGACGGGCGGACGATCCGGCTCGACGAGTTCCCGGGCCGCCTGGACCTCGCCTTCGTCAAGAGCGTGCGCGAGCAGCCTCAGCATCTGTCGCTGAGTGGACGAAACGAGGAGGGCGCCGTTACCGATCCGGCCCTGTGGTTCCCGCGGCCGCATGTGCTGAGCTTCTGGCTGGTGGGTCCGGACGGTCACCGGTTCACCCGGAAGGAGCGCACCGCCGGGCCGACCCTGCTGTGGCCGCATGACGGTGCGGTGAGCGGTGAAGGTCCCGCCGCGGACGGGGTGACGCTGCGTCTGGAGGGGGTGGCGTCGAAGGCGCGGGCGCTGGAGATCGCGAAAGGGGTCGAGGAGGCGGGCGGCGAGGCGGGCGGCCGGTAGCGGCCGGGCTTCCGGAGAAATGCTCGGAATCGGGGCGGACCGAGTGGGAACCCCGGCGGGTCGGGCGGTGTACCAGAAGTGACAGGCGGCCCGTGGGCGGGCCGTACGGAGATCGACCGGCCGAGTGGGGGTCCGGATGCGTGGGTGGACGGGCAGGGTTCGACAACTGACGGCAGGGCTGGGCGCGTTGGCGGCGGGGTTGGCCCTGATGGTGTGGGGGGCGGCGCCCGCCTCCGCCGGCGGGCCGACGAGCGCGCTGGTGGTGTCGCCGGAGAGCGAGGAGACGGCGTCCGTGTACTACTCCGACAGCGAGTACGGCGAGTTGGAGCGGCTGCTCGGCCCGGTCGGCAAGGGCACGCGGGCGAGGCCGCCGGAGGACATACGGGCGAGGGAGCGGCTGATCAATGTGACGTGGATGGTGCACGACGTGACGCCGTGGCGGGTGGACCGGATCCTCATGGCGGAGGCGGGCCAGGACGCGTGGATACATACGGCGGAGCGGTTCAACGAGACGCCGAACGGCCTCTGGCACCGGGCCACCGACCCGTCGGACCTGTACAAACTGCTGTACTCGATGGGGGTGATGGGAGAGGGGACGGGCACCGGATCGGGTTCGGGGATCTACCCGGCGCCGTGGGAGACGGAGCAGGCGGAGCAGGCCGTGGCGGCTCCCTCCGAGACCCGCGCCGCACCGGTGAAGGACGACGGGACCGACTGGTGGTGGGCGATACCGGGCGTGGTGGCCGGAGCAGGCCTGGCTCTGGTGCTGGGGCCCCAGGTGAGGCGGCTGCCGCTGCTCCGTGGGCGGGAACGCGGCTCGGGGCCGAGGCAGGAGCTGCTGGACACCTGAGCACGCGTACGGCGGCCCGGTGCGGGACCGGACCGCCGTACGAGGCAGGGCTGGGCTGGGCTCGGCTGGGTCAGCCGAGGTCGATCTCCGGGTAGAGCGGGAAGCCGGCGACCAGGTCGGTGGCGCGGCGTGAGACCTCGTCGGCGATCTTCGCGTCGAGGATGTGGGCCGCCTTGGAGGGGGCTCCGGACTTGGTGGTGCCGGGCTCGGTCGTCGTCAGGACCCGGTCGATCAGGCCCGCGACCTCGTCCATCTCCGCCGTGCCGAGACCGCGCGTGGTCAGCGCGGGGGTGCCGATGCGGATGCCGGAGGTGTACCAGGCACCGTTGGGGTCGGCGGGGATGGCGTTGCGGTTGGTGACGATGCCCGAGTCGAGCAGGGCGGCCTCGGCCTGGCGGCCGGTGAGGCCGTAGGAGGTGGCGACGTCGATCAGGTTGAGGTGGTTGTCGGTGCCGCCGGTGACCAGGGTGGCGCCACGGCGCATCAGGCCCTCGGCGAGGGCGCGGGAGTTGTCGACGATGCGCTGGGCGTAGTCCTGGAAGGCGGGCTGACGGGCCTCGGCGAGGGCGACGGCCTTCGCGGCCATGACGTGCGGGAGCGGGCCGCCGAGGACCATCGGGCAGCCGCGGTCGACCTGGTCCTTGAGGGAGTCGTCGCACAGCACCATGCCGCCGCGCGGGCCGCGCAGCGACTTGTGGGTGGTCGTGGTGACGATCTGGGCGTGCGGGACCGGGTCGAAGTCTCCGGTGAGGACCTTGCCGGCGACCAGACCGGCGAAGTGCGCCATGTCGACCATGAGGGTGGCGCCGACCTCGTCGGCGATCTCCCGCATGATCCGGAAGTTCACCAGACGGGGGTAGGCGGAGTAGCCGGCGACGATGATCAGCGGCTTGAACTCACGGGCGGAGGTGCGCAGGGCCTCGTAGTCGATGAGGCCGGTGGCCGGGTCGGTGCCGTAGGAACGCTGGTCGAACATCTTGCCGGAGATGTTCGGGCGGAAGCCGTGGGTGAGGTGGCCGCCGGCGTCCAGGGACATGCCGAGCATGCGCTGGTTGCCGAAGGCCTGGCGGAGCTCGGCCCAGTCGGCCTCGGAGAGGTCGTTGACCTGGCGGGCGCCCGTCTTCTCCAGGAAGGGGACCTCGACCCGGGCGCCGAGGACGGCCCAGAAGGCGACCAGGTTGGCGTCGATGCCGGAGTGCGGCTGGACGTAGGCGTGGCGGGCGCCGAAGAGTTCCTTGGCGTGCTCGGCGGCGAGGGACTCGACAGTGTCGACGTTGCGGCAGCCGGCGTAGAAGCGGCGTCCGATGGTGCCCTCGGCGTACTTGTCGCTGAACCAGTTGCCCATCGTGAGGAGGGTGGCCGGGGAGGCGTAGTTCTCGGAGGCGATCAGCTTGAGCATCTCGCGCTGGTCGGCGACCTCTTGGGTGATCGCGTCGGCTACGCGGGGCTCGACGGTGCGGATCACGTCGAGCGCGGCTCGGTAAGCGGTGGAAGCGGGGGTGAGCGGCTGCTCGGGGGCTGACATGGGGACCTCCGGACGTGGCGTTCGGCGTTCACGGTGCGGCCCAGGCGCGCGGCACATGTTTCGGACCCGAGGGGTCCGGGGCCGCTTCCCGATGGTTGTTCCCATCCCTGCACGCCAGTCACGGCCCGCCGTCAGGGTACCGGGTGGCACGGGGTGCCAGGGGGTGGCGTCCGCCATGCGGGCTACCGCGTCTGCCGGGCGGTCGTGCGAGTCGCGGCCGCGCGCCCCTGGAGGGGCGCTCCCCCTCAGTCCCGTTTACAGGATCACGTGGGGGAGGAAGCGGGCGTACTCGTCCGTCACCAGGCCCGACGACTCGCGGATGCCCAGGCCCGCCGACTCGTTCTCCACCACCCATGCGCCCAGGACCACGTGGTTGCCGGCGAAGTCGGGGAGGGGGGCCAGTTGTTGGTAGCAGCAGGGGTCGGTGCGCGGGGTCGGGTCGGAGCCGGGCTCGTGAAGGGTCACTCCCGCGCCCTCGCGGCCCAGGAGGGGCTTCGCCACCCAGCCGGTGGTGGTGGCCAGGTCGCGGGGGCCGTCGAGGTGGGCCGGGAGGAGGTTGGGGTGGTCGGGGTAGAGCTCCCAGAGGATCGCCAGCAGTGCCTTGTTGCTGAGGAGCATCTTCCAGGCCGGCTCGATCCACAGGGTGGTGCCGGTGCCGCCGCCGTTGTCGAGGGTGGTGAGGACGTGGTCGGCGAAGCGGTCGGTGGTGAGCCACTCCCACGGGTACAGCTTGAAGATGCTGCGGATGAACCGGAGCCCGTTGTCGACGAAGCGTCCGGAGAGGCGGTCCCAGCCGATCTCCTCCACGGAGATCCAGTCGGTGTCGAGGCCGGCCTGTTCGGCGGTCTCCTTGAGGTAGGCGACGGTCATCAGGTCCTCGCCGAGCTCGTCGGCGGAGGAGTGGGCGAAGTACAGGGGGCTGCCCGGGGGGAGGAGGGCGGCCTGCTTCCTCCAGGCGTCGACGAGGCGTTCGTGGAGGGAGTTCCACTGGTCGGCGCCGGGGAAGCGGTCCTCCATCCAGAACCACTGGGGGGACGCGGCCTCCACCAGGGACGTCGGGGTGTCGGCGTTGTACTCCAGGAGCTTCGCGGGGCCGGTGCCGTCGTAGCGGAGGTCGAAGCGGCCGTAGACGGAGGGGAGTTCGGCGCGCCGATGCCAGGCCTCGGCGACCAGGCGGGCGATGCGCGGGTCGGTGATGCCGAGGTCGGCGAAGCGGTCGGCGGTGACGATGTGGTCGGCCGCCGCGAGGCACATGCGGTGCAGTTCCTCGACGACCTCCTCCAGCGCCTCGACCTCGTCCAGGGTGAAGACGTAGTAGGCGCTCTCGTCCCAGTAGGGGCGCAGGGAGTCGTCGGGGTAGCGGGTGAGGGGGTAGATGAGCCCCTGTTCCTCCACGGTCTCCTGCCAGCCCGGCCGGGGCTCGGTCGTACGGCGTTCCATGGGCCGCTCAGCCGCCGCTGCTGCCGGAGCCCGAGCAGCCGAAGCCGCCCCGGTCGACGGCCTCGCTGCGGCTGAAGGTGCCGTAGTCGGCGTAGCCGTTGCTGACGTCGGAGTCGTAGTACCAGTCGGCGCGGGTCGGGCGGCTCTTGCCGAGCGAACCGGAGGTGCTGGTGCCGGACGTGCAGTTCTTGTCGGAGACGACCTTGTAGCCGTTGAGGTAGTCGTAGCTGTCCCGGTCCACGCACCGCCGGTCTGGGTCGGAGCCGCATGAGGTCAGTGCCGCCGCGAGGACACCCATGCCCCCGAGCACCACCGTGCTGGACCGCAACCGCCGCCGTGACTCCGCCATAGCTCCCCCTCGCAGGCACTTCCCCCGGGTGCACCTCTCCCGGCTCGCGGCGGACAGCCTAGAGACCGCCGGGCCGCCCCGCACAGGAGCCCCCCGCCAAGACCCCGCCCCCGCCGCCGATTTGCGGGTATTGGCACGGTATGCGGTCAGGGCAGTGCCCGGCACAGGGCGTCCAGGGTGGCCGCCCAGGCGTGGTCCGGCGGGGTGGCGTAGCCGACGACCAGGGCGTCGCCCTCCGTGGTCCCGGCGCCGGGGTGGCGGTAGCGGGAGAGGCCGTGGACGGCGAGGTTCTGCCAGGTGGCGGCCTGGACCACGGACCGCTCGGTGCCGGGCGGGAGCCGCAGGACGGCGTGCAGGCCGGCCGCGATGCCGGTGATGAAGACCTCGGGGGCCCGGGTGGCGAGGGCTTCGACCAGGGAGTCGCGGCGGCGGCGGTAGCACAGCCGGGCGGCGCGGACATGACGGTCGTAGGCGCCGGAGGTGAGGAACTCGGCGAGGGTGAGCTGTTCGACGACGCTCACGGAGCGGCCGCCGCCGTGGGCGACGACGTCCGGGACCAGGGACGGGGGCAGGACCATCCAGCCGAGGCGCAGTCCGGGGGCGAGGGACTTGCTGGCCGTACCGAGGTGGACGACGTGGTCGGGGTCGAGGTTCTGGAGCGCGCCGACGGCCTGACGGTCGTAGCGGAACTCGCCGTCGTAGTCGTCCTCCAGGATCAGTCCGCCGGTGCGGCGTGCCCAGTCGACGACGGCGGCGCGCCGCTCGGGGCGCAGGGCGCCGCCGAGGGGGAACTGGTGGGCGGGGCTGAGCAGTACGGCGTCGGCGGCGCCCACGTCCCCGGCGCGGGTGCCGAGGGTGTCGAAGGGGAGCGCGGTGGTGGTGAGGCCGGTGCGGGCGACGAGGTCCCAGTGGAGGTCCAGCCCGTAGGACTCCACGGCGAGGGTGCGGGCGCCGCGGGCGCGCAGGATCTCGCAGAGGAGCTGGAGTCCGTGGGCGAAGCCGGAGCAGACGACGATCCGTTCGGGGTCGGTGCGTACGCCCCGGACCCGGGCGAGGTAGTCGGCGAGGGCCGTGCGCAGTTCGGGGCGGCCCCGCGGATCGCCGTAGCCGAAGGCTTCGTGCGGGGCGGCGGCGAGGGCGCGGCGGGTGGCCTTGAGCCATGCGGCGCGGGGGAAGGTGGCGAGGTCCGGGGTGCCCGGGACCAGGTTGTACGGAAGCCGCCCGGGGGTGCGGCGAGGGGAGGGCCGGCGTGTGGGCGGGCCGGCGGCGGCGCGGTCGGCGACGCGGGTGCCGGAGCCCTGGCGGGCCGTGAGCCAGCCCTCGGCGGCCAGATCGGCGTAGGCGTCGGCGACGGTGTTGCGGGCGAGGCCCAGGTCGGCGGCGAGGGAGCGGGAGGACGGCAGCCGGGTGCCGGGGGCGAGCCGGCCGGTGCGCACGGCCTCGCGCAGGGCGTCGGTCAGGCCGCGGCGCAGGCCGGGACCGGACGGTTCGAGGTGGAGGTCGATGCCGAAAGTGGCCCAGCGTTCTGCCATGGAAGTGGACCATACTCCTGGGCCGCCCCGCTTCTAGTCTCGGTGGCATGACGACACACACCGATACCGCCACCCACTCCTTCGCCCCCGAGCGGGCCCCCCGGCTGGAGTGGTCCCGGCACGCCCCCGAGGTCTGGAAGGCGATGCTGCGGCTCTCGAAGGCCGCCTCCGAGGGCGTGGACCCCGGCCTGCAGCACCTGGTGAACATCCGTGCCTCCCAGCTCAACCACTGTGCCTTCTGCCTGGACATGCACACCAAGGACGCGCTCGCGGCCGGCGAGAGCGTGGAGCGTGTCGTGCAGCTCTCCGCCTGGGACGAGTCGCGGCACTTCTACACGGAGCGGGAGCTCGCGGCGATCGAACTGACCGAGGCGATCACCGTCCTGACGGACGGATTCGTGCCCGACGAGGTGTACGAGACGGCCGCCAAGCACTTCGACGAGGCCGAACTGGCGCATCTGATCGCCGCGATCACGGTGATCAACGCGTGGAACCGGTTCGGCGTGACCTGCCGGCTGACGCCGGGCCACTACACGCCGGGACAGTACGCGTGACGGCTCGTACGACCCGCCTCGACGACGGGGTCCGCGGCGCGCTGCGCGCGATGGGCGCCGCCGCCGGGAAGGGCCTCGGCGATCCCGGTCTGGCCGAGCTGGTCCAGATCCGGGCCTCGCAGCTCAACCACTGCGCGTTCTGTCTGGACATGCACCTCGCGCTCGCCCGCAAGGGCGGGGTGGTGCGCGAGGCGCAGCTCGGTCTGCTGAGCGCCTGGGAGGAGGCCGGGGACGATGTCTTCGACGCACGGGAGCGGGCCGCGCTGGAGCTGACGGAGTCGGTCACCCTGCTGACGGAGGGGTTCGTACCCGACGAGGTGTACGAGCGGGCGGCGGCGCACTTCGACGCCGCCCGGCTCGCCCACCTCGTCGCGCTGATCGCCGCGATCAACAGCTGGAACCGGCTGATGGTCGCCCGACGGATCCCGCCGGGCGCCACCGACTGGTGAAGCGGGTGGTCAGGGCAGCCACGCCCGCCAGGTGGACTCGTGGCCGTCCACCCACTTCCTCGCCGCCTCCCGGGGCGACAGCTTCTGCTCGGCGATCAGCAGGGAGACCTCGTTCTGGTCCTCGGTCGTCCAGTTGAGGTTCCTGAGCAGCTCCGCCGCCTCGCCGCCGTGCCGTGCGAAGTCCGCATTGAGGTACTTCTGCAGCGGGGTGACCGGGTAGGCGCAGGCGACCTCCGCCGGGTCGGCGTCGCAGCCCTCCTCGTACGCGGGCAGTTCCACCTCGGTCATCGGCACCTTCGCCGAGAGCCACTGGGGGGTGTACCAGTAGGTGAGGAAGGGCTTCCTCTCCTTGGCGAACCGCTTGATCTGGGTGATCTGCGCGGCCTCGGATCCGGCGAACACCACCCGGTAGTCCAGCTTCAGGTTCTTCACCAGCGCCTTGTCGTTGGTGACGTAGGACGGGGAGCCGTCGAGGAGCTGGCCCTTGCCGCCGCTCTCCGGGGTGCGGAACCGATCGGCGTACTTGTCGAGGTTCTTCCAGTCGGTGACGTCGGGGTGCTCCTTCGCGAAGTACGTCGGCACGAACCAGCCGATGTGCCCGGTGACACCGAGGTCGCCGCCGTTCACGATCGTCTTCTTGTCGTCGACGTACCGCTGCTCCTGCTCGGGGTGCCCCCAGTCCTCCAGGATGGCGTCGACGCGGCCCTGGCTGAGCGCGTCCCAGGCGGGCACCTCGTCGACCTGGACGGTGTCGACGCGGTAACCGAGCTCCTCTTCCAGCAGGTACTGGGCGACGGCCACATTGGCCTGCGCGCCGACCCAGGACTGCACGGACAGGGTGACCGTCCTGGCCCCCTGGGCGTTCGCGAAGGGCGACGCCTGCTTGGTCATGTCGGCGGCGCCGCAGCCGGTGGCCAGCGCCAGTACGGCCACGGCGGCCGTGATCCGTGTACGGGACATCTCAGGCTCCCTTCGCCGTACGGCGCTCGGTGGGCTGTGTCACCCGGTCGAGCATCAGGCCGAGGCAGACGATCGCGGCCCCGGCGACCAGACCGGTCGCCAGATCGCCCTGGGCGAGGCCGAAGACGACGTCGTAGCCGAGCGCGCCCCCGCCGACCAGGCCGCCGATGATGACGACGGCGAGGACCAGGACGACGCCCTGGTTGACGGCGAGCAGCAGCGCGGGGCGGGCCAGCGGGAGCTGGACCTGCCGGAGTTGCTGGGTGCTGGTCGCGCCGAGCGAGCGGGCGGACTCCAGGGCGGCTGGGTCGACCTGACGCAGGCCCTGGGCGGTGATGCGGACGACGGCCGGCAGCGCGTAGACGACGGCGGCGGCGACGGCCGGGGCGCGGCCCACGCCGAACAGGGCGACGACCGGGATCAGGTACACGAACTGCGGCATCGTCTGGAACACGTCGAGCACCGGGCGCAGCAGCCGTTCGAAGCGGTCGCTGCGGGCGGCGGCGATACCGGTCGCGAAACCGATGACGAGGGTGACGGCGACGGCCGCGAGGACCTGCGAGAGCGTGTCCAGGGACGGCTTCCACACGCCGAGCACCCCGATGGCGGCCATGGCGAGGACGGCGGTGAGCGCGGTGCGCCACGTGCCGATCAGCCAGGCCAGGGCGGCGACGATCAGCAGCACCGACCACCAGGGCAGCCACTGCAGACCGTCCCGGAGCGGGTCGAGGACCCAGGTGGTGAAGCGGCCCGCCCAGTCGGCCGTACCGCCGACGACGGGGACGCCGGAGTAGAGGTGGTCGGTCATCCACTCGACGGCCCGGTTCACCGGCTCGGCGATGCCGACGACCCAGCCGTCGGGCCACTCGAGGCGGTCCGCGAGACGTCCGGCGGCCGCTACGGCCACGGCGGCGATCCCGGCGTACGCCCACAGCGCGCGGGAGTTCGGCGGGGGCGCCTGCCCGAGGCGTGCGCCGGCCGCGCCGGTCACCCGGTCGAGGACGACGGCGAGCAGCACGATCGGAACGCCGGCGGCGAGCGCGGCACCCACGTCGACCGAGGCCAGCGCCTGGTAGACGCGGTCGCCGAGACCGCCGGCGCCGATCACGGAGGCGATGACGGCCATGGACAGCGCCATCATGATCGTCTGGTTGAGCCCGAGGAGGAGTTCCCCGCGGGCCAGCGGGAGCCGGGCGGTCAGCAGGCGCTGGCGGGCGGTGGCCCCGAGCGAGTCGACCGCCTCCAGCACCTCCTTGTCGGCGCTTCGCAGGCCGAGCGCGGTGAGGCGGGCCATGGGCGGGGCGGCGTAGACGACGGTGGCGAGGACGGCGGCGGGGACGCCGATGCCGAAGACCAGGACGACGGGGAGGAGGTAGGCGAACGCCGGGAGCACCTGCATGGTGTCGAGGACCGGGCGCAGGATGCGGTGCATACGGTCGGACAGACCGGCGGCGAGGCCGAGGAGGGCGCCCACCGCGACGGACGCGGCGACCGCTACGGCCATCAGGGCGAGGGTCTGCATCGTGGGGACCCACATGCCGAGGAGGCCGCAGGTGAGGAACGCGGCGGCTGTGCCGAGGGCGAGGCGGATTCCGGCTGTGCGCCAGGCGATCAGGGCCGATACGGCGGTCACTCCCGCCCAGCCGACGGCGAGGAGGGCGAGGTAGACGGCGCGTACGGCGATGACGACGGCGTTGCTGACGTGGCCGAGGAAGTGGAGGAAGAGGGGGTGGGTGTCTCTGTTGTCGATGATCCAGTCGCTGGCGGTGGCCAGGGGGGTGGAGAGGTCGACGGTGAGTTCCCCGGGCCAGGTGCCGGTCGCCCAGCGGGCGGCTGCGAGGGGGGTGAGAACGGCCGCGAGGGCGGCGAGCACGAGGAGCTTGCGTACGGCGGGGTGGGTCGAGATGCCCGGCGGTGTCTTCTTGCGGGGTGTCGCCGTGAGCGTTGCCATCACACCTGCTCCTCGCTGGTGGTGGCCGTAGGGTGCTCCGGCTCGCGGCGCTGCGCCGGGGGGCTGCCGGCCGGGGTTGTGGTGCCTGCTACGACGTCCAGCAGCGTGCCTGCGTCGACTACGCCCAGGCATTTGCCTTCGGCCGTCACTCGGGCCGGGGTGCCTGCTCGGGCTACCGCTTCTATCGCTTCCGAGACCGTGGCCTCCGGGCGGATGGCCGGGCCTGTGGCTGCTTCCTCCGCCGAGGTGGGCGGGCGCATGGCTGTGCGGACGGTCAGGATCTGCTCTCGGGGGACGTCGCGGGTGAAGGCGCGGACGTAGTCGTCGGCCGGGGAGGCGACGATCTCCTCCGGGGTGCCGAGCTGGACGACTCTGCCGTCGCGCATCAGGGCGATGCGGTCGCCGAGTCTCAGGGCTTCCTGGAGGTCGTGGGTGATGAAGACCATCGTGCGGCCCTCCTCGCGGTGCAGCCGGATCACCTCCTCCTGCATGTCCCGCCGGATCAGCGGGTCGAGCGCGCTGAACGGCTCGTCGAAGAGGAGGACTTCGGGGTCGACCGCCAGTGCCCGTGCCAGGCCCACGCGTTGGCGCTGGCCGCCGGAGAGCTGGGCGGGTCTGCGCTGTTCCATGCCCTCCAGTCCGACCTTGGCGACGACCTCGGCGGCCCGCTCACGGCGCTCCGCCCTGCCCATGCCCTGGATCTCCAGTCCGTAGGCGACGTTGTCGAGGACGGTGCGGTGCGGCAGCAGGCCGAAGTGCTGGAAGACCATCGCGGCGCGGTGCCGGCGCAGTGCGCGCAGCCGGGACCGGTCCATGGCGCGGACGTCCTCGCCGTCGATGACGATGGTGCCGGCGGTCGGCTCGATCAGCCGGGTCAGACAGCGCACCAGCGTGGACTTGCCGGAGCCGGACAGGCCCATGACGACGAAGACCTCGCCCTTGCGGACGTCGAAGGACACATCGCGGACGGCGGCCGTGCAGCCGGTGCGGGCACGCAGTTCGGCCGGGTCGAGGGCGGTGAGGGCGGGGTCGGCGGGGATCCGGTCGGCCTTCGGGCCGAAGACCTTCCACAGGCCGTCCACGGAGAAGACGGGAGAGGCGCTCATCGCGCGTCACCCCCGATGAGGTCCACGGCGCGCTCGCCGACCATCAGGACTCCGATCATCGGGTTCACGGCGGTCATCGTCGGGAAGACGGAGGCGTCCGCGATCCGGATGCCCTCCAGTCCGCGGATCTTCAGCTCGGGGTCGACGACGGCGAGTTCGTCGTTCACCGCGCCCATACGGCAGGTGCCCGCCGGGTGGTAGACGGTGTGGGCGACCTTGCGGGCGTATGCGCCGAGTTCCTCGTCGCCGGTGATGTCCGGGCCGGGGCAGACCTCGCGCTTCAGCCAGCCCGCCAGCGGCTCCGTCTTCGCGATCTCGCGGGCGATGCGGATGCCGTCGACGAGGGTACGGCCGTCGTAGTCGTCCTCGTCGGTGAAGTACCGGAAGTCCAGGGCGGGTTTCACGGACGGATCGGCGCTGGTGAGGTAGAGCCGTCCCCGGCTCTTCGGCTTGGGGATGTTCGGGGTCATGGAGACGCCGAACTCCGGGCGTTCGTAGCCCAGTCGCTCCGGATTGTCCGTGAAGGGGATCTGGTAGAAGTGGAACATCAGGTCGGGGCCCGCGTGTTCGGGGTCGCGGCGCACGAACAGGCCCGCGTCGGAGTCCATCGCGGAGTTGTCGGGGATGGGGCCGTTCGTCTCCCAGACGATCACGGACTCGGGGTGGTCGAGCAGGTTCTCGCCGACGCCGGGCAGATCGTGCGCCACGGGTATGCCGAGGGCCTCCAGGTCGGCCCTGGGACCGATGCCGGAGTGCAGCAGCAGGCGCGGGCTGTCGACCGCGCCGGCGCACAGGAGGACCTCGCGCCGGGCGCGTACCAGCTTCTCCTCGCCGTCCCGGGTCCGCACGCGGACGCCCTCGGCGCGGGTGCCGTTCAGCTCCAGCCGGTAGGCCCAGGTCTCCAACAGGAGCGTGAGGTTGGGGCGTTCGTCCATCACCGGGTGGAGGTACGCCACGGACGCGGACGAGCGCTTGTTGTTCTCCGGGTGGTAGGCGAGGTCGAAGAAGCCGACGCCCTCGCTGAACGGCTTCCGGTTGAAGCCTTCCACGCGCGGCACGCCGAGCGCGGACCGGGCCGCGTCGACGAAGTCGCGGGCGATGGCGTTCCGGTCCTTCTCGTCGACGGGGACGATGTTGTTCTTGAGCCGGGCGTAGTACGCCTCCATCGGCACCGCGCCCCAGCCCTTGGCGCCCGCCCCCTCCCACTCGTCCCAGTCGGACGGCAGCGGCTTGAACGCGATGAGCGTGTTGTGCGAGGAGCAGCCGCCGAGGACGCGGGCGCGGCTGTGCCGGATGTGCGAATTGCCGCGCGGCTGTTCGGTGGTGGGGTAGTCGTAGTCGAGTTCGCCGCCGAGCAGGCCCATCCAGCGGCGCAGGGTCAGCACGTCGTCGCGGCCGACGTCGCTGGGGCCGCCCTCGATGACGGCGACGGTGACATCGGGGTTCTCGGTCAGCCGGGAGGCGATGACGGAACCGGCGGTGCCGCCGCCTATGACGACGTAGTCGTAGACGTGTTCGGGTTCGTGTTCGTGTTCACGGGTGTGAGCGGTCATCTGGGTGGTACTCCTCCGGGGACTCGGGAGAGGTGGGTGGATCGCCGTACGGCTTCGGGCGGGGCGGCGCGGCGGGGACGGCCGCGGTTCAGCCCGCGAACCAGCGCACCGGCTTCGGCGCCAGGTTCTGGTAGACGTGCTTGGTCTCGCGGTACTCGGCGAGACCGGCCGGGCCGAGTTCGCGGCCCACTCCGCTCCTGCCGAAGCCGCCCCACTCCGCCTGCGGGAGGTAGGGGTGGAAGTCGTTGATCCACACGGTGCCGTGACGCAGCCGCCCGGCCACGCGGCGGGCACGGCCCGGGTCCGCGGTCCATACGGCGCCGGCCAGCCCGTACTCGGTGTCGTTGGCGAGGGTGACGGCCTCGTCCTCGGTGCGGAACGTCTCGACGGTGAGGACCGGGCCGAAGACCTCCTCGCGTACGACCCGCATCTCGCGGTGGCAGCGGTCGAGGACGGTCGGCTCGTAGAAGTAGCCGGACTCGGGGCGTTCGGCGGACGGGGTGGGCCGCTTGCCGCCGGAGCGCAGCACCGCGCCCTCCTTGAGGGCGGATTCGACGTACTCCTCGACCTTGGCGCGCTGCTGTGCGGAGACGAGCGGGCCGCATTCGACACCGTCAGCGGTGCCCCGGCCGAGCCTGATCCTCTCGGCGCGGCGGGCGAGTTCGGTGACGAAGCGGTCCCGGACGGACTCCTCCACGATCAGCCGGGCGCCGGCCGAGCACACCTGGCCGCTGTGGATGAAGGCGGCGTTGAGGGCCTGGTCGACGGCGGTGTCGAAGCCCTCGTCGGTGGCGCAGGCGTCGGCGAAGACGACGTTGGGGTTCTTGCCGCCGAGTTCGAGGGCCACCTTCTTCACGGTCGGCGCGGCCGCCTGCGCGACCTTGGTGCCGCTGACCAGTCCGCCGGTGAAGGAGACGAGGTCGACGCCAGGGTGTTCGGCGAGCCGGGCGCCGACGGTGTGGCCGGGTCCGGTGACGATGTTGGCGGCCCCGGCGGGCAGTCCGGCCTCGGTGAGCAGGTCGACGAGGGCGACCGTGCTGAGCGGGGTGATCTCGCTGGGCTTGACGACGAAGGTGTTGCCGGCCGCGAGGGCCGGAGCGATCTTCCAACTGGCCTGGAGCAGGGGGTAGTTCCAGGGGGTGATCAGCGCGCAGACGCCGACGGGTTCGTGGACGACGACGCTGTGGACGTCGGGTGAGCCCGCGTCGACGACGCGGCCGGGCGCCTCCCCGGCGACCAGGTCGGCGAAGTAGCGGAAGGCGTCGGCGACACAGTCGATGTCGACGCGCCCCTCCTCGGCGGTCTTGCCCGCGTCCCGGCTCTCCAGCAGGCCGAGCTTCTCCCGGTCCCGTACGAGCAGGCCGGCGACGCGGCGCAGCAGCGCGGCGCGTTCGGCGACGGGGGTGTGCGGCCAGGGGCCCTCGTCGAAGGCGCGGCGGGCCGCCGCCACCGCGAGGTCGGTGTCCCGCTCGTCGCCCTCCGCGACCACGGCGAAGGGCCGGCCGTCCGCGGGGTCGAGGATCTCGCGGGTGGCGCCAAAGACGGCCGCCCGCCACTCGCCTCCCGCGTGGATGGTGTCGCGTGCCTGGAGTTCCGTACTGTCCGCCATGATCGGTCCGCTGCCTTCCGTTCCTGTTCAGCCACCCGCGAGTCACACAGATGTCATCCACGGGGCCGGGTGGGCTCCTGCCCTTGAGTCCCGTATGCATGCGGAACCAAGGGGCCGAAGTGCGAGGTGTCACGGAAAGCAAGGGCCGAACGGAGGAAATCGCCCGTCTCACAGGCATACGGTCACTGCCTGTCGGGGGTGCCGGGAACGCGAGGGGCCCCGCACCGGTACGGCCGGTGCGGGGCCCCTGCTGGCGGGTCCGATCAGATGAGGCCGAGGCCGCGGACCGCCTCGCGCTCCTCCTCGAGCTCCTTGACGGAGGCGTCGATACGGGCGCGGGAGAACTCGTTGACGTCCAGGCCCTGGACGATCTCGTACTTCCCGTCCTTGACGGTGACGGGGAAGGAGGAGATCAGGCCCTCCGGGACGCCGTAGGAGCCGTCCGACGGGATGCCCATGGAGGCCCAGTCGCCGTCGGCGGTGCCGTTGACCCAGGTGTGCACGTGGTCGATGGCGGCGTTGGCGGCGGAGGCCGCCGAGGAGGCGCCACGGGCCTCGATGATCGCGGCACCGCGCTTGGCGACGGTCGGGATGAACTCCTCGGCCAGCCACTTCTCGTCGTTCACGACCTCGGCGGCGTTCTTGCCGGCGACCGTGGCGTGGAAGATGTCGGGGTACTGGGTGGCGGAGTGGTTGCCCCAGATCGTCAGCTTCCTGATCTCGGAGACCGGGACGCCGGTCTTCTTCGAGAGCTGGGTCAGCGCGCGGTTGTGGTCCAGGCGGGTCATCGCGGTGAACCGCTCGGCGGGCACGTCCGGCGCGGCGGCCTGGGCGATCAGGGCGTTGGTGTTGGCCGGGTTGCCGACGACCAGGACCTTGATGTCGTCCGCGGCGTGGGCGTTGATGGCCGCGCCCTGCGGCTTGAAGATGCCGCCGTTGGCCTCGAGGAGGTCACCGCGCTCCATGCCCTTGGTGCGGGGGCGGGCGCCCACGAGAAGACCGACGTTGGCGCCGTCGAAGGCCACGTTCGGGTCGTCCGTGATGTCGATGCCCCGCAGAAGCGGGAACGCGCAGTCGTCCAGCTCCATCGCGGTGCCCTCGGCGGCCTTGAGCGCCGGGGTGATCTCCAGCAGGCGCAGCTTGACCGGCACGTCCGCGCCGAGCAGCTGGCCGGAGGCGATGCGGAAGAGCAGGGCGTAACCGATCTGGCCGGCCGCGCCGGTGACGGTGACGTTCACGGGAGTGCGGGTCATGGCGTTCTCCGTATGACAGCTGGCGGTGGGGCGGTCCCTGCCCCGGGGTGCGGGATCCCGCTCCGGCTCGTGACCGGCGTCCAGGATGATCGATCATCGGTTCGCATGATCGATCTCTTGGCGTCAAGAGAGATCCAGCGGTCAGGCTATCGCGCATCCGCGACGGCGGACGGCCGGGCTCCCTGTGGCCCGTCCCACAGAGTGACGGCCCGCGTACCCGGGTACGCGGGCGGGCACATGAAGGGGCGGCCGCCCCGTCCGGGAGAGGTGGGGGCGGGGCGGCCGCCGTCGGGGCCGACCATGCCGGACTCCCGTGGGGGTACCTTTCGCGTGCCCGCCTTTCGGCACAGCATTCGCGTCCCCACGGTTTCCCCACACATATGGCCCGAATGGGCCCATATGTGTGACGTATCGGGCGGGATGCGAGGCGGGTTACCCGGTGCAGCCCTTCTCGCCGGTGGCGGCCAGGATCGCGCAGGCCTTGGCGTCCGCCGCCTTCTTCACCGGCAGCATCGGGGTGTACGCGGCCGTGTCACCGGCGGCGGTGATGGTGTCGGTCTGCTTCTCGGCCGTACCCCCGCCGATCTCGACCTGGTCGCCCTGAGCGCCCTGGGTGATGCGTCCCCAGGCGGCGGCGCAGGTCTCGCTGTAGCGGACCTCCACCGTGGTGGCGCCGACGGTCGCGGTCCCGGTGGTGGTCACGAGGTCGCCGCTGCACCCCATCACCTCGGCGTCCTTGCCGGCGCAGGCGTCGCCGCTGCACTTGACGCCCGGGGGGAGTTTCGCGGCGGTGGCGGTGGGCGAGGGCGACCTGCCGGCGTCGTCCTTCTTCTTGTCGTCCTCGGTCCCGGTGACGTAGAGGCCGGCGGCGATCACCACCAGCGCGCCCAGCGCCCCGACGATGAACGTCGACATCCGCCGCTTGCCGCCGGGGCGGCCGCGTCCGGGGGCGGCCGGGGGCGGTGTGCCGCGACCACCCGGCGGACGCCCGCCCGCCCGGGGTGAGTCGTCCGGCGGGGTGACGCCCCAGGAGTTCACCTCCGAGGCGGTCGGCTGCGGCGGCACGCCGGGCGAGACCCCGGCCGGGCCGGCGACGCCCGGACGGACGGCGGCCCCGGCGCCCTTCGCGTTGCCCCTGCCGCCGGAGGACGGTCCGGCGACTTCGCTGAGCGCGGCGCGCGCCTGCGAGATCCGGATCGCCTCCATGGTCATGTCATGGCGCATCTCCGAACGGCTCCAGGCACGTTCGGCGAGCTCCCACATGGTGGTGAGGTGCAACGGGTTGGTCCCGGTGACCTCGGCCAGGGCCACGATCGCACCCTTCGGGGCGAGCAGCCGGCCGTTGAGATAACGCTCCCAGGACGTCTTGCTGTAGCCCGTACGGTCGGAGACCGACGCGACGCTCAGGCCGCTGCGGTCCACGACCCGCCTGAGCTGGCTCGTGAACTCCCTGATCTGCGGATCGAGTTCATCAGGCAAGGACTTCCAACGAGGCATTACTCTCCCCCTCTTCCCCCCACATGGTGCTGGTCTTTCCCCCACCCAAAGGATGCCGCCACACAGCGTCCCAGTTCCCCACCCCAGTCTCCCACCACCCCCACCCCCACCCTCCCCC
>NZ_JOCA01000030.1 GCF_000718785.1 Streptomyces sp. NRRL WC-3626 | reverse complement strand
CCGCACCCCTCCGCCCCTCCGGCCCTCCGCGCCCTCCGCCCCCCGCGCCCTCCGCCCTCCGCCCTCCGCGGGCAGGCGTGCCGCAGGGCGGCACGGGTGGGCGCGACGGCACCCCGCCAGCGCCGGGCCGCGCGAAGACCCCCCGGCCCACCCCAGCAACACGTAAACGCTTGCGCAAGCGTTTACGCGCCCCCCGAAATGGGATACGGTCCCGACCCAGCACCCCACCCGCCTCAGCGCCCGGCATCAAAGGAGACCCCATGGCAACCATGGCCGACGTCGCCCGCAGCGCCGGCGTCTCCGTAGCCACCGTCTCCCACGTCCTCAACGACACCCGCCCGGTCCTCCCCCACACCCGCCAGGCCGTCCTCGACGCCATCGACGAACTCGGCTACACCCCGAACACCCTCGCCCGCTCCCTCGTGACCTCCCGCACCCGCTCGATCGGCCTCGCGGTCTCCGCGATCAGCAACCCGTACTTCACGGAGATCCTCCAGGGCGTCGAAGCCGAAGCACTGCGGCACGGCTACAGCCTCCTGATCGCCGACCCGCACGACGACCCGGCGCATGAGCGCAAGGTCGTCCAGCTGCTGCACGAGCGCCGCGTGGAGGGCATGATCATCGCCCCCTCCGCCGAGCCGGGCGAACTGCTCGCCTACCTGGGCCGCCACCGGGTCCCGGCCGTCTTCCTGGACCGCCTGGTCGACCTGCCCCCGGACGGCGACGCACCCCGCTTCGACCAGATCTGCGCCGAGAGCACGGAACCGACCGCCCGGCTGGTCACCCACCTCGCCGGCCTCGGCCACCGCCGTATCGCCCTGGTCGCGGGCCGCCCGGGCCTCAGCACGACCGCCGAACGGATCACCGGGTACCGTCACGGCCTCGCCGCGTCCGGACTGCCGTACGACGAGCGTCTCGTGGTGCACGGCCACTCGGAGTCGGCGGGCGCCGAACGGGCCACCACGGAGCTGCTCTCCCTCGGTTCCCGCCCCACCGCACTGGTCACCGCCAACAACGCCATGACGATCGGCGCCCTGCGCGCCCTGCGGGCGCACGGCCTCTCCGTGCCCGCGGACATCGCGCTGTGCTGCTTCGACGACTTCGCGTGGGCGGACCTGTTCACCCCCCGTCTCACGGCGATCGCGCAGCCCAGCAGGGACATCGGCGCCCGCGCCGTACGCGTCCTCCTCGACCGTCTCGCCGCACCGGACCGCCCCGCGCGGACCGAACGGCTCCCGTGTGCCTTCGTGCACCGCACATCCTGCGGCTGCCCCGACACACCGCGGCGGCCGGACGGCCCGGCACAGCCCGAGAAATCCGAGAAAGCCCGGAAAGGAACCCCCTCGTGATCGTCGTAGCCGGTGAGGCACTGATCGACCTGGTACCGCGCGGCGCGGGCGCGCTCGCGGCGCTGACGCCGGCGCTCGGCGGCGGCCCCTTCAACACGGCGGTGGCACTGGGCCGCCTCGGCTCCCCCACCGCGTTCTGCTCCCGGGTGTCCCGTGACGCCTTCGGGGAGGCGTTGCTGGGCCGGCTGCGGGAGAGCGGTGTGGACGTGTCGTCGGTGCAGCGCGGCGACGAGCCGACGACGCTGGCCGTCGCCACGGTCGGCACGGACGGTTCGGCGGCGTACTCCTTCTATGTGGAGGGGACGGCGGACCGGCTGTTCACCGCCCCCGACGTCCTGCCGGCCGGTACCCGCGCGGTGTCCTTCGGCACCTGCTCGCTGGTGCTGGAGCCGGGCGCGAGCGCGTACGAGGAGCTGATGCGTGCCGCCGGCGCGAGAGGTGTGTTCACGGCGCTGGACCCCAACATCCGGGCGGTCCTCATCCCCGACCCGGACGCCTACCGGGCCCGGTTCCGGAGCTGGCTGCCGTCGGTGTCGCTGCTGAAGCTGTCGGAGGAGGACGCCGAGTGGCTGGGCGGTTCCCCGCAGGAGTGGCTGGCGGCCGGACCGGCGGCGGTGGTGGTCACCCGGGGCGGGGAGGGGCTGACCGTGTACACCCGGGAGGGCGGCGCGTACACCGTGCCGGGTGAGCGGGTCGAGGTGGTGGACACGATCGGCGCCGGCGACACGGTGAACGCGGCACTGCTGCACGGCCTCGCCGCACGGGACGCGCTCAGTGACGCCGGCCTGGCCGCGCTGGGCGCCGATGGCTGGGCGGACCTGCTCGGCTTCGCGGCACGCGCGGCGGCGATCACCTGCTCACGCGCGGGCGCGGAACCGCCGTACGCCCACGAACTGGAGCCGAAGGCGGCCTGAAACGCGCCGTGCGGCGAAGGAACCCGCGTTCCTCCGCCGCACGGCGCGTGTCGGTGCGGGCCGGTCAGTCCTTGGCCGCCCGCGTCGTCTTCTTCGCGGCCGCCTTCGTGGCGGTCTTCTTGGCGGTCGCCTTCGTGGCGGTCTTCCTGGCGGCCGTACCGCCGACCGCCTTGGTCGCCGTCTTCCTGGCGCCGGCCCCTGCGGCGACCGTCTTCTTCGCCGCCTTGCGCGGGGCCGGCGCCTGCGCGGCGTCGCTGATCCGGTCCGCCCCCAGGATCTCCTGCAGGAACTTGCCGGTGTGGCTGGCCGGAACGGCGGCGATCTGCTCCGGTGTGCCTTCCGCGACGACCAGTCCGCCGCCGGAGCCGCCTTCGGGGCCCATGTCGACGACCCAGTCCGCGGTCTTGATCACGTCGAGGTTGTGCTCGATGACGATGACCGTGTTGCCCTTGTCGACCAGGCCGGACAGGACCGTCAGCAGCTTGCTGATGTCCTCGAAGTGCAGACCGGTGGTCGGCTCGTCCAGGACGTACACCGTGCGGCCGGTGGAGCGCTTCTGCAGCTCGCTGGCGAGCTTCACGCGCTGCGCCTCACCGCCGGACAGGGTGGTCGCGGACTGGCCGAGGCGGACATAGCCGAGACCGACGTCGTTGAGCGTCCGCAGATGGCGGGCGATGGCCGGGACGGCCTCGAAGAAGTGCATGGCCTCTTCGATCGGCATGTTCAGGACGTCGGCGATGGACTTGCCCTTGTAGTGGACCTCCAGGGTCTCCCGGTTGTACCGGGCGCCGTGGCAGACCTCGCACGGGACGTACACGTCCGGGAGGAAGTTCATCTCGATCTTGATGGTGCCGTCGCCCGCGCAGTTCTCGCAGCGGCCGCCCTTGACGTTGAAGGAGAAGCGGCCCGGCAGGTAGCCGCGGACCTTCGCCTCGGTGGTCTCGGCGAACAGCTTGCGGACATGGTCGAAGACGCCGGTGTACGTCGCCGGGTTGGAGCGCGGGGTGCGGCCGATGGGCGACTGGTCGACGTGGACGACCTTGTCGACGAGGTCGTCGCCGTCCACGCGCGTGTGCCGGCCGGGGACGCTGCGCGCGCCGTTCAGCTCGCGGGCGAGGTGGGTGTACAGGATGTCGTTGACCAGCGTGGACTTGCCGGAGCCGGAGACACCGGTGACGGCGGTGAAGACGCCCAGCGGGAAGGACACGTCGATGTCCTGGAGGTTGTTCTCGCGGGCGCCGTGCACCGTGAGCCGGCGCGACGGGTCCTGGGGGCGGCGGATGTCGGGCAGCGGGATGGCCTTCTTGCCGGACAGGTACTGGCCGGTCTGCGACTCGGCGTTGGCGAGCAGCTCCTTCAGGGAGCCGCTGTGCACGACCTTGCCGCCGTGCTCACCGGCGCCGGGGCCGATGTCGACGATCCAGTCGGCGACCTTGATGGTGTCCTCGTCGTGCTCCACGACGATGAGCGTGTTGCCCATGTCGCGCAGCCGGACCAGGGTCTCGATCAGCCGGTGGTTGTCACGCTGGTGCAGACCGATGGAGGGCTCGTCGAGGACGTAGAGCACGCCGACGAGTCCGGAGCCGATCTGGGTGGCCAGGCGGATGCGCTGGGCCTCGCCGCCGGAGAGCGTGCCGGCCGCGCGGTTGAGCGAGAGGTAGTCCAGGCCGACGTCGACCAGGAACCGCAGCCGCTCGTTGACCTCCTTGAGCACGCGCTCGGCGATCTTCTTGTCGCGGGCGGTGAGCTTCAGCTGGCCCAGGAAGTCCGCGCAGTCGCTGATGGACATGCCGGAGACCTCGGCGATGGACTTGCCCATGACCGTGACCGCGAGGACGACCGGCTTCAGCCGCGTGCCCTCGCAGGCGGGGCAGGGCACCTCGCGCATATAGCCCTCGAAGCGCTCCCGGCTGGCGTCGCTCTCGGCCTCGCTGTGCCGGCGCTTGACGAACGGGACGGCGCCCTCGAAGGCGGTGGTGTAGCGGCGCTCGCGGCCGTAGCGGTTGCGGTAGCGGACCTCGACCTGGGTCTTGTGGCCGTGCAGCAGGGCCTTCTTGGCGCGCTGCGGCAGTCCCGCGAACGGGATGTCGGTACGGAAGCCCAGCGCCTCCGCGAGGGCGCCGATGAGGCGGCCGAAGTAGTCCTTGGTGTGGCCGTGCGACCACGGGTGGATGGCGCCCTCGTCGAGGCTCTTGTCCGGGTCGGGGACGATCAGCTCGGGGTCGACCTCCATGCGCGTGCCGATGCCGGTGCACTCGGGGCAGGCGCCGAAGGGCGAGTTGAAGGAGAAGGAGCGGGGTTCCAGCTCCTCGAAGGACAGGTCGTCGTACGCGCAGTACAGGTGCTCGGAGTACATGCGCTCGCGCTCGGGGTCGTCCTCGGGGAGGTCGACGAAGTCGAGCACGACCATGCCGCCGGACAGACCGAGGGCGGTCTCGACGGAGTCGGTGAGACGGCGCTTGGCGCTGTCCTTGACCGTGAGGCGGTCGACGACCACCTCGATGGTGTGCTTCTCCTGCTTCTTCAGCGTGGGCGGGGTGGAGAGCTGGATCGTCTCGCCGTCCACCCGCGCGCGGGAGTAGCCCTTGGTCTGGAGGTCGGCGAACAGGTCGACGAACTCGCCCTTGCGCTCGCGCACCAGCGGGGAGAGCACCTGGAAGCGGCTGCCCTCCGGCAGCTCCAGGACCTTGTCGACGATGGCCTGTGGCGACTGGCGGGCGATCGGACGGCCGCACTCGGGGCAGTGCGGCTTCCCGATGCGGGCGAAGAGCAGCCGCAGATAGTCGTAGACCTCGGTGATGGTGCCGACCGTGGAGCGCGGGTTGCGGGAGGTCGACTTCTGGTCGATGGAGACCGCCGGGGAGAGGCCCTCGATGAAGTCGACGTCGGGCTTGTCCATCTGGCCGAGGAACTGCCGGGCGTACGAGGAGAGCGACTCCACGTAGCGCCGCTGCCCCTCGGCGAAGATCGTGTCGAAGGCCAGCGAGGACTTGCCCGACCCCGACAGGCCCGTGAAGACGATGAGCGAGTCGCGCGGGAGATCGAGCGAGACGTTCTTGAGGTTGTGCTCGCGCGCTCCACGGACGATGAGACGGTCGGCCACGCCGGTCCGCACCTTTCTTGAGAGAAGTGACAGGGGCGGGGCCCCCGTCCTTCTCAGACTAGGGGGAGCCACTGACAACGCCGGTTCGGATTCACGGGTTGTCAACAAACCCCGGCTCTCCAGCATGCCCGACGCCGCTCACGACCTTATAGCACGTGCATTCGATTTAAGGCCGGGCTTCACCACCTTCACCCGAAGGTGTGACGGGGCTAGGGTCGGCAGCATGATTGATCACGCTGATGACCTGGCGTCTGTACAAACAGCGACCGAGCGGCTGCTCACCGCGGCGGCCGCACTGGACAACGCGGCTGTGACCCAGTCGTCACGGCTCCCCGGCTGGACCCGCGGCCATGTGCTGGCCCACCTGGCCCGTAACGCCGACGCTCTGGTGAACGTCCTGGAGGGCCGCCCCATGTACGTCTCGGGCGAGGCCCGGGACGCCGACATCGAGCGGGACGCGCCCCGCACCCTCGAAGCGCACCTCGCCGACCTGCGGGAGAGCGCAGAGCGCTTCCGCGCGGCGGGCGCCGCCCCGGCGGACTGGTCGCGCACGCTGGAACTGCGCAACGGGGTCACGGACCGTGCCGCGCGGGTGCCGTTCCGGCGCTGGGCCGAGGTGGAGCTGCACCACGTGGACCTCGGGATCGGCTACGAGCTGGAGGACCTCCCGGCCGACTTCACGGAGCGGGAGATCGACTTCCTCGCGGAGCGGTTCGCCGGCCACCCCGGCGTACCGTCGACCGCCCTCTCCACCGGGAACGGCGGGATCCGGACGACCGGCGGCGAGGAGTCCGGCGGCCCCGTCGCCGTCGAGGGGACGGCCGCGGACCTGCTCGGCTGGCTCTCCGGCCGCCGTGACGGCGCCGCCCTCACCGTGAAGGGCGGTGCCCTCCCTTCGCTTCCCCCGCTGTAGCGCGGGCCGGGGCTGTCCGGCCGTACGCACCGGACCCGGCTCACCCGGGCGGCGAGGCGCCGCCGGATTCCTCCGGACCGCACCGCCGGGCAGGCCCTGGCGCTATAGGCTGGCGGTCATGACGTACAGCGGTCGGGTGACGGTCGGCGGCCCAGCCGACGTGCACGAACTCAAGGACCTGATGATCACCAAGGTCGCGGTCGGCCCCATGGAGAACAACGCGTATCTGCTGCGTTGCCGGGCCACCGACGAGCAGTTGCTGATCGACGCGGCCAACGACGCGGGGACCCTGCTGGGGACGATCGGTGACGACGGCATCGCGTCCGTCGTCACCACCCACCGGCACGGCGACCACTGGCAGGCGCTCGCCGAGGTCGTCGCCGCGACCGGCGCCCGTACCCACGCGGGCCGCGAGGACGCCGAGGGCATCCCGGTGCCGACCGACGTCCTGGTCGACGACGGCGACACCGTCCGCGTGGGTCAGGTGGAGCTCACCGCCCGCCACCTCGTCGGGCACACCCCCGGCTCGATCGCCCTCGTCTACGACGACCCCCACGGGCATCCGCATGTGTTCACCGGGGACTGTCTGTTCCCGGGCGGTGTGGGCAACACCTTCAAGGACCCGGAGGCGTTCGCCCGTCTCATCCAGGACGTCGAGACCAAGATCTTCGACGTCCTGCCGGACGAGACCTGGGTCTATCCCGGCCACGGCAACGACACCGCCCTGGGCGCGGAGCGCCCGCACCTGCCGGAGTGGCACGCGCGGGGCTGGTGACGGGCTCCTACGCCTCGGCCAGTCCCGGTCCGGCCAGCGCCGCGATCCGCTCCACCGCGAACACGTACCCCTGCACCCCGCACCCCGCGATCACCCCGTCGGCGCGCAGGGAGACGTAGGAGTGGTGCCGGAAGGACTCGCGCCGGTGGATGTTGGAGATGTGGACCTCCATCACGGGCAGCCCGTCACAGGTGTTGAGGGCGTCCAGGATGGCGACGGAGGTGTGCGAGTAGGCGCCGGGGTTGATGACGATCCCGCAGTGGTTCAGCCGCGCCTCGTGGATCCAGTCCACCAGCTGACCCTCGTGGTTGGACTGGCGCAGATCCACCGTGCCGCCCCGCGCGGCCGCCGCCTCGGCACACATCGCCTCCACGTCGGCGAGCGTGTCGGTGCCGTAGATCTCCGGCTGGCGCTGTCCGAGCAGGTTCAGGTTGGGGCCGTTGAGGATCATGATGGGGGCGTTGGCCAGATCGCGGGGCACGGTTCCTCCGGTCCGTCGGGGTGGAGCGGTCCTCACGGGAACCGCTGTTCGGACCCGGTCTATCACGGTGCGGCGAAGCCCCGCCGGGCCCTGGCCTCCCGGCAGGACGAGCGACAACACCCGCCTTCTCGCGAGATATGCATGTGCAGACCGCCGAATCCGTGCGAGCGGCTCTGTTCATCCCGGGCACTCACGAATTGCGGCCCGCGGACCGCTGGCGGGACATGAACCGTGACTGGGCGGACCCGGCGACGTTCGACGGGGAGCCGGAGACCCCGGCCGGGCACGGTCTCCGCCGCCGGGCAGCCCGAGGCGGTGTCTGCCCCGCGGCCGCGACGCTGCGGGCTGGGGCAGACACCCCCTGGGCCGCCTGCCCCGTCAGGGGTTGATCGCCAGTTCCAGATAGGCCGCGAGCAGGACCAGGTGCACGCCTCCCTGGAGGGGTGTGGCGCGCCCGGGGACCACGGTCAGCGCACCCACCACCATGGTGAGGGCGAGCAGCACCATATGGGTGTCGCCGAGGCCGAGGACGAGCGGTCCGGGGAGCCAGAGGGAGGCCAGCGCGACGGCGGGGATGGTGAGACCGATACTGGCCATCGCCGAGCCGAGCGCGAGGTTCATGCTGGTCTGCACCTGGTTGCGGCGCGCGGCGCGTCCCGCGGCGATGGTCTCCGGAAGGAGCACCAGCAGCGCGATGATCACACCGACGACGGAGTGGGGCAGCCCGGCCGCGTCCACTCCGGACTCGATCGTGGGCGAGACCCCTTTGGCCAGCCCCACCACTCCGATCAGGGCCAGACCCAGCAGGCCGAGGCTGATCATGGCGGTGCGGGTGGAGGGCGCCTCGGCGTGCTCCTCCTCGTCGGAGGGGCGTCCCTCGCTCTGTTTGACGATCGGGAGGAAGTAGTCGCGATGTCTGACGGTCTGGGTCGCCACGAACAGTGCGTAGAGGATCAGTGAGGATACCGCCGCGAAGGTGAGCTGGACCGTGGAGAACTCCGGGCCCGGCTTGCTCGTGGTGAACGTCGGCAGGACGAGGCTGAGGGTCGCCAGTGTCGCGACCGTGGCGAGAGCCGCGCCGGTGCCTTCCGAATTGAAGACCGCCGTTCCGTGGCGCAGTGAGCCCACCAGCAGACTCAGTCCGAGGATGCCGTTGACGGTGATCATCACGGCCGCGAAGACGGTGTCCCTGGCGAGCGTCGCGCTCTTGTCCCCGCCGTCGATCATCAGGGTGACGATCAGCGCCACCTCGATGACGGTGACGGCGACCGCGAGGACCAGGGAGCCGAAGGGCTCACCGACCCGGTGCGCGACCACCTCGGCGTGGTGCACGGCCGCCAGCACGGCCCCCGCGAGGATCAGGGTCACCATCACGACGACCCAGCCGGGCAGTTCGCGTCCCCAGGTCAGGATCAGCAGAACCACGGCGAACACCGGTACCAGGACCGTCCACTGCGCCGCGAGTGACCTGAGCCGAGCGGTCATGGAGCGATCGTCGCAGACGTGAACGGGCGGCGCACTTCACCGCTGCCCTCCTGCCACCGGCCGACCCCGGGGGGCGCGGGGGGTGGCACCGTCGTACGGCCGGCCCCTTTGCTCCGCGATCCTGATCGTCTCGGGGTCATCATGGTCACGCATGGCCTCCTCGTACGAGTCTCACTGGGTCGGCGCCGACGGGCGGCGCGGGGATGGACATGCCGGGCGGGAGCGGCGGCCGGCGATGTGCCGGCCGCCGCTCCCGGTTCCGCGTGCCCGGTGTCCGACGGGTCAGGCGTTTATGTCGTCCTGCGCGGTGCTCTTGGCCGCCTCCGCCTCCGCCTGCTTGCGGGAGGCCCGCAGGCTGGTGATCGTGGTGACGATCAGGACGGAGCAGATCACTCCCAGCGAGACCGGGATGCTGATCTCGGGAACGTGTACCCCGGACTCGTGCAGTGCGTGGAACACCAGCTTCACACCGATGAAGCCGAGGATGATCGACAGCCCGTAGGACAGGTGGACGAGCTTCCTCAGCAGGCCGCCGATGAGGAAGTACAGCTGCCTGAGGCCCATCAGCGCGAACGCGTTCGCCGTGAACACGATGTACGGGTCCTGCGTCAGGCCGAAGATCGCGGGGATCGAGTCGAGCGCGAACAGGACGTCCGTGGTGCCGATGGCGAGCATGACGACGAGCATCGGGGTCATGACCCGCTTGCCGTTCTGCTCGATCCACAGCTTGGTGCCGTGGTACCGGTCGGCCACACCGAAGCGGCGCTCGGCGGCCTTGAGCAGCTTGTTCTCCTCGAACTCCTCCTCGTCCCCGTCGGCCCGGGCCTCCTGGACGAGCTTCCAGGCGGTCCAGATGAGGAAGGCGCCGAAGAGGTAGAACACCCAGGAGAAGCTGGCGAGGATCGCGGCGCCGGCGGCGATGAATATCGCGCGCAGCACCAGGGCGATGAGCACGCCGATGAGAAGCACCCGTTGCTGGTACTGCGACGGCACCGCGAACTTCGCCATGATCAGCACGAAGACGAAGAGGTTGTCGACGCTCAGGGACTTCTCGGTGATGTAGCCGGCGAAGAACTCGCCTCCGGCCTGGCCGCCGCCCCAGATCACCAGGCCGAGCCCGAAGAGCCCGGCCAGGACGACCCAGACGATGGTCCAGATTCCGGCTTCCTTGATGGATACGTCATGCGGTTTGCGGCCGATGAAGAAGTCGGCTCCGATGAGGGCGCACAGGCCCACGATCGTCAGGACCCACAGGGTCATGGAAACATCCACTGCGCCTCCGGCAGATACGTCACACGGCAAATGTCAGCGTCGTCGCTACCGGAGGTCTCTTCCACCCGGGCCACCGGCGCATGACTGAGCCGGGACGGTCCTTCGGGCCGACGCCCCGGGATCTGGCCTGATCCGTATTGACGGGGTCGCCGCACAGACAGGGAGTACTCCCCTCCGTGCGGTCAACAGTACCCAATCACCAAGGATTGGTAAAGAGGCGAGTAAAGAAAGATACAAAATCCCAGGTCCAAGCGCTTTACGCGGGCTTGGTCAAGGGCGGGAGGTCACCTGTTCCACGCACGGCGGGCCGCCGCCACCTGAGTGAGCACCTGGTGGAGGACCTGACTGCCGGCCGGTACGAGCGGCGGCTCGTACGTCCAGGCGTGCCCCACCCAGGGATCGGCCAGATGGCTGTTCGGGACGGGAGTCAGTCGCAGCAGCGAACGCCACAGCGGGTCCAGGAGCGGGCCGTAGGCCGAGGACTCCTCACGGTCGGCGACCATCATCAGATGGACCCCGACAGAGGGGCCCTCGTCGGCCAGGTAGCGCAGCTGGTTCACCGCGCGGTCGTCGAAGCCGTGCGGGAAGTCGTTGACGATCAGGAGCTGCTGGGAGGTGTCGAAGCCGGGCGGCAGCGCGTCCGGGGCGCCGCCGCGCAGCGCCATCTGCACCAGGTCGACCCGCTGGGTCAGCCTGCTCAGCACATCCGTCACCCCGGCCGCGCCCTGGGCGGGTGGGGCGGCCAGCACACCGGTCCCCGTCAGCGGTGCCAGCGGCTGCGTCCCGGATCCGGCAGGATCGATGACGTGCACGGTGAACTCGCCCGCCGGGTAGACGGCGAGCAGCCGGGCCGCGTGCGCGACCGCCGTGTCCATGGCGAGGCGGCGCATGTCGTGGGAGTCGGTGAACGACCCGTCGATCGAGTCGGCCCGTCCGCTGTCGATCCACAGACCGCGCTCCAGCGGCAGCCGGAGCAGCATCGGGATACGGATCCGGTCGGCCTCGGGCAGCCGGAGGTCGCCCAGGCGCAGCGCCATGGGTATCTCCATCGGCACCCGGTAGGCGTGCCAGGCGGGGTTGTCCCAGCGGGCGAAGGCCGGGGGCAGCGCGGGCTCGACGACGTCGGCCTCGGCGACGAGCTGGGCGATGTCCCGGTCGAGGACCTCCCGCGCCTGGTCGACGAGGTGCGCGTGCCGGGCCCGGGCCGCCTCACGGACGGCGTCGCCCTGGCCGCCGATGCGGCTGCGCGGGTCGGACAGGGCCTGCTCCAGCTCCTTGTCCATCCGGGACTCGGCGAAGTCGACGGCGCTCCGGTAGGCGGCGGTGCTACGGGCCAGGTCCTCGAACATGCCCCAGACCTGGTTGTAGAGCCGCTCCTCCATGGACCAGCCGGTCGCGTCCCCCGCGACGGGCTGCGCCGGCTGCCCGGGCTGTGCCGGCGGCGCGGTGGGCGGGGGCGGCGGCGGGGCGGAGTTCCGCCGGCCGGGGTGGCTGTAGTTGATCGGTCCGCCGGTGGTGGCGGACGGCTCCGCGGCGCCGCCTCCGCCGTAGGACGGCTGCGGTCCGCTCTGTCCGGGTCCGCCGGACGGCTGCCCGCCGTACGCCGGTGGTACGGGTCCCGGTGCGCCCTGAGGAGCGGTGCCGCCCTGGTCGGGGCCGAGGGCGGGGGCGGCCGTCTGCCGGGAGCGGTCGCCGTCGGACGGGCGGGACGGGGGTGCCTGCACGGAGCGGGCCAGCCCCCGTGCCACGGCCTCGTTGATGCTGCCCGCGAGGGGCACGGCCTCGGGCAGTCCCTGGTCGGTGAGGAGTTCGGCCAGACCGCCCGTGTAGCCCTGGCCGACGGCGCGCACCTTCCAGGCGCCCTGCCGCCGGTAGAGCTCCAGGGCGACGACGGCCGACTCGGCCTCCAGGCCCGTGATGGTGTAGCTGGCGACCTCGTCGCCGTCGAGGCCGGTGACGGCGACGAAGGGGGCCGCCACGGCACCGAACCGGGCCGGCCCCGGACCGCCGCCCGCGGCGGGCAGGGCCAGCAGCACCCCGACGCGGTGGACCGCGTCGGTCATGGCGTCCAGGTCCACCGCGAGACGGTGGTCGGCGGCCGCCTGTCGCGACACCTCCAGACCGGGCTGGGTGGGTGCGCCCGGGTGGGCCACCCACTCCACGCCGTGGATCCGGCCGTTCTCGTCGCCGAGCGCGGCCACGGCCACGACCGGCGTGCCGGCCGAGACCCGGATCTCCAGACGCGACTGGGAGAGCGGGTGATTCTGTCCCCGCACCAGCTCGGCCGTCATCGCCTTCGTCCCCCCGTGTCGCGTGCGGTGCCTGTGTCTGTCGCCTGTCAGAGAACCGGCAGGATCGCCGGCATCAGGTCCTGGAAGGTGCGGCCGTTGGCCGGGTTGCCGAGGGCCGTCATCGTCCAGCCCCCGCCCGTGCGGTGCACCTTCGCCATGAGCTGGGCCGTGTAGGCGCCGCCTCCGGCGAGCGTGTAGCGGGCGAGCTCCTGGCCGTTGGTCTCGTCGACGAGGCGGCAGAACGCGTTCTGCACCTCCTGGAAGGTCTGGCCCGTGAAGGAGTTCACGGTGAAGACGATCTGGTCGATGTGGACCGGGACGCGCGACAGGTCGACGAGGATGGCCTCGTCGTCGCCGCCCTGGCCGACACCGCCGACGAGGTTGTCACCGGTGTGGCGTACCGAGCCGTCGTCGCTCACCAGGTGGCGGAAGAAGACGACGTCGACGGGCTGCTTGTCGGCGAACAGGACGGCCGAGGCGTCCAGGTCGATCTCACGGGTCCGCGAGCCGAACAGGCCGCGACGGGGGGCCGCCTGCCAGCCGAGACCCATGCGCACCGCGGTCAGGCTGCCGCCGTCGTTCTTCTGCAGACTGATGGCCTGACCCTTGGTCATGTTGACGGTCACGCGCTGATTCCCCTCTCGGACTTCCCCTGTTACCGCGCATTCGCGGTTGACCAGAACCCTACGCAGGGGCACTGACAGTGACGTACCCAGGTCCGCACTTTGTGTCGTTCTTGCAACACATCGCGACGCGGCCGTCAGCGAAGACCCGCCTCTTGCATCTGCCGCAGTTCCTTCTTCATCTCCGACACCTCGTCGCGCAGCCGTGCCGCGATCTCGAACTGCAGGTCCGCGGCGGCGGCCCGCATCCGCGCGGTGAGGTCCTCGATCTGCTCGGCCAGTTCCGCGGCGGGACGGTCGGTCGGCACCGTCTCGGTGGCCTTGCCCCTGCCCTTGGCGCTCTTCGCGCCCTTGGCCGCCTTGGTGCCGAGGGAGGGCACGGGCGCCTTGGTGCCGCCGCCGTCCTTCTTGGCCTGGCGGTAGCCGGAGCCGAGCAGCTGCTCGGTGTCGATGTCCTCGCGGGCGATCTGGGCGACGATGTCGTTGATCTTCTTGCGCAGGGGCTGCGGGTCGATGCCGTTCGCCTGGTTGTACGCGACCTGCTTCTCGCGGCGGCGGTTGGTCTCGTCGATGGCCTTCTCCATCGCCGGGGTGATCTTGTCCGCGTACATATGGACCTGGCCGGAGACATTGCGCGCCGCGCGGCCGATGGTCTGGATCAGGGAGGTGCCCGAACGCAGGAAGCCCTCCTTGTCGGCGTCGAGGATCGCCACCAGGGACACCTCGGGCAGGTCGAGGCCCTCACGCAGCAGGTTGATGCCGACGAGGACGTCGTACTCGCCGCTGCGCAGCTCCCGCAGCAGCTCGACCCGGCGCAGGGTGTCGACGTCGCTGTGCAGATAGCGAACCTGGATGCCGAGTTCCAGGAAGTAGTCGGTGAGGTCCTCGGCCATCTTCTTGGTGAGCGTGGTGACCAGGACGCGTTCGTCCTTCTCCACGCGGGTGCGGATCTCGTGCACCAGGTCGTCGATCTGGCCCTCGGTGGGCTTGACGACGACCTCGGGGTCGACGAGGCCGGTGGGGCGGATGATCTGCTCGACGGTGCCGTCCGCCCGGGAGAGCTCGTACTGGCCGGGGGTGGCCGACAGATAGACGGCCTGGCCGATGCGCTCCTGGAACTCCTCCCACTTCAGCGGGCGGTTGTCGAGGGCGGACGGGAGCCGGAAGCCGTGGTCGACGAGGGTGCGCTTGCGGGAGGCGTCCCCCTCGTACATGGCGCCGATCTGCGGGACGGTCACGTGCGACTCGTCGATGACGAGGAGGAAGTCGTCCGGGAAGTAGTCCAGCAGGGTGTTCGGCGGGGAGCCGGGTGAGCGGCCGTCGAAGTGCATCGAGTAGTTCTCCACGCCGGAGCAGGAGCCGATCTGGCGGAGCATCTCGATGTCGTAGGTGGTGCGCATGCGCAGGCGCTGGGCCTCCAGGAGCTTGCCCTGCTTCTCCAGCTCGGTCAGGCGCTCGACGAGCTCCTTCTCGATGTCGTTGACCGCGCGCTCCAGGCGCTCGGGGCCCGCGACGTAGTGGGTGGCCGGGAAGATGTACAGCTGCTCGTCGTCGCTGATGATCTCGCCGGTGAGCGGGTGGAGCGTGGACAGCGCCTCGATCTCGTCGCCGAACATCTCGATGCGGACGGCGAGCTCCTCGTAGACCGGGAAGATCTCGATGGTGTCGCCGCGGACGCGGAAGGTGCCGCGGGAGAAGGCCATGTCGTTGCGCGTGTACTGGATGTCCACGAAACGGCGCAACAGCTCGTCGCGGTCGAACTCGTCGCCGACGCGGAGGGGGACCATGCGGTCGACGTACTCCTGCGGTGTGCCCAGGCCGTAGATGCAGGAGACGGAGGCGACCACGACGACGTCGCGGCGGGTGAGCAGCGAGTTGGTCGCGGAGTGGCGCAGCCGCTCGACCTCCTCGTTGATCGAGGAGTCCTTCTCGATGTAGGTGTCGGACTGCGGGACGTACGCCTCGGGCTGGTAGTAGTCGTAGTACGAGACGAAGTACTCGACCGCGTTGTTCGGCAGCAGTTCGCGGAACTCGTTGGCCAGCTGGGCGGCCAGGGTCTTGTTCGGCGCCATGACCAGGGTGGGCCGCTGGAGCTTCTCGATCATCCACGCGGTGGTGGCGGACTTGCCGGTGCCGGTGGCGCCGAGCAGGACGACGTCCTTCTCACCTGCTTCGATGCGCCGGGCGAGGTCGGCGATGGCCGTCGGCTGGTCGCCGCTCGGCTGGTAGGGACTGACGACCTCGAAGGGCGCCACCGTGCGTTCGATCTGGGAAACGGGCCGCATGCATCAACCGTACGACCCCCCACTGACAACGGGCCCGGTTCAGCGGCGCTGCGGGGTGCGGGAGCGGCGTTCCACCGGCCCGCGGGCCCGCAGCCGGGAGCGGACGGGGGTGTGGTGGCCCGGGGAGTGCGCGGGGACGCCGGGCTTGCGCTCGGCGGGGACCGCGGGGGTGTCGCCGGCGACCATCAGCGGGTCGAAGATCACCACGATGCCGGCGAGGACGAGGAAGGCGAGCGGGCCGACCAGCATCGGGCCGAGGAGGGCGGCCGCGGGCTCCCCCGTGGCGGGCTCGGCCGAGCCGTGGACGTGCACCTCGAGTGCGGCCATGCCGGTGTAGTGCATCCCGGTGACCGCGAGCCCCATGACGAGACTGGCGCCCACGCTCCACAGGAAGCCGCGCACCTGTCCGGCCGCCCACAGGGCGGCGCTGGCGGCGGCCATGGCGATGGCCACGGAGGCGGCGACGGTGAGGACGTTGTACTCCAGGCGTCCGTCGAGGCTCATTCCGGCCATGCCGAGATAGTGCATCGAGGCGATGCCCAGGCCGGTGATGGTGCCGCCGGTGAACAGGGCCGTGCCGGAGGCGCCCTTGTAGCCCACTATGAAGATCCCGATGCCCACCATGACGATGGCGACGGCCAGACTCGCGAACGTCATCGTCCGGTCGTAGTGGATCGGCGTGCCCTCGATGGTGAAGCCCGTCATCGCGACGAAGTGCATCGTCCATATGCCGGAGCCGATCACCGCGGCGGCCAGGGCGAGCCAGCCGGGACGCCAGGTGCGGGACACTCTGAGCGCCCTGGTGGTGCAGCGCAGGCCCAGGGCCCCGCCGAGGCATGCCATGAGAAAGGCCACCAGCGGTGTGACCAGGCCGTAGCTGAATCCGTCGACCGTGCCCTGCATGCGCGGCTGCCCTTCCCGCCCTGTGTGTGTCCCGCAATGTCCCGGTGGAGTCCCCCTCCCGGCGCCGGTGAGGGCGGCCAGGGGTGAGGCAGAGGGTATGGCCCCACCGGAATGGTCGAACGACTATCCGGCAAAGAAACACGTCCTTGCCCCAGGTGTGTGGCACCAGTGTGCGGACATCGGGCGACAGCGTTCAATCCGTGGCCATCCTGTACCCGTCTCGCGTTGACCGTCTGCTGTCACAGTTGAGCTGTCCGTGACCGTTCGACGCGAGGAGTACGCATGCACGCACGCGCTGTCGCCGCCTCGACCACCGCGCTCCTGGGCGCGGTCGCTCTCCTGCTCCCGCTCTCCCCCGCGCGGGCCGCCGAGAGCTCCGCGCGACCCCTGGTGATAGCCCATCGGGGCGCGTCCGCGTACGCGCCCGAGAACACCCTGGCGGCCGTCGACAGGGCGGCCGCGCTCGGCGTCGACTGGGTGGAGAACGACGTGCAGCGCACCAGGGACGGAGAACTCGTCGTCCTGCACGACGACAGCCTCCGGCGCACCACCGACGTCGAGGAGGTCTTTCCGGACCGGGCGCCGTGGAAGGTGAGCGACTTCACGGCGGCGGAGATCGCCCGGCTGGACGCGGGCAGCTGGTTCGACGCGGCCTACGCGGGCGCGCGCGTGCCGACGCTGGAGCAGTTCGTGCACCGCGTGGAGGAGCACCGCCAGAAGCTGCTGCTGGAGATCAAGAACCCTCAGCTGTATCCCGGCATAGAGCGCCAGATCGTCAAGGTGCTGGGCAACGAGGGCTGGCTGGACCGCGGGCACGTGAGGGGCCGGCTGGTCGTGCAGAGCTTCAGCGCGGACAGCGTGCGGACGGTCCACGATCTGCGGCCCGCGGTGAAGACGGGCTTCCTCGGGACGCCGCCGGTGTCGGACCTGCCCGCCTACGCGGCCTTCACCGACCAGATCAACCCCTCGTACGCTTCCCTGTCCGCCGGCTATGTCACCGCCGTGCACGCGTTCAAGGGCCCGCACGGCAAGCCGCTGGAGGTGTGCGCCTGGACCGTGAACGACGCGGCCGCCGCCCGGCGGGTCGCCGGGTACGGGGTCGACGGGATCATCACCAACACGCCCGACGTGGTGCGGGACGCGGTACGCGGCTGAGGCGCCCGCCGCCCGCGTTCACGGCGCGATGTCAGTGGCGGGCCGTACGGTGGGCCGCATGGACAGCCATGGGCAGTACGAGCAGCGGGTGGTGTGGGCCGTGGTCGGCACCGGAATCGGCCCGCTGCTGCTGGCCGCGACCCGTGAGGGCCTGGTCAACGTCGTCTTCCACGCCACCGGCGAGGTGCGCGACAAAGCGCTGGAGCGGCTGGCGTCGCGGCTCGGCACCCGGCCGGTCGAGGATCCCGGCTCCCCGCTGCTGGCCGAGGCGATACGTCAGGTCGAGGCGTACTTCGCGGGGGCGCGGCGGGACTTCGAGCTGCCGCTGGACTGGTCGCTGATCTCCGGCTTCCACCGCGAGGTGCTGCGGGAGCTGGCCGCCGGGGTGCCGTTCGGCTCGGTCGTCGGGTACGGCACCCTGGCCGGGCGGGTCGGCCAGCCCGGGGCGGCGCAGGCCGTCGGCATGGCAATGGGCGCCAATCCGCTGCCGGTGGTCGTCCCGTGCCACCGGGTGGTGGAGAGCGACGGCGGCATCGGCGGTTTCGGCGGCGGCCTGGAAGCCAAGCGCCACCTGCTCGCCTTGGAGGGCGTCCTGCCCGAGCCGTTGTTCTGACGGCTCGGGCGCGGTGGTTCCGCCCGCGGCGCTCCCCGGCTGCCGTGGCGGGAACCTCGGTCAGTCGTAGTGCCGTGCTTCGAACACGTTGCCGTCCGGGTCGCGGAAGTAGAAGCTGCGCCGCGCCGGTCCGCGCGCTCCGAACGAGTCGCGCGAAACGTCCGACACCGGTACCGAGCTCTCCTCCAGCCGACTGCGCAGGGCGTCGAAGTCCGAGGCCGGCAGCGACAGGCAGACATGGTTGACGGGATGCCCCGAACTCTCCGCGGCCCCGGGCAGCATCCGCATCCGTTCCGCCTTGGCCCGCGGCATGAGATCGAGGATCGTCTCCTCGTTCACCCGTACCGAGGGGAACGGCGCCTCCCCCGCGGCGTAGTCGGTGAGTCTGACGGGCTCCAGGCCCACGGCCTTCTCGTAGAACTCCGCGGCGGCGATGGGGTCCTCCACCCACAGGACGATGTGGTCGAGGCGAGTCGTGTGGTCCGTCATGCCCCCAGCCTCCGTGACACCGGCGACGGCCCGCAAGGGGTTTGGCCCGGTGCGCGAGCCGCCAGGGATGAGGGGGAACCGGCAGACAGGAGGCAGACGCGTGGTGCTCATGGTGTCCGAAGAGGTACGGGAGGCGATCGCCGCGGGCCGCCCGGTGGTGGCTTTGGAGTCCACGATCATCGCCCACGGACTGCCCCGGCCACGGAATCTCCAGGTGGCGCTGGAGCTGGAGACGGCCGTACGGCAGGAGGGCGCGGTACCCGCGACGATCGCCGTGCTGGACGGGCGGCCCCGGGTCGGCCTGGACAAGGACCAGTTGGAGCGGGTCGCCAACGAGGACGGCATCCGCAAGCTGGGTCACCGTGATCTGCCGCTCGCGGTGGCCGCCGGGGCGAGCGGGGCGACCACGGTGTCGGCCACGGCCCTGCTGGCGGCGCGTGCGGGCGTCCGGGTGTTCGCCACCGGCGGGCTGGGTGGGGTGCACCGGGAGTGGACGGTGACCCAGGACGAGTCGGCCGACCTCGGTCTGCTGGCGCGGACGCGGATCACCGTGGTGTGCGCGGGGGTGAAGTCGATCCTGGACGTGCCCGCGACCCTGCAGCGGCTGGAGACGCTGGGGGTGGCGGTCGCCGGGTACGGCACGGACCGCTTCCCCGGCTTCTACCTGTCCGACTCGGGGCACCCCGTGGACTGGCGGCTGGACACCCCGGCGCAGGTCGCGGAGGTCATGCGGGCGCAGGACGCGGTCGGCGGGCCCGAGTCGGCGCTGATCGTGGCCCAACCGGTCCCAAAGGACGAGCAGCTCGACCCCGGTCTGCACGCGCGGGTGCTCGACGAGGCGCTGCGGGCGTGCGAGGCGGAGGGGGTCACGGGCCAGGCCGTCACACCGTTCCTGCTCGATCACCTGGTACGCCGCACCGACGGGGCGTCCCTCGCCGCGAACCTGGCGGCGGTCCGGGGCAATGTACGTCTGGCGGCGCGTATCGCGGCGTGCTGGGCCGCCGGGGCGTGACGGGCGCGGTGCGCGGCGGGGCGCTGCTGGTCGCCGGCGATGTCATCACGGACGTGGTCGCCCGGCACAGCGGACCGCTCGCCCCGGGCACGGACACGGTGGCGTCGATCCGGAGGGTGCCGGGCGGTGCGGGTGCCAATGTGGCCTGCTGGGCGGCGCGCCGGGGTGGTGGCGGGGTGCGGCTGCTCGGCCGGGTGGGTTCGGACGCGGCGGCCTGGCACGAGCGGGAGCTGGCCGCCTGCGGGGTCCGGCCGCTGCTGGTCGTGGACCGGCGGGCGCCGACGGGGACGGTGATCTGCCTGGTCGACGAGGGCGCGGCGGCGGAGCGGACGTTCCTGACCGACAGCGGGGCGTCGCTGCGGCTGGATCCCGGTGACTGGTCGGACGTGTTGCTGGAGGGCGTGGCGCGGCTGCATCTGTCGGGCTATCTGCTGTTCGCGGGGCCGAGCCGTGCGTTCGTCGCGGTGGCGCTGAAGGCGGCGCGGGCCTGCGGTGTGCCGGTGAGTCTGGATCCGGCGTCGGCGGGATTCCTCGGGCGGCTGGGCACCGACCGGTTCCTGTCGCTGGTCGAGGGCGTGGACGTCCTGCTGCCCAGCCGTGACGAGGCGTGTCTGCTCACGGGGGTGTCCGATGCCGCGGACGCCGCGGCGCGGCTGAGCCGGCATGTCCCGCTGGTGGTGGCCAAGCAG
This sequence comes from Streptomyces sp. NRRL WC-3626, assembly GCF_000718785.1. Classification (GTDB taxonomy): domain Bacteria; phylum Actinomycetota; class Actinomycetes; order Streptomycetales; family Streptomycetaceae; genus Streptomyces; species Streptomyces edwardsiae. Next base: position 206,055 of record NZ_JOCA01000030.1, on the reverse strand, counting down.
GGTGCCGGAGGCGCGCTGCTCGCCCGGTCCGGCGAGGTGTACGCCCGTGTCCCGGCCGTACCGGCGGTGCCCCGGGACACCACGGGTGCCGGGGACGCGTTCACGGGCGCGTTCCTGGCGGCCCTGCTCGCGGGCGCCGACCCCGAGGAGGCGGCGAAGGAGGGCTGCCGGGCGGGCGCGCAGGCGGTGGAACACATAGGGGGCCGCCCGCCCGCGTCCGCCTGACGTACGGCGTCACCAGGGTCGAACTCCCTTTGTCCACAGGCGGGAACAAAGCGGAATGCCCGCTGTCCACAGGCTCGCACACGACTCGTCCGGGACTGGCAGACTGGCGGGCCTGAGCGCGGAAGCAGGACGGCGCGGGGGAACCACGCAAGGAGAATCCGGATGTCCATGGCAGGCAATCTGCGGAAGGTCACGAGTCTCGGCACGGTCGGCGGGCTGCGCCGGGTGGCCCGGCTGGCGCGGCGGCGGCCCCGTGTGGATCTGAGTCATCCGGCCCGCTCCCCGCTGGGTTCCTCGGTGGTCAACTGCGTGATGTACCGGGACGGTCGGCGCACCGGCGGGAGCGGGGACCTGGTGGACGCGGTGCGTCAGGTGCGCAGGAGCGGGGAGGGTTTCGTCTGGCTGGGGCTGCACGAGCCGACCGCCCGGGAGTTCGCCGGTATCGCGGAGCTGTTCGACCTGCATCCGCTGGCGGTGGAGGACGCCGTCGAGGCCCACCAGCGCCCCAAGCTGGAGCGGTACGGAGACACGCTGTTCGCCGTGTTCAAGACGGTCTGCTACGTCGAGCACGAGGAGCTCACGGCGAACAGCAAGGTGGTGGACACCGGCGAGATCATGGTGTTCCTCGGCGAGGACTTCGTGGTCACGGTGCGGCACGGCCGGCACGGCTCGCTGGGACCCCTGCGGGAGGGGCTGGAGTCCGACCCGGGGCAGCTCGCCCAGGGTCCGTCCACGGTGCTGCACGCGATCGCGGACCATGTGGTCGACGACTATCTGACCGTCATCGACTCGGTCCAGGAGGACATGGACCAGGTCGAGACGGATGTGTTCGCGGAGCACGGCGAGCGGGTCGATCCGGGCCGTATCTACCAGCTCAAGCGGGAACTCCTGGAGCTGAAGCGGGCGGTGGTGCCGCTGGGCCGGCCGCTGGAGGAGCTCGCCACCCGGCCGATCCGGGTGGTGGCCCCCGAGATACAGGCGTACTTCCGTGACGTCTCCGACCATCTGCTGCGGGCGAAGGAGCAGATAGCGGCGTTCGACGAGTTGCTGAACTCCATCCTCCAGGCGCATCTGGCGCAGGTGACGGTCGCGCAGAACGAGGACATGCGCAAGATCACCGCGTGGGCGGCGATCGTGGCGGTGCCGACGATGATCTGCGGGGTGTACGGCATGAACTTCGACCACATGCCCGAGCTGCGCTGGCGGTACGGCTACGGCATGGTCATCGGGGTGATATCCGTGGCGTGTCTGGTGCTGTACCGGGCCTTCCGGCGCAGCCGCTGGCTGTGAGACCGCGCTGCCGGGACGGCTCAGCCGGCGCCGGTCGTGGCGTAGACGCTCTCGGCCCAGGTGGCGATCTGGTCGTCCGTCAGGTGCCGGGCGAGGTCGGCCTCGCTGATCATGCCGACGAGGCGTTTGCCGTCGATGACGGGCAGCCGGCGGATGCGGTGGGTCTGCATCTCGTGCAGGACGTCGGAGACGTCGGCGTCCGCCTCGATCCAGCGGGGGGTGCCCTGGGCCATGTCTCCGGCGGTGACCCGGGCGGGGTCGTGGCCCATGGCGACACAGCCGACGACGATGTCGCGGTCGGTGAGGATGCCGCACAGACGCTCGTTCTCGTCGCTGATGGGCAGGGCCCCGACGTTCAGGTCGCGCATCAACTGGGCGGCCCGGTCGAGGGTTTCGTGGACGGGGATCCACTGGGCGCCGCGGTGCATGATGTCTCCGGCGGTGGTCATGGGGTACCTCCCGGTGCCGGACGGCCGGCGCGGCGCGGGGGCGCGCCGCAGAGTCCCGGCGCCCTTCATTCTCGTCGTGCGGCGCGGGGACGGCACCCGGAGGTCGGTTCGCGGCGGGCGGGGTCAGCCCCGCCAGGCGGGATGGCGTGGATCGTCGGCCCTGATCAGCACGTCGGCCGTGCCGGCGGGGTCGGTCTCCCGCTCGTACCGCTCGAATGCGGGCAGGGTCCAGTGGCCGGCCTCGGCGGTACGGCGGCGCAGGGCGCCCGGGGAGAGGAGGACGTGGACGGTGAGGTCGAAGGGGAACCAGTGCCGCAGAAGGAGAGGACCGTGCAGCAACAGCACGCCGCCGGGAGGGAGATGGACGTAGGGGCTGCGGGTGGCGCGGTCGGTGACGGGGTCCCACAGGTCGGGCAGGACGCGTCCGCTGCCGCCGGGTTCGAGGGGGCCGAACACCTCACGCCAGAGGGCGCCGGTGTCGTACCAGCCGCTGTAGTAGGACTCCAGGTCCTGGTGGCCGTACTCGAGCCGGATGGAGGCGGGCCGCAGGAAGCCCTCGGTGCCGACGGCCAGGGAGGGGCGGCCCCGTGTCCGGAGCGCCTCGGCGATCCGCGCGGCGAGGTCTCCGGGACGGGCGGCCGGGGCGCCGTCGAGGGCGACCCGCGGCCAGGGACCGCCGTCGGCTGTCCTCAGCTCCAGCAGGCGCTCGGCGAGGAGGTCGCCGAGCCGGTCCCAGGTGATCGCTTCAAGTCGCACACGGCCATGATGCGCCAGTGTGGGGACGGTGGAGGCCGGGAAGGAACCCGGCCCGGAACGGGGGAGACGACATGATCGACGGACCCTACTTCTTACTGACGGCGCTGGGTGTGCTCGGGACCGGGCTGGTGGCCGGGGTCTTCTGCGCCTTCTCGACGTTCGTGATGAGAGGACTGGCGGACCTGCCGCCGGCGCAGGGGGTGGCCGCGATGCAGGCGGTCAACAGGGCGGCGGTGCGTCCGGCCTTCATGCTGCTGTTCCTCGGTACGGCCATGCTGTGCGTGGTGGTCACGGTGGTGACGTTCGTCCTGTGGCCGGAGGAGGGGACGGCCGAGCTGCTGGTGGGCGGTGTCCTGTATCTGGCCGGGTCGTTCGGACTGACCGTGGTCGCGAACATACCGCGCAACGAGGCGCTGGCCCGGCTCGATCCGGACGGACCGGAGGCGGCGGCGTACTGGCCGGAGTATGTGCGCGAGTGGACGCTGTGGAACCACGTCCGGGCGCTCGCCTCGGCCGGGGCGGCGCTGGCGTACCTCGTGGCCCTCGTCTGACGGAGCCGCCGGCCGGACCGGCGTACTCCCGTGCTCTCCGGCGGAAAGCGCTGTCCCGGTGCTCTGCGGGGGCGGGTGAGCGGACGTATCGTGGCGGGAGGAGTGCCGCCCGACGACGCACGGCCTGTCACCCGCGCACGCAAGGAACACGGCCATGGCCGATCCCAAGGGTTTCCTGACCACGCCCCGCGAGGAATGGCCGCGCCGGCCGGTCGGGGAACGGGTCCGCGACTGGGACGAGGTGTACGTCCCGGGTGCGCTGCTTCCCGTCGTCAGCCGGCAGGCGGACCGCTGCATGGACTGTGGTGTGCCGTTCTGCCACCAGGCCTGCCCGTTGGGCAATCTCATCCCGGAGTGGAACGACCTGGTCTCGCGGGAGGACTGGCGGGCGGCGGCGGAGCGGCTGCACGCGACCAACAACTTCCCGGAGTTCACGGGCCGGTTGTGTCCGGCGCCCTGCGAGGCGGGCTGTGTGCTCGCCATCAATCAGCCGGCGGTCACCATCAAGAACGTCGAGTGCGCCATCGCCGACCGGGCCTGGGAGGAGGGTTTCGCGCCGCCGGCGCCGCCGGAGCAGCTCTCCGGCCGGACCGTCGCCGTCATCGGCTCGGGCCCGACCGGGCTGGCCGCGGCCCAGCAGCTGACCCGGGCGGGTCACACGGTGGCGGTGTACGAGCGGGACGACCGGATCGGCGGGCTGATGCGGTACGGCATCCCCGAGTTCAAGATGGAGAAGCGGCATCTGGAGCGGCGGATCGAGCAGATGCGGGCCGAGGGGACGAAGTTCCGGACGTCCACGACGGTCGGGCGCGATGTGGACGCGGCGGAGCTGCGCTCGCGTTACGACGCGGTGGTGATCGCCACGGGGGCGACCGCGTGGCGGGAACTCGCCGTGCCGGGCCGTGAACTCGCGGGGATCCACCAGGCGATGGAGTATCTGCCGCTGGCGAACCGGGTGTGCGAGGGCGATCTGGAGTCGTCGCCGCTGTCGGCCGCGGGACGGGATGTCGTCATCGTCGGCGGCGGTGACACGGGGGCGGACTGTCTGGGTACGGCGGTACGGGAGGGGGCCGCGTCGGTGACGCAGCTCGACATCTACGGGCGGCCGGGGGACGAGCGGGACGAGGAGGCGGATCCCTGGCCCACGTATCCGAAGCTGTACCGGATGTCGGCCGCGCATGAGGAGGCGCGGGCACTGCGGATGGGGCCGGCGGCGGATGCGGGCGGGGACGGGGACGTGCGGGTGTTCGCCGCGTCGACGCTGCGGTTCAGTGGGGACGGGGAGGGGCGGGTGTGTGCGCTGCGGCTGGTCGAGGTGGATGCGGGGCGACGGGCCGTGGCGGGGACGGAGAGGACGTTGCCGGCGGATCTCGTTCTGCTGGCGCTGGGGTTCTCCGGGCCGGATCCGGGGGACGGGCTGGTCGCTCAGCTGGGGGTCGAGCTGGAGGGGCGTGGGACGGTCGCGCGGGACGGGGGGTTCGGGACGAATGTGCGGGGGGTGTTCGCGGCGGGGGATGCCGCTCGGGGGCAGTCGTTGATCGTGTGGGCGATCGCGGAGGGGCGGGCTGTGGCGGCGGCGGTCGATCGGTATCTGGCGGGTGGGGTCAGCCGGCTGCCGGTGCCGATTGAGCCGGACGATCGTCCGATGAGGGTGTGAGTGGGCGGGCGGGGCTTTGTGGGTGGACCGGTGGTGTACGGGGTGCCGTCGCGCCCACCCGTGCGGTGCTGCGGGGGGGGGCGGGCGCCCCGGTGTTGTCAACGCGTTGATGCTCGCCGGGGGTCGGTTGCGCAGCCCGGCGCTTACGGGGTGCCGTCGCGCCCACCCGTGCCGCCCCAGCTGCACGATTGCCCGCGGAGTGCGGAGGGCGGCGGGGTGGGGGGAGGGGTGGCGGCGGCCCGTTGGTTTGGCGGGCCGCCGCCTTTGGAGTGGTGCCGGAACATAGGACCCGGGGGTCCCACCACTCCAGGTGCGTTACGGCTTGCGGGCGACCGCGCCGTAGCCGGGGATCACGCCGTCGTCCTGGCCCGGGATCGGGTCACCCAGTTCCGGGTGCCACTCCTGGGGGACCTGGACGCCCGGCTCGACGAGCTCCAGGCCGTCGAAGAAACGGGTGAACTCCTCACGGGAGCGGAGCGCCAGGGTGACGCCCGCCGCCTTGAGCTTCTCCGTGGCCGCCTTCGACTCCTCCGGAGTGAAGTCCGACGTCGCGTGGGTGACGACCAGATGGCTGCCCGAGGGCAGCGCCTCCAGCAGCCGCCCGACCAGCTCGTGCGCCCCGTCCTCGTCGGAGACGAAGTGCAGCAGCGCGATGAGCGACAGCGCGACCGGCTCGTTGAAGTCGAGGATCTTCCGCGCGCCCTCCAGGACGACGTCCGGGTCACGCACATCGGCCTGGAGGTACTCGGTCACCCCCTCATCCGTACCGCGCAGCAGAGCCGCCGCGTGGGCCAGCACGATGGGGTCGTTGTCGCAGTACACGACACGGGCGTCGGGCGTGACGCCCTGCGCCACCTGGTGCAGGTTGGGCTCGGTCGGAATGCCCGTGCCGACGTCGAGGAACTGGCGTATCCCCTGCCCGGCCAGCCAGCGGGTGGCGCGCTGCATGAACGCGCGGTTCACCCGTGCCATGACCGGGACCCGGGGGTCGAGGGCCAGCATCTGCCGGCCCATGGCCTCGTCGACCGGGTAGTTGTCCTTGCCTCCGAGGTACCAGTCGTACATCCGCGCGGGGTGCGGCCTGCTCGTGTCGATCTCCACGGGGTGCTGCCCGGTCATGACGGACTCCATAAGTATCTGCAACTGTTAGTGATCAATTCAGTGCCACGTTCAGAACGGCGGAACAAAAAGGTAGAGCGGTCAAAGGCCTCAGGACAGCAGGAAATCCGCCTCTCCCGCCTTCGCTCCCTCGATGAAGGCCGTCATCTCGGCGGAGGTGTAGATCAGCGCCGGCCCGTCCGGGTCGGTGGACTGGCGTACGGCGATCCGGCCGTCGTCGAGCTTCATCGCCTCCAGGCAGTTCCCCCCGTTGCCGCCGCTCCACGGCTTGTGCCAGCCCTCGCTGCCCAGTTCCCCCGCGGGCATGCCGTTGTAGATCCTTCCGGTGCGCACCCGCGGGTGGGACAGGGACTTCAGGGGCTTCATGAGTTCCATTCACAGCTCCTTGCGGAGATCCCGGAGAATCTCCTTCGTGCGATGTGCCGTAGCGGCCTGCGCCGCCATGCGGTCCATGACCTCGAGGTGGGTAGCCACCTCGTTGCGCGCGTCCAGATAGACGGCGCCGGTCAGGTACTCGCTGTAGACCATGTCCGGCAGTTCGGGCATGGCAAATCGGAACAGCACGAACGGCCCGTACGTGCCGGGATGCGGACCGCCGGCGAACGGCGCGACCTGCAGCGTCACATTGGGCAGCCTCGTGGCCTCGAGCAACTTGTCGATCTGCGTACGCATCACCTCCGGGCCGCCGACCGGGCGGCGGAGCGCGGTCTCGTCCATCACGACCCACATCCGGGGCGCGTCCTCACGAGTGAGCAGGTCCTGCCGTTGCATGCGCAGGTCGACGTGGCGCTCTATGTCCTCGGGCTGGGTCTGCCCGACGGCACCGGAGCGCAGCACGCCGCGCGCGTAGTCCTCGGTCTGGAGCAGTCCGGGGACGAAGTGGGGTTCGTAGCTGCGGATGAGGGAGGCAGCGCCCTCCAGGCTGACGTACATCGAGAACCAGCCAGGCAGGATGTCGTGGAAGCGCTGCCACCAGCCGGGGCGGTTGGCGTCCTCCGCCAGTTGCACGAAGGCGTCGGCCTCCTCCTCGGAGACGCCGTACGCCTTCAGCAGGAGCTGGAGGTACGGGATCTTGAGCGAGACCTCGGCCATCTCCATGCGGCGGACGGTGGCGGGGGCGACGCGGAGGATGCGGGCCGCCTCCTCGCGCTTGAGCCCCGCCCGTTCCCGGAGATCCAGCAGGCGCCGGCCGAGGACCACCTGGCCGACCGTCGGCGCGGACCGGGGTTCGCTCACACTCCACCTCCCTCGAACAAAAGCTGACAGCCCGGCGGCGCCACTCGATGACCTGTCCGAAGATCCCTTACGCCCGAACTTGGATTCGAACGGATCTTCGGCGATCCCAACTGGCGCCGCGCGAGGTGCTGTTGCGAGCAGTGTGCCACGCCTGTCCAGAACGTCACACCGCACTCTGCATTTTTCATAGTGACACTTGCCAAGTGTTCACGGCGGGGCGATAGTGGCAAGCGTGATTCCGTCCGCGCCCTTAGGAACAGACGCCGCCGCAGGTTCCATCGGCCTCGGCGCCGCCTCGGTATCCGCCCCCTCGGGGGCCGCCGCCGAGCGCCGGTTCCGTTTCGAACTGGCCGCTCATCCGGGTTCCCCGGCTCAGGCGAGACGCCTGACCAGGGCACGGCTGACCGGCTGGTCGGTGTGCGAGGACACCTGCGACACCGCGGCCCTGGTCGTCTCCGAACTGGTCACCAACGCCATCGTGCACACGGCGAGCAGCCATATCGTCTGCGAGCTGCACGACGGTGGCGATCTGGTGCGCATCGCCGTGCGCGACGAGGGCTGCGCGCCGGGCCAGCCGCGGGCGAACACCCGGCAGCAGCCGGAGGAGGAGCACGGGAGGGGACTGCTTCTCGTCGACGCGCTGTGTCGGTCGTGGGGCGCCCATGAGCAGGGCCCCGGACTGCTGGTCTGGGCCGACCTCCCCCGTACCGCGGACACCGGCGACGGTCCGGTGCGGCCCACCGACGATCTGGGCTGGGGCACCCGCCCGACGCCGGGTCCGCCCGGTGCGCCGGACGACGACAGCGCCGACGAGCCGGAGCGGTCCCGCCGGCAGGTCCACGCGCCGGCGCTTCCCCCGCAGCAGCGCACGCCGCACCTTCGGGGCCGGGCGTGACGAGCGGGGCCGGCTCGCGGGTGCTGAGCCTGGACTCGCTGGTGCGGATGGGGCGCGGGCGGCAGGTCGCCGGTGCGCCCCGGCGGCTGCTCGTTCCCGACGGGATGACCGCGCCGATGGGGTGCGACGCGGTGGCGGTGCCCGCGCGTCTGGGGCCGCTGGTGCTGCCCCGGTTGCCTCGCGTGGGGTGCGTCTACGCCGATGAGGCGCACTGGTGGTGGCTGGTTCCGTCGGACTCCGACTACGCGCTGGAGTGGCCGGCGCCGGCGCAGTACGCCACCGGCGCGGTCCTTCCCGACCCGGTGGATGTCTCCGGCGCGCCGGGGCTTCCCGGTCTGATCCACCGGCCCGACGGCACGCTTCCGTATACGCCGCCGATACCGCTCTATCTCGCTCTGTGCCGTCTGACAGGGACCACGCCCACCTGGTCCCGGCCGGTCACCGCGTAACCCGTACGCCGAGGGGGGCCGGGCGGGGGGTGTTCGCGCTGCCCGGCGCTCGCGGGGTGCCGTCGCGCCCACCCGTGCCGCCCTGCGGCACGACTGCCCGCGGAAGCGGACAGGGCAGGGGTGGGATCACCGCCCTGCGACACGACCGCCCGCGGAAGCGGACAGGGCAGGGTGGGAGCACCGCCCAGCGACACAACCGCCCGCGGAAGCGAACGGGGCAGGGGTGGGAGCACCGCCCAGCGACACAACCGCCCGCGGAAGCGAACGGAGCGGGGGTGGGAGCACCGCCCTGCGACACGACCGCCCGCGGAAGCGAACGGGGCAGGGTGGGATCACCGCACCTGCGGCCCCGCGCTCCCCCCGCTCTCAGCGCGCGCCTTCCGGCCGCGCTCCCGCTCCTGCTCCCGGCGCCCGGGCGCCCCCGGGCCGGCCGGTTTCGCGGGGTGTGCGCCCGCACGCCTCCTCCGCCCCGTGCCGCGCCCTGCACGGAGGTCCCGTGTCCCGCGATAGTGGCCGTTCGTCCGGATACGGATGCGGCGGTCGGGAGGTCAGCGGTGGGAAGCACACAGGGATCCGGTGATACGAGATCACCGTCGGCCGGCGCCCGCGGAAGATTCCGCCGTAGCGGCAAGCGGCGCCCCGACCCCGGCTCCCCGCCCCTCTCCGAGTCCGAGCGCCTGCTCTTCGGCGGCCCCCTGCGCTACGACATGGGCTGGAACCGGCACAGCGAGGCCTTCCTGGAGCTGAACTTCCGGGCCATGATCACCCGTCTGCCCGCCCTGCTCGCCTCCACCCTCCGGCTCGCCCTGCGGGCCGACCGGCGGGCCGCGCGGACCGTGCTGGTCACCCAGGTGGCGCAGGGTCTCGCCCAGGCGGTGAGCCTGCTCGCCGTCAACAGCGTGCTGGGCCGGCTGCTCGGTGACGGCACGATGGAGGAGCGGCTGCGCGGCGCCGCGCCCGCCCTCGTCACGGTGGCCGCCGTCGCCCTGGCCTCGGCGCTGCTGCGGGCGGCGAGCGTCTACGCCGCCGGGCGTCTGGAGCCCAAGGTCGAGCGGGTGGCGACCGAGCTGTACCTGGAGCGCGCGGCGGCCGTGGAGCTGGCCGCGATCGAGGACCACGCCTTCCACAAGCTGCTGGACACCGCCCGGTACGGTGCCGCCTCGGCCCGCCGCATGATCGCGTACGGCTCCCGGGTGGTGAACGCGATGATCTCGCTGGTGGCGGCGGCCGGCGTGCTCACCGTGCTGCATCCGGTGCTGCTTCCGCTGCTCATGACGATGACGCTGCCCAGCGCCTGGAGCGCGCTGACGAACGCGCGCCGCCGTTACGCCTCCTTCCACACCTGGGTGCAGCACGCCCGCGCCGGTCATCTGATCGGCGATCTGCTCACCGAGCCGGGCGCGGCGCCGGAGATCCGGGTGCACGGTGTCGGCCCCTTCCTGCTGCGTCACTTCAGGGCCATGGCGGAGACCGCGGAGACGGAGCAGGCGCGACTGGCCCGGCTGGCGGCGCGTACGGGACTGGTCGCGGCGGTGTGGACGGGGCTGGCGACGGTGACGACGTATGCCACGCTCGGCGGTCTGCTGCTGGCCGGCGCGATGGCGCTGTCGGTCGCGGGTACGGCGGTCCTGGCGATCGGCACCGGCTCCGCGAGTCTGAACACCCTCGTCCTGGAGGTCAACCAGTTGCACGAGGAGGCCCTGTTCGTGGGCGATCTGGAGCGGCTGTACGTCGAGGCGGCCGAGCGCGCGATCCCGGTCGGGGGTCTCCCGCTGCCGGACGACCCCCGGGAGATCCGCTTCGAGAACGTCACCTTCCGCTACCCGGGTGACGCGACCCGTCCCGCCCTGGACGACGTCTCGCTCACCCTCCCGCTCGGCGGGATCGTGGCGCTGGTCGGCGAGAACGGGTCCGGCAAGACGACGCTGGTCAAGCTGCTCGCCGGGCTGTACAAGCCGGAGCGGGGGCGGATCCTGTGGGACGGGGTGGACGCGGCGGCCGCGGACCGGCGGCTGCTGGCCGAGCGGATCGCGATGGTGGCACAGGACTTCAAGAGGTGGCCGTTCACCGCGCGGGTGAACGTCGTGCTGGGGCGGCCGTCCGCGCCGGTGTCCGAGGAGCGGCTGGCGGAGTCGGTCGCCGAGGCGGGGGCGGAGCCGGTGATCGCGGATCTGCCGCGGGGCCTGGACACCCTGCTGGCCCGGCACTTCAGTGGCGGCCATGAGCTGTCCGGGGGCCAGTGGCAGCGGCTGGGGATCGCGCGGGCCGCGTACCGGCGCGGGCGCATCCTGGTCGTGGACGAGCCGACGGCGGCGCTGGACGCCCGGGCGGAGGTGGAGGTCTTCGACCGGATCCGGGCCCTGGCGGACAGCGGCCAGACGGTGGTGCTGATCACGCACCGGCTGGCGTCGGTGCGGCACGCGGATCTGGTGCACGTGCTCGACCAGGGCAAACTCGTGGAGTCCGGAGCACCGGACGAGCTGCTGGCGGCGGGCGGGCTCTACGCGGAGCTGTACGCGCTCCAGGCGGACCAGTTCTCCGCGCCGCTCGCGCCGCCGGCCGGGGAGGTGCCGGCCCCGAGGCCGGGCTGACCCGTGGGGCCCCTCACGCGGAGACGTCACCCCCGCCGCCGTCCCCGCGGACGATCACCAGGAATGTGTCGGTCGCGAGGTCCATGACAACTTCGGCGGGCAGGCCCTCCTGGCGGCGCGCGTGGGCGAACTCCTCCGCCGGCCAGGACCCACGCGGTCCGCCTGCGGGAAAGCGTTCGAGCACTGTTCGCCCGTTCACCCTGCCACCTCCATGCTGCGTCGTACTCCTAGAGTTAAACGCCAACCATGGGGTGAACACCTTGTCCGGTGACGGTACTGAGACGTAGTTGACACCCGTTCACCGCCAAGTGTGACCGTGCTCTCAGCCGATCGCACCAACCGGTCACTTTCGGTCCCGGCCTCCGTACCGACCGTGCGGTCGGAGGTCGTACTCCTGGATCCGCCGCCCGTGGCTCCGGTCGACCAGCGCGGGCAGTCGCTCACCCAGTTCCGCCACCACCCCGGGCACGTCGATGGTGAGCAGTTCCCGGTCCCGCATGAGGACCCGGCCGTCCACGATCGTGGTGCGGACGTCGGCGGCGCGGGCGCTGTGCACGAGGGTCGCGGCGAGGTCGTGGACCGGCTGGGTGTGCGGGCCGGTGAGGTCGACGAGGACGAGGTCGGCGCGGCGGCCCGGCGCGATACGGCCGACGCTGTCGCCGAGGCCGACCGCGCGGGCGCTCTGCAGGGTGGCGTGGTGCAGGGCCTGCCGGGAGGTCAGCCACCGGGGGTCGCCCTCGCTGGACTTCTGGATCAGGGAGGTCAGCGCCATCGCCTCCCACACGTCGAGGGAGTTGTTGGAGGCGGCACCGTCCGTGGCGAGTCCGACCGGGACGCCGATGTCGCGCAGGGCGCGTACGGGTGTGGTGTGCGGCCAGGCGAACCTGAGGTAGCCGCGCGGCGCGGTGGCCACCGCCGTACGGCCCTCGGCGCGTTCCAGCAGCGGCAGGTCGCCGTCGACGATGCCGGTGCCGTGGGCGATGAGCACGTCGGTGTCGAGGATGCCGGTGCGGTGCAGTACCTCGACGGGGGTGACGCCGTGCCGGGCGAGGCTCGCCTCGGTCTGGTCGCGGTTCTCGGCCGCGTGCAGATGCACCGGGATCCCGTGCTCGCGGGCCAGCCGGGCGGTGGCGGCGAGGTCGGGGTCGTCGACGGTGTAGGGGGCGTGCGGGGCGAGGGCGGTGGCGATGCGGCCCCCGGCGGTGCCCCGGCGGTGCCCCGGTGGCGCAGCGCGAACGCCAGCGACCGCTCCCGCCCCTCGGGCCCCTGCGAGGAGAAGTACGCCTCCCCGAGCAGCGCCCGCATCCCGCACTCGGCGACCACGGCGGCGACGGCGTCCATGGCGAAGTAGTGGTCGGCGAAGGTGGTGACGCCGCCCCGGATCATCTCGGCGCAGGCGAGCCGCGCGCCGAGTTCGACGTCGCGCCCGGTGAGGTTGGACTCGACCGGCCAGACGACGTCGTTGAACCACTCCTCGGTCGGCAGGTCCTCGGCGAGGCCGCGCAGGGCGACCATCGGGGAGTGTGTATGGCAGTTGATCAGTCCGGGCAGCGCGACCTGTCCCCGCGCGTCGATCCGCTCCCGGGCGGCCCGCCCCGCGACCGCGCCGGCGCCGGTCACCTCCGTCACGACCCCGTCGTGTACGACGACGGCGGCGTCCCGTGTGAACCCGATCCGTTCCCGGTCGTCATGGGTGAGGACGGCGCATCCGGTGATGACGAGGTCGGCCGGGCTCTCCGTGGCAGCGGGCGTCAGGCCGTCAACGTACGACGGAATCGTGGGCCGAGGGAGCCGAAGGCGACGCGGGGGCCACGGCCGGCCGCCGCTATCCCAGCGTGGCGGACACGATGGCCCGCCCCCATCCCCCACCGGGGCCCGGCCAGTCGAGGGGTGTGAAGAAGGAGGCGCCGAAGACGGCGATGGCCACGATGGACATGCAGCCGATGGCCGTCTCACTGGGGCTTCGCTCCGAGGCCCTGTTCATCAGATGGTTGGCCAGCAATGTCACCAGGAAGAGGGCCAGTACGCACGCAAGCGCACCGAGGAGGACGGTGACGGCGGTGAACGACGCCAGCTGCCAGGAACTCGCGTCGGTGGCGTAGGCCGCGCGAATGGCCGTGACGACGAGCATCGGAATCCAGGGCGGCAGCGCGGAGGCCACGGCCACCACGCCGATGCGTGGCCCGCGGGGCGGACCGGGCGCGTGCCATACGAAATACCTGCGCGGTTCGGGCAGGTCCCGCGTCTCGGCGGGCGTCCGCTCGGTCCACTCCCCCTGGACCACCCGTGGCGCGGTGTCCCCGTCGAAGTCCTCACCGAGTTGGCGCAGCTCGTCGCGCACCGCGCCGATTTCCGCCTCGGCGCGTTCGAGGAGATCGGAGAACGGCTCGCCGTCCCGCGACGGACCGGGACGCTCGGGGAGGGGGACGGTTTCCCGTTCCCCCTGTTCCGCCTCGTCCCGCCGCAGCGCGAGTTCCTCCTGCGCCCGGGCCAGCAGTGCCTCGGCCCGGCCGCGTTCGTCCTCGGCCTGCCGCATCGTCGACTGGGCGCGCAGGACGCGCAGTTCGGCGTCCTTGAGCTTCTCGGCGAACTCGGCCTGCGCCGCGGCACGCCCCTCCGCCCTGGCCCGCCGGACCTGCCCTTCCAACTCCCTGCAGTGCGCGGTCAGTTCGCCGACGGTGCGGGTCAGCACCTGGACCACGGCATCGGCCCGCCGGCGCGCCTCGTGGGCGGTCCGGCCGCGGGACTCGGCGATGTGGATATGGGTGACGTACTGGTCCGCACCGGACTGGTACACCTGGCCGCTGTCCGAGGCGCGTCCGATCGTCGTGGCGCGCTCGCCGTCGTCGGGTTCTCTCATCGTTCGGTGATGTGCTGGTCCCGGGCCGCCTGGTAGATCCGGGCGTCGCCCTCGGCCCGTGCCTCCATGCGTACGTCGCCCCGGATCTGCTGGCCGCCGTCCGCCCGCCGCTGCCACTCCTCCACCAGGCCGCGCAACTCGTCGGCGGCCTCCGGGTGTTCGCCCAGCAGGGCGGCGAACCGGCCGATCCACTGGCCCTCGAGCCGTCCGGCGGGGTCCTGGCCGTCCCCTTCACCCGCGTCGAGCGCCGCGCTGCGGGACGCTTCGAGCTCCCGCTCGACGTCCTCGGCGGCGCCCGGCCTGAACCGGCGCCAGACGGTCACCACTCCGTCCCGTGTCTGCTGCCACCCCTCGGCGACGAGCAGTCCGACCAGGGACGTACCGGCGGTGCCGGCCAGTGTGAGCAGAACGGGATCCATCGAAGCCCCCCAACTTCCCGACCCACCGGGAGGAGTGCGTTCTCCCGGCCGCGACGACGCTCCCACCGTAACCCAACCCTCGCCCCGTGCGACGCCGTTGGTCCACTGCCCCACCCGGTCGGCGAGCAGTTCCTCCACGGCGGTGACGGCGGCGGTGAGCGACCAGGGCGCGGCCCGCGGCCCGGAGGGCCGGCGGAGGCGAGGCGACCGAAATGGGGATGCGATGGTTCGCCGTGTCACACAGGATCGGGGGGTCGTCGTCCAGCCCAGCAGATCGGAGTCCTCGTGATCCGCCGCGTCACCGTCCCCACGCTCTTCCCGCCACCCCTCTACTCCCATGTCTCCGTGGTCGAGGCGGGCACCAGACTGGCCTTCCTCGCCGGTTCGGTGCCGCTGGACGCCGACGGGAAGCTGGTCGGCGAGGGGGATCCGGTGCGGCAGGCCCGGCGGGTGATCGCCAATCTGGAGGAGCAGCTGCGGGCGGTCGGCAGCGGTCTGGATCAGGTCGTCGCGACCGATGTGTACGTGGTGAGCGGTGAGACCGCTGTGCTGTCCGCCGTGTGGGACGTCGTCGAGGAGTCCGGGCTGAGCGCGGGCCCGCACTCGTCGACCCTGCTCGGTGTGGCGTGCCTCGGGTACACCGGGCAGCTGGTGGAGATCACGGCCACGGCGGTCGTACCGGACGGCGGGGACGCGTGATGAGCGGCGGTCGTACGAACGTGGGTGTGCGCCGGGCCCTGCCCTCCGACGCCGGGGCCGCCGCCGATGTCTGGCTGCGGTCGTTCGCCGCCGCGCTGCCGGGCGTGGTCCGGCCCCGGTCCGACGCCGAGGTCCGGGACCACTTCCGTCAGGTGCTCGTACCGCTGCGTGAGACCTGGGTGGCGGAGGCGCCCGATGCCGGTGTGGTGGGGGTGATGGTGCTGGAGGGCGAGGAACTGGATCAGCTGTACCTCGCCCCCGAGTGGCGCGGACGCGGGATCGGCGACCAGTTCGTCGCCCTGGCCAAGGAGCGCAGCCCCGGCGGGCTCGCGCTGTGGACCTTCCAGGTCAACACGCCCGCACACCGCTTCTACGAGCGGCACGGTTTCACGGCCGTACGGCGGACGGACGGCGCCGGGAACGAGGAGCGGGAGCCGGACGTCCGGTACGTGTGGCGGCCGTAGCGCCTACGGGTGGAGTACGACCTTGGTGTAGCCCTCGATCCGCTTGTCGAACTTGTCGTAGGCCGACGCCGCCTGGTCCAGGGGCAGTTCGTGGGAGACCACGAAGCTGGGCTCGGCCCTGCCCTCGATGATCATGTCGCGCAGCTGCCGGTTGTAGCGCTTCACGTTGCACTGGCCCGTGCCCACCCGCAGGCCCTTCTCGAAGAGCTTGCCGATCGCGACGAGCAGCATGCCCTGCTTGGACTGCTCGTCCGGGGCTCCGGGGTCGGAGGGGACGTAGAGACCGGGAACGCCGAGCGCTCCGGTGGCGCGGACCGTGTTGACCAGCGAGTTCAGGACCGTCGCGGGCTCCTCGCGGTCCGTGCCGCCCTTCGTCGCCTGGTAGCCGACGGCGTCGACGCCCTTGTCCGTGCCCACACCGTCGGTCATGTCCTTGATCTGCTCGACCGGGTCGCCCTCGGCGAAGTTGACGGGAACCGCGCCGATCTCCTCGGCCTTCTGCAGCCGCTCGGCGACCCGGTCCACGACGAACACCTTCTTGGCGCCGCGCAGCAGGGCCGAGTAGGCGGCCATGAGGCCGACCGGCCCCGCGCCGTACACGGCGACGCTTTCGCCGGGGCGGACCTGGGCGAGTTCACAGCCGTGGTAGCCGGTGGGGAAGATGTCGGCGAGCAGGACGAAGTCGGTCTCGTGCTCCTGTCCCTGCGGCAGCTTCAGGCAGTTGAAGTCGGCGTAGGGGACGCGCAGGTACTCGGCCTGGCCGCCCTTCCAGGGGCCCATGGCGACATAGCCGTACGCGCCGCCCGGGAAGCCGGGGTTGACGGTCAGGCAGTAACCGGTGAACCCCTCCGCGCAGTTGCGGCAGAATCCGCAGGCGACGTTGAAGGGCATGACCACACGGTCGCCCTTCTTCAGCGCGGTCACGCCCTGGCCGGTCTCCTCGATGATCCCCATGTTCTCGTGGCCGAAGACGATGCCGGGCTCGGCCGCGGTGCGCCCCTCGTACATATGCAGATCGGAGCCGCAGATCGCGGTGGAGGTGACCCGTACGATCACATCGTTCGGGTGCTTGATGGCGGGCTTCTCGACGTCTTCGACCGCGACACTGAACGGTCCCTTGTACACGACGGCCTTCATGGCGGCGACCTCCGCTCGACGGCACGGGTTCGGTGACTCATCTCTCATGGTTCCGCTGTCCACCCGCTCGGGCAAACCGGGTAATGTCCGGCCCCATCGGTCAAACAGGGCCGGACGGTGCACCGAGGGTGAGATGAGGCGGGACATGACAGCACAGAGACTGGGCACGCTGCTGGTTCCGGTGCCGGGCCTTTCCGGCACCGTGTACCCGCCGGGAACGACCGTGACGGTCCGTGGCCGGGGCGCGTCGGTCGACGCCTTCGTCAACGGCGACTGGCTCGCCCTGTCGTGGTGGGAGTTCTCCGACGGGCTGCGCGAGGACATCGCCGACCGCTGACGTACGCGGTCGGCGATGCCTCGGGATCGGGCTCGGGCCCGGGTTCAGGTGACCTTGACCCAGTCCAGGGTGCGTTCCACGGCGCGTTTCCAGTCCGTGTAGCCGGCCTGACGCTTCTCCTCGCTCCACTCGGGGTTCCAGCGTTTCGACTCCTGCCAGTGGGAGCGCAGCTCGTCGGTGTCGCGCCAGAAGCCGGTCGCGAGGCCGGCCGCGTAGGCGGCGCCCAGCGCGGTGGTCTCGGCGACCACGGGGCGGCTGACCGGGACGCCCAGCACATCGGCCTGGATCTGCATGCACAGGTCGTTCGCCGTCACACCGCCGTCGACCTTGAGCACGTCCAGGTGGACGCCGGAGTCCTGCTCCATCGCCTCGACCACGTCACGGCTCTGGTAGCAGATGGCCTCCAGGGTGGCCCGGGCGATGTGCGCGCCGGTGTTGTAGCGGGCGAGCCCGACCATGGCGCCCCGGGCGTCGGAGCGCCAGTAGGGGGCGAAGAGGCCGGAGAAGGCCGGGACGAAGAACATCCCGCCGTTGTCCTCGACCTGCCGGGCCAGCTGCTCGCTGTCGGGGGCACTCCCGATGATCTTCAGCTGGTCGCGCAGCCACTGCACGGCCGCGCCGGTGACCGCCATGGAGCCCTCCAGCGCGTACACCGCGGGGCTTCCCGCGAACTGGTACGCGACCGTCGTGAGCAGCCCGTGCTCCGAGCGTACGAGTTCCGTGCCGGTGTTGAGCACCAGGAAGTTGCCGGTGCCGTAGGTGTTCTTGGCCTCGCCGGGTGAGAAACAGACCTGGCCGACGGTCGCCGCGTGCTGGTCGCCGAGCACGCCGGTGATCGGGACGGCGGCGCTCAGCGGCCGGGAGGTGCGGGCGGTGCCGTACGCCTCCGGGTCGGACGAGGCGTGGATGGTGGGGAGCATCGCGCGGGGGATGCCGAAGATGCCGAGGAGCTCCTCGTCCCAGTCGAGGGTCTCGAGGTTCATCAGCATGGTGCGGCTGGCGTTGGTGACGTCGGTGGCGTGCACTCCGCCGTTGGGGCCGCCGGTGAGGTTCCACAGCACCCAGGCGTCGGTGTTGCCGAACAGGGCGTGCCCCGCTTCGGCGGCCTCGCGCAGTCCGTCCACGTTGTCCAGCAGCCACTTGATCTTGCCGCCGGAGAAGTAGGTGGCCGGCGGCAGGCCCGCCTTGCGGCGGATGACGTCGCCGTGGCCCTCGCGTTCGAGGGCGGCGGCGATGCTGTCGGTGCGGGTGTCCTGCCAGACGATGGCGTTGTGGTACGGGCGTCCGGTGCGCGGGTCCCAGACCACCGTCGTCTCGCGCTGGTTGGTGATACCGATGGCCTGGAGGTCCTCGGCCGTGAGTCCGCCGTCCCTCAGGGCGTTCTGGATCACGGTGTTGGTGCGCTCCCAGATCTCCACCGGGTCGTGCTCCACCCACCCCGACCTCGGGAGGATCTGCTGGTGTTCGAGCTGGTGCCGGGCCACCTCGTTCCCGGCGTGGTCGAAGATCATGAAGCGCGTGCTGGTGGTCCCCTGGTCCACGGCGCCGACGAATTCGGGCATCGCTGCCTCCTCCTGGTGTTACGAGGGCTCTTCCGTGGCCGGTCCTTCTTCGCTCGCTCCCATCCTGGCCTTGAGCACCGGGCTGATGAGCAGGTCGTAGACGACGGCCCCGAGGACACCGCCGATCAGCGGGCCGACGATGGGGATCCACCAGTAGCCGCTGAACCAGCCGAACGACCCGGGCAGGGCGATCGATCCCCAGCCTTCGAAGAAGGTGAACAGCCGGGGGCCGAAATCTCGCGCGGGGTTGATGGCGTATCCGGCGTTGGTGCCGAAGGTCAGACCGATGGCCACGACGACCAGGCCGATGATGTACGGATGGAGATTCGCCATCGGGGACGTGTTGCGGGTGTCGATGATCGCGCAGATCAGCAGGAGCAGGATTCCGGTGCCCACGATCTGGTCGAGCAGGGGTCCCCACCAGGAATCCCCGAAGTATTCGGCGGGGAACGTGGCGAAGATGGAATAGGTGCCCAGCGATTCGTCGCGCGGGATGCCCGCCTTGGCGTTCGACGCGTCGATGGCCCAGTGGTAGCAGGCGTAGACGAGCGCGGCCCCGACGAAGGCGCCCAGGACCTGGGCCAGCCAGTAGGGCAGGATCTTCCGCCAGGGGAAGTCCCCTCGTACGGCGAAGGCCAGGGTCACGGCGGGATTGAGGTGGGCGCCGCTGACACCGCCGGCCACATAGACGCCGAACACGACCGCGAGGCCCCAGCCCCACGAGATGATGAGCCAGTTGGCGGGCCCGAACTCCACCACCTGCCGGCCGGAACCCGGAAGTCCGACGACGGCCACGGCGACGGATCCGATACCCAGCAGAAGCAGGACGAAGGTGCCCAGGAATTCGGCGAGCATCTCACCGCCGACGCCTTCTTTGTAGCCGCGTCTTTTTTGCGTAATGCTTTGTGCCACCGGCCCTCCTCGGCTGAAATGGCGCGATCCGTCCCTCCCCTCACCGGAAGCGTATGTGGACCGTGCGGATCATTCCTGTCGAGGAACGGAATTCCCTCCCATGGAGCAAGGAGGTACGGCGTTCATCTCCCGTCGCGCGCGTACCGGTCCGTCGCCGCGATCAGCGCGTCGTCGCCGACGTCGCCCGCGTCGTGGCCGGCGTCGTCGACGACGGTCAACTCGCTGCCCGGCCAGGCGTGATGGAGGCGCCAGACGATGCCGAGGAGGTTGCCGAAGTCCAGGCTGCCCTGCACGAGGGTGCCGGGGATGCCTTCGAGGAGATGGGCGTCGCGCAGGACGACGCCGTCCCCGTTGTCCGCGCCGTCGCCGAGGAAGTGGTCGTTGCCCCAGTAGTGGGTGACGGTACGGGCGAAACCGAGCCGGAACTCCGGGTCCTGGAAGCGTGCGACCGAGTCCGGGGGCGCGGGGATGATCGCCGTCTCCCAGTCGGTCCAGGCCTTGGCGGCGCGTGCCCGGACCGCCGGGTCCGGTGACTCCAGCAGCCTGTTGTAGGCGGCCGCCAGGTTGCCGTCGCGCTCGTCGGCGGGTAGTCCGGCGAGGAAGAGCTCGTGGGCCTCCGGGAAGAGGGTGCCCAACCCCCTGGTGAGGAGGTCGACTTCACTGCCGGAGCCGGTCGCCACACCCGTCAGCACCAGTTCGGATACGACCCCGGGGTGGGTCTGCGCGTACCGCAGTCCGAGCGCCGATCCCCACGAGATGCCCCACACCAGCCAGCGATCGACACCGAGGTGGGTGCGCAGCAGTTCCAGGTCCGCCATGAGGTGGGCGGTCGTGTTGACGCTCATGTCGGTGGCGTGGCCGCTCGCGGGCGGTGTCGAGCGTCCGGCGCCGCGCTGGTCGAGCAGCACGATGCGGTAGGCGGCGGGGTCGAAGTAGCGCCGGAGGTTCGGCCCGGCGCTGGAGCCCGGCCCGCCGTGCAGCACCACCGCGGGTTTGCCGCGCGGGTTGCCGCTGGTCTCCCAGTACACGCGGTTGCCGTCCCCGACCTCGAGCATGCCGCGGTCGTACGGTTCGATCTCCGGATACCTGGCCATCGGGGCAGCCTACGGCCGTGGGCGGGGGCGGCTCATCTCATTTCCGGGCGGGCAGCCCCGCCGCCTCGGCCGCCATGCGCAGGACGTCGCGGAGCATGTCGGGGGTGAGGCGGCCGGTGAAGGTGTTGCGCTGGCTGACGTGGAAGCAGCCGACGAGGTGGAGGCCCGGGCCGTCGGCGGCGTCCAGGGTGACGCGGGCACCGTGCGCGAAGGCGGGGCGGGGCCGGGGGACGGTCCAGCCGGCCTCGGCGAACGCGGGCAGGGCGGCCTGCCAGCCGAAGGCCCCGAGAACGAGCGCGGCCCGCACCGTCGGCCGCAGCAGCCGCAGCTCGCGCACCAGCCAGGGCCGGCAGGTGTCCCGCTCCCCGGGAGTGGGCTTGTTGGCCGGCGGGGCGCAGTGCACGGGCGAGGTGACGCGCACGCCGTACAGTTCCAGACCGTCCCCGAGGTGGGTGGCGGTCGCCTGCGAGGCGAGGCCCACGTCGTACAGCGCCCGGTACAGCACGTCGCCGGAGCGGTCACCGGTGAACATCCGCCCGGTGCGGTTGCCCCCGTGGGCGGCGGGCGCCAGTCCCACGATCAGCAGCCGGGCGTCCGGCGGCCCGAACCCCGGCACCGGCCTGCCCCAGTACGTCCAGTCGGCGAACGCGGCCCGCTTGACCCGGGCGACCTCCTCCCGCCAGCCGACCAGCCGGGGACAGGCCCGGCACCCGGCGATGCGCTGATCGAGCCGCTCGAGTCCGCTGGGGTCCATGCTTCCACCGTAGGTCTCCGGGGCCCGGGGGTCAGGGGCACGGTGTCCGGGCGCGGGTGTCCACGCGCGGGAAAACCCGGCGCTGTCGGCCGGGCCGGGGCGCTAAGGTCGGAATCATGGCTTCTGAGAGTGCCGAGGACCCCGGGACCGCCGCCGCCGTGGCCGCCGCCGAAGCGGCTGGGCCGAGCAGCGGTGAGTCCGTGCGGATCGACAGCTGGATCTGGTCGGTGCGGCTGGTCAAGACGCGGTCGCTCGGCGCCGCCGCCTGCAAGGGCGGGCATGTCCGGGTGAACGGCGAGCGGGTGAAGCCCTCGCACTCCCTGCGCGTCGGTGACGAGGTACGGCTGCGGGCCGAGACGCGGGAGCGGATCGTCGTGGTCAAGCGGCTGATCCGCAAGCGGGTCGGTGCCCCGGTGGCCGTCCAGTGCTACATCGACAACTCCCCGCCGCCCCCGCCCCGCGATGCCGTCGCCCCGGCCGGTGTCCGGGACCGCGGCACGGGACGCCCGACGAAGCGTGACCGCCGGGAGATGGAGCGGCTGCGCGGCCCGGCGGGCCCCGGCGCCTTCGGCCCGCCCGCCGGCTTCGGCGGGCCGGGCGACCAGGACGCCCCGGCCGGTGGTACCGGCGGACGGGGCGGCCGCGGGGCGAGGCGCGGCCGTGACTCCCGCGGCGGGGCATCCGGCGGTGCGGCCCGGCCGTGACCGCCCGCGGAGCCTTCAGCCCTGACGGCGCAGGAGTCGCAGAAGGTCCGTGTTGTGGCCCCGGCGGGTCCAGGCGATGAGGGCGAGCGGAACGAGGAGGACGAGCGGGGTCGCCGCGTTCTCTCCCTCGAAGACCGTGACCTGGGTGATGAACGCGCCCACCATCAGGGCGGCCAGACCCGTCGCCGCCGCCGACTGCAGGATCGGCACCAGCAGGCCGATCGCCCCCGCGAGTTCCAGCACGCCGACGGCGTACATCCCCGTGCCGCCCCAGCCCATGGCGTCGAAGGTCTCGGCGGCCGAGGAGTGGGCGATCAGCTTGGGCACGGCGCTCGGGATCGCGAAGAACAGGGCGAGCAGCACCTGCAGTCCGCGCAGCGCGACCCGGGCGCGGCGGCCCCGGGAGGAGACGGCGGCGGACGCGGCGGTCACGGCGGGAGCGGTGGTCTCGGACATGGGGATCTCCTGTGGAAAGCGGTCCGTGATGCTGTCGCAGGGGTAGACCGCCCCGAGCCCGTCAACTCATCGCCGACCGCGAGGATTTCCGCACCGTCCTCACCCACGTCCTGTCGTCCGTCAGATACCGGTCCACCGTCAGGTCCGCTTCCGCCAGGGCCTCCTCGAACTGCTCCCTCGTCAGGGGGCGGGCACGGAAGGTCTGGGTCCAGGTCGCGTCCGGGAACAGGTACTCCGCGTGGACCGAGTCGACGCCGTCCCCGACCGGGTCCGCCGACACGATCCGTACGGTGAAGCCGGAGGGATCCACCCGCTCGCGCGGCAGATCGGTGTGGTAGTTCTCGCCCTCCCGCTGGATCAGCACGCACCCGCCCTCCGCCAGATGCCGCGCACAGGTGCGCAGCATGCCGCGCCGCACCTCGACGTCGCCCGCGTGCACCAGGAACGAGGCGAGCAGCACCACGTCGAACGTCTCGCCGACGTCCAGCCTCTCTATCGGGCCGCGTATCGTGCGCGCCTCGCGCACCCGCTCCAGCATCTCCGCGGACTCGTCCACCGCCGTGACGTCGAAGCCGCGCTCCAGCAGTGCGTGGGTCATCCGCCCGACGCCGCAGCCCAGCTCCAGGATCCGCGCGCCCGCCGGCACCGCGGCGGCGATGATGTCCGGCTCGTCCCCGACGGGCAGCCGCGAGTACAGCTCCACCGCGCAGCCGTCCGGGGTGATCGCCCCGGGGCCCGTCCCCTCGTACCCCTCACGCATTTTCAGTTCCATGCCCGTCCAACGGTTCGCGTCCGCACGCCCGTTCCCCTCTCGCACACGTTCACTCGACCGAGTGACACGGGGGCTGGTTCTGGGAACCCGGCAGGTGAGCGAACCGCGCGGACAGGCCTCGTGGACGGAAGTGGTGATCGTGATGCGTACGGGCAGTGAACCGACGACCGCGCGCAGTGCCCTGCGGATGCGGTTCTGGCTGAGCGTGTGGGGTGTGGTCTGGACGGTGGCCGGCACGGTGGCGTTCGCGCTCGCCGGGCACCCGGGCTGGGCGCTCGCCTGCGGACTGCTGTGGCTGGTCGTCACGGTCGACCTGGCCGTCGTCCTGCGCCACATCCGCCAGGGGCCGCACTACCAGCCGGGCCGCGACGTTCCGCCGTACGATCCGCCGCGGAGCCGCTCGTAGCACCGGGCGTCACGCGTCGAAGCGGGCCGCCTTCAGGTATTCCGGGTTCGGGTCCAGCGCGGCCGCGAGCCGGAAGTGGCGCTTGGCCGGGTGGGGGCGGCCCTGCCGCTGGTAGGTGCGG
This sequence comes from Streptomyces sp. NRRL WC-3626, assembly GCF_000718785.1. Lineage (GTDB taxonomy): Bacteria > Actinomycetota > Actinomycetes > Streptomycetales > Streptomycetaceae > Streptomyces > Streptomyces edwardsiae. The sequence goes on along the minus strand of NZ_JOCA01000030.1, from coordinate 182,140 downwards.
GCGAGCGCGAAGTGGGCGAAGGCGTTGTCCGGCTCGCGCTCCAGGACCAGGGAGAACTCCAGCTCGGCGGGACGCAGCTGGGCCGCCGCGAAGAACGCGCGCGCCCGCAGCAGCCGCGCGGCCGTGTTCTCGGGGTGGACGTCTATGACGCCGTCGAGCAGCTTCACCGCGCCCCTCGGGTCCTTGGAGGCGAGCAGGTGCTCGGCGGCACGGAAGTCGATGACATGCGTTTCCGGCGTACGTCCGGTCGAACCGCTGGTCTCGGGCACGGCGGAATCCTTCCCTCGCTGAACGGGTTCAACGCCCCGGCCGGCGCTCCCTATTCCGCGGAGGACCGCCGGGACGCCCGGTGCAGGAGTTCGGACCACACGTCCTCGACCCGTTGTTCCAGCTCGGCGAGGGGGACGTCGTTGTCGATGACGATGTCGGCGATCTCCCGGCGCCGCTCTCGGGTGGCCTGGGCGGCCATCCGCGCGCGGGCGTCCCCCTCGGACATGCCGCGCAGGCCGACGAGCCGGTCGAGCTGGGTCGCGGGGCTCGCGTCGACGACGATCACGAGGTCGTAGCGGGGGGCCAGGCCGTTCTCCGTGAGGAGGGGGACGTCGTGGACCACGACGGCGTCCTCGGCGGCGGCCTCCTCCAGCTCGCGGGAGCGGGCGCCGACCAGCGGGTGGACGATCGCGTTGAGGACGGCCAGTCGCTCCGGGTCGGCGAAGACGATGGAGCCCAGCCTGGGCCGGTCCAGGCGGCCGTCGGCGGTGAGGATCTCCGTGCCGAAGGCGTCCACGACGGCCGCGAGGCCGGGCGTGCCCGGTTCGACGACCTCGCGTGCGATCCGGTCCGCGTCGATCAGTACGGCCCCGCACGCGACAAGCAGCCGCGACACCTCGCTCTTGCCGGCACCGATCCCGCCGGTCAGGCCCACTTTCAGCATGGGGGACAGCCTAGGGGGTGTCAGCCGTCGCCCTCCCGCTCGGCCAGGAAGCGTTCGAACTCGCGGCCGATCTCGTCGGCCGACGGAATCTCCACCGGCTCGGCGAGCATGTTGCCCCGGGTCTCCGCGCCCGCCGCGGCGTCGTACTGGTGCTCCAGGCCCTGGATGAGGGCGGTGAGCTCGTCGTCGCCCTGCTGGATCTGGCGGTCGATCTCGTTCTGGGTGCGGTGGGCGTCGGTGCGCAGGGAGTGCGCGACGCCGGGCAGGACCAGTCCGGTCGCGGCCGTGATGGCCTCCAGGGCGGTCAGTGCCGCGTCCGGGTACGGGGAGCGGGCGATGTAGTGCGGCACGTGGGCGGCGACACCCAGGACGTCGTGCCCGGCCTGCATGAGCCGGTACTCGACGAGCGCCTCGGCGCTGCCCGGCACCTGTGCCTCGTCGAAGGCGCTGCCGGCCACCGGGACCAGATCGGCGCGGTTGCCGTGCGGGGTGATGCCGACGGGGCGGGTGTGCGGGACGCCCATGGGGATGCCGTGGAAGTTCACCGACAGGCGTACGCCGAGCCGCTCCACGATCTGCTGGACGGCGGCGGCGAAGCGCTCCCACTCCACGTCCGGTTCGGGCCCGGAGAGCAGCAGGAAGGGCGCTCCGGTGGCGTCCTGGACGAGACGCACCTCGATGGCGGGCACCTCGTAGTCGCTCCACCGGTCACGGGTGAAGGTCAGCAGCGGCCGCCGGGCGCGGTAGTCGACGAGCCGGTCGTGGTCGAAGCGGGCGACGACCTGGTGGGGCAGTGTGTCGAGCAGCTGGTCGACGATCTGGTCGCCGGTCTCCCCCGCGTCGATGTATCCGTCGAAGTGGTAGAGCATGACAAGTCCGGCCGACTCCTGGGCCAGCGCCATGTCGACGACGCCGAGCCCCTTCGGCTCCCATGCGTACAAACCCTGCGGATCAAGCACAGTGACCGCTCCTCCTCGTGTCCGTACACAACAACGTGGCACCCCCCACTGACATTCCCACCGAGACCGACTCCCGGAGGGAACACGAGCGCTGGACACTTCCCGCCGGGAAGCACAACGGCTCCCCACCACGGGCACGGGCGCACTTCTGATCCGGGGGCGGGCAACTCCCCAAGGGGCGCGGGGTTGTATCGATATGCGGCTCCGCCGCGCGGGCGCGAGAGGCCCCCACCGGCCGGCAGCCGGCCCACGACCCCGGTCGGGGCAGCACTGAGGGGCCGCACCTCACAAGGTACGGCCCCTCAGTCAACTGCTAGGAGCGAGCGTCAGCTCTGCCCACCCGCCAGCTTCTCGCGCAGAGCGGCAAGCGCCTCGTCCGAAGCGAGCGCCCCGGACTGGTCGCCACCCTCGGAGGAGTACGAACCGCCACCGGACGCGGCCGGAGCGGCGGCCTCGCCACCCTCGGCGGCAGCCTTCTCGTCCGCCTCGCGGGACTTGATGACCTGCGCCTGGTGCTGCTCGAACCGCTGCTGCGCCTCGGCGTACTGGGTCTCCCACGCCTCGCGCTGGGTCTCGTAGCCCTCGAGCCAGTCGTTGGTCTCGGGGTCGAAGCCCTCGGGGTAGATGTAGTTGCCCTGGTCGTCGTAGGACGCGGCCATGCCGTACAGGGTCGGGTCGAACTCGACCGCCGACGGGTCGGCACCGAAGGCCTCGTTGGCCTGCTTCAGCGAGAGGCTGATGCGGCGGCGCTCGAGGTCGATGTCGATGACCTTGACGAAGATCTCGTCGTTGACCTGGACGACCTGCTCCGGGATCTCCACGTGGCGCTCGGCCAGCTCGGAGATGTGGACCAGACCCTCGATGCCCTCGTCCACGCGGACGAACGCACCGAACGGAACCAGCTTCGTGACCTTGCCGGGCACGACCTGGCCGATCTGGTGGGTGCGGGCGAACTGCTGCCACGGGTCTTCCTGCGTCGCCTTCAGCGACAGGGAGACGCGCTCGCGGTCCATGTCGACGTCGAGGACCTCGACGGTGACTTCCTGGCCGACCTCGACAACCTCGGACGGGTGGTCGATGTGCTTCCAGGACAGCTCGGAGACGTGGACCAGACCGTCGACGCCACCCAGGTCCACGAAGGCACCGAAGTTGACGATCGAGGAGACGACGCCGGAACGGACCTGACCCTTCTGGAGGGTGGTGAGGAACGTCTGGCGCACCTCGGACTGGGTCTGCTCCAGCCAGGCGCGGCGGGACAGGACCACGTTGTTGCGGTTCTTGTCCAGCTCGATGATCTTCGCCTCGAGCTCCTTGCCCACGTAGGGCTGGAGGTCGCGGACACGGCGCATCTCGACCAGGGAGGCCGGGAGGAAGCCGCGGAGGCCGATGTCGAGGATGAGACCACCCTTGACGACCTCGATGACGGTACCGGTGACGATGCCGTCCTCTTCCTTGATCTTCTCGATGGTGCCCCAGGCGCGCTCGTACTGGGCGCGCTTCTTCGAGAGGATCAGGCGGCCTTCCTTGTCCTCCTTCTGGAGAACAAGGGCTTCGATCTCGTCACCGACGGCGACGACCTCGTTGGGGTCGACGTCGTGCTTGATCGAGAGCTCGCGGCTCGGGATGACACCTTCGGTCTTGTAACCGATGTCGAGCAGGACCTCGTCCCGGTCGACCTTCACGATGACGCCGTCGACGATGTCGCCGTCGTTGAAGTACTTGATCGTCTCGTCGATCGCGGCGAGGAAGGCTTCCTCGTTACCGATGTCGTTGACCGCAACCTGCGGGGTGGTGGCGGTGGTCTCGGTGCTGCTCGTCATGTGGGAAAGGGCTCCGGTACGGACAGTGAGTCGTAGGTACTGCTTGCGCCGGGAGCCCGTTTCGCTCTGTAGAAGCCGGACAGCCAAGGAAGCGCCCCACCTGGAAAAATCCGGTGATGCGCCTCGACAACCGAGGGGACATACAACAGATGCGAGCGCAGCCTGCTACGTCTGAGGTGCGCAGGCCCGCAGCGCAACTTGTAGCATACGGGGGCAGCCGGGCAGGGTCAATGCGCGAAGCCGCCCACCCGGGGCGGATCGCCGCATAACCGGCACAACTGCGGTCTCCCGAGGCCACGCAGGGGCGATGAAGACCCCTTTCGGCGACACACCGGGGACCGACTGGACGGAAGAGTACGACGAGGGAGCCGATCATCCAAGAGCCCGAAGCGCCCGAACCGGAGGCGACCCGGCGGCAGGCCGGTGTCACGGAGAGCTCCCGCGCCAACCGGGGCTGGTGGGACCGCAACGCGGACGAGTACCAGGTCGAGCACGGCACGTTCCTCGGCGACGACCGCTTCGTGTGGGGCCCCGAGGGCCTGGACGAGGTGAAGGCGGAGCTGCTCGGGCCGCCGGAGGAGCTGAAGGGGCGGGACGTCCTGGAACTGGGGGCGGGCGCGGCGCAGTGCTCGCGCTGGCTGGCCGGGCAGGGGGCGCGGCCGGTGGCCCTGGACATCTCGCACCGGCAGCTGCAGCACGCGCTGCGGATCGGCGGACCGTTCCCGCTCGTCTGCGCGGACGCGGGCGCGCTGCCGTTCGCCGACGCCTCGTTCGACCTGGCCTGCTCGGCGTACGGGGCGCTGCCGTTCGTCGCCGATCCGCGGCTGGTGCTGCGCGAGGTGCGGCGGGTGCTGCGGCCCGGCGGCCGGCTGGTCTTCTCGGTCACGCACCCGATCCGCTGGGCGTTCCCGGACGAGCCCGGCCCGGAGGGACTGAGCGTGGCCGCGTCGTACTTCGACCGCACGCCCTATGTGGAGCAGGACGACGCGGGCCACGCGGTGTACGTGGAGCACCACAGGACGCTCGGGGACCGGGTCCGGGACGTCGTCGCGTCGGGATTCCGGCTGGTGGACCTGGTGGAGCCGGAGTGGCCGGCCTGGAACACCTCCGAGTGGGGCGGCTGGTCGCCGCTGCGCGGGAACCTGATCCCGGGCACGGCGGTCTTCGTGTGCGTACGGGACTGAGTGCGTGATCCGTCACGACGCCCTGGACGCCCTTCCCGTACGTGAGGCCCTGCCGGGGCTGACCGGCGCGCTCGACGCGCACGGCACCGCCGTACTGGTGGCGCCGCCGGGTACCGGCAAGACGACTCTGGTGCCGCTCGCGCTGGCCGGGCTGCTCGGGGACGGACCCGCGCGGCGGGTGGTGGTCGCCGAGCCGCGGCGGATCGCGGCCCGCGCGGCGGCCCGGCGGATGGCGTGGCTGCTGGGCGAGCGGGTCGGCGAGTCGGTCGGTTTCACCGTGCGCGGGGAGCGGGCGGTGGGGCGGCGCACACGCGTGGAGGTCGTCACGACCGGTGTGCTGCTGCAGCGTCTGCAGCGCGACCAGGAGCTGTCCCGGGTGGACGTGGTGGTGCTCGACGAGTGCCACGAGCGGCATCTGGACGCGGACACGGCGGCGGCGTTCCTGTGGGACGTGCGCGAGGCGCTGCGTCCGGAGCTGCGGCTGGTGGCCGCGTCGGCGACGACGGACGCGGAGGGCTGGGCGCGGCTGCTGGGGGACGCGCCCGTGGTGGAGGCGCGCGGGGCCGCGTTCCCGGTGGACGTGGTGTGGGCGCCTCCCGCGCGTGCGGTACGGCCGCCGCACGGGACGCGGGTCGATCCGGCGCTGCTGACGCATGTGGCGTCGGTGGTGCGGCGGGCGCTGGCGGAGCGGGACGGGGACGTGCTGGCGTTCCTGCCGGGGGTCGGCGAGATCGCGCGGGTGGCCGGGCAGCTGGGGGGCCTCGGGGACGTCGATGTGCTGCAGGTGCACGGGCGGGCCCCCGCCGCCGTGCAGGACGCGGTGCTGGCGGCCGGGCAGCGGCGCCGGGTGGTGCTGGCGACCTCGGTCGCGGAGTCGTCGCTGACGGTTCCCGGGGTGCGGGTGGTCGTGGACTCGGGGCTGGCGCGTGAGCCGCGCGTGGACCACGCGCGGGGGCTGAGCGCGCTGACGACGGTACGGGCGTCCCGTGCGGCGGGGATCCAGCGGGCGGGGCGGGCCGGGCGTGAGGCGCCGGGTGCCGTGTACCGGTGCTGGGCGGAGGCGGAGGACGCGCGGCTGCCCCGGTTCCCGTCCCCCGAGATCAAGGTGGCCGATCTGACGGCGTTCGCGCTCCAGGCGGCCTGCTGGGGCGATCCGGACGCCTCCGGGCTGGCCCTGCTGGATCCGCCGCCGGGCGGGGCGATGACGGCGGCCCGCGCGGTTCTGACGGCGATCGGCGCGGTGGGGCCGGACGGGCGGGCCACGGAGCGGGGCGTCCGGCTGGCCCGTCTCGGCCTGCACCCGCGTCTGGGCCGCGCCCTGCTGGACGCGGCCCCGGCGGTGGGCCCCGGCCTCGCCGCCGAGGTGGTCGCCCTGCTCTCGGAGGAACCCCCGCGCGAGTACGGCGACGACCTCACCGCCGCCCTGCGCACCGCGCGACGCGGCGGCGACGCGTACGCCACACGGTGGCGCACGGAGGTCCGCCGCCTGCGCGGGCTGGTGCCGGGGGCGCCGGGCGGTCCCGCGGACGCCCCCACGCCCGGGCGGGCCCCCGAGCAGGCGGAGGGGGCCCGGACACCGGCGGACGGCGTCATCCGGACCGCCGCCGGTCCGGACACACCCGCGTCAGCCACCGGGGACGCGCCCGCACGGCCCCGTGGACACGCGGCGGACGACGCCACGCACACCCCGCAGGCGCCCGCCCCGGAGGGCTCCGGTGCCCCGCGGGAACCGGGTGGGAGCCCGGCGGGCTCCTGGGCAGCCGTGCGCGGGGAGGATGCGCGGGCCGGGCTGGTCGTCGCGTCGGCGTTTCCGGAGCGGGTGGGGCGGGCGGACGGGGGGTCGTATCTGATGGTGGGTGGGACCCGGGCCGAGGTGACGGGGGGCGGTGGGCTGCGGGGAGCCGAGTGGGTCGCCGTGGCCGTGGCCGATCGGCCCGTGGGACGCGGGCACGCGCGCGTGCGGCTGGCGGCCGTCGTCGACGAGGAGACCGCGCGGCTCGCGGCGGGGGCGCTGCTGGAGTCGCGTGAGGAGGTGGGCTGGGCCGACGGTGACGTCCTCGCGCGGCGCGTCGAACGGCTCGGGGCGGTGGAGCTGGCCGTGCGGCCGCACACCGGCGCCGACCCCGCCCTCGTACGGGGGGCGCTGCTGGACGGGCTGCGGCGGGACGGGTTCGGGCTGCTGCGGTGGCCGGCCGGGGCCGCGGTCCTGCGGCAGCGGCTGGCCTTTCTGCACGGCCGGCTCGGTGCGCCGTGGCCCGATGTCTCCGACGAGGCGCTCCACGCGCGCGTGGACGAGTGGCTGGAGCCGGAGCTGGGCCGGGCCCGGCGGCGGGCCGACCTCGCGCGGATCGACGCCGGACAGGCGCTCACGCGGCTGCTTCCGTGGGCCTCCGGGGAGGCCGCGCGGCTCGACGAACTCGCCCCCGAGCGGATCACCGTACCCAGTGGGTCCGGAATCCGGATCGACTACTCCGACCCGGAGCGGCCGGTGCTCGCCGTGAAGCTGCAGGAGATGTTCGGCCTCCAGGAGTCGCCCCGGGTGGCCGGGGTGCCGCTGCTGGTGCATCTGCTGTCCCCGGCCGGGCGGCCCGCCGCCGTGACCGCCGACCTCGCCTCGTTCTGGCGGGACGGCTACAAGGGCGTGCGGGCCGAACTGCGCGGGCGCTACCCCAGGCATCCGTGGCCGGAGGATCCGGCCACCGCCGAGCCGACGCGGCACACCAACGCGCGGCTCGGGCGGTGATCCGTTCCGCCCGAGGTCAGGCGGCGGGGCTCTCCGACGGGTCGGTGGACGGGTCTGCGGACGGGTCGGTGGACGGGTCGGTGGACGGGTCTGCGGACGGGTCGGTGGACGGGTCCGGGGTCTCCGGCTCGTCCGCCTTCTTCACGGTCAGCGCGACCGTCGTGGTCGCCCCGCCCGCGGTGGTGACGCGGAGCAGGAACGTGCCCTCGGTTTCGTCCGCGTACAGCTGAGGCAGCTTCAGCAGCCCGTTCGCGTCCGTCGTCAGACTCCAGGTGCGGACGGCGTTGCCGTCGGCGTCCTTGAAGTAGGGGCCCTTGTCGCTCGGCGTTCCGGCGAGGACCGAGTCGACGATCATCGCGGTGGCGGCGACCTTGTCGGCGGCTTCACCGCGGTACGTTGCCTTGAACTCGACCGCGTCCGCGAACGCGCCGCCCGGGGTGCAGGTGAGCGGCGTGTCGGCGGTGCGGACGAGGGAGTCGGCGGCGCGCTCGGTGACCGTCGCCTTGTAGGAGACGCCCTTGACCGTACGGCCGGCCACGGTGGCCTGGACGGTGACGGCGCCGGTCTGCTCGCCCGCCTGGAGCGCCGGGGCGACGGCCACGCCCGAGCTGTCGGTCATGACGGTGGCGACGCGTTCGCCGCCGGTGAAGGTGGTGTCGGTGTCGCCGGCGATCGTGAAACGGATCCGTACCTTGGCCACCGTCCTGCCCGCGTCCGTCTCCGCGCGGGCGCTCATCCGCTCGGTGAACGTGTCGCCCGCCATCGCGGTGAACTGCGCGACGCCCGCGTTCTCGAGGTGGTCCACCGTGTCCGTGGGGGTGGGCGGTGTGGTGGGCGGCTTGGTGGGCGGCGTGGTCGGGGTGCCGGGGGCGGTGGGCGGCTTGGGGCTCGGGCTGGAGCCGGGCGGCTTCGTGCCGGGAGTCGGCGTCGTGCTGTGCTCCGGCTGTGGCTTGGGTGCCGCGCTCGCGGACGGCGGCACCGTGACGCGGTCGCTGCGGTCCGTGGGCAGGGTGCCGGTGCCGTCCGGGATCTCGTGCGTTCCCCTGCGGTAGTACTCCAGCCACGACATGACGGTGTTGAGGTACTCCGTCGAGTTGTTGTAGCTGAGGATCGCCCTGTCGAGGTCGTCCTGGACCGACAGGTCCCAGCCGTTGCGGCACAGGTAGTGGCCGGCGGCGAGGGCGGCGTCGTAGATGTTGTTGGGGTCCTCGCGGCCGTCGCCGTTGCCGTCGCGGCCCGCCCACGCCCAGGTGGAGGGGATGAACTGCATGGGGCCGACGGCCTGGTCGTAGGTGCTGTTGCCGTCGTAGGCACCGTTGTCGGTGTCCTTGATGAGGGCGAAGCCGTTGCCGTCGAGCTGGGGGCCGAGGATGGGCGAGAGGGTGGTGCCGTCGGCGTCGACGCGTCCGCCGCGGGCCTGGCCGGACTCCACCTTGCCGATGGCGGCGAGCAGTTGCCAGGGCAGGTTGCAGCCCGGCTTCTTCTCCCGCAGCGTCGCCTCGGCCTGCTTGTAGGCGTCCAGGACGGTGGCGGGGATACCGGCCTCGGTCACCCCTGACGTGTCGATCCCGGTGCCCGCGGACGGGGAGGGGTTGGGGCTCTTGAGCGGCGGCAGGTCCGTGTAGTACGGCGAGTCGCCGGTCGCGCCGTCTCCGTCGGTGGCCCCGTCGGGCGTGGACGTGGCGTCCGAGGTGGTCTGCCCGCCGGCGCTGTCGGTCGTCGCGCCGGGGGCCTGGGAGGCGGCCAGCGCCGCCACCGCCGCCGCGGCCACGGCGGTGGTGGTCACTCCCTTGCGCAGCCTTCTGCCGAATTGCGCCGCCATAGAGTGAACCCCTCCCGTGGACGTCGTGGCGTCCGTCAGCCTGTGTTGTGTTCGCACTGGTGTGACGATCTTCCCGCCTCCGCCGGTTGCCCTTCCCCGGACATCCGGCACGACGGCCCTCGCGACCCTACGACAACTTCCTTTGGCCGGACACCTGTTCCTGACCGATATTCACCGGTTGGCCACGTTCTCGCGTGGCGGGGGAGGCCACCGGGGCGTCCCGCATACTGGGCTCGCCGATCGGGGGGGGCCGGTCAACCACTTTCAGGAGGAGTCGAGTTGCCGTTCACGCTCAGCCATGCGGCGGCGGTGCTGCCCGCCGTACGCACCGACGGGAGCGGTCGTGGGCCTCTGGTACCCGCCGTACTGGTCGCGGGCAGCTTCGCTCCCGACATGACCTATTACGCGGCGAGTGTCCAGTCGGGGGCGATGGAGTTCGGCGACGTCACCCACGCGTTCCGGGGGGTGTTCACGGTCGATGTGGTCATCGCCTGGGCGCTGGTGGGGCTGTGGCTGCTGGTGCGCGAACCGCTGGTGGCGTTGTTGCCGTCGGCCTGGCAGGGGCGGACGGCGGTGCTGCTGCGCTGCGGGACGCCGCGGGCGCGGGTACGGCCGTCGCTGGTGGCGCGCTGGTACGTCTCCGCCGTGCTGGGGGCGTTGACGCATGTCGTCTGGGACGCGTTCACACATCTCGACCGGTGGGGGATGCGGGTCTTTCCCGTGCTGGGCGAGGAGGTGGCGGGGTCCCCGCTGTACTGGTATCTGCAGTACGGCGGTTCGGCGGTGGCCGCGGTCGTGATCGCGCTGTTCGTGGCGCGGGCGCTGCGGCGGACACCGGACGGCGCCGGGTCCCCGGGCGTTCCCCCGCTGTCCGCCGGGGACCGGTGGTGGGCGCTCGCGCTGCTCGGCGGGTGCGCGGCGGTGGCCGCGGTGCAGCGGGCCGCGCTGTGGTGGGCCTACTGGGGGTCGGCCGCGAAGCCCTGGGAGCTGATCCCCACCGTGTGTTTCGGCGCGGGTGCGGGACTCGTGCTGGCGCTGCCGGTGTACGCGGTGGCCGTCAGGGTGTGGCGTCCGGCCACGGCGGTCCCTGCGGACGGCGGTACACGGCGGCCGAGCCGTACGGGCGCACGCTGAGCGTGTCGCTCGCCGCGACGAACACGGTCACGGTACGGACCGGGCGGGGCCGGGGCAGCAGGGTGAGCGCGAGGGTGAGGTAGGCGCGGGCCAGCTCGGCCCACAGCCGCCACGGCGGCGGCCCGCCCGGGACGCCTTTGGCGGCGCGGCCCGTTCGCCGGCCGCCGTCGGCGGCACGGCGGCCGAGTTCCGCCGTCGCGTTCCGCAACGCGGTGGCGACGCCGCCCGGGGTGCGGGCGGTACTCGCGGCGGCCTCGACGATGCGTATAGCCATGCTCTGCATGGTGACCGGCCCTTGCCGTGGCGGCGCTTTCGTGGGGGCCACGCGGGTGAAGGGTGGCGGACCCGGGGGCTGTGCCCCCGGACCCCCCTGTCGGCCCTTCGGGCCTCGTCCTCGAACGCCGGACGGGCTGCATACCGCTAGTGCGCCGCCGACTCCCAGTCCGGGCCCGCGCCCACGGAAACGCCCAGAGGGACGCGGAGTTCCACCGCGGACGCCATTTCGCGCCGGACCAGGTCCTCCACCGTGGCGCGCTCGCCGGGGGCGAGTTCCAGGACGATCTCGTCGTGGACCTGGAGGAGCATGCGGGAGCGCAGGTCCGCCTCGCGCAGGGCGCGGTCCACGTTCAGCATGGCGATCTTGACGATGTCCGCCGCCGTGCCCTGGATCGGCGCGTTCAGCGCCATGCGCTCCGCCGCCTCGCGGCGCTGCCGGTTGTCGCTGTTGAGGTCCGGGAGGTAGCGGCGGCGGCCGAAGAGCGTCGCCGTGTAGCCGGTCGCCCTCGCCTCGTCGACCACCCGGCGCAGATAGTCCCGTACGCCGCCGAAGCGCTCGAAGTACGCGTCCATCAGGGCACGCGCCTCGGCCGCCTCGATGTTCAGCTGCTGGGACAGGCCGAAGGCCGACAGTCCGTACGCCAGGCCGTACGACATCGCCTTGATCTTGCGGCGCATCTCCGCGTCCACCGCGGACTGCTCCACGGAGAACACCTGTGCGGCCGCCGTGGTGTGCAGGTCCTCGCCCGAGGTGAACGCCTCGATGAGGCCGGCGTCCTCGGAGAGGTGGGCCATCACCCGCAGTTCGATCTGGCTGTAGTCGGCGGTGAGGAGCGACTCGAAGCCCTCGCCGACCACGAAGCCACGGCGGATGGCGCGGCCCTCGTCCGTACGGACCGGGATGTTCTGCAGGTTGGGGTCGGTGGAGGACAGCCGGCCGGTCGCGGCGACCGTCTGGTTGAACGTGGTGTGGATACGGCCGTCCGCGGCGATCGTCTTGATCAGGCCCTCGACCGTGACGCGCAGCTTCGCCTGTTCACGGTGACGGAGCATGATCACCGGCAGTTCGCTGTCGGTCTGGGTGGCGAGCCAGGCCAGGGCGTCGGCGTCCGTGGTGTAGCCGGTCTTCGTCTTCTTCGTCTTCGGCAGGGACAGCTCGCCGAAGAGGACCTCCTGGAGCTGCTTGGGCGAGCCCAGGTTGAACTCGTGCCCCGCCGCCTCGTGCGCCTCCTTCACCGCCTGCTGCACGGCGCCGGCGAACATCTGCTCCATGGCCTGGAGGTGCTCCCGGCCGGCCGCGATGCCGTGCCGCTCCATACGGGCGAGCAGGGCGGACGTCGGCAGCTCCATGTCGCGGAGCAGGTCCGCCGCGCCCACGTCCGCGAGGCGGCCCTCGAAGGCCTCGCCCAGGTCGAGGACGGCGCGGGCCTGCACCATCAGCACCTCGGCCTCCGCGCTGTCGTCCGCGCCGAAGGCCAGCTGGCCGTCGGGCGCGGCGGCGGGCGCCAGCTCGCGGTGCAGATACTCCAGGGACAGCGCGTCCAGGTCGAAGGAGCGGCGGCCCGGCTTCACCAGGTAGGCGGCGAGCGCGGTGTCCATGGTGACGCCCTCGATGGTCCAGCCGTGCTCGGCGAAGACCCGCATCGCGCCCTTGGCGTTGTGGAACACCTTGGGCCGGTCCGCGTCGGCGAGCCAGTCCGCGAACGCCCGCTCGTCGGCCTCGTCCAGCTCGGACGGGTCGAACCAGGCGGCCGGTCCGGCGGACGTCGCCAGGGCGACCTCGGCGACGGAGCCGGTGCCGAGACCCCATGTGTCGACCGTGGCCACGCCGAGGGGGCCGGCGGCGTGCTCGGTGAGCCAGCCGGTCAGCTCGCCGGTCCCCAGCACCGCGCCGTCCAGCTCCACGCCCTCCGCGACGACCGGGGTGGACTCGGCCTCCTCCCCGCCCGGGTCGACGGCGAAGAGCCGCTCCCGCAGCGACGGGTTCCTGATCTCCAGGGTGTCCAGGACCATCGCCACGGCCTTGCGGTCGTAGGCGGCGCGCTCCAGCTCGGGGACGCCCCGGGGCAGCTCGACCCCGCGCTCCAGCTCGGTGAGCCGGCGGTTGAGCTTGACCGACTCCAGGTGGTCGCGCAGGTTCTGCCCGACCTTGCCCTTGACCTCCTCGACGCGCTCGACGAGCTCGGCGAAGGAGCCGAACTGGTTGATCCACTTCGCGGCGGTCTTCTCGCCGACGCCGGGGATGCCGGGCAGATTGTCCGACGGGTCGCCGCGCAGGGCGGCGAAGTCCGGGTACTGGGCCGGCGTCAGTCCGTACTTCTCGACGACCTTCTCCGGGGTGAACCGGGTCAGCTCGGAGACGCCCTTCGTCGGGTACAGCACCGTGGTGTGCTCGGAGACCAGCTGGAAGGAGTCGCGGTCGCCGGTGACGATCAGCACGTCGAAGCCCTCGGCCTCGGCCTGGGTGGCGAGGGTGGCGATGACGTCGTCGGCCTCGAAGCCCTCGACGGCGAAGCGCTCGGCGTGCATCGCGTCGAGGAGCTCGCCGATCAGCTCGACCTGGCCCTTGAACTCGTCCGGGGTCTTGGAGCGGTTCGCCTTGTACTCGGTGAACTCCTCCGAGCGCCATGTCTTGCGGGAGACGTCGAAGGCGACGGCGAAGTGGGTGGGGGCCTCGTCACGGAGTGTGTTGGCCAGCATCGACGCGAAGCCGTACACGGCGTTGGTCGGCTGGCCCGTCGCGGTGGTGAAGTTCTCCGCGGGCAGCGCGAAGAATGCGCGGTACGCGAGGGAGTGCCCGTCCATGAGCATCAGGCGGGGGCGGGGGTCGCCGGGGGTCTGGTCGGTCTTCTTCGCTGTCTCTGCCACGTGTCCGATCCTCCCATGCGGCACTGACAGCCGGGGGCGGGCGGTGGGGGCAGGGGGTGGAGTTGGTTCGCCCCCTCCGCCCCTTCGCGTCCCGTCCCCGGGGGGCTGTGCCCCCGGACCCCCTTCGGCCCCGACGCAGCACCTCGCCTTCACACGCCGGACCGGCTGGGAGTGCAGGTCCCGTCCCCGAATGCCGGACGGGCTGTGAGGGTGCGGGCCTCCTGCTTCAGGCTGCGGGCGGGCTGAGGGAGCATGACAGGATCGGAGGTCCCCCTCATACGTGTATGTGGAACAGGAGTGCGTGATGGCAGCGAAGCCGCCCAAGAGTGATCCGGTTCAGGACGCGCCGCAGGTTGCCGAGCCGAAGCACGTGGCCGCGGGGCTGCCGGCGGTCGGTCACACCCTGCGTATGGCGCAGCGGCAGATGGGCGTGAAACGGACCGCCCTGACACTGCTCAGCGTGAATCAGAAGGACGGCTTCGACTGCCCGGGGTGTGCCTGGCCGGAGCCGGAGCACCGGCATCGCGCGGAGTTCTGTGAGAACGGTGCGAAGGCCGTGGCCGAGGAGGCCACCCTGCGCCGGGTCACCCCGGAGTTCTTCGCGGCGCACTCCGTCGCGGACCTGGCCGGCCGCAGCGGTTACTGGCTGGGGCAGCAGGGCCGGCTGACACACCCCATGTACCTGCCCGAGGGCGGCGAGCACTACGAGCCGGTCACGTGGGAGCGGGCCTTCGACATCGTCGCCGAGGAGATCGCCGCGCTCGGCTCCCCGGACGAGGCCGTCTTCTACACCTCGGGGCGCACCAGCAACGAAGCCGCCTTCCTGTACCAGCTGTTCGCCCGGCGTCTGGGCACCAACAATCTGCCCGACTGCTCCAACATGTGCCACGAGTCCTCCGGCTCGGCCCTGTCGGAGACGATCGGCGTCGGCAAGGGCAGCGTGCTGCTGGAGGACCTGTACAAGGCCGATCTGATCATCGTCGCGGGGCAGAACCCCGGCACCAACCATCCGCGCATGCTGTCCGCGCTGGAGAAGGCCAAGGCGAACGGCGCGCGGATCATCAGTGTCAACCCGCTGCCCGAGGCGGGCCTGGAGCGCTTCAAGAACCCGCAGACCCCCAAGGGGCTCACCACGGGCGCCGCGCTGACCGATCTGTTCCTGCAGATCCGTCTCGGCGGCGACCAGGCCCTGTTCCGGCTGCTGAACAAGCTGATCCTCGAGACCCCCGGCGCGGTGGACGAGGAGTTCGTACGCGAGCACACCCACGGCTACGAGGAGTTCGCCGGGGCCGCGCGGGACGCCGACTGGGACGGGACGCTCACGGCGACCGGTCTCACGCGCGGGGACATCGAGGAGTGCCTGCGGATGGTCCTCGCCTCCGAACGCACCATCGTGTGCTGGGCGATGGGCCTGACCCAGCACAAGCACTCCGTGCCGATGATCCGGGAGATCGTCAACTTCCTTCTGCTGCGCGGCAACATCGGCCGTCCGGGCGCGGGCGTCTGCCCGGTGCGCGGCCACTCCAATGTGCAGGGCGACCGCACGATGGGCATCTTCGAGCGGCCCGCTCCGGCGTTCCTGGACGCCCTGGAGAAGGAGTTCGGCTTCGCTCCCCCGCGCGAGCACGGCTTCGACGTCGTACGGGCCATCCGGGCGCTGCGCGACGGCATGGCGAAGGTGTTCTTCGCCATGGGCGGCAACTTCGTGTCCGCCTCCCCCGACACCGAGGTCACCGAGGCCGCGATGCGCCGGGCCCGGCTGACGGTGCACGTGTCGACGAAGCTGAACCGTTCGCACGCCGTCACGGGCGCGCGTGCGCTGATCCTGCCGACGCTGGGCCGCACCGAGCGCGATCTGCAGGGCGGCGGGGAGCAGTTCGTGACGGTCGAGGACTCGATGGGCATGGTGCACGCCTCGCGCGGACGCCTGGAACCGGCGGGTCCGCGGCTGCTGTCGGAGCCGGCCATCGTGTGCCGGCTGGCCCGGCGGGTGCTCGGCGAGGACGACACGGTGCCGTGGGAGGAGTTCGAGAAGGACTACGCGACGATCCGGGACCGCATCGCCCGCGTGATCCCCGGTTTCGAGGACTTCAACGCGCGCGTGGCACGCCCCGAGGGCTTCGCGCTCCCCCACGCGCCGCGCGACGAGCGCCGCTTCCCCACGGCCACCGGCAAGGCCAACTTCACGGCGGCGCCGGTGGAGTACCCGGAGCTGCCGAAGGGGCGGCTGCTGCTGCAGACGCTGCGCTCGCACGACCAGTACAACACCACGATCTACGGCCTCGACGACCGCTACCGGGGCATCAGGAACGGCCGTCGGGTGGTGCTGGTGAACCCGGAGGACGCGAGGGAGCTGCGGCTGGCCGACGGCAGTTACGTCGATCTGGTCGGTGAGTGGAAGGACGGGGTGGAGCGCAGGGCACCCGGTTTCCGCGTCGTGCACTATCCGACGGCGCGGGGCTGTGCGGCGGCGTACTACCCGGAGACCAACGTCCTGGTGCCGCTGGACGCCACCGCGGACACCAGCAACACCCCGGCCAGCAAGTCGGTCGTGGTGCGTCTGGAACAATCGGCGGCCGACTGAGCGTTTGCTTAGCAGACCGCCGTACCGACGCACGACGAAGGAGCCGGGCCCATGGGCGAGCAGCAGCAGGTGAAGTTCCCGCAGGGGGTCATCGACGAGTACGCCGCACTCGGGGTGGACCTGCCGGCGCTCTTCTCGGCGGGTCATCTGGGCACGCGCATGGGCGTGCAGATCCTGGAGGCGTCGGCGGACCGGGTCGTCGGGACGATGCCGGTGGAGGGCAACACCCAGCCGTACGGGCTGCTGCACGGCGGCGCGTCCGCCGTGCTCGCGGAGACGCTGGGGTCGGTGGGGTCGATGCTGCACGGTGGCAGCTCCAAGATCGCCGTCGGTGTCGACCTCAACTGCACGCATCACCGCGGCGTCCGCTCCGGCCTGGTGACCGGCGTCGCCACCCCGGTCCACCGGGGCCGGTCCACGGCGACATACGAGATCGTCATCACCGACGAGGCGGACAAGCGGGTGTGCACCGCCCGTCTGACCTGCCTGCTCCGCGACCTCCGCCCCGGCGACGGGGAACAGGCCGCGGGCTGACGGCCGTCGGGGGTGCGGGGAGCGTCCGCCCGCACCCCCGTTGCCGTGGGGCGGCGGCCGCCCTACGGTGCGGGCATGGGACGAGCAGGGGCCGCGCGGGCGTGCCTCCCGGCGGTGCTCGTGGCGGGCCTCATGGTGACCGGCTGCGACGCCTCCGCTCCCGGAGGGCGGGCCGGCTCCACCCCGCCGTCACCACGCACCGCGTCCGACGAGGAGCTGTGCGTGAGGCTCGTCGGGTACTGGTCCCGCGAGGCCCTGGAAGGCGACGGCTACGGCGACTACCAGTCCATGGGACTGTCCAACGGTCAGTACGACATCCTGCGCGCGGCCGTGGCCGCCGCCCGCCCCGTCGAGAGGCGTCAAGGGATGCAGGCCGCACGGGAGTTGCTGGACCGTCAGGTACGCACGGGATGCGCCGGCCGGTATCGCGGCGGCGGACCGACGGGCGGACCGTGGCAATGAGCCCCATCCCACCGGCCCGTTGAGGAAAACCGCAGGCCAACACCCCTGGAACGGCAATCCGGAACGCCACATTCCATGTCCGGTCCGGCTGGAAACCCCTCCTTTACGTGGCTATTACACGGAATTCGCCCGCGGCCCCCATACCCCATCCGGAGCCCCCCGTCACCCCTTCCGCGACGGAATGAGAGAAAGCGCCACAAACGCCGGACCCCCTTTCCCGGGCGTAACTCTGCGTAATACGCGCGCAATAAAGCCACCCGCCCCGCCCCGTGCCCCACAGGGGGCGCGACCTCGCCCCGCAAGCCCCGCAAGTCGCCCTCAGCAACGATTTCAGGTAATCACCAAAACCCCTGATACACCTGAACACACTCCGCCCGGTCCTGCGGTTTCTCACCATCCGGACAGGGCAAAACGGCGAGAATTCAGCCGTTCCCCCCACTCAGTACCGCTCTGCAATACGTCGTGTCATAACAAGAGCGTCACAGCCTTGGCCAGACCCTCCTCGACATTCCCCACCCGCGCTTAGAGTCACGGCCAGTCACCGCGCCGCCCGATTCCCACTTCGGCCCAGCGCTCGACTCGGCCGTTTCCACCGGGAAGCGGCTGTCAGGGGAAAGGACTGGATCGTGCGTCAACGTTCGCTCATCGCCATCACCGCCGCGCTGGCGGCGGGAGCACTCACCCTCACCGCCTGCGGTTCTCGCGACGATGACGGCGGCGGCAGCTCGGACTCCGGCAACGGTGGCACCACCGTGGTCATCGGCGTCGACGCGCCGATGACCGGCGACCTCTCCGCGCTCGGCCTCGGCATCAAGAACTCCGTGGACCTCGCTGCGAAGACCGCCAACAAGGAGAAGTACGTCGACGGCGTCACCTTCAAGATCGAGGCGCTCGACGACCAGGGCCAGGCCTCCGTCGGCCAGCAGAACGCCACCAAGCTCGTCGCCAACAAGGACGTCCTCGGTGTCGTCGGCCCGCTGAACTCCTCCGTCGGCGAGTCCATGCAGAAGGTCTTCGACACGGCCAAGCTGGTCGAGGTCTCCCCCGCCAACACCAACCCCGCCCTCACCCAGGGCGTGGACTGGCAGAACTCGAAGACCCGGCCGTACAAGTCGTACTTCCGCACCGCGACCACGGACGCCATCCAGGGCCCGTTCGCCGCGCAGTACGTCTACAACGACGCCAAGAAGAAGAAGGTCTTCGTCATCGACGACAAGAAGACCTACGGCGCCGGTCTCGCCGCCACCTTCACCGAGGAGTTCAAGAAGCTCGGCGGCAAGGTCGTCGGCACCGAGCACATCAACCCCGACAGCAAGGACTTCAACGCCGTCGCCACCAAGGTCAAGCAGTCCGGCGCCGACGTCGTCTACTACGGCGGCGAGTACCCGCAGGCCGGCCCCCTGAGCAAGCAGATCAAGGAAGCCGGCGCCAAGATCCCGCTGGTCGGCGGTGACGGCATCTACAGCGCCGACTTCATCAAGCTGTCCGGCGCGGCCGGCACCGGCGACCTCGCCACCTCCGTCGGCGCGCCCGTCGAGGAGCTCCCCTCCGCCAAGGAATTCGTCGCCAACTACAAGGACGCCGGATACAAGGAGGCCTTCGAGGCCTACGGCGGCTACTCCTACGACTCCGCCTGGGCCATCATCGAGGCCGTCAAGAAGGTCGTCGAGGACAACGACGGCAAGCTCCCCGACGACGCCCGCTCCAAGGTCGTCGACGCCATGCAGAACGTCTCCTTCGACGGAGTGACCGGCAAGGTCTCCTTCGACGAGTTCGGTGACGCCACCAACAAGCAGCTCACCGTGTACACCGTCAAGGACGGCGACTGGGCCACCGTGAAGTCCGGCACCTTCACCGGCTGACCACCGTCCGCACCACTCCCACGAGCCGCGCGGGGCGCTGTTCCACTGGCGTCCCGCGCGGACTCGCATCCGGCCCCATCCGTCGAACGTTCCGAAGCTCGGAGGACATGCGGTGAACGAACTGCCGCAGCAGCTGGTCAACGGCCTGCTACTGGGATCCATGTACGGCCTCGTCGCCATCGGCTACACAATGGTCTATGGCATCGTCCAGCTCATCAACTTCGCCCACGGCGAGATCTTCATGGTCGGCGCCTTCGGCGCCCTGACCGTACATCTGTACATCTTGCCCGACGGCACCTCCATCTGGGTGGCACTTCCCCTGATGCTGCTCGGCGCCGTGATCGTCTCGGTCCTCGTCGCCATCGGAGCGGAACGGTTCGCCTACCGCCCCCTGCGCGGTGCTCCCCGCCTCGCCCCGCTCATCACCGCCATCGGCCTCTCCCTCGCCCTCCAGCAGGCCGTCTGGGCCTTCTACCCCGAGGCCAAGTCCAAGCTGCCCTTCCCGCAGATCGAGGGCGGCCCCTTCACCATCGGCGGCGCCACCATCCAGACCGGCGACATCTTCCTCCTCGTCGCCGCCCCCATCAGCATGGCCGTCCTCGCCTACTTCGTGATGCGCACCCGCACCGGACGCGGTATGCAGGCCACCGCGCAGGACCCGGACACCGCCAAGCTCATGGGTGTCAACACCGACCGCATCATCGTGATCGCGTTCGCCCTCGGCGCCGTCTTCGCCGCCATCGGAGGAGTCGCGAGCGGCCTCAAGTACGGCCAGATCGACTTCAAGATGGGCTTCATCCTCGGCCTCAAGGCCTTCACCGCGGCGGTCCTCGGCGGCATCGGCAACATCTACGGCGCCATGATCGGCGGCGTGGTCCTCGGCGTGGCCGAGACCCTGGCCACCGCCTACATCGCCGACATCCCCGGCCTGGACAAGTTCGGCAGCCAGTCCTGGGCCGACGTCTGGGCCTTCATCCTCCTCATCCTCGTGCTGCTGTTCAGGCCACAGGGCCTGCTCGGCGAACGCGTTGCGGACAGGGCGTGACACCGATGACCACACAGACCACCGCCGCGACCCCCGCGGCCGCCCCCACCGAGAACGCCTCCACCGGCCTCATCGGCATACCCCCGCACATCGGCAGGGCCCTCGCCACCGGCGGCAGCGCCCTCGCCGTCGTCTCCACGTTCCTCGCCTGGACCTGGACCGACGAATTCCCCGGCGACCTCACCTTCTACGGCTACCCCGGCGGACTCCAGGTCCTCGTCCTCGTCGGCGGCGCCCTCGCCACCCTGTTCGCCCTCGCCTCCTACGGCGTCAAGGGACTCGGCTGGCTCACCCCCGCCGGCGCCGACGCGGCCCTCAAGTACGCCGTCCTCGGCACCTTCGTCACCGCCTGGTACACGGTCCTCGCGATCAGCTTCAAGCTCGGCGGCCTCGTCAACCTGGAGCCCGGCGGCTACGTCGTCGCCGCGGCCACCCTGATCGCCCTCCTCGGCGCCCTCGCCCTCCCCTTCGAGCGGCCCGAACCCGACCCGATCGACCCCGACGACACCGGCTGGGAGCTCTTCAGGCACCAGGCCGGCCACCGCTGGGCCATCGTCCGGGCCGCGTTCGCCTCCGGCAGCCCGCGCCCGGTGCGCGCCCTGCCGTCGTACGCCGAGATCCTGATCATCGTCGCCGTCCTGGCACTCGCCCTCGTCGTCTTCACCTACGGCATCGGCACCGAGTACGACGAACTCTTCATCGGTTTCCTCATCACCGCCGGCTTCGCGTTCGCCGCGCTCAACCGCGCCGGACTGGTCGCCCACGCGTCCCAGATCACCGCGCGGCACACCAACATCACCGTCTGCGGCGCCTTCATCGCGGCGGCCTGCTTCCCCTTCACCCAGACCGACGACCAGTACGCCACCCTCGGCGTCTACATCCTCATCTTCGCCACGGTCGCCCTGGGTCTGAACATCGTCGTCGGCCTCGCCGGTCTGCTCGACCTCGGCTACGTCGCCTTCCTCGGCGTCGGCGCCTACGCCGCCGCGCTCGTCTCCGGCTCCCCGAGCTCGCCCTTCGGCGTCCACTTCCCCTTCTGGGCCGCCGTCATCGTCGGAGCCGTCGCCTCCCTCGTCTTCGGTGTCCTCATCGGCGCCCCGACCCTGCGGCTGCGCGGCGACTACCTCGCCATCGTCACCCTCGGCTTCGGTGAGATCTTCCGTATCGCCGCCAACAACACCGACGGCACCTCAGGACCCGACCTCACCAACGGCTCCAACGGCATCGCCTCGATCCCGGACCTGAACATCCTCGGCTTCGACCTCGGGGTCCAGCACGACATCGCCGGCTTCACCATCGGCCGGTTCGCCAACTACTTCTTCCTGATGCTGCTCATCACGGCGGTCGTCGTCCTCGTCTTCCGGCGCAGCGGCGACTCCCGCATCGGCCGGGCCTGGGTCGCCATCCGCGAGGACGAGACGGCGGCCGAGGCCATGGGCATCCACGGCTTCCGGGTCAAGCTCATCGCCTTCGCCGTCGGCGCCACCCTCGCCGGCCTCGCCGGAACCGTGCAGGCACACGTCACCTACACCGTGACGCCCGAGCAGTACCTGTTCGCCGGCACCACCCCGCCCAACTCCGCCTTCCTGCTCGCCGCGGTCGTCCTCGGCGGCATGGGCACCATCGCCGGACCCCTCATCGGGGCCGCGCTGCTCTTCCTGATCCCCAACAAGCTCCAGTTCCTCGGCGACTTCCAGCTCCTCGCCTTCGGACTCGCACTCGTCCTGCTGATGCGCTTCCGGCCCGAGGGCCTCATCCCCAACCGGCGCCGCCAACTGGAGTTCCACGAAGAGGCCGAAGCGCCCACAGTCCTGAGCAAGACAGGGGCCTGACCACCATGACCACCGACACCACCACCAAGGACACCGCACCGGGCGCACCCGCCCCCGGTACCACCGTCCTCGACGCACGCGGCGTCACCATGCGCTTCGGCGGCCTCACCGCCGTCCGCGACGTCGACCTCACCGTCAACAGCGGCGAGATCGTCGGCCTCATCGGCCCCAACGGCGCCGGCAAGACCACCTTCTTCAACTGTCTCACCGGTCTCTACATCCCCACCGAGGGCGA
This sequence comes from Streptomyces sp. NRRL WC-3626, assembly GCF_000718785.1. Classification (GTDB taxonomy): domain Bacteria; phylum Actinomycetota; class Actinomycetes; order Streptomycetales; family Streptomycetaceae; genus Streptomyces; species Streptomyces edwardsiae. The sequence goes on along the minus strand of NZ_JOCA01000030.1, from coordinate 159,846 downwards.
GGTCCGTTACAAGGACAAGGTGCTGCCGCCCAAGTCCTTCAAGGTCACCGCCGCCGGTATCGCCCGGACGTTCCAGAACATCCGGCTCTTCGCCAACATGACCGTCCTCGAGAACGTCCTCGTCGGCCGTCACACCCGCACCAAGGAAGGCTTCTGGTCCGCCATCCTGCGCGGCCCCGGTTTCCACAGGGCCGAGGCGGCCTCCCGCGCACGGGCCATGGAACTCCTGGAGTTCGTCGGTCTCGACGCCAAGGCCGACCACCTCGCGCGCAACCTCCCCTACGGTGAGCAGCGCAAGCTCGAGATCGCCCGCGCCCTCGCCAGCGAGCCGGGCCTGCTGCTCCTCGACGAGCCCACCGCGGGCATGAACCCCCAGGAGACCCGGGCGGCCGAGGAACTCATCTTCGCCATCCGCGACCAGGGCATCGCCGTCCTCGTGATCGAGCACGACATGCGGTTCATCTTCAACCTCTGCGACCGCGTCGCCGTCCTCGTCCAGGGCCAGAAGCTCGTCGAGGGCGACCCCGCCACGGTCCAGGGGGACGAACGCGTCATCGCCGCCTACATCGGCGAACCCATGGAGAACGACCCCGGCGCCGCCGAAGCCGCCGAGGTCGAGGCCGCGGAAGCCGCGGCCGAGGAGAAGGCCGAAGCAGCCGCAGCCGGGACAGGGGCCGGGGCGGACGCGGAGGCAGAGGCGGAAGCCACCACGGACGCCGCGCCCGGCAAGGAGAACGACCGATGACCGCACTCCTCGAAGTCGAGGACCTCAAAGTCGCCTACGGCAAGATCCAGGCCGTCAAGGGCATCTCCTTCAGCGTCGGGGCCGGCGAGGTCGTCACCCTGATCGGCACCAACGGCGCCGGCAAGACCACCACCCTGCGCACGCTCTCCGGGCTCCTCAAGCCCGTCGGCGGCCAGATCAAGTTCAACGGCAAGTCGCTCAAGAAGATCCCCGCCCACAAGATCGTCTCCCTCGGGCTCGCCCACTCCCCCGAGGGGCGGCACATCTTCCCCCGCATGACGATCGAGGACAACCTCCGCCTCGGCGCCTTCCTCCGCAGCGACAAGGCGGGCATCGAGAAGGACATCCAGCGCGCCTACGACCTCTTCCCCATCCTCGGGGAACGCCGCAAGCAGGCCGCCGGAACCCTCTCCGGCGGAGAGCAGCAGATGCTCGCCATGGGCAGGGCGCTGATGTCCCAGCCGCAGCTCCTCATGCTCGACGAACCCTCCATGGGCCTCTCGCCGATCATGATGCAGAAGATCATGGCGACCATCACCGAGCTGAAGTCCCAGGGCACCACCATCCTGCTCGTCGAGCAGAACGCCCAGGCCGCCCTCTCCCTGGCCGACCACGGTCACGTCATGGAAACCGGCAACATCGTCCTCTCCGGCACCGGACGGGACCTGCTCCACGACGAGTCCGTGCGCAAGGCCTACCTCGGCGAGGACTGAGCCGTACGGCACGAGGCCCGCGCCCCCTGCCGAGCGGGGGTGCGGGCCTCGTGCCGTACCGCGGGCTCTCAGCCCTTCGACGCCTTCTTCTCCTCCGCGTCGTCGATGACCGCCTGCGCCACCTGCTGCATCGACATGCGCCGGTCCATCGACGTCTTCTGGATCCACCGGAACGCCGCCGGCTCCGACAGCCCGTACTGCGTCTGCAGCACCGACTTCGCCCGGTCCACCAGCTTGCGCGTCTCCAGCCGCAGGCTCAGATCCGCGACCTCGCGCTCCAGTTCCTTCAGCTCGGTGAACCGCGACACCGCCATCTCGATGGCCGGCACCACGTCGCTCTTGCTGAACGGCTTCACCAGATACGCCATCGCGCCGGCGTCCCGCGCCCGCTCCACCAGATCCCGCTGCGAGAACGCCGTCAGCATCAGCACGGGTGCGATGCTCTCCTCCGCGATCTTCTCCGCCGCGGAGATACCGTCCAGCTTCGGCATCTTCACATCGAGGATGACCAGATCCGGCCGGTGCTCACGCGCCAGCTCCACCGCCTGCTCCCCGTCACCGGCCTCACCGACGACGGAGTACCCCTCCTCCTCCAGCATCTCTTTGAGATCGAGCCGGATCAGCGCCTCGTCCTCGGCGATCACGACACGGGTCGTCATCGGAGGCACGTGCGACTTGTCGTCATCGGGCACGTCTACTGGCTGGGGCGGCTCGGGGGCGCTCACGTGGGCTCCTTGATGCGGGGCAGACCGGTACTGCTGACAAGAGCGTACCCAGCTACGGTAAGGTGGGGGCACGGCGGGTGACCGTCTACCTTCGTTTTGCAGGGCGCCCCGGTAGCCCAGCGGTAGAGGCAATGGTCTCAAACACCATCCAGCGTCGGTTCGAATCCGACCCGGGGTACTTTTCCTTCATATCCAAGGTCACGATTTGCGGGCGGATGTTCACCTTTTCGGTGAACATCCGCTTTTTTCCGCGCGTCGTGCGCGCACTGTCCGTCAGGGCTGCCCGGGGCTGTCGTCCTCGCCGATGTGGTGGACCCGGACCAGGTTCGTGGAGCCGGAGACCCCGGGTGGGGAGCCGGCCGTGATGACGACCGTGTCGCCCTTCTCGCAGCGGGCGTACTTCAGGAGCAGGTCGTCCACCTGCTCGACCATCGCGTCCGTCGAGTCGACATGGGGACCGAGGAAGGTCTCCACGCCCCAGGTGAGACTGAGCTGGGAGCGGGTGGCCGGGTCCGGGGTGAAGGCGAGCAGCGGGATGGGGCTGCGATAGCGGGAGAGACGGCGGGCGGTGTCGCCGGACTGGGTGAAGGCGACCAGGAAGCGGGCACCGAGGAAGTCGCCCATCTCGGCCGCCGCGCGGGCGACCGCGCCGCCCTGGGTGCGGGGCTTGTTGCGTTCGGTGAGCGGCGGCAGGCCCTTGGCGAGGATGTCCTCCTCGGCGGCCTCCACGATGCGGGCCATGGTGCGGACCGTCTCGACGGCGTGTTTGCCGACGCTGGTCTCACCGGAGAGCATGACCGCGTCGGTGCCGTCGATGACGGCGTTGGCGACGTCGGAGGCCTCCGCACGGGTGGGCCGGGCGTTGTCGATCATCGAGTCGAGCATCTGGGTGGCGACGATGACCGGCTTGGCGTTGCGCTTGGCGAGCTTGACGGCGCGCTTCTGGACGATGGGCACCTGTTCGAGGGGCATCTCGACGCCGAGGTCGCCGCGGGCGACCATGATGCCGTCGAAGGCGGCGACGATGTCGTCGATGTTCTCGACGGCCTGGGGCTTCTCCACCTTGGCGATGACGGGGAGGCGGCGGCCCTCCTCGTCCATGATGCGGTGGACGTCCTTGATGTCGCGTCCGCTGCGGACGAAGGAGAGGGCGATGACGTCGAAGCCGGTGCGCAGTGCCCAGCGCAGATCGTCCTCGTCCTTCTTGGAGAGGGCGGGGACGGAGACGGCGACACCGGGGAGGTTGAGGCCCTTGTGGTCGGAGACCATGCCGCCTTCGACGACGGTGGTGCGGACGTGGGGGCCGTCGACGGCGGTGACCTCGAGGGTGACCTTTCCGTCGTCGACGAGGATGCGCTCACCGGTGGTGACGTCGGCGGCGAGGCCGGCGTACGTGGTGCCGCAGCGGGTGCGGTCGCCTTCGGCGCCCTCCTCGACGGTGATGGTGAAGGTGTCGCCGCGTTCAAGGAGTACGGGACCTTCGGTGAAGCGGCCGAGACGGATTTTCGGGCCTTGAAGGTCGGCGAGGAGGCCGACGCTGCGGCCGGTTTCGTCGGCCGCCTTCCGCACCCGTCGGTAGCGCTCCTCGTGCTCGGCGTGCTCGCCGTGACTGAGGTTGAAGCGGGCCACGTCCATTCCGGCGTCGACCAGCGCTTTGATCTGGTCGTACGAGTCGGTGGCAGGGCCCAGTGTGCAGACGATTTTCGCTCGGCGCATGGTTCGACCCTAGGGCTTACCGGCCGGTAGCGACTTGGTGGCGCGTGACGACTCAACGGCCAGTGCATGAAGGGTTGTTGACAAGTGTTGAAGTGTGCACCGGGGTGCTCCGATGAGCATGCGCGCGGCGCACGGTGACTGCCGGTCACCGGATCGCAACCTGTGGGGGCTGTTGCGTGTGGGCGTGTTCAGGTCAGAATCGTCGGGCGAATCTACGCGCGTTGTTCGTCGTTGTCCGAGGAGAGTCCTGACATGCCGTTGAACCGCCGGAAGTTTCTGAAGAGGTCCGCCGTGACGGGGGCGGGGGTGGCGCTGACCGGCACGGTGGCGGCCCCCACGGCCGAGGCGGCGGCGGACGCCGGGGCGGGTCACGGGAGGAAGCCGGTGAAGCGGTACGCGCTGACCGTGATGGGCACGACCGATCTGCACGGTCATGTCTTCAACTGGGACTACTTCAAGGACGCCGAGTACACGGACGCGGCCGGCAACGCGCAGGGTCTGGCCCGGGTGTCGACGCTGGTGGACCGGGTCCGTACGGAGAAGGGCCGGCGCAACACGCTGCTGCTGGACGCGGGCGACACCATCCAGGGCACCCCGCTGACGTACTACTTCGCGAAGGTGGACCCGATCACCGCCGAGGGCGGTCCGGTGCATCCGATGGCGCAGGCGATGAACGCCATCGGGTACGACGCGGTGGCGCTCGGCAACCACGAGTTCAACTACGGCATCGAGACCCTGCGGAAGTTCGAGGAGCAGTGCGACTTCCCCCTGCTGGGCGCGAACGCGCTGGACGCGAAGACGCTGAAGCCGGCCTTCCCGCCGTACTTCGTCAAGACGTTCCAGGTGAAGGGCGCTCCGCCGGTGAAGGTGGCGGTGCTGGGGCTGACGAACCCCGGGATCGCGATCTGGGACAAGGCGTATGTGCAGGGGAAGCTGACGTTCCCGGGGCTTGAGGAGCAGGCGGCGAAGTGGGTGCCGAAGCTGCGGTCGATGGGCGCCGACGTGGTGGTGGTGTCGGCGCACTCGGGCTCGTCGGGGACGTCGTCGTACGGTGACCAGCTGCCGTACGTGGAGAACGCGGCGGCGAACGTGGCGCGGCTGGTGCCGGGGATCGACGCGATCCTGGTCGGGCACGCGCACCAGGAGATCGCGGAGCTGCGGGTCGTCAACGAGGAGACGGGCCGGGAGGTCGTGCTGTCGGAGCCGCTGTGCTACGCCGAGCGGCTGACGCTGTTCGACTTCGAGCTGTCCTTCGAGCGCGGCCGCTGGCGGGTGGAGTCGGTCAGGGCGTCGCTCCGGGACGCGGCGTCGGTGGAGGACGACCCGAGGATCACCCGGTTGCTGCGTGACGAGCACGCCCAGGTGGTGGCGTACGTCAATCAGGTGGTCGGGTCGGCGACCGAGACGCTGACGACGGTGGACGCCCGCTACATGGACGCCCCGATCATCGATCTGATCGGCAAGGTGCAGGAGGACGTCGTCAAGGCGGCCCTCGCCGGTACGGAGTACGCGTCGCTGCCGGTGCTGTCGCAGGCGTCGCCCTTCTCGCGGACGTCCGAGATCCCGGCGGGCGAGGTGACGATCCGGGACCTGTCGGGCCTGTACGTGTACGACAACACGCTGGTGGCGAAGCTGATGACGGGCGCGCAGGTGCGGGCGTACCTGGAGTACTCGGCGGAGTACTTCGTACGGACCGCGGCCGGTGCGGCGGTGGACGTGGAGAAGCTGACGAACGCGGGCGGCCGTCCGGACTACAACTACGACTATGTGTCGGGGGTGCGGTACGACATCGACATCGCGCAGCCGGCCGGGTCGCGGATCAGGAACGTGACGTACGGGGGCGCTCCTCTGGACGACGCCCAGGAGTTCGTGTTCGCGGTGAACAACTACCGCGCGAACGGCGGCGGCGCGTTCCCGCACGTGGCGTCGGCGAAGGAGCTGTGGTCGGAGTCGACGGAGATCCGGACGCGGATCGCGGAGTGGGTGACGGCCAGGGGTGTGCTGGATCCGGTGGACTTCGCGTCGGTGGACTGGAGGCTGACGCGGGACGGTACGCCGGTGTTCTGACCGGGTGACTCAGGTCCCGTCCGCCAGTGGGGTGAGCCGTGCGGCTTGCCGGGCGGGCGGGACCTGTGGTGTGTCCGGGGGCAGTCCGAAGGTGGTGAAGGCGGTGCGGGCGGGCTCCGGGTAGACCGGCCGGCCCGTGAGGTGGTTGAGGATCGCGGCGCTGCGCCAGGCGGCGAGTCCGAGGTCGGGGGTGCCGACGCCGTGGGTGTGGAGTCCGGCGTTCTGGACGTAGACACCGCCGGTGACGGCGGGGCCGAGGTCAAGGCGGAAGTGGGCGTCGACGCGCGGCCGGCCGGCGCGGTCGCGGCGCAGATGGGGGTCGAGGGGCGCCAGGAGGTGGTCCAGGGGGCGCGGGCGGTGGCCGGTGGCGAGGACGACGGCGTCGGTGGTGAGGCGGCTGCGGGTGCCCTGCTGGGTGTGTTCGAGGTGGAGTTCGACGCGGTCGGGACCGAGGCGGGCGGCGGCGCGGATCCGGACGGCGGGGGTGAGGACGGTGTCGGGCCAGTCGCCGTGGAGGGTGCGCCGGTAGAGCTCGTCGTGGATGGCGTCGATGGTGCCGGCGTCGATCGCCTTGTGGAGCTGCCACTGGGCGGGGACGAGGCGGTCGCGGACGGTCTCGGGCAGGGCGTGGAAGTAGCGGGTGTGGTCGGGGGTGAACTGTTCGAGGCCGAGCCGGGAGTACTCCATGGGGGCGAACGCCCGGGTGCGGCCGGTCCAGTGGAGCCGTTCACGGCCGGTGGGGCGGTGGCGGAGCAGGTCGAGGAAGACCTCGGCACCCGACTGTCCGGTGCCGACGACGGTGATGTGGCCTGCGGCGAGCAGCCTGTCGCGGTGGGTGAGGTAGTCGTCGGCGTGGATCACGGGGGCGCCGGGGGTGTCGGTGAGGGGCCGCAGGGGCTCGGGCACCCAGGGTTCGGTGCCGACGCCGAGGACGAGGTGCCGGGCGTGCACCCGGCGGGTCCGCCCTTCCGGGCCCGGCCGGGTGAAGTCCACCTGGAACAGCGCGTGTTCGGGGTCCCAGCGGACGGTGTCGACGCGGTGGCCGAAGTGCAGGGCGGGGAGGCGGTCGGCGACCCAGCGGCAGTAGGCGTCGTACTCGGTGCGGCGGATGTGGAACCGCTCGGCGAAGTAGAAGGGGTAGAGGCGCTCGCGGGCTCTGAGGTGGTTGAGGAAGGTCCAGGGGCTGGTGGGGTCGGCGAGGGTGACGAGGTCGGCGAGGAAGGGGACCTGGACGGTGACGTCGTCGAGGAGCAGGCCGGGGTGCCAGGTGAAGCGGGGGTTCTGGTCGTAGAAGGCGGTGTCCAGTCCGGGGAGGGAATCGGCCAGCGCGGCGAGGGAGAGGTTGAAGGGGCCGATGCCGATGCCGACGAGGTCGTGGGGCGGGGTGTTCATGGGCTGTCCTCCGGAGCGCGGGAGGTTCAGCTTGGCGGGCGCGGCCGGCGCCGGCCGAGAAGTCCGGCGATCACCGCTCGAAGGGGTTACGTCCCCTTCGAGCGGTGTGTGCCGTGTTACGCCTGCTGGACGCGCAGGGCGCGGCGCAGATCGTCGAGCTGGTCGGCGAGTTTGCGGCGCAGGGCCGGGATGGGGTCGGCCTTGCGCAGGCACTTCTCGCCGAGCTTCAGCGTCTCGGCGTCGACGGCGTGGGCGGGGAACGCCCAGCGTCCGGCGGCTTCGGCGATGGCGGGGCCGCGGCGGGCGGCGACCGCCACGGCCGCCTTGTAGTAGCGGGACACGTAGGGGCGTACGAGGTCGGCCTGTTCGGGCTGCCAGAAGCCCTGGGCGGTGGCGGTGAACAGGTAGTTGGACAGGTCGTCGGAGCCGAACATGGCCTCCCAGGCGCGGGCCTTGGCGTCCTCGTCGGGGAGGGCGGCGCGGCAGCGGGCGGCGCCCTCCTGGCCGGTGGCGCTGGGGTCGCGTTCGAGTTCGGCGGCGATGACGCTCTCGTCGGTGGCGCCGAGTACGGCGAGCCGCGCGAGGACGCGCCAGCGCAGTTCGGGGTCGAGTTCGGGTCCGCCGGGGACGGTGCCGTCGGCGAGCCAGGCGGCGATGGTGTCGGGGTGGGCGGCGACCTCGATGAACTGGCGTACGGCGATGAGGCGCAGGCCGGGGTTGTCGCCGTCCTCGGTGCGGCGGATGAGGTCGCGGCACAGGGCGGTGAGGGTGGCGAGGGCGGCGGGCCGCTGTCCGGGGGTGAGGTAGCGGCCGGCGATGTGGACGGAGGCGAAGGCGAGGACGCCCTGGACGAGGGCGAGATCCCTCTCGTGCGGGAGGTGGGTGCGGGCGATGTCGAGGAAGTCGCCGGCGGGCAGGTCGCCGTCGCGGACGGCGTCCCTGAGGGCGTTCCACACCACGGCGCGGGTGAGGGCGTCGGGCAGGCCGGAGAGACGGCCGCGCAGGGTGTCCAGGGAGTCCGCGTCGAAGCGGATCTTGGCGTAGGTGAGGTCGCCGTCGTTGAGGACGACGAGGGCGGGGCGGGTGCCGCCGGGGCTGAAGGAGACGTTCTGGTCGGCGGGGAGGTCGGCCTCGATACGGTCGCGCAGGATGAGCCGGGCGGCGTCGTGGAGGTCGTGGTCGTAGACGCCGATGGCGACGCGGTGCGGCCGCTTGCTGCCGGCGGAGACCATGGTGCCGACGTGCGTCATACCGGGGAGGCTCTTGTCGGGGTCGGGTGCCAGCCAGATCCCGGGGTCCCCGTGGTGCGTGATGTCGAGGTGCCAGTAGACGTTGTCGCCGTGCCTCGGCTCCGGGACGAGGGTGTCGACGCCGGTGGTGCGCAGCCAGGCGTCGGCCCAGGCGTGGACGTCGCGTTCGGTGGCGGAGGCGAGGGAGTCGATGAAGTCGGCGAGGCCCGCGTTGCCGAAGCGGTGTCGCTGGAAGTGGGTGTTGATGCCGGCGAGGAAGTCCTTCTCGCCGAGCCAGACGACGAGCTGGCGCAGCGCGGAGGCGCCCTTGGCGTAGGAGATGCCGTCGAAGTTGAGCAGGGCGGAGGCGGTGTCCTCGACGTCCTTGGGGGCGACGGGATGGGTGGAGGGCCGCTGGTCGGCGTCGTAGCCCCAGGGCTTGCGGGTGACACCGAAGTCGGTCCAGGTGTCGGTGAAGCGTGTCGCCTCGGTGAGGGTCTGGTAGCCCATGTACTCGGCGAAGGACTCGTTGAGCCAGATGTCGTCCCACCAGCGGAGGGTGACGAGGTCGCCGAACCACATGTGGGCCATCTCGTGGGCGATGACCATGGCACGGGTCTGGCGCTCCGTGTCGGTGACGGCGGAGCGGTAGACGAACTCGTCACGGAAGGTGACCAGTCCGGGGTTCTCCATGGCGCCCGCGTTGAACTCGGGCACGAAGGCCTGGTCGTAGGAGTCGAAGGGGTACGGCTCCTCGAACTTCTCGTGGTACCGGTCGAAGCAGGCGCGGGTGATGTCGAGGAGTTCTTCGGTGTCCGTGTCGAGGTGGGGGGCGAGGGAGCGGCGGCAGTGGATGCCGAAGGGCAGTCCGCGGTGCTCGGTGCGTACGGAGTGCCAGGGTCCGGCGGCGACGGCGACGAGGTAGGTGGAGATCAGCGGGGTGGCGGCGGCCCGCCAGACGCCGTCTCCGGTGTGTTCGGTGATGCCGTTGGCGAGGACGGTCCAGTGCCGTGGGGCGGTGACGGTCAGCTCGAAGACGGCCTTGAGGTCGGGCTGGTCGAAGGCGGCGAAGACCCGCTGGACGTCGTCGAGGAACAGCTGGGTGTAGACGTAGGTCTCGCCGTCGGTGGGGTCGGTGAAGCGGTGCATGCCCTCCCCGGTGCGGGAGTAGCGCATGCTCGCGTCGACGCGCAGTTCGTGAGCGCCGGCGGTGAGGTTCTTCAGGGGCAGCCGGTTGCCGTCGAGGGAGTCGGTGTCCAGGGGCTGTCCGTCGAGGGTGACGGAGCGCAGCTCGGCGGGCTTGAGCTCGACGAAGGTGTCCGCGTCCGTACGGGCGCTGAACGTGATCAGGGTGCGGGAGTCGAACGTCTCGTCGCCGGTGGTCAGATCGAGTTCGATCGTGTAGCGGTGGACGTCGAGGAGTCGTGCTCGGTTCTGCGCTTCGTCGCGCGTCAGTACGGACATGCGGGCCATGCTGCCTGATCCGGTCGCCGGGGGGACAGGGGCGGATCGGGTACGCACCCTATGTCCGGTCTCGTTCGAGCTTCCCGGTGTGCGCCCCTGTGGGCTGCGAAGGCGACGTGTGCGCGTGCGGGTGGGGCAGGGCGGGCGGTACGGGGGTGCCGGGGCGTTCGTCGAGGCGGGCGCGCAGGGCGCGGATCTCCCGCTCCAGGGCGAGATGGCGCTGGTGTGCGTCGTAGAGATGACGGATCTTGGTGCGCAGCGCCCAGGGGTCGACCGGTGTGGTGACGAGGTCGGCTACGCCGAGGGCGTAGGCGGCGGCGCCCAGCTGGGGGTCGCGGACGAAGCCGGTGAGCAGGACGACGGGGATGAGCTGGGTCTGTTCCAGGCGGCGCATGTAGCGCACGACGTCGAGTCCGCCGGTGCCGGGGAGGTGGACGTCGAGGAGGAGCAGGCCGACGTTTCCGCGCAGGAGCTGCTTGAGCGCTTCGTCGCCGCTGGTGGCCCGGCCCAGCAGGTGGCCGAGCGGGGCCAGGGCGCTTTCCAGGGCGTAGAGGGTGTCTTCGTGGTCGTCGACGATGAGGATGCGGGCGTTCGGCGGCATGCGGCACGTCCCTCCTCGCAAGGGACCGGAAGGGTGTCCGGGTGCTGACGGATGGTGCTTGTCAGCCGACAAGGAGTGCACAGCGCAGCATGCCCCGCGCGGGCGGCCGTGTCACTCCCCGGGGGAGGAGGTTGTGCCGCGGTTCGCTGAGGGCGTGGCGCCGTCGGCGATGCGCTCGTGGTGGCGGATCACCTCGGCGATGATGAAGCCCAGGAACTTCTCGGCGAAGGCCGGGTCGAGTTTGGCGTTCTCGGCGAGGGCGCGCAGCCGGGTGATCTGGCGGGCCTCGCGGCCCGGGTCGGCGGGCGGCAGCCGGTGTTCGGCCTTGAGCCGGCCGACCTGCTGGGTGCACTTGAAACGTTCGGCCAGCATGTGGACGACGGCGGCGTCGATGTTGTCGATGCTGTCGCGCAGCCGGGCGAGCTCCTCGCGGACCGCGGGGTCGGCGTCACCGGTGGTGGTGTTGCTGGTGGTCATGGGGGTTCAGCCTACGGGCCCGTACAGTGGAACGGGGTTCAGGGCGTCCGGGGGTGAGACGTGGCGAACGGCGGACCGGTCGAGCACGGTTACCCGCATCTGGAGACGGTGCGGGCGGCCGTCACCGCGCTGTACCGGCGCCTGTCGTACGACACGGTCCGCGCGTTCTCGGTGAGTGTGGCGCCGGCCGATGTGGCGTTCTGCGACACGGACGATCTGTATCTGGGGGCGCAGCGGGTGGCGCGTGAGCTGGTGCGGCACTACCGGCTGCCGGACGCGCGGCTGATCGTGGGCTTCCGGGAGATGACGCACGCGGCGAACGTGGAACTGACGGCCGGGCCCGAGTACTTCGTCGAGCTGAACGACCGGTTCCGCACACACCGGCGGGACATCGGGGCGGCGCTGGCGCACGAGGTGGCGCATGTGTATCTGCACCGGCTGGACCTGTCGTTCCCGGGGACGCGGGAGAACGAGATCCTGACGGACACGACGGCGACGTATCTGGGGGCGGGGTGGCTGCTGCTGGACGCGTTCCGGGAGGACGGGGCGTCGTCGCAGAAGCTGGGGTATCTCACGCCGGAGGAGTTCGGGTACGTGCTGGCGAAGCGGTCGCTGGTGTTCGGGGAGGATCCTTCGGTGTGGTTCACCAGTGCGCAGGCCTATACGGCGTACACGAAGGGGCTGGCGGCGGCCCGCGGGGATCTCGAGCGGCCTCCGCTCCTTTCCGCCGGGTGGGTGGGGCGGCGACGGTACGCCCGGGACCGGCGGCATGCACAGGATCACCGTCCGGTGGCTGAGCCGGCGGGGCCCTACGACTTCGGTTCCGCGGAAGACGGTTCCCTGCGGGTTTCGTTCGCCTGTCCTACGTGCCATCAGCGGATCCGGGTGGAGGTTCGCGGGCGCGTGCGGGTGCGGTGCGGGTTGTGCCGCACCGTTTTGGAGTGTGATACGTAGCGTTGTCGGGTGCGGTGCGGGTGCGGGTGCGTGGGGGTTGGTCGCGTCCACGCGGCGGCGCCGCGGACCGGTGCGGCCCCGCGCCCCTTCGGGGCGCTGCCGCCTACCCCACGATTCCTTGTGCTCGTGCTGCCGTGAGCCACTGGGGGAACTCGCCCACCAGGCGGTCGTAGAGATCCGCGTCCGAGACCTCGGACGGGTTCTCGCCCGCGTGGAAGAAGCCCGCGTTGTCCACGACCCGCTTCGCGGGGACCGCCAGGTCGTCGAGTCTGCGCAGGTAGTCGAACTGCTTGCTGTCCGGGTCCCCGAAGCCGACGAACTGCCAGAAGAGGGGGAGGCGGGCCGCCTTGCAGAGGTACTTCTCCGCGGCGAGTCTGCTGACCGGGCCGCCGTCGGTCTGGAAGATCACCAGGGCCGGGGCCGTGGAGCCGCTGTCGAGGTAGTGGTCGATGACCGCGTCCATCGCCAGGTGGTAGCTGGTCCTGCCCATGTGGCCGAGGCCGGACACGATGCGTTCGATCCGGCCCCGGTGGCCGGCGAGGGCGATGTCGGTGACGGCGTCGACGTCGGTGGAGAAGAAGACGACCGGGACGGTGCCGTCGTCGTCGAGATGCGCGGACAGGCCCAGCACGCGGTCGGCGAGCGCCTGCACGCTGCCGTCGTCGTAGTACGGCCTCATCGAGCCGGAGTAGTCGACCACCAGGTAGACGGCGGCGCGCAGACCGTCCAGGCCGTGCTTGGTGAGTGAGACTCCGGCGGTCTTGTAGAGGCTGACCAGCGCGGGCGCGGTCTCCTCGATCTTGCGCAGGCTTATCGCGGCCACTCGACTCCCCCTGGGTCACCGGAACTGGCCCCGAGGGTACGGCACGGCACCCCGGCACTCGCCCGGCTCCCCCGTGTTCGATATTTTGTTCGCCGCCGTCCCCACCGGCTCATTTCCGTCCCGACCGTCCCGAGGAGCCGGCCCGTGGATTCCGAGTCCACCGTGACCACCTGCTACCGCCATCCCAAGGTGGAGTGCCATGTCCGCTGCACCCGCTGCGAGCGGTACATCTGCCCGGACTGCATGCGCGAGGCGGCCGTGGGCCACCAGTGCCCGGACTGTGTGAAGGAGGGCGCGCGGTCCGTCCGGCAGGCGCGCACCCTGGTGGGCGGCCGGGTGTCGCGGGTGCCGGTCGTGACGTACGTACTGATCGTCGTCAATGTGCTGGTGTATCTGGCGGAGGTGGCGAAGCCGGAGATCGTGGACCGGTTCGCGATGGTGGGCGCGGGACTGCTCGGGCCGGGCGGCGAGCACTATCTGTGGGTCGACCCGTACCCGGGGGGCTTCAGTCCGGAGGGGCTGGTGGGCGGGGAGTGGTACCGGCTGCTGACCGGCGCGTTCCTGCATCTGCCGCCCACCGAGGGCACGTTCGGGATCGCCCACATCGTGATGAACATGCTGGCGCTGTGGAATCTGGGCCGGCTGGTCGAGCCGATGCTGGGCCGGGTGCACTACCTCGCCCTGTATCTGCTGTCGGCGCTGGGCGGCTCGGTGCTGGTGCTGGTGATCGCGCCCGAGGACGCGGTGGTCGGCGCGTCCGGCGCGATCTTCGGGGTGGGGGCCGCGTACTACGTGATGGCCCGGCGGGTCGGGGCCGACATGAGCCAGGTCAACCGGTTCATGGCGGGGCTGCTGCTGTGGCTGGTGATCTCCGCGGTCGTCACGTCCTGGGAGGGGCACCTCGGCGGGCTGCTGGCGGGCGGCGCGGTGGCGCTGGCGTTCGCGTACGCGCCGCGGGACGGGCGGCGGACGCTGGTGCAGGTGGGCGCGTGTGTGTTGCTGGTGGTGGTGCTGGGGGTGGCCGCCGTGGTCAAGGTGTCCGAGCTGACGGGCGGGGGGATCCCCCGGTGAAGCGTGCCGGTGTGCTGCTGATCGCGGCCGTTCCCGTGATCGCGACGGGGTTCTACCTGGTCCTGCCGTCGGGCTCGGCCGACGCGCCGCCGGCGCCCACCGCGGCCGCTGCGCAGTCGGCGCGGGAGGACGCCAAGGACCGGGCGGAGGAGAAGCGGGAGGAGGAGCGGGCGGAGGACGACGCGGTCGTCGCCGATCTGCCGGCGGGTCTCGCCGCGCCCGCGAAGAAGGAGCTGGCGCAGCGGCTGGTGGCGAGCGCCGAGCACTCCACCACCGACTGGCGCACCACGTACGGCGCCATCGAGGACGAGGGCGACGGCTGCGGGTACACGGCGGGCATCATCGGCTTCTGCACCGGCACCCACGATCTGCTCATGCTGGTCGAGGCCTACACCGAGGAGCACCCGGACAACGGCCTGGCGTCCTATCTGCCCGCCCTGCGGGAGGTCGACGGCTCGGACTCCCACGAGGGGCTCGATCCCGGCTTCACGGCCGCCTGGGAGGCGGAGGGAGAGGTTCCGGCGTTCCGCGCGGCGCAGGAGGCGGAGCGCGACCGCCTCTACTTCGAGCCGGCCGTACGGCTCGCCAAGCTGGACGGTCTGGGGACGCTCGGCCAGTTCGTGTACTTCGACGCGATGGTCTTCCACGGCCCCGACACGGACGCGGACGGTTTCTACGCGCTGCGGGAGCACACGCTGAGGCAGGCGAAGACACCGGCGGCGGGCGGTTTCGAGGAGGAGTATCTGGACGCCTTCCTGGACATCCGCCGCGAGGCCATGCTGACCCGGTACCCGGACCGCGACACCGCCCGCGTCGACACGGCCCAGCGCCGGTTCCTGGAGGCCGGGAACCTGGGCCTGGACACCCCGCTGGTGTGGGAGATGTACGGGGACCACTACCGGCTGCCCTGAACATGCGGAGGCGCCTGCCCAGTCGTCCGGTCGGGGACTGGCGGGCAGGCGCCACCTGTGTGTTCCGTACGCCTTTGTACGGGACGTCTGGTGATCCCTCGGGATCAGACCGTCAGCGCGCGGTCCGTCGGGCGGATCGGGGCCGGCAGCTCGCTCGCTCCCGTCAGGAAGCGGTCGCAGCCGCGGGCGGCCGAACGGCCCTCGGCGATCGCCCACACGATGAGCGACTGGCCGCGGCCGGCGTCACCGGCGACGAACACGCCGGGCACATTGGTCTGGAAGTCGGCGTCGCGGGCGATGTTACCCCGTGCGTCGAGGTCCAGGCCGAACTGGTCGACCAGCCCGTTGTCCCGGTCGGTGCCGGTGAAGCCCATGGCGAGGGTGACGAGCTGGGCGGGGATCTTGCGCTCGGTGCCCGGCTTCGGCGTCAGCCTGCCGTCGACGAACTCGACCTCGCTCAAGTGCAGCCACTGCACGTTGCCGTCCTCGTCGCCCTCGAAGTGGGTGGTGGAGACGGAGTAGACCCGCTCACCGCCCTCCTCGTGGGCGGACGTGACCTTGTAGAGCATGGGGAAGGTCGGCCAGGGCTGGGCGACCGGGTTCCGCTCGTCGTTCGGGCGGGGCATGATCTCCAGCTGGGTGACGGAGGCCGCGCCCTGGCGGTGGGCGGTGCCCACGCAGTCGGCGCCGGTGTCACCGCCGCCGATCACCACGACGTGCTTGCCCTCGGCCGACAGCGGCGGGGCGACGTAGTCGCCCTCCTGCACCTTGTTGGCCAGCGGCAGGTACTCCATGGCCTGGTGGATGCCCTTGAGCTCGCGGCCCGGCACGGGCAGGTCGCGCGCGGTGGTGGCGCCGACGGCGAGGACCACGGCGTCGTACCGCTTGCGCAGCGCGGTGGCCGGCATGTCGCGGCCGATCTCCACACCGGTGCGGAACTTGGTGCCCTCCGCGCGCATCTGCTCGATACGGCGGTTGATGTGCCGCTTCTCCATCTTGAACTCGGGGATGCCGTAGCGCAGCAGGCCGCCGATGCGGTCGGCGCGCTCGTACACGGCGACCGTGTGGCCGGCCCGGGTCAGCTGCTGGGCGGCGGCCAGGCCGGCCGGGCCCGAGCCGACGACGGCGACGGTCTTGCCGGAGAGGCGCTCGGGGACCTGCGGGGCGACGTCACCGGTCTCCCACGCCTTGTCGATGATCGAGACCTCGACGTTCTTGATGGTGACCGGCGGCTGGTTGATGCCGAGCACGCACGCCGACTCGCACGGAGCGGGGCACAGGCGGCCGGTGAACTCCGGGAAGTTGTTGGTGGCGTGCAGCCGCTCGGAGGCGGCGCCCCAGTCCTCGCGGTAGGCGTAGTCGTTCCACTCGGGGATGAGGTTCCCGAGCGGACAGCCGTTGTGGCAGAAGGGGATGCCGCAGTCCATGCACCGGCTGGCCTGCTTGCTGATGATCGGCAGCAGGGAGCCCGGGACGTAGACCTCGTTCCAGTCCTTCCTGCGCTCCTCGACCGGACGGGACCTGGCGACCTCGCGGCCGTGGTTCAGAAAGCCCTTCGGATCAGCCATTGATCGCCGCCTCCATCATCTTCTCGGTGATCTCGGTCTCGGAGAGACCGGCTCGCTCGGCGGCGTCCTTGGCGGCGAGCACTGCCTTGTACGTGCTGGGGATGATCTTGCTGAAGCGCTCCACGGCGGTGTCCCACTCGGCGAGCAGCTTCTCGGCGACGGTGGAGCCCGTCTCCTCCCGGTGCCGGCGGACCACGTCGTGCAGCCACTGCCTGTCGGCGTCGTCCAGGGCCCCTACGGCGTCCAGGTTGCCGGCGTTGACGTTGTCCCGGTCGAGGTCGATGACGTAGGCGACGCCGCCGGACATGCCGGCCGCGAAGTTGCGCCCGGTCTCGCCGAGGACGACGGCGTGTCCGCCGGTCATGTACTCGCAGCCGTGGTCGCCCACGCCCTCGGAGACGACCAGCGCACCGGAGTTGCGGACGCAGAACCGCTCGCCGGTACGACCGCGCAGGAACAGTTCGCCGCCGGTAGCGCCGTACGCGATCGTGTTGCCGGCGATGGTCGAGTACTCGGCGAGGTGGTCGGCCGCGCGGTCCGGGCGGACCACGAGACGGCCGCCGGACAGGCCCTTGCCGACGTAGTCGTTGGCGTCGCCCTCCAGGCGCAGCGTGACCCCGCGCGGGACGAAGGCGCCGAAGGACTGGCCGGCGCTGCCGGTGAAGGTGATGTCGATGGTGTCGTCGGGCAGGCCCGCGCCGCCGAACTTCTTCGTCACCTCGTGGCCGAGCATGGTGCCGACCGTGCGGTTGATGTTGCGGATGGCGACCTGGGCGCGCACCGGCTGGGCGTCCTCGGCGCCGGCGGCGGAGAGCGCGTCGGCGGCGAGCTTGATCAGCTCGTTGTCGAGCGCCTTCTCCAGGCCGTGGTCCTGGGCGACGGTCCGGTGACGGGCGGCGCCCTCGGGCAGCTCGGGCACGTGGAAGAGCGGCGCGAGCTCCAGGCCCTGTGCCTTCCAGTGGTTCACCGCGCGGGTCACGTCGAGGACCTCGGCGTGACCGACGGCCTCCTCGATGGAGCGGAAGCCCAGCTCGGCGAGGAGTTCGCGGACCTCCTGGGCGATGAACCGGAAGAAGTTGACGACGTACTCGGCCTTGCCGGAGAAGCGGTCGCGCAGCACGGGGTTCTGGGTGGCGATGCCGACCGGGCAGGTGTCCAGGTGGCAGACGCGCATCATGACGCAGCCGGAGACGACGAGCGGGGCGGTGGCGAAGCCGAACTCCTCGGCGCCGAGCAGCGCGGCGATGACCACGTCACGGCCGGTCTTCAGCTGGCCGTCGGTCTGTACGACGATCCGGTCGCGCAGGCCGTTGAGCAGCAGGGTCTGCTGGGTCTCGGCGAGGCCGAGCTCCCAGGGGCCGCCCGCGTGCTTGAGCGAGGTCAGCGGGGAGGCGCCGGTGCCGCCGTCGTGGCCGGAGATGAGCACCACGTCCGCGTGGGCCTTGGAGACGCCCGCCGCGACCGTGCCGACGCCGACCTCGGAGACCAGCTTGACGTGAATGCGCGCCTTGGGGTTGGCGTTCTTCAGGTCGTGGATCAGCTGGGCGAGGTCCTCGATGGAGTAGATGTCGTGGTGCGGCGGCGGGGAGATGAGCCCCACACCGGGAGTGCTGTGACGGGTCTTGGCGACCCACGGGTAGACCTTGTGGCCGGGCAGCTGGCCGCCCTCGCCGGGCTTGGCGCCCTGGGCCATCTTGATCTGGATGTCGTCGGAGTTGACCAGGTACTCGGAGGTCACACCGAAGCGGCCGGAGGCGACCTGCTTGATGGAGGAGCGGCGGGCCGGGTCGTACAGGCGCTCCGGGTCCTCGCCGCCCTCACCGGTGTTGGACTTGCCGCCCAGCTGGTTCATGGCGATGGCGAGGGTCTCGTGCGCCTCGCGGGAGATGGAGCCGTACGACATGGCGCCGGTGGAGAACCGCTTGACGATCTCGGAGACCGGCTCGACCTCGTCGACCGGGATCGGGCCCCGGCCGGACGTGAAGCCGAAGAGTCCGCGGAGCGTCATCAGGCGCTCGGACTGCTCGTTCACCCGCTCGGTGTACTTCTTGAAGATGTCGTACTCGCCGGAGCGGGTGGAGTGCTGGAGGCGGAAGACCGTCTCCGGGTCGAACAGGTGCGGCTCGCCCTCGCGGCGCCACTGGTACTCGCCGCCGATCTCCAGCGCGCGGTGCGCCGGCGCGATGCCGGAGGCGGGGTACGCCTTGGCGTGGCGGGCGGCGACCTCCTGGGCGACGACGTCGATGCCGACGCCGCCGATCTTGGTGGCGGTGCCGTTGAAGTACTTCTCCACGAAGGCCTCGCCGAGGCCGACGGCCTCGAAGACCTGGGCGCCGCGGTAGGAGGCGACGGTGGAGATGCCCATCTTGGACATGACCTTGAGGACGCCCTTGCCGAGGGCGTGGATCAGGTTACGGATGGCCTTCTCGGCCTCGATGCCGGGCAGGAAGGTGCCCGCGCGGACGAGGTCCTCGACGGACTCCATCGCCAGGTACGGGTTGACGGCGGCGGCGCCGTAGCCGATGAGCAGGGCGACGTGGTGGACCTCGCGGACGTCGCCGGCCTCGACCAGCAGGCCCACCTGGGTGCGCTGCTTGGTGCGGATGAGGTGGTGGTGGACGGCCGCGGTGAGCAGCAGCGACGGGATCGGCGCGTGCTCGGCGTCGGAGTGCCGGTCCGACAGGACGATCAGGCGGGCGCCGTTCTCTATGGCGGCGTCGGCCTCGGCGCAGATGTCGTCGATGCGGGCGGCGAGCGCGTCGCCGCCGCCGGAGACCCGGTACAGGCCGGAGAGGGTCGCGGCCTTGAAGCCGGGCATGTCGCCGTCGGCGTTGATGTGGATGAGCTTGGCCAGCTCGTCGTTGTCGATCACCGGGAAGGGAAGGACGACGCTGCGGCAGGAGGCCGCGTTCGGCTCCAGCAGGTTGCCGGAGGGGCCCAGCGGGGAGCGCAGGGAGGTGACCAGTTCCTCGCGGATCGCGTCCAGCGGCGGGTTGGTGACCTGGGCGAACAGCTGGGTGAAGTAGTCGAAGAGCAGGCGGGGGCGCTCGCTCAGCGCGGCGATCGGGGAGTCGGTGCCCATGGAGCCGATCGGCTCGGCGCCGGCCTTGGCCATCGGCGCGATCAGGACGCGCAGTTCCTCCTCGGTGTAGCCGAAGGTCTGCTGGCGGCGGGTGACCGAGGCGTGGGTGTGCACGATGTGCTCACGCTCGGGCAGGTCGGGCAGCTCGATCTCGCCGGCCTCGAGCCACTCCGCGTACGGGTGCTCGGCGGCCAGGGCGGCCTTGATCTCGTCGTCCTCGATGATGCGGCGCTCGGCGGTGTCCACCAGGAACATGCGGCCGGGCTGCAGACGGCCCTTGCGGACGACCTTCGCCGGGTCGATGTCGAGGACGCCGACCTCGGAGCCGAGGACGACGAGGCCGTCGTCGGTGACCCAGTAGCGGCCGGGGCGCAGTCCGTTGCGGTCGAGTACGGCGCCGACCTGGGTGCCGTCGGTGAAGGTGACGCAGGCGGGGCCGTCCCAGGGCTCCATCATCGTGGAGTGGTACTGGTAGAACGCGCGCCGGGCCGGGTCCATGGAGTCGTGGTTCTCCCACGCCTCCGGGATCATCATCAGCACGGAGTGCGGCAGCGAGCGCCCGCCCAGGTGCAGCAGTTCGAGGACCTCGTCGAAGGAGGCGGAGTCCGAGGCGTCGGGGGTGCAGACCGGGAAGATGCGCTCGAGTTCCTTGCCGGTGCCGAACAAGTCCGAGACCAGCTGGGACTCACGGGCGCGCATCCAGTTGCGGTTGCCCTTGACGGTGTTGATCTCACCGTTGTGCGCGACGAAGCGGTACGGGTGGGCGAGCGGCCACGACGGGAAGGTGTTCGTGGAGAACCGGGAGTGCACCAGCGCGATCGCGGAGCCGAAGCGGCGGTCGGACAGGTCCGGGAAGAAGGGCTCGAGCTGGCCGGTGGTCAGCATGCCCTTGTAGACGATGGTCCGCGCGGACAGCGACGGGAAGTAGACGCCCACCTCGCGCTCGGCGCGCTTGCGCAGCACGAACGCCTTGCGGTCGAGGTCGATGCCCTTGCGCTCACCGGCGGTGACGAAGATCTGCCGGAAGAGCGGCATCGTCGAGCGGGCGGTGGCGCCGAGCAGCTCGGGCGCGACCGGCACCTCGCGCCAGCCGAGGACGGTCAGGTCCTCCGCGGCGGCGATCTCCTCGATACGGGCGACGGCGTCGTCGGTGCCGTCCTCCGGGAGGAAGGCGATACCGACGGCGTAACCGCCGGCCTCGGGGAGTGCGAATCCGGCCACCTCGCGGAAGAAGGTGTCGGGGACCTGGGAGAGGATTCCGGCGCCGTCGCCGGAGTCCGGCTCGGAGCCGGTGGCACCGCGGTGTTCGAGGTTGCGCAGGACCGTGAGGGCCTGCTCGACCAGGGTGTGGGACGCCTCGCCGGTGAGGGTGGCGACGAAGCCGACGCCGCAGGCGTCGTGCTCGTCGCGGGGGTCGTACATACCCTGCGCGGCAGGGCGAGCATCCATGAACGACCAGTTCAGGTGGGTGTTCGTGGAATGCTGGGACGGCTGGCGCGGCGTACGCATCGGCTCTCCCGTCGTCGTCATGTGGCATGTGCAAGGTGCCGAGGGACGACGTTGGCCCTCTGCGTGAGTGCAAAATTTGGTGCAGGTTACATGATGGAGCGATTCTCGGGAAGCGGGATATTCCGTTCCAGCATGCGGACACCACATGGGTCGCGGAGGGGTTCCGCGCCTGGCGGTGGAAGCTATGGAGACCGGATCGGACAGATCGATGTCCACCGGTCGATGGCGGGAAAGGACTCCTGCGTCCGGCCCGCGGGGCACGCCGTCGGCCTCTTTGCCCACAGCGCTTACGGCTCATGCCCAGCGGTCACGCCATCGAAACCAGCACGTAATGACTATTTATACGGCCTCGGGTATACGTGCCAGCCACATCATCCTACGGCCGTCCCGAACAGCGTGCCCAGGGCGTACGTCACACCGGCCGCCGCGCCGCCGAGCGCGAGCTGCCGCAGACCGCTGAACCACCAGCTGCGCGCCGTCACCTTGGCCACCACGGCACCGCACAGGAAGAGGCCGAGCAGCGCCAGCAGCACGGCGGGCCACAGGCTGCTCGCGCCGAGCAGATACGGCAGCACGGGGAGCAGGGCGCCCAGCGCGAAGGAGCCGAAGCTGGACACGGCGGCGACGGTGGGCGAGGGCAGGTCGCCGGGGTCGATGCCGAGCTCCTCACGGGCGTGGATCTCCAGCGCCTGCTCGGGGTCCTTCGACAGCTGCCGGGCGACCTCGCGGGCCAGTTCGGGCTCGACGCCGCGGGTCTGGTAGAGCGCGGCGAGTTCGGCCTCCTCGTCCTTGGGGTGCTTGCGCAGCTCGCGCCGTTCGACGTCGAGCTCGGCCTCGACCAGCTCGCGCTGGGAGGCGACGGAGGTGTACTCGCCGGCCGCCATGGAGAAGGCGCCGGCGGCCAGTCCGGCGAGGCCGGTGATCACGACGGTCTGCTGGCCGACCGAGCCGCCGGCGACACCGGTCATCAGGGCGAGGTTGGAGACCAGCCCGTCCATCGCGCCGAACACCGCGGGGCGCAGCCAGCCGCCGTTCACGTCCCGGTGCGTGTGGTTGTCGCGGTGTGCCTCGTGCAGTGCCGCCTCGGTCTCGATGATCGCCATTCCCGTGTCCCCCACAGCCTCTTCTTTGGACAGATTCTATTCTTCGACAACGCTCAATGTACGCCTCCTCATTCCTGCCCGCCAGCAAGGAAAGGCTGGGCTAAGCTGCGGTTTTGCGGGTTTCGCTCGTTTGTGTAGAAGGCCGCGCAGATGTCGACCGGGTGACACCGAAGCTCACGAGGCTGTGCGGGACACCGCACCGGGGACAGTTCCGCAAAGGGCTCCGCGCCTTTCGGGGCGCTCCTGAGAGGAGGGCCCCGTATGGCATCGACCGTCCCCATCCCCTCTGTCCCGGCCCCCGGGAACACCCTCGGGCTCCGCGAGCGGGCGCGCGGCGCACTGCTCGGGCTGGCCGTCGGGGACGCGCTGGGCGCCCCGGCCGAGAACATGAAACCGTCCGAGATCCGCGCGCGATGGGGGCGCATCACGGGATACGTGGCGGAGCGCCCGGCGGGCACGGACGACACCGAGTACGCGATCTTCTCGGGCCTGCTGCTGGCCCGGCACGGCTCCGCGCTCACCCCGGCGCATGTGGAGGCGGCCTGGCACGAGCAGATCGCCGACCGCGCGGAGGGCCCCTTCCGGGGGGCCGGGTTCAGCGAGCGGGGCACGCTGGAGAATCTGCGCCGGGGGCTGGCGGCCCCGATCTCCGCCCAGCACCGGCACGCCTGGAGCGACGGGCTGGCGATGCGGGCGGCGCCCCACGGGGTGTTCGCGGCCGGCCGGCCCGACGAGGCGGCCCGGCTCGCGGCGATCGACGGTTCGGTCAGCCACGAGGGCGAGGGCATCTACGGCGGCCAGGCGGTCGCGGCGGGTGTGGCGGCGGCGATGGCGGGCGCGCCGGTGGTCGCGGTGGTGGCCTCGGCGCTGGCGGTGGTCCCGGAGGACTCCTGGACCGCCCGCTCACTGCGCCGCGCCGTGACCGCCGCCCACCTGGGCGAACGCGCGGTGCGCGCGGCGGTGGTGATCGGCGGCTACCCGTGGACCGACCTGGCCCCCGAGGCGGTCGCCCTCGCCTTCGGCGCGTACGCGGCGGCCGACGGCGACTTCGAACCGGCGGTACTGACGGCCGTCAACATGGGCCGCGACGCCGACACCACGGCGGCGGTGGCGGGCGCGTTGGCGGGTGCGACCCGGGGCGCCTCGGCGATCCCGCCCGCCTGGTCGTCGGCGATCACCCCGGCCCGGGGCACCTGCCTCCCGACGATGGCGGGCCACCACGTCCTGGCTGTCGCGGACCTGCTGTCCGAGGAGACACGGCGATGACGACCCCCACGGAAACGGAACGCCCGGCGGCGGCCCCGGCGAAAACCACCCCCCGGCCCACACCCGAGCACACGAACCACCCACCCGCGCCGGCCGACGCGGAACCCGCCCCACTCACCCCACCCACACCCGCCGACGCGGAACCCACCCCACACACCCCACCCACGGTCGCCGACGCGGAACCCACCCCACACACCCCACCCACGGTCGCCGACGCGGAACCCACCCCACTCACCCCACCCACGGTCGCCGACGGCGGGACGGCCCCACAGGGGCCACCCGCACCCGACGACGAGAGCCGCACGGGTGGTGCGGGTGGGAACGAATCCCCGGCCGAAGGCGAAGCCGAGGCCGAACTTCCGCCCCGGCGGCAGCCGCACGCACATGGTCCCGCCAAGCAGCCGCAGGCAAGAATCACGGGCCTGCTCCTCGGCCTCGCCGCGGGCGACGCCGCCGGCTGGCCCGCCGCCCGCCACCGCGCGGCGCGAATGCCGGAGTGGACAAGACGCCTCACCCGCGAACTCGACACCTTCGCGGAGCAGAACGCCACGACCACCCTCCCCGTCCCCATCGCCCTCAACCAGCCCTCCGAACCCCTGCGGCTGGGCCCCTCCGACGACGCCGAATGGGCGGCCTTCGCCGCGGAGGCGGTCCTGCGCGCCGGAGACGACACCGCCTTCGGCGACCTGAGCCGGGAGCGCCGCACCCGCGCGGCGATCGACCTGACCTGGAACACCCTCGCCGGTGAGATCGCCGCCGCGGCGGACCGCGCCCCCGAGACGGAGTCCGCCGTACTCCCGCTGCGCGCCCGCATCTCCGTCCGGGCCGGCCTCGGCAACCTCGCCACCGGCCTGCGCCCTCCCGCCACCGGCCACGACAACCCGCACTACTTCGACGACGCCGCCTGCGTACGCGCCTGCGTCCTGGCCGTGGCCCACCCCGGCGACCCCCGGGCGGCAGCCGGCCTCGCGGAGTTCGACGCCCGCTACACCCAGGACGGCGACGGAGTGCACGGCGCCCGCGCCATGGCCGCCGCCGTCTCCCTCGCGCTGACCGGCGCGGATCCGCACACGTGTGTGGCGGCGGCCTGCGCCGAGCTGCCCGAGGACACGGAGATCGGCCGCAACGCCCGGCACGCCCTGAAACTCGCGGCGGACGCCGACAGCGCCTTCGCCCTCGTACCACCGCTGGAGCACCAGATCGTCGACCACGTCTACAGCTACGGCGTGGCCGCCGCCGAGACCGTCCCCGTCGCCCTCGCCCTCACCATCGCCGCCCACGGCCGCATCGCGGAGGCGGTCCCGGCGGCGGCCTGTCTGTCGCGGGTGGCGGACTCCGCCCCGGCGCTCGCCGGCGCCCTCACCGGCGCGCTGGGCGGCGGCGCGTCGGTCCCGAAGTCGTGGCGGGAGAGCTGCCGCACCCTCTCCGGCTGCGTACTCCCCCGGCTCACCGGCACGGATCTGGTGGAACTCGCCGGGCTCCTGGAAGCCGCACAACCGGCCCCCGTGAAGGGATGATTCGGGCATGAAGCGCGAACAGTCAGAAAACCCCGGCCGAGGGCTCCCCCTGGACGAGCGGATCACCGGCGCCCTCGTGGGAGCGGCCGTCGGTGACGCCCTCGGCGGGCCGGTCGAGGGGTACTCCCCCGAGCAGATCGTCGAGCGCCACGGCGGGCGGGTGCACGGTGTCGTCGGCCCGTGGAACGGCGCCGGCTGGCGCACCGCCCGCCCGATCGCGCCGTACCACAAGGGCGACGGCCACGTCACCGACGACACCCTCATGACGCACGCGCTGGTACGGGTGTACGCGACGGTCCGCGACCACCTGGACGCGTACGCCGTCGCCGGCCACCTGGTCCCGGACCTGATGACGAACCCGCGCTGGATCCCGGAACTCGAGGCGGAGGCACTGCCGCTGCAGCGGATCTTCCTCGCCGAGAAGTGGCTGGTGGCCCGACTGCACTACGGCCACGTCGACCCGCGCGAGGCCGGCACCGGCAACATCGTCAACTGCGGGGCCGCGATGTACATGGCCCCGGTCGGCCTGGTCAACGCCGCCCACCCGGCCGCCGCCTACGCAGAGGCGCTGGATGTCGCGGGCGCGCACCAGTCGTCGTACGGCAGGGAGGCGGCCGGTGTCCTCGCGGCGGCGGTGGCGGCGGCGTGCGCGCCGGGCGCGACGGCGGACTCGGTGGTCGCCGTGTGCCTGTCCCTGGCGAAGGACGGCACGCGGGAGGCGATCGAGAAGGTGTGCGAAGTCGCCGCGCGGTACACGGACTTCGAGTCGGCGCTGGGCCCGCTGCGGGAGGCGGTGACGCCGTACGACACGGTCGGCCCCGACTACCGCTCCCCCTCTCTGGGCGCACGCCGTCCGTCCCGGCTGCACGCCATCGAGGAACTCCCGGTGGCGCTGGGCATGCTGGTGGTGGCCGGCGGCGACTTCCGGCACGCGGTACTGGGCGCGGTGAACTACGGCCGCGACTGCGACTCCATCGCCACGATGGCCGGCGCGGTGGCGGGCGCGCTCGGCTCGCCGGTGCCCGAGGACTGGTCGAAGACGGTGGCGGAGGCCAGCCGCCTCGACCTGTGGGAGCCGGCGTCGGCGCTCACGGCCGTGACGCGCGAGATCTTCGCGCGGGACGTGGACCGCCGCCGCGCCCACGAGCGGGCGTTCGCGGAGCTGGGGGGTCCCGGATGCTCCGACTGACCTGGGTCCAGCCGGAGGACCTGATCGGCCACGAGCTCCGCCAGGCCACGCAGGACGGCCGCGAACCCTCCGCCGTCGCAGCCCGCTGGCAGGCAGCGGCCGGCCCCGAAGCCCCGCACCACGCGGGCGCGTCGGCCACCCCTGCCTCCCCGTACCTCCGCCTCCTGGCCACCGACCTCCTGGACGAACTGGCCGACCTCCCCAGCAGACTGTCCGACGAGGAACCGACAGACCTGACCCGCATCAAGTCCCTGTGCCCCGACTGGCCGCCCGCCCCCGCGAACCGCCCCACACCACCCACCCCCGCACACCACGAACACCCACCGCCCCACACCTCCCCCCTCCGCGAGCAGCCGCCGCACACCTCCGCACTCCACGAACAACCACCGCCCCACACCCCCGCACTCCGCGGGCAATCGTGCCGCTGGGGCGGCACGGGTGGGCGCGACGGCACCCCGCAGGCGCCGGGCCGCGCAGACACCCCCCGAGCAGCACACCCCACCGCCCTGGAAGCCGCCTGGCTCGGCAGAGCGGTCGGCTGCCTCCTGGGCAAACCAGTGGAGAAGCTCCCCCTGACAGGCATCCGCCAACTCGCCAAGGCCACCGGCAACTGGCCCCTGAAGACCTACTTCACCGCCCACGGCGTCCCCCAGGACCTCCTCACCCGCTACCCCTGGAACCGCCGCTCCGCGACGACCTCCCTCGCCGAGAACATCGACGGCATGCCCGAGGACGACGACCTCAACTACCCCCTCCTCAACCTTCTCGTCCTCCAACGCCACACCCGCGCCTTCACCCCCACCGACGTAGCCACCGTCTGGCTCGACGAACTCCCCGCCGGCCGCACCTTCACCGCCGAACGCATCGCCTACCGCAACCTCCTCAGCGGCCTGGAACCCCCGCTGACCGCCCGCCACCACAACCCCTTCCGCGAGTGGATCGGCGCCCTGATCCGCGCCGACGTACACGGCTGGACCAACGCCGGCGACCCGGCCGCCGCCGCGGAACAGGCCCACCGCGACGCGACCCTCACCCATACCGCCAACGGTGTCTACGCGGCGATGTTCACCGCGGCCGTCATCGCCACCGCCGCCACCGGCGACCACGACGTGCACGCCTGCCTGCGCACCGGACTCACCGTCGTCCCGCCCCGCTCCCGCCTCTCCCACGCCGTCCGCCAGGCCGTCGAACTCGCCCACCAGCACACCGACTTCGACACCGTGGTGGACGCCCTGCACGCCACCTACGCCGCCACCCACCACTGGGTGCACGCCGTCCCCAACACCGCCCTGATCGCCGCCGCCCTCACCCACGCCGACGGCGACTTCACCGGCTCCGTCCGCCGTGCGGTGTCCGGCGGCTGGGACACCGACTCCAACGGAGCGACGGCCGGCAGCATCGCCCGCCGCCCCCCGCTCCCCCGCCGACCCCCCGCTCACCGGCCTGCGCGTCCTGGACCTCGCCACCCTCTTCGCCGGCCCCCTCGCCGCGACCCTGCTCGGCGACTTCGGCGCGGAGGTCGTCAAGGTCGAGCATCCGAGGAAACCGGACCCCTCCCGCGGCCACGGCCCGTCGAAGGACGGCGTCGGCCTGTGGTGGAAGATGCTCGGCCGCAACAAGCGCACCATCACCCTCGACCTGTCCACACCCGGCGGCCGGAGCACCCTCCTGCGCCTCGCCGAGACCGCCGACGTGATCATCGAGAACTTCCGCCCCGGCACCCTGGAGAAGTGGGACCTGGGCTGGCCCGAGCTGTCCGGCGTCAACCCCCGGCTGATCCTCACCCGGGTCACCGGCTTCGGCCAGTTCGGCCCGTACGCGCACCGCCCCGGTTTCGGCACCCTCGCCGAGGCGATGAGCGGCTTCGCCGCGATCACCGGCGAACCGGACGCCCCGCCCACCCTCCCGCCGTTCGGCCTGGCGGATTCCATCGCCGGCCTGACCACGGCGTACGCGGTCATGACCGCGCTCGCCGGCCGGGACCGCACGGGAGAGGGCCAGGTCGTCGACATGGCGCTGATCGAGCCGATCCTGACCGTGCTGGGCCCCCAGCCGACCTGGTACGACCAGCTGGGCCACGTCCAGCCCCGTACCGGCAACCGCTCCCAGAACAACGCCCCGCGCGGCACCTATCTCACCGCCGACGGCACCTGGGTAGCCGTCTCCACCTCGGCCCAGTCGATCGCCGAGCGGGTGATGGTGCTGGTGGGCCGGCCCGATCTGATCGACGAGCCCTGGTTCGCCACCGGCGAGGACCGGGCCCGGCACGCGGACGTCCTGGACGAGGCCGTCGGCGGCTGGATCGCCCGGCACACCCGCGCGGACGTGCTGGCCGCCTTCGAGAAGGCGGAGGCGGCCGTCGCACCGATCCAGGACGTACGGGACGTGATGACGGACCCGCAGTACCAGGCCCTGAACACCATCACCACGGTCGACGATCCCGAGCTGGGCCCGCTGCGTATGCAGAACGTGCTCTTCCGGCTCTCCGCCACCCCGGGCGCGATCCGCTGGGCGGGCCGTCCGCACGGCGCGGACACCGAGGAGGTCCTCACCGAGCTGGGCCTCACCCCGGCCGACCTCGCCGGGCTGCGCGCGGAGGGCACCCTGTGACGGGCTTCCCGCTGACCTGGCTGTACGCCCCCGGCGACCGTCCTCCGGTGGTGGCGAAGGCGCTCACCTCGGGCGCCGACGTGGTGGTGATCGACCTGGAGGACGCGGTCGCCCCCGACCGCAAGGCCTACGCCCGCTCCGCCACGGCCGAGCTGCTGCGCGACCCCCAGCCGGTGCCGGTCCATGTCCGCGTCAACGCCGTGTCCGGTCCCTGGTCCCGCGCCGACCTCGCGGCGGTGGCACCGTCCCCCGGGCTGTCGGGACTGCGTCTGCCCAAGGTGTCGTCGCCGTCCGACGTCGTGCGCGTCGCCCGCCGGGCGGTGTCCGCGCACGGCGGAGCACTGCCCTTGTACGCCCTCCTGGAGACGGCCCTCGGCATCGAACGCGCCCATGCCGTCGCCACCGCGCACCCGTCCCTGCGCGGGATCGCCATCGGTGAGGCGGATCTACGGGCCGACCTGGGCGTACGTGACGACGCCGGCCTCGACTACTCCCGCTCCCGGGTGGTGGTCGCCGCGCGGGCGGCGGGACTGGCCCCGCCCACCCAGTCCGTGCACCCGGACATCCGGGACCTGGACGGTCTGGCGGCGTCCTGCGCCCGGGGCCGCGCCCTGGGCTTCCTGGGCCGCGCCGCGATCCACCCCCGCCAGCTGCCGGTCATCGAGCGCGCCTACCTCCCCACGGAGGAGGAGATCGAACAAGCGGAGACCATCCTCAAGGCGGCGGCGATGACATCGGGCGCCCAGGCCCTCCCCAACGGCACCTTCATCGACACGGCGGTAGTCCTGGCAGCCCAGAGAACCCTCTCCCTGACCACCAGACCCTGACATCCCCGCGCCCCCGCCCATCCCTGCGCCCCCGCCCATCCGCGGGCAATCGTGCCGCAGGGCGGCACGGGTGGGCGCGACGGCACCCCGCAAGCGCCGGGCCGCGCGACCACCGCCCGCCCCACACAAACCGAGGGCGCCCGGAAAACCCGGACGCCCTCGGCGCGGTACAGCAGACGATCAGCTCTTCTTCGCCGACCCGGCCCCGTCCTTGGCCGCCTCGTCCTCAGAGGACTCGGAGGTGTCGGAGGTGTCGGCGGACTCAGAAGCCTCGGAGGACTCAGAAGTGTCCTTCTTCTCGGAAGAGGAACCCTCCTCACCCTTCTCCACCCCGGCCTCACCGGCGTCACCCGAGCCCTCGGAATCCCCCTCACCACCGGAGGTAACCGGCTCGACCACATCCTCCCGCCCCGGCCGCTTCCGCGCCGAGACCACGATGTACAGCACCGCCAGCAGGAACACCAGAACAGCCGTCCAGTTGTTCAGCCGCAGCCCGAGAATGTGATGCGCCTCGTCGACCCGCATGTACTCGATCCAGAACCGCCCCACGCAGTACGCCGCGACATACAGCGCGAACGCCCGCCCATGCCCCAGCTTGAACCGCCGGTCGGCCCAGATCACCAGCAGCGCCACCCCGACGCACCACAGCGACTCGTACAGGAACGTCGGGTGATACGTCCCCGGCATCCGCCCGTCGGCGGACGACGTGATCTCCACGGCCCACGGCACATCGGTGGACCGCCCGTACAGCTCCTGGTTGAACCAGTTGCCCCAGCGGCCGATCGCCTGGGCGAGGGCGATACCCGGCGCGATGGCGTCGGCGTAGGCGGGCAGCGGGATGCCACGGCGCCGGCAGCCGATCCAGGCGCCCAGCGCACCGAGGGCGATCGCGCCCCAGATACCGAGGCCGCCCTCCCAGATCTTGAAGGCGTCCACCCAGTCACGGCCCTCGCTGAAGTACAGCTGGTAGTCCGTGATCACGTGGTAGAGCCTGCCGCCGAGCAGACCGAACGGCACGGCCCAGACAGCGATGTCGGCCACCGTGCCGGTCCGCCCGCCCCGGGCGATCCAGCGCTTGTTGCCGAGCCAGACGGCAACGAAGACACCGATGATGATGCAGAACGCGTAGCCGCGCAGCGGAACGGGGCCGAGGTACAGCACCCCGCTCGACGGGCTGGGAATGTAGGCAAGTTCCATGGCAGGGTCGACGCTACCGTGCCGGACCGGTCACACGGCAAGCCGCCCGGCTACGGCTCCATAACAGGACCGCGGGATCGCCGGACCACCGGTCCGGTGGCGTCACTGTCCCTGGTTGGCCTCCTCGACCATCTGCTTCAGCTTCGCGGGGGTCATCGAACGGTCCTGGTAGATGTTCTCCCCGTCGAGCAGCACGGTCGGCGTGCCGCTGAAGCCGCCCTTCTGGAAGGCCTCGTGCGACTTGGCGACCCAGCTGTTGTGCGTGCCGTCCTCGACGCAGGTGCGGAACGCGGGGGTGTCGAGTCCGTCGACCTTGCCGGCCAGTTCGATCAGCTTGCCGTCGTCGGCGAGGGTGTCGTCGCGCTCCGGCGGCTGGTTCTCGAACAGCACGTCGTGGTACGCGGCGAACTTCCCGGCGTCCTGGGCGCAGGCGGCGGCGTTG
Source organism: Streptomyces sp. NRRL WC-3626 (assembly GCF_000718785.1). Lineage (GTDB taxonomy): Bacteria > Actinomycetota > Actinomycetes > Streptomycetales > Streptomycetaceae > Streptomyces > Streptomyces edwardsiae. The sequence continues at coordinate 128,648 of NZ_JOCA01000030.1, read as the reverse complement.
GCCGCGGTGCGGGAGCCGGTGCCACCCAGGCCGTTGTCGATCAGCGTGACCAGGTGGTATTCCACCTTCAGCTGACCGGCCTCGGTCAGCTCGTGGATGGTGGGGCTGTAGGTCTGCTCGAAGGCCTTGCAGGCCGGGCAGCGGAAGTCCTCCCACACCGTGAGGGTCGACTTGGCGCTCTCCTTGCCGACCGGGATGGCCAGACCGTCCTTGCCCAGCGCCCCCGAGGGCGCGACCACCGGCCCGGCCGCGTCGCTCTCGGTGTCGTCCCCACCTGAGTTGGCGGCGACGACACCGATCACCGCCGCGAGCCCCAGGACGCAGAGCACACTCGCGCCCACGATCAGGGACCGGCGCCGCTTCTCCGCCGACTTCTGCTTCTCACGCTCGACCGCCAGCCGCTCCCGGGCGGTGCGCTTTCCCTCACGGTTCTTCTCGCTCACACCCCGCAGAACGAACCGGGGAGGCGCTCAGCGCCTCCCCGGTCCCAGGACCACCCGTACGAGGGATCCGTATGACTGCCCGCCGACACCCCTCGTGGGGCGGAACCGCCGGTCAGACCTGCCCGCGTACGCCCTTGGCCAGGTCGGCGGCGAGCGCCCGGACGGCCGCGACGCCGGCCGCGTCGTCGGGGGCGTCCAGCATTCCCTTGACGAAGGCGGAGCCGACGATCACGCCGTCGGCGAAGCCGGCCACCTCGGCCGCCTGGGCGGGGGTGGAGACGCCGAGCCCGACGCAGACGGGGATGTCGGTGGTGGCGCGGGTGCGCCGCACCAGGTCCTCGGCCTGCGAGCTGACCGACGCGCGGGTTCCGGTGACGCCCATCAGGGAGGCGGCGTAGACGAAGCCGCTGCCGACGGCGGTGATCTCGGCGAGCCGCTCGTCCTTGCTGCTGGGAGCGACCACGAAGACCGTGGCGAGCCCGTGCTTCTCGGCGTGCTCCCTCCACAGTGCCGACTCCTGGACGGGCAGGTCGGGCAGGATGCACCCGGCGCCGCCCGCCTCGGCCAGTTCGGCCGTGAACCGCTCGACGCCGTAGCGGTCGATGGGGTTCCAGTAGGTCATGACGAGGATCGGCCGGCCGGTGGCGGCGTGCGCCTCGCGGACCGTGCGCAGCACGTCGGCGATCTTCACGCCGCCGCGCAGGGCGATGTCGTCGGCGGTCTGGATGACCGGGCCGTCGAGGACGGGGTCGCTGTGCGGCAGCCCCACCTCCACGACGTCGGCGCCGCCGTCCAGGGCGGCCTTGACCGCCTCGATGCCGCCGTCCACGGTCGGGAACCCGGCCGGGAGGTAGGCGATGAGGGCGGCACGGCCCTCGGACCTCGCCGCGGCCAGGGTGTCGTTCAGCAGCCGCACGTTCCCGCTCACTTGGCGTCCCCCTCGATCTCGGCGGTGGTGCCGGCCTCGTCGGCGGCGACCTCGGCATCGGTGTCGTACAGGCCGAAGTAGCGGGCGGCGGTGTCCATGTCCTTGTCGCCGCGCCCGGACAGGTTGACGACGATCAGCCCGTCCCTGCCCAGCTCCCTGCCGACCTCCAGGGCTCCGGCGAGGGCGTGGGCGCTCTCGATGGCCGGGATGATGCCCTCGGTGCGCGACAGCAGGCGCAGGGCCTGCATGGCGGCGTCGTCGGTGACCGCGCGGTACTCGCCGCGGCCGCTGTCCTTGAGGTAGGAGTGCTCCGGTCCGATGCCCGGGTAGTCCAGGCCGGCCGAGATCGAGTACGGCTCGGTGATCTGGCCCTCCTCGTCCTGGAGGACGTACGACCGGGAGCCGTGCAGGATGCCGGGCTCGCCCGCGCTGAGGGTGGCCGCGTGCTCGCCGGTCTCGATGCCGTGTCCGGCGGGCTCGCAGCCGATGAGGCGTACGTCCGGGTCCGGGATGAAGGCGTGGAAGAGGCCGATGGCGTTGGAGCCGCCGCCGACGCAGGCGACGGCGGCGTCGGGCAGGCGTCCGGCGCGCTCCAGGAGCTGGCGGCGGGTCTCGACGCCGATGACGCGGTGGAAGTCGCGCACCATGGCCGGGAAGGGGTGGGGGCCCGCGACGGTGCCGAAGAGGTAGTGCGTGCGGTCGACGTTGGCGACCCAGTCACGGAACGCCTCGTTGATGGCGTCCTTCAGGGTGCGGCTGCCGGACTTCACGGCGATGACCTCGGCGCCGAGCATGCGCATCCGGGCCACGTTGAGCGCCTGGCGCCGGGTGTCGATCTCGCCCATGTAGATGGTGCAGTCGAGGCCGAAGAGGGCGCAGGCGGTGGCGGTGGCCACACCGTGCTGGCCGGCGCCGGTCTCGGCGATGACGCGGGTCTTGCCCATGCGCTTGGTGAGCAGCGCCTGGCCGAGCACGTTGTTGATCTTGTGCGAGCCGGTGTGGTTCAGGTCCTCGCGCTTGAGGAAGATCCTCGCGCCACCCGCTTCCGCGGCGAAACGGGGGACTTCGGTGAGGGCCGACGGGCGGCCGGTGTAGTTGGCCAGGAGGTCGTCGAGTTCCCGGGCGAACTCGGGGTCGGACTTGGCCTTGTCGTACTCGACGGCGACCTCGTCCACGGCGGCGACGAGGGCCTCCGGGATGAACTTGCCGCCGAACGCCCCGAAGTAGCCCTCGGGGCTGGGGGTCCGGCCCTCCGGGTCGGGGATGAAATAGGTGCTGGGCATGTGTGTACCTCACGGTGAGTGTCTGGTGTCGACGAAGCGCCGTGGGGGCGGGGTGGTCGGTCGGCTACCGGGCCGTTGTGGCTGGTCGCGCTCACGCGACGGAGTCGCGTGTTCAGTACAGCCCCGCGCCCCCTAAGGGGCGCGCTGCCATCGCCGCCCGTTCACTTGCCCCGGTTCGTCGCCGATGACGTACCGGACCCTGCGGCCGTGCACCCTGCGGGCAGGGGCACGACAGCCGCGAGGACGGCAGCCACGGGCGAGACGGGAGAGATGCACGGGGTCAGCCTAGTGGCGGGTCAGCCGCGGCCGTGGCGGAGGGCGGGGTGCTCGCCCGCCGCCACCAGGTCGGAGACCGCCGTCTTCGGGTCCTTGCCGGTGACCAGGGACTCGCCCACGAGTACGGCGTCGGCGCCGGCGTTGGCGTAGGCGATGAGGTCGTGCGGGCCGCGGACGCCGGACTCGGCGACCTTGACCAGGGTGTCGGGGATCTCGGGGGCGACCCGCTCGAACGTGCCGCGGTCGACCTTCAGCGTCTTCAGGTTGCGCGCGTTGACGCCGATGACCTTGGCGCCCGCGTCGATCGCGCGCTCGACCTCGTCCTCGTCGTGCACCTCGACGAGCGGGGTGAGGCCGATGGAGTGGGCGCGCTCGATCAGCGACTCCAGGGCCGGCTGGTCGAGGGCCGCGACGATCAGCAGCGCGAGGTCGGCGCCGTACGCGCGGGCCTCCCAGAGCTGGTACGACGTGACGATGAAGTCTTTGCGCAGGACGGGGATGTCCACGCGCGCGCGGACGGCCTCGAGGTCGGCCAGCGAGCCGCCGAAGCGGCGCTGTTCGGTGAGGACGGAGATGACGGCGGCGCCGCCCGCCTCGTAGTCGGCGGCGAGTGCCGCCGGGTCGGCGATCGCGGCCAGCGCGCCCTTGGACGGGCTGGAGCGCTTGACCTCGCAGATCACCTTGACGCCGTCGCCGCGCAGGGCGGCCGCGCCGTCCTTGGCCGCGGGAGCCTTCGCCGCACGCTCCTTGAGCTCGTCGATGCTGACGCGCGCCTGCCGCTCCGCGAGGTCGGCACGGACTCCGTCGATGATCTCGTCGAGCACACTCACGCGAGCGGCCCCCTTCCTGACGGTCGGTCTTCACTGGTCACTGCGATGGTATCCGCAGCAGGGCGGATGCCTCGCATCCAGGTTGACGGGCGTCCCATTACGTGGACCCCGCTCGCCGATCAAGGATGCAGCCAGCCACCGAAGGGCAGGTTCCGGACAACCGTGAAGGCCAGGAGCAGGGCTCCCGCGGTCCACACGAGCGCGGGGGGCGGTTCGAACCGCATGGGTCTGCCGCGTACGGCGCGGACCACCCACGCGGTCCACAGCACGGCGCAGACGGCGTAGCCGAGGACGGCGGGCGCGTTCGCCTGGAGGGCGGTCAGGAGGTCGCCGTGGACGACGGCGTGCGCGCTGCGCAGTCCGCCGCAGCCCGGGCAGTACAGGCCCGTGAGGCGCAGCAGGGGGCAGACGGGGTAGTGGCCGGGCTCGCCCGGGTCCACGGCTCCGACGTACGCGAAGGCTCCGACGGCGGCGGCGAGCAGCCCGGCGGGGACGGCCAGTCGGGCGGCCGGTGTGCGGCGGGACACGCTGGGGCTGGGGGCGTTCACGCTCTGCATTGTGCCCCGGACGCGGCTCAGGGGCGGGTCCGGCACGGTGTCGTGCGGGGCCGCCCCTGTGCGGAGTGCGTGGTGCTTCGTGTGCTCAGCTCTCGGCGCCGGCCGGGACGGGGTGGCTGCTCTGCTGCTGGCCCATGCCCATCGAGCGCATGACGGCGCCGACGACGCCGCCGAGGACGACGATGCCCAGGCCGGCCCAGAAGCCGACGGGCTGGGCCATCACCATGAACGCGCCCGCGACGCAGAAACCGATGAAGGCGATGATGACACCGGTCCAGGCGGCCGGGGTGTGACCGTGGCTGCTGCCCGCCATTGCTTGCTCCTCGTTGCTGTGTACGTGTCTGAGCAGACGCTCGCCCCCATCATCCCGCACCCACCCCCGTTGGCCGACCGGGGGTACCACCCGAGGCCCCCCGTCCCCGCGGCTCCCGTCGCGGGCGGAGGGGCGGGGCTATGCGCCGGTCGGGTCCTCGCCCCGGTCCAGGGCCTTCCAGAGGTCTTCCGGGCGGTCCGGGTCGACCCGCGCGGGACGGCTGCGGGGACGCGGCGCGCCCGTGCGTTCGTAGCGGCCGGACATCGCGGGCCACTGCCGCCCGTAGCGCAGGGCCAGCAGGCCGGCCAGCAGCAGCAGCACACCGCCCGCCGCGGCCACGTACGGCCACGCCGTATGCCCGAGCGCCGCCACCGTCGCGGACGTGTCCCCCGACACCTGCGCCGCCTTCTCGTCGAGCGCCTCCTTGTCCGAGGCTCCGATCAGCGCCGCGGCGACGGTGCCCGCCCCCGACAGCGCGAGCAGCGCCGCGACGGCGAGGCGGCCGGCGCGGCGTACGGCGAACACCGCGACCAGTGCGGCCAGCCCCACGACGGCCAGCGCCGCGGGCACGCCCGTGACGTCGCTGCCCGTCGCGGTCAGGGGGAACGCGCCGCCGGCCACCGTGGCGGTGCCCTCGGACCACTGCTGCCGGGTGGCGAGCAGGGCCACGGCAGCGCCGAGGGCACCGCTCATCAGGGCCACGGCGAGGCTGACGCGGCCGCCGCGGGCGGAGCCGGCGGCCTCGGAACGGGGGGTAGGTACGGCAGTCACGTCCTCCACTATCGCCTGAACCCCGGGTGAACCGGTACCCGGGGTTCTTCCCGGACGCCCGTCAGACCGTTCCCAGCCGGTTCGCGGTGTGCACCGCGCGGAGCACCGCCGCCGCCTTGTTGCGGCACTCGGTGTCCTCCGCGACCGGGTCGGAGTCGGCGACGATCCCCGCCCCGGCCTGCACATACGCGGTGCCGTCCCGCAGCAGCGCCGTACGGATCGCGATCGCGGTGTCGGAGTCGCCGGCGAAGTCGAGATAGCCGACGCAGCCGCCGTACAGTCCGCGCCGGGACGGTTCGAGTTCGTCGATGATCCGCAGCGCGCGGGGCTTGGGCGCGCCGGAGAGCGTGCCGGCCGGGAAGCAGGCGGTGAGGACGTCGAACGCGGTGCGGTCGCCCGTGACCCTGCCGGTGACCGTCGAGACGATGTGCATGACGTGCGAGTACCGCTCGACGGACATGAAGTCGACGACCTCGACGGAGCCGGGTTCGCAGACCCGGCCGAGGTCGTTGCGCCCCAGGTCGACGAGCATGAGGTGCTCCGCGCGTTCCTTGGGGTCGGCGAGCAGTTCCTCGGCCAGCGCCTGGTCCTCCCGCGGGGTGGCGCCCCGGTGCCGGGTGCCGGCGATGGGGTGGACCATGGCCCGCCCGTCCTCGACCTTCACCAGGGCCTCGGGGGACGAGCCGACGACGTCGAAGCCGTCGAAGCGGAACAGGTACATGTACGGGGACGGGTTGGTGGCGCGCAGCACCCGGTACACGTCGAGGGCGCTCGCCGTGCACGGCGTCTCGAACCGCTGGGAGGGGACGACCTGGAAGGCCTCCCCCGCGCGGATGCGTTCCTTGACGTCCTCCACGGCCCGCCGGAAGTCGGGGCCGCCCCACAGGGCGGTGTGGTCGGGCAGTTCGGAGGGCGGCAGTACGGCGGGCGGCTGGGCCACCGCGCGGGTGAGGTCGGCCTCCATGGCGTCGAGCCGGGCGACGGCGTCGGCGTAGGCCTCGTCGACGCCGGTCTCCAGGTCGTTGTGGTTGATCGCGTTGGCGATCAGCCAGACGGCGCCCTCCCAGTGGTCCATGACGGCGAGGTCGCTGGTGAGCAGCATGGTCAGCTCGGGGAGCTTCAGGTCGTCGCGCCCGCCGGGGCCGAGCTTCTCCAGGCGGCGGACGATGTCGTAGCCGAGGTAGCCGACCATGCCGCCGGTGAAGGGCGGCAGGCCCAGGTCGTGGGCGAGGTCGCGGGGGGTGTGCAGGGTCTCGAGGGTCGCGCGCAGCGCGGCGAGGGGGTCGCCGTCCGCGGGGACGCCGACGGGCGGGGTGCCCTCCCAGTGGGCCTGTCCGGCGCGCTCGGTGAGGGTGGCTGCGCTGTGGACGCCGACGAAGGAGTAGCGGGACCAGGAGCGTCCGTTCTCGGCGGACTCCAGCAGGAACGTACCGGGGCGTTCGGCGGCGAGTTTGCGGTAGAGCGCGACCGGGGTGTCGCCGTCGGCGAGGAGCTTGCGGGTGACCGGGATGACCCGGCGGTCGGTGGCGAGCTTGCGGAACGTCTCGAGGTCCATGGCGGCAGACCCTACTGATCCGCGGCGGGGGCGTCCGCCACCGTCAGGACGTCGGCGTCGAAGCAGGTGCGGGCGCCGGTGTGGCAGGCGGCGCCGACCTGGTCGACCTTGACCAGCACGGTGTCGGCGTCGCAGTCCAGGGCGACCGACCTGACCCACTGGAAGTGGCCGGAGGTGTCCCCCTTGACCCAGTACTCCCGGCGGCTGCGCGACCAGTAGGTGCAGCGGCCGGTGGTGAGCGTGCGATGCAGTGCCTCGTCGTCCATCCAGCCCAGCATCAGCACCTCTCCGGTGTCGTACTGCTGGGCGATGGCGGGCAGGAGGCCGTCGGGGCTGCGCTTGAGGCGCGCGGCGATCTCCGGGTCGAGGCGGCTGGGCCGGGACGTACTGGTCATGCCGACCATTGTGCCGGGCGGGGGCGCCCGGTCCCGGCGGACGTCCACCGATTGGAACCAGCGCCGCGCCGGGACTGCTCCCGGACCGTTCGGGCACCGGCGGGGGCTCGTCGAGGTGCGGTGGCCGGGCGACGGGTGGGCGGACGTCCCGGCCCGCCGTAGGCTGGCTGGCATGTCGACCCATGCCAAGCGTGAACGGCTGCTGCTCGCCGATCTGCTGGAGACCGCGGGCCCGGAGGCCCCCACCCTGTGCGAGGGCTGGACCGCGCGGGATCTGGCCGCCCATGTGGTGGTGCGCGAGCGCCGCCCCGACGCGGCCGGCGGCATGCTGGTCAAGCAGCTGGCGGGGCGGCTCGAGCGGGTGATGGCGGAGTTCGCCGACAAGCCGTACGAGGAGCTGATCCAGCTGATCCGTACGGGTCCGCCGCGCTTCTCACCCTTTTCGCTCAAGCAGATCGACGAGATGTCGAACATCGTCGAGTTCTACGTCCACACGGAGGACGTGCGCCGCGCCCGGCCCGACTGGACGCCGCGGGAGCTCGACCCGGTCCTCCAGGACGCCCTGTGGTCGCGTCTGGAGCGTTCCGCGCGGCTGATGGGCCGCGGTCTGCCGACGGGCCTGGTGCTGCGCCGTCCGGACGGCCGGACGGTGGTGGCGCACCGCGGCACCCCGGTGGTCACGGTGACCGGGGAGGCGTCGGAGCTGGTGCTGTTCGCCTACGGCCGGCAGAGCGCCGCCAGGGTGGAGCTGGACGGCGACGAGAACGCGATCGCGAAGCTGCGCGAGACCAAACAGCTCGGCATCTGAATCGCATCCGAAAGGCGCACCTCGTGATCAAAGTGGCCATGACCAGTGTGTACGTCGACGACGTGGCGAGGGCGCATGCCTTCTACACCGATGTACTCGGCTTCGAGACCCGGACGCACATGGATCTGGGCGGGGGCACGCTGTTCGTCACGGTGGGTGCGAAGGAGGGCGCCCAGCGGGATCTGGAGCTGCTGCTGGAGCCGGGGCAGGGCCCCATCGCCGAGCCGTACCGCAGGGCGGTGCGGGAGGCGGGGCTGCCGGCCATCGTGTTCTCGGTGGACGACCTCCGCGCGGAGTTCGAACGGCTCCGCGGGGAGGGTGTGCACTTCGTCCAGGACCCCCGGGAGCAGGGTCCGATGCTGACCGCGCTGCTGGACGACACGGTCGGCAATCTGATCCAGCTGGCCCAGCCGACGGGCTGAGGCCCCCGCGTCAGCGCACGGGGTGGCCGGCGCCGCGCAGGGTCTCCTTGACCTGGCCGATGCGCAGGTCGCCGAAGTGGAAGACGGAGGCGGCCAGTACGGCGTCGGCGCCGGCGGCGACGGCGGGCGGGAAGTCGCCGAGCTTTCCGGCGCCGCCGGAGGCGATCACCGGGACGGTGACGTGCCCCCGCACGGCGGCGATCATCTCCAGGTCGTAGCCGTCCTTGGTGCCGTCGGCGTCCATGGAGTTGAGCAGGATCTCGCCGGCGCCGAGTTCGGCGGCGCGGTGTGCCCATTCGACGGCGTCGATGCCGGTGCCGCGGCGGCCGCCGTGCGTGGTGACCTCGAAGGATCCGGCGTCGGTGCGCCGGGCGTCGACGGACAGGACGAGGACCTGCCGGCCGAAGCGTTCGGCGATCTCGCGGATGAGGTCGGGGCGGGCGATGGCCGCCGTGTTGACGCCGACCTTGTCGGCGCCCGCGCGCAGCAGCCTGTCGACGTCGTCGGCGGTGCGGACGCCGCCGCCCACGGTGAGCGGGATGAACACCTGCTCGGCGGTGCGGCGGACCACGTCGTACGTCGTCTCGCGGTTGCCGGACGAGGCGGTGATGTCCAGGAACGTCAGTTCGTCGGCGCCCTCGGCGTCGTACACCTTGGCCATCTCGACGGGGTCGCCCGCGTCGCGCAGGTTCTGGAAGTTGACGCCCTTGACGACCCGGCCGCCGTCCACGTCCAGGCAGGGGATGACTCGGACCGCCAGGGTCATGAATCCACGGCTCCTCTGAATGCTTCGAGTTCCACTGAGACCAGTACGCGCGAGTCGACGAAGCCCTCGACCACCAGCAGCGTGGTGACGGGGCGTACGGCGTCGAACAGCTCCTTGTGGGCGCGTCCGGCCGCGTCGACGTCCCGCGCGTGGGCGAGATGGACGCGCGTGCGGATCACCGACTCGATGCCGAGCCCGAACTCGCCGATCGCCTCCAGCGCGCTGGTGAAGGCGACCTTGGCCTGTTCGTACGGGTCGCCCTCGCCGTACAGCACATCGCCCCGGAACGCGGTCGTGCCCGCCACCAGGACACGGTCCCCCGCCGCGACGGCACGTGCGAAGCCGAAGGTGTCCTCCCAGGGGTTCGAGCTCTGTACGCGCCGTACGGCATCGGATGTCATCGGGCCACAGCCTCCAGGGCCTCTTCCAGGGTGAACGCCTCGGCGTACAGGGCCTTGCCGACGATGGAGCCCTCGACGCCGAGCGGGACGAGTTCGGCGATGGCGCGCAGGTCGTCCAGGGAGGAGACGCCTCCGGAGGCGACGACGGGGCGGTCGGTGGCGGCGCAGACGTCCTTCAGGAGCTCCAGGTTGGGGCCCTGGAGGGTGCCGTCCTTGGCGATGTCGGTGACGACGTAGCGGGCGCAGCCCTCCTTGTTCAGGCGGTCCAGCGTCTCGTAGAGGTCTCCGCCGTCGCGGGTCCAGCCGCGGCCGCGCAGGGTGGTGCCGCGGACGTCGAGGCCGACGGCGATCCTGTCGCCGTGCTCGGCGATGACCTTGGCGACCCATTCGGGGGTCTCCAGGGCGGCGGTGCCGAGGTTGACGCGGGTGCAGCCGGTGGCGAGGGCGGCGGCGAGGGTGTCGTCGTCGCGGATGCCGCCGGACAGCTCCACCTTGATGTCCATGGCGCCGGCGACCTCGGCGATCAGGGCGCGGTTGTCGCCGGTGCCGAACGCGGCGTCGAGGTCGACCAGGTGCAGCCACTCGGCGCCCGAGCGCTGCCAGGCGAGGGCGGCCTCCAGGGGGGAGCCGTACGACGTTTCCGTCCCGGACTCGCCGTGCACGAGGCGGACGGCCTGCCCGTCGCGGACGTCGACGGCGGGGAGGAGTTCGAGCTTGGCCATGTCTCTACAGGGTTCCGATCCAGTTGGTGAGGAGCTGGGCTCCGGCGTCGCCGGACTTCTCGGGGTGGAACTGGGTGGCCCACAGGGCGCCGTTCTCCACGGCGGCCACGAAGGGCTTGCCGTGGGTGGACCAGGTGACCAGCGGGGCCCGCATCGCCGGGTTGGTGATCTCCAGGGTCCAGTCGTGGACGGCGTAGGAGTGCACGAAGTAGAAGCGGGCGTCGTCGTCGAGGCCGGCGAAGAGTTCGGAGCCGGCCGGGGCGTCCACGGTGTTCCAGCCCATGTGGGGCACGATGTCGGCCCGGAGCGGCTCGACCGAGCCGGGCCACTCGTCGAGGCCGTCGGTCTCCACGCCGTGCTCGATGCCGCGGGCGAAGAGGATCTGCATGCCGACGCAGATGCCCATCACGGGGCGGCCGCCGGAGAGCCGGCGGTCGACGATCCAGTCGCCGCGCGCCTCCTTGAGGCCCTTCATGCAGGCGGCGAAGGCGCCGACGCCGGGGACCAGCAGCCCGTCGGCGTTCATCGCCCGGTCGAAGTCACGCGTGATCTCGACGTCGGCTCCCGCGCGGGCGAGGGCGCGCTCGGCGGAGCGGACGTTGCCGAAGCCGTAGTCGAAGACCACGACCTTCCTGGGGGTGCTCAACCGGTCACACCTCCAGCCTCAGGACGCCCGCGCCGAGACACATCACGGCACCGATGGAGACCAGCACGATGAGGCTCGTGGGCATCTTCTGCTTGGCGAAGGAGATGATCCCGCCGACGAAGAACAGTCCGACGACGATCAGGACGGTGGACATACCGGTCATGGCTTACAGCGCGCCCTTCGTGGAGGGCAGGATGCCGGCCGCGCGCGGGTCGCGCTCGGACGCGTAGCGCAGGGCGCGTGCGAGGGCCTTGAACTGGCACTCCACGATGTGGTGCGCGTTGCGCCCGTAGGGCACGTGCACGTGGAGCGCGACCTGGGCCTGGGCGACGAAGGACTCCAGGATGTGCCGGGTCATCGTGGTGTCGTACTCGCCGATCATGGGCGCCATCTTCTCGGGCTCGGTGTGCACGAGGTAGGGGCGGCCGGAGAGGTCGACGGTGACCTGGGCGAGGGACTCGTCCAGCGGGACCGTGCAGTTGCCGAAGCGGTAGATGCCCACCTTGTCGCCGAGGGCCTGCTTGAAGGCGGCGCCGAGGGCGAGGGCGGTGTCCTCGATGGTGTGGTGCGAGTCGATGTGCAGATCGCCCTCGGTCTTCACCGTGAGGTCGAACAGGCCGTGCCGGCCGATCTGGTCGAGCATGTGGTCGTAGAAGCCGACCCCGGTGGAGATCTCCGTCCGTCCGGTGCCGTCGAGGTCGATCTCGACGAGGACGGACGTTTCCTTGGTGGTGCGTTCCACGCGTCCCACGCGGCTCATGTGCTCTGCTCCTTCTTGACTTCACGGACCGCGTCCAGGAACGCGTCGTTCTCGGCCGGGGTGCCCGCGGTGACCCGCAGCCATCCCGGTACGCCGTTGTCCCGGACCAGGACGCCCCGGTCGAGGATCTTCCGCCAGACGGTGTGCGCGTCCTCGAACCGTCCGAACTGGACGAAGTTGGCGTCGGACTCGGTCACCTCGTAGCCGAGGGCGCGCAGTTCGGCGACCAGCCGGTCACGCTCGGCCTTGAGCCGCTCGACGTAGCCGAGCAGCGTGTCGGTGTGCTCCAGGGCGGCCAGCGCGGTCGCCTGGGTGATCGCGGAGAGGTGGTACGGCAGCCGGACCAGCTGTACGGCGTCGACGACCGCGGGGTGCGCGGCGAGGTAGCCGAGGCGCAGGCCGGCCGCGCCGAACGCCTTCGACATCGTCCGGGAGACGACGAGGTGGGGGCGTCCGTCGAGCAGCCGGAGCAGCGAGTCGCCGTGGCTGAACTCGATGTACGCCTCGTCGACGACCACCATGGACGGCCCCGCCGCCTGTGCGGCCTCGTACAGGGCGAGGACCGTCTCCGGCGGGACGGCGTTGCCGGTGGGGTTGTTGGGGGTGGTGACGAAGACGACGTCGGGCCGGTGCTCGGCGACGGCCTTCTCGGCGGCGGCGAGGTCGATGGTGAAGTCCTCGTTGCGGGGCCCGGAGATCCAGCCGGTTCCGGTGCCGCGCGAGATGAGGCCGTGCATCGAGTACGACGGTTCGAAGCCGATGGCGGTACGGCCGGGGCCGCCGAAGGTCTGCAGCAGCTGCTGGATGACCTCGTTGGAGCCGTTGGCCGCCCACACGTTGTCGACGCCCACCGGGTGTCCGGACGTCCTGGTCAGGTACTCGGCCAGGGCGGTGCGCAGTTCGACCGCGTCCCGGTCGGGGTAGCGGTTGAGGTGCCGGGCGGCCTCGCGGACCCGCTCGGTGATCCGCTCGACCAGCGGCTCGGGCAGCGGGTAGGGGTTCTCGTTGGTGTTCAGCCGTACGGGGACGTCCAGCTGGGGCGCGCCGTAGGGGGACTTGCCGCGCAGCTCGTCCCGTACGGGGAGATCGTCGATTCCGAACGTCACTTGCTCTCCGGGACCTTCCACTCACTGTGCTCGTCTCGTTCGCCTCCGGCGAAACGGGCCTTGATCGCCGCGCCGTGCGCGGGCAGGTCCTCCGCCTCGGCCAGCGTGACCACGTGGTGCGCGACCTCGGCCAGCGCGTCGCGCGTGTAGTCGACGATGTGGATGCCGCGCAGGAAGGACTGGACGGACAGGCCCGAGGAGTGGCAGGCGCAGCCGCCGGTGGGCAGGACGTGGTTGGAGCCGGCCGCGTAGTCGCCGAGGGAGACCGGGGACCAGGGGCCGACGAAGACCGCGCCCGCGTTGCGCACCCGCTCGGCGATCGCGGGGGCGTCGGCGGTCTGGATCTCCAGGTGCTCGGCGCCGTAGGCGTCGACGACCCGCAGGCCCTCCTCGATGCCGTCGACCAGGACGATCGCGGACTGGCGGCCGGACAGGGCCGGCACGATCCGTTCGTCGGTGTGCTTGCTGGCCTCGACCTGGGGTGCCAGTTCCTTCTCGACCGCGTCCGCGAGGTCGGCGGAGTCGGTGACCAGGACGGCGGCGGCCAGCGGGTCGTGCTCGGCCTGGCTGATCAGGTCGGCGGCCACGTGCACCGGGTCGGCGGTGGAGTCCGCGAGGATCGCGATCTCGGTCGGGCCGGCCTCGGCGTCGATGCCGATCTTCCCGGTGAAGTAGCGCTTGGCGGCGGCGACCCAGATGTTGCCGGGGCCGGTGACCATGGGGGCGGGCGGGCAGGACTCGGTGCCGTACGCGAACATCGCGACGGCGGTGGCCCCGCCGGCCGCGTAGACCTCGTCGACGCCGAGCAGGGCGCAGGCGGCGAGGATCGTCGGGTGCGGCAGACCTCCGAAGTCGGCCTGGGCCGGGGACGCGAGCGCGAGGGACGGGACGCCCGCCTCCTGCGCCGGTACGACGTTCATGATCACGGAGGACGGGTAGACGGCCCGGCCGCCGGGCGCGTACAGGCCCACGCGGTCGACCGGGACCCACTTCTCGGTGACCGTGCCACCGGGCACGACCTGGGTGGTGTGGGTGGTGCGGCGCTGTGCGCGGTGCACGAGCCGGGCGCGCCGGATGGACTCCTCCAGGGCCGCGCGGACGGCCGGGTCCAGCTCCTCCAGCGCCCTCTCGAGGGCGGCGGCCGGGACGCGTACCCGCTCCAGCTTCACGCCGTCGAAGCGCTCGGCGAAGTCGATCAGCGCCGCGTCGCCCCGATGATGCACGTCCTCGCAGATGGGCCGCACCTTCTCCAGGGCGGCCGCGACGTCGAAGTCGGCACGGGGCAGCAGGTCGCGCAGGGCGGTTCCCTCGGGGAGGGCATCGCCGCGCAGATCGATACGAGAGATCACGTGCTCAATTCTCTCAGACCCGGACAGCGGACCGTCCGGCCGTTCCAATGGCTGATACGCCACGCCGTCGGTGACGGTCAGCGAACATTTCCGAGATCCTCTTCACTTTCCGTGTTCAACGGGTCACCGGACCGGGCATGAACGGTTGTACGAAGGGACGAACCGGCGAGTAGCCGAGGAGGAGGGGAGTTCCGTGACCGAGGGGGCGGGACCGGCCGGCGCGGAGCCGCCGGACGACCTGACCGCCGTGGAGGCCGGTATGTGGCAGGCCTTCCGCAACGGCAGTGTGTACGACCTGAGCAGCGGTGACACGGTCGTCGACGATCCGCACGGCGGACATCCGTGGGGCCCGGGGCGGACGGTCCGGGCGCGGGTGGTGTGCTGGCTGCTCCTCGACGGGCCGCCCGCGCTGGCCGGCCGGGTGTCGTCGCTGAAGCTGGTCGGGGCGCAGATCAGCGGCACGCTGGATCTGGCCGGGGGCACGGTGGTGCCGTACTGGGAGATGCGGTCCTGCCGTTTCGAGCGGGACGTGCTGCTGCCGGAGGCCCGCTTCACGACCGTGCGGATGGTGGACTGCTCGATACCGCGGCTGGAGGCGGCCCGGCTGCACACCGAGGGCGATCTGCATCTGCCGCGCTGCCGGTTCCTGGGCGGCGTACGGCTCACGGACGCGCGGATCGGTACGGATCTGCTGCTCAACCAGGCGATCGTGCACCGGGACCGCAGCGGCCGCTCGATGGCGGCCGACGGCATGACCGTCGGCCAGGACCTCCAGGCGGAGCTGCTGGAGTCGCACGGCGAGCTGAGCCTGCGGAGCGCGACGATAGGTGTCTCGCTGAGCCTGCGCGGCGCCCGGCTGGCCAACCCGGACACCCGGCTCGCGCTGAACGCGCCGCAGCTGACCGTGGAGCGCTCGCTGTATCTGACCCCGGCGGGGGTGGGAGCCCAGGCGCGCAGCGGGATGACACCGGCGCGGGGGACGCGGATCCAGCGGTTCGAGTGCGAGGGCGGGGTGCGTCTCGACGACGGACGGTTCGGGGACGCGGTCGACTTCGAGGGGGCCCGGTTCACGTTCACCGACGAGCAGGAGCTGTCGCTGCGCCGGGTGCAGACACCGGAGCTGCGCTTCCTCGGGGAGCGGCCGGCGCGCGGCCGGGTGGTGCTGTCGGGGGCGAGGGTGGTCAACCTGATGGACCGGGCGGACAGCTGGCCGGGCCCCGGCCGGCTGCACATGGGCGGGTTCGCCTACGAGAACCTGGTGCCGCGCGGCCCGTTTCCGCTGGCGCTGCGGCTGCGCTGGGTGGACGCGGCGAGCGCCGAGTACAACCCGGAGCCGTACGAGCGGCTGGCCGCCGTACTGCGGGCGGGCGGGGAGGACGAGGACGCCCGGGAGGTGCTGCTCGCCAAGCAGCGCCGCCACCGCGAGAGCCTGCCGGTCGCGGCCAAGCTGTGGGGTTACGCGCAGGACTGGACGGTCGCCTACGGGTACCGGCCGGGCCGGGCGGCGGTGTGGATGGCGGTGCTGTGGGCGGCCGGCTCGCTGGCCTTCGCGCGGGCCGATCACCCACCGCTGAAGAGCGGTGAGCATCCGGCCTGGAACCCGGCCCTGTTCGCCCTGGACCTGCTGCTGCCGGTGATCGACCTCGGCCAGGTGGGCTTCTGGCAGCTGCGCGGCGGCTGGCAGTGGCTGTCGGCCGCGTTCATCCTGCTGGGCTGGATCCTGGCGACCACGGTGGCGGCGGGGGCGACGCGGACTCTGCGGCGCACGTAGGGACCGTGTGATCCCCGCGGCCTCTGGGACGGGTAGGGCGTGCGGAGCGTGAGGGGCGCACAAGGTGACGAGTGCTCTGCTTTTTGCCGGTCCTTGACCGAAGCCCGTACAACCTTCCGCAACTTCCGTGCTTCCTCTGGCGCGCCTGTGACCTGCGGTCTTTCAATGGTCGGCACCATGGCTCTGATGGACGCGTTCACCCGGACCTCCCGGGGGCGGGGAAAGACGGCGGGCACCGCTCCCCCCGTCTCCGTCGTGCTGCCTCCCGACGACGAGGTGCTGCTCGACGCTCCCGACGACCTGCTGGGCCCGGCGCTGGTGGAGGCGGCCGGCGGTGACCCCGCGCCGGTCGCCGGACTGCTCGCCGCCACCCGGCGCGGCGGCTCCTGGGAGCAGCGGGACCGGTATGTGCGGCAGGTTGCCGCCTTCGCGCGTGCGCGGCCCGAGTGGCTGGACATCTGGCGCGCCCGTGACCCGCGCGACCCCGACGGGCTGCTGGTGGACGCCCAGCGGGCGGTGAACCGCGCCTGGGAATCGCCGGCCCGGGCCGAACTGCTGCGCGAGGTGAGCCCGCGGATCACGGCCGCCGCGCGGGCGGACCACGGCGACCCGGTGCCATGGCGGCTCGCCCTGGACCACGCCCGTGGCGCGCGCGCCGGGCACACGTACTTCGAGGAGCTGTGGGAGGCGGCGGTCCGCCGCGCCCCGCACCACTACGGCTGCCATGTGGCGGCCCTGCGCTATCTGGCGACCTCCTGGCACGGCTCGCACCGCGAGTGCTTCGACTTCGCCGATCTGGCCGCGCAGGACGCGCCGGAGGACTCGCTCACCCAGACGCTGCCGCTGCGGGCGGCGTTCGGCTATCTCACCGACCGCTGTGGTCCCGAGGTGCCGCGCGCCCGGCTGGACGCGGCAGCCGACCGCGCCGCCGTGCTGTCCGCCCGGCTGCCGGAGGGCCGGCCCTCACTGGCCGAGCCGCGCAATCTGCTGACGTACGTCCTGGTGCGGCTGGAACGCCGGCGGGACGCCCTGGAGCAGCTGCGGCTGACGGGACCGTACGCCACGTCCTTCCCCTGGGACCGGGACGCGGACGATCCCCTGGCCCGGTTCCTGGAGGTCCGGCAGGACGTGCGCGCGGCGGTCGCGTCGGGCTGTCCCTAGCGGGGTTGTGGGGCCCCGGCGGCGGCCTTCGACCGGCCGGGGAGTGAGTGGGGCGGTCGACTCCGCTTCGGCGACCATTAGGCTCTTGGTTCGTGACGACCGTCCGGCTCCCGCTCTTCCCCCTGAACACGGTGCTGTTCCCGGGGCTCGTGCTTCCGCTCAACGTCTTCGAGGAGCGCTATCGCGCCATGATGCGCGAGCTGCTGAAGACCCCGGAGGACGAGCCGCGCCGGTTCGCCGTCGTGGCGATCCGCGACGGGCACGAGGTGGCGCCGAGCGCGCGCGGCCTGCCCGACCCGACGGCCGTGCCCGAGCGGGGCGCGGCGGCGGGCTTCGGCACGGATCCGCTGCGCGCCTTCCACAAGGTGGCCTGCGTCGCCGACGCGGCGACGGTCCGGGAGCGGGCCGACGGCACGTTCGAGGTGCTGGCGACCGGTACGACCCGGATCAAGCTGTTGTCCGTGGACGCCTCCGGGCCGTATCTGACGGCCGAGGCGGAGCCGCTGGAAGAGGATCCGGGCGACGAGGCGGGGGCGCTGGCCGAGGGGGTGCTGCGGTCCTTCCGCCAGTACCAGAAGCGGCTGGCGGGCGCGCGGGAGCGGTCACTGACGACCGGGGCGGACCTGCCGGACGAGCCGGGGGTCGTGTCCTACCTGGTCGCCGCCGCGATGATGCTGGACACGCCGACGAAGCAGCGGCTGCTGCAGGCGCCGGACACCGCGTCCCGGCTCCGTGACGAACTGAAGCTGCTGCGCGCCGAGACGGCCGTCATCCGTCATCTGCCTTCACTGCCCGCGGTGGAGCTGACAAGGGGGCCGACCAGCCAGAATTGACGCGAAACCGATGGGGTGCGCGGTGATCATCTGCCTAAGATCACTACGGCCATGATCATGGCCATGATCACGCGAATGCAGGAGGAACAACCCCATGAACCTTCGTAGCATCCTGACCGTCACCGCGGCCGTCGCGGCGGGTTCCGCACTGATGATCGCTCCCGCGCAGGCGTCCACCGGGGACGCCGTCCCGGCCTCGGAGACGGGCATCCAGGCCCGCGTCGAGTGCACGAGTCTGAGCAACGGCCAGCTCTGTATCTCCCTGGGCGCGGCCCCCCAGGACATCGCGGTCTTCTACACGAAGTCGGGCGGCTCGACGATCTCGGCGCAGCTGGGGTTCCGCAACTCCGCCGGAACCACCACCTGGGGTCCGACCAAGAGCATCAGCGTGAACGAGCGGGCCAACAGCACGTGGACCATGAGCTACCCGTGCTCCCGTGACTACAAGGGCCTGATCAAGGTCTCCGGGCAGGGGACCTTCGAGACCCCCTGGGCGACCTGCTGACCCCGGGACGACCTCGGCGGTAGCATCCGCGGCCGCCTCCACCGGACACCGTTCCGGACGGAGGCGGCCGTCTCCCGTCGCGGCCCGTCTGGAAGGATGCGGCGGGTGGCGAAGAAGTCGAGGAAGCACCAGCAGGACGACGGCGCGCACGAGGCGCGTCCGCGCACGGGTGGCGGCGGCCGACGGGCGGGAACGCCCGCGACGGTGGCGCTCACCACGGCCGGGGTGCCGTTCACGGTGCACTCCTACGACCACGATCCCGCCCACCCGTCCTACGGCGAGGAGGCGGCCGAGGCGATGGGCGTCTCGCCGGACCGGGTCTTCAAGACACTGGTGGCGGACGTCGACGGGGTGCTGACGGTGGCGGTGGTCCCGGTGGCGGGGCAGCTGGACCTGAAGGCGCTCGCGGCGGCGGTGGGCGGCAAGCGGGCGTCGATGGCCGACCCGACCCTGGCAGAACGCACCACGGGCTATGTCAGGGGCGGCATCTCCCCCCTGGGCCAGCGCAGGAGACTCCGCACGGTCCTGGACGATTCAGCCACCGCCCACACCACGATCTGCGTCTCAGCGGGCCGCAGAGGCCTGGAGGTGGAACTCGCCCCCACGGCCCTGACCACCCTCACCACGGCAACCCTGGCCCCGATCGCCCGCCCCTGACCTACGGGCACCCCCGAGCATTCCGCGACCGGCCGCACCACAGGCCGGCACCCCACCCCGCCCCCTCCACGATCCGCGATCCGCGGGCAGTCGTGCCGCAGGGCGGCACGGGTGGGCGCGACGGCACCCCGCAGGCGCCGGGCCGCGCGAACGCCTCCCGCCCCGCACCAACACGCGGCTCCCGGTGAACGCACCCCGCACCGACACCGCGCACCCGGCGATAACCTACGCGCCCGGAATCTCGTACGGCCCCGCGGGGAACGGCTCAGGATCCCGGGGCCCGAACAACGCCGTCAGCCCGAGGTGCAACACCAACGCCCCGAACGGCCAGGCCAGCAACGCCCCCTTCGCCCCCAGCTTCAACGGCGCGTCGAACGTGACCCCTTTGCCCGCACTCCGCGCCTGCGCGACCACATCGGAGCCCGGCCCCAGCCACACCCCCAGCCGCCACGCCAGCACCGACCCCAGCAGCCCCCCGACCGCCAGCGCCACCACCAGCGGCACACCCCCACGCCGCCGCACCAGGAACACCACGACCGCGCTCACCGCCCCGAACGCCAGCGCCAGCAGCGAGAACGTCCCGTCCACGCCGATGCCCTGCTCGCCCTCGGAGTCCTTGAGGTAGACCACCCAGGTGCCGTCGAGCACCTCGCCCACCAGCGGCACGCGCGGCGCCAGCCACCACCACAGCACCCCGAGCAGCGCCCCGAGCGCCGCCACCGCCACCGCGGTCACGGCGGCCTCCCGCAACTCCGTCTTCATTCCGGGGCCGTCCTTCTCGTACCACCCGTCCTGCCGGGGGTATGCGGCGTGGCCGTTCCACCCGTACGGGGAGGAGGCGGCCGCCTGCTCGTGCGGAGGTGTCGGAGGCGTCGGTGGTGTCAAAGGAGCGCTCACCCCGCCATCGTGCCAGGCCCGGCTGTGCGGCGCGTCACCGGACGGCTGCCCTGCGGTACGCCCAGGTCGCGACGGCCAGCGAGAGCACGCCGACGACCCCGCACACGGCGAGGTCGGCGAGCACCCGCGTCCAGTCGGGGTGCGGTCCGAAGGTCCGCGCGAAGGCCTCGACGCCGTACGTCGACGGCAGCAGGTCCCGGGCGAGACGCACCACCTCCGGCATCCGCTCCGCGGGCAGGACGCCCAGCAGCAGCGCCGCCGACATGCCGAGCTGGCCCAGCAGTGTGGCGACCTCCGCGCGCGGCGCGAGCAGGCCGAGCGCCGCGCCGAGTCCGGCGAGCGCGGCCCCGGCGAGCGGGATCACGGCGGCGAGGACCCACAGGTTCGCCAGCGGCAGCCCGAACAGCACACAGCCGAAGACGGCGGTCACCACGGTCCCCGGCACGGTGAACGAGGCGTACGCGCCCGCCGCGCCGAGCACCACCGCCGCCGGCGGCACCGGCAGGGTGGCGTAGTGGTCGAGCCCGCCGCTGGCCCGCAGCTGTCCGAAGTACTGGGCGAGCAGGTTCAGCGCGACGAAGGCGACGACCAGGACCGCCGAGCCGGCGACCACGGCCTGCGCCTCGCCGCCGCCGTCGACGACCCCGCGCATCAGGATCATGATGCCGATCGACTGGAACGTGGCCACGAACAGCAGCGGGATCCGCGCGACCCGGGCCCGGGACAGCTGTGCCCGGTACACGGCGGCCATGGACGGCCACAGCCGCGCGCGGGGGCCGAGTCCGGCCGGCTGCGGCCCGGTCTCCTCCACGGCCAGGACGCCGCCCGGCACGACTTCGGCGGGTACGACACTCACGTCGTGCTGCTCCCCTTCGTTCGGAGGTTCGCCCGGAACCACTGCGGCCCTGTTCCGTACGGATGCGGCGGCCCGCGTGCTCACGCCTTCACCAGTCCCTGTCGTACGGCCCCGCCCAGGGCCAGGTAGACGTCCTCCAGGCTGGGCGTGGCGAGGGTGAAGTCGTCCAGGGCGGCGAAGGCGGCACCGCCGGTGACGGTGGCGACCACCGTACGGGCCTCCTCGGGCGCGAGCCGCAGGGTCCAGCGGCGGCCGGACTCGACGACGCGGTCGCGCAGCGCGGCGACCTCGGGTACGTGCAGGGGGGCCGCCTCGCGCCACACCAGGTCGACCCGGACCTCGCCGGCGACCTGTTCCTTGAGGCCGGCCGGGGTGTCGCAGGCGATGACGCGGCCGCGGTCGAGGACGGCGACCCGGTCGAGGACGGTCTCGGCCTCGATGACGTTGTGGGTGACCAGCAGCACGGTGGTGCCGTGTTCGGCGCGGCGCCGGTCGACGGCGGACCAGACGGCGCGCCGGGCCACCGGGTCCATGCCGGTGGTGGGTTCGTCCAGGACGAGCAGGGGCCGCTCCCCCACCAGGGCGGTGGCGAAGCAGGCGAGCCGGCGCTGGCCGCCGGAGAGCTTCTTCAGGGGGCGTCCGGCGATCGGGGTGAGGCCCAGTTCGTCCAGGACGTCGTCCCGTTCCGCACGTGCCCGCCGGATGTCGAGTCCGCGCAGCCGGCCGGTGGTCTCGGCGGCGAGGGACACGGTCAGTTCGTCGAGGGCGCTGGACTCCTGGCCGAGGTAGGCGAGGATGCGGGCGGCGCGCTCGGGGTGGCGCACGATGTCGTGGCCGAGGATCTCGACGCTGCCGCGGTCGGGCCGCATCAGTCCGGTGAGCTGGCGGACGAGGGTGGACTTGCCGGCGCCGTTCGGCCCGAGCAGTCCGAAGATCTCACCGCGCCGGATGTCGAGTCCCACGTCATCGGTGGCCCGGACCTCGGGCGTCGCGGGCACCCCGCGCCGGCCGCGCACCGCCGGATACGTCTTGGTCAGCCCGCGCACCGCGCACACGAGGGCACCTCCGTGCCGAAACCCCTGTGCCGCGCGCGTACTCACAAGCCCCGAGCCTACGGTGTCCCGCCCCCCGGCCCATCCCCGGGTCACCCCACGAACCAAAGCCTCACTCCCCCGCGGGAGCCCTCTCCGTACCCGTACGAAGATCCAGCTCACGCCAGAACCCCGCCCGAATGGCGTAGCGATCCCGCTCATCGATCTGATCGTCCTTGTGAGCGAGCAACCCGAACCGCGCCGCGTACCGCAGCAGCTCCCCGTCCACCCGGTGCGGAATCCGCGGGTACATCCCCGACAGCTTCTGGATCTGGCTCGGATCCCCGAGCCGCTCCACCCACCGCCGCGCGAACACCTGTCCCACCTCGAAGGGATCCCCGCCGACGGTGGTGATGTCCTCCTCCCGGTCCGCCCACCGCTGCTCCGCCGTGGTCAGCTGCGCGAGCGTCGGCATGGACGCCGCATCGGGCGGCTCCGCGGCCGGCCGGTCGACCCACCCCTTGTCGGACGACCACCGCAGCGTGGCGGAGGCCGGCTGCTGCGGCGGATGCGGCACCCGCAGGGCGGCCAGGTCCTTCGGCGTGGGCACCCCCTTGCCCGCCCGCTCCGAGGTCCCGTTGTGCCCGGCGGCGGTGGGATGCTCGGGCTCCTGAACCGTCCGCTCCGCCGCCGCCCCCATCCCGGCGTCGGGCAGCGGCGCGGAGAGGATCGCGGCGATCTCCGGCCGGGGCACCGGCGGCGGCGCGCACACTCCGCCGAACTCCTTGGCCCGTACGGCCTGGGTGATCCACGCCCGGTCCAGCACCCGCCGCTCGTCGGCCTCGGCGACCAGATCCTCGGACTGGTTGTAGTCGCCGTCGGCGGCCTGCACGGCCCATAGATGCACGGCGACGCCGTGCTCCTTCGCGGCCATCATGCCGGGCAGCAGATCACCGTCGCCGGTGACGAGCACGATGTCGGAACAGGCGCGGTTGCGGGCCAGTTCGGTCAGCTCGGCGTGCATGGCGGCGTCGACGCCCTTCTGCGCCCAGCGGCCGTCGCTGCGGGTCAGCGCGCCGAGCCGGACGGTGACCCGGGGCATCACGCGCAGCCTGCGGTGCTCGGGCTGCGGGACGCGGTCGGGGGCGCCGTCGAACCAGTAGATGCGCAGCAGCGGCTGCCGCGTGTCGGACTCGGCGCGCTCGCGCAGCCCTTGGATGAGAGCCGCGTGGTCGACGGTGATGCGGGACCGCGACGGCTCCCCGGCGAGGAGACTGGCGGCGGCCCCCAGCAGATACCCGGCGTCCACCAGGACGATGCAGCGGTCCACGCGATCCACCCTCTTTCCGGGAGGTTTGCTTCGGGCTTCCTTCGAGTCTGCCCGACCACACCGGGGTTAACGGCCGGAACTCGATCTTCGGCGTGGCGTTTCCACACTTCCTCCCCGATCACGCCGGTCACACACGGTAATTGTCCAACATGCGGCTGTGATCCGGGCGTGTGAATCTGGTCCCGGCCCTGGCCCCTAGTCCCCCTCAGGAGGCATCACCATGGCCAAGAACAAGAACCGTGAGCGCAAGCAGCCGCAGACCGAGCGCTCCCAGCGGTCGGCGCAGCAGTCGACGGTGGAGACGGCCGACGAGCACCGTCCCACCCAGGTCCTGCCCGGCGAGTCCGGCCAGGGCAAGGGCCGTCAGAAGCGCTTCGGCCACAACTGACCCGCAGCGGACCCCGGGCACACGACGAGGGGCGCACCCGTCACAGGGTGCGCCCCTCGAGCGCGTCGGCCGGGCGCGTGTCTCAGCCCGCCAGACAGGCCGGCCCGAGAAGGACCTTCAGATCGCCGAACAGGGCCGGGTCCGGCTTCACCCGGTGCCGGTCGAGGCGCAGCACGGTCGTCTTCGTCGGCCCCTGGAGCTTGATGCGGACCTCGCTGTCGCCCTTGTGGTGGGTGAGGATCTCGCCGAGCCGGCTGACCATGGGCGGGGTCACGCGGGTGGCCGGGATGGTGAGCACTACGGGCGCGTTGGTACCGGCGTTGGACAGGTCGGGGACCATCAGTTCCATCGCGACCAGCCGCGGCACGTCCTCCCGCTTGTCGAGCCGGCCCTTGACGAAGACCACGGCGTCCTCGACGAGTTGGGTGGAGACGAGCTGGTAGGTCGCCGGGAAGAACATGCACTCGATGGAGCCCGCGAGGTCCTCCACGGTGGCGATCGCCCAGGCGTTGCCCTGCTTGGTCATCTTGCGCTGGAGTCCGGAGATGATGCCGCCGATGGTGACGACCGCGCCGTCGCCGAAGTCGCCGCCGGTGAGCTGGGAGATGCCCGCGTCGGCCTTGTCGGACAGCACGTGCTCCAGGCCGAACAGCGGGTGGTCGGAGACGTAGAGCCCGAGCATCTCGCGCTCCTGGGCGAGCAGATACGTCTTGTCCCACTCCTCGGTGGTGAACTCCACGTCGAGTCCGAAGCCGGGCTCGTCGCTCGCCTCCTCGCCCATGCCGCCGAAGAGGTCGAACTGTCCCTCGGCCTCCTTGCGCTTGACCGCCACCACGTTGTCGATCATCGGCTCGTAGTGGGCGGTGAGGCCCTTGCGGGTGTGCCCCATCTCGTCGAAGGCGCCGGCCTTGATCAGCGACTCGGTGGTCCGCTTGTTGCAGGCGACGGCCTCGACCTTGTCGAGGTAGTCGGGGAAGGAGGCGTACTTTCCCTTGGCCTTGCGGCTCCTGATGATCGACTCGACCACGTTCGTACCGACGTTGCGCACGGCCTCCAGGCCGAAGAGGATCACGTCGTCGCCCTGGGCGGCGAAGTTGTGCACCGACTCATTGACATTGGGCGGGAGGACCTTGATGCCCATGCGGCGGCACTCGTTGAGGTAGATCGCCGACTTGTCCTTGTCGTCCTTCACCGAGGTGAGCAGGGCGGCCATGTACTCGGCGGGGTAGTTCGCCTTGAGGTAGGCGGTCCAGTAGGAGACGAGTCCGTACGCGGCGGAGTGCGCCTTGTTGAAGGCGTAGCCGGCGAAGGGCACCAGGACGTCCCAGAGGGCCTGGATGGCTTCGTCGCTGTAGCCGTTCCTGCGGGCGCCGGCCTGGAAGATGGTGAAGTTCTTCGCCAGTTCCTCGGGCTTCTTCTTGCCCATCACACGGCGGAGGATGTCGGCCTCGCCGAGCGAGTAGCCGGCGATGATCTGGGCGGCCTTCTGCACCTGCTCCTGATAGACGATCAGGCCGTAGGTGACCGCGAGGACCTCTTCGAGCGGTTTCTCGAGCTCCTTGTGGATCGGGGTGATCTCCTGGAGCTTGTTCTTGCGCAGCGCGTAGTTGGTGTGCGAGTCCATGCCCATCGGGCCGGGACGGTAGAGCGCGGAGACGGCGGAGATGTCCTCGAAGTTGTCCGGCTTCATCAGGCGCAGCAGGGAGCGCATGGGGCCGCCGTCGAACTGGAAGACGCCGAGGGTGTCGCCGCGCTGGAGGAGTTCGAAGGTCGTGGGGTCGTCGAGCGGCAGGCTCAGCAGGTCCAGGTCGACGCCCTTGTTGGCCTTCACCATCTTGACGGCGTCGTCCATGATGGTCAGGTTGCGCAGGCCGAGGAAGTCCATCTTCAGCAGGCCCAGCGACTCGCACTGCGGGTAGTCCCACTGGGTGATGGTCACGCCGTCGGTGTGCCGCACCCAGATGGGGGCGTGGTCGACGATGGGCTCGCTGGACATGATGACGCCGGCGGCGTGCACGCCCATCTGCCGCACCAGGCCCTCGACGCCCTTGGCGGTGTCGATGACCTTCTTCACGTCCGGCTCGTTCTCGTACATCCCGCGGATCTCGCCGGCCTCGCCGTAGCGGGGGTGCGAGGGGTCGGTGATGCCGTTGAGGTCGATGCCCTTGCCGAGGACGTCGGCGGGCATCGCCTTGGTGAGGCGGTCGCCCATCGCGTACGGGTAGCCCAGCACGCGCGCGGAGTCCTTGATGGCGTTCTTCGCCTTGATCTTGCCGTAGGTGCCGATCATGGCGACCTTGTCGGCGCCGTACTTCTCCGTCACGTAGCGGATCACTTCGACGCGCCTGCGCTCGTCGAAGTCGATGTCGACGTCGGGCATGGAGACGCGCTCGGGGTTGAGGAACCGCTCGAAGATCAGTCCGTGCGGGATGGGGTCGAGGTCGGTGATGCCCATGGCGTACGCGACGATCGAGCCGGCCGCGGAGCCGCGGCCGGGGCCGACCGCGATGCCGTTGTTCTTGGCCCACATGATGAAGTCGGCGACGACGAGGAAGTACCCCGGGAACCCCATCTGGATGATGACGTCCATCTCGTAGTCGGCCTGCTTCTGGCGGTCCTCGGGGACCTGGCCCGAGAAGCGGCGCTCCATGCCGCGGCGGACCTCCTCCTTGAACCAGCTGACCTCGGTGTAGCCCTCGGGGATGTCGAACTTGGGCATCAGGTCGCGCTTCTCGAACATGCCCGTCGTGTCGACCATCTCGGCGATCAGGCGGGTGTTGGCGCAGCCCTGCTGCCAGGCGTCCGAGGAGTCGATGGCGTACATCTCGTCGGTGGACTTGAGGTAGTAGCCGGTGCCGTCGAACTTGAAGCGGTCGGGGTCGGAGAGGTTCTTGCCGGTCTGGATGCACAGCAGCGCGTCGTGGGCGGTCGCCTCGTGCGCGTACGTGTAGTGGGAGTCGTTGGTGACCAGGGGCGGGATGCCGAGCTTCCGGCCGATCTCGAGGAGGCCGTCGCGGACCCGGTGCTCGATCTCGATGCCGTGGTCCATCAGCTCCAGGAAGTAGCGGTCCTTGCCGAAGATGTCCTGGTAGTCGGCGGCGGCCTTGAGGGCCTCGTCGAAGTGGCCGAGGCGCAGCCGGGTCTGGACCTCGCCGGAGGGACAGCCGGTGGAGGCGACGATGCCCTCGGACCACTGGCTGATGGTCTCCTTGTCCATCCGGGGCCACTTCTGCAGCCAGCCCTCGGCGTACGCGTCGGAGGAGAGCCGGAAGAGGTTGTGCAGACCGGTGCTGTTCACCGCCCACATCGTCTTGTGGGTGTAACCGCCGGAACCGGAGACGTCGTCCCGCTTCTGGTGCGGCTGGCCCCACTGGATCTTCCGCTTGTTGCGCCGGGACTCGGGCGCGACATAGGCCTCGATCCCGATGATCGGGGTGACTCCGGCCTTCTGGGCGGAGTGGAAGAAGTCGTACGCCCCGTGCAGGTTGCCGTGGTCGGACATGGCGATGTGCGACATGCCCATTTCATTGCAGGCGTCGAACATGTCCTTGAGCCGCGCGGCACCGTCCAGCAGCGAGTACTGGGTGTGGACGTGCAGGTGCGTGAACGGCGGCTTCGACACGGTGCGGCCTCCAAGGAGAACTCTCGGCGACGGGCGGGCGGACAGTCCGGGGGACAGCGTCGAAGTCTATGCCCCGGCACTGACACTCCCGGCGTCCGCGGACGTACCTTCGGGCGGGGGCACGGGCACTCCCGCGCACCGTCACACGTTAGGCAGGCGACGGATCAGCCGTCCCGCAGACTTTTGGCACCAGGAGGCACTCAGCGATGTCGGTACCGCAGCTCAACGACGAGCACCGCGGTGAGGAGATCCTCGCCGTCCTCGACACCGCCTTCGGCGAACTGCTGGCCGCCGACCCGGCCGCGTTCCGCGTGAAGTTCCGCAAGATGGCGGCGTCGGCGTTCGCCTTCTACCGCGGTACGGCGTGCCTCTTCTACCAGGACCTCACGGTGTCCGATCAGTTCGGCTCACAGCACGGCGGACCGTACCTGGACGACCGCACCTCGCGCGTGTGGATCCACGGCGATCTCCACGCGGAGAACTTCGGCACGTACATGGATTCGAACGGCCGGCTGGTCTTCAACGTCAACGACTTCGACGAGGCCTACGTCGGCCCCTTCACCTGGGACCTCAAGCGCTTCGCGGCCTCCCTGGCCCTGATCGGCTACGCGAAGGCGCTCAGCGACGAGCAGATCACCGAGCTGGTCACGATCTACACGGCCGCCTACCGGGAGCGGATCCACGCGCTGGCGACGGGTGCGAAGAGCGACGAGGTGCCGCCGTTCACGCTGGACACCGCGCAGGGGCCGCTGCTCGACGCGCTGCGCGACGCGCGTTCGCTGACCCGGTTCGGGCTGCTGGACTCGATGACGGTGATCCGTGACTTCGAGCGCCGGTTCGCCTCCGGCGGCGGCGCGGTCGAACTGGACGCCGCGACCCGTTACAAGGTGCTCGCGGCCTTCGACGGCTATCTGGAGACCCTGCCGGACGCCTCGCTGGCCCGCCCGGACTCCTACCGGGTGAAGGACGTCGTGGGCCGCCGGGGCGTCGGCATCGGCTCGGCGGGGCTGCCGTCGTACAACATCCTCCTGGAGGGTCACAGCGACGCCCTGGAGAACGATGTGGTGATCTACATCAAGCAGGCCCAGACCCCGGCCGTCTCCCGGCACATCACGGACCGGGCGATCCAGGAGTACTTCCGGCACGAGGGGCACCGCACGGTGATCTCCCAGCGCGCCCTCCAGGCGCACGCCGACCCGTGGCTGGGCTGGACCGAGCTGGACGGCGCGGGCCAGCTGGTCGCCGAGGTGTCGCCGTACGCCGTGGATCTGGACTGGGGCGACATCGACGACCCGGAGGAGATCGCCCTGGTCGTCGCCGACCTCGGCCGGGCGACGGCGACGATGCACGCGGCGGCGGACGACACGTCCGGCGAGTCCCTGGTGCCGTTCTCCACCGAGCGCGCCATCGACGCAGCGATCGCCGCGGACGAGGAATCCCTGGTCCCCCTCCTGGTCGAGTTCGCGCACGACTACGGGGCCCGCGCGCGCGGCGACCACCAGATCTTCCTGGACCTGTTCCGCAACGGCAGGATTCCGGGCCTGTAACCATCCGCACATCCACAGGAACCCTTTAGGGATCCCTTACCGGAGCACGTGACACACTCGTTCCCGCCATGGACATATCCGGAACCCAGCTCAGAGCCGTTCGCGCGGCGCTGTTCACGGCCGTCGTCGTGACGCTCAGCGCCGCGTCGCACGTGCTGCTGTCCGGGGTTCCGCTGCCGCTGAACACGGTGGCCGTGATCGCCGCCGCCGTCTTCGCACTGGCGTACGCCCTGGCGGGGCGGGAGCGTTCCTTCGGGCGGATCGCCGCCCTGCTGATCCCGCTGGAGCTGGCCGCCGACACCGTCTTCACCACCGGCCAGCACGTCTGTTACGGCCGGATGGGCGGCCCGGTCGCGGGCCCGCTGCGTTCCTTCGGCTTCGACGTGCTGTGCGGTGACGGGGCCGGGGTGGGCGCGCCGCTCGCCCGGGTCACCGGCTCCGCCGCGGGGAACGGCGACCGCCTGGCGGTGCTCCTCGCCCAGGCCGACCCGGCGGTCGCCTGGGCGCTGCTGGGCGCGCACATCGGGGTGGGGCTGTTCGCCGCCGCGTGGCTGCGCCGGGGCGAGCGGGCGCTGGCCCAGGTGCTGAGCGCGGTGGCGGCCACGGCTTCGACGGCGGTCCGGCCGCTGCTGCTGGCCTTCGCGGCGGTGACCGTGCGCCGCGCCCCCGAGGTCCGACGTCCGGCCCGGACCCCGGCCCGTACCGCCACGGCGCGGACCCTGGTCCTCGCGCACTCCCTGGGACGCCGCGGACCGCCGTGCTCCGTCACCTTCGCCTGAGGCGCTCCCCGCCCCGGCGAACACCCCGAGCACCAGCAGTCCCCCTTACGTCATCCCGCACACGACCCGTGTGCGCGTCCCCGTGGAGACATCACCATGAGCAAGCGGAACAGCCAGGCGGCGAAGTCGGCGGCCCGAGAGCGGCTGCGCGTGGAGCGCGAGCGCCAGGCGAAGAAGTCGAAGATCAAGCGGCAGCTCGTCGTCGCCGCGTCGGTCGTCGGTGTGCTGGCCGCGGCCGGCGGCATCGGCTACGCGGTCGTCCAGGCCAACAAGCCGGACTACTGGGAGGCGGCGAAGAACGACAAGCTCGTCAAGCCGGCCAACACCAGCGGTGAGAACGGCACGACCGTCGTCGTCGGCAATTCCGACGCGAAGAAGACCCTGGAACTGTACGAGGACCCGCGCTGCCCGGTCTGCGCCTCGTTCGAGCAGACGGTCGGCAAGACCATCGAGAAGGACGTCGAGGACGGCAAGTACAAGATCCGCTTCATAGGCGCCTCGTTCCTGGACCGCGGCCTGACCGGTGAGGGTTCCAAGAACGCCCTGAGCGCCCTGGGCGCCGCGCTGAACGTCGGCCCCGACGCGTTCGTCGCCTACAAGAGCGCGCTCTACTCGGCCGAGTACCACCCCGAGGAGTCGGACGACAAGTTCGCCGACGACGCGTACCTGATCAAGGTCGCCGACACGGTCGACGCCCTGAAGAACAACAAGGCCTTCCAGACGGCCGTGAAGAACGGCACCTACGACAAGTGGGCGCTGGAGATGTCCGACGTGTTCGACAACACCGAGGGCGTCCGGGGCACCCCGACGCTGATGATGGACGGCAAGAAGGTCACCGGCTCCGACGGAGAGAACGCGCCCATGACGGTGGAGGAGTTCAACACGGCCGTCGACGCGGCGCTGAAGGCCTGAACCCGGTCGTCCGACCGTGTGACGGTTCCCTGATTCAGTCGTCCAGCGAGTCGAGGAAGCCGAGCGCCACCCGCCAGGTGGCCTCGGCGGCCTCCTCGTCGTAGTCCGGCAGATCGGAGTCCGTGTAGAGGTGCCCGGCGCCCGCGTACCGGTACACCTCGACGTCCGCGCCGGCCCGGCCCATCCGCAGATACCAGGCGCTCAGCCAGTCGTCGGTCTCGAACGGGTCCGGCTCGGCGACGTGCAGCTGCACCGGCAGTTCGTCCACCGAGGCGTTCTCCGCGATGTCCGACGTACCGTGCAGAAGCAGCAGTCCGCGCGCCCTGCCGTCACCCAGCGCCAGCGTCTGCGCCACGGCGGCGCCCAGGGAGAAGCCCGCGTACACCAGCCCGCGCTCCGAGTAGGGCGCGGCGGCCAGCACGGCCCGCTTCAGCAGCTCCTCCTTGCCGATCCCGTCCTTGTACGCCCTGGCCTCCTCGACCTCGTCGAACGTACGGCCCTCGAAGAGGTCGGGTGTCCACACCTCGTGTCCGGCGGCACGCAGCCGGTCCGCGGCCCGGTGCACCGCGGGCCGCGGACCGAAGGTCGAGTGAAAGAGCATGATGTTCATGAGGCCCATGGTGCCAGCCGGTGTGACGGGGAAGGATCGCGGCACTACCCGCGATCGTGCGGAAGTCACATGTTCAGACCCGGCCCGGGGCGGTTACGTTCGGGGGCATGGATGACGTGCTCCGCCCATTGATCGTGGTCGGCGGCTCGGTCGTGCTCACCCTGCTGCTCGGCTGGGCCACCGACCTGCTGCTGCGCAAGGCCGACGAACGCCACCACGAGACCCCGCTGTGGGGCCTGCTGCGCCGCGGCCGGGTCCCCTACCAGCTGGTGCTGTTCGCGGCGTTGCTGAGAGGTTCGTACGACGAGGCACAGCTGCTGGAGGACCACGAGGCCGGCCTCGGGCGGGCCCTGACGCTGGTGCTGATCGGGTCGGCCGCCTGGCTGGCGATCAGGATCGCGGCCGCCGTGGTGGAGACCACGTACACGCGCTACGCCAGCAACCACCGCGAACGCGATCCCGCCCGGGTCCGCCGGGTGCGCACCCAGGTGACGCTGATCCGGCGGGTGGTCTCCGCGGTCGTCGGTGTGGTGGCGGTGGCCGCGATGCTGCTGACCTTCCCCGCGATGCGGGCGGCCGGGGCCTCGCTGCTGGCCTCGGCCGGAATCCTCGGCATCGTCGCCGGTGTGGCCGCCCAGTCCACGCTGGGCAATATGTTCGCCGGGCTGCAGATCGCCTTCGGCGACATGGTGCGCATCGGCGACACGGTGGTCGTGGACGGTGAGTGGGGCACGGTCGAGGAGATCACGCTGACCTTCCTGACCGTGCGCACCTGGGACGAGCGCCGGATCACCATGCCGGTGTCGTACTTCACGTCCCAGCCGTTCGAGAACTGGTCGCGCGGGACGCCGCAGATGACGGGCACCGTCTTCTGGCACCTCGACCACTCGGCCCCGCTGGACGCGATGCGCGAGAGGCTCCGGGACATCCTGCGGGAGTGCCCGGCCTGGGACGGCCGCGCGTTCAACCTGACCGTGACGGACAGCACCCCCAGCACCAT
Source organism: Streptomyces sp. NRRL WC-3626 (assembly GCF_000718785.1). Lineage (GTDB taxonomy): Bacteria > Actinomycetota > Actinomycetes > Streptomycetales > Streptomycetaceae > Streptomyces > Streptomyces edwardsiae. The sequence continues at coordinate 96,418 of NZ_JOCA01000030.1, read as the reverse complement.
GGAGGTGCGGGCGCTGGCGACGGCCAAGGACGCGGACGACATCTGGACGGTACGGGTCACGGTCCGCGAGCAGATGCTCCGCTGGCTGGCCGCCGAACACCCCTACGCCCTGCCCAAGGTCAACGCGTCCGACGCGGTGCCGCCGCCCGGCCGGCGGGAACACCGCGCGTCCGACGGCGTACCGGCGGCCCGCCGCGTGCACCCGCATCCGCGGGAGCGCTGACCGCCCGCTCAGTGTCCGCGTTCGGCGCCGCCGTTGACCTGGATGATCTGCGAGGTGATGTGTCCGGCGCCCGGGGAGGCGAGCCAGTGCAGGGTCGCGGCGACGTCCCCGGGCGTTCCGGCGCGCCCGTCCAGGGTCTGGCCGGTCATCCGGTGACGCGGGTCCTCGTCGGGGTCGTCGCCGGGGTCCTCGATGTAGCCGGGGGCGACCACGTTCACGGTGATGCCGTGCGGGCCCAGTTCCCGGGCGAGGGCATGGGCGTACGGGTGCAGCCCGGCCTTGGCGGCCGCGTACGCCGGCTCGCCGCGGCCCTGGTAGGCGGCGAGGGAGCTGAGGAAGAGCACACGCCCGCCGGGTTCGGCGAGCCGGTGCTTCAGGGCCTCGGTGAGCAGGGCGGCGGTGAGCAGGTTGAGCCGGAAGTTGACGGTCCAGGAGTGGGCGACGGCGTCGAGCGGGTCGTCGCCGCCCGCCGGGGGCTCCAGGGGCCCGTCGCCTTCGGCGCCGTGGATCAGTACGTCCACGGCGCCGAACTCCCCGCCCACGAAACCGGCGACTCCGCGCACGGCGCCGGGGTCGGCGAGGTCGGCGGCGTATGTCAGGGCGCCGGGCACCGCGGCCCGCTCCAGCACGTCACCCCGGCGTCCGAGCAGCAGCACCCGGTCCCCGCCGGCGGCGAACACACGCGCGGCGGCGAGCCCGATCCCGGTACCGCCTCCGCTGATGACGACATTCCGATGCATGACGTCACTTTACGAACCTGAGGCGGCCAACCCCGCCAAGCGCCCGCGGGAATCGCCCGCTTCCCGAGTGACCGGGACGTGCGGTGCGCGGGTGGGAGAACTCCAGGACTCAGCGCAGGCTGCGCACATCCAGATGCCGCAGCACCCGGTCGACGACCTCCGGATCCGCTCCCGCCTCGCTCCGCGCCGCGAGCACCTCGTGCCGGGCTGCGCTCAGCATCTCCCGCTGAATCTCCCGCACCCGCTTCAGCCGCCGCGCCCGCTGCCGGTGCGCCTCCCGCCGTTCGTCCGCCGCGATGTCGGGGCTGATCCGCACCCCGATGTCGAACGCGCTGCGCAGCATCTGCTCGGACAGATCCTCCGGCAGGTCCTCGACCTCCTCGATCTCCCGCAGCCGGCGTTTCGCCGCCTTGGCCGCCCTTACGGCCAGGTCGTGCTCGAGCTCCTTCTCACGCCCGGAGTCGGCGCGCACGCCCAGCTTCCCCACCAGCCAGGGAAGGGTCAGCCCCTGCACCAGCAGGGTCGCCATGATGACGCCGAACGCGATGAAGACGATCTCGCCCCGGCCGGGGAAGTCCGCTCCGGCGTCGGTCTCCAGCGGGATGGCGAGCGCCAGTGCGACCGAGGCCACCCCGCGCATCCCGGCCCACCACATCACCACGGTCTCGCGCCAGCTCACCGGAATCTCCTCGGCGGTGTCCCGCGCGGCGTGCAGCCGCTGCGTCAGCCAGGTCGCCGGCAGCAGCCACAGCAGCCGTACCAGGACGACCACGCCCACGATCGCGGCCGCCCAGGCCAGCAGTTCGCCCCAGTGGCCGGCCGCGGTGTTCACCGCGTTGTGCAGTTCGAGCCCGACCAGTCCGAACGCGACGCCGGTGACCAGGGTGTCGACGATGTCCCAGAAGGTGTGCCCGGCGAGCCGGGTCATGACGTCGTCGGCGTCGGTGGCGTACTCGACGAGGAACAGCGCCGTGGTGAGCACGGCGAGCACACCCGAGCCGTGCAGTTCCTCGGCCAGGACGTAGGAGGCGTACGGCACCAGCAGGCTGAGCCCGATCTGCAGGGTCGCGTCCCCGAGGAGGTCCATCAGCTTGTTGGCGCCCCAGCCCAGCGCGAGCCCGACCGCCACCGCCACCACGGCCGAGAGCACCAGGTCGAGCCCGGCGTCCCAGGCGGAGAAGCTGCCGCCGACGGCGGCGGCGATGGCCACGTTGTAGAGGACGATCGCCGTGACGTCGTTGAACAGTCCCTCGCCCTCGAGGATCGACACCAGCCGGCGCGGCAGTCCCAGCTTCCCGGCGACGGCGGTCGCCGCGACCGGGTCGGGCGGCGCGACCAGGGCGCCGAGGGCGAAGGCGGCGGCGAGCGGCAGCCCCGGCACGATCGCGTGGGCGACGGCGGCCACGCACAGCATGGTGACGAAGACCAGCGCCACCGCGAGCAGCAGGATCGGTCTGACGTTCGCCGCGAACTGCCGCCAGGAGGTCCGCCGTACGGCGGCGTGGAGCAGGGGCGGCAGCAGCAGCGGGAGGATCAGGTCGGGCGGGATGTCGACGTTGGGTACGAACTCCATCAGCGCCAGTACGGCCCCGAGGACCGTCATCAGCACCGGCGCGGGCAGCCCGAGCCGCTCCCCGACCGGGACACTCACCACGGCCCCGAGCAGCAGGGCGAACAGCAGGGTCAACTGATCCACGGTCAGGTCTCCGGGCGGATCGACGAACGGCGGGCTGATCTCCAGCGTGCCACGCCGACGCCCCTGCCCGGCCGTTCGCGCCCTCCGCTACAGAACGCGCCGCATCGCCCGGTGCGGCATCCCGGCGTCCGGGAACTCGGGCCCGTAGGCCTCGTAGCCCAGCCGCTCGTAGAAACCGAGGGCGTGGGTCTGGGCGTGCAGGTCCACGGCGGTGAGGCCCCGCGCGCGGGCCGCCTCCTCGATGGCGCGCACCAGCGCCGCGCCGACGCCGAGGCCGCGCGCCTCGCGGGTCACCGCGAGGCGGCCCAGCGAGCCGACGGCCGGGTCGCCGCCGTTCTTCGCCGCGGCGGCCTCGCCGTGCAGCAGCCGGCCGGTGCCGAGGGGGATGCCGTCCTCCCCCATCGCCAGCACATGGACGGCGCCGGCGTCGTGGGCGTCGTACTCGATGTCCTCGGGGACGCCCTGCTCGGCGACGAAGACGTCCTTGCGGACCGCGAAGCAGGCCTCACGGTCGGCGGGCTCCACGGCCACGCGGACGGTGTGGGCCCCGCTCACGCGTAGGTCTCCTCACGGACCTGGTCCAGCGCCTGCCGCAGGTCGTCGGGGTACTCGCAGGAGAACTCCACCCACTGGCCGTCGCCGGGGTGCTCGAAGCCGAGCCGTACGGCGTGCAGCCACTGGCGGGTCAGGCGCAGGCGCTTGGCGAGCGTCGGATCGGCGCCGTAGGTCAGGTCGCCGACGCAGGGGTGCCGGTGGGCGGCCATGTGGACGCGGATCTGGTGGGTGCGGCCGGTCTCCAGCTTGACGTCGAGGAGGGACGCGGCGCGGAACGCCTCGATGAGGTCGTAGTGCGTGACGGACGGCTTGCCCTCGGCGGTGACCGCCCACTTGTAGTCGTGCTGCGGGTGGCGGCCGATGGGGGCGTCGATGGTGCCGCTGGTCGGGTCCGGGTGGCCCTGGACGAGGGTGTGGTAGCGCTTGTCGACCGTGCGCTCCTTGAACTGGCGCTTCAGCGACGTGTACGCGCGCTCCGACTTGGCGACGACCATCAGCCCCGAGGTGCCGACGTCGAGGCGGTGCACGATGCCCTGGCGCTCGGCGGCGCCGGAGGTCGAGATGCGGTACCCGGCGGCGGCGAGACCGCCGATCACCGTCGGACCGGTCCAGCCGGGCGAGGGGTGGGCGGCGACGCCGACCGGCTTGACGATCACGACCACGTCGTCGTCGTCGTGCACGATCTCCATGCCCTCGACCGGCTCGGCGACGACCTGCACCGGCGCGGGTGCCTGCGGCATCTCCACCTCGAGCCAGGCGCCGCCGCTGACCCGCTCGGACTTGCCGACCACCGACCCGTCGACCGTGACCTTCCCCGCGGCGGCGAGTTCGGCCGCCTTGGTACGGGAGAAGCCGAACATGCGGGAGATGGCGGCGTCGACGCGCTCGCCCTCCAGGCCGTCGGGCACGGGCAGGGTACGGATCTCGGGAATCGTGCTCACCCGTCGAGTATGCCGGACGGGCCGGACGGCGCCGTACGCGCGTTCAGTCCTTGTGGACGGTGCCGTCCGGATCGAGGCCCCGGAACGACAGCAGCACGATCAGGATGCCGCCGCACACGATCGCCGAGTCCGCCAGGTTGAACACGGCGAAGTGCTTGGGCGCGATGAAGTCGACCACCGCGCCCTCGAAGACGCCCGGCGAGCGGAAGATCCGGTCGGTGAGGTTGCCGAGGGCGCCGCCGAGCAGCAGGCCCAGCGCGATCGCCCACGGCAGGCTGTAGAGCTTGCGGGCGAGGCGGATGATCACCACGATCACGGACGCGGCGATCACCGTGAAGATCACGGTGAAGGCCTCGCCGAAGCCGAAGGCCGCGCCCGCGTTGCGGATCGCCTCGAACCTCAGCCAGTCGCCGACGATCTCGATGGGCTCCTGGTGCTCCAGCTCGGCCACCACGATCATCTTGCTGATCAGATCGAGGGCGTACGCGAACACGGCGACGGCGAACAGCACGGCGATCCGCCGCTTGCCGCGGGGCCGCGCGGTCTCCGCCGCCGTCTCCCGGGCGCCGGCCGCTTCCTGTTCCTCCCGGTCCGCGTCCGGGGTGTCCGGCGTACCGATGATGCGCTCCGCCTCTGCCACGTGAGTCCCTCAACCCTAGGTACCTGACTGAAGGACGAGGGTACGGCACGTCCCGCGCGTGCGCCGATCAGTACCGGCGCTCCTGCTTCTGCTTGCACTCGACACACAGGGTGGCCCGGGGAAATGCCTGCATACGGGCCTTTCCGATGGGGTTGCCGCAGTTCTCGCAGAGGCCGTAGGTACCGGCGTCGAGGCGCTGCAGGGCGCGCTCGAACTGGCTGAGCATCTCGCGCGCGTTCGCGGCGAGCGAGAGTTCGTGCTCACGCGTGATGTTCTTGGTGCCGGTGTCGGCGTCGTCGTCGCCCGCTCCGTCGCCGGAGTCCCGCATCAGGCCGGCCAGTGACCGCTCGGAGGTGGCGATCTCCTCGCGCAGCCGCAGCACCTCGGAGGTCAGCTCGGCCCTCGCCTCCTCGACCTCGTCCGTGGTCCACGGATCCTCACCCGGACGTACCGCGAGGTCGCCGGGATCCACCACACCGATCCGGGCCTTGGGTACGGGGCTCTTCGCCGCCGTGGCCGTGCCAGGAGTCTTCTTCGCACTCACCGTCGTCGCTCCCGTCTGCGCCGCGGCATCCGCCGCGCCCGCGTCCTCGGCCGCGCTGTGCCCGGCCACATCCTGTACGCCCCCGTCCCGCCGCCCCGCCCCGGCCGCCTTGTCGGCGGCAGCCGCCCCGGCGGTGCCCTTCGTCGTTCCGCTCGCCCCTTCACCGGCAGCTTCCGCCACCGCCTTCTGCACGGACGCCTTCCGCGTGGACGCCCTCTTCGCGGCCGTCTTCTTCACGGCGTCCTTCCCCCGCGACGCCTCGCGCGCGGGCGCCCTCCTGGCGGGGGCCTCCCCGGCCTGTGCGCCCGTCGGCGGGGTCCGCCGGGCGGGGGACCTCTTCGGCGCCGGCTCGGCGGCGGCGGGTGCCGTGCGGGTCGCCGCGGCCTCCGGTGGCACGTCCGGGCTTCCGGCCCCGCCGGTGAGAGCGGGTCCGGGCCTGCCGGACGGTCCCGGCTGCTGTACGGCGGGCTTCTTCGCCACCATGGCCGCGACCCCTTCACATATTGTGATCTTGCACGCGAATCGTGCTGGGACGATAAATCGACTCGAGTCCCACGGCAACGGGGCGCACCGCCCGATTCCCCCTCCCCTCGGACGCCGCGCGGCGAGCATGCATGCGTTGTGCCCAGCTCCCCGCCGGGTATGCCGCCGATGGGCACGTCCCGCCATTCGGGGCAGAATCCGGTCGGCCGCCGCCCGCGCCGCGCCGTACACTGGGCGGAGCGAAAAGCGTGGATGGGGACGAGTAGCGGCGTACGCAGCCCAGAGCGACCCGGGGACGGTGTGAGCCCGGGGGCGAGCGCGATGTGAAGATCACCCCGGAGCCGCCGGAGGAAACCCCTGCACAGGGGCGTAGAACCGGTATCGCGACCCCAATGAGGGGGCTCACCGGAGCGTACGGCGCACCGGGGGGCCAAGGAGGGTGGTACCGCGGGAGCGCGCCGTCGGAGGCGCAGGATCGACACAGCTCTCGTCCCTCCGGACGGAAGGCAGCAAGTCCGCCGGAGGAAGCCCGCTGATGACAACGCCGACGTACCGCCAGGTACCCGCCCAGGTCGACCTGCCCGCCCTCGAGCACGCGGTGCTCGACTTCTGGCGCGAGCAGAAGATCTTCGCCAAGAGCCTGGAGCAGTCCGAGGGGCGCCCCGAATGGGTGTTCTACGAGGGCCCGCCCACGGCCAACGGCATGCCCGGCGCCCACCACATCGAGGCCCGCGTCTTCAAGGACGTCTTCCCCCGCTTCCGCACGATGCGCGGCTACCACGTGGCCCGCAAGGCCGGCTGGGACTGCCACGGCCTGCCCGTGGAGCTGGCCGTCGAGAAGGAGCTCGGCTTCTCCGGCAAGCAGGACATCGAGGCGTACGGCATCGCCGAGTTCAACGCGAAGTGCCGCGAGTCGGTGACCCGCCACACCGACGCCTTCGAAGAGCTCACGACGCGCATGGGCTACTGGGCCGACCTCCAGGACCCGTACCGCACGATGGACCCGGAGTACATCGAGTCCGTCTGGTGGTCGCTGAAGGAGATCTTCGCCAAGGGCCTGCTGGTCCAGGACCACCGCGTCGCCCCCTGGTGCCCCCGCTGCGGCACCGGCCTGTCGGACCACGAGCTGGCGCAGGGCTACGAGACGGTCGTCGACCCGTCCGTCTACGTCCGCTTCCCGCTGACCTCCGGCCCGCTGGCCGGTGAGGCCGCGCTCCTGGTGTGGACGACCACCCCGTGGACCCTGGTCTCCAACACGGCCGTCGCCGCGCACCCCGAGGTCGCTTACGTCGTCGCCACGAACGGTGCGGAGAAGCTGGTCGTCGCCGAGCCGCTGGTCGCCAAGGCCCTCGGCGAGGGCTGGGAGACCACCGGGCAGTCCTTCACCGGCGCCGAGATGGAGCGCTGGACGTACCGGCGGCCCTTCGAGCTGGTGGAGTTCCCGGAGCCGGCGCACTACGTCGTCAACGCCGAGTACGTCACCACCGAGGACGGTACGGGTCTGGTCCACCAGTCCCCCGCCTTCGGCGAGGACGACCTCAGGGTCTGCCGCGCCTACGGCCTGCCCGTCGTCAACCCCGTCCGCCCCGACGGCACCTTCGAGGAGGACGTCCCCCTGGTCGGCGGTGTCTTCTTCAAGAAGGCCGACGAGAAGCTCACCGCGGACCTCGACGAGCGCGGCCTGCTGTTCCGGCACATCCCGTACGAGCACAGCTACCCGCACTGCTGGCGCTGCCACACCGCGCTGCTCTACTACGCGCAGCCGTCCTGGTACATCCGCACCACGGCCGTCAAGGACGCGCTGCTGCGGGAGAACGAGAACACCAACTGGTTCCCGGACACGGTGAAGAACGGCCGCTACGGCGACTGGCTGAACAACAACATCGACTGGGCGCTGTCCCGCAACCGCTACTGGGGCACCCCGCTGCCCATCTGGCGCTGCGAGGACGACCACCTCACGGTCGTCGGCTCCCGCGCCGAGCTCACCGAGCTGACCGGCACCGACCAGTCGGGCCTCGACCCGCACCGCCCGTACATCGACGAGGTCACCTTCGCCTGCCGCCACGACGGCTGCGGGAAGACGGCCACGCGCGTGCCGGAGGTCATCGACGCCTGGTACGACTCGGGTTCGATGCCGTTCGCGCAGTGGGGCTACCCGTACAAGAACAAGGAGCTGTTCGAGGCCCGCTACCCGGCGCAGTTCATCTGCGAGGCCATCGACCAGACCCGCGGCTGGTTCTACACGCTGATGGCCATCGGCACGCTGGTCTTCGACAAGTCGTCGTACGAGAACGTCGTCTGCCTCGGTCACATCCTCGCCGAGGACGGCCGCAAGATGTCCAAGCACCTGGGCAACATCCTGCAGCCGATCCCGCTGATGGACCAGCACGGCGCGGACGCGGTCCGCTGGTTCATGGCGGCCGGCGGTTCCCCCTGGGCGGCCCGCAGGGTGGGCCACGGCACCATCCAGGAGGTCGTCCGCAAGACCCTGCTGACGTACTGGAACACGGTCGCCTTCCAGGCCCTGTACGCCCGTACGTCGAACTGGGCGCCGAGCGAAGCCGACCCGGCCCCGGCCGACCGCCCGGTCCTGGACCGCTGGCTGCTCTCCGAACTGCACGCCCTCACCGACCAGGTGACGCAGGCGCTGGACGGCTACGACACCCAGCGCGCCGGCAAGCTGCTGTCCGCGTTCGTCGACGACCTGTCCAACTGGTACGTCCGCCGCTCCCGGCGCCGCTTCTGGCAGGGCGACAAGGCCGCGCTGCGCACCCTGCACGAGGTCGTGGAGACGGTCACCAGGCTGATGGCCCCGCTGACCCCCTTCATCACCGAGCGGGTCTGGCAGGACCTGATCGTTCCGGTCACCCCGGGCGCCCCGGAGTCGGTGCACCTGTCCTCGTGGCCCCTGGCGGACCTGTCCGCGATCGACCCGGAGCTGTCCAGGCAGATGGTGCTGGTGCGCCGGCTCGTGGAGCTGGGCCGGGCCACGCGCGCGGAGTCGGGCGTGAAGACCCGCCAGCCGCTGAAGCGCGCGCTGATCGCGGCGGGCGGCTTCGGCACGCTCGACCCCGAGCTGCACGCGCAGATCACGGAGGAGCTGAACGTCGAGTCGCTGGCCTCGCTGTCCGAGGTGGGCGGTTCGCTGGTGGACACCACGGCGAAGGCCAACTTCCGTGCGCTGGGCAAGCGGTTCGGCAAGCGGGTCCAGGACGTGGCCAGGGCGGTCGCGAACGCGGACGCCGCGGCCCTGTCGCTGGCGCTGCGCGAGGGCACGGCCTCGGTGGAGGTCGACGGTGAGACGGTCGCCCTCGCTCCCGACGAGGTGATCATCACGGAAACCCCCCGCGAGGGCTGGTCGGTGGCGTCCGACGCCGGTGCGACGGTCGCGCTGGACCTGGAGATCACGGAGGAGCTGCGCCGGGCGGGCCTCGCGCGTGACGCGATCCGCCTCATCCAGGAGGCCCGCAAGAACAGCGGGCTCGATGTGGCGGACCGGATCGCGCTGCGGTGGACGGCCACGGACCCGGCGACGGTCGCCGCGCTGTCGGAGCACGCGGGACTGATCGCCGACGAGGTCCTGGCGACGGCCTTCACCGAGGGCGAGGCGGACGACACCTACGGCACCCCGTTCACGGACGAGGGCCTGTCCCTGACGTTCCGCCTGCGTAAGGCATAAGCGCCGACGAGAGGGCGCACACACCGACGGCCGGGGTCCACCAAGATTCTTGGTGGACCCCGGCCGTCGGCATTGCGTACGTCGGACACAACACCCGGACCCGAACAAACACCCCGGACCCGCCTCGACCAAGCAGAGCGAAAGGGCGGGGCCCCGGGTTCGTGAACCCGGGGCCCCGCCCTGAACGCTGCCGACTGCTACGCCGTACTCATGGCCACACGGCCGTCAGTTGTCGTCCTCGTCGATGAGGAACCCGCGCATCGGCGAGGGTGCCTGACCCATCGGCGACGGCCCCTGCGGACGCACGGGCGCCATCGGCTGGGTCATCGCCGGCTGCATCTGCTGCTGGCCGCCGTACGACGGGCCGGGCTGGCCGGGGCCGCCCATCCCCTGGTTGCCGCCGTAGGACGGCGCACCGGCGCCGGCCGGAGCCATCGAGGGCGCCGGGGACGGCGGCAGCGACGGCGCGGCGCTCGCGGGCTGACGCGGCGGGGCGAGCGAGTCGTCCGCCTGCGTCTCCAGCTGGCGCAGCTGCGACTCCAGGTAGGACTTCAGACGCGTGCGGTACTCGCGCTCGAAGCCGCGCAGGTCCTCGACCTTGCGCTCCAGCGTGGCGCGGGCGGACTCCAGGGAGCCCATCGCGACGCGGTGCTTCTCCTGCGCGTCCCGCTCCAGGGCGTCGGCCTTGGCACGGGCGTCCCGCTCCAGACCCTCGGCACGCGAACGCGCCTCGCCCACGATCTTGTTGGCCTCGGAACGGGCCTCCGCGATCGCCTGGTCGGCCGTCTGCTGGGCCAGCGACAGAACGCGCGCGGCGCTGTCGCCACCGGGGCCGCCCTGACCGGGACCGCCCATGGGGCCGCCCTGACCGGGTCCGCCCATGGGACCGCCCATGGGGCCACCCATCGGGCCGCCGGGGCCCATCTGCCCCTGCATCGGGCCGCCATGGCCCATCGGCCCGTGCCCCTGGCCCATGGGGCCGGGACCCTGCGGGCCGCCCTGTCCGCCGGGGCCGGCGGGCAGTTGAGGAGCACCGCTCGGCAGCTGGGGCGGGCCACCCATGGGGCCACCCATCTGCTGCTGCGGCGGGCCCGATATGCCGGCGGGCACAGGAGCGCCGGGACCTCGCATGCCCTGCTGAGGCATCCCCTGTCCGGGCATCCCCTGCTGCGGCATTCCCTGTCCGGGCATGCCCTGCTGAGGCATCCCCGGGGGCGGGCCCTGCTGTTGCTGCTGGTCCTGAGGCTCGGGGGGCTTGCGCATGTTCTGCTGGTTCTGGGCAGCGGCGCGCGTGGCCGCGGCCAGCTTGGCGCGCAGGTCCTCGTTCTCGCGGAGCAGGCGCGTCAGTTCGGCTTCGACCTCATCGAGGAAGGCATCGACCTCGTCCTCGTCATAGCCTTCTCGGAGGCGGACGGTCGTGAACTGCTTGTTCCGCACGTCCTCGGGGGTCAACGGCATCTCTTCACCTCAACGTAGTCATCGGCAGTCGGCAAGACCGTATCGTCCACAGTCACCCCACGAACTTGCCCACGAGCATGATCAGGATGTAGACGATGATCATCAGGACGAAGAACGACAGGTCGAGCGCCACGCCCCCGAGACGCAGCGGCGGGATGAACCGCCGCAGAAGCTTCAGCGGTGGATCGGTGACAGTGTAGGTGGCCTCCAGGACGACCACCATCGCCTTGCCGGGTTGCCATGAGCGGGCGAACTGGAACACGTAGTCCATGACCAAACGGAAGATGAGCACGATGAGGAACACCATCAGCGCGATGTAGATCACCTGCGCGAACACGCTCATGGCCTGCTTTTCCCTCTCCCCTGTACTGCTCTGTCCGGTCCTGCGTCTCAGCTCTGGTTGAAGAACCCGCCCTCTGCGATGCGGGCCTTGTCCTCCGCCGTGACATCGACGTTAGCAGGAGACAGCAGGAACACCTTCTGCGTCACCCGCTCGATACTGCCGTGAAGACCAAACACCAAACCCGCCGCAAAGTCGACAAGTCGCTTCGCGTCCGTGTCATCCATCTCGGTCAGATTCATGATCACCGGAGTGCCTTCACGGAAGTGTTCCCCGATGGTACGGGCCTCGTTGTAGGTCCGGGGGTGCAGTGTGGTGATCCGGTAAGGCTCTCGTTCCGACACGACCTTGGGCATGATCACCGGTGCGTTCTTCTCCAGGCTGGCACGTTCTTGTGTGATGGATGCCACGGGCGCGATCCGCGCCGGGCGTGGCGATTCCGCGGGGAGCGAAGCGGATCGGGCGATCGGCTCGCGCGGCGCGGGAGGATGGGCGACTCGTGCCTCTTCGCCTCTTTGGGACTGATGTGAGATATGTGCCTGATGCGACGGCTCGTGCCGCCGGTGGTCCCGCTCGGGCTCCGGGTCGAGTTCGGGTTCAAAGTCGTCGTCTGGGTCGAATCCGCGGCCGTCGTACCCATCGTCCTCCACGAGGCCGAGGTAGACCGCCATCTTGCGCATCGCGCCGGCCATGCTCCGAGTCCTCCGCTCTGTGGTGGATCCGCTGACGACCGCCAAGTGCCCGCGATCCACTAGGTCTTTATGTCCGCTGTTCGGCGGAACTGACCATATTTTCTGCTGTGGTCCGACTTCTTGGCGACGTTACCCGAGCCCGGGGCGGACTCCGAGTACCGCACTGCCGACGCGCACATGTGTCGCTCCGGCGGCAACGGCCTGTTCGAGGTCCGCACTCATTCCCGCGGAGACCATGTTCGCAGCCGGACGGGTCCGGCGCAGGTCGGTCGACAAATCCATCAACCGCCCGAACGCCGCCCGTTCATGCCCGGCGTACTCGCCGGTGAGCGGGGCGACGGTCATCAGCCCGCCGAGCCGCAGCCCTTCGGAGCCCGCGACCAGGTCCGCCAACTCCGCGACGTCACCGGGCGCGACGCCGCCGCGTTCGCCCCGGCCGCCCTCGCCGGCGTCGAGGGCCACCTGGATCAGACAGCCGATCTCGCGCCCGGCCCGCACGGCCTCCCTGGACAGGGCCGTCACCAGCCGGGGCCGGTCGACGGACTGCACGAAATCGGCATAACCCACCACGGAACGCACCTTGTTGGTCTGAAGTTGACCGACGAAGTGCCAGGTGAGGGGCAGATCCGCACATGCCGCCGCCTTGGGGGCGGCGTCCTGGTCCTTGTTCTCCGCCACATGGCGCACCCCGAGTCCGGACAGGATCCGCACATCGCTCGCCGGGTAGGTCTTGGTGACCACGATCAGGGTCACCTCGTCCCGGCCACGGCCGGCGGCCGCGCAGGCGGCGGCGATCCGGCCTTCCACTTTCGCCAGATTCGCGGCGATTTCGCTCTTACGGTCCGTCATGCCCCATCAGTCCAGCCACACATAGCCCGCGAGCCGCCCGGTGGCGCGGTCGCGGCGGTACGAGAAGTGATCAGCCGACTCCCGCGTGCACACGGGCGACCGCTCCCGGTCGCGCACCCCGAGCCGTTCGAGCTGCGCGTGCACGCCCGCGGCCACGTCGACCGCCGGAGTGCCCCAGCTCGTCTCGGCGTACGCCGCGGATTCGACGGCGGCCACCTCGGCGCGCATCGCCTCCGGCACCTCGTAGCACCGGCCGCAGACGGCGGGTCCGGTGCGGGCGACGATCCGCGCGGGGTCGGCGCCGAGTCCGGCCATGGCCCGTACGGCGGCGGGGACGATCCCGGCGATCATGCCGGGCCGGCCCGCGTGGGCCGCGGCCACGACTCCGGCGACGGGGTCGGCGAGCAGCACCGGCACACAGTCGGCGGTGAGCACCGCGAGGGCGAGTCCGCGCCGCGCGGTGACGATCGCGTCCACCTCGGGGACCGGACGGTCGCCCCAGGGTGCGTCGACCACGACCGCGTCGGCCCCGTGCACCTGGTTCATCCAGACCACCCGGTCCGGGTCCACGCCGAGGGACTTGGCCGCCAGTTCGCGGTTGGCGCGTACGGCGCCGGGGTCGTCGCCGACGGCACCGCCGAGGTTGAGCTCGGCATGAGGAGCGGCGCTCACCCCGCCCCACCGGTCGGTGAAGGCGAAGTGGGCGCCGCTCACGCTCTCGCGCGGTCCTATCACTTGAGGAAGTCCGGCACGTCCAGTTCCTCGGCCGCGCTGTCGTAGGTCCGCGACGGCGGTACCGGGGGCTGGGGGGCCGGGATGTCGTGCACCGGCTCCGGGATCACCGGCTCCGGGTCCTCCTTCGGCGTGACGCTGCCGAGGGAGCCGAAGGACGGGCGGCTCTCGGTCTGGCGGGCCGGGGCGGGCTCCTCGCGCTTGGCGGAGGAGGATCCGAGGACGTTGTCCCGCTTGGCGGGCGGCTGGCCGCCGTCGAAGCCGGCCGCGATCACGGTGACCCGGACCTCGTCGCCGAGGGCGTCGTCGATCACCGCACCGAAGATGATGTTGGCCTCCGGGTGGGCGGCCTCGCTGACCAGCTGGGCCGCCTCGTTGATCTCGAACAGGCCGAGGTCGGAGCCGCCGGAGATGGAGAGCAGGACGCCGCGGGCGCCGTCGATGGAGGCTTCGAGCAGCGGCGAGGAGATGGCCATCTCGGCGGCGGCCACCGCGCGGTCGTCGCCGCGGGCCGAGCCGATGCCCATGAGGGCGGAACCGGCTTCCGACATGACCGACTTGACGTCGGCGAAGTCGAGGTTGATGAGGCCGGGCGTGGTGATGAGGTCGGTGATGCCCTGGACACCGGAGAGCAGTACCTGGTCCGCCGACTTGAAGGCGTCGAGAACCGACACCTGGCGGTCCGAGATGGACAGCAGCCGGTCGTTCGGGATCACGATGAGGGTGTCGACCTCTTCGCGGAGTTCGGCGATGCCGTCCTCGGCCTGGTTCGCGCGGCGCCGCCCCTCGAAGGTGAACGGGCGGGTGACCACACCGATGGTGAGGGCGCCGAGCGAGCGGGCGATGTTGGCCACGACGGGCGCGCCGCCGGTGCCGGTGCCGCCGCCCTCACCGGCCGTCACGAAGACCATGTCGGCCCCCTTGAGGACCTCCTCGATCTCCTCGCGGTGGTCCTCCGCGGCCTTGCGGCCGACGGCCGGGTTGGCTCCGGCGCCGAGTCCGCGGGTGAGTTCACGGCCGACGTCGAGCTTGACGTCGGCGTCGCTCATCAACAGGGCTTGCGCGTCGGTGTTGATGGCGATGAACTCGACGCCCTTGAGACCGACCTCGATCATCCGGTTGATGGCATTGACACCACCGCCGCCGACACCGATGACTTTGATGACTGCGAGGTAGTTCTGCGGTGCTGCCACGTCGAAGGCCTCTCGCCTCGAGTTACGTGTCGCCCGACCGCTGAAGCACTGCTGCCTCGCGATCCGACGACTGATGCCGAATGGGACGGTCCGTAGCGCCGACCCGAACCCTAACGTTGAAGTTTAGGGTTACCAGTGTGTCTGTTCCCTGGAGTCTTCTGAACAGGACACTAAGTCGACAAGTGGCGCCCGTTCAACGAACACGCCGAACCTCCCGTTTTTCTTTTCACCCTATGTGATCAGCCGTAGCGCTGCCCAACCAGGGTGCTGGCCTGCGCTGATGTGCGTCAACTCCCGGCTGACGCGGGGGCCGTGGGAACGCTGACGTCGAAGTGCCGTGCGCCGGGCTCCGCTTTCATCAATGCGGTGAGAGTACGGCCCTTCTCCGCGCCTTTCTCACTGCTTCCCCAGTCGACCGTGCGTCCGTCGGCCAGTTCGAGCGAGATGTCGTCGTAGGAACGGACCTTGACGCCGCGGGTGACGTGCGCGACGGAGGCCGGAATCGCGCCGGCCACCCGCACCGCCTCCCGGGTCAGCCGGTCCTCTCCGAAGCGGCGCAGGCTCGCCGCCGCGGAACCCGTCCGGGAAACGGCCAATTCCAGCGCCGGGACGCCTTTCGGTGCCTTGGAGACCGTGGCGAACC
The DNA here is from genome assembly GCF_000718785.1 of Streptomyces sp. NRRL WC-3626. GTDB lineage: Bacteria > Actinomycetota > Actinomycetes > Streptomycetales > Streptomycetaceae > Streptomyces > Streptomyces edwardsiae. The sequence continues at coordinate 81,010 of NZ_JOCA01000030.1, read as the reverse complement.
GGACACCCTCGTCGTCGACTTCGACGAACTTCCCGCCCTTGTGGACGAGCAGGACGGCGGTACGCTCCGTCACCTTCAGCGTGATTCCGTGCGGCCAGGAACGGGATACGTCGACCGTGTCGATCCGGGGCAACCGGGAGGCGAGCCGCGCCTCGATGGCGTCGGTGTCGACGGAGACCAGCTGTTCCCCGAGGGGGACGTCGGCGGCCTCGCGCACCTGCGCGGGCGTCAGCTCGCGGGTCCCGGACACCGATACACGCTCCACACGGACCAGATCGGAGCCGTACAGCAGCCAGAAGGTGCCGCTGCCGAGGAAGGCCAGCACCACGGCCGATGCGATGATCCGACGAACCTGTCGTCGCCCGAACCGCCGCACGGGCGGCGGCGGGCCGGACCACTCCCGCTCGCGTTCACCACGCTCGGCGGTGGTCGATCCGGCCATGGTGCCTGCCTCCCGTCATACGCCTCTAGTGATGGGCACGGGCGGCGATCGCCTCGTACACCATGCCGACGAGCAGGTCGTCGGCGTCCCGGCGGCCGAATTCGGCGGCGGCGCGGGACATCTCGTACAGCCGGTGCGGATCGGCGAGCACGGGCAGCACGCTCTGCTGCACCCACTCGGGCGTCAGCTCCGCGTCGTCGACCAGCAGTCCGCCGCCGGCCTTGACCACCGGCTGGGCGTTGAGCCGCTGTTCGCCGTTGCCGATGGGCAGCGGGACATAGGCGGCCGGGAGCCCGACGGCGGAGAGTTCGGCGACGGTCATCGCGCCCGCGCGGCAGAGCATCATGTCGGCCGCGGCGTACGCGAGATCCATCCGGTCCAGGTAACTTACCGGGATATAGGGGGGCATCCCCGGCATCTGGTGGACCTGGGGCAGTTCGTTCTTCGGGCCGACCGCGTGCAGGATCTGGATCCCGGCCTGCTGCAGCCACGGAGCGACCTGCTGCACGACCTCGTTGAGCCGGCGGGCGCCCTGCGAACCGCCGGAGACCAGCAGCGTGGGCAGATTGGGGTCGAGGCCGAACGCGGCGCGCGCCTCGGGCCGTACGGCGGCCCGGTCCAGGGTGGAGATGGAGCGGCGCAGCGGGATGCCGATGTAGCGGGCGCCTCGCAGCTTGCTGTCGGGCGTGGAGACGGCGACCTGGGCCGCGTACCGGGAGCCGATCTTGTTGGCCAGTCCGGGCCGGGCGTTGGCCTCGTGGATGATGATCGGCACCCCGAGCCGCTTGGCCGCGAGATAGCCGGGCAGGGCGACATAGCCGCCGAAGCCGACCACGGCGTCCGCCTTGGTGCGCTCCAGGATCTGCTCGGCCGCCTTGATCGTGCCGCGCAGCCGGCCCGGAACGGTGATCAGTTCGGGGGTGGGCTTGCGTGGCAGCGGTACGGCGGGGATCAGCGCCAGTTCGTACCCGCGCTCGGGTACGAGCCGGGTCTCCAGGCCGCGTTCCGTGCCCAGGGCCGTGATGCCCACGGTCGGATCCTGCCTGCGCAGGGCGTCCGCGAGGGCGAGCGCGGGCTCGATGTGGCCCGCGGTTCCTCCGCCGGCGAGTACGACATGCACCGAAATTCACCGCTCTCCGGACGGACGCGCCACCGGGGCGCGCCGTCGCATCGTGTTCCATCTCCGGGGCCGCTGTGAACCCCCGTTCCGCTTTCTACCAAAGCGGGGTTGCCGCATGGCAAGCGCCATCCGTGCAGCGGGGTCCTCACGCGCGAAGGCGATCAGCAGCCCGATGGCGAACATGGTCGGCAGCAGGGCGGATCCTCCGTAGGAGAACAGCGGGAGCGGGACTCCGGCGATCGGCAGCAGACCGAGCACCGCACCGATGTTGATCACGGCCTGGGCCGTGATCCAGGTGGTCACGCCTCCCGCGGCATACCTGACGAAGGGGTCCTCCGTGCGTCCGGCCACGCGGATACCCGCATAGCCTAGAGCCGCGAACAGGGCGAGCACCGACAGCGTGCCCGCGAGGCCCAGTTCCTCACCGGTGACGGCGAAGATGAAGTCCGTGTGGGCTTCCGGCAGTTGGCCCCATTTCTCCACGCTCGCCCCGAGTCCGGAACCGAAGATCCCGCCGGAGGCGAGGGCGTAGATCCCGTGCACGGCCTGCCAGCAGTCGGCCGGTCCCGTCTGCGGCTCGGTGGCGCCCAGACAGGCGAGCCGGGCCATGCGGTTGGGGCTGGTGCGGATGAGGATCGCGCCGAGCAGCGCGGCGATGGACAGCACGCCGACGAACAGCCGCGTGGGCGCCCCCGCCAGCCACAGCAGGCCGAACAGGATCGCCGTGAGGATGATCGCCGTACCCATGTCGCCGCCGAGCATGATCAGGCCGAGCAGCATGAAGGCGGCCGGGACGAGCGGCACCAGCATGTGCTTCCACTGGGACAGCAGCCGCTTGTCCTGTTTGCGGGCGAGGAGGTCGGCGCCCCAGAGCACCAGGGCGAGTTTGCCGAACTCGCTGGGCTGGAGCTGGAAGGTGCTGCCGAGGGCGATCCAGTTCTGGTTGCCGTTGACCGCGACCCCTATCCCCGGCACCTGCACCAGGGCCATCAGGAAGACGGCGCCCGCGAGGATCGGGTAGGCCAGGGCGCGGTGCAGCTTCACCGGCATCCTGGAGGCCGTCAGCAGCAGTACGGTGCCGATCGTGGCGGCCAGCAGCTGTTTGCGGAAGAAGTAGGAGCCCGGCAGGGACATCTGCAGCGCCGTGATCTGGGAGGCCGAGTAGACCATCACGAGGCCCAGCACGGTGATCAGCGCACTGCCGCCGAGGATCAGGTAGTAGGCGGTCAGCGGCCGGTCCCAGGCCCTGCGCGCCCGGATGATCAGGGTGCGCAGCGGGTTCTCACCCGACGGGCCGGGTACGACGGGCCGGCGCACGGCCCGCTGCACGGGCGGGCGGCCGGTGCGGCTACCGCTCATCCGGGCCTCCGCTGTACGCCGTCGACGGTCCCACGCGTCCCTCCCAAGGTCGCCCGGCGCCAGGCGGCCGGGGTCAGGCGCCGAGCTCGCGCACCGCCTGTGCGAACGCGTCACCGCGCTTGTTGTAGTTGGTGAACATGTCCATCGAGGCGCAGGCCGGGGCCAGCAGTACCGTGTCGCCGGTCCGGGCGAGCCGCTGAGCCTCCTGGACGGCCTGGAGCATCGCCCCAGTGTCGGTCCGGTCGAGGTCGACGACGGGTACTTCCGGGGCGTGTCGCGCGAGGGCTTCGCGGATCAGGGCGCGGTCCCGGCCGATCAGCACGGCGCCGCGCAGCCGCTTCGCCGCGCCGGTGACCAGTTCGTCGAAGGTGGCGCCCTTGGCGAGCCCGCCGGCGATCCACACGACGGACTCGTAGGCCGCCAACGAGGCCTGTGCCGCGTGTGTGTTGGTGGCCTTGGAGTCGTCGATGTAGGCGACGCCGTCCACGTCGGCGACGTGCGCGATGCGGTGGTCGTCCGGGGTGAAGGCCCGCAGGCCGTCCCGTACGGCGCTCGCGGGCACGCCGTAGGCCCGCGCGAGGGCCGCCGCGGCAAGGGCGTTGGCGATGTTGTGCGGGGCGGGCGGATCGACGTCGGAGACCTCGGCGAGCTCCTGGGCGTTCTTCTGCCGGTTCTCCACGAAGGCCCGGTCGACCAGGATGCCCTCGACCACACCGAGTTGGGAGGGGCCGGGGGTGCCGAGGGTGAAGCCGACGGCGCGGCAGCCCTCCTCGACGTCGGCCTCGCGGACCAGGTCCTCGGTGGACGGTTTGGCGGTGGCGTCCGCGTTGTAGACGCAGGCGACGCGATTGCCCTCGTAGACACGGCCCTTGTCCCTGGCGTACGCCTCCATGGAGCCGTGCCAGTCGAGGTGGTCGGGGGCGAGGTTGAGGACGGCGGCCGAGTGGGCGCGCAGGGAGGGCGCCCAGTGGAGCTGGTAGCTGGACAGTTCCACGGCGAGCACGTCGTACTCCTCCTCGCCGAGTACGGCGTCCAGGAGGGAGACGCCGATGTTGCCGACGGCGGCGGTCCGCAGGCCGGCCGCCCCGAGGATGGAGGCGAGCATCCGGACGGTGGTGGTCTTGCCGTTGGTGCCGGTGACGGCGAGCCAGTCGGCCGCGCCGGGCCCCCTGAGCCGCCAGGCGAGTTCGACGTCGCCCCACACCGGCACCCCGGCCGCTTCCGCCGCCGTGAACAGCGGCTTGTCCGGCTTCCAGCCGGGGGCCGTGACGATGAGTTCGGTGCCTTCCGGCAGGGTCGCCCCGTCACCGAGGCGCACGGTGACACCGAGCGCCTCCAGTTCGGCGGCCTGCTCCCGCGCGCGGGCGTCGTCGCCGTCGTTGACGACGGTGACGCGCGCGCCGAGCCCGTGCAGCACCTTGGCCGCGGGGACGCCCGAGACGCCGAGTCCGGCGACGGTGACGTGCTTGCCCTGGAATTCGAAAGGCACCGAGGAGGTCACTTGTCCGCTGCCCATCCCGCGTAGAAGAGGCCGAGTCCGACGATCACACAGATGCCCTGGATGATCCAGAAGCGGACCACCACAAGGACTTCGGACCAGCCTTTGAGTTCGAAGTGATGCTGGAGTGGCGCCATCCGGAAGACCCGCTTCCCGGTGAGCCGGAACGAGCCGACCTGGATGACCACCGACATGGTGATGAGGACGAACAGACCGCCCAGGATGGCGATGAGCAGCTCGGTGCGGGAGCAGATCGCGAGACCCGCGAGCACGCCGCCGAGCGCCAGTGAACCGGTGTCGCCCATGAAGATCTTGGCCGGCGAGGTGTTCCACCACAGGAAGCCCAGACAGGAACCCATCAGTGCGGAGGCGACGACCGCGAGGTCCAGCGGATCGCGCACCTCGTAACAGGCGCCCGGGTTGGTCAGCGTGTCGCCGTTGGCGCAGGACTCCTGGAACTGCCAGACACCGATGAAGGTGTAGGCGCCGAAGACGAGGACGGAGGCGCCGGTGGCCAGACCGTCCAGACCGTCGGTCAGGTTCACGCCGTTCGACATGGCGAGGATCATGAACAGCGCCCAGACCACGAACAGCACCGGGCCGATGGTCCAGCCGAAGTCCGTGATGAACGACAGCTTCGTGGAGGCCGGGGTCTGCCCGCGGGAGTCCGCGAACTGCAGCGAGAGCACCGCGAAGGTGATGCCGACGATCAGCTGGCCGGCCATCTTCGCCTTGGCCCGCAGTCCCAGCGAACGCCGCTTGACGATCTTGATGTAGTCGTCCAGGAAACCGACCATGCCCATGCCGACCATGAGGCCGAGCACCAACAGCCCCGAGAAGGTCGGGGGTTTACCGGTGATCACCTTGGACAGGAAGTAGGCGGCGAGCGTCGCGAGGATGAAGGCGATACCGCCCATCGTCGGCGTACCGCGCTTACTGGCGTGCTCGCGCGGGCCGTCGTCCCGGATGTACTGCCCGTAGCCCTTGCGGGCGAGCAGCTTGATCAGCAGCGGGGTGCCGACCAGGGTCAGGAAGAGGCCAATGACTCCTGCGAACAGGATCTGATTCATCATCGGGTGACGACCTCACCCTCGGCACCGGTCTCGAGCAGCGCCTGCGCCACGCTCTCGAGCCCGACCGACCGGGACGCCTTCACGAGAACGACGTCTCCCGGGCGCAATTGGCTGCGCAACAGGTCGACCGCCGCCTGTGCGTCGGACACGTGCACCGACTCCTCACCCCACGAACCCTCGTTATATGCGCCCAGTTGCAGCCAGGCGGCTTCCCTGCCCCCGACCGCGACGAGCTTGCTGACGTTGAGCCGGACGGCAAGCCGCCCGACCGCGTCGTGCTCGGCGAGCGCCTCGTCCCCCAGCTCGGCCATCTTGCCGAGCACCGCCCACGTACGGCGTCCCTTGCCCATGGCCGCCAGCGCGCGCAGCGCTGCCTTCATGGACTCGGGGTTCGCGTTGTAGGCGTCGTTGACGACCGTCACGCCGTCCGGGCGCTCGGTGACCTCCATCCGCCAGCGGGAGAGGGAGCCCGCTTCGGAGAGCGCGGTGGCGATCTCGTCTGCGGACATGCCCAACTCGTGGGCGACGGCGGCCGCGGCGAGCGCGTTCGACACGTGATGCTCACCGTACAGGCGCATGGTCACATCGGATGCACCGGAGGGTGTGTGAAGCCTGAAGGAAGGCTGTCCGCTGTCCGTGAGTCGCACGTTCTCGGCGGAGACGTCCGCTTCGTCGGACTCTCCGAAAAGGATCACCTTCGCCTTCGTACGGGATGCCATGGCCCGTACGAGGGGGTCGTCCGCGTTGAGGATCGCGGCGCCGCCCTCCTCGGCCGGGGGCAGGGACTCGACCAACTCGCCCTTGGCCTGGGCGATCTGCTCGCGGCCGCCGAACTCGCCGATATGGGCGGAGCCGACGTTCAGGACCAGTCCCACCTTCGGCGGCGTCAGACCGGTGAGGTAGCGGATATGGCCGATTCCGCGCGCTCCCATCTCCAGGACGAGGAACTTCGTCTCCTCGGTGGCGGTGAGCGCGGTGAGCGGCAGCCCGATCTCGTTGTTGAGCGAACCGGGGGTGAAGACGGTCGGCGCCTTGCGCCGCAGGACCTGCGCGATGAGGTCCTTGGTGCTGGTCTTGCCGGCCGAACCGGTCAGCGCGACGAGGGTGGTGCCGAGCCGGGCGACGACGTGCCGTGCGAGGGCGCCGAGAGCCGCCTGGACGTCGTCCACGACGATCGCGGGGACCCCGACGGGCCGGGAGGCCAGCACGGCGGCCGCGCCCGCCCCGACGACCTGGGCCGCGTAGTCGTGGCCGTCCACCCGCTCGCCGACGAAGGCGGCGAACAGGCTGCCGGGACCCGCCTCCCGTGAGTCCAGGACGACCGGTCCGGTGACCTGGACGGACGGGTCCGGTATGTCGTGCGTCTGCCCGCCGACGACTTCTGCGATCTCGGCGAGGGAGAGGGCGATCACAAGTTCATCCCTGGGTTTTCTTGATGGCTTCCCGGAGCACCTGGCGGTCGTCGAAGGGACGCACCACCCCGGCGATGTCCTGTCCCTGCTCATGACCCTTGCCGGCGACCAGCACCGTGTCACCGGGCCGGGCCCGGGCGACGGCGGCGGCGATCGCGGCGGCCCGGTCCTCGAAGACCTGCACCTCGCCCCGCTCGTGGGCGGGCACGGAGGCGGCGCCGTGGAGCATGGTGGCGAGGATCGCGAGGGGGTCCTCGGAGCGGGGGTTGTCGGAGGTCAGTACGGCGGTGTCGGCGAGCCGCGCGGCGGCGGCGCCCATGGGCACCCGCTTGGTCTTGTCCCGGTCGCCGCCGCACCCCAGCACGACGTGCACCCGACCCTCGGTGACCTTGCGCAGGGCGCGCAGCACCGACTCCACGGCGTCGGTCTTGTGGGCGTAGTCGACCACCGCGAGATACGGCTGGCCGGCGTCCACGCGTTCCAGCCGGCCCGGCACGCCCGGTACGGCGGCGACGCCGTCGGCGGCGGCCTGCGGGTCCAGCCCGGCGGCGGCGAGGGCGACGATCGCGCTGAGGGTGTTGGCCACGTTGAACGGGCCCGGCAGCGGTGAACGGGCGGTGATCCGCTCGCCCTTGGGGCCGATGACGGTGAACGTCGAGTCCATCGGGCCGACCTCGACGTCCTCGGCGCGCCAGTCGGCGTCCGGGTGGCCCTCGGCGGAGAAGGTGACGACCGGGACGCCGGCCTCCTTGGCGAGCCTGCGGCCGTACTCGTCGTCCGCGTTGACGACGCCGAGCCTGCTGCGTTCCGGTGTGAACAGCTGCGCCTTGGCCTGGAAGTAGTCCTCCATGTCGGAGTGGAACTCCATGTGCTCCGGGCTGAGGTTGGTGAAGACGGCGATGTCGAAGACACAGCCGTCGACCCGGCCGAGGACCAGGGCGTGGCTGGAGACCTCCATGGCGACCGCGTCGGTGCCGCGCTCGCGCATGACGGCGAACAGCGCCTGCAGGTCGGTGGCCTCGGGTGTGGTGCGCTCGGACCTGATGCGCTCGTCGCCGATGCGCATCTCCACGGTGCCGATCAGTCCCGTGCTGCGGACGGTTTTCAGACCGCCCTCGACGAGATAGGCCGTGGTGGTCTTGCCGGAGGTGCCGGTGATGCCGATCTGCAGCAGATCGCGGCCCGGGTGGCCGTAGATGGTGGCCGCCAGCTCGCCCATGCTCGCGCGCGGGTCGTCGGCCACCAGCGCCGGCAGTCCGGCCGCGGCGACGCGTTCGGCGCCGGCCGGGTCGGTCAGTACGGCGACGGCGCCCAGGCCCGCGGCCTGGGTGACGAAGTCGGCGCCGTGCGCGCGGGCGCCCGGCAGGGCGGCGTACAGGTCGCCGGGGCGGACGGCGCGCGAGTCATGGGTGATCCCCGTGATGTCGGCGGCCCGCTCCGGTGCGGGGGCACCCAGCTGGCCGGCGAGTTCCGCGAGGGATGTGGCGGAGACCTGAACCGGACGGGGCGGTCCCGGATATGTCACGGGGTGGCCCTTCTGGGTGGTTTGGGACTGATCAGCGTGTGGCACGGCGGTGAGCGTACCCGGCTCACCGGTTGAGGGGCCAAGCGAGGCTCGGGACGGCTTCTGGTTCCCGGGATCGGGAGTGATCGTTGTCACGGGGTGGTTCCTGGTGGCTCGGTGCTCGGTACTGGTCAGGGTGCGAAGGTGACCGGGAGGTCGGCGGGGGCGGCGCCGGTCGGCGGCACCTGGAGGGTCTTCAGGGCGAACTCCATGACCTGCTTGTACACGGGTCCGCAGATCTGGCCGCCGAAGTAGCTGCCCTCGGTGGCGTTCTGGATGGCGCAGTAGACGGTGATCCTGGGCTTGTCGGCGGGGGCGAAGCCGGCGAAGGACGAGGTGTAGCCGTGGTACTTGCCGGTGGCCGGATCCACGCGGTTCGCCGTACCCGTCTTGCCCGCGACCCGGTAACCGGGGATGCGTGCCTTGGTGCCGGTGCCCTCCTCGTCGTCGACGACCGACTCCAGCATCCGGGCGAGCGTCTTCGCCGTCTTGTCGCTGACGACCCTGGTCCTCGCGGGTTCCGGGGCGGGGGTGAAGCTTCCGTCGGGGCCCTTGGCGCCGCGCACCAGGGTGGGCTCGACGCGGACGCCGCCGTTGGCGATGGTCGAGTAGATGGAGGCGGCCTGCATGGCGTTCACGGAGACGCCCTGGCCGAAAGGAATCGTGTACTGCTGCGAGGTGGACCAGGCGTCCGGGGCGGCGAGGATGCCCATGGTCTCGCCGGGGAAGCCGAGGCCGGTGTGGCTGCCGAGGCCGAACTTGCGCAGGTAGTCGTAGAGGACCTTGTTGGCCCGGGCCTGGGTGCTGCCGAGCTGGCCGGTGGCGAGGATCGTGCCGATGTTGCTGGACTTGGCGAGGACGCCGTTGAGCGTCAGGTACCAGGTCGGGTGGTCGATGTCGTCCTTGAACAGCCGGTCGCCGCGGTGCAGCCGGTTGGGCACGACGACGTGGGTGCCGGGCGTGGCGGCGTTCTCCTCGAGGACCGCCGCCATGGAGAGCACCTTGGCGGTGGAACCGGGTTCGAAGGCGTCCTGGACGGCCGCGTTGCCGAGCGCCTGCGGATCGGCCTCGGAAAGGTCGTTGGGGTCGAACCCGGGCGCGTTGGCCATCGCGAGGACCTCGCCGGTGCGGGTGTCCTGGACGATGACGTAGCCGCGGTCCGCCTTGGACTCCTCGACCTGCTTGCTGATGGCGTTCTGCGCGGCCCACTGGATGTCGCGGTCGATGGTGAGCTCGACGTCGTCGCCGGGCACGGCCGGGGTCTCGGTGGAGCCCGCGGTCGGCACGAGACGGCCGCCGGACTGGGCGTAGCGGATCTTGCCGTTCTCGCCGGCCAGCCGTTTGTCGAGCTGGAGCTCGATGCCGCCGCCGCCCTTGCCCTCGGCGTTGACCCAGCCCAGTATCCCGGCGGCGAGCTCGTTGTTGGGGTACACGCGCTTGCTGGTGGGCACGGAGAAGACGCCGGCCAGGGCGTTGGTGGTGGACTTGTCGGTCTCGGCCTTCTTGGCGAGCGCGGCCTTGAGGTCCTTGATCTGCTTCCAGGTCTGCGGGGTCTGGCGGCCGGCGAGCTTGACGTACCGCAGGGCCTTGTTCTCCGGCCGCAGCTTCTCGACCAGTTTGTCCTGGTCCTGGCCGAGGATCGGGGCGAGGAGGGCGGCGGCCTGCTCGGGGCCGTCGGTGATCTCCAGCTCGTCGGGGGCGAACAGGGTGGGGTCGGCGGTGATGTCGTAGGCGTCCTCGGTGGTCGCCAGGGCCAACCCGTGGCGGTCGGTGATGCCGCCGCGCTCGGCCTCCAGCACCTGGCCGACGTAGCGGTTCCGGTCGGCCTTGGCGGCGTAGGTGCTCGCGTCGACGGCCTGCACCTGGAAGAGGCGTACGACGAAGGCGAGCAGGACGAGGGTCAGGGTCACGCCGACCAGGCGGAGCCGGGGGCGGGGGCTGCCCAGCCGGATGACCTTCGGGGGCGCGGGGCGGGGGCCCGCGGGCCGGCGGGCCGGGCGGGCGCCGGGTCCGGGGCGCTGTCCCGGGGCTCGGCGCTGCTGTCCGGAGGCCGGGCGGGCGGGCCTGGCGGGGCCGGGCACCCGGCGGCGGGGCGGTTCCCTGTCGGACACTTCCGTCACCTGCCGGGGGTCGGGGTCGATGCGGAGGGCATGGGTGTGGCGGCGGGCGGGGCCGTCGCGGTGACCAGGGCCTCGGGGGCGAGGACCAGGGGCGCGCGGGCCGCGGAGGCGGGGGCCGGTACGCCCTTGACCTTGCCGTCGGGGGCGAGGAAGGCGGGGTCGCCGCCGGGCACCATGGCGAGTTCGCGGGCGCGGCGCTGGAGTGCGTCGGGGGCGGAGTACGCGTCGATGTCCCGCTGCAGGGCCTGTTCCTCGTCGGTGAGGTTCTTGGTCTCCCGCTGGAGGTCGTCGAGCTGGAAGGCGCCCTCGCTGAGCGCGGAGTTCAGCACCAGGAGGCCGATCAGTCCGCCGCCGAGGAGGACGACGACCAGGAGGACGAAGGGGGTGCGCGCGGCCTGGGCGCGCCCCGTGGGCAGGAGCCGGGTGAGCCGGGCCGCCCTCCCCTTCAGCTCGGGCCGCCCCTTCGGTTCGGGTTTCCTACTCACTCACGCTCCCCTGAGTTCGCTTTTCCCACCCGCACGCCCGGCCGTCCGTCACCCGCCTCGTACGCCGTCCGTGCCTCGCCTTCCGTGCCTCAGCCGACGTCCTCCCGGATCCGCTCGGCGCCGCGCAGCCGTGCGGGGGCCGCCCGCCGGTTCTCCGCGATCTCCTCCTCGGTGGGAAGTTCGGCACCGCGCGTGAGCAGCTTGAGCCGGGGCTGGTACTGCTCGGGGACGACCGGGAGTCCTGGCGGGGCGGTGTTGGCGGCGCCGGCCGCGAACACCTGCTTGACGAGGCGGTCCTCCAGGGAGTGGTACGACAGCACGGCGATCCGTCCGCCGACCTCGAGGGCCTTCACGGCGGCCGGGACCGCCCGCTCCAGCACCGACAGTTCGCCGTTGACCTCGATCCGCAGGGCCTGGAAGGTGCGCTTGGCCGGGTTGCCTCCGGTGCGCTTGGCGGCCTGCGGGAGCGCGTCCCGGATCAGCTCGACCAGGCGCGCGCTGTTGGTGAACGGCTCCTTCTCGCGCTCGCGCACGATCGCGGAGACGATGCGCTTGGCCTGCTTCTCCTCGCCGTAGGCGCGCAGGATGCGGACGAGTTCGCCGGGCGGGTAGGTGTTGAGGACCTCGGCGGCGCTCACTCCGGTCGTCTGGTCCATACGCATGTCGAGGGGGGCGTCCTGGGCGTAGGCGAAGCCGCGGCCGGCCTCGTCCAGTTGCATGGAGGACACCCCGAGGTCGAACAGGACGCCCCGCACGCGCGGGAGGCCGAGCCGGGCGAGGACGTCGGGGAGTTCGTCGTAGACGGCGTGGACGAGGGCGGCACGCTCACCGAAGGGCGCGAGCCGTTCGCCGGACAGGCGCAGGGCCTCCTTGTCGCGGTCCAGGGCGACGAGCCGTGCCTCGGGGAACCGCCGGAGCAGGGCCTCGCTGTGGCCGCCGAGACCGAGGGTGCAGTCGACCACCACCGCTCCCGGCCGCTCCAGGGCGGGTGCCAGCAGATCCAGGCACCGCTGGAGCATCACGGGAACGTGTCGGGTCTCGCTCAACTGGCCCTCTCAGGTCCGGCACGGCGCTTCACGCACCGCCGGGTTCCCGCCCTCCCCCCGGTGAAGGGGCGGCCGGCGCCTTCGGGTGCCGGCGGCGGGAGGAGAGCCGAGCCGTGCGTACGCGCCGCGCACGCGGGGTGATCCCCGGGCCGTCGCCGGGTATCCAGGGGACATCGGTGCGGGCGACGATCACGTCTCCCGCTTCGCGTCACTTTAGTCCACGGTGTCGCCCGGTCAATCAACCGGCCTGCGCGTCGCGACCCCTGCGTCGCGTCAAGGGCCACGACCGGCGAATCACCCGTGGGAGGGGGCTCACACCACTCCTATGGGTTACCTCACACCAAGGCTCATGGACGTTCTTTGTCGTCTTTCACAACGGGCTCGATCCCCATGTGACCAGTACCGTCATGGGTATGACGACATCCGCATCGGTTCCCACCGGCCCCCAGAACGCCACTGCCGGCAAAGGCACGGTCACCGACCGTCTGGTCGACGCCAACGAGCAGTACGCGGCCGCCTTCGCCGACCCCGGCATGGACGCCCGGCCGGTACTCAACGTCGCCGTCGTGGCCTGTATGGACGCCCGTCTCGACCTGCACGCCGCGCTCGGCCTCTCACTCGGCGACTGCCACACCGTCCGCAACGCGGGGGGCGTCGTGACCGACGACGTGATCCGCTCACTCACCATCAGCCAGCGGGCCCTGGGCACCCGCAGCGTGGTCCTCATCCACCACACGAACTGCGGCCTGGAGTCCATCACCGAGGAGTTCCGGCACGAACTGGAGATGGAGGTGGGCCAGCGCCCCAACTGGGCCGTGGAGGCCTTCCGGGACGTCGACCAGGACGTACGGCAGTCGATGCAGCGGGTGCGCACCTCACCCTTCCTGCTGCACACCGACGATGTGCGCGGGTTCGTCTTCGATGTGAAGACCGGCATGCTGCGTGAGATCGACCCGGCCTGACCGGGGCAGACCCGGGCGCCCTCCCCGGAGAATCCCGGACTCCGGATTTTGATGATCAACGTAAAACCTGACATACCGCTGTCAGTTATCCACAGGCGAGTGACACGAATCGGTAACGGCGGCAAGAATGCGGGAGTGGTGCCACGCGGAACTTTTCCCGCGTGGTGTCCGTGATTCGGGGTGGGCCGGTCCGCACAGCACGGCACCGGCCCAGGACATTTGGGGTCCCCCGCTCCACGAGAGCGCGGGGAAAGGCCGAGGAGGGCCGGGTGACGACCTATGACGATCGAGCGAGCCTCACTGATCTGACCGCCGTGGTGGAACGCGTGCGGGAGTCCGTGGAAGGCGTGATCGAGGGAAAGCCCGAGGTCGTACGGCTCTCGCTGACCGTACTGCTCGCCGAGGGACATCTGCTCATCGAGGATGTCCCGGGAGTCGGCAAGACGATGCTCGCCAAGGCGCTGGCACGGTCCATCGACTGCTCGGTGCAGCGGATCCAGTTCACGCCGGACCTGCTGCCCTCGGACATCACCGGTGTGTCCATCTGGGACCAGCAGCGCCGTGACTTCGAGTTCAAGCCGGGCGCCATCTTCGCGCAGGTGGTGATCGGCGACGAGATCAACCGCGCGTCGCCGAAGACCCAGTCCGCGCTGCTGGAGTCGATGGAGGAGCGGCAGGTCACCATCGACGGCAAGACCTACGAACTGCCCAGCCCGTTCATGGTCGTGGCGACGCAGAACCCGGTCGAGATGGAGGGCACGTACCCGCTGCCGGAGGCCCAGCGCGACCGTTTCATGGCCCGCGTCTCGGTCGGCTACCCGAGCGCGGACGCCGAACTGCGGATGCTGGACGTGCACGGCGGCGTCTCCCCGCTGGAGGACCTCCAGCCGGTGGCGCACGCGCACGAGATCCTCAAGCTCGTCGAGGCGGTCCGCGACGTGTACGTGGCCGAGCCGATCCGCCGGTACGTGGTGGACCTGGTCGCCGCCACGCGTACGCACCCCGATCTCAGACTCGGTGCCTCCCCGCGCGCGACGCTGCACCTGCTGCGCGCGGCGAAGGCGGCCGCCGCCCTCGGCGGCCGGGACTACGCGCTGCCGGACGACGTCCAGGAACTCGCCGTGGCCGTCCTCGCGCACCGGCTGCTGCCCACCGCGCAGGCCCAGCTCAACCGCCGTACGTCGGAGCAGGTGGTGCAGGAGATCCTCCAGCGCATCCCCGTGCCCGCGGACCGCTCCCAGGCGCCCGCGGGCGCCCCCCGGCCGGGCGGGGTCGGCCAGCAGCCGCCCCGGAGGCTGTGATGAGCACCGCCGGCGCCGTCCACGCGGACGGCGACACGGGCGACCAAAGCGGAGTCAGGACGGCCCTGGCGGGCCTCACCACCCGCGGGCGTTCGTTCCTCGCGGCCGGCGTGGCCGCGGCGGTCTGCGCGTACGTCCTCGGGCAGAGCGATCTGCTGCGGGTCGGGCTGCTGCTCGCGGTGCTGCCGCTGGTGTGCGCGGCGGTGCTCTACCGCACCCGCTACCGGGTCGCCGGCAGCCGCCGGCTCTCCCCCGGCCGGGTGCCGGCCGGTTCCGAGGCCCGGGTGCATCTGCGGATGGAGAACGTCTCGCGGCTGCCCACGGGCCTGCTGATGCTCCAGGACCGGGTGCCCTACGTGCTCGGGCCGCGCCCGCGGTTCGTCCTGGACCGGGTGGAGGCGGGCGGGCGCCGCGAGGTGTCCTACCGGGTCCGCTCCGACCTGCGCGGCCGCTATCCGCTGGGTCCGCTGCAGCTGCGCCTGTCCGACCCGTTCGGGATGTGCGAACTGACCAGGTCCTTCTCGACGCACGACACGCTGACGGTGATCCCGCGCGTGGTGCCGCTGCCGTCGGTACGGCTGAGCGGCGAGGCCAAGGGGTACGGCGACGGGCGGCAGCGCGCGCTGGCACTGGCCGGCGAGGACGACGTGATCCCGCGCGGCTACCGCTACGGCGACGATCTGCGCCGGGTGCACTGGCGCTCCACCGCCCGCTACGGCGAGCTGATGGTGCGCCGCGAGGAGCAGCCGCAGCGCGCGCGGTGCACGGTGCTGCTGGACACCCGGGGTGTCGCCTACGCGGGCGCCGGCCCGGACTCGGCGTTCGAGTGGGCGGTGTCGGGCGCGGCCTCCGTGCTGGTGCACATGCTGGAGCGGGGCTTCTCGGTGCGGCTGCTCACCGACACCGGGAACTCGGTGCCGGGCGAGGGGTCCGACGGGTTCGCGGGCGCCAGCCAGGAGTCGGCGGACGCGGCCGGACTGATGATGGACACCCTCGCCGTGGTGGACCACTCCGACGGGGAGGGCCTGTCCCGCGCCTACGACGTGGTGCGCGGCGGGAACGAGGGGCTGCTGGTCGCCTTCCTCGGCGACCTGGACGAGGAGCAGGCCGCGGTGCTCGCCCGGATGCGGCAGCGCAGCGGGGGCGCGCTCGCCTTCCTGCTGGACAGTGACACCTGGCTGGGAGAGCCGGCCGAGGTGCCCGGCACGCCGGACAGGCGTGAGGAGCGGCTGCGGATGCTGCGGGAGGCGGGCTGGACGGCCCTGGGGGTGCCGCGGGGCGCCCCGCTGGACGAGCTGTGGCGACAGGCGGACCGGGAGCGTTCGGGCCTGGCCGCGGCAAGCGGTGGGGAGGGTCCGTGATCAGCGGGCGGGCGAGGCTGGCCATCTGCGCGTGGGCGGCCACACTGACGGCGGCGTGCGCCCTGTTGCCGCTGGTCGAACCGTCGACCTGGTTCGTGCAGGCGGCGTTCCTGCTGGCGGTGCAGTCGGGTGTGGGCGCCTTGGCGCGGCGGGTGCCGCTGGCGCGTCCGCTGACGGTGGCGGCGCAGGCCCTGGTCACGCTGCTGACGCTGACCCTGGCGTTCGCGCGGGAGCAGGCCTTCGCCGGGCTGATACCCGGCCCGGACGCCCTGGGCCACTTCGCCGACCTGCTGCGACAGGGCGGCGACGACGTCAGCCGGTTCGCGATTCCGGCGCCGCTGTCCGACGGCATCCGGCTGATGCTGATCGGCGGCGTGCTGGTGATCGGGCTGCTGGTGGACACCCTCGCGGTGACCTTCCGCAGCGCGGCCCCGGCCGGACTTCCGCTGCTCGCCCTGTACTCGGTGGCGGCGGGACTGTCCGACAACGGCATGGACTGGCTGTGGTTCCTGCTGGCGGCGGCCGGCTATCTGACACTGCTGCTCGCCGAGGGCCGGGACCGGCTCTCGCAGTGGGGGCGGGTGTTCGGCGGGGCGCCGGGGCCGGGCGGGGACTCGCCCGGAGCCGTCGCGCCGGTGCGCACCGGACGGCGGATCGGCGCGGTCGCGCTGGGCATCGCCCTGGTGGTGCCGCTGGCGCTGCCCGCGATGAACGGAGGCCTGCTGGACCCCACCGGCAGGGGGGCCGGTTCGGGCGCCGGCGGGGGCGGCACCATCTCGGCGGTGAATCCGCTGGTGTCGCTGCGCAACTCGCTGAACGTGGACGAGGACCGCCAGGTCATGTCCCTGCGGTCCGAGCTGACGGACGTGTCGGACCTGTATCTGCGGATCGTGTCGCTGGACGACTTCGACGGCACCTCGTGGAAGCCGTCGAAGCGGTCCATCACGAAGGTGCCGGACGGTGTCTTCCCGACCCCGCCGGGTCTCGGCCCGGAGGTCGGGCGCACGGAGTTCATCACGACGATCTCGACCGCCGGCTCGTTCGGGCAGCAGTGGCTGCCGATGCCGTACCCGCCGAGCGGGGTCAGCATCCGGGGCGACTGGCGCTACGAACCCGTCGGGATGACGCTGGTCGGCGACCACGGGCAGAACACCCGCGGTCTGACGTACGAGGTGCGCAGCCTTCGTGTGCAGCCCACGGCGGAGCAGCTGGCCGCCGCGCCGGAGGCGCCGCCGGCGCTGCTGCGCGAGTACACCGAGCTGCCGGACTCGTTGCCGGAGGTGGTGTCGAGCACGGCGCGCGAGGTCACCGCGGGCGCGGACAACGCCTACGACCAGGCGGTCGCGCTCCAGGACTACTTCACGCTGAACGGCGGCTTCGAGTACGACACCGAGGTCGACGTCGGCAGCGACGCGCAGGCCATCGCCCGTTTCCTGCGGGACAAGCAGGGCTTCTGTGTGCACTACTCCTTCGCGATGGCGTCGATGGCGCGTTCGCTGGGGATACCGGCGCGGATCGCGGTGGGCTTCGCGCCCGGCACTCCGCAGGCGGACGGCACGGTCGTGGTGGGGCTGCGGGACGCGCACGCGTGGCCGGAGCTGTACTTCGAGGGGGTGGGCTGGACGCGCTTCGAGCCGACGCCGACCCGTGGTGCGACGCCGTCGTACACGGTGCCGGACTCGGTGGACAGCTCGCAGCCCGATCCGGCGCGGCCGTCGCAGGCGGCGCCCTCGGAGCCGTCGGCGGAGCCCTCGGCAAGCGAGAGCTGTACGGCGGAGCGCAGGAGGCTCGGGGCGTGCGAGAGCGAGTCGCCGCAGGCGGCGCTGGACACGGGCGGTGACGGGCCGAAGTGGTACGGACCGGTGGGCTGGACGCTGGCCGGTCTGGGGGTCCTGGTGCTGCTGCTGGCGCCGATGCTGTGGCGGGTGCGGACCCGGGCGGTGCGGCTGGGCGGACACGGCCGCTCGGAGGCGGAGGCGGCGCCGTTCATTCTGGGCGTCTGGGACGAGCTGACCGATACGGCGTGGGACCACGGGATCGCACCGGACGAGTCGCTGACGCCGCGTGGTGCCGCGGAGCGGATCGTACGGCTGGGGCGGCTGGGTACGGGGGCCGCGGCGTCGGTGCACCGGGTGGCCGGCGCGGTGGAGCAGGTGCTGTACGCGCCCCGGCCTCGGCCGGCTGTGGGGCTGGCGGAGGATGTGCGGGGCGTCGCGGCGGGACTGCGTGGCTCTGTGGGGCGGCGGGCTCGGGCGCGGGCGGTGTTCCTGCCGCGGTCGGGTGTGCGGGTGCTGTGGGCCCTGTCGGGGTGGTGGGTGCGCGTGCGGGAGCGTACGCCGGCGCTTCGGCCCGCCTGGCGGTGGCCTTCGCGGCAGCGGGGCTGAGGTCGGCGGTCGGGGCCGACCGAGTGGCGGTCCCGACCGGGATGGGTGTCGGGCGGGGGATGTTCGCGCGGTCCGGCGCCGGCGGGGTGCCGTCGCGCCCCCCTCCCCCATCGCCCCGCGGCACGGCTGCCCGCGGATCACGGGGCGTGCGGGAACGGCAAAGCTCGGGGGGCGACCACCAATGGTGGTCGCCCCCCGAGCTTCGGAGTGCGGTGCTAGTGGCCGCCCTGTTCGTCTCGGCGGCGTTGCCAGCGTTCTTCGATGCGGTCCATGACCGAGCGCCGTTGTCTGGTCTGGCGGGTCGACTGGGGCCGGCCGGGGGTGGTCGGGGGCTGCTCGCCCGGCTTGGGGGCCTTGCGCCAGCCGGTCACCGCGAGGACCGCGCAGCCCAGCATCACGAGGAATCCCACGACGCTGAGCCAGACGAGCTGGGCGACCATACCGGCCATGAGGAGCGCAATACCCACGAGGAAGCCCGCGACCGCCTGGTAGACCCGTCGCCGGGTGTACGTACGCAGCCCGCTTCCCTCGAGCGCCGTCGCGAACTTGGGATCTTCGGCGTACAGCGCTCGCTCCATTTGCTCGAGCATGCGCTGCTCGTGCTCCGAGAGCGGCACGGAGTCCTCCTCATCGTGCAGTCGCCGGGGCGACCCGGGGGGTCCCTTCAGGATAGGCAGGGAATCGCCCCCGTGAAACCCGCCCCTCTGCGCCAATTGGCCAACCGGTACCAGCCATCACGTGCCGGCCCGCCTGAGCCTTCTCATTCCCCGGCGGCCGGCCCGTCATGCCGGGCGGTCTCCCTCGATCATACGGCGCCCCGCCGCCATTCGGGGGGCCTGTGGCGCACTCCATGTACGCCAGGGGTCACCGAACGCGTCGCTGATCAGCGACGCGTCACGGACGGCCACTCAGACCCCCGGGGTCTCCCGCGTCTCACCGAGCACGTGAAGTTGGGTGGCCACGGAGTGGAAGGCGGCGAACTCGGCCGCCGCGGCCTCCAGCTTCAGAAGCGCCTCCAGGGCCCCCGGCTCGGTGTCGACGAGCACGCCGGGGACGAGGTCGGCGAAGACCCGCACCCCGTGCACGGCGCCGACCCGCAGACCCGCGCCCTCCACGAGCGCGGTGAGCTGGTCGGCGGTGAAGCGGTGCGGCACGGGGTCGGCGGCGCCCCATCGGCCGTTCGGGTCGTCGAGGGCCTGCCTGGCCTCCGTGAAGTGCCCGGCGAGGGCTCGGGCCAGCACGGCGCCGCCGAGGCCCGCGGCGAGCAGGCTGAGGACGCCGTCGGGGCGCAGGGCGGCCACCACGTTGCGTACGCCCTCGGCGGGGTCGTCGACGTACTCCAGGACGCCGTGGCAGAGCACGATGTCGTAGCCGCCGCGCTCGGCCACGTCGAAGAGGCCGAGCGCGTCGCCCTGGACACCGCGCACCCGGTCGGCGACGCCGGCCTCGGCGGCGCGGCGCTCCAGGGCGAACAGCGCGTTGGGGCTGGGGTCGACGACGGTGACCCGGTGGCCGAGGAGGGCGAGGGGTACGGCGAAGTTGCCGCTGCCGCCGCCGGTGTCGAGGACGTCCAGTGCCGGCCGTCCGGTCGCCTTGACCCGGCGTTCCAGGGCGTCCTGGAGGACCTCCCAGACCACGGCGGTACGGAGGGCGGCACGGGGCCGCATCGGGTCCGACACGGTGTTGTCTCCTCGGCGCGAGCGGGAATCAGGCGGTGTCCACCCTATGGCCTGCGGTCGGCCGGTTCGGGGGCGGTGGGGCTGTGCCCTGTGATTTCGCCCCCGCCGCACATCTACTCGGCCCCGCGCCCCTGCCCATGCCCCTGGGAAGGCAGGACGGGTTGCGCGAGCAGGGTGCGTTCCACCAGGCGCAGGAACATCGCCGCGTCTCTCATGAGGTCGTCCGCGTCACGGACCGTGGCCGCGCCCTGGATTCCCGCCTCCGCTCGGGCTCTGCGAGGGGCGCCCGAGGCGAACAGGGCGCTCCATTCGGTGAGTTCGGGGGCTATCTCGGGGAGGACTTCCCAGGCGCTGCGTATCTTGGCGCGGGCGCGCGGGGAGGATTCCGGGCGGCCTCGGGCCGCGAGGACCGCGGCCGCTGTGCGCAGGGCGGCGAGGTGGGCCGTCGCGTAGCGCTCGTTGGGTGTGCCGAGGACGGCGGCCTCTTCGAGTCCGGCACGGGCCTGGGCGAGCAGGTCGAGGGCGGCGGGCGGGGCCGTGGCGCGGCGCAGCACGGGGTGGATGTCGCTCGCCGGGCCGTTCAGTGAGGGGGCAGGGCCGGTGGCGCGGCGCCGGTGGGCGGCGGCTGCGGACGAGTGGGCCATGACGAACCTCCTGTCGTCTGGTGACAGCACCTCCAAGAGATGCCGTATGTGCACATCGTGAGGTATGGCACTGACAATCCGTTCTGACCTGGGCTTTTGCTTCGAGCGGGCGTTCGGGCTAGTTTTTGCACTGACCAGTCAGTTCAAAAACAGGGGGAAACCGTGGACGGTCCGCCCGGACTCACCGTCACCGCCCGCGACTTCGGCCTCAGGGGCCCGAGGGGCTGGGCGTTCCGCGGGGTGTCGGTCGACGCGGAGCCCGGCTCGCTGATCGCGGTGGAGGGGCCGTCCGGGTCGGGCCGTACCTGCCTGCTGCTCGCCCTCACCGGCCGGATGCGGCCCACGGAGGGCCGGGCCGAGGTCGGTGGGTTCGAGCTGCCGAGGCGCATGTCCGCCGTACGCCGCCGCAGCGCGCTCGCGCACGTCAGCGGCGTGACCGATCTCGACCCCGCTCTCACCGTCGGCGAGCATCTGCGCGAACAGGCTCTGCTGCAGCGCCGTTTCGGCGGCCCGCCGCGTCCGTGCGCCGGCACGGCGGCGGCCACCGTCGGGCTGGACCTCGCCTCCCTCCCCAAGGCGGAGCGGACCGCCGTACGGGATCTGGAGCGGCTGGAGGCGCTGCGGCTGTCACTCGCGCTGGCGCTGCTGGGGCAGCCCCGGCTGCTCGCCGTGGACGACACCGACCTGAAGCTCTCGCCGGCCGAACGGGACGACGTCCGCCGTCTGCTGGAGTCCGTCACCGAGGCCGGCACCACCGTGCTGGCGGTGTTCGGCGAGGCACCGCGCGGCGCGGTGGTCGTCCGCACCACAGCCGGCACGCACGACGACACGAAGGAGGCGGCGGCCGATGCGCTCGCCGGGACTGGCCGCTCTTGAGCTCCGGCGCTTCGGCCGGGGCAAGCTGCCGCGTGCGGCCCTGGTCGCCCTGCTGGTGCTGCCACTGCTGTACGGCGCCCTGTATCTGTGGTCGTTCTGGGACCCGTACGGCAGGCTGGACCGGATCCCGGTGGCGCTGGTGAACGACGACAAGGGGGCGAGCGCCGACGGGGAGCGGATCACCGCCGGGGACGCCATCGCCGAGGGGCTGCGCGACAGCGGCACCTTCGACTGGCGGGAGGTGAGCGCGGAGGAGGCCCGGCGGGGTGTCGAGGACGGCACGTACTACCTGTCGCTGACGGTGCCCGCCGACTTCAGCCGCCGTATCGCCTCCAGTTCGGGCGACTCCCCCGAGGCGGGCGCGCTCCGCGTGCGGACGAACGACGCCAACAACTACATCGTCGGGCAGATCTCCCGCACGGTCTTCGGCGAGGTGCGCCGGGCCGCGTCCGCGAAGACCTCGCGTTCCTTCCTGGACCGGATCTTCGTCTCGTTCTCGGATCTGCACGGCGAGACGGTGAAGGCGGCCGAGGGCGCCGACAAGCTGAACGGCGGCATCGGGAAGGCGGAGAAGGGCTCCCAGGATCTCGCCGACGGCCTGACGGACGCCCGCGAGGGGAGCGGCAAGCTGTCCAAGGGACTCAAAGGCCTCCACAAGGGCGCCGGCGACCTCCAGGACGGTTCGAGGAAGGTCGCGGACGGCACGCGTGCCCTCGCCGGCCGGGTGAACGCGGCCGCGGCACAGGCGGGTCCGTTCCTGGAGAAGAACGAGAAGGCCATCGGCGACACCGCGCGGTTCGTCGCCGACTCGGCCAAGACGCTTCGTGAGGACCTCACCGCCCTGGAGGAGGAGGCGCCGGCCGCCGCGAAGGACGCCCGCGCGGCGTCCGGCACGATGGACGGCGTCCACCGCGCGCGCTGCGAGGAGCCCGCGCTGCCCGACCCCGCCTGCCCGGACCTGGAGAAGGCCCGGGACGCGGCGGCCGGGGCGGCGGCCGTCGCCGAGGACGTCGGCGCCCTGGTCACCGGCCACCGCGACGACCTGAAGAAGCTCGACGGGCATCTCGGCACCCTGGAGAAGCAGGCACGGACACTCGCCGCCCGCGCCCCGCACCTCTCAGAGGACCTCGATGACGCCGTCACCAGGATCAACAAGCTGGACGCGGGGGCCGCGAAGGTCGCCGCCGGCGCGAAGAAGCTCACCAAGGGCCTCGGCACCGCCGAGACCGGCGCCACGGACCTGGACAAGGGCGTCGGCGAGCTGGAGACCGGCGCGGGCGATCTGAACGGCGGTCTCCTCAAACTCGTCGACGGCTCGGGCGAGCTCGCCGGCGGTCTGCACGAGGGCGCCGGAAGGATCCCCGACTACGACGAACGGGACCGCGACCGGCGCACCGGGGTGATGGCCGACCCGGTCCGGCTGGTCTCCCACGACCTGCACAAGGCACCCGACTACGGCACCGGATTCGCCCCGTACTTCATCCCGCTGTCGCTGTGGGTGGGCGCGATGGTGGCGTACATGCTGATCGCGCCGATGAACCGGCGCGCGCTCGCGGCCGGCGCCTCCGCCTGGCGGATCGCGCTGGCGGGCTGGCTGCCGGTGGTGGCGATCGGGGTGGCGCAGACGCTGGCGCTGATGTCGGTGCTGCACTGGGCGCTCGGGCTGCAGATGGCGCGGGCGGCCGGGACGGTCGGCTTCCTGTTCCTGGTGACCGCGTGCTTCGCGGCGATCGTGCAGTGGCTGAACGCGCGCTTCGGCGCGGCCGGCCGGATCCTCGTCCTCGCGCTGCTGATGCTCCAGCTGACCTCGGCGGGCGGCACGTACCCCGTGCAGACCAGTCCCGGCTTCTTCAACGCGCTGCACCCGTTCCTGCCGATGAGCCATGTCGTCGACGCGCTGCGGCGGCTGATCACGGGCGGGGGTCTGGGGCCGGTGTGGCAGGCGTGCGCCGTGCTGGCGGCCTTCACCGCGGGCGCCCTCGCCCTGACCGCGCTGTCGGCGCGCCGCCGCCAGGTGTGGACGATGGACCGGCTGCACCCGGAGCTGACCTTGTGAACGGGCGGGCCGGCGGCCCTGTGACAATCGGGGCCATGGAAAGCAGCAGCACCACGCCGGGCGGCAGTGCCCGCCGCGAGGCCACCCGGCAGAAGCTCTACGAGGCGGCCGTCACCCTCATCGCCGAACAGGGCTTCTCCGCCACCACCGTGGACGAGATCGCCGAGCGCGCGGGGGTCGCGAAGGGCACGGTCTACTACAACTTCGCGAGCAAGTCGGTCCTCTTCGAGGAGCTGCTGCGGCACGGGGTCGGCCTGCTGACCGCCTCGCTGCGGGAGGCGGCCGAGCGGACCGCGCGCGAGGGCGGCAGCCGGGTCGACGCCCTGGACGCGATGATCCGCGCGGGGCTCGTCTTCATCGACCGCTACCCGGCCTTCACCCAGCTGTACGTGGCCGAGCTGTGGCGCACCAACCGGGCGTGGCAGTCCACGCTGCTGGTGGTGCGGCAGCAGGCGGTGGCGGTGGTCGAGGACGTGCTGCGCGAGGGCGTGGCGAACGGCGAGTTCAGCGAGGAGATCGACGTCCCGCTGACGGCGGCGGCGCTGGTCGGCATGGTGCTGGTGGCGGCGCTGGACTGGCAGTCGTTCCAGCCGGAACGCTCCCTGGACGAGGTGCACGCGGCGCTGTCCCGGCTGCTGCAGGGCAGGGCCGGCGGCCACCGCTGACGCTCGACGGCGTACGAAAGGCGCCGGTTCGGTGGTGGCCGCGTCCCCCGCGGGCCACCGGCCGGACCGGCGCCTTCCGCATTCCCCCGTACGTCCCCCGTACCTCCCCCGCGGACCCCCGTCGCGGTCGCCCCCGGGTTCCCCCGTGCCTCGCTCCCGCCGACGGTGCCGGCGGAAGGAGCGGATCGCGGGCCCCTGCCGTTCCGGCGCCCCGTGTCGCCGGTTCCGGGAGCCGAGCCCCTCTCCGTGGGCTCCACTCTCTCGTTCCCGCAGGTCGGCCCCCATCCGCGCGCGTACTCAACTCGCCCACTAGGTACGGGTACTCACTGCTGCGCACGCGCGCCCACACCCCCGCGCCGCCGCCTGGGGCACGGGACGGGGGCTCCGGTACTCGGATACGGGTTGTCGGTGGCGGCGGATAAAGTCCCTGGCATGGCACGGATTGCGGTGATCGGCGCCGGGATGGGCGCGATGGCGGCCGCCGCCCGGCTGGCCGTCGCGGGCCACCGGGTGACGGTGTACGAGCGGACGGACACGTACGGCGGTGCGGTGCGCCGGCTGGAGCGGGACGGGTTCGCCTTCGACACCGGTCCGGGTCTGCTGCCGTTGCCGGCGGTCTACCGGGACCTGTTCGTGAAGACGGGCAGGGAGCCGCTGGAGGAGTGTGTCGAGCTGGTCCAGGTCGACCCGTCGTCGCACCACGTGTTCGCGGACGGCACCCGCGTGTCGCTGCCGAACGCCTCCCGCGCGGGTGTCGTCGCCGCCCTGGAGACGGCCCTCGGGGCGGAGCCGGCCAGGCGCTGGGGCGACTTCCTGGTCCGGGCCCGGGAGGCCTGGGACCGCACGCGCCGGCCGCTGCTGGAGGAGCCGCTGTGGCCCAACTGGCGGACGCTGGCCGAGCGTGAGCCGTATCCGGCGGTCCCCCACAGGAAGCTGCTGCGCACACGCAGGGCGGGCACGCTCGCCGAGGTCGGCGCGTGGGAGCTGCGCGATCCCCGGCTGACCGCCCTGCTGGAGAGCCACGCGCTCGCGTACGGCCTCGATCCGCGCCGGACCCCGGCGAGCGCGGCGGTGCTGCCGTACATGGAGCACGCCTTCGGGCTCTGGTACGTGCGCGGCGGCATGCGGGAGCTGGCGCGGGCGGTGTACGAGCGGTGTCTGGCCCGCAGGGTCGAGTTCGTCTTCGGTGCCGAGGTCGTACGGATCGTGGAGAAGGACGGCCGGGCGGCGGGCGTCGGCTTCCGCGACGGCGTGGTGGCCGGGGCGGACCATGTGGTGGCGGGCGTGGACCACCACCGGCTGGATTTCCTGGCCGAGCACCCGCTGTACGACGACGGGGATGTGCGGCCCGAGGTCGGCGGGGAATGGGCGCCTCCCGGACGGTTCGGCGTGCTGCTGGCGCTGCGCGGTCCGCGCGAGCCGGACGCGCCGCACCGCACGGTCGTGCACACCCCCGGCCGCGAGGCCGAGCTGGACTTCCTCACCGTCGGTACCGACACCCCGGCACCACCCACGGTGACCTTGCTGCGGCCGGACGACCCCGCCCTGCGCCCCGACGCGGAGCACGAGTCCGTGGTGGTGTCCGCCGTGGTGCCGTCGGACGCGCAGTGGGGTGAGGGCGACCTCGACGAGCGGTACGCGGACCTGGTCGTCCAGGCGGCCGAACGGGCCCTTCCCGGCCTGCGCGAGCGCGTCCTGTGGCGGGAGGTGTACACGCCCGACCACGCCGACGAGGAGACGGGCGCCGAGTTCGGGGGCGTCCCCGCCCCGTCCCTGGCGGGGGGCGGCATCGGGTTCCTGCGCCCGGCCAACGTCACCGCGCTGCCGGGGCTCTACCGCGTGGGGGGCTGGTCGCATCCCGGCGGCGGGCTTCCGCACGCCGGGATGTCGGGGGCGCTGGTCGCCGGACTGATCGTGGAGGGGCCGGAGTTCCGCGGGTCGCAGTGACCGCGCTCAGTAGCGGTACTGCTCGTCGTACCCGGTGCCGTTGCCGTGCGTCTGTCCGTCGCCCTGGTAGGGGTACTGCTGCTGCTCCGGCGGGAGTTCACCGCCGTACCCGTCGTCGGCGCCGCGCTGCTGCGGGACCCAGAGGCCGCCGGCCGGGGTCTCGCCGCCGCCGTAGCCCTGCTGGGCGTACGGGTCCTGGGTGTAGCCCTGCTGGGCGTACTGCTGCTGGTCGGTGTAGCCGGTGTCGTACGAGGTGTTCCCGTAGGCCGTGTTGTCGGTGTACGGGTCGGAGTAGGCCGCGTACTGCTGCTGGCCCGTGGTGTCGTAGCCCTGCTGCTGGCCGTAACCGGAGTAGTCGTAGGCGTAGTTCGGGTCGGCGCCCTGGGCGGTCGCCGCGTACTGGTCCTGGGAGGGCGCCGCGTAGCCGTGCTCGCCGCCGTAGACGCCGTAGGAGCCGGTGTCGTCGGGCATGGGCTGCGGCTCGTAGACGGCGGTGCTCTCGGCGTCCGCGGGCTGGTCGGGGCGTGCGGCGGGGGTGAACACGTCGTCGCGGTCGTAGTCGTCGTCCGCGCGGTAGGCGGCCCGCTCGCGGTGGTCGTCGTCGCCGTGGCCGCCGCCGGACGGCTCCAGGTCGGAGACCTCCAGGGTCGGCTCCTCGCGTCCGCGGTCGCCCCGGCGGCCCTTGGCGGCGGCGAGCATCGGCGCGTTGACCGCCCAGCCGGCCGCGAAGCCGCGGCGGAACGACAGCGTGACGTAGGTCTGGCCGACGGCGAAGGCCGCGGCGCCCAGTCCGATGACGACGACGGACGGGATCAGCACACCGAGCACGACACCGAGGAAGCCGCCGAAGGCGAGCAGCCGCCAGCGCAACCGTGCCTTGTACTGCAGCAGCACCTCACCGAGCAACCACAGCGCGACGATGCCGAACGCGATGTAGAGGACCGTCCAGCCCATGTACGCCCCTCTCCCAGTGGTCGCTACGCAGTGTGTCGTATATCCGTGCGACCGGTCTAGGCCCGCGGTGGGTGGTGCAGGCCCAGGTTCTCGTAGATTTCCAGGGTCGCCGTGGAGTTGTTGAGCGTGATGAAGTGCAGTCCGGGCACTCCCTCGGCCAGCAGCCGCGCGCAGAACTCGGTGGCGAACCCGATTCCGATCGAGCGTACCGCCGCCGGATCGTCCTTCGCTGCGAGGATCCGCTCTTTCAGGGCCTCGGGGAACGAGGCGTTACTCAGCTTTGGCAACCTCTCCAGCATCTTCACGCTGGTCACGGGCATGACCTCGGGAATCACCGGGGTCGCGCAGCCCGCCGCGTCGACTCGGTCACGCAGTCGCAGATAGGACTCGGGCTGGAAGAACATCTGGGTGATCGCGTAGTCGGCGCCGGCCCGGCACTTGTCGACGAAGCGGGCGACGTCGCTGTCCCAGTCGGCCGAGCGCGGGTGCATCTCGGGGAAGGCGGCGACGCCGACGCAGAAGTCGCCCGACTCCTTGATGAGCCGCACGAGTTCGGCCGCGTACGTCAGTCCCTGCGGGTGCGCCACCCAGTCGCCCATGGGGTCGCCGGGCGGGTCGCCGCGCACCGCGAGCATGTTGCGGATCCCGGCGTCGGCGTACTGGCCGATGATGTTGCGCAGCTCGGCGATGGAGTGGTCGACGGCGGTGAGGTGGGCGACCGGGGTGAGCGTGGTGTCGGAGACGATCTGCTCGGTCTCCTTGACCGTGCCGGCCCGCGTGGACCCGCCCGCCCCATAGGTCACGGAGACGAAGTCGGGCGCGACCGCCTCGACCCTGCGCAGCGCGCTCCACAGGTTCCGCTCACCCTTGGGGGTCTTCGGCGCCGAGAACTCGAAGGAGTACGTCGTCTTGCCTGCGGCGAGCATGTCACGCACGGTGCGTGCGCGATCAGTCCTGGTCGATGCGGTTCCGAGGGCCATACCGGCAGGTTAGCCAGGGGGCGGCGGTCCCCCAACCGGATGCGGGATATTTGTCTGAAATGCCGACTTGTTGTCCACCCCTTGGACAAACCTGAGACGCGGGGGTCACCCCTCGTCCGCGGGCGCCGCCTGCCGCAGCCTCTTGGCGAACTCGGCCGCCGCCGCGCCGGGGTCGTCCGCCTCGGTGACGGCCCGTACGACGACGACCCGGCGGGCGCCGGCGTCGAGCACCTCGTCGAGGTTGCCGAGGTCGATGCCGCCGATGGCGAACCAGGGGCGCGCGGCGTCGAGGGCGGCGGTGTACCGGACGAGGTCCAGGCCGGGGGCGTGGCGGCCGGGCTTGGTGGGGGTGGGCCAGCAGGGGCCGGTGCAGAAGTAGTCCACGCCGGGCTGGACGGCCGCGGCGGCGGCCTCGGACTCGGCGTGGGTGGAGCGGCCGATCAGGATGTCGTCGCCGAGGATCGCGCGGGCGGCGGGGACGGGCAGGTCGCCCTGGCCGAGGTGGAGGACGCCGGCGCGGGCGGCGTGGGCGACGTCCGCGCGGTCGTTGACCGCGAGCAGCTTGCCGTGCCGGGCGCAGGCGTCGGCGAACACGGCGAGGTGCTCCAGCTCCTCACCGGCCTCCATGCCCTTGTCCCGCAGCTGCACGATGTCGACCCCGCCCGCCAGTACGGCGTCCAGGAACTCGGGGAGATCGCCCTGCCGCTTGCGGGCGTCGGTGCACAGGTAGAGCAGGGCGCCGTCGAGCCGGGCGCGAGCGGTGGCGGTCATTCGAGGGTCCCCCGGGGATGTCGGCGGCGCACGGACCCGGCGGGCCCGGCGTGTCTCGGGCGGACACTCCCGGACGTCACGGCCCGGCGGAGGCACACCCCGACGGACCCTATGCCGCCGCACCGACGGCCGCGAGAGCCCCCTCACGGGACGGCGGCACGACGTGGGCCACTACGGGGCGCCGGGGAGCGTGCCCGCCCCGGCCGGCGGCGCGAGACCGGCCCACCGCCCGCTCCGGGTGCCGTGGCACGGCGTCCGGGGCGGAGGTGGGACACGGCGCGTACGCGCTCGCGTGGCCGGGGCTGGGCCGCCCCGGGCACGCGAGGTCGGGGGACGGTCAGACCGCGAGGGCCTGGGCTCGGCGCTTCACCTCCGTGCCGCGGTTCTCGCTGAGGGCCTGGGCCGGGGTGCCCGGCAGGCTGGGGTCGGGGGTGAACAGCCACTCGAGCATCTCTTCGACCGTGAAGCCGTCGTCCCGCAGGAGCGTCAGGGTCCCGGTCAGGCCCTTGACGACCTTGTCCTCGTCGATGAAGGCGGCGGGGACGTGCAGTGCGCGGTTCTCACCCCGGCGTACGGCGATGAGCTGGCCCTCCTTGACCAGCTGCCGGACACGCGTCACCTCGATATCGAGCATTTCGGCGATATCGGGCAGAGTGAGCCAGGCGGGGACGAGAGCATCGATCTTTGCGTCAATCTCGGTCACGGGACAAGCCTGCCATCTGCCACTGACAGTCGGAAGTCAGCCCCGCCCACCCACGCCGACACGGCGCCCCGGAACCCTCAGACGGTCGCCGCCTTCAGCGGCCGTCCCGGGTCCGCCACCAGCTCCGCGTCCATCGCCGTGCCCGCCTCGATCAGCCTGCGCCCCTGCGCCAGATCCCGGGGCCGCCCCACCGCGAGCAGGGCGACCAGGCGGGACTCCCGCAGCCAGCAGACGCTCCAGGCCGCCCCGGCGGGGTCCCCGCGCCACACGGTCCGGTCGGCGTCCGCGTGATGCCCGGCGTACTGCACGAACCGCCCGAACTGCTCGGACCAGAAGTACGGCACCGGGTCGTACACCGCGGGCTCCCGGCCGCTGAGGGCGCCGAGGATGTTCCCGGCGACCGTGCGCGGCCCCTGGAGGGCGTTGTCCCAGTGGTGGACCAGCAGCCGCTCGCCGTAGCGCCCGGACGGGAAGGACGCGCAGTCGCCGACCGCGTACACGTCCGGCAGGGAGGTCGCCAGATGACGGTCGGCGACGATCTCGCCGTGCGCGCCGAGCCCGATCCCGGAGCCCGCGAGCCAGGCGGTGGCGGGTCGGGCCCCGATGCCGACGACCACGGCGCCCGCGGGCAGCCGCGAGCCGTCGTCCAGGACCACGGCGCCGGGCTCGACGCGCTCCACGCGTGTGCGGGTGCGCAGCGCGACGCCTGCCTCGGCGTACCAGGCGGTCATCGGGGCGGCCACCTC
The DNA here is from genome assembly GCF_000718785.1 of Streptomyces sp. NRRL WC-3626. GTDB lineage: Bacteria > Actinomycetota > Actinomycetes > Streptomycetales > Streptomycetaceae > Streptomyces > Streptomyces edwardsiae. The sequence continues at coordinate 50,862 of NZ_JOCA01000030.1, read as the reverse complement.
GGCGGGCAGCGCCTCCACCAGCGGACGCTCCTGCGCCTCCACGACGGTGACCGCGCAGCCCGCCTCGCGGGCCGCCGTGGCGAACTCCGCGCCGATCCAGCCGGCCCCGACCACCACGACGTCGTGCTGCCGTGCGAGCACCGGCCGCAGCCGCGCGGCGTCGTCCAGGGTGCGCAGCAGATGCACACCGGGCACGCCCTCGGCGCCCGGCAGCCGGACCGGTTGTGCCCCGGTGGCGACCACCAGCACGTCGTACGGGACGGGCCCGGCCTCCGTGTCCAGTTCATGGTCACCGGCGCGCAGGCCGAGGGCCTCGCAGCCGAGCCGCAGTTCGATGCCGGCGTCCTCGAAGTCGACGTCGAAGGCGGAGTCCTCGGCCTTGCCGAGCAGCACCGCCTTGGACAACGGGGGCCTGTCGTAGGGCTGGTGGGGTTCCGCGCCGATCAGCGTCACGGTGCCGGTGAAGCCCTGTTCGCGCAGGGCGAGGGCGGTCTGCACGCCGGCCATGCCCGCGCCCGCCACGACCACCCGCCGCGGATCGGACGGTCCCGGTTGCTGCGTCTGCTCAGTCACCCGATCACCTTAGACAGCTGACGCGGCATCACCCGGCCGGGTGGTCGAGCTGTTCCACGACGCTCGTCCCGCTGCCCGGCTGGGACTCCCACTCCCAGCTCTCCTCCAGCCGCACCCGCCCGTCGGGCAGTTCGACGACCGTGGACACGCAGTGTCCCGAGGAGGTGGTGCCGTCCCGCTTGAGCTGCACGTACCGGAAGTCCAGCCGGTCTCCCGCGCGGGTGCCCACCAGATGCCCGCGGACGACGTCGCCGCCCGCGTACTCGGCCCAGATCTCGCCGCCCCGCTCGTGGTACGCGAAACGGGTGCGGGTGCCGACCTGGCCGGGGGCCTGGTCGGCCACGGGGGCGAGGACGAGTCCGTCGAGCGATGGTGCCACGCGGGAGGCTCCCTTACAGGGTCGGTGGGCCGAGGGATACGCTGGCCAACGTACAAGCACTCGCGGGAGCCCGGACGCACCGGGCTGAGAGGGAGGCTGGCGGCCTCCGACCGTACGAACCTGATCCGGGTCATGCCGGCGAAGGGAGGGGCTGGACGCCCATGTCGCCCACGCGTACCTCAGACGTCCTCGTCGTCGGGGGCGGAATCATCGGACTGGTCACGGCCTGGCGGGCCGCGCAGCGCGGTCTCTCCACGGTCGTGGTGGACCCCGATCCGGGCGGCGGGGCCGCCCGGGTGGCCGCCGGGATGCTGGCCGCCGTCACCGAACTGCACTACGGCGAGGAGACCCTGCTCGGTCTGAACCTCGCCTCCGCGCGGCGCTATCCCGCGTTCGCGGCCGAGCTGACCGACTTCACCGGCCACGACCTCGGCTACCGCGCGTGCGGCACGCTCGCCGTGGCACTGGACTCCGACGACCGCGCCCATCTGCGGGAACTGCACGCCCTCCAGGAGCGGTCGGGGCTTCGGTCGCAGTGGCTGTCCGGGCGGGAGTGCCGGCGCCTGGAGCCGATGCTCGCGCCGGGGGTGCGCGGCGGGCTGCGGGTGGACGACGACCACCAGATCGACCCCCGGCGGCTGGCGGCGGCACTGGTCACCGCCTGTGAGCGGGCCGGTGTGACCCTCCACCGCGCGTGGGCGGAACGGCTCGTGGTGGCCGGGGACCGTGCGACGGGCGTCGTCACGGCCGACGGCACCGAGCTGGCCGCCGGGCGGACGGTGCTCGCGGCGGGCAGCCTCAGCGGGCGGCTCGCGGGCGTACCGGCGGACGTGCTGCCTCCCGTGCGTCCCGTGAAGGGACAGGTCGTACGGCTGACGATGCCCGAACGGCACGGCCCCTTCCTGAACCGGACCGTACGGGCCGTGGTGCGCGGCAGCCATGTCTATCTGGTGCCGCGCGAGAACGGCGAGCTGGTGATCGGGGCGACCAGCGAGGAGCTGGGCTGGGACACCACCGTCACCGCGGGCGGCGTGTACGAGCTGCTGCGCGACGCCCACGAGCTGGTCCCCGGGATCACCGAACTGCCGCTCACCGAGACCCGCGCGGGACTGCGCCCCTGCTCCCCCGACAACGCGCCGCTGCTCGGCCCGACGGAGCTCGACGGGCTGCTGCTGGCCACCGGCCACCACCGCAACGGCGTCCTGCTGACGCCGGTCACCGGCGACGCCATGGCGGAGGCCCTGACCGGCGGGACGCTGCCGGACGTGGCCCGCCCGTTCACCCCGCGGCGCTTCGGCGCCGCCGTCCTCACGGAGCAGTCCGCATGAACGTCTCGGTCAACGGGGAGCGGCGGGAGTTCGCGCCCGGCACCGCTCTCGACCTCGTCGTGAGGTCGCTCACCTCGGCGCCCTCGGGGGTGGCCGCCGCCCTCAACGAAACCGTCGTCCCGCGTGCGCAGTGGCCGGCCACCTCCCTGCGTGAGGGTGACCGGGTGGAAGTCCTGACCGCCGTCCAGGGAGGCTGACCATGGCCGACGATCCGTTCCTCCTCGGCGACACGTCCTTCACGTCCCGTCTGATCATGGGCACCGGCGGGGCGCCGAGCCTCGACGTGCTGGAGCGGGCGCTGGTGGCGTCCGGGACGGAGCTGACCACCGTCGCGATGCGGCGGGTGGACCCGTCGGTGCACGGGTCCGTGCTGTCGGTACTGGAGCGGCTGGGCATCCGGGTGCTGCCGAACACGGCGGGGTGCTTCACCGCCGGGGAGGCGGTCCTCACCGCGCGGCTCGCGCGGGAGGCGCTCGGCACGGACCTCGTCAAGCTGGAGGTCATCGCCGACGAGCGGACGCTGCTGCCGGACCCGGTCGAGCTGCTGGACGCGGCTCAGACGCTGGTCGACGACGGGTTCACGGTGCTGCCGTACACCAACGACGATCCGGTGCTGGCGCGGAAGCTGGAGGACGTGGGGTGTGCGGCGGTCATGCCGCTGGGGTCGCCGATCGGGTCGGGGCTGGGGATCCGCAATCCGCACAACTTCGAGTTGATCGTGGAGCGGGCGGGGGTGCCGGTGATCCTGGACGCGGGGGCGGGGACGGCGTCCGACGTGGCGCTGGCGATGGAGCTGGGGTGTGCGGCGGTGATGCTGGCGTCCGCGGTGACCCGGGCGCAGGTGCCGGTGCTGATGGCCGGCGCGATGCGGTCGGCTGTGGAGGCGGGGCGGGGGGCTCGGCTGGCGGCGCGGGCAGGCGTGCCGCAGGGCGGCACGGGTGGGCGCGACGGCACCCCGTAAGCGCCGGGCCGCGCGACCTCCCCCCGCTCAGCCGTCACCCCGGGTGCCTGCCGGACGGGGGTGGGGGTGCGCTCGCCCCGCTGGAGGGGGTGCCGCTGCGCCCACCCGTGCCGCCCCAGCGGCACGACTGCCCGCAGCTACGCGGACTGCGGCCAGCCGCAGCTACGCGGGCTGCGGGGGTGGGGACGTCACAGGTCCGCTGCAACAGGGTTGGGCGGGGCGGGGGTGTCGGTGGGGGCTTGTAGATTTGGGGGGTGGACACGACCCTTCAGGACCCTCTGGTCGGGCAGCTGCTCGACGGCCGGTATCGCGTCGAGGCGCGGATCGCGGTCGGCGGGATGGCCACGGTCTACCGGGCCGTGGACACCCGCCTCGACCGCATCCTCGCCCTCAAGGTGATGCACCCCTCCCTCGCGGCGGACGGCTCGTTCGTCGAGCGGTTCATCCGCGAGGCGAAGTCGGTCGCCCGTCTGGCCCACCCGAACGTGGTGCAGGTCTTCGACCAGGGCACCGACGGGGCGTACGTCTACCTGGCGATGGAGTACATCGCCGGCTGCACCCTGCGTGACGTGCTGCGTGAGCGCGGCGCGCTGCAGCCGCGGGCGGCGCTGGACATCCTGGAGCCGGTGCTGGCCGCGCTCGGCGCCGCGCACCGGGCCGGGTTCGTGCACCGCGACATGAAGCCCGAGAACGTGCTGATAGGGGACGACGGCCGGGTCAAGGTCGCCGACTTCGGGCTGGTCCGCGCCGTGGACTCGGTGACGAACACCACGGGCACCGTGCTGGGCACGGTCTCGTACCTGGCCCCGGAGCAGATCGAGAACGGCATCGCGGACACCCGCGTGGACGTGTACGCGTGCGGCATCCTGCTGTACGAGATGCTGACCGGCGAGAAGCCGCACGACGGCGACTCCCCCGCGATCGTGCTGTACAAGCATCTGCACGACGACGTGCCGGCCCCGTCGGCCGCCGTACCCGGCATGGCGTACGAGCTGGACGAGCTGGTCGCGTCGGCGGCCGCGCGCAACCCCGAGCTCCGTCCGCACGACGCGGTGGCGCTGCTCGCGCAGGTCCGCGCGGGGCGTGGCCGGCTCACCGACGGGCAGCTCGACGCGGTGCCCCCGCAGGCGCTGACGGCGGAGCACGACAACGCCGAGGACCGTACGAGCGTCATCCCGCGCTCGCTGGGCATCCCCCGCCCGCTGCCCGTGAACGAGGACGAGGGCACGGACCCGGTGCGTCACACCAGCCGGTTCCGGTCCCCGCCGCCACTGCCGCCCCGGCGCCGGACCGCGCTGCGGCGCGGGCCGATGGCGATCGTCGTGGCCGTGCTCCTGGTCCTCGGGGTGGGCTCGGGGATCTGGTACATCAACTCGGGCCAGTTCACCAAGGTCCCGCCGCTGCTGGCGAAGACCGAGAAGGAGGCCCGGGACCGGCTGGCGACGGCCGGTCTCGGCGTCGGCGAGGTGACGGAGGCCTTCAGCGACAGCGTGGAGCGGGGCAGGGTGATCAGCACCGACCCGAAGGCGGGCGCCCGCATCCGCGGCAACGACTCGGTGTCGCTGACCGTCTCCAGGGGCCCGCAGACCGTGCGGGTGCCCGACCTCGACGGCTACCCGCTGGACAAGGCGCGTGACGTGCTGAAGGACGACGGTCTGGAGCCGGGCATGGTCACCCGCGAGTTCAGTGACTCGGTGGCCCGGGGCTCGGTGATCTCCACGGAGCCCGGCAAGGGCACCAAGGTCCGCGCGGCCTCGGCGGTGGCGCTGACCGTGAGCAAGGGCCGCCCGGTGGAGGTACCGGACGTGACCGGTGACGACCTGGAGGACGCGCGGGCCGAGCTGGAGGAGGCGGGACTCAAGGTGGAGGTCGCCGGCGAACGGGTGAACTCGGAGTTCGACGCCGGCCAGGTGGCCCGGCAGAACCCGGGCGAGGGCGGCCGGGCCGCCGAGGGCGACACCGTGACGCTGACCCTGTCCAAGGGCCCCGAGATGATCGAGGTGCCGGACGTGGTCGGCGACAGTGTGGACGAGGCCAAGCAGAAGCTGGAGGACGCCGGGTTCCAGGTGGACGAGGACCGCGGACTCCTCGGTCTGTTCGGCGACACGGTCAAGGGCCAGTCCGTGGACGGCGGGGACACCGCGCCCAAGGGGTCGACGATAACCATAGAGATCCGCTGACCAGGACCCCCGGCGCGCATGACACCCTTGACGGGTGAAGAGTCACCAGTCCGGCCCCGTCCGCAACCCGGTCGGCGGCCATGTCCCCGTGGCCGGCGGCCTGCACTCCGTCGGCCTGTCCTACGCCCGTGAGCTGAAGGCGGAGACCGTGCAGGTCTTCGTCGCCAACCCGCGCGGCTGGGCCACCCCGGCAGGCAACCCGAAGCAGGACGAGGCCTTCCGCGCCGCCTGCGCGGAGGGCTCGATCCCGGCCTACGTGCACGCCCCGTACCTGATCAACTTCGGGTCGCACACCGAGGCGACCGTCGAGCGGTCCGTGGAGTCGCTGCGGCACTCGCTGCGGCGCGGCCGGGAGATCGGCGCGCAGGGCGTGGTGGTGCACACGGGCAGCGCCACGGGCGGCAGGGAGCGGTCGGTGGCGCTGAAGCAGGTACGGGAGCACATGCTGCCGCTGCTGGACGAGCTGACCCATGACGACGACCCGTTCCTGCTGCTGGAGTCCACGGCCGGCCAGGGCTCCTCGCTGTGCTCACGGACCTGGGACTTCGGACCGTACTTCGAGGCGCTGGACGCCCATCCGAAGCTGGGCGTCTGCCTGGACACCTGCCATGTCTTCGCGGCCGGCCACGATCTGACCGGGCCGAGCGGCATGCACCAGACGCTGGACCTGCTGGTGGACACGGTCGGCGAGGGCCGGCTGAGGCTGATCCACGCCAACGACTCCCAGGATGTGGTCGGCGCACACAAGGACCGTCACGCCAACATCGGCGCGGGCCACATAGGCGAGGACCCGTTCCGGGCGCTGATGAGGCACCCGGCGACCGAGGGCGTACCGCTGGTCATCGAGACGCCCGGCGGCAAGGAGGGCCACGCCGCGGACGTGGAGCGGCTGAAGCGGCTGCGGGACGCCTGAGACCGTACGGCGGTCAGAGCTCGGGGCCGTCCCCGGGCTCCTCCTGGTAGGAGTAGCGCTGCTCCTGCCAGGGGTCGCCGAGGTTGTGGTAGCCGCGCTCCTCCCAGAAGCCCCGGCGGTCGGCGGTCATGTACTCCACACCGCGCACCCACTTGGGTCCCTTCCAGGCGTACAGATGGGGGACGATCAGGCGCAGCGGGAAGCCGTGCTCGGCGGTGAGCAGCTCGCCGTCCTTGTGGGTGGCGAAGAGGGCGCCCCCGGAAGTGAAGTCGGCGAGCCGCAGGTTGGAGCTGAAGCCGTACTCCGCCCAGACCATCACATGGGTGACGTCCGGGGCGGGCGGGGCGAGGTCCACGACCGTGCGCGCCGGGATGCCGCCCCACTCGGCGCCCACCATGCTGAACTTGGTGACACAGTGCAGATCGGCCTCGACCGTGGTGTACGGCAGGGCGGTGAACTCCTCGTGGTTCCAGCAGTGTTTCTCACCGTCGGCGGTGGCGCCGAAGACCCGGAACTCCCAGCGTTCGGGCCGGAACTTCGGGACCGGTCCGTAGTGGGTGACCGGCCAGCCCTTCTGCAGCCGCTGCCCCGGCGGGAGCTCGGACCGCGCCGCTCCTTCTGCTGTGCGCTCCCCCGCTTCGCGTTCCGCCGGCTGACCCATGTCTCCATCCTGACAGACCGGGGACCATGCCTCTGAACCGGGACCGGCAGATTCGGTCAAACAGGTACATAGCTTACTGAGCATGGACTTACTTACTAAGTCTAGACTTACTGGACGATCTTCTCCGCCGGTGGAATCATGCGGCCCAACCTGCCAGTTCCCCCGCGCGGAAGGAGCCCATGCGATGCAGGGCGACCCCGAGGTCATCGAATTCCTGAACGAGCAGCTGACCGCCGAGCTCACGGCGATCAACCAGTACTTCCTGCACTCGAAGCTGCAGGACCACAAGGGCTGGACGAAACTCGCCCAGTACACGCGCGCCGAGTCGTTCGACGAGATGCGCCACGCCGAGGTGCTCACCGACCGCATCCTGCTCCTCGACGGCCTGCCCAACTACCAGCGGCTGTTCCACGTCCGGGTCGGCCAGACGGTGACCGAGATGTTCCAGGCCGACCGGGAGGTCGAGCTCGAGGCGATCGACCGGCTGCGCCGGGGCGTGGAGGTCATGCGCACCAAGGGCGACATCACGTCGGCCAACATCTTCGAGGCCATCCTGGCCGACGAGGAACACCACATCGACTACCTGGACACCCAGCTGGAGCTGATCGAGAAGCTGGGCGAGTCGCTGTACCTGTCCACGGTCGTGGAACAGGTACAGCCGGACGCGTCGGGTCCGGGAACGGGCGGCTTCTCCACCCACTAGACCGTTCAGGCGGCTTCGGGAAGCTCCGCGGTGAGCGGCGGCTCGCCCTGGTCGATGAGCTGCCGGCGCGGACAGGAGCCGCGGCCGAGCAGTGCCTGGATGCGCCGTACGCAGCCACCGCAGTCGGTGCCCGCCTTGCAGGCGGAGGCGATCTGCCGGGGCGTGCACGCTCCGGCGTCCGCGTGGCTCCTCACCTGTTCCTCGGTCACACCGAAGCAACTGCAGACGAACACGCGGTTCACCTCCCGACGGAGTACTGGGTCGTGCCGTACCGACCCTTGATCGGTGAGGCTAACCTAACCTTACCTGTCGCCCGAAAGGCACAAAAGAGGGGTGGGGCGCGATCCCATGTGATACGCGCCCCACCCCGAAGCCGGCCGGTCGTTACTGGTCGCGGTACATCTCCGCGACGAGGAACGCCAGGTCCAGCGACTGGCTGCGGTTGAGCCGGGGGTCGCAGGCCGTCTCGTAGCGCTGGTGCAGATCGTCGACGAAGATCTCGTCGCCGCCGCCCACGCACTCGGTGACGTCGTCACCCGTGAGCTCCACATGGATGCCGCCCGGGTGGGTGCCGAGCTCCTTGTGGACCTCGAAGAAGCCCTTCACCTCGTCGAGCACGTCGTCGAAGCGGCGGGTCTTGTGACCGGAGGCCGCCTCGAACGTGTTGCCGTGCATCGGGTCGGTCACCCAGGCCACGGTGGCGCCGGACGCGGTGACTTTCTCGACCAGCTCGGGGAGCTTGTCGCGGATCTTGTCCGCGCCCATCCGGACGATGAAGGTCAGCCGGCCGGGCTCCCGCTCGGGGTCGAGGCGCTCGATGTACTGCAGCGCCTCCTCGGCCGTCGTCGTCGGGCCGAGCTTGATGCCGATCGGGTTGCGGATCTTCGAGGCGAACTCGATGTGCGCGTGGTCCATCTGCCGCGTGCGCTCGCCGATCCACACCATGTGCCCGGAGACGTCGTACAGCTGCCCCGTGCGGGAGTCGACGCGGGTGAGCGCGGACTCGTAGTCGAGCAGCAGCGCCTCGTGCGAGGAGAAGAACTCGACGGTCTTGAACTCCTCCGGGTCGGTGCCGCAGGCCCGCATGAAGTTCAGCGCGTTGTCGATCTCCCGGGCGAGCTGCTCGTAGCGCTGGCCGGACGGGGACGACTTCACGAAGTCCTGGTTCCAGGCGTGCACCTGGCGCAGGTCGGCGTAGCCGCCGGTGGTGAAGGCACGCACCAGATTCAGCGTGGACGCCGACGCGTGGTACATGCGCTTCAGCCGCTCGGGGTCCGGGATCCGGGCCTTCTCGGTGAAGTCGAAGCCGTTGACGGAGTCGCCGCGGTAGGTGGGCAGCGTCAGACCGTCGCGGGTCTCGGTCGGCTTGGAGCGCGGCTTGGAGTACTGGCCGGCGATCCGGCCCACCTTCACGACGGGCACGGAGGCGGCGTAGGTGAGGACGGCGCCCATCTGGAGGAGGGTCTTCAGCTTCGCCCGGATGTGCTCGGCGGACACCGCGTCGAAGGACTCGGCACAGTCACCGCCCTGGAGCAGAAACGCCTCGCCTCGCGCGACGGCCGCCATACGCGCACGCAGCTGGTCACATTCGCCGGCGAACACCAGCGGGGGATACGTCTCGAGCTCGGCGATCACATCGCGCAGAGCCTCGGCATCCGGGTACTCGGGCTGCTGCGCCGCAGGCAGGTTTCGCCAGGTCGCCTGAGCGGCGACGCTTTGAGAATCAGCGTTTACGGTCACACGCCCCACAGTACGCGGTCGAATCGGCCGTCCATTCCGGCGCTCAGCAAATGAGACGGGGACCGCACGCGTCACGTCCCGCATCGTGTAGCGTGCCTGCCATGTTCGCGCACTCGACCCAGAACTGGTGGTGGCCCGCTTCTCCGGCGGCCCACTGACTGCGCGTACGCAAGACTTCGCGAAGGCCGCCCGAGGGGCGGCCTTCGGTGTTTCCCGGGGCCGTTCCTCACGCTCATGACAGCGACGAGACGAGGACCCCCACCATGGATCTGGCACAGCTCCCGCACGACGATCGCCCCTTCGCCCTGCTGCGCCGCCGCACCCCGGGCCACGACCACGACATGGTCGAGCTGCTGATCGGCCCGGTCGGCACACGGGACCTCCTGGCCGAACTGCCCGACGAGTGTCTGGCCGTCGTCCCCTTCCGGCAGATCCGCGAGCGCGGCTTCGACGTCCGCGACGACGGCACCCCGCTGCTGGTGCTGACGCCCGAGGAGCGGTACGAGATCCCGCTCGCCGAGGCGCTCGACCGGCTCCCCTCCCATGACGTACGGGTGACGGGCGGCGGCTTCGACGTCGGCGACGAGGAGTACGCGCGGATCGTCGGGCGGGTCCTGGACGAGGAGATCGGGCGGGGCGAGGGCGCCAACTTCGTGATCCGGCGGACGTACGAGGGTGAGATCCCGGGGTTCGGACGGGCCGACGCGCTGGCGCTGTTCCGGCGGCTCCTCGAGGGCGAGCGGGGCGCGTACTGGACGTTCGTCGTCCACACGGGTGGGCGGACACTGGTCGGGGCGAGCCCCGAGGTGCATGTCAGAGCCTCCGGCGGGACGGTCGTGATGAACCCGATCAGCGGTACCTACCGCTACCCGGCCGAGGGGCCGAGCCCCGAGCATCTGCTGGGGTTCCTCGCCGACGGCAAGGAGATCGAGGAGCTGTCGATGGTCGTCGACGAGGAGCTCAAGATGATGTGCACCGTCGGCGACATGGGCGGCGTCGTCGTCGGCCCCCGGCTGAAGGAGATGGCGCACCTCGCCCACACGGAGTACGAGCTGCGCGGCCGTTCCTCCTTGGACGTGCGCGAGGTGCTGAAGGAGACGATGTTCGCGGCGACCGTCACCGGCTCCCCGGTGCAGAACGCCTGCCGGGTGATCGAGCGGCACGAGGTGGGCGGGCGCCGCTACTACGCGGGCGCGCTCGCCCTCCTCGGCCGCGACGAGGGCGGCGCCCAGACGCTGGACTCCCCCATCCTGATCCGCACCGCCGACATCGACGCGGCCGGGCGGCTGCGGGTGCCGGTCGGGGCGACCCTGGTGCGCGGCTCGGACCCGGCGGGCGAGGTCGCGGAGACCCACGCCAAGGCGGCCGGGGTGCTGGCCGCGCTGGGCGTACGGCCGGGGCGCCCGCGCGAGGAGTCCGCACGGCCGGGGCTGGCCGACGACCCGCGGGTGCGGGCGGCGCTGGACGGACGGCGGGCGTCGCTCGCGCCGTTCTGGCTGCGGATGCAGGAGCGGTCGGACGCGCTGACCGGTCACGCGCTGGTCGTCGACGGGGAGGACACGTTCACCGCGATGCTCGCCCATGTGCTGCGGGCGGCGGGGCTGGACGTGACGGTACGGCGGTACGACGAGCCAGGGCTGCGGGAGGCGGTGTTGGCGCACGAGGGGCCCCTGGTGCTGGGCCCCGGCCCCGGTGACCCGTCCGACACCACCGACCCGAAGATGCGGTTCCTGCGCGGTCTGACCGCCGACGTCCTGCGGGAGAACCGGCACGGTGTCCTCGGCGTCTGTCTCGGCCATGAGCTGATCGCGGCCGAGCTGGGCCTGGAGATCGTACGGAAGGAGGTCCCGTACCAGGGGGCGCAGACGGAGATCGACCTGTTCGGGCGGCCGGAGACGGTCGGCTTCTACAACAGCTTCGTGGCGCGCTGCGACGACGACACCGCGCGGGAGCTGGCCGCGCACGGCATCGAGGTCAGCCGTGTGGCGGGCGGCGAGGTGCACGCACTGCGGGGGCGCGGGTTCGGTGGGGTGCAGTTCCACCCCGAGTCGGTACTGACCCTGAACGGGGCGGCGATCGTCGGGGAGCTGGTGGGTCAGCTGCGGGGGACGAGCACGTTCTCCGAGCGGCGGCCGGCGGTGTAGTCGAGGACGTTGCCGACCGTGGTCGCCACGATCTGTCCCACGGCGTCCACGGTGTAGTACGCCTGGTGGGACGTGACCAGCACGTTCGGGAACGTGACGAGGCGGGCCAGGGTGTCGTCGTCGACGGCCTCCAGGGACCTGTCGAGGAAGAACAGTCCCGCCTCCGCCTCGTACACGTCCAGGCCGACGCCCGTGAAGCGGCCCTCGCGCAGTTCGGCGACGAGGGCCGCGGTGTCGATGAGGCCGCCACGGCTGGAGTTCACCAGGACGGCGTCGTCCCGCATGGTCTTCAGGGCGTCCGCGTCGATCAGGTGCTGGGTGGCGGGGAGCAGCGGGACGTGCAGGCTGATCAGGTCGGACTCGGCGAGAAGCTGCTCCTTGGGGACGTAGGTCATGCCGAGGTCCAGGCAGGCCGGGTTCTCGGAGACGTCCCAGCCGAGCAGGCGCATGCCGAAGCCGTGGGCGATCCGGGTGAACGCCTCGCCGATCTTTCCGGTGCCGAGGATGCCGGCGGTGCGGCCGTGCAGGTCGCGGCCCATCAGGCCGTCGAGCCGGAAGTCGAAGTCGCGGGTGCGGGTGGAGGCGCGGACGATCCGGCGGTTGACGGCCATGGCGAGGGTCCAGGCGAACTCGGCGACCGAGTGGGGGGAGTAGTACGAGACCCGGGCGATGGTGAGGCCGAGGCGTTCGGCCACGTCGAGGTCGATGTTGTTGAAGCCGGTGGAGCGCTGGGCGACCATGCGGGTGCCGCCTGCGGCGAGGGCCTCGAGCACGGCGGGGCCGAGGTCGCAGTTGACGCTGGTGGAGATGATCTCGTGGCCGGCGGCGATGGGGGCGGTGTCGGGGGTGAGGAAGACGTCCACGGCGTGGACGTCGTGGTGGCCCTCGAAGGCTCGCTCGATGAGGGGCTTCTCGTCGGTCTGGGCGCCGAAGGCGAGGATCTCCACGGGGTCCCTCCGGGGGTGGGGCGGGTGGTGGTGCCGTGGTGGTGAATATACGGGTGTGGGTGGGGGTGGGCTTGGGCCCAATGGGGCAGTGCGGGAGCGTTCTGGCCGGGCGGGGGGTGTTCGCGCGGCCCGGCGCTCGCGGGGTGCCGTCGCGCCCACCCGTGCCGCCCTGCGGCACGATTGCCCGCGGAGAGCGAGCACGCCGGCGACCGCGGAGAGCGAGCACGCCGGCGACCGCGGAGAGCGAGCACGCCGGCGACCGCGGGGGTGCGGCAAGCGCGGGGCGCGGAGGGTGGGCATGTGGGTGGCGGTGGGGGCGGGGGTCAGCCGAAGAAGACTCCTACCTCCTTGTAGAGGGTCGGGTTCACCGTTTTCAGGTGGGCCGTGGCGGCGGCCATCGGGACGCGGACTATGTCCGTGCCGTTCAGGGCGACCATCTTGCCGAAGTCGCCGTCGCGTACGCAGTCGATGGCGTGGAGGCCGAAGCGGGTGGCGAGCCAGCGGTCGAACGCGCTGGGTGTGCCGCCCCGCTGGACGTGCCCCAGGACCGTGGTGCGGGCCTCGTTGCCGGTCCGTTTCTCGATCTGCTTGGCCAGCCACTCCCCGACCCCCGAGAGCCGGACGTGTCCGAAGGAGTCCAGGGACTGGTCCTTGAGCACCATGTCGCCGTCCCTCGGCACGGCCCCCTCGGCGACGACCACGATCGGCGCGTACGACGCCCGGAACCGCGAGGTCACCCACGCGCACACCTGGTCGACGTCGAAGGGCTGCTCGGGGATGAGGATGACGTTCGCGCCGCCGGCGAGCCCCGAGTGGAGGGCGATCCAGCCGGCGTGACGGCCCATCACCTCCACCACGAGGACCCGCATATGTGACTCGGCGGTGGTGTGCAGCCGGTCGATGGCCTCGGTGGCGATACCGACGGCGGTGTCGAAGCCGAAGGTGTAGTCCGTGGCGGACAGGTCGTTGTCGATGGTCTTGGGCACGCCCACGCACGGGATGCCGTACTCGTCGGTGAGGCGGGTGGCGACGCCGAGGGTGTCCTCGCCGCCGATGGTGATGAGGGCGTCCACGCCCAGCGCGGCGAGGTTGTCCTTGATCCGGCGGACGCCGTTCTCCTCGTTCAGCGGATTGGTCCGGGAGGAGCCGAGGACGGTGCCGCCGCGGGGCAGGATGCCGCGCACCGCGGGGATGTCGAGGGGGATCGTGCGCCCGTCGAGGGGGCCGCGCCAGCCGTCCCGGAACCCGGTGAAGTCGTACCCGTACTCCTGGACGCCCTTGCGGACGATGGCCCGGATGACGGCGTTGAGCCCGGGGCAGTCGCCGCCTCCGGTCAGTACTCCGACCCGCATGGAAGTGTCCCTTCGCCATGGTTGCCGAAATGCCGTTCGTTCCCACCTGGCACGGTAAGGGTGATCCGGGTCACATCGACATGGCCGGGACGGTCAATTCCTCGACGGAGAGGGGTCGTTGGGCCTATTCGTCGTCGAGGCCGCGCTCGATGGCGTAGCGGACGAGCTCGACGCGGTTGTGCAGCTGCAGCTTGCCGAGGGTGTTCTGTACGTGGTTCTGCACGGTGCGGTGCGAGATGACGAGGCGTTCGGCGATCTGCTTGTAGCTGAGACCCTTGGCGACCAGGCGCAGCACCTCGGTCTCGCGGTCGGTCAGCCGGGGCGCGCCCGGTTCGCCGGAGCCGGGGGCGGCACCGGCCGGTTCGGAGGCGAGACGGCGGTACTCGCCGAGGACCAGTCCGGCGAGGCCGGGGGTGAACACCGGGTCGCCGGCCGCCGTACGGCGTACCGCGTCCCGCAGGTCCTCGGTGGAGGCGGACTTCAGCAGGTAGCCGGTGGCGCCGGACTTGACGGCCTCCAGGACGTCGGCGTGCTCCCCGCTCGCCGACAGCACCAGCACCCGTACGGCGGGGCCGGCGGCGACGACCTCCTTGCAGACCTGGACGCCGGGCTTGCCGGGCAGATTGAGGTCGAGGACGAGGACGTCGGGTGCGACGGCCTTGGCGCGGCGCACCGCCTGCTCGCCGTCGCCGGCGGTGGCGACGACCTCGAAGCCGGACTCGGACAGGTCGCGGGCGACGGCGTCGCGCCACATGGGGTGGTCGTCGACGACCATGACCCTGATGTTCTCGCGCTCCTCCGTGGTGTCCGTCATCGCCGTTCCGCCTTCCCCCGCCGCGTGTCCGTTTCCAGCTGATCCTTGGGCAGTTTCAGTTCGACCTCCGTGCCCTGCCCCGGTACGGAGATCAGTTCGGCGCTGCCGCCGAGGTCGCGCAGCCGGCCCCGGATGGAGAGGGCCACGCCGAGCCGGCCCTCGCCCTCGGCCTGGGCGAGCCGGCCGTCGGGGATGCCGGGTCCGTCGTCGCGGACGGTGACGATCACCTCGTCCGGTTCGTCCTCGACGAGGATCCAGGCGCGGGCTCGCTCCCCCGCGTGCGCGCGGACGTTGTCCAGGGCGGCTCCCACGGCGGCGGCGACCTCCCGCGCGGCGGGCGCCGGCAGCCGGACCGGCGCTCCGGGCTCCGCGAGGCTGACCAGGGCCCCGGCGTAGGGGGCGAGGAGGACCCGCAGGTCGACCGGCTCGTCGCCGGTGGTGTCGTCCTCGTCGACGGCCCGTACGACGGCTCCCTGGGCGGTGTCCTCGGAGGCGCGGGTGACGGGGACGAGACCGCCGGAGACCAGGGTGCGCAGGGCGACCTCCTGCTCGCCGGCCATCCGGCCCAGCTCCGCCGCCTCACCGCCGATCACCGCGCCGCGCCGCTGCACCATCGCCAGGACCTGGAGCACGCTGTCGTGGATGTCCCGCGCGAGCCGCTCGCGTTCCCTGGTCGCCGCCTCGATCTCCAGGGCGCGGGCGAGGGTGCGCTCGGAGGCGCGGGCGACCTCGACGACGTAGCCGATGGCGATGGAGGCGACCCAGACGAGGATCACGTTGTGCACGGTGTCGCGGGCGGGGCCGCCGCGTTCGATCAGGTTGGCGACGGCGACGAGGGTGGAGGCGAGGGCCGCCCAGCGCCAGCCGCCCTTGATGGCGAAGGCGAGCACCGATCCGGCGGTCCAGATCGACGGCAGGGTCGGGCCGCCCGCCTCGACGCGTGCGGGCGCGTCGGCGATCGGGGTGAGCAGGATGCCGGTGAGCGCGATGGTCAGGTCGGCGGTGAGGAAGCGTTTGGTGCAGGCGGCGGCGCTCGCCGTCCTGGGCAGGGTGGCCAGGGTCCACACCGCGAGGACGATGTAGTAGCCGACGGCGATCCAGGGGCGGGGGAACGTCTCGTAGGCGGTGGCGAACAGGCCGATCGCGTAGAGGAGGGTGAGGATCCGGTAGCCGGTGAGCGCACGCCACAGCGGCTGCTCGACCGACATGCGCATGACTCGTTCGCGCCTGGTCATGTCCCCCACTCCCCCGAGCCCACGTCTACGGGCCGGACGGTCTCCCGTCCTGCTCCCGGCCGGTCTGCTCCATCGCGGCCTTCAGTTTGTCGGCCTGTTCCTTCTCCGCGCGGGCGAGTGCGGCCTTCGCCGCCTTCTCCGCTTCCTTCTCGGCCTTGGCCGCCTCCGTGAGCTGACGCTTCATGGCGGTGGCGTACATGTCGACGTACTCCTGGCCGGACAGCTTCATGATTTCGTACATGACCTCGTCGGTCACCGCGCGCAGGACGAAACGGTCGTGCTCCATGCCCTGGTAGCGGGTGAAGTCCAGCGGCCTGCCGATCCGGATGCCGGGCCGCATCAGCTTCGGCATGACCTGTCCGGGCGGCTGGATCTTCTCCGTGTCGATCATCGCGACCGGGATCACGGGCGCCCCGGTGGCCAGCGCCACACGCGCGAGACCGCCGGGCTTGCCCCGGTAGAGGCGGCCGTCGGGCGAGCGGGTGCCCTCCGGGTAGATGCCGAACAGCTCGCCGCGCTCCAGCACCTCTATCCCGCTCTTGATCGCGGCCTCACCGGCGCCGCGCGCGCCGGACCGGTCCACCGGGAGCTGACCCGCGCCCTTGAAGAAGGCGGCCGTCAGCCGGCCCTTCATCCCCGGTGTGGTGAAGTACTCGGCCTTGGCGATGAAGGTGACCTTGCGGTGCAGCACGGCAGGCAGGAAGAAGGAGTCGGAGAACGACAGGTGGTTGCTGGCCAGGATGGCCGGTCCGTCGGCGGGGATGTTCTCCAGGCCCTCCACCCAGGGCCTGAACGCGAGCTTCAGCGGCCCTCCGATGGCGACCTTCATCGTGCCGTACAACAACCGAGTGCCTCCCGTGCGTGTTGGTCAGACCATATCCCGGAGCGCCGTCAAAGGGTCCGACGGCCCTGGTCGGTGTCAGTGCGGTCGCGTACGGTGAAGGTCCTGCAACCCTTGTGCGGCGCGTGCCGCGATCACCCTGACGTGCCAGACCTTCCTACGAACAGGAGGCCGAAGGTGCCGCTCCTGCCCGGAGCCGAGCCGTTCCGCCACGAGGGCGGGGAGACCGCCGTCCTCCTCTGCCACGGCTTCACCGGTTCGCCTCAGTCGCTGCGCCCGTGGGCGAAGCATCTCGCCGCCCGCGGTCTGACCGTCTCACTGCCGCTGCTGCCCGGGCACGGCACCCGCTGGCAGGACCTCGGGGTCACCGGCTGGCAGGACTGGTACGCGGAGGTGGACCGCGAGCTGCGGCTGCTGCTGGAGCGCCGTGAGCGGGTCTTCGTCGCCGGTCTGTCGATGGGCGGCGCGCTGGCGCTGCGGCTGGCGGCACGGCACGGTGACGCGCTCCGGGGCGTCGTACTCGTCAACCCCGCCAACAGGATGCACGGGGTGGCCGCGCACGCCCTCCCCGTACTGCGCCATCTCGTCCCGGCGACGAAGGGCATCGCGAGCGACATCGCGAAGCCGCAGAGCAGGGAGCTCGGCTACGACCGGGTGCCGCTGCACGCGGCGCACTCGCTGCGGAACTTCTTCCGGCTGGTCGACGGCGAGCTGCCCCAGGTCACCCAGCCGTTGCTGCTGCTGCACAGCCCGCAGGACCATGTGGTGCCGCCCGCGGACTCG
This sequence comes from Streptomyces sp. NRRL WC-3626, assembly GCF_000718785.1. Classification (GTDB taxonomy): domain Bacteria; phylum Actinomycetota; class Actinomycetes; order Streptomycetales; family Streptomycetaceae; genus Streptomyces; species Streptomyces edwardsiae. The sequence continues at coordinate 33,308 of NZ_JOCA01000030.1, read as the reverse complement.
GCGCGGATCCTCGGCCGGGTGTCGTCGACGGACATCACGGAGATCCTGCTGGAACAGAGCTACCACGTGGCGACGTTGGACTATGACGCGGAGCGGATCTTCGAGGAGAGCACCGCGTTCATCGGCCGGCTGACGCCCGGCGCCGTCAGGGAGCCGGGTCTCGGCAAGGAAGGGACGACCGCAGGTGGCTGAGCACGACTCGGACCGCGAGGACCGCGAGGGCCGTGAAGGCCGTGAAGGCCGTGAGCCGGAGGAGAAGGGGGTCCCCTTCGACGAGTCCGCCGCGTGGGAGGCGATCGTCGCCGGGTACGGCGACGAGCCGCCGGACCCGCCGGGCGCCAAGCCGTTCAAGTCCGTCGAGGATCTGGCCCTGCTGGAGCCGGAGACCAACGACGGCGAGGCGGGGACGACGACGACACGGAAGGCCGAGGAGAAGCCGGCCAAGCCGCTGGGCGGCTCCGTCTCCTTCGCGCCCGGGGTCGGCGGACCGCGCGACTACAGCGTGCCGGAGCCCTCGGACGATGATCTCGACGAGACCGACGAGGGCCACTTCGTCCCGCCGGAGCCTCCCCCGCTGCCGGACGTCGACGTCACGTCGAGGTTCGCCTGGCTGGGGGTGCTGGGCGGCCCGCTGCTGCTTCTGCTGGCGGTACTGCTCGGCTGGGAGATGTCCTGGTGGCTGACCACCCTGTGCATCGGCGGCTTCCTGGGCGGCTTCGTCACGCTGGTGATGCGGATGCGCACGGACGACGAGGACGAGGACGACCCGGGGCGCGGCGCGGTGGTCTGACGCCGGTCAGACGGCGGGCACCCGGAGGGCGGCCAGCACCGGAAGGTGATCCGTGGCCGCCGCGAGGTCGCTCTCCCTCACGCCGGGCTGCCCGACCGGCACGCCGCACCCCAGGACCTCGACGCCCTTGCCGACGAACAGGGCGTCGATCCGCCGGTGCGGCTCGTCGCGGGTCCAGGTGTGCTCACCGCCCCAGGGAGCGGCGTCCCAGCAGTCGGTGAGCGACTCGGTGAGCCGCCGGAAGGTACGCCCGTCCGGCCGCTCGTTCAGATCACCGCCCACGACGGCGTGCTCGGCACCCATCCCGGCGAGCCGGTCCAGCAGCATCCCGCCCTGCGCGTACCGCTCGCTCTTCTCCAGCGAGAGGTGACAGCTCAGCACCGCGATGCGCGCACCCCCGAACCGTACGACGGCGGTGGCGAACCCACGGCGGTGCTGCCCCGGTGTGAGCGGCAGCAGCACATCCTCGGTCCGCTCGACGGTGGCCCGCAGCGAGCACAGGATCGCGGGCCCGGCGGCGGTGGCACCCCCGGACAGGACGACGAGTCCCGTTTCCGAGGCGAGCCGGGCCAGCTTCTTGCGCCAGCGGAAGAACCGCGGTGCCTCCTGGAGCAGGACCAGATCGGGAGCGCAGGCGATGATCACCCGAGCGAGCGCGCCGGTGTCGTCGCGCATCGAACGGATGTTGTAGCTGAGCACCCGGATGACGGCCGAACCGTCGGACTCGGTCCGGGAGTCGGGCAGCAGCGGAGTCGTCGCCATGCGGATCAACATACAGCGGCGGGCACTTGAGGGCGGTCACGGCCGCGCCCGCCGTCCCCGGAGGGGATCAGGCGGGCGCGGCCGTGCGTGGAGGCAGGGGTGTCACATCACCGGGTCGGGCTCCCGGGCCAGGTCCGCCGCGCCGACCAGGCCCGCCTTGTTGCCCAGTTGGGCGGCGAGGACTTCGGCGACGGGGCGCCAGTTGCTGCCCACCAGCCAGCGCTTGTAGGACTTGCGGATCGGGCCGAGGACCAGTTCGCCCTCGTCGGAGAGGCCGCCGCCGATGATGAACGCGGAGGGGTCGAAGAGGGAGGCCAGGTCGGCGAGGCCGGCGCCGACCCAGCGGGCCAGCTCGCGGTAGGAGTCGACGGCGACCCGGTCGCCCTGGCGGGCGGCCATGGAGATGTGCTTGCCCTCGATACCGTCGGGCGTGCCGTCGCCGAGGGAGAGCAGCGTCTCCGCGTTCTCCGGGGTGGCGTTGGCGCGCTGCTTGGCGTAGCGGACGAGGGCGCGGCCGGAGGCGTACTGCTCCCAGCAGCCCTGCGAGCCGCAGCCGCACAGCAGGCCGTCGGGCACCATGCGGATGTGGCCGAACTCGGCGGCCACGCCGAAGTGGCCGCGGCGCAGCTTGTTGCCGATGATGATGCCGCCGCCGAGGCCGGTGCCGAGCGTGATGCAGATGACGTTGCGGTGGCCGGCGCCCGCGCCGAACTTGTACTCGCCCCAGGCCGCCGCGTTGGCGTCGTTCTCCACGACGACCGGGAGTCCCGTGCGGGCCTCGACCTTCTCCTTGAGCGGCTCGTTGCGCCAGTGGATGTTGGGGGCGAAGTAGACCTCGGAGCGCTGGCGGTTGACGTATCCGGCCGCACCGATGCCCACGCCGACGATGTCGTGCCCGGCGCGCGCTCCCTCCACCGCGGAGGCGATGGCGTCCACGATGCCCTCGGGCGTACCCGGTGTCGGCACCTTGTGGGTCGAGAGGATGTTGCCTTCCTCGTCGACCACGCCGGCCGCGATCTTCGTGCCGCCGATGTCGACGCCGATGGTGAGTCCCATGAATCCCTCAGTTTCGGTCGAGCCCCGCTACCGCCAACGGTACCCGAGGCGCTGCCCGCGAGGGCCGTGCGTCCGTACGGTGAACGGTCCGGCGGGACCATGGGAACCCCGCCGGGGAACGCGGTGTCAGTCCAGGTCGATGCGCTCGCCGGGGCCCGTTCCGGGGTCGTCGCCCCGGTCCCGGCGCTCTTCGGGGTCGCGGGGGCCGGACTCGCGGGCCGTCCAGCGGCGCTCCTGGTCCTGTACGGCGGAGCGGTAGGCGGCGAGCAGTTCGCTGCCGGCGGCGGCGAGGTGGTCGAAGACGTCCGGGTTGCGTTCGATGACGGGTTCGACGGCGGCCTTCGCCTGCTGGACGACCTGCCGGACCACCTGCTGCGCGGCCGGCCCGGCGACCGCGCCGAGCAGCGGGGACTGCAGGCCGGAGAGCTTGTCGGCGATCGTGTCGACGAGCTTCTTCAGCTCCTCGGCGGCGGAGCCGGGGGGCGGTCCGTACTCGGCGCGGCGGCGGGCCTTCTCCGCCTCCAGGTCCTCGGCGGCGGCGGTCGCCCAGGCGTCGGCGTGGGTCTCGGCCGCGGCCTCGGCTTCCGTGGGGGCCGCCCGTACGTCCTCCGCCGGCTTCTCGACGATCTCGTCCCCTGCGTCGTCGGACGGGGGGAGCTGTTCGCTCATGACGGGCTCCTGACTGCGGGTGGCACTGTCGACGGTACCCGAACGGCCGGTGCCGGTTCAGCGGGTGCGCGGCCACAGTGCCGGATCCGGACGGAACCGGATACGGAGTTCGCCGTCGCGCAGGGCCGCGCCCGCGACGGTGCAGCGGCGCAGGGCGGAGGGCAGCGGGACGGTGCGGCGGAACGGTCCCGCGGTCACGACGATCTCGTCGCCGCGCCGGACCAGGTCGAGCTCGTCGCGGCGGGCGCCGGGGAGGGGGACGTGCCAGACCAGGACGCCGTCGTCGTCGGCGAGGTGGTCGGTGACCGGCCAGGTGACGGTGCCGGACCCGGTCGGGGCGGGGGGTACGGCGAGGGCGGCGAGGTCGTCGGCGCCCCGGGGGTCGCGGCCGAGGTGGGCCACCGGGTGGACGTCGTACGACTGACGCCACTCGTCCAGGGTCTTGCGCTGCTGGGCGACGGGGCCGGCGAGCCAGCTGTCCGGGTCGCTCTCCGGGAGGACGCGGTTCGCGATCAGCGCGTCCGTGCGCAGGCCTCGCAGGGCGAGGCCGAGGGTGGCGGTGCGTACGGCGTCGGCGCCGGCCGGGCCCGGTTCGGCGACCAGGCGTACGACGGTGCCGCGGTCGGCGAGTACGGCCTCGACGGCGGCGAGTTGGAGGTCGAGGCGGGCTGCCGTCTCGTACAGCCACTCGGCGGGCATGGGGACGCCGGCGAGGCGGCCGAGCATGGGGCGCAGGGCGCGGGCGGCCTGGCGCTCGGGCGGGAGGAGGCGGCGGAGGTAGCGGCGGAGCTCTTCGGGGAGGGCGAGGAGGGTGAGGGCGCGGGGGGTGGGCGGGAGGTCGACGACGAGGAGGTCGTACGAGTCGTCGAGTGCGGCGTCGCGCAGGGCGCGGAGGATGGCGAGTTCCTCGGCGCCGGGGAGGGGGGTGAATTCCTCGGGGTCAAGGCGGGGGGTGCCGAGGAGGTCGAGGGCGGGGGCGGCGCGGGTCTGGAGGGCGGTGAGGTCTTCCCGGGCGGTGGTGTCGGGGTCGATGCGGCGGGTGGTGAGGTGGGGGGTGGTCTCGGCGCCCAGTGCGGAGTGGAGGGGGTCGGTGGGGTCGGCGGGGTCGGTGGGGTCGGTGGGGTCGGTGCCGAGGAGCAGGGTGCGGGTGCCCTCGCGGGCCGCGGCCAGCGCGGTGGCGGCGGCGGTCGTGGTGCGGCCGCTGCCGCCGGGGCCCGTGATCAGGAGGGTGCGCATGGGGGTGAACGGTAGTGGAGGCGGGCGGGGGGTGTTGCGCGGCCCGGCGTTCGCGGGGTGCCGCCGCGCCCACCCGTGCCGCCCCAGCGGCACGATTGCCCGCAGTTACGCGGCGCGGGCGCCCGCAGGGGCGGGGCGAGCGGTGGGCCGCGTGACGGTGGTGCGGATGACCGCAGGGGCGGGGCGGCGCGGATGCCCGCAGCTACGCGGCGCGGGTGCCCGCAGGGGCGGGGCGGCGCGGGTGCCCGCAGTTACGGCGCGCGGGTGCCCGCAGTTACGCGGCGCGTGGTGGGCCGCGTGACGGCGGCGCGGGCGCCCGCAGGGGCCGCGGGGGTGAGCGTCGCCCCGGCGGCGCGGTTACTTCGTGGGGGATTCCACTCGCTTTTTCAGGCCTGCCAGGGCTCGGTCGATGATGACCTTTTCCGCCTTGCGTTTGATCATGCCGAGCATGGGGATCTTGACGTCGACCGTGAGGCGGTACGTGACCTCTGTGGTGCCCGGGGTGGTGGGGGTGAGGGTGTACGAGCCGTCGAGGGAGCGGAGCATCTGGGACTTCACCAGGGTCCAGGAGACCTCGTGCGCGCCGGTCCAGGTGTAGGCGAGGGTCTGGTCGTCCTTGATCGCGCCGGCGTCCATGACGAGGCGCACCTGCTCGGCGCGGCCCTCGGCGTCGGTCGCGAGGACCTCCGCCTCCTTCACCTCACCCGTCCAGTCCGGGTAGCGGGCGAAGTCGGCGATCACCCCCATCACGTCGGCCGCCGCCGCCTCGATCGTGATGCTCGAGCTGGTGTATTCCGCCATCGCCGTGGCTCCTCCAGATGCGGGCCGGTAGTCGTCGTGCGGGGGAAGGCTATCGCGCGCCCCACCGGCGCAACTCACCCGACCTGGGGCATCGTCACCATTCCAGCCGCCAGGGCCGCCCGCGGCTCGCGAAGTGGCCCACGTTGACGCACTCGGTGGCGCCGATCCGCATCCGCCGTGCCAGCGGCTGGTGGACGTGTCCGAACAGGGAGTAGCGGGGCCGGGTGCGGCGGATGGCGTCCAGCAGGGCACGGCTGCCGCGTTCGAAGCGGCGCGCGACGGTGTCGTAGACCAGCTCGGGCACCTCCGGCGGGATGTGCGTGCACAGCACGTCGACCTCGCCCACGGCCTCGATCTTCGCCGCGTACTCCTCGTCACCGATCTCGTACGGCGTCCGCATCGGCGTACGCAGCCCGCCGCCGACGAAGCCGAAGGTCCAGCCGCCGATCTCCACCCGCTGTCCGTCCAGCACGGTGATGCCGGAGCCCGCGTACTCGGGCCACAGGGGCGGCATGTCGACATTGCCGTAGGTCGCGTACGTCGGGGTGGGGAACGCGGCGAACAGCTCGGCGTACTGCTTGCGCACCGCCTTCTCGATGGCCGCGGCCTTGTCCATGCCGATGCCCTCCCACAGCCCGCGCTGGAACTCGCGCGCCTCCTCGAAGCGCCGGGCGGTGCGCAGCTCCACGATGCGGTCGGCGTTCTCCCGGCCGAAGAGGTCGGGGAAGATGCCCCGGGAGTGGTCGGCGTAGTCCAGGAAGAGCACCAGGTCACCCAGGCAGATCAGGGCGTCGGCGCCCTCGCCGGCCCGGGCGAGGTCACGGGCGTTGCCGTGCACGTCGCTGACCACATGGACGCTTCTCCGCCGGTTTCCGCCTGGTGTGGATGCCATGGCGATCAAGGGTAAGCGTGTGCGGCATGCGTGAACAATGGCGTGCCTACCTGCGGTTACTGGCCCGGCGGTTCAGGGGTGGACTACTGTGCGCAATGAAACACCAACCCGTGTGACGCAGCGAACATCTCGCGGGGACCCCCTGTCGTAGAAGCCATACCGGCGGGTAACGTCCGGGCAGTCCAGTCGTGCTCAGGATTTCAACATGTGAATCCGCGAGCACCCGCCCGAGCCTTGGACCGCACCGTCGTCGCATCGCACAACGTCGTGGCGCCGGCGCCCTAAGAGGAGCAGCAGTCTTGCGCGAGTTCAGCCTTCCGGCCCTGTACGAGGTCCCCGCGGACGGCAATCTGACCGACATCGTCCGCAGAAACGCCGCGCAGCACCCCGATGTCGCCGTCATCGCCCGCAAGGTGGGCGGGACCTGGCAGGACGTGACGGCGACCACCTTCCTGGCGGAGGTGCGGGCGGCCGCCAAAGGCATGATCGCCGCCGGTGTGCAGCCCGGCGACCGGGTCGGCCTGATGTCCCGCACCCGCTACGAGTGGACGCTGCTGGACTTCGCCATCTGGAGCGCCGGCGCGGTGACCGTGCCGGTCTACGAGACCAGTTCGCCGGAGCAGGTGGCGTGGATCCTCAGCGACTCCGGCGCCACCGCCTGCTTCGTGGAGCTCGACGCCCACGCGGCGGCCGTGGAGTCCGTACGCGACCGGCTGCCCGCGCTGAAGAACCTGTGGCAGATCGAGGCCGGCGCGATCGGGGAGCTGGACCGGCTCGGCCAGGACGTCACGGACCGGACGGTCGAGGAGCGCAGCTCCTTCGCGAAGGCGGACGACCCGGCGACCATCGTCTACACCTCCGGTACGACCGGCCGGCCCAAGGGCTGTGTGCTCACCCACCGCAGCTTCTTCGCCGAGTGCGGCAACATCGTGGAGCGGCTGCGGCCGCTGTTCCGCACGGGCGAGTGCTCGGTGCTGCTGTTCCTGCCGCTCGCGCACGTCTTCGGGCGGCTGGTGCAGATCGCGCCCATGATGGCGCCGATCAAGCTGGGCTGTCTGCCCGACATCAAGAACCTCACCGACGAGCTGGCCGCGTTCCGCCCCACGCTGATCCTCGGTGTGCCGCGCGTGTTCGAGAAGGTCTACAACTCGGCACGGGCCAAGGCGCAGGCCGACGGCAAGGGCAAGATCTTCGACAAGGCGGCGGACACGGCGATCGCCTACAGCCGGGCGCTGGACACACCGTCCGGGCCGTCGGTCGGTCTGAAGGTCAAGCACAAGGTGTTCGACAAGCTGGTCTACGGCAAGCTGCGCGCGGTGCTGGGCGGGCGCGGCGAGTACGCCATCTCGGGCGGTGCCCCGCTGGGCGAGCGCCTGGGCCACTTCTTCCGCGGGATCGGCTTCAGCGTGCTGGAGGGCTACGGCCTCACCGAGTCGTGCGCGGCGACCGCGTTCAACCCGTGGGACCGGCAGAAGATCGGCACGGTCGGCCAGCCGCTGCCCGGGTCGGTCGTGCGGATAGCGGATGACGGCGAGGTGCTGCTGCACGGCGAGCACCTGTTCAAGGAGTACTGGAACAACCCGGCCGCGACCGCCGAGGCGCTGGCCGACGGCTGGTTCCACACCGGGGACATCGGCACCCTGGACGAGGACGGTTATCTGCGGATCACCGGCCGCAAGAAGGAGATACTGGTGACGGCGGGCGGCAAGAACGTCGCCCCGGCGGTCATCGAGGACCGGATCCGGGCGCACGCGCTGGTCGCGGAGTGCATGGTCGTGGGCGACGGGCGGCCGTTCGTGGGCGCGCTGGTCACCATCGACGAGGAGTTCCTGGGGCGTTGGGCCGCGGAGCACGGGAAGCCGGCGGGGTCGACGGCGGCTTCGCTGAGCGAGGATCCCGAATTGAACGCGGCGATTCAGACGGCCGTCGATGACGGGAACTCGGCGGTTTCCAAGGCGGAGTCCGTGCGGAAGTTCCGGATTCTGCCGGCTCAGTTCACCGAGGAGTCCGGGCATTTGACTCCGTCGCTGAAGCTGAAGCGGAATGTCGTGGTCAAGGACTACGCTCATGAGATCGAGGCGATCTACGCCAAGTAGTCGGTGGTGGGGCGCGGTTCGGGGTGCGACTATGGCGCCGTGGGCGGGTGCGATGTGGCTGGTCGCGCAGTTCCCCGCGCCCCTGAGGGAGTCGATCTCGCCGGAGGAGTCCCGCCGCCTTCGGCCCTTCAGAGAAGGTTCTTGAGGTGTTCGGCCAGTAGGTCCCAGCGCCATTTCTGTTCCACCCATTCCCTGCCCCGTTCGCCCATTCGCCGGCGGAGTTCCCTGTCGGCGAGGAGGGTTGTGATGCGGTCCGCCGTCTGGGCGGGGGAATCGCCGGGGACGACCCAGCCCGTCTCGCCGTCGAGGACCGCGTCGGGGGCGCCGCCGGAGTCGCCGGCGACGACAGGAAGGCCGGTCGCCGAGGCCTCCAGGTAGACGATGCCGAGTCCTTCGACGTCCAGGCCCCCGCGCCTGGTGCGGCAGGGCATGGCGAAGACGTCGCCGGCGCCGTAGTGGGCGGGCAGCTCGGACCAGGGGACGGAGCCGGTGAAGCGTACGGAGTCGGCGACGCCGGTGACGGCGGCGAGCTTGCGCAGGTCCTGCTCGTAGGGGCCGCCGCCGACGATCAGCAGGACGGCGTCCGGTTCGGCGGCCAGGATCGCGGGCATCGCCCGGATCAGCGTGTCCTGCCCCTTGCGCGGCACCAGCCGGGAGACGCAGACGACCACCGGGCGGTCGGTCAGCCCGAGGCGGGCGCGTACGGCGTCGCCGCCCGAGCCGGGGTGGAAGGTCTTCTCGTCGACGCCGGGTGGCAGTTGCACCATCCGGGAGGCCGCCTCGGGGGTGAGCGCGGTGGCGATCCGGGAGCGCGTGTACTCGCCCAGGTAGGTGATCGTGTCCGTGGACTCGCCGATACGGCGCAGGAGTTGGCGTGCGGCGGGCAACTGGGCCCAGCCGGCCTCGTGGCCGTGCGTGGTGGCGACGATCCGCCGGGCGCCCGCGCGGCGCAGTGCCGGCGCCATCAGGCCGAGCGGCGCCGCCGCCCCGAACCACACCGACGTGCACCCGTGCTCGCGCAGCAGTCCCACGGCCCGCCGGGTGGCGGCAGGAGTGGGCAGCAGCATCGTCGTACGGTCGCGTACCACGGTGAAGGGCTGCTCGGCGTCGAAGGCCGCGGTCGCCTCGGCACCCTCCCGGGAGCGCTTCCAGGTGGACGCGTAGACGACCACCTGCTCGGGGTCGAGCCGTAGCGCCATGTTGTGCAGGAACGCCTGGATGCCGCCGGGGCGGGGCGGGAAGTCGTTGGTCACGATCAAGGTCTTGTGCATCGTCGCCGACCCTACCGAACGGGGGGTACGGCGTCCGCCACGGCGGCGTTCCGTGGCACGTGCACAGGAGTCCGGGACATCATGGCTGCGCACGGACCCCCACACCGGACGGGCAGGGAGCACATGAGGACGACGGCCGTACGGGGCTCCCTCGCCGGGCTGCTGCTTCTGTGGGGACTGACGCGGGCCGCGCTGCTGCTGTGCGTTTTGAAGGTGATCGCCTTCCCCGGGCCGGACGTCACCACCGACGTGTCGGTGATCTACCGGGGCTGGTACGACGTCCTGCGCACCGGGACGTTTCCGCTGGAGGACGTCACCTGGCAGTATCCGCCCGCCGCGGCGCTGGCGGTCCTCTCCCCCGGGCTGCTGCCCTTCCTGGAGTACGCCACCGCGTTCTTCGTGCTGGCGCTCGTCGCCGACCTGGTCACGCTGGGGCTGCTGCTGCACGGGGGGCGCGGTGCCGGGCGGTCGGCGCGCGGGGCGTGGGTGTGGGTGGTGGGGGTGCCGCTGCTCGGGCCGACGGTGTACGCGCGCTACGACGTGATGGTGACCGCGGTCGCCGTGGCGGCGCTGCTGGCGGCCGTCCGCCATCCACGGCTGGCGGGGGTGCTCGTGGGGTTCGGGGCCGTGGTGAAGGTCTGGCCGGCGCTGTTGCTGGTCGGGGTACGGCGCTGGGGGGCGTGGGTGTGGGCGGTGGGGACCGCCGTGGGGGTGGCCGGGGTGTTCGCCGTGCTGATGCCGGGGGCGTTCGCGTTTCTCGGGTTTCAGCGGGATCGGGGGACGGAGGTGGAGTCGCTGGGGGCGCTGGTCTTTCATGTGGCCCGGCACCATGGGTGGGAGGGGCAGGTGCTGCTGAACTACGGCTCGGTGGAGTTTCTGGGGCCGTATGTGGGGTGGGTGAGTACGGGGGCGCTGCTGCTGAGCGGGGGTGCGTTGGGGTGGCTGGTGTGGTGGCGGGTGCGGGCCGGCCGGCTTTCCGCGTGCGGGGTCGCTGACGCGGCGTTCGTGGCGGTGCTGTTGTTCACGGCGACGAGTCGGGTGATCAGTCCGCAGTACATGGTGTGGCTGGTGGGGCTCGCGGGGGTGTGCCTCTGTTTTCGCGGGAGTCGGATGGGGGTGCCGGTTGTGCTGGTGCTGGGGGCTTCGCTGGTGACGGTGCTGGAGTTTCCGGTGTGGTTCGGGCATGTGGTGGCGAGCGATGCGCTCGGTGTCGCGCTGCTGGTGTCCCGTAATGGGTTGCTGGTGGCCGCGGCTGTTGTGGCGGGGCGGGTGCTGTGGTCTGCGACGGTGCCGGGGCGGGGCTCTTCTGTGCGGGCGGTCGCGCGTGCGGCGGAGTCGCCGGTGTCGTCCTGACGCCGGCGTCGGTGTGGGCCGGGGGGTGCTCGCGCGGCCCGGCGCTCACGGGGTGCCGTCGCGCCCACCCGTGCGGTGTCGAGGGCCGGGGGCCCTGAGGATTGGCGGGGCGATTGCGCGGCGCCGCACGTCGGTGTGGGCCGGGGGGACTTCGCGCGGCCCGGCGCTCACGGGGTGCCGTCGCGCCCACCCGTGCCGCCCCAGCGGCACGACTGCCCGCGGCTGGCGGGGCACGCGGGCGCGCGGAGGGCGGGGCACGCGAAGGGATGCGGCTGGCGGGGCGCGCGGAGGGCGGGGACCGCGGAGGGTGGGTGGGGTTAGGGGAGGGTGGTTTTCATGTACTGGTGCCATTTGGCTGTGAAGGCTTCTCGGGTGGTGTTCAGGACGCTGTGCATTGCTGATTCCACCGCGCCTTCGCGGTCCTCGTGGGCGCCGACTGCCCGGTAGAAGTCGATCAGGTGCTGTTCGCTCCAGTGGGTCGCGATGAGGCGGCAGGCCAGCCAGCCGCTCTCGTACGCGCGGGCCAGCCGGTCCGCGTCGCCCGTGAAGCCGAAGTCCTCGTCCTCGGGGAGTCCGGCCGGAACCTCGCCGCTGGTCACCGCGTGGGCGAGTTCCGGCGCGGTCTCGGCGGGGGTGCGGGCGCTGCCGCGGTAGCCGACCCAGTCGGCGAAGCCCTCGGACAGCCACAGCGGGGTCGCGGCGGAGGTGTGGGCGCGGGTGGCGACATGGGTCGTCTCATGGGTGAGGACGATCTGCCGGCCCGAGTCGCCCAGCAGTCCGAAGGCGTCCGGGTTGACGATGACCCGGTCCGCCGGTGCCGGGCCGTCCTCGCCGGTGGTGCCCGTGGTGACCGCCGCGATGCCCCGGTAGGAGGAGGCGGGCGAGCCCAGCAGGCCCGCCATGCCCTCCAGGGTCTCCGGGACGAGCACGACCACGCGCCCGGCCCACCGAGGCCCCCACGCGTCGGACACGGCGGGTACGGCGCGGTCGGCCAGCCCGGCGTACTCCCGCAGCTTGTCGTCGGGCTGCCCGACGCCCAGGACCAGGCTCCGCTCACCGCGTACGGCGCGGGCGGCGCCCTGGTCCCACAACTGCTGGCCGGATTTCTGCGCGGGCCGGTCGGAGTCGACGTACCAGCGGCCGTCCCCGTCCCGGCTCAGGCTCAGCGAGCGGGCGGTGGTGACCGGGGACCCGTCGTAGCCCTCGACGCGGTAGCGCAGGTCGGCGGAGGCGGTGGCGGTGTCGCCGGTGCGGTCCAGGGCGGTGACCCGGTACGACCAGTCCGCGAGCGGCACGGCGCGCAGGTTGTCGAACCCGGCCCGGGTGCCGGTACGGGCGTACGCGGCCGGGTCACGGTCGAGAACGGCCTCCGCGCGCCGGTCGAGGACGGCCTGGACCTCCGCGCGGGCGGCGTCGACGGCCGGCCCCGCCCCGCACCCCACGAGGGCGACGAGGAGCAGACACAGCGCCATCACCGACGCACCCGGCACCCGCCTTCGACCAGCCACCTTTCGAGGGTACGGGTGCCGGGCCGGTGCGGTCAGACCCTGGTGACCGACGAGACCGGCATCATCCCGACCGGGTCGTAGCGCACCGGGGCGCCGGGATAGGGCGCGTGGATCACCTGGCCGTTGCCCATGTACATGCCGACATGGCTGGCGTCGGAGCGGTAGACGACCAGGTCACCGGGGCGCGCCTCGGACAGCGGGACCTGCCGGCCGGCGTACCGCTGGGCCTGCGAGGTGCGCGGCAGCGCGACCCCGGCCTGTGCGTACGACCACTGGGTCAGTCCGGAGCAGTCGAATCCGGTGGGGCCGTTGGCGCCCCATACGTAGGGCTTGCCGAGCGCGGAGCGGGCGGCGGCGACGGCGGCCGCCGCGCGGCCCGACGCGGGGACCGCGGGGCCGAGCAGGTCCGCGCGCGCGGAGCGGGAGGCGCGGTCCCAGGCGGCGCGTTCACCGGCCGGGAGGGAGCCGAGCAGCCGGCGGGCCTCGGTGAGCTTGCGCTCGACGGCCCGCTTGTGCGCGGCGACGTCCTCGCGGCTCTTCTCCAGCGCGCCGAGCTTCCCGGCCGCCTCCGCGCGGTCCTGGGCGAGGGAGCGCAGGGCGGCGCGCAGCCTCCTGAGCTCACCGGCCTGATGGACGGTGATCCGGTCCAGGACGGCGGCCCTCTCCAGGTAGTCCTCGGGATCGTCGGAGAGCAGCAGGGTGAGCGCCGTGTCGAGGCCGCCGGAGCGGTACTGGGCGCCGGCGAGTGAGCCCAGCGACTCCCGCATGGTGTTGACGCGCTGCTGCTGCCGGGCGATGCCGTCCTGGGCGGCGGCGATCTGCCGGCGCAGTGCGTCGGCCCGCTCGTCGGCCTCGTTGTACGCCTCGGTCGCCTTCTCGGCCTCCCGGTACAGGCGGTCCACGTCGGCCCGGGTGACGTCGTGCGGTGCGGCCGCGGCCGGTACGGTGCCGAGGGCGGTGGCCGCCGCCGACAGCAGACCGAGGGCGACGACGGCGCCCCGGTCGGATCCGGACGAGGGTGCGTTACGGCGATGGGACCCCACGGGAAGCCGCGCTCCTTCCGCTGGCGGACAGGGAAACGCGGCAGACAGTAGCCGTCACGACGACGCCCGGAGCGTTGGCCGTGTCCGGTGCACACAGTGACGCCCCGCCTGTGACCTGCGTCAGAGGCGGGGCGTGGGGAAGATCGGCGCGGCTGCGAATCCCCCGTTCGGGGGCACGCGGACAGGTGTCAGACGCGGACGCCGAACATGAAGGGGCCGCCGATGGTGTTCATCGACTCGTAGCGGACGACGGTGCCGGTGCGGGGGGCGTGGATGATCTGGCCGTTGCCCGCGTAGAGGCCCACGTGGTGCAGGTCGTTGAAGAAGAACACCAGGTCGCCGACCTTGAGCTGGCTCACGGAGTAGATCCGGGTGCCCGCGCCGGTCTGCGCCTCGGAGGTGCGCGGGATGCCGACACCGGCCTGCGCGTACGCCCAGGAGGTGAGGCCGGAGCAGTCGTAGGAGGACGGGCCGGTGGCACCGTAGACGTACGGGGTGCCGAGCTTGCTCTGGGCGGCGGCGAAGGCGGCGGCGGCGCGGCCGGAGCCGGCCGGGACGTTCACCGAGAGGGCGTCGCGCTCGCTGGTGCGGGTGGCGCGGCTCTGCTCGTCGGCGAGCTGCTGCTTCTCCGCCGCGGTGAGCGTGTTGAGCAGCTTCTGCGCGGAGGACAGCTTGCCCTGGACTTCCTTCTTCTTCTTGCCCAGTTCGGTGCGGGTGGCGGAGAGGTCGTTGAGCTTCTCGGACGCCTCGGAGCGCTGCTGGGCGAGCTCGCGCTGCTTCGCCTGGATCTCCTTGAGCGCGTCGACCTGCTGGGTGCTCAGCTGGTCGAGCGTGGACGCCTTGTCGAGGTAGTCGTCCGGGTCGGCGGAGAGGAAGAGCTGGAGGGAGGGGTCGATGCCGCCGCTGCGGTACTGGGCGCTGGCCATCGAACCGAGGCCGTCGCGCAGCTCGTTGAGCTCCTGCTGGCCCTTGGCGACGTTGTCCTGGATCGTGGAGATCTCCTTCTGGAGCTTCTCCTGCTTCTCCTTGGCGCCGTTGTACTTCTCGGTGGCCTGCTCCGCCTGCTCGTAGAGCTTGTCGACCTTGGCCTTGACCTCGTCCTTGCTCGGCTTCTCGCTCGGCGCCGCGTTGGCGGCCTGCGAGCTCATGACGACAGCGGCGGCGGCAGCGGTGGTGAGCACAGTCACGCGTGCGCGGCTCGGCTGTTTGGGACGACGGTGGGACGCCACGGAGACGAGCTCCTTCTCGAGAGTGATCGCGCGAGCGAGGGTTCGAAGCCTGACCATAGTGATTCTCTTGTGATCAGTTCAAATCCCCGGGCACAAAATCTCCGTCACAGGGCGTTTATTCGGTCCCAACTCACCTGCAGTGACGTCCGATTGACGCTACGTTGCGTGACGGTTCCGTCAATTCGGGCATAGATCCCGTACGTTGCACGGGGGACGGATGCGCAGGATGCGTGAGGTAAGCCCTGTGAGGAAGAGGGTTACGCGAGCCGCTTGAGGAGCATCGCGGAGGCGACCGGGCGCGCGCCGGCGCGGGCCACTCCGTCGGCGACCTCGCGGTCGGTGGAGGCGACGATGACGGGCCGGCCCGGCGGCTCTGCGCGCACCAGCTGGCGGATCAGCTCGTCGGCGGTGACGCCCGGCTTGGAGAACAGCACCCGCACGCCGCGCGGCGGCGCGAGCAGCACCGGGGCGGCCAGTTCGGCGCCGTCGAAGACGCAGGTCACCTCGGCGCCGGTCTGGGCGGCGAGCTGGGCGAGCTGGCCCAGCAGCCGCAGCCGCTGCTTCTCGAGGGGCATCTGGGGGTAGCCGGTCTTGGTGACGTTGTAGCCGTCGACGACCAGATGGGCCTGGGGCAGCGCCAGCAGCTGGTCGAGGACGGCCGGGTCGTGCTCGGACAGCGCGCGGTTGGCGATGTCCTTCGGGGTCATCCGGCCGGGTTCGACGGCGTCCACGGTCTCGGCGGGCCGGACCGACACAGGGGGCAGCGCCAGCTCCCTGCGGAGCCCCTGGGCGGCGTCCAGCACGGTGTCGAGGAGCAGCCGGACCCGCATGTCCTCGACACTGCGGCCCTCGCGGGCGGCCCGGCGGGCGGCCTCGAGGGCGGCCTCGGCCTCCCCGAGGCGGGCCTTGAGGCGCCGGCTCTCGCTCTCGGCGGCCGACACCTGGGCATGGCCCTCGGCGCGTACGGTCTCCATCTCGCCGCGCAGCTTGCGCACGGCGGCCTCGCCGCGCTTGACGTCGCTGAGGGCGGAGCGCAGCTTGCGGTGCAGCGACTCGCTCTCCTTCTTCGCCGCGTCCAGCTCGGCGCGCAGCCGCTCGGTCTCGGACCTGGTGTGCTCGCGGGCGCGGGCGGCCTCGGTACGCAGCCGCTCCAGCTCGGCCCGGGTCTCCTCGTCGGCGCGCTCGGCGTCGGCGCGCTGGGCCTCCTCGCCGGCGGCGGTGACGAGTTTGACCCAGCCGGGCGGGCGGAGCACATAGGCCGCGGCCGCCACGTCGAGCGGGTCCGCGGCCGGGGGCGGGGAGCCGGAGTCGAGGGCGCCGGTCAGTTCCGGCTGGGCTTCTCTGAGCTTCTCGCCGATGCGCTGCCGGAACAGCGGTTCGGTCTCCAGCGCGGCGGCCATGGCGTTGCCGGCGAACTTGGCGCGCCGGTTCGGGGCGAAGCGCGCGTACTGCCGCAGCTGGGCGGGCAGCTCGGCGACCGTGAGGCCGCCGAACCCGTCGGCGACGATCTGTACGACCCTGCGGCGCACGCCGTCGGGCAGCGGACGGTCGAGCACCTCGGCGGCGCCGTCCTGCGGCCCCCCGCCCGTGGTCTCCACCATCCGTCACACCCCAATGCCTGTGTGCGGCCCCGTGCGCGGGGTCGCCGTCAGCGGGGCCCGCTCCCAGTCAGGAGCCGGCACCCGGCCTGTCCACGAGTTCCACCTGGTCCACCGCGTTGCACCAGCGGCACCTCACCGTCTCAATGGTCTCATCGAGCACCTGGCGCTCCTCGACCTTGGGCTCTCCGGCCAGATCGAGGTGGACGTACTCGACGACCTTCGAGGAGCGGGTCACGTCGAAGCGGGTGAGGTTGCCGCAGAGGGTGCAGCGCCACCGCGTCGAGGCGGTCGGCAGAGGAACCGTCATCGTGGCTGTTCGCCTTCCTTCCAGTGTCCGTGACACACCGGATCCCCGGTGCGTGTGGCTCGTAACCCTACGGCCTGGGGGGTCTTCGCCGCCCGCCCGTCCGGGGCGGCGAGGCGGTCTGTGCGGTTGCGTCCGGTTACGTCATGCTCTGTGTTCATGATCCGCAAGTGGAGCGGGGCGGCCGCCGGGGCGATCCGGGGGACGTCCGCGCCGGTCACCCACACCCTCATCGTGCTGTGCTGCCTGGTCTTCCTCATCGGACCGGCGTCGGGCCTCAACCCGGCGGACGGCGGCGGGGAGGAGCTGCTGGCCGCGCAAAGGGCCTATTTCAGGCGCTGGGGCGTCATTCCCGCAGACCTGTTCGAAGGATCCCCCGGGATCACTCCCGCGGCCCTCCTCACCCCCGCCACGGCGCTGTTCGTGCACGGCAGCTGGGTGCATCTGCTCGGCAACATGCTGTTCCTCCAGGTCTTCGGAGCGATGGCCGAGGCGCGGATGGGCCAGGTGCGGTTCACCCTCTGTTACGCCGGCTGCGGCTATCTCGCGCTGCTGGGGTACGCCGCCGCCAACGCCGGGTCCGAGCGGTCGCTGGTCGGTGCCTCGGGGGCGATCTCGGCGGTGCTCGGCGCGTTCCTGTTCCTGTTCCCGCGGGCGCGGGTCACCAGTCTGCTGCCGTTCCTGTTCTTCCTGCCGGTGCGGCTGCCGGCGTGGGTGGTGCTGCCGTTCTGGGCCGCGCTGCAGTGGGTGGCGGCTTCCGGGCAGGTCGGTGAGGGGCCGGGGGTGGCGTATCTGGCGCATCTGATCGGGTTCGGGCTGGGGCTCGGCTACGCGTGGGTGCGGTTCGGGCGGGCGACTACAGTGAAGGGCACCCCTGCTCCGGCCCCCGAGGGAGAGAACCAGCCGTGATCACCGCGATCGTCCTCGTCAAGACCAGTGTGGACCGGATTCCCGAGATCGCGGAGGAGATCGCCGCGCTGGAGAGCGTGAGCGAGGTGTTCTCCGTGACCGGGACGTATGACCTGATCGCGATGGTGCGGGTGCGGGAGCACGAGGATCTGGCGGAGGTCATTCCGGGGCGGATCAGCAAGATCGCGGGGGTGGAGGGGACGGATACGCATGTGGCGTTCCGGACGTACTCCCAGCATGATCTGGAGGCCGCGTTCGCCATCGGGCTGGACAGTTAGAGGGCGGGGCGCCGGCTTTTCCCGCCCCCGCCGCCCCCTCCCGTCCCCCGGGGGCGCTGCCCCCGGACCCCGGTCCTCGAACGCCGGAAGGGCTGGATGGGGCTGAGGGGGTGGGTGGTGCGGGCGGGCTTGATATGGCGCGCATGAAGAGTTCTTCATCTCGGGCTCATGCCGGCCGTGCTCTCGGGTGGGGATTCTCGGGGCATGGTTTTTAGTCGTCGGATGGCGGCCCTGGGGGCCGTCGTGCTGATTCCGCTAGGTGTGGCCGCTACCAGTTTCGCGCTCGCCGACAGTCCTGAGCCGCCCAAGGTGCCGCCCCAGGTGGAGCTGGACAGCGGTTCCCCCACTCCTTCGCGGCCCGAGGCCACGCCCAGTGACGAGGTGGTCTCGCGTCCGCCCGTGAACGACAGCCCTGCGGATGACGACGATGACGACGACAGAGGCGACGACGACGGCTGACGGCGGCCGGCGGCGGATCTCCGCCCGAGTCCGCATCCTGCTGTGGCTGCTGTTCGTGATGGCGGTGGCGCTCGCCTCGGTCGCCACGACCACCCGCTCCTTCCTGCTGCGGGACGTCGACCACCGGATCAGCGGGCTGCTCGCCCAGGAGGCCGGAGAGTTCGCCAACTTCGAGGAGCGGGGCTTCGATCCGGAGACCGGCCGTCCCTTCACCGACCCGGACCGGCTGCTGCGGGTCTTCCTGGAACGGCAGTACGCCGACCCGGACGAGGAGCTGGTCGGTCTGGTCGCCCGCAGCGGCAAAGGCCCGGCGAAGCTCACCCAGCCCCGCGATCTGCCCGTCGCCCTGCCCCTGCACCGGGACCGGGAGGCTCAGCGCCGTATCTTCGCGTCGACGGACGCCTCCGGGGTGCTGCACCGGCCGGAGGGCGAGATCCGCTGGGCCAAAGTGTCCGTCACCCGGCACGGCGGCGGGGACCCGGCGGCGGCGTTCGTCGTCGCCTTCCACCCCGAGCGTGAGGTGGCGCGCGTGGACGAGGTGTTCCGGGTGCTGCTCGCCATCTCCGGGGTGGCCCTGCTGCTGACCACCGGTATCGGCTGGGCGGTCGCCGGGCGGATCCTGCAGCCCGTGCGGCTGGTGCGCACCGCCGCCGCGCAGCTCACCGAGCAGGACCTCACCCGCCGTATCCCGGTGCGCGGCCACGACGACATCGCGGCCCTCGCCGAGACGTTCAACGCGATGCTGGACCGGCTGGAGCGGGCGTTCGCCGTGCAGCGCCAGTTCGTCGACGACGCCGGCCACGAACTGCGCACCCCCATCACCATCGTGCGCGGCCATCTGGAGCTGATGGGCGACGACCCGGCCGAACGCGAGGAGACCGTCCGGCTGGTCACCGACGAACTCGACCGGATGAGCCGCATCGTGGAGGACCTGCTGCTGCTCGCCAAGGCGGAACGCCCCGACTTCGTCACCCCCGAGCCGGTGCAGCTCGCCGAACTCACCGCGGACGTCTACGTCAAGGCCCGCACCCTCGGCGAACGCGACTGGCAGCTCACCGGCACAGCCGACCGGGAGGCCGAACTGGACCCGCAGCGGATCACGCAGGCGATGGTGCAGCTGGCGCAGAACGCGGTGCAGCACACCACCACCGGCCAGACCATCCGCATCGGCTCCCGCGCCGAGGGCCCGCTCATCGAGCTGTACGTCGCCGACTCCGGGCCAGGTGTCCGGCCGCAGGACCGGGAGCTGGTCTTCGAACGCTTCCGGCGCGGCGCCTCCCGGCGCGGAACACGCGGCTCGGGCGCCGGACTCGGCCTGTCCATCGTCAAGGCGATCGCCGAAGGTCACGGCGGCCGGGTCCGCCTGGACGACACCGAGGGCGGCGGCGCCACCTTCGTACTCACCCTGGAAGAGGCACGCCCGTGAACCGCATTCTGATCGTCGAGGACGAGGAACGCATCGCCTCCTTCGTGGAGAAGGGCCTGCGCGCCAACGGCTTCACCACCACCGCGGTACCCGACGGGGAGGCCGGCTACGAGTACGCGCTGACCGGCGGCTTCGACCTCATCGTCCTGGACATCGGCCTGCCCGGCCGGGACGGCTTCACCGTCCTGCGCGAACTGCGCGAGTCCCGGGTGACGACCCCGGTGATCGTGCTGACCGCGCGGGACTCGGTACGGGACACCGTGGCCGGTCTGGAGGGCGGCGCCGACGACTGGATGACCAAGCCGTTCCGCTTCGAGGAGCTGCTCGCCCGGGTACGGCTGCGGCTGCGCACGGCGGCCCGGGCGCCGGAGGTGACGGTGCTCAGGTGCGGTTCGCTCGGCCTCGATCTGCGCACCCGCCGCGCCCGGTCGGGGGAGCGCACCGTCGATCTGACGGCCCGCGAGTTCGTCCTCCTCGAGCTGTTCCTGCGGCACCCCGGGCAGGTGCTCTCCCGCGAGCAGATCCTGTCCCACGTCTGGGGCTACGACTTCGACCCGGGCTCCAACATCGTGGACGTCTACGTACGGGCGTTGCGCAAGAAGCTCGGCGCGGAGAAGGTGGAGACGGTCCGCGGGATGGGCTACCGGCTCCCCGCCTGAGGACCGTCCCCGGCCGGGTGAAGTTTCCTTCATCTGCGGCTCATCGACGGCTCACCGCCCCGGTGAACCCTCGTTGACGTGACACTGAATCCCCGCTTGACCACGGCCCTGTGCCTGGCGCTGTCGCTGTGCGCGCTGCTCGCGGTCCCCGGCACCTTCCCCGGCCTCGGCGGGGACGCGCGGCTCACCCTCGCCGTGTTCGCGCTGGCGACCTGCGCGTGGGTCGGTACGCCGGTCGACGACACGTACGTCGCGCTGGGCGCCGGACTCGCGCTGACGGTGACCGGGGTGATCAGCAGCGACACCCTCTTCGGCACCCTCGGCGACTCGACGGTGTGGCTGCTGATCTGCGCGTTCATATTGGCCGCCGCGGTGACCCGGACCGGGCTCGCCGGGCGGGCGGCCGCCTTCCTGGTCGGCGGGGCCCGTACGGTGCGGCAGTTGACGCATCTGACGACGGCCGCGCTGGTCGTCACCGCCTTCGCGGTGCCGGCCACCTCGGGGCGGGCGGCGCTCGCCCTGCCTGTGTTCCTCGCCCTCGCCAAGGCGCTCGCCGACCGGAAACGACTGGTCGTGATGCTGGCGCTGCTGTTCCCGACCGTGATCCTTCTGTCCGCGGTGGCGACCCTGATCGGCGCGGGAGCGCATCTGATCACCGTGTCGGTGCTGTGGGAGGCCGCCGGGGAGCGCGTCGGGTTCACCCAGTGGCTGCTGCTGGGACTGCCGCTGGCCGTGGCCTCCTCCCATCTGGCCGCCGAAGCCGTCCTGTTGACGACCACCCGGCGCACGGACCGCAGGGGTCCGGTGCACATCACCGCCGAGGAGATCCAGCGGCACAGCGACCGCCCGGTCACCGGGCCCTGGACCCAGGCCGAGAAGCGCTGCGCGCTGCTGCTGGCCACGGTGGTCGCCCTGTGGTGCAGCGAGCCGCTGCACAGGGTGTCGCCGGCCATGGTCGCGCTGATCGGCGCGGTGGTCGCCGCCTCGCCGGCGCTGGGCACCGTACGGCTGAAGGACGCGCTGAAGACCGTGCCGTGGTCGCTGCTGCTGTTCATGGCGGCGACGATGGCGATGGGCGTGGCGCTCGCCGAGTCGGGCGCGGCGAAGTGGCTGGTGGGCGGGTTGCCGGCGACCGTCACGCCGGTGATGTTCCTGGCGGTCGTGATCGCCGTCAGCACCGCCGCCCATCTGGTGCTGCAGTCCCGTTCCGCCCGGTCGTCCGTGCTGGTCCCGCTGGTGGTCGCGGCGGCCGTCGGCGCCGGGGTGAACCCGGTCGCCGCCGCGCTCGCCTCCACCGCCGCCGCGGGCTTCTGCCACACGCTCCCGGCCTCCGCGAAGCCGGTCACCCTCTTCGCGGACATCCCCGATACCCCCACCTACACCCCGCGCGACCTGCTGCGGCTGTCCGCCGTGCTGGCCCCGCTCACCGCAGCCCTGGTGCTGCTGTTCGCCGTCGCGGTGTGGCCGCTGCTCGGCGTCCCCGTGACCCGCTAAGGAGTCTCCCCTCATGCTGAACCGTGTCGTCGTAGCCCCCAGCGGCTTCAAGGAGTCGCTGTCCGCCCAGGCCGTTGCCGACTCCATCGCGGCGGGCGTCCGCCGGGTGCTGCCGGACGCCGAGATCGACCTCGTCCCGCTGGTGGACGGCGGTGAGGGCACGGCGGCGGCGCTGGCCTCGGCCACCGGCGGCCGGCTGGTCGCGCTGGCCGCCACGGGTCCGGTCGGCGAACCGGTGGGCACCCACTTCGCGCTGCTCGGCTCCCGGGACACGGCGGTGGTGGAGATGGCGGCGGTGGCCGGCCTCTCCCTCGTCCCCCACAGCCGCCGCGACCCCGGCGCCACCACCACGTACGGTGTCGGCGAGCTGATCCGCGCTGCGCTCGACCAGGGAGTACGGCGGGTGCTGGTGGGGTGCGGCGACTCGGGCACGTCCGACGGAGGGGCGGGGGCGCTGCAGGCGCTGGGGGCGCGGTTGCTGGACGCGGACGGCTTCGAACTGCTGCCGGGCGGACGGGAACTGACGCGCCTTGCGCGCGTCGATCCGACGGGGCTCGATCCGCGGCTCGGTGCGGTGGAGCTTCTGGTCGCCTGCAATCCCTACAACGTGCTGTGCGGGGAGCGGGGCGTGGCGCGGGTGTTCGGTCCGCAGAAGGGCGCTACGCCGGCGCAGGTGGAGGAGTTGTCGGACGGGCTGGAGAACTGGGCGCGGGTGCTGACGCGGGATCTGGCCGTCGGGGATGTGGATCTGCGGCTCGGTCGGGGGACGGGGGCGTCGGGCGGGCTCGGAGCGGGGCTCGCCGCCGTGGGCGGCGCGCTGCTGCCCCGCTTCCCCGTGCTGCTGGACCATCTCGACCTGGACGCCCGGCTGGCGCGGGCGGACCTGGTGGTGACGGCGGAGGGGGCGCTGGACCACCAGACGCCCCGGGGAAAGGTGCCGGCGGAGGTGGCCCGGCGGGCGAAGCTGTCGGGGCGGCCGGTGCTGGCGTTGGCGGGGACGTTGGGGGAGGGGGCGGGGGCGGTGCCGGGGGTCGACGCGTGCCAGGGGATCCTGCCCGGGCCGATGGGGTTGCCCGAGGCGTTGGTCCGCGGCGCGGAACTGTTGACCGACGCGACGGAGCGGGCGCTGCGGATGATCGTGCTGGGCGCTCGGCTGCCGGGTACCGAGGGGGCGCTGCCCCCGGACCCCCGTTCCTCACACGCCGGAGCGGCCAGAACCAGCCCATCCGGTGTGTGAGGAGCGGGGTCCGGGACGGAACCCCAAGGTCAGACCAGTTCCCGTACCGCCCGCACGAAGCGCTCCACGTGCTCGTCCGGCGTACCCGCCCCGAAGCTGACGCGGATCGCCCCCAGCGAGTCCGCGGAGCCGCACTCGCCCTCCGCCCCCGTCAGCACCCGCACCAGCGGATGCGCGCAGAACAACCCGTCCCGCACCCCGATTCCGTACGAGCCGGAGAGCGCCGCGGCGAAGGACGGGCTCTTCCACCCCTCGACCACGAACGACAGCACACCCACCCGCGCCGCGTCGTCCCCGAACAGCGACAGGAACCGCACCTCGGGCACATCCGCCAGTCCCTCCCGCACCACGCGGATCAGCCGCTCCTCGCGGGCCCGCAACGCGTCGAACCCCGCCGAGCCGAGCGCCTTGCAGGCGGACGCGATGGCGTGGGCGCCGATGACGTTGGGCGAGCCGGCCTCGTGCCGGGCCACGCCCTCGTGCCACTCGACGTCCACTCCCCCGTCCTGCCGCCGGGCGACCCTACGGCTGGCGCCGCCGCCCGCGAGGTACGGCTCGGCCTCATCCAGCCAGTCCGTGCGGCCCGCCAGCACACCGGACCCGAAGGGCGCGTACAGCTTGTGCCCCGAGAAGGCGACCCAGTCGACGTCCAGCTCCCGGACGCTCACCGGGTGGTGCGGAGCGAGCTGCGCGGCGTCCAGCACGATCCGCGCACCGTGCGCGTGCGCGACGGCCGCGAGTTCCCGTACGGGCCACAGCTCGCCGGTGACGTTGGAGGCGCCGGTGACGCAGACGAGGGCGGGGCCGTGCGGGTCGCGGCCGGCGAGGGCGCGCTCCAGGGTGTCGACGGCCGCGCGGTGGCTGCGCGGGGCGTCGAGGAAGGTGACGCGGGCGTTCCTCCAGGGCAGCAGGGAGGCGTGGTGCTCGGTCTCGAACACGAACACCTCGCAGCCGTCGGGGAGGGCGGTGGCGAGCAGGTTGAGGGAGTCGGTGGTGGACCGGGTGAACAGCACCTGGTCGCCGGTACGGCAGTCGAGGAACTCGGCGACGGTCCGGCGGGCGTTCTCGAACAGGTCGGTGGAGAGCTGGGAGAGGTATCCGGCGCCCCGGTGGACACTGCCGTAGTACGGCGCGTACGCGGCCACGTCGTCCCACACCCGCTGGAGGGCGGGGGCGCTGGCGGCGTAGTCGAGCGCGGCGTAGGTGACCTCGCCACCGGAGGCGAGGGGGACGGTGACGTCCAGTCCGAGGACGGGCAGCGGGGCACGGACGGACGGGGCGGCGGCGGTAGCGGTGGCGGTGGAGACGGACATGGCGGAACTCCCGTGGGGGCAGGCGGAATTCCCGTACGAGCACGCGGCGCTCAAGCACGGAAGAAAGGGAAAGGGTGCGCGGAGGCGGGGCTCGGCGGCCCTATCGCATTCGCTTGCTCACGGGAGGCTCCTCGACGACCAGGACCCCTGGTGCGTGAGGGGTCCGCGCTTGCCGTGAGCCTTGCTGCCCACGGCCTGGTCTTCACCCGGGGCACCCCGCCACGGACGGAGGGTTGCCGGACAGCCGGCCGGGGCCTGATGGCTGTCACTCATGACCTGGACAGGAACGTACGCGAAATGATCGATGCCCCGCAACCCGTGTCCGGATCGCGGGACATGACAGCGTGGAACGGTTACGCGTTGCTGACCGTCACCCAGCGTTCCAGCACCCGCTTCGCCGCGCCGGAGTCGATCGCCTCGGCCGCCTGCGCCATACCGGCCCGGATCTGGTCCGTCAGGGTGCCGGGGCCCGGCTTCAGGGCGACCAGGGCCGCCGCCGAGTTCAGCAGGACCGCGTCCCGTACCGGGCCGGGCTCGCCGTCGAGGAGGCGGCGCGCCACCTCGGCGTTGTAGGAGGCGTCGGCGCCGCGCAGGGCCTCCACCGGGACCAGTTCGAGGCCGGCGTCGCGCGGGTCGAAGGCCTCCTCGGTGACCTTGCCGTCCCGGACCACCCACACCCGGGAGGTGGCGGTGGTGGTCAGCTCGTCGAGTCCGTCGTCGCCGCGGAACACCAGCGAGGAGTGACCGCGCCCGGCGAACACGCCCGCCATGATGGGCGCCATCCGGGGGTCGGCGACCCCGACCGCCTGCGCCTTGACCTGCGCCGGATTGGCCAGCGGGCCGAGGAAGTTGAACACCGTGCGGATGCCCAACTGGCCGCGCGCGGCGGCGACATGGCGCAGCGCCGGGTGGAACTTCACGGCGAAGCAGAAGGTGATCCCGGCCTCCTCCGCGACCTCGGCGACCCGGCGCGGGGTCAGCTGCAGATTGACGCCGAGCTTCTCCAGGACGTCGGAGGCGCCGGAGGCGGAGGACGCGGCCCGGTTGCCGTGCTTGACGACCTTGGCGCCGGTGCCGGCCACGACGATGGAGGACATCGTGGAGATGTTGACCGTCTTGGCGCCGTCACCGCCGGTGCCGACGATGTCGACCGTCTCGCCCGGCACCTGGATCACGTTGGCGTGGTCGTACAGCGCCCGGACGCAGCCGGTGATCTCCTCGACGGTCTCGCCCTTGGCGCGCAGCGACACCGCGAAGCCGGCGATCTGCGCGTCGGTCGCCTCGCCGCGCATGATCAGGTCCATGGCCCAGGCGGTGTCGTCGGCGGACAGGTCATGGCCGTCCAGCAGACCGTTCAGCAGGGCGGGCCAGGACCGGCCCGCCGCGGTGTCGCCTCCAGCGGGGGTCACAGCGCTCATGGCCGCTCCTGATGGTCGTAGAAGAGTCCGGGAAGCCGGGAAGGGTCCCGGGCTCCACCCTATCCAGGACCGGGGACGCCGAAGGGCCCCCGTCCGAAGAACGGACGGGGGCCCTTCGCCGTCGTGTGGCGACTGGGTTGGTGCCGCGGATGATCAGTGGTGGCCGTGGCCGCTCGTGATCTCCTTGTACTCCTCGACGGTCGGCTTCGGGATCTGGCCGTCGTCGCCGTAGTAGCCCTTGCTCAGCTTGGCGCGCAGCTTCTCCGTGGCCGACACCTTGCGGCGGACGCCGTTCTCGTCGACCGCCGGACCGATCTCGGCCGGCTGGTACTGCTCGTGCGCGGTGAGCGTGTGCAGCTGCTCCTGGCTGAGCGGCTCGTGGACCTCGATGAACTCACCGTGCGGCAGGCGCTTGATGATGCCCGACTCGCGGCCGTGCAGCACCTTGTCCTTGTCCCGGCGCTGCAGGCCGAGGCAGATCCGCTTGGTGACGATGAACGCCAGGACCGGAGCGACGAAGAACGCGATCCGGACGAACCAGGTGATGGCGTTGATCGACAGGTGGAAGTGCGTGGCCCACAGGTCGTTGCCACCGCCGACGAGGAGCACGAAGTACAGCGTGATCCAGGCGACGCCGAACGCGGTACGGGTCGGGACGTTGCGCGGGCGGTCCAGGATGTGGTGCTCGCGCTTGTCGCCGGTGACCCAGGACTCGATGAACGGGTACACCGCGATCGCGACCAGGACCAGCGGGAAGATCAGCAGCGGGATGAACACACCCAGGACGAGCGTGTGACCCCAGAAGTTGATCTCCCAGCCCGGCATGACACGGATCAGGCCTTCGGAGAAGCCCATGTACCAGTCGGGCTGGGCGCCGGTGGAGACCATGTCCGGGCGGTAGGGGCCGATGGCCCAGATCGGGTTGATCGTGGCGATGGCCGCGACGGCCGCGAGCACACCGAAGACCAGGAAGAAGAAGCCTCCGGCCTTGGCCATGTACACCGGCAGCAGCGGCATGCCGACCACGTTCTTGTTGGTCTTGCCGGGGCCCGCGAACTGCGTGTGCTTGTGGTAGAAGACCAGGATCAGGTGCGCCACCACGAGGCCGAGCATGATGCCCGGCAGCAGCAGGACGTGGATCGAGAAGAACCGGGCCACGAAGTCGTCGCCGGGGAACTCGCCGCCGAACAGGAAGAACGAGATGTACGTGCCGACGATCGGCACGGACAGGATCGCGCCCTCCATGAAGCGGATACCGGTGCCGGAGAGCAGGTCGTCCGGGAGCGAGTAGCCGGTGAAACCGGTGAACATGCCCAGGACGAACAGCAGGAAGCCGAACAGCCAGTTGATCTCACGCGGCTTGCGGAACGCGCCGGTGAAGAACACCCGCATCATGTGGATGAACATGCCGGCCAGGAAGACCAGCGCGGCCCAGTGGTGGATCTGCCGGATCAGCAGACCGCCACGGACGTCGAAGCTGATGTCCAGCGTCGACTTGTAGGCCTCGCTCATCAGCTGTCCCTGCATCGGGACGTAGCTGCCGTGGTACTCCACCTCGTTCATCGACGGGTGGAAGAACAGCGTCAGATACACACCCGTGAGGATGATGATCAGGAAGCTGTAGAGGCAGATCTCACCCAGCATGAACGACGGGTGGTCGGGGAAGATCTTCCGCATGTTGGCCTTGGCCAGGGAGTAGATCCCCAGCCGGCCGTCGGCCCAGTCGGCGACGCGTTCGCCGGCCGGTGCCTTCCCGCGTGAGCGGGACTCGGGGGTCGTCGTAGTACTCATCCGCGCTCCCAGAAGGCAGGACCGACGGGCTCGTCGAAGTCGCCGAGCGCTTCGAGGTAGCCCTCGTCGTTCACGCCGATGCGCAGCTGCGGCAGGGCGTGACCGGCGGGACCGAAGATCACCCGGGCTCCGTCGGAGAGGTCGAAGGTGGACTGGTGGCAGGGGCAGAGCGCGTGGTGCGTCTGCTGCTCGTACAGGGAGATCGGGCAACCGACGTGGGTGCAGATCTTCGAGTACGCGACGATGCCCTCGTGCGACCACTCGAGCTGGCGCTTGTCCTTGATGTCGTCCGGCTTGATCCGGACCAGCATCAGGGCGGCCTTGGCGATCTGGGTCTGGAATTCGTGGTCGTGCTCCTCCAGGCCCTCGGGCTTGGCGAAGGTCAGCGAGCCCACGATGATGTCGGACGGCCGCATCGGCTCGTTCGTGTTCATGTTGACCAGCAGCTTGCCCTTGGACCACAGGGTGTGGCGCAGCTTGGTCCCGGGCAGCGGCCCGAGGTCGCGCAGCAGCACCACGCCGGAGAGCGGGAACAGGGCGAGCGCGCCGAACATCGTGTTGCGGATCAGCTTGCGGCGGCCGAGCGCGGACTCCTTGGCACCCTGCCGGAAGTCGTCCATGACCTGCGCCTTGGTCTCCGGGGAGGCCTCGACCGGGTGGCGCTCGTCGGTGAGTTCCTGGTCGGACATCAGCGTGCGGGCCCAGTGGACCGCGCCGGCGCCGATGGCGAACAGGGCGACACCGAGGGTCATGCCGAGCGCGAAGTTCAGCGCGCCGATGTGACCGAGCGGGAAGATGTAGACGGACTTGTCGACCGGGATCGTCACGTACGAGGCGATGAAGCCGACGGTGGCCAGCATCGACAGCGTGAACAGCAGGGCGACCGTGCGCTCGGACCGCTTGGCGGCCCGCTCGTCGATGTCCTGGATCCGGTGCTCGTGGGGCGGCAGCCCCGGGTCGGCGAACGGGTTCCGCTCGTCCGCGAGCTTCACCGTGCCGTGGGGGGTGTCCTGCGCGTCGGGCAGGTTCTCTTCGGGGATGTCGTGGCTACTCATGACTTCTTGGCCTTTGCGGTCCGAGCGGCGACCCAGACGGCGGCCGCGATCAGCGCGCCGAGTCCGAAGACCCACGCGAACAGACCCTCGGAGACCGGGCCGAGTCCACCGAGCGTCAGTCCGCCGGGGCTCTCCGTCTCCTCACCGTTGACCGCGTTCAGGTACGCGATGATGTCCTTCTTGTTCTGCTCCGACAGCGTGGTGTCGGGGAACGAGGGCATGTTCTGCGGGCCGGTGAGCATGGCCTCGTAGATGTGCTTGGGGGCGACGCCGTCCAGGCTCGGGGCGTACTTGCCGTGCGTGAGCGCACCGCCCTTGCCGGTGAAGTTGTGGCACTGCGCGCAGTTGTTGCGGAACAGTTCGCCGCCCTTGGCGATGTCGGCGCCCTCGGGGCCGTACTGCGCCTCGGTGGGAACGGCCGGGCCTGCGCCCAGGGAGGCGATGTACGCCGCCAGCTGGTCGATCTCGGCCTGGTTGTAGATGGCCTTCTTGCGCGGGACCTGAGCGCCCTGCGAGGTGGCGGCCGGCATACGGCCGGTGCTCACCTGGAAGTCCACGGCCGCGGCGCCCACGCCCACCACGCTCGGACCGTCGGAGGTGCCCTGACCGCCGGTGCCGTGGCAGCTGGCGCAGCCGACCGTGTAGAGCTTCTTGCCCTCCTCGATCGTGAGGGTCTGGGCGGACTCGTCGGCCTGCGCCTTGTCCGCGGGTGCGAACACGGCGTACAGCCCCCCGGTGCATGCCAGCGCCAGGAGTAGGACGACGAGCGCCGCCAGCGGATGGCGTCGTCGTGCGGAGAGCTTTTTCACGGATTACCCCGGTGTCAGGATCTTCTGCGTCGATGCTTCTGGTTGGTGCGCTCCTGCGGAGCGCGCGGGTACGGGCCCGCCTACTTGATCATGTAGATCGTGGCGAAGAGTCCGATCCAGACGACATCGACGAAGTGCCAGTAATAGGACACGACGATCGCCGCGGTCGCCTGCTCGTGAGTGAACCTCTTGGCCGCGTAGGTCCGGCCCAGGACCAGCAGGAAGGCGATCAGGCCGCCTGTCACGTGCAGGCCGTGGAAACCGGTGGTCAGGTAGAAGACCGAGCCGTATGCGTCGGAGGAGAGGGACAGGCCCTCGTGCTTGACCAGCTCGGTGTACTCGAAGACCTGACCGCCGACGAAGACCGCGCCCATGATGAAGGTGACGATGAACCACATCCGGAGCTTCTTCACGTCACCGCGCTCGGCCGCGAACACTCCGAGCTGGCAGGTGAGGGAGGAGAGCACCAGGATCGTGGTGTTCGTCGCCGAGAACGGGAAGTTCAGGGCGTCGGCCTTCTCCGACCAGAAGTCGGGTCCGGTCACCGATCGCAGGGTGAAGTACATCGCGAAGAGGGCCGCGAAGAACATCAGCTCGGAACTCAGCCAGATGATGGTTCCGACGCTGGTGAGGTTCGGTCGGTTGACCGACGGGTGCGCGTGCCCGGTATCTACTGTCGTTGCTGTCGCCACGCCGACATTATGTCGGTCGCTTATCCCGCCCTCACTCCCGGGGGTGCCGTTCGGTGTGTTCGGCCCTCCTGGACTGCCCGGATGGCCCATGCGCGGCGCGTTGCGGACGGGTCTCGAAGGCGTGTCCGAACCAGTGTTGACAAGCGGTCGGAGGGGGTAGCATCCGCGCCATCGGTACCCGAAGTTCCCGACAGAGCCGTGCCCTCTCTCTTACGCGTGGAGGAACAATGCAGGCGACCGCCACGGTGCTGGTCTACAGCGACGACGCCAACACCCGGGAGCAGGTGCGGCTCGCCACGGGGCGACGGCCGGCGCCGGACGTGCCCGTCGTGGAGTTCGTGGAGTGTGCGACCCCGGCGGCGGTGCTGGCGGAGTTGGACCGGGGGGGTATCGACGTGTGTGTGCTGGACGGTGAGGCCGTGCCGATGGGGGGCATGGGGGTGTGCCGGCAGATCAAGGACGAGGTGTTCAACTGTCCGCCGGTGCTTTTGCTGATCGGCAGGCCGCAGGATGCGTGGCTGGCCACGTGGAGCCGGGCCGAGGCCGCGGTCACCTTGCCGGTGGAGCCGGTGGAGTTCGCCTCGGCGTTGGCCTCGCTGCTGCGGCGTAAGGCTCTCGCGGGGGCGTAGGGCTCTTCGCCGGGGGCGTAGGGCTCTTCGCGGGGGCCCGGGAGCTCGGTTCCGGCCGTGGTTCGGCGACCGCGGGCCCGGTGGGGGTTGTTCGCGCAGTTCCCCGCGCCCCTGAGGGTGCTGCCGACCGCGGTGTCTTCGAGCGGGGCGTGTGGCCGGGCCCCGGGGGTGTTGCCGTCCGCGCGGGCCGGTGGGGTTGTTCGCGCAGTTCCCCGCGCCCCTGGGGGTGTTGCCGTCGGCCGTACTGGCCCGCAGCACCCCCCGGGGGTCAAGCCGCCGTTGGCCGTAGACGTGGGCCTTCCTGGGGGGTCGGGGTCTTCTGGGTGGTCAGGGCGCTGCCTGCCTGCCATTGTTGCCAGTCGAGGTTCCAGTCGCCGTAGCCGTTGCCGAAGGGTTCCATCGTCTCGCCGGCCGAGTTCTCGACCTTGACGATGTCGCCCTCGCGGACGGTGTCGAAGAACCACTCCGCGTTGTCGGTGCTCATGCCGACGCAGCCGTGGCTGACGTTGTCGTAGCCCTGGGAGTCGACGGACCAGGGGGCGGCGTGCACGTACTCCCCGCTCCAGGTCACCCTCGTGGCGAAGCGGACGTCGAGGTCGTACGACTCGGAGGAGCCCTCGGCGATGCCGACGGTGGTACTGCGCATACGTACGAAGGGCTCCTTGCCGAGGACGACCTTGACGCCGTTGCGGGTCTCGAAGCCGGTCTTGCCGGTGGTGACCGGGATCTCCTTGATCTCCTCGTCGTTCTTGAAGACGGTCAGCTGGTGCGTGGCCGCGTCGGTGACGGCTATCACCCGGTCGCCGGTACGGATGGTCAGCGGCTCGGTCCTGCCGCCCCGCAGCCGGTCGTTGACCTTGAGGCCCTCCAGGATGCTGCGCACGCTGATGGTGGCGTGGGCGGGCCAGTAGTCCCGGGGGCGGTAGTGCAGCTTCTTGTCGTCCACCCAGTGCCAGGTGCCGGCCACGGCGGGCGTGGACTCGACCTTCAGCGAACGCTCCACCACGGCACGCTCGGCGCGGTCCTTGACGGGCTCGCTGAGTTCCGCCGTGAGGGGCTGGCCGACGCCGTACGTGCCCGCCCTGGGGCCGAAGGTGACGGCCAGCCGCTTGGCGGTGCCCGGCTTGCCGGTGGTGAAGGTGAGGACCTTGCGGCCGGACCCCCCGTCCTCGTCCTCGGTGCTCACCCGGACCGTGTACTGGGCGTCGGCGGCCAGCGGGGAGGTGCTGTGCCAGCGGCTGCCGTCGGCGGCCAGTTCGCCCGTCACGTGGCGCCCGGAGGCGTCCACGGCGGTGACGTCCGTGATACGGCCGTCGGAGTCCTCGGCCACCACTTCCAGGGGCTTGTCGGGGTCGGCCTTCTTGCCGGCCTCGATGGATCCGCTGAAGGAGATCCGGTCCGCCGCGTCGTAGGGCTCGGCGGACAGCGGGCTGCCGTCCGAGGAGCAGCCGGCGACGCCCGCGCCGAGGGCGATCACCAGCAGGGCGCGGCCCACGACGCGGCTTCGCCCGGCACCCGCGCCACGAGGAGGCTCTGTGTGTCTCATGTCCTCACGCTAGGAACCCGTCAGGGCGTCGGCTCACTGGACGGCCCGAACGGGTGAGGTCACGACGAAGGGCCCGGACACCACCGATGGGGGGTGTCCGGGCCCTTCGTCGTCGTGCTGGTTACTGGGTGCGGTTCTCACCGCGGTAGTACTCGAAGACCCAGCCCCACAGGCCGATCAGGAGCATCGGCAGCGAGAAGTAGAGCAGCCACCAGCCGATCGCGATGCCCATGAAGGCCAGGGCGCCGCCCACGGCCAGGGCGAGCGGCTGCCAGCTGTGCGGGCTGAAGAACCCGACCTCGCCGGCCTCGTCGGCGACGTCCGCCTCCTTGTCGTCCTGCGCGCCCGCGTCGACCCGCCGGGCCGTGAAGCCCAGGTAGAAGCCGATCATGATGCTCAGGCCGAAGGCCAGGAAGAGAGCGGTGGTGCCGGCCGGCTCCTTCGACCACACGCCATAGACACACGCCATGACGAGGAGGAAGACGCTCAGCCACATGAACATCTTGCCCTGGATCTTCACTTGCCGGCCTCCTTGCCACCCGAGAGGGCCTTCTCGCCGTGACCGGCGTTCTGGAGCTCGTCGAGCGCGGCGATCTCCGGGTGATGCAGGTCGAACGCCGGGGATTCACTGCGGATCCGCGGCAGGGTGAGGAAGTTGTGCCGCGGCGGCGGGCAGGAGGTCGCCCACTCGAGGGAGCGGCCGTAGCCCCACGGGTCGTCCACCTCGATCTTCTTGCCGTACTTCGCCGTCTTCCAGATGTTGTAGAGGAACGGCAGGATCGACAGACCGAGCAGGAACGAGGCGATCGTGGAGACGGTGTTCAGCGCGGTGAAGCCGTCGGCGGCGAGGTAGTCCGCGTACCGGCGCGGCATGCCCTCGGCACCCAGCCAGTGCTGGACGAGGAAGGTGCCGTGGAAGCCGGTGAACAGCGTCCAGAAGGTGATCTTGCCGAGGCGTTCGTCGAGCATCTTGCCGGTGAAC
>NZ_JOCA01000029.1 GCF_000718785.1 Streptomyces sp. NRRL WC-3626 | reverse complement strand
TGGCTGGAGCGGCCGCTGGCCAAGCTCGGCAAGGTCGACATGCTGTCGGTCTGCATCGCGCTGATCATCCTGCTGATCTCGGCCATGACCTTCGCCACCCACGCCCACCAGCATGGCGGCGCGCACGTCGACAAGTCCTCCACGGTCCTGCTCGCGGGGGTTGCGGGCCTGATCACCTACATGATCGTGGGCGGCCTCTCCGGCTTCTTCGAGGACAAGCTCGAAGAGGAGGAGGACGACGAGCACGAGGCCGAGGAGCGGGCCGAACGCGAGGGCAGGCCCCGCTCCGCGGTCGCCCTGGCCGGCAAGGCCGCCTTCTTCATGTTCCTCTACCTGGAGGTCCTGGACGCCTCTTTCTCCTTCGACGGCGTCATCGGCGCCTTCGCCATCACCAACGACATCGTCCTGATGGCCCTCGGCCTCGGCATCGGCGCCATGTACGTCCGATCGCTCACGGTCTACCTGGTCCGCCAGGGCACCCTGGACGAGTACGTCTACCTGGAGCACGGCGCCCACGACGCGATCGGCGCCCTGGCGATGATCCTGCTCGTCACCATCCGGTACGAGATCAACGAGATCGTCACCGGTCTTGTCGGCGTCGTCCTGATCGGCGCCTCCTTCTGGTCCTCCGTCCGCCGTAACAAGGCACTTCTGATTGCCCACGCGCCGGACGACAGCGAGGGGAGAAAGGGAGGGCCTTGACCCCGGATCTTGGACACACGAGACACTGGATCCTGAGGATCCGAGACATCTCGTGGTCATGAAGATCTATCCGCCGCGGTTCAAGGCGGACGCGGTCGCGGTGTACGAGTCGCGGCCCGAAGCGACGCGCTGGCCGCCGCCGAACGCACCCGCGGCAGCCTCGCCGGAACGGTCCTGCACACCGATCACGACGCCCAGTACACCAGCCGGGCCTTCGCCGCCGCCTGCCACCAGGCCGGCGTCCGCCAGTCCATGAGCGCGGTCGGCTCCAGCGCGGACAACGCACTCGCCGAGTCCTTCAATGAGACGTTCAAACGCGAGACCCTCCAGGGCCGCGGGCACTGGGACGACGAGCGCGAGACCCGGCTCGACGCGTTCCGATGGCTGCACCGCTACAACGGCCACCGCCGTCACTCCCGCCTCGGTCACCGCAGCCCCATCACCTACGAGAACGCCTTCCGAATGACATCAACTACGCTGACGCAAGCCGCACAACCCGTGTCCAGGAACCGGGGTCAAGGACCGCCGTCGGCTCCGCGGCAACGGCCCGCGCGTCCTCAGATGCGGATGGCTCCGCGGGGAGGAAGGGCCCACAAGGGGTCGGCTACGGTTCGATTCGGGTGATCTCTCCGATCTCCAAGGCAATGTAGAGGGCATCGTCCGGTCCCACCGTAAGGCCGTGCGGTTCGCAGGAGCGGCCCCCCGGCAGGTCATACTCCTCGATGTGCCCGTCGGGGGTGATGGACCCGATTCGGCCGGTGCCCCATTCGGTGAACCAGCAGACACCCCTCGCCGGGTCGGCGATGATCGCGTGGGGTCGGCAGGCACGGTCCGGGAGGGGGTATTCCTGGATGCGGCCGTCTGTACTGATCCGGCCGATCTGCCCGGCGCCGATCTCCACCAGCCACAGTGCGTTGTCCACGCCACGCGTGATGCCGACCGGGCCTGCCTGCATGGTGGGCAGCGGGTGGATCGTGACGTCTCCGTCGACGCTGATGCGGCCCACCGCGTTCGTCCGGTTCAGGGTGAACCACAGCGCGTCGTCCGGCCCGGTGGTGATGGCGGAAGGGAAGGCGCCGCTGACGGGCAGCGGGAACTCCGTCACGCGGCCATCGGTGCTGATGCGGCCGATCTGGTCGGTGTGCATCTGCGTGAACCACAGCGCGCCGTCGCCGGCGGGTGTGATTCCGAACGGGCCGCTGCCCGGTGTCGGGACCGCAAACGAGGACATCTGCCCGCTCACAGTGATCCGTCCGATGCGGTGGTCCCGGCTTCGGGTGAACCACAGGGCCCCGTCGGGGCCGGGTGCGATGACCGACGGACCGCAGGTCGCCAAGTCAAGCCGGTAACGGTGGAGCTGGCCGTCGGGCGTCAGGCGGGCGATCTCACCGGCGTGGACCAGGGTGAACCACAGCGCGTCGTCGGGTCCGGTGGTGATGGCGTAGGGGCCCGAGGCTGGGCCGGAAACGGGTATCTGCTTGATCGAGACGGCACGGCGGGGCATGGGGGCTCCATGTGACGAAGAGGGTGATTACGGGCGTCAGCGGGCGGCGGCTGATGTGGGAGTCGCCTACAGGGCGAGGTGCGCACCGTGCCAGCGCCGGATCAGCCGGCGGTCGTGGCTGACGATCACGAGGGTGCCGTCGTAGTCGGCCAGGGCGGCTTCCAGGTCCTCGACGAGGGCGGGGGACAGATGGTTGGTGGGCTCGTCGAGCAGCAGGACATCTGACGGTTCGCTGACCAGCCGTGCCAGGGCGAGACGCTGCCGCTGCCCGGTGGACAAGGTGCCCACTGGAACGGTGAGCTGGTCGCGGTTGAACAGGCCGAGCCCCAGCAGCTGCTCGACGTGCTCGGCGGCTTGACCGGCTCGTCCGCGGGCGAAGGCGGGCAGCAACGTGTCGTCCGGTCGGCCGAGTTGCGGTTCTTGCGGGAGGTAGCCGACCCTGCCCCGGCGGGTGACGGTCCCGCTGTCGGGGGCCAGGTCGCCAGCCAGGACACGCAGCAAGGTGCTCTTACCCGCTCCGTTCGGCCCGGTGATCAGCAGGCGTTCCCCGGCCGTGACCGTAAGAGATGTGAGGCCGAGCCGGGCTGAGACGCTGACGTCAGCGGCATCGAGTAGGACGCCCCGTGCATGGCCTGCCCGCAGTACGGGGGCGAAGCGCAACGGCTGCGGTGGGGACGGGACCGGGTTCGTCAGGAGGCGGCGCAGGCGTTCCTCTGCCTGGCGTACCCGGCTGGCCACCGACTGCTGGACGCGGCCTGCCGCCCGGTCGTAGGCCATCTTGTTGCCGTCCTTGATCGCTCGGCCCGGGGCCACCCGGCGGGCGGTGGTCGCGGCGGTCTCACGGAGCCGGTCCACGTCGGCTTGCCACTGGGCGTGCGCCTGTGCCCACCGCTGGCGGGCTGCCGCCTTCTCGGCGAGGTAGCCGGCGTAACCGTTGCCGTACCGGATCACGCTGCGCTGGTCGGCGTCCACTTCCAGCAGACTGGTGGCCACGCGTTCCAGGAAGACGCGGTCGTGACAGACCGCCACGGTGGTGCCGCGCCGGGTGCGCAGGTGTTCTTCCAGCCAGCCGAGGGCTTCCTCGTCGAGATGGTTGGTCGGCTCGTCCAGCAGCAGCACCTCCGGGCTTGCTGCCAGAACGGCCGCCAGGCGCAGCCGGACTTGCTCACCGCCGGACAGGCTGCCCACGGTACGGTCACGGTCCAGCGGGCTCAGGCCGAGGCCGTGCAGGGCGCGTTCCACGCGGGCGTCGGCCTCGTAGCCGCCACGCAGTTCGAAGACCGTCAGCAGCTCGCCGTACTCGTCCATACCCGACTCGTCGCCGTCGGCCATCGCCGCCTCCAGGCGGTGCATCCGCTGCTCGATCGCGCGCAGCTCGCCCAGGGCCCGGTCGATGACCTCCCGCACGGTCGCACCAGGCGGCAGCCGCCCGTCCTGCGGGAGGTAGCCGACGCCGCCGTCGGCGTGGATGATGACCTCTCCCTGGTCGGGCCGTTCCAGGCCGGCGAGCAAGCGCAGCAAGGTGGTCTTGCCGGACCCGTTCTCGCCGATGATCCCCGTGCGCTCGCCCGCGGCGAGCGAGCACGTCACCGAGTCAAGGACGAGCCTGCCGCCCAACGACTTGCTGACGGCGAGAGCGGTGATCTGCGTAGGCATGCGAAGACTCCGAAGCATTCGAGGTCGGTGCGGCCCCCACGGGCCGCTGGGCCAGGTGAACGCTTCGAAAGAGCATCGACGACTCCATTAGT
Source organism: Streptomyces sp. NRRL WC-3626 (assembly GCF_000718785.1). Taxonomy (GTDB): domain Bacteria; phylum Actinomycetota; class Actinomycetes; order Streptomycetales; family Streptomycetaceae; genus Streptomyces; species Streptomyces edwardsiae. Next base: position 96,659 of record NZ_JOCA01000029.1, on the reverse strand, counting down.
GCGACAACAGTTGCATTAAGATGCTGTCATGACGCCGTCCCGCCGAGCAACCGGATTCCCGGTCGGAGATTCCTCGCCTCCGACGGCGGCCCGACGCCGCCCGGGCGGTCGCACCAGCCGCATCCGCATGCAGGTGCTCGACGCGGTGCGCACCGAGCTGGTGGAAGCCGGCTACGACGCACTCACCGTGGACGCCGTCGCGGCCCGCGCGGGCGTCCACCGCACGACGGTGTACCGACGCTGGCGGGACGTCGGCGGACTGCTCGCCGACGTCCTCGACGCCGCGAGCTACGACGACTGGCAGCCCGAGGACACCGGCTCCCTGCCAGGAGACCTGGCGGCGCTGAACCACCAGATCCAGACGGCGCTGACCGCCCAGCCGCCGATCACCACAGCCTTGATCGCCGCCTCCTTCCGCTCCGACGAAGCCGCCCGTGCCCTACAGCGCTTCTGGGAGGACCGGTACGCACGCTGCGAGATCGTCGTGCAGCGAGCAGTCCGGCGCGGGGACATCCCCGTGCACACCAACGCGCGGCAACTGCTCATCGCCGCCACCGCGCCGCTGTACCACCAGCTGGTACTTCTCCGTACGCCACCCGATCCTCGTCTGCCCGACCACGCAGCCAGGAGCGCCGCCCTTGCGGCATCCGGCGGAGCCTTCACCGAGTCCCCGCCAGACGGCAATACCTGACCGGACCACTCCCCCCTCTCGTCCACTGCTGGGCCCATGCCCTGAGCTCCGTGATCTGCTCCCCGGTGAGGCCGTAGGAGGCGAACTCCTCGTCGTCGTACCACTCGGCGCCGGCCAGGCGGTCACGCAGGTCCTGGCGGCGGAACTCGTCGCGGCCGTGCCGTTCGCCCAGCCGCTCGAGCTCGGTGGCCGTGTGGTGGACGGAGGCGGCGTGGACGTCGATCAGGTCGCGGACCGCGCCGCGGTCGGCGAGGGCGCGGACCTTGGTGCCGATCACGTCGTCGAGAGCGAGGACGGGGCCGTACTCGGTGGTGAGCGGCGCGGCCCACAGGTTCTCCTTGAGGACGTCCACCTCACAGTCCTCACCGGTGTCCGGGGCGGCCGCCACGAGGCGTGCCGCCAGCGGGTCGACGCCGATCATCGTCACACGCCAGCCCCGTTCGGTCAGTGCCCGGCGCAGGTGCTCGGCGATGTCCGCCATGGGGGCGGGGTTCTCCGTGGCGACGTCGAGGTCCTGGCTGAGCCGGTCGACCAGGCCGTGCGCCTGGACGGCGTATCCGCCGGTGATGACCAGCGGGTAGGGCGTGCCGACGGCGAGGACGTCGGACAGGAGACGGCGGGTAGGCCGCTGAGGTTCACGCGGCGGTGGACGCCTCACGGGCGAGCTCGGGGAAGGCGTCCTCCCACACATCGCGGATGTGCCTGCCGACCAGGGTGCGCAGCGCCGGCCACTGGGAGGCGAGCAGGTCCCGGTTCAGGAAGGCGAGGAGGTCCTGGCGCCGTCCCTCGGCCAGGACGGTCCGGTAGAGGCTCATCCGCTGACGCGGCCGGTCGAGGTCGTACGCGCGCAGGCCGGACCAGGCGATGTGCAGCGGGAGCTCGACCCGCCCGTGCACCGGTCCGGTCAGCTCGTCCAGGCGGCCGGGCAGACGGCCCGCGTACCGGGCACGCAGCACATCTGCGGCGGAGGGTTCGAGCGAGCGGTGGTGCAGCGGGTCCATGCCCGGCGTTGTCCCTCCGTTCGCCGAGTCCGTCGAAGGCCGCGCGGGGCCCGGTACCGGACGCGGGGGCCGAGGAGCATCGTCCGAGCGGATCGCGCACCATGCCTTCGCGGTCCCGGTGCGCCCTTTGGCCTGGCCCGACCGCACGGCGGAGCGCGAGCGCCCCGCTGCCACGCGGCCGGTGTCCGGGTCAGGACGTGGCGGCGCCCCGATGTGCGCAGGACGGCCGTGCCCGGGAGTTCCCGTTCCGGTCGTGGTCCGCGCGGACGGGCAGGGCGGGCGCCGTGGCGCGGGGGGTGCGGGTGCGGGCCTTCCACGGTGGGGCGGCGGTGAGGAGGAAGTCGATCCTGTCGGCGAACCGGGGTTCGGGGACGGGCAGTTCGATGTTCGGGTGGCGGTCGTAATGGGGGGTGACGGCGTCGGCGACGTAGTTGGTCAGGGCGTCGATGCGGTGGGACCGGCGTCGGCGGCCCGGGGCGGCGAGTTCGCTGAGTATGCGGAGCACGGTGGGGAGTCCGGCGTCGAAGCGGATGTCCGTGGGCGGGCATGTGCCGGCGACGGCGAGGGGTTCCGGCGCCCCGTCCTCGGGGGTGAGGTCGAGGCCGGTCTGCTGGGCGTAGAAGGCGGCGGCGTGCTGTTCGCCGCGGACGCGGTGGTGCAGGGAGAGGGTGTAGCAGGCCGGGGGGTGGCCGTCGCCGGCGGCGTACTGCCACCAGAAGCGGGCGCCGTCCTCGATGCCCGCGAGGTGGAGGGCACAGCCCAGGAGCCAGGCGCTGTGGTGGTCGGGGACCTGGTCGGTGAGGAAGGCCAGGACGTCGGGGGTGAGGGCGGTGACGGCGGTTTCGCACAGCGTGTGCAGTTGCCGGGCCGCGGCCGCGTCGGGGCGGTCAGGGCCGGCGGGCGGGGCCGCGGCCGGCAGGGGGGCGGGGCAGGTGCCGTCGTCGTGGGGGACGGTGTCGTCGGGGACGTCGGGATGGTGGTGCAGGCGGGCTCGGGCGAGGAGCTGGTCGATGGCAGACATGGCGGGCGGGGTCACTCCCGGGTGTCGGGGGCGTCGAGGAGGGCCTCGACGGTGGCGCGGGCGTGGTGGTCGACGGCGTGGGCGATGGCGGGGCTCAGGCCGAGGACGTGGGGGATGTGCTGGTCGGGGATGCCGCACAGGTAGTGCAGGACGGCGACGTCCATCTGGTCGTCGGGCAGGCGGCTGACGGCGTCGAAGAGATCGACCAGTTCGGACAGGGCGATCATGTGTCCGGGGTCCTGACGGGTGCGGATCTCGCGGGTGGAGAAGACGGCGGCGCGCAGGTCGGGGTGGCCTTCGTGGCGGGGGGTGCGGAGCATGACCCGGGAGCGCAGCAGGAGCCAGGCGTAGCGGTTGAGGTTGGCGCTGGCGGTGGCTTCGCTCCAGGAGAGCCACAGGATGTCGTTGGTCTCCGCGACGACACCCCGGGCCCGCCGGTCGGTCAGGAGGAAGGCTCGGGCGTATTCCAGGTAGGGGTGGTACATGGTGTCGGTGAACGCCTGGTAGGGCAGTGGGGGTCCTTCGGCCTCGTGGGCGACCTGTTCGATGCACTGGCGGATCCACTCCGGCCCCTTGCGGGCTTCGCGGGCGGCGGCCGTCCACAGCCGGCGCATGGGTTCCGTGGGGATGTCCAGGGCGCGGATCACGCTGAAGGTGATCTCCCAGGCGGGGTAGTAGCCGTTTCCGCGCAGGAGTTCGCTGATCCGGGTCTTGGAGTAACCGGACCGGTCGACGAGATCGTCCAGGGTCAGGCCGCTGGTGCGGTGCACGTTGCGGACGGGTTCGAGCCAGGCGCGGTGCAGCGGGCCCGCTTCCGGGGAGATGGGGGCCGGCGGGCGGCCCCGTCTTACGCTGTGTGGTGGGGGCTGGGCGGCATCGGACGACGGCATCACCGCGGCGCCTCCTGACCGTCCCGCCGCAGTCCGGCCGGGTCGCCGGCGGAGGGCGGTACGGCGTCCGCGGAGGACGGTACGGCGTCCGCGGGACGGGGACGTCCGTCGGACGCCGTGAGCGCCTGGACGACCTGCTGCACGAGCAGGCCCAGGGAGGGCAGCAGGACCGCCGCGGCGGCCGCGTGCCCGAGCACGGTCATCACCGTGCTCCATGTAAGGGCCGCCGCCAGGACGACAGCGGCCACCACCTTCTTACTCGACATCGCACTCTGTTCCTGTGATCGAACGGCACCAATGAGCCCTCCGTCGGGCGGTGCTGAAGCGCCATCAGGAGGGACCGCCAGAATGGCCGCACACAGCCGTCCGACGCTATGTGATCATGGGATTACGGAACAATAAGAAGATTCGCCATCTCCCGCTACGCCCCGCCACCCGCCTCGCGGGCCTCGTAGCGCGGGGGTTCATCCCTTTGAGGAGAAAAACAGCACTTCTGCTCTGCAATTGCACGCGATCCCTCATCATGAATGCTCACAAGGCGCCACTCGACGCCGCACCACGTGCGGCCCCCTGTGCTGAAGAAGGAAGAGGGGGCCGCACGATCCACTGTCCGTGCGCCTGGGACACCTCGCGTCCAAGTGACGGAGCGTGCACCCCGACTCACCGGCACCACGGAACGCGCGCCGGAGCCCCCGTTCGACAGTCCCGGCGCCGGGGACAGCCGTGCTCGCGTCGGGCTTTGCGCCGGGCCGGGACCGCCGGTGCGCCCCGGTCGCCGGCGAACGGCCGACAGCGGGCGAAGGGCCCGTGGTGCACGGCGGGTACCGCGGGCGCGGCGCCACACGCAGGGTGCGGGTGACCTCCGGGAGCTCACCCGGAGCAATTACTTGGCTAGCCACATAATCGGTGTTACTTTTATGTGGCTGGCCACAGAAGTGGCCGGTGCGGCGAATCCACCTGAGGAGACAGCAACCATGAAGGCCATCGTTTTCGACGCGTTCGGCGGCACCGAGGTCCTGCACGAGGCGGAGATCGACATCCCTCGACCCGGCCCCGGCCAGGTCCGTGTGCGGGTACGGGCTGTCGGCGTCAACCCGGTGGACGGCAAGATCCGCTCCGGTGTCATGGAGGCGATCTTCCCCACCACGCTGCCCGCCGTGCCCGGCGGGGAGATCGCCGGTGTGGTCGACGCCGTCGGCGAGGACGTCGACCACCTGAAGGTGGGCGACGAGGTCCTGGGCTGGTCCGACACCGGCTCCTACGCCCAGTACGCCCTGGCGTCCGCGGCCGTCCTCGCGCCCAAGCCGGCCGGCCTGGACTGGACACACGCCGCCGCCCTGCCCGTGGCGAGCGACGGTGCCGAACGCGTGCTGGACCTGCTCGGCGTCGCCTCAGGCGAGACGCTGCTGATCCACGGAGCGTCCGGCGCGCTCGGCACCATCGCCGTCCAGCTCGCCGTCGCACGCGGCGCCCGCGTCATCGGCACCGCCGGACCGGCCAACCAGGAGTACGTCACCTCGCTCGGCGCGACCGCGCTGGTCTACGGGGACAACCTGGTCCAGCGGGTCCGAGAGCTCGCCCCCGACGGGGTGGACGCCGTCTTCGACGCCGCGGGCAAGGGCGCACTGGAGAACTCCATCACCCTGCGCGGCGGCACCGACCGGATCGTCACCACCGCCGACTTCCGCGCCCGTGAACTCGGCGTCGTCTTCGCCGAGGGCCCGCAGCGCCGCTCCGCCGCACGGCTGGCCGAACTGGCCCGGCAGGCCGCCGACGGCACACTGGTGACCACGATCAGCGCCACCCACCCGCTGGCGGAAGCCGCCAAGGCGCAGCAGGCCAGCGACGGCGGCCATAACCGCGGCAAGATCGTCCTCACCGTCGACTGACCGACCGGTCCAACCGCGTCACCAGGGAGCAGCGATGTCCGACACCACCTCACCCGACCTGCCGGACGCGGCGCGCGACGGGCGACTGAGCTACGCCATCTTCCAGCTCGCCCGCGCGCACCGCGGCCACGCCGCCGCCATGCTGCGCGCCATGAACCTGCACCCGGGACAGGAGCTGCTGCTGATGCAGCTCTTCGACCGCGACGGCCGGACCCAGGCGGAACTCCTGGAGCGTGTCGGCCTCGACCACTCCACCGTCTCCAAGTCACTGCGCCGCATGCAGGAGGCCGGACTGCTCACCCGGGAACCCGCTCCCCACGACCGGCGGGTCATGGTGGTCCACCTCACCGACGCCGGCCGCGCCCTGCGGGAGCCCATCGCCGACATGTGGCGCGCCCTGGAGCAGATCTCCGTACGCGACCTGACCCCTGACCAGGTCGAGATGTTCACCGCGTGTGCCCGCACCATCGAGAAGTCGGTCAGGGACCACAGCCGGCAGGCACCTGTCGACTGACCGGGCACGGGCAGGCGGCCCACTCGCCGGGCGAACCGCCCCCTGCCCCGCGCGGAGCGAGGGCGCCCCGGGGGCAGCCCTCGCCACCCGGGGCGACAACCCTCCGCGGACGCCTCGACGACGCGTATGAGCAGGGCATCACCGCGGCGGTCGAGGAAAACACGTATACGCACATTGGCGCGCCGTGGGCCCGCAGGCGCCGCACGGGCACAGACCCCGCCGCCCCGGCCGGTGCGCCGGAACCGCCCGCGGAGCATCCGCGCTACGGCCGGCTCCTCTTCTCTTCCATGCTCCGTGACAACAGGGAGATTTCCATGACGGACGCATTCACCCCGATCGATGTGGCCGGCCGGCCGATGGCCAACCGCATCGTGATGGCGCCGATGACCCGCAGCCGGGCCTACGGACCGGGAGCCACCGCGACCGATCTGATGGCGGCCTACTACAGCCAGCGCGCGAGTGCCGGCCTCATCGTCACCGAAGGGATCCAGCCCTCGCCGGTCGGCCGGGGCTACCCCGACACGCCGGGCCTGCATTCGCCGGAGCAGGTGGCCGCCTGGCGCAAGGTCACCGATGCCGTCCACCGCGAGGACGGAGTGATCTTCGCGCAGCTGATGCACACCGGCCGCATCGGCCATCCCAGCCTGCTTCCTCCCGGTCTGAACCCCGTCGCGCCCTCACCCGTCGCCGCGAAGGGCCAGGTGTTCACCCATCAAGGGCCGATGGACTTCGTCACCCCGCAGGAACTGGACGCCGACGCCATCGCCCGCACCGTCGCCGACTTCGCCGACGCGGCACGCAACGCGATCGCCGCCGGCTTCGACGGCGTGGAGATCCACGGTGCCAACGGCTACCTGATCCACCAGTTCCTCGCACCCGACACCAACCGGCGCACCGACGACTGGGGCGGCGGCGTCACCGGCCGGATCCGCTTCGGCCTGGAAGTCGCCACCGCCGTCGCGGAAGCGATCGGCGGCCACCGCACCGGCTTCCGCATCTCGCCCGGAAACCCCTACAACGACATCGCCGAGACGGACGCGGTGGATGTGGAGAACACCTACACCGACCTGGTCACCGAGCTCGGCTCCCTGGACCTCGCCTACCTGCACATGATCGAAGGCACCGACCGGACACTGACCACACGCCTGCGCAAGACCTGGCCCGCCACGTTCGTCCTCAACCCGCTCACCCACCCCGAGCCCACCGGCCCGGACGCACTCACGCTCGTCCAGGACGGCACCGCGGACATGATCGCCTTCGGAGCGCTGTTCCTCGCCAACCCCGACCTGCCCGCCCGTCTGGCCGCCCGGGGTCCGTACAACACACCGGACCCCGCCACCTTCTACGGCGGCGACCACCACGGCTACACCGACTACCCGCGCCTGTAGGGTGCCGGCCCTCAAGCGGGGAAAGCCGGGCGATGTCCTCGTCCCGGCTCCCGCGGCCCTCGGCCCGCACCGATCCTGTGACCTGCAGTTTCAGGCTGGACGACGTCCATCGTCAGTGCGGTGCGTTTCACTGTCCGTGAGGCCTGGACGAGTACCTGTCCGTCCTGCCCGCGAGCCCCCCTCACTCCAGATGGAGAGCCGCCAAGCGGGGCAGTCGGCGGGTCATTTCACCGTGGTCCCCGAAATCGAAGTCCCAGGCGGGGTCCAGCTCCGGGTAGCGGATGGTGAACGCGTCGTCGGGGAGTTGTCCGCCGGTCGCCGGCTTGAGGCCGGCCCCGGTGACCGCGTACCGCGCGAGCGGATGGCCTTCCGGAATCTCGTTCCTGGCCCGCTTGCTGTAGTGCGCGAACGTCAGGATCCGGTAGTAGGTGTCGTCGTCGGTGAGGACGAAGCCGCCCACGTCCAGACGGGGCTTGGTGGCGAAGCGCTGTTCTGCCAGTGGCAGAACAGCGGCCGGACCGGTCCCGACGATCACTACGGTCCAGTCTCATGACGAGGATTACGACGCGTACGGTCGAGTACCCGGCCGACGGTTTGACGATGACCGGGCACCTCGCGCTCCCGGCCGGTGTCGACCGCCGGCCCGCGGTGTTGCTCGGGCCAGAGGGCATGGGGCTCGGCGACGTCGAGCGCCGCCGGGCCGATGCTCTCGCCGAGCTGGGATACGTAGTGCTGGCCTTCGACCTTCACGGCGAGCGCTATCTGGGTGACCCCGAGGAGATGCTGGCCCGTTGCATGCCGCTTCTCGCCGACCCCGACCGGATGCGAGACATCGGTCATGCGGCGCTCGACGTGTTGCGCGCCGAGCCGCGGACCGACCCCGACCGGATCGCCGCCGTCGGCTACGGCACCGGGGGCGCCGTCGGGTTGGCACTCGGGCGCGACGGCGTCGACCTGCGCGCGATCGGGACAGTCAACGCGCTGACCACGGGCCGACCGGGCGAGGCGGCGCGCATTCGCTGCCCGGTGTGGGCCGGGGTCGGGTCGGAAGACCCGATCATGCCGCCCGCGCAACGGAACGCGTTCACGGCTGAGATGCAGGCCGCGGGCGTCGACTGGCGCCTCGTGGTTTACGGCGGAGCCTTGCACGCCTTCCACCACCCGCCGGTCGACCACCCCGTGGTCCCCGGCGTCGGCTACCACCCACGGCACGCGCAGCGAGCCTGGCGCGACGTCGTCGACCTGCTCGCCGAGTGCCTGCCCGTGACGGAGGACGTGGGGACATGGCCCGGGTGAGACGTATTCCCAACTGCCGCAGTAGCTGGCTGTTCTCTTTCCGCTCGGGTGGTCGGTGGGGTTCGAACAGGGGCCTGGCCCGGGTGATTCCGCCGGTGTGGAGGCATGGAGGAAGGGCCCCTTGACAGCTCGCGGATGTCGAGCCCAGCCCGTTGTCGAAGTGTCGCGTGGTCACGGTTGGACATGCGCGATGACGAATGGGGTCTGGTGCAGGATCTGCTGTCGGTTCCGGGAGGGCCGGCCGGCCGGGGCAGGCGGCCGGAGGTCTTCGACCAGCGCGACGAGGACGGGCGTCGCTCCCTCCCCACCCCTGCGGCCGGCCTGGACGATGCCTTGCGCGAGGCGGCGGCGGTGTGCCCGGCCCGTCGAGGGCCACTGCGGTGACCGGGACTCACTCAGCCGGGCTCACGCCTGATGGCTCCGCTTTCCCCATACGTACGGGGAAAGCGGAGCCATCAGGCGTTCGGAGGCCGGACGGTCAGGCCGACGCCAGACCCGCGCTGTAGCTGGAGAACTGTAGGTAGTACTGCGTTCCATCCAGGACGTTGGTGGCCGCCTCGATCCAGGTACGCGAGTAGGCGGTCTTGGAGCTGTTGCAGCCGGTCTTACGGAAGCAGACCCGTACGTCGGGAAGTTGGCCTTGACGTTGATGTCGGCGCAGTACGAACTGGTCGTGGCCCACCCCGTACGCGGCCACCTGTGCTTTTCGCCGACCTCGACCGTCTCGTAGCCGACCGAGTGGTCGTAACAGGCCTGGGCTCGGGCCGGCGCGGCCGCGGCCGGTACCGTGACCGCGGCCGTCACGCCTCCGGCAGCCAGAGCAGCGGCCATCACGGAACGCATCACACGCGAACGCAGTTTCATTGTTTTCCTTTCTCGTTGTCGACCGGGGGCCGAACCCGGTGGGATGCGCTACGGGTTCGGCACTCCAGAGATTGCCGGTCAGATTGGGCGCGGGCCACAGCATCCGTTCGCTTGGGAGACCGTGGGACGTCCCACCCTCTGACCTGCCGGGATGCCCGGTGCGATGCGGCAGGCGGGGGACGGCGCGCTGCGTGGGCCCTGGCCGGATGAGACCGATCCGGCGGGCCGGCCCGAACCCGGGAGTCGAGTGAGGTGTACCGATGGGGAACGACTGCATAGCGGGGCAGCTGTCGGTCCTCGGCGTCCGGCCGCGCAGAGTCGTCATCGACAGCACCGCGGACACCGACGTCTACCGCTTCACCGCGATGATTGGCGCCCCGGACCGAGCCGGCCTGCGGCTGTGCTTCACCGCGGCTGGTGAGACCGATCCGGAGTGCTTCCACGCATGACGGTCCGGCACAGGACGAGGGACCACATCCCCTCGAAAAGACCGCCTGCCCTCGGCCCCGTCCCGGCGTCTCGCAGCGCCCGCCCACCTCCTCGACCAGCATGGCCTCAAGTCCGCCGGAGGCGGCGCCGGACGGCCAGTGGGTCCGAAAGATGGCCCGGCCTCAAAGCCGGAACCCAAGCCGAGCTGACGGCTCGCGCTGCACGAAGCCCCGGGACTCAGGGCGGCGGCATGAGTCCCGGGGCTTCGCTGTGCACGTGGACATCCAGCTCACGAGCGGTGTCCCGTGCCGTCACTCGTGCTCCTCGATGGTGGTACTGGCTTGAGACGTCATCTCATTTGGTTGACCGCAGCCCGAATACGGTGGCTCTGGACCAGGCATGGACGCATGATCACGTCATGACGTCTTCTGCTTCCTTCCGGAACCCGACCAACTGGTCCGACGGCTTCTATGAGCTGGCGATCGAGATCGGGGCGACCGATGATGCCCGGTTGCAGGACGTACTGACAGCCCTGTGGGTTGCGGCAGGTGTCCAAGGGTGCTGCGGCAGGAGCGACCTCGAGCCTGAGGAGCAGGATCCGGTGCCGTGCACAGTTGGCTCTCTGACCGAGTACGGCCACCTTCGCGGTCAGGTGCGTCTGCCGACGAACCAGCTGGTCGTGTGTGGTTGTGTGGCCATCCGTGGCGGCGATGACAGCAGCGACTGGCTGGACTTCTATGTTCCGGTCGGCGCGCTGGGCAACGCCGGCCTCGCCTACTGGGACGGTCGGCCTTTCTTCAGATCCGACGTGATGGACGACTGGCTGGCTGCCATCGGCAGGGAGACGTTCACCAGAGCCGCCTTCAGCTTGGGGGTCGTCGGGTTCGAGGTCTCCGGCTGTGCTGACGCCGGAACATTGGCAGGGCAGATGCCGCAGGAACGGGGCGTTGGATACTTGCTGCCGATAGGCGGCGCCCTCCACTACGGAGCCGCCAACGCCTGAGCGCTCGCGCGGCTTCTCCCAGAGTTGAGCCCGCGGAAGCAGATGATGGTGCAGGCGATGCTCGCGAAGGCGAGAAAGTGATCGGCCTTGCGTTCGTCACGGCGGTGGAGTCGGCGGCAGCCGGCAAGCCAGCCATTGTCCGTTCGATCGTCCAGCGGTGTCGACCGAGTCGCTGTGAGGTCTCGATGCCCTTACGTGCGATGCGGTGCTGAATAGCGCGCTGTGCCAACCAGTGCCGCAGGTGACGGTAGTCGTAGCCCTTGTCCGCGTGGAGCTTGCCGGGCCTTCGTCGGCGCGGTCCTCGGCGGGACCGGACTGGAGGGATGCCCTTCACGAGCAGGATCAGGGCCTGACTGTCGTGGACATGGGCATCGGAGATGCCCACGGACAGGGGCAGACCGGTCCGCTCGGTGATCAGATGGATCTTCGAGCCGTACTTGAACTTCCAGCGGGAGCGCGGTCCGCATGTGGTTCGCGACCTGCCGGCCGACGATGATGCGTCAGCGTGAGAGTGGCAGTTCAGCCAGCATGACCGCGTACACCGGGGAGTCCGGGAAAGGCTGACGCTCCCCGACCTTGCGGAAGCCCCAGGCCTCGAAGTGCTACCTGAGGGTTGTCCCGTAGCCTCACGAGGCTCGGGGGGCATGCTGCGTCAGGGTCGGTGCCGATGGCACCAGCTGAGCCAAGGGAACGCCCGAGCTCTCCGGTGAGAATGCGCGGGTGTCGCCACCTTTATCTGATCCCGATCCGTTCGCCGGGCTTCGGATATGTCAGAGGCGTCTCGTGGTGAATAGGGTGGTCCCGTGCACCGCGTCCACTTCCTTCCGATCGGTCTCTGTGAATCCGACCTTGGCCAGCACTCGGCGCGAAGCGGTGTTCCAGTCCCAGACCGTGGCCCACAGACGTTCGCACCCGGATGATCGCGCCCATGCCAAGACCGCCAACGATGCCTCGGTCGCGTATCCCTGACTCCAAACTCGGCGTAGCAGCTCGAATGCGAGTTCAGGTTCCCCTACGGGTCCTCGTCCGCTGTCGACGAGGCCGCAGTAGCCGATGACGTCACGAGATGCCTTCCGTTCGACCGCCAGCAACCCGGTCGACCAAACCTTGTTGGTGCGGATCGAATCCTCGAGCTCCGCGACCGTGGGGTGTCCGTCCGTGTCGATCCGGCGGTGCGGCGGCACTCTCGGATCACGTTCGGTCCACAGTTCACGCTGGACGACAGCCTCGGCTACCCGCCAAGGTCGCAGCAGCAGGCGACTCGTCTCGAGTGAAACCCCGCTGTCCGGCGCGCCAACTGTCATGACCGCAACCTTCTCATGGGTGAACGTTCTGTCGTACCACGGGGCGCGGTCGGGTCCTGCCGATAGTGGACGCTCGATATGCGGGGCAACCGAGATCTCTCTCTGCGTCGTCTTGGACCTGTGCGCGTTCGGCTATACCCGGCGGGACACGTTGACCTGTGCACCGAAGTCGGCTTTGCGGACACGGCCGTGCCGTCAGGGCTGCCGCAACCGTCGCAGATCAGGTGATGTTTGCTGCCCGTCTTGCGCCGGCCGATCGGCGACGGACCGGTGTCGGCACCCCCTTTCCGCGCGGATGTGGGAGCCGTCACACACGCGCGAGACCATTCGAGTTCGCCGGGCGCGTCCAGTTCGGCCAGCAGGATGCGGTGCAAACTGGTCGAAGGCGCCTGCCTTCTGCCAGCGGTCCAGGCATCTCCAGCAGGTCCGCCCGGAGCCGAACCGCAGCTCAGGGGGTAACAGTTGCCAGGCTATGCCGTTGTGGAGGACGTAGAGGATGCCTGCAGGCAGAGCCGGTCCGGCCAAGCGGCAGCAGCGGTTCGATCAGTGCCCACAAGTCGTCGTCCACGATCCACGGCCGGGTACTCACAGCATCACGAACGGCCGAATCGTCAGATCGGTCACCGCCTACCAGGCCACTTCGACAAGCCTGACCGTGACGGCATCCGGGGTCACAGTCGGCTACACCTACGACCCCTTCGGCCGCCAGGAATCGGTGACGTCACAGGGGGAGGTCGTCTCCCGGAGCGCGTACGACGGCGTCGACCACGTCGTGGAGTCCCAGAAGAGGGGCGACACCGGCGCGATGAAGTCCACCACGTACACCTTCGACCCGCTGGACCGCACCGCGTCGAAGACGGCGGACAGCACGAGCGACCTCACCTACCTCGGCCTGTCGGGTGAGGTACTGAAGGAGGAGGTCGCCGGCGAGCTGACGAAGTCGTACTAGTACAGCCCGTGGGGCGAACGCGCCTGTCCCAGATCAAGCACACACCTACGGCACCTCGCCTGTGGCGACCGGAGAGCCCGCCGCAGGCCGCGATGATCACGCTGGAAGCTCTGCCGCAGTAAATCCGGCATTTACTGCGGCAGGCGCAGGCGGGCCGCGTCCCATCCGATGGGGCGTCACATCACGTGACGCCACACTGCACTCTCTGCGTGGTTCCTCCTCGACCGCACATAGCTGCTGTTCAGGCACTACTGCGTCCACTCGTACGCGTGATCAGAGACGAATTCGGCAAAGGCGCGCGGCGGACGGCCGGTCAGTTCGAGCACCGCGGTGCTGACCTGGTCTTCACGTCCCTCCTTGATGCCGCGCTCGACGGCGGCAAGCGCGGCAGAGAACTCGGTTGGCATTCCGGAGGCACGGTAGGCAGCAGCCTGTTCCTCCTGCGTAATACGCTCCACCCGAACCTGTCTGCCGGTCCGCGCGGTGATGATCTGCGCGGCCTGTGGGTAGCTCATCCCGTGTGGTCCGGTGATCAGGTAGTCGCTTCGAGCGTCCACCCCCAGGTCAGCCAACAGCGCGGCAGCACTGGCCGCGATGTCCCGCGCATCGACCCACCCCAGCTTGCCGTCACCGGCTGCGGTGCGGATCTCACCGAGTCGATGGATGCGCTCGGCCAGGGGGTGCGGGCGCAGGAAGTTCTGCATGAAGCCAGACGCGCGGAGTACGACACCTCCGGGCTGAGCCTGAACCTGAGCGGCCACCTCCACAGCGCTGGGCGCATTCGGCAGCACAATGGCGGAGCCGAGCATCACGAGTCGCCGGACACCGGCTCGCTGCGCTTGGCGCAGGAAGGGCTCGACCAGCGGCAGCGGGTCCACACTCTCCACCGGCGGAAGCAGGAAGACCCGGTCCATCCCGTCGAGCGCAGGTCCATATGTGGTCGGGTCATTCCAGTCGAAGCGGATCGCATCAGGATCGGCTGCGGTCGGGTTCCGGCTGGCTCCCCGAGCTGGCACACCAGCGTTGCGGAGCTCTTGCACCAGCGTCTTGCCGGTCTTGCCGGTGCCTCCGGTCACCAGCACTCCGGACATCAGACGTCCTTCCTTTCCAGCGAGTCGATCAGCCCGGCGAGACCCCCGGCAGCGGCGGCCGCCGACAGCGGGCTCCAGTAATCCCGGAACAGAGCGATCAGCCCGTCGCGGACCGCGAGAACCACGATGTAGTCCAGGCGGTAGGGCTGGGAGGTGGCCACGGTGCGGCCGGTGGCCGTCCACTCCACGACGACGGTGTCCGTTTGATCCGTGGGTCGCACGGTAAGTGCGGTCACCTCCTTCATGTCCATCAGCTCCGGATAGTGGGCGAGGTAGGCACGTACCTCCTCACGTCCGCGGAGAACGCGAGGGGAGCTCCCGGCTGCGAAAGGGAATTCCGCAATTCCGTCAGGCGCCCACAGATCTGCCACGGCATTCATGTCTTTGACCAGCATCAGATCGATCATGCGGCGAAAAGTTTCCTCGGGGGTCCTGGACACCATTTCTCCTCGTAGTCAACAAACCGACCATGCCACCATGCACAGCAGATGTGTGGGCGCGGAACGGACAGCTAAGCCCCGGACCGGCAGTGCGAGGCTTAGCTGTCCCTCCTGTGCCAGGATGAAAGAGTGAGCAGCCAGGAACTCGCAGCCTTCCTCCGCCGGCGCCGCGAGGAACTGCGACCAGAAGATGTGCCGGCCGAAGCGACGCTTCCACCAGGCCGGCGCGCCCGTCGCACACCTGGACTGCGCCGCGAAGAGGTAGCCGCCCTGGCACAGGTGTCGGTGAGCTACTACGAACGACTGGAACAGGCACGGGCACCCCGGCCCTCACCGCAGGTGTTGGTTGCGCTGGCGACGGCTCTCCAGCTCACCGAAGCAGAGCGTGACCATCTGGCCCGCCTGGCCGGACAAGTGCTGCCAGCGGAGAACGGCGGCGCGCCAGAGCACGTACCCGAGGATGCCCAGCAGCTACTCGGCAGACTTGACGGCATCCCTGCCTACATCGTCAACGACCGGCAAGACATCGTCGCCTGGAACGCAGCAGCCGCAGCTCTGATTACAGACTTCTCCCGTCTCACACCTGACGAGCGCAACGTCACGCGCATGTCGACGAGATTCCGTGCCACCCTCTGCACCGGCGCGCCCGGTTCGGAGTCCGATTTCTCTCAGCAGGCAGCCGCTCAATTGCGCGCAGCCAGCGTTCGGCACCCCACGGATAACGTGCTCGCAGAGCTAATCAACGAGTTCGCAGCCCACGATCCAGATTTTGCGAGCAGCTGGCGTAATCACGCTGTGCGCCCCATGCCCAGCGTGCGAAAAAACCTGCATCACCGCACACTGGGCGAGCTGGAAATCGACCGGCACACCCTCAGCCTGCCCGGCTCAGGCTTCTCCTTGGTGATGTACACGGCAGAAGCCGGCAGCCCCAGCGCCGCTGCGCTGAAGAGCCTTTGACCGCCGCCACTACGGAAGCCATCGCGTCCGCCGAGGTTGGGCCGCGCAGGTGGAACCGTAGCCTCGGGACGGAGAGCTGCCCACTCTGGAGCTTCACGCGCATGTTTCGAGTAAGCCCAGGGCAGCTGTGAGCCGGTGCCGCCCCACGCTGGCGCGGCCCGATCGACGTGCTGTACCTGCGCAGGTTCATGTTTCCACCACGGTGGAACGTACGGCCTTGCCGTCTGCGGCCCGAGAGCCGGGAACGGTCACCGCGGTGAGGTCGAGGCGGGTGTCCGTGTCGAGGTTCACCACGCCGTAGGGCCGGACGTGGGACCAGAACAGCGGGATCAGGCCGCGCTGGTCGGCGGGCGTGAGGAGGTCGGCCCATTCGGGTTCACCGAGGATGTCCTGGAGCATCAGAGTGTTCACGAAGACCAGGGCCGATTGCAGGATGCGCAGGCACAGGACGAACATCTCCTGCTCGTCGCGCCGGTTCGACGCGATCTCCCCGCCCTTGCCGTAGGCGATCACGGAGTTCGCGGCGCAGGATCGCCTCGGTGGACCCGGTCCGCGTCCGGATCGCGGTGGCGTACTTGATCATCTGGTCGTACTGCTGGGCGATGAGTTCCCAGCGGACCGGCCGGGTCAGCGCCGGGGTGAGCTGCGGGTAGGCGTCCGGTTCGCCGGCCACGGGCCGGTACAGCTTCACCTTGTTGATCCGCTTGATACGCGGCAGCAGATCGAAGTTCAGCAACCCCGTGATGCCGAACCCGATCTCCGACTGGCCTTGGCTGTCTGCGTAGTTGACCTCGACGTCCATGGTGGTGCAGTGCCGCATCGCGCCCTCGATCATCGCGGCAACCTCGGAGACGGTGCAGTTGATCAGCTGGAAGTGGATCGCCAGGGACTTCTTCTCCACGTGCCAGTAGATGAGCACCCCGCGCCCGCCGTAGCGCGAGTGCCACTCGGTGAACAGGTTCTGGTCGTAGGCGCGCACGTGCGTGGAGTCGGAGGCGACCGCGGTCGAGCCCTGGCCCCACAGCCCAGCGCTGCGGGCGGCGAAGGTGGCGTTCGCGATCTGGACGGCGATGGCGCGGGCCGACTCCGCCGACAGATACCGGCGCCGCACGTACCGCAGCTCGTCCTCGGTGTGCCCGTGGCCGCCGGACGCCACGGCCTTGATCCCGGTGTTCGCACCACCCGGCGCCGGCCCCGCTTGTCGGTCCGGTGGACGACCTCCGCCCAGTCCCCTTCCATCGCCTTGTGCACCGGCACCGTCTCACCCAGCGGGTAGTACGTCCCCGACTGACGGCGTACCCCAGGAACTTGCCCGCCTTCCGGGCGGCGCGGCCGACGTCGTCACGGTCCCGCTTGTCGATGTTGTGGCCGCGCCGTTCGGCGGCAGTACGCATCTCCTGTCACTGACGTTCTGGTGGCAACCCGTCGGTTGCCACCAGAACGTTTCAGGAGGCGAGACGGTCCAGTTCCTCACCGATTGCCTCGCGCATCGCGTCGTGCTGTCGGCCAAGCGCGTATTGGCCGTCGCTCCACCGGTCACGCGGATAGAGCCACACCGGCCGACCCACAAAATCGGTCGGCTCCCAGTCGAACCGCGGCCACACGTGCGCATACAGGAACGGGTCGGTGTTCCCGAGGATTTCCAGATTGACCCGCCGAAAAGCCGGGTCCAACCGCCTGCAAGCGCGCTCGACGACCTCGCCCAGCTTGTCCATATCGGAGAGAAACGCCAGCCGCCTGCTCTTCGGAAGTTCCGACAGCCGCTGCACCGGAGGATCATCCACCAGAAGCACCGAGTAACCCGGCAGGAACTGGACGTCCCCGATCACCGCGAATCCCGCCGCCAGCTTGCGGAGCACCGCAGGGTTCTCACCCCGAAGCGCGCTACCGATCCGGTCCTGGCGCCAGTCATCAGTCATGATCGGCGACCCTACACAACCGTCGAGTGGCGCCACATGAGTTGCACACGATACGGCTGCCCACACCTGCGCTGAGCTGCATGAAGTTGCCCCCACACGCCTCGCGCCACACAGCCACCCCCAAAGAAGTCGGCGGATCGCGAAGACCCTCCACATTCTGCGCCTGGCCGACGAGCCCGGCTACCGGCGCCAGATCAAGATGCAGGCCAACCTCCAGGACGGCCGCCACGCGCTCGCCCGGAAGATCTTCGGCCGGGCCGGGCAGCTCTACCAGCGCTACCAGGACGGCACGGAGGACCTGTTGCGACCGCGCGCTGGTCGCCTTCTCCATCTCGGCCGGCCCCCGGGCCTCGGAGCCTCGGCGTCAGCCGGGACCGGGTCAGCCCCGGTAACCAGACGATCGGCGTCATCCGCAAGGGCTCCCAGGCCCTGCAATGGATCGCCGCCTCCAGCGACGCGTTCGTCTGGTTGCGGCTCTACCCAGCAGCAGGTGCGCCCGCAGGCCCTCGACGGGCCGGATGAGCCGCTGTGGTGGACCCTCCGGCGTCCCGGCGGATCAAGCTGTTCGTGCCTCCCGGGGCTTGACAGCCCATTGAGATTCAACGAGTCCCGCAGATGGAAGCCACGACTTGCTTCCCGGCAATCCCTTAAAAGCGTTCACATACGCCAAATGGTGACACTTATTTTGCCAGAAAGCTGCCAGCCGGTGGAGAAGGTTTGACTGCTACCCGTCGCCATCTGCGAATGCCAGGGGCCGATCTTGGACTCGGCATTGGCAAACTTCCTGTCGTTCAGGGTGTCATAAAGGGTTCCTTGAACCAGGTTCTCACCGTCGTCGTTCCAGCAGACGCTGTATGTGATCTTTGCGCCAACGACCTCCTTCGTGGTGGCTCTCCCGCACTGGCCTGCGGCGGCGGCCGGCGTGGCGGTCAGCGCGGTCAGACCGCTCACAGCCAGGACGATGCTTCCCGTCACAGCAGCAAGGGGCCTTACGGCAGTCATATGTACTCCCCGTGGCAGCTTGGACGTTTGTGCGTGCTTCGCGGCACGTGCACCCCAGCATGGAGGGCCCCCGCTGCCCTGCGTACCTATAGCGTTCGAGGGTCTGAGCCGTCGCGCTCACGCTGGGCCTTCTTGAGGCGTCGCCAGCAGATGAGGCTGCAGGCCAGGGAGACGAAGGCGTCGTGGAGTTCGGTGCGGCGTCCCCAGCGGACAGCGAGGCGCCTGAAGTGGTGGAGCAGGGCGAAGGTCTGCTCCACCACGTACCGGAGTTTACGAGTGGTCTCGCGTCACGCGGAGGTGGCGGCCTGGTTGTGCGTGACCCGTCGGGTGCGGCGCCCCTCGTGCCCGGCGTCAGGCGCGCCGGGCGGCCCAGACGGTGCGTTCGGTGCGTACCGTCAGGTCGTCGCGGTGCAGGATGCTGTGCGGACTGCTGGTGTCGAGGAGTTGGTCGAACGCGGCGAGGTCTTCGGTGGTGAGCCTGTCGGCGACGACGCTGCGGATGCGCTGCAGGACGCCGATGGCGTAACGGCCGATTGCCTCGCTGCGTTCGCCTTCGAGGTTGACGGTGATGGTGCGTTCGCCTTCCACGGTGAAGCCGGCTGCGGTCAGCATCGGGCCCCAGTCGGCGCCGCGGTGGGGCATGTGTTCGGCCTGGAGGCGGTCGGCCGCGGCGTGGACGCGCTCTTCGAGGCCGGGCCGGTTGGCAGGGGCGTTCTCGGGTAGGAAACGGGGATGGCCGGCCAGTTCCACGACGGCGAACAGGCCGCCGGGCGCGAGCGTGTCATGGACGGTGCGCAGCACATGGTCCGGGTGGGCCATGTGGTGCATCGAGGCCGACGCCCACACCAGGTCCGGTGAGCCGAGGTCCGGCCAGGCGACGTCGTCGAGGTCGGCCTGCACCGTGCGCACGCGGTCCTCGACGCCGCGGGCGCACGCCTGGGCGCGCAGGCGTTGCAGGTGGTCGGCGGAGGCGTCGACGGCGGTGATGTGTGCGTCGGGGAAGCGGTCGAGGAGGGCGAAGGTGCCCGCGCCGGTGCCGCAGCCCAGGTCCACGAGGTGGTGCGGGCGGGCCGTCAGCGGCAGCCATGCGGTGATGGAGGCGGTGTGCTCGGCGAGGACCTCGGCGTCCAGGTCGAGGATCTCGGCCTGGACGCCGGTGCCGATCCGGTGGTCGTGGTGCCGGCTGTGAGGGGCATGGGTGTGTGCGTGGCTCATGCTCTTCACCCTAGAACGGCTATGCGTTAACGGCACGGAAAATCCCTGTCAGCGCAAGGCGATGGCCGGGGGTGATGCCCGACGCGCAAGAGCCCGATTCGGCGCCGGGCCGCGGAGTCGGCCGCTAGGCGGTAGGGCTCTCAGGACTGTCGGCGTCATCGCGCTGGTGCCCGCGGCGGGCATCGCGGTCGAAGATGCCCAGGATCTCGCAGGGCCCGCCTTCGGCGCCGATCGCGTGCGGCATCATCGTGGGGAACTCGGCCGCCTGGTTGGTCTCCAGGCGCAGACGGTGGTGGCCGAGCATCAGGACGGCGGTCCCGGACAGGACGACGAGCCATTCACGTCCCGGGTGGGCGCGCATGCGCGCCGGATTCACGGGGGGAGGCTCGGTCAGTCGCTGGCGCACCACGCTCATTCCAGGGTCGGCCTTGATGCTCCAGCGCATCCGGCTGTGAGTGGCATCGACCGTCGGGCTGGAGACGACGTCGTCGGTGGCGGTCTCCACCAGCTGATCGAGGGTGGTGTCCAAAGCGCGGGCGAGGGTGACGAGCTGGTCCAGAGCGAGGCGGCGCTGGCCGTTCTCGATGCGGCTCAGCGAGGACTGGCTGAGGTTGGCCCGCTTCGCCAGCTCTTCCAGGGACCAGCCCTGCGCCACCCGCAGAGCGCGCAGGCGTTTGCGCACGAGGCTGTCCAGATCTCCATCTTCTTGCGTCATAGGCAACATCGTATGCCTTAAGTGCATGCCCGGCTTAGCGTCGTGTGCAGATGGCCCGCACCGTGTGGGGCCACGCGCAGGAAAGGCCGGAGGGCATGGCTGTGACGACTTCTCCCTACGCGAGCGACCAGGTCGGTGCCGCCGCAGCGGCCGGAGCCCTGGCCGGCGCTCACATCAACAGCGTGCTGGCCACTGCGGACACCGACGCGGCCCTCTACGCGGCCCAGGACGACACGCCCGCTTCCTGACGCTGCGGCACGGCACCCGCCGTCGTCCGGTCATCTGCCGATCCGCGCGGCGCCCGCCCCCCTTCTTTCCGCTCGGCGACCAGCCCGCTACGAACCATCCCGGCATGCCCTTTTGAGAGGAAATCCATGAGTACGAACCCACCCGCACAGGCCGCGGAGGACGGTGACGGGGGTATCCCCGACCCGCTTCAGCTGCGCAAGGTCCTGACCGCTGTCTCCATCGCGCTGATGGCGGTCATCGCCTCGGTGACCGGGCTGAATGTCGCGCAGACCCATATGGCCGTGGAATACGGTGCGTCCCAGAGCACGGTTTTGTGGATCATCAACATCTACACCCTGTTCCTGGCCGCCCTGCTGCTGACGCTCGGCGCCCTGGGCGACCGCCTGGGCCGCAAGCCCACGCTCATCGCCGGACTGGGCCTCTTCGGCATCGCCACCGTCACCGCGGGCCTGGCCCCGACCGCGGAAGTCATGCTCGCCGCCCGCGCGGCCAGCGGTATCGGCGCCGCAATGATCATGCCGATCACGCTGGCCGTCATCACCTCCACCTTCCCCGCCGAACAGCGCGGCAAGGCGATCGGCGTGTGGACCGGCATCGCCGGAGGCGGCGGCATCCTGGGCATGTTCCTCTCCGCGCTGCTGGTCGATGTCGCCGACTGGCGCTGGCTGTTCGCCCTCCCCGCCGTCCTCACCGTCGCAGCTCTGGCAATGGCGCTGAAGGCGGTTCCCAACTCCCGCGAGACCTCGTCCCACCGGTTCGACACCGTCGGCGCCCTGCTGTCCGTGATCGCCGCGACCGGCCTCATCTTCGTTCTGCAGGAAGGCCCCGAACACGGCTGGAGCGCCCCCGCGACGCTGATGAGCCTCACCGTCGGCCTCGCCACCGGCGCGGGCTTCATCATCTGGGAGCTGCACCGCCGCGACGCCGGCCTGCTGGATGTGCGGCTGTTCCGCGAGCGCACCCTGGCCGGCGGGTCGATCACCCTGCTGGTGGTCTTCGGCGTCCAGGCGGGTATCGGAGTCGTCCTCTTCCCGTTCTTCCAGGCCGTACTCGGCTGGTCCGGCCTGCTGTCCACGGTCGCGATGATGCCCATGGCCCTGGCCATGATGGTGGCCTCCGGTCTGGCCCCCCAGCTCGCCGCACGCACCGGCGCCCGCTCGACCATGGCGGCGGGCATCGCGCTGGCCGGCGTCGGCATGGCGCTCATGGCCCTGTTCGTCTCCGTCGAGGGCGGCTACCTCTCCGTCCTGCCCGGCCTGGTCGCCATGGGCGTCGGCATGGGCCTGTCGATGACCCCCTCCACAGAAGCCATCACCGCCTCCCTGCCGCCCGAGAAGCAGGGCGTCGCCTCCGCCCTCAACGACGTCACCCGCGAGTTCGGCACCGCACTCGGCGTCGCGCTGCTCGGCGCGCTCGTCTCCGCCGGCTACCGAAGCTCCATCGGCGACAAGCTGAACGACATCCCCCACAGCGCCGCGGACACCGCCCGCGAAGGCGTCGCCAACGCCGTCGAGGTCGCGGACAGTACCGGATCGCACGCACAGGACCTGCTCCACACGGCCCAGCAGTCCTTCGTCGACGGCTGGCAGCAGGCCATGTGGGCAGGCGCCGCCATCATGGCCGCCCTCTTCGTCTACATCGCCTTCCGCGGCCCCACCACCCCCTCCGTGGACACCGACGAGAAAACCCCGGCCGAGGCCATACCCGCTCCCTGACCGCACACGTGGGAGGGGACGCCTTCGAGACGGACTGCCCCCGGCTACTCCTCCTCGTCGGCGTCCTCGGCCGCATCCGGATCGGAGAAGGGCCGCAGCCCACGGCCGGGACCGCTGGCCGTGATGCTGAACAGGCAGCGGCCCAAGAAGTTGATGTGCCGGTCCTTGAGCGGGGAGAGGCGGGCGACGTCCTCGTCCTTGATTTCGTGACCTTCGGCCCGCGGCTGCGCCACAGCGGCGTCAACGTGCGGGTGTTCCACAGGACCACGGCGTTGAGTACCAGTTCGAGCCTGGCCGGCTGGTCCTCCTGACCCTCGCGGTACGCCTGCCGGATCTGGCCCCGGCCGCCGTGGCAGATCGCGCGAGCCAGGCGGTGACGGGCCTCCTGCACGGTGAGCTGCCGCTGGTCGATGACCGGGGTCAGTCCGATGTTGCAGCTCGTCGCTCTCGGGGAGAGAACCATCCGCGGCGACCAGGCACCGCCGTACGGCGGGAGCGCCGTGGCGTCCCGTGCGGAACGCCACGGCCTGGGGGGTTGCGGCGGTAGTGGCCGATCTGCCCCCTCGGCTCCGCCCTTCTCGTGGGCGCCATCGGTGCCGGGCCGGCAGCAGAACGGCTCGATGCCTCAGTGCGAGCGGAATGTCCTCCGGCGTCAGGTGCGTCCGGCAGCGACGTGCGGAGGTGAGGTCAGTTCGATCAGGAAGTCCTGGTCCGCGGCGCCGGAGCAGCGGCCCTGAACGACTTCCGACCCGTCCTCGGTGTCTTGGTCACGCAGGCTCAGACAGCGGCCGGTGGCGACCGGGCGGATGCGGAAGTGAGCTGTAGCTGGCGGGCCGAAGGGTTCGATGCGGAACTGTTGGGCCCGGTTGTCGTCGGCACAGTCGTCCCGGGGCTCAAGAAGGTCGCGCCCCGGCCCCTTCATGAGAACCGTGAGGCAGCCGATGCCGTACTTCGGGTGATGCCACTGGATCTGCACGGTGTCCTTGCCCAGCGGTTCGAGGAACACCAGAGGCAGGACGGCCTTCGTACAGAGTCGTTGAGCGGTGACGGCGGTTCGGTATCGGCCTGTGCGATCCCTGCCTTCGGTGAGACACAGCTCTGGTGCGCGAGCGGGGTGGATACGTGCCCAGCTGCCCACGGCCAGCATGCGCAGTCCGGTCACCGGTAGCGAGGGCTGGGTGGCCGGCGCCGGTGTGCCGTTGAAGAAGCTGTCGACGCCAAGTGTGCCCGCGACCGCGATGCTCGCGGCACCGAGAAGGGCGGCCGCCCGGCGCCACCGCGAGGCGTGCGCGGGGACGGACACACCATTGGTCGATACGTCGCGATCGTCGCCCCCCTCGTCGCCGGTTGGTGCGGGCTCTTCGGTGGCGATGCGGCGGCGTACCTCGAGCCACTGACGTACGTCTTCTTCACTCAGGCCGCACGCGCGGGTGAAGGCGCCGACAAACCGCTCTCGGGGCAGAGTGGTACGGCCGAGAGTGGTTGCGACTGTGCTGGCCGGGAGTGGGTCGGTGTGGGCGGCGGCCTTGTCCTCAAGCTGGCGGTAGGTCAGTCCGGTCCAGAGGCGCAGCGTGCGCAGTGCCGCAGCGAACTCGGCAGGGGTGCTGGCGTGCGCTGGTTGTGGTGGTTCCTCCGCCGGCCCGGTGGAACCGGCCCTTCTCTGGCTCATTGCCTCAGCATGCGCCCGCGTGCGGTGATCGGTTGCTATCGAAACCGGCCTTGTTCGAGTGCGTTCGGAATGCAGTGAGCCTTGTTCCGAACAGACGTGAACGGTGGCTTGCCTTGTCAGTTCAGTGGCCGCGCGGACATGCTCATCGCCGATCGAATCGTCGTGCGGCAGTCGTCGCCGACTCGTCAGCCTCGTCTTCGACGCAACAGAGCAATCTCCACGTCGTGTGGCGCCTTCTGTCGCGCTGGACATCGGCTTTCTTCCGAGGAGGGGAACATTGGGCAAGGCCAAGGTTGGCAGGACTCCCAGTCGCATCCTGACCGCTGTCGCCCTTACCGCCGGTCTCGCCTTCACCGGCCTGACAAGCACGGCTTCCGCCACATCAGCCGCGACGGCCGCAGGCTGCCGCAACATCTACACGTCCGTCACTGGCGCCTACTTCCAAGGCACAGTGTGCTACGACCCGGACATGTGGTGGATGTCCCCGGAGTACGACGAGTTGCCCACCTATCTGGAGGACACCGCCAAGGACGGCCGACGGGCCGAGTTGTGGGTCGGCTACACGTCAAGCGGCTCCGACCGCGAACTCGTTCTCGAGGCCACATGCGGCGTGGGATGCGCGCCCGACGCGGGCGGGCTGTGGGCATGGGCCACCTACCCCTACACCGGTGATCAGGCCAGGTTCAGAGTGTGCACCAGTGACGCCGGGGCCTCGCGGAGATGCGGCAGCTGGAACTGACGAACCACCCCGAAGGACCTGAATTGGTCAGACCGGGTTCGACGGTTGGAGGCCTCTCCGGGCTCGCGGCGAGGTCTCCAACCACCGGCCCGCCGCATCAGCCCCGCCCGCCCTCTCGGGCCGGCCGACGAACCTGTGGAGATCCCATGAGAATGCCCGTTGCCCTGTCCGTTCTCGCGTCCGGTGTGCTCCTTGCGTCCGGACTCGCAACCACCATGGCGGGTTCGGCTCAGGCCGCACCCGCCGCCCCGCCGGCGGAAGCAGCAGACACTGCCTCCGGTGCGGTCACGCCCATGGCGTGGTACTCGACCGTCTCTCGGGGCGGCAAGATTCGTGCCTGCTACAAGGAAGCGTGTGAGTGGTACTACAACACGGCCCCTGGAGACAGTCTGCTGTGGAGTCACTACGCCTACAACGAGTTCGGGAACAGGTGGTACTACGTCGACAACGGCTTCACCAGAGGGTGGATCTACTGCGGGAACGTTACGGCGGGGTGCTGAGTCAAGGACGGCGATCCGCTTGTCGAACCGGCTCGGGTGTGGTGGGTCGATGGGCGGAGGGCGCGACATGATCGGGCTTGCGCGCTCATCCGGACCTCCCGGCGGGTCGCCACCTCACGGCACGCGCGCCGGGTGGCCGTTGATGCGGCGACGAAGCCGGGGTGGTTGAGGATCGCCGCCGCGATGGCCTCACATCGGGGCAGGGCCCTGGACTTCGGGCGGCCGCCGGAACACGACCTGCGCGAGATCAAGGACGCGATCTTGTAGTGCCCTCGCTCTTGCCTGTGCGGCTTCGGCACCGCCGCCCCCCGTACGACCGCTGTAGGCCGCCATCAGCCGGCTGCGGGGCAAGCTCGGCGCCCCGCACCTGATCCTCGCCGACACCGGGCAGGGTTACCGGCTGTGCGGATGAGCGTGGCCACCTCGCTCGGCGATTCGTCCTCCACCACGGCCGCCAGCGCTCGGGCAGCGACGGAAGGCTCGCATCGCCGGGGGCAGCTCGGTCGTGTGCAGGGTGCGCACGTCGGCTCCGACGCCGAGCGTCCCGCCGGATCGTGGGCGGTGATCGAGCCAATCTCCGGCTGCGATCTAGGGGATCTCGGCGTGGATGATCTCCCGGAGGCGGGCTCGGAGTTGAGTGGGCATGTCTATCGCTTGAGGGTCGAGGAGCCACTGCACCTGTAGGCCATCGATCATGGCAAGCAGCGACGCCGGCAGGTACTCGGCGTCTACATGGGAACGCAGCAGGCCCCGTCGAGACAGGTTCTCCAGTGCCGTTCGAGTCTCGCGCCGTACGCGGTCGTAGCGGGCGACGAAATACGGGCGGGCGGGATGGTCGGGTGCAGTGGCCTCGCTGGAGAGGACTGCGAACAGGCTCACGATGGTCGGATTCTCCTGATTGTGCGCCAACAGGCGGATCAGGCTGGCGAAGT
The DNA here is from genome assembly GCF_000718785.1 of Streptomyces sp. NRRL WC-3626. Lineage (GTDB taxonomy): Bacteria > Actinomycetota > Actinomycetes > Streptomycetales > Streptomycetaceae > Streptomyces > Streptomyces edwardsiae. The sequence continues at coordinate 70,277 of NZ_JOCA01000029.1, read as the reverse complement.
ACTCCAGACCGTCTTCGGCAGCCTGGGCGGCGGCTCCGGAGTTGAAGAAGTGCGCGTCGTCCTGGAGTTCACGCTGGGCCAGGACGGCTTCGAGCAACGCTTCCTTGGTGGGGAAGTGATGCAGTAGTCCTGCACGGGAGACGCCGCATGCGGCGGCCAGCTGGACCATGCTCGCGTTGCGGTACCCGCCCTGCCCGAAGGCGGTGAAGGCCGCCTCGATGATCTGCGCTCGGCGCCGCTCCCCTTTGGGGTAGTTGCGCGCGCCGTTCGGCGCGGGGACTGTCGGATCGCTCATGATTCGATGCTATCCACTCTGGATACCGACAGTTCTGTCGGTATTGTGTGGCGACGCTCTCCCCTGCCCCTGCACCGGGCCTGGCGTGTTCCGCTCGCCATGACCTCAGCAGCGCAGGGAATGGATCGCGTACAGGGCACCGATGCCTGTGGCCAGGGTGGCGAGCAGGAGCCGTAGCGCGGTCTCGGGCACATGCGGCTGGACACGGGCTCCTATGTAGCCGCCGGCCAGGCCGCCGAGCCCGCAGGACAAGCCCAGGGGCCAGTCCGGGGCGACGTCACCGGCGGCCGCGAGGGAGAGCAGCGCGTAGGTGATCGCACCGACCACAGATGTCATGAAGGTGGAGGCCAGGGCGGCGGGCGCCACGGTTGCCACGGGTGCTCCGCGACCGACGAGGATCGGGCCGAGCAGGGAGCCGCCCCCGATCCCGTAGATGCCTCCGGCAACGCCGACGGCCAGGGCCAGCAACGTGGTCGGGCGGGGCTTCGGCTCACGGGTGACGCGTGCCGGTGCGGGGCGCACGGTCCGCAGCCACAGCCACAGTCCGAGTGGAAGCAGCAGCGCGGCGATGAGAAGGCGATAGACCCGAGGGCCCGGAACGGCGAAGACGCGGATCACCGCGCCGATGACAACGCCGGGCACGGCGCCCGCGACGAGCAGCCGGGCCAAGGGGCCGTCCAGACTCCCGGCTCGCCAATACCGCAGCAGCGCACCTGGGCCCGCCACGACGTTGTACAGCAGGTTCGTCGGTGTGACCGCCGGGCTTGGCACGCCCAGGATGCTGACCTGCACGGGAAGCAGGAAGACCGCTCCGGAGACACCCACTGGAGAGGTGGCCACCGATATGACGAGCCCGGCGAGAAACCCGAGTACTCCTGTCGACCAGGTCAACACAACTCCCTTGCGAGATGGCACGAACATGCCCCGGCGAGGTTCCGGACCGGGCGCCTCCCGCTCTGGTGAACGGAGGCCCCGGCCGATCCAACTGCTCCCCGAAAGCGATGTGCAACCACTGTCCAATTCCGTGGACGGGGCCAGCGAGGGCTCGACCGGCGAGTGGGCGTTTCAGCAGCGTGCACCACACTCCGATGGCGCCGGGGTGCTGTCGCGGAAGGCATGCGCGACGCCACTCTAGAAAACCGACAGGGGTGTCGGTATTGTGCTGGTCGAGGACAGCCCTGACGCGCATTCACCACTCCTCCGGAGAGGACTCCTTCGGCATGCCTGCACCTCAGATGGCCCTGCAGCTCTACTCCGTCCGGCACCTTCTGGAAGCGAACGAAAAACGCACACTGGCCCAGATCGCCGCCCTCGGCCTGCACACGGTGGAGGTCTACGACTTCGTCAGCCGCGCCGACACTCTCCCGGCTGACCTGCGGGAGGCGGGCCTCACGGCCCGTACCGGGCACGCGGGATTCCTCTCGCCGGACGCCTCCTCGGCGAGCGGGCAGGTCGCGCGTCTGGAAGAGACGCTCCAAGCCGCCCTCGCCCTGGGGCTGGAGACCGTCTTCGACCCGTTCGTGGCCCCGGACCGCTGGGTCCACGAGAGCGATGTCGCCGCGACCGCCGACCGTCTGAACCAGGCAGCCGAAGCCGCCGCCGCCCACGGTCTCGCCGTCGGCTATCACAACCACTCCCAGGAGTTCGTCCACGAGATCAAGGGCGTCAGCGCCTTCGAACACTTCGCCGGACTCCTCGACCCTCGGGTCAAACTGGAGATCGACCTGTACTGGGCCGCGGCCGGCGGCAACGACCCGGTGTCCCTGGTGGAGCGGCTGGGCAGCCGTGTAGAGGCTCTGCACGTCAAGGACGGCGCGGTCATCGACGATCCGTTCTTCTCCGGCGTCCCGTTCGATCCCGCCGACACCGGCCAGGTCGCTCCCGGGCAGGGCCAGATACCCCTGGACGCCGCACTGAGCGCCGCGCGCCACGCCCGCTGGGCGGTCATCGAGTTCGACCACTACGACGGCGACGTCCTCGACGGCATCGAAGCCGCCGTCCGCTACCTCCACACAAAGGGCATCCGCTGATGAGCAACCACGGCCCGGTCGGAGTCGGCCTCATCGGCGCCGGCAACATCAGCGACCAGTACCTTCGGAGCCTCACGTCCTTCCCCGACCTTCGGGTTCACATCGTCGGCGACCTGGACACCGGGCGCGCCCGGGCCCAGGCGGACAAGCACGGCGTCCCGCGTTCGGGCACCGCGGCCGACGTCCTCGCCCACGACGAAGTCGGCATCGTCGTCAACCTCACCGTTCCGGCCGCCCACGCCGACGTCTCCTCCCGCGCATTGGCGGCGGGCAAGCACGTGTGGTCCGAAAAGCCCCTCGCCATCGACCGGGACAGCGCCCGCTCGGTCCTGGACCAGGCCGCAGCCGCCGGGCTGCGCGTGGGCGTAGCCCCCGACACGGTCCTCGGGCCTGCCGTGCAGACCGCGCGGCGCGCGCTGGCTCGCGGCGACATCGGGCGGCCACTGTCCGCGCAGACCGTGATGCAGTACGCCGGACCCGATGCCTGGCACCCCAGCCCCGAGTTCCTCTTCGCCAAGGGCGCCGGCCCGCTGTTCGACATGGGCCCCTACTACATCACCACGCTCCTCAACCTCTTCGGTCCCGCCGAGCGCGTCGCCGCTCTGGGGTCCACCGGCCGCACGGTGCGCACCATACGCACCGGCGACCGGGCGGGAACGAGGTTCGACGTCACGGTGCCCACCCATGTCTCCGCGCTCATCCAGTTCGCCGCCGGAGGCATCAGCCAGAGCGTCTTCAGTTTCGACTCGCCCCTCACACGCGTCGGTGTCGTCGAGATCACCGGCACCGAGGGCACCATGGTCCTGCCCGACCCCAACCACTTCAGCGGCGACGTCAAGATCACCCGGGGCTCGCTCGCCGGCGACGGCGGGGATCCCGTATGGCATACGGTCCCCTCGGCGGACGTCGCGGCGGGCCGCGGCCTGGGCGTACTCGACATGGCCCGCGCCCTGCGCGCTGGACGGGCCCACATCGCCACCGGTGACCTGGCGTACCACGCCCTGGACATCCTCACGTCCATCGACGAGTCGGTCACCACCGGTGAGTACGTCCGCCTCAGCAGCGGCCTGGACGACATCCCCTACGTCGACGAAAGCATCAGTGCCTTCGAGGCGACGCTGTGACAGCCACCGTCCGGGCCGGCTCCATCGGCGGCGGCTTCTGACACGCATCGGTGTGTTCGGATGCCATCTGCTGGTGGCGCTCCTTGGATTCGGTGGCCGACTTCCCGGGGGAGCCCTGGGTTTCGCAGGGCTCCCTCGTGAAACGGCGGCGCGTGGGGTCAACGTGCGAACTTCTCGATGGCCGCCGGGGTGACGGGCGTGAAGAAGTTGACGAGGTTGCCGTCGGGGTCACGCAGCAGCAGCGATCGGTTGCCCCAGGGCATCGTGGTGGGCCCTGCGACGAAGCCTGCGACGAAGCCGGTCAGGTTCCGGTGAACGCGGTCCACGTCGTCGACGAGGAACTCGATGATCACGCTGCGGTTGTCCGCCGGGCCGGCAGAGTCCGGGGCGAAGAGCGGGACCGTGCGGGTGCCGGCAATCGCGAGCGTGGCGCTCTCGGTCCTGAGTTCGGCGAAATCCTCGGTGGCCCAGGTCGCCCGCGCCCCCGTGATTCGCTCGTAGAAGCCGACGAGGCGCGCGACGTCGCTGGTGATGACGCGGATCGAGACGAAGTCCATGGGGAATCTCCTTGGCGGTGCGTGAGGCGTGCACGTCGCAGGCTACGAGTAATAGGGGACAGAATCGGTCCCGTATTCGCGTAGGCTGCGAACATGCCTCGACCCACAGGCCGCGTACTGACCCTCCTGGAGCTCCTGCAGTCGGGCGGCACCCGGACGGTCACCGAACTCGCCGGCCGGCTCGGCGTCGAAGGGCGCACCGTGCGCCGGTACGTAGGGCAGCTGATCGACCTCGACGTGCCCGTGGAATCGGTCCGCGGCCGCTACGGCGGCTACCGGCTCGCCCCCGGGTACCGCTTGCCTCCGCTGATGCTCAACGACGAGGAAGCGCTGGCCGTGCTGCTCGGCTTGGCCGTCGGCCGCCGGGCAGGGTTGACGACGACGCAGCACACGGCGAACGAGACGGCATCAGCCAAAATCCGGCGGGTGCTGCCCAAGCACATCGCCCGCCGGCTCGACACACTCCTGGACTCCCTCGCCTTCACGGATCAGCCCGGCGCGTTCGACACCCCGGACGCTGCGGTACTGCTCACGCTCGCCGATGCGGTGCGCCACCACCGGCCCGTCTCGATGCGCTACACCGACCGCGACGGACGGCGCAGCGAACGCACGCTGCACGCGTACGGGATCGTCGCCCATGAGAGCCGGTGGTACGTCACGGGCAAGGACGCCCTGATCGACGAGGAGCGGACCTTCCGGCTCGATCGCATCGCGGATGCCCGGACCCTGCCCGGCTCGTTCGAAGTTCCCGCGGGTTTCGATCCGGCGCAGCGCGTCGTGTCGGGGTTCGCCACAGCCGACTACCGGCATCAGGTGACGTTGCGGATCCACGGGACGGTCGAGCAGATCCGCGCCCGCCTTCCGGCCAGCGTCGCGAGCGTGGAAGACAACGAGCCCGCGTCCGACGAGAACCACGAAACCGAACGCTGGCTGCGCGTCGAACTGCGGGCGGAGCGGATCGACTGGTTGCCCGCGGTACTCGCCTCACTCGACCGGCCGTTCGTCATCGAACGCCCCGACGAACTCCGCACGCTCGTCACCGCGCTCGCCGAGCGCCTCACCTCGTACGCCCACCGATCCTGACCGGGAGACGTCCCGGCCGCACCGAGACCGACAGCATCCTCCAACGGGCCCCGTCATCGAATCCGCCCCACCAAGTCCTCCCCGACCAACGTAGGCGCTCGGCCTCCACCCGCCGCGTTGGAGAACCGTGGGCCGTCAGCCGGCGGCCGGCAGGTCCGGGCGCAGCTTGGTTCGAAGCTGCTGGAACGCGGTCGGGAACGGCCGTTGTGACAGGAAGGCGCTGATCTGCCGAGCGCAGTCCAGGGCGCCGGCTGTGCTCGTATCGCATTCGACGTCGTACAGGCCATGCGCATGGACGCGCCGGAACTGCCGCGCCGCGAGGCCCGCCGGACGGTCGCCGCGCGCCTGCTCACGCCGTTCAAGCTCCTCCAGCGAGCACCGCACACCGACCAGGACAACGTCCGCCGGACGAGAGAGCCCGAGGCAGTCCAGCAGCCGCCACTCCTCGCTCAACACATGATCCACCACGATGTCGTTGCCGGCCGCCGCCATCCCCGCGACCGCACGGTGATAGCCCATCCACGTGCGGCGAAGCACATCGGGCAGTTCCTCCGAGGAAACCTCCCTGCGCGAGCGCATCGCGTGGAAGGCATCCACGGGCATATGGAAGGACGGCTCGTCCAGGATCTGGAGCAGGGCCTTCGCGATGCTGGATTTACCCGAACTGGACGTCCCGTTCAAGAAGATGATCCGGCCACCGGCAGCCGGCGCCGCAGGAGCGGTACCGCGGTCAACAGCCTCGGCAGTTCCGTCACCACCGGCTCCGGACATTCGGCCTCCTCCACGATCACCGGTCGATTCTGATCATCCTCGCCCCGCGACAGCAGTGGAAACAAGCCGCCTTACGCCGACGTCCATGCCGAGCCCGACGACTACGTGGCAGCCGGTCCGCGTGTGGGTCGGGCGTAGCCCGGCACGCCGGATACTCTCCGGTGCGTCTTCCGTGACGGCGCGCGCCTGCACACAGTGATGGCGCAGGAACAGGAGCACTTCGGCCTGCTCCTCCGGGCCGTGGGCGTCGAACCACTCGATGCCCTGTGACATCGGGCGCAGGCCTTGGGCGAGTTCGTTGAGGATGATGTCTCGCTCGGTCATGATCAGCTCCCGCAGTCCAGCGAGGCGAAGACCTCAGCGGTCTCCTCCACGAAAGCACGGAGTTGCTTCACGGCCAGCCGACAGTACTGCGGGTCGAGAGCCGCCACGGCCCGGACCTCGAGCCATCGGTCCCAGGGGCCGCCCGGGGCGAGGAACCGTGTCGTGTACGCGGAGCCCAGGATCTCATCCAGGTGCAGGAGCGTTCCTAGGACGACTGCCTGGTCGTAGTCGAGGTCGGGACGGGACAAGTAGTGATCAAGGTATGCGCTGAGGAGTTCGGCATCCGCCGCACTGCCGAACTTCGCAAGGACGACGCAGTACGCCGCGCCCGCATACGGCCCCTCGCTGGCCAACAGGAGTCGGCCCACGAGGTCGCGGAACTCGGTCCTGTGGGCCACGGCAACCAGCCAGGCGGCGGTCTTGCGCTCCCGCCATCCACCCTCGAAGAGGATGCCCAGCTCTGCGGGAGTGATCTCGTGGGCAGCCTGCGCCAGATCCCGCACGAACGCGGAACGCTCGACCGGGTCCAGCCGCAGAAGGCCCCCGCCCAGCCGTAGGTAACGCCGGTCAGGCGTGACGAACCGCCGAACCAGATCCTGCAACTCCGGATCGCTCTGGACATGACGCATAGCCGCATCCTGGCCCGGGACGGTACGCATGTGCCACGGGTTTGTCGACGGCCTCGAGGGACCATACGTACGGGTTCAGAGAGGAGACCGGGCCGAACGAGATCGCACCGTGCCCGAGGTGGAAGCCGCCCGGGCGGCGGCGGACCGTGGGTCCGGGCCGGCATCCTGCAGACCTGCCCGCCCAGCGTCGCTCCCTGTCGGCCGCATCGTTGACCGGGTGAGGCGCCGGGCCGGGGAGAGGCCCGAAGCCACCGTGCTCGCGGACGGCTCGATTCGGCTAGGCGTCGCGCCTGTGCAGCAGCAGGCTGCCGACCAGCAACGCGGCCGCGGCCCACGTGGCGAGCACGCCCAGGCCGGCCCATGGGCCGATGGGCAGCTCGCGCAGATGGACGGTGGCTTGGACGGCGAGTCCGGCGGTCATGGGCGAGATCTGCTGGAGGTGGCGCTGCCACTCCGGGTCGTTGACCACCTGGGTGACGACCGGGAAGAGGTAGAGCAGTCCGAGCACGATCCCGATGGCGGTCGCCGCCTCCCGTACCGCCGTCGCCACACCGAGGCCGATCAGGGCGATCAGGACGAGGTAGAGGACCGAGCCCACGGCCGCGCGCAGGGTCGGGCCGTCGGTCGGGTGCAGCGGGGCATAGCCGTGCGCCTCGGTGAATCCGTTGCCTGGCAGGATGGAGCGGCCGACGAGGAGGGAGGCCAGGACGGCAACCGTCCCGGAGGCCAGGACGACCGTGGTGAGAACCGTCGCCTTGGCGGTCAGGACGGTGAGCCGGTTCGGCACCGCCGTGAACGTGGTGCGGATCATGCCGGTGCCGTACTCGCCGCTGACGGCCAGCACCGCGAAGACGGCGACGACCGCCTGCCCGACGGTGACGCCGGTCAGCGCAACCTTGACGGCGTCCTGGCCGCACCCCGCGTCCGGGCACTTCACGGCCTTGGCGGTGCCGCAGCCGACGGCCACGGTCAGTGCGACCGCGAGAAGGAGCAATCTGCCCATGTCTCCTACGGTGCGCAGCTTGGTCCACTCCGCATGCAGGGCGAGGCCGAAGTCCCCCCTCCACCCGCCGTCCGCCGTGCTCGTGAGTCGTGCACCGCTCAGGAGACTCATACGTCCCTCCCGCGCAGCCGCACCACGGCCAGACCGAGGGCGAGCGTGGCGTATCCGCACAGCACGGCGAGGCCGACCCATGGCGCCAGCGGGTAGTAGCCGGTCGACGGCTCGTACACGCTGAGCACCTGCGTGTACTGGGGCAGGGTCTGCTGGATGGAGAAGCCCGCAGCCGGGGTCACCCGCAGCAGCCACTCCGAGACGCCCGGGGGCAGTACGCCGGAGGTGGCGAGCAGGAAGGGCAGCACGATCGACGCGATGACCAGGGCGACAGCCGCGCCGCTGCGCCGCAGCAGGGCGCCGGCGCCGAGAGCGAGCACCGCGGCGGCCGCGCAGAGCAGCCCGGTGCCGACCATGACGCGCACTTCGGTCGCCGACGTGACGGGGAAGACATGAAAGCCCCTGCCACGCGCGCTGCGTTCCCCGAGGGGAACAGTGATCGCGGCGGCCACCAGACCCATGGCGAACGCGACACCCCCGGCCACCAACGCCTTGGCACCAAGCACCCGGCCCCGCAGGGGAGTTGCCGCCATGGTCGTGCGCAGCAAACCGCGCCGGTACTCGCCAGTGATGAACACCGTGGCCACGGCGATCACCACGATCAGTCCGGCGAAGGTGCCGACGAGGAAGTTCTCGGCGGAGAAGCCGACGCCCATGACGGGCCCGCCGACGACCGGTGCGATGTCACCGGCCCCGGTTACGGTGAACCCGCCGCCGTCGGTCTGGGTGAAGCCGCCCTCGCTGGTGTTCGTGTAGCTGCCGGAGGTGCCCGCGTCGCCGCCCACCTGTGTGCCGCTCCACGCCCCCTGGGACCAGTCGCCGGTGAGAGCGGGGCGGCCGAAGGTGCCGGTGGCCACGGCTGGGCTGAAGCCCGTGCCCGCCGCGGTGTCCTGTTTCGCCTGCGGTGACGTCGCGAAGAGCCCGGCCTGTACGGTGCGCGCAAGCCCCGGCACCTTGGCATGGCCGACCTTGGTCCAGTGGGAGCCGTCGGTAGAGGTGGAACCGGTGAGACGGTCACCGGAGCGGACCAGGCGCAGCCAGCGCGGGGAAGCCTGGGAGACCTCGCCGGGTGGGCCCGCCGTGTCGTGCGTGTAGTTGTACTGCATGCGCACGCCGTGGCCGCCGGTGGCCATGACCGCCGCGTACGGGGATCCCTGGGTGAGGTTCTCCTTCACGATGATCCCGGCCTTCGCCCAGGGCTGCGCACCCCGGGCCGTCCTGCCGGTCCCGGTGTCGGCCACGCCGGTCAGCGACCGCAGGTGAACGGTGAGGGCGCCGTCTCCGGTGAGCGTCTTGCGGACGAAGTAGAAGCTGTCGTTGACGGCCTCGCCGCCGGGGCCCTCCGGGTACGAGGCGGAGTGGGCCCCGCGACCGCCGGGGGCGGGGGCGGCCGTGCCGAGCAGGCCGACCACGATCGTCGCCAGGAGCGCCCCCGCCGTGGCGAGGACCCAGCCGCGTACCGTACGGAACTTCGTCCACTCGGCGTGCAGCGTCCTGAGGAACCCGCCCTGCCCGGCGCGCCCCGTGGCCGGGGGGCGCGAGGTGAGGGTGGCGGTCATCGCGTGGCCTCCCTCGCCGGGATGCCCCGGTACTCCACCGCGTCCCGGGTGAGCTTCATGTACGCCTCTTCGAGCGTCGCCCGATGCGCGGACACCTGGGAGAACGGCACCCCGTTCCGGGCGAGCAGGGCCACGATCTCCTCGTCGGGCAGGCCCGTAACGACGAGGGTGTCGGCGCCGGAGGCGAGAACGGTGGCGCCCGCGCCGTGCAGGACCTGGGCGGCGTACGCAGGCGCGGAGGTGCGCAGGGTGACCCGGCCGCCGGACGCCTCGGCGAGCAGTTCGGACACGCTGGTGTCCGCGACGACCCGGCCGCGGCCGATCACCACGAGATGGTCCGCGGTGTCTTCGAGTTCACTCATCAGGTGACTGGAGACCAGGACGGCGCGGCCTTGCCGGGCCAGCGACGACAGGAAGCCGCGCATCCACACGATGCCGTCGGGGTCGAGGCCGTTGAACGGCTCGTCCAGCATGACGACCGGCGGGTCACCGATCAGCGCCGCCGCGATCCCCAGGCGCTGGCGCATGCCCAGCGAGAAGCCGCCGGCCTTGCGCCGGGCCGCCGTGCCCAGGCCGGCCTGTTCGAGGATCTCGTCCACCCGCCGGGCCGGCACGCCCTGCGAGTGGGCCAGCCACAGCAGGTGGTTGCGGGCGGTGCGGCTCGGCTGCAGCGCGGAGGCGTCGAGCAGTGCCCCCAGATGCCGAAGCGGGCGACGCAGGGTGCGGTACGGCACACCGTCAACCAGGGCTTTTCCCTCCTCAGCCGCGTCGAGGCCCAGGATCACGCGCATGGTGGTGGACTTGCCCGCGCCGTTCGGGCCGACGAAGCCGGTCACCCGTCCGGGCCGCACGGTGAACGTCATCCCGTCCAGAGCCAGCTGTGGCCCGAAGCGTTTACGCAGACCGATGACCTCGATCGTCGCCTTCGTACTCTCATCGCTCATGGGCCCCACCCTGTGACGGCGCGAGTCACAGGAGCCGAACGGCCGCTGTCATCCCGCTGTTAGGCGCCTCGGCTTAGCCTGGCCTGGTACGTGTCCTGGCGGGGTGGCGAGAGGGGAGCATGCGGATGAAATGGGGCCCGCCCCGACGGCTCGCGGGCCTGACCGCCCGGCTCGGCCTGCGCCGTGGCACTGCCCGCACCCGCTTCACCGCCTTGTACGTGACTGCGTTCCTGCTGTCGGGAACGGCGCTGCTGGCCATCGCGGCCGTGGTGGCGTCCGGCGGATCGCGCTCCAGCCGGACCGCCCCCGATGGCGGCACCGGTCAGCCCGCCACGACGGCACAGGCCCAGGGCCGCATCGACGAGTTGGAGCAGCGGTTGGCCCAGGCGCACGACACCCAGTCCCGGCAGATCCTGATCGGCTCCGCCATCGCCCTCGGCGTCATGGCGGTGGTCTCGGTCGGCCTCGGCTGGCTCGTCGCCGGCCGGGTGCTGCGCCCGCTACGCGTGATGACGGCGGCAACCCGCCGGATCACCGCCGACAGCCTGCACGAACGCCTGGCCATGGGCGGCCGCGGTGACGAGGTGAAGGACCTCGCCGACACCATCGACGACCTCCTCGGCCGCCTGGAGCACTCCTTCGACGCCCAGCGCCTCTTCGTCGCCAACGCCTCCCACGAGCTGCGCACCCCTCTCACCACGATGCGGGCCTCCCTGGACGTGGCCCTCGCCAAGCCGGGCCCAGTACCCGCGACCACGGGCACGCTGGCCGCCCGGATGCGCGCCGAACTCGACCAGGTGGACCGGCTGCTGGAGAGCTTCCTCGTCCTGGCTCGCACTCAGCACGGCGAGTTCACCGACTCGGCGCGCCTCGCCCTCGGCCAACTCGCGCTGACCGCCCTGACCGGACGGGCGAAGGACATCGCGGCCAAGGGCCTGACGGTGCGTGAGAGCCGGATCGACGACTCCGCGTGGGTGCGGGGCAGCGGGACGCTGCTGCGCCGCATGGCCGACAACGTGGTCGACAACGCGATCGCGCACAACGACCCCGGGGGCTGGATCAGTGTCGCGGTCCGGGCCGAAGGAGACGACGCGGGCGCAGTGTCCCTCGTCGTCGAGTCCAGCGGACCGGCCCTCGACCAGCGGCGGGTGGCGGACCTCGCGCGGCCCTTCCGCCGCCTTGGCGCCGACCGGACCGGCACCGGCCAGGGCAGCGGCCTCGGCCTCTCCATCGTCGCGGCCATCACCCAGGCCCACCACGGCACCCTCGACCTGCGCGCCCGCCCCGACGGCGGCCTGTGCGTCACCGTCGCCCTCCCTCGCACGGACGGCAGGCCGACGGCGGAAGCCCCCGGCACAGAGACGAGCGCGGCGCGTTGAGAGTCCTGGTGGTCGAGGACGCCCGCCCCCTCGCCGAAGTCATCGCCGAGGGACTGCGCGACCAGGGCATGGCCGTGGACGTGGCCCACGACGGGCTCGACGCCGCGGCCAAGCTGGACGTCAACACGTACGACGTCGTCCTGCTCGACCGCGATCTGCCAGGCATCCACGGCGACACCCTCTGTCAGATGATCACCGAGCGGGACGGCCGCGAGATGGTCCTCATGCTGACCGCCGCCGCTTCACCCGGGGACCGCGTGCGCGGCCTGACCCTGGGCGCCGACGACTACCTCGCCAAACCCTTCCACTTTCCCGAACTCATCCTGCGCATCCGCGCCCTGGCACGCCGCCGCCCCGCCGCCCGGTCCCGCATCCTGCGCACGGCGGGCATCGAACTCGACCCGATACGCCGCACCGTCAGCCGCGACGGTCACCAACTCGACCTCTCCGTCAAGGAATTCGCGGTACTCGAAGCCCTCCTGAACGAGAGCCCCGCCTTCCTCAGCGCGGAGGACCTCCTCGAACAGGTGTGGGACGAACACGCCGACCCGTTCACCAACACCGTCACGGTGACCATCAGCCGCCTGCGACGCAAACTCGGAGACCCCCCGGTCATCACCACCACCCCCGGCGTGGGATATCGGATCATCGACACAGGCGCCCCGTCCGACTGAGCATGGCGCCGGACTCGCGGCCGCTCGGCGGCGAGGGCGATGCTGGCGTCATGGCCGCCGGCTACGGGATGGCGGCCGCCGATTTCGAGGTGCTGGGCCGGGGGCTGGTCAGAGCGCTAGCAGGTGATCGACTTGGTGGGGCCGGTCCTGCTGTCGGTGTTCTCCCCGTCCAGCCACACCCGCCAGGTCTGCGTACCGCTGCACTTGGTCGGAAGGGAAACGTTGCCGGAGCTGTCGCCGCTGGCGTCCCAGCCGTCGCTGTTCGCGGTGTACCAGATCCCCAGGACCTTGCGCTGAATCTTGATCTTCATGTCACCGCAGCCGCTGCCGGTCCAGGCACCGTAGCCGGTGACCCAGGAGTCCCCGGTGGAGGCGCCGGTCTTCAGCACATTGCCGGCCGTGATGCTGCAGGAGGCTGCGGCAGCCGGTGACCCTCCCGCGAGGACGAGTCCCCCGGCTATGACACCACCGAGCACAGCGGACACGCCCGGACCCAAGGGGCTTCATCCGGAATACGGATGGCGGATGCCAGGAGGGCACCGTGCGAGGGAGAGCACCGACCGCTTCACCGAAGACCAAGACGGCCGAGTCGTCCGTCCTGCCACCGCTCCCCCGGCTCAGTTGCCCCGCCAGATGTTGTCGAAGGCCGCCTGCTCGATGGTTTCACGTTGCCGCACGGCGGCCAGTTGTGTGACGGCGTCGTAGACGGTGCCCACGACGACGCCCTGGTCGTCGGTCAGTCCGGTGGACGGGGTGTCCGGCTGGTCGGTGACGCCCGCCGCGGCCGCCAGTCCGAGGAGGGCGGGCTCGCCGGTGCTCCAGCGCTCGGCTGCCAGGCGCAGCTCCGGGGCGTCCGGCGACGTCGGACTGGCCCGGCGGAACGGGTTGCGCCGGGGGCGGGCGGGTGCCACCAGCCCGTCCGCTTCGAGCGTGGCACGGTAGTGCGCGGCGAGGTCCCGGCCGCGGCGCCGCAGCCAGTCCCCCACGGTCTCGTACGGTTCCTGCCGCAGGAGCGCCGAGGCGGCCTCCCGCAACGAGCGGTCGTCGATCTCCGGCGGCGCGCCGGGCACGAGCCGGTCGCTCTCGAGGGTGACGGTGTGGGAGTCGATGAGGTCGATCAGTTCGGCTCCCGCCAGAGCGAGCGAGAGGTCCCCCTGTTCCACGCCGGGGTTGCTCTCCGGTCCGGCGGCAACGATCGCGAGGTCCCGGGCGGTGGTCATGTGCGGCTCCAGATGTGGCAGGGCGATCATGGCCGGCCGAGCCGTTCCGGCTCGGTGCGTCGGCCGGTGACCGAGCGGCGGAGGGGACCAGGGCATTCAACCACTCCCCCGACACGATAAGCACGCGTGGAGGGCGGGGCTCGTTGCGGGACCGCCGGGCCCCGACCGGTGTCCTCTCTGCGGGAGGGCCCGGCTCCACGCGGCATAGCATGTCCGGCATGGAGCTGCGTCAGGTGCGGTACTTCGTGGCGGTCGCCGAAGAGCTCAACTTCGGCCGGGCCGCCGAACGGCTCCTGATCGCCGGTCCGTCCCTGTCCCAGCAGATCAAGGCTCTGGAACGGGATCTCGGCGTGCGGCTGTTCGACCGCGACCGCTGCTCGGTGGCGCTCACCACCGCCGGTGCGGCGCTGCTTCCGCGTGCGCGTGCCCTGTTGGAACAGGCCGACGGCTTCCGGCACCAGGCACGCCGGTTGTCCGGTTCGGAGCCGATCCGACTCGGTTACGTCAACTGGGTCCCGGCGGACCTCCTCGCCCGCACGTCGTCCGTGGCGCAGGTGCACGTCGACGCGTGGGTGGCGCCCTCGCACACCCAGGCCGGGCGGGTCGCCGACGGGAGCCTGGACCTGGCCGTGTGCTGGGTGCGGACGGGGGATCTGGAGAGGCTCGGCCTGCGCTCCAGGCTCGTCGGCGCCGACCGGCTCCACGCCCTCGCGCCGGCGGGCGACACCGGTGATGTGGCGGCCCGGGACACCGTCGTCCTGCTGGACGACGACACCACCTCCTGGTCGTCGTGGAACGCGTACGCCGAGCGGTTGGCCCGGGACACGGGGGCACGCGCAATACGCATCTCCGACAACGGCATCACCGGGCCGGCGTTCTTCGACCACGTCCGCCGCACCGGCCGCCCGGTCGTCAACTCCCCGAAGGGACAGACCGCTTCGGTCCCTCCTGATCTGGTCCGGCGTCCCGTCGTGGCGCCCGAGATCCACTGGACCTGGTCGCTCGTGTGGCGTCGCAGCGACTCACGCCCCGAAGTCACCGGCGTGGTCGACGCCTTGTGCGACGACGTGGGAGACCTGGGCCTCGACGGACCCGACGCCTGGCTCCCCGACGGCGACCCGTACCGGCGCCGGCCGTCCGAGGCGCCATGATGTCGGCGTGGACTCCGCGTATGACGCTCCGTACCCCGTCCGGGCGCGGACGCGGAGTTCGGCGGCCTCTCGCTCCGGTCAGGTGGCGTGTCCGCCAGCCGGCCGGGAGGGGTGGGCACCGAGCAGCGCCAGGCAGTCGTCCCACAGCGCATCGAGCCGGGCCGGGTTGTTGTAGAGCTTCGCGAACAGCACCTGGCCCTCCAGTTGGGCCACCACCGAGCGGGCCGCGGCACGGGTGCCGGCGACCGAGACGGCTCCTTGCCGCAGCGCCTCGCTGATCACACCCTCGACCATGTCGACCTGGGCGTCGAAGATCTGCTGGAGGCGGCTCCGGATCGCGTCGGTCTGATTGCTCAGCTCCAGGGTGAGGTTGCCGAACATACAGCCGGAGACCGTGCCGCGGGCGGCCTGGCCGGCGCGCTGCGCGGCCTCGGTCTCCTCGAACAACCGCCGGAGCCGCTGCAACGGCACGTCATCGCTTCCGAGGACGCGTTCCCAGTCCCGCTGCTGAGCGGCCCAGTGTTCGTCGATCACGGCCAGCGCGAGGGTCTCTTTGGAGTCGAAGAAGTAGTAGAAACTGCCCTTGGGAACCCCGGCCGTCTTGCAGATCTCCGCCACACCCAGCGCGGAGTAGCCCCGCAGTTCGATGAGCGACCGCGCGGCGCCGAGGATCCTGCTTCCGGCATCACTCGTGCGCCCCATGCGTCGAGTATACGACCATTCGTCTATCACCTCGGAGGCGGAACAGCCCGGGCGGAGCGTCAGTCGAGCCTGGTCACCTGGTAGTGGGTGAGGTACCACCGGGCACCGTCGCGCTTGAGGACGACGCTGAGGGTGACATGAATGCCCGGCTTGTCGGTGAAGGTGAAGTCGACCGCGAGATACCCGAGGAGAACGCCGTCCGCGAGGCTCCGGGTTTCGAGCAACGAGTACTCGGCCGCCAGCCCGCGGGGCTGGGAGTCGTAGTACCGGGCGACGCCTTCGCGGCCGACGCTGTAGGGATGGAGTCCCTGGAAGATGGCGTCCTCGGTGAAGAGCGCCGCGGCCTTCTCCGGTTCGTGCGCGTCGACCGCGGACTTCCACTGGTCCATGACGCCGCGTACGACGGCTTCCTGCTCCGCTGTTCCGTTCATCGCCGAGTCCTCTCGCTGACGTGCGACACCGGTCGCGCCTGGCGATCGGCGTTCGTGGTGAAGGATGGGCGGGTCCATGGGTTCGGCCCGCTTGCCGGTCACGGCCGGGGTGGAGATCACGCGGTGGGGGCGGCAGGCCCCGGGTCGTTGGGGTGCGGCTGTACGGCGGTCACGTCGGCGGTCATCCAAGGCCACAGGGGCAGGCTGCCGATGACGTTCTCGCGCAGGTCCGCCTCGTCCTCCGCGCGCCACAGACCGATGCTGTGACGCTCGCCCACCGGCCGCCACAACCGAACGAGGTGACCGCTGCCGGCCAGTTCCTTCGCCCGGACCGACTCGGCCGCGCGACGCCGGTCGACCTCGGCGGGGTCCGTCCCCTGCGGCACGGTCGTGGTGAGTACGACCAAGAACTCGTCCATCGTGTTCCTCCTGAGTGAGTGGGTCCATGGTCGGCCGGTCGTCGCCGGACGGCGAGGGGTATCGGGTCGCACGCTCCGCCAGGGGGGCGGCTGCGCGCGGATGACGGTGAAACCGACTAGACGACCGGTCACCTTTCCCTAGCTCACCGTACAGTCGTGCCCGTTCGACGCCTGCCTTCTCCATGACGCGCTCCATGACCCCTTTCCTCCTTGCTGGGAGGTTCAGCCTCTCACCGCAGGTCAGAGCGTTCCGGGACGACACTCGCGGCGGGAAGGCCGGAAATTAGACGACCGGTCGTCTGGTTCTTGCTCACGACCGGCCGATGCACACGCGCCGGCACCGTCACCCCCACTCGAGAGCGAAGAAGGACATCATGAGCAGCTCCGCCAAGAAGGTCGCCGTGATCACCGGCGCGTCCCAGGGCATCGGCGCCGCCCTGGTCGAGACCTACCGCAAGCTCGGTTACGCCGTGGTCGCCACCTCGCGGACCATTGCCGCCTCGGACGAACCCGACGTCGTGGCCGTCCAGGGCGACATCTCCGACCCGGCCACGGCCGAGCGCGTCGCCGCCACCGCCATCGAACGGTTCGGCCGCATCGACACCCTGATCAACAACGCCGGACTCTTCGTCGCCAAGCCGTTCACCGCGTACACGCGGGAGG
The DNA here is from genome assembly GCF_000718785.1 of Streptomyces sp. NRRL WC-3626. Classification (GTDB taxonomy): domain Bacteria; phylum Actinomycetota; class Actinomycetes; order Streptomycetales; family Streptomycetaceae; genus Streptomyces; species Streptomyces edwardsiae. The sequence continues at coordinate 53,208 of NZ_JOCA01000029.1, read as the reverse complement.
ACTTCGACGCGGTCGTCGGAGTCAACCTGTCGGGGTTCTTCCGCCTCACCCAGCTCGCCGTCGAGCAGATGCTCCGCCAAGGCCGCGGCCACGTCGTCCAGGTCGGCACGAGCCTGGTCGACCACGCCCTGTCCGCCGTGCCGTCGGTGCTGGCCTCCCTGACCAAGGGCGGCCTGCAGTCGGCCACCAAGGCGCTGGCCATCGAGTACGCGTCCGAGGGCATCCGCAGCAACGCGGTCGCCCTGGGCGTCATCAAGACCCCGATGCATGCGGAGGAGAACTTCGACACGTTCGCCGCCCTGCATCCGGTCGGGCGGATGGGTGAGATCGGTGACATCGTCGACGCCGTTCTGTTCCTGGAGAACGCGCCGTTCGTCACCGGCGAGGTACTGCACGTCGACGGTGGTCAGAGCGCCGGTCACTGATCGGCGGGTGCGGGCGACGACCGGTCGCCGCCCGCACCCGGTGCCGGACGACCTGCCGTCTCGGCCCCGGTCGGACCGGTACGTGTTCGCAGTCGTCGCATTGCCGCTGTACTGGGGCGTCTTCCGCTGTTCACATATCGAGGACGATGTCGTCGTCCGGTCGGGCGCAGCAGATCAACGCCTCGCCGGGCGGCGGCGATTCGAGCGGTTCGGGCTCGTAGGTGACCGTGCCGGACAACAGCGGTGTGGCGCAGGTGTGACATACGCCGGTACGGCAGCTCCAGCGGGTCGGGACGTCGCAGGCTTCGGCGAGTTCGAGCAGGCTGCGTCGGTCATCGGGGAACGGGGTGGAGATGCCGCTGCGGGCGAATGACACCTGGGGTCCGGTACCCGGCGCGCCCGCAGGCTGATGGGGCGATACGGCGGACCGCGGGGTGACGCCCGGGTTCGTGGAAGGCAGGGGGGAGAAGGCTTCGACGTGGATACGGTCGGCCTCGATACCCGCGGACTCGAGGGCCTGCCGCATGTCCGCCATGAAGACGGCGGGTCCGCAGAGGTAGGCGATGGCGTCGGCCGGCAAGGACAGGGCCGTCAGGATGTCCGCCGTGAGCCGCCCGTACGAGAAGCCACCGCCGTGTCGGTCTCTGGGTGCGGCCAAGCTGTAGTAGATGTGCTCGTGCCCGTGCGGGAGCGAGGTGACCAGGTCGTGGGCTTCCGTGGCGAGCGGATGCTCCTCGGGCCGGCGGGCGCCGTGGATCCACCAGACCTCGCGTTCGCGGTGGTGGGCGGCGAGTTCGTGGAGTATGGCCAGCACCGGCGTCAGGCCGATACCGGCCGAGACGAGAACCACCGGCTCGCTGCCGTCCGTCAACACGAACTCCCCGCGGGGCGCCGCGGCGTCGAGCAACTCCCCCGGATGCGCCCGCGTGGTCAGGTAGCCGCTCACCGTGCCGTGGGGTTCGTGCTTGACACTGATCCTGTACCGTCCGTCGACCGGCGTCGAGGACAGGGAGTAGCTGCGTACGGGCGCCGGCTGTGCGACCGAGGGAAGCCGCAGTGTGAGGTACTGGCCGGCCCGGACTTCCGGCAGGGGGGTTCCGTCGGGCGAGCTCAGATACAGGGAGGTGACGAAGGAGTTCTCGGCGACCACCTCGTCCACGTGCAGCGGGCGAAAGCCCGTCCAGGTCGGGCCGGGGGCCGCCGTGCCGCGGTCGGCGTCGGCCAGCAGGTCGTGGAAGGAGTTGCGCCACCCGGGGCTCAGAGCGGGGATGGACAGGGCGAGGCGGAGCTCGTCGGGGTCTCGGTGGGGCAGGTAGAGCAGGGCGTCGGCGTCGGCCACACTCAGCGGACCCGGTCCGGTGCGTGTCTTCACGATCGGGTCACCGGCCTGGATGTGGCCTTCTCGGATCACCCGCATGTAGAAGCCGGGGCGGTGGTGACTCACCAGCAGGGCGGGCAGTTCGGGCTCCCCCACACGCATCCCGACGCGATAGCAGGTGACTCTGGGCTGGGTGACCTCGAACTCCGCCTCTCCGATGGCGTAACGGTCGCCGATGCACACTTCGGCGTCACCGAGGCCGTCGACGGTCAGGTTCTCACCGAATTCACCGTGGACGAAGTCGTTTCGGCGAAAATGCTCCTGCCAGTACCGGTAGGACTGCACCTGGTAGACGAGGACGGCACGCTGTTCACCGCCGTGTCCCGCCCGGTCGCCCTGTCCGTCACCGTCGATATTGAGGCGGCGGACCATCACCGGGCCCGATACCGGTTCCTTCCATACGCCGGTGTGCACCGTCCTGCCTTGCCAGGACACGTCCCGCGGCATTCCGACGTTCACCGACAGCAACGAGGGCATGAACGTTCTCCTCTCCGGCGCCCGGTTCACTCGCCACCGCGTCCACCCATCGTTTCGCGGGTGAGCCGCTGGTGCATCCGGGTTGCACACGCGCGGCGTCCTTCCCGACCGGGTGTTCGACCGGATGACGATGGCCGACCTGCGCAAGCACTACCCGGACACGGTCTCGTACGGCCGGACCACCGCGGGACATCACGTGTGGTCGCGCTCGAAGGTCTGCGGGTCTCGGTCTCGCTCACGTCGGTGCCGCGGTGGACCCCGGCTGCGGATGCACCTGTGCGGCAAGGGGATTAGGCTGGTTTCTCGTGTCTTGATCCTCCGAACCGATGCACATGTCCGTTGCGGAGAGAAGGTGCATGCAGATGGCGAGGATACTTTTCGTGGTGTCCGGTGCGACGTACTGGGTGCTCAAGGACGGTACGCGGTACGCGACCGGCTACTGGGCCGAGGAGTTCGCGCTCCCGTACAAGAAGGTCACCGATGCGGGGCACGAGGTCGTGGTCGCCACACCGAACGGTGTGACGCCCAGTGTCGACATGATGAGCCTGCGTCCCTCCATGGCCGGGGGTGAGGAGGGGGCTCTTGAACTGGAGTCCATCATCCGTTCCGCCGAGGTCATGCGCCGCCCGTTGAAGTTGTCGGACGTCCGCTTGGAGGACTACGACGCGGTCTATCTGCCCGGTGGTCATGGCCCGATGTCGGATCTGTGGCTGGACGCAGACGCCGGACGGATTCTCACCGCGCAGCTCGCCTCGGGCAAGCCGTTGGCGATCGTGTGCCATGCCCCCTCGGCCCTGCTGGCCACGAGGATCCACGGGGAGTCGCCGTTCAAGGGCTACCGGGTCACGGGTTTCACCAACGACGAGGAGGAAGCCGTAGGGCTGGCGGCCAAGGCGCCGTGGTTGCTGGAGGACGAACTCAAGGACAAGATCGGCGTCGAGTTCAGCCGTGGCCCCATGTGGGAGCCGTACAGGTGGAGGACCGCAACCTGATCACGGGGCAGAACCCGCACTCGGCCGACGTCCTCGCGAACCGGCTGCTCGAAGTCCTCTCCTGAGGGCGGGAGTTCACGCCCTCAGGAAGGGTGCCGGCCGGCCGGATCAGGTGCGCAGGGTGACGCCGAAGCGGGTTCGCATCCGGCGTAGTTCCCACAGGGAGACGGCGGTCACCGTCAGCGGGCCGCCGAGGGTGGAGCAGAGCTGGACGAGGGGTGGGCCGGGTGGCATGCCGTCGCCGATCAGGCTGAAGGCCGCGAACACCCAGACCAGTGTGAGGGTGAGGACGGGCGGCAGCATCGGGTGGACCTGGGCGCTGTTGAAGGCGCTGCGGGCCGAGTAGAGCGACGCCATGAAGAAGAAGGGGAAGCCCCACACGATCACGATGAGCGAGGCGACGGCGAGAACGTACTCCCACCAGTCCTTCCCGTCGTCGGCGTTGACCGTCATGGCCGTGAGGGCGAGGACTCCCCCGATCACGATCAGCGCCAGCACGTACCAGCCCACCGCCTTGAGCGGGGTACGCAGCCGGGAGCGGAGATGCGGCCGCAGGTGCGGGGGTGCGTAGGAGATGAAGCCCACGATCACCAGCGGTGCGGCGATGATCAGCACGAACGGGGCGACGAGCAGCTGGGCGGCACCGCCGTACGCCGCGTCCTCCCAGCGGTCCGGGTTCACGTTGTAGGCGAGGATCAGGGCGATGGTGGCGGCGGCGCCGAGTATCGTGCGGGCCAGCTGGACCCGGTCCACGGTGCGGTCTTCGATCCGGCCGTCGCCGTCCTGTGCGAAGAGCCTGGTGGCGGCGCGGTGCGCGGAGCGGAGGATCGCGCCGACGAGCCCGAAGGGGGAAGCCAGCGAGAGACAGCCGCGGCGGCGCCTGGCGGGCTGGAGCCCGTAGGGATACGGCGGCTGGTTCGGGTAGGGGCCGGCCGGGTTCGGTGGCGGTGGACCGTAGGGGCCGCCCTGCGGTGGTCCGTACGGAGCGCCCCAGCCGCCTTGGCCTCCCGGGCCGTTGCCCCCTGGTTGACCTGGGCCGTTTCCCGGACCCCATCCCCCCGTCGCCATACCGCTCCCCCGTTCGTTTCCGGCCGGTTACTGACCGTGTTCCGTCGTGCCACGGCGAGTGTAGTGGCACAACGGGTGGGCAAGGCAGAGCTCGCACCGGGCGCACTGGCTCCGGCTCACCTTGCCCGGTTCCGGCAATGTGGCGGGGCGCCAGGTTGCCGAACCCGGTGCCTGCCGGTGGGTGACGTGGCTACGTATGGTTCCCCGCGACGTGCACGGTTGTGCGTCCCGCGGCTGTGCCGCCGCTTGGCGTTCTCGACCCCCTCCCCCGAAATGACCCTCCATGCCGTCCCAGGACGACCCTCACATGCCCCCTCCCCCGCCCTCGGATCTCGTCGACGAGGTCCTCGTCCGATTCGACGCCTACGCCCGGGCGCGGGCAGCGCGTGACAGCCTGCTGCCGGCGGCGCGCACCACCCCACGCCATGAGCAGCACGCCTTCGAGGGCCTTCAGGCCGCCATCACCCGACTGCGCAACAGCCGCCGCTAGGTCCCCCGCGGGTCCTGGACGGATTTCGGCCGTGGAGGTGGCCGGGGACCGAGCCGTGGTCGTACGCCAGGTCGTTGGTGCGTCCGGCGGCGATCAGCCGCATGGCCTGGTGTTGAGCAATGGCTTGTCAGTCGAGTGGCCAATTCGTCAGCTTCATGGGGTTCAGCATCAGCCACACGCTCGTGACGCGTTCGTCACCGACGTCGAAGGTGGCCAACCCGTACCGACGCCCCTCGTCTCGAAGAATGTATCCGAGACCGTCCGCGGTGTCGCGTCGCTCGAAACGGAGGGCGGGCTGCTTGCGCATCACTCCCATGAGCCACCGGGCCACATGATCGGAGCCGCGGATGACCTGAGGTGCCGCATTGACGAAGCCGCCGCCGTCCACTCGTAGTTCGACGTCCGGAGCCAACACGCGGAGCAGTTCCTCGATATTCCCTCCGACAGTTGCGCCACGGAATGCCCGGACGACCTCGTCATGCTGGTGGGGAGCGACCTGTGCGCGTCTTCCTCGGCGAACGTGGCGGCGCGCGGACGTCGCCAATTGCCTCGTCGCCGCCGCTGAACGGCCTACGACATCAGCGATCTCGTCGAATGGGACGCCGAACACATCATGCAGCACGAACGTCACTCGCTCTGCCGGCGTCATGGACTCGAGGACCGTCAGCAATGCCATGCTGACGGCATCATCGAGGGTGACACGTTCGAGCGGGTCAGCGGCGAGACGAGCGGAGTTCAGCGGCGCCTTCGCCGTGTCCGCGAAGAGGTCGGCCGGAACCGGCTCCGGCAGCCATTGTCCGACGTACGTCTCCCGCCGTGCCCGCGCGGAACCCAGCAGGTCGAGTGAGATGCGGCTCGCGACTCGCGTCAGCCATGCCGCGGGCGCGGCAATGGCGTCCCGTTTCTCGGGCTCGAGGCGGTACCACCTCACATAAGTCTCCTGCACGACGTCCTCGGCATCGGCCAGGGTGCCCATCATGCGAAAGGCCAGCGACAGCAGACGATGCCGCTCCGCCATGACCGAATCGAGAGCCGGCGATTTCTCGCACTCGGCGCGACCGGATTCGGCGGATTCGGCGGGAAGATCTTCCGACATGGGGCACCCTTTCCCATTGGAGCGCGGCACGCGTGAACTATCGGCACATAGTGGAACGTTCCCGCATCCTTTTACTGTCGCCTTCAGGCGGTGGGGATCCCGGCAATCGGGTACCTCACGAGGCCTTTCCGATGCGCGCCGCGCGGAACCATGGCCTCGAGGGGCTCCTGCCCTTCCACGGTCACAACCTCACGACTGTCTCCGCGGTCGGCCAGGGTGGCGCGGAAGAGGTCGTCGTGGTAAAAGCGGTCGGGTCCGGCGATCTCGACCGCACTTCCCGGTTCCAGGGTCGTGACGGCCTCGGCGAGCAGTTCGACGACCTCGTCCAGCTCGACGGGCTGGATGAACGACCTCGGAGCGAGAACCTTCCCGTCCACGGTGTGCTGGTCGATGAGGACAGGAATGTAACTCTGGAACTGGGTGGCCCGGATGATGGTGGCGGGGATCGGCGCGGATCGTACGGCCTTCTCCTGCGCCACCTTGCCGAGGTAGTACCCGATCTCGGATGCGTCCCCTTCGCCGACGCCGACGATGGAGAGCACGATGTGATGACGCACACCTGCCCGCCCGCCCTCCGCGGTCAGGTTGCCGATCGCTCCCTCGAAGAACGAGATCGCCCCCTCCGCGTCGAAGCGGGGGGTGTTGAGGACGTTCACGATGGTGTCGACTCCGACGAGAGCCTCGGCGAGTCCCTTGCCCGAGATCACGTCGATCCCGTCCTCGAGTCCTCCCGGGACCACCTCGATGCCCTTGGCTTCCAGGTTGTCTGCGAGACGGGACCCCACACGGCCGCGCCCACCAGCGATGAAGACCTTCATTTCCTCACTCCGTTCCGGGGCGCCGGTCGCCGCCCTCACCGACATGACGACGCAGGCAGGAAAAATGTGAGGCGGCGGAGCAGGCTTGCGACAGGAGTGACTCAGGTCATGGGCGAGGCCGTCGGCCGACGGCGGCCGATCAAGGAGGTGCCCGGAGACAGCGGCGACTCACGCGTCCGGGCCGCTCTCCGCCGGCCGTCGGGTCGGCGAGTCGTTGTGCGGTGGTGAAGTGGCGCGTGAGGCGGGTCTTGGTCAGGGCGAAGGAGATGCCGGTGGCGGTGTCGGCGTACATGACGTCCGGTTCACTGTCCGGCATGGTGTCACGCCCCTTCTCCGTAGTGTGCCCAGCCTGCCCATCATGTCCTCCGTGAGGTGTCGTCCGCCGCTATGGACGATCTCCGCGGTCGTTGCCCTGTGCGGCCGCGTCCGCTCGTCGTGGCCGGCGGCCGGAACGTGACGTGGCTTCGGAGGGTGGTACGGCATAGTCGGGTTGCCGGAACCGACCCCGCGACGAAGCAGGAGTACCTCATGGCGATTCAGCGGATGGACAACGTGGCCATCGTCGTCGACGACCTGGAGGCCGCCGTCGCCTTCTTCACCGAGCTCGGCATGGAGCTGGAGGGCGAGGCGTTGATCGAGGGAGCCACGCCGGACCGGATGCTCGGCCTGGACGGGGTTCGCAGTGCCGTCGCGATGATGCGCACCCCGGACGGGCACGGCAGGCTGGAGCTGACGAAGTTCCACGCACCCGAGGCGGTCGCCGCCGGGCCGCTCGACCCGCCACCGCACACACTGGGTCTGCACCGTGTCATGTTCGCCGTCGACGACATCGACGACACCATCGCCCGCCTGCGCGGTCATGGCGCCGAGCTGCTCGGTGAGGTGGCGCAGTACGAGGACCTCTACCGTCTCTGCGACCTCCGTGGGCCGTCGGGGATCATCCTCGCTCTGGCCGAAAGGATCGGCTAGGTTCCGCCGCTTCGGCGCTGGAGGCGCCCCCTGACCGCTAAATCTTAATTTAGGAAATATTATTGACGCGCGGCGGCGGCCCCTGGAAGATCCTGGCAAACAATCGCAGGCGTGCGGCTGTTGACCGGGCCCGCGGCGCGATCACCGCTCACGGCAGGGACGGGTCGCACGCCTGATCGGACAGCGAAGGATCCGATGTGAAACGACATCTCACCGTCCTGCTGGCTCTGCTGACCGGCTTGCTGGTCGCACAGGCGCCCGTCCAAGCCGCTCCCCTGGCCGGTGACGAGGCCGCCGCGGCACCGGCGGGAGCCGGGCAGATGCTGAGCCCGACGCCGTACATGGGCTGGAACACGTACTACGCCCTGGGCGGCGATCCGACCGAGGCGGAGATCAGGTCGACGGCCGATTTCCTGGTCAGCAGTGGTCTACGCGACGCCGGCTACGAGTACGTCTGGATCGACGGCAACTGGGCGGCCCCGACACCGCGCAGCTCGGCCGGCGACCTGGTGCCCAACCCCGAGCAGTTCCCCAACGGGCTGAAGCCGCTGGTCGATTACATCCACGCCAAGGGGCTGAAGGCGGGCATCTACACCGACGCCGGTCCCTACATTCCGGGCAAGTGCGGTCTGGGCAGCCACGGTCACTACCAGCGTGACGCGGACCGGTTCGCCGCCTGGGAGTTCGACGCGGTCAAGGTGGACTACCTCTGCGGGATCGCCGCGGACCTCGACCCGAAGACGGTGTACACCGAGTTCGCGAAGGCGCTGCGCAACAACGCCAGCCGGCGCCCCATGCTCTTCAACCTCTGCAACCCGGTGACCTCCCCGGACTGGGGCGACTACCCGGAGGAGCAGCAGTCGACGCACTCCTGGTCGTACGCGCCCGGGATCGCGCAGTCCTGGCGGACGTACACGGACGTCGGCTTCGTCGGCGAGATCAAGTTCAAGGACGTGCTGCGCAACTACGACGCGAACGCGCGGCACCCGGAGGTCGCCGGGCCGGGGCACTTCAACGACCCCGACTACCTCGGTCCCGAACTCGGGATGAACGACGAGGAGTTCCGTACGCAGATGAGCCTGTGGTCGGTGGCGGCCGCACCGCTGGTGATCGGCAGCGACATCCGTGAGCTCAGCGAGACCTCGCTCGGCATCCTCCAGGACCGCGACGTCCTCGCGATCAACCAGGACACCGCCGGCGTCCAGGCCGTACGTGTCGGCCCTGCCGGTACGACGGAGACGTGGGTGAAGCGGCTGGCGGACGGTGACCGCGCGGTGCTGCTGCTGAACCGCGGTGACAGTCCGGCGACGCTCACCACGAGTGCCCGGTCGGTCGGGCTGTCCGGGAAGCGGTTCGCCCTCGAGGACGTCTGGACCGACCGGGTCACCGAGAGCGCCGGCACCATCAGTGCCGCCGTCCCCGCCCATGGCGCGGCCCTGTTCCGGGTCGGCCGGGCGACGGGCAAGCCCGGTGTTCCGCATGTCGTGGCGGGTCTGCCGCAGGTGACGGACGTCGGCGGCGACGCGGTGCCGGCCGGGGTCGCCCCGGTGGCCGCCGGCGGCGACAGCGCCCAGGTCGAGGTCACCGTGCGCAACGACGGTGCGCGGCCGGTGTTCGCACCGCGGGTCGAACTGTCGGTGCCGGACGGCTGGACGGTCCGGCCGGTCGGCAGGGCGCCGAAACTGCTGACGCCCGGGCGCTCCGTGGCTCTGGCCTTCGACGTGACTCTGCCGGCCGACGCCGCTCCGGGCAGCACCGCGTTGACCGCCACGACGTCGTACGCGGTGACGGGCAAGGGGCGGCTGGAGCAGGAGACGGCCGCGGCTCTGGTGGTGGCGCCGGTGGCGCCGGACGGTGACGTCGTGCTGTCGCACCACGACTGGATCAGCGCCACCAGCGGGTGGATGAGCCCGACGGTCGACCGGAGCGTCGGTGGCTGGACGCCGATCAGCATGCTCGGCCAGGAGTATGCGACCGGCCTCGGCGTCGCCTCCCCCTCCACCGTCCGCTACTACCTCGGCGACCGGTGCACCCGGCTGACGACGACCGTCGGCATCGACGACGCGGTACGCAACGTCGGTCCGGACGGCGGCACTTCGACGTTCCAGGTGATCGGTGACGGACGGGTGCTGTACGACAGCGGCGTGCTGGGCCGCGACGACGTCCGCGAGGCCGATGTCGACCTGAGTGGTGTCCGGGTGCTCGACTTGGTGGTCGGGGACGGCGGCGACGGCGGCTACAACGACCGGGCCAACTGGGCGGGTCTCGACGCCACTTGCTGATCAGTGCGTGTGACGCCCGGCCGGGGCTCCCCCGGCCGGGCGTCTGTCCGGCTTCAGTCGACGCCGTCGTACGAGAGGCCGTGTCCGGAGCGGAAGAGGTACCGGGTCGGGTCGTCGGCCCGCTGGATGGGCACGGGGAGCTTGCCACGCGGTTCGACCCGGCCGGCGATCACCCGTGCGGCGGCGCGCAGTTCGACCTCGGTCCAGCAGTAGGAGGCCAAGGAGGCCCGGACGTCGGCGAGGTGGGCGATGTCGTAGGGGTTGCGCACCGCGAGGTGGATGACGGGGACGCCCGTCGCGAGCAGGCGGGAGATGAGGGTGCGTTGGGGGCTGGTCGCGTTGATGTTGTCGGTGGTGACGATCACGGCGTCGCGGCCCTGTGCGGCGGCGACCGCCTCGTCGATCTTCGCCGTGTCGGGGGTCCGGCCGGTGGCGAGGTGGGTGGTGCGGTAGCCCAGGTCGTCGAAGGCCGCGGCCAGTTCGGGCACGGTCGTGCGGGTGTCGTCGGTCGGGAAGGCGGGGCTGGCTCCGACCACGAGCAGCTTCCTCTGGCTGCGGCGCAGCGGGAGCGTCCTGTCCTCGTTGACGAGCAGGGTGGTGGTGCGCTCGGCGATGCGGGCGGCGGCGTGCCGGTGCCGGCGGGCGCCGACGATCCGGTCGACCTCCTTCCGCGGGACATAGGGGCTGCCGCTGAGCAGGCCGGCCTTCTCCTTGATCCGCAGGATGCGCAGGACCGACTCGTCGAGCCTGGCTTCGGTGATCTCCCCGCTGCGGACAGCGGCCAGGACGCCGTTGTAGGCGACGGCGATGTCCGGCGGGAAGAGGAGTTGGTCGGCGCCGGCCTTCAGGGCGAGGACGGGGACGCGGTCGTCGCCGTACTTGGTGCGCACGCCCTGCATGTTGAGGGCGTCGGTGACGATCACACCGTCGAAACCGAGTTCGCCGCGCAGTACGCCCTGGAGGATCGCGGGCGACAGGGTGGCCGGGTCGTTGCTGGGGTCGAGCGCGGGGACCTGGAGGTGCGCGGTCATGATCGAGTCGACACCGGCGGCGATCGCGGCCCTGAAGGGCGGGGCGTCGATACGGTCCCACTCCTCGCGGGTGTGGGTGATCACGGGCAGACCGGTGTGGCTGTCCTCGCCGGTGTCCCCGTGCCCCGGGAAGTGCTTGGCGCACGCTATGACGCCGGCCTGCTGATATCCCGTCACCTGGGCAGCCACCATCCGGCCGACGTCGCGGGCGTCGGCGCCGAAGGAGCGGATGTTGATGATGGGGTTGGCCGGGTTGACGTTGACGTCGGCGACCGGGGCGAAGTTCTGATGGATGCCGAGGGCGGCGAGTTCGGTGCCCGAGATCCATCCGGCGGTGCGCGCGTCGGAGAGCGAGCCGCCCGCACCGAGCGCCATCGCGCCGGGGAGCTGGGTGGCGCCGCTGCCGATGCGGACGTTGACCCCGTGCTCCTGGTCGATGGAGATCAGGGCCGGGATGGGCGTGGGCAGGGCGAGCGAGGCCCGCTGCACGCCGTTGCTCAACTCCGCGATCTGGCGGGGGTCCTGGATGTTGTTCGTCCAGCCGTGGAAGTAGATGACACCGCCGATGTGATACTTGGCGATGAGCTCGGCCACGGTGCGGACGCCGAGGGCCGCGAGGTTGCGGTCCTGGTCGGACCGGCTGGGGGAAGTCGCCGACGTTCCGTGGAAGTAGGGCACGAACAGCTGGCCGATCTTCGCCTCGATGCTCATCCTGGAGATGATCTTCTTGAGGCGGCTGTCGCGCCGGTGCGCGACCGCGGGGGTCGCCGCCACGCCCACGACGCCGGTCGCACTCGCGGCGACCACGGTGGCGGAGGTGAGGACGGTACGCCTGGACAGACTCCGGTCCTGCATGCGGACATGCTCCTTCCAGCCTTGCCCAGTACGGGAGTTGAAGGGAACGTGCGGTACTCCGAACGCGGGAAACGTAGCCCGCGGAGGCGAGTGGGGCAAGAGGTCTAGACAAAGTAGGTCTAGACAAGGAGCGGCTCTCGCGGGCTCTCGCTACGGGGGGACGGCGCCCACATCCGGGGGGAGGGCCGGCTCTGGCACCTGTCCCGTGCCGGACGTCGCGCGCAGGCGGAGGCCGGGGCCGCGGGACGTGCCGCGCGCGAGGCCCGTGGGAGCCGGGAGCCGTCGTGGTGCGTCACAGGTCGCTGACGCCACCTCGGCGGCGAACGTTCTAGGCGCGACCGGCGGGGGGCAGAACGGCCGTCACCGGTTCGAGCCGCAGGCCGGCGGCCGGCCAGGGCGGTGGTTTTGCCGGGCCGAACCACACCCGGACGTCCTCCCCGGTGCGGACCGGGAGGCGGGGGTAGTCGTTCTCGGCGTGCTCGGTGCGGTGCAGGGCGTGGGCCGGGTTCAGGTGGCGGGCGGCGTACGCGTCGAAGGCCGACGCGTCCGGGCGGTGGCAGACGGTCGCGAGGACCTCGCGGGTGCCGGGCGCGGGCGTGAAGCCCGGGCCGCGCAGAAGCAGGACGTCGTCGCTGTCGGTCATCGTGGCGTTGGCCGCGTCACGGTGCTTCCGCCAGACCGGGCCGGTGTAGAAGGCCTCCAGCGAGCGCCGGCGGGACGCCATGTCGGGGAACATCCGCAGCCAGACGAAGCGGTCCGGATCGTCCAGGTCGCGGAACCGGCCGCCGACGGTGATGCCCACCGCCCGCTGCCCGGTGACGAACTCGCGCTCGAACAGCTCGATCAGTGTGTCCCGGGCTCCGGGGCGGAGGGTGTACTGCCGGAGTTCGACGATGCTCATGCCCCGTAGGCTAGGGACGCTCCCCTGACATCCCCTGTCAGTGAATACTGAACGGCATGCGCGCGAGCCGGCTGGTCACCCTGTTGCTGCTGCTCCAGGACCGGGGGCGCATGACCGCGCAACAGCTGGCCGAGGAGCTGGAGGTCTCCGTCCGTACGGTCTACCGGGACGTCGAGGCGCTCAGCACCGCCGGTATCCCGCTGTACGGCGACGCCGGCCATGCGGGCGGCTATCGACTCGTCGACGGATACCGGACTCGGCTGACCGGGCTGACCGAGGGCGAGGCGCGGGCCGCATTCCTCGCCGCGGTTCCCGGTGCCGCCGCCGAACTCGGCCTCGGTGAGGCGCTCGCCGCCGCCCAGCTGAAGCTGCGGGCCGCCCTTCCCGAGCCGTTGCGTGAGCACGCCGGGCGGATTCAGGAACGCTTCCTGCTCGACGCTCCCGGCTGGTACGGCGGCGGCACCGACCGTACGCCCCACCTGAGCGCGGTCGCCGCCGCCGTATGGGAGCGGCGGGCGCTGCTCCTGCGGTACCGGCGCTGGCGGGCGCCAAAGGAGATCGAGCGGCGGGTGGAACCGTACGGGCTCGTGCTCAAGGCGGGCCGCTGGTACCTCGTCGCGGCCGGTCCGTCCGGGGTACGCACCTACCGGGTCGACCAGATCCTCGGCCTGCGGCCGCTGGAGGAGTTCGCCGCGCCGGGCGGGTTCGACCTGGCCGCGTACTGGACGAGCCAGCTGGCCGGCTTCCGAGCCCGGCTGCACACCGCGGAGGCTCTCGTCCGGCTCACCCCGGAAGGTGCGCGCCGCCTCGGGGTGACTCCCACGAGCGACGGGTGGACCGAGGCGCGGATACCGATCGAGTCGATCGACCACGCCCACGGGGAGTTCCTGCGGCTGGGCACCGACATCGACGTCATGGCACCGGCCGAACTCCGCGATCGTATCGCCGCCACCGTACGAACCCTGGCCGCGCGCTACACGGACTGAGCCGCCGTCCGGCGCCTGCCTGCCGGGTCTCGACACCGTCGGCGTCGGTCAGGCCGTGTCCGCGCTCCGGCGTGCGCGGTACCGGAGGTAGACGAATTTCGAGGCGAAGGTGCGCGTCTCGACGAGTTCGAGATCCACCCGGCGCTCGTCCCGGGGGAAGAACGGGATGCCACCGCCGACCAGCACCGGGTAGACCATGACCCGGTACTCGTCGATCAGGCCCAGCGCGCCGGCCTCGGCGGCGAGGGTCGCGCCGCCGATCGCGATCTCGCCCTCTCCCGGCTCGGCCCGCAGCCGCTCGATCTCCTGTGCCAGACCGCCGGAGGCCAGACGGGCGTTGCCGCCCCGCACCGTCGACAGCGTGGTGGAGAACACCACCTTCGGCAGCGGGTTCCAGAGCGCTGTCCACTCGCGTTCGGCGTCGTCGAGCGACCTGTCCTGGTCGGCGGTCTCCCAGTACAGCATCGTCTCGTACAGCCGTCGTCCCAGCAGGTGGACGTCGACCTGCCGGATCTCGTCGATCCAGAAGCGGAAGACGTCGGGCTCGGGCGCGGTCCAGTCGAAGCCGCCGTCCGGGCCGACGATGTAGCCGTCGAGTGAGACGCTCATCGAATAGGTCACGTCACGCATCAGAAGTCCTCCTCGGTCGTGGTCCCGACAGTACGACCGCCGGAGCGGGCAGAACTCACCGCGACGCGCGAGGAGCGGGTGACCGGAGTGTCCCGGGCTCTTCCGCCAAGATCCTTCGACCGGCACGGGGAGCCTGCCGGGTACTCCTCCGGAGGGATCGGACGTCGTCGCCGGGACCGAGGTGAGGACGCACCAGGATTCCGTCGCCTCGGCGCCGCGGATGGACAGCGCGGGGTCGCCCCTGATGACGGCGCGCTGCCCGGTCGACGAGCGCGCCGCCGGCCCTCGGCCGCACCGGGGCCGAAAGCGCGGGTCAGGGGTCGATCCGCAGGACGGCCCACACCGCGTTCCCGCCCGTACGGGTGGAGCAGTCGGTGCCCCAGGAGGTCGCCAGCTGCTGCACGATCAGCAGGCCCCGGCCGCTCTCTTCATCGGGGCCCGGCCGGGCGCCGGCCGGCGACGCCGCCGTACGGCCGGCGTCGTGCACCTCGATCCGCAGCCGCTCGCCGGAGGTCACCGACAGCCCGCACAGCATGCCGGTCCCCGTGGAGTGGACGACGGCGTTGGTGGTCAGCTCGGAGACGAGCAGGACGGCGTCCATGCACACATCGCCGGGAAGTCCCCAGGTGCGGAGCTGCCGGCGGGCCGTGTCGCGGGCCGTGCGCACACTCGACCGGATCGTCGGCAGGTCGAACCAGCGTTCCCGGTGCGGAGGCATGGCGGATAAGAGTTCGAGTGAGGAGGCCGTGTGGGGGGTCACGTTGATCGCCTTCCAGTGCGTACGAGCGGCGGCGCAGAGAGCGGACCTGAGCGGACGGGACGGGCTGCTCTTCTGAGTGCGGAGGAATGTAACTCCTCGCGCTCATGCAGGAGTTGACGGTGCGCCATCCGGTCGGGAGGGCTGCCTCACGACTCAACTATGCTCGCAGGCCACTTCAGACTGCAACCGCTTCCCTGATAATTTCAGCGAGACGTCATCAGGCTGGTGCCATCATCAAGTGCCTGTCAGAATCAGGGCAGTTGGTGTTCCCGGAGGAGGCAGGGCGTGAGCGAGGCTCGATCCGGCGCCGGTACGAGCGCCCCGACGGTACTGCGCATGATCCTCGGCAGGCGGCTGCAGGAGATGCGGCAGAACGCGGGCGCCTCGCTGGCCGACGCCGCCAAGGCGCTGCGTGTGACTCCCCTGACCATCCGCCGTCTGGAGAAGGCCGAGGTCGCCCTCAAACCCCTGTACGTCGAGAAGCTGTTGGAGACCTACGGGGCCGGCCGGCAGGAGACGGACGAGTTCGTCGAACTCGCCGAACAGGCCAACAAGCCCGGCTGGTGGCACGCCTACCGCGACGTACTGCCCGGCTGGTTCACCGCCTACGTCAGCCTGGAGACCGGCGCGAGCACCCTGCGCACCTACGAACCCCACTACGTCACCGGCCTCCTGCAGACTCCCGCCTACGCCCGCGCGGTACTGAGCGGCGGATTACCGAACGGCACCGACGACGAGGTGGAGCGGCGGGTCCATCTGCGGCTGCGCCGGCAGAGCCTTCTCGAACGGGAGAACGCCCCGACCCTCTGGGTGGTCATGGAGGAGGCCGTCCTGCACCGTGTCGTCGCGGGACCCGACGTGATGCGGGAGCAGATAGAGCGTCTGCTCGAGGTCTCGGAGCTGGACCATGTCAGCATCGACATCCTGCCCTTCGAGGTCGGTGCCCACGTCGGCGCCTGCGCCCCCTTCACCTACTTCAGGTTCGAAGAACCGGAACTGCCCGACATCGTCTACAGCGAGATCCTCTCGGCCTCGATGTACCTGGACGAACGCGAGGACGTCGTCGCGCACCTCGAGGCTCACAACAGGATGTCCCTGATGACCTCGTCCCGGACCGGCAAGGCACTCCTGAACCGTATGCGCAAGGAGTACTCATGACGACGAACACCGACGGCACCGTCCACATCTACAACGGCATGCCCGCCGCCGATCTCGGCGAGCAGGGCTGGGAGCGCCCGTGGAGCGGGCCCAACGGGGGGCAGTGCGTCGAGACGAAGCGGCTCGACGACGGACGCGTCGCCGTGCGGCAGTCGACGGACCCCGCCGGCCCGGCGCTCATCTACACGCCCGAGGAGATCGGCGCGTTCGTCCGCGGGGTCAAGCAAGGCATGGCCGACCATCTCACGGCACCCGGCGCACCGCAGCGCACCTTCTGAAGGGAACAGGATGAGCAACACCTCGCGGGACCTCGACACCAGCAGGCCCCACTCGGCCCGCATGTACGACTACTACCTGGGCGGCAAGGACCACTTCCCGGTCGACAAGCAGGCGGCCGAGGCGGTGGCCGAGGCCTACCCGGGCATCTTCACCTGCGCCCGGGAGAACCGCGCGTTCATGCACCGCGCCACTCGTGTCCTGGCGCAGGAGCACGGAATCCGGCAGTGGCTCGACATCGGTACCGGCATTCCCACCGAACCGAACGTGCACCAGGTCGCCCAGTCCGTGGTTCCCGAGGCGCGTGTGGTCTACGCCGACAACGATCCGCTGGTGCTCAAGTACGCCGAACGTCTGATGCGGAGCACGCCGCAGGGCCGCACCACTTATATAGAGGCCGACGTCAACGACCCGGATTCGGTGCTGAACGCGCCGGAGCTGTCCGACGTACTCGATCTGTCGCGGCCCGTCGCCCTGTCCCTCAACGCGCTGATGCACTTCATCACCGACAGCGCCGACCCGTACGGCATCGTCGGCCGGCTGATGGCGGCCCTCCCCTCGGGCAGCGCCCTCGCGCTGAGTCACTGCACGCCCGACTTCGACCCTTCCACCTGGGAGAAGGTGACGGCCATCTACACCGGTGCGGGCACGCCGGTGCAGTTCCGTGCGCAGAAGGACGTCGCACGCTTCTTCGAGGGGCTCGACCTCCTCGACCCCGGCGTCGCCGTCGGACACCGCTGGCGGCCCACCGGGCCCGCCGGCCCCGAGACCCCGACGGACGCCGAGGTCAGCCTGTGGACAGGGGTCGGCATCAAACCGTGACCCACCGCCGCCGTGAGCGGGTACAACCCTGGCGGCCCGTCGCGAGTCACAGACGCCGCGATGAGGTAAGGGCTTTCGCGCGGCCTGCCCCGGAAAGGGCACATGCCGCGCGGAACCCTCCTATGGGTCACATAAGAGGATGTATACGTCATGAAAATCCGCGCTCGATATCGTTCGCTCCGCGGTGTGTCCGCTGCCGCCGTTCTGCTCGCGGTCGGCGCGGTGGGCTGCTCGGATGTCTCCGAGGCCGTCGACGGCGCCAAGGACGGCGCGAAGAAGGTGGCTCGCCAGCGCTCGGTGTACTCGCTGGACATCGGCGACTGCTACAACCCGAACGGCAAGGCCGAGGGCACAGCGTACTCCGTGGAGATCGTGCCCTGCGACGAGGCGCACGAGGGCCAGGTCGTCGGTGAGTTCGCGGTCGACAAGGACGGGGCGTTCCCCGGCGACGACGCGATCTCGGCGATCGCCGACGAGCGGTGCCCCGTCGAGGCGCAGAAGTACGCGCCGGACACCTGGGGGCTGCCCAAGGAGGCCGCGCTCTTCTACTACACCCCGACGGGTGAGAGCTGGACGACGGGCGACCGTGCGGTGAGCTGCACCTACGTCGCGGACACGGGGACGCTGAAGGGCTCGCTGGCCGGCGCGAGCTCGCTAAAGCCCGAGCAGACCACGTATCTGAAGGGTTCGAACGGGCTCTACGAGGCCCTGTGGGCGCACCAGCCCGAGACGGACACCGTCGAGGACGACCTGGCCGGCTACAAGGCACAGGCGAAGGCCGTCGCGGCCGCCCTCGACACGCACCTCGAGGGCCTGGCCGGTATCGAGGGCGCCGAGGTCGGCAGGCTCCGCACCACGCTGACGAAGGCGGCCGGGGACTGGAGGAAGGCCGCGAACGCCGCCGACGCCGACGCCTTCTACATCGCCTACGACCCGGCGTTCACCGGCATCGACCCGAACGAGTCGGTCGCCGCGCGCAAGGAGCTGGGCCTGGCCACCACCGTCCCGGCCGACGAGGCGGAGGTCTGGGCGGGCTGACGCCCCGTCGGGCGGGAGGCACGTCGGGCGGGTGGCACCGGATCCGGGCGGCCCACCCGGCGGCTCCCCGCGCTCAGGCGAGCTTGAGCAGCAGTCCGGTGAGTTCGGCCGGCATGGTGATCATGCAGTCGTGGCCGGTCGGCAGCTCCCAGACCTGCGCGGCGGTGCCATTGGGCTGCACCGGCGGGACGGGACGGCGGACGATGCCGGCCGGCGTGGCGCCGACGTTGTGGATGTGCGTGCGCGGGATCGCGTCCACGGCCGGGTTGTCCAGCCGCACCGGCTGTCGCAGACAGCCCACCGGCTGGTCCGAGAGCGTCCCGCGCAGCCAGGCGACGTCGGCCGGATCCGTCACGCCGAACAGGCCGAAGGGCGCCGGCTGCTCGGGCAGCGGCGGCACGCGCCAGCCGCTCTCGGACCGCTCGGCCAGCTCGACCAGCCGCCGGGTGACCGGCTGGACGTCGATGGCGGACTCGCCGTCCTCCGGAACCATCGCGTCGAGGTAGACCAGATGCGCGACGCGTTCCGGGACCCGGTTGGCCGTGGAGGAGATCACCAGTCCCGCGTAGCTGTGGCCGACGAGTACGACGTCGTCGAGGTCCTCCTCGGTGATCAGACGCACCACGTCGTCGACGTGCGTGTCGAGGCCCACCCCGGGCCCCGCGAGGTGGACCTTGTCGCCGTGGCCGGTCAGGGACGGCGCGAACACCCGGTGCCCGGCGGTCTCCAGCAGCGGCACCACCCGCTCCCAGCTCCGTCCGCTGTGCCAGGCGCCGTGTACGAGCAGAAACGTGGCCATGGGGAATCAGCCTTCCTTCACAGAGGCAGTGGGGCACGGTCACGGGCGTACCGCCGCGTCACGACCCCGGCGGTTACTATTGGTGCCTCGGTACCGTTTGTTTACCGGGACCACTCTGGTGCGATCGGCGCGCTCAGGGCAATAAGGCACTTTTCGGTGCCTCGGTTCTCCGGAGGTAACCATGGACGCCGGACGTGGCGGTTCGCGGCCGGCCGGGATCTCCGGTGACGCCTGCCGGACCCGGGTGGTGCTCGACATCGTCGGGGACAAGTGGTCGCTGCTGGTCGTGCGCGGCCTCAGGGACGGGCCGCGCCGCTTCACCGAGCTCAGCAGGGCCGTCGACGGAATCAGCCGGCGCATGCTCACCGTCACGCTGCGCGGTCTGGAGCGGGACGGGATTCTGACCCGCACCGTCCACAACGTGATGCCGCCGCACGTCAGCTACGAGCTCACCGAGATGGGCCGGACCCTGCGTGCGGCCACCGCACCCCTGCTCGAATGGAGCGTGGCGCACCTCGCCCGGATCGACGACGCCCGCGCCGCCTACGACGCCCGCACGGACACCTCGGCGGCCCCGTAGGGGCCTCTCGGCCCCCGGACCGTCGCCGCCTCCGTGGCCGGGTCAGCGCTCTCGCGCCCCGGCGGGCCGGCAGCGTACGGCGATGGCCGCGATGTCGTCGTCGAGCCTGCCGCCCGCGTAGTGGAGCAGGTCCGTGTGCAGCCGGTCCAGCAAGTCACGCGGCGGTGTGTCATGGTGCCGCCGCGCCCAGTCCGCCAGCGGGAAGAACTCGCCGGCCCGGTCGCGGGTCTCCGACACGCCGTCGGTGTAGAGCAGGAGCTGGTCGCCCGGGGCGAAGGCGACCGTGTCCACGTAGTAGTGGTCTCCGAGGAGCGCGGAGAGGTTGAGGGGGGTCGAGGCGAGGGCGGGCTCGTGGACGTGGATCTCCCCACCGCGTACGAACACCGGTGCCGGGTGTCCGCAGTTGAGGATCCTGACGTTCCCGCCGCCGTGCGGGATCTCGGCGATCAGGGCGGTGGCGAAGTGCTCCGTCTGGTCCTCGGAGGGGACCATGGCGCCGTAGCGGGACACGGCGATCTGCATCCGGCGCACGACACCCCTCAGGTCGGGCTGGTCGTACGCGTTCTCCCGGAAACAGTTGATCACCGCGGAGGCGGCCCCCACCGCGGACAGGCCCTTGCCGCGCACGTCGCCGATGAGCAGCCGGACTCCGTACGGAGTGTCGGCCGCGTCGTAGAAGTCGCCGCCGATCCGGGCCTGCTCCTGGGCCGCCAGATACAACGACTCGATCTCGACGTCGCGGACGCGTTCGGGCAGCGGCCGCAGCAGCACCTGCTGGGCGGCGTCGGCCACGAGCCGGACCTGGAAGAGGGTCTCCTCCCGCTGGAGGCGCAGATGGCTGGCGTACGCGGCCGCCAGGGTGACGGCGGCGATCGCGGCGAGCGTGTACGGCGTCCCCAGATCGGAGTAGAAGAAGCTGACGCCGGTCATGATCAGCAGGCAGAACGTCCCCAGCAGGACCGTCGGGAGGACGGGCCACAGCGCGGCGGCCAGGGCCGGGGCCGCGGGCAGCAGACGGCTGAAGGAGATCTCCCTCGGGGTGGAGAACGCCAGGCCGCCGATGACGACGGTGACGATCACCGGCGACAGAAGCACGGCCAGTCGCTGGCCTCCGTACGAACGATGGCGGAGCCGGTGCCCTGCTGAACTGATCACACAGGGCACTTTATCGGGATGATCCGGGCATTGATCCGTGACGGCGCAGGTGCTCGTGTTGCGGTGATAAGCCGGGGAGCGGTGCCGCGGCCCGGCAACCGGGGCACAGGCCCCAGAAGGTGACCGCGGCCTCCTGGGTGTCGTAGTCCGCCGGCAGTCTCGGCTCCATGCACGGGGCCGCGCCCACCGCGCACTCCACGTCGCGGATGGAGCCGCAGGCGCGGCAGACGAAATGGTGGTGGTTGTCGTGCCGCTCGGTCTCGTAGCGGGCGGGGTGGCCCGCGATCTGGGTGGTCCTCACCAGTCCGGCGTCCGTGAGGGCCCGCAGCACGTTGTAGGTGGCCTGCAGGGACAGCCGGCCGGTGATCCGCTGGGCGAGGCCGCGCAGGCTGTCCGCGTCGAGGTGGCCCTCCGAGTCGGAGACGGCCATCAGCACGGCCATGCGCGGGACGGTGACACGCATACCCGCCGAACGCAGCCGTTCGGCCGCCCGCGCCATCGTCTCGCCCGTCGAGCCGGATGTCGTCATACCACCCCGCCCCGCGCGCAGGGGTCACCGGCGTCTCCGGAGAGCTCGAACCACACGTTCTTGCCCTCGGGGCCGACCTCGCAGCCCCACCGGGCGGCCAGCATGTCCACCAGGAGGAGGCCGCGACCGCTCTCGTCGTCCGGGCCCGCGTCGGCCGGGCGGGGAAGATCCACGGTGCCGTCGCTGACCAGGCAGCGAAGGCCGGACACCCGCTCCAGGGTGAGGCGCAGCGGGCCGGAGGAATGACGCAGCGCGTTGCTCACCAGTTCGCTGGCGAGCAGTTCGGCGGTCGGTACGAGGTCGTCCAGGTCCCATTGCCGCAGCACGTCACGTATGACGCTCCTCGCCGAGGAGCACGCGGTCGGTGACCATGGCAGGGACCAGGGCCCGCCGACGAACGACTCCACGGGGCTCCCGGCCACCGCACCTGGCGGCAGCGCGGGAGCCGGAAGCCGAGGGCCGGGGCCGGCCGAGTCGGTGATCGTTACGCCCGGGAGGATGTCCCGGGCTGCTGTGCGATCCATGGTGGGGGGCGCTTTCGAGGACGGTTGCGATGGATGATTGCGATGTCCTCTACGACCGTACGCATTTTCTTGAATCGGTCAAGTCTGTGGATGACATTCTTTTTCATGGTTCCGACCGCTTTGGCCTGTCTCCCGCTTCGCCGCTTCGGCCGTGAGGGCTGATGAGGAGCAGCGCGACGTCGTCGCCGGGAGCGGCGGCGTGGCGGATGAGGGTGTCGGCCATGGCGTCGAGGTCGGCCGGGTCCTCGGCTTCGAGAAGCCCGCCGAGGGCCGCGGTGGCGTCGCCGATGTCCACTCCGGGAGCCTCGACGAGCCCGTCGGTGTAGAGGGCGAGCACGCAGCCGTCCGGCAGGGCGAAGTCGAGGGCCGGGTACCGGGTGTCCGGCTCGATGCCGAGGAGGAGGCCGGGCGGAACCGGGAGGACCTCGACGCGTCCGTCGGCGTGCCTCAGCAGGGGCGGCGGATGGCCGGCGCTGGCCACGCAGGCGCGACGGGCGGCGAGGTCGAGGTGGACGTAGAGGCAACTGGTGAACAGTCCCGGTTCGAGGTCGGTGAGCAGGCGGTTGGCGTGGGCCAGGACCTGATCGGGGGCCGAGCCGACGGTGGCGTGGGCGTGGACGGCGGTGCGGACCTGTCCCATGAGCGCCGCGGCGTCCACGTCGTGGCCCTGTACATCGCCGATGGTGGCGCCGGCGCTGTGCTCGTCGAGACGGATGAGGTCGTAGAAGTCGCCGCCGATCTCCAGGCCCCGGGCGGCCGGGAGGTAGCGGGCGGCGACCTTCAGGCCGGGGAGGCGGGGCAGGGTGCGCGGGAGCAGGGCGGACTGCAGGCGGTGGGCGAGGTCGTGCTTGGTGTCGTAGAGGCGGGCGCGGTCGAGGGCCTGGCCGACCAGCCCGGCCAGGGAGGTGAGGACGGCGCGTTCGCCGGGCGGGAAGGGGCGGGGCCTGCGGTAGGCGACGAGCATGCAGCCGATGGGGCGACCGGAGGCGATCATCGGCAGGAAGGCCCATGCCGCCATCCCGTCCTCGTGCGCGGTCCCCGGGTAGGCGCGGCGCAGCTCGTCGAAGGAGGCGAAGAAGGCCGGGACGCCCGAGGTCAGGACCCTGGTGCCGGGGATGTCCAGGCCCAGGGGAACGGCGTCGATACGCTCCATGACCTCGGTTCGGTAGCCGCGGTGGCCGACGATCCTGAGTCGGCCTTCCTCGGAGGTCATCAGCACCATGCCGTGGGCGCCGAGGGCGGGCAGCAGCTGGTCGGCGGCCAGGTCGGACACGTCCCGCACGCCGACGGCCTCGGTCAGGGTGGCGGCCAGGTGCATCAGGTTGTACAGCAGGATGGCGCGGCTGGGGCCGGCGGCCGGTGCGGCGGGCGAGGCGGGCGCGGCGGGCGCGGCGGGCGCGTCGCCGGACGGGTCGATGCCGGTGATACGGACGCTGATGCCGGTGGGGTCCGGGTACAGCTCGAAGAACAGCCCCACATCCGGTGGGCGCAGGACGGTGAACGTCTGCGGACGCCGGCTGACCAGCGCGGCCCGGTAGCGGTCCTCGACCTGGGGGACGTCCATCCACGGGAGGGCTTCCCAGGGCAGGGCGCCCACGAGGTCGTCCGGATCGCGGCCGAGGAGGTCGCCGGCGGCGGGGGTGACGAAGGTCAGGCGGCCGTTCGTGTCCAGCGCGCAGGAGCCTCCGGGCAGGCGGTCGATGAAGGCGGTGTGCGCGGCCGCCTCGCCGGGCGGGACCGCGCGCCCGGCCGGCTGCAGCACGGTCCGCGGGCGACCGGTGGGCAGCAGCGGGTCGCCGCGGTCCGCGGCCTGCTGGAGGAGGCCGGCCAGGCGGTGGCAGCCGGCCTCGACGGCGTCGCGCTCGGCGCGGCTCAGCTGCGGCGGGTGGGACCCGGACCACAGCAGCACCAGCCCGCCCCGCGGCCCGTCGCCCGAGGTGATCGGTGCGGCAGCCAGGGCGAAGTCGTACGGCAGCACGAGGGCCGGCCGCGGGTACCGGCGTGCCATCTCCTCCTGCCCGCGGACCCACACCAGGCGCCGCTCGCGCACGGCGTCGGCGACCGGCATCGGATCGGTCAGCGTCACCCGCCGCCACGGGGTCGCGAACTCGTGCGGGGTCCCTGCCACCACGGCCAGCCACAGGGCGTCCTCGCCCGGTGGCAGCACGTACAGCAGCCCGCCGTACGCACCGCTCTCCCGTACCACGGCAGCCATCACGCTCTCCATCAGCGGCCCACCCGAACCTCACCAACTTCCCGACTGCCCCACATTCGGACATTACGCCCGATGCGTCGCCGCGGCATCCAGGTACGGGGGGAGGTGGCGGTACCCGCCGGACCCGGGGTCGGGATCGTTCCGCACCAGCACGCTCCGCCGGCGGCCGGGGCGTGACGGTGCCGTTCAGTAGACGGTCAGGCCGTAGGCCGACAGCCATTCGGTCACCGGCTGGTAGTAGGTGAAGCCGCCCGAGGCGCAGGTGCCGGTGCTGCCCACGATGATGCCGAGGGCGGTGCCGCCCGAGAAGGCCGGGCCGCCGGCGTCTCCCGGCTCGGAGCAGATCGTGGACCGGAAGAGGCCGTAAACGATGCCGTCGCCGTAGTTGACGGTGAGGTTCACGGCCTGGACGGTTCCGCAGCGGTAGCCGGTGGTCCGCCCCACGTGGCAGATCGGCTGGCCGACGACGGGATTCGCCGCGCCGGTGATGTCGCGCGCGCCCGTCCCCAGCGAGACCTCGCCGGGGTAGACCACCGCCGTATTGGTGTAGCGGATGCTCGCATAGTCGTTGCCGGGGAAGCTCACGCCCGCGGTGACACCGACGGGGACGGTCAGCGCGGGGTCGGCGTACCAGGTGCGGGCACCCTGGGCGCACCGGCCCGAGAGCAGCGCGTACGTCGTGGAGCCGGAGCGGGCGTTGAAGCCGACGGTGCAGCGGGTGCCGGTGCTGTAGAGGGTGTCGCCTCCGCGGACCTCGACGGCCGCCTCGCGTCCGGCGTGCGCGGCGGATCCGGACACGGCGGTCCAGCCCAGGAGCAGGGCCAGCGCGACGACGGCGCGCAGGACGGTCCGGAGGGATCTTCCTTCGGAAGGTACGGTGCTCATCACGGCCTCCTATGACATGTTCCTGCCATTCTGCAGCCCACCCGCCCGGACGGGCAGTCCGAATGCCGCCACCTCCTTTTATCGTCCTCTTGACGATAAACACGTTCCTCCCTTATCGTCATCACGACGAGAAAGAAGGAGCGTCTCATGGCCGACATCACCCGGCGCCTGGGCTGGCGCCATCTGCGTGCCACGCCCACCGCCCACATCCGGCACCACCGCGGCGGCAGGCTGGTGCACGACGGGACGGGGCTCGGTTTCTGGTTCCGCCCGTTGACCGCCGCGCTGTCCGAGGTGCCGGTCGAGGACCGGGAACTGGCCATGACCTTCCGCGCCCGTACGGCCGACTTCCAGGACGTGTCGGTCCAGGCCACCGTCACCTACCGGATCGGGGACCCGGCACTCGCCGCAGCCCGGCTGGACTTCTCCGTCGACCCCGACACCGGGGCCTGGCGCGGGGCACCGCTGGAGCAGTTGGGCACGCTGCTCACCGAGACGGCCCAGCAGCACGCGCTGGACGTGCTGGCCCGCACCCCGCTGGCACAGGCGCTGGTCGACGGAGTGGCCGCGGTGCGCGAGCGGATCGCGGAGGGACTCGGTGCCGAGCCGCGGCTGCCGGCCACCGGGATCGAGGTGGTGACCGTACGCGTCATGGCGGTGCGGCCCGAGGCGGAGGTGGAGCGCGCACTGCGCACGCCCGCCCGGGAGCTGATCCAGCAGGAGGCCGACCGGGCGACGTACGAACGGCGGGCCGTCGCCGTCGAGCGCGAGCGCGCCATCGCCGAGAACGAACTGGCCAGCCAGATCGAACTCGCCCGCCGCGAGGAGCGGCTGGTGGAGCAGCGCGGGGCGAACGCGCGCCGCGAGGCGGAGGAGGCCGCCGCGGCCGACCGGATACGGGCCCAGGCCGAGGCGGCCCGCACGGTCAAGGTCGCCGAGGCCGAGGCCGCCCGCTCGGTGGCGCTCGCCCACGCGGAGGCGCAGGCGGCTCGCGAGATCGGCGAGGCACGGGCCGAGGCCCAGGCGGCCTGGCTGCGCGTGCACGGAGATGTCGACGTGGCGACGCTACACGCGCTCACCGGCACGCGGCTGGCGGAGAACCTGCCGCGCATCGACAGCGTGACCGTCTCGCCGGACGTGCTGACCGGCCTGCTGGCCCGGCTCGGCGGCGAGGGACGGGAATGAGTCTCGCCCCGCGCGCCGTGCTGGTCCACCGCATCACGGAGTACGAGGAACTGGTGGCCCGGCACGGCACCCACGGTCAGGCCGCCTTCTTCCTCTCCTCCCGGGGCCGGGACCTCGCGGAGGTCGCCGAACGCCACCAGCGCGCCCACCGGGCGCTGGCCGAGGTCGCGGCCGCCGTCCCGCCGACCTGGCGCCACGCCCGGGTGGAGCGGAGCGACCTGGACCGTTTCCTGTTCGCCCCGGAGGACGTCGTGGTCGTGGTGGGCCAGGACGGACTGGTGGCCAACGTGGCGAAATACCTCGCCGGGCAGCCGGTGATCGGGGTCGACGGCGACCCGGGCCGCAATCCGGGCGTACTGGTGCGGCACCGGGCGGCCGACGCGGCGGCGCTGCTGCGCGGCGTGTCCACGGCCGGGGCGGACGAACTCACCATGGTCGAGGCGGTCGCCGACGACACCCAGCGGCTGGTCGCGCTCAACGAGATCTACCTCGGTGCCGTCGGACACCAGACGGCCAGATACCGCCTGGGCCTGGAGGGCGACGGGGGTGTCGTCGAGGCCCAGGCCTCCTCCGGAGTGCTGGTGGGCACCGGCACCGGCGCGACCGGCTGGCTGCGGTCGGTGTGGCAGGAGCGGGGCAGCGCCCTGCGTCTGCCGCGCCCCGAGGAGGACCGGCTGCTCTGGTTCGTGCGCGAGGCCTGGCCGTCGCCGGCCACCGGGACGTCCCTGGTGGCCGGCGAACTCGCCGCCGCCGGCCGGCTGTGTCTGACCGTCGAGTCGGAACGCCTCGTCGCCTTCGGGGACGGTGTGGAGGGCGACGCGCTGCAGCTGACGTGGGGGCAGACGGTGCGGGTGGGCAGGTGCGAACAGCGGCTGCGGCTGGTGACCGGCGTGCCGGGGCGTCGGTGACTCAGCGCGGCGGGCCGTCGTCGGGTACGCCGGCGGCGTCCAGAAGGGTCGCGGCCATGGTGACGGCGAGTCCGCGCAGATCCTCGGCGCCGATACCGGCACGGGTACCGGCACCGTCGTAGACCACGGCCAGCTGCCGGGCCAGCAGACCGGGGTCGGCGGCCCCCGCCCGTCCGGCCTCGGTCCGGAAGAAGTCCACCAGCCGTCGCTTGGCGCGGGCGGCGACGACGCTCGCCACGTGCGACGGCTCCTTGAGCTCGACCTGGGCGGCGACATAGGGGCAGCCGAGGTAGTCCGGTTCCCGCGCCGCCTCCTCCAGCCGCTCGAAGACGTACAGCAGCCGCTCGCGCGGGCCGCGCTCCTCCTCGGGCGGGGGCAGCAGCCAGGCGGTGAGCGCGGGTTCGCCCCGCTCCAGGGCCGCCGCGAACACGGCGTCCTTGCTGTCGAAGAGCTGGTACATCGAACGCTTCGACACACCCGCCGCCTTGCAGAGCGCGTCGGTGGGGACACCGACGCCCTCCCGGTAGAACAGCTCCCCCGCGGCGTCGAGCAGACGGTCGCGCGGGGTCGCCCCGCCTGGCGCCGCGGCCTTCTTCGTGGTCATACCCGTGAGGCTACCTCCCGGACTCGACAGAGGAAACCGAACGGTTTACATTCGGAGACGTACCCGGTGGAAACCGATCGGTTTCCATGTCCGCAGTGCGGTCGTGCCCGGTCATGGCCGTGTTCCGAAAAGAAGGTCCCCCTCATGACTCTCAACGGCTCCGTCGCCCTCGTCACCGGCGGCAATCGCGGCCTCGGCGAGAAGTTCGTCCGGGCTCTGCTCGAAGCCGGCGCGCGCAAGGTCTACGCGGCGGCACGTGACCCCCGGACGATCACCACCGAAGGTGTGGTCCCGATCGCCCTGGACGTCACCGATCACGCCTCCGTGCTCGCCGCCGCCGAGCAGGCGCGGGACGTGGACCTGCTCATCAACAACGCCGGATCGTCCACGGGGGCCCAGATCCTCGACGGCGACCTCGCGGCCTTCCGTCTCGAGTACGACACCCATGTCCTGGGCACGCTCGACGTCACCCGCTCCTTCGCTCCCGTCCTCGCCCGCAACGGCGGCGGAGCGGTCCTCAACGTGCTGTCCGTCCTGTCCTGGCTGTCCCTGCCGCAGTCGGCGGCCTACAGCGCGGCCAAGGCCGCCGCCTGGTCGGTCACCAACTCGCTGCGCGTCCGGCTGGCGGAGCAGGGCACGCGGGTGACCGCGCTGCACGTGGGCTACATGAACACCGACATGGTCGCCTCGCTGGACGTGCCGAAGTCCGACCCGGCCGAGATCGCCAGGATCGCGCTCGAGGGGCTGGAGAAGGGACTGCCCGAAGTGATCGCCGACGACGTCAGCAGGGACGTACGGGCAGGCCTGTCCGGCGGCGTCGAGGCCCTCTACCCTCAGCTCGCCGCCCGCGGCTGACGGGACCCGCCCGTCCTCAGCAGTCCGGCTCCCGCGCGCAGGCCCCGGCGGGCCGCCGGTCCGCCTCGGCGCCGGGGCCGTGGCCCGGTGCGGAACCGGTGACGACCTTGGAACCCCGCCCGTCCCGGTCCAGGTAGCCGCCGGCCAGGGCGAGGGCGAGGCCGGCCAGGGCCAGGGCCGCGCCCACCAGGGTCGGCGAGGACCAGCCCCAGCCGGCCGCGATGACCAGGCCGCCCAGCCAGGCACCGCCGGCGTTGGCCAGGTTGAACGCCGAGTGGTTCGAGGCCGCCGCCATCGTCGGCGCCTCGTGCGCCTTGGCCATCAGCAGCATCTGCACCGGGGTGGTGATCAGCGCGCTCAGTCCGCCGACGATCGTGATGACGACGAGCGCGGGCACCAGATGCTCGATCGCGAAGTGCAGCGCCACCAGCGCCGTCGCGAGCAGGGCGAATCCCCCGTAGAGCGTCGGGCGCAGCGCCCGGTCGGTGAGGGGGCCCGCGACGAGGGTGCCGAGCGTCATCCCGACGCCGAACAGTGCGAGGACCAGGGTGGTGGAGGCGTCCGAGAGGCCCGTGAGATGGGTCAGCATGGGGACGAGATAGCTGTAGCAGGCGAAGTAGCCGCCGAATCCGACGACCGCCGTGACCAGGCCCAGCACCACCTGCCGGTTCTTCATGGCGCGCAGTTCGTGCATGACGCCGGAGTGTGCGCCGCGGGGCTGGTGCGGGATCAGCAGGGAGAGAGCGGCGAGGGCCAGGAGGCCGATGACGGCCACCGCCGCGAAGGCGTAGCGCCAGCCGAGCTGCTGGCCGAGGGCGGTTCCGGCCGGGACGCCGACGATGTTGGCGACGGTGAGACCGAGGAACATGGTCGAGACCGCGCGGGCCGCCCGGTCGGACGCGACCAGCCGGGAGGCGACCACGGCACCGACGCCGAACAGCGCGCCGTGCGGAAGGCCCGCGAAGACCCGTGCCGCGAACAGCAGGGCGTAGTTCGGGGCGAGCGCCGAGGCGGCGTTCCCGACGACGAACACGGTGGAGAGGATCAGCAGCAGCCGTTTGTGCGGTATGCGGGCGCCCATCCCGGTCAGCAGCGGGGCGCCGACGACGACGCCCAGGGCGTACGCGGAGACGAGGTTGCCGGCGTGCGGCACGGACACCCCGAGACCGTCGGCGATCTGGGGCAGGAGCCCCATGGTGACGAACTCGGTCGTGCCGATGCCGAACGCGACGACGGCCAGGGCCAGGAGAGCCAATGGCATGACGGGGGAAAGCCTTCCCAGGAGGAGCCGGGGTTTCGGGCGCGCCGGTGGGGCACCGCGGTACCGGTCGTGGGCCGGTGGCGCGGTGCTCTGTCGGTACGGGCGGTTCGGCTCCGGTCGTCGTCGTCCGAGCGCGGGGACCGCGTGACCAGCCTGTCAGATCATCCTCGGCCCGGTGCGGGCGGGGAGCCCTCCGGTGAGCCGCGGGGCCGCGACAGCACGGCCGCCGCCGTCCTCCAGGGCGAGGACGGGGCGACCGTCCGCCCGGCTAGGGTCGGGCCCACCCGCTCATGTGCCGGGAGACCGTGTCACGCACCTGTCGCCTGAGCCGCGTGTGCGGGCCGGGGTCCATTCCCTCCGCCGCGAACACGGCATCGGTGAAGCGGTCGGCGTCCGGGGGCGGGGCGTCCTCCAGACGTCGCCGCTCGTGGTCGGGCAGGCAGAAGCCGAGCTCGACACAGAGTTCGTACAGGAGTCGCCGGACCTCGGTCCGCGGGTCGCACGGGGTCATGGCACCGCATGGTCGCACGGGTCGCCGGGCCGGCTCTCCCGTTTTTCGCACCGGCGGGAGCTCTACATGTCGTGACCATGACGACTTTGTTGCCAGGTGTTCAACTCCCTTGTTCCGTAGGCCAGTCGGCGACGAACCTTGATTCCGGCCGGGAGCGGAACACAACGCTCCGGGCAGGGGTGTGCGATCACGCGCGCCCGTCCCCCACAGACGCGTGCCCCACCCGGGCACGCCGCCCACAGGAGGAATCCCTCGTCATGGCACGACTGCGCAGCAAGAGAATGCGGTTCGCGGCGATCGCCGGCGTCGCGACGGCGGCCCTGGCCGGCGGGCTCACCTCGACCCCCGTCCAGGCCGCCCCCGCCGAGGGCACGGTGCTCGCCGCCGGCTCCCCCACCGCACTAGCGGACAGTTACATCGTGACGCTGAAGAAGGCCGCCGGGTTCAAGGCCTCCTCGGCCGCGGGCCGGGACCTGGTCGAGCGGTACGGCGGCGATGTGCACAGGACGTTCGGCAGCGCGCTGAACGGCTACACCGCCGCCCTCTCCGCCACCGAGGCCAGGCGACTGGCCGCCGACCCGGCCGTCGCCTCCGTCGAGCAGAACCAGCGGGTGGGGGTCACCGACACCACGCAGTCCGACGCACCGTGGGGTCTGGACCGCATCGACCAGACCTCGCTTCCGCTGTCCGGGACCTACACCTACCCGGACAGCGCGGGAAGTGGTGTCACGGCCTATGTCATCGACACCGGTGTGCGCATCACCCACCAGCAGATCGCCGGTCGTGCCACCTACGGTTACGACGCCGTGGACGGCGACACCACCGCCGCCGACGGCAACGGTCATGGCACCCATGTGGCCACCACCATCGCCGGAACCACCTACGGAGTGGCCAAGAAGGCGAAGATCGTCGCCGTCCGGGTGCTCGACAACAACGGGTCCGGGACCACCGCCGGGGTCATCGCCGGCATCGACTGGGTGACGGAGAACCACTCCGGCCCCTCGGTTGCCAACCTGTCGCTCGGCGGCGGCGCGTCCACCACCCTGGACACGGCGGTGCGCAACTCCATAGCGAGCGGCGTCACTTACGCGGTCGCGGCGGGCAACAGCAGTGCCAACGCGTCCTCCTACTCGCCGGCCCGGGTCACCGAGGCGATCACGGTGGGCGCCACGACGAGCACGGACGCCAGGGCGAGCTACTCCAACTACGGTTCGGTGCTCGACCTCTTCGCCCCGGGCTCCTCGATCACGGCGGGCTGGCACACCAGTGACACCGCGACCAACACCATCTCCGGCACGTCGATGGCGACCCCGCACGTCGCCGGAGCGGCGGCGGTCCATCTCGCCGGTCACACCTCCGCCACCCCCGCGCAGGTCGCCTCGGCCCTGGTGAACGGCGCGACCACCGGCAAGGTGACCGGCCCCGGTTCGGGTTCGCCGAACCGGCTGCTGAAGCTCGTACCCTGACGGTTCCACGGTCCGGCGAGGACCGCCTCCTCCGCCGCGCCTGAAGCACGCGCCCCGGGGCCGGCCCTTCCGCCCGCCCCGGGGCGCACCGGCGTCCGTCAGCCCCCGCCGGCCCGCGGCGCGTACGGCCGCGGGTACGGTCACGCTCGCGCCCTCCGGCTGAACCGCGGTCCGCGACCGCCTACGCCGGCGAGGCGTTCTCCGTCCGTACGGGGAGGAGGAGGGGGCGTTTGGCGGTGCGGCCGTCTCCTGAGGACCGGCCCTTCAGCCGGCGGACCAGCCAGGGGCCCAGGAAGCCCGCGAGCCAGCGCAGTTCGGTGGTGGCGACGTGCCGGCCGGTGGCCACGGGGGCCGGGGGCAGGGGAAGGCTCCAGGTGTCGTCGCTGCCGGGGACGCGGAGGGCGTAGGCGAGGGCGGCGGCGATACGTTCGTGGCCGAGGGAGCTGGCGTGCAGCCGGTCGGTGCTCCACAGACGGGGATCGCCGGCCACGGGGTGCAGCGCGGTGTCGGCGACGGTGACCCCGTGACGGCCGGCCGCCTCGCGGATGCGCTGGTTCAGTGCCGTGACGCGTGGGATCAGGGGCCGCGCGAGCGGGCTGATACGGGCCAGGTCCGGGACGGTGATCGTGGCCACGTGGACGCCCTGGCCGGTGAGGGCGGCGAACATGGCCTCCAGATGGCCGGCGACCTCGTCGGCGTCGAAGCGCGGCCGCAGCAGATCGTTGACGCCGGCGAGGACGGTGGCCAGGTCGGGTCGCAGGGCGAGGGCGGGGGCGAGTTGCTCGGCGTGGATCTGCGCCGCGAGACGGCCCCGTACGGCGAGGTTGGCGTACTGGAGCGCGGGCTCGTGCCGGGCGAGGTGTTCGGCGAGCCGGTCGGCGAAGCCGCGCAGGCCGGTGATCTCGTCGCCGTCGCCGACGCCCTCGGTCTGACTGTCGCCCAGGGCGACGTAGCGCAGGTACGGCGCGTCAGTGCCGGGCATGGGCCTGCCGCCTCTCCTCGAGGATGGCGACGGTGCGTACGCACCAGTCGTGGTTCTCCTGCTCGAAGGCCACGCCGCGCAGACAGGTCAGGTACGGGCCGATGCGGTCGCCGTGGCGGAGGAAGTCCTCTTCCGTGCGGTCGCCCCGCAGGCGGCGCAGCAGCGTTCCGAAGAGGTCGATCTTGGCCCGGGCCACCTGGGCGCGTTCGGTGAGCTGTGCGACGAGGGCGTCGGTGTCGACGCGCTCGGCCGCCTGGACCTTGACGAGCAGGTCGTCGCGGACGACGGCCGGCTTGGCGGAGGCGGCGGTGAAGGTCTCCAGCTCCGCCAGGCCGGGGTCGGTCACGTGGAACAGCCGCTTGTTGGGCCTGCTCTCCTGCACCACTTCCCGGCCCGCGACCAGGCCCTCCTTCTCCAGCCGGGTCAGCTCGGCGTAGAGCTGCTGTGGCTGGGCGTACCAGAAGTTGGCCACACCGACGTCGAACGCCTTGGCGAGCTGATAGCCGCTGAGTTCGCCGTCGAGCAGAGCCGCCAGCACGGCGTGCCGTAGCGCCATGGATGGGTCCCCCTCCTCGAATGCCTCTGTCGTCGCACCAGGCACCCATGATAGTCATAAAAATGACTACTCAATTTCCTGACCAGGAAGGCCCGCCTGTGAACACCTCGGACCGTTTCCGCGCAGCTGTCGCCGACCAGGACCTCGGGGCCCTGGACGACCTGTTCACCGACGACATCCGCTTCTTCAGCCCCGTCAAGTTCACGCCCTTCGAGGGCAAGGCGATGGTGATGGGGCTCTTCGGGGTGCTGCTGCGGACCTTCGAGGACTTCCGCTACATCGGCGACCACAGCGGCACCGCGCAGACCAGCACGGATGCCGGCACCACCCCTTCCTCGGTGCTGCTCTTCCGCGCCCGCGCGGGCGGCAAGGAGATCCACGGCATCGACCTGCTGCACTTCGACGACGACGGCCGCATCAAGGAGTTCACCGTCATGGTCCGCCCCCAGTCCGCCGTACACGCCCTCAGCGAGGCGGTCCTCGCCGGACTGGTCGCGGACGGCCTGGTACCGGACGCCGGCCGTTCGTAGACGGGTGGCGGACGGGGCGTGCGCCGCGGTGCCGCTGCGGCCGCCCGGGCGCGGGCCGCGGCCGTCACGGTGTGCCTGTCGTCCCGCAGCGGCGTCGGGCCCGGCGGAAAACGTCTGCGCCGGGGGCGGTTCGTCCGAGTAGAGTCGGGGCGTGTCCGATCTGCAGCCGCTGGGTGCCGGCCATGCGCCGGCGGTCCTCGTATTCGAGCTGGCGAACCGCGCGTACTTCGCCGGCTCGGTACCCGACCGTGGTGACGCCTACTTCGACGGGTTCGACGGCCGGTACAGCGCCCTGCTCGCCGAACAGGACGCCGGCGTCTGCGCGTTCCACGTGCTGGTCGCGGAGGACGGCTCGGTGCTCGGCAGGTTCAACCTGGTCGACATCGAGGACGGCACCGCGGAGCTCGGGTACCGGGTCGCACAGGATGTGTCCGGCCGCGGTGTGGCGACCGCGGCCGTCCGGGACCTGTGCCGGCTGGCGGCGGCCCGGTACGGGCTGCGTACGCTGCGGGCGGCCACCACCCATGCGAACGCCGCGTCCCAACGGGTGCTGCTCAAGGCCGGGTTCGTACCCGTCGGCCCGGCCGACCCGGCCCACCTCAGCGGTGAGCCGGGCACCTGGTTTCAGCGCGACCTGTCGGTGCGGCCGTAGACCGCGATCCCTGACGCGGCCGGGCTCAGCCCCCGCTCTTCCTCCGGAACGACCGCTGGCTCGCGGCCGGGCCGTGCGCGCCGCGGATCTTCGAAGCGTCCGTGTTCGCGGCGAGCGCCGCGGCCTGCGCCTGTTTGGCCCGCTTGCGCTCCAGAGCCTCCCGGAACTTGCCCTTCAGGTCGTACTGGCCGTCCTCGTCGGGCGCCACCGCACGACTCTCGGTGTCAGTGGTCTCCGGACCTTCTTGCGATGGCACTTCTGCGGCCATGGTGACCTCCTGAGGTCGGGCAGTGAAAGCACAGCTTGTCATGCCGGGCAGCGTGCGGCCTCCGAATTCCGGCGGCACCGGCCGCGACGGCGTCAACGGCGGGTGAGCACGCGGAACTCGTTGCCGTCGGGGTCGGCCAGCAGCACCGCGCCGTCGGCGGAGTCGAGGCGCTTCGCCCCGAGGGCGAGCAGCCGCTCGACCTCCGCCCGCGGATCGCCGTCCGGCGCGAGGTCGAGGTGCAGATCCTTGCCGGCGTCCGGCATCAGGGGCGGACCGCCCCATGTGATCTTCGTGCCCCCGTCCGGTGACTGGACGGCGGTCTCCTCGTCCTGGTCCCAGACCAGCGGCCAGCCCAGCGCCCGGCTCCAGAAGTAGCCCACGGCCTGCGAACCGTCGCAGGCGAGCGCGCCGATGGTGCCGCAGCCGGCGAGGAAGGAGTTGCCCGGTTCGAGGACGCAGAACTCGTTGCCCTCGGGATCGGCGAGCACCACATGGGAGGCGTCCGGCCCCTGACCGACGTCGGCGTGCTCCGCGCCGAGTCCGAGAGCCCGGTCGACGATGTCCCGCTGCTCCTCCGGGCTGGTGGTGGTCAGGTCGAAGTGCAACCGGTTCTGGGCGGTCTTCCGCGCGCGGGCGGGCCGGAAGCCGAGGCGGTATCCGGCGTCGTTCCCGGACAGCAGGGAGATGCCGTCGTCGCCGGCTCGTTCCAGGTCCAGCACTCCGGACCAGAATTGGGCCAGTCGCTCGGGCTGATGCGCGTCGAAGGAGATTGCGAAGAGTCGGCTGCTCATTGCGCCACCCGTCCTCGGTCCGTTGAGTGTCCACTGCCGGCAGGGCGCCGTCTCGGCACCGCGGTCGGGGATCCTAGGGGCCGATGGGTTCGGATCGCAGCCGAGTATTCCGTGGCCCGCGCAGGGCAGAGTCCCGTCAGAGCGATTCGCCGGGACTCAGACAGCGGTAGCCGTGGGCGGTCGTCTCGGTGAGCCAGCCGTTGACGCTGTCGAGGCCGCGGCTGTTGATCTGGGCGTCGTGGATCGGGAAGGTCCGCCGTGGTCCGATCGCCCTGACGAAGTCGATCGCCTCCGCGGTCTTCATCCATGACCCCTGGGCAGGGACCAGGAGGGTGTCGACGGGCTGATCGGGCACATGCAGGGAGTCACCGGGATGGTAGACCGTCCCGTCGACGATGTAGCCGAGGTTGGCGCAGTCGGGCAGGCCGCCGTGGACGACCGCGTGGCGGCCGCCGACCGGGCGCACGCGGAAGCCGGCGACGGTCAACTCCCCGTCGGCCCGGACCCCGTTGAACTCCAGCCCCGGGATGTGCGCGTCGGCGGGCGCGTAGACCGGGACGCCGAGCCCCGCCAGGCGGAGGACGTCGATGTGGTCCGCGTGTTCGTGCGTGACCAGGACGGCGTCCGCACCGGTCAGGGCGGCCGGTTCGCTCCACACCCCGGGATCGACGACCAGGACCCTGCCTTCCCGCTCCAGGCGTACACAGGCGTGGGTGTACTTCGTGATCCGCATGGCGTCCCAACGTACCGCGTATGGAACACTGCCGGGCGTGCCCACCTGGATCACTCCGCGCCGTCTGGGCGCTGCCGCCGTGCTGTACGCCGTCTTCGCCGGCGGCTGGTATCTCGGTCAGCCCCTCCCCTACGTCGGCTGCTCCACCTCCGGCCCCGCACCCGTTGACGAGGCGTCCGTGATCGGGGAGCCCGGCGACGTCTCCGACGACCTGTACCGGTCCCTGGGGCAGCTCTCTCAGGTCGCCACCGCCGACTTCGTCTCCACCGAGGCGATCGTGTCGTGCGAGCCGTGGACGGGCCGTCCGCGTCTTGTCGCCTGGGTCATCGGCGACTGGCGCTGAGAATGCCGCCGGACGCGACGGTGCTCACATGCTCGCGGCGCTATTGACCTGCTTTGATGCGGCGTGCTTCGCTCAGCCCGGGGGCTTGGGGTGGTGAGGGGGAGGGCGTGAGGGGTCTCAGGGAACGCGGTGGTGCCGTCGGACCGGTGACCGCGTCGCAGCCGCGTGCGCCGCGATGGGGTCTGCCCCGGCAGCGACGGCCGTCGTCCACGACGGCGTCCGACCCTCCGCCGTGCGGACGGACGACAGTCACCGGCTGACTTCCCGCGCGGCCGACGGCGCATGCGCCGGAACCCGGGTTGCGGTCGGTCCGTCTTGCTCCGACAGACCGCCTCGTGGCGACACCACCCATTTCTAGCAAAGCAGTCAAGAATTGAAAAACATATCATCGCAGAACTTTTCGGGAACGAACCGTGACGCCGGGATACCCGCCCGGCGCCGGCCCCGCACCATCCTGTGGACCGTGGCGGGCGTCGTCACCCTCGGCTTCCTCGTCACGCTGGAGTTCGCCGCCCGGCACTACGGCTTCGCGGGTCCGGTCACCAACCAGGTCCGCGAGGTGGTGTACGCCCCCAAGTCGGGTGGCCTGCTGTACGCGGCCATGGCGCTGATGATGGTGGTGCTCACCTGGCGGGAACGGCTGATCGCGGTGAGCGCGGCGATCGGTGTCGACATCGCCTTCTTCGTGGTCCGGTGGGCGGCCGGCGCCGACACCGCCGGCGGCCACCCTTTCGGCAACGGTGCCCTCTGGGTGATCCTGGGCCTCGCGGTCATCGCCGTCACCCGCCGCACCGGCCGGGAACGGGTCCTGCTCCTGAAGGGCGTCGCGCTGGCCCTGCTGCTGATGGCGGGCCGCAAGACCGGTGACACCTGGCTCCTCATCACCTCCAAGACCCGTCCGACGGTGCTCGACCAGTACGTGGCCACCGCCGACCACGCGCTGGGCAACCCGTCATGGCTGGCGGGCCGCATCGTGACGGCCACCGGCCCCGTCGGCTTCAATTTCCTCGACTTCGTCTACGGCAACCTCGCGGTGGCCGCGGTCATCGCCGCGCTGTACCAGCTGCGCCATGTCGCCGTCGAACGCCGCTTCCCCCGCCATCACCTGGTGCGCACGTTCCTGGTGATCGGCCTCGTCGGGCCGGCCTTCTACATGATCTACCCGGTGGTCGGACCGCTCTTCGCCTACGGCACCGGCACCGAGCACTGGTCGGATGTCAGCCTCTGGGCACCGGACATGCCGCCCAGTGAGGCCTGGGCCGTGGCCGACATCTGGCCGCGGACACTGCCTCCGGTCGACACCCCGCACCCCATGTCCTTCGACGGGATCACCCCGCGCAACTGCATGCCCAGCCTGCACACGGCATGGGCCACCGCGATCTTCATCCACTCCCGCAAGGGCCCCCGCCCGCTGCGGTTCGCGGGAACGTTCTGGCTGGTCGCCACGCTCGCCGCGACGCTCGGATTCGGCTACCACTACGGCGCCGACCTCATCGCCGGTGTGGTGTTCGTGATCACGATCGAGGCGGCCCTGCGCGCGTACGACCGTGGCTGGGACCGGTCGGGACTGCGGCTGGTCGCCTACGGCGCCACGGTCTTCGCCGCGCTCCTGCTGTCCTACCGGTTCCTGCCGCTGGCGATGGCCGAACACCCCTGGGTGTCGGGTCCGCTGCTCCTGCTGGCCATGGTCTCGGTGATCTACGGCTACGTACGGACCACCGCGCGGTGGGAGCCGAAGACCGAACCGGCGCCGCGTCCGGAGCCCCAGCCCGAACTGATCTGATCCCGTCCGCGACTTCCGCGTGCCGCCCACCGATGAGTTCCGGTGGGTGGCACGGTCTTGTCCGGTACACGCACCCGGATGGGGAGGACACCATGTCCCGGAAGATCAACGCCAGTCTGTTCATCTCGCTCGACGGCGTCGTCGAGGCGCCCGACCAGTGGCACTTCCCGTACTTCGACGACGAGATGGGAGCCGCCGTCGGCGCGAGTCTGAACGCCACGGAGGTCATGCTCTTCGGCCGCGTGACGTACGACAGCTTCGCCGGCGCCTGGCCCGGGCGGGAGGCGGCGGGCGGCGACGACGCGGGCTTCGCCAAGCAGCTCGGCGACATGCGGAAGATCGTGTTCTCCCGCGGGCGGCTCGACCTCGAGTGGCGGAACTCCGAGCAGGCGCACGGTGACGTCGCCGAGGTCGCCGCCGCGCTGAAGAGCGAGCCGGGCGGTGACATCTCGCTGAGCGGCTCGGTCTCCGTCGTGCGGCAGCTGCTGGCCGCGGGCCTCCTCGACGAACTGCACCTGTTCGTCCACCCCATCGCCGTACGCAAGGGCATGCGGCTGTTCGACGAGGGCGAGCCGTCGATCCCGCTGAAGCTGCTGACGTCGCGGACGTTCACGACGGGCGTGCTGCACCTCGTGTACGGCCCCGACACCGCACCGCCGACGGGCGGCTACGAGGAGGCCGTCGCCACGCTCCCGGAATGACGACGGCCGGGGGCTCACGGCGACCGGGCCCCGCCGGTCACCGTGAGCCCCGGTTCAGCGAACCGTCCGCGCCGCGTCCTCGATGAAGTCGGCGACCACCTTCGGCTCCGACACCGTCACGGCGTGGGAGGCGTCCACCTTCTTCACGTGGGCATGGGCTCGCTTCGCCATGAACAGCTGGGCCTGCGGCGGGATGTTGCGGTCCTCGTCGGCCACGAGGACCCAGGACGGGACGTTCTTCCAGGCCGGTGCTCCGGACTTCTCGTCCAGGGCGGCCAGCGTCACCGGACGCTGGGTCACCGCCATGCCCTCGGCGACCCGCCGCGGGACATCGTGGGCGAACTGCTGGGGAAACTTCTGTTCCTGGATGTAGACGTCCTGGCCCTGTGTGCCGTCGGCGTTGTCGACGGGAACGGTCCGCACGGCCTGGGGAAGCGTGCTGCCCTCGAACCGCGCCGCCAGCTCGTTGGCGCTCTCGCCCTGGTCCGGGACGAAGGCCGCGAGATACACGAGCCCCTTGACCTGGGGATTTCCGGTGGCTGCGTTGGTGATGACCGCACCCCCGTACGAATGGCCGGCGAGGACCACCGGGCCGTCGATGCTCGCGACGAGGTTCCTCACATACGCGGCGTCGCTGCTCAGCCCGCGCAGCGGATTGGCCGCGGCCACCACGGGATAACCGTCCTTCTTCAGCTTCTCGACGACGCCGTTCCAGCTGGTGGAGTCGGCGAAGGCGCCGTGCACGAGAACCACGGTCGGCTTGCGGTGCTGGGACGCGGACGGTCCCTCGGTGGCGTTCGACGTGCCCATCGTGGTGGCGAGGAGGGCGGCCGCCAGGCCACCGCTCGCCACGAGGGTGACCGCGGTACGGCGACGGGACGGCTTGCTCGTCCTGAGAACCTCGGTCGGCTTCTGCTCGGTCATGGGGTACCTGCTCTCGTGAGGGGTGGTTGTTCGGTTCAGCGCGCGGAGGCCCGGGGGGTACGGCGCCTCGCATTCGCTCCAGCAACGGTTCGATCCGCTCTGTCGTCCACTACGACAGGACCGTGGCCGGATATGTGACAGCCGTCGGAACAGGTCACATGGCCCGGCCGGCGACGGGGACGGGCAGGGGGCGCACCGGACCCGGGTGCCGGGGGTTAGGGTCGGCCCTCGGCCACGACGTGCGAGGTCGGGGCGGCAGGAACTCGGTCAGGGGAGCGTGTGTGAACGTCGGTGTGCAGCGCGCGGCGATCGCCGTCGTACAGGTGCTCGGGCTCGCCGTGTGGTTCTCCATGTCGGCGGTGGTGCCGAGTCTGCGCGGCGACTGGGGGCTCACGGCGGCCGGCGCGGTGTGGCTGACGGCCTCGGTTCAGCTCGGCTTCGTCGCCGGGGCGGTCACCTCGACCGTGCTGAACCTGGCCGACCGGGTGCCGGCGCACCGTCTGCTCGCCGCCAGTGCCGCGGCGGCCGCCGTCTGTACCGTGGTGCTGGCCGTGTTCGCGGACCGGCTGGGCACCGCCGCCCCGCTGCGCTTCCTGACCGGGATGTTCCTGGCCGGGGTCTACCCCACCGGCATGAAGCTCATGGCGTCCTGGGCGGGCAGTGCCGGACGGGGCAGGACCATGGGCGTCCTCATCGGTGCTCTCACCCTCGGCTCCACGCTTCCCCACCTCATCGCGGGGCTGGGCTCGCTGCCGTGGCGCGGGGTCCTGCTCACCGCGGCGGCGGCCGGGTTCGCGGGCTCCGGCGTCGCCCTGCTCCTCGTCCGGCCCGGACCCCACGCGACCCTCACCGTTCCCGTTCGCAACGCCCGGTACGCGCTGACCATGTTCACCGAACGCGGGCCTCGGCTGGCGAACCTCGGCTACTTCGGGCACATGTGGGAGCTCTACGCCCTGTGGACCTGGATCCCGGCCTTCCTGTCGGCGGCGCCCGCCGCACGCGGGCTCCCGGGCTCGGTGGAGATCACGGTGTTCCTCTCCATGGGCATCGGCGGCGCGGCCGGCTGTCTGCTCGGCGGCTGGGGCGCGGACCGTTTCGGCCGCTCCCCCGCCGCCGTGACGGCGCTTCTTCTCAGCGGTCTGTGCTGTCTGCTCTCCCCCCTCCTCTTCCACGCTCCGCCGCCGCTGCTGTTCGCGTTCTGCGCCCTGTGGGGGGCCGCCGTGATCGCGGACTCCGGGGTGTTCTCGACATCGCTGAGCGAGGTCGCCGACCACCGGTACATCGGTACGGCGCTCACCGCCCAGACCGCGATCGGGTTCGCCCTCACCGTCGTCACCATCCAGCTCACGCCGCTGCTGGCCGAGGCCGTCGACTGGCGCTACGCCTTCCTGCTGCTCGCCCCGGGGCCCCTGGCCGGTGCCCTCGCCATGCGCGCGTACGGCGATCGCGGCCTGCCCGTGCGGCATCGTGCGCAGGTCACGGACCGTCGGTGACGGCGGCGGCGAGGCGTGCCGCGAGCTCCGTGACCGCGGCGCGCAGTTCCTGCCCGCCTTCGACGCGGAAGGCGTACGGCACCGTCGTCAGCCATTCCTGCGCGTACATCGCGGGGTTGCGTGTGCTGCCGACCAGGACGCATCCCTCACCCAGGGGTTCGAGCCGCCCCATGGGCGGCCTGATCCACGGGGCGACCTCGGCGAGCGGGGCGTCGAACACCACGCGGGTGGGGAACTCCCACCCGAGGCCGAGGTTCTCCTCCAGCACCGCCACCGCGTCGAGGTCCCCGGGCGGCTCGAACCCGTGTCCGGTCGGCCGGACCGCGCGGACCCGGTCGACCCGGTACGTACGGATCGCGTCCGCGCGATGGGAGTGGCAGAGCAGGTACCAGCGCCCGTAACGGACCACGAGGGACCAGGGGTCCACGTCCGCCTCCCACTCGCGGCCGGCCTCGCCGCGGTAGGTGACCGCCACACGGCGGCGGGAGGCGACGGCGTCGACGAGTTCGCTGGTGACGGCGGGGTCGGGGCGGGCCGAGTACGGGTCCGGGGCGGCCGCCGCGTACTCCCGCAGCCTCGCCGCCTGCTGCCCCACGCGCTCCGGCAGCGCCTTGACGACCTTGCCAAGGGCGGTGCCGACCAGGTCGTCGGCGTCGGCGGCGGCGGGCTGTCCGCCGAGTACGGCCATCACCAGGCCGACGGCCTCGGACTGCGTGAAGTGGACGGGTGGCAGCCTCGTCCCGCGTCCGAGCCGGTATCCGCCGTGCGGCCCTCTGGCGGACTCCACGGGGATGCCGGCCTCGCGCAGGATGCCGACGTACCGGCGCGCGGCCCGCTCCGCGACGCCGAGCCGGGCGGCGAGTTCGCCGGCCGTCGTACCGGGGCGGGCCTGGAGTATCTCCAGGGTGCGCAGTGCTCGCGCGGTCGGGCTGAGGTCGTGGGGCACGGAAGCAGGTTAGCCGCCGGATGATCCGGCAGTGGATCGTCCGGATCTCCTTCTACGGTGATCCGTGTCGGAACGACCGAAGGGAAACTGATGATGGACATCCTGCTGATCGGTGGCCTGTGGATGAACGGATCCGCGTGGGACCGCGTGGCGTCCGAACTGGAGGGGCTCGGCCATCGTCCCGTACCCATCACCCTGCCGGGCCAGGGCACCGGCTCCGCGTCCGCCACGCTCGACGACCAGGAGGCGGCGGTGCTCGCCGCGGTGGACGCGGCGCCGGGCAAGGTGATGGTGGTCGGGCATTCCGCCGCGTGCACGCTGGCCTGGCTGGCCGCCGACCGACGGCCGGAGCGGCTCACCAAGGTCGTCCTCATCGGCGGTGTCCCGACCGTCGACGGTCAGCCGTACGCCGACTTCTTCGAGGTCCGGGACGGCGTCGTGCCCTTCCCCGGCTGGGGCCCGTTCGAGGGGCCGGACGCGGCCGATCTCGACGGCGAGGCCAGGCGGGCGTTCGAGGCCGACGCCGTCCCCGTACCGTCCGGTGTGGCCAAGGGGCTGGTGCGGCTGACGGACGAGCGGCGGTTCGACGTCCCGGCCGTGCTCGTCTGTCCGGAGTTCACTCCCGCGCAGGCCCGGGAGTGGATCGGCGCCGGCGACGTCCCGGAACTCGCCCGTGCCGCCCACCTCGACTTCGTCGACATCGACTCGGGCCACTGGCCCATGGTCACCCGTCCCGCCGATCTGGCCCGGATCCTGGCGGAGGCGGCCGACGCGGCCTGAGGGACGTGTCACGCCGGCTCGGCCTCGATGACACGTCCGGCCGGGCCGCGGGTGTGCAGCCAGGCAGGCAGGGCGGTCAGCGCTCCCACCGCCAGGAGGACGGTGAGTACGGCGGTGAGGAGCCACGTTCCGGGAGGTGTGACCGTGCTGCCGAACAGCCAGTACAGGCCGAGGCCGGCCGGAACACCGGCGAGCAGGCCCGGGACGGCGGGCAGGAGTTGCGTCACGCAGAGCGCCGAGACGACCTGACCGGGGGTGGCGCCGAGCGTACGGGCGACGGTCAGCGCATGGCGGACCTGCGCGGCGGTGCTCCAGCCGAGGAGCACCGTGTTGAGGGTGGACAGTGCCACGAGGGCGAGCGTGACGGCGACGAGCACCTGGCCGGTCTGCTCGGCGCGCACTTCGACGGGGCCGAAGCGGCTGAAGTCGGGGCGCTTGTCGAGCTCGGCGTGCCAGGTGAGCAGGGCGGTCACCATGATCGTGGTGGCGGCCAGTACGGCGCGGCCGGGCCGGCGGGCGAGCAGCCGGATTCCGAGCAGCAGCGGCGTCGGCAGATGGGCGGTCAGGGTGTTCAGACGCCGGTGCC
The DNA here is from genome assembly GCF_000718785.1 of Streptomyces sp. NRRL WC-3626. GTDB lineage: Bacteria > Actinomycetota > Actinomycetes > Streptomycetales > Streptomycetaceae > Streptomyces > Streptomyces edwardsiae. Next base: position 9,211 of record NZ_JOCA01000029.1, on the reverse strand, counting down.
GGGTGAGCGGGTTCGCCGGGCCGGCCAGCGCGCGGACGGTGCTGGTGCGGACCGCGCGCACGGCCGGGCCGACCGCCCCGGTCGCGGCGACCACCACGGCGAGGAGGACGGCGGCGGCGACGGTGCCGGAATCGGGTGGGCCGGCCGCGTCCAGGAGTCCGGCGCTGGGGTCGACCAGCCCGGGCGCGGCAAGCGTTCCGGCGGTCAGTCCGAGCGCGGTGGCCAGGAGGGTCAGCAGCAGATACTGGGCCAGCAGGACCGCGGTGACGGTGCCCGGCCCCGCGCCGACGGCTCTGAGCAGCGCGGCACGACGGTTGTCCCGGGCCGCGCGGACGGTGGCGAGGGCGGTGAGGGTGACTACCGCGGCGACGGCGAGTAGCCAGCCACCGACGACGAGGGCGGGCCGGGTGTTCCTGATCATGGCGGTGTCGGTCTGGAGGACTCCCTGCCAGGTGTGGGTGTTGACCCATGCCTCGCCCCGGCGGTCGGGGGTGAACACGGTGTTCTGCCACCGCTTCGTCGCGTGCGGGTCGGTCAGTCGCAGGTAGATCAGGTGGACGCCGGAGGTGTCCCCCGCCGCCTCGCGGGTGTCGGCGGCGGTGAGCCAGATCCGGCCGCCGAAGTCGGACGGTCCGGGGCCCTGGGCGTTGTCGCTCCAGGGGTAGACCGGGGTGGCGGCGCTGATCGCGGTGCCGACGACACGGTAGCGGCGTTCGCCGACGGTCACGCGGTCGCCGACGCGGACGCCGAGCGCCTCGGCGAAGCCGCGTTCCAGGACCGCTCCGCCGGGGCGCACCCACCGGCCGGAGGTCACCAGCGGCCGGTCCACGGCGGACGGTGAGGCGCCGCGTCCCTCGACGGCGGAGTGCGCGGTCCTCCCATGGGCCCGGACGGTGGTGTCGAACGCGAAGAAGGGGTCGGACTGCGCGGCCACACCGGGGGTGTCCTTGATCCGCCGGGCCAGGCCGGACGGGTCCGTGGCCGTCGTGACGGCGGTGATGTCGGGTCCCGCGGTGGCCGCGCGGGTCTTCGCGTACCCGGTGCTCACGGCGTTTCCGGCCGCGGCGCCGAGGGTGAGGCAGGTGGTGGCGACGGTGACGACGAGCAGGAACATGACCGCCTCGCCCGGACGCTTGCGCAGGTCCCGCAGGATCAGACGGCCGGTCAGCAGCAGGTGACCCACGGTCAGTCCTCCCAGCTGAGGAACGCGCCGAGCCGTGTGGCGCCGCCGTCCGCGGGCAGGGGCGTGTCGCCGGCCAGCGTGCCGTCGCGCAGGGAGACGACGCGGTCGGCGGTCGCGGAGACGCGCTCGTCGTGGGTGACGATGACCAGGGTCTGGCCGGCGGACCGGAGTTCGCCGAAGAGCCGGAGGATGTCATGGGTCGCCGCGCTGTCGAGGTTCCCGGTGGGCTCGTCGGCGAGGACCACCAGCGGCTCGTTGACCAGGGCGCGGGCGATGGCGACCCGCTGTCGTTGCCCTCCGGAGAGCTCCGCGGGCAGATGCCGGGCCCGGTCGGCGAGTCCGACCCGGTCGAGCAGTGCGGCGGCACGGCGGCGGGCGGTGCGCGGTGAGACGCCGGCGAGCAGGGCGGGCAGTTCGACGTTCTCCGCCGCGGTCAGCTCGTCCATCAGGTGGAACGACTGGAAGACGAACCCGACGGAGCGGCGCCGCATCCTGGCCAGCGCCCGTTCGCCGAGGTCGTCGACGCGCCGTCCGTCGAGCCACACCTCCCCTTCGGTGGGCCGGTCGAGGCCGCCGAGGAGTTGCAGCAGCGTGGATTTGCCGCAGCCGCTGGGCCCGGTGACGGCGAGCGTCTGCCCGGCGGGCACCTCGAGGTCGACGCCGTCGACGCCCCAGACGAGGCTCTCGTCCTGCCCGTACGCCCGTGACAGGCCGACCGCTCGCAGCGCGGGCCCTGTCGTCCGACCGGGCCGGCGTCCCGCCGGGGCCGCACCCGCGCCGCGGTCGCCCGTCCCGCGCCGGGACCGGCTACCGGCCCGCAGACCGTCTCTGGTCATCCGTTCTCCCCGCCTTTCCCGCGGGCGGCCCATGTCCGCTCGCACGCTTCCAACCAGCGCAGATCCGCCTGCAACCGGAGGGCGATGCCTTCCAGGAGAAGTCCGGCCTCCGAGTCCGTGCCGTGCGCGAGGGCCGCCTGCTGGGCCTCGGCGAGGCTTCGCATCAGCTCCCGCCGCCGCGCGTCCACGAGCGCGAGGGGGTCGGCGCGGCCCGATTCGGCGGCGGCCACCAGCTTCAGGTGGAACTCCGTCACATCCGCCCGGGGGCCTGCGCCTTCGGTCATCCACTCCGCCACCCGCTCCTGGCCGGCGGCGGTCAGTCCGTACACCTTGCGGCGCGGGCCGCGCATGCCCGCGTCCTCCCGCTCCTGGACGACCAGGCCGGACTTTTCGAGCCGGGTGAGCGTCACATAGATCTGACCCGCGTTCAGCGTCTCCCCCAGCGGTCCGAGCGCCGCCACCAGCCTCGCGCGCAGGTCGTAGCCGTGCGACGGCTCCTTGGCCAGCAGCGCCAGCACCACGTCCTGCACCGATCACCCTCCCCTGCGACCCTCAATAGATAGCGGTTATCCAAATGAGCGTCAAACGGCGCCCGCCGGCCGGGGATCCGAACGGGTCGGCACCGTGTCGTCGTGTTGCCGTGTGCCGGGTCCGCGGTGAAAGTGGTAGCGATGTCCGATCACACGCATCGTCTCCGTGGCGCGGCCGTTCCCCGGCCGCCGTCGGAGACGGCCCTGTTCAGCGGCGTCTACGGGCTGATCCTGGCCAGTGCGCTGGCCGCCGCGCTCGACTCCCCCGGTGAGGCGGACGAGCCCGGCTCCGACGCGCTGTGGATCCTGCTCACCGCCCTCGCCTCCGCGGCCGCCCACGGCTACGCCCATGTCGTCGCGCACCGGATGTCGGCGGAGCGCGGCGGCCTCCGGGTCGGGCTGCGCGCCATGCTCGCCGAGTGGCCGGTCGTCGTGGCGGCCCTCCCCACCGTCGCGCTGCTGCTGACCGCGGTGCCGTCCTGGTGGACGGAGAGCCAGGCGGTGGAAACCGCCCTGCTGCTCAACACCCTGCTCCTGGCCGGCTGGGGCGCGTGGACGGCGCGCAGGGCGGGGCGTGGGTGGGCGGCCTCACTGCGGGCCGGGGCCGCCGACATGCTGATCGGCCTGGTGATCATCTCGGCGAACGCCCTGATCAAGTAGGGGGTCGTCCCCGGTGAGCCGGGTTTCCAGGCGGTAGTCGACGGCCACCTCACGGTAGTCCTCGCCCGGTACGACGTTCTCGGGGAGACGGTCGCGGTCACTGCGGCTCGTCGACTCCCGCTCTCCGGTACCCGGGAAGCGAACGGCGGTCCGGGGTTGCTCGGCGAAGCGCAGGCGGTCCATACGAAGCGTCGACCGGAACGAGATGTCCTGCGGGGTGCTCTCCGGGCCCGTGCCCTCCCCGCCGGAGCCGTCCGCCGGCGGGGCACCGGCCGTTCAGGGCGGCTCGTCCCGTTCGCCGGAGACACGGCGGCGTGCGGGCCTCGACGGCAGCTTCCCGTCCTCGGAGCGGACGCGGCGCCTGCGGGTCGCGCTCTCGCGCCGGGCGGCCCGCTTCCGGTCCTCGCCCTCCGCCGGCCTGCGCGGGCTCCGTGCGGCCGGCCCGGCCGGGGCTACGGCGTCGCCCGTCACGTCCGCTGCCGCCGCGCGGCTAGCCTCGCCGCCGGCGTCCTGGACAGCACGCCCGGCCTCGCCGCCGGCGTCCTGGACAGCGCGCCCGGCCTCGCCACCGGCATCCTCGACCGCACGCCCGGCCTCGCCACCGGCATCCTCGACCGCACGCCCGGCCTCCCCGCCGGCATCCTCGACCGCACGCCCGGCCTTTCCGCCCGCGCCCTCGACCACACGCCCGGCCTCCCCGCCGGCATCCTCGACCACCGTGCCGGCCCGCCGGCCGACGTCCTCCGCCACCGCGCCTACACCGCGGCCCACGTCCCCGACCGCGGCCTCGGTGGTTTGACCGACGTCGTGGACGGCGCTGCCCGCTCCTTGACCCACGTCCTGAACGGCGGTCCCGGCACCCTGACCCACGTCCCGCACAGCGGTCCCGGCGCCCTGCCCCACGTCCTGAACGGCGGCTCCGGCACCCTGACCCACGTCCCGCACAGCAGTCCCGGCACCCTGACCCACGTCCTGAACGGCGCGGCCGGCGCCCGTGCCCAGTTCGCCGACGGCTTGGCGGGCTCCCCCGCCCACGTCCTGTACGGCGGAACCGACGCCTCGCGCCAGGTCGCGCAGGATCTCCGGATTGCGGTCGAGCGTGGTGAGCACCCGGTTGACGATCGCGGCGACGTTGTCGAGCCGCACCCTGAGCTGGGCCTGTGCCTCCACTCCCGAAATGCCCAGGTGCACGCGGCCGAGCGTGACGTCGGCGCCGACACTCAGCCTCAGCAGATCCAGCACCTCGGTCTGCAGGGAGACATGTGCGCGCAGGTTCTCGACGTCCAGGTCGATCTCGTCGACCTTCAGCAGGGGAACGTCCAGGAAGACGTCGGGATTCTCCTCGTCGTACACACCCTCCTCGACGGGTGTCTCGTCCTGCTCGGCGTTGTCGTCCATCACCGCACCTCCCCGGTCGCCGCTCCTTCCGTTCCATCTTGCGGCGCCACGAGGATCACCGCGCGGTCAGCCCGGCCCGGCCCTGCCCGGCCTCACCCGTGGGGAACGATGACGGCGCGGCCGTTCACCTCTCCGGCGTGCAGACGCTCATAGGCACGCGGTGCCTCGTCGAGCGAGTACGTCTCCGTGTGGACGGCGACGGCCCCGGCCCGGGCGAGGCCGATGACCTCGATCAGTTCGCCGCGCGAGCCCCAGTAGGGCGCGGTGACCGACACCTCGAAGGGCAGGCTGCCGAACCCCACGGGCAGGGCGCCTCCGCCGATGCCCACGATGCCGACCTCGCCCTCCACCGCGACGACGGCCCCGGCGGTGCGCACGGTCGCCTCCGCCCCGACGAAGTCGAACACGGCCTCGGCTCCGGTTCCGCCGGTCAGGTCCCGTACCTTCCCCACCGCCCGTCCGTCGGAGAGCACGGTCTCGTGCGCGCCGACGGTCCGCGCGAGCGCCAGCTTCTCCTCGCTGATGTCGAGGGCGATCACCCGGGCCGGGGACATGGCACGCAGCAGCTGAACGGCGACATGTCCGAGCCCGCCCGTACCGATGACCACCGCCGTGGAGCCCGGTACGAGGCGGGGCAGCGCCCGTTTGACGGCGTGATACGGCGTCAGTCCGGCGTCCGTCAGCGGCACCGTGGAGACAGGGTCGAGGCCGTCGACGGGGACGAGGTGCCGGGCATCGTCGACGAGGAGGTACTCGGCGATCGCTCCGGGGGAGCCGAGCCCCGGCGGGAAGATGCCGAGCTCCGCGGCCCGCAGACAGTAGTTCTCCTTCCCTTCCGCACACTTGGCGCAGGTGCCGCAGCCCCAGGGGCCGTACACGGCCACCTCGTCGCCCTCCCTCAGTCCGCGCACACCGTCGCCGAGGACCGCGACGGTGCCCACGGCCTCGTGGCCGAGGGTCAGCGGCAGTTCGTAGGGGAAGCCCTCGGCGGGCCAGCTCATCACCGCGATGTCCGAGTGGCAGACCCCGGCCGCGGTGACCTTCAGCAGGACCTGGCCCGGACCCGGTTCCGGGTCGGGGACGGTGACCACCTCCGGGGCGGCGCCGATCCGGCGGTACCGGAGTGCCTTCATACGGGTGAGTCCCTTCGCGGCTTTCCTCGTCACGTGGCCTCCACCCTCGGCCCGACCACTGCGGATGCCCAGCCCGGCGGGTCCGGACGGGGTGCCGTGTGCTGCGGATGCCGGGCGGGCGGGGCGCGGTTAATGTCGGGCTGGCCGTGGGCGCGGACCCCGCCGGAGACGAAGGAGTGTGGTCGCTGTGGCCCGGAATCGCCGGCTGATCCTCAGCTCGCCGTCCGGGGTCTGGAACCTCCTGTCCGACGGCCGCCGCTACGGCGAATGGGTCTCGGGAACACAACGGGTGACCGCAGCGGACCCGCACTGGCCCGACGTCGGGGCCCGCCTTCAAGTCCGCGTGGGTGTGGGGCCGTTGGCCCTCGAGGACATCTGTGTCGTACGCATCTGTGAACCACGCCGTCGTCTGGAACTGGAAGCGCGGGCGGAACCCTTCGGCGCGGCCCGCATCGCCATGAACCTCATTCCCTGGGGCGAGCACACCCTTTTTCTTCTGGAGTGGCACCCCCTGCGGGGTCCCGGTATCCGGATGCACGGGCTTCCGGTGGACTACGTCGTCTCGATCCGCAACGGCATGATGCTGACGAAACTGGCCCGCATCGCGGTACGGGAGCGAGAGCACGACACCGGCTCCGTGGGGGTCCGGGGGGCGTCTGACACCTCCTAGGACCGCGCCGCCTCACCCGGACGGCTCGCTGCGGTCGCGGTGCGCGTGCCGCCGACCGAGGCTGAGGGCCGAGGAAAGGCGTCGACCATGGCAGACACACGCGGCGCGGTGCCCAGGGCCCCCGCAGGATCCGGAACCACCGACTGGGCGATGGGCCCGTATCTCTTCGCCGGCCTGGCGCTGGAGCTGAGTGGTTCGCTGAGCATTCTCATGGGCGTCACCGGCATCGCCCAGGACACCATCTTCAGCGCACCCCGATACGTCTACCGGTTCGACCTGACGGCCTGGGGCTGGCTCCATCTCGCTCTCGGGATCGCGCTGGTGGCCGCGGGCCTCGGCGTGCTGCTCGGCAGGAGCTGGGGCAGGGGGGCCGGGCTGGCGCTGGGCGCGGCGAGCCTGATCACACAGTTCATGTTCGTCCCGTACTACCCGCTGTGGGCGATCTCCCTGATGGTGCTCGACCTTCTCGCCATCTGGACCCTGGCCCGGTTCAGCGCGCGGGAGCCGAGCGGGGCATGAGCGCGGCCGCGGCCCGTACACGTCGCTGGGGCGCGTCCGACGCGCCCCTTCGATGTCCGGCGGCCCACCCTGCGGGCGGGGCCGGCGGACATCGGACCGGCCGGGTCAGGCGCAGGTCCAGGCGGACATTCCCTGGAGCCGGGCGAGCCGTTCGGCCACGATGATCTGCTCCTCGCGGGTGGCGAGGTCCGCCCGCGGGGCGTACTCGAGTCCGCCGGCCGCGACCCAGCTCGACTGGGCGAACTGCAGGCCGCCGTAGTGGCCGTTGCCGGTGTTCGCCTGCCAGTCGCCACCGGATTCGCACGCGGCGATGGCGTCCCAGTCTGTTCCGCGCGGACTCGACGGCGACGCCGTCGCCTCGGTGGCGCCCAGGGCGGTCGCGGCGATCAGGACGAGCGCGGCGGCCCGGATCCCGGTTCGGCGGGAGCCCCGCGGGCCGCGTATATGGGTACTTCTGAAAGAGATCATAGGAAATTGCTACATCACGTCACCGCGCGGTGACCTGCCGAGCGCCGTCTCCTTGCCCCGGACGGGGGACGAAGGGCGGACCGGGCCGTCGTCAGAGGCGGACAATGACCAAGGCGATGTCGTCGCGTCCGCCGTCGGCCACGCCGAGGCGGCTGAGGAGCGTGTCGGCCAGATGGTCCGGGCCGAGGCCGGCGTGGCGGGCGAGTGCGTCCATGAGGCGGTGCAGGCCGGCGTCGATGTCCTCACCACGGCGCTCGACGAGACCGTCGGTGTACAGGACGAGTGTGTCGCCCGGCGTGTACGGCACCGAGGCCTCGGGGCGGGGTGTCTCCTCGTCGAGAACGCCGAGCGGCGGATCGGTGGCCCGGTCGAGCAGCACCACGGTGCCGTCCCGCCGGCAGAGCACCGGCGGTGGGTGGCCGGCGCAGGTGTAGGTGATGCTGTGCCGGCGGGTGTCGACGACCGCCTTGGCGGCGGTGGTCGCCAGCGCGCCTTCGGCGCTGCGGGCGTAGCGGCTCAGGACGTCCATCGCCCTGCCGGGTTCGTGGAGCGCGCGGACGGCGGCGGACAGGGCGCTGCGCAGCATGCCCATGACGGCGGCGGCCTCCAGGCCGTGCCCGACGACGTCGCCGACCGCGACCGTGAAGGTGTCCTCGGACAGGTCGACCACGTCGTACCAGTCGCCGCAGACGTTGAGCGACCGGGCGGCCGGCATGTAGCGCACGGCGATGCCGGGGTGGGCCTCCAGGTCCGGGGTGTGCAGCATGGCCCGCTGGAGGGCCAGCGCGGTCCGGCGTTCCCACTCATGGGCTTCGCGGAGCTTTTCGTTGAGGAGCTGGAGTTCCTGCGCCCGGGCGTACAGTTCGGCCTCCAGCGTCCACTTCCCGCCCGGATCACCCTCCGGTCCGGCGGCCGCGGCGCGGGACAGCAGGAACTCGGTCATGTCCTCGACCCGGTGGATGATCCACGCCACCTCCCCGTCGGGTCCGAGGACGGGCGTGTTGATCGGCGACCACCATCTCTCCTGGAACACGTCCGGGCGGCCGGAGACCGGGAGGTCGTACTTCTGTACCGCCATCGACTCCGGTTCCTTCGACCGCAGCACCCGCCGCAGGGACGCGCCGAGATTGCGCACCCCGTCGGCTTCGGGGTCACCCGGGTTGTCGGGGTGCACCTCGAAGAGTTCGTGACCGATCAGCTCGTCCCGGGTCCGGCCCGTCACCCGTAGATACGCCTCGTTGACCTCCACCACCACGAGGTCGGGATCCAGCACCAGGTACGGGCTGGGCGTGACCGCGAACAGGGCCCGGTAGTCGATCCGCGGTGTGGTCATGTGCGGTCTCCCGTCCCGCGTCGTCTCACCCCGACGGTATGCCGACTCGGCCGTGAGCGACACCGCGTCGGCCCTTCAGGGGGCCGGGCCGTTCCCCCGCTAGGGTGCTGACCGCGTCGAAGCCGAGGATGGCGTAGGCGGCGACGGTCGCGGCCGCGGTGACCGCGGAGATGCCGGTGGCGCCGTTCCACAGCGCCTCGCCGGCCGCGGCGGTTCCGCCGTGGCCGAGACCGTGGCGGACGCAGAGCACGGCGAGGACCAGCAGGCAGCCGGTCACGGCGATCAGCAGCACCTTGTTGGACCTTGTCGGCCACCGCGAGGCCGATGACGTTGACGGCGGTGGCCAGCGCGATGTTGATCACCAGCCAGAGCCACTGCGGTATGGAGGGGTGGTGAGCTGTTGGGACTTTGCTGAGCGTGAGGGTGTTTTGGTGTGTACGAGTGAGCACGGTAGCGGCGGCCGGAGCTGCTGTGCCGCATT
>NZ_JOCA01000028.1 GCF_000718785.1 Streptomyces sp. NRRL WC-3626 | reverse complement strand
CCCGAAAAACGCCCCGTACCCTTCCCACCCCAGCACCCCCACAACCAGGTCCTGGTCCCACCTGTCAGTGCGACAGTCCACAATGGTCCGCGTCAGATCCCGTCCACACGCTTCAGCAAGGAGCCGGCAGCGATGGCCCGCCGCAGCACGAAGACCCCGCCGCCCGACGACTCGTACGAGGAGAAGATCCTCGACATCGACGTCGTCGACGAGATGCAGGGCTCCTTCCTCGAGTACGCGTACTCGGTCATCTACTCCCGCGCCCTGCCGGACGCGCGCGACGGCCTCAAGCCGGTGCACCGCCGCATCGTCTACCAGATGAACGAGATGGGCCTGCGACCCGAGCGCGGCTACGTGAAGTGCGCCCGCGTCGTCGGCGAGGTCATGGGCAAGCTGCACCCCCACGGCGACGCGTCGATCTACGACGCCCTGGTCCGCATGGCCCAGCCCTTCTCGATGCGCGTCCCCCTCGTCGACGGCCACGGCAACTTCGGCTCGCTGGGCAACGACGACCCGCCCGCCGCCATGCGGTACACCGAGTGCCGGATGGCCGAGGCCACCAGCCTGATGACCGAGTCCATCGACGAGGACACGGTCGACTTCGCGCCCAACTACGACGGTCAGGAGCAGGAACCGGTCGCGCTGCCCGCCGCGTTCCCGAACCTCCTGGTGAACGGCGCGTCGGGCATCGCCGTCGGCATGGCCACCAACATGCCGCCGCACAACCTGCGCGAGGTCGTCGCGGCCGCCCGTCATCTGATCCGGTATCCGAACGCCGACCTCGAAGCCCTGATGAAGCACGTCCCGGGCCCCGACCTGCCCACCGGCGGCCGGATCGTCGGCCTGTCCGGCGTGCGGGACGCGTACGAGACGGGCCGCGGCACGTTCAAGATCCGCGCGACGGTCACCGTGGAGGAGGTGACGGCCCGTCGCAAGGGTCTCGTCGTCACCGAGCTGCCGTTCACGGTCGGCCCGGAGAAGGTCATCGGCAAGATCAAGGATCTGGTCGGCTCGAAGAGGCTCCAGGGCATCGCCGACGTCAAGGACCTCACCGACCGCGAGCACGGTCTGCGGCTGGTCATCGAGATCAAGAACGGCTTCGTGCCGGAAGCGGTCCTCGAGCAGCTGTACAAGCTGACGCCGATGGAGGAGTCCTTCGGCATCAACAACGTGGCGCTGGTGGACGGCCAGCCGCTCACCCTGGGCCTCAAGGAACTCCTCGAGGTCTACCTCGACCACCGCTTCAACGTCGTACGACGCCGTTCGGAGTTCCGCCGCAGCAAGCGGCGCGACCGCCTCCACCTGGTCGAGGGCCTGCTCACGGCCCTGGTGGACATCGACGAGGTCATCCGCCTGATCCGCTCCAGCGAGAACTCCGCGCAGGCGAAGGAGCGCCTGATCGAGCGGTTCTCGCTGAGCGACATCCAGACCCAGTACATCCTGGACACGCCCCTGCGCCGCCTCACCAAGTACGACCGTATCGAGCTGGAGTCCGAGAAGGACCGGCTGAACACGGAGATCGAGGAGCTGACCCGGATCCTCGACTCGGACGCCGAGCTGCGCAAGCTGGTCTCCACGGAACTGGCCGCCGTGGCCAAGAAGTTCGGCAACGACCGCCGTACGCTGCTGCTGGAGTCGGGCGGTGCCCCGGCCGCCGTCGTACCGCTGCAGGTGGCGGACGACCCGTGCCGCGTGCTGCTGTCGTCCACGGGTCTGCTGGCCCGTACGGCGGACAACGGGCCGCTCGCCGACGACGGCAAGCGGGTCAAGCACGACGTCATCGTCTCCGCCGTGCCGGCGACGGCCCGTGGCGAGGTCGGCGTCGTCACCTCGGCCGGCCGTCTGCTCCGGCTGAACGTCGTGGACCTGCCGCAGCTGCCGGAGGCGATGCCGACGCCGAACTTGTCGGGCGGGGCGCCGCTGGCCGAGTTCGTGTCCCTGGAGGACGACGAACAGGTGGTGTGCCTGACCACGCTCGACGAGTCGTCCCCCGGCCTGGCGCTCGGCACGGAACAGGGTGTCGTCAAGCGGGTGGTGCCCGACTACCCCTCCAGCAAGGAGGAGCTGGAGGTCATCACGCTCAAGGAGGGCGACCGGATCATCGGGGCGATCGAGCTGCGCACGGGCGAGGAGGACCTCGTCTTCATCAGCGACGACGCACAGCTGCTGCGCTATCCGGCCGCGCAGGTCCGCCCACAGGGCCGTCCGGCGGGCGGTATGACGGGCATCAAGCTGACCGACGGAGCGAAGGTCATCTCGTTCACCGCGGTCGATCCGGCCGCGGACGCGGTGGTGTTCACGGTCGCGGGCTCGCGCGGCACGCTGGACGACTCGGTGCAGACGACGGCCAAGCTGACCCCGTTCGACCAGTATCCGCGCAAGGGCCGGGCCACCGGCGGCGTGCGCTGCCAGCGGTTCCTGAAGGGCGAGGACTGTCTGGCCTTCGCCTGGACGGGCCCGGTCCCGGCCCGTGCCGCGCAGAAGAACGGCACGGCGGTGGGCCTCCCGGAGCCCGACCCGCGCCGCGACGGCTCGGGCGTGTCCCTGCCGAAGACGGTGTGGGTGGTGGCCGGACCGGTCTAGGCCGCCGGGTCCTCCGCCGGATCCCGCACATAGCGCAGTACGCCCCACATGCCGTGCTCGTCGGTGTGTGGGGCGTCGTCGCTCCCGCACGCCTCCAGCTCCTCGCGCAGCGCCCCCGCGTCGATGCCGGCCCCGATGAGCACGAGCTGCGTGAGCCGCTCCTCACCGGCCGGCCAGGGTTCGATACAGAACCGCAGGAACCGTCCCACGGCATGGACGGCGTACCGGTTGCGCACGTCGTACGGGCCGAAGTCGACGTACCCCTTGATCCGGTAGAGCCCCTCGGGCCGGCTGTCCAGGAACCGCATCAGCCGCCGCGGGTCCAGCGGGCGCCCTGAGACGAAGGAGAGGCTGTCGTAGGCGGCGTGCAGATGCCCGGTGTGGTCGTTCTCGTGGTGATGCAGATCGTCGAACGACAGCTGCCCGACGCGCTCCCGGCTCGGCCTGCAGTCGAAGAGGAACTCGGGGTCGACCCGGCCGTGCGTGGCGGGGACGACGGCCGCCCGGTCGACGAGCGAGCGGACCAGCGTCAGCACGCGCGGGGCGTCCGTGACCCGGTCCACCTTGTTGACGACCACGAGATCCGCGAGACCGAGATGCCGGTCGATCTCGGGGTGGCGGGCCCGGGTGGCGTCGAACTCGGCGGCGTCCACGACCTCGACGAGTCCGCCGTACACGATGTCCGGGTGCTCACTGGCGAGCACCATCCGCACGAGTTCCTGCGGTTCGGCGAGGCCGCTGGCCTCGATGACGATGACGTCGATGCCGGCGGAGGGGCGGGCGAGCCGCTCCAGGTACACGTCGAGTTCACTGCCGTCGACGGCACAGCAGAGACACCCGTTGCCCAAGGACACGGTCGAGTCCCCGAGCGCCCCGGCGACGGCCATCGCGTCGATCTCGATGGCCCCGAAGTCGTTGACGACCGCGCCGATGCGGCTGCCGCCGCTGCGGTGGAGAAGGTGGTTGAGCAGGGTGGTCTTCCCCGATCCGAGGAACCCGGCCAGTATCACGACCGGAATCCGCCGCCCGCCGCTCCGCGCCACCACACGACCCCTCTCACCCCTGGGCGTACCCCGGCTCACGTCCGCGCGTACGCGCGGACAACGACTGACGCACCAGGATACGAGCCATGAGAACGGCGGCGAAGTGAACGATTGTTAGCAGCGTCCACGGGGCAGACGTTGGGCAAGGCGCCGGTTTGTGCGACCCTCGCTTCCCTCCGTGCGCCTCCTCTCCGCCTTCCCGCCGATCAGAGCCGCTCGGCACCCTGGAAGGCGGCAAGCGCCGCCCACCGCTCGCCGGTTCCCTACAGTCGACCCGCACCCCGACGACCGGCGGACGGCGGCCTGATCGGGGGTATTTGACATGGCCACACAGAACAGTGGGATACGGGGGCTCGGCTCCGCGGTCGCGGTCTGCCTGGGTATGGCGGCGGGCGCGTGTGCCGCCATGGCGGCGCAGCGACAGGCCCTGGCCACGTTCAGCGAGCGCCTGGATCACCTGGAGAAGCGTGCGGTGACACAGCGGCAGGCCAATCTGGCCATGCAGCAGCGCCAGCACTGGGAACTGCTGAGCAAGGCGATCGACGACCCGGAACTGGCCGAGGTTCTGGACCTCTACGAGGTTCCCCTCACCGCGCAGAAGCGCCGCCAGTATCTGTTCGCCAACGCCCTGTACACGAACCTGCTCTGCTACTACCGCATCGGCAACATGAGCAGGGACGAGTTCTTCAAGCACGCGCGCGGCATGTTTCAGAACCCGGTCGTGAGGGACTACTGGTACGCGACCGGGCACCAGCGCGCGAGCCTGACGGGAACCGTCGAGGCGGAACTCGGCCAACTGATCGACGACCTGCTGCTGCAGCTCGACGAAGCCGACACCGACGAGTGGTGGGTGGTCGGGGAGCCGCCGCTCGACTCGTGAGCTACGCGTCCGGGATATCCGCTTTCGCCTTGATCAGGGTCTCCCTGGTGATCACGACGATGCGCTCGTAGTCGGCGCGGGCGGCGTCCTCGGGCAGTTGGGAATCGAGCGAGTCGGTGACATCCGTACCGATGACGGCGAAGTTGCCGTCTGCCAGCTCAAAGACGTCGGGGCACGTCGCACCGGTGGAACTGCCCCGATGGCGCGGAGCGACACCGAGACGGCGGATGATCTGACTCACTGTTGAATTTCCTCTGCTCTCAAGGCACGAGCGCCTGCGCCCGCTGCCGCGCGATGCGCGATCGCATCTTCGCAGGTCCAGCACACACCGCGACGCACGCAACGCGTGCCGCATTCCTATCACTCGGCGACATGAGGGCACCCCCGCTCCGAGGAATCATCCGCAAGAGTGAGCGCGTAAGCGAAGAATCGATGATCAGCCCGGTTCACGGCAATTGTCACCCTGCCGGCCGGCCCTCGCGGTACGGGTGGGCCGACATGCCACGCGTGTGCAACTCAGGTTAGGCTCACCTCTGTGAGTACGTGCTCAATCGTCTCCCGCGAGCTCGACGAGCCCATCGCCGGAACCGCGGCCACCGCGAGGACCTGGCTGCTGCTCGAGCAGCCCGGCCCCTGGGGTGCCAAGGCGCTCACCTCCAGCCATCTCGACCCCGCCCTGGGTCGGGCGCTGGAAGCCGCCGCGCAGGGCACCGGGGTGCGGATCGCGCTCATAAGACGGCCCGGGCGGCACGCCGACCGCCGGATGCCCGCCACGCGCCGGGTGTACGTGGCCCACACCGTGCCGGGAAACGTGTGGCTGTACGCCGCCACCACCACCGACCCGGAACACCTCCTCGGCCTGGACTTCGCCGCCCTCGGCAGCGGCGAACCGGAGTCCTTCGCGACCGCGCTCGGCGGCCGGCCCCACGAGGGCGATCCGCTCGCCCTCGTCTGCACCAACGGCAAACGCGACCGCTGCTGTGCCCTCCTCGGACGTCCCCTGGCGGCCGAGCTCGCCGCCTCCGGGGTCGAGGGCGTCTGGGAGGTCACCCACCTGGGCGGCCACCGCTTCTCCCCCACCGTCCTGTGCCTGCCGTACGGATACGCGTACGGGCGGGCCGAGGCGCATGCCGTCAAGCAGGTGCTGCACAGCGCCCAGGAGGGCCGCGTCGTCGTCGAGGGATGCCGGGGCGGTTCCGCCTGGGAGCGGCCCGGTCAGGCGGCCGAGCTGGCGGTGCGCCGCGCGGTGGGCGAGTACGCCGCGGAGGCCCTGAGCGTCGTACGGACGGACGGCACGGCGCCCCGCTGGGAGGTGACCGTCGCCCACGCGGACGGGCGCCGGTGGCTGGTGGAGGTCGCCCAGGGCGCCTCACTGCCGCCCCGTCCGGAGAGCTGCGGTTCGGTGCTCGGTTCGCCCGCGCGGATGGACGTCGTGGGCGTGCGCGAGGTGACGATGACGGCGCTGGCCGGCTGACCGGACCCGTCGGGCAGGGGCCGGGAGATCCCCGCCACACCCCCGCGGCACCCCGCGCCACGCCGCGTACGGTCAGGGGTATGAGCTCCACTCCCCCCGCGCGCCGCCTGCGCCTCGGCCTGCCCCGGCGGGTGTTCTCGCAGGTCCTGCTGATGCAGTTGTCGATCGCCGCGGGCGTCGCCGTACTGGCCACCGGGCTGTTCCTCGCGCCGCTCGGCGACCAGCTGGACGACCAGGCGATGCGCCGCGCGCTCGCGATCGCGCAGACCACCGCCCAGCAGCCGCAGATGGCACAGGACCTGGAGGGCACCGCACCGGCGCCGGACGGCCCGGTGCAGCGGGAGGCGGAACGGATCCGGAAGGCCACCGGCGCCGAGTACATCGTGGTGCTGGACCTGCGGGGCGTGCGCTGGTCGCACACCGATCCGGAGCGGATCGGCGGACTGGTGTCGACCGACCCCGGTGAGGCACTGGCCGGGCAGGACGTCATGGAGATCGACGACGGCACCCTCGGGCGCTCCGCGCGGGGCAAGGTGCCGCTGCGGAACGAGGACGGCGAGATCATCGGCGCGGTCTCGGTCGGCATCGCCTACGACAGCGTCCGGGCCCGGCTGATCCACGCCATCCCGGGACTGTTCGCGTACGCCGGCGGCGCCCTGGCCGTGGGCGCGATCGCGGCCTGGCTGATCTCCCGGCGCGTGCAGCGACAGACCCGTGACCTGGCCTTCTCGGACATCGCGGCACTGCTCGCGGAGCGGGAGGCGATGCTGCACGGGATCCGGGAGGGCGTCGTCGCCCTGGACCGCGACGGCCGTGTCCGGCTGCTGAACGACGAGGCGCAGCGGCTGCTGGGGATCGGTGAGGAGGCCGTCGGCCGCTCCCCCGACGCCGCGCTCGGCGCGGGGCGCACAGCCGACGTACTGGCCGGGCGGGTGACCGGCACCGATCTGCTCACCGTCCGCGGCCGGCGGGTCCTGGTCGCCAACCGGATGCCGACGGACGACGGCGGCGCCGTGGCCACCCTGCGCGACCGCACGGAGCTGGACCGGCTCGGCCGGGAACTGGACTCCACGCGCGGGCTGATCGACGCGCTCCGCGCCCAGGACCACGAGCACGCGAACCGTATGCACACCCTGCTGGGACTGCTGGAGCTCGAGATGTACGACGACGCGGTGGAGTTCGTCGGCGAGGTCGTCGGTGATCACCGGGCCACGTCGGAGCAGGTGACCGAGAAGATCCGGGATCCGCTGCTCGCGGCGCTGCTGGTGGGCAAGGCGACGGTCGCGGCCGAGCGCGGAGTGGCGCTGTGGGTGTCGGACGGCACCCGGCTGCCGGACCGGCTGATCGACCCCCGGGGGCTGGTCACCGTCGTGGGCAATCTGGTGGACAACGCGCTGGACGCCGTCGCCGGTGCGCCGCACGCGCGCGTGGAGGTCGAAGTGCGTACCGAGGGGCGTACGGCGGTGCTCGTGGTGCGCGACACCGGGCCCGGCATTCCGCCGGAGCACCGCGAGTCGGTCTTCACCGAGGGCTGGTCCACCAAGGAGCCGCCGGCCCACCGCGAGCGCGGCATCGGGCTGCCGCTGGTGCGCAGGCTCGCCGAGCGGCAGGGCGGGAGCGCGGAGGTGGGCGAGGCGCCGGGCGGGGGCGCTGAGTTCACCGTCGTCCTGCCCGACGCCCTGACGGAGGCGGGCGCGGAGCCCGCGCTCACCGGTGCGCGGGCCGAGGAGGAGTCGCGGTGATCGAGGTCCTGGTCGTGGACGATGACGTGCGGGTCGCGCGGGTCAACGCGGCGTACGTCGCGAAGGTGCCCGGGTTCGTCGTCACCGGCGAGGCGCACAGCGCGGCGGAGGCGCTCGCCCGGCTGGAGGCGGCGCCCCGGCCGGATCTCGTCCTCATGGACCACTATCTGCCCGACGAGACGGGGCTCGCGGTGGTGCGGGAGATGCGCCGGCGCGGCCTCCAGACCGATGTGATCATGGTGACGGCGGCGCGGGACGTGTCCACGGTGCAGGCGGCGATGCGGCACGGCGCCCTGCAGTACCTGGTCAAACCGTTCGCCTTCGCCGGGCTGCGCGCCAAGCTGGAGGCGTACGCGGAGCTTCGCCGCACCCTCGACGGCGGCGGTGAGGCGGAACAGGCGGAGGTGGACCGTATCTTCGGCGCGCTGTCGGCGCCCTCCGATCCCCAGCTGCCCAAGGGGCACTCCCCCACCACCGCCGAACTCGTACGGCGGGCGCTGATGAACGCCGACGGCCCGTTGTCCGCCCAGGAGATCGCCGAACGCACGGGGGTGAGCCGGCAGACCGCCCAGCGCTATCTGAAGCTGCTGGAACGCACGGGACGGGCCACGCTGACCCTGAAGTACGGCGACGCGGGCCGCCCGGAACACCGGTACGTGTGGGCGACCCGCGCCTGAGGCACGGCCCATGGGGGCGGGGGAAGGAACCGTGCCCCTCCCCCTTTACGGATGGCGGCGCCGTCCGTCTCCGTCGTGCGGCCCGCCAGGGGGGTGTCCGACGCATGAGCGCGCGACGCCGCGGGCATGCGCCGGCCCCCCTGGGCGCTCTACACCGCGCCCGCGCCGGTCAGTGAGCGCACCTCGGTCTCCGCGTGCTTGGCCTCGTCGGGGAGCTCGGGTGAGGTGACCGTGCCCAGCCAGCCGGCGAGGAAGCCCAGCGGGATGGAGACCAGACCGGGGTTCTGCAGCGGGAAGAGCTGGAAGTCGACGCCCGGGAAGAGGGAGGCGGGACTGCCCGAGACCACCGGGGAGAGCAGCACCAGCAGCACGGCGGGGACCAGGCCCCCGTAGACGGACCATACGGCGCCGCGTGTGGTGAAGCCGCGCCAGAACAGCGAGTACAGCAGCACGGGCAGGTTCGCGGACGCGGCCACGGCGAAGGCGAGGCCCACCAGGAACGCCACGTTGAGGTCGCGGGCGAGCAGACCGAGGGCGATCGCGACCAGTCCGACGCCGACCGAGGCGACGCGGGCCACGGCCACCTCGCTGCGCGGCTTCCCGCTCCGGCGCCGCAGGGAGGCGTACAGGTCGTGTGCGACGGAGGCCGAGGAGGCGAGTGTGATCCCCGCGACCACGGCGAGGATCGTCGCGAAGGCCACGGCGGCGACGACCGCGAACAGGATCGTGCCGCCCGTGGAGCCGACACCGCCGCCCAGGTCGAGGGCGAGCAGCGGAACCGCCGTGTTCCCGGACGCGTTCGACGCGCGTACGGTGTCCGGTCCGATGAGGGCGGCGGCGCCGAAGCCGAGCACGATCGTCATCAGGTAGAAGCCGCCGATGAGTCCGATCGCCCAGACCACCGACCGCCGTGCCGCCCGCGCGGTGGGGACGGTGTAGAAGCGGGACAGGATGTGCGGCAGTCCCGCCGTGCCGAGCACCAGCGCGAGACCGAGGCTGATGAAGTCGAACCGGGCGGTCCAGTCGCCGCCGTAGGCGAGACCGGGGGCGAGGAACGCGTCGCCGTGGCCGCTGCGTTCGGCCGCGGTGAGGAGCAGCCGGTTGAAGTCGCCGTGGAAGCGCAGCAGGACGAGGACGGTCAGCACGACGGTGCCGCCGAGCAGCAGGACCGCCTTGACGATCTGGATCCAGGTGGTGGCCCGCATCCCACCCAACGACACGTAGATCACCATGAGTACACCGACACCGACGACGGTCCAGGCCCGGGTCGCCTCTCCCGTACCGCCGAGCAGCAGCGCGACCAGGCTGCCCGCACCCACCATCTGCGCCACCAGATACAGAACGGACACGGTGACCGAGGAAGTTCCCGCGGCGATGCGCACCGGCCGCTCCCGCATGCGCGCCGCGACCACGTCGGCGAGGGTGAACCGGCCGCAGTTGCGCACCAGTTCCGCGACCAGGAACAGGACCACCAGCCAGGCCACCAGGAAGCCGACCGAGTAGAGCATCCCGTCGTAGCCGACGAGGGCGATGAGTCCGGAGATGCCGAGGAAGGAGGCGGCCGACATGTAGTCGCCCGCGATGGCAAAACCATTTTCCATCGGGGAGAAGAGCCGGCCGCCCGCGTAGAACTCCTCGGCCGAACCCTGCCGGTGGCGGCTCACCCAGGTCGTGATGCCGAGGGTCACCGCGACGAACGCGGCGAACAGCAGCAGTGCCGCCGTCTGGTGATCTCCCGTCATGCCGCGCCGCCTCTCCCGCGCGCGAGCTCCTGGGCGTCCCAGCGCAGTTCCAGCGCCGCCCGGTCCCGGCGCAGCCGCGCATGGCGGACGTAGGCCCAGGTGAGCAGGAACGTGGTCAGGAACTGGCCCAGTCCGGCGAGCAGGCCCAGGTTCACGGCGCCCGCGACGGGCCGGGCCATCAGCCCCGGCGCGGTCGTGGCGGTCACGACGTACGCCACGTACCAGGTGAGGAAGGCGATGACCGCGGGTACCACGAACCGCCGGTACCGGCTGCGCACCTCCTGGAAGGCCGCGCTGCGCTGTACTTCGAGGTAGACGTCGGCGGCATCCGCGCGCGGGGCCGGTGAGGTCGTCTCCGCAGGGCCGGACGATTCGCCCCAGCCCGAGGCCAGGGCGTCGTACCAGGGATCGTCGTACCTCACGTCCCCCGAGTTGCTTTGCTGCATACCCAAGGATGGACAGAACGGGAAGATCCCTGACTCTTCTTCCCGTTCCTCTTCACCCCATCAGGTGATTCGCCCCGCATGCGCCCCGCGCGGGCGCTATGCGTCGATGCGTGAGCGGTCCAGCGTCGCCGCGGAGCTGGAGATGAACTCCTTGCGCGGGGCGACGTCGTTGCCCATCAGCAGGTCGAAGACCTGCTCCGCGGCCTCCAGATCGGTGAGGTTGATCCGCCGCAGGGTGCGATGGCGCGGGTCCATGGTGGTCTCGGCCAGCTGGTCGGCGTCCATCTCGCCGAGGCCCTTGTAGCGCTGGATCGAGTCCTTGTAGCGGACGTTCTTGCTCTGGAACTCCATGAGCTTGTCCCGCAGTTCCCGGTCCGAGTACGTGTAGACGTACTTGTCCTGGCCCTTCTTGGGCTGGATCAGCTCGATGCGGTGCAGCGGCGGCACCGCGGCGAACACCCGGCCGGCCTCGACCATGGGCCGCATGTAGCGGTGGAACAGGGTGAGCAGCAGGGTGCGGATGTGAGAGCCGTCGACATCGGCGTCGGTCATCATGATGATCTTGCCGTAGCGGGCCGTGTCGATGTCGAAGGTCCGGCCCGAGCCGGCCCCTATGACCTGGATGATCGCGCCGCACTCGGCGTTCTTCAGCATGTCCGTCACGGACGACTTCTGGACGTTGAGGATCTTGCCGCGGATCGGCAGCAGCGCCTGGAACTCGGAGTTCCGGGCGAGCTTGGCCGTGCCGAGCGCGGAGTCGCCCTCGACGATGAACAGTTCGCTGCGGTCCACGTCGTCGCTGCGGCAGTCGGCGAGCTTGGCCGGCAGCGAGGAGGACTCCAGGGCCGTCTTGCGGCGCTGCGCGTCCTTGTGCTGACGGGCCGCGATACGGGTCCGGGCCGCGGCGACGGCCTTCTCCATGACCACGCGGGCCTGCTGGGCGTCGTCCCGCTTGGTGGAGGTCAGGAACGCCTTGAGCTCCTTGGAGATCACGGTGTTCACGATGCGGCGGGCCGCCGAGGTGCCGAGGACCTCCTTGGTCTGGCCCTCGAACTGCGGCTCGGCCAGCCGGACCGTGACCACCGCGGTGAGGCCTTCGAGGGCGTCGTCCTTGACGATGTCGTCCTCGGCCACGCGCAGCATCTTCTTGGTGCGCAGCACCTCGTTCATCGTTTTGGCGACGGCCTGCTCGAAACCGGCGACGTGGGTGCCGCCCTTGGGGGTGGCGATGATGTTGACGAAGGAGCGGAGCATGGTGTCGTAGCCCGTCCCCCAGCGCATGGCCACGTCGACGCCGAGCTCGCGGGTGACCTCGGTGGGCGTCATCTGGCCGTGCTCGTCGAGGACGGGGACGGTCTCCTTGAAGGTGCCCTGTCCGGTGAAACGGAGCGTGTCGCAGACGGGGCGGTCCGCGGCGAGGAACTCGCAGAACTCGCTGATGCCGCCGTCGAAGCGGAAGGACTCCTCGCCCTTGCTGCCGCCCTCGCCGAGCCCGTACTCGTCGCGCACGACGATGGTCAGGCCGGGGACCAGGAACGCGGTCTGCCGGGCGCGCTGGTGCAGCGTGTCCAGGGCGAGCTTGGCGTCCTTGAGGAAGATCTGGCGGTCGGCCCAGTAGCGCACGCGTGTGCCGCTGCGGGTCTTCGGGATCTTCTTGGCCCTGCGCAGTCCGCTTCCGGCCTCGAACTTCGCGTCCGGGCTCCCGGTGGCGAAGGCTCCGGGAACCCCGCGCCGGAAGCTGATCGCGTGGGTGTGCCCGCCCCGGTCCACCTCGACGTCCAGCCGCGCGGACAGCGCGTTGACGACGGAGGCGCCGACGCCGTGGAGACCGCCGGAGGCGGCGTAGGAGCCGCCTCCGAACTTGCCGCCGGCGTGCAGCTTGGTCATGACGACCTCGACCCCGGAGAGGCCGGTCTTGGGCTCGACGTCGACCGGGATGCCCCGGCCGTTGTCCCTGACCTCCACCGAGCCGTCGTCGTGGAGCACCACGTCGATGTGGTCGCAGTAGCCTCCGAGGGCCTCGTCCACGGAGTTGTCGATGATCTCCCAGAGGCAGTGCATCAGGCCACGGCTGTCGGTGGACCCGATGTACATACCGGGGCGCTTCCGCACGGCCTCGAGCCCCTCGAGGACGAGCAGGTGCCGCGCGGTGTAGTTGGAACCGTCCCGGTCTGCTCCTGCCAGCAGCGCTGTGGACGGCACGGACGTCTCGGCGGTCACGCGGTTCGCTCCTCGCTGAATTTCAGATGCGGCCCTCTTGGGTAAGGGCGCGGCTTCAGTCACCGGTGAGAGGGTACCGAGGCCTGGTAGAGCCGTTGTCACGCCACCCTCGCTTCAGCCCACCCTAGTCCAGGGTCGCATGCGTGTTCGATCCCTCGATGGAGTGAAGCACACATCACGTTCCCTTCCAGGCATGAACCATTTAGGCTCCGGGCACGTCCTCATGAACAACCGGCAAGCCAGCCGGGAGGGCCGACCACCGATACGAACGCGAATCCGTACGACACATCAGACACGCACTACGGCACATTCGCCGCCAACCGGCAGCAGCCGACCGCCTCGGAAAGATTTTTTCGAGGAGAAGCCACGAGCGGGAACGTTTTGGGGCTGGTTGGATGTTGACCCTGGTACGACAGCTCGTCGAGCTAGAGAAGAGGCGACGTGACTACTGTTCTGACCCCCGCGAGCCCGCTGACGGCCGCCGATCGCTGCGACCGCTGCGGCGCCCAGGCATACCTGCGCGTCGTCCTGCTGAGCGGCGGAGAACTGCTCTTCTGCGCCCACCACGGCCGCAAGTTCGAGCCGGAACTCAAGAAGATCGCCGCTGAGATACAGGACGAGACGGAGCGGCTCACCGCCCCCGCGGCACCCGCTCCCGACGAGGAGCGCTGACCCGAAGAGCGCCGACAGAGCGCCGACACCTCGCGTCCGACGACGAGCAGCCCGGCACAGGCCGGTGAGCGGGCGGCTGCCTCCCTCGGGGAGGCGGCCGCCCGTCTCATGCCCGCGGGCGCCAGCGGCCGCCGAGCGGCTCGTGGGCGCCCTCCTCGTCCGCTCTCAGCCCTGCGGCCACCCGAGGGTCCGCAGGATGTCCGAGACACGTGTGTACACCCCGGGGCTGCCGGCCCAGCCGCACCCCGCCCCCCAGGAGACGAGCCCTATCAGCCGCCCCTGGGCCACCAGCGGCCCGCCACTGTCCCCCTGACAGGCGTCCCGGCCGCCTTCCACCTCTCCCGCGCACAGCATCGTCCTGGCGCGGTAGGTGCCCTCGGAACCGCCCGGATACGCCTTCTCGCACAGCGCGTCGGGCTGCACCCGCACACGCGCAGCGTGCAGGCTCCCGGCGTAGGAACCCGACCCTGTGGTGTCCCCCCATCCGTAGACGGTGGCGGGGGTGCCCGCGCGGTAGGCGGGATCACCGGTCCCGGCCATGGCTATGACGGAGCTCGAGGGCAGTGGCTCGGCCAGGCTGAGCACGGCGAAGTCGCCGGAGTTGGTGACACCGTCGTAGCGCGGGTTCACCCAGGTGTCGCGTACGGCGATCTCCCGACCGCGCTCCGAGAGCAGTTCCGTGCGCCCCGCGATCACCCTGAGGTCGCCCACCCGGTCCGGAGCCGCCCCCAGCACCTCCTCGTCCATGCAGTGGGCCGCGGTCAGCACGGTGGTCCGGCCGACCGCCACACCCCCGCAGAACTGTCCCGCCCGGGTACCTCCGAACCGGTCACGGCTGGACAGCGCCACGGTCCACGGCCCCTCCGAGACGTCCACGGGGAAGCCGCCGACGACGATGCTGTCGGCGGTCGCGGGAAGGGCCGAGGCCAGCGGTATGACGGTCGCGGCGGCCGCGAGGGCCAGCGGCCGGGCCAGGGCCCGGGCAAGACGACGTCGCATGCGCGCTCCTCACACTGGGGTGATCCTTAGGCACCCACAGTGAGGGACCTCTCCCGGGCCCGCACCCGCGCGGCAGCGCGAAGGCCCGGCCCCCGCGAGCGGGAACCGGGCCTGGCGCACGACTGCCCGTCGTGGCGGTCCTGCCTAGTCGAGGTAGTCGCGCAGCACCTGGGAGCGCGACGGGTGGCGCAGCTTCGACATGGTCTTGGACTCGATCTGGCGGATGCGCTCGCGCGTGACGCCGTACACCTTGCCGATCTCGTCGAGGGTCTTCGGCTGACCGTCGGTGAGACCGAAGCGCATGGAGACCACACCGGCCTCGCGCTCGGACAGGGTGTCGAGCACGGAGTGCAGCTGCTCCTGCAGCAGCGTGAAGCTGACCGCGTCGGCCGGGACGACCGCCTCGGAGTCCTCGATGAGGTCACCGAACTCGCTGTCGCCGTCCTCGCCCAGCGGGGTGTGCAGG
Organism: Streptomyces sp. NRRL WC-3626; assembly: GCF_000718785.1. Lineage (GTDB taxonomy): Bacteria > Actinomycetota > Actinomycetes > Streptomycetales > Streptomycetaceae > Streptomyces > Streptomyces edwardsiae. The sequence goes on along the minus strand of NZ_JOCA01000028.1, from coordinate 86,801 downwards.
GAGATGGGCTCGCGGCCGTACTTCTGGACCTCGATGACCTTCTCCGGGGTCATGTCGAGTTCCTTGGCCAGCTCCTCCGGGGTGGGCTCGCGGCCCAGGTCCTGGAGCATCTGGCGCTGCACGCGGGCGAGCTTGTTGATGACCTCGACCATGTGCACCGGGATACGGATGGTGCGGGCCTGGTCGGCCATCGCGCGGGTGATCGCCTGACGGATCCACCAGGTGGCGTACGTGGAGAACTTGTAGCCCTTGGTGTAGTCGAACTTCTCGACCGCGCGGATCAGACCGAGGTTGCCCTCCTGGATGAGGTCCAGGAAGAGCATGCCGCGGCCGGTGTAGCGCTTGGCCAGGGAGACCACCAGACGGAGGTTGGCCTCGAGCAGGTGGTTCTTGGCGCGGCGCCCGTCCTCGGCGATGATCTCCAGCTCGCGCTTGAGCTTCGGCGCCAGCTTGTCGGCGTTGGCCAGCTTGTCCTCGGCGAACAGACCGGCCTCGATGCGCTTGGCGAGCTCGACCTCCTGCTCGGCGTTGAGCAGGGGAACCTTGCCGATCTGCTTGAGGTAGTCCTTGACCGGGTCGGCGGTGGCACCGGCGGCGGCGACCTGCTGGGCCGGCGCGTCGTCCTCGTCCTCGTCGGAGAGCACGAAGCCGGCGCTCTCGGCGCCCTCGGGCTCCTCCGTGGCCTTGGTGTCCTCGACGACCTCTTCGTCGGCCAGCTCGGCGTCGTCCTTCTTGGCCGCGGTCTTCTTGGCGGGCGTCTTCTTGGCCGTGGCCTTCTTGGCCGTGGCCTTCTTGGCGGTCGTCTTCTTGGCAGCCGCCTTCTTGGCGGGTGCCTCCTCCTCGACGGCGGGGTCGGCGGACGGGGCCGCCGGAGTCGCGGTGGCGGTCGCCTTCCGGGCGGTCGCCGTCTTGGCCGCGACCGTCTTGGTGGCGGTGCGCTTGGCGGGGCTCTTCGCTGCGACGCTCTTGCGGGTGCGCTTGGGCTCTGCGGCACTGACCATCAGCGTCACACCCTCTTCCTCGAGGATCTGGTTGAGGCTGCGCAGTACGTTCTTCCACTGAGTGGCCGGAATCTGGTCAGCTTCGAAGGCCCGACGCACGTCATCGCCGGCGATCTGCCCCTCAGCCTTTCCCCGCTCAATGAGCGCCATGACAGAGACGGACTCGGCGATCTCCGGCGGGAGCGTACGGGATGTGCTGGCCGACACGAACAACCTCTCGGAACGTTGGAAAACGGCTTCCGGCCCCGTCCACAGTGGACAGGAGCCGACCGCCGGCTTGGGGATGGGCCGACGGCGCGGGCGGGGGCCGGGGAAGTTGCACAGCGCCTTGAACGGCGTCCGTATTCCCTCCGCGGCTGTCACCTCTTAGGTCATCGCGTTCCCTCAAGGAGCGTTACGCCCATTCCGCGTGGCCCGAGTCACACCCCGTAAGCGCACAGAATCGGTCAAACAATAACGAAAGCGGTCACTCAGGGGCATGGAGGTCTCCTCTTCGAGTCTGCCACGCCCCTCCGGCCGTCGGACCCCGTGGGATCGTCGACGATCCCACGGGGTCCGACGGGGGACGGCTCAGCGGTGAGGCGCTGCCACAGGAGGGGGATGGCACGCCGGACCTCGCCGTCCGCGGAACGCGGTCAGTGCTCGCGCGGGGCGGGCACCACGCGTTCCACCTCTGGGTGGACCGTCAGAAGTTGACGCATGGCCGATTCGGCCGCCGCGCCGTCACCGCCGGCGAGGGCGTCGACGATCCGGCCGTGCTGCACCAGGGAGGCCTCGTTCGGCCGCTCACAGCCCGTGACCGGCCCGCCCGAGACCTGCAGCGCGGCGGACACGATCCCGGAGAGGTGCTCCAGCATCCGGTTGCTGGCGACCTGGATGAGCAGGGAGTGGAACTCGGAGTCGGCGCGGGCGAACGTGAGGGCGTCACCCTGCCCCATGGCGTGCCCCATGATCTCCACCATGTCGGCCAGCCGCTGCTGGACGTCCTCCCGTCCGTGGCCGGCCGCCAGGCGCGCGGCGAGCGGCTCGATCGTCCAGCGCAGCTCGCTCAGCTCACGGCGCTGGTCGTCCCGCTGCGGCCCGAAGGCCCGCCACTCGATGATGTCCGGGTCGAGCAGGTTCCAGTCGCTGACCGGGCGCACGCGCGTGCCGACGTTCGGACGGGCGCTGACCAGTCCCTTGGCCTCCAGGACGCGGAGCGACTCGCGGACTACGGTGCGGGAGACCTCGAAGCGCTGGCCGATCTCCTCCGGCACCAGCGGGCGGTCGGCGCCGAGGTCCCCGGAGACGATCATCTGACCCAACTGCTGGACGAGTTGGCCGTGCAGTCCGCGTCCGCGGCTGCCCGCGGACCGCCGGCCCACACGGCCCAGCTCCGGATCCGCGCCGTCCCACGCGGGAGCCCCGACGCGGTCGACGCCGGGCGCTTCGGCGTAGGGGTAGCGGTCGAGTTCGCCCGGGCTCGCGAGGCCGGAGTCTGCGGAGCGGGCGGCGGTCATCATGGTGTGCGCAAGGGTACTCACGCATCTTTTGTCGGCTTCGCTTCCAACTCCCTTGAGGTCTTTGGTGAAAAGCACACGAAAGGGTGATCGCTCACCCCGTCGCAATTGACGCCTTATCGGAAAGATGCGGACTTTTTGCGGGGAGTTGCGGCCAGCGGAGGGCTCTGGTGTTCACGGACGGTCGTCATCGGACCCTGCTTCGCAGGCCGGTGAACAGATACGCGCACAGCAGTGCCGCCAGCGACAACGTCAGGGCTCCGCCGACGGGTTGGGCGACCATGCGCAGTACGGCGTCCAGCTGCCGCTCGCCCCCGAAGGGCCACCGCAGCGGCAGACCGTCCCGCAGCCGCGACGACAGCGGGGCCGGGGAACGCACCGACGACCCGTCCATCGCCTTGTGCACCAGCGGCACCACGAGCAGGGGTACGGCGACGACGACGGCAAGACCGGCGGTGGTGGACCGGAACACGCCCGCGGCCAGCACGCCGGCGCAGGCGCACCCCGTCACGAGGCCGAGCCAACCCGCGCTCAGCGGCAGCCAGTCGGCGGGAACCTCCACGAGCTCCCGTCCGTATACGAGATAGAGCAGTTCGGCGTCGCAGCCGACGGTGAGCACGGCCAGCACCAGCGCGGTGCCTGAGGCCACGAGGAGTTTGGCGGCCAGCAGCCCCAGCCGCCGGGGCACGGTGCCGCGGTCGGCCGCCAGCGCGGGATGGCGGAACTCGTCACCGAAGGCCAGCGCGCCGAGCAGTCCCGCGCCGAGCGCCGCGGGCGGCAGTGGCAACTCCCGCGGCCAGGCCGCCAGCAGGCGCGGCTGCGGGGTGTGCCCGGCCCGTGCCAGCAGTACGGCGGTGAGCCCGGACACCGCGAGCACGGCCGCTCCGACGAGGAACCCTGTGGCGACACCCGTGGCCCGGCGGATCTCGTAGCGCAGGGGGCGGAGAGGTCTGGGCGCGGCCCGGACGGCGACGGGTGGCGGCAGCCCGGCACCGGCGTCGCGCGTACGGGCGGCCCGGCGCGAGCGGGCCGGTACGTCGTCCGGCGTCTGCCGGGGTTCCGTCGCGGACCCGGGGGCCGCTTCACCGGCCGGGGCGGCCGGGTGGCGGTCCGGATCGTCCTGCGTGTCGTCCGCGGGCGGTGACACGGCGGCTTCCGGCGGGGCCGATCGCGCGCCGACGCCGGCCCGGGGCGCTGTCCCGTCCGGTTCCGGGGCGCCGGCGCCCGGGCCCATGTCGCCGATCTCGTCGGCCAGTTGGTGGACGACGATGCCGTGCCGGAAGGCGATCTCGCCGATGTCCGCGCAGGTACCGCCGTAGACGCAGAGGCGGTTGCCTCCCTCGTGCACGACCTCCACGGACCGCCGGGCGGCCCGGGCCTCCTGCGCGAGGAGGGCGGAGAGCCGGGCGGCGTGCGGGCTGCGGACGGCGACACGGGGGCGCAGCCGGGTGCGCGAGAAGTCCGCCACCGGCTGGTCGGCGACGAGTCTCCCCCGCTCCAGGGTGACGACATGGTCCGCGATCCGTGCGGCCTCCTTGGGGTCGGCCGTGGTGCACAGCACGGTGCCGCCCTGGGCCGCGTACGCCCGCAGCATGTCGTGCAGCCGGTGGTTCTCGCTGGTGGAGAGGCTTTTCGCGGGCTCGTCGAGAACGAGGGTGTGCGGGTCGGGCAGCAGGGCGCAGGCCAGTCCGAGGCGGCGGTCCATGCCGCGGGACAGGGTGCCGAGGCGTTCGTCGCGCAGGCTCACGAGCCCCGCCGCTTCGAGTACTTCGTCGGCCCGGCCGACCGGTACGCCCGCGGCGGCGCACAGCATGCGGAGGTGCCCGCGGACGGTACGGGCGGGGTGTCCCGGCACATCGCCGAGCAGTACGCCGACTTCGTGGGCGGGATGGGGGATGCGGTGCAGGGGGCGGCCTCTGAAGTAGGTGATGCCACGGCCGCGTTGGAGCTCGAGCATGAGCCGGAGCGCCGTGGTCTTGCCGGCGCCCGGCGCTCCGAGCAGCGCGGTGACGCGGCCCGCGTGCGCCTCGAAGGAGACGTCGTCGACGGCGGGCGGAAGCTCTTTGCGGGGGCTGCTGGTCAGTCCGGTGGCCTGGATCACGCGATGCAACATAGCGTGCCATATGGGGTTTTCCGGGCATCGCGCGGCCCGTCGGTGAAGGTGAAGGGCGCCGTCCCGCCGGGCCCGTTGGCCGGGCCGGGCCGCCCCGCGTCAGACCTCGGGGCGCAGCATCGGGGGGTTGAGCAGGGTGGCTCCGCCGGCCCGGAAGAGCTGGGCGGGGCGGCCGCCCTGCCGTGTGGTGGTGCCACCGGTGGGAACCAGGAAGCCCGGTGTGCCCGTCACCTTGCGGTGGAAGTTGCGCGGGTCGAGCGCCACGCCCCAGACCGCCTCGTAGACCCGGCGCAGCTCGCCGACGGTGAACTCGGGCGGGCAGAACGCCGTCGCCAGCGACGAGTACTCGATCTTGGAGCGGGCGCGCTCCACTCCGTCCGACAGGATCTGGGCGTGGTCGAAGGCGAGGGGCGCCTCCGGCTCTCCGTCCCTGCCGGAACCACCCTGCTGCAGCAGTTCCTCGACATGCGCCCAGCGCGCGTTGCTGGCGTCGCCCCCCGCCCGGGGCGCGGGCAGGTCGGGGGCGAGGGCGAGGTGGGCGACGCTGACGACCCGCATCCGCGGGTCCCGCTTGGGATCACCGTACGTGGCGAGCTGTTCCAGATGAGCGCCGTTGTCCTGGGCGGGGATGGCGGGGTCGTGCACCCGCAGCCCGGTCTCCTCTGCCAGTTCCCGGGCCGCGGCCTGTGCCAGATCCTCGTCGTCCCGTACAAAGCCTCCGGGCAGTGCCCAGCGCCCCTGGAACGGCGCCTCGCCCCGGCGTACCGCCAGCGCGCACAGGGCATGGCGGCGTACGGTCAGTACGACCAGGTCCACGGTGACGGCGAAGGGCGGAAAGGCTGACGGGTCGTAGGGCATGCGGCGATCATAGTCGTCTGCCTGACGATAAACACTCCCTTCGCCGACCGTATCGCCAACTGATCCACTTCGGTCAGGCGGGTCGTATCGCAGGACGCGATGCCATGTCCCGTCCGGCAGACCTCCGTTCGCCTGTGCCGGGGCCCGCGGGATCCGGAGCGCGCCCGCGACGCTCCTCATGGCGGGCAGCCGCGCTTCCGCCACCCTGGGAGGCTCCCCCGGTGCGGCACGGGCGGGGTCCAAGTCGCCCCGCCGACGTCGGCGCCCGCCCGGGCAGCCGCCGTCTGTCCGTCCTCCCCCGGAACGCGTCCGGTCCCCCGGCCGGCACGGCGCGGACCGCATCCCACCACCTGTCCACCAGGGCCCCGAGGACGAGCGCCGACACGATGAACGCGACGCCGGCACTCACTCACTCCTCCCCGTCACCATGCTGGTGGCCGGCCTGTGCGCCCGGCTGCGAGCTGCCACGGCGGCGGCGCGCGCCCGGACCGCTCGTTCCGGGACCGGCCGTGCCGGGACGCGTCCCCTTCTCGCCCGCACCACCCGGGCGCGCGCCACCGTCCGCCGCGGGGTGCCTGCTCGACACCGAGGCACGGGGGTGCGGCACCCGACGGCCCGGCCGGCCGCCCTCCGCGCGGTTCCGGCGCGGGAGGACGCCGCCGGTGCCGGGCGTCCGCGTTCGAGGCCGGCGGGGCAGGGGAGGAAGAGCTCCGGGGTCCGGGACCCCGGGTTCGGCCGCCGGTGGCTCGCGGTCGCCCCGCTGCCCCGGCTCCGCGCCCGTCTCTCCCCGGTCCTCGCGCGCGGACCGCAGGCAGTGACGGATCGACTCCGGGTCGAGTCCCTCGTTGCACGCCTGGTGGAGAAGCCGCGCGAAGAGGTAGTCGGGATCGGCGCCCAGGGCCATGGCGAGGGCCTCCCGGGCCTCCAGTTCGTCCCCTGTGGACCAGGCGACCCACCCGGCGAGGGTGAGGGGTGCCGCGGCGTGTTCGCCGTACGCGCCCACGCAGCGGCGGGACAGCGCACGCCACAGACGGAGGGCCGGGGCTGCCTCGTCGTCCTCCATCCACCCGGCCGCGCGGTCGCGGGTCGTGCGGTCCTGCAGTCCGAGAATCAGCTTCGCGGCCTCGTCGTGCCCGAGCAGTTCGTCGTCCCGCAGGTCCGCCGGACGCACGCCCGACACGGGCCGGGCGGTGGCGAACCGGCGCAGGATCCGCTCGGCCAGCCGCAGCGTCTCCTCGGCCACCTCGGCCCGGCCCTCGGCGTCGAGAATCCTGGGGATCAGTGCCTGGCCGGCGGCGTCCAGGGCGGCCTCCTGCTCCCGGGCGGCGGAGTACTCCCACGGCAGCAGCCGGGCGCGCAGTTCGCTCAGGGTGCCGCGGACCTGGAGGCCGGCGTAGGTGGCGGCGGCGGCCAGCACCGACGTGCCGGGCAGGCCCATCGGCGTCCCCTCGCCCGGACAGCATCCCTCGTCGTCGCAGCAGTACGACCAGAAGCGGCCGCCGGAGACGCACAGGGCCTCCACCACCGGGATGTCCAGGGCGCCGCACTCCAGTCGCAGGATGCGGGCGAGCGGGCCCAGCCGTTCCTTGACCTGCCGGCCGGATTCGCCCCTGCCGGGCTCGCGGCAGAGGAAGACGACCATCTGCTCGGGCCTGACGCCCCGGCGCTCGCTGCCCTTCACCAGGCCCTGTGCCAGCTGCCGGCCGGCGGAAGGCCAATCGTCGGGGTTGTCGGGGATGCCGAGGCGGGCGCGGCCGCCGAACCGGCCCCGCCCGTCCTTGTCGTGCAGCGCGACCAGGACGATGCTGTCCTCCGGGCGGTAGCCCAGGAGGTAGGGCAGGGCGTCGGCGAGCTCGGCCGGGGAGCGCAGGGTGACCTGCTGCCCGTCGCCATGGCTGTCGTACGCGGTACAGGTGAGGTCCTCCGGATCCGGTGCGCGGCCCTCCGCGCCGCCGGGTGTCCGAGAATCGGCGTCACGGCCCGAGATGTCACCGTTCTCTGAGGATCCAGTGGATTCGCTGTGATTCGTCATGCGAAGACCATCTCGCGGATTGCCGGCTTCCGCTTTGCCCTGTGGATAAGTCCGACCAGGGACATGTCACCGAGGGACGGCTGCACGGGTCCGCCGCCGCACCGCCCGCATGTCAGCGCCGTCCTGTTGTATGGACCCATGGAGCACACGAGCAACGCGGACCTCCGCACGGCCGCCGACGCGGTTCTCGCCCGTCTCGTCGGGGACACCTCCGGCGAGGCCCGGCTGCGTGAGGACCAGTGGCGGGCGATCGAGGCCCTGGTCGCCGACAAGCGCCGGGCCCTGGTCGTGCAGCGCACCGGCTGGGGCAAGTCCGCGGTCTACTTCGTGGCCACCTCGCTGCTGCGCTCCCGGGGAAGCGGCCCCACCGTGATCGTCTCCCCGCTGCTCGCGCTCATGCGCAACCAGGTGGAGGCCGCCGCCAGAGCCGGTGTCCACGCCCGGACCATCAACTCCTCCAACAGCGAGGAGTGGGACTCCACCCAGGAGGAGATCGCCGCGGGCGGCGTCGATGTGCTGCTGGTGAGCCCGGAGCGGCTGAACAACCCGGACTTCCGCGACCAGGTCCTGCCCAGGCTCTCCGCCGCGACCGGACTCCTTGTGGTCGACGAGGCGCACTGCATCTCCGACTGGGGGCACGACTTCCGCCCGGACTACCGCCGGCTGCGCACCATGCTCGCCGACCTGCCGGAGGGCGTGCCCGTCCTCGCCACCACCGCCACCGCCAACGCCCGGGTCACCGCCGACGTCGCGGATCAGCTGGGCACGGGGGGCTCGTCGGACGCGCTGGTACTGCGCGGCCCGCTGGACCGGGAGAGCCTGAGCCTGAGCGTGCTGCGCCTACCGGACGCGGCACACCGGATGGCCTGGCTCGCCGACCACCTGGACGAACTCCCGGGCTCCGGGATCATCTACACGCTCACCGTGGCCGCCGCCGAGGAGGTCACCGCCTTCCTCCGGCAGCGCGGGCACACCGTCGCCTCGTACACAGGCAGGACGGAGAACGCCGACCGGCAGCAGGCCGAGGAGGACCTGCTCGGCAACAAGGTGAAGGCCCTGGTCGCCACCTCCGCCCTCGGTATGGGCTTCGACAAGCCCGACCTGGGTTTCGTGGTACATCTCGGCTCGCCGTCCTCCCCCATCTCCTACTACCAGCAGGTCGGCCGCGCCGGGCGCGGTGTCCGGCACGCCGAGGTTCTGCTGCTGCCGGGCAAGGAGGACGAGGCGATCTGGGAGTACTTCGCGTCCCTCGCCTTCCCCTCGGAGGAGCTGGTGCGCCGTACGCTCGACGTCCTCGCCCGCGCCGGCCGGCCCGTGTCGCTGCCGGCCCTCGAGCCGCTGGTGGAGCTGCGCCGCTCCCGGCTGGAGACCATGCTCAAGGTGCTCGACGTGGACGGGGCGGTGAAGCGGGTCAAGGGCGGCTGGATCGCGACCGGGCAGCCGTGGACGTACGACGCCGAGCGCTACGCGTGGGTGGCACGCCAGCGCAGGACCGAACAGCAGGCGATGCGCGAGTACGCGGCGACCGGCGACTGCCGGATGGAGTTCCTGCAGCGGCAGCTGGACGACGAGGGCGCCAAGCCCTGCGGCCGCTGTGACAACTGCGCGGGCTCGCGTTTCACCGCCGCGGCCTCGGCGGCCGCGCTGGAGGCGGCCCGGGTGGACCTCGTCCGGGCGGGCGTCGAGGTGGAGCCCCGGCGGATGTGGCCGACCGGGCTCCCGGCGATCGGCATGGACCTCAAGGGGCGCATTCCGGCCGGGGAACAGGCCGCTCAGGGCAGGGCGCTGGGGCGGCTGTCGGACATCGGCTGGGGCAACCGGCTGCGTCCGATGTTCGCCCCCCAGGCGCCGGACGGGCCGGTGCCGGACGATGTCGCGCGGGCCGTGGTGGAGGTGCTGGCCGGCTGGGCGAAGGGGCCGGGCGGCTGGGCTCCGGGCGCGGCGGACCCACAGCCCCGGCCGGTCGGGGTGGTGACCCTCGCCTCCCGCAGCCGGCCCCGGCTGATCGGCTCGCTCGGGGCGCGCATCGCGGAGATCGGGCGGCTGCCGCTGCTGGGCTCGCTGGCGTACACGGGTGAGGCGCACTCCGCCTCGCGGAGCAACAGCGCCCAGCGGCTCAAGGCCCTCGACGGGGCGCTGACCGTGCCGCCCGACCTCGCCGCCGCGCTCGCCGTGGCACGGGGCCCGGTTCTTCTGGTGGACGACTACACGGAGACGGGCTGGACCCTCGCGGTGGCGGCGCGTCTGCTGCGCGGGGCCGGTGCACAGGGTGTGCTGCCGCTGGTGCTGGCCGTACAGGCCTGAGGGTTCGCCCCGCCCAGCGGGTGGGGATATTAGCCGTGGATCACCCGATACCGGGCCGCTGCATCAATTGCTCGTTGCCGCATCCAAGTTCGACAGGAAGAATTGAAGTCCGCACCCGCACGGCTCGCCCGCCGATCAGGTAGGGCTCCGTTGCGTGCGCGCTCCCCGAATCCGACCCTGCCCGCAGTCCGGGCGTAGCCGAAGGGAGGACCGTGACCTTCGGATTCGCTCCGTCCTCGGCGGCATCGCTGTCGACGTCCGCCACTTCCGCCAACCGCGTGCTCGAACCCGCGGAGTGGTCCGCCGCGGGAATCCCGCTGCTGCGCAGCCCGCGGGAGGTCGTCAGCGGGCTGCACGCCCGGCATCATCCCGGTCCGGCGACGGCGGTCGTCGCCGTGCTCGATCCGGACGAACGCGTGCGGGCGAGCGCCTCGTTCACGCGACGTACGGCGTCCGCGGACGGCTGGCTGCTCCGCAATGTGCTGCTGTCCCAGTTGCGCCGGGTGATCCCGCACGATCTGCGGCGCCGCACCCCGGTGCGCACCGCCGTGCTGCTCTACTGCCGCGACGGCGACGCGCGCTGGACGGAGGAGGACGGTGCGTGGATGTGGGGGCTGCGGGACGCCTGCACGCTGCACGGGCTGCGCTGCGGGGCGTACATCACGCTGACGCGTGACGGTTGGCAGGTCCTCGGCGAGGGGCGGGGCGGCCGCCATCCCAGCACCGGTTCGGCGCCGGAACCGTTCGCCACGTCCTCGGCGCCGCCCCGGATACCGCGCACCGGCGGCGCCGCGTCGGAGGTGCTGCGCCGCGCCGCGGCACGCTGACCTCACCGGGGTGCCGGGCGGACCGCACGGCGGCGCCGCGTCCGCACGGTGCCCGAACCGGCCCGGTACCAGGGCTGCGGAGGCACGAGACATCGGCCCCTGCGGCCCCGGTACGCCGTGTTCCCGGCCGTGCGGACGCCGCGACCGCGGCGTCCGCGTCCCCCGTCGGTGTCCGTCCGGACGCCGTGGTGTCGGCTCAGACGCCCGCGCCCAGCACCGAGTTGATCCGCTGCGGGTCGCCGCAGACGATCAGCAGGGCGCCGGCCCGTGCGTGCGCCACCGACAGCGCGGAGGCGGCGTCGGATTCCGGTCCTCCGTTGACGGCGACCACGACGACGGGCCGCGCGCCGGCGCGCTCGGCGACCTGGGCACTGGCGTAGAACACGTCGTCGCCGGCGTCGTGTTGGGCCCAGTAGGAGGCTTCTCCGAAGGACAGTTCGTGGGTCGCCCACGGGTGCGGGTCACCGGTGGTGATCACCAGCATGTCACCGGGGGAACGGCCCGAGTCCAGCAGCAGGTCCACGGCCTCTTCGGCGGCGTCGAGCGCCCCCTCGGCAGGGGCGGGGACCAACTGGAGCTGCGGGGTGGCCGCGTCGGCCGCGGGCGGGCCCGCGGGAACGGGCTTGGCCGCGTCGCGTGGCGTGCGCTGTGCCGGCGGCGCGGGCCGTGGCGGGCCCGGACGGCCGGGACGCGACGAAGCCGCGGGGCGGGGACCGGGTACGGGGCGGGGGGTCGGCGCGATGCGGGGACCCTGGGCACTCTCGTGAATCTGAGGCTCCTCGGGAATGAGAGGCATGAGCTGATTTTTATCAAACGTCGGTACGGCTCGCGCCGCCGGGTGGCACATGAGTGCGAGCGGGCCGTCAGAAGTCGAAGCCGAGCTGGCCCTCGATCTCCGGAACACGCCCTTCCGTCCAGCTGCGGACCTTCTTGAGATGCCGCCACTGGGGCAGCGCATCAAGATACGCCCACGACAACCGGTGGTACGGAGTGGGTCCCCGAACCTCCAGTGCGGCCCTGTGCACGGGCGACGGATACCCGGCGTTGTCCGCGAAACCGAAGTCTGCATGGTCGAGGCCGAGTTCGGCCATCATTTTGTCGCGCTGGACCTTGGCGATCACCGAGGCCGCCGCGACGGCCACACACGACTGGTCGCCCTTGATGACCGTACGGACCCTCCAGGGCGTTCCGAGATAGTCGTGCTTGCCGTCGAGGATCACCGCGTCCGGCCGGACCGGCAGTCCTTCCAGCGCCCGCCCCGCCGCCAGCCGCAGGGCTGCCGTCATCCCGAGGTCGTCGATCTCCTCGGGGGAGGCGTGCCCCAGGGCGTACGAGGTCACCCAGGTCCGCAGTGTCTCGGCGAGCACGGTGCGCCGCCTGACGGTCAGGAGCTTGGAGTCGGTGAGACCTTCCGGGGGCCGGCGCAGTCCGGTGACCGCCGCGCAGACGGTGACAGGGCCGGCCCAAGCGCCGCGCCCCACCTCGTCGACACCTGCAACGATCTTCGCCCCGGTCGTGGCGCGGAGTGAGCGCTCGACGGTGTGAGTAGGTGGTTCGTACGGCATGGCGCCCTTAGCGTACGCCGCCCGGCACGGTCGGCGACACCCGGTCCCCCGGGCGGCGCCGACGGCTCCGCCGCGCTCCGGTCAGGGGCCGTCCTGCCGGAGCAGCGGAACCATCAACTGGTCGATCATCTGCTCCAGATCGACGTCCGGCCATTCACTGCCGCACACCTTCGAGCGGTACATCATCATCGCCGGAACGGCGTCGAAGACATACCCGTTCGCCGCGTCGGCGCGCACCTCGCCCCGTTCGATTCCACGCTCGATCACCTTGCAGAGCATCCTGAGGGTCGGCTCGATCACCCCTTCGAAGATGACGGCGTGGAAGCGTTCCGCCTGCTCCGAGTCACATTCGTAAATAACCGACCGGACGGCGAATCCCGACCGCGAGAACATCGCGTCACGGGCCCTCCGGCACAGGTCCAGCAGATCGTCACGCACGCTCCCCAGATCCGGCACCTCGTCGAAGCGCGGCAGTCCGGTGCGCAGGGCGTCCTCGACCAGATCCTCCTTGGACGGCCAGCGCCGGTAGACGGCGGCCTTCCCGGTCTGGGCGCCCGCGGCGACGCCCTCCATGGTCAGGCCGTTCCAGCCGACCGTGCTGAGCTGCTCCAGGGCGGCGTCGAGGATCGCGCGCTCCAGCACGGCACCGCGGCGACGGGACCCGGCGGTCTGAGCCTGGGCGGCCACCCAGCTCGAAGAAACCATCTGACTCTCTCCAACGAGCAGAGGAAGCGGGCATTCGGGGATGAAATGCGTACCGTACGGCGACTGAGGGGGACGCGCCAATGACACCGACTTAAGTGAACGCTTGCGTTCACTGTCGGAGACTCCTACGGTTGACGCAACAGTGAACGCGAGCGTTCACTGACGCACTCGTGGGGGATCCATAGTGACAACCTCTCCTTTGATTCAAGACCGGAAGCCAGGTGCGGCCCGCCGGGACGGACGTCCCGGCCTCGCGCTCACCGTCATCGCGGCCTGCCAACTCATGGTGGTACTCGATACGACGATTGTGAACATCGCGCTGCCGCATATTCAGAACGCTCTCGAGTTCAGCACCACAGAACTCACCTGGGTGGTCAGCGCGTACACCCTGACCTTCGGCGGCCTGCTGCTCCTGGGCGGCAGGGCCGGCGACATCCTCGGCCGCCGCCGGGTCTTCATGACCGGCATCCTGCTCTTCACCCTCGCCTCGCTGCTCGGCGGGCTCGCCCAGGAACCGTGGCAACTGCTGGCCGCCCGTGTCCTGCAAGGCGTCGGCGGGGCCATCGCCTCGCCCACCTCGCTGGCGCTCATCACCACCACGTTCCCGGAAGGGCCCGAACGCAACCGCGCCTTCGGTATCTTCGCCGCGGTCTCGGCGGGCGGCGGCGCCATCGGCCTGCTCGCGGGCGGCATGCTCACCGAGTGGCTCGACTGGCGGTGGGTGCTCTTCGTCAACGTCCCGATCGGCCTGCTGATCGCCGTACTCACCCCGATGTACATCAACGAGTCCGAGCGGCACACCGGCCGTTTCGACATCGCGGGCGCGGTGACCTCGACGGCCGGTATGGCCTCGCTCGTCTACGGCTTCATCCGCGCGGCCGAGGAAGGCTGGCGGGACAGCGTGACCATCGGCTCCTTCGCGGCCGCCGTGGTCCTGCTGGTGGCCTTCGCGGTCATCGAGTCCCGGGCCAAGGAGCCGATCACGCCGCTGCGCATGTTCACCGACCGCAACCGGGCGGGCACGTATGTGATCATGCTCAGCCTGGCCGCGGCGATGTTCGGCATGTTCTTCTACATCGTCCTCTTCGTGCAGAACGTGCTCGGATACAGCCCCATCGAGGCCGGTCTCGCCTTCCTGCCGGTCACGGTCGTGATCGCGCTCGGGGCGGGCCTTTCGCAGCGGTTCCTTCCCGTGTTCGGCCCCAAGCCGTTCATGCTCGTGGGTTCGGCGCTCGCCGCGATCGGACTGGCCTGGCAGACGCTGATCAGCTCCGACAGCTCCTACGTCGGCGGCATCCTCGGCCCCATGCTGATCTTCGGCTTCGGTATGGGTCTGAACTTCGTGACACTGACGCTCACCGCGGTCTCCGGCGTGGCCCAGAACGAGGCCGGCGCCGCGTCCGGGCTGCTCAACGCGACCCAGCAGGTGGGTGGGTCGGTCGGACTCGCCCTTCTGACGACGGTGTTCGGCACGGCCAGCAAGGACGAGGCGGAGAAGCTGGTCCCGAGCTTCCTCGCCGAAGGAACGCCGGAGCAGAAGGCGGAGTTCGCCCAGACGCACCAGCTGCCCGCGCCCTGGGGTCACGAGGTCCTCGCGGAGGGCATCTCCACGGCCTTCATCCCGGCCGCAGCGATGGCCGTACTCGCCCTGGCCACCGCCTGGTTCGTCATCCGGGTCCGCAAGAGCGACCTGGAGGCCCTGTCCGGCTCGGCCGGACCGGGCATGGGCTGAGCGGCGAACAGTACGGAACCGGCCCGGCAGCCCGCCGGCCGACGTCTTCGGACTCGGCCGGCGGACGCCGGGCCGGACCGCGTCGATCAGGACGGACAGCACCCCGAGCAGCACCCCCACGATCACCGCCACAACCCCCTTCCGGACTCGCTCCGCCACGACAGACCCGCCTACACGTGTCAGGCGTCATGTCCCGCGTCCCGTGCCTCACACAGTGGATGTACGGACAACGGACGGCCGGTCACGGAGAGTTCCCGGGATGCACGGAGAGTTGTGGAATCGCTTCTCAGGCCGTGGCCCGCATCCACTCCGGCAGGGGCTCGACCCGGTCGGCCCACTCGGCGGGCGGTGCTCCCGCCTTCTCGGCGGCCACCACTCCGCCCACAATGGCACAGGTCGTGTCGACGTCTCCGCCCACCTGCGCTGTCGTCCAGAACGCCCGCTCGTAGTCGCCGAGCGCCCGGGCCGCCGACCAGAGCGCGAAGGGCACGGTGTCGTGTGCCGTCGTACGCCGTCCGCAGCCGAGGACGGCCGCGACGGTGCCCGCGTCCGCGTAGTCGAGCATGTCCCGGGCCCGGCGCAGTCCCGCGCCGACCGCGCTCCTCGCGGGCACCAGCGCGACGACTCCGTCGAGCAGGGCCTCAGCGCGGGGCGGCCCACCGGGCGCGGCGACCAGCGCGGCCGCCGCGGCAACGGCCATGGCGCCGACCACGGCCTCACGGTGCTGATGCGTGGGATAGGCGGAGATCTCGGCCTGATGGGTGGCCTGCTCCGGATCGTCCGCGTACCAGGCGCCCAACGGTGCGATCCGCATCGCGGCGCCGTTGCCCCACGACCCCTGCCCGTTGAAGAGCGCGGCGGCGAGTTCCCGCCAGTCCCCGCCTTCCCGGACCAGCCTCAGCAGCCGGTTGACCGCGGGCCCGTAGCCCCGGTCGAAGTCGTGATGCGTGGCGAAGGACAGCGCGAGGGCGTCCTGATCGATCCGGTGGTGCGTGGCGAGGACGGAGACGACGGAGCACGCCATCTCGGTGTCGTCCGTCCACTGCCAGGGCCCCTGCGGCAGTCCGCGCCGCTTGAGCAGGGGATAGTTCACCGGTACGAAGAACTGGGACCCGAGCGCGTCCCCCACGGACACACCGCGCAGGCTGGCCAGGGCGCGCTCCAGGCGCCCGGCGGGTGAGGAATCAGCGGTCATCGCCCTGCCACTCTATCCGGTGCCCCTCCGTCATCCGGTGATCCCGTACGGCTCCGGATCCCGCCAGCGTTCGAAAGGCCGGTCGAGGGTGTACTTGTCGTTCTCCCCCAGAACGAGCATCCGCATCTCGGCGTTCCCCGGGTTGGAGAGCGACTCGAACTCCGCCACCGTCCAGTGGAACCAGCGCATGCAGAACAGCCGCATGGCCAGTCCATGGGTGACGATGAGGACGTTCGGGGGGTGGTCCGGCTCCTCGAAGCTGCGGAACAGGCTCTCCAGGAAGCCGCCGACACGGTCATAGACGTCGGCCCCGGACTCGCCCTGGGCGAACCGGTAGAAGAAGTGCCCGTAGGCATCGCGGTAGGCCTTCTGCAGGCGTACGTCCTCCCGTTCCTGCCAGTTGCCCCAGTCCTGCTCGCGCAGCCGGGGCTCCTCGCGTACGCGTATCCGACCCGGGTCGAGCCGGAAGGCGCCCAGTGTCTGGTGTGTGCGGCGATACGGGGAGACGTAGACGCTGACGCGCTCATGGCCGAAGAGTTCCCGCAACCGCTCTCCCGTCTGCTCGGCCTGCTTCCTGCCCCGCTCGGTCAATGCCAGGGCGTGATCGGGTTCGCGCTCATAGACGGAGTCATCAACATTGCCCGTTGATTCGCCGTGTCGGACAAGGACGATGCGCCGTGGTCGTGCCATGCCGAAACCCTAGATCGAGTGACGGCCGGACGAGCACTCGTGTGGACCCCTTACGGCATAGGTCACACACGTTCCCCACCTCCGGTCACGCGGAGTGCGCCATTCCGCGTCCCGACGTCAGACCGTCCAGGCCGATTCCATCTCGACGATGTCCCCCGCGAGGGCGGCGACGTCGGCCTCCGTCTGCGCCCTCAGGGCGAGGCGCTCCACTCGCTCGGTGCGGTACTTGCCGTGTTCGGCGGCCGCCCGCCACATCGACAGCACCAGGAACTCGTGACCGGGTGCCTCACCGAACAGTCCCCGGATCATGCCGGGTGACCCGGCCATGGCCGGGTTCCAGACCTTCTCCTGCATCAGCACGAAGTGCTCCGAGCGCTCCTCGTGCACGCGGCACAGCGCCACCCTGAGCAGGTCGGCGTCGGTGAACCTCGGTTCGAAACCGGTCTTCACATCGAAACGGTGGTCGAAGAGCCTGACCTGTGCGTCCTTGAACGTGCCCGACTGGGTCGCGGCGAGCCGGTCGTGGGAGCGCGCCATGAACGAGTCGTAGAAGGCACGGCTCTCCCAGAAGGAGAAGATGTGCGCCACGTCCGGCCGCCCCCGGCTCCAGCCTCCGCCCTGCCCGCGAAACCCCGGCTCCCCCAGAAGCCCCGCCCACTTCCGCTGCCCCCGCTCGAACCCGCGGCGGTCCACCACGGTGCAGCGAATCCACTTGACCAGCACCGCGCCATCGTAAGGGCAGAAGGCGTGGCGCCGGTCACCCGCGCGGTGACTGCTTACCGGCGTTAGCCGCCACGCGCGTGGCAGGATGGACAACCTGCCGGAAAGGCCCGGCAGTTGCGGTGTGCGGGCAGGACGGTCACGGGGAAGGGGAAGACTGGTGGACGGCCTCAACAAGGGCATTCGCAAGGTCGAGATCGCGCTGAGGTGGGACCCGAGTCCGGCGGGGCAGCCCTCCACCGACCTGGATCTCGTCGCCGCTCCCTACCTCGCGGACGCCCCTCACGGCGATCCCGCGTACGTCGTGCACTTCGACAGCCGCTCCCCGGACGGCACCATCACGCTCAACCGGGACAGCAAGGACGGCAAGGGCTTCGGCTACGACGAGGTCATGACGCTGGAGCTGGACCGGCTCGCCCAGCGGTACGCGCGCGTGGTGGTCGGCGTCGTCATACAGCAGCACCAGGGACTGCGGACGTTCTCCGGCGTGGGCAACGCCGGGCTGCGCATCCGCGAGGGCTACACGGTGCTCGCGGAGGACGACTTCGGCGGTGTCCTCGGGGCCACCGCGGCAACGGTGGCGGAGTTCGTCCGGGACGGGGCGGGCCCCTGGGAGTTCCGCGCCGGTGTGCAGGGCTTCGAGGGCGACCCGGCGGCGTTCAGCCGCGAGATGGGGGCCTCACGCCGCTCCTGACCCGGGGGGACGGCCGAGGGCGGTGGCGCCGGGACTCCGGCACCACCGCCCTCGGCCGTCCCTCACCCCCGGGCGCCGCCCGGGGGTGTCGGCCGCGTCAGCTGCAGCCGCTGGTCGAGCCGCAGCCCTCGCAGATGTAGCAGGAACCGGCGCGCTGCATCTTCGTCCCGCAGGAGAAGCACAGCGGGGCGTCGGCCTGGATGCCCAGCTGCATCTCCACCAGTTCGGCACTGGTGTGGACCTGCTGCGGGGCCGGCTTGACCGCCTCGGCCTCGGCCTTCGGCGCGGCCACCGCCTTCAGCTCCTGGGCGCGCGGCGCCGACTGGGCCAGGCCCTCGACGTCGAGCTCGTCGTCGGACGGCTCGTACGAACCCGTCTCCAGGTGCCGCTGACGCTCCTCGGCGGAGTGGATGCCGAGCGCGGAGCGCGTCTCGAAGGGCAGGAAGTCCAGCGCCAGGCGGCGGAAGATGTAGTCGACGATCGACTGCGCCATCCGCACGTCCGGGTCGTCCGTCATACCGGCCGGCTCGAAGCGCATGTTGGTGAACTTCGAGACGTACGTCTCCAGCGGCACGCCGTACTGGAGGCCCACCGACACGGCGATGGAGAACGCATCCATCATGCCCGCGAGGGTCGAACCCTGCTTCGACATCTTCAGGAAGACCTCGCCGAGACCGTCGTCCGGGTAGGAATTGGCGGTCATGTAGCCCTCGGCGCCGCCGACCGTGAAGGAGGTGGTGATGCCGGGACGGCCCTTCGGGAGGCGCTTGCGGACCGGGCGGTACTCGACCACCTTCTCGACCGCGGCCCGGATTGTCTCCTCGGCCTTCTCGGTGACCTCGGCCTTCTCCTTCTCCTTGGTCTTCGCGGAGAGCGGCTGGCCGACCTTGCAGTTGTCGCGGTAGATGGCGAGGGCCTTGACGCCCAGCTTCCAGGCCTCGAAGTAGATCTCCTCGACCTCCTCGACGGTCGCCGTCTCCGGCATGTTGACCGTCTTGGAGATGGCGCCGGAGATCCAGGGCTGGATCGCGGCCATCATGCGGACGTGGCCCATCGGGGAGATGGCACGCTCGCCCATGGCGCAGTCGAACACCTCGTAGTGCTCCTGCTTGAGACCGGGGGCGTCGATCACGTTGCCGTTGTCGGCGATGTGGGCGACGATCGCCTCGATCTGCTCCTCCTGGTAGCCCAGGCGGCGCAGGGCCTGCGGGACGGTGCCGTTGACGATCTGCATCGAGCCGCCGCCGACCAGCTTCTTGAACTTCACCAGCGCCAGGTCGGGCTCGACACCGGTGGTGTCGCAGGACATCGCCAGGCCGATGGTGCCGGTCGGGGCGAGCACGGACGCCTGCGCGTTGCGGAAGCCGTTCTTCTCGCCGACGCGGACCACGTCCTGCCAGGCCTCGGTGGCGGCGGCCCACACGGGGGAGTCCAGGTCGTCCATGCGCACGGCGGTGGCGTTGGCGTCGGCATGCTGCTTCATGACGCGCTTGTGGGCGTCGGCGTTGCGGGCATAGCCGTCGTACGGGCCGACGATCGCGGCGAGTTCGGCGGAGCGGCGGTACGCCGTACCCGTCATCAGGGAGGTGATGGCGCCGGCGAGGGCGCGGCCGCCCTCGGAGTCGTACGCGTGGCCGGTCGCCATCAGCAGGGCGCCCAGGTTGGCGTAGCCGATGCCGAGCTGGCGGAAGGCGCGGGTGTTCTCACCGATCTTCTGAGTCGGGAAGTCGGCGAAGCAGATCGAGATGTCCATCGCGGTGATGACCAGCTCGACGACCTTCTGGAAGCGGTCGGCTTCGAAGGACTGGTTGCCCTGACTGTCGTCCTTGAGGAACTTCATCAGGTTCAGCGAGGCAAGGTTGCAGGACGTGTTGTCCAGGTGCATGTACTCGCTGCACGGGTTCGACGCGGTGATCCGGCCGGACTCCGGGCAGGTGTGCCAGTTGTTGATCACACCGTCGTACTGGATGCCCGGGTCGGCGCAGGCCCAGGCCGCCTCGGCGAGCTTGCGGAAGAGCGCCTTGGCGTCGACCTCCTCGATGACCTCGCCGGTCATCCGGGCGCGCAGACCGAACTTGCCGCCCTGCTCCACCGCCTGCATGAACTCGTCGTTGACACGGACCGAGTTGTTGGCGTTCTGGTACTGGACGGAGGCGATGTCGTCGCCGCCCAGGTCCATGTCGAAGCCCGCGTCGCGCAGGACGCGGATCTTCTCCTCTTCCTTCACCTTGGTCTCGATGAAGTCCTCGATGTCCGGGTGGTCCACGTCGAGGACGACCATCTTGGCCGCGCGACGGGTGGCGCCGCCGGACTTGATGGTGCCGGCGGAGGCGTCGGCTCCGCGCATGAAGGAGACCGGGCCGGAGGCGTTGCCGCCGGAGGACAGCAGTTCCTTGGAGGAACGGATCCGGGAGAGGTTCAGGCCGGCGCCGGAGCCGCCCTTGAAGATCATGCCCTCTTCCTTGTACCAGTCGAGGATCGACTCCATGGAGTCGTCGACGGACAGGATGAAGCAGGCGGAGACCTGCTGCGGCTGGGGCGTGCCCACGTTGAACCACACGGGGCTGTTGAAGCTGAAGATCTGGTGCAGGAGGGCGTACGCCAGCTCGTGCTCGAAGATCTCGGCGTCGTCGGGCGAGGCGAAGTACCTGTGGTCCTCGCCGGCCTTCCGATACGTCTTCACGATGCGGTCGATGAGCTGCCTGAGGCTCACCTCGCGCTGCGGGGTGCCCACGGCGCCCCGGAAGTACTTGCTGGTGACGATGTTGACCGCGTTCACCGACCAGAAGTCGGGGAACTCGACGCCGCGCTGCTCGAAGTTGACCGAGCCGTCGCGCCAGTTGGTCATCACGACGTCACGGCGCTCCCAGGCCACCTCGTCGTACGGGTGGACTCCGGGAGTGGTGTGGATGCGCTCCACACGCAGTCCCTTGCCGGCCTTGTTGCTCTTGGCTCGGGAACTCCGTGCCGGACCGCTCGCCGTCTCTGTCATGCCGCCTCCCTGTACGGGCAAAAACGCCCTGAAGTGCCCCGATTGTTCCCGTGGCACGATGTTCTGTCTGGTGCTGCGGGCACCACTGATCCGCCCGCAACAGGTCTTCTCATCGCCGCTCGTCGCCGCCTGGCCGGTCCCCGCGCGTGACGCGCCGGGGCCGGTCCGCCGTCAGCCGGTGGCGGGAGCGGGCAGGGGGACCTGGGCGGTCCCGCTGTCGTCTTCCTGGCCCCCCGGGACGACTTCCTCGCCCTCGTCGTCGGCCACGGCGGGCCGCTCCGCCCGCCGGAGTTCCCCGATCGCGGCCTCGAAGTCCTCGAGCGAGTCGAACGCCCGGTAGACGGACGCGAACCGCAGATAGGCGACGAGGTCGAGCTCCTGCAGCGGGCCGAGAATGGCCAGCCCCACGTCGTGGGTGGTCAGCTCGGCGCTCCCGGTGGCCCGCACCGCCTCCTCGACGCGCTGCCCGAGCTGGGCGAGGGCGTCCTCGGTGACGGGGCGGCCCTGGCACGCCTTGCGCACACCGTTGATCACCTTGGTGCGACTGAAGGGCTCGGTGACTCCGGACCGCTTGACCACCATGAGCGAACACGTCTCCACGGTCGTGAAACGACGGGAGCAGTCCGGACACTGGCGGCGCCTGCGGATCGACGTGCCGTCGTCGGTCGTACGGCTGTCGACGACACGGCTGTCGGAGTGCCTGCAGAAGGGGCAGTGCATGAATTCCCAACCCTCCTCACAGCAGACTCATTGGCCTCGCGCGGCCTCTTGGGCCTCACGAAGCAGCACCAGCATAGGCGATCGCGGAGGGCTCCGAGACCCGGGGGACCACAACTTCTGGGCTGCTGTAGCGATCCAACCACTAGATGTGGGGATTGGCTCATACATCCACACCTTGCACGCGTGTCGCGCGCGACGGGGTGGGCACGACGCACCGGAGCGCCGCGCGATGCGAAGGCGCCGTGCCGGAGGCGGGGAGGGGGCGTGCGACTCCCGAAGAGAGAGGGGCCCGCTTCACGCGGCAGGGGGCACCCGATGGCAGACTGAGGCCCAGTACCGCGAGGCCCCGCCTCGGCGGTGAAGAGTACAACAATGGCCCGTTTGTCCGGCAGGAAGCGTGGCGGCCAATACACCTCGATAAAAGATCGCGTCCAACAATTCGCGATTTTTCACTCGAACGTGTGTTTGGCGCAACCTTTCGAAAGCAACTACCGTTGTGCTGCAGGGAGACCATCGAGAGGGGCCGACGTGACCACCACCGCAGACAGTGCCGCCATCACTGCCCAGGACCGCCCCCAGGGCCGGATCGAGCCGGTGCATGCGATGAACGAAGCCACGAATCCCGAGGGGCACAAGCGCTCCCTCCCGGGCCGACCTCCCGGCATCCGGGCCGACAGCTCGGGGCTCACCGACCGCCAACGCCGCGTGATCGAGGTCATCAGGGACTCCGTGCAGCGGCGCGGCTACCCGCCGTCGATGCGTGAGATCGGCCAGGCGGTCGGTCTTTCCAGCACCTCGTCCGTGGCCCATCAGCTGATGGCCCTGGAGCGCAAGGGCTTCCTGCGCCGCGACCCGCACCGCCCGCGCGCGTACGAGGTGCGTGGCTCCGACCAGGCGGCGTCCGTGCAGCCCACGGACACCGCGGGCAAGCCGGCGGCGTCGTACGTGCCACTGGTCGGCCGTATCGCCGCTGGTGGGCCCATCCTCGCCGAGGAGTCCGTCGAGGACGTCTTCCCCCTGCCCCGGCAGCTCGTCGGTGACGGTGAGCTGTTCGTCCTGAAGGTCGTGGGTGACTCCATGATCGAAGCCGCCATCTGTGACGGCGACTGGGTCACGGTCCGCCGCCAGCCGGTCGCCGAGAACGGTGACATCGTGGCGGCCATGCTCGACGGCGAGGCGACCGTCAAGCGCTTCAAGCGCGAGGACGGCCATGTCTGGCTGCTCCCGCACAACGCGGCCTACGAGCCGATCCCGGGCGACGACGCGACCATTCTGGGCAAGGTGGTGGCCGTTCTGCGCCGCGTCTGAGCACGGCGCGGGGCAGCCTCGACGCCCGCCCCGCCCCTCGACCGGGCCCCGGGACCCCTGCGCCGGTTCCGGGGTCCTGTGCTGTCCGGAACCGCGGGCCGGTTCCGCCGGCGCGGGGATGCCCGTACCGACGGGGTCGGCGTGCGTACCGTGCCGGCACGGTACGCCGGGGCTGTCGGTCGCCTGGACGCGGGCAGCACAGACGTCTTTGCGCCCTCACGTCCAGGCGACCGGACACCACGCGCTTCCGGACTCCAGCGCCCCATGCGCGGCATCCGGGCCTCGGGGCTACGGGACCACTCAGCCGGCGATCGCGGCGTGCCCCCTGGCATCCACGCCACCGCCCCACGGGCATCCGGACCGGGCGGACGACCGACACCGCACCGCCGTCCGGCTTCCGATCCCCGGTCACGGGCCACCCGGCGACAGACATCGGTACCGGTGACGTGTTTCTCCACGGACGCCCGCCCTACGGCAGAGGGGCGCACCGCGTCAGTCGTGCTCCGCTCACTCCGCCGGCTGCTGGGCCTTCGCCGCCGCGTCGATCGCCGTCAGGGACTTCCTGACCTGGTTGCGGTCCGTGGTGTACCAGAAGTCGGGCAGCGATGCCTTCAGATAGCTGCCGTAACGGGCCGTGGCCAGCCGCTGGTCCAGTACGGCCACCACGCCCCGGTCGCCCGACGCGCGAACGAGGCGGCCGGCGCCCTGTGCCATGAGCAGCGCCGCGTGAGTGGCGGCGACCGCCATGAAGCCGTTGCCGCCGGCCTCCTCCACGGCCTTCTGGCGGGCACTCATCAAGGGGTCGTCCGGGCGCGGGAAGGGGATCTTGTCCATGACCACCAGCTGGCAGCTCGGGCCGGGTACGTCCACGCCCTGCCAGAGCGACAGCGTGCCGAAGAGGCACGTCTTCGGGTCGGCCGCGAAGTTCTTGATCAGTTCGCCGAGCGTCTCCTCACCCTGGAGGAGGATGGGGAACTCCGGAATCCGGGAGCGCAGCTCCTCGGCTGCGAGTTGCGCCGCCCGCATCGAGGAGAACAGCCCCAGCGTGCGGCCGCCCGCCGCCTGGATCAGTTCCGTGAGCTCGTCCAGCATGTCACCGCGATCGCCGTCACGGGCCGGGCGCGCCAGATGCTTCGCGACGTAGAGGATGCCCTGCCGGGGGTAGTCGAACGGCGAACCGACGTCGACACCCTTCCACTGCGGAAGGTCGTCCCCTTCGGTGCCCTCGGGGCCGAGCCCCAGGGACGCACCCACCCCGTTGAAGTCGCCGCCCAGCTTCAGCGTCGCGGAGGTCAGGACGACGGAGCGGTCCGTGAAGAGCTTCTCCCGCAGCAGTCCCGAGACGGACATGGGGGCGACGCGCAGGGACGCGCCGAAGCGGTCATGCCGCTCGTACCAGACCACGTCCCATTCCGAACCGTGGGTGATCCGCTCGGCCACGTCGTGGACGCTCTCCACCGAGGCCAGTGCCTGCTTACGGACCGCGTCCTCGTCCTGGACGGACTTGTCCCGGGTGCTCCCGATCGCGGAGATCACGGTGCGGCAGGCATCGCGCAGCGCCATCAGCGCGTATCCGAGATCCTCCGGGATCTCCTCCAGCCGGCCGGGGAGAGCCAGCTCCATCAGCCGCTCGAACCCTTCGGCTGCGGTCTGGAGCTGGTCGGCCGCCTTCTCGTTGACCAGCTTCGCCGCGCGCCGCACGGCCCGGTTGACCTGCCCGGGGGTGAGCTCTCCCGTGGCGACTCCAGTGACCCTGGACACCAGCTCATGGGCCTCGTCGACGATCAGCACCTCGTGCTGCGGCAGAACCGGCGCGCCCTCGATGGCGTCGATCGCGAGCAGGGCGTGATTGGTGACGATCACCTCGGCCAGCTTGGCGCGCTCGCGGGCCGCCTCGGCGAAGCACTCGGCGCCGTAGGCGCACTTCGTGGCGCCCAGGCACTCCCGGGACGACACCGACACCTGGGACCAGGCCCGGTCGGACACGCCCGGCGTGAGGTCGTCGCGGTCTCCGGTCTCCGTCTCGTCGGACCAGTCACGCAGACGCAGGAGGTCCTGGCCCAGTTTGCTGGTGGGCGCGGCCGCCTCGAACTGGTCGAAGAGGCCTTCCTCCTCGTCCTGGGGCACGCCCTCGTGGAGCCGGTGCAGACACAGGTAGTTGGAACGGCCCTTGAGCATCGCGAACTCCGGGCGGCGGCGCAGCAGGGGATGCAGGGCATCCACCGTGCGCGGCAGGTCTCGCTCCACCAGCTGGCGCTGCAGGGCCAGCGTGGCCGTCGCCACGACGACCCGCTCCCCCTGCGCGAGAGCGGGCACCAGATATCCGAGTGACTTTCCGGTTCCGGTGCCGGCCTGGACCAGCAGATGGGCGCTGTCGTCGATCGCCTCGGCGACGGCTTCGGCCATGGTCACCTGGCCGGGACGCTCCGTACCGCCGACGGCGGTGACGGCAGCGTGCAGGAGTTCGGGGAGTGAGGGCTTCGTCATAGCGCGACCACCCTACGACCCGGCACTGACATTCGTGCGATCACGGCGAACGCCGGAGGTGCGATCAAGACGGGGCTCCTCTGCGAGGCGGGGCGAGGGGTGACGGGTGGGTGCGGCCCCCCGGCCGTACCGCTGGTGCGGAGCCGCCGGCCGGGAAATTGCCGCGGCACGAGTGGGAACCGCGACGGCGCGGCCGGTGTACCACATGTGAAAGAGCAGTGACGGAGCGCTACATCAGATGACACAGGGACCGGTCGCGGACCATGAGGGCGGCTCGTTTGGTGGGCATGGTGGTCTCGGCCGAGAAGTAGAAGCCGGCGTTGAGGAAGGCGGTGACGGAGGGAATGTTGCGAAGGTCGGGCTCCGCGACGACACGTGGTGAGGCGGGCCTTCTGGCCAGGGCGAGGTCGGCGACCGCTCTGAGCAGAATGCTGCCCAGGCCTCGCCCGCGGTCGCCGACGGCACCGATGAGGACGTGCAGACCCGTGTCGTGCGGTCGGGCCGGATAGTGGTGGGCCAGGGGGTCGAGATCCGCGCGGTAGATCTCCCAGTAGCTCATCGGCATACCGTCCAGCACGCCTATGCACGGGACGCTGCGTCCCGCATCGGCGAGTTGGGACCGGATGTGGTCGGCCGTCACGGCCGGCGGTCCTGCGAGTTCCCAGAACCGGGCGACAGCGGGGTCGTTCATCCACCGTGCCAGGACGGGCAGATCGCGTTCGATACGGACAGGGGCGAGCCGGAAGCGGCCCGCGGGGGTGCAGACGGGGCCCCAGTCGCCGATGTGGGCGGAGATCACGAGTGGAGGGGGTTGGTGATGGTGACATAGACGGACTGGGTGTCGACCGGGCCGACGAGTTCGTCGAGGCCGTGCAGGCGGGTCAGCAGATTCGCCTTGCAGCGCAGGACGGGTGAGTCGAGCAGGCGGGCAGGCAGCGTGCTGCGCGTGCGGGCGGGCCCGGTGGAAACTCCGGCGAGGAATCTGCGGAGGGCGGCGAGCAGCAGCCGTTCGTCGGCCAGGCGCTGGGATCCCAGGGCTCCGACGAGACCGAAGACGTTGTTGATGCCGAGGTAGTAGGCGAAGCGTTCGTCGGTGACATCGTCGGAGACGAAGGTGTCGCTGTGCTTGCCGATGCCGGGGAGCCGGGCGTCGAGTTCCGCGCGTCGCGACTCGCGGAAGTAGTAGCCCTGGTTGTCCCGGTAGCGGCCGCCCGCAGGCCAACCGTCGCTGTCCAGCAGGAGCAGGGTGTTCTGCTGATGTGCCTCGAGGGCGATTCCGGCCTCTCCGTCCAGCCACAGCACGGGCCGCATCACGTGCTCGAGGTACCGCAGGAACCACTCGGCGGCAACGGCTCCGGACGGTCGTCCCGTTCGGGCGGCGAGGCGGGCGACGATCTCGGCCAGCCGGGACACCGTACGGCCGTCGGGTCGGGGGCGCGGCGAGACGAGACCGGCGACGCAGGTGACGTCGTCGAGCGGCTGGAAGGGGTTGTGCCGGATCACGGCGTCGAGTCCCGGCACGGGGTCACCGTCCGGTGTGTTGACGGCGATCCAAGCCGGGTCGCGGACGATGTCGAAGCCCGGGTGTGCGGCCCGCCACTGCTGGGACAGTCCGGTGCGCAGGAGTCGGTGGACCTCGACACCTCGGTGGAGTTCCTTGCGGAGGTTCTCGCGGCGGGAGTTGGTGATGCGCAGGCCCAGTGACAGTTTCAGCATCGCGGGAGCGCCGGTGCGGTGGACGGTGCGTACGGAGGAGGTGGGAAACCAGGGAGCGCCGTGAGCACCGAGGTCGCGGAGCAGTCCGGCGCCCAGCAGGGCGTGGGGTTCGGGGCGGAGGTGGAGTTGGCGCCATTGCCAGGGGTGCAGGGGCAGCACGGCATAGCCGTCGGGCAGCGGCAGTCCGGTGCCGGCGAGACGTGCGGTGAGGTGGGTCGCGGTGACGGGGCGTCCGCGTTCGGTCCAGGCGGAGCCGGTGGCGAGCAGAGAGGGGGCGATGGCGATCCAGTGCAGGGGAAAGGAGCCGCGCGACTCGGGCGAGTACCGCTGTGCTTCGGCGTCGGAGAGGCCGTCACGGCTCTTCGGGTCCGGGTGCAGCGGATGCCCGAGGACGAGTGCCTGTTCCGCGGCGAGGAAGAGATCGGGGTGGTCGGCGGTGTTCTCACGGCGGTCGCTGAGGAAGGCGGCGACTCGCCGAACGGAGTCGGCGACGCGCGCGACGAGGGCGGTGCCGTCGTCGGCCGACGGACCTACCGGTTGGTGGCTGCTGACGTACTCCCGGCTGTGGCCGCCGGTGTTGCTCCGGCCGAGGAGAGCGGCGTTCCCTCGGCTGTGGCTGCCGGTGTTCTCCCGGCCGAGAAGGGCGGCGTTCGCCCGGCTGTGGGCTCCGGCGTTCTCCCGGCCGAGGAGGGCGGCGAGCAGGACCGCGTCGACCGGTGGCGCGGAAGCCGGGGCGTCGGCCAGACGGGGGAGGCCGAAGCGGTGCAGGCCGGTCGGGGACCAGTACAGGACGGGGACGAGCAGGGCCATGCCGTCGGCCGGGAGGGAGAGACGCAGCACGTCACCGTCCGGGGCGGGAACGCCGGTCTCGCGCACCCAGCAGCGCAGGAGGTTCTCCACGCCCGCCGCCTGCGCCGCCGTGTCGGGGTCGGGGTGGTCCAGAGGGCTGGTGCCGGTACTCGTGAGCCACTCGGTGAGGGGCGGCTTCCCGTCCTGGTGGGGAACCAGGGAGTTGGTGCGGTCGGCCGGTGTGGGGGTGGTGTGCAAGGGCAGGTCCTCGGGGAGCGGTCCGGGTGGTGCGGTGAGGGTCCGGGGACACGGTGTCCGGCCGCCGGCCCGGCCGGGCTCGACGGCGATCGGAGAGACGGGGCGTCCGGTGCGGCTGGTGACGGTAGGTGAAGTGGTGACAAGGGGGAATCCGCGCGCGGGCGGCGGCCCCTCACAGCTACCAACCCCGGACCGCCCGCCGGGTTACGGGATGCCCCCGGGATCCCTGGCCGGGTGGGCCGGCAACTCGGGGGCACCGGCCTCAAATCGGCCGATCTCCGGACGATCGGCCAGGTCAGACGGCTTGTAGCCGAACCGTTGCCGTTCCGTCGGACGTCCCCCACGGCGAGCGCATAGTGTGTGATGCCGTTCCCGAAGGCCGTGGGAGCGCCTCTCGGATCCGGTGCGGATCGGGCGGGAACACGGCCGAAGCGCCAAGTTCGTTCATTCCAGGGGGAGTCAGATCATGCGATCCATACGTCCGTCGTTCACCGCTCGGCGAGGGGGGAGGGCTCGCCGGACCTCCCCCGTTCTGGCCGCTGTCGCGCTCGCCTCTGCGCTCGCCCTCACCGCCACCGCCTGCGATTCGGGCGACGCCGACGCGGGGGGCGAGGGGTCGGCGACCGCCGCGGCCGACGACGGCAAGCTCAAGATCCCGGACGACATCAAGGACCAGCTCAAGGAACACGGGATCGACATCGACAAGTGGAAGGACGGCGCCTGGAAGGACTGGAGCAAGGACGACTGGCTGCGCGAGGCCCAGGACTACGTCAACCCGATCATCGAGGGCCTGTGGGACCCGGACCGCATGCGGGACGCCGAGGAGCCCGACCAGGGGGTCGACGAGAGCGACATCTCCGGTGACCAGGGCGTGACGGACCCGACCCCGGAGCCGGTGCAGGCCGAGGCGATTCCGGCCTCGTACCACGCCAACGCGCCCACGGCGGGCAAGGTGTTCTTCGACTCCCCCGAGGGCACGATGGTGTGCTCGGCGACGGTCGTGCAGGACCCGGCCAACCCGGGCAAGTCCAACATGGTGTGGACGGCGGGGCACTGCGTGCACGCGGGCAAGAAGGGCGGCTGGTACCGCAACATCGCGTTCGTGCCGTCGTACAACGACGGCGGCAAGTCGGCGAAGGAGCTGGAGACTGCCACCAAGGAGGAGGTCGCTCCCTACGGTGTCTGGTGGGGCGACTGGGCGCAGACCTCGGACCAGTGGATCGAGCAGGGCGGCTCGACGGGCGGTGACGGAGCCTCGTACGACTTCGCGGTCATCCATGTGACGCCGGAGAAGGGCGGCGACGGCAAGTCGCTGGAGGAGACCGTCGGTTCGGCGCTTCCGGTGGACTTCAACGCTCCCGCTGTGCCGAAGGTGAAGGACTTGACGGCGATCGGCTACCCGGCCGCCCCGCCGTACGAGGGACAGACGCTCTACCGCTGCCAGGACAAGCCGGGACGGCTGTCGCTCAACCAGTCGGACCCGACGATGTACCGCATCGGGTGCAGCATGACCGCCGGTTCGTCCGGTGGCGGCTGGGTCACGACGTCCTCGGACGGAAAGCCGGCGCTGGTGTCCAACACCTCCATCGGCCCGGTCACGTCGGGCTGGCTGGCCGGTCCGCGACTGGGCGACGAGGCCAAGGGCGTGTACGACGCGGTCAGCGGGAAGTTCGCCGGTCAGTGACCGGTGTGCCCGGTCCCGTGCCGTCAGGCGCACGGGACCGGGCGGGGTCCCGGCAGCGGTGCCGGGCGTCCGCGCGGCAGGGCAGTCATTCGCTTAAACGGGGGGTCATCGCACCATGCGTTCCATACGTACGTCCGCGCCGGTCGGGCGTGGCCGTCGCACCGTCCTCGGCGCAGTGGGGCTCGTCGCCTCGCTGGCGCTCACGGCGACCGCGTGCGGCGGTTCGGAGGAGAACAAGGCCGACGACAAGCCCGACGCCACCGCGTCCCAGGCAGCCGACGGCGACGGCGGCAAGGTGACGATCCCGTCCGACATCGCGGACAAGCTCAAGGAGCACGGGATCGACGTCGACAAGTGGAAGGACGGCGGCTGGGAGGACTGGGACAAGGACAAGTGGCTCAGAGAGGCCGAGGACTTCGTCAACCCGGTGATCGAGGGCCTGTGGAAGCCGGAGCGGATGCGCTCCGCCGAGGAGGCCGACAAGACCGTCACGGTCAAGGACGCCCAGGCGGCCCAGGGGGTCAGTGACCCGGAGCCCGCTCCCGTCCGGGCGGCGGCCGAGAAGACGCCGTACCACGACAACGCGGCACCGGTCGGCAAGGTGTTCTTCGACTCCCCGGACGGCCCGGCCGTGTGTTCCGGCACGGTCATCAAGGACGTCAACCATCCGGGCAGGTCCAACCTCGTCTGGACGGCCGGCCACTGTGTGCACGCGGGTGGCAACGGCGGCTGGTACCGCAACCTCGCCTTCGTCCCGGCCTACAACGACCTCGGCAAGTCCGAGGCGGAGCTGAGCAACGCGAGCCCGGCCGAGATGGCCCCCTACGGCAACTGGTGGGCGGACTGGGCCTCGACGTCCAACGGTTGGATCCAGGGCGGTTCGTCGTCCGGCGGCGACGGGGCGGCGTACGACTACGCCGTGTTGCATGTGAAGCCGGAGCAGGGCTCGAAGTCGCTGGAGGAGACGGTCGGCGCCGCGCTGGACGTGGACTTCTCCGCGCCGTCCGCGGCGCAGGCGGGCCGGATGGGTGCCTGGGGCTACCCGGCGGCGCCTCCCTACAACGGCCTGCAGATGTTCAAGTGCCTCGACGCCCCGGGCCGGTTCTCGCTCGGTTCGGGCCTGCCGACGATGTACCGGATCGGCTGCTCCATGACCGGCGGTTCGTCCGGCGGCGGCTGGTTCCGGGTGCTGAACGGTGAGACGGTGCTGGTCTCCAACACCTCCATCGGCCCGACGGACAACACCTGGCTGGCGGGCCCGCAGCTCGGTGAGGACGCCGAAGCGCTGTACCAGAACATGAGCAAGACGTACGGCGGTCAGTGATCCGCGCATGAGGAAGGCCCGCCTCCCTGTGTTGAGCAGGGGGCGGGCCTTCGCTCTGCCGTGCGTGGTTCAGCCGGCCGGGGTCGGGACGTACGGCGTGAGTTCCGCCGCCAGTTCCTCGTGCACCCGCACCTTGAGCAGGGTGCCCTCCGTGGTGTGCTCCTCGGAGATCACCTCGCCCTCGTCGTGGGCGCGGGCGACCAGCTTGCCGTGGGTGTAGGGCACGAGTGCCTCGATCTCCACGGACGGGCGGGGCAGTTCGTCGTCGATCAGTGCCAGCAGTTCCGTGATGCCCCGGCCGGTGCGGGCCGAGACCGCGATGGAGCGCTTCTCCACCCGCAGCAGCCGCTGCAGGGTCAGCGGGTCGGCCGCGTCGGCCTTGTTGATCACGACGATCTCGGGTACGCCGGTGGCGCCGACGTCCCTGATCACCTCGCGCACGGCGGCCAGCTGCTCCTCCGGGACCGGGTGTGAACCGTCCACCACGTGCAGGATCAGGTCGGCGTCGCCGACCTCCTCCATGGTGGAGCGGAACGCCTCGACCAGGTGGTGCGGCAGGTGCCGGACGAAGCCGACCGTGTCGGCCAGCGTGTACAGCCGTCCGCTCGGGGTCTCGGCCCGGCGCACGGTCGGGTCGAGGGTCGCGAACAGGGCGTTCTCGACCAGCACGCCCGCGCCCGTGAGGCGGTTGAGCAGCGAGGACTTGCCGGCGTTGGTGTAGCCCGCGATGGCGACGGACGGCACCTTGTGGCGCTTGCGCTCCTGGCGCTTGATCTCGCGGCCGGTCTTCATCTCCGCGATCTCCCGGCGCATCTTCGCCATCTTCTCGCGGATCCGCCGCCGGTCCGTCTCGATCTTGGTCTCACCGGGACCACGGGTGGCGAGGCCGCCGCCCTTGCCGCCGCCCATCTGCCGGGACAGCGACTGACCCCAGCCGCGCAGTCGCGGCAGCATGTACTGCATCTGCGCGAGCGCCACCTGCGCCTTGCCCTCTCGGGACTTGGCGTGCTGGGCGAAGATGTCGAGGATCAGGGCCGTACGGTCGATGACCTTGACCTTGACGACGTCCTCGAGGTGGATCAGCTGGCCGGGGCTGAGCTCACCGTCACAGATGACGGTGTCCGCGCCCGTATCCAGCACGACGTCGCGCAGTTCCTGCGCCTTGCCGGAGCCGATGTAGGTGGCGGCGTCGGGCTTGTCGCGGCGCTGGATCACACCGTCGAGGACGAGGGCGCCGGCCGTCTCCGCGAGGGCGGCGAGCTCTGCCAGGGAGTTCTCCGCGTCCTGCACGGTTCCCGAGGTCCACACTCCGACGAGTACGACGCGCTCCAGGCGGAGCTGCCGGTACTCGACCTCGGTGACGTCCTCGAGCTCGGTGGAGAGGCCCGCGACACGGCGCAGGGCCGCGCGCTCGGAGCGGTCGAACTGGTCGCCGTCCCGCTCTCCGTCGACATCGAGGCTCCAGGCGACGTCCTCTTCCATCAGGGCATCGGCCCGAAGACCCTCGGGGTGGGTGTGCGCGAGGCGCTTGGTGTCCTGGGAAGGGGAAGAAGAGGAGGTCATTGGGTCCTTACGTCGTCGGTGGTCCGTCGGCGACGGAGCCGGTCCGGGGGACACTCCGTCACTGTCCTCAACGTCCGGGGCGCCCGGGAGATTCCCGGTCCCGTGCCGTGCGGACCTGACGATGGTCGCACGGTACGGCCCGTCTCGTCATCGTGTTATTCCCCGCTCCCGTCCGGTCGATGCCCGGGGGTGACCGGCCGCAGGGCGGGTGTCGTGGAACGGGCGTCCGACGTCCATTCGGGGTGGCCGGGCATCGGCGGGGTCGTGGTGCCGTACAGCCACGGGTGCAGGAAGCCGGTCAGGTCGCGTCCGGCGACGCGGGAGGCCAGGCGGACGAAGTCGGAGGTGCCGGCCGTGCCGTTCCGGTGGCGGGTGGTCCAGTCGCGCTCCAGGCGTTCGAAGGCCCGGCGGCCGATCGTCTCGCGCAGGGCGTACAGCACGAGGGCGGCGCCGTCGTAGACGTTCGGCCGGAAGATGCCGATCTTCCGGCCGGGTTCCGGGGGACGGGGCGCGGCCGGAGGTCCGCCGTCCGCGCGCCAGCCGTCGGACGCCTCGTAGGCGGCCTTCATGCGGTCGTCCAGGGTTCTGCCGCCCCGTTCCTCGGCGTACAGCGCCTCGTACCAGGTGGCGTGGCCCTCGCCTAGCCACAGGTCGGACCAGGTGCGGGGACTGACGCTGTTGCCGAACCACTGGTGGGCCAGTTCATGCACCATGATCGATTCGACGTACCAGGCGGGGAGGGCGGGGTCGGTGAACAGCTCCCGTTCGAAGAGGGAGAGGGTCTGGGTCTCCAGGGCGAAACCGGTGGAGGCGTCTGCGAGGAGCAGACCGTAGGTCTCGAACGGGTAGCGGCCGACTCTCTCCTCCATCCAGGAGATCTGGGCGGGGGTCTTCGCCGGCCACTGTTCGAGGTCGGCACGGTGGGCGGTGGGGACGACGTCCCGCAGGGGCAGC
Source organism: Streptomyces sp. NRRL WC-3626 (assembly GCF_000718785.1). GTDB lineage: Bacteria > Actinomycetota > Actinomycetes > Streptomycetales > Streptomycetaceae > Streptomyces > Streptomyces edwardsiae. Next base: position 53,071 of record NZ_JOCA01000028.1, on the reverse strand, counting down.
CCGTGCGGGCCGGTGCGGCGCAGGACCGTGGAGCGGCCGATGGAGACCTGGGCGAGTTCGGTGGCCATGGGGTGGCCGGTCCGGTACGTCCATGTGGCGGTCCCGCGCGTGCGGTCGACCCCGGCCGGCATGCCGCCCGCGACGACTGTCCGGCTGTCGGGGGCGGTGATCCGGAAGGTGAACATCGCCTTGTCGGAGGGATGGTCGTTGCACGGGAAGACCAGGTGGGCGGCGTCGGCCTGGTTGGCCATGGCGAGCCCGTCCGCGGTGCGCACCCAGCCGCCCTCGCGGTCCTCGGCGGCGACGGGGTCGCTGGTGTGCCGGACGGTGATCCTGGTCCGTTCGCCCTCGTCCGGAACGTCCTCCGGCGTGATCACCAGATCCTCTCCGGCACGGGCGAAGCCGGCCGGGTCGCCGTCGGCCTCGACCGAGCGGACCGTGCCGTGAGCGAAGTCGAGGTTAATCCGGTCCAGGTCGGCGGTGATCCGGGCGTCGATCGTGGTGACGGCTTCGAGCGGCCGGTCGTTGCGCCCGGAGTAGGTGAGGGCGATGTCGTACGACAGGACGTCGTAGCCGGGGTTGCCCAGGTACGGGAAGAGCCGGTCGCCGATGCCGAGCGGAACGGCCGGAGCGCTCGCGGCGACGAGGCAGACGGAGACGGCGGAGGCGGTCAGCGCCGCGGCCGCCCGTCGCCGCCGCGCCTGACCGCCCACGGCACGAACACCCCGGCCCCGGGCCGCCCGACTGCGGCGTGCCCGGGACTCGGCGGCCGGGTGATCCGGTGAGGGGACGTGGGCGGGGTGGCCGGCGCGCGTCCGGTCGTGGGGTGCGCGGACGTCGGGCACCAGGGCTCGAAGAGCGTGGCTGACCGGTGGCCGGCCGTCAGGGGCGTCCGCCCGGTCCCGGGGGTCGTGGTCGAAGGGCTCGTCCGGCCGGTCCTGGGTTGCTGAAAACCGGCCGGCGGAGAGAGGGCCGTCGAAGGAGCCGGTGCTGCCCGGTGGCGGCTGGCTGGGCGGGACACGGCCGGGTGCCGGACGGGCCTGTGACGCGTCGCTTCCGGGGACCGGGGGCGGGACGGCGCGGTCGTGCGGGTCAGGAGTGTGGGGGGTGGGCATCCACCACGGCTATCAGCGCGCGGAAGCACCATAAAAACGGCGCGCTCCCGGAACACTCGATCGGGTAATCACACCGCCGCTTGGAGGCTCCGCCCCACCGTCACGCGCCCGAGGCCTGTCGCTGGGCCCGGCTCACGTCGTAGACGCCCGCCACATCACGCATCGCGCGCATGAGGGCGGGCAGCCGGGCGGCGTCCGGGAGCTGCACGGTGTAGGTGTGGCGTACCTGCTGCCGGTCCGGGGGTTCGACGGTCGCGGAGACGATCTCGGCGCCTTCGAGGGCCATGGCCTCGGTGAGGTCCGCGAGCAGATGCGGGCGGACGAACGACTCCGCGACCAGCGTGACCCGGCACTCGGCGCCCTCTCCCCAGCGCACGCCGACCTCGGCGCGCCCCGCGCTCCTCATACGCGCCACCGCAGGGCACCCGGCCCGGTGCACGGTGACCGCTCCCCCGCGCACGGCGAAGCCGGTCACCTCGTCGGGCGGTACGGGCGTACAGCAGCCGGCGAGACGTACGGTCGCGCCTGCCCGGTCGGACAGAACCTGCGCGGCCGGGGGCCGGCCGGGGGCCGGTGCCGGGGCGGGGTCGCCGGCGAGCGGCCGGGCGAGTTCCTCCGGTTCGGTCTCGGGAGCCTCGTCCGGTGCGGGGTGGGCGGACAGCCACCGCTGGATGGCGATCCGCGCGGCGGGGGTGTGGGCGTGCTCCAGCCACTCCCTGGAGGGCTCGGAGGCCGCGTCCTGGCCCATGAGCAACTGGACGGTGTCACCGTCCTTGAGGACGGTGCTCAGTGTCGCCAGCCGGCCGTTGACCCTGGCGCCGATGCACGCGTGGGCGTCCTCGCCGTACTGCGCGTAGGCGGCGTCCACGCAGGTCGCCCCCTCGGGCAGGCCCAGCGTGCCCCCGTCGGGCCGGAAGACGGTGATCTCGCGGTCCTGGGCGAGGTCCTCGCGCAGGGTCGACCAGAAGGTGTCGGGGTCGGGCGCGGCCCGCTGCCAGTCCAGGAGCCGGGAGAGCCAGCCGGGCCGGGTGGGATCGACACGTTCGCCGTCGCCGGCGGACTGCTCCTCGGGGGACCCTGCGTAGGGGTTGCCGAGGGCGACGACTCCGGCCTCGGCGACCTTGTGCATCTGGTGGGTGCGGATCAGGACCTCGACGACCTGGCCGTCCTCGCCGGCCACCGCGGTGTGCAGCGACTGGTACAGGTTGAACTTCGGTACGGCGATGAAGTCCTTGAACTCCGAGACCACCGGCGTCAGACAGGTGTGCAGCTCGCCCAGGACGCCGTAGCAGTCGGCGTCCTCGTTGACCAGAACGAGGAGGCGGCCGAAGTCGGCGCCGCTCAGCGGGCCGCGTTTGCGGGACACACGGTGCACGGAGACGAAGTGACGCGGCCGGATGAGGACTTCGGCGGTGATGTCGGACTCGCGGAGCACCTTGCGCACGTCGTCCGCGACCTCGGCGAGCGGGTCGTCCGCACGGGCGGCGTTGCGGACGATCAACTCCCGTGTGTGCGCGTACTCGTCGGGGTGCAGGATGGCGAAGACCAGGTCTTCCAGTTCCGTCTTGAGCGCCTGGACGCCGAGCCGTTCGGCGAGCGGGATGAGTACGTCACGTGTCACCTTGGCGATGCGTTCCTGCTTCTCGGGGCGCATCACCCCGAGGGTGCGCATGTTGTGCAGCCGGTCGGCGAGTTTGATCGACATCACGCGTACGTCGTTGCCGGTGGCGACGAGCATCTTGCGGAAGGTCTCCGGCTCGGCGGCGGCGCCGTAGTCGACCTTCTCCAGCTTGGTGACGCCGTCGACGAGGTAGCGGACCTCCTCGCCGAACTGCTCTCTCACCTGATTGAGCGTCACATCCGTGTCCTCGACGGTGTCGTGGAGCAGGGAGGCGGTCAACGTGGTCGTCTCGGCGCCGAGTTCGGCGAGGATCAGGGTCACGGCGAGGGGGTGCGTGATGTACGGCTCGCCGCTCTTGCGCATCTGGCCGCGGTGGGACGACTCGGCCAACACATAGGCCCGGCGCAGGGGTTCGAGGTCGGCGTCGGGGTAGTGGGCGCGATGGGCGTCGGCCACGTGCCCGATGGCGTCGGGTAGCCGGTCGCGGCCGGTGGAGCCGAGCAGCGCGGCACGGCCCAGCCGGCGCAGGTCGAGCCGGGGGCGGGACTTCCTGCGCGATCCGCTCGGTGTGACGTGACCAGCTGTCACAGAGCCTGGGGTCGCAGGATTCGCGGCCTCCGCGTTCATGGGCACCTCCGGCTGCGTGGACCGGCGGACGGCGTGCCCCAGGGCGGACTCGGGCTCAGGGGACGGCGTTCGTCCCCCGTCCGGGCCGGTGCTTGATGCTACCGACCCGGACCCCCTCGGACCGACCGCCTCCGGCCGAGCGTGAAACGGATCACCCCTTCGAGCGATGGCCTTCGCGGGCCCCTTTCACGCCACCGGACGGCGGTCACGCCATGATCTTGAAGGCGGAATCCTTCCCGACCCTGCGGATGCGACCACTGGCCGGTTGGGAGGCTGCGATACCGAGTCTGCGCTCCGGTCAGCGCAGGGCGTTCTCCAGCCACTCGGATTCGATGACGCCCTCGGCGACGATCACCGCCGGGCCGGTCATCTCGATCTCGCCGTCGGGCCGTTCGGTGATCACGAGGGTGCCGCCGGGCACATCCACGGTGTACGTCGCCGGGGTGCCGGTGACGGCCGGGTCGGCGCCGTCGCGGCGGGCGGTGGCCACGGCGACCGCGCACGCGCCCGTGCCGCAGGAGCGGGTCTCGCCGGATCCGCGCTCGTGCACCCGCAGTGCCACGTGCCGGGGGCCGCGGTCGACGACGAACTCCACGTTCACCCCGTCCGGGTAGGCGGCGGCCGGGGTGAACGGCGGCGGGGTGAAGAGGTCGCCCGCGTGGGCGAGGTCGTCCACGAAGGCCACGGCGTGCGGGTTGCCCATGTTCACGTTCCGCGCGGGCCAGCTGCGCTCGCCGACGCGCACGGTGACGTCGCCGTCGGGGAGCAGTGCGCGGCCCATGCCGACGGTGATGTCACCGTCCTTGGCGATGTGCACGGTCTTCACTCCCCCGCGCGTGGCGACGGCGATGTCTCCTTCACCGACGTGTCCGGCGCGCTGGAGGTAGCGCGCGAACACGCGCACTCCGTTGCCGCACATCTCCGCGACGGAGCCGTCGCCGTTGCGGTAGTCCATGAACCACTCGGCCTCGGCCGCCATCGACCGTGCCTCGGGGTGGGCCTCGGAGCGCACCACGTGCAGCAGTCCGTCGCCGCCGATGCCGGCGCGGCGGTCGCACAGTGCGGCGACGGCGGCCGGGGGCAGGTCGAGGGCGTTCTCGGGGTCCGGGACGATCACGAAGTCGTTCTCCGTGCCGTGGCCCTTGAGGAAGGGGAGCATCTTCCGATCCTACGAGAACGCGGGAATGGCGGCGCCGCGAGGCTGTGGCTCCGTGCGGGCCGGTGGGGGCTTGTCGCGCACACGCATCGACACGGCCACGTGCTGATCAGTGGCTCCGCGCCGGTCGGGTGTCGCGTCGTAGTCCCGCGCCCCCAGAAGCGTTGCTCAGCGGAGGCGGGCCACCCGCCATACCGCCAGGGCCACCGCCGCCGCGACCATCACCGCGTACGCGGCCACTACGCGCCAGTCGGGTCTGCGGCCCGCGCCGCGGGGCGGGAGGCCCGGCCAGGTGGAGCCGACCCTGCGGGCGGCCATCATGCCCCAGCCGGCCGCGCAGGAGCAGATCAGCAGGCCCAGCATGGCGATCACGGCGCCGCTGTCGCCGAAGTCGAAGGCGAGCGGGAAGGCGAACATCAGAGAGCCGAGCGCGGCCAGTCCGACGATGGGCGCGAGCTGCCAGATGCGGAGTCTGCGCTGCGGGCGCAGCTCGACCTCGACCTCGTCCCCGCCCGCGAACATCTCGTCCGGCTCGGGGCCGTCGTCGGTCACACCGCCCTGCGTCTCGTCCGGTCCGTCCGGACTGAGACGGTCGGTCGTCTCCTGCTCCGCCGCACCCCGCTCGGTGGTGAGGTGTTCGGTGCCGTGTGCGGTGTCGCGAGGGCCGGCCTCCATCGCCACGCGCCCTCCCAACTAGGACTCCACTTGGTCGATCGAAGCTCGATGATGGCACGGCGTCACAGGCCCCGATGACGGCCTGGGCGTCCCGATGCCAGGACGTGATCAGGCTGTAACCGGTCGTTCGACCAACGACGACGCGAGCTGCGGAAGTTCCGTCAGGTCCGCCGCGGCCCCACTCAACCAGTGCACCCGGGGATCGCGCCTGAACCATGAATCCTGACGGCGCGCGAAGCGCTTGGTGGCACGGACGGTCTCGTTCCGGGCCTCCTCGAGGGTGCATTCCCCGGCGAGCGCGGCGAGCACCTGCTGGTAGCCGAGTGCGCGCGACGCCGTACGCCCCTCGCGCAACCCCCGCGCCTCCAGTGCGCGCACTTCCTCCACGAGACCGGCCTCCCACATCCGGTCGACCCGGCGGGCGATGCGCTCGTCCAGCTCGGGGCGGGGCACGTCGACGCCGATCTGGACGGTGTCGTAGACCGAGTCGTGGCCGGGGAGGTTCGCCGTGAAGGGTCGTCCGGTGATCTCGATGACCTCGAGCGCGCGGACGATACGGCGGCCGTTGCCCGGCAGGATCACCCTCGCGGCCTCGGGGTCCGCCACGGCGAGGCGGGCGTGCAGCGCTCCCGGACCGCGCAGGGTGAGCTCCTCCTCCAGCCGGGCCCTGACCTCGGGGTCGGTGCCGGGGAACTCCAGGTTGTCGACGGCGCCGCGGACGTAGAGGCCGGAGCCGCCGACGAGGACGGGCCAGCGTCCCTCGGCGAGCAGCGCGTCGATCCGCTCCCGGGCCAGCCGCTGGTACTCGGCGACGGACGCGGCGACGGTGACGTCCCAGATGTCGAGCAGGTGGTGCGGGACGCCACCGCGCTCCTCGGGCGTCAGTTTGGCGGTGCCGATGTCCATCCCCCGGTAGAGCTGCATGGAGTCGGCGTTGACGACTTCACCGCCGAGCCGCCGGGCCAGGAAAACGCCCAGATCGGACTTTCCGGCCGCGGTGGGGCCGACGACGGCGATGACGCGGGGGGCATGGGGTGCGCTGCTCACTGATCCAGTCTCGCAAACCTCGCACCCCATCCTCGATCGGGTTACGTGACACGGCCGCCGCCCGGTCGTTGCCCGTGGCGGGATCCCTGCCGCCCCGATCGCGGTCGCGGCGGCCCGGGTCACACGAACGGACACACCGGGCTACGCGGGATGCCACCCGCACGAGTAACGTATGGAGTGGATATGGGAGTTTTCGCACGGATTTTCCGTAGGTCGAAGGCCACGGAGGAGACGCGGGCCGCGGAGGCCCGGGCCGACGAAGCGGCGGCCGGCACCGGTACGGAGGACTCGACCGGGGCCGCGGAGCCGAAGGAGTCGGCCGGGGCGCCGGAGTCCACCGGGCCGGCGGAGCACAGGGCCAAGGAGGTCCCCGGTACCGACACCGTCGAGATCCCGAAGCAGCAGTCCGCCGAGGCCGCCGACAGCGAGGCCGGTGAGGGCGCCCGTACATAGCCCGCACATGGTCCGGGCACCGGCCGGGCACCAGCCGCACACCGGTCGGCATCAGCCGGGCGAACCCGGGCACACGCCCGGACACAGCCGTTCGGAACCGGTCGCACAGCCCGCACACAGATCGCCGCGAGGGAAGGTAGAACATGGGTCTCCTGGACAACCTGAAGGCCAGACTCGGCCCCGCCAAGGACAAGGTCTCCGGCCTCGCGCAGCAGCACGAGGGCAAGATCCAGCAGGGCCTGGACAAGGCCGCCCGGACCGTCGACGAGCGGACCAAGGGCAAGTACAGCGACAAGATCCAGTCGGGCACGGGCAAGGCCAAGGGCGCCGTGGACCGGCTCGCGCACAAGAACGATCCCGGCGCGGAGGGGGGCGGCACGAGCACTCCGCCGCCCACGCCCTGAGCGGCTCACCGTCGGACGGCCGCGGAGCACGTCGAGCGCTTCCGGCCGTCCGCCGCGCCCGGCCCACGGCGGGCGGCTACGACCAGGTGGCCACGAGGTAGCCGACCCCGTAGGGGGCGTCGTCGTAGAGCAGTGTGCCGGACAGCCGGGGATTGCCGGCCGCCGCGCCGGCGAGCACCTGCCAGGGTGCCCGGCCGGACACCTTCAGCTCGCGGGCCGGTCCGGCGTCCAGTGCCCGCAGGGCCCCGGTGTCGGCCGCGCCCAGGGCGCGCGCGAGTTCCGCGTCGTAGGGGGCCGCGCGCTCGTCGAGATAGCCGGGCGCCTTGAGCGTGCGGCACGCACTGGCATCACCCATCACCAGCAGCGCCACCCGCTCCGCCCGTCGGGCCAGGGCCTCGCCCGCCTCGGTGCACCGCTCGGGCGTGAGGTCCTCTCCCACGGCCAGTGCCTCGACGGGGGCGTCCGCCCATCCGGTGCGGCTCAGCAGCCAGGCGCCGATGGCCGGCCCGTACGGGAGTTCCCGCCCGGCCGGCCCGTCGTCCCGGGCCCGTCCCAGCCGTACGTCCATGTCGACGCCGAAGCCCTTGAAGGTCCCCGGGGTGCCTTCCGGGTAGCTCTCGGGGCCCGCGCCGTCGCCCGGTCCGACCACCACGAGCAGATCGGGCCGGGAGGCGGCGAGCACGCCCAGGGCGTCCGTGCAGGCGGCCCGCGCGGTGTCCAGCTCGGGGGCGGCGCCTGCGGCGACCTCGGGCACGAGCAACGGCGGGCACGGGCAGACTGCGGCGGCGACAAGCATGATCAGCAGCCTACTGCGGCGGCCCCCGGCGGCACTCCCGCCACCTGGGTCAGTCGACGGCGCAGCCGCCGGCGACCGCGGGCAGCGGCTCGGGCACGCCCACCTTGGGCAGACCGAGCAGCACACCGGCGGGCCGGGCGGCCTTCTCGGTGTTCCGCTTCTCCCAGGCGTCGCCCGCGCGGGTGCGGCGCACATCGAGCACCGCGCCCTCGGCGAGGAGGTGGTGCGGGGCGGCGTACGTGATCTCGACGGTGACGACGTCGCCGGGGCGCACCTCCTGCTCCGGCTTGGTGAAGTGCACCAGGCGGCTGTCGGGGGCGCGGCCCGAGAGGCGGTGGGTGGCGCCGTCCTTGCGGCCCTCGCCCTCGGCGACCATCAGTTCCACGGTGCGGCCGACCTGCTTCTTGTTCTCCTCCCAGGAGATCTCCTCCTGGAGGGCGACGAGGCGCTCGTAGCGCTCCTGGACGACCTTCTTGGGGATCTGGCCGTCCATCTCGGCGGCCGGGGTGCCGGGACGCTTGGAGTACTGGAAGGTGAACGCCTGCGCGAAGCGGGCCTCGCGCACCACGTGCAGGGTCTGCTGGAAGTCCTCCTCGGTCTCGCCGGGGAAGCCCACGATGATGTCGGTGCTGATCGCCGCGTGCGGGATGGCGGCGCGGACCTTCTCGATGATGCCGAGGTAGCGCTCCTGCCGGTAGGAGCGGCGCATCGCCTTCAGCACCGGGTCGGAGCCGGACTGCAGGGGCATGTGGAGCTGCGGCATGACGTTGGGCGTCTCGGCCATGGCGGCGATGACGTCGTCGGTGAAGTCGCGCGGGTGCGGCGAGGTGAAGCGGACGCGCTCCAGGCCGTCGATCGTGCCGCAGGCCCGCAGCAGCTTGCTGAACGCCTCGCGGTCGCCGATGTCGGAGCCGTACGCGTTGACGTTCTGACCGAGCAGGGTGATCTCGGATACGCCCTCGCCGACCAGGGCCTCGATCTCGGCGAGGATGTCGCCCGGGCGGCGGTCCTTCTCCTTGCCGCGCAGCGCCGGAACGATGCAGAAGGTGCAGGTGTTGTTGCAGCCGACGGAGATCGACACCCAGGCCGCGTAGGCGCTCTCGCGCCGGGTCGGCAGCGTGGAGGGGAACGCCTCGAGGGATTCGGCGATCTCGACCTGCGCCTCCTCCTGCACGCGGGCGCGCTCCAGCAGGACAGGCAGCTTGCCGATGTTGTGCGTGCCGAAGACGACGTCGACCCAGGGCGCCCGCTTGACGATGGTGTCGCGGTCCTTCTGCGCGAGGCAGCCGCCGACCGCGATCTGCATGCCGGGGCGGCTCGCCTTCTTCGGAGCGAGGTGGCCGAGATTGCCGTAGAGCTTGTTGTCGGCGTTCTCCCGGACGGCGCAGGTGTTGAAGACGACGACGTCGGCGTCGCCGTCGGAGCCCTCGGGGGCGCGGACGTAGCCCGCGTCCTCGAGCAGTCCGGACAATCGCTCGGAGTCGTGGACGTTCATCTGGCACCCGTAGGTGCGTACTTCGTAGGTGCGTGTGCCGCCCACTGACTGGCTCCGGTCGATGCTGCTCATGCCCACAAGGGTAGGCGCTGCCGCGGACCGCCCCGGTCGGGTGGCCAACTCCCCGCCGGGCAGGTTCCTGGCCTGGCCGGATGCGGCTAGCCGGCCAGGGGGAGCTGAGGGCACCGCCGGCTCCATGCGCGGTTCACGACGCACTGACGTACGCACGGGATGGAGACCAGCATGATCCGGCGCGGAATGACATGGTGAACAGCCCTGAATGGGCGATCCCTGTGGACGACAAGGAAAGGCCGGGCGCCGGAAAAACATCATCCGGGCGGCGATAAATGCCAGTCGGCGTCCGCACGGTCTGACGCCCGAGGGGAATCCCGGGCAATATGGACCTCACAGCTCGGCGGAAAAGGAAAACATTCCGGCAAGCCGTCGGAAGAATTCCGCGTTCGCTCACGGGGCGACGCGCCCGCCCCCACGGCCCGGCGGTCCGTCAGCCCCGTACGGCCACGTGGTACGCGGAGCCCCAGAGCACCGCGGCGCAGGCCAGGCCCACCACGAGCCGTACGTTCTCGTCCGACAGGCCTGCCACGACGAGGACGACACCGGCGACCGCGACGGCGGTCAGCAGCGCGGCCGTCCACCGGTACTGCCACTGGTCGTACAGGCGGGCGAGCGGGAAGAAGTGGAGCCCCACGACGAGGGCGATGCCGACCGGGATGAGTTCGGGCCGGCCGGCGGCGTTGGACGCCGCGACGACCGCGAAGACGGCCACCAGTTCGACGGTGTTGACGACACCCACGCCGCGCGCCCAGTTGGCCGGGAGGCTCACCATCCGGGGCGAGGGGGCGGCCTCCTTGCGGTGGCCCAGATAGATCGCCGCCGCGGTGACCGCGAGGGCCGCGGCTTCTATGGACGCCGGCACGACGTCCGTGGCCGAACCCGTCCCGGAAGCGGCGGCGAAGGCCCACACCAGGGCGAAGAAGGAGAGCACGAGGGTGCCCCTGCGCCGCAGTTTCCGGGTGAGTTCCAGGCACTCGGCGTCCGTCGGGGACGGGGTGGGCGGAGTGGTGGGGGGAGTAGGCGTCATTGGCGGAGAGTACAACGATCATGGCGACTGCCAGATGTTTTTCGGCCGTTCCGCCCCTTCTGCTCAAACGGAATTGACCATTCCGACATCTCGCCACTGGGAATCCCGTGGAAAAGCGGCGCACAGATGCCACGAGATGCGTGACACATATAAGCCGCCATTCCCCTTCACCCTTCGGCTCCGCTTTCCGGCCGCCATTATTGTGGAGCACATTCCCGAATTCAATTCCCGTACGTCCCCGCAAGCGCCGGCAAGCGAATCACAGCCCCGTCCAGCCGTCACGCGTCCGGCGTCCACCCCTGCCCCCGCAGTACCCCCGCCACATCCGGCGCCGCGTAGTGCTCGCCCTTGAGCACCTTGCCGTCGGCCCGCCGGCTGACCGACCCGTCGGGCCCCAGCTTGCTCATGTTGGACCGATGGATCTCGGCGATCACCGCGTCGAGATCGATCCCGTGCACCAGCGCTGTCCCGTAAGCGACATACACCACATCGGCCAACTCGTGCGCCAGCCGGTCGAGCGGCCCCGCCACGGACACCTCGGCGACCTCCTCCGCCTCCTCGGCGAGCAGCTCGCCCCTGTGCGCCGCGAGCTCCGGGGCGACCTCGGACGGCACATCCCGGACATCCAGCCCGAACGCACGATGAAACTCACGGACCAGTTCGGCAGGCGAAGAACTCATCCCGCGACTGTACCGACCTGGTCAGCACCCACCTCACCTGGCAGGATCGCGCACATGCCCCACTCGCTGTCCCGCATCGGCAGGCGCCGGGCCCTGCGGGCCACGACCGCCGGCCTCGTGCTGCTCGGAATCCTCGTGTGGTGGCTGGCCCCCTGGGACGAGGAACCCCCGGGCGGCACGATCACCGTCAGCACGGGCACCCGCGCGGGCGTCTACCAGAAGTACGGCGAACTCCTGCGCAGCTCACTGGGCAAGCACATGCCCGACCTCGACGTACGCCTGGAGACGAGCGACGGCTCGCAGGAGAACGTACGGCGCGTGGCGACCGGCGAGGCCGACTTCGCGATCGCCGCGGCCGACGCGGTGGAGACGTACCGGCTCGAGGACCGTCCCGGCGCCGACGGCCTGCGCGGCGTGGCACGCCTGTACGACGACTACGTACAGCTCGCGGTCGCCCGCGACTCCGGTATCCACACCGTCGACGACCTGCGCGGCAAGCACGTCGCCATAGGGCCGCCCAAGTCGGGCGTACGGCTCATCGCCAACCGGGTGCTCCGCGCGGCCGGCATCGACCCGGAGACGGACATCAGGCCGTCCTCCGACGGCATCGACAAGGGCCCGGAGCGGCTCGGCCACGGTCTGGACGCCTTCTTCTGGTCGGGCGGCCTGCCCACGGACGGCCTGAAGACGCTCGCCGAGCGGAACGCGCTGCGGTTCGTGCCGATCCGCGCCGACCTGGTCGCCGAGCTGCACAAGCAGGGCGGCGCCACCCGCTACTACCGCGCCACCAACATGCCGGCGTCGGCCTACCCCGGCAGCCAGCTCGGCGCGCCCGTGCCCACGATGGCGGTGTCCAACCTCCTGATCACCCGCACGGACGCCGACCCCCGCCTCACCGAGTGGCTCACCCGCATCGTGCTCAAGAGCAGGGACGGCATCGGCGCCCACGTCCACTCCGCGCAGCTCGTCGACGTACGCACGGCGATCTACACCGATCCGCTCCTGCTGCACGAGGGCGCCCGCCGGTACTACCGGTCCGTCAAGCCCTGAGCGGCGCCCGCGGGGGCGTTCCTCGGCACGGTCACGGTCACCCGTAGCCCGTGCGGCTCATGACGCTCGTACGCGATCGAGCCGCCGCCCGCGGCGAGCAGCGCCCGTGTGATGGACAGGCCCAGTCCGGAGCCCTTGATGTTCTGGTGCCGGCCGCTGCGCCAGAAGCGGTCGCCGACGCGGGCCAGCTCCTCCTCGGTCAGTCCGGGGCCGTTGTCGGTGACGACGACGGTGCACGTGCCTCCGTTGGACGCCACGGCGACCTCGACGGTCTCGCCCTCCGGCGTGAACTTCACCGCGTTGTCGATGACCGCGTCCAGCGCGCTGGACAGCGCCACGGGATCGGCCCACGCGGTGGTCGCGGGGCAGGTCCCGGTGAGGCTGACGCCCTTGGCGTCGGCGGTGGGAGCCCAGGCCGCGACGCGCTCGGCGGCCAGCGCACCGATGTCGGTGACCTGGAGGCTGGCCTCGCTGTGCTCGGCGAGCGCCAGGTCGAGCAGGTCGTCCAGGACCTGCGCCAGTCGCTTGCCCTCGGCCTGCACGGAGGCGATCTCCTCGTTGCCCTCGGGCAGCTCCAGGGCGAGCAGCTCGATGCGCAGCAGCAGCGCCGACAGCGGGTTGCGCAGCTGGTGCGAGGCGTCGGCGACGAAGGCGCGCTGCTGCTCCAGCACGCTCTCCACGTTGTCGGCCATCTCGTTGAACGACCGGGCGAGCCGTCTCAGTTCCGGCGGCCCGCCGGCCGCCGCCACCCGTGACTTCAGCCGTCCGGTGGCGATGTCGTGGGTGGTGGCGTCCAGGACCCGTACGGGCTTGAGCACCCAGCCGGTCAGCCGCAGCGCGGCGCCGACGGCCAGCAGCATCGCCGCCGCCTCCCCGGCCGCGATGACCAGCCAGCCCCGCAGGATGCGGGAGCGCATCTGCCCGGTCGGTGAGTCGGTGACCACGACGGCGACGACATCGCCGTCCCGGATGACCGGCGAGGCCACGACCAGACTGCGCCGCTGCCAGGGCCACACCTGCTCGGGGTCATGGCTGCGGCGGCTGAGCAGCGCCTCCTCGAAGGCGTCGCGCACCTCACCCGTGCGGGGCAGGTACCAGTCGTCCGGGGCGTGCGCCATGGGTGAGTCGTTGCGGTAGAAGACGCCCGCGCGGATGCCGTACACCGTGTAATAGCTGCGCAGCTCGCTGCTGAGCGTCTCGCGGCGCTCGTTGATGTCCGCGCCGGACGGGCTGGTCGGCTCGGTGACGAACTGGGCGAGGGCGGCGAAGCGCGCGGTGTCGTCGATCCGGTCGACGACCACCCGCTGCTGCTCCGCGCCGGCCAGGCTGACGGCCAGCGGAACGCCGAGGGCCAGCAGGACGGCCGCCATCAGGACGATGAGCAGCGGAAGCAGCCGCGTGTGCACCCGGGCCCGCTACGCCGTGGGCGCGACGAGCCGGTAGCCGACTCCGCGTACGGTCTCGATGAGGGCGGGCATGCGGAGCTTGGCGCGCAGGGAGGCGACGTGCACCTCCAGGGTCCGTCCGGTGCCCTCCCAGCTGGTGCGCCACACCTCGCTGATGATCTGTTCCCGGCGGAAGACGACCCCCGGCCGCTGGGCGAGCAGGGCGAGCAGATCGAACTCCTTTCGGGTGAGCTGGACGACCGTGCCGTTGACGCTGACCTGTCGGGTCGGCAGCTCGATACGGACCGGGCCGAGCCGCAGCTCGGTCTCCGTACCGCCCGTGGCCTCCTCGTGGACGCTGCGCCGGCTGACGGCGTGGATCCGCGCGAGCAGCTCTCCCGTGTCGTACGGCTTGACCACGTAGTCGTCGGCGCCGAGGTTGAGGCCGTGGATGCGGGAGCGCACGTCGGACCGCGCGGTGACCATGATCACCGGCGTGCCGGTGCGCTTGCGGATCTTGCCGCAGACCTCGTAGCCGTCCTGGTCGGGCAGCCCCAGGTCCAGCAGGACCACGCCGAAGCCCTCCGGCTCGGGGACGAGCGCCTGGAGCGCCTCCTCGCCGCTGCGCGCGTGGGTGACGTCGAATCCGTGCCGCGCCAGCACCGCCGACAGGGCTGCGGCGACGTGGTTGTCGTCCTCGACGAGCAGCAGTCTCACCAGGGCCCCCTTCGGTTCATCGGCCGTACGCTCTCCTTGTGTACAAAAACGCGTGCACGCTCGCGTGCACCTTGCAGTGACGCCGATGGAGGAGGACGGCGTCAAGGGGGTTCCGGTTGCTCTTTCGTACCGTTACCCGGCCGAAATCACCCCTGCTCACAAGTGCTACGACAGGTGTCCGATTGCTATCGGATCGTGATGCTCAGATTCCCCTCAGATGTAATGACGCGGGTCTGATGGATTACTACTGTCCTCCGAAACCGAGGAGGACGGAGCCTGAGAGCGATGACCGAAGTATCGGTGGCCAAGGAAGATGTGGCCGCGACCGGCGATCTGGTCGTCCTGAAGAGCGTCAACAAGCACTTCGGCGCGTTGCACGTACTCCAGGACATCGACCTGACGATCGCCCGTGGCGAAGTCGTCGTGGTCATCGGACCCTCCGGGTCCGGGAAGTCCACCCTGTGCCGCACCATCAACCGCCTGGAGACGATCGACTCCGGGTCGATCTCGATCGACGGCAAGCCCCTGCCCCACGAGGGCAAGGAGCTCGCCCGGCTGCGGGCCGACGTGGGGATGGTCTTCCAGTCCTTCAACCTCTTCGCGCACAAGACCGTGCTCGAGAACGTGATGCTGGGCCAGATCAAGGTTCGCAAGAAGGACAAGAAGGCGGCCGAGGAGCGGGCCCGTGCCCTGCTCGACCGGGTCGGCGTGGGCGCGCAGGCGGAGAAGTACCCCGCACAGCTGTCCGGTGGCCAGCAGCAGCGTGTCGCCATCGCGCGGGCCCTGGCGATGGACCCCAAGGTCATGCTGTTCGACGAGCCGACGTCGGCTCTCGACCCCGAGATGATCAACGAGGTGCTGGAGGTCATGCAGCAGCTCGCCCGGGACGGCATGACGATGATCGTCGTCACCCACGAGATGGGATTCGCCCGTTCGGCCGCAAATCGCGTGGTGTTCATGGCGGACGGCCGAATCGTCGAAGAGGCTGCGCCGGACCAGTTCTTCAGCAATCCGCGGAGCGACCGCGCCAAGGACTTCCTGTCGAAGATCCTTCACCACTGAGGCGCCTCGCGCCCTGACGACTTGCGTGACCGGACACCGACCGGGCCGCATCACTTCACCAGAGTCAAAGGATGTGCACCATGAAGCTCCGCAAGGTCACCGCCGCCACGGCCACCGTGTTCGCTCTCGCCCTGACCGCGACCGCCTGTGGCGGCGACGACGGCGGTGACAACAACTCGTCCTCCGGGGGCGGCGGCGACAAGATCAAGATCGGCATCAAGTACGACCAGCCCGGTCTCGGCCTGAAGACGCCCGACGGCTCCTTCACCGGCTTCGACGTGGACGTGGCGACGTACGTCGCCAAGGAGCTCGGCTACAAGCCCGACCAGATCGAGTGGGTCGAGACCAAGAGCGCCGACCGCGAGAACGCCCTCGCGCGCGGGGACGTCAAGTTCATCGCGGCGACCTACTCCATCACGGACGAGCGCAAGGAGAAGGTCGACTTCGCCGGCCCGTACCTGCTGGCCCACCAGGACCTGCTGGTGAAGAAGGGCTCGGGCATCTCCGAGGCCACCGACCTGAACGACAAGAAGCTCTGCTCGGTGACCGGTTCGACCTCGGCGCAGAACGTCAAGAAGGACTTCGCGCCGGATGCCCAGCTGCGCGAGTACGGCACGTACTCGGAGTGCATCGCGGGTCTGCAGAGCGGGTCCGTCGACGCCCTGACCACCGACGACTCGATCCTCGCCGGTTTCGCCTCGCAGGAACAGTACAAGGGCAAGTTCGAGCTCGCCGGCCTGAAGCTGAGCAACGAGAACTACGGCGTCGGTGTCAAGAAGGGCGACACCGAGACCGTGAACAAGATCAACGACGCGCTGGAGAAGATGGTCAGCGACAAGTCCTGGGAGAAGGCGGTCGAGGCCAACTTCGGCCCCGCCGAGTACAAGAACGAGCCGGCTCCGCAGATCGGCAACATCGTCAAGTAACCCAGGACCGCCCGGTAACGCGGGGTCTTGAAGGCGTGCCGCCGTCCGTCGCGATCAGGACGGCGGCGCGCCGCGTCCGCCACGTAGGCCACACACCCGGAAGCGCGGGAGATCGTGTTCGACTTTATTTCTGACTATGACGACCCAACGCTGTTGGGCGCGTTCTGGATGACGGTGAAGCTCACCGTGTTCTCGGGCGTCGGCTCCCTGATCTGGGGCACCCTGCTCGCGGCGATGCGGGTCAGCCCCGTTCCGCTGATGCGGTGGTTCGGCACCGTCTACGTGAACATCGTCCGGAACATCCCGCTGACCGTGATCATCGTCTTCACCTCGCTCGGTCTCGCCGACATCTTCGGCGTCACCATGGGAGCGCCGGACGACTTCGCGCTCCAGGGCTTCCGTCTCGCGGTGCTCGGTCTGATCGCCTACACGGCGGCCTTCGTCTGCGAGGCGCTGCGCTCCGGCATCAACACCGTGCCCGTCGGGCAGGCCGAGGCGGCCCGCGCGCTCGGGCTGAACTTCACGCAGGTCCTCAGCCTGATCGTGCTGCCGCAGGCGTTCCGCTCGGTGATCGGTCCGCTGGCGAACGTACTGATCGCGCTGACCAAGAACACGACGGTGGCGGCCACCATCGGTGTGGCGGAGGCCGCGCTGCTGATGAAGGAAATGATCGAGAACGAGGCACAGACGCTGCTCATCGGCGCGGTCTTCGCCTTCGGGTTCGTGGTACTGACCCTGCCCACCGGCCTGTTCCTCAACTGGCTGAGCAAGCGACTGGCGGTGAAGCGGTGACCTCCGTTCTGTACGACGCCCCCGGCCCCCGGGCCAAGCGGCGCAATGTCATCCTCTCGGTCGTCTTCGTCGCCGTCCTGGCCCTCGTCCTGTGGTGGGTCTACAAGACGATGGACGACAAGGGCCAGCTCGAGTGGTCCCTGTGGAAGCCGTTCACCCAGTCCGAGGCGTGGACGACCTATCTGCTGCCCGGCCTCGCGGACACGCTGAAGGCGGCGGCGCTGGCCATGGTCATCGCCCTCCCGCTGGGTGCGGTGCTCGGCATCGCCCGGATGTCGGACCACCGGTGGGTGCGGGGACCGGCCGCCGTGGTGGTGGAGTTCTTCCGAGCCATCCCGGTCCTGCTGCTGATGCTGTTCGCCAACGAGTTCTTCGCCCGGTCCACGGACGTCTCCAGCGCGGACCGTCCGCTGTACGCGGTCGTCACCGGCCTGGTGCTCTACAACGCCTCGGTCCTCGCCGAGGTGGTCCGGGCCGGCATCCTCTCCCTCCCCAAGGGCCAGTCCGAGGCGGCCCAGGCCATCGGTCTGCGCAAGAGCCAGGTGATGGGCAGCATCCTGCTGCCGCAGGCCGTCACGGTGATGCTCCCGGCGATCGTCAGCCAGCTGGTCGTCATCGTGAAGGACACCGCGCTCGGCGGCGTCATGCTCGGCTTCACCGAGCTGCTGAACTCGCGCGGCACGCTGGCGGCCAACTACGCCAACGTCGTCCAGAGCTTCATCGTGGTGGCGATCATCTACATCGTCCTCAACTTCCTCCTCACCTCGTTCGCCTCCTGGCTCGAGGGACGCCTGCGCCGCAGCAAGCGCAGCACGGGTGCGGTGCTCGGCGTGGACGACGTCGACGAGCTCAACGCGGGCGAGGTCGGCGGCACGTTCGCCACCGGTGCGGAGAAGTAGCGCCCCTCCGACGTACGACATGACTGTGGCCCGCCGTGTCCCGGCGGGCCACAGTCATGTCGAGTCGCCGGACGGCCCCGGCGGTACGGAGGAGCGGTGCGCGCCGGGCTCATGTGATGAACAGTCATGTGCTGGGACGGCTTCGCCCCACTTCATGATCACCAGTGGCCTACGGTCACTTGACGCAAGCACCGGCAATAGGTTGCATACGTTCTGTGATCGTGCACCCTGCTCCATCTTCCTGTTCCTCCACGTCCCTTCAGGCGTCACTTCGAGCAGGGGGCGACGCGCCGTGGACCCGGTGATCATCGTCGGAGCGGGGCCCGTCGGACTCACGCTCGCACTGGCCCTGGCACGCCAGGAAGTACCGAGCGTGGTCCTCGACGAAGGGCCGGGCAAGGACGAACCCCGCCCGGCGCGGACCGTCGTCCTGCGCGAGGAGACCGCCGCGCTCATGGAGCGGCTGACCGGTGTGCCGCTCGCGTACGCCGGGGTCCGCTGGGCCGGATGGCGGTCGATGCGGCGCAAGCAGGTGACGTCCGAGGCCGTCTTCGGCGACGCCGATCCCGCTCCCCTGCACATCGCCCAGCACGTGCTGACGGATGCGCTGCGCGCGGCCCTGGCCGGTGAACGGCTCGTCAGGATCGCCGTGGACAGCAGGCTGGACAGCATGGAACAGGAACCGTCGGGCGTCACCGCCCACACCCGGGGCGCCACCGGCACCTGGTGGCGCGGCAGCTACCTGGTCGGCTGCGACGGCCCGCGCTCGACCGTGCGCAAACTCCAGGACATCCGCTTCCCCGGCCGCACCGCGGTGGAACGTCACGCCGTGGCCGCCCTGCGCACCGACCTTCCCTGGTACGACGAGGCACTGCTGCACCGCTCGCCGCCGTGGCGTACGTCCGGCCCCTCGGCCGGCGAGATCAGCGCGCGTCCGCTGCCGGACGGGGTGTGGCGGCTGGACTGGCTGCTGCCGCCGGGCAAGGACCTGGTCACGCCCGAACTGCTGCTGGGCCGGGTCCGCGAGACCCTGGCCGGCTGGACGGGCGGCCAGACACCGCCGTACGAACTGCTGGACACCGGTGTGCACACGGTCCACCACCGGCTCGCCCGGCGCTGGCGGGCCGACCGGGTGTTCCTCGCCGGGGACGCCGCCCATCTGCTCGGCGCGCTGGGCACGCACGGGCTGGAGGAGGGGCTCCGTGACGCCGACAACCTCGCCTGGAAGCTGGCGCTGGCCTGGCACCACGGCCCGCACGAGGCGCTGCTCGACAGCTACCAGACCGAGCGCCGCGCGATCGTCTCCGCCCGGCTGCGCGCCGCCGACCAGGCGCTGCCGCTGGTGCGCGGCGGCGGAGGGCTGCGCTCCTACGTTCCCGGCTCCGCGCGCGGGAACGACACCCTGCTGACGGACGGCCATCTGGGGCGGGGCGCGCTGGGCGCTCCGGGGACGTACGCCTCCTCGCCGCTCACCCCGGACGGGCTGGAGGGCCAGGTCTCCATCGGGACGGCTCCCGGTTCGGCGGTGACGGACGTCCGGGTCACGGCGGAGGACGGCACCTTCGTCCGGCTGCGGGACCGGCTCGGCCGGGGCGCGCTGCTGGCGGTGCTGATCGCGCCCGGGACGGGTGTGTGGGAGCGCCGGCACTGGGTGTCCGCCGGGATCATGCCCCGGCTGGCGGCGGCCGTCTCGGCGCTGCCGCACCGGGCGGAACTGCTGGTCGCCGAGAGCTATCCGGGCGCGGCCGCCCACACCGTGCTCCTGGTACGCCCCGACGGTCACCTGGTGACGGCGCTGAGCGGGGTCCGCCCGGCGGATCTGTACACGGCGGCGGAGGCGGCCCTGGGCGGTCCCGCGACGGCGGAGGCCACGGCCGACGCGGGGGCCGGATCGCGCTGAGCGTCACCACGCCGTCCATATGGTGACGTTGAGTTGAATCGGTGTGCGGCCCCGTGGTGTACTCCGCCTCGTGACCGACACCTGCGTGCACCTGTGGCGGAGGGTCCATATGGACCTCGTCCGCTATGCGGGCTGCGTGTGTCGCCCGTCCTGCTGATTCGCGTTCCTCTCCCTTCTCCGCGCGCCGCCGCGCGCGCGTTTCGCGAACCCTCTCCAGGACGGTGCACGTGTCTGTCTCCTCCCCTGTTCCGGCTTCCGCCTCCGCACCCACGCAGACGGAACTC
Source organism: Streptomyces sp. NRRL WC-3626 (assembly GCF_000718785.1). Classification (GTDB taxonomy): domain Bacteria; phylum Actinomycetota; class Actinomycetes; order Streptomycetales; family Streptomycetaceae; genus Streptomyces; species Streptomyces edwardsiae. Next base: position 32,885 of record NZ_JOCA01000028.1, on the reverse strand, counting down.
CTCGACTTCGTCCGGCGTACCGTCGCCGACGCCGAACTGATCGCGTCCCTTCCGCTCGACCCCGAGGGGCGCACCTGGGTGCGGCTCGACGGGCCCGGTGGCAGCGAGGCCTGGCTGATCGGCTGGCCGCCCGGCACCGGTACCGGCTGGCACGACCACGCCGACAGCCTCGGTGCCTTCATGACCGCGTCGGGCGAGCTGAAGGAGAACTCGCTCGCCGCACGGCTGCCCACCGACGGCTGGAAGACCCTGGAACTCACGGACGACGTGGACCGGCAACGCCGGCTGGGCGCCGGACAGGGCCGCGCCTTCGGGCGGCACCACGTCCACGAGGTCCTCAACGAGTCCCCGGACCGACACGCGGTCTCCGTGCACGCCTACTACCCGCCACTGCCACGGATCCGCCGCTACAGTCGCAGCGGCCACACTCTCCGCCTGGAACAGGTCGAACGCCCGGAGGACTGGCAGTGAGCATCGGCATCGACGAGTTGCTGGAGCGGGTGCGCGCGGGTTACGAGCGTGTGGGAGCCCGGGAGGCGTACGAGGCCGGCCGCGCCGGTGAGGCGGTGCTGGTGGACATCCGGTACGCCGCCCTGCGGGAGCGGGACGGGCTCATTCCCGGCGCGCTCGTGGTCGAACGCAACGAACTGGAGTGGCGCCTGGACCCACGGGGCAGCCACCGCCTCCCGGAAGCCACGGGTCATGACCTGCGCGCGATCGTGATCTGCAACGAGGGCTACGCCTCCACCCTGGCGGCGGAATCCCTCCACCGCCTGGGTCTGCACCGCGCCACAGATCTGGTGGACGGCTTCCAGGCCTGGCGGGCGGCAGGGCTGCCGGTCGTAGCCGCGCCCGTCTAGACACGCGCCGGGGACGGGTCCGCGCCCGCGCTGACGGCGGTTCCCATGCCCGCCGGCCTGCGGACCGGGTGTTCCGCGCTTGCGGAAGACCGGGACTGCCGCGGGCGCCGGCGCCCGCCAGGGCCTGTCTGGTGCCGGGACCTGCCGGGGCGCGGATGCGGGCGAGCGGGTTGCGGGGCTGCGGAGGGCCAGGAATGCCGATGACACCGGCGCCCGCGTGGGGCGTGGGTGCTGGAAGCAGTCGGGGCGAGGCTTTCTCGGGTCAGAAGCCCTCGTCGAGGGACTCCGTGTCCTCGCCCTCCTCTTCCAGGGCCTGTCGGACGACGCGCAGGGCGAGGCCCTCGGGGTAGCCCTTGCGGGCGAGCATGCCGGCGAGGCGGCGCAGGCGTTTGTCGCGGTCGAGGCCGCGGGTGGCGCGGAGCTTACGGGCGACCAGTTCGCGCGCGGTCTCCTCCTCCTGCTCGGAGTCGAGCTGGGAGACGGCGGCGTCGATCAGCGTGGAGTCGACGCCCTTGGTGCGCAGCTCCCGCGCGAGCGCGCGCCGGGCGAGACCGCGGCCGTGGTGCCGGGACTCCACCCAGGCGTCGGCGAAGGCACCGTCGTTGATCAGTCCGACCTCCTCGAACCGGGACAGCACCTCCTCGGCGGCCTCGTCCGGGATCTCCCGCTTACGGAGGGCGTCGGCGAGCTGTTTCCGGGTGCGCGGGGTCCCGGTGAGCAGGCGCAGACAGATCGCCCGCGCCCGCTCGACCGGGTCCGCCGGAGGTTCCTCCCGCTCGGCCCTCGACGAGGAGGAGGCTCCCCCGTCCTCCGCGGCCGCCTCGCCGAAGTTCCGGCGTCTGCGTCCGCGTCCACCGCGCGGCCCGCCGTCACGCGAGCCGCCCGTCCGTGCGCCACCTCCGGCGCGGGGGCCGCCGTCCCCGCCGGTGATGCCGTCGTACGCCGTGTCACCGTCCACGGCCGGGCCGTCGCCGCCCTCGATGCCCCTCCCCCGTGGTGCACCGGAGGCGGCGAACTCGTACTCGGCCCAGTCGGTTCGTCGCGTCACGGGTCAGCTCTTGGCCGCCGCGGCCTTGGACTTGGTCGCCTTGGCCGCCGGGGCCGGTACGGCGGCCGGCTCGGCCGCGGCGGTGCCCGTGGCGTCCGCTCCCTGCTCGGCGGCGGGCTCCTGCGGCCGTACGCCGACGCCCAGCTTCTCCTTGATCTTCTTCTCGATCTCGTTGGCGAGGTCGGGGTTGTCCTTCAGGAAGTTGCGCGCGTTCTCCTTGCCCTGGCCGAGCTGGTCGCCCTCGTACGTGTACCAGGCGCCGGCCTTGCGGACGAAGCCGTGCTCCACGCCCATGTCGATCAGGCCGCCCTCGCGGCTGATGCCCTGGCCGTAGAGGATGTCGAACTCGGCCTGCTTGAAGGGCGGCGCGACCTTGTTCTTGACGACCTTGACACGGGTGCGGTTGCCGACCGCGTCGGTGCCGTCCTTCAGCGTCTCGATGCGTCGGATGTCGAGTCGCACCGAGGCGTAGAACTTCAGCGCCCGGCCGCCGGTCGTGGTCTCCGGGGAGCCGAACATCACGCCGATCTTCTCGCGGAGCTGGTTGATGAAGATCGCGGTGGTCTTGGACTGGTTGAGCGCGCTGGTGATCTTCCGCAGGGCCTGGCTCATCAGGCGGGCCTGCAGACCCACGTGGCTGTCACCCATCTCGCCCTCGATCTCCGCACGCGGGACGAGCGCGGCGACGGAGTCGATGACGATGAGGTCGAGGGCGCCGGAGCGGACCAGCATGTCCACGATCTCCAGGGCCTGCTCGCCGTTGTCCGGCTGGGACAGGATCAGGTTGTCGATGTCGACGCCGAGCTTCTGCGCGTACTCGGGGTCGAGGGCGTGCTCCGCGTCCACGAACGCGACCTGGCCGCCGGCCTTCTGCGCGTTCGCCACCGCGTGCAGGGTCAGGGTCGTCTTGCCGGAGGACTCGGGGCCGTAGACCTCGATGACACGGCCGCGCGGCAGGCCGCCGACGCCGAGGGCCACGTCGAGCGCGGTCGACCCGGTCGGGATGACCTCGATGGGCTCCTTCGACCGGTCGCCCATGCGCATGACCGCGCCCTTGCCGAATTGCCGTTCAATTTGTGCGAGCGCGGCGTCGAGCGCCTTCTCGCGGTCGGTTCCTGCCATGGGTTCCACCCGATTTGCTTGAGTCGATCGCTTCACGTCAAAGACGCTAACGCCTGCCACTGACAACGCGCCCCGACGCACCTCCAGCCTGTGGATAACCTGGGTGCATATCTACCGATAACCGGGCAGAGCGCCTGCCGTCGAGCCTCACCGGCGCTTCCATGAGAATGGATGTTCGATTTTCGTGTCAAGCGCACCACGCGGCACCACGGTCCCGTGTGCCGCGCGGGGCGCCCGCCCTCAGGAGGTCCCGGTGCCCCCGTCCCGGGGCCGGGTCGCGCCGGGCCTGCGGTCCCACAGCCCGCGGACGCGCGCGAGGGCGCCCGGCCCACCGCCGGGGCCCCCGCGGTGGCCGAGTACACGGGGGTCGTCCGTGACGTCGTACCGCCGCACGTACGCGCCGAGGAACGCCTGGAGGGTGGCGACGGCGGGGATGGCGATCAGCGCGCCGACGGCACCGAGCAGGGCGGTGCCCGCGACGACCGAGCCGAAGGCGACCGCCGGGTGGATGTCGACGGTCTTGGAGGTCAGCTTGGGCTGCAGCACGTAGTTCTCGAACTGCTGGTAGATCACCACGAAGATCAGTACCCACAGCGCGTACCAGGGGTCGACCGTGAAGGCGATCAGCATCGGCAGGGCGCCCGCGAGATAGGTGCCGATGGTGGGGATGAACTGCGACACCAGTCCCACCCACACCGCGAGGACGGGCGCGTAGGGCACCTCGAGGAACTCCAGCAGGACGTAGTGCGCCAGACCGGAGGCCAGTGCCATCAGCCCGCGCGAGTAGAGGTAGCCGCCCGTCTTGTTCACGGCGATCTCCCACGCGCGCAGCACCTCGGCCTGCCGGGCCGGCGGCAGCAGGGAGCAGACCGTGCGCCGCAGCCGCGGACCGTCGGCGGCGAAGTAGAACGAGAACAGACCGATGGTCAGCAGTTGGAAGAGGCCGCCGAGGACCTGCGCGGACACGTCCAGAACACCGGTGGCGCTGTTCTGCACATAGTTGCGCAGCCAGTCGGAGCGCAGCAGGCCCTCCTGGATGTCCACGCGCCGCAGCTCGGTGTGGAAGTGCGTGTTGATCCAGTTGATCACGGAGTCGAGATACTCCGGGAAGTCCTCGACGATCTTGATGATCTGTCCCGCCAGCATGGACCCCAGCAGCGTCACGAAGCCGGCCGCCGCGATCAGCACACCGAGGAAGACCAGGAAGGTGCCCAGGCCCCGGCGGACGCCGCGCGCGGCCATCCAGCTCACCGCGGGCTCGACGGCGAGTGCCAGGAAGAACGCGATGAGGACGTTGATCAGCAGGCCGATGACCTGGTGGAAGGCCCAGTTGCCCAGCTGGAACACGGCGTACAGCGTGAGGGCGAGCACCATGGCGCGCGGCAGCCAGCGCGGCATACGGGCGCCCGGCCCGGATATGGGGGGCGTCGGGGGCCCGGCGGGCGGCGGCGCGCCGGGCGTGGTGGGGTGTCGGGCCGCCTGCCCGGTTTCGTCAGTGGGTGCCACGGACCAAGTCTCACCCACGCCGGGGGCGGCCATGCGCCATCGGCGGTCTCTGTGACGATCAGCGCCTTTCCGCGGGGACGTCCATCACCGCGCAGACCACCTGCCAGACGCTCTTGGCGTCCCAGCCGGCCGCCAGCGCCTCGTGCACGGTGCGCCCGCCGAGCTCGGACATGACATGGTCCCGCGCGAAGTTCTCGGCATGGCCCGCGCCGAAGTGCTCCGCCATCCGCTCCCAGAAAACCGTCAACCGCATGCCCCCAGTATCCCGCCTCCGGGGACGGCTCCGGGCCGGGCCGCCCGCCGGTCCCGCTTTGCGCCTACGGTCGGTGCATGGCCGACACGGAATCCGACCCCCTGTCCCCGACGCCCCGGCCGCAGGGTTCGCTCGCGCGGGCCGAGCGGTTCGTCTGGCTCACCGCGCGTGTGCTCGAGCAGCATCTCTTCGCCCACCACTTCCGGGGCGGCGCCGCCGGCCCGGTGGAGGCGGCACTGGACGCCTACCGCAACGAGGACGGCGGGTACGGCCACGCGCTCGAACCCGATCTGCGCGGCCCGGTCAGCCAGCCGCTGCACACCGCCCGCGCGCTGCGGGTGCTGGACGGGGTGGGACGTTGCGGCGGCCGCCGCGCGGAGGACGTGTGCCGCTATCTGACGTCCGTCTCCACGCCGGACGGCGCACTTCCGGGTGTCCGTCCCAGTCAGCGCGGCTACCCCGCGGCGCCCTTCGTGCCGGTCGTGGACGACCCGCCCGGCGAACTGCTGGCCACCGGGCCCGTGGTGGGGCTGCTGCACCGCAACGGGGTGTGGCACGCGTGGCTGTTCCGTGCGACCGACTTCTGCTGGCGGACCGTGGAGTCGCTGGAGACGACCCATCCCTACGAGGTCCAGGCCGCCGTCACCTTCCTGGACCACGCCCCCGACCGCCCCCGCGCGGAGGCGGCAGCCGAACGGCTGGGCCGCCTGGTGCGCGAACAGCGTCTGGCCGTCCTCGACCCGGACGACCTGGACGCCTACCCGGTCGCCCCCGGCTACGCCCCGGGCGAGCACCACTTCCCGCACGACTACGCGCAGACGCCGCACTCCTTGGCCCGCACGTGGTTCACGGACGAGGAGACGACCCGTTCCCTGAACCACCTCGCGGCAGACCAACAGGAGGACGGCGGCTGGCCCATCCCCTGGCACCAGTGGTCTCCGGCCCCGGCCTTGGAAGCCCGCCCGCTGGTCACCATCAACGCCCTGCACACCCTCCAGGCGTACGACCGCCCACTCACCTGAGGCAGCCGCAGCCTGCCGGCCCACCCGCCCCCGGCCGACGCCCGTCCCGCCTCACCCACCCAACGCCCGCACCCCCGCCGTCACCACCACAGCCGCCCCCACGACCACCAGAAACGGCGCCCGCAGCACCAGGGCCACCGCCGCGGCCGCCACCCCCACCGCGCGAGCGTCGAGCACCAGCACCCGCCCGTCCGCGAACGTCTGCTGAGCCGTCAGCGCGGCCAGCAACGCCACCGGAAGCAACGCGGCGAGCCGCCGAACGAGCGGCCGCTCGAGAACCCCCGCCGGCACCAGCAGCCCCGCGAGCTTGACGGCGTAGCACCCCACCGCGGTCACCAGGATCGCGATCCAGATGTTCACAGCTCCCCCTCCCCCGCGTCACCGCGCGAGGCACGACGACGCCCGCGCGCCCACAACACGACCGGCGCCGCGAGCGCGGCCACCAGCACCGGCACCCCCGCCGGCAGCACAGGCAGCAGCCCCAGCCCCAGCAGCACGGCCAGCCCGGCCACCATCCGTTCGGTCCCGCTCCGCAGCATCGGGGCGAGAAGCGCGAGGAAGACCGCGGGTCCCGCCGCGTCCAGTCCCCACGCGGCGGTGTCGCCGATGGCCTCCGCCCCCAGCGCGCCGAGCAGCGTGGTGACGTTCCACAGGACGTACAGGCTCAGCCCCGTCACCACGAACCCGAGGCGTGCGGAGCGCCGCCCGGGCTGGGCGAGCGAGACGGCGGTCGTCTCGTCGATCACCCACTGCGCGGCGAACGGCCGTACCGCGCGGGGCAGCGCCAGCAGCTGCGACAGCCGCAGCCCGTAGAACGCGTTGCGCACGCCGAGGAAGAACGCGCCCGCAGCGGCCGTGAAGGGCCCCCCGCCCGCCGCCAGCGCCCCCACCAGCGCGAACTGGGACGCGCCGGTGAACACCAGCAGGCTGAGCGCACAGGTCTGGAGCAGGGTGAGCCCACTGCCCGCCGAGGTCACGCCGAAGGCGAACCCGGAGAGTCCGACGGCGACCCCGACGCCGAGGGCATCCCGTACGACGGCGCCGTCCGGCTTCTCTCCTCCGCCGTCGCGTATGTCCGTGAGTGCTTCTGTCCGTTCCATTGCCACACCCCGGACGGTACGGACGGACCGCCCCGCGCGTCTTGTACGTTCTTGCGCTCGCGCTGGTACGCGCCCGGCGGCACGCCCACGATGCGGCTGAAGTGCCGGTTCAGATGCGGCTGGTCGGTGAAGCCGACCGCGAAGGCCGCCTCCGACGGCGCGGTCCCCGTGTCCAGCAGCCGCCGTGCCCGCCGCACGCGCGCGTCCGTGAGCCAGGTGTGCGGGGGCATCCCGTAGGTGTCCCGGAAGGCACGCAGCAGCGCGAACGGGCTGGTGCCCAGCTCAGCGGCGAGCCGCTCCAGGGCCGGCGGGTCGGCCATCCGCTCCTCGAGCACGGCACGGGCGCGTGCGGCAGTCCTGGCGCCCGCCGTGCGCACCTCACGTCGCGGCAGGGTGCCGCCGTTCAGCCGCAGCAGCCGGGTCACCGCGACCCGGAGCAGGGTGTCGGCGGCGAGCGCGTTGCCCTCGTCGGTGGCCCGCAGCACCTGGTGCACCAGATGGACGGTGTACGGGTCGTCGAGCACCGGCGTCGCGAACCCCGGTGTGCCGCGAAGTGTGGTGGTCTCGGCGGCGATCGCGGCCACCACCTCGGGCGGCGGGTACACCGCCCCGTACCGCCATCCCTCGGGAACACCGGCGCGGCCGGTGTGCGGCGTGTCGGGGTTCACCAGGGCGAGCGCCCCGGCGCCCGCGGACACATCGCTCCCGCCGTGGTGGAAGACCTCCACCCCGTCGGCGATGGCGGCGATCACGAAGTTCTCGTGGGTGTGCCGGACGAACGTCTTCCGGATGTACCGGGCACGCAGCAGATCGACACCGGGCAGTTCGTCGTACTGCCAGTGCCGCGCCCGCTCCTTCCGGGATTCCGCCATAGGGCTATTGTCACGCGGCCCCGGCCGGACCTCGCCCGGCCCCCGTCCCGGCCCGATTGTCAGTGGCCGGGTGCACGATGGACGCATGGTCAGCGATCCGCACCGAGCCCTCGACGGCTTCTCCCCCGCGACCCGCGGCTGGTTCACGGGGGCGTTCTCCGCGCCCACCGCCGCCCAGGCCGGGGCGTGGGGTGCCATCGGCGCGGGCTCGGACGTGCTGGTGGTCGCCCCCACCGGTTCCGGGAAGACGCTGGCCGCCTTCCTCGCCGCCCTGGACCAGCTGGCCTCGGCCCCGCCGCCCGCCGACCCGAAGAAGCGCTGCCGTGTGCTGTACGTGTCGCCGCTGAAGGCCCTGGCGGTCGACGTCGAGCGCAACCTGCGCAGCCCACTGACCGGCATCCGTCAGGAGGCGGTGCGCCTGGGGCTGCCGGAGCCCGAGGTGAAGGTGGGCATCCGCTCCGGCGACACCCCGCCCGCCGAGCGCCGTGCCCTGGCCACCCGTCCGCCGGACATCCTGATCACCACGCCCGAGTCCCTGTTCCTGATGCTGACGTCCGCCACGCGCGACGCGCTCACGGGCGTGGAGACGGTGATCCTGGACGAGGTGCACGCGGTCGCGGGCACCAAGCGCGGCGCGCATCTGGCGCTCACCCTGGAGCGGCTGGACGAGCTGCTGCCCCGCCCGGCCCGCCGTATCGGCCTCTCGGCGACCGTGCGCCCGGTCGACGAGGTCGCCAGGTTCCTCTCCCCGCAGCGCAGGGCGGAGATCGTCCAGCCGGAGTCGGGCAAGGAGTTCGACCTGTCCGTGGTGGTCCCGGTGGAGGACCTGGGCGAGCTGGGCGGCTCCCCGGTCGCCGACGGCTCGGAGGGGGCCGAGCGGCCGTCGATCTGGCCGCATGTCGAGGAGCGGATCACCGACCTGGTGCAGGCACACCGCTCGACCATCGTGTTCGCGAACTCCCGCCGCCTCGCCGAGCGGCTGTGCAACCGGCTCAACGAGATCGCGTACGAGCGGGCGACCGGCGAGCCCCTGGACGAGCACCACTCCCCCGCCGAGCTCATGGGCGGCTCCGGGGCCGCCCAGGGCGCGCCCGCGGTCATCGCGCGTGCCCATCACGGCTCGGTGTCCAAGGAGCAGCGCGCCCTGGTCGAGGAGGACCTCAAGGCGGGCCGGCTGCCCGCGGTGGTCGCCACCTCCAGCCTGGAGCTGGGCATCGACATGGGCGCCGTCGACCTGGTGGTCCAGGTCGAGTCGCCGCCGTCCGTCGCCTCCGGGCTGCAGCGCGTCGGCCGCGCGGGGCACCAGGTGGGCGCGGTCTCCACGGGCGTGGTGTTCCCCAAGTACCGCGGCGACCTGGTGCAGGCGGCCGTGGTCACCGAGCGGATGCGCACGGGCTCCATCGAGTCCCTGCGGGTCCCCGCGAACCCGCTCGACGTCCTGGCCCAGCAGATCGTCGCCATGACGGCCATGGACACGTGGCAGCTCGACGACCTGCTCGCGACGGTCCGCCGCGCGGCGCCGTTCGCGTCCCTTCCCGAGTCCGCGTTCACGGGCGTTCTGGACATGCTGGCCGGACGCTATCCGTCGGACGCGTTCGCGGAGCTGCGCCCGCGCGTGGTGTGGGACCGGGTCACGGGTGAGATCACCGGCCGTCCGGGCGCCCAGCGTCTGGCCGTCACGTCCGGGGGCACCATCCCCGACCGGGGCCTGTTCGGGGTGTTCCTCGCGGGCGCCGACCCGAAGAAGGGCGGCGGCCGGGTCGGCGAGCTGGACGAGGAGATGGTCTACGAGTCCCGTGTGGGCGACGTCTTCACGCTCGGCACCAGTTCCTGGCGTATCGAGGACATCACGCGTGACCGCGTCCTGGTCTCCCCGGCGCCGGGCGTGCCGGGCCGGCTGCCCTTCTGGAAGGGCGACCAGCTGGGCCGCCCGCTGGAGCTCGGCCGCGCGGTGGGCGCCTTCCTGCGCGAGGTGGGCTCGCTGTCCAGGGACGACGCCCGGCTGCGCCTGCTCACGGCGGGGCTGGACGCCTGGGCCGCCGACAATGTGCTCTCGTACCTCGACGAGCAACGCGAGGCCTGCGGCCATGTCCCGGACGACCGCACCATCGTCGTGGAGCGCTTCCGCGACGAGCTGGGCGACTGGCGAGTCGTCGTGCACTCCCCGTTCGGCGCCCAGGTGCACGCCCCGTGGGCGCTCGCGCTCGGCGCCCGTCTCTCCGAGCGGTACGGCATGGACGCCCAGGTGATGCACGCCGACGACGGCATCGTGCTGCGGCTGCCGGACGCCGATCTGATGGGCCTCGACCTGCTCGACCAGGAGCCGGTGAAGGCCGGCACGGCGTACGACGCGGACCAGGCCCCCGTGGGCGCGGCCGACGTCGTCTTCGACAGGGGCGAGGTCGACCAGGTCGTCACCGACCAGGTGGGCGGCTCGGCGCTGTTCGCGTCCCGGTTCCGTGAGTGCGCCGCCCGCGCACTGCTGCTGCCGCGCCGCAACCCCGGCCGGCGCACTCCGCTGTGGCAGCAGCGCCAGCGCGCCTCCCAGCTGCTCCAGGTTGCCGGGGAGTTCGGCTCGTTCCCGATCGTCCTCGAGGCCGTCCGCGAATGTCTCCAGGACGTCTTCGACGTGCCCGGGCTGGTCGAGCTGATGGGCGACCTGGAGGCACGCAAGGTGCGCCTGGTCGAGGTCACCACCCCGGAGCCCTCCCCCTTCGCCCGCTCCCTCCTCTTCGGCTACGTGGCGCAGTTCCTGTACGAGGGCGACTCCCCGCTCGCCGAGCGCCGCGCCGCCGCCCTGTCGCTGGACTCCCGGCTGCTGGCCGAGCTGCTCGGCCAGGCCGAACTGCGCGAGCTGCTCGACGCGGAGGTGCTGGCCGAGCTGGAGCGCGAGCTGCGGTGGCTCACCGAGGACCGGCGGGTCAAGGACGCGGAGGGCGTGGCCGACCTGCTGCGGATGCTCGGCCCGCTCACCGACGAGGAGCTCGCCGAGCGGGGCGCCGAGCCGCAGTGGGCGCGGGAGCTCGCCTCCGCGCGGCGCGCCATCCGGGTGCGAGTGGCCGGCGCCGACCACTGGGCGGCGATCGAGGACGCGGGCCGGTTGCGCGACGCGCTGGGCACGGCGCTGCCGGTCGGTGTCCCCGAGGCGTTCACCGAACCGGTCAAGGACCCCCTCGGGGACCTCCTCGCGCGGTACGCGCGCACGCACGGCCCGTTCACGTCGGCGACCGCGGCGGCCCGTTTCGGGCTGGGGGTGGCGGTCACCGAGGGTGCCCTGCAGCGGCTGTCGGCGGCGGGCAGGGTCGTCCAGGGCGAGTTCCATCCGGCCGGGATCGGTCAGGAGTGGTGCGACGCGGCCGTACTGCGCCGGCTGCGCCGTCGCTCCCTGGCCGCGCTGCGGCACGAACTGGAGCCGGTGCCGCCGCCCGCCCTCGCCCAGTTCCTGCCCCAGTGGCAGCACATCGGCAAGGGGCACTCCCTGCGCGGCGTCGACGGGCTGGTGCGCGCCGTCGAGCAGTTGCAGGGCGCGTCCGTGCCCGCGTCCGCGCTGGAGAAGCTGGTCCTGCCGTCCCGGGTGGCGGACTACACCCCGGCGATGCTGGACGAGCTGACGGCAGCCGGGGAGGTCGTGTGGGCCGGCGCCGGTTCGCTGCCCGGGAAGGACGGCTGGGTCTCCCTCTACCTCGCGGACGCGGCTCCGCTGCTGCTGCAGCCCCCGCATCCCCTGGAGCCGACCGCCGTCCACCAGTCCGTCCTAAACGCCCTCTCGGGCGGCTACGGCCTGTTCTTCCGCCAGATCGCCGACCAGGTCCGCGCCACCACCCATCCCGAGGCCACCGATCCTCAGCTGGCCGACGCCCTGTGGGACCTCGCCTGGTCCGGGCGGCTGACCAACGACACGCTCTCCCCCATGCGCGCCCTGCTGGGCTCGGGCCGCACCGCCGGTGCCACGGCCCACCGCGCGAAACGCTCCGTCCCGCGCGGGCGCTACGGCTCACTCACGGCGGCGGCCCGCGGCGCCTCCCGCACCGGACCGCCGACGGTCGGCGGGCGCTGGTCCCTGCTGCCCGGGCAGGAGTCCGACGCCACGGTCCGCGCCCACGCGCTGTCCCGCGCCCTGCTCGACCGGCACGGTGTGGTGACCCGGGGCGCGGTCGCGGCAGAGGGCGTCGAGGGCGGCTTCTCGGCGGTGTACCGCGTGCTGGCCGCCTTCGAGGAGACGGGGCAGGCCCGCCGCGGCTATGTGGTGGAAGGGCTGGGCGCCGCCCAGTTCGCGATGGACGGGGCGGTGGACCGCCTCCGCGCGGCGGCCAACGCCCGCGAGCGGGGCGACGGCCTCCCGGCCCCGGCCGCCCCCGCCGCCGGGGTGTTCGACCCCTTCGACGCCTTCGAGAGCGGCCCGGACGACGCCCCGCAGTCCCCGCCGCCGTGGCAGAACGGCGGGCGTCCCACGTACGACCCGTTCGCCGGCCGCCGTACCGGTGCGGACCGGGTCGCCCGCGCGGTGGTCCTCGCCGCCGCAGACCCGGCGAACGCGTACGGGGCCGCACTGGGCTGGCCCGAGCCCCCGACCGGTGCCGGGCACAAACCCGGCCGCAAGGCGGGCTCCCTGGTGGTGCTGGTGGACGGTGAGCTGACGCTCTACATGGAGCGCGGCGGCAAGACGCTGCTGGCCTGGCCCGCCGACGCCGACGGCGAACCCGCGGAGGACCCCCGGCTCCCGGCCGCCGCCGAAGCCCTCGCCGCCGCCGCCCGCGCGGGCTCTCTCGGCACGGTCACGGTGGAGCGCGTCAACGGCATCTCGGCCCTGACGTCCCCCCTGGGCACGCTCCTGGAGACAGCCGGCTTCGTGGCCACACCGCGAGGCCTGCGCCTACGCGCCTGACCCGGCTGGAACCGGTCAGCCGCGACCGGCGGGCCCCCGCCCGGGCAACACCCCGTCGCCCACCTCGCCGAAAGCCGCCGCTCCCACCGGCATGCCACCCTTGACCCATGCCCGAAGGAGACACCGTCTGGCAGGCCGCACACCGTCTGCACGACGCCCTGGCCGGCAGGACACTGACCCGCAGCGACCTCAGGGTCCCCAAGTACGCCACGGCCGACCTCACCGGCCGCACCGTCCTGGACGTCACCCCGCGCGGCAAGCATCTGCTGACCCGCGTCGAGGGCGGCCTGACCCTGCACTCACATCTGAGGATGGACGGCTCCTGGCGGGTGTACGAGCCGGGGCAGCGCTGGAACGGCGGCCCCGCCCACCAGATCCGCGCCGTCCTCGGCACCGCCGACCGCACGGCCGTCGGCTACCGGCTCCCCGTCCTCGAACTGATCCGCACCGCCCAGGAGGACCGCGCCGTCGGCCATCTCGGCCCCGACCTCCTCGGCCCGGACTGGGATCCGGACCGCGCGCTGGCCAACCTCCTGAAGGACCCGTCCCGCGCCCTCGGGGAAGCCCTGCTGGACCAGCGCAACCTCGCCGGCATCGGCAATGTGTTCAAGAGCGAGCTGTGCTTCCTCCTCGGTGTCACCCCGTGGCTCCCCGTGGGCGACCTGCCCGCCGACCGCTCCGCGCCTCTGCCGGACCTCGCCCGGAAACTGCTGGAGTTCAACCGCGAGCGCCCGATCCGCAACACCACCGGCCGCCGCGGCCAGGACCTGTTCGTGTACGGCCGTGCCCGCCGCCCCTGTCTGCGCTGCCGCACCCCGATCCGCCTCGCCGATCAGGGCGACGGCTCCCGCGAGCGCCCCACCTACTGGTGCCCCACCTGCCAGCCGGGCCCCACCCCGTTCACACCCCGCCGCTGACCCGGCCCGCGTCGCCCCGCACCGGGCCCGCTCCCGCCACCCGCGCACCAGCGACGCGCCGAACCCCGCCGGACCACCCCTTCACCCCGGTCACTGACCGCCCTACAGCGCCCACACTCCGGCAGCACGCCGAGCCCCACCCGCCGGCCGCACCCGCCGTCCTCACGCCCCGCCGCAGAACCGGCGCGCGTCGCCCTCGCGCCAGGCCCGACGCCACCGCCCCGCCGCGAGCGCCCCCTCCGCCCGCGCCTTCGGCACACAGTGCACCGGCAGCACGCTGAGCCCCCACCCGCCGGCCGCGACCGCCCCTTCCACCGCCCCGGCGCCGGGCACCAGCAGCAGTCGCACCACCGCCCACCACCACAGCGCCCCCAGTACCAGAGCGATCCCCCGGCGCACCACGGTCCCCGTCGTCACGGCCTCCTCCACCCCCGGGCCGACGCTATGAGACCGCTCGCCCCCGCGCACAGGGCGCACCGAGGGCACACGGGCGCACCCCGGCTCCTGAGGACCACGTCACCCGTTCTCGGCCTGGAACATCCAGTGCTGCTTCTCCAGATCCGCGGTGATCGTGATGAGGATGTCCTGGCTCACCGGGTCCGGTGCGTCGGTCGCCGCGACCCGCTCCCGCATCCGGGTGATCACCGCGCCCAGCGCCTCCACGAGTGTGCCCACCGCGGTCGTGTCGTCGACCCAGCCCTCCGGTGTCACCCCGATGCCGCTGCCGACGGCCACGGTCGCGGCCCGCCCGTCGGGTGAGACGCCGAGTGCCGCGGCACGCTCCGCCACGGTGTCGGAGTGCGCACGCGCGAGGCTCACCACCTCGTCGAGCTGGAGGTGCACGGACCGGAAACGCTGCCCGACCACGTTCCAGTGGATCTGTTTGGCCACCAGGGCGAGATCCACCAGGTCGACCAGGGCGCCCTGCAGCGCCTCGGACACGGTCTTCAGGTTCTCGTCGGACAACGGGCTCTTCACGACGTACATCCGCACCTCCGTAGCCGGCCCCCGCCTCGTCCCTCCACGATGACCGCCGTGCGACGCACCGGCAAACGCACCGCGACAGGGTCCGGGCATGCGAAAACCCCGGTGGCGCCCCTCCTGATGTTCCGGAAGGGCCCCTGCCGGGGCATCTCACATCTTCATACCGCGCAGGCGCGGAGCATCACGCTCACGCGGCGACGACGTCCACCGCCTCGGCGGGCGCCTTGATGGTCACCCGTTCCGGTGGCACACCGGTCACCGAGACGGAACCCAGCATCGGACGCACCGGCGTGGGTACGGGCTCGCTGGGGGTCGCTGCAGCAGACTGGGCCAGTTCGGCGAGAGCGAGCTCGTCACTCACTTCCCGCATGAGCTCGGACATCCGTACGTCCAGCGCGTCGCAGATGGCGGAGAGCAGCTCGGAGGAAGCCTCCTTCTGCCCCCGCTCCACCTCGGAGAGATAGCCGAGTGAGACTCGGGCGGACGAGGAGACTTCGCGCAGAGTACGGCCCTGGCGTTGGCGCTGCCGACGCAGCACGTCACCCAGCAGGCGACGGAGCAGAATCATCGGTGGCTCCCTCCTCGGACCGCGTAGCCGCATCCTTCTCGCCCCACCGTACCGCCTCGCGCCGCGGCCGTGCGGGGAGCGATGTCGTGTTCACTCAGGGCTGCAAACATCAAAACCCCCCGTTCCGTTCCGTATCCTGTGCCCGCTCATTTCCGGTCTGTTCGCCCACAAGCTCCGTCAGAAGCAGTGCGAGTACGCTCCGTACACTCTCCATACGAATTTCCGCGCGGTCGCCGTTCAACCGCAGACGCTCCACTTTTCCGCCGCCGGCGGAAAGCGAACCGGGCCCGGCCGGACCGTCCACGGCCACGAAAACCGTGCCGACGTCCTGCCCGTCCTGGGCGTCCGGACCGGCGACGCCGGTGGTGGCGATACCCCAGTCGGCACCCAGCGCCTTGCGTACGCCGGCCGCCATCTGGGCCGCCACCTGCGGATCCACCGCGCCGCGCTCCGCCAGCAGGGTGGCGTCCACGTCGAGCAGGTCACGCTTGAGTGCGGTGGCGTACGCCGTCACCGAGCCCCGGAACACCTTGGACGCCCCCGGCACCGAAGTGATCTCCGCCGCCACGAGTCCACCGGTCAGCGACTCCGCGACGGCCAGCGTCGCACCGTTCACGGTGAGTAGTCGCACCACCTCGGCGGCCCCGGAACTCACGCTTCCTTCTCCTCCAACGCCGCCTTGCGGTCGGCGATTCCCTGCCTGCGCAGCACAATGGCCTGTTTCACATAGTCGAGCCCGGTCGCCACGGTCAGTACGACCGCCGCGGCCATGACCCACCACCGCAGCGTGGCCAGCCACCCCGTCAGCGCCAGTACGTACATGCCGACGGCGATGCCCTGGGTGAGGGTCTTGAGCTTGCCCCCTCGGCTGGCCGGGATCACGCCGTAGCGAATGACCAGGAAACGCAGAAGGGTGATGCCGAGTTCCCGGCCGAGGATGATTCCCGTGACCCACCACGGAAGATCACCCAGCGAGGAGAGACAGATCAGCGCCGCGCCCATGATCGCCTTGTCGGCGATGGGGTCGGCGATCTTCCCGAAGTCGGTGACGAGGTCGTAGGTGCGCGCCAGATGACCGTCGAACAGGTCGGTGATCATGGCGACGGCGAAGGCCGCCCAGGCGAACGACCGCCACGCCGGGTCGTAGCCGCCGTCGGCGAGCATCAGCATCACGAACGCGGGCACCAGCAGCAGCCGCAGCATGGTCAGCAGGTTGGCGATGTTCCAGACGCTGGCCTGGTTGACGGCCGCCGCCACGACCTTCGCACCGCGTGCGGGCCTGGTGCCGTCCTCGGTGTCGAGGCCGTCCAGGGGCGCGGTCGCCGGGGTGGTCGTCTCGTCGCCGTGCGCCGGGGCGCCTCCCGGGCCGTGCGCGGTGCGCCGGGCCGGTCCGCCGCCGGACGCCCCCGGGGCCGTGCCCCGGGCCTCGCGCGCGAGGGTACGGCCGGACGCCGACAGACCTCCGGCTGCGGTACCCGCCGCCCTCCTCGCGGAGGGGCCACCCGCCGCCGATGCCGGGACACCCGTCATCTGCCCGCCTCCTCGCTCCACGCGGGCGCACCCTGGAACAGCGGCTCCGCCACCAGGTCGACACCTTCCGTGCCGACCACCTTCGCCTCGACCATACGGCCGACGGTCAGCCCCTCGCCGCTCGTGAGCAGCACCTGGCCGTCCGTCTCGGGCGCCTGGTGCGCCCCACGGCCGTACACGCCCTCCGTCTCGTCGACGGACTCCACCAGCACGTGCACGGTCTCGCCGAGCCGCTCCTCGGCGCGCTGCGAGACCAGTTCCTCGGCCAGCCGGGAGACCTGGGCCAGCCGCTCGGCGACGACCTCCTCGTCCAGCTTGCGGTCGTACGTCGCGGCCTCGGTGCCCTCCTCGTCGGAGTAGCCGAAGACGCCGATGGCGTCCAGCCGCGCGTGGTTCAGGAAGCGCTCCAGCTCGGCGAAGTCGGCCTCGGACTCGCCGGGGAAGCCGACGATGAAGTTGGAGCGCACACCGGCCTGGGGGGCCTTGCTCCGGATGGTGTCGAGCAGCTCCAGGAACCGGTCGGTGTCGCCGAAGCGGCGCATCGAGCGCAGCACGTCCGGCGCGGAGTGCTGGAAGGACAGGTCGAAGTACGGGGCGACCTTCGGGGTGGAGGTCAGCACGTCGATCAGGCCGGGCCGCATCTCGGCCGGCTGGAGGTAGCTGACCCGCACCCGCTCCAGGCCGTCGACCTCGGCGAGCTCGGGCAGCAGGGACTCCAGCAGGCGGATGTCTCCCAGGTCCTTGCCGTAGGAGGTGTTGTTCTCGGAGACCAGCATGATCTCCTTGACGCCCTGTTCGGCCAGCCAGCGCGTCTCGTTCAGCACGTCGCTGGGGCGGCGCGAGATGAAGGAGCCGCGGAAGGACGGGATGGCGCAGAAGGAGCAGCGCCGGTCGCAGCCGGAGGCGAGCTTCACCGAGGCGACCGGGGAGCCGTCCAGCCGGCGGCGCAGCGGCGCGCGGGGGCCGGAGGCGGGGGCGAGGCCCTCGGGGAGGTCCACCGGGCCGTGGCCCGGAAGGGCGACGGAGGCGGCGGAGTCCTGCCGCTCGGCCGGGCTGATCGGCAGCAGCTTGCGCCGGTCGCGCGGGGTGTGGGAGGCGTGGATGCCGCCGTTCAGGATGGTCTGGAGGCGGTCGGAGATGTCGGTGTAGTCGTCGAAGCCGAGCACGCCGTCGGCCTCGGGGAGCGCCTCGGCGAGTTCCTTGCCGTATCGCTCGGCCATGCAGCCCACGGCCACGACGGCCTGGGTTCTCCCGTGGCCCTTGAGGTCGTTGGCCTCCAGGAGGGCGTCGACCGAGTCCTTCTTGGCGGCCTCGACGAAGCCGCAGGTGTTGACGACGGCGACGTCCGCGTCCTCGGCGTCCTCCACGAGCTGCCAGCCGTCCGCCTCCAAACGGCCTGCGAGCTCCTCCGAGTCCACCTCGTTACGGGCGCAGCCAAGGGTGACGAGTGCGACGGTACGGCGTTCAGGCATGGGCTCAAGACTACTTCGTCTGGCTGACACCCCACGTCGACGGGGTTGGCCGATCATGGCCAACCCCGTCGCGGACGCGCCCTTCGGGCCGGATCATCCGGCCTGCGGGTCGCCCTTGGTGTAGGTCAGGCGCTCGACGGCGCCCGGCTGCCAGTCGTCCTCGATCTTCTTGCCGTTCACGAACAGGTCGATCGCGCCGGCGTCACCGAGGACCAGATTGATCTTGGTGCTGTCCTGGAAGGTCTTGGAATCGCCCTGCTTGAGCAGTCCGTCGAACAGCAGTCGGCCGCTGTGTTCCTTGGCGGAGATCCAGCTGCGTCCGTCGGCGGCGCTGACCTTGACCGTCACCTTGTCCTGCGGGGCGGCGGCGATGGCGCTGTCCGACGGCTCCGGCTCGGGTGCGGCGGTCTTCTCGGACTTGGGGGTGGGGGTGGCCGACTTGGAGGGCTGGGTGCCCTCGGCGACGTTCTCCTTGGCTCCGTCGTCGTCACCGCCCTTGACCATCGTGAATCCGACGAAGCCGATCACGACGACGATCGCGGCGACCATGGCGGCGGTCCAGTTGGGTCCGCGCCGCTCCGGACGGATGCGTTCCGCCTCGAACAGCGGGGCGGCAGGGGTCGGGGCCGGACGGCCGCCGCCGTGGTCGGCCTCGAACCGTTCGATGAGCGGGGCGGGGTCGAGGCGCACGGCCTTGGCCAGGGTCCGGATGTGCCCGCGCGCGTAGACGTCGCCGCCGCAGGGCGCGAAGTCGTCGGCCTCGATGGCACGCACGATGCCGATACGGACGCGGGTGGCGGTACTGACGTCGTCGACGGTGAGCCCCGCGGCGATGCGCGCCTGCTGCAGTGCTCGGCCGACGGAGGGGCGGGCTTCCTCGGAAACGTCTTCGAAGGGACGCTCGTCTTCAGGGGAGTTGCCGATGGACACGGGGGCGCCTTTCGAGCGTGTAGCCGCCTGTGCTGGAGGTTCAGTCTAGGAGGGGTACGAGAGGGTGGGGCAACCGGGCGGTCGGACTTGTACGCCATCGGAATGGCCCGACATCCCGATGATGGGACTGCGGTTTGCAGTTTCCCTCAACTTGACGTACGCCGACGGGAAACGGTTGCTCAATGATCGCTTACGAGGAGGTCACGATCGGCCGACCGGGATCCCGGCGGCGACGGCCGCCTCCGGTTCGCCTACCCTTCAGACTCCCCCCGGATCAGCCCGAGCACGCCATCCAGGTCGTCAGGCTTCACAAGAACGTCACGAGCCTTCGAACCCTCGCTCGGTCCGACGATGTTCCGGGACTCCATGAGGTCCATCAGCCGGCCGGCCTTGGCGAAGCCGACGCGCAGCTTGCGCTGGAGCATGGACGTCGACCCGAACTGGGTGGAGACGACCAGCTCGGCCGCCTGGCACAGCAGGTCCAGGTCGTCGCCGATGTCCTCGTCGATCTCCTTCTTCTGCTTGCTCCCGACGGTGACGTCGTCCCGGAAGACGGGCGCCATCTGCTCCTTGCAGTGCCGTACGACCGCCGAGACCTCCTCCTCGGTCACGAACGCGCCCTGCATGCGCGTGGGCTTGTTCGCGCCCATCGGCAGGAACAGCCCGTCGCCCTTGCCGATCAGCTTCTCGGCGCCGGCCTGGTCGAGGATGACGCGTGAGTCCGCGAGCGAGGAGGTGGCGAACGCCAGCCGGGACGGCACGTTCGCCTTGATCAGACCGGTGACCACGTCGACCGACGGCCGCTGCGTGGCGAGCACCAGATGGATGCCGGCCGCCCGCGCGAGCTGCGTGATCCGCACGATGGAGTCCTCGACGTCGCGCGGGGCGACCATCATGAGGTCGGCCAGCTCGTCGACGATCACCAGCAGGTACGGATACGGCTGCAGCACCCGCTCGCTGCCCTCGGGCGCCTTGGCCTTGCCCTCGCGCACCGCGCGGTTGAAGTCGTCGATGTGCCGGTAGCCGTAGGCGGCCAGGTCGTCGTAGCGCAGGTCCATCTCGCGCACGACCCACTGCAGCGCCTCGGCGGCCCGCTTGGGATTGGTGATGATCGGCGTGATCAGGTGCGGGATGCCCTCGTACGCGGTGAGCTCCACGCGCTTGGGGTCGACCAGGATCATCCGGACGTCCTCCGGGGTCGCCCGCATCATGACCGAGGTGATCAGGCAGTTGATGCAGGACGACTTTCCGGACCCTGTTGCGCCGGCGACCAGCATGTGCGGCATCTTCGCCAGCGAGTCCATGACGTAGCCGCCCTCGACGTCCTTGCCGAAGGCGACCAGCATCGGGTCGTCGTCCTCGGCGGACTCCGCGAGCCGCAGTACGTCACCGAGGTTGACCATCTCCCGGTCCGTGTTCGGGATCTCGATGCCGACCGCGGACTTGCCGGGGATCGGGCTGATGATCCGCACGTCCGGGCTGGCGACGGCGTACGCGATGTTCTTGGTGAGAGCGGTCACCCGCTCGACCTTCACGGCGGGGCCGAGTTCCACCACGTAGCGGGTGACCGTCGGACCGCGGGTGAAGCCGGTGACGGCGGCGTCCACCTTGAACTCCGTGAAGACCTTCCGCAGCGCGTCGACGATGAGGTCGTTGGCGGCGCTGCGCGCCTTGCCGGGTCCGCCGCGGGTGAGCAGGTCGAGGGAGGGCAGGGAGTAGGTGATGTCGCCGGAGAGCTGGAGCTGCTCCGCGCGGGGCGGCAGGTCGCGGGGTTCCCGGGGCGGCGCCTTGGTCATGTCCAGGACGCCCGCGGGCGGCTTCTCCCGCTTCGGCTCCTCCTGCCGCGGGCGGGCGGCCGGTACCGGCGTGGGGGTGGTCGGCTCGCGGTCGCCGACGCTGACGCCCTGGGTCAGGTCGGCGACGATCGGCGAGGGCGGCATGCCGTGCAGTACGGCGCCGTCGAGCGCGGCGGCCGCGGCGGCTGCCACGTCCACGGCGTCCATCTGCCGGTCCATGGCCGGCTGGGGCACCGCGGACCTGCGGGGGCGGCCCCGGCGCCGGGACGGCACCTCCGGCTCCGCGCCGTCCGGGTCGTACTGCTCGGGCGCCGGACGGCCCCTGCCGCGGCTCGCGGGCAGCGAGTCGCGCCACTGCCGCTCGTAGCGCTCGTCGTCCTCGCCGAACTCCTCGGGGCCGGCGTCGTGGACGATGCCGAGCCGCACCCCGAGCTGCCGCAGACGCTGCGGAATCGCGTTGACGGGGGTGGCGGTGACGACCAGCAGCCCGAAGACCGTGAGCAGCACCAGCAGCGGTACGGCGAGGACGTCGGTCATGGTGGACGACAGCGGCGTGGCCGCGCCCCAGCCGATGAGCCCGCCGGCGTCCCTTATGGCCTGCATGCCGTCGCTGCGCGCGGGTGAGCCGCAGGCGATGTGGATCTGCCCGAGGACGCCGATGACGAGCGCGGACAGGCCGATGACGATCCGTCCGTTGGCCTCCGGCTTCTCCGGGTGCCGGATGAACCGTACGGCGATGACGGCGACCAGGATCGGCACCAGCAGGTCGAGCCGGCCGAAGGCTCCGGCGACCAGGATCTCCACGAGGTCGCCGACGGGGCCCTTCAGGTCGGCCCAGGTGCCCGCGGCGACGATCAGGGCGACGGCGAGCAGCAGCAGCGCCAGACCGTCCTTGCGGTGCGCGGGGTCGAGGTTCTTGGCGCCCTGTCCTATGCCGCGGAAGACGGCGCCCACGGCGTGCGCGAGGCCCAGCCAGAGGGCGCGGACGAGCCGGTACACACCGTTGGTCGGATTCGGGGCCGGCGCGGGCGCGGGCTTCTTCGCCGGGGCCTTCTTGGCGGGAGCCTTCTTCGCCGGGGCCTTCTTGGCAGCGGCCTTCTTCGCCGGAGCGGCCGCCTTCTTCGCGGGCGGCTTCCTGGCTGCGGAGGGACGTGAGGCCATGGGTGTGAGGTTACCGGTGGAGACGGCAGGTGACACGCGCGGCGGATGCTTCACCCGTTCGTGTCGCACTTGCCGAGGCGCGGAGTTGACGCGCGGTGGGTGCGGCCTCATGTCCACGGTGGATGGGATGCCCCGTCAACAGCCGCGCATACGGCTTCAGTTCTGCGACGGCACCGACGAGGCGCTGCCCGTACCGGGCTCCAGGGCGTCCAGCGCCCGCCGCAACCCCGTGAGCTTGCGCTCCAGATGGGCCGCCGTGGCCACCGCGGCCGCGTCGGTCGACTCGTCGTTGAGCTGCTTGGTGAGAGCCTCGGCCTGCTCCTCGACGGCGGCGAGCCGCGCCGACAGCTCGGCGAGCAGCCCCGCCGACTCCTTGGACTCGACCGCGTCCTTCTCGCCGCCCTCCAGCTGGAGCCGCAGCAGCGCCGCCTGCTCCCGCAGCTGACAGTTCTTCATGTACAGCTCGACGAAGACCGACACCTTCGCCCGCAGCACCCACGGGTCGAACGGTTTGGAGATGTAGTCGACCGCGCCCGCCGCGTACCCGCGGAAGGTGTGGTGCGGGCCGTGGTTGATCGCGGTGAGAAAGATGATCGGGATGTCCCGGGTCCGCTCCCGCCGTTTGATGTGCGCGGCGGTCTCGAAACCGTCCATGCCCGGCATCTGGACGTCCAGCAGAATGACCGCGAAATCGTCCGTGAGCAGTGCCTTGAGTGCTTCTTCCCCGGACGATGCCCGCACCAGCGTCTGATCGAGCGCCGAGAGGATGGCCTCCAGCGCGAGCAGATTCTCCGGCCGGTCATCGACCAGGAGGATCTTGGCCTTCTGCACCATGGCCCGCCCTCCTCGCCCCGGCTTGGGGCCTCCCCTGTCCGCAGGACCTGACGCCGTACCGATGCGTACCGCGCCAGGGGGCGACTCCCTTGCGCCGCCCGTCCTTGTGCCGGTCATCGTAGCCGCACCCCGCCCGTCACCACACCCTGTCACCGGGATGTCACTGTGCACATAGCGGAAACGCGGCGGAAGACCAGAAGGTTCCCCGTTTCCCGTACTTCTACACGACTTCCCGCGCACCGCGTCCGCGAGGGGGC
Source organism: Streptomyces sp. NRRL WC-3626 (assembly GCF_000718785.1). Taxonomy (GTDB): domain Bacteria; phylum Actinomycetota; class Actinomycetes; order Streptomycetales; family Streptomycetaceae; genus Streptomyces; species Streptomyces edwardsiae. The sequence goes on along the minus strand of NZ_JOCA01000028.1, from coordinate 9,768 downwards.
GCGGTCACCGAAGCTGCCCGGCACTTTCGCGCGCCCTCCCGAGGCCGGTCTCACTCCCCTCGCATCCACTGCTCCATCACGGACAGCAGGTGGTCCGGGTCGACCGGCTTGGTCACGTAGTCGGAGGCGCCCGACTCGATCGCCTTCTCCCGGTCGCCCTTCATCGCCTTCGCGGTGAGCGCGATGATCGGCAGCCCGGCGAACTGCGGCATCCGGCGGATCGCCGTGGTCGTGGCGTACCCGTCCATCTCGGGCATCATGATGTCCATCAGGACGACCGCCACGTCGTCGTGCTGCTCCAGCACCTCGATGCCCTCGCGGCCGTTCTCCGCGTACAGCACGGACAGACCGTGCTGCTCCAGGACGCTGGTGAGCGCGAAGACGTTGCGGATGTCGTCGTCGACGATCAGCACCTTCTGCCCGCCGAAGCGGATCCCGCGGTGCGGGCGCGGCGCCGGCTCCTGGTGCTCCACACCGGCCCACTGCTCGGTCTCGGGGGCGGGCCGGGCCTCCAGGGTGATCCTGCGGCGCCGCCGGAACAACGCGGCCGGACCGCTGTGTGTGTCCCGGTACGACGTCACCTCGGCCGGCGCACCGGACTCCGCCGGGGGCAGCTCGGCCGACGCCACCAGGTCACCTGCCTCCAGCGCGGGCATGGTCTGCTGGTAGCCGTGCGGCGGCAGCTCGCTCTGGTGCAGCGGCAGATACAGCGTGAACGTCGAGCCGCGGCCCGGCTCGCTCTGCGCGTGGATCTCGCCGCCCAGCAGCTGCGCGATCTCCCGCGAGATCGACAGCCCCAGTCCCGTACCGCCGTACTTGCGGCTGGTGGTGCCGTCGGCCTGCTTGAACGCCTCGAAGATCACCCGCATCTTGCTGGCCGCGATGCCGATGCCCGTGTCGCTCACCGAGAACGCGATCATGTCCGCGTCCGGGTCGGTCAGCGAGCCGGTCTCCAGCAACTGCTCCCTGATCCGCTGCGGGACGTCGTCCCGGGCGGGCCGGATGACCAGTTCCACCGACCCGGAGTCGGTGAACTTCACCGCGTTCGACAGCAGGTTGCGCAGCACCTGGAGCAGCCGCTGCTCGTCCGTGTGCAGCGTGGCCGGCAGCTCCGGCGACACCCGTACGGACAGGTCGAGCCCCTTCTCCGCGGTCAGCGGCCGGAAGGTCGCCTCCACGTAGTCCACCAGCTGGACCAGAGCGATACGCGTCGGGGACACGTCCATCTTGCCCGCGTCGACCTTCGACAGGTCGAGGATGTCGTTGATGAGCTGCAGCAGGTCGGACCCGGCGCCGTGGATGGTCTCGGCGAACTCGACCTGCTTCGGCGAGAGGTTCCCCTCCGCGTTGTCGGCGAGCAACTTCGCGAGAATCAGCAGCGAGTTGAGCGGCGTACGCAGCTCGTGCGACATGTTGGCGAGGAACTCGCTCTTGTAGCGCATGGAGACCGCGAGCTGCTCGGCACGCTCCTCCAGGACCTGCCGCGCCTCCTCGATCTCGGTGTTCTTCACCTCGATGTCGCGGTTCTGCCGGGCCAGCAGCTCGGCCTTCTCCTCCAGTTCGGCGTTGGACGCCTGGAGCGCCTTCTGCCGCTGCTCCAACTCCGCCGACCGCTCGCGCAGTTGCTCGGTCAGCTCCTGGGACTGCGAGAGCAGCCGCTCGGTCCTGGTGTTGACCGAGATGGTGTTGACGCTCGTCGCGATCATCTCGGCGATCTGGTTGAGGAAATCCTTCTGGATGTGCGTGAACGGCGTGAACGAGGCCAGCTCGATGACTCCGAGCACCTGCCCCTCGAACAGCACCGGCAGCACGATCACCTGCGCCGGCGGCGCCTCCCCGAGCCCCGAGGAGATCTTCAGATAGCCGCTGGGCGCGTCCTGCACGAGGATCGTGCGCTTCTCCACGGCCGCCGTGCCGATGAGCCCCTCACCGGGCCTGAACGACGTCGGCATGGACCCCATGGAGTAGCCGTACGAGCCGAGCATCCGCAGTTCGAACTGGTCGTCGTCGGCGGCGCTCAGGTCCTCGCCGTCGACCAGCGGCATCGTCAGGAAGAACGCGCCGTGCTGCGCGGACACCACCGGGGTCAGCTCGCTCATGATCAGCGAGGCCACGTCCTCCAGATCGCGGCGTCCCTGCATCAGCGCCGAGATACGGGCGAGGTTGCCCTTGAGCCAGTCCTGCTCCTTGTTGGCGATCGTGGTGTCGCGCAGATTGGCGATCATCTTGTTGATGTAGTCCTGGAGTTCCTGGATCTCCCCGGACGCGTCCACGTCGATCTTCAGGTTCAGGTCACCGCGGGTCACCGCGGTCGCCACCCGCGCGATGGCACGCACCTGCCGGGTCAGATTCCCGGCCATCTCGTTCACGGACTCGGTCAGGTCCCGCCAGGTGCCGTCGACGTCCCGCACGCGTGCCTGGCCGCCCAGCTGGCCCTCGGTACCCACCTCGCGGGCCACGCGCGTGACCTCCTCGGCGAAGGAGGACAACTGGTCCACCATCGTGTTGATGGTGGTCTTCAGCTCGAGGATCTCCCCCCGCGCGTCGATGTCGATCTTCTTCGTCAGGTCGCCCTTGGCGATGGCCGTCGTCACCATGGCGATGTTGCGGACCTGACCGGTCAGATTGGACGCCATGCCGTTCACCGACTCGGTGAGGTCCTTCCAGGTGCCCGCCACACCCGGCACCTGGGCCTGCCCGCCCAGGATGCCGTCCGTGCCCACCTCACGGGCCACCTTGGTGACCTGCTCGGCGAACGCGCTCAGCGTCTTCACCATGGTGTTGATGGTGTCGGCGAGCTGCGCCACCTCACCGCGCGCCTCGATGCTGACCTGCCGCGTCAGGTCGCCGTTGGCGACGGCGGCGGAGACCTGGGAGATGTTGCGCACCTGCGTGGTCAGGTTCTTGGCCATCAGGTTGACGTTGTCGCTCAGGTCCTTCCAGATGCCCGTGACACCCGGCACGTTCGCCTGACCGCCGAGGATGCCCTCGGTACCCACCTCGCGGGCCACCCGCGTCACCTGCTCGGCGAACGACGACAGCTGGTCCACCATCGTGTTGACGGTGGTCACCAGCTCGAGGATCTCGCCCTTGGCGTCGACGGTGATCTTCTTCGACAGGTCGCCCTTGGCGACCGCGGTGGTGACCTCGGCGATGTTGCGCACCTGGAGCGTCAGGTTGTTCGCCATGCCGTTCACCGACTGCGTGAGGTCCTTCCAGGTGCCGGAGACACCCTGCACCTCGGCCTGACCGCCGAGGATGCCCTCCGTACCCACCTCGCGGGCCACGCGTGTGACCTCTTCGGCGAACGACGACAGCTGGTCCACCATCGTGTTCAGCGTGTTCTTGAGTTCCAGGATCTCCCCGCGCGCGTCCACGGTGATCTTCTGCGACAGGTCACCGCGCGCCACCGCCGTCGCCACCTGGGCGATGTTGCGCACCTGGCCCGTCAGATTGGACGCCATGCCGTTCACGGAGTCCGTCAGGTCCCGCCACACACCGGCGACGCCGGGCACCTGCGCCTGACCGCCGAGACGCCCCTCGGTGCCCACCTCGCGGGCCACCCGCGTCACCTGGTCGGCGAACGACGACAGCTGGTCGACCATCGTGTTGATGGTGTTCTTCAGCTCGAGGATCTCCCCGCGCGCGTCGACGTCGATCTTCTGCGACAGGTCTCCCCGCGCGACGGCCGTCGTCACCTGGGCGATGTTGCGCACCTGGCCGGTCAGATTCGACGCCATGGAGTTCACCGAGTCGGTGAGCTCCTTCCAGGTGCCGGACACGCCGTCCACGCGCGCCTGACCGCCGAGGCGGCCCTCCGTGCCCACGTCCCGGGCCATCCGCGTGACCTGGTCGGCGAAGCTCGACAGCTGGTCCACCATGGTGTTCACGGTGTTCTTCAGCTGGAGCATCTCGCCGGAGACGTCCACGGTGACCTTCTGCGAGAGGTCACCGTTGGCGACGGCCGTCGTCACCTGGGCGATGTTCCTCACCTGTCCGGTGAGGTTGCGGAACGCCGTGTTGACGGAGTCGGTGAGGTCCTTCCACGTCCCCGCCGCCCCCGGCACCTGCGCCTGGCCGCCCAGCTCGCCCTCGACACCGATCTCGCGCGCCACACGCGTGACCTCGGCACCGAAGGAGGACAGCTGGTCCACCATCGTGTTGACGGTGTTCTTCAGCTCCAGCATCTCGCCGGCCACGTCCACGGTGACCTTCTGCGACAGGTCGCCGTTGGCGACCGCCGTCGTCACCGCGGCGATGTCCCGCACCTGAGTGGTCAGGTTCCGGAACACCGTGTTGACGGAGTCCGTCAGGTCCTTCCACGTCCCCGCCGCGCCCGGCACGTTCGCCTGGCCGCCCAGCCGCCCCTCGGCGCCGACCTCGTTCGCCACGCGCGTGACCTCGTCCGCGAAGATCCGCAGCGTCTCGGTCATCTGGTTGATCGTCTCGGCGAGCTGCGCGACCTCGCCGCGTGCCGGCACCGTCACCTTCCGCGAGAGGTCGCCGTTGGCGACCGCGGTGGTCACCTCGGCGATCCCGCGCACCTGCGCGGTGAGATTCCCCGCCATGGTGTTGACGGAGTCGGTGAGCTCCTTCCACACACCGTCCACCCCGGGCACCTGCGCCTGACCGCCCAGGGCACCCTCGGTGCCCACCTCCCGCGCGACGCGTGTCACCTCCGAGGAGAACGCGGAGAGCTGGTCCACCATCGTGTTGACGGTGTTCTTCAGCTCGAGCATCTCGCCCTCGACGTGCACGGTGACCTTGCGCGACAGATCACCCCGCGCGACGGCCGTCGTCACCAGCGCGATGTCACGCACCTGTGCCGTCAGCCGCTCCGCCATCGTGTTGACGGAGTCCGTCAGGCCCTTCCACGATCCGGACATGCCGCGCACCTGGGCCTGCCCGCCCAGCTTGCCCTCGGTCCCCACCTCGCTGGCCACACGCGTGACCTCGTCGGTGAACGTCGACAGCTGGTCGACCAGATTGTTCACGGTCCGCGCGACCTTGAGGAACTCGCCCCGCAGCGGATGCCCCGACCCGTCCGGCGCCTGCGTCCGCAGCTCCATACGCGGCGACAGATCACCCTCCGCCACCGCCGACAGCACCCGGCTGACCTCGGACACCGGCCGCACCAGGTCGTCGACCAGCGCGTTCGAGTGGTCGATCGCGGTCGCCCAGGACCCCTCGGAGGCCCCCGTCTCCAGCCGCTCCGTGAGCTTTCCCTCACGCCCGACCATGCGGCGCACCCGTGCCAGCTCACCCGTCAGATGCAGATTGCGGTCGGCCACCTCGTTGAAGACCGCCGCGATCTCCGCCATCACGCCGTCGCCGGACACCGTGAGCCGCTTGCGGAAGTTGCCGTCCCGCATCGCCACCAGCGCCGTCATCAACCGGTTCAGGGCCGCGGTGTCCACCGTCGTGGTGCCACCCCGGGCCCGTCCAGGCCTACTCAGGGACTGTCCGCCCTTCGCGCGCGTCGTCTTCGTGCCCCGCGTCGCTGCGCCAGACTCCACTGTGTCCCTCCCGCAGGGGTCGACCGTTACCGCTGTACCCGGGCCCGCCACCAGGGACGTACCCGCTACCACCGTGCTGTTCCCGTACTGCTGCGATGTCCTGCCCGACGTTCCTGGGCACCACCAAGGGGCTGCTGCCCACCCGGCGCGGAGGACACACAGCCTGCGTGGACCTTCACGACAAGCCTGCCCAGTGTTTCACCCCCACCGAACCAGGCCATAACAGTTCGGCAGCTTCGCACATCGTCCGCACACGCGCGGGACCGCCGACACCTCCGGACGGAAACACGGCGGACCGGCATCCGCACGGACCGCGAAGGTAAGTAACCTTGCATCCGGCTGTCCAGCCACGCCGGTCCGTCCGGCCTGGGCGGTGGCAGGAGACGAGCGGGCATCGGAGGGCGGCCGCACACATGACCACCGGACTGATCCCGGGGGAGCAGCCCCCGGACCCACGGCCGGCTGACGGCCTGCCGCACCAACGGCACGAGCCGGTCGGCCAGGGAGCCATGCCCGTCGAGAACCGGTCGAGGAGTTCTGTGATCACCGCGCGCGCGGCCGCCAGCTTCGAGCCCGTCGGGCGATCGGTCGCGACCGCCCGCTCCTTCGTCCGCGACACCCTCCAGGGCTGGGGCTTCGCCGACATCGTCGACGACGCCGTGGTCCTCACCAGCGAGCTGGTCACCAACGCCGTGGTCCACGCCGGCACGGCTGCCGACCTCCTCTGTCTGCGCAGCGACGAAGGCGTACGAATCGAGGTGGCCGACCGGTATCCGGAGCGGGAGATCCCCCTCCAGGGCTCGCCCGTCAACATGGGCAGCCCCGACCGCGAGGGTGGCCGCGGCCTCCAGTTGTGCGCGGCCCTGTCCGGCCACTGGGGCGTCGACTACACCCCCACCCACAAGACCGTCTGGTTCCAGCTCGACCTCCCCGCGCGCCCGGTCGGCACCCGCACCGCCGGCCCCTCCCTGCCGGCGCATCTCCTGCCCCTCGCCGACACCCGGGTCCGCGTCGCCGTCGTCCAGATCGACCGCGGCGGCTCCGTCTCCGCCTGGAACGAGGACGCCGAGGAGCTCTTCGGCTACTCCGCGGAACAGGTCACCGGCAAACCGCTCACCGACCTCGCCGCCTGGCCGCACACCCCGGGCACGGGCACCGGCATCGCCGACGCGCTCCAGCTCTCCCGCTGGGAGGGCAGCTACGGCATCCGGGGCGCGCACGGCCGCGTGATCCCCGTCTACGCCTCCCACCTGCGGGTCCGTGACACCGACGGGGAGCCGTCAACGGTCTGCCTGCTCGTGAGGGACCACGAACGGGCGGTGCTGCAGACCCCGCTGCGCCGCCCCGCGACCGACACGTCCGGCACCTCCGAGGGCCAGAGCACCGACCCGTTCGAGGTCTTCATCGGCTCCCCCGCCCCGGACGACCTCGACGGACTGCTCCAGCGGACGGTGGAACGCGCCCGCGACATGCTCGACGGCGACTCCGCCTTCCTCCTCCTCGCGACCGACGACGAGACGGAGCTGGAGGTCCGCGCCTCCACCGGCCTGCCCTCGGCCCGCCAGCGCTTCGCCCGCGTCCCCGTGGAGGCCGGCCCCGGACGGTACGGCTCCGCCCGCATGCCGGCCGTTCACGAGGACCTGACCGCCGTCCCCGGCGCGGTCCCGCTCCTCAACAGCACCGGCATGCGCTCCGTCGTCACCGTCCCGCTCAAGGTCGAGGGCCGCCTCACCGGCTCCCTCGGCGTCGCCGCCGAGGCGCCCAACAGGTACTCCAACGAGGAGGCGCTGCGCCTGCAGTTCGCGGCGGACCGTATCGCCCTGGCCGTCGAGTCGGCCCGCCTGGGCGAGTTGGAGCGGCTGCGCCGCGGCTCGCTCAGCTTCCTCGTCGAGGCCTCCGACCTGCTGGCCGGCACTCTGGACCGGGACCAGACGCTGGCCCTGATGGCCCAGATGACCGTGCCGACCCTCTCCACCTGGTGTGCCGTCTACACGATCGCCGACCAGGCGTCCGAGCCCTATCTGTCGTACGTCCTGCACGAGGACGAGGAGCTGATCGACGGCATCAAGTCCCTGCTGTCGAAGATCACCCCGCCCGACCCGGTCCCCACTCCCGGAGCCCGTGTCTGGACGGCCCCCGCGGAGGTCGCCCACCAGGCGGCCCTGCGCACCTCCATGCGCAGCCTGGGTCTCAGCGGCAGCCCGACGCATCAGGTCACCCCGGGCATCGGCCCGACGCTCGCGACGGCTTCCGCGGTCGGCGGCGAGACGGTGGTCCTTCCGCTGGTCGCCCGCAACCGGGTCATCGGCATGCTGACGCTGGGCAAGCCGACCGACGAACACTTCCGCCAGGAGATCCTGGAACTCGCCGAGGACCTCTCCCGACGGGCCGCCCTGGCCCTGGACAACGCCCGCCTGTACTCGGAGCGCACGGCCATCAGCCAGTCCCTCCAGCGCAGCCTGCTGCCACCCGAGCTGCCCGCGGTGGACGGTGTCGAGGTCGAGGTCATCTACCGCGCGGCCGGCGAGGGCAACGAGGTCGGCGGCGACTTCTACGACCTCTTCCCGATCAGCGACGGCGCCTACGGTTTCGCCATCGGCGACGTCTGCGGCACCGGCCCCAACGCGGCGGCCGTCACGGGGCTGGCCCGGCACGCGCTGCGCCTGCTCGCCCGTGAGGGTCTCAGCGGCCCGGCGGTACTGGAGCGCCTCAACTCCGCGATCCTCGACGAGGGCGCCCGCAGCCGCTTCCTGACCCTCCTCTACGGCGAGATGCGCCCGCAGGAGGACGGCAGCGCGGAACTGAAGGTGGTCTGCGCGGGACATCCCCTGCCGCTCCGGCTGCGCCAGGACGGTACGGTCGAACCGGCGGCGGAGCCGCAGCCCCTCCTCGGCGTCATCGAGGACCTGGAGCTGTACGAGCAGACGGTCACCCTCGATCCCGGTGATGTCCTCCTCTGTGTCACCGATGGCGTGACCGAACGCCGGGAGGGCCCGCGGATGCTGGGCGACGACGGGCTCACCGACGTTCTGACGACCTGTACGGGTCTGACGGCGGGGGCGGTCGCGGCCCGCATCATGCGTGCCGTGGAACGCTTCGCCTCCGAGCCGCCGTCCGACGACATGGCGATTCTCGCCATGCGCGTACCGGGCCTGCACACGGAATAACCGGGATGCCCTCCCGGAGGGCATGAGAAAGGCCCCGCCCGAATGGGCGGGGCCTTTCTGTCGGAGCCCCCAAACGGAATCGAACCGTTGACCTTCTCCTTACCATGGAGACGCTCTACCGACTGAGCTATAGGGGCCTGTTGCTTTGTGCGGGGTTTCCCGCGCGGCAACGGAATAGATCATACCCCGAACAGACCCGTGCTCCCAACCGCCGCTCAGCCTGTCGGCTGGAGCAGTCCGCCCAGTGCGTTGCACGCTCCCGCGATCCGCTGCATGTCCCGCTTGGTCAGCGTCGCGTCGACGGGAAGCGCGAGGGTCTCGTCGGCGGCCCGCTCGGTCTCCGGCAGCGACACGCACCGCCGGAACTCGGGCAACCGGTGCACGGGGGTTTTCACCGGCACCCTGCACTCAACACCCCTGCCCCGTATGGCCCGTGCGAAGGCGTCCCGGTCGGGCCTGCCGTTGCCCGGCACTCGTACGACGTACTGCTGGTAGGTGTGTCCGACGCCGCCCTCGGGTATCCGCACGCCCCGCAGCTTCGCGTCGAGGAACGCCGCCCGCTGCCGCCGCTGGGCCATCTCGTCGTACGGCGCCTCGGACTCTCCGTGCTCCAGCACCAGCAGTCCGTGCCGTCGGCCGAGCGCGTGCAACTGCCCGACACCGGCTGGCCGGCCGAAGCGGTGGACGACAACGACGGCCGCCGTCCGGGGAGTTACGGCCGCTTCCACGGCGGCCGGCTCCAGACAGTACGTCAGCGGATCTATGTCGGCGAACACCGGCAGCGCACCTGCCGTCGCCACGGCTTCCGCGACTTCCACGTTCCCGAAGGCCGGCACGACGACCTCGTCACCGACACCGACTCCAGCGGCCCTGAGCAGCGCAGCAGTACCCATGGGGTGGATGTTCGTCGTGCGACGTGAACGTCAAGTAACGGCAAACAAAAAAGGGTTGGACCCGGAACCGAAGTTCGGGGTCCAACCCTTTTGAATGATTGTTCGGCGGCGTCCTACTCTCCCACAGGGTCCCCCCTGCAGTACCATCGGCGCTGTAAGGCTTAGCTTCCGGGTTCGGAATGTAACCGGGCG
>NZ_JOCA01000027.1 GCF_000718785.1 Streptomyces sp. NRRL WC-3626 | reverse complement strand
GGGAGCCGAGGGGTGGGGGTGGTGGGGGGCCGGTCGTCATGGCGCCCCGGGCTGCCGCCGGGGCGGTGTTGTGCACGGTGGGGATGGTGGTGTGCGGGGTGGTGATCGTGGTGGAGGGGTGACGTCCTTTTCGCCCCCGCCGCCCCCTCCCGTCCCTGGGGGCTGCGCCCCAGACCCCCCTTCCGGCCCTTCGGGCCTCGTCCTCGAACGCCGGACGGGCTGAAATCAGCTCACCCTCACCACGATCTTGCCCCTCGTTCGGCCCTCCTCGTTCAGGCGGTGGGCCTCTGCCGCCTCCTCCAGGGGGAAGGTCCGGGCCACGTGGATCTTGATCGTGCCCTGGTCCGCCAGGTCCGCCAGGTGCTGGAGGTCCTGGGGGTCGGGGCGGACGAACCAGTAGTGGCCGCCGTAGGTGACCACCTCGGGGTCGGTGATCGAGGCCAGGCGGCCCTCGGGGGCCAGGAGGTTCGCCGAGGCCTTCAGGGCGTCTGCGCCCACCGAGTCGAAGACCGCGTCCACGCCCTCGGGGGCCAGTCCCCGCACCCGTTCGGTCAGGCCCTCGCCGTACGTCACCGGCTCGCCGCCCAGCCCGCGCACGAAGTCGTGGTTGCGTTCGCTCGCCGTGCCGATGACACGGGCGCCGAGGTGGGCGGCGAGCTGTACGGCGACGGAGCCGACGCCTCCGGCCGCCGCGTGCACCAGGACGGTCTCACCCCGTTTGACGTCGAGGACGCGGTGCAGCACCTGGTACGCGGTGAGTCCCGCCAGCGGGAGGCCGGCCGCCTCCTCGAAGGACAGGCTGCGCGGCTTGCGGGCGAGGGTGCGGACCGGGGCGGCCACGTACTCGGCGAAGGTGCCCCGGGAGAGCATGTCCTCGCGTACGTAGCCGATGACCTCGTCGCCTGCCGCGAACTCCGGTACGGCGGGCCCGGGCCGGACGACCACGCCCGAGACGTCCCAGCCGGGGATCACCGGGAACACCGGCTTGAGCACGGAGTCGAGATGGCCCTCGCGGCACTTCCAGTCGACCGGGTTGACGGCCGCCGCCCGCACCTTCACCAGCACCGAGTCCGGACCGACCGCCGGGTCGTCGACCTCCCCGATTCCGAGCACCTCGGGGCCGCCGTACCGTGCGTAGCTGATCGCCTTCATGGGTCCGACCCTCCGGGGTGCGCGCCCCCGGTGCAAGCCGGACGGCTCGAGATACGCCATTCGCGTGGCATCGTGGGCCCGATCACGTTCGGCTGCCGCTCTGGACGGCATACCGACCGGTCGGCATCATGGGCGGGTACTGTTCGCCTGCCCGTAGGAGCGACGATGAGCCCCGACCACCCGCCCGGACTCGATCTCGACCGGCTGCGCGGCCTGCTCGAACGGGAGCGGCCCGGCCTGGTCGACGGCCCGCTCACCGGCCGGCTGATCGAGGGCGGCAGGTCGAACCTCACCTACGCGGTCGCCGACGGCACCTCGAAGTGGGTCGTACGGCGGCCCCCGCTCGGCCATGTGCTGGCGACCGCGCACGACATGCGGCGCGAGCACCGGGTGATCAGCGCGCTGCGGCCCACCGCCGTGCCGGTGCCGCGCACGGTGCTGCTGTGCGAGGACGAGGAGGTGCTCGGGGCGCCGTTCTACGTCATGGAGTTCGTGGAGGGCACCCCGTACCGGACGGCCGGCCAGCTCGCCCCGCTCGGTGCCGGGCGCACCCGGGACGCCGTGCTGAACCTGGTGGACACGCTCGTCGAGCTGCACGCCGTCGACCCCGTCGAGGTGGGGCTCGGGGACTTCGGGCGGCCCGAGGGGTTCCTGGACCGGCAGCTGCGGCGCTGGGGCAAGCAGCTGGACGCCTCCCGCAACCGTGAGCTGGCCGGGATCGACGAACTGCACGCGGCGCTCGGCCGCGAACTGCCGGACTCCCCCGCGCCGGCCGTGGTGCACGGCGACTACCGCCTCGACAACGCGCTGATCGGACAGGACGACCGGATCAAGGCCGTTCTCGACTGGGAGATGTCCACGCTCGGGGACCCGCTGACGGACCTGGGGCTGCTGGTGATGTACAGCATGCCGCTGGGCACACCGGACTCCCCCGTCTCCACGACCGCCGAGGCGCCCGGGCATCCCACGCCGGCCGAGCTGATCGAGCGGTACGCCGCGCGGTCGGGGCGCGATGTCTCCGCGGTGTCCTGGTACACGGCGTTCGCCTGGTTCAAGCTCGCCGTGATCCTGGAGGGCATCCACTACCGCTACACGCTGGGCCAGACGGTCGGCCGCGGCTTCGACCGCATCGGCGATCTGGTCCCGGTCTTCATCCAGCACGGTCTGACCACTCTCCAGGAAGGCTGACGGACATGGACTTCGCGTTCGACGCGCGCACCGAGGAACTGCGCGGCAGGCTGCTCGCCTTCATGGACGAGTACGTCTACCCGGCCGAGGCGGTGGCCCACGAGCAGCGGGCCGGGCTGGACTCGCCGTGGGAGAACGTGCCCGTGGTGGAGGAGCTGAAGGCCGAGGCGCGCCGGCAGGGGCTGTGGAACCTGTTCCTGCCCGAATCCGAGTACGGTGCCGGGCTCACCAATCTCCAGTACGCGCCGCTCGCCGAGATCATGGGCCGCTCCCCGCAGATCGCCCCGACCGTCACCAACTGCGCGGCGCCGGACACCGGGAACATGGAGGTGCTGGCGCAGTTCGGCGACGAGGCGCAGCGCAAGCAGTGGCTGGAGCCGCTGCTCGCCGGTGAGATCCGCTCCGCGTTCGCGATGACGGAGCCGGACGTGGCCTCCTCGGACGCCACCAACGTCACCACGCGCATCGAGCGGGACGGCGACGAGTACGTCATCACGGGCCGCAAGTGGTACATCTCCGGGGCGATGCACCCGGACTGCGCCGTTTTCATCGTGATGGGGAAGACCGACCCGGACGGGGCGGACATCCGCCGGCAGCAGTCCATGGTGCTCGTCCCGCGCGACACGCCGGGTGTCACGATCGAGCGCGCCATGCGGGTGTTCGGTTACGAGGACCACTACCACGGCGGTCACGCCGAGGTGGTCTTCGACCACGCGCGCGTGCCGGTGTCGAACCTGATCGGCGAGGAGGGCGGCGGCTTCGCCATCGCGCAGGCCCGGCTCGGCCCCGGCCGGATCCACCACTGCATGCGGCTGATCGGCATGGCCGAGCGGGCCATCGAGCTGATGTGCCGCCGCGCGGTGTCGCGTGACGCGTTCGGCAAGGCGCTGGCGCAGCAGGGCGTGGTGCAGAACTGGATCGCGGACGCGCGGGTGGCGGTCGAGCAGCTGCGGCTGCTGGTGCTGAAGACGGCCTGGATGATGGACACGGTCGGCAACCGGGGCGCCCACACGGAGATCCAGTCGATCAAGATCGCGACCCCGCGTACGGTCGTCGGCATCCTCGACCGGGCGATCCAGCTGTACGGCGCGGGCGGGGTCAGCCAGGACTTCCCGCTGGCCGAGCTGTACGCCGGGGCGCGCACGCTGATGATCGCCGACGGCCCGGACGAGGTGCACCAGCGCTCACTGGCCCGCCGGGAGCTGAAGAAGTACCTGTGAGGCCCCGGCTCCGGTAGCCGCCGGAAGGTGCGTGGTCCGGCAGCGCCGGTGCCCGCGGGAAGGCGCGCAGGCGGCAGGGGACTGCGGGCCGGCGGCCGGGCCGCGGTGAGGGCTTCGGGGGCGCGTGGTCCGTGGCCCACCGCGCCGGTATGAGATCCGCTCGCCGCGGCCGGCCGGACCCTGATCGCGGATCCGGCGGAGGAGCCGTTCACGGGCTTCCGCGCGGGGGCCGGTCCGGGGAGACGGCCGTACGGCGGCCGGCCGCGCACTGCGGGCTGTGGCGTCGCCTCACGTGTGACGTCGCGCAGGCGGGGCTGCCGGTGGAGCCGGTGCGGGCCGGGATCGGGGGTGGCGCCGCCCCGGCCGATCGTGAGCGGGCGGGCTGCCGTGCGTCACGGTCCGCCGGCCCGATCCGGGGCGCACGGTGGGTACCGGCCGGGCGGGGGCGACGCACACGCAGCCCGGCCGGGCGGGGCCGAGGCCGCGCGACCCGGCCGCTGCGGCCCTGCTCGACCTGCCGGCGGGCCGCCCCGGGGGCGTCAGGGACGCAGGGCCCGCAGCAGCAGGTCGGCCAGATGGCCGGCGACCTCCTGCGGGCTGAGCGGGCCGTCGGGGCGGTACCAGGTCGACAGGTGGTGCACGGAGCCGAAGTGGTAGTCGACCACCAGGTCGGCCGGGGTCGCCGTGGAGAACACGCCCTCGCGCTGGCCCTCCTCGATCAGCGCGCGGAAGCGTTCGTGGTAGCGGCGGCGCTCGGCGCGTACCTGCTTGTTCTTCTCCGGGCCGAGGTGGTGCATGGAGCGGAAGAAGATCGACGCGTCGTCGAGGTTCTCGATCGTGGTGACGACGACGTCGGCCGCCGCGCCGCGCAGCCGCTTCTCGATCGGCTCGTCGGCGTCCGCGTACCGGTCGAGGCGTTCCTGCTGGAGGCGCAGCACGCGCGCGTACACCTCGTGGAGCAGGTCGTCCTTGGAGCCGAAGTAGTGGTAGAGGGCCCCTTTGGTGACGCCGGCCGCCTCGACGATCTCCTGCACCGAGGTGCGGTCGTATCCCTGCTCGGCGAAGAGCCGGGTGGCGGCGGCCAGGAGCCGCTGTGGCACGGGAGTCCCGTCACCGTCCGTCGTCCTGGGCACTTCCGCCACCCGCCTTTCCGTGTCGCTGCTGGTTCTCGTGGGCCGGGGAACGCAGTTCCCGCCGGAGGATCTTCCCACTGGCCGCCTTCGGCAGCTGCGGCAGGATCTCCACCTGGCGCGGATACGTGTAGGCGGCCAGTCTCTCCCCGCAGGGGGCGGCGAGTGCGTCCGGGTCGGCCTCGGCGCCGGGGCGCAGGCTGCCGAAGGCGTTGACGGTCTCCCCGGGGTAGCCGTCGGGGACGCCGACGACGGCGGCCTCGCGTACCGCCGGGTGCGTGTGGAGGACGTCCTCGACCTCGCGCGGCCACACCTTGCCGCGTTCTCCGGGGGACGCCCCCAGACCCCCGGCGGGCGCGTTGATCATGTCCTTCCTGCGGTCGACGACGCGGAGCCGGCCCTGCTCGACGACCAGCCCCTCGGCCAGGGCTTGCCGGCGTGGCGGGAGGCGGTCACCGGGTGGCCTCCCACTGTTGCTGGAGGCGGTTCATGCCGGTCAGCCAGCGGTCCGGTTCGGTGGCGCGGGTGCGGTAGTACTCGGCGACCTCGGGGTGCGGCAGGATCAGGAAGCGGTCCTCCTCGATACCGCGGAAGAGGGCGTCGGCCACGTCCTCCGGTTCGATCGCGGTCGGCTTGAGGACCAGGTCGCCCGCGCTGCCGGTGGCGTCGAGCATGTCGGTGCGCACACCCTGCGGGCAGATCGCGTGGACCTTCACCCCGCGGTGGCGGTACGTCAGTGACAGCCACTCGGCGAAGGCGTAGGCGCCGTGCTTGGTGACGCTGTAGGGGGCGGTGCCGATCATGGTGAGCAGTCCGGCGGCGGAGACGGTGGAGACGAAGCGGCCGCTGCCGCGCTCCAGCCAGTCGGGGAGCAGTGCGTGCGCCGCGCGGACGTGCGCCATGACGTTGACGTCCCAGGAGAGCGCCCAGCCCTGTTCGTCGAGCGGCTCGCCGGGCTCCCCGCCGTCCCGTCCGACGCCCGCGTTGGCGCAGTACACGTCGACCGTGCCGCCGAGCGCGTCCCGGGCCTCGGCGACGATCGAGGACGCGTCGCCCGGCACGGCCAGGCCCCCGATCTCCTCCGCGACGGCCTTCGCGCGGCCGGCGTCGAGGTCGTTGACGACGACCCGCGCCCCCTGCGCGGCGAAGCGGCGGGCGAGTGCCGCCCCGATGCCGCCCCCGGCCCCCGTGACGACCACCTTCGCACTCTGCTCGGCTTGCATCATCGGACTCCTTCGACGCGGCTCCCAGCGGTTCCGGCGTCAGACTAACCGGTCGGTATGCCCGGTGGAAGGGGTGCTGGGCGCGGGCCCGGTGCGGTGCGTTCCCCGGCGCGGTCACGCGCGCTAGCGTGCGTGCTCATGACACCCGCCGCGATCACGGAGGTCACCGTATGAAGCTGTCCAGACGAAGCCTGCTCGCCACCACCACGGCCGCGGTGGCGGCCTCCGCCGCACCGGCGGCCGCCGCGTCCGGGCCGGGGCACGGGCCCGGCCGGGGGCTGCGCACCGGGTTCGACCGGCTCGCCGCGGACGGTTACGCGCTGCTCGACGGGCAGCGTGTGGGCGTGGTCACCAACCCGACGGGCATCACCCGGGAGGTGCGGCACATCGTGGACGTGATGCACGCCGACGACCGGGTGGCCCTGACCGCCGTCTTCGGTCCCGAGCACGGCTTCCGGGGCACCGCCCAGGCGGGCGGCTCGGAGGGCCGCTACGACGACCCGGCGACCGGCCTGCCCGTCTACGACACGTATCTGAAGAGCGGTCAGGCACTCGCCGACGTCTTCACCGCGTCGGGCGTGGACACGGTCGTCTTCGACATCCAGGACGTCGGCGCGCGCTTCTACACGTACATCTGGACCCTGTTCGACTGCATGGAGGCGGCCGCGCTCGCGGGCAGGCGGTTCGTCGTACTGGACCGGCCGAACCCGGTCACCGGGCGGGCCGCGCTGGGGCCGGTGCTGCACAAGGAGTTCGCGACGTTCGTCGGACGGCAGCCGATCTCGCAGGCGCACGGGATGACCGTCGCGGAGCTGGCACGGCTGTTCAACGGGGAGTTCCTGACCACGCCGGTGCCGCTGGAGACCGTGACGATGTCGGGCTGGCGGCGGTCGGACTTCTACGACGCCTCCGGGCTGCCGTGGGTGCCGCCGAGCCCGAACATGCCGACACCGGAGACGGCGCTGGTGTACCCGGGGACCTGTCTGTTCGAGGGGACGAACCTGTCGGAGGGGCGCGGGACCACCCGGCCGTTCGAGCTGCTGGGCGCGGAGGGGATCGACGGGCGCTGGGCGGAGGCGGCGAACGAGCTGGGGCTCGCGGGCGTGCGGTTCCGGGAGGCGTACTTCGCGCCGACGTTCTCCAAGTTCCAGGGGAAGACCATCGGGGGTGTCCAGCTGCATGTACACGACCGCGCGGCGTTCGATCCGGTGCGGACCGGGATCGGGCTGTTGATCAGCGCCAAGCGCTCGTGGAGCGGGTTCGCCTGGCGTCCGGACGAATGGATCGACAGGCTGACCGGCTCCACGCGCGTACGCACGATGATCGACGCGGGCGCGGACACGGACGAGGTGGTCGCCGGCTGGCGGGATGAGCTGGCGGGGTTCCGGCGGATGCGGCGGGGGTACCTGCTGTACCGCTGAGCGGGTGGTGCGGGGCGGACGGCGGTGGGCGGTGGCCCGCCGCCGTTTTCCGTCGGGCACGCATATCGGTCCGGTCTTCAGGAACCCGTAGAGGCCGCGGGGAGTTCTCAGGCTGTCGGGGAGAGGTTTCTCCCCGCGGGGAAGGCAGGGAGCGGGTTACCGCCGGTATCCCCGTGTGCGACCACAACTGAAGCAGGGACCACGGGAGTTGACCGGTGGGTCCCCGCGGCCGGCTGACGGGGGCCATCGAAAAAAGGATGGAGCCGAATCGCGTGTCGATACGTCTACTCGGCGACGTCCGTTCGACGACGCCGAAGTGACCGGATTACAGGTGCAGGTGTGACGGAGGTGCAGGACGATGGCCGGTTTCCGGAGTCTGGCGAGACAGGTCCGAGATCCCCGGAGCGATCTGGCGCTGCGGCGCTATTCGCTGCGCAAGTGCCTTGAGCGGTTCGCTCCCTATGGGCACCGGGCGACCTGGGACCATCTGTGCGCGAGGGCCGGGTTCGATCCCGAGGACCGCTCCGTCGACCCGGCGCGGCTCGTGGCCGCACTGGACGAACTGGAGGAGGCCCGGGCGGTCTGGCTGGCCTACGAGGTGGAGTTCGCCGACCGCCGCAGGAAGGAGAAGCACGACGGGCTGCGCAGGCCGGGCAGTGTGGACGACTGGCACCGGCTGACCTGGGGCGGTTTCGGTGTGGCCTGGTGCGACGACCCGCGGGTGCACCCGCGTGAGCCGCTGGCGGAGGTGCTGCGGCGGCTGATAGCCGCGCTGGAGCGGGAGCCGGGTGCGGCATGCCCCGTGTGCCGGGGGGAACGGCTCATGTGGCGCTACGACCTGGATCACGAGCCGTCGACGGGCCCGGTCTGCACGGGCTGCGGAATCCTGGTACCGCGCCCCGTGCTCACCTCCGGAGCCCTGGCGGACGCCCGCAGCGCGAGGCTGCTGGTGTCGGCCTGAGAGAGGGAGCAACGGGGGCAAGGGGGTGCGCCGGGGATGCCGCACCCCCGTTGGCTCCGGGGACGACCTGTACTGGCGGGCGGTGCGCGGTCACGGTGTCGCCGCGGCGGACGAGGACGCGAGCGCCGTGCGGGAGCGTGCTTGTGGTCAGTGGGGGTTTGGTTCTGGGAGCAGGCGGGAGCCTGTGAGGTGGTCGCCGGAGATGTCGTTGGGGTTGGACAGGACGCAGCTGTCCAGCGAGAGACAGCCGCAGCCGATGCAGTCCGTGAGGTGATCACGCAGACGGTTGAGCTGCCGAATGCGTTCGTCCAGCTCCGAGCGCCACGCCTCGGAGAGCCGCGCCCAGTCGTCCCGGGTGGGCGTGCGTTCCTCGGGCAGCTCGGCGAGCGCCTCGCGGATCGTGGCGAGCGGGATGCCGACCCGCTGGGCGGCGCGGACGAAGGCGACCCGGCGCAGGGTGTCACGGCTGTAGCGGCGTTGGTTGCCCGAGGTGCGGCGGCTGCTGATCAGGCCCTTGGACTCGTAGAAGTGCAGGGCCGAGACCGCGGCGCCGCTGCGTGCGGAGAGCTGTCCGACCGTGAGCTCGTGGATCTTCTCGGGAATCCGGTGCACCCCCGAACCCTACCCACCCGTCCGGCGGCCGGTTCCGTTGACAGGGACTGTCCGGCACACCATGCTAAGCAGTTGCTTAGGCATGCGCATACCGATGCGCTGCGACCACGTGACGCGAGAGGCCGGAACATGGCAGAGCCGAGGATCTTCACGTCCGTCGCCGAACTGAAGGCGGCGGTGGGCGAGCGGCTGGGGTACACCGACTGGCTGGAGGTCGACCAGAAGCGGATCGACCTGTTCGCCGAGGCCACCGGGGACCACCAGTGGATCCACGTCGACCCGGAGAAGGCGGCGGCGGGACCGTTCGGGACGACGATCGCGCACGGCTATCTCACGCTGTCGCTGCTCCCGCTGTTCGGCCCCCAGCTGATCGCGGTGGAGGGCGTGAGGATGGGTGTCAACTACGGCACCAACAAGGTCCGCTTCCCCGCCCCGGTGCCGGTCGGCTCACGGGTGCGCGCGACCGCGACGATCACCTCGGTCGACGAGGTGCAGGGCGGGGTGCAGGTGGCCACGGCCTTCACCGTGGAGCGCGAGGGCGGCGACAAGCCGGTGTGCGTCGCCGAGTCGGTGGCCCGCTACTACCTCTAGCCCCGCGCGGCCCCGACCATCCTGAGCACGAGGTCGGCGTACAACGCGCCGACCTCCTCGGGGGTGCGGGGCCCGTCGACGTTGAACCAGCGGGCCACGTCGATGCACAGGGAGAGCACGGCGAGCGTCGTGCCCGGCACGTCGGGGACGTCGAACTCGCCGGAGCGCACGCCCTCCTCGATGATCCCGCGCACCTCGGCGTCGACCTGCCGGCGCAGCCCGACGATCTCGGCGCGGGCCTCGGGGCCCAGCGAGTCGAGTTCGTACTGCACGACCCTGGCGGTGGTGCGGCCGCCCGCGTGCCAGCGGACGAAGGAGCTGACCGCTTCGGCGAGCCGCCGCGTCGGGCTGCCCTCGGCGCGGGCCGCCGTGCGCAGGATCTCGACGGCCTTCTCGTGGCCGATCCTGCTGATGCGGTGGAGCAGCTCTTCCTTGGTCTTGTAGTGGATGTAGAGCGCGGCCGGGCTCATCCCGGCGCGGCCCGCGATGTCGCGGGTCGTGGTGGCGTGATAGCCGCGCTCCGCGAACGCCTCCACCGCGGCGAGCAGCAGCCGTCGGGCCGCGTCGGGCGTGACCTCACCCCACGGCTGCGCCTCACCGCCGGCCGTCTCCTCCGCCGTACTCATCGCTCACCCCATTCGCTGACAGGGGCAACACCATACCGGCAAGGGTGAGCGGGCGCTTAGCGCACCCTTCGTCACAGCTTCTGCAGCGGGTCGTACTCGGAGAGCATCTTCTCCAGCCGGGCCTGGTCGACCCGGTTGACGATCTGCCCGGCCTCCTGACGGTCACGGATGACCTTGGCGAGGGTGAAGGCGGAGGTGACGAGGTACAGGACCGCGATGCCCAGGAAGGCACGGACCCAGGCGTCGGTCTGGAGGTTGAAGATGCCGACCGCGGTG
This sequence comes from Streptomyces sp. NRRL WC-3626, assembly GCF_000718785.1. Lineage (GTDB taxonomy): Bacteria > Actinomycetota > Actinomycetes > Streptomycetales > Streptomycetaceae > Streptomyces > Streptomyces edwardsiae. The sequence goes on along the minus strand of NZ_JOCA01000027.1, from coordinate 98,784 downwards.
GCGCCCAGGGCCACTCCGAAGGACGCGACGGCCTGACCGTAGAAGGCGGCCGTGCTCTGCTGCTTGACCGGTGTGTCGCTCATGGGGACAAGAATCGGCGGATGTGGCCGCGGCCACATCCGCTCAGCTACTCAGACCGTACTCAGAAAGCCGAAACCCCGGTCAGCGCGCGGCCGATGACCAGTTTCTGGATCTGGCTGGTGCCCTCGTAGAGGGTCATCACCCGGGCGTCGCGCAGGAGTTTGCCGGCCGGGTACTCGTCGATGTAGCCGTAACCGCCGAAGACCTGGAGGGCGTTGTTGGCGGCGCGGACGGCGGCCTCCGAGGCGAAGAGCTTGGCCTTGGAGGACTCGACGGCGAAGGGCCGGCCCCGGTCGATCAGGTCGGCGACCCGCCAGGTGAGCAGCCGGGCGGCGTCGACGTCCACGGCGATGTCGCTGATCAGCTCCTGGACGAGCTGGTGCCGGGCGATGGGCTTGCCGAACTGCTCCCTCTCCCCCGCGTACCGCACGGCCGCGTCCAGGGCGGCCTGCGCTATGCCGACGCAGCCGGCCGCGACCGACATCCGGCCCTTGGCGAGGGCCGACATGGCGACGGAGAAGCCCTTCCCCTCCTCGCCGAGCATCGCGGAGGCGGGCACGCGCACGCCCTCGAGGACGAGTTCGGCGGTGGTCTGGCCGCGCAGGCCGAGCTTGCCGTGGACGGTACGGCGGGTCAGGCCGGGGGTGTCGGTGGGGACGAGGAAGGCGGAGACGCCCTTGTGGCCGGGGGCGTCGGTGGAGCGGGCGAAGAGCAGGACGACGTCGGCCCAGGTGCCGTTGGTGATGAACATCTTGGTTCCGTCGACGACGTAGTCGTCGCCGTCGCGCACCGCGCGGGTGGTGAGGCTGCCGGCGTCGGAGCCGGTGCCCGGCTCGGTGAGGCCGAAGCAGCCCACGTACGCGCCGGAGGTCAGGCCGGGCAGCCAGGCGCGCTTCTGCTCCTCGCTCCCCCACGCGGCGATAGTCTTGGCGACCAGGCCGAGGGAGACGGAGACGATGCCGCGCACGGAGGAGTCGCCGCGGCCCAGCTCCTCGGTGACCAGGCAGTACGCGAGATGGTCACCGCCGCCACCGCCGTACTCCTCGTCGATCGTCAGGCCCAGGAAGCCGACCTCGCCGAGCTTCTTCACGATGCCGCGGTCGACCTCCTCTGCACGGTCCCAGGCGGTGGCGTGGGGCACCACCTCACGCTCCACGAAGTCCCGGGCGAGCCGGCGGACGTCCTCCTGCTCCTCGCTGAGCTCCAGATTCATACCGAGTCACCCCATGGGAAGGCCGCCGAGAACGTGCACATTTAAATTAGCACTGCTAGTTTCTGGTCGCGGTCCTACTATGTGCGCCATGGCCCGACCGCGCAAGCCCCTGCTGAGCACCGACCGGATCGTCGGTACGGCCCGAGCGCTGGTGGACGCGGAGGGCCTCGCGGCCGTCTCCACGCGCCGGCTCGCCGCGGAACTGGGGGTGAGCGGGCCCTCCCTCTACAACCACTTCCGGACCAAGGACGAGATCCTGGAGGCGGTGGCCGACTCGGTGAGCGCGCTGGTCGACCTGTCGATGTTCGAGGACGCCCGGGACTGGCGGACCGCGCTGCACGACTGGGCGGTCTCCTACCGGGCCGCGCTGCGTGACCATCCGAACATCGTCCCGGTGCTGGCCCGCGGTCCGGGCCGCCGCCCGGCGGCGCTGCGGCTGGCCGACGCGGTCTACGGCGCGATGGTCGAGGCGGGCTGGCCGCCCGCGCAGGCCACCTCCATCGGCGCGCTGATGCGGTACTTCATCATGGGCTCCGCGCTCGGCTCCTTCGCGGGCGGTTTCGTGGACGACGCGAGCGCGTACGATCCCGCGGACTACCCGCACCTCGGACAGGCCCATCTGCTCGCCGAGCAGCAGGAGAAGATCGACGAACGGGCCTTCGAGGCGGGACTCACGGCGCTGCTGGACGGGCTGGCGCTGCAGTACGAGCGGGCGCGGGCCACGCCATAGCCCGCCCCCGGGACACTTCGGTGAGCGCCGAAGCGTCCGTGGCCCATGCTGGGGGCATGACCACCGAGGACCCCCGGGCGGCCGGACTGGCGCGGTTCGCCGCGCTGATCGCCGACGAGACGCGGGCCGTATGTCTGCTGGCGCTGCTGGACGGGCGGGCCTGGACGGCGGGCGAGCTGGCCCGGCACGCCGGTGTCGCCGCGTCCACCCTCAGCGAGCACCTGAGCAGACTCGTCGCGGGCGGGCTGCTCACCGAGGAACGGCAGGGCCGGCACCGGTACGTACGGCTGGCCGACGCGCGGATCGCGCAGCTGGTGGAGGACCTGGCCGCGCGGGTGGCACCGGGCGCACGCCCGCGCACCCTGCGGCAGGCGGGCGCCGGCTCGGCGATGGCGCGCGGGCGCACCTGCTACGACCATCTCGCCGGGCGGCTCGGCATCGCCGTCACCGACGCGCTCACCGGGCGCGGGCTGCTGCGCCAGGACACCGGGTTCGCGCTCACCGACGCGGGGCTGCGGTGGTTCGGTACGGCCGGTATCGGGCTGGACCGCCGGGGCCGCCGTCCGCTGGCCCGCGCCTGCCTGGACTGGACGGAGCGCCGCCCTCATCTCGCCGGAGTGGCGGGCGCGGCCCTGTGCCGGCACGCCCTCGACACGGGATGGTGCGTGCGCATCGGCACCGAACGGGCGGTGAAGGTGACGGCGGCGGGCGAACGCGCGCTGTCCGAACTGCTGGGGATCGAGGCGGAGAAGCTGCGCTGACCGGCGGGCCTCCGTCCGGAGAGGCCCTGCGCCGGCCGGCGCTCCCCGCCCCCGGAGCCGCCGCGCGAACCCTGTGCCGACCGTCACGCCCCTTCCCGAAGCCGGCACGCAGACACCGCGCCGACCGGCACGCCGGCCCTCCGCCGCCGGCACCCCCTCGTCCGAAATCCGCGGGCGTTCCGCCCGTGTCCCCTTCTAGCCTCTGGAGCATGATGAAGCTCTCCTCGCGTTCCGCCCCCCGGCCGGAGGTGCTGGCCGCCGGTGCGGCCGGTGTCACCGTCGTGCTGTGGGCCTCCGCCTTCGTGTCGATCCGCAGTGCGGGGGCCGCGTACTCGCCGGGTGCGCTCGCGCTCGGGCGGCTGCTGGCCGGGGCGCTGACGCTGGGGGTGCTCTGTCTGCTGCGGCGGGAGGGGCCCCCGCCGCGGGCCGCGTGGCGGGGAATCCTGATATCGGGGCTGCTCTGGTTCGGGTTCTACATGGTGGCCCTCAACTGGGGCGAGCAGCAGGTCGACGCGGGTACGGCGGCGCTGGTGGTGAACATCGGGCCGATCCTCATCGCCCTGCTCGGCGCCCGGCTGCTCGGGGACTCGATGCCGCCGCGGCTGCTGGCGGGGATGGCGGTGTCGTTCGCCGGCGCGGTGACGGTGGGTCTTTCGATGTCCGGCGAGGGCGGGTCGTCGGTGCTCGGGGTGGTGCTGTGCCTGCTGGCGGCCGTGGCGTACGCGGGAGGCGTGGTCGCGCAGAAGCCGGCCCTGGGTGCGGCGAGCCCGTTGCAGGTGACGACGTACGGGTGTCTGGTGGGGGCGGTGGCGTGTCTGCCGTTCGCCGGGCAGCTGGTGGGCGAGGCGGCCGACGCGCCCCTGTCCGCCACGCTCAACATGGTCTATCTGGGCGTGTTCCCGACCGCTCTCGCCTTCACCACCTGGGCCTACGCCCTGGCCCGTACGACCGCGAGCCGGATGGGCGCGACCACGTACGCGGTGCCCGCGCTGGTCGTGCTGATGTCGTGGCTGGCGCTCGGTGAGGTACCGGGCGCGCTGACCCTGGTGGGCGGTGTTCTGTGCCTCGCGGGCGTGGCGGTCTCGCGGTCCCGGTCGCGGGCGGCGGCGCGGGTGGCCACTCTCCCCGCGGCGCCGGAGGCCGCCCGGGAGGAGACCGCCCGCGAGCCGCGCTAGAACACCACCAGCGCCCGTCCGCCCTTGCCCGCCCGCATGTTGTCGAAGGCGGCGGGGATGCCGTCCAGGGCGATGTGGTCGGTGACCAGGGTGGAGAGGTCCAGGCGGCCGGCGCGGATGTGGCCGGCGAGGACCGGGAGGTCGCGGGCGGGGTCGGAGTCGCCGTAGACGCAGCCGGAGAGGGTCCGGCCCCAGTGGAAGATCTCCAGGGCGTTGAAGGTGACCTGCTGGTCCTTGCCGCCGATGCCGACGACCGTGGTGCGTCCGCCGCGCCGGGTGGACTCCCAGGCCGTGCGGATGGTGATCGCGCGGCCGACGCACTCCACCGCCACGTCCACGCCCTCCTTGCCGGTGAGGGCGCGGATCTGCCGGGCGGTGGTGTCGGAGGCGACGACGTAGTCGGTGGCGCCCGCGGCCCGCGCCAGCTCCTCCTTCTCCGGGGAGACGTCGACCGCGACGATCGTGGACGCGCCCGCGATCCGCGCCGCCTGGAGGGCGGCGAGGCCCACTCCCCCGACGCCGAACACGGCGACCCGCTCGCCGGGCCGGACCCGCGCGGAGTGGTGGACGGCGCCGTAACCGGTGAGCACCGCACAGCCGAGCAGGGCGGCGTCGGTGAGCGGGACGCCGTCCGGGGCGGGCAGCACACAGGACGCGGCCACCACGGTCTCCTCGGCGAACGCGGCGACGTTCAGTCCGGGGTACAGGTCGGTGCCGTCGTTGGCGCGCCGGGCGTGCACCTCGGCGGCGCCGGCCAGGGCGTCCGCGCACAGCCACACCTCGCCGCGCGCGCAGGCGGGGCAACAGCCGCAGGAGGGGGCCCAGTTGAGGACCACGTCGGCACCGGGGGCGACATGGGTGACGCCCTCGCCGACGGCGACGACCGTGCCCGCGCCCTCGTGGCCGAGGACGGCCGGGACCGGCAGTCGCATGGTGCCGTCGGACAGGGACAGGTCGGAGTGGCACACCCCGGCGGCGGCGAGCCGGACGCGGACCCGGCCGGGGCCCGGTTCGGGCAGATCGATCCCGGTGATCTCCAGCGGGGCTCCGACGGCGGGCAGAACTGCGGCACGTACGGTCATGGCGGCTGTGACTCCCCTAGAACTGGAGGGACTTGGTCTGGAGGTACTCGGCGAGACCGTGCGAGCCGAGTTCGCGGCCCACCCCGGACTGCTTGTAACCGCCGAAGGGGGCCAGCGGGTTGAAGCGGCCGCCGTTGATGTCGACCTGGCCGGTGTCCATACGGCGGGCGAAGGCCGCCGCCTCCGCCTCGTCGCCGGCCCAGACGGCGCCGGCCAGACCGTAGACGGTGCCGTTGGCGATGCGCAGGGCGTCCTCCTCGTCCGCGTAGCGCAGGACCGACAGGACGGGGCCGAAGATCTCCTCCTGGGCGATGGACATCTCCGGGGTGACGTCGGCGAAGACCGTGGGGCTGACGTGATAGCCCTTCTCGTGCGGGGAGCCGGAGCCACCGGCGACCAGCCGGGCGCCCTCGGCGACGCCCTTGTCGATGTAACCCCGTACGCGTTCCCGCTGCTTGGCGTTGACGAGGGGGCCGATGCGGTCGCCGTACTTGGCGGCGGCGGCCGCGGCGAGCTCCACGGCCTCGTCGTAACGGTCCTCGTGGACCAGCATGCGGGTCCAGGCGCTGCAGGTCTGGCCGGAGTTGGACATCACGTTGGCGACGCCGACGTTGACGGCGCGGGCCAGGTCGGCGCTGGGCAGGATCACGTTGGCGGACTTGCCGCCGAGTTCGAGGGCGACCTTCTTCACCATGCCCGAGGCGATCGCGCCGATACGGCGGCCCACGGCGGTGGAGCCGGTGAAGGAGACCAGGTCCACGCCCGGATGCTCGGCGAGGGCCTGCCCGGCGACCGGGCCGAGACCGGTGACGAGGTTGAACACGCCCGCCGGGATCCCGGCCTCGTGCACGGCCTGGGCGAACAGCCGGGCGACCAGCGGGGTGTCCTCGGCGGGCTTGACGACGATCGTGCAGCCGGCCGCGAGCGCGGGGGCGGTCTTGGCGACGATCTGGTGCAGCGGGTAGTTCCAGGGGGTGATCGCCCCGACCACGCCGACGGGCTCGTGGAACACCGTCGAGTTGCCCGCCTTCTCCTCGAAGGCGTACGTCGCCGCCAGTTCGGCGTACGAGCCGGCCACGGCGATCGGCACACCGGCGTGGACGGCGTCCGAGAGCTTCGGCGGCGAGCCGAGTTCGGCGGTCACCGTCTCGGCGATCTCGGCCCGCCGGGCCACGAGCACGTCCCGCAGCGCGGCCAGCCGGGCGGCGCGCTCGGCGGGCGGGGTGGCGGCCCACCCGGGAAGGGCCGCCCGGGCGGCGCGTACGGCGGCGTCGACGTCCTCGACGGTGCCCGCGGGGACGGTGGCGATCACCTGTTCGTCGGCCGGGTTCACCACCTCGATCACGTCCGGACCGGCGGCGGGGCGCCAGGCGCCGTCGATGTACATGCCGTCGTATGCCTTCATCGCGCTTCCTCCGGGGCGGGGCGTCGCCGGCCGGCCGCTCGGTTCGGCCGACGGCTCCTAAACTAGCGGTGTTAGTTTTCTCGCGCCAGGGGTCTCCGTACGGCGGTGTCACTCCTCCAGGTCGGGCAGCCGCGCCGGGCTGGGGCAGATCCGTTCGCCGCTCTGGTCGAAGACGAAGAGGTGGGCGAGGTCGACCAGGAGCGGCACCTGCATGCCGTGCCGGAGGGGGATGTCGGGAGTGGTGCGGACGATGAGGTCACCCGGCACGCGCGGCTCGGTGGACGGGGGGCGGGGTGCCTTTCCCGGTGGGTCGAGCGTCGCCACGGTGCCCGCGCGGCGCGCCCCGGCCCGTACCCGCAGCCGGTGCAGGACGGTGCCGTCGCGGCGGCGGCGCCGGTCGGGGCGCTCGGGTCTCGGGCGCGGGGCCTCCAACTCGGGGACGACGGCGGGGCTGGAGCCGGTGTTGAAGTGGACGAGGACCTCGTGTCCCTGGAACTCCAGGTGCTCCACCAGTCCGGTGAGCGCCACCTCGCCGGTGCTGGCGGCGGCCGGTTTGGCGATCCGTACGGCCTCCGAGCGCAGGCCGACGATGACCTCGCGGCCCTGCTGCACCCTGAGCAGCCGGTGGTCCAGGCTGAGGGGCTCGGGCAGGCGCAGGAACTGCTTGCCGAGGCTGATGGTCATCGCCCCGTCGAGCGGGGCGCGCACCAGGCCGCGCAGCAGATTGATCCGTGGGGTGCCGACGAACGCGGCGACGAAGACGTTGCTCGGCAGGGAGTACACCGCGCGCGGGGTTCCGACCTGCTGGAGGACGCCGCCGCGCAGGACGGCGACACGGTCGCCGAGCGACATCGCCTCGGCCTGGTCGTGGGTGACGTAGACGGTGGTGACGCCCAGTTCGCGGGTGAGCTGGGAGATCTCGGCGCGCAGTCGGTTGCGGAGCTTGGCGTCGAGGTTGGACAGCGGCTCGTCCATCAGGAAGGCGGAGGGGTGGCGGGCGATGGCCCGGCCCATCGCGACGCGCTGGCGTTCACCGCCGGAGAGCTGGGCGGGGAAGCGGTCGAGGAGGTCCTCGATGCCGAGCATCCGGGCGGTGGCGTCGACGCGCGGGGCGGGGTCGGCGCCGGGGGACTCGATGCGGAGGGGGAAGCCTATGTTGTCGCGGCTGGTCATGCTGGGGTACAGGGCGAAGTTCTGGAACACCATCGCCATGTCGCGGTCGGAGGGGGGCAGGTCGTTGGCGTACTCGCCGTCGAGGAACAGCCGGCCGTCGTCGATCTCCTCCAGTCCGGCGATCATCCGCAGGACGGTGGACTTGCCGCAGCCGGAGGGGCCGAGCAGGACGAGGAACTCACCGGGCGCGATGTCCAGCGACAGCCGGTCCACGACGGGGACGCCTCGTGTGAATGCCTTGCTCACGTCGTGCAGGGAGATGGCGCGTGTCATTCGGGTGCCCCCGGGGCGGTTCAGGGCGCGGAACGTCCCCTGCGGGCCGCATGGGACGTACGAGTCACGGAAGCTAACGGAAAGTAGCACCCGGGGGAAGACACCGGACGCGATCGGCCCTCACCGGTCCACCACCCGAGACCGGACGCCACGCTTCTGCATCCGCAGCTGCGGCCGGCCGCACCGCCGCAGTCCGCGTAGCTGCGGGCAGTCGTGCCGCTGCAGTCCGCGTAGCTGCGGGCAGTCGTGCCGCCGCAGTCCGCGTAGCTGCGGGCAGTCGTGCCGCTGGGGCGGCACGACTGCCCGCGGATCGGCGGATCGGCGGATCGGCGGATCGGCGGGCGCGCGGCGCGCGGCGCGCGGATCGGCGGCGGCAGGCACGCAGATCGGCGGCGGCGCGGCGGCAGCGCGGCGGCGGCGCGGCACGCGGCACGCGGATCGGCGGCGGCAGGCACGCGGATCGGCGGCGGCGCGGCACGCAGATCGGCGGCGGCGCGGCGCGCGGCACGCGGTGGGCGCGCCGAACACGGATGGGCGGCGGGTACGCCGTGGCATGCGCGGGTGGGCTCGGCCCGTCTTACTTCCGGGCGGCCCCCGCGCCGCTCGCCTCTTCCCGCGGTGCTCGCAGCGCGACCCCCGACGCCAGGAGCAGCAGTGCGGCCAGCATGACGAAGGGGGCTGCCACGCCCGCGACCCCCGCGATCAGCCCCGCCGAGGCCGGCGCGGCCACCTGGCCCAGGCGGTTGCCGGTCAGCCGCAGTGCCAACGCCGTGGACCGGGCCTCCGCGGGCGCGGCCCGGACGACCGTGGTCATGGACAGCGGCTGGCCGACCCCCAGGCAGAAGCCGAGAACCACCAGCACCACCCCCAGCCCCCACACCGGCAACGGCAGCGCCACCCCCGCGCACAGCACCGCCCCCACCAGACACGTCACCGCCAGCAGCGCCGTCCGCCCCAGCAGCCGCAGCAGCGGAGTGAGCACCAGCCGGCAGGCGATCGTGGCCGCGGCCCGCAGACTCAGCAGTACGCCGATGACGGCCGGGTCGATCCCCCGATGCTCCCCGACCACCGGCAGATACGCCGTGAGGATGTCGGTCGCGGACAGCACGGCCAGGCTGATGAGAATCCCCGCCGGCACGCCACGCGCCCGCAGGATCCCCCGCACCGGCACGCCCCCGCCCGCACGGGTCCGGACCACCACCCCCGGCCGTTCGATCCGCCACAGCGAGGTGAGCGCGACCGCGCCCCCCACCCCCGCCGCCACCAGCGCCACCGCGCTGCTGCGCCCCATGTCCGCCCCGATCAGCGCGCCCGCCGCAATGGGCCCGACCAGCTGCCCGAGCGACGCCCCGATCGTGAAGTGCCCGAAGTTGCGGTCCTGTTCGTGCGGGGCGGACTGCCGGGCGACGAGCGACTGGGCCCCGATGACGAAGCAGAGGTGCCCGAGTCCCATCACCCCGCTCCACAGGGCCATCGCCCACAGCGATCCGGCGAGGCCGCTGAGCACACAGCCGCCGGAGATCAGCACCACGCCGAGAGGCAGCAGCGGAGCGCAGCGGCCGTGGTCGGTGCGCCGGCCGAGCGGTACGGCGGCGAACAGCGGCAGCAGCGCGTACACGCCCGCGATCACGCCGATCGCCCGCTCGTCCGCGCCCAGCGCGAGCGCCCGGTAGGAGACGGCGGGCCGGGCCATCGACACCGCCCCCTGCGCGAAGCCGAAGGCGATGACGAGGCGGAGCAGCCAGCCGCGGTTCCCACCGGGCGCCATGATCGGGGTCCTTCCTGAGACGAGCGGGCCGGGACGGGTCAGACGATGCCGAACAGCATTCCGGCCGCGAGGATCACCAGGCAGATCAGGGCCGCCCACTTCACCACGAACCGGGTGTGGTCGCCGAACTCGACCCTGGCCATGCCGACCAGGACGTACACCGCGGGGACCAGCGGGCTGGACATGTGCAGCGGCTGGCCGACGAGGGAGGCGCGGGCCATCTCCAGCGGGGTGACGCCGTGCGCGGCGCCGGCTTCGGCGAGCACGGGCAGGACACCGAAGTAGAAGCCGTCGTTGGACATGAAGTAGGTGAGCGGCAGGCTGAGCACACCGGTGACGAGGGCCATGTGCGGGCCCATGCCTTCGGGGATGACGTCCACCATCCACTCGGCCATGTGGTCGACCATGCCGGTGCCCTGGAGGACTCCGGTGAAGACGGCGGCGGCGAAGACCATCCCGGAGACGTTGAGGACGTTGTCGGCGTGGGCCGCGAGGCGGGCCTTCTGGTCGGGGATGTGGGGGAAGTTGACGGAGAGCGCGAGGGCGGCGCCGATCAGGAACAGCACCGGGATCGGCAGCACCTCCATGATCATGGAGGTGAGCAGGGCGACCGTGAGCAGCGCGTTGAACCAGTACAGCCTGGGGCGCAGGGTGTCCCGGTTCGGGTCGAGGCCCTGGAAGTCGTCGTCGTCCGCGTCCGTACCGCCGCCACCGGCGGAGCCGCCCGCGCTCTTCTCGGCGGCACCGCCGCCGCCCGCGCCGACGAGCACGGTCTCTTCGGCCTCCTCCTTCACCAGCGCCTCGTCCAGCGTGAGCACGCCCAGCCGCTTGCGCTCGCGCAGCCCGAGCACGTAGGCGAGGACGACGACGCCGAGCAGACCGACCAGCAGGGCGGGGATCATCGGGACGAAGATGTCGCCGGCGTCGAGCTTGAGCGCGGTGGCCGCGCGGGCCGTCGGGCCGCCCCAGGGGAGGGTGTTCATCACGCCGTTGGCCATGGCGGCGACGCCGGTCATCACGACGAGGCTCATCTTCAGGCGCTTGTACAGGGGGTACATCGCCGAGACGGTGATCATGAAGGTGGTGGAGCCGTCGCCGTCCAGGGAGACGATCGCGGCGAGCAGCGCGGTGCCGACCACGATCCGCATGGGGTCCGCTTTGCAGAACCGCAGGATGCCGCGGACGATCGGATCGAAGAGTCCGACGTCGATCATCACGCCGAAGTAGACGATCGCGAACATGAGCATCGCCGCGGTGGGCGCGAGGCTCGACACGCCGTCGATGACGTAGTCACCGAGGTGGGCGCCCTTGCCGACGAACACGCAGAACAGCGCGGGGATCAGCACGAGCGCCGCGATCGGCGACATCTTCTTCAGCATGATCAGGACCAGGAAGGTCGCGATCATGACGAAGCCGAGGATGGTCAGCATGAGTGGACACCTAACGTTCGCCCTTGAACTCCCACCAGGGCCGGCGGTCCGATGGACGTTAGGTGCCGTGAAGCCGCGTTAACAAGATGTTGACGTGCGAGCAATAAGCGCAAAACACCAGGTCACAGCTTTGCTCAGGTCAGCGCGGCGCACGTTTCGGTCACGGCGGCCAGCGGGGCCACCTCGACGGGCACGCCGTTGAGGACGGCGTTGCCCGACAGCGGGTCGAGGAGGCTGCCGTCGAGGAGCTGGTTGACGTTGACGCCGGGGTCGGCGGCGGCGTGCCGGGTGCGGGTGCCGGGCCGGTCGTGGCCCCAGCCGTGCGGCAGGCTCACCACGCCCGGGCGTACGCCGTCGGTGATCTCGGCGGGCGCGGTCACCTCTCCCCCGGCTCCCTTGACGCGTACGGGCTCCCCGTCCCGTACGCCGAGGCGTTCGGCGTCATCGGGGTGGAGGTGCAGGGTGCAGCGGTTGGAGCCGCCGGTGAGGGCGGGCACGTTGTGCATCCAGCTGTTGTTGGAGCGCAGATGGCGGCGGCCGACGAGGACGAGTCCGCCGGGGCCTTCCCGGAGGGCGGCGCGCAGTCGGGGGAGGTCGGCGGCGATGGGGTCCGGGAGCAGTTCCACCGTGCCGCTGCGGGTCTTGAGCGGCTGGGGCAGCCGGGGGCGGAGCGGGCCGAGGTCGATGCCGTGCGGGTGGGCGAGCAGTTTCCGCAGGGTGAGCCCGTCCGGGTCGGCGCCGAAGCCGTCGCCGTAGGGGCCGAGGCGCAGCATCATGTCGAGGCGCCGTTCGGGGCCGCCCGTCCCGGTGAGGAGGGCGGCGAGTTCCTTCGGGTCGCGGCCGTGGACCGGGGAGTGCGGTTCGCGGACGGCCTTGCCGAGGGTCTGGTCGACGACCATGGCGTCGACGGCACCGGGGTCGGCGCCGTGCATTCCGGTCGCGGCGAGGATCAGCCGGGCCAGGATCTCCGTCTCGGCCATGCGGCCGGGCTCCAGCGGGAGGGCGGGGCGGGTGTAACGGACCTGGTTGCGCACGGAGAGGGTGTTGAAGGCGAAGTCGTGGTGGGGACTCTGTGCGGGCGGGGGCGGGGGCAGGACGACGTCGGCATGGCGTGAGGTCTCGTTGAGGTACGGGTCGACGCTCACCATGAAGTCGAGCGAGCCGAGCGCCTTGTCGAGGCGGTCGCCGTCCGGGGCGGAGAGCACCGGGTTGGCGGCGACGGCGATGAGGGCGCGGACCGGCTCGCCCTCGTCGGTGGGGGTGTCGATCTCCTCGGCGAGGGCGGACAGCGGCAGTTCGCCCTTGGCCTCGGGGTGCCGGCTCACCCGGGAGTGCCAGCGTCCGAGGGCGAAGCCGTGGCCGGGTCCCGCGGGGCGCGGGGTCCTGTCGGTGGCGGCCTGCGGGAAGAGGGCGCCGCCGGGCCGGTCGAGGTTGCCGGTGAGGATGTTGAGGACGTCCACGAGCCAGCTGGCGAGGGTGCCGTGCGGGACGGTGCAGCTGCCGATGCGGCCGTAGACGGCGGCGGTGGGGGCGGCGGCGAGTTCGCGGGCGAGGGTGCGGATGGTGCCGGGGTCGACGTCGCAGGCGGGGGCGACGGCTTCGGGCGTGAAGTCCGCGAGTGCCGCGGCGAGTTCGTCGAGGCCCGTCAGGTGCGGCGCGAGTTCCCCGGGGTCGGTCAGGCTCTCGTCGAACAGGACGTGTGCCACGGCCGCGAGCAGCAGCGCGTCCGTACCGGGCCGGACGGCGAGGTGCCGGTCGGCGAGGCGGGCGGTGCGGGTGCGGCGCGGGTCGATGACGGTGAGGGTGCCGCCGCGTGCCCTCAGGGCCTTGAGCCGGCCGGGGAAGTCGGGGGCGGTGCACAGACTGCCGTTGGACTCCAGGGGGTTGGCGCCGATCAGCAGCAGATGGCCGGTGCGGTCGAGGTCGGGTACGGGGATGGCGTTGGCGTCGCCGAAGAGCAGTCCGCTGGAGACGTGCTTGGGCATCTGGTCGACCGTGGAGGCGGTGAACAGGCTCCGGGTGCCGAGCCCGGCGAGGAGGACGGGCGGGTAGAGGGCGCCGGCCATGGTGTGGACGTTGGGATTGCCGAGGACGAGGCCGACGGCGTGCGGTCCGTACCGCTCGACGACGGGGCGTATCCCGGCGGCCACGGCGTCGAACGCCTCCTCCCAGGTGGCCTCGCGCAGCTCACCGCCGTCCCGGACGAGCGGGGTGCGCAGCCGGTCGGGGTCGGAGTCGAGGGCGCCGAAGGCGGCGCCCTTGGGGCAGATGAAGCCCTTGCTGAACACGTCGTCGCGGTCGCCGCGCGCGCCGGTGACCCTGCCCTCGTCGATGGTGAGGGTCAGGCCGCAGGTGGCCTCGCACAGGGGGCAGATTCGAAGGGCGGTGCGGGACACGGGACCTCCCGGGTACGGCGGCTGCGGTGACGCACGGACGAGCCGAGCATACCGACCGGTATGCATGCTGGGGAGGGGCCGGTTCAGTCCAGGGTCCGGGCGAGATAGGCGCGCAGCATCTCCCGCAGTTCGCCGATGACCTTCTCGTCGCCCTCGGGCGTCACCCGGAAGGCCAGGTGGACGAGGGCGTCGGCGGTCTCGACGGCGACGAGGAAGGCGCGGCGCAGATCGTCGTCGGCCTCGCGGCCGAGATAGCCGGCGAGCAGGGTGGTGAGGCGGTCGGCGACGCGGTGGTTGGGTTCGGCGCGGCGGGTGCCCACGGGGATCTGGTTGCCGAAGTCGACGAGGGAGAAGCCGGGGGCGGTGCGCTTCATGTCGAGATATCCGTCGAGTACGACGTCCATGGCGTGGCGCCAGCCACGGTCGCCGGTGACCTCGAGGCGTTCGGCGACCCGTTCCGTGAAGCGCTCGAGGTTGCGCTGGGCGAGCGCGTCGGCCATCTGGCGTTTGTTGCCGAAGAAACGGTAGACGGAGCCGATGGGCACTCCGGCGCGCTCCGCGACGGCGCGGGTGCTCAGGTCGTCGTAGCCGACCTCGTCGAGGAGGGCGGCGCAGGCGTCGAGGATCCTGGCCAGCCGTTCGGCGCTGCGCCGCTGTACCGGCGCCCGGCGGAGCGGTGTCGCGTGGGGCACGGGCCTCATCATGCCCGCCCGGCCGTGCCCGGTGAACCCCGCCCTCCGCGACGGCCCCGCCCGTCCCTCACGCGCGCCTGCTGCGGGGGTGTGGTGGCGATCGGCTCGACGCTCGGGTCGGGGCTCGGTGCCTGCTCCGACACCGTGATGTCGGCGGTGCTCTCCACGGGCTCGCCGTCCACGGCCCACACCGAACCGTCGTCGGCGTACAGACGGGCGGTGACCTGGTGGGTGCCGCGCGGGACGGAGGCGGCGGAGAGGTGGTACTGGGGGGTGCGCAGCAGGGCGACGCGGCGGCCGTTCAGTTCGAGGTGCGCCAGACCGCGGCCGGCCACCGCGCGGTCGCCGGCGCCGTCCGGGGTGAAGCGGAAGTTGCGCACGGTCAGCCGTACGTCCCAGCCGCCCTCGGAGTCCGGGGTGACCTGGACGCCGACGGCGGGCGCGCCCCTCTCGTCCACCTCACGGTAGGGGCTGCCCTCCTCGTCCCGTTCGTCCAGGAGTTTCCCCGCCGGTGAGGGCGACACCCCGTCCCGCCCCCGGGTTTCGTCCGGACCGCAGCCCGCGGATCCGGCGCCGAGAGCGACACAGACCGCGAGCGCGGTGATCAGGCTCCGCGTCCACGACATGCAGGGGAGCGTAGAACACCGGTACGACATCGCGGATCCCCCTGAAGTCGGGTCCGTGTACTCCGCCGAGAGGAGGAGGACACCGGCGGGCCGGCGAGCGCGTGGCCCTCTTGCGCCGGGGAAAACGCAATCCTATGGTGCTGCATAGGAATCCGACGGCAAGGGAGCACCGGGCATGAGCGATGGGCGTACCACCCGCGCGAGCGCGTTCGAGCACGCGGGAGCGCGCAAGATCGCCGAAGGGCTGGAACACCTCTCGGGTTTCGGCAACGAGCACAGCTCCGAGGCGGTCCCGGGCGCCCTGCCCGTGGGCCGCAACGCCCCCCAGCGGGCGCCGCTCGGGCTGTACGCGGAGCAGCTGAGCGGTACGGCGTTCACGGAGCCCCGCGCGGAGAACCGGCGCTCCTGGCTGTACCGGATCCGCCCGTCGGCCGCCCACCCGGCGTTCACCCGAACGGGCAACGGGTCGCTGCGCACGGCGCCCTTCGCCCAGACCGTGCCCGATCCCAACCGGCTGCGCTGGAACCCGCTGCCGGAGCCCGCCGAGGGGACGGACTTCCTGGCCGGCCTGTGGACCCTGGGCGGCAACGGGGACGTCACCCAGCGCACCGGCATGGCCGCGCACCTGTACCACGCCAACGCCTCGATGGACCGTGTCTTCAGCGACGCCGACGGTGAGCTGCTGATCGTCCCCGAGCGCGGCGGGCTGCTGCTGCGCACGGAGTTCGGACTTCTGCATGTGGAGCCGGGACACATCGGGCTGATTCCTCGTGGGGTGCGGTTCCGTGTGGACCTTCTCGAGGACTCTGCCCGCGGTTATGTGTGCGAGAACTACGGTGCGCCGTTCCGACTGCCCGACCTCGGCCCGATCGGCGCCAACGGGCTGGCCAACGCCCGGGACTTCCGGGCGCCCGTCGCCGCGTACGAGGACGTCGAAGGGCCGGTGGAGGTGGTCAACAAGTTCTGCGGCAACCTGTGGTCGGCCCTGTACGACCACTCGCCGCTGGATGTCGTCGCCTGGCACGGCAACCATGTGCCGTACGCCTACGATCTGCGCCGTTTCAATGTGATGGGCACCATCTCGTACGACCATCCGGACCCGTCCATCTTCACGGTGCTGACGTCTCCGAGCGACACACCGGGCCTGGCCGGGGTGGACTTCGTGGTGTTCGCGCCGCGCTGGCTGGTGGGCGAGGACACGTTCCGGCCGCCGTACTTCCACCGGAACGTGATGAGCGAGTACATGGGCCTGATCGAGGGCGCGTACGACGCGAAGGCGGAGGGTTTCGTGCCGGGCGGGGGCTCGCTGCACAACATGATGTCGGCGCACGGTCCGGACCGGGAGACGTTCGACCGGGCGAGCGCGGCGGAGCTGCGCCCGCAGAAGATCGACGACGGTCTAGCCTTCATGTTCGAGACCCGCTGGCCGGTGTCCCTGACCCCGCAGGCGGCACGCGCGGAGCATCTGCAGCAGGGCTACGACCAGGTGTGGCAGGGCCTCGAGCGGCACTTCCGGGCGCTTTGACCACGTTCGCCCCGGGGGCGTTCCGGTCTCTCGCGGCCCGCATTGCACGGAACGTTCCCCGACCGGTACGGATAGCCCCGTGACCTCCTTCGCTCCGGACTCGATCGTCCTGAACCGCAAGTTGCCGCTCTGGTATCAGGTGTCGCAGTCGCTGCGCGCCTCGATCCTCGGCCGCTCGCCCCAGGACCCGCTGCGGCTGCCCACCGAGGAGCAGCTGGCCGGGCACTACGGGGTGAGCGTGCTGACGATGCGGCAGGCGCTGAAGGAGCTGGAGGACGAGGGGCTGATCACCCGCCACCGGCGGCGTGGCACCTTCATCGAGCCCGGCGCCCGGCGGGGTGCCCCGGTGCGGCTGCTGGGCTCGGTGGACGCGATCGTGGCCCAGCAGTCCGGTATGACGACCGAGCTCCTCGAGCACGGTCCGGCGCCGCTGCCGGCGGAGCTCGCCGTGCACTTCCCGGACCTGTCCGAGGCGGCGGCGTACCACCGGCTGCGCGGTGACGAGAAGACGGGCGAGCCGACCAATCACGCCCGCAACTACGTCCGTCCCGAACTGGCCGCCCGTATCGACCCGGCCGATCTGGTGCGCTGGCCGATGACCAAGGTGCTGCGCGACGCCGTAGGGGCGGACATCAGCCGGATCACGGACACGGTGGAGGCGCGGCTCGCGGACCCGGAGACGGCGCGGCTGCTCCAGGTACCGCTGCTCAGCCCGATCCTGCACTACACGGGCATCACCTACGACAGCGACGGCCGTGTGCTGGACGTGGCCGTCATCAACTACCGGGGCGACCGCTTCTCCTTCACAGTGACCCTGGACGCCACCTGATCCGCCGCACCCCGAGGTCGTACGATGCCCTGCGTGACGCACGACGACGCTCCGCTCCTCGCGGACCTCATGCCGTGGTCCGTCGCACCGCCGCGGCTGGGCCGGGCGTGGCCGGCGGCACCCGACGCGGCGTCCCTGAGGGCCCGTTGGGACGCCCTGCTGAAGGCGGACGGCCAGGACCGCGACGCCCTGCTCCAGCCGACCCGCGCGCGGACCGCGCACACGGCGGTCGGGCGACTGCGCGGCGGCGAGGGCGGCACGGAGAGGCTGGCCCGTGCCGCCGGCCCGTGCGCGGAGCCGGTACGGGTGCTGTACGCGCCGTTCGACGAGCAGTGGCTGATCCCCGACCAGCGGCTGATCGACGCGGCCCGGCCGGAGTTGTGGCGGGTGGCGGACGAGCGGCAGATCTTCGTCGTGGAGCCGGGTACCGGCCCGCCCCTGCTGGCGACGTCCTTCCTCCCGCTGCTCCGCCCCGCCCGGGTCCGCCCGCTGTACCGCAGGCCGGGCGCGGCCGAGCCCAACCTGGCCCCGGGCCTGGTCGGCCACCTCTCCGCCCGGCTCGGCCTGGAGGTCCGGCCGGCGGACGTCCTCGCCTGGACGCTGGCGGCGGCCCGCAGCACGCCCGCCGGGACCGCGGTGCCGCTCACCGGGGACGCCGACGCCTGGGAGCGGGGTGTGACGGTGGGCCGCCGCATGCTGTGGCTGTCACTGCGCGACGGCGAACGTCCCAGACTCCCCGGCGGCCGCCGCCCCTACGTACGCGCGCCCCTGCCCTCCCGGCCGCTGACCATCGGCTACGACCGTGACGAGGAGACCCTCCTCCTCGACGAGGGCCGCATCTCCCCCGTGCCGCCCGGGGCCTGGGACTTCGAGGCCGGTGGTGTCCGGGTGCTGGAAGAGTGGTTCACGGCCCGCACCCGGCCGTCCGAACCCGGCACCCTGGCCGCGATCGGCCCGTCCGCCTGGCCCCAGTCCCGGACGTCGGAACTCCTGGAGCTCATCACGGTCCTGGCCCTCCTGTCCGAACTGGGCCCACGACGGACCGCGCCGACGGGCAGCGCGCCGATCACCCCGGCCGAACTCCGTGAGGCGGGCGTACTCCCGGTGCCCGCCTCCGCCCGCCGCCCCGCCTCGGTCCTGGACGCCCACGAGGAGGGACCGGAGGGACAGCTGGCCCTGATCTGAGGATCAGGGACGCGGCTCGAAGCCGTCCAGCATCCGCCCGATCGCCCGCTCGAACACCGCCTCCAGATCGATCGGTCCGGCGTCCTCCGCGAAGGCGGCCGCCATCCGCGGGTACTCACCGGTCGCGATCCTGCCGCCCAGATAGGCGATCCGGATCGCGTTCTCCCGCTCCTGCGACCAGGGCAGCGAGCGGGTGCGTTCGGCGGTGGCCAGTTCGTTGGTGACGTAGGTGGTGACGATGCCGTTCAGCATCGCGATCAGCTCGAGCTTCGTGCCGTAGGGCGCGGGGAGCGGGTCGAGACAGGCCAGACAGTGTTCGAGGTAGCGCAGGGAGCTGGGGCTGAAGCCGTAGACCGGTGACATCAGCCGGGGCAGCCACGGATGGCGGTGCATCAGCGCCCGGGACTGGTGGGCCACCCGGACCATGGCGGCGCGCCAGTCGCCGTCCGGCTCCCACAGCTCGTGCTCGCCGGCGACCGCGTCGACCATCAGCTCGTACAGGTCCTCCTTGCGGGGGACGTAGTTGTAGAGCGACATGGTGCCGCAGCCCAGTTCGGCGGCGACCCGGCGCATGGTGACGGCGTCCAGGCCCTCCGCGTCGGCGATCCGCACCGCCGCCGCCGCGATGTCGGCGCGGGTGTACGCCGGTCTCGGTCCACGGCCGGTGCGCTCGGGGCGCGCCCAGATCACTTCGGGTTCGGCCGCTCGGCCCGCCATCGTTCATCACCTCGCCCACCATCGTAGTTACGTACAACGTACGTAGTGCGTTATGGTCGAGCCATGACTACTACGTACGCTGTACTTAGTGAGGGTCTGGAGAAGCGTTTCGGTACGGTCCACGCCCTGCGCGGGCTGGATCTGGCGGTGGCCGAGGGCACGGTGTGCGGGGTGCTCGGGCCCAACGGCGCGGGCAAGACGACGGCCGTCCGGCTGCTGACCACGCTGCTGCGGCCCGACGCCGGCTCCGCGCGGATCGCGGGCCACGACCTCGTCAGGGAGGCCGCCGCCGTACGGCGCCGTATCGCCGTCACGGGCCAGGACACCTCGATCGACGGCGACCTGACGGGCCGCGAGAACCTGCGACTGTTCGCCCGGCTGCACCGGGTGGACGGGGCGGCCGTACGGGCCGCCGCACTGCTGGACCGTTTCGGGCTGACCGAGGCGGCCGACCGGCCCGCGTCCGGCTACTCGGGGGGTATGCGGCGGCGGCTGGACCTGGCGGCGAGCCTGATCCGGCGTCCCGAGGTGCTGTTCCTGGACGAGCCGACGACCGGGCTCGACCCGGCCAGCCGCAATCTGATCTGGGACGTGGTGCGCGAGCTGACCGGCGAGGGCACGACCGTACTGCTCACCACCCAGTATCTGGAGGAGGCCGACCGGCTCGCCGACGACATCGCCCTGGTGGACCGGGGCCGGGTCGCGCAGACCGGCTCACCGGCCGAGCTCAAGGCGCTGGTCGGCACGCATGCGGAGGTGGTCGTCGCGGACGCCGACGCACTCCCGGCGGCGGCCGGGGTGCTCGACCGGCTCACCGGCTCCCTGCCGTCCGTCGACCCGGAGCGAAACGCCGTGGGCGCGGTCGCCAAGGACCCGACGCTCACCCTCCCGCATCTGGTGCGCACGCTGGACGCCGCCGGCGTACCGCTGCTCGACGCGAGCCTGCGGCCACCGACCCTCGACGACGTGTTCCTGCGGCTGACGGACGGACACCACGTCCACCACCCCCGTGACGACAAGGAGCGTGCCGCATGAGCACGTTGGCGTACGACGGCACCGCGATGCTCGGCCGGCAGCTGCGGCGGGCGCGGAACAATCCGGGGCTGCTGATCCTCACCCAGACGATGCCCATCAGCATGCTGCTGTTCTTCGGCTACGTCTTCGGCAGCGCGCTCGCCGTGCCGGGCGCCGGGTACCGGTCCTTCCTGGTGCCGGGGCTCCTGGTGGCGACGGCGGCGGGCGGTGTCATGACCGGCATGTTCCAGTCGGCGCAGGACGTCCACCGGGGAGTGACGGACCGGCTGCGCACGCTGCCCATGAGCCGGGCGGCCGTGCCGGTGGGCCAGGCGGCGGCGGACGTGCTGGTCACGGCGGCCGGGACGGTGCCGTTCCTGCTGGTGGGGCTCGCGGTGGGCTGGCGGGTGGAGGGGAGCGCGCTCGGCGCCGTGGGCGCCTTGGCGCTGTTGCTGCTGTTCCGGTTCGCCTGCGTGTGGATCGGGATGTTCCTGGGGCTGCTCACCCGGAACGAGGAGGCGGCCGGTCAACTGGGCGGGGCGACCTTCCTGCTGCCCCTGCTGTCCAGCGCCTACATCCCTACGGCGGGGCTGCCCGACGGGCTGCGCACGGTCGCGGAGTGGAATCCGATCAGCGCGGTGGCGACGGCGCTGCGGGAGCTGTTCGGCAACGCGCCCGTGCCCGAAGGGGCGGCCTGGCCGGTGGCGCATCCCGTCGCCGGGTCACTGGGGTGGTGTGCGGTGCTGCTCGCGGTGTTCGTACCGCTCGCGGTACGGCAGTACGGGCGCGGGAGGGGGTGAGTCCCGCGAAGTGTCAGGTTCCTGCCAGGGCGGACTGAGCGGTGGGGTGCCGGGTGGGAAGGGTGCCGGTGCGGGCGGGGCGCCGGGACGGTGGGGCCGTCCGGGCGCCGGCGCTAGCGGCTGCCGAACAGGGAGCGGCGCAGTCGGCGCAGCGGAGCGAAGAGCGAGACGCGGCTCGCCCGGGCCCGCGCGCTCCTGGCACCGCGGTCGTGCGCGGTGTCACGCGCGATGAGCTCGCGCATCAGCAGTGTCGCCTCGGCCGTCTCCCGCTGAGGGAGCGCGGGCCCCCCGAGAACCGAGAGATGGCGGTCGAGGCGCGAGCTGGTCGCGCTGCTCCCGCAGGTGATCGCAGGGACCCTGGCCCTGCTGCGCACTGTTATCTGTTCCATGTCACTCCCCACCCGTACGAGTCCACCCGGCCCGGGCAGGGTAACCCTATCGCCCCAACCGGGCACTCGTGTATCGAGGTCACAGGATTCACCTTCCCCATAAGGGGGTTGACGAACACTCGTCGATTACTCTCCGAATCCGACCGTTTTCAGGGCGAGTTGGGTGATGGGCCGGGACGTGGGCCGCGCTGACCCGCCGTCGGGTTCCACGGTCACGGCGAGTGACGTGGCGGCGGTGTCGAGGCCGGAGGCGACCAGGGGCGCGTCGCCCTCGAACAGGCCCAGGGAGCGCGGCCGCGCGTCCGCGCCCATGAGCCAGAGCTGGCGCACACGTCCGTTCGGAGGGTCGCCGTATCCGCCGAGGGTGACGACCGCGCCGCGGACCGAAGCGGAGGCGATCACTCCGATCGTGCGGCCCCGCGCGTCCCGGCCGCTGCTGGCACGGGCGTCCGGGGCGGCGAGAACGTGGGCGATCTCACGTGACCGGTCGCGTTCGGCGTCCAGTCGCTCCTGGGTGCCGTTCGCCTGGACGGCGAAGAGCGCGGCGACGACGAGCGCGGCCGCGGCGGTGGCCGTCGCGAACGGCACGAACAGCGTGGCGCGGCGCCGCCCGCGCGTGCGCGGCGGGGGCGCGGCGCCCCAGACGTGCGGCGGGAGCTGTGTCGCCCGCGCGCGGGCCGGTT
This sequence comes from Streptomyces sp. NRRL WC-3626, assembly GCF_000718785.1. GTDB lineage: Bacteria > Actinomycetota > Actinomycetes > Streptomycetales > Streptomycetaceae > Streptomyces > Streptomyces edwardsiae. The sequence goes on along the minus strand of NZ_JOCA01000027.1, from coordinate 76,837 downwards.
CCGTGGCGGCGGGCTCCTGCGGGGTGGTCCGTACGGCGGCCAGGACCCGGTCGCGCATCGCGGCCGGGGCGGGGGCGGCCGTGGACCAGGCGAGCCGGACGGCGTCCTCGGCGAGGGCCCGTACTTCGGCGGTGCAGCGGGCGCAGGTGTCCAGATGCCTCTCGAAGCGCACCCGTTCGGCGTGCTCCAGGGCGTCCAGGGCGTAGGGGGCGGCCAGCGAGTGCGGGTCCGCGCGGCGCGGCAGTCGGTCGAACAGGCTCATGCCGCGCCTCCCAGGCAGTCGCGCAGCCGGGTCAGTCCGTCGCGCATACGGGTCTTGACCGTGCCCAGCGGCAGCGACAGCCGCTCCGCCACCTCGCGGTAGGTGTAGCCGTCGTAGTAGGCGAGGGTGACCGACTGTCTCTGGAGCGCGGTGAGCCGGTCCAGGCAGCGGCGTACCCATTCGCGTTCGAGTCCGGCCTCGACCTCCTCGGCGACCTGGTCGAAGGCGGGTCCGTGGCCGCGCCGGGCCTCGCGCTGCTCGCGTTCGCCGGCCGCGCGGGCGCTGCGCACCCGGTCGACGGCGCGGCGGTGGGCGAGGGTGAGGACCCAGGACAGCGCGCTGCCCCGGCCGGGGTCGAACCGCGCGGCGGAGCGCCAGAGTTCGAGCAGCACCTCCTGGGCCACCTCCTCGGACTGGGCGGGATCGCGCACCACGCGCCGGACCAGCCCGTACACCGGCCCGGAGACCAGCCCGTACAGGTCCTCGAACGCCTTCTGGTCACCGCCGGCCACCTGCACCAGCAGCTCGTCCGCCTCCAACGCGCGTCCCCTCTCCGGCCCTCTTCCGGGCCGCCCTGTTCACCTGAGGCATGCGCGGCGAGCGAGCCTCCGGACGGTAAGTACGGATGCGCGCACCGAAAACGCGGGCCGGCAGCGAGAAATGCTACGGGCGTACGGCCCCGGCCGGAGGGGGTCGGAAGAAAATCCGAACTCGACCAATCCGGCCCGTCGTTCGCTCCGAAATCCCATGCGTCAAGGCAAGTCGGCACGGAGGACGGACGGCATGACGACTGACTCGAGTACCGGTGTGGGGCGCAGGAGTGTCGCGACCCTGATCTGTGGGGCGCTGGCCGCCGGGGGCCTCGCGGCCGCCGGCGTCACCGCGCTGGAACCCGGGGAGGCCGCCGCCTCCTCCCACCGGGAGGCCCCGCTGATCTCGGGCACCCCGCAGTACGACAACACGGACCTCTACGCGTTCGTCAGCCCCGACAAGCCGGACACGACGACGATCATCGCGAACTGGATCCCCTTCGAGGAGCCGGCCGGCGGACCGAACTTCTTCACGTTCGCCGAGGACGCGCAGTACGACATCCACATCGACAACAACGGGGACGCGCAGGGCGAACTGCTGTTCCGCTACACGTTCAGGACCCATACGAAGAACGACAGGACGTTCCTCTACAACACCGGCCCGGTCACCGCTCTGGACGACCCGGACCTCAACATCACGCAGACCTACGACATCGAGCTGCTGAAGCTGAAGGACCAGCGCGCGGTGTCCCGTACGAAGATCGCGGACGATGTGCCGGTGGCGCCGTCGAACGTCGGCAAGGCGTCCATGCCGGACTACGACACCCTGCGCAAGGAGGCGGTGCACGAACTGGCGGGCGGGACGACGACGTTCGCCGGGCAGGCCGACGACCCGTTCTTCCTGGACCTGCGGGTCTTCGACCTGCTCTACGGCGGGAACCTCTCCGAGGTCGGGAACGACACCCTCAAGGGCTACAACGTCAACTCGCTCGCCCTGCAGGTGCCGACGCACCTGATCGCCGAGTCGGCCGACCAGCCGGTGGTGGGCATCTGGTCGACGACGCAGCGCAAGAACGCCGAGGGGCACTTCGTGCAGGTGTCGCGGCTGGGCAGTCCGCTGGTCAACGAGGTCGTCAACCCGCTGAAGGACAAGGACACGTTCAACGCGTCCGCGCCGTGGGAGGACGCGCAGTTCCTGAAGAACGTCACCGAGCCGGAGCTGCCGAAGCTCATCGAGGCGATCTACAAGATCCCCGCGCCGGACGAGCCGCGCAACGACCTCGTCGACGTGTTCCTGAAGGGTGTCGAGGGGCTCAACCAGCCGCCGCACGTGACGCCGTCGGAGATGCTGCGGCTGAACACCTCGATCGAGCCGGCCGCCGAGCCGAAGCGGCTGGGTGTGCTGGACGGGGACAACGCCGGCTTCCCCAACGGGCGCCGGCTGACGGACGACGTGATCGACGCCGCGCTGCAGGTCGTCGAGGGCGAACTGGTCGGGGCAAAGAACGACCTGGGGGACGCGGTCGACGCCAACGACAAGGAGTTCGGCGCGGCCTTCCCGTATCTGGCGAACCCGACGGAGGGCTCGCGCGGCCCGCTCGCGAAGGGCGTGGACAGCGGCAACGACGTCCGCAACCAGCTCGGTGACGCGCTGCGGCCGGCCGGTGCGGACGGAGCCGACAACACGACCCTGATCGCCGCGTCCGCCGGTGCGGGGGCCGGAGGGCTGCTGCTGATCGGCCTGGCGCTGATGTGGTGGCGCCGGATGCGCAGCCGGGCGTACTGACCCCGGACGGGCCGGTCCGCCCCGGCCCGCCCCACCGTTCCGCGCGGCACGGGCCGCGCCCCCGCACCACTGAGGAGAGGTCATGGCTCCGGGCACGAACGACAGCACGGGCGAGGAAGGGCAGGCGCCGCCGGCGCCACCGGCCTCCGGTCCCGACACCCCGCGCCTGCCCACCGGGCAGGCGGACGGGCAGGGGCGGAAGCCCGCCCCCGCCGACCCGGAGCCCGAGCACGAACGGGACACCGCCGACGGCACGGAAACCCTGACCGAACCGGGCTCCGGCCACCTGGCGCGACCCGACCACGGGCCGGTGTCCGAGCCGCGGGCCCGCCACTCCGCGGAAGGCGAGCGCGGGCCGGCGACCCGCCGGCCCGACACCGGCCGACCCACCGAGCCGGACCGCGAAGTACGGCACACGGCCGAGGTCGAGCACGGGACCGGTGACCCGGCTCAGACCGCGCCCCGGCCGGGGACCCGCGAGCTCGTGAAGGCCGAACGCGGGCCGGCGGCAGGCGCCCTCCTGGAGGGCGAGCGTGACCCCGCTGAGCCGCACCACGAGCCCGGCCGCCCCGCGGCACCGGCACCCGAGGGGCGGGGCGCGTCGGAGGGCGATCCGGTGAGCGGGCGGCGGGCGCGGACGGGCGAGGGGGACGACGGCGCCGACCGGGAGATCGCCGGGCGGCGGGCGGATGCCTGGCGGCGGTTCGCCGCTGCCGCGCGGCGCGGGCGGGGGCTCCATGTCGCCTCGTGCGCGGTCCTGCTGGCCGTCGCGCTCACCGCCGGGAGTGTCGCGGTGGGCGGCGGCCGGGACGGGGCCGACGCGGCACCCGCGGCCGGGGCGGTGGCCGCCGGTGTGCTCGCCGGGGGTGACCTCGGTGCGGGGATCCGGTCCCTGCAGGCCCATCTGCGGGCGCAGCCCAGGGACTCCGACGGCTGGGCCACCCTCGGCACCGCCTACGTCGAGCAGGCCCGCACCCAAGGCGACCCCTCCCGCTATCCGCAGGCCGAGCGGGCGCTGAAGCGTTCCCTCGCCCTCGGCCCCGGCAACGAGCGGGCCCTCGCGGGACGGGCCGCCCTCGCCGCCGCGCGGCACGACTTCACCGGCGCCCTGGCCTACGCCGACCGGGCGCTGGAGCAGAACCCCTACAGCGAACGCGCCCTGTGCTCCCGTATCGACGCGCTGGTCGAGCTGGGCCGGTACGACGAGGCCGCCGACGCCGCCACCACGGCCGACCGCAGGCGGCCCGGGGTGCCCGTGTTCACGCGGTACGCGTACGTGCGGGAGCTGCGCGGCGACGTGGGCACCGCGCGGGAGGTGCTGCGACGGGCCCTCGAGAGCGCGTCCTCGCCCCAGGACGTGGCGTACGTCGCGACCATGCTCGGGCAGCTCGCCTGGAACCAGGGCGAGTACCGGACGGCGCTGACGCACTACGCGCGGGCGCTCGCCGCCGACGAGAATCACTTCCCCGCCCTGGAGGGCCGGGCCCGCGCGCAGGCCGCGAGCGGTGACCGCGCGGGTGCCATCGAGACGCTGGAGCAGGTCGTCCTGGGCTCCCCGCTGCCCGGCCCGCTGGTCGCGCTGGGCGAGTTGTACGAGGCGCGCGGCGCCGACGGCGACCGCGCGAAGGCGGGCGACCTGTACGCCCTCGTCGACGCCTGGACCGCGCTGGCCCGGGCCGGCGGGATGGACGCCGACCTCGACACCGCGCTCGCCGCCGCCGATCACGGGGACCCCGGTGAGGCGCTGCGCGCGGCCCGCGCGGAGTGGGACCGGCGGCACAGCGTGCACACCGCGGACGCCCTCGCCTGGGCGCTGCACGTCAACGGCCGTGACGAGGAGGCCCTGCCGTACGCCCGCCGGGCCACGGCGACCGGTTACCGCAACGCCGCGTTCCTCTACCACCGGGGCATGATCGAGCGGGCCGCCGGGCGCGACGGCGCGGCCCGTGATTCCCTCACCGCCGCGCTGGAGCTGAACCCCGGTTTCTCGCCGCTCGGCGCCCGCGAGGCCCGGACCGCCCTGAAGGAACTGGAGGCGGCACGGTGAGGCTCCGTCGTCGCGTCGCCGCCGTCCTCGCCGCCGCCGGCGTGCTCGCGCTGGTCCCGGCCGGCCCGGCGGGCGCGCACCCGCTCGGCAACTTCACCGTCAACCGCTACGACGGGCTGGTGGCCGCGCCGGGTGAGCTCCGGGTCCGGCACGTCGAGGACCTCGCCGAGATCCCGGCCACCCAGGCCGGTCCGGACATCGAGCGGCTGGGCAGGGACGCCTGGGCCCGGCAGCGCTGTGCCACGGCCGCGCGGGACAGCGAGGTGCGTGTGGAGGGGAGCGCGGTCCCGCTCACCGTACGCACCACGCACGCGCGCGTGCGCCCCGGCCAGGCCGGGCTGGACACCCTGCGTGTGGAGTGCGCGCTGACCGCTCCGCTCCCGGAGGACAGGACGGTGGACCTCCGCTTCCGCGGGGCGGGCGCACGGTCCGGCCCCGGCTGGCGGGAGATCACCGCGCGGGGCGACCGTACGACGCTCAGCGCCTCGGACGTACCGGCCGCCTCGCCCTCCCGCGAACTGACCCGGTACCCGGAGAAGCTGCTCTCGTCGCCGGCCGACACCCGGACCGCCGCCCTGCGGATCCGTCCGGGCGGTCCGGCACTGGCGGCGCGGGAGGATGACGCGCCCGCCTCGGCCGTACTCCCGCGCGGTGCCGACCGCTGGACCCGCGCCCTCGACGACCTGGTCGCGCGGCGCGACCTGACCGCCGGTTTCGCCGCGCTCGCGCTGCTGATCGCCGTCGGGCTCGGCGCGATGCACGCGCTCGCCCCCGGGCACGGCAAGACGCTCATGGCCGCGACGGCGGCGGCGCGCGGGGGCAGGGCCCGGCTCAAGGACGTCATGCCCATGGCCGCATCGGTGACGGTCACCCACACGCTGGGTGTGGTCGCCCTGGGCCTGCTGGTCACGGCCGGTTCGGCCGCCGCGCCCTCGGTGATCGCGTGGCTGGGCATCGCGAGCGGCGTGCTCGTCACCTTGGCCGGGGCCGGCCTCGTACGCCGCGCCCTGCGCCACCGGAGCCCCACGCACCACCACGAGCACCCGCACACACACGGACATCCGCACACGCACGAGGGCCACACCCACACGCACGGCGGTCACACCCACACCCACCCGACCGCCCCCACCCTGCGCGGCACGATCCTGCTCGGCTTCGCGGGCGGGCTGGTGCCGAGTCCGTCCGCCGTCGTGGTGCTGGTCGGGGCCGCCGCGCTCGGCCAGGCGTGGTTCGGGCTGCTGCTCGTCGTCGCGTACGGCGTCGGCCTCGCCCTGACGCTCACCGCCGCCGGGTACGCGGTCGTCAAGGCGGGCAGCGGGGTGAACAGGCTGCTCGCCCGGCGCCCCCGCTGGACGACGGCCCCGTGGGCGGCACTTGTGCGCCGGAGTGCGCCCCTCGGTTCGGCGTTCGTCGTCGTGGTCCTCGGCGCCGGATTGGTGTTCAGGGGGGCGGCATCCGCGCTCGGCTGAGCTACTTTCATGAGGAAAAGGGGAATTCGCCCGGATGCGAATGGGGGCGCCGTGTCCGAAGAACCGGGCAGTGAGCGGGTGATCGCGGGCCGGTACCGGCTGCTGTCACCGCTGGGCGAGGGCGGGATGGGCACCGTGTGGCGGGCCCGCGACGAGGTGCTGCACCGCGAGGTCGCCGTCAAGGAGGTGCGCGCGCCGGCCGGGCTGCCGGCGTCCGAGGTGGAGCGGATGTACGCCCGGCTGGAGCGGGAGGCGTGGGCGGCGGCCCGGATCACCGACCGCAATGTGGTGACGGTGTACGACGTGGCGGCCGAGGACGGGCGCCCGTGGATCGTCATGGAGCTGGTCCGGGGCCTGTCGCTGGCCGAGGTGCTGGACGCGGAGGGCCCGCTCGCGCCGCCGCGCGCCGCGCACGTCGGCGCGGAGGTGCTCGCCGCGCTGCGGGCCGCGCACGCGGCGGGGGTGCTGCACCGGGACGTGAAGCCGGGCAATGTGCTGATCGCGAACGACGGCCGGATCGTCCTCACCGACTTCGGGATCGCCATGGTCGAGGGCAGTTCGGCGCTGACGATGACCGGGGAGGTCGTCGGGTCGCCGGAGTTCCTCGCGCCGGAGCGGGCACTGGGGCGCACGCCGGGGCCCGAGTCGGATCTGTGGTCGCTCGGTGTGCTGCTGTACGCGGCGGTCGAGGGCGCTTCGCCGTTCCGGCAGAACACCCCGCTGAGCACGCTGCGGGCGATCGTCGACGAGGAGCTGCCGCCGCCGCGCCGGGCCGGCCCGCTCGCCCCGGTGATCGAGGGGCTGTTGCGGAAGGACCCGGCCGAGCGGCTGCCGGCGGAACGGGCGCTGCAGGACCTGCGGCTCGTGGCGGCGGGGGGCACCCTCCGCGCGGACACCGCGCCTTCGGCGCCGTACACCCCGACGGTGGCGGCACTCCCCCAGCCGCGGCCCGGCCCGCACCCGCGGACGCCCTCCCCCGTGCCGCCGCTGGTCACCACCGCCACCACCCCCACCCGGCCCGGACGGGACCGGCGTGCCGCGGCCGCCCTGGTGGCCGGTGTGGTCGTCCTCGTGCTGGCGCTGGCCGGGCTCACGTACGCGCTGCTGAACCGGGGGGACGACGACCCCGACGCCAAGGGCACCGGCGGAGGGGCGAGTTCGCCGGCGCGGACCGGTGACGAGGAGGAGGGCGGCGGGACGACGCGGACGGACGATCCGGCGCCGTCCCCGACCGGGGGCGACGACGAGGAGACGTCCGATCCCCCGCCGCAGACGGTGTCGGTGACGGTGAAGGGCGCGCACACGGAGTACGTGGGCGGCTGTCCGCCGGCGCACGAGGCGGCGCCCGCGTTCACGGCGACGTTCACGGTGGGGCGGTTGCCGGCCGAGGTCTCCTACCGCTGGGTGTCCGAGGACGGTTCGGTGGCCGACCCGGGCTGGCGGAAGCTGTCGTTCCCCGAGGGCGGGGGGCGTACGAAGCACGACACGGTGGTGGTGACGACGTACTCGGAGACCGGGGTGTTCGAGAGCGACATCGGTGTGGAGGTCCGGGAGCCGGTGCACACGACGTCCGAGACGGTGCCGTTCTCGGTGAGGTGCGAGACGGAGACCCCGACGGGCGGGGCCTCCGCTTCTCCCTCCGGTGCGGACGACGGGTACTGACGGACGCGGGACGCTCAGGCCGCGGAGTCGAGCACGGGCAGATAGCCGCCGGACTGTCCGGCCGCCGTCGGGTGGTACGACTGGCCGATGTTGAACCAGTCCACGCTGTGCAGCCAGGAACTGCCGGAGCAGAGTTCGTGGCCGGTGAAGGTGGTGCGTACGTCGCCGAAGGTGAAGCCGTGCGCGCCGGCACGCTTGGCGATGGCGCTGTCGAGAAGGTCGGCGGCGTCGTTGATGGCCTTCCGCTTGGTCTCGGAGAGACCGATGCAGGTGGCGCCGAGCTTGTAGAAGCGGGGGTAGCCGATCACGACGACACGGGCGTTGGGGGCGCGGTCGCGGATCGCCGTGTAGACGCTGTCGAGCTTGCCGGGCAGCGTCGAGTCGACGTACGCCTTCGCGGTGTTGATCCGTGAGAGGCAGGAGCTGTCGGACTGGAGCACACAGGTCGTCATGACATCGGCGAAGCCGGCGTCGTTGCCGCCGATGCTGATCGAGACGAGCCCGGTCGAGGTGGAGAGCGGTGCGAGCTGCCCGGAGAGAACATCACCCGTTCGGGCGCCCGAGCAGGCCGTGAAGTCGAAGGACGAGGGTGAGTTGGCGGCCGCCCAGAGGTACGGGTGGGCCTTGGTGCTGCGCTTGCAGTCGCCGCTGCCGGAGATGTAGCTGCCGGCTCCGACACCGGACGCGTAGGAGTCGCCGAGCGCCACGTAGCCGTCGGCGGCGGCCTGTTGGGACGCCTGTGCCGTCGTGGCCCCGGTGAGGGCGGTGGTGACGGCGAGGAGGAGTGAGCCGAAAGAGAGGATAAGTCGGGAACGTCTCATGGAACCTCCGTTTAGCAGGATCTCTGCCCTGACTGTGGTACCAACTACGCGTGTTGACCGGAAGTGTCCATGCCAAAACTGTTGCCGTTCGAACCTGTACGAGTTCAGGACGCCGGAATTTTCCGCCCTTGACGGCCCGTCACGAGGGGCGCCGCGAAGCCCGACATTCGGCGCTTCAGGGGGCAAAGCCGACTGCCGGGCACCGTACCCGCCTCGTTCGCGTAACCCTGCGGCTGCTCCGGCCGCCGAGTTCGCCCGGCTGGTGGAGCGCCGGTCCGTCGTACACGCCTTCGCCCGGGACCGCGCGCCGGCCACGGCGTACGCCATGGTCCGCCGGGTCCGGCAGGTGCGGGACCGGATCGGCCGGCCGAGGCCCGAGCCACGGCCGTGCGCGCCCGGAAACCGGGTGCACCCGGCGCCCGGGTGACCGATCATGGCGGCATGTCCGCCCAACCGCACGACGCCCTGCCGATCCGGCTCAACGTCGACGACAGCGACTCCCCGACCGACGTCGTCGACGCGCTGTTCCTCGGCCGCTTCGCGACGGGCGAGCAGCCGCACTCGCACGCCGTCAACATCGACCGCGTACGCTCCGGCGCGACCCTGCTGCCCGCGAACGCGCGGGTGCTGCGGAGCGCCCGCGACGACGACCGCAGCGCCACCCTGGCCGAGGGCGAGGGCTGGACCCTGCTGGTCTCCCGCTGGAACCGGGGCGCCGATGTCACCGTCACCGCGACCAGCGCCGACCTCGCCGCGAAGATCCTCGACGAGGCCACCGACGGCGCGGCCGACGAACCCGAACCGCAGCCGGAGAACGTCACCATGGGCTTCTGGTACGTCTCCCCGCGCCGTGGTCCGCACCGCACCACCCGGCAGATCTCGGCGGGCACCTGGGAAGAGGTGCGGCCCAACTACACGGCGCCGGTGGCGGACGCGATGGACCGCCTGATGAAGACGACGCCCGAGGACGTCTCGGGCCGGCTGCTCCTGCTGCACGGCCCGCCGGGCACCGGCAAGACCTCCGCGCTGCGCACGCTGGCCCGGTCCTGGCGGGACTGGTGCCAGGTGGACTGCGTACTGGACCCCGAGCGGCTGTTCAGCGATGTCGGCTATCTGATGGACATCGCGATCGGCGAGGACGACTCGACGGGCAAGGGCCGCTGGCGGCTGCTGCTCCTGGAGGACTGCGACGAGCTGATCCGGGGCGAGGCCAAGCACACCGCCGGGCAGGCGCTGTCGAGGCTGCTGAACCTGACGGACGGTCTGCTCGGCCAGGGCCGCAACGTCCTGGTCGGCGTCACCACCAACGAGGACCTGGAACGCCTCCACCCGGCCGTGGTCCGCCCCGGCCGCTGCCTGGCCCGCATCGAGGTGGGCCGCCTGACCCGCGAGGAGTCGGCCGACTGGCTCGGCACGACGGAAGGCGTCCCCCGGGAGGGAGCCACCCTGGCCGAGCTCTACGCCCTACGCCGGGGCACGTCCCCCACATCCCTGCCGGAACCCCGCACGGACACGGAGGCGGGCCTGTACTTGTAAACACACGGTGGCGGCGCCCGCCTTCAAGAGGCGCGGGGAACCGCGCGACCAGCCCCCACGAACCCGCACGGGGGCTCAAAGCCCCACCGCCACGGCGCTCCCGCACAAGCGGCCCGCAAGGCACCGGCGTTCACTGATAAGCCGCACGCAGTGCTTCCCGCACCGCGGCGACCGCCTCCCCCTCGGAAGAGCCGAGCCGCCGCGCCCGAGCGGCAAACGACTGCGCGGCGACCGCCAGCTCCCGCTCCGCCCCCTCCCCCGCGGCAGCGATCAGCGTCCCGTTGCGCCCCCGCGTCTCGATCACCCCGTCCGCCTCCAGCGCCCGGTACGCCTTGGCGACCGTGTTCGCCGCGAGTCCGAGCGTCTCTGCCAGCCCCCGCACCGTAGGCAGCCTGTACCCCACCGGCAGCACCCCCGACCGCGCCTGCTCGGAGATCTGCGCCCGTACCTGCTCGTACGGGGGTGTGCCGTCATCGATCCGGATCTTCAAGGTCACGGCCCGATTGTCCCGCACCCCGGCCGAAAATGAGAGGCGCCCCCGACGGCTCCCCCGTAGCGTGCGCCCATATGACCGTCACCGTCCGCGAGCTGCGCCCCGACGCCCGCGCCGACCTCGAGGGCTTCGCCCGGGTCCGGCACGCCGCCCTGCCGTTCATCCTCATCACCCCCGAGTCCCTGGTGCACGACCTCACCCGTCTCCACCCCGACGCCCACTACCGGCCGTTGATCGCCGTGGCCGACGGCGAGGTGATCGGCACGGCACAGGTGCATCTGACACATGAGAGCTCCGAGCCCGGCCAGGGCAACGTCAATCTGTACGTGCACCCCGAGCACACGCGCCGGGGCGCCGGCACCCTGCTGGTACGCGCCGCCGAGGAGCATCTGGCCGCGCACGGGGCGACCAGGCTGTTCGCCTGGGTGCTGGACGAGCCGGGCAACCGCGCCTTCGCCGAACTGCACGGCTACACGGCGAGCCGCAGCGCCCACTTCCTCCGCCTGGACCTGGCGAACGGCACCCTCCCGCCGCTCCGGGACCTCCCGCCGGACGTGGAACTGCGCCCCGCCTCCGCCTTCGCCGCCGATCCGCGCCCGCTGTTCGAGCTGGACGCGGAGACCACGGCGGACGAGCCGAGCGATGTGGACACCGAGTTCACGGACTACGAGGCCTGGCTGGAGGAGACCTGGCGGCATCCCCTGTTCAGCCCCGAACTCACCACGGTCGCACTGGTCGACGGCCGCCCCGCCGCGTTCTCCGCGGCCCGCACGGACGGCGGCACCCGGTACGGCACGGTCATGACCGGCACCGCCCGCGCCCACCGGGGCCGGGGGCTGGCCAAGCTCGCCAAGAACGACTCCCTGCATCGTGCCCGCGCGGCCGGGTACTCGGAGGCGTTCACGGGCAACGACACCGGGAACGGGCCGATGATCGCGATCAACGAGTGGTTCGGGTACGAGATCTGCGGGACGGAGGTGCGCTATGTCCGCGCACTCGGCTGACGGGCCCCCGATGCTGGAGGTCGTCCTCGTGAAGGCGGGGCGGATGAAGATCCGCTATCCGGCCGAGCTGGTCGCCGACGACGGCACCCGTGCCACCGTGCGCGCCCCCTGGGCGGGCGAGGGCGTGCGCGACTTCGGCTTCGTCCGCTTCGAGCCCGGTGACGTGTTCACGGAGCACTACTGGCGCGACCGGTGGTACTCGGTGAAGGAGGTCCGCGCCCCCGACGGCACTCTCAAGGGCCACTACTGCGACATCACCCGCCCGGCGGAGCTCGCCGCCGGCCGGCTGGTGGTCGAGGATCTCGACCTGGACCTGTGGGTCTCCGCGGACGGCACCGACGTACGGCGCCTGGACGAGGACGAGTTCGCGGCGAGCGGGCTGCTCACCACGGACCCCGAGGCGGCGGCCGCCGCGGTGGCCGCCCTCGACGAACTGGACGCACTGGCCCGCGGGGACGGACTCGGCACACTGCTCGGCTGAGGGGCCGCGGAGGGGGCATGGCCCCGGAGTGACACCTGCCACTGACAATCGATTCGTGACCGCTGCCACAGACAGATCGGGACCGATGAGGAACTCTCCCCCGAAAGGTCCGCCGCCGTGCGAACGCGGAAGCCGGTGGACCTCGAAGGAGGCAGCCATGCGCCGTGTCACCGTGCAGAAGCCCCCGAGGAAGACGGATGCCCGCCGGGTCCGGGCGGAGGCCGAGGAGCGTCCGGCGGGGCGGCCCGAGGTCCGCGGGGACATCGCCCGCACCTGGTGGCCGGACGGAACCTGATCCCAGCCTGAGCACCCCCTTAACGCGGCCATAAGGATCTCCCTCCAAGGCCTTCGGCAGGCGATTTCGCTGGTCCGGGCGGCTAGTTTCTGAGCCACCCCCCACGGGATTCACCCCCCCCGATCCAGTGATCGCTGTCGAGGAGTCGCCCCATGTCCGCACGCCGCAAGGCCGCTGTCGCCGCCGTCGGTCTCGTTCCGCTCGCCCTGACCGGGCTGTCCGCCGCGCCGGCGGCCGCGCACGGTTCGATGGGCGACCCGGTCAGCCGGGTCTCGCAGTGCTACGCCGAGGGACCGGAGAGCCCCAGGTCGGAGGCGTGCAAGGCGGCGGTCGCGGCGGGCGGCACCCAGGCGCTCTACGACTGGAACGGCATCCGGATCGGCGACGCGGGCGGCCGTCACCAGGAGCTCATCCCCGACGGCAAGCTGTGCAGCGCCAACAGCGAGGAGTTCAAGGGCCTGGACCTGGCCCGCGCCGACTGGCCGGCGACGAGCGTGAGCAGCGGCTCGTACACCTTCAAGTACCGGGTGACCGCCCCGCACAAGGGGACGTTCAAGGTGTACATCACCAAGCCCGGCTACGACCCGTCGCAGCCGCTGGCCTGGGGCGACCTGGATCTGGCGAACCCGGTGGCGACGTCCACCGACCCGGCCGCCGAGGGCGGCTTCTACACCTTCTCCGGCACCCTTCCGGAGCGCTCCGGCAAGCAGCTGCTGTACGCGGTGTGGCAGCGGTCGGACAGCCCGGAGGCGTTCTACTCCTGCTCGGACGTCGCGTTCGGCGGAGGTCCGGCGAGCGCCGGCGGCGGCGGGACGGACACGTCGGACACGGGGGACACGGGGGACACACCCAAGGAGGCCGCCGCCCCGGCGCCGGTCGCCTCGGCCCCGTCCGAGCGGCAGATCGAGGACGGTGCCGACAAGTCGACCGTCGAGAACCACGGACACGGCGACGACGACCCCAGCACCTCGGCGCAGCCGGTCGCCGGGCACGACGACCACCCCGCCCAGGAGGAGGCCGCCGACGACGGCACCACCGCCAACCAGCCCGAGGCGGCCGGTCAGGCGCGGAACCTCGCGGAGACCGGCGGTGACGACAGCACCCCGTTCCTGATGGTCGGCGGCGCCGCGGCGCTGGCGCTGGGCTCGGCGGCCCTGTTCGCCTCCGCGCGGCGACGCTCGGCCACCGGGCGGCACGGCGCCTGAGGATGACCCGGGGCCCTGTCCGGCGGCTCAGGCCGGACAGGGCCCCGCCATGTGCGCCCGCATGGACACGTGTCAGCTGAACACCGAGGCGCAGGTGGTGCGTTCGGCATGGGCAGGGTCGAGGGAGTTGGCGACCTCGTGGAAGGCGATCCGGTCGAGCAGTCCGATCGCCAGATGCTCGGACAGGTCGAGCGGACACAGGTCCTGGAGCAGGACGTTGCGTACGTCCGGTCCGGTCAGATACGCGCTGCGGTAGGGGGTGACGACCTCGTCGTACCGGGTGGCGATGACGGTGTAGCGGACACCGGGCACGGTGTCGCCGCCCGCGTTGAGCCGGGTGAGGAAGTCGGATCCCGCGACCTGGTCGGCGAGGGCGGGGGTGGCCTCGGTCAGCAGGTCCTCGGCGCCGGGGAAGTACGGCAGCAGCCGGGTGAGGCCGCCGAGGGTGGTGCCGTGGTTGCTGGGGGCGATGCCGATCAGGGCGTTCACCTCGTCGGCGCCGCCGAGGAACTTGAGGTAGTGGCGCGGCATCATGCCGCCCTGGGAGTGGCCGACGAGGTCCGCCTCGGCGGCGCCGGTCGCGGCGAGCACCTTGTCGACGTAGGCGTCGAGCTGTTCGGCGGACTTCTCGGTGGGGCCGAGGCCGTGGAAGAGGGGGACGCCGGGGAGCTGTCCGTAGTCGAGGGAGAAGACGCAGTAGCCGCGGTTCTTCAGATAGGGCGCGAGACCCAGCCAGTTGTCGACGGAGTTGCCGAAGGTGCCGTGGACCAGGACGACCGGGCGGGGGTGGGCGGCGGAGGGCTTGCACGACCAGTCGTTCCAGCCGGAGCTGGGGGCTGCGGCGGCGTGGGCACCGGCGGCGGTGGGGAGGGTGACGCCCACGGCCAGCAGCAGCGCGGCAAGGGGTCTGACCAGTCGCTTCCAGGGCAGCATCGCGTGATCTCCTTGCGGTACGGGGGAAGGGTGGGGTCCTACGCCCTGTGATCCGGATCACGGGATGCTGTTCACTCGTCAAGTTACGGGCGAGTAGCAAAAGTGGGAAGTTACGCGTCGGTAAAAACTTCCGGTGTTAACCAGCGGCGGTACGCGCGCCACTGATACGACGTCACCAAGCGGGACGGATCGGCCCGCCGGGGGCGATCCGCGGCAGCATGCGCGCCAGTTCGCGCACCTCCGCCTCCCCCAGTACCTCGCTCCACTCCCGTACGGCCTCCGCCGCCGCCTCCTCGGCCGCGCGGGTGCAGGCCCGGCCCCGCTCGGTCATCACCACCAGCCGGGCCCGCGCGTCCACGGGGTGCGGGTGCCGCTCGGCGTACCCCTTGCGCACCAGGTCGTCGACGAGCTGACTCGCGGCCTGCTTGGTCACCCCGAGATGGACGGCGAGGTCGGTGACCGTCGCGCCGTCGGGGGCGAGCCGGGTGAAGGCGAAACCGTGCATCGGCCGCACCCCCTCGAAGCCCCGCGCGACCACCCCGTCGTGGATGCGCTGGACGAGCCCGCCGGCGACGGCGAGCAGGGCGGCGGACAGGGCCATGGCCTCGGAGTTCTGCACGGGGAAATTCAAGCACCTTGACGAAATGGTCAAGCGGGTTGACCATATGGTCAAGCAACTTGACTATCCAAGGAGACCGTCATGCCCGTCGTCCGCCCCTCCGACGCCGTCGTCCACGAGATGCACGGCGCCCGTTTCGTCTCGTACGCCGCCCCGTCCACCGGCACCAGGGAGCTGTGCGCCTGGCGGGGGGAGATCCCCGCCGGCACCCGCGCGCCCGCGCACACCGTCAGCCGGGAGGAGATCTTCCATCTCCTCTCCGGTGAGCTGCTGATCACCCTCGACGGCACCGCCCACCGCGTCACCGCCGGCGACACGGTGGTCGTCCACCCCGGCGCCACGCTCGCCGTGGAGAACCCGGGCGACGGGACCGCCGTCTCCTGGGTCACGACCTCCCACGGTCTGGAGGCCACCCTCGCCGACGGCACCCGCATCGTGCCGCCGTGGGCCAACTGAGCCGGGCCGCTACGCGGCCAGCGACCCCGGCATCACCGCGCGGGGGCCGAACTTCGCCCGCGCGCGGTCCGCGACCTCCTCGATCCGGCGCAGCTTCTCGTCCACCGGGTCGAAGGTGAGCTGGTGGGACGCCTGCTCGGCGGGGCCGAGACCCTCCGCGCGGAGCGCGATCGCGCGCACCCGGGCGCGCTGCAGACCGAGCGCCTCGTAGAGGCCGTACGCCGCCGCGCTGAGCGCGGCCGAGTGCGCGGTCGGTTCGGGGAGCGTGCGGGTGCGGGTGGTGGCCGTCCGGTCGGCGTAGCGGACGGTGAGGGTGAGGCTCCGGCAGACCGTGTCGAGGGCGCGCAGCCGGGCGCCCAGTTCCTCGCCTGCCGAGAGCAGGGCGCGGCGGTGCCGGCCGGGGTCCAGTTCGTCACGGGTGAAGGGGCGTTCGGTGGCCAGGGACCGGGAGACGGCGTTCGGGACGACCCGGCCGCGGTCGACCCCGTTCGCCTTCTCCCGCAGCTCCCGCCCGGCCCTGGCGCCCACCAGCCGCTGGAGCGTGGACAGCGGGGCGGCGGCGACCCGGCCGAGGGTGTCGAGGCCGTACTCGCACAGGGTACGGGCGGTCCTCGCGCCGACGCCAGGCAGTGCGGCGACGGGTTTGCCGGCCAGGAAGTCCCGCACCTCGTCCCCGGCCACCGCGCGGGTGACTCCCGGCCGGGCGTCCCGCAGTGCCATGCGGGCCAGCATCGGGCCGGGCCCGGCACCGATCACACAGTCGACGCCGTGCAGGGCGAGGGCGCGGACCCGGATCACCGAGGCCAGTTCGACGGCGGTGCGTCCGAAGTACCGTTCGGCGCCGCGCAGATCGGCCAGCGCCCCGTCCGGCGGCAGGGCCTGGACGACGGGGGTGAACTCCTCCAGCAGGCCGAGCAGCCCCGGCAGGGCGGCCTCGTACATCGGAGGCAGCTGGAAACGTACGCAGAGGATGGTCATCCCGCACTCCCCGGACTCTGGTGCCACAGCTTCCTTCCCACCGCGGGTCCTTCGCCCGCGGGGCGCAGATCGGCCCAGGGATGCATCTCGTACCCCGTGGGCATGCGGATCCTCCTGTCCTCCATCGGGTCCCGGGCGGCGGATCCGGCCGGCGCGGGCCGCCCGTCCGAACCGGCGAGCCGTCTGCGCGCCGGGCCGTCCCCGGGGTCGCCGTCCCGGCTTCCGTCCGCTCCGGCCAGCCGGGCCGCGACGCCCTCCAGCCCTTCCTCCTGGCGCACCCGGAGCAGGTCGGCGAGGTTCCAGGCGGCGGAGCCGACCACGCTGAGGCTGCGCGGGCCGCGCCGCTGCACCACCCCGCGCACCAGCAGCAGCCAGGAGTGGAAGACGGTATGGGCGCAGGCGTCGTGGGAGTCGTCGAAGAAGGCGAGGTCGACCAGGCCGGTGCCGTCGTCCAGGGTGGAGAAGATGACCCGCTTGCCGGAGCGGACGGGCGGGGTCTGGGTGGCCGCCTTGGCACCCGCGACCAGCACCGTCTCCCCGTGCCGTGCCTCACGCAGCCGCCGCGCGGAGACCACGCCGAGTTCCTTGAGGAAGGTGCCGTGGTCGTCCATCAGATGGCGGGAGGCGTCCATGGACAGCACGCCCAGTTCGGCGCTGAGCCGCTCCTCGGGGGTGAGGTCGGGCAGCCCGGCCGAGGCGGTCTTCCGGCCGCCGGACAGGGGCAGCTGGTCGCCGCGTCCGCCGCGGGCGCCCCGGTGCAGTTCGGTCAGATGCAGTTGCAGGTCACGGCGGTTGGCTCCGAACGCGTCCAGCGCGCCGACCTGGGCGAGGCGTCCGGCGAGCGGGCGGCTGGGGCGGGCCCGCTCCCAGAAGTCGAGCAGGGAGGCGTACGGCTGGCCGTCGGCGATCCGGGCGGCCTCGGCCTCGCTGATGCCGTGCACGTCAAAGAGCGCCAGCCGCAGTCCCCACGCCTCCCCCTGTGATGATTCAGACACCAGTTCGATCCTGTGTGCGACCCCCGACTTGTTCACGTCCAGCGGCAGGACCGGCACCCCCCGCCGCCGCGCGTCCGCCAGCAGCAGCCGCTTCGGGTACATCCCGGGGTCATGGGTGAGCAGCCCCGCGTAGAAGGCGGCCGGGTGGTGCGCCTTCAGCCACGCCGACTGGTACGTCGGTACGGCGAAGGCGACCGCGTGCGCCTTGCAGAAGCCGTAGGACCCGAAGGCCTCGACGATCCCCCAGGTGCGCTGAATCGTTTCTGCGTCATAGCCACGGGCCGCCGCGTGCTGGGCGAACCAGACCTTGATCCGCCCCTGCGACTCCGGGTCGGACAACCCGCGCCGCACCCGGTCCGCCTCGCCGCGACCGCAGCCGGTCATGACCGCCACGATGTCGATGACCTGCTCATGGAAGACGACGACCCCGTACGTCCCTTTCAGCGGCTCCTCCAGGTCCGGGTGCGGATAGCGCACCGGCGCCCGTCCGTGCCGCGCCTCGATGAACGGGCGCACCATGTCGGCGGCGACCGGGCCGGGCCGGAAGAGGGAGATGTCGACGACCAGGTCGTGGAAGGTGGACGGCTGCAGCCGTCCGACCAGGTCCCGCTGGCCCGGGGACTCGATCTGGAAGCAGCCGAGCGTCTCGGCGGACCGGATGAGCCCGTACGTCGCCGGGTCGCCCTCCGGAACCGCGTCCAGGTCGATCCGCTCCCCCGTCGCCCGCTCCACCTCGGTGACCGCGTGCGCCATCGCCGACTGCATGCGCACGCCCAGCACATCGAGCTTGAGCAGCCCGAGGTCCTCGACGTCGTCCTTGTCGAACTGCGCCATGGGGAAGCCCTCGCCGCTGGTCGGCATGACCGGCGTACGGGTGAGCAGGGAGGCGTCGGACAGCAGGACGCCGCAGGGGTGCATGGCGACACCGCGCGGGAGCGCGTCGAGGGCCTCGACCAGCTCCCACAGCCTGCCGTACCTTTCCCTCTCCCCCGCCAGCTCCCGCAGTTCGGGCAGTTCGTCGAGCGCCGCGCGGGCGTCGCGGGCGCGGATGTGCGGGAAGGACTTGGCGACCCGGTCGATCTCGGCCGGGTCCATGGAGAGCGCGGCGCCGACGTCCCGGATGGCGTGCCGCACCCGGTAGGTCTCCGGCATGGCGACCGTGGCCACCCGCTCGGTGCCGAACCGGCCGATGATCGCCCGGTAGACCTCGAGGCGCCGCGCGGACTCCACGTCGATGTCGATGTCCGGCAGCACGACCCGCTCCTTGGACAGGAAGCGCTCCATCAGCAGCCCGTGCTCGACCGGATCGGCGTGCGCGATGCCGAGGAGGTGGTTGACCAGCGAGCCGGCGCCGGAACCGCGCGCGGCGACCCGGATGCCCATGTCCCGTACGTCGTCGACGACCTGGGCGACGGTGAGGAAGTAGGAGGCGAAGCCGTGGTGGGCGATGATGTCCAGCTCGCGGTGCATCCGCTCCCAGTACTCCCGGCGCCCCGCGTGGCCGCGCAGCACCATGCCGGCCGCCGCGCGGGAGGCCAGCGTCCGCTGGGCGGTACGGCGGCCGGCGCCGACGAGATGCGGTTCGGGGAAGTGGACGCTGCCCATGCCGAGGTCGTCCTCGGGGTCCACCAGGCACTCGGCGGCCGTGGCCCGCGTCTGTTCCAGCAGCCGCGGGGCCGTCTCGCGCCGGAACCCGGCGGCCTCCACGATCCGCTCGGCCGCCGCCAGCATGGCGCCCTCGCCCTTGAGCCAGGCCTCGCCGGAGTCCAGTCCTTTGGCCGGGTCGACGGGGACCAGCCGGCGGGCGGCGTCCAGCACGTCGGCGACCGGGCCGAGCCCGGGGTCGGCGTAGCGGACGGCGTTGCTGAGGACGGGCCGGACGCCCTGTTCGGCGGCGAGGCCCAGGGTGCGGGCGGCCAGCCGCAGGGAGCCGGGTCCGGTGCCTTCGCGGCCGTGCCAGACGGCCTCCAGGCGCAGGGCGTCGCCGTACACCTCCCGCCAGGGGGCGAGCAGCCGGGCGGCGCGGTCGGGCCGGCCCGCGGCGAGGGCGCGGCCGACGTCGGAGTCGGGGCCGAGGAGGACGGTCAGACCGTCGGCGTGATTGTCGTCCCAGGTCAGCAGGGGGAGGCCGGGGGCGGTGTGGGCGGCGGAGACCAGCCGGCACAGGTCGGCCCAGCCACGGGAGCCGTCCCGGGCGAGGAAGGTGACACGGGGTGTCGACTCGTCGATGAAGGCACCGCCGCGCACCGGGGTACGGCGCCTCTCCCGTCGTACGGACTCGTCGCCCGCCGCCGCCGTGGGGGCCGCCACCGCCAGTTCCGCGCCGAACAGGGGGCGCACGCCCGCCTTCGCGCAGGCCTTGGCGAAGCGGACGGAGCCGGCGAGGGTGTCGCGGTCGGTGAGGGCGAGGGCGTCCATGCCCCGCTCCGAGGCGCGCTCGGCCAGCCGCTCCGGGTGGGAGGCGCCATAGCGCAGGGAGAACCCGGAGACGGTGTGCAGATGCGTGAAACCCGGCACACGCACCTCCCGCACTCGTGAGCCCCGATCGACTCTCGAACAATTGTTCCCAGCTACCTCACCCACCATAGACCAATTTTCGAATACGTGTGCGAGATCCGACCGACCCCTTCCCACCTGCGCAAACACCCGTGAACGCACGAATGTCCCGCCCCTCCGCGACGGAGGGGCGGGACGTCGTGACGAGGAGTGCTCAGCCGATCTGCGTGCCGGTCGCCGAGAGGGCCTCCGTCACCGGCTGGAAGAAGGTCTCGCCGCCGGAGGCGCAGTCGCCACTGCCGCCGGAGGTGAGGCCGACCGCGCTGCTGCCCGAGAAGAGCGAGCCGCCGCTGTCGCCGGGCTCGGCGCACACGTCGGTCTGGATCAGACCGTTGACGATGTCGCCGTTGCCGTAGTTCACGGTGGCGTCCAGACCCGTGACCGTGCCGGAGTGCACCTCGGTCGTGGAGCCGCTGCGGGTGACCTGCATGCCGACGGTGGCCTCGGCGGCGCCGGAGATCGCCTGGGCGGAGCCGTCGTAGAGGTTCACCTCGCTCGGGTGGGCCACGTCGGCGGTGTACTTGACCAGGCCGTAGTCGTCACCGGGGAAGCTGGAGTCCGCGTTCTGGCCGATCACGTCGCCCGAGGAGTCCGACCAGGTGGAGATCCCCTCGGTGCAGTGGCCCGCGGTGAGGAAGTGCGGCTCGCCGCCCTTGGTCACGTTGAAGCCGAGCGAGCAGCGCCCGCCGTTGCCGGTGATGGCGTCGCCGCCGGCCACGAAGGGCTTGTACTCGCCCTTGGTGCGCTGAAGTTCGGCCTTGGCGCCCAGCCCGTCGACGACCTTCGTCAGCTTGGCCCACTCCGCCTCGGAGACGGTGCGGTCCGCGGTGACGACGACCTTGTTGGTGGTCGGGTCGGTCACCCAGGAGGTGCCCGGGATGGTGGCGTCCTGCTTCAGGGTGGTGTGCGCGCCCTTGAGCTCGGCGAGGGAGTTCGCCACGACTCTCGCCTTGGCGCCGGCCGACTCGACGGCCTCGGCGGCCGACTCGTCGAGCACGTTCACCACGAGGGCCTTGCTCTTCGCGTCGTAGTACGTTCCCGCCGCGTCGGCGCCCAGGTCCTGGGCGAGGGCCGAGGCGAGCTTTCCGGCCGCTCCGATCGAGAGGGTCCGGGGCGCGGCGTCCGCCGGGGGCTCGCTGGCGTTCGCAGTCTGGAAGGTGACCGCGCCGGCGGCCAGTGCGGCGATGCCCGCACTCGCCATGACCGCACGTCGCCTGGGTATGCGTCGGTGCTTCAACTCACGTCCTCCTGTGGGGGGACGGTCCGGGAGGTTGTGGGGACCCCGTCGGACCGGAAGGTGTACGGCGACGGGGGCGGAACACAGAAGAAGCCACGCCCGTGCCGGTCGAACGGCGCCTACTCTTCCGAACCCGCCGGGGAGCACACAAGGTCGACTTCAGGACGCGCGTACGACAACGGCCGCGCGCCCCCTATGTCCTGACAGTTCATGGACACGCGGGACGGTTCGCACTGCAAACGCTACGAGCGGGTAACCGGCGGTACGGCCGGCGGAATCCGACCATGGCTTGAAATCGACCCTCAGTGGCCCGGATACATGGCCGGCGCACCCGTGGGGCGTTACTCCCGCACCGGTTGCGGAGCCGGCCGCCGGGCCCGTTCGCCGACGCGCCCACGGCTCCGTGCCGCACGAAAACGAGCCCCCGCACGGCGATCGCGTGCGGGGGCTCGTCGTACTTCGGGCCGCGGGTGTCACCCGTGGGACCGGTGGTGGTGCGGGCGGGTCCTAGTAGACGCTGACCCCGTAGGCGCTCAGGGCCTCGGTCACCGGCTGGAAGAAGGTCGTGCCGCCGGAGGAGCAGTTGCCGCTGCCGCCGGAGGTCAGACCGTACGCGGTGCCGTTGCTGCCGTAGAGCGAGCCGCCGGAGTCGCCGGGCTCGGCGCAGACCGTGGTCTGGATGAGGCCGGAGACGACGTCGCCGCCGCCGTAGTTGACGGTGGCGTTCAGGGCGGTGACGCGGCCGCTGTGGGTGCCGGTGGTGGAACCGTCGCGGATGACGGTGGTGCCCACTGACGGGGTGGCCGCGCGGGTGATGTCCACGCCGTTGGCGGTGCCGGGCCGGGCGACGGACCCCGTGTACTGCACGATGCCGTAGTCGTTGCCCGGGAAGCTGGAGCCCGCCGTCTGTCCGATGACGGTGCCTCCGGAGCTGGCGCGCCAGGCGCCGGCGCCGTCGGTGCAGTGACCGGCGGTCAGGAAGTACTCGGCACCGCTGCTGCTGCGGACGTTGAAGCCGAGGGAGCAGCGCCAGCTGCTCGCGTAGATGGCGTCGCCGCCCTGGATGAGCTTGCTGAACGTACCCGGTGTGCGCTTGACGGTGATCGCGTCGGCGTCGGCCCCGGCCTGCTGCTTGATCTTGTTGATCTCGGCCTGGGAGACGGTGCTGTCGACCGTCAGGAGCACCCGGTTGGTCTCGCTGTCGACGGCCCAGGCGGTGCCCGGGACGTCGGCCTTCAGCACCGAGCCGCTGACGCCCTTGAGTTCGGCGGAGCTGAAGGTGGTGGGGGTGTCGGACGCGTTCGCGCTGGGGACCGCGATCGCGGCGGCGGCCACGAGGCCGGTGGATACGGCGATCAGCCGAGTCCGTCTCGAGATGCCGCTGCTGGGGGTGGTGCGCTTGATCCTCACTTCTCGTTCCTCCACAAAGGAAGTAGGGGGCCCTCGTGGGGTTGTGGGCCCGGTGAGGCGCAGTCAGGGGGCCCCGGATGCCCGGATTCCGAATATGCCGTGCCCCTGACAAGCGCTGTGGGCGAGTATTCGGCCGACCGACCGTTCGGCGCAAGGGTGCCTTTTGGCCGTCAACCTTTGAACCCTCTAGGAGATTTGATCCCCACGCGGGATCGCGTTACCCGTGGTCACACCCGTATCACGGCCGGTCGAACAGGTGCGCCGTGGCCGGAATTCGCCCCTCCGGATGACCCGTCCGTCAGCAGTCGCAGCCGCAGTCGCAGCCGTCGCCGCAGCATCCGTCCTCACCGCAGCAGTTGCAGCAGTCACAGCAGCTGCAGCAGTCGCCGCACCCGCTGCAGTCGCAGTTGGTGCAGGGCCCCTGCTTCTGCTCCCGGCTCCAGGGATCGTCGTAGGTGCCGCAGCACAGCTGACAGGTGCAGGCGAGTCCCAGCCACACGGCGCAGCCGGCCAGCAGCCCGCGCGGGTCACGGCGCGGCGGTCCGGGCGGGAGCGGGGCACCGGGGCCGCCGGGAGGGGCGTAGGGGCCCGCTCCGTGGGCACAGGAGACCGTACCGAAGGCGCGATGGACGGAGTTGGGCAGTTCATGGACGAGCAGCCGGTGCGCGAGACCACCGTCGGTGAACTCGGCCTCGCGCAGGGCGAGCCGGATGCCGTGCACCGCGTCGTCGGCGAGCCGGCGGGCCTCCTCCAGCGGGGTCCCGGTGGCGGTGAGCGGGTTCCAGGCACCCGAGGCGGCGTCGGCCTCCCGGTCCTCCACGGCGTCCAGCAGATGCGCGAGGCGCCCGAAGAGACGCCCGGCCTCCGCGAGCGGTACGGCGTTGCCCGGCCGCCCGGCGAGCACCGCGGTGTGCGCGAAGGCCGCCGCCGTCGCGGTCTCGGTGGGCTCGGTGACGGTGAGGATCGGGGTGCCGGGCCCGGCGAGGGTCTCGATGCCGGTCTGCCGGTCCACGGCGTCGACGAGGACGGCGGTGTCGAAGCCGACGGCCGAACCGGTCCGCGCCCCCGCCCGGTCCCAGCCCGCCGCCACCCGCCGCGCGGCGAGCGCGACCGGCTTGCGCGCCAGCATCCCGTCACCGTCGGCGACATGGTCGCGCACCTTGGCGGAGGCGAGGACGAGGGAGACGGCCGCCGCGAGCCGCGCGCCCTCACCGTGCGCGACGGACGCGGTGCGCATCCCGCGCAGCGGACACGGCCCCGCGGTGCGCCGCCCCGCCTCCGGGCGGGCCGCCTGAGCCTCCGTCAGGACGGATATCAGCAGCCCGTCGTAGTTGGTGACGATCCGCGCGAGCTGCCCGTGATCCCCGCGCAGGGCGAGACACAGCCCGCACAGATGGGCCATCCACTGGGCGGTGAGCTTCTCCCCGAGCCGGTGCCGACACGGCCTGACCATTCCGAACACGACATCCCCCGTGCAGTTGTACGACGTTCAGCGGCGGCATCGTATCGGGCCCGGCGTTCACCCGTACGTACCCTTCCTCACCCGTACGCCGGGAAGAATCATATTTCACTCACAGTCAGCATCCGTTTACACCAAGACCCTTGGGGGACACGGAGTCTCGACGGATCAGCTGTGCACCAGTACCGTCACAAACCCCCCGCGCGGCGTCTATCCACTTGGCGCGACGTCCGCATCATGGTCGACGATAGGGATGCGGAAAGCACACAAGACCGCTGTGAGAGGAGGCGTCCATGGGATCGGTACGCAAGGCGAGTGCCTGGCTCGGCCTCGTCGACGACAACGAAGACGAGCGTTACTACGACGACGACTACTCCGACGGGGCCGAGCCCGGCGAGGCCTGGGTCACCGATCCGCGGGTCAAGGTCGCCGCGGACGTCGCCGAGGAGCGGGGGCGCCGGATCGGCACGGTCACCCCGGACAGCTTCCGGGACGCCCGTGCCATCGGTGAGCTGTTCCGCGAGGGCGTTCCCGTCATCATGAACCTCACGGCCATGGACGCCGGTGACGCCAAGCGCGTCGTCGACTTCGCCGCGGGTCTGATCTTCGGTCTGCGCGGCTCCATCGAGCGGGTGTCGAACCGGGTGTTCCTGCTCAGCCCGGCCGACACCGAGGTCGTCAGCGGTGAGCCGGCCGCGCACCGTTCGGACGGCTTCTTCAACCAGAGCTGAGGCAGGGCCGCTCCCCGGCCCTGCCCCCTCGGGCACTCACCGGAAGGCGTCGAGCCCGGTGAGCGCCTTGCCCAGCACGAGCTGGTGCATCTCGACGGTGCCCTCGTACGTCAGCACCGATTCGAGGTTCGTCGCGTGCCGCATGACCGGGTACTCCAGCGAGATCCCGTTGGCGCCGAGGATCGTACGGGCCGTACGGCAGATGTCGAGGGCCTCGCGGACGTTGTTGAGCTTGCCGAAGCTGACCTGCTCGGGACGCAGGCGGCCGGCGTCCATGCGCCGCCCCAGATGGTGGGCGAGCAGAATCCCCTTGTGCAGTTCGACCGCCATGTCGGCGAGTTTGGCCTGGGTCAGCTGGAACCCGCCGATGGGCCGCCCGAACTGCTCCCGTGACGTGGCGTAGTCGACGGCCGCCTCGAAGCAGCTCCGCGCGGCGCCCATGGCGCCCCAGACGATCCCGTACCGGGCGTGCGAGAGACAGCTGAGCGGGCCCTTGAGACCGGTCACCCCGGGCAGTACGGCGTCGGCGGGCAGCCGTACGCCGTCGAGGACCAGCTCGCTGGTGACGGAGGCGCGCAGCGACCACTTGTGCTTGATCTCGGGCGCGGAGAAGCCGGGGGTGCCGGTGGGTACGGCGAAGCCGCGGATTCCCTCGTCGGTCCGCGCCCACACGACGGCGACTCCGGCCACGGAACCGTTGGTGATCCACATCTTGCGCCCGCTGAGCACCCAGTCGGTGCCGTCCTTCTTGGCGTGGGTGCGCATGGCGGCGGGGTCGGAGCCGACGTCGGGCTCGGTCAGCCCGAAGCAGCCGATGACCTCGCCGGCGGCCATCCGGGGCAGCCACTCCCGTTTCTGCTCCTCGCTGCCGAAGCGGTGGATGGCGTACATGGCGAGCGAGCCCTGTACGGAGACCAGGGACCGGATCCCGGAGTCGGCCGCCTCCAGCTCCAGACAGGCGAGCCCGTACTGGACGGCGCTCGCGCCCGCGCAGCCGTAGCCGTCGAGGGACATGCCGAGCGCGCCGATCCCGCCGAGCTCCCGGGCCAGCTCCCGGATACCGGGCAGCTCGCCCTTCTCGTACCAGCCGGCGACCTCCGGCAGCACCCGGTCGGCGGCCCAGGCCCGCACGGTGTCCCGCACGGCCAGGTCCTCCGGCTCCAGCAGCTCGTCGAGGCCGAGCGGATCGGCGGGGTCGAAGGGGGGCGGTTTCGCGGACGCGGACATGGATTCACCCTCCGAAAACGAAAACTAGCACCGCTAGTCCCAACACCGCACCGACGGTACGCGGCAGCCCCCGGCACGTCCACCCTGCCCTTCCCCGTCCGGGACGGGAGGACACATACGGTCACACCGACACGCGTGACTCCACCGCTCCCCGAGGCGCGGGCACCTCCACCGCGGCGGCCTCACACTGCATCGCCCGCGGCAACCGCAACGCCATCAACGCCCCGAGCAACAACAGCCCCGCGCTGACCAGCAACGTCACATGCAGCCCGTGCACGAACGCCTCCCGCGCCGCCTCCCGCAACGCGCTCCCCACCGGCCCGCCGAGCCCGTCGGCCACCTCGTACGCCTCCCCCAGCGAGTGCGACGCCGCCGAGGACGCCTCCCCCGGTACCCCGGGGACCTCCGCGAGGCCGGGCGCATACGCCGCGTTCATCACACTGCCGAGCAGCGCGATCCCGATACCGGCGCCCAACTGGTACGAGGTCTCCCCGATCGCCGCCGCCCCACCCGCCGACGCCGCCGGCGCCTCGCTGAGCATCGACTCGTACGCCCCGAACAGCGTGGTCTCCAGCCCCAGGCCGAGCAGCACGAACCCGGTCAGCAGCAGCGGCCAGTCGTCCTGCCCGCCCATCCCGGTCAGGGCCACCACCGCGGCCGCGGTCAGACAGAAGCCGGCGCAGACCATGCGGCGCGGCCCGAACCGGCGCAGCATCCGCGCCCCCGCCAGCCCGGCCGCCATCGCGGCGATCGTCAGCGGCAGCAGCCGCAGCCCGGTCTCCAGCGGAGAGAGCCCCAGCACCAGCTGGAGATACTGGGCGGCGATCAGTTCCAGCCCGACCAGCGCGAGCATCGCCAGCACGATGCACCCCACCGACGTACTGAACGCCGGCCGGGCGAACATCCGCAGGTCGACCAGCGGATGCGCCCGCCGCCGCTGCCGCCGTACGAACGCGGCCAGCAGACCGGCGCCCAGGAGCAGCGGCAGCAGGGTCCACACACCGGCGGCGGACGCCTCGCCGCCGAGCCGCTTCACACCGAGGACCATCGCGAACAGTCCGGCCGCGGCCATCAGCGCGCCGACCACGTCCCAGGGCCCGTCGCCCGCGCCCTTCGACTCGGGCAGCAGAAGGCGTCCGACCGGGAGGCTGACCAGCATCAGCGGGATGTTGACCAGGAACACCGAGCCCCACCAGAAGTGCTCCAGCAGGAACCCGCCGAGCAGCGGGCCGACCGCCGCGCCGACGGCGGCGACCGCGCTCCAGATGCCGATGGCGAGCGCCCGCTCGCGCCGGTCGGGGAAGACCTGGCGCAGGATCGACAGCGTCGCCGGCATGATCATCGCGCCGCCGACGCCGAGCAGCGCCCGCGCGACGATCAGCACCTGCGCGCTGTCCGCGAGGGCCGCCATGCCGGAGGCGACGCCGAACAGGGCGTAGCCGAGCAGCAGTACGCGTCTGCGGCCGATCCGGTCCCCGAGGGTGCCGAAGAGGATCAGCAGCGAGGCGCAGACCAACGGATAGGCGTCGACGATCCAGAGCAGTTCCATCGCGCCGGGCCTGAGGTCCTCGGTGACCGCGGGAACCGCCACGTGCAGCACGGTGGCGTCGACGGCGACCAGGAGCAGGCTGGCGCACAGGACGACGAGCACCACCCAGCGGTTGGCACCGGCCCCGGCCGCCCGACGGCGCAGCGCGGCGGCGGCCGTGGTCGTCCCGGACATGTACGTACCTCCCAGATGTTCCCTCGCGATCGGCGGGCTCACAGGGTCGGGGACTCCCCCGTGACTCGGCCGGGGAGGAGCGGTGATCCCCGGCCCGCGCAGCGATCGGCGAGTGACACGTCAGAGTACGCGAGTGGAAGCCGGGGTCGAGTGGCGGGCCTCTCACTGTCCCGGCGGATCCATGTGGCGTACACCACTCCTCCCGTGGTGGTCACACGCCCGCGCCGGGCGGACCGGTTCCCCGCCGGGTCGATAATCGGGCGGGTGAACGATCTCGACGTACGCGTCGCCCCGGCGCGCTCCGGCGCCCTGCGCCGCGCCGCCCCCGCGCTCCTCGGGTACGCCGCCGTGCGTGCCCTGGGCCTGGTGGTGCTGGCCGTGTGGAGCGGGGCGCGCGGCAAGGACGCGTACACCCTGCTGACCGCCCGCTGGGACGCGCTCTGGTACACGAGGGTCGCCGAACTCGGGTACGGCTACGAGGTGCGGCTGCCCAACGGCGACGTGCACTCCAACCTGGCGTTCTTCCCGCTGCTGCCATGGCTGGAGCGGCTGGTCGCGACGGTGTCCCCGCTGTCGTACGCCGACGGCGGCTTCGTGGTGGCCGTGCTCGCCTCGCTCGCGGCGGCCTGGGGGATCTTCGCCGTGGCCGACCACGTGTACGGGCGCCGGGCCGGGGTGTGCGCGGTGCTGCTGTGGGCGGTGCTGCCGGTCGGGATCGTGCAGTCGATGGCGTACAGCGAGTCCCTGTTCACCGCGCTCGCCGCGTGGTCGCTGTACGCCGTGCTGACGGGGCGCTGGGTGACGGCGGGAGTCCTGGCCGGCCTGGCGGGCCTGACCCGCCCGGTGGGGCTGGCGGTGGTCGCGGCGGTCTGGGCGGCGGGCATCGCCGCGTTCCTCCGCGAACGCCCACGGGACCGCACGCGGGATCGCATACGGGACCGCACGCGGGACCGCACCCCTTTCGCGCGGCACCGCAGCACGGCGCCCGCGGACGGCGCACGGCCGGGCGGACACTCCGGCGCACCCGCGCCGGAGCGGCGCGCCCCCGCACCGGAGGGCGCCCGGAGCGCGCCGCACCTTCCGGAGGTGCGCCTGCGCCGGATCCTCGGCATGCTCCTCGCGCCCCTCGGAGCCGCCGGTTACGTTCTGTGGGTCGGCCACCGCACCGGAGACGGACCGCTGGGATATCTCGATGTACAGGCCGGGTGGCGCAACGGCTTCGACGGCGGCTACGCCTTCGCCCGTTTCGTCGCCGCCAAGTTCACGTCGTTCCCGTCCGCCCTCGCGGGCCTCGGCCTGCTGATCGGCGTCGGCCTCCTGCTCCGGCTGTACGTCGTCTGTGTACGGCAGCGGCAGCCGCTCCCCCTGCTGGTGTACGCCGGTGTCGTCACCGCGCTCGCCCTGTGCGCGTCGAGCTACTTCGGCTCGAAGCCGCGGCTGCTGCTGCCCGCCTTCCCCCTGCTGCTGCCCCTCGCCCTGGCCCTGGCCCGGCTGCGTACGCGCAGGTCGGCGCTGGTCGTGGGGGCGGTCGCGGTGGCCTCGGCGGTGTACGGGGCCTTCTGGCTGAACGGCTCCGGTCCGCCCTGACCCGCCCCGGACGGCCGATGAGCGCCGGGGAAATTCCGTACGAGCCCCCGGTGAACGAATTTAAAAGCGCGATAAAACCCTCGCCCTGAATGATCAAAGGAATTGAAGTCCGGGGCATCCGGGGTTTAGGGATTCACCGGCATTAAAGGTCCTCCTGAGAGGAATGCCACATCACATCGTCATCACAAAGAGGCTGATTCGACAGGGTTCCGCGCTCACTCGCTGTAACGTCGATTGGGTGCGTACCGAACGGAAGCCCACCCGTCTGGACCGGGTGTTCGCGAGGCTGGATCGTGAGCCGGAACGACCGGCTCACATCGGCGTGCCGCGAATGAGCCGGCACCGGGTGGTGCTGTTCGGCGCCTCCCTGGCCTTCTATCTGGCGATCGTGTGGGCCGTGCTGATCACCTCCTGGCTGGTCCGGCTGGACTGGCAGGTGATGTTCTTCCGCCCCTACCAGCAGTGGTCCGAGATCCACGCCTTCGTCGACTACTACGTGGTGCTCGGCCAGCGCGGCCCGACCGCCGTGATGGTGGCGGCCTGGCTGGGCTGGCGCTCCTGGCGGCAGCACACGCTGCGTCCCCTGCTCGCCCTCGGTGTCTCCCTGCTGCTGCTCAACGTCACCGTCGGTGCCGCGAAGTACGGCATGGGCCGCCTCGGCCCGCACTACGCCACCGAGATCGGCTCGAACGAGATGTGGCTCGGCGGCGATATATTTCCCAGCGGCCACACCGCGAACGCCGTGGTGACCTGGGGAATCCTGGCCTATCTGGCCTCCACCCCGAGAGCGCGCCGCTGGCTGTCCGCCCTGTCCGCGGTCACTTCGCTCGGGGTGGGACTGTCCACCGTGTACATCGGGACGCACTGGCTGAGCGATGTGGTCCTGGGCTGGGTCGCGGGCCTGCTGATCCTGCTGGCGCTGCCCTGGTTCGAGCCGCTGATCGCCCGCACGGAGGCGCGGATCTTCGACCTCCGGGCCCGCTGGCGGGTACGCCGGGCGGGCGCGGCCGAGCCCGGCGCTCTCGCGCGGCCCGTCATGCTCAAGCCGCTCACGGACCGCGCCGACGCGGCTCCCGAGCCGCTCGCCACGGGGCGCCCGTCCACCCGGTCGCCTGCCTACCTGGCACCCGGGCCGCACACGACCCGCGGGGAGCGCTCCCCGGTCACACCGGCGGGCAGCCGCCGCCCGCCACACCCGGAGCGCCACCCGCGCGGCACGACGTCGGCGAGCCGCCCCTGACGGCGGGCGTCAGCCCTTCCAGGCCCGCGCCACCCGGCCGTCCCGCACCTCGAAGTTGAGCCGGCCCATGCGGTACTCCATGGTGATGATCGTCCCCGGCGCGAGCGCCCGCACCGTCGACCAGCCGCGCTCGCGCGCGAGGTCCTCGGCCCGGTCCGCGGCAAGGCCGACATAGGCGTCCGGGCTGTCCTGGGGTTCCGCCGAGGGTGTCGGAATGGGTGCCATACGGCCACGCTATGCCCTGCCTCGTGAGCGGGGAAGCCCACCCCGGGAACACCCGGCCGGATCCTGTGGCGGTCACACTTCTGTCACAGGATCACGACAGACGTTCGTGACGGTGGCCTTCACCCGGACGGACGGTTCCGTACCCCTTCCGCAGGTATTCGAACGTAATTCCCGCGTGTCACACCACGGGCGTGTTCGGCGTCGGCGGAAAATGCCGTGCGAAGTACTCCCGGGGCCTCATTCGTTTTCCGCCGACACACATGACCGCACAAGCCGGTGCGCACAGAAAATGCGCTTTTCCGCCACACGATCCGCCACGTCCCCTGTCGTAAACGGGCAGGGGCGAGCATCATGGCGTGGGCCCGGAGGGACAGGCGGCGCGGGCCCGAGCGGGCCCGGCGCGCGAGGAGCGAAGGGGCGAGCGATGGGGACGCAGACCGTCCAGGCGACGGCGCGACCGGCGCGGCGGCAGCGGCGCGGACGACTGGTGATCGACTGGCTGACCACCACGGACCACAAGAAGATCGGCCACCTCTATCTGATCACGTCGTTCGTGTTCTTCCTGATCGCCGGCGTGATGGCCCTGCTGATGCGGGCGGAACTGGCCCGGCCCGGACTGCAGATCGTCGACAACCAGCAGTTCAACCAGCTGTTCACCCTGCACGGCACGATCATGCTGCTGCTGTTCGCGACGCCCACCTTCGCCGGTTTCGCCAACGAGCTGATGCCGCTGCAGATCGGGGCGCCCGACGTGGCCTTCCCCCGGCTGAACATGCTCTCGTACTGGCTGTTCCTCTTCGGCGGGCTGATCGTGCTCGGTTCGCTGGTGGTCACCGGGGGCCCGGCCGCCTTCGGCTGGTTCGCCTACGCGCCGCTGAACAGCATGGAGTACTCGCCGGGCCTCGGCCCCGACCTGTGGATCATGGGGCTCGCGCTCGCCGGGTTCGGCACCATCCTCGGCGCGGTCAACTTCATCACCACCATCGTCGGGATGCGCGCGCCCGGGATGACGATGTTCCGGATGCCGCTGTTCACCTGGAACACGCTGTTCACGTCGATCCTGATCCTGCTGGCGTTCCCGGTGCTGGCGGCGGCGCTGCTGGTGCTGGAGGCGGACCGGCGGTTCGGCTCCCAGGTCTTCGAGGCCGCCGGCGGCGGGGCGGTCCTGTGGCAGCACC
The DNA here is from genome assembly GCF_000718785.1 of Streptomyces sp. NRRL WC-3626. Classification (GTDB taxonomy): domain Bacteria; phylum Actinomycetota; class Actinomycetes; order Streptomycetales; family Streptomycetaceae; genus Streptomyces; species Streptomyces edwardsiae. Next base: position 44,692 of record NZ_JOCA01000027.1, on the reverse strand, counting down.
TGTTCTGGTTCTTCGGCCATCCCGAGGTGTACATCATCGCGCTGCCGTTCTTCGGCATCGTCACGGAGATCATCCCGGTCTTCAGCCGCAAGCCGCTGTTCGGCTATCTGACGCTGGTGGGCGCCACCATGGCCATCACCGGCCTGTCGGTGGTGGTGTGGGCGCACCACATGTTCGCCACCGGCGCGGTGCTGCTGCCGTTCTTCTCCTTCATGAGCTTCCTGATCGCGGTGCCCACGGGCGTGAAGTTCTTCAACTGGACCGGCACCATGATCAAGGGGTCGCTGTCCTTCGAGACACCCATGCTGTGGGCGACCGGGTTCCTGGTGTCGTTCCTGTTCGGCGGGCTCACCGGGGTACTGCTGGCGTCGCCGCCGCTGGACTTCCATGTGACGGACTCGTACTTCGTCGTCGCGCACTTCCACTACGTCGTCTTCGGCACCGTCGTCTTCGCTACCTTCGGCGGGTTCTACTTCTGGTGGCCCAAGTTCACCGGGAAGATGCTGGACGAACGGCTCGGCAAGATCCAGTTCTGGACGCTGTTCGTCGGCTTCCACACCACGTTCCTGGTGCAGCACTGGCTGGGCGCCGAGGGCATGCCGCGCCGCTACGCCGACTATCTGGCGGCGGACGGCTTCACCGCGCTGAACACCGTCTCGACCATCGGCGCCTTCCTGCTCGGCATGTCCACGCTGCCGTTCCTCTACAACGTCTGGAAGACCGCCAAGTACGGCGAGAAGGTAGAGGTCGACGACCCGTGGGGGTTCGGCCGCTCCCTGGAGTGGGCGACGTCGTGTCCGCCGCCCCGGCACAACTTCACGACGCTGCCCCGGGTCCGTTCGGAGTCGCCGGCGTTCGACATGAACCATCCGGAGTACGCGGCGCTGACCGCCCAGCCCGAACCGAAGAGCGAGCAGGCGGGTTCCGGTCAGGGCTCGTAGGCGAGCTGCGGCACCTCGAAGCAGGTGCGGTTCATGTCGCCCTGCGCCACCCAGCCCTCGCCGTCCCGCCAGCGGGCCACGGACAGACAGGTCCGGCTCGTCGACGGCGGCTCGGGCGACCGCTCGAACGAGACGGGCAGCAGCAGTCCGCCCGCGGTGTAGTCCCGGGCGCGGCCGACGTAGCCGTCGACGCACGCGCGGGTGATGCCCGTACGGGCGCAGGAGGTGGCCGCGTCGGTGAACCAGCGGGCCGCCGCCCAGCCCTCCAGCTGCCACTGGGAGTGCGTCTGCAGATCCTTCGTGGCGTCCCGGAAGGCGCGTACGGCCGGATGGGCCGTGTCCTCGTAGTCGCGGCTGGAGCCGGTCGCCCAGAGGGCGTTGCGGCAGCGCGGTGCGTCCTTGTAGTCCTCGGCGACGGCGGAGGTCCAGTTCTGCACGTTGGTGACCTTGGCGGTGACCCGGACGCCGGCGTCGTCCATGGCCCGGCACAGGCGGGCGTTGCCGTTCGCGTCGATGGCGTCGAAGACCAGGTCGGCGCCCTGCTGCTTCAGGTCGGCGGCGACCGCGCGGAAGTTGGGCAGGGCGAAGTCGACCTGCTCGGTGACCACCTTGTAGCCCTCGGCCTTCAGACCGCGTCGCACGAGCCGGGCGTAGGCGGCGGACGCGGACTGGTTGTAGGAGACGACGGCGGCGGTACGGGCGCCGTGCTCGCGCTTGAAGTAGCGGTAGACCTCGGTGCCGCCGTACAGCATGCCGTCCCAGCCGGGGGTGCCGTTCCGGGGCGCGTCGCTGCCGTGGATGCCGTACAGGTGCGGATACGTGTCGTAGGCGGCGCCGATGGGCTGGCCGCCGACGTCGGGGACGCCGGCGCGGGAGACGCGGGAGGCGCCCGCGTAGTCCAGGGCGGTGGTGGCGACCAGGGCGACGACCTTCTCCTCGTCGATCAGCCTGTGCACGCACTCGTTGTTGCCGACGCCGCTGCCGCCGTCGTCGCACGTGTGCACCTCGACGCGCCGGCCGTCGATGCCGCCGCGCGTGTTGAGCCGGTCGAACCAGGCCTTCGCGCCGTCGCGCGGGCCGGTGAGGGCGCCGCCGCCGACCGGGCTGGTGGCGCTCGCGACGATGCCGACCCGGATCGGCTCGCGCGCGGGCGCGGAGGCGCGGTCGTCGTGCCCGAAGTCGCTCTCCGGCAGACGGCTGCCGCAGGCGGCGGTCAGGACGAGGAGCGCCGCCGCGGCGAGGGCCTCAGCAGCCCGGGATGTCCGGGGGCGATTCATCGCCGCTCAGCTGGACGAGCGCGCACAGGGACTTGACGGACACCTTCCAGGTGCCGTCGTCGTCGACGGCGACGCCGGAGGCGTCCGGGAGGGCGGTGGCCCCCTTGAGCGTCAGGGTGAAGGTCACGTCCGCCTCGGTCGGTGAGGTGAACGCGATCTCGGTGACCTCGGCCTTCACCTGTCCGGCCCGGTTGTCACCGCTGAACACCTCGAGCACCGGGCCCAGCAGCTCACCGTTCTGCAGGAGCTTCTTCTTCTCGTCCACGGGCGTCCCGGGGTCGAAGAACTTCTCCCAGTTCTGCCGGATCTCCTTCTCGGCCGCCGCCCGGTCCGCGGGCGCGCTGCCCGGTTCGTTCGTCGTGCGCTCCGCCGTGGGCGTGTACGTCCCCCCGTCCCCGCCCCCGCTGTATCCGTCGCCGCATGCCGCGAGGCCGGGCGCCGACACCAGGAACAGCGCGGCGGCCAGTGCCGTGCCCCGCCCCGCCGTCCGTGGGCCGCGCCCGCCCGTCCTTGTGTTCCCCCGCCCGATGCCACTGCCGAGAACCATCTGGCTCACCAATCGGGTGTCGGTCCGGACCGGGTGCGTCCGGTGCTTTCAGGGTCGGGGCGTAAGGGGCATAGTGCAAGCCATGCGGACATCCCGACTGCGGATCGCGCGCCCCGCGCGGTGGGCGGGCTGGGCCGCGCTCGCCGCCGGGGCGGTGCTGTGCGTCGTCGGCTGGTACGGCGTCTCGGGCGAGCGTTACGCCGAACGGCAGCTGCCCTACCTGGCCTCGTGCAGCATCCCCGGCGCCGCGCTGATCGTCGCGGGGGCGGTGCTGCTCGCCCACCGCCGGGAGACGTTCGCCGCCGCGCGCGGGGAGGAGCCGCACGGCCTCCTGCTGGACACCGGCGCGGACGAGCCGGGGCGGCCGGCCGGCGGGCCGCTGGCGGTCGCCGCGCGGACGCTGATGGTGCCGGGCGGCACGCTGTGGCACCGCGCGGACTGCCCGCTGGTCGCGGGGAAGGCGGAGGCGGTCCCGGTGGACGGGAGGCTCGTCGCGAGCGGCGGGCTGAGGCCCTGCCCGATCTGCGAACCCGCCGACAGGGCCGGCTGACCCCACGCCGATGTCCTCGCTGACGTACGACCTCACGCTGGCCGGACTGTCGGTGGGCGCCGCAGCGGCGCTCACCGGGATCGGGCTGATCGTGACGTACCGGGCGACCGGGGTGCTGAACTTCGCGCACGGGGCGGTCGCCATGGTGTGCGCGTATGTGCTGCGCGCTCTGGTGGTCGACGGGGGCCTGCCGCTGTGGTGGGCCGCCGCGGTGACGCTGCTGGTGGTGGCGCCGGGGATCGGGGTGGTGCTGGAGCGGTGCGTGTTCCGGCCGCTGTCGGTGCGGGGCGGCGATCCCGCGCGGACGCTGGTGGCGGCCATCGGGGTGTTCGTGCTGCTGGTGGGCGGGGCGGCGCTGCTGTGGGGGCAGGGGGCGCGGGACGACGCGCCGGTGCTGCTGCCGGCGGAGCCGTGGGGGCAGCTGGCGGTGGTGGCGGTGCTGGCCGCGGGGGTGGGAACGGTGGTCCGCCGGACGCGGTTCGGGCGGGAGCTGCGGGCCGTCGTGGACGACCGCCGGCTGGCCGTGCTCGCCGGTGTCGACGCGGACCGGGTGGCGGCGGCGGGCTGGGCGTTCGGCTCGTTCACGGCCGGTCTGACGGGGGTCCTGCTGGCTCCGTACGTGCGGCTCGACCCGTACGGGCTGCCGCTGCTCGTGATGGAGGTCATGGCGGTCGCGGTCGCCGCGCGGATGCGCGCTCCGGTGGTGGCGGTGGCCGTGGCGCTCGGCATCGGGGTGGCGCAGAGTCAGCTGACGCGACTGCACCCGTCCGGGTGGGGCGAGCCGCTCCTCCAGGCGGTGGGCGCCAATCTGTTCGTCGTGGCGCTGCTGTTCGCCGCCCTGGTGCTGCCGGGCGTCGGGACGCGTGACGCGCTGCCGCGCACGGCCACCGCGCGGGTGCCGGCGCCGCCGGGCGCGTGGGTCGTGGCGGGGGTGCTGTTCCTGCTGCCGCTGGGCCTCGCCGGGAGCGATCTGCGTACGGCGGTGCAGGTGCCGGCGCTGGGGGTGGTGCTGCTGTCGCTGGTGGTCGTTACCGGCCGGGGCGGGCAGATCTCGCTCGGGCAGGCGGCGTACGCCGGTCTGGGCGCCCTGTTCACGGCGCTGCTGGCGGCCGGCCGTTTCCCCGGCCTGCCCCGGCTGCCGGAGCTGGCCGGGCTGGCGGTGGCGGTCGTGCTGGTCGCCCCGCTGGGCGTGCTGACCGGGTGGCCGGCGATCGGCCGGCGCGGACCGGCCCTGGCGCTGGCGACGTTCGCGGTGGGTGTCGGGGTGAGCCGCTTCGTCTTCGACCAGCCGTACGCCACGTCCGGACTGTCCCTGGACCGCCCGGCGGGGTTCGACGGCGACCGCGCGTACTACGTCCTGGAACTGCTCCTCCTGGTGTGCGCGCTGCTCGCGACCGGGGCCCTGCGGCGGGGCCGCACGGGCCGCGCCCTGGCGGCGACGCGGGACCACGAGTCCGGGGCGCGGGCGGCGGGCGTGCGGGTGCCGTCGCTGAAGCTCCTCGCCTTCGTCTGCGGTGCCGGGCTGGCCGCGCTCGGCGGCGGCATGCTGGGCATGGGCCTGCGCGCCTTCGACCCGGCCGCGTACGACCCCGTGCGGAGCCTGCTGTGGTTCGCGGCGGTCGTGGTCGTCGGCGCGGACGGCACCCTGGGCGCGCTGCTCGCCGCGGCCCTCCTGGTCGGCCTGGACGCGGGCACGCGCGGGGGCGTGGCGGCGGCGGTGATCGGCGTCCTGGCGATCCTGACGGGCCGCTTCCCGGACGGCCCCTACGAGGCCCTGCGCAACCGTCTCCGCCCGGCACCGGTCCCGTCGGCCCCACCCGTGCGCACCCGCCCGCGCCCTCCGGGACCACGGCAGCCGGCGGGCGCGACGGCGACGGGCCGGGGCCCGCACACCCGGCCGGCTGAACCCGCGGGCCATCGCACGGCCCTGCCCCCCGACTCCCGCTGCGCGGGGGGTCCCGGGCTTGCCGCCCGGGGGCTGACCGTGCGGTACGGCGGGTTCGTCGCGCTGGACGGGGTGGATCTGGAGGTGGTGGCCGGGCGGGTGAGTGCCGTCGTGGGGCCGAACGGGGCCGGGAAGAGCACCTTGTTCCACTGTCTGGCCGGGACCGTGCGCCCCGCGCGGGGGACCGTCTCGCTCGGCGGGCGGGACATCACCCCGCTGTCCGCGCAGGCCCGCACCCGGCTCGGGATCGCGCGGACGTTCCAGCTGTCGGCCGTCTTCCCGACGCTGACCGTCGCCGAGAACGTCCGCGTCGGTGCCGAGCAGGTCCGGCCGCGCGACCCCCGCGCGGTCGAGCGGACCCTGCGGCTGCTCGGCCTCGACGGACCCGTACGCGCTCGGCCCGCCGCCGGACTGCCCACCGGGACACTGCGCCGGGTGGAACTCGCGCGGGCCCTCGCCGCCGCCCCGCGCGTGCTGCTGCTCGACGAGCCCGCCGCCGGTCTCGACACCGCGGAGGTGACCGCGCTGGCCCGGATCCTGAAGGCGCTGGCCGCCGACGGCATGGCACTCCTCGTCGTCGAGCACGATCTCGGTCTGGTCGCCGGCCTCGCCGACGTCGTGCATGTGATGACGGAGGGCAGGATCGTCGCCTCCGGACCGCCCGGAAGCGTCCTGGACATCCCCGGAAGGACGGCCGACCCGTGATGACGACCACCATCTCCCTGCGCGAAGCGCGGGTGCGCTACGGCCCCCTGGAGGCCCTGCACGGCGTCACCCTCGCCGCACCCGGCCCCGGCCTCACCGTGCTGCTGGGGCGCAACGGCTCGGGCCGTACGACCGCCCTGCGCGCACTCGCCGGTGACGTGCCGCTGTCCGGCGGGGCCGTGGTGTGGGACGGACGGGACATCACCGGCGTGGCGGCGGACGAGCGGGCCCGGCGCGGGCTGTGCCTGGTGCCGGAGCGTCGGGCCGTGTTCGGTTCCCTCACCGTGCGGGAGAACCTCGCCCTGACCGCCCCCGACCCCGCGGAGGCCCTCGAGGCCTATCCGCGGCTGCGGCCGCTGCTGGACCGCAGGGCCGGCACGCTCTCCGGGGGCGAGCAGCGGATGCTGGCCCTGTGCCGGGCCCTGCGGTCCGGCGCGCGCGTGGTGCTCGTCGACGAGCCCGCCCAGGGCATGTCACCGGTGGTCGCGGCCCGTACGTACGCGCTGCTGGCCGCGCTCGACGCGTGCGTGGTCGTCGCCGAGCAGCGGCTGCCGCCCGCCCTGCACGGCCTTCGCGCCCTCGTGTACGAACTGCGCCGGGGCACGGTGGTGTTCGCGGGTGAGGCGAGCGAACTCGGCGGGTCCGGGCGGCGGTAGGGCCCCGGCCGGCCGGCCGGGGTCCCGCGTGCACACGGCCGAGGAATCCAGGGAGCCCGGGCGTCCGGGATCGACCAACGCCCTGTCATTGCAGGCCAGTTGTCGCTTACCCTGGGTAGCGGCTATTTTCGGCCACCCGCTTCATTCCCTGATTTCAGGATTTGTCGACCAGCGGCCGGAGCGATCCGTGAGTCACCTCACCCCTTCAACCGCCGCTCACCAGCGCCGACTTGACGATGAGTGGCCGATTCCGCGCCGAACGTGACGGCGTGCGCTGGATGGTTCGATTCCGTTCGCCCTGGGGCGTGACCACCGCCACAGATCGCCCGTTGTCTTCTTCATGAGCCGGGGACCCACCCCGGACCACGGGCCGGGAGCCACCCGGCCTCGCCACGCACCGCATCCCGAGGGAGCCACCCGTGCCGCGCATGCTCGACGTCAGCGACGAGGTACGCGCCGAGATCGGCGACGAAGAAGCAGACCGCCTCCTCGCCGGAGAGTCCGCCCCGGGCAGTTACGACTGCACCTCCTGCCGCACCCCCGGCGACCCGGAGCAGGAGCGCACCAGCACCGTCCTGTTCGTCGGGGACGAGACCGCCGTACTCGCGTTCGCCCACTCCACCTGCCTGCCCTCCCAGGTCGTCCAGGTCACCGAGGAACAGCTCCAGGGGGCCGTACGGGCCATCGGCGGCGACTCCGCGCAGCCGGCGCCCGCGGACGTCACCCCCGAACAGGCCGTGCTCGGCGTGACCAGCGGACTGGTCCTGATCGCCGGGGAACTGCATCCGGCGCTGGTCGTCGAACCGACCGCGCCGGTCGCCCGCCCCGGCACCCTGGGGGCCGGGGACGACTTCCTGCCGCTCCTCATCGAGCAGGGCTTCATGCCGCTGACCGAGCTGTCGGCCGTACCGCCGGTGCTGCACGGCTGGTCGGTGCTGCTCGCCGCGGGCCAGCTGCACGCCGTACTGCAGCCGAACCCGGGCGGCGGCGGGCGTCCGGTGGCGTGGTGGCAGGCGCACCAGCCGCTGCAGGTCACCGACGGCTGGCGGTCGGCCGCCAACAAGCACCAGCAGGTGCTGATGTTCGCGGCGCCGGTCGGCTCGATCGGCCGTCAGCCGCGCGAGGACCTGCTGCGCGACGCGCTGGACAAGGCGGCGGCGAACGGCAAGCTCGTCGCCTCGGCACTGCCCCTGGCCGGCCTCTGACCGACCCCGCCCGAGCACCGGCGCCGAAAGCCGCAAAAGGGCCGCATCCCTTACGGCACGGGGTCGTTTGGACATACGTGCACGCATACGACGTTCCCCGCCACCAGTCCCTCGCCTCGGTCCCCGCACCCGGGCGCCCGGCGCAGGACTCCCGGAGCGGCCTCTCGGCCACGCCGATCTACGACGCCCTCTACACCGAGTACGTCAAGTCCTTCCGTTCGCTGCCGGGTGACCGCAGCGGCGAGGAGGAGCTGGGCTTCACCGCCTTCGGGGACATCCCGCACGGTACGAGGCCGTACGGCGGGCACAGCCCGGGAACGTTCGGCGCGTCCCTGATGAGCGGTGCCTACGGCGCGGGGGCGGGCGGCCGCCCGGGCGCGGCGCCGCAGTGGCAGCGGGTCGGCGCCGTCGGCCGTTCCGCCGCCGGTATGCAGCATGTGCCGGCCGGGCTGCCGCCGGCGCCGCGCAGGGGCGCCTGACCGGCGCACGACGAAGGGGCGGTCCCGGTGGGACCGCCCCTTCGCTCTGCCTACTTCTTCCGGCCGCGCTTCTCCCGCACCCGCACGGAGATGTGGATCGGCGTCCCCTCGAAGCCGAACTCCTCCCGCAGCCGGCGCTCGATGAACCGCCGGTAGCCCGCCTCGATGAAGCCGGACGCGAACAGCACGAACCGGGGCGGCTTGGTGCCCGCCTGGGTGCCGAACAGGATGCGCGGCTGCTTGCCGCCCCGCACGGGGTGCGGGTGGGCGGCGACCAGCTCGCCGAGGAAGGCGTTCAGCCTGCCCGTCGGGACCCGGGTCTCCCAGCCCTCCAGGGCCGTCTCGATGGCGGGGACCAGCTTCTCCATGTGGCGGCCGGTGCGCGCCGACACGTTCACCCGCGGCGCCCAGGTCACCTGGCCGAGCTCGGTCTCGATCTCCCGCTCCAGGTAGTAGCGGCGCTCCTCGTCGAGGGTGTCCCACTTGTTGTAGGCGAGGACGAGCGCGCGGCCCGCCTCCACGGCCATGGTGACGATCCGCTGGTCCTGCACGGAGATGGAGTCGGCGGCGTCGATGAGGACGACGGCCACCTCCGCCTTCTCGACGGCGGCGGCGGTGCGCAGCGAGGCGTAGTAGTCGGCGCCCTGCTGGAGGTGGACGCGCTTGCGGATGCCCGCCGTGTCGACGAACTTCCAGGTGACGCCGCCCAGTTCGATCAGCTCGTCGACCGGGTCGCGGGTGGTGCCGGCGAGTTCGTTGACGACGACGCGCTCCTCGCCCGCGACCTTGTTCAGCAGCGAGGACTTGCCGACGTTGGGCCGGCCGATCAGGGCGATGCGCCGCGGGCCGCCGACGGCGCCGCCGAAGGTCTGGGCCGGCGCCTCGGGCAGGGCCTCCAGGACCTGGTCCAGCATGTCGCCGGTGCCTCGGCCGTGCAGCGCGGAGACCGGGTGGGGCTCCCCCAGGCCCAGTGACCACAGGTACGAGGCGTCGGCCTCGCCGCTCGGGCCGTCCACCTTGTTGGCGCACAGCACGACGGGCTTGCCCGCCTTGCGCAGCAGCCGGACGACGGCCTCGTCGGTGTCGGTGGCGCCGACCTTGGCGTCGACGACGAAGACGACCGCGTCGGCGGCCTCGATGGCGTACTCGGCCTGCGCGGCCACGGAGGCGTCGATGCCGAGGACGTCCTGCTCCCAGCCGCCGGTGTCGACGACCTTGAAGCGGCGGCCCGCCCACTCGGCCTCGTAGGTGACCCGGTCGCGGGTGACGCCCGGCTTGTCCTCGACGACCGCCTCACGGCGGCCGATGATGCGGTTCACCAGGGTCGACTTGCCGACGTTGGGGCGGCCGACGACGGCGAGCACGGGCAGCGGGCCGTGGCCCGCGGCCTCGATCGCGCCCTCGACGTCCTCGAGGTCGAAGCCCTCCTCCGCGGCGAGCTCCATGAACTCCGCGAACTCGGCATCGCCCAGCGCCCCGTGGTCGTGCTCCGGCGCGCCCTCGTACGCGTCCGAGCCGTCGGGCTGGATGTGGTCGTTCATGAAGTCCGTACCTCTGCGTTCATCGTGGTGATCGGTGGGCCGCCCCCGTACGGGAGCGGTCCACTACTCGAGTGTCGCTCAGCGCCCGGTGAGGCGCCTGGCGTTTTTCAGGTGCGCGGTGAGCTGCTTCTGGATGCGTTCGGTCGCCTCGTCCAGCGCCTTGCGCGTACGTCTGCCGCTGCCGTCGCCCGCGTCGAAGGGGTCGCCGAAGACGACGTCGACGCGGGAGCGCAGCGGGGGCAGCGCCTTTATCAACCGTCCGGACCGCTCGGAACTTCCCAGGACGGCCACGGGCACGATCGGCGCACCGCCGCGGACGGCGAAGTAGGCGAGCCCCGCGCGCAGCGAGGCGAAGTCGCCCTCGCCCCGGGTGCCCTCCGGGAAGATACCGAGGACGCCGCCCTGCTGCAGCACGCCCAGGGCCCGGGAGATCGCCGTACGGTCGGTGGTGTCCCGGTCGACCTTGAGCTGGCCGATGCCGGTCAGGAACGGGTCGAGCGGGCCGACGAACGCCTCCTTCTTGATCAGGAAGTGCGTCGGCCGGGGCGCCACGCCCATGACCATCGGGCCGTCGACGTTGTGGGAGTGGTTCACGGCGAAGATCAGCGGGCCTGTGGCGGGCACCCGCCAGGCGCCCAGTACGCGCGGCTTGAACAGCCCGTACATCAGGCCGACGCCGATGCGCCGGCCGACCTCGGCGCTCCGCACCGATGGGACGTCGGTCACTTTCCGGCCCGCTTCTCCTCGACGAGGGTGACGACGCACTCGATGACCTGCTGAAGGGTCAGCTCGGTGGTGTCCACCTCGACCGCGTCGCCGGCCTTGGCCAGCGGGGACGTCTTGCGGCCGGCGTCGGCGGCGTCCCGCTTGATCAGGGCCTCGCGGGTGGTGTTCAGGTCGGCGCCCTTGAGCTCGCCGCTGCGGCGGGCGGCACGGGCCTCCGCGCTGGCGGTGAGGAAGATCTTCAGGTCGGCGTCGGGGAGCACGGTGGTGCCGATGTCCCGTCCCTCGACGACGATGCCGGTGACGGCGGAGCCGGCGATGGACCGCTGCAGCTCGGTGATGCGGGACCGCACCTCGGGCACCGCGGAGACGGCGCTGACCTTGGAGGTGACGTCCTGTCCGCGGATCGGGCCGGCCACGTCGACACCGTCGACCGTGATCGTCGGGTCCCGGGGGTCCGTGCCGGAGACGATCTCGGGCTTCCCGGCGACGGCGGCGATCGCGGACGCGTCGTCTATGTCGATGTTGTTGGTCACCATCCACCAGGTGATCGCCCGGTACTGGGCGCCGGTGTCCAGGTAGCTCAGGCCGAGCTGCGCCGCCACGGCTTTCGACGTGCTCGACTTGCCCGTGCCGGAGGGGCCGTCGATGGCGACAATCACGGGCTGGGCGGCGCCGTTTTCCACGGGGGAACACCTTCCTGGTGCGGTGGAGTGGTGTGTGCGGGACGCGGACACGCCCCGCACCAGATTACCGGCCCCCCGGAACCCCTCCGACATGCGGACGACGCCGCCCCCGCCGGAGGGCGGGCCGTCACTGACGGATCGCCCAGCCCCGCTCCCGCAGCCCGGCGGTGAGGACCGGTGCCGCCCTGGGCTCCACCATGAGCTGGATCAGACCGGCCTGCTGCCCGGTGGCGTGCTCGATACGGACGTCCTCGATGTTGACCCCGGCACGCTCGGCGTCCGCGAAGACGCGGGCCAGCTGGCCGGGCTGGTCGTCGATGAGCACCGTCACCGTCTCGTAGACGCGCGGCGCGGAGCCGTGCTTGCCGGGGACGCGGACCTGGCCGGCGTTGCCCCGGCGCAGCACGGTCTCGATGCCCGTACTGCCCTCGCGGCGCTTGTCCTCGTCGGACGACTGCAGCGCGCGCAGGGCCCGCACGGTCTCCTCCAGGTCGGCGGCGACGTCCGTCAGCAGGTCGGCGACCGGGCCGGGGTTCGCGGAGAGGATGTCGATCCACATCCGGGGGTCGGAGGCGGCGATCCGGGTGACGTCCCGGATGCCCTGCCCGCACAGCCGTACGGCGGCCTCCTCGGCGTGCTCCAGGCGCGCGGCGACCATGCTGGACACCAGGTGGGGCATGTGGGAGACGAGGGCGACAGCCCGGTCGTGGGCGTCGGCGTCCATGACGACCGGTACGGCGCGGCAGTGGGAGACCAGCTCCAGGGCGAGGTTCAGCACCTCGGTGTCGGTGTCCCGGGTCGGGGTGAGTACCCAGGGGCGGCCCTCGAAGAGGTCGGCGGTGGCGGCCAGCGGTCCCGACCGCTCACGGCCGGACATGGGGTGGGTGCCGATGTACGGGGTCAGGTCGATCCCGCGTTCCTGGAGCTCGCGGCGCGGTCCGCCCTTGACGCTGGCCACGTCGATGTAGCCGCGGGCCAGGCCGCGCCGCATCGCGTCGGCGAGCACGTCGGCCACATGGGCGGGCGGGGCGGCGACGATGGCCAGGTCGACGGGCCCGTCGGGGGTCTCGTCCGTGCCGGCGCCGAGAGCGGCTGCGGTGCGCGCCTGCTCGTGGTCGTGGTCGGTGAGGTGGACGACGACACCTCGCCCGGTGAGGGCGAGGGCGGCGGACGTGCCGATGAGTCCGGTGCCGATGACGAGTGCGGTTCTCACTGGGCGATGTCCTTGCGCAGGGCGGCCGCGGCACCGAGGTAGACGTGCGCGATGCCGGTGCGGGGCCGGTCGGACTCGATGTGCGCGAGGACCCGGACGACGCGGGGCATGGCGCCCTCGATGTCCAGTTCCTGGGCGCAGAGGAGGGGGACGTCGACGATGCCGAGCTTGCGGGCGGCGGCCGCCGGGAAGTCGCTGTGCAGATCGGGCGTGGCGGTGAACCAGAGGCTGATCAGGTCGTCGGTGCGCAGTTCGTTGCGTTCCAGGACCGCGGTGAGCAGCGCGCCGACCTGCTCCTCCATGTGACCGGCCTCGTCCCGCTCCAGCTGGACGGCCCCCCGGACCGCGCGTACCGCCACGACGATGCTCCTTGCTGTGCGTACTGGTGGTTCGGTCGTCCAGCCTAGTCAGCGCGGGGCGGGGGCGGCGTCCGGCGCCCGCCCGCTGAGACGGGCGACATGGGTGTTTCATGGTGCCTCGTCATGGGTTGCTTCTTCCTGGGCGGATTCGGTGTCAGGATGCACGCACCGCGACCTTCTGGAGTGACGCCATGACCCCTCGTGCGACGCGCCGCACTGTTCTGCTCACCTCGGGTGCCGCGGCGGCTCTGGCCGCGGGCTGCGGCTCGGGCGGCGGAGACGGCGGGGGCGGCGGGGGCGACACCGCGGCGGGCACCGCCGGACGGGAACTGACCTCGACGGCCGACGTCCCGGTGGGCGGGGGCACGATCCTCAAGGAGGAGAAGGTCGTGGTCACCCAGCCCGAGGAGGGCGAGTTCAAGGCCTTCTCGGCGATCTGCACCCACCAGAACTGCCTCGTGTCCGAGGTCACGGACGGCACCATCGACTGCCCCTGCCACGGCAGCCGGTTCCGGATCACCGACGGCTCGGTGGCCCACGGCCCGGCGACCCGGCCGCTGCCCGAGGAGCGGATCACGGTGGAGGGTAATTCGGTTCGCCGGGCGTGATCCGCCCCGTACGCTCCCGGCATGCGCCCCGAGACCCTGGTCCGCGACCACACGATCTACGCCTGTGTCATGGGCTCGCGCGCCTTCGGTCTGGCCACGGAGGGCAGCGACACCGACCGCCGGGGCGTCTTCCTGGCGCCCACCGCCCTGTTCTGGCGCTTCGAGAAGCCGCCGACGCACATCGAGGGCCCGGCCGAGGAGCAGTTCGGCTGGGAGCTGGAGCGCTTCTGCGAGCTGGCCCTGCGCGCCAACCCCAACATCCTGGAGTGCCTGCACTCCCCGCTGGTGGAGTACGCCGACGCCACCGGCCGTGAACTGCTGTCCCTGCGCGGGGCGTTCCTGTCCCGCCGGGTCCACGAAACCTTCGTCCGGTACGCCCACGGCCAGCGCCGCAAGCTGGACGCCGACGTCCGCGCCCACGGCGCCCCGCGCTGGAAGCACGCCATGCATCTGCTCCGCCTGCTGACGAGCGCCCGCGATGTGCTCCGTACGGGCACGCTCACGGTCGACGTGGGCGAGGACCGCGAGCCGCTGCTGGCGGTGAAGCGGGGCGAGGTCCCGTGGCCCGAGTTCGAGGCCCGGATGACCCGTCTGGGGCGCGAGGCCGAGGAGGCCGCCCACCGCAGCCCGCTCCCCGCGGAACCGGACCGCCGCCGCGTGGAGGACTTCCTCATCCGCACCCGCCGTGCCTCAGCCCTCGAGGCGGGCCCGTACGACGAGGTCGTGCAGGGCGTCGTACACGACGGGGGTGTCGGGCAGCCCTGACGCCGTCTGCGCCTCGTCCAGCACGCCGTGCAGCCGCTCCACGTCGGCCCGCACGCGCGCGTGGTCGACGCCGGCGTCCCCGTGCTCGCGCTCCGCCTTGGCGGCGATCAGCTCCGGCAGCCGGTCCGGGGCCTCGCCGACCTGCGCGGCGAGGGTGGGCAGATGCGGCTGCACCTCTCCCGAGCGCATCAGGTGGATGCCGGTGAGCAGCACCCGGAAGGTGTAGAGCAGTGGTTTGAGTTCACCGGTCTTCTCGAACAGCCGCCACTGGGTCCGTGCGAACCCCCGGTAGTGGTGGGCGTGGTGGCTGGTGAGGGTGCCGGGCGCGAGCGCGGCCAGTTCGCGGTGGGTGTCGGTGGTGTGCACGACCAGCGGGGACAGCAGCTGCTCGAGGACGTAGCCGTTGCGGCGCAGCATCAGGCGGACGAACTTGCGCAGGTCGTGCGTGACGAGGTCCATCTCGACGCCGTCCCGGACCCACATCCTGGACCGGGTCTCGTCCGGCTCGCGCAGTCCGACGAGGGCGGCGGCCGGCAGCAGGTGCGCGCCCCGCAGGTCCACGTCGGAGTCGCGGGACGGGAAACCGTACAGGTGCGCGCCGGAGACGGTGGCGAACAGCACCGGATCGGGCTGTTCGGCGATCACCGGGCGCAGGTCGAGGTCCAGGAGGTCGGTCATCGGTCAAGCGTCCCAGAGCGTTCCCAGCGTCGTCAGTTCGTCCCGGTACTCGATGCGGTCCGCCCAGTCGGCCGGCCAGGCGTCCGCGCCGAGGTGGGCGCCCGCGAAGGCGCCGGCGAGGCAGGCGATGGAGTCGGAGTCGCCGGCGGTGCAGGCGGCGCGGCGCAGCGCGGTGAGGGGTTCGTCGACGAAGAGGAGGAAGCAGAGCAGGCCGGTCGCCAGGGCCTCCTCGGCGATCCAGCCCTCGCCGGTGGCCTGGCAGGGGTCGGTCTCGGGCGAGACGGTGCGTACGGCGTCCTGGAGCCGTTCCAGGATGCTCAGGCACTCGTCCCAGCCGCGCGCGATGAAGTGCTCGGGCGTGGGGTCCTGGGCGTGGGTCCACAGGTCGCCGAGCCAGAACTCGTGGTAGCGGGTGCGGTTGTCGTAGGCGTAGGAGCGCAGCAGTCCGATCAGACCGGTCGGTTCGGCACCCTCCGCCAGCAGCCGTACGGCGTGCGCGGTGAGGTCGGAGGCGGCGAGCGCGGTGGGGTGCCCGTGGGTGAGGGCGCACTGCAACTGGGCGGCGCCGGCGCGCTGTTCTTCGGTGAGGCCGGGGGCCAGTCCTATGGGGGCGACGCGCATGTTGGCACCGCAGCCCTTGGAGCCGATCTGACTGGCGTCCTGCCAGCGCCGGTCCTCACGGGACAGCAGGTGGCAGGCCTTGAGGCAGGTGTTGCCCGGCGCGCGGTTGTTCTCGGGCGAGCGCCACCACTCCACGAACTCCTCGCGCACCGGCCGCTCCAGCCGCTTCGGGGTGAGCGGCCCCCGGTCCATGGCCGTGCGCAGTCCTCTGCCGAGCGCGAGGGTCATCTGGGTGTCGTCGGTGACGATCGCGGGCCTGGGGAGGTCCATGCCCCGCCAGGGGCCGAACTTGGCGAGGATCGACGGCACGTCGTTGAACTCGGTCGGGAACCCCAGCGCGTCCCCCAGGGCGAGTCCGGTGAGCGCTCCCGTGGCGGCGCGTTTGGTGACGGTGGTCGTGGTCATGCGGGGCGTCCTTCCGGAGTGGGCCGGAGCAGGGGCGGGTGGAGGGCGGTGGCGGTGCCCGCGCGGTAGAGCGAGGCGGGTTTGCCCCGGCCGCCGGTGAGGCGCGCGGCGCCGGGTACGGCTTCGACGAAGCCGGGGGTGGCGAGCACCTTGCGCCGGAAGTTGGGGCGGTCCAGGGCGGTGCCCCACACGGTCTCGTAGACCTGACGCAGCTCCCCGAGGGTGAACTCGGGCGGGCAGAAGGCGGTGGCGAGGCAGCTGTACTCGAGCTTGGCGCCGACGCGGTCCCGCGCGTCGGCCAGGATCCGGCCGTGGTCGAAGGCGAGCTCCCGCGCGCAGTCGTACGGCGTCCAGCGGGCCTGTGCCGCGTCGCTGCCGCCGTGTGCCTCGGGGGCGTCGGGGAGCAGGGCGGCGAAGGCGACGGAGACGACCCGCATGCGGGGGTCGCGGTCGGGTTCGCTGTAGGTCCGCAGCTGCTCCAGATGCAGCCCGGACACGTCCGTCAGCCCGGTCTCCTCGCCCAGTTCGCGCCGCGCGGCACTCTCCGCGGACTCGTCCGGCCGGACGAAGCCGCCGGGCAGTGCCCACCGTCCGGCGTAGGGCTCCTGGCCGCGCTCGACGAGCAGCACGTGCAGGGCGCCCGCCCGGAGGGTGAACACGGCGAGGTCGACGGTGACGGCGAAGGGCTCGAAGGCGTACCGGTCGTAGCCGTCCATCACTCGCACCCCCTTTAATAGTCGCTGTGACTATTAAAGGGGGTGCGGTGCGGGCGCACAAGCCCTTCTAGAGGTCGACCTCCTGCATCAGCATCCCGACCTCGGTGTTCGACAGCCGGCGCAGCCAGCCCGACTTCTGGTCGCCCAGGGTGATCGGCCCGAAGGCGGTGCGCACCAGCCTCTCGACCGGGAACCCGGCCTCGGCGAGCATGCGGCGCACGATGTGCTTGCGGCCCTCGTGCAGGGTCACCTCGACGAGGTAGTTCTTGCCGGTCTGCTCC
The DNA here is from genome assembly GCF_000718785.1 of Streptomyces sp. NRRL WC-3626. Lineage (GTDB taxonomy): Bacteria > Actinomycetota > Actinomycetes > Streptomycetales > Streptomycetaceae > Streptomyces > Streptomyces edwardsiae. The sequence continues at coordinate 27,791 of NZ_JOCA01000027.1, read as the reverse complement.
ACGACCCGGAAGTGGTCCGCGCGCGCGTAACCGTCCTCCAGCTGGATGCCGTCCTTCAGCCGCTTGCCCAGATCGCGGGGGATCGGGCCCACGATGGCCGCCAGGTACGTCTTCTTCACGCCGTACCGGGGGTGGGTCAGCCGGTGCGCCAGCTCGCCGTGGTTGGTGAGCAGGATGACGCCCTCGGTCTCGGTGTCGAGCCGGCCGACGTGGAAGAGGCGGGTCTCGCGGTTGGTGACGTAGTCACCGAGGCACTGGCGGCCCTCCGGGTCCTCCATGGTGGAGACGACACCGGCGGGCTTGTTCAGCGAGAAGAACTGGTACGACTGCGTGGCGACGGTCAGGCCGTCGACCTTGACCTCGTCCTTCTCCGGGTCGACCCGCTTGCCCTGCTCGAGGACGATCTCGCCGTTGACCTCGACCCGCGCCTGCTCGATCAGCTCCTCGCAGGCGCGCCGGGAGCCGTAGCCCGCGCGGGCCAGCACCTTCTGCAGCCGCTCGCCCTCCTGCTCGGCGCCCGGGAAGGTCTTGGGCAGCTTGACGTCCTTCTTGCCCGCGTACCGCTCGCGGTTGCGCTCCTCGGCCCGCGTCTCGTACTCGCGGGACGTGGCCGGGACCGAGCGCCCCCGCTGCAGGGGCTTCTTCGGCCCGCCCTTGACGCCGCCGCGGGCCGTGGGCCCGCGGCCCGACTTGGGACCCTCCTGGGAGGCGCCGGGGCCCACGTCGTAGCGCCGCTCCTCCGGGCGCGGCTTCTTCGGACGACCGCCCTGCCTGTCGTCGCGGTTGTCGCCGGCACCGCGGTGACTGCCGCGACCACCGCCGCTCCCGCCGCGGCCGCCGCTGTTGCCACCACGGCTCCCGCCGTTGTTTCCGCTGCTGTTCCTGCCGCTGCTGCTTCGCATCAAAGTTCCGTCTTGTCGTCTGCGTCCTCGGAATCCGGGGCGTCCGGATCGAACGACGGGACCCCTTCCAGTGTCTCGGCCTCGATCGCCTCCGCCTCCGGGAGGAAGGGCGCGAGCTCCGGGAGCTCGTCCAGACCGCGCAGGCCCATCCGCTCCAGGAAGTAGTTCGTCGTCGTGTACAGGATCGCACCTGTTTCGGGTTCCGTGCCCGCCTCCTCGATCAGACCGCGCTGCAGGAGGGTGCGCATCACACCGTCGCAGTTGACTCCGCGCACCGCGGAGACCCTGCCGCGGCTGACCGGCTGCCGGTACGCGACGACCGCGAGGGTCTCCAGGGCGGCCTGGGTGAGCCGGGCCTGCTGGCCGTCCAGGACGAAGCCCTCGACGGCGGCGGCGTACTCGGGGCGGGTGTAGAAGCGCCAGCCGCCCGCGACGAGGCGCAGCTCGAAGCCGCGGCCCTGGACGGTGTACTCGTCGGCGAGCGCCCGCAGCGCGTCCGCGACCTGGCGCCTCGGGCGTTCCAGGATCTTGGCCAGGTGCTCCTCGGTCGCGGGCTCGTCCACGACCATCAGGACCGCCTCCAGGGCGGGCCTGAGGTCCAGGTCCGCGACGCCGCGGGACCCGGCGGGAGTTCCGGTCGTCTCCTCGCTCACGGTTTCCTCTCCTCCTCGGGCTGCTCGGGCGGCCGGTCGAACTCGTCGGTGACCGCGGGCGTGGTGTCTCCCTCCCCGCCGGTCCAGCGCACGGTGAGGTCGCCGAGCGCGGTCTCCTGGTCCAGGGCGACGGCCTTCTCGCGGTACAGCTCCAGCAGGGCGAGGAACCGGGCCACGACGGTCAGTGTGTCGTCCGTGTCCTCGACGAGGTCCCGGAAGCTCGCCTCGCCGAGTTCCCTGAGGCGTGCGACCACGATCCCGGCCTGTTCCCGCACACTGACGAGCGGCGCGTGGATGTGGTCGACGTACACCTGCGGCCTGGGCCTGGGCTGCATGGCCTTGACGGCGAGCCTGGCGAAGCCCTCGGCGCCGATGCTGATGACGACCTCGGGCAGCAGCTCGGCGTGGTGCGGTTCGAGTCCGACGGTACGGGGGTAGCGGCGGCCCTCGTCCTCGAGGCGCCGGCTGAGGATGCCGGCGATCTGTTTGTACGCGCGATACTGCAGCAGCCGTGCGAAGAGCAGGTCGCGGGCCTCCAGGAGGGCGAGGTCGGCCTCGTCCTCCACCTCGGCGGCGGGCAGCAGCCTGGCCGCCTTGAGGTCGAGCAGGGTGGCGGCCACGACCAGGAACTCGGTCGTCTCGTCCAGGTCCCAGTCCGGCCCCAGGGCCCGGATGTACGCCATGAACTCATCGGTCACCCGCGACAGCGCGACCTCGGTGACGTCCAGCTTGTGCTTCGAGATCAGCTGCAACAGCAGATCGAACGGCCCCTCGAAGTTGGCCAGCCGGACCTTGAACCGCCCGTCACCGTCCTCGGCCCCCTCCGCCCCGTCCGGCGCGACCGCCTCGGCCGCCTCGACCGGCGAGGAGACCCGCGCGGGAGGTTCGGTGGCCGGTGTGTCCTCGGGCGGGGCGTGCCGGGACGCGTCCGGCTCGGCGGCACCGCTCTCGGGCGGCGCCCCCGGTGCGGGGCCCACATCCCCCTCGGGCGTGCCGGGCGGCGGCGCTCCCGCGCCCCGGCCCAGCGTGCGGCGGCGGGGCGGCCGGGCGCCGGGAGCGGGTGCGTCGTTCGGGGTCATGGCCTCCGCAGGCTACCGCTACCGGCCCCTCAGCCGTCGTACGAGGATGCTGGCGTCGCCCCTGCTCTCCAGGTCGGCGAGGACCACCGCGACGGCCTCGCGGACGATCCGGCCGCGGTCCACCGCCAGCCCGTGCTCGCCGCGCAGCACCAGGCGCGCGTGCTCGAGGTCCATCAGTTCCTCGGCGGACACGTACACGGTGATCTTCTCGTCGTGCCGCTCCCGGCCGCTCGGCCGGCGCGACGCCGCCCGTCCCCGCTTCCCGCGCTGGGCCGCCGCACCGTCCTGCGCCGCCGGCGGACGCCGCCCCGGGCCCGCGGCGTCGCGGCTGCGGGACTCGCCGGCCCCGTCCGGCTCCGCGTCCGCCGCGACGTGCTCCGCGCCCCCGCCGTCGCCGCCCTGTGCGGGCACCGACTGCGGCGCGTCCTCGGCGGCGGCCGCCGCGTCGCCCTCCCCCGCGGGTGCGGGGACACGGGCGTCGCCGTTGGCCTGGCGCCGGGGGGTCGACGCCTGCAGCGCCATCCCCCCTGTCGTACGGAAGAGTTCGTCGGCCCCCGGCAGACTCACTCGGCGTGACACCGGGCGAGCACCTCCCTGGCGAGCTGGCGGTAGGCGGCGGCACCGACGGAGTTGGACGCGTACGTGGTGATCGGCTCACCGGCGACCGTGGTCTCCGGGAAGCGGACCGTACGCCCGATGACCGTGTGGTAGACGTGGTCGTCGAACGCCTCGACGACACGCGCCAGCACCTCACGGCTGTGCACCGTGCGCGAGTCGTACATCGTGGCGAGGATCCCGTCGAGCTCCAGGTCGGGGTTGAGCCGCTCCTGGACCTTCTCGATCGTCTCGGTCAGCAGCGCCACACCGCGCAGCGCGAAGAACTCGCACTCCAGCGGCACGATCACCTTGTGCGCGGCGGTCAGCGCGTTGACCGTGAGCAGGCCGAGCGAGGGCTGGCAGTCGATCACGATGTAGTCGTAGTCGTCCATCAGCGGCTTCAGCGCCCGCTGCAGCGTGGACTCGCGCGCGACCTCGCTCACCAGCTGCACCTCGGCCGCCGACAGGTCGATGTTGCTGGGCAGCAGGTCCATGTTGGGGACCGCGGTCTTCAGCAGCACCTCGTCGGCCGCCATGCCCCGCTCCATGAGCAGGTTGTAGACGGTGAGGTCGAGTTCCATCGGGTTGACGCCGAGACCGACCGACAGCGCGCCCTGCGGGTCGAAGTCGACGAGCAGCACCCGGCGTCCGTACTCCGCGAGCGCGGCACCCAGGTTGATGGTCGACGTGGTCTTGCCGACGCCGCCCTTCTGGTTGCACATCGCGATGATCTTCGCGGGGCCGTGATCGGTCAGCGGACCCGGGATCGGGAAGTACGGCAGCGGGCGCCCGGTCGGACCGACGCGCTCACGCCGCTGGCGCGCCGCGTCGGGCGCGAGCGTGGCCGCGTACTCGGGATCGGGCTCGTACTCGGCGTCGGGGTCGTAGAAATGCCCCTCGGGCAGTTCGTCGTAGTCGGCGAGATGGTTGTGGGGCGCGCCACTTCCGTCGCCGGCCATGGCGTTCACGTGATGGCCATCCATGCTCTGGTGTGCTGGGTGAGTCACCCCTGCTGTCTGGTGACCCCGGTGGGCTGCGAAGGTGCGCACCGCGACGGAGCCGACAGCAGCGAATCCCGCGGACCCCTGGCCCGGTGCGGGCATTCCTGGTTGACCACCCCCGGGAGTAAATGTCGACTCATTCACAAGTCGTCTTACCTCCTTGGTGACCAGGAAACTTCTAGACAGGTCAGCGTGGCACCATGCCGACGATTGGCGACTCTATGGCGTGTCGACCGTCCGCAGCAACACAATCCGCCGGACCCGGCCCGATGTGTCGGCAATGAAACATCCCTCTGTCAAGGGCGTACGGCCGTCGCACGGCAGGCTCCACGGGTGCGCGAATCGGTGGAAGGGTTACGTTCTAGGCGAGTTGTCCGGGAATCAGGAAGTGACCATACACACATCCGGCCGGCCCTTGTGGCAAGGTCCGGCCGGATGTGTGGCGTTGACGACCCGTGTTGACGTATCGCCTTTGACGACGGTCGACTTGGTCGACTTAACGTCCTGGCGGCTCAGCCGAGCAGTGCGGACAGCTCGACGTGCTCCATTCCGTGTGCCTCGGCGACCTGCCGGTAAACCACCTTGCCCTCGTGCGTGTTGAGGCCCTTGGCGAGCGCGGGGTCGCGGCGCAGCGCCTCCGCCCAGCCGCGGTCGGCGAGTTCCACGATGTACGGCAGCGTGGCGTTGGTCAGCGCGTAGGTGGAGGTGTTGGGCACCGCGCCGGGCATGTTGGCGACGCAGTAGAAGACCGACTCGTGGACCTTGAAGGTCGGCTCGGCGTGCGTGGTCGGGTGGGAGTCCTCGAAGCAGCCCCCCTGGTCGATCGCGATGTCGACAAGGACACTTCCGGCCTTCATCCGAGAGACCAGCTCGTTGCTGACCAGCTTCGGGGCCTTGGCGCCGGGGACGAGGACCGCGCCGATCACGAGGTCGGCCTCCAGGCAGGCCTTCTCCAGCTCGAAGGTGTTGGAGACGACGGTCTGGATCTTCGTGCCGAAGATCCGGTCCGCCTCGCGGAGCTTGTTGACGTCCTTGTCGAGCAGCGTCACGTGGAAGCCCATGCCGATGGCGATCTGCGCGGCGTTCCAGCCGGAGACACCGCCGCCGATGACGACGGCCTTGCCGGCCAGCACACCGGGGACACCGCCCGGCAGCACACCGCGGCCGCCGTTGGCGCGCAGCAGGTGGTAGGCGCCGACCTGGGTGGACAGCCGGCCCGCGACCTCGGACATCGGCGCGAGCAGCGGCAGCGCGCGGCTGGGCAGCTCGACGGTCTCGTAGGCGATCGCGGTGGTGCCGGACTCCAGGAGGGCGTCGGTGCACTCCTTGGACGCGGCCAGGTGCAGGTAGGTGAAGAGGGTCTGGTCCTTGCGCAGGCGGTGGTACTCCTCCGCGACGGGCTCCTTGACCTTCAGCAGCAGATCGGCGGCGGCCCAGACCTCGTCGGCGGTGTCCAGGATCTGTCCGCCGGCGGCGATGTACTCGCCGTCCGGGATCGAGGAGCCGACGCCGGCGCCGCGCTCGATGACGACCTGGTGGCCGTGGCGCACCAGCTCGTGCACGCCGGCGGGGGTGATGGCCACCCGGAACTCGTTGTTCTTGACTTCGCGGGGGATGCCGACCTTCACGACGATCACGGTCCTTGGCTCAGAGGGTATGGGGATATCACTGCACATACCCGGGCACGCACGGGCACACCGGGAGAGACCGCAGGAGATGGTGCGGCAGAGCCAGTCTAATGAAGGTGTTCTTTCTGTCTAGCCTTCCATTGCATCAATCTTCAGCGGGTGTGCTGCGGATTTCGCAGGTGTTAGCACCAGGTTCCGGTGCGGATTCCTCGTCCTGATCCTCCTCGGCCAGCATCCGCCCGGCCGTATCGCGGTGCAGCGCGGCCGACGCGGGGTCGCCACCGCGCTCGAAGGAGTCGGCCAGCCGCAGGTGCAGCGCGGCCTGCAGCCGGGTGTCCTCGGCCCGGCGCGCCCATTCCACGGCCTCCCGGCAGGTGCGCAGCGACTCGTCGGGGCGGCCGGCGTACTCCTGCACCCGGGCCAGTTCGCTGAGCGCCCGCGCCTGTGCGGCGACGTCCCCGTATCTGCGGTGTCCGGCGACGGCCGCACGCCAGTCGCGCAGCGCCTCGCCGTAGCGGCCCGCGTAGGTGTGTGCGGCACCGATACGGCCGTAGAGCCGGGCGGCCTCCTCGCGCTCGCCCCGGGCCAGCCGCTCGGCCAGGGCGCGGCCGAACCAGTCGGCGGCCCGGTCGTAGTCCCCGAGCTCGAGGTGGGCGCCGCCCACGGATTCCATCGCACGGCCGGTGGCGTACGGGTCGTTCGCCTCGCGTCCGGCGTCCAGCGCGGCCCGGTAGCGGGCCAGGGCGTCGCCGGTGCGGCCGGTACGGGCGTCGAGGTCGCCGAGGTTCAGCAGGGCCGCCGCCCGTTCGCGGGGCAGGTTCCGGCGCTCGGCGACGTCGAGGACCAGGCCGTGGACGTCGTACAGGTCGCTCGCGGCGGCCTGGGTGCCGAAGTGCGCGACCATGGCCCGCACCAGCTGGGACATCAGGCGCCGGGCGAGGGTGTCCAGCTCCCCGTCGGCGACGGCGAGCCGCGCGGAGGCCAGCAGGGCGGGCCGGCGCAGGCGCAGCCAGTCGGCGGCGGCGCGGGGGCTGGGGAACCGCAGGGAGCGCGGCATCTCGAGGAGTTTCTCGCGTGCCTTGGCACTGTCGGTCTCGGTGATGGCCCGGCACGACTGGAGCAGCCGTACGGTCCGCTCGAGCATCCGGGCGCGGGCCAGCTGCAGCTCGGCGGGCCGCTCGTGCTCCTCGGCGAGGGCGGCGAGCAGGGGATGCAGGCAGCGGGGCACCTCGTACTGCGACGGCGCCGAGCCGGCCGGGTGCAGCAGCCCGTGGGCGACGAAGCGGTCCAGGGTGGCGCGGGCGGACTCCACCGAGCAGCCGGCGAGGGCGGCGGCGGTGTGCGGGTCGACCAGGCCGGCCGGGGCGAGGCTGAGGAGCCGCAGGGTGCGGGCGGCGGACGCGGGCAGCGAGGCGTGTACGAGCCTCAGGACCCTGCTGACGACGGTGCCCCGGCCGGGGTCCGTGTGGAGCTGCCGGGCGAGGTCCGCGACGGCGGCCTGGGGCCGGGCGGCGAGCCAGCCCCCGGCGAGCACCAGGGCGGCGGGCTGGCCCTGGCACTGCTCGGCGAGCCGCTCGGCGGCCCGGGGGTCGACGGTGACGCGCACCGATCCGGTGAACCGGGACAGCACCTCCACCGCGGACTTGGTGTCGAGTCCGCCGAGGGTGCAGGGGCGGACGTCCGCGATGCCGGTCAGCGGCCCGGAGGAGACGGCGACGGCCAGGCAGTCCGGGTTGTCCGGCAGCAGCGCGTCGACCTGCTCGGCGTCGGCCGCGTCGTCCAGCAGGAGCAGGACCCGGCGGCCGTTCAGGGCGGTGCGCAGCGCCTCGCCGAGTTCGTCCTCGGCGGCGCCGGCCGGGGCGGGCGTCTCCAGCGCGTCGAGCAGCTCGCGCGCGGCGCGCCCGACGGGCACGCGTGTGCCGTCGGGTTCGCTCAGCCGTACGCGCAGCACCCCGTCGGGGTAGTCGCCGGCGACCTGGTGCACGAGTGCGACGGCGAGGGAGGTCCGGCCGGAGCCGGGCCCGCCGGCGATGAGGAGCACCCGCGCGCGGGGCGCCTTGCGGCCGGAGAGGGTGTCCAGTCCCGCGCGCTCGATGTCGGCGCGCAACTCCTTCAACTCCCTCTTACGGCCCAGGAATCGACCCTCGTCGGGGGCGTCCCGAAGGAGCCCTACACCGCCCGGGTCCACCGCCTGATCCGTCACGGGCCTCACTCCCGTCCCACCGCGCGCACAGAGCCCGCCGGGACTCCGGACCGGGCGTTTTCCCGAGCCTAGTTCACGCTCTGCGACGTTCCGTGAGGAGCGCGGCACCGGGACGGGACTCCCCCCGATCGGATCAACCGATCGTAGGACCGTCAGCCCGCCCCCTCAGCCCTGCGGCGTTCGAGGAGCGGGGGGTCCGGGGGACGATGGGGGCACCCCCACCGGCCTCACGCTTCGAACGGCCGCGCCGGCCACGGCGAAAGCGCCGGACGCAGCGCGTCCAAGCCGTCACCCGACCGCGCGGCGACCAGCGAAAGCACACCCACCACCAGGCAGTTGTTGTGCAGCTCACCGGCCAGCACACCGCGCGCCAGCTCCTCGACGGAGACCCGGCCCAGCTCCATGTCGGCCTCCTCGTCCTCCACCTCGAAGCGGTCGCCCTCGGCCTCGGACAGCCCCCGGGCCAGGAAGATCCGTACGGCCTCGTCGCAGCCGCCGGGCGTGGTGTACACGTCGGTCAGCACCCGCCAGTCCTCCGCCTTGACGTGCGCCTCCTCGTACAGCTCACGCTGGGCGGCGTGCAGCGGGTTCTCGCCGGGGACGTCGAGCAGGCCGGCCGGGATCTCCCACAGCTTCTGGCGCACGGGGTGGCGGTACTGACGCAGCACCAGCACCCGGTCGGCGTCGTCGAGCGCGAGGACGGCCACGGACCCGGGGTGCACCTGGTAGTCGCGGCGGACCACGGTCCCGCCCGGCATCACCACGTCGTCGGTGCGCACGGAGGTCTTGTTGCCGGTGAACGGGGTCTCGGTCCCGCGGATCTCCCACTCCTCCGGGGTGTCCTTGATCGTCATGGCTGTCCTTCCCGGCGTACCGCCAAGGTGCGCGTGCCGTGCGTGAACGTGTGCGAAAAAATGGCCGGGGTGCGCACCTTTTGAAGGTTCGCACCCCGGCAACCGTACAACCGGGTGTGTTACTTCGAGATCTTCCGCTCGACCGATGCCTTCACCAGGCCGGCGAAGAGCGGGTGCGGACGGGTCGGGCGCGAGCGCAGCTCCGGGTGCGCCTGGGTCGCGACCAGGTACGGGTGGACCTCGCGCGGGTACTCGACGTACTCGACGAGCTTGCCGTCCGGGGATGTGCCGGAGAAGACGATGCCCGCCTTCTTCTCCAGCTCCGCGCGGTAGGCGTTGTTCACCTCGTAGCGGTGCCGGTGCCGCTCCTCCACGTACTCCTTGCCGTCGTACACCTCGCGCACGATGGAGCCCTCGGCCAGCTTGGCCGGGTACATGCCGAGCCGCATGGTGCCGCCCATGTCGCCCTCACCGGCGACGATGTCCAGCTGCTCGGCCATGGTGGAGATCACCGGGTGCGCGGTACCCGGGTCGAACTCGGTGGAGTTCGCGTCCGAGATGTCGGCGAGGCTGCGCGCGGCCTCGATCACGATGCACTGCAGACCCAGGCACAGGCCGAGGAGCGGGATGCGGTTCTCGCGGGCGTACTTGATCGCGCCGACCTTGCCGAGCACCCCGCGGTCGCCGAAGCCGCCCGGGATGCAGATCCCGTCGACGTCGCCGAGCTGCGCCTGGGCGTCGGCCGGGGTCTTGCAGTCGTCGGAGGTGACCCACTTGATCTTCACTCGGGCCTTGTTGGCGAAGCCGCCCGCGCGCAGCGCCTCGGTGACCGAGAGATAGGCGTCGGGCAGGTCGATGTACTTGCCGACCAGGGCGAGGGTGATCTCGTGGTCGGGGTTGTGGACGCGGTCGAGCAGGTCGTCCCAGGTCGTCCAGTCCACGTCCCGGAACGGCAGGTCCAGCTTGCGGACCACATAGGCGTCCAGGCCCTCGCCGTGCACGGTCTTCGGGATGTCGTAGATCGAGCGGGCGTCGGGACAGGCGACGACGGCGGCCTCGTCGACGTCGCACATCAGCGAGATCTTCCGCTTGATCGCGGTGGGGACCTCGCGGTCGCAGCGCAGCACGATCGCGTCCGGCTGGATGCCGATGTTGCGCAGGGCGGCGACGGAGTGCTGGGTGGGCTTGGTCTTCAGCTCGCCCGACGGGCCGATGTACGGCAGGAGCGAGATGTGCACCACGAACACGTTGTCCCGGCCGACCTCGTGCCGGACCTGGCGGACGGTCTCGAGGAACGGCAGCGACTCGATGTCGCCGACCGTGCCGCCGACCTCCGTGATCACCACGTCGACCTCATCGGTCGCCATACGGCGGATGCGGTGCTTGATCTCGTTGGTGATGTGCGGGATGACCTGGACGGTGTCGCCCAGGTACTCGCCGCGCCGCTCCTTGGCGATCACCGTCGAGTACACCTGACCCGTGGTGACGTTGGCGGAGCCGTCGAGGTCGCGGTCGAGGAAGCGCTCGTAGTGACCGATGTCCAGGTCGGTCTCGGCGCCGTCGTTGGTGACGAACACCTCACCGTGCTGGAAGGGGTTCATCGTCCCCGGGTCGACGTTGAGGTAGGGGTCGAGCTTCTGCATCACGACACGCAGACCCCGGGCCTTGAGCAGCATGCCCAGGCTGGAGGCGGTGAGCCCCTTGCCGAGCGAGGAGGCGACACCCCCGGTGACGAAGATGTGCTTGGTCGTCGTAGATTTCGGCGGCATGGCCAAGAGGGGGCTCCCGTGGTCGCGGCTTGTGGGTGCGGTTCCGGGGTTTTCTCGCCCACCGGTCCACGGGCTACCAGCGTAACAGCGCCGCGGCGCTGTGGCGTCCGGCCACGCTCCGCGCACGCGCCGCCACGGGCGAGCACCGGGCACGGAACCGTCACCCCCTGGTCACCCGTTCGGCGCAACCGGGATATCGGGAGCGGCACACAGATCAACTTCGTGCGTCGTATCCTGCTCGGACGCTTGCTGCCGAGCCCGGCCGGCCGAACGGCACCACCCCAGCCCGTGACTTCCGGAACAACGTGAGCTCGTCAGTTCGTTGAGCATAGATTGGCGTTTTGTATTCAAGGCTGAGCCAGTGCTTTGCATGCAAGGCTGAGCGACTGCTTTGCTTCACAGCTCAACGACATTTCAAAACCCCTTGACCGCACTAGCGACAACCCCCTTGAGGGGTGACGTGGCCGTTCGACTGGAGTTGCACGTGGCCGGGCGCATCGAAGACTACGCACTCATCGGAGACATGCAGACCGCCGCGCTGGTCTGCCGGGACGGCACCGTGGACTGGTTGTGCCTGCCCCGTTTCGACTCCCATGCCATCTTCGCCGGCCTGCTGGGCACCGAGGAGCACGGCTTCTGGCGGCTGGGTCCCGCGCACGCGCAGGACACCGAGCCGCCCGCGGCGACCCGGCGCGCCTACCGCGGCGACTCGCTGGTCCTGGAGTCGGAGTGGGACACCCCGCGCGGCACGGTCCGGGTGACGGACTTCATGCCCCCGCGCGACGGCGCCCCGCAGCTGATCCGCATCGTGGAGGGCGTCTCCGGCCGGGTGCCGATGCGCTCGGCGCTGCGCATGCGCTTCTCCTACGGCCGTATCGTCCCGTGGGTGCACCGCCACGAGGGACGCACGGTCGCCGTGGCGGGCCCGGACTCCGTGTGGTTCGACACCCCCGTGCAGACCTACGGCGAGGACCTGACGACCTACGCGGACTTCACCGTCGCGCCGGGCGACCGGATCGCGTTCACCATCTCCTGGGAGCCCTCGCACAAGCAGCCGCCCGCGCTGCCGGAGCCCGAGCAGTCGCTGGAGGCGACCGAGGACTTCTGGCGCGAGTGGGTGGAGCACTGTACGTACCACGGCCCCTACCGCGAGGCCGTGATCCGCTCGCTGATCACGCTGAAGGCGCTGACGTACGCCCCGACCGGCGGCATCGTCGCCGCGCCCACCACCTCCCTGCCCGAGGACATCGGCGGCGTCCGCAACTGGGACTACCGCTACACCTGGCTGCGGGACGCGGCCATCACCCTGTCCTCGCTGCTGCGCACCGGCTACCGCGAGGAGGCCCGCGCCTGGCGCGAGTGGCTGCTGCGCGCGGTGGCGGGCGACCCCGAGAACCTGCAGATCATGTACGGCATCGCCGGTGAGCGCGAGCTCGGCGAGGCCGAGCTGGACTGGCTGCCGGGCTACGAGAACTCGGCCCCGGTCCGGGTGGGCAACGGCGCGGCGCACCAGCTCCAGCTGGATGTGTACGGCGAGGTCACCGAGGCCCTGCACCTGGCCCATATGACGGGCCTGGCCCGGAACGACTACGCCTCGCTGCTCCAGCTGAAGCTGATCCAGTACCTGGAGCAGCACTGGCAGGAGCCGGACGAGGGCATCTGGGAGGTGCGCGGCCCGCGCCGGCACTTCGTGCACTCCAAGGTGATGGCGTGGGTGGCCGTCGACCGCACCATCAAGCTGATCGAGTCCGGCGACGCCGACGGCCCGGTGGAGCGGTGGAAGCAGCTGCGCGACGACATCCACCGGGACGTGTGCGAGAAGGGCTACGACAAGGAGCGCAACACGTTCACCCAGTCCTACGGCTCGAAGGAACTGGACGCCTCCCTGCTGCTGATCCCGCAGATGGGCTTCCTGCCGCCGGACGACAAGCGGGTGATCGGCACCATCGAGGCGATCCAGCGCGAGCTGTCCACGTCGGACGGGTTCATCCTGCGGTACCCGACGGAGGGGCGGCACGAGGGCGTCGACGGTCTGCCGGGCGACGAGGGCGCGTTCCTGGCCTGCTCGTTCTGGATGGCGGACGACCTCGCGATGATCGGCCGGGTGGACGAGGCGCGCAGGCTCTTCGAGAAGCTGCTCTCCCTGCGCAACGACCTCGGTCTGCTGGCGGAGGAGTGGGACCCGCGTTTGCAGCGCCAGGTGGGCAACTTCCCCCAGGCCTTCAGCCACGTCCCGCTCATCGACACGGCCCTGCGCCTGACGGCAAGCGGCGCCTACGGAGGATGACCCCGCAGCGGCGCTGACGCCCCGGCCGCGGGCAGTCGTGCCGCTGGGGCGGCACGGGTGGGCGCGGCGGCACCGGCGAACGCCGGGGAGTGAACCCGCCCCCGGCCCGCCCAGGTACCGTCCGCTGTATGAACACCGGCGCACCCCCGCCCACGGGCATCACCGTGCAGCGCGCCCTGGAGCTCCCGGGCCTGCGCAGCGGCCTCCCCGAGGTCCTCGCCGGCGCCGACCGGCTGGACCGCACGGTGCGCTGGGTGCACGCCGGCGAGGTGCCCAACATCGCCTCGCTGCTCAAGGGCGGCGAGCTCCTGCTCACCACCGGGTACGGCCTCGGTACCCGCCCGGCCGACCAGCGCGCGTTCGTACGCACGCTGGCCGAGCGCGGCATCGCCGCCCTGGTGGTGGAGCTGGGCACACGGTTCACCCGGCTGCCGGCCGCCCTCGTCGACGCGGCCCGCACGGCCGGCCTGCCGCTGGTCCAGCTGCACCGCGAGGTGCCGTTCGTGACGGTCACCGAGGAGATCCACACCGAGATCGTCAACGGGCACTACGCGCTGCTGCAGCGCGCGGAGGAGGTGCACCGCCGGTGCACCGAGGCGCTGCTCGGCGGCGGCGGGGTCCCCAGGGTGCTGGAGATCCTCGCCGCTTTCACCGGCAACCCGGTGTTCCTGGAGACGACCGACGGCCGGCTGCTGTACGCGGCCGGTGAGGGCCCCGAGGGCGCGGACCCGCTCCAGGTGTGGGAGGGGCTGCGCGACCGGCACCAGGACGATCCGCCGGCCGGTTCGGCGCTGGTGGACGTGCCCGGCGGCGGCCCGGGCAGCGGTGGCGTACGGGCGCGGCTGGTGCTGCTGCCGGTGCTCAATCCCCCGGAGCCGGTGCACCGTATGGCGGCCGAGCGCGCGGCGGGACTGCTCGCGGTGGTGCTGATGCAGGCACGTCAGGAGGAGGAGCTGGCGGCGCGGGGGCGCGGGGACTTCCTCACGGACCTCGCCGAGGGCCGGGTCGGCGCCGCCGACGCGCCCGCGCAGGCGCGTGTGCTGGGCTTCCGACCGGGGTCGGGGCCGCTGCTGCCGGTGGTGATGCGGCTCGGTGACGCGCTGTCCCCGCAGGGCGGCGGCTGGGCGGTGCTGGCCCGCGCGGTGGGCGACGAGCTGGCCGCGCTGGGGGTGCCCGTCCTGCTGGGCGTGCGTCCGGTGGAGGGCCGGGTGCCGCTGCTGCTCGGCCTCCGCGCGGAGGCCGAGCGGGCGGCGGTCGCGGACCGGGTGGCGGCGGCGCTGCGGGCGGGCGTGGAACGCGCGGGCGTGCCGCGTCCAGGGGGCCGGGCGCCCGTCGTGGTGGTCGGTCCCGCCGGTGACTGGGCGGCGGCGTCCACCGGGCTGCGGCACGCGGCGGAGACGGCGACGGCGGCACAGGGGCTGCCGGACCTCCCCTGGTACGACGCCCGCCGGCTGGACATCGACCTGCTGCTGTGGCGGCTGCGCGACCACCCGGACCTGGCGGCCTTCGTGGACCGCGCGATCGGCCCGGTGCTGGACCACGACGGCCGTTCCAGGCCTCCGCTGCTGCCCACCCTGGAGGCCTATCTGGCGCACGCGGGACGCAAGGCGGAGACGGCCCGCGAACTGCATCTGAACCGGCAGACGCTGTACAACAGGCTCGCCCGCATCGGCGAGCTGCTCGCCTCCGACCTCGACGACCCGCACACCGTGCTGGCGTTGAGCCTGGCGCTGCGCGCCCGACGGCATGTGCCGTGACCGCGCCGGCCGGTGTCAGATCATCGGCCGGGGCCGGGTCAGCTCGTCGTAGACGCTGAGCACTTGGGTGACCGTCTCGTCCTCGGTGGGCCAGGTGGCCGCCTGCCGCGCGCCCCTCTCCTTGAGGGACTCCCGCCGGCCGGGATCCTCCAGCAGCCGTACGACGGCGTCGGCGAGCGCCCGCGCGTTGCCGTACGGGACGAGTTCGGCGGCGTCGCCGACGAGTTCGGGGATGCCGCCCGCGGCGGTCGCGACGAGCGGCACGCGTGCGTGGAGGGCCTGCTGGGCGAGCGCTGAGCGCGCCTCCCAGCTGCCGGGCAGCAGCGCGAGGTCGGCGGCGGCCAGCAGATCGCCGATGTCCTCGCGCGGTCCGACGAGCCGGACCGGCAGCTCCTCGAGGTCGATCCTGCGCCGGAGTTCGTCGCGCAGCGGCCCCTCCCCGGCGAGCACCACCAGCGGCAGCGGGTCGAGGCGCTGCCACGCGTGGGCGGCGTCCAGCAGGACGTCGTAACCGCGGTGGCGTTCGAGGGAGCCGACGGCGATGAGCAACGGGCGTCCGATGGCCCCGAGTTCGGCCCGGATCTTGGGCCGCAGCAGATCGGGGTCGTCCGTCACCGGGGCGGTGCGGGGGCCGGGGAGGGAGACGGCGGCGAGCCGCGCGTCCCGCGCTCCGGTGCGGCGCGCCCGGTCGACGAGGGCGGAGGTCGTGCCGAGCACCACGGTGGCCGCCTTGGCGACCCGCCGCTCCAGCACGCGCAGGAAGTGGCCGCGCGGGCCGTCGGCGTGTGCCCGGTCGTGCCAGGTGACCACGAGGGGCGTACGCCGTCCGCTCAGGGCCAGCGCCGTACGGAAGGAGGCGTGCAGTCCGTGCGCGTGGACCAGGTCCGCGCCGCTGCAGGCGGCCCGCAGCGCGGCCACCGAGCCCGGGTCGCTGCTGCGCGGCACCGGCACGTGGTCGGCGCCGGCACCGCTGAAGTCGTAGGTGTGATCGGCCTCGGCGGGGGCGCACACCGTGACCCGCACGCCCCTCGCGACGAGCCCCGCGGCCAGCGAGCGCACATGGGCGCTGCTGGCGGCGTTGCCACCGCCCAGCACCTGCACGGTGCGCAGCGGTGAGTGGCTGCTCACGGGGGTCACGCGGCCGGGCTCCTGGTTGGGTTCGTGCGGTCACGAAGAACGTACCGGAGGATCTGGCCCGTTCCTTCCTGTACTCCGTCAAGGATGCCAGGCCGTACGGCCGTTCCGGGAACGCCGAGGTCACGCGCGCGGGTCCGCCCAGGACACCATGTCACCCACACGAGTGACAGAAGCCCCCGGGCGGCCCCGCGCTACCCGTCTGCCCGGGCGGTCGCCAGGAGTTCCTCCGCGTGGGCCCGGGCCGTCTGCGAGTCCTCCTGCCCGGCGAGCATCCGGGAGAGCTCCCGGATGCGCTCCTCGCCCTCCAGGACCTTCACGCCGGAGCGGGTGACCGATCCGTCGTTGGTCTTCTCCACCAGCAGCTGCCGGTCGGCGAACGCGGCCACCTGCGGCAGATGCGTGACGACCACGACCTGCGCCGTCTTCGCCAGCTTCGCGAGCCGCCGCCCGATCTCCACCGCCGCCTTGCCGCCGACCCCGGCGTCGACCTCGTCGAAGAGGTACGTCGGCACGGGGTCGGTGCCGGCGAACACGACCTCCACGGCCAGCATCACGCGGGACAGCTCACCGCCGGACGCCCCCTTGGCGATGGGGCGGGGCGGCGCGCCGGGATGCGGGGCAAGCAGCAGCTCCACCTCGTCCACGCCCGACGGACCGTAGGCGACCGTGCGCCCGTCCACCTCGACGCCCTCCGGGTCCTCGGTCTGCCGGATGTCGAACGACACACGCGCGTGCGGCATGGCGAGCGAGGCCAGCTCGGCGGTGACCGCCGACGCGAACCGGTCCGCCGCCTCCGTCCGCGCGTCCGTCAGCTCCTGCGCCAGAGCGCCCAGTTCCGCGCGGAGCGCGTCCCGCTCGGCGGTGAGCTCACCGGTCCGCTCGTCGTCGCCGTCCAGTTCGGTCAGCCGGGCGGCGCCCTGCTCGGCCCATGTCAGCACGGACGCGATGTCCTCGCCGTACTTCCGGGTCAGCGCGGTGAGCGCGGCCCGGCGCTCCTCGACCGCCGCCAGCCGCAGCGGATCGGCGTCCAGGTCGTCGGCGTACCCCGCCAGCTCCCCGGCCACGTCGCGCAGCAGGATGCCGACCTCCCCGATCCGGTCGGTCAGCGCGGCCAGCGCCGGATCGTGCGCCCGTACGGCCTCCAGGGCCCGCTGGGCGCCCGCGACGAGCGTGCTCGCGTCGACGGACTCGGGGTCCTCCGGGTTGCCCGCGAGCGCGGCGTGCGCGACCGCGGCGGCGGACGCCAGTGCCTCGGCGTGCCCGAGCCGCTCCGCCTCCTCCGCCAGCTCCGCGTCCTCGCCGGCGCGGGGCTCCACGGCGGCGATCTCCTCGAGCCCGAAACGCAGCAGGTCGGCCTCCTGGGCCCGCTCACGCGCGCGCGTCGTGATCTGCTCCAGCTCCGTGACCACGGCCCGCAGCCGCTTGTACGCCTCGGCGTACTTGCCGAGCGGCACGGCGACCGCGTACCCGGCGTACCGGTCGAGCGCCTGTCGCTGCCGGGACAGCTTCAGCAGCCCCTGCTGGTCGGTCTGCCCGTGCACGGCCACGAGGTCGTCGGCGAGCTCCGCGAGCAGCCCCACGGGCACACTCCGCCCGCCCAGGTGCGCCCGCGAGCGCCCCTCGGCCGACACGGTCCGGCTGACCAGCAGCGTCCCGTCGTCCAGCTCGGCCCCGGCCTCCTCGGCCCGTACGACGGCCGCGGCGCCCGCGGGCACCGCGATCCGTCCCTCGACCACCGCGCTGCGCGCGCCGATCCGCACCAGGGCCGCATCCGCGCGTCCACCGAGCAGCAGGCCCAGGCTGGTGACCACCATGGTCTTGCCCGCACCCGTCTCACCGGTGACGGCGGTGAAGCCGGGCGACAGCTCGACGACAGCATCGTCGATCACTCCGAGCGACCGTATCCGCATCTCCTCCAACACGAACTAGACCTTACGAGGTCCAGCCCGGGAAGTGCGACCGCCCCACCCTTGTCACGAAGGGAGGAGCAAGTGGCTCAGGGGCGCGACGAACTGCGCGAACGACCACATTCGACCCGCGCCCGCCCACGCCGCGGAACCACCCCATCGAGAGGGCTAATGCGGCGCCCCCCGCCACCCCGACACGGGCAGAGCGAATTTCGCGACCAACCGGTCGGTGAACGACGCATGGTGCAACCGGGCCAACCGCACCGGCACAGCCCCCCTCCGCACCTCCACCCGCGCCCCCACCGGAAGCTCCACGGTGCGCCGCCCGTCGCACCACAGCACCCCCGGCGGGACGTGCGGCAGCATCTCCACCGCCAGCACCGAGTCCGGCGAGGTCACCAGCGGCTTGGCGAACAGCGCGTGCGCCGAGATCGGCACCAGCAGCAGCGCCTCGACCTCGGGCCACACCACGGGCCCGCCGGCGGAGAACGCGTACGCCGTCGACCCGGTCGGGGTCGCGCAGACGATGCCGTCGCAGCCGAACCCGGTGACCGGCCGCCCGTCGATCTCGAGCACGATCTCCAGCATCCGCTCGGCGGACACCTTCTGCACGGCCGCCTCGTTCAGCGCCCAGTCGGTGTGCACGATGTCGCCGTTGCGGTGCACGACGACATCGACGGTCATCCGTTCCTCGACCTCGTACGCCCGGCTCACCACCCGGTCGACGACCTTGTCGAGGTCGTCGCGCTCGGCCTCGGCGAGGAATCCGACGCTGCCGAGGTTGACGCCCAGCATGGGCACCCCGGAGGCGCGGGCGAACTCGGCGCCGCGCAGCAGCGTGCCGTCGCCGCCCAGCACGATCAGCAGTTCACAGTCGTCCAGGCACTGCGGGGTGGCCT
The DNA here is from genome assembly GCF_000718785.1 of Streptomyces sp. NRRL WC-3626. Classification (GTDB taxonomy): domain Bacteria; phylum Actinomycetota; class Actinomycetes; order Streptomycetales; family Streptomycetaceae; genus Streptomyces; species Streptomyces edwardsiae. Next base: position 9,118 of record NZ_JOCA01000027.1, on the reverse strand, counting down.
CCTTGACGGTCTCCACGTCCTCGGGGAGCGGCAGGTCGCGGGCCTCGTCCTCCAGGACCCGCACCCCCAGCCCGGCCCGCAGCAGTCCTCTGACCACGAGTTCGGCGCTGCGGATGGCAGCGGGCCGGCCGGTGTGGGCCAGCAGGAAAACAGTACGAGCTCGGTTCTGCGTCAACGCGGCCCCTCCGCCACAGCACGGTCGGCTTCCGCGGGATCCAGTTCCGGAGCACCGGCCCGCAGCCACAGAAAGTATTCGACGTTCCCGGAGGGTCCGGGCAGCGGACTCGCCGTCACGCCCTGCGCTCCGAGTCCCAGCTCCCAGGCCTTCGCGGCCACTCCCCGCACGGCCTCGGCGCGCAGGTGCGGGCTGCGGACGACTCCGCCGCTGCCCAGCCGTTCCTTGCCCACCTCGAACTGCGGTTTCACCATCATCACCAGGTCGGCGTCCGGTTTCACGCACCGCTTCAGGGCGGGCAGTACCAGTCCGAGCGGGATGAAGGACAGATCCCCCACGACAAGATCCACAGGCTCCCCATCGATGATCTCGAGCGTCAACTCGCGTACGTTCGTACGGTCCTTGACGGTGACGCGTTCATCGTTGCGCAGAGACCAGGCGAGTTGTCCGTATCCGACGTCCACGGCGACCACGTGCGCGGCCCCGGCGCGCAGCAGTACGTCGGTGAAACCGCCGGTGGAGGCGCCGGCGTCCAGGGCCCTGTGCCCCTCGACGACGAGGCCCCGGGGCATGAAGGCGTCGAGGGCGCCGGCCAGTTTGTGGCCGCCGCGCGAGACGTAGTCCGGGTCGCCGGCGTCGTCGGTGACGACGATCGCGGCGGCGGTCTCCACCTGGGTGGCGGGCTTGGTCGCGACCGTCTTGCCGACGCTGACCCGGCCGGCGGCGATCAGCTGGCTGGCGTGCTCGCGCGAGCGCGCGAGTTTACGGCGGACCAGCTCCGCGTCGAGACGGCGGCGTGCGACTCCTGCCACGTTCGGTTCAGCTCCTGTGTCCGTGGTTCGACGGGGGTCCCGGGCGGGTGTCGAGCGCGGTGAGCGCGTCGCGCAGCCCCCGGTGCACATTTTCGTACACCTCGACGTGGCCGTCGGTGGCGAGGTGGTCGGCATCGGCCAGCCGCCGCACCTGGGCGTCGATCTCGGGGTGGCCGGTGGGGGTGCGCGGCACGTTCAGGGGGGCGGGGGCCGCGGGGCCGCCGTCGTCCTGGGGCGGCGCCTGTCCGGGCTCCGTCTCCGGCACTGCGTCGTTCATGCCCCGACGCTATCGCGAACGGCTGCGGTACCGTCGTCCGCGATGGCCACGATCGAGGAGTGCCGTGCCGCACTCGACAAGCTTTCGGACAGCATGCGGGGCGCCGAGGGGGATGTCCGCGCGGCCGCGGCCATGGACCGCTCGGTCAGCTGTCACATCACCGACCAGGACGTGACGTTCGCCGGCCGGATGACCGGCGGCCGCATCGAGGTGCGCGACACGTTCCCCGGCCCGCCGCGCGAGAAGGCGCAGATACGGCTCGCGATGACGGGCGACGACCTGCTGGCCCTGGTCGACGGCGAACTGCACTTCGCGAAGGCGTGGGGTTCGGGCCGGGTGCGGCTCGAGGCGGGGCTGCGGGACCTGTTCCACCTCAGAAAGCTGCTGTAGCGCTCACTTCATGGCTCCGGCCTTCTCCGCTGCGCCCCTCGCCCGTGCCCCGCGGGCGGCCGGCACCACCAGCGGGGTGCCGGTCTCGGGGTCGTCGATGACCTGGCAGCGCAGCCGGAAGACCTCCTCGACCAGCCCGGCGGTGACGATGTCCTTCGGCGCGCCCTGGGCGATGACCCTGCCCTCGCGCAGGGCGATGAGGTGGGTGGCGTACCGGGCGGCGTGGTTGAGGTCGTGGAGGACTGCGACGAGGGTCCGCCCGTGCTCCTCGTGCAGGTCCGCGCAGAGGTCCAGTACGTCGATCTGGTGCTGGATGTCGAGGAAGGTGGTCGGTTCGTCGAGCAGCAGCAGCGGGGTCTGCTGGGCCAGCGCCATGGCGATCCACACGCGCTGGCGCTGACCGCCGGAGAGCTCGTCGACGTAGCGGTCCGCGAGTTCGGCGATGCCGGTCCGGGCCATGGACTCCTGGACGACGCGCTCGTCCTCGGCGGACCACTGGCGCAGCAGTCCCTGGTGCGGGTAGCGGCCGCGGCCGACGAGGTCGCCGACGGTGATGCCGTCGGGCGCGATCGACGACTGGGGCAGCAGGCCGAGGGTGCGGGCCACCTTCTTGGCCGGCATCGACTGGATGACCTGCCCGTCCAGCAGGACGCGTCCCGCGTGCGGCTTGAGCATCCGTGACAGTGCCCGCAGCAGGGTCGACTTGCCGCAGGCGTTGGGGCCGACGATCACGGTGAAGGAGTTGTCCGGTATCTCCACCGACAGCTGTTCGGCGATGACCCGCTGGTCGTAGGCCAGGGTGACGTTCTCGGCGGACAGTCGGTTCACGGTGCTCCTTCGGTGGTTCAGTGTGCTGCCGGTGCCGCTCATATCCGGCCCGCCCGGCGTTCGGTGACCAGCAGCCACAGCAGATAGACGCCGCCGAGCACGCCGGTGACCACGCCGACGGGCAGCTGCTCGGCGCCGAACGCCCGCTGCGACACCCAGTCGGCGGTGACCAGGAGGGCCGCGCCCATGCACAGCGAGGCGGCCAGGTTGGGGCCGGGCGCGCGGGTCAGCCGGCGGGCGAGCTGGGGCGCGGTGAGCGCGACGAAGCTGACGGGTCCGGCGGCGGCGGTCGCGGACGCGGTGAGCAGCACGGCCGACAGCATCAGCAGCAGCCGTACGCGCTCCACGCGCACGCCGAGGGCGTACGACACGTCGTCGCCCATCTCCAGCATCCTGAGCCCGCGCCCATGGGCCAGCACCAGCGGTACGAGGACGGCGCACAGGGCGAGCAGCGGCCAGACCTGGTCCCAGTCCCGGCCGTCGAGGGAGCCGGTCATCCAGACGACCGCGCGGGCGGCGTCGACGATGTCGGACTTGGTGAGCAGATAGCCGTTGACGGCCGTGACGATCGCGGAGACACCGATGCCGACCAGGACGAGCCGGTATCCGTGCACGCCCCGCTTCCAGGCGAGCGCGTAGATGGCGAACCCGGTCACCAGCCCGCCGGCCAGCGCGCCGAGGGCGACCTGGCCCGCGGTGCCGGAGAACAGCACGATCACCGTGAGGGCGCCCGCCGTCGCCCCCTGTCCGAGGCCGAGCACGTCGGGGCTGCCGAGCGGGTTGCGGGAGATGGACTGGAACAGCGCGCCGCCGAGCCCGAGGGAGGCGCCGACGAGCAGTCCGACCAGGACCCGGGGCAGCCGCAGTTCGGTGACGATGAACTCCTGGCCCGCGTTGCCCTCGCCGACGAGGGTCCTCAGCACGTCGCCGGCCGGGATCGGGAAGTCTCCGGTGCCGATCAGCACCACGCTCGCGGTGAGCGCGGTGAGCAGCAGCACGACGACGACGGTGAGGGCACGCACGTCGAGCCGGACCGAGAGGCCGCCGGGACTGCGCACCGCGCGGTTGGTCTTCACAGCTGGGCCGTCCTCCGGCGTCGTACGAGAAGGATGAAGACGGGGCCGCCGAGGATCGCGGTGACGATGCCCACCTGGAGTTCGGCGGGCCGGGCCACGATCCGTCCGATGACGTCGGCGCCGAGCAGCAGCACGGGCGACAGGACGGCCGCGTACGGCAGGATCCAGCGCTGGTCGGGCCCGGTGAAGGAGCGCACGACGTGCGGCACCATCAGGCCGACGAAGATGATCGGCCCGCAGGCGGCGGTCGCGGCCCCGCACAGCACGGTCGCGGCGAGCATGGACAGCGCCCGGGTGCGGTTGAGGTTGGCGCCGAGCGCCTTGGCGGTGTCGTCGCCCATGGCCATGGCGTTGAGCGGCCGGGCGAGCGCGAGCGCGAGCAGGGAACCGGCGACGATGAACGGCAGGACCTGGACGATGGTCGAGTCGCTGCCAGAGGCAAGTGAGCCCACCGTCCAGAAGCGCATCCGGCCGAGCGCAGCGTCGTCGAGGATCATGATGGCCTGGAGGTAGCCGAACAGCGCCGCGCTGATGGCCGTACCGGCGAGCGCCAGCCGCACCGGTGTCGCGCCGCGGCTGCCGCCGAGGAACCACACCAGCGCGCCGACGGCGGCCGCCCCGAAGAAGGCGAACCACACATAGCCGGACAGTGAGGTGACGCCGAAGAAGGTGATGGCGGTGACGACGGCGGCGGACGCGCCCGCGTTGATGCCGAGCAGTCCGGGATCGGCCAGCGGGTTGCGGGTCAGCGCCTGCAGAACCGATCCCGCAAGTCCGAGCGCTGCGCCCGCGAGCACACCGAGGACGGTGCGTGACAGTCTGTCGGCCACGACGACGTCGCCGTAGGTGCCGGAGTCCTCGAACAGGCCGTGCCAGACCTGCTCCAGGGACAGCTCCTTCGCCCCGATCGCGATGCTCGCCAGCGCGACGAGCGCCAGGAGCACGAGGGAGGCGAGCAGCCCGAGGGCACGTACCGCCCGGCGGCTCGGGGGCGCGGCGGCGGTCTCCGCGCGCTGTTCTGGGGAACTCTCGACCAACACGCGGTTAGGTTAGCCTACCCTCCCAATCGATCACGATCCCGAGCCCTCGGGCGGCGAGGGGCGTTCCCGGTCTCACAGCCCCAGCCGGGCCAGCGCCTTCCCGCCGTCCAGTGTGCACTCACCGTCCCCGGCCGCCGTCCACGCCGCCGCGCACAGCGCACGCAGCCCGTCCAGGGCACCGCCCTCGCCGTCCAGCTCCAGCTGCCCGGCACCGGCCCGCGCCGTCCAGCCGGCGCAGCGGAACCCGTCGTCCGCGGGGGCGACCTCCGGCTGGCCGGTGAGCATCCCGCGCAGATCGGCGTCCACGTACGTCGGCCGGTGCCGCGGCGGCGCGGCCAGCAGCTGGGCGCCGTCCGCCACTCCGGTGAGCACCAGCAGCGAGTCCACCTCACCGTTGAACGCGCCCTCGATGTCCGTGTCCAGCCGGTCCCCCACCACCAACGGCCGCTCCGCGCCCGTGCGCAGGATCGTCTCCCGGTGCATCGGCGGCAGCGGCTTGCCCGCGACCTGCGGCTCGGCGCCGGTGGCGATCCGTACGACCTCCACCGCCGCGCCGTTGCCCGGGGCGATGCCCCGGCCGCTGGGAATCGTCAGGTCGGTGTTGGACGCGAACCACGGCAGCCCGCGCGCCACGGCGTACGACGCCTCCGCGAACCGTCCCCACGCCATGTCGGGCCCGCCGTACCCCTGGACGACCGCGACCGGATCGTCGTCCGCCGACTCCACCGGAACCAGCCCTCGTTCGCGCAGCGCCACCCGCAGGCCCTCGCCGCCGATCACCAGCACCCGGGCGCCCTGCGGCACCTGCCCGGCGACGAGCCGCGCGACCGCCTGCGCGGAGGTGATGACGTCGCCCGCGTCCGTGGGTATCCCCAGCTCGGTCAGATGCGCCGCGACGGTGTCCGGGGTGCGCAGGGCGTTGTTGGTCACATAGGCGAGGCGCATCCCTCCCGCACGGACCGTGGCGAGCGACTCGACCGCGTGGGCGATCGCGCTCCCGCCCGCGTACACCACACCGTCGAGGTCGAGCAGCGCCGTGTCGTACGCCTCGCTCAGGGCCTGCCCACTGCCCTCGGGCCTCGTCCTGACGCTCCGGCTCATTCCGCATCGCTCCTCGTTCGACGGCTTTCCCCCGATCATCCCCCATGCCACCGACAGCCGTACGATGCCGGGATGAACACTGCAGGTCACTCGACGGCAAAGGCGCCCCGGGGCCTGGAACTCACCCCGTTCCGCGGCCTTCGCTACGACCCCGACCGGGTCGGCGGCCTCGCCTCCGTGACATCCCCGCCGTACGACGTCGTCGTCCGCCCCGACGGCCTGCACCACCTCCAGTCCGCCGACCCGCACAACATCGTCCGGCTGATCCTGCCCGAGGCCGACACGCCCGAGGCGCGCAACGCCCAGGCCGCCGACACCCTGCGCCGCTGGCGCGCCGAGGGAGTCCTGACCGCCGACCCCGAACCCTGTCTGTACGTCTACGAACAGCGCGACGGCGACGGCATGGTGCAGCGCGGCATCATCGGCGCTCTGCACGTCTCCGACCCCGGCGAGCGACTCGTCCTGCCGCACGAGGACGTCATGCCGCACATCGTCGCCGACCGCGCGGAGCTGATGCGGGCCACGTCCGCGAACCTGGAACCGCTGCTGCTCACCTACCGGGGGGACGAGGGCGACGGGCGGGTGGCCTCCACCGCCGCCCTGATCGAACGCACGGCAGGGCAGCGGCCCCTGCTGGCGACCACCACGGAGGACGGTTTCCACCACCGCCTGTGGTCCGTCACCGACCCCGCCGACCTGGCCGCGATCCAGGGCGAACTCGCCGGTCATCAGGCTCTCATCGCCGACGGCCACCACCGCTGGGCGACGTATCGCCGCCTCCGCGCGGAGCACCCCTCCCCGAGTGCCTGGGACCACGGCCTGGTCCTGCTGGTCGACACGGCCCGCTATCCGCTGCGCGTGCGCGCCATCCACCGGCTGCTGCACAGCCTTCCGGTCGCGGACGCCGTGGCCGCGCTCGACGGCCTGTTCCGCGTCCGGCGCGTCGACGCGCCGCTCGCCGGGGCGATGGACGTCCTGGGCGGGGCGGCCTCGGCGGGCAACGCCTTCCTGCTCGCCGGGGACGGCACCTTCCATCTCGTCGACCGGCCCGACCCGGACCTGCTGGCCCGTACGGTCCCGTCGGACCGCCCGGCGGCGTGGCGCAGCCTGGACGCGACGGTCCTGCACGCCACGCTCCTCGACCAGGTGTGGCGCGTGCCCGACTCCCCCGCCCACATCGCGTACATCCACGACACGGCCGCCACGGTCGAGAAGGCGGAACGCGACGGCGGCACGGCGGTCCTGATGCATCCGGTGCGTGAGGACGTCGTCCGCGATCTGGCCCGGCAGGGGGTCACGATGCCGCGCAAGTCGACGTCGTTCGGCCCGAAGCCGGCGTCGGGACTGGTGCTGCGCGCGCTGGACCTGTGACGAAGGGGCGGGCCTCCGGAGAGACCCGCCCCTTCGTTCCGTTCCCCGCTGCGGACGTCAGTCCTTGTCGTCCTCGGGCGCCGTGGTGTCTTCGGCCTCGACGGCCTCATCGGTCTCGTCCTCGACGAGGGCGTCCATGAACTCGACGCCGTCCAGCTCGGCCAGCCGGTCGGAGGCGTCCGTGCTGCCGTCCCGGTCGGCCTCGACGGCCTTGGCGAACCACTCCCGCGCCTCGTCGCTGCGGCCGGCCGCGTGCAGCGCGTCGGCGTAGGCGTAGCGCAGGCGTGCGGTCCACGGCTGGACGGAGTGGGACGCCAGCTCGGAGCTCTGCAGCGTCACGATCGCCGCGTCCAGCTGGCCCAGGTCACGCCGGGCACCGGCGGCGACGAGACGCATCTCGACCTGCCCCGCCTTGTCCAGCTTCTGCACCTCGGGAGCGCCGGCCATGTCCAGCGCCTTCTCCGGCCGTCCGAGTCCACGCTCGCAGTCGGCCATGAGGGGCCAGAGCTCCACGGTCCCGGTCATCCGCCGGGCGGCCCGGAACTCGGCGAGCGCCTCGGCGTACTTCTGGTTCGCGTACGCGGCGAACCCGGCGGCCTCCCGTACGGCGGCGACACGCGAGGCCAGCCGCAGGGCCACCCTGGAGTAGCCGTAGGCGCCCTCGGGGTCCTCGTCGATCAGCCGGGCGACCATCACCAGGTTCTTGGCGACGTCCTCGGCGAGCGTCTTGGGCAGGCTCAGCAGCTCCTGCCGTACGTCCTTGTCGATCTCCTCGCCGGTGACGTCCTCCGGGATCGGCAGCCGCTTGATCGGCTCACGGTCCCGGTCCCGCTCCTCACGGAAGCGCCCGCCACCGTGCCGGTCGTCGCGCCCACGGAAACCTCCGGGACGTCCGCCCCGGTCGTCCCTGCGGGGCCCACGGTCGTCCCGGCCACGGAAGCCACCACGGTCGCCGCCGCGGCTGTCGTCCCGCCGGCCGAAACCGCCACGCTCACCACGATTGTCGTCGCGCCGGAAACCACCGCGGTCACCACGGTCGTCACGCCGGTCACCACGGTCGTCACGCCGGAAGGTCGGGCGGTCACCGCGGTCGCCTCGGTCATCGCGACGGAAGGAGGGACGGTCGTCCCGGCGGTCGTCGCGGCGCTCGCCTCGGTCGTCGCGACGGAAGGAGGGACGGTCGTCCCTGCGGTCGCCACGGTCGTCACGACGGAAGGCCGGACGGTCACCGCGGTCGTCCCGTCGGTCATCCCTCCGCTCGTCACGACGGAAGGGAAGGGCGGTCGTCCCTGCGGTCGTCGCGGCGGAACGAGGGGCGGTCGCCACGGTCGTCACGACGCGGCCCGCGGTCACGGTCGCGGTCGTCCCGACGCGCGTACCCGCCACCGCGGTTGTCGAAGGGCGGTCGTCCCTGCGGTCGTCGCGGCGGAACGAGGGGCGGTCGCCACGGTCGTCACGACGCGGCCCGCGGTCACGGTCGCGGTCGTCCCGACGCACGTGCCCGCCACCGCGGTTGTCGTCCCGGCGGAAGCCACCACGCTCACCGCGGTCATCGCCTCGCCGGTCATCACGGCGGTCGTCACGACGGAAGCCACCACGGTCGTTGTCGCGGCGGAAACCGCCGCGATCCGCGCTCCGACCGCCACGGTCACCACTGTCCCGTCGGCGCTGGTCGCGCTCCGGTCGGTCGTCGGGAGAGTTGGTGGACATCGGTGACTCCTGTCTTCGGTACTGCAAGCATAAATAAAAAAAGGACCCCTGGTCCCAGCTCCCACAGGGTCCCCCCTGCAGTACCATCGGCGCTGTAAGGCTTAGCTTCCGGGTTCGAAATGTAACCGGGCGTTTCCCCTACGCTATGACCACCGAAACCCTAATGGTTTCGAGCGAACAAGCACACTTTTCTTTTGTCTGTTCTGCTCAAAGCCGACAACGGTCGTTGTCTCAGAACTAACACAGTGGACGCGAGCAACTGAGGACAAGCCCTCGGCCTATTAGTACCGGTCAACTCCACACGTTACCGTGCTTCCATATCCGGCCTATCAACCCAG
>NZ_JOCA01000026.1 GCF_000718785.1 Streptomyces sp. NRRL WC-3626 | reverse complement strand
GCAGGCCGACAAGTGCCTGGACGTGACCGGCAACAGCTCCGCCAACGCCACCCGCCTGCAGATCTGGACCTGCACCGGCGCCGCCAACCAGAAGTGGACGGTCGGCTGACCGCTGACCGCGGTGACCGCGCACACGGCGGCCCCGGACCGGACGGTCCGGGGCCGCCGCACGTTCCGGCCGTTCACCGTCACGCCCCGGCTCCCGCGGCGCGGTCCCCGGAGGGACTTTGCATTTCTTTTGCCGTCCGGGAACATGCGCGTGGCCGCGTCCGTTTGACCGGACGACCGAGACAGCGACAGACGAGGTGGCACCCAGTGGCGATGTTCGACCGGCTCAAGGAACAGGCCAAGGCTCTCCAGCAGTCCCAGGGCGGACGGACGGGGAGCGGCGCACACCAGCAGGGACACGGCTCCTCCTCGCGCGGCGGCTCCAAGGCCCAGCTGATGGGGCTGTTCAAGACCCAGCTCGCGTCGGCCAAGGCGGAGCTCAAGAGCGGCGCCTACCGCGACGCCAGCATGGCGATGTGCGCCCTGGTCGCCGCGGCGGACGGGCGCGTCGACCCGTCCGAGCGGCAGCGCGTGGAGGAACTCATCGTCTCCAACGAGGTGCTGCAGAACTTCCCCCCGGACCAGCTCCGCAAGCGGTTCAACGAGCACGTGGACCGGCTCACCGCCAACTTCGAACTCGGCAAGGCCAGGGCGCTGGAGGACATCGCCAAGGCGGCGAAGAAGCCCGTCGAGGCCCGCGCCGTCGTCCAGACCGGCATGGTCGTCGCCGGAGCCGACGGCAGCTTCGAGGCGTCCGAGCAGTACGCCATCCGTGACGCCTGCGCCGCCCTCAACCTCTCCCCGGCGGAGTTCGGCGTCTGACGGCGGCCCGGCACGACCCGCGCCCGCCCCCGTTGTCAGTGACGGGGCCTACGGTGTGATCAGTGGAACCGGCGGATCGGCCGCGGGTTCCGTCCGGGGAGGGTTTTGCCATGTCTGCGGGTTCCGCGGTGTCGACGACGTATCTGGAGCTGTCGCAGGAGGACGGCGCCGCGCACAAGTTCTACGAGGTCACGGTCGACGGCACGACCGTGACGGTGCGCTACGGCCGGATCGGCGCCGCGGGACAGACCCAGATCACGACGTTCCCCACGGCGGCCAAGGCACAGGCCGCCGCCGCCAAGAAGGTGGGGGAGAAGGTCCGCAAGGGGTACGAGCCGGCGGTGCGGGGGCAGCGCGCCCCGCGCGCGGTGACCCGCCGTCAGGTGACCTCCGCCCCGTCCACCGCGCGTGCCGTCGCCCCGGTGCTGTGGCGGTTCGGCACCGGCTCCTCGGCGTTCGGCATCCACGTCGACGACGAGCACTGCTGGGTCGGCAATCAGTCCGGCGACGTCTTCACCCTGGACCACGAGGGCAACACACTGGCCCGGTTCAGCCTGCCCGACGGGGTGAAGTGCCTGGTCGCCGACGACTTCTGGATCTACGCGGGCTGCGACGACGGCCGGGTCTACGACCTCTCCTCGAAACTGCCGTTCGCCGCCTACGACATCTCCGCGGACGTCGACATCTTCTGGCTGGACATCCACGAGGGCGTGCTGAACGTGTCGGACCGCTCCGGCGGCCTCACCGTCATCGACCACGAGGACGAGCACCAGTGGTCCCGCCGCAGCCGGGGCGCCCACGCCTGGATGGTCCGTGCCGACGACCGGGCCGTCTACCACGGCCACTTCGAGGGCGTCACCGCCTACGCGCCCGACGGCGGCGGCGAACTGTGGCACACCCCCACCCGCGGCGGAGTGCTGTTCGGCTGGCAGGAGGACGACACCGTCTACGCCGGCACGGCCCACCGTGTGGTGCAGCGGCTGTCGAAGGCGACCGGCACCATCGAGGCCACCTACGCCTGCGACAGCGCCGTCTACTCCTGCGCCGCCTCCCCCGGCGGGCGGTACGTGTTCGCCGGGGACTCCTCGTCGTCCGTCTACTGCTTCGACCGGGACGGCACCCGGCTGTGGAAGCTCGGCACGGGAGGCGGCTCGGCCCTGTCCATGCAGTACCGCGACGAGCGGCTGTACCTGGTGACCACCGACGGCTCCCTGGTGTGCGTGGACGCGAGCGAGACCGCCGTCGCCGCGGCACAGCAGGGCACGGTGCCGGTCGCGCGGGACGTCAAGCTCGCCGCGGCCCTGCCGACCTACGCTCCGGCCACGACCGCCACCGCGGTGACGACCGTCGCCCAGGCCCCCTCCGGCTCCGTCGTCGTCGAATGCGTCCAGCAGAACGGGCGGCTGCGCGTCCACGTCCTCTCCGACGGCTACGACGACTCCTGGAACGTGCAGTTCCCGCGCGCGATACGCGTGCCCGGCGCACGCTACGTCGTGGACGCGCTGCACCCGGCGGCGGGCGGCTTCTACCGGGTGCGCGGGGAGATCCGCCGGCTCCAGTGACCGCGGGCGCGCGCACCCGGCGAGACCGTGAGCCCTGGATGCGCCCCCGCGTGGGTATGGACAATGCAGTGCCCGTGATCATCGGCTGCGTGAAGTGCCGTGCTCCCCGCTCCTGTTCAGGAAAGCAGGTCGACCGTCGTGCTGCTGCGTCTGCCCACCACCCTGTCCGAAGCTCAGCGGTATCTGGCCGACGGAGCGGTGCCCGTCGGCGGAGCCACCCTCGTGTGGGCCCTGTGGCAACGCGACGGCTTTCCCGAGCAGGCCATGTCCCTGCGCAGGCTCCCCGAGGCCAACCACATAGCACGCGAGGCGCTGGGCGCCGCCGTGCTGCTGCACCAGGTGGACGACCGGGTGCCGGACGTCCTGCGCCGGGCCGCCTCCACCGTGGGCACCGGCGCCGTACGCCGGACGGCGACCGTCGGCGGGAACATCGTGGGCAGCACCCTGCGCTGTCTGCTGCCCGCCGCGCTGGTCCTGGACGCACGGGCGACCGTACTGGACCCGGACGGCGCCTACGAGACCGATCTGTCCGAGGCGGTGGCCAAGCGCCCGCTGCTGCTCGGCATCCGCTGGCGCGACCCCGTGGCCAGCGGCTACTACAAGGCGGCCGGTGAGGCGGGCGGCCCGCCGCCCTTCGTCGTCGCCACCGCCGTACACACCGGTGACGACGGCGGCCACCGCCTCTTCATAGCCGTCCGGGACGGCTACGAGGTGATCAGCGAGACCACGCCCCGCGGCACCGGGACCGACGAGGTGCTCGCGGCCCTGGAGGGCACGGACCTCGGATCGCTGCCCGCCGAGGCCCGGGAGGAGGTACGCCGCGAGGTGACGGCGATCCTGGACCGCACCGCCGCCCACTGACACCGGCGCCCACCGACACCGGCGCGGACGCCACCGGCGCCCCGGTCCGGGCACCCGCCCCGATCAGTCGACGGGCCAGGTGTGGACCGGGGCGTTGAGGTGCATGTAGTCGATGTACTGCCGTGTCATGAGCCGCAGCGCCTCGTGACGGCCGCAGTGCGCGGACGCCTCGATGTGATGGAACATCTCCTTCTGCCACACCGCCCCGTTGCGGCCGGTGACGCAGCGCTGCTCGATGACACCGAGCAGCGGCTCCCGCCAGGCGTCGTCCATACCGGACCGCTCCAGCCCCCGGTGGGCGAGCGGCAGCAGCCGCCGCAGCACCAGTTCGGACGCCGGCACCTCGCCCATTCCCGGCCAGTACAGCCGGGCGTCGATGCCGTACCGGGCCGCCGTCCGCAGATTGTCCTCGGCGGCCGAGAACGACATCCGCGACCACACCGGACGGTCCTCCTCCACCAGGGCGCGGGTGAGCCCGTAGTAGAAGGCGCCGTTGGCGAGCGTGTCGGCGACGGTCGGCCCGGCGGGCAGCACCCGGTTCTCCACCCGCACATGCGGTCTGTCCTGGGCGACGGCGTAGACCGGGCGGTTCCAGCGGTAGATGGTGCCGTTGTGCAGGGTCAGCTCCCCGAGTTCGGGGATGTCGCCGCGCTCCAGGGTCTGCGCGGGGTTCTGCTCGTCGCACAGGGGGAGCAGGGCGGGGAAGTAGCGCAGGTTCTCCTCGAAGAGGTCGAAGACGCTGGTGATCCAGCGCTCCCCGAACCACACCCGGGGCCGTACGCCCTGCACCTTGATCTCCTCCGGGCGGGTGTCGGTGGCCTGCTCGAACAGCGGGATCCGGGTCTCGTGCCACAGCTCCTTGCCGAACAGGAAGGGGGAGTTGGCGGCGAGCGCGACCTGGACCCCGGCGATCGCCTGCGCCGCGTTCCAGTAGCCGGCGAACTGCTCCGGTGACACCTGGAGGTGGAACTGCGTGCTGGTGCAGGCGGCCTCCGGAGTGATCGAGTCCGCGTAGGTCCGCAGCCGGTCGATGCCGGTGACCTCGATGCGCAGATCCTCCCCGCGGGCGGCGAAGATCTGGTCGTTGAGCAGCCGGTAGCGGGGGTTCTCCGACAGCGCCCCCGCGCCCACGTCCTCCTGCCGCAGGGTGGGCAGGATGCCCGTCATGATCAGCCGGGCGCCGATCGGCCGGGCACGCTCCTCCGCGTGGTTCAGCGCCGCGCGGATCTCGGACTCCCAGGAGTCGGGACCGCCCGCGGTGAGCCGGCGCGCCGGGACGTTGATCTCGAGGTTGAACCGGCCCAGCTCGGTGTCCCAGGCCGGGTCCGCGATCGCCTCCAGCACATCGGTGTTGCGCATCGCGGGCTCGGCCCGGTCGTCCACCAGGTTCAGTTCGATCTCCAGCCCCACCTGGGGCCGCTCGGCCTCGAACCGTGACTCGCGCAGCATCTGCGCGAACGTGTCGAGGCATTCCTGCATCTTGATCCGGTAGCGGCGGCGGTCCTCGCGGGTGAAGGTGAGCGCCGGGACGTCACGTCCCATCGGTCTCCCTCCAGGGCTCTGATCCTCGGAACCTCTCCACCCCAGCGTCGCACCGGCGGCCGACTCCGACCACGCGAGCCCGGTCAGGCGCCGGCGCCCTCGGCGAGGAAGGCGGTCAGGCTGTCGAGGAGCATGGTGCTGCCCTGCTCGGCCATGTCCCGCTCCTCCACCGTGTCGCAGGTCTGGTGGAGCGCGATGCGCGTCCGCGGGCCGTCCTCGTCGAGTTCCACGGTCATCGCCGTCTGCGCGTCCTTGCCGGGCACGTCCATGCCCACCACCAGCCGGCGGTTCTCCTCGACCTCGAGGTAGGACCCGGTCAGCGGGAACTGCCCGCCGTCCGGCGTGACCATGGTGGCCTTCCAGGCGCCGCCCGGCCGTACGTCCTGCTCGACGGAGCCGGGGGCGGCGTAGGACCAGCGGGCGTACCGGTCGGGGGTGGTCCACGCCTGCCACACCCTGCTCACGGGGGCGTCCAGCGTGCGGGTCAGGTGGTAGGAGAAGGCGGTCTCGGTGCTCATGGTGTCGTCCCTCTGTCCGGGTGGGTGAGTCTGTCGCACAGGTAGACGTGCCGCCGTGGGCGAAGTCATCGGTCATCCCGAGACAATTTTCCGTTGACAACAAAATGTTTCCCCTGGGAGGCTCGGCGCATGACTCCGACCACTCCCGCACAGCCCGACGACCCCTTCACCCCGCCGAGTTCCGACGCGGCGCGCGTGCAGCGGGTGTACACCTCGCTGTTCCGCATCGCCGAACGGCACGCGGCCACGGACGCACAGCGCCGCCGGCAGATCCACCCCGGCGTGCTCGGCCCGCACGAGGCGGTCCGGCTCGTGGCGTTCCTGCTCAGCGGCGCCGCGCTGCCCGAGGACGGCGAGCCCGAGGTGGACCACGCGGACATCACCGCCGCGCTGACCCTCGTACCGCGTGCCCGCGCGGAGATGGACGAACTGGAGCTGGGCCTCCTGCAGATGGCGCGCGGACGCGGCATGACCTGGCCGGAGATCGCCTTCGGCCTCGGACTGCGCAGCCCGCAGGCCGCCCGTCAGCGCTACGCACGCCTGACCGACCGCACCGACGACCAGTAGCGCCCGGTCAGCCGCCCCGGACCGGCTCGCCCGCGGCCCGGGCGGCCCGCCGCCAGGCGGCGTCCACCATGCGGTGCGCCGTCTTGGTGCCGCTCTCCGTACCGGGCGGAAGGCGCACGGGGCTGCCGATGTGCACATGGAGACGGGGCCGGCGCAGCGGGGCGGTGAGCACACCGGCCACCTGCTTCGCGGCCGTACCGGAGGCCAGCCGCCGCGCCCCCGCCTGCCCCACGGGCACGACCGCCGCCCCGGTGGCCGCCGAGAGCCGGGCCAGCCCGGTACGGAACGGCAGGGGCGCGGCGCACCCCGCGTCCCGGCGCGACGGCAGCCCCCCTTCCGCGTAGATGAGCACATGCCGCCCCGACCGCACCGCCCGCGCCGCCGCCTCCAGCGCGTCCGCGGCCCGGGCCGACCCCCGGTGCACCGGGACATGCCCGCCCCGCGCCAGGGCACGCCCCAGCACGGGTACGCGCCACAGCCCCGCCGTCGCCAGCACGGCCGGTGTCACGCCCACCCGGCGCAGGGCGGCCAGCACGAGCGCCGGATCGGCCATCGAGTCATGGTTGGCGACGAAGACACTGCCCGTGGGGAACGGCCCGTCGGTCTCACGGGTCACGGTGAGCCGCCCGAACAGCGGCAGCAGGACGGCGGCGGTACGGCTGAGCAAGGGACGTCCTTCCGGCAGACGGATTTCCTGCCGGTCAGCCTCGTACGCGCCCGCCCTGCCGCGCCTGAGTACGCGTACTCGGTACGGCCGTACCGCCTACTCGATCCGGCCGCATCACCCGGGTCCGCGCGGGGTACCCGTAGCCGCCACACCCCGCCGGCCGTGGCGAGCCCGTCTCGGTGGCGGACAGCGACGGCGCGGACGACACTCGCGTCAGGAAGCCGGCGCACACCCGAACGAGGTGCACCGGGCGGTCTTCGGCAAGCCACCCCGTACCGCCGGGCACCCGAACCCACGGACGGTACCGCGATGACCGAGTACGAGCGTTCCCACACGATGCCCGCCGACCCCGAGCACGTCTTCGACCAGGCGGCGAACGTCGACCAGATGGGCGACTGGCTGCCCGAAGCCCTGCACGTGCACGCGGAGGAGCTCCCCGCCGTCACCGTGCACGAGGACCGCCTGGACGAGGACACCTCCGCCCTGTTCCGCGCCCGGCCGGACCAGATGCGGCTCGAATGGGGCACGCGCGAGCAGGGCGGCTACGCCGGCTGGCTCCAGGTCGCCGGCATCGACAGCGGGGCCAGCCAGGTCACCGTGCACCTCTCCTTCTTCGACGCCGGCCACGACCCGGGCGAGAAGGCCGTCACCGACGCCCTGGACAGCAGCCTCCGGCGCCTGGAGGAACAGATCCGGCTGCGCGTCGACAACGCCGCCGGCTGACACCCCTTCGGAAAGGCGATCCCCGTGCACCGCTCGGAAACGACCCTCACGGTCAACGGCAAGCCGCACACCCTCCACCTCGACCACCGGCGGGTCCTGCTGGACCTCCTGCGCGAGGACCTCGGCCTCACCGGCGCCAAGAAGGGCTGCGACCACGGCCAGTGCGGGGCCTGCACCGCCCTCGTCGACGGCCGCCGCGTCAACACCTGTCTGCTCCTCGCCGTCACCCTCGACGGCCGCGAGGTCACCACGGTCGAGGGCCTCACCGACGGCGGCGAGACCCCGCACCCCCTGCAGCGGGCCTTCCTCGACCGGGACGCCTTCCAGTGCGGCTACTGCACACCGGGCCAGATCTGTTCCGCCGTCGGCGCCCTCGCCGAGGCCGCGGCGGGACACCCGTCCCACGTGACCGACCCGGCCGCCCCCTCGGGACGGCCCGTCCCGCTGGACGCCGCCGAGATCCGCGAGCGGCTCAGCGGCAACCTCTGCCGCTGCGGCGCCTACCCGCACATCGTCGAGGCCGTCGAGGACGTGAGCTGAGTGAAACCCTTCGCATACGTGCGGGCCGGCACCGTCGAGGAGGCCACCGGGGCGCTCGCCGCGCATCCGGGCGCCCGCTGCCTCGGCGGCGGCACCAACCTCGTCGACCTGATGAAACTCGGCGTGGAACGCCCCGACGTCCTCGTCGACGTCACCCGGCTGCCCCTGGACACCGTCGAGGAACTCCCCGACGGCTCGCTGCGCGTCGGCGCCACCGTCCGCAACAGCGACCTCGCGGCCCACCCCCTGGTGCGCGACCGCTACCCCGCCCTGTCCCAGGCCCTCCTCGCGGGCGCCTCCGGACAGCTGCGCAACGCCGCCACCACCGGCGGCAACCTGCTCCAGCGCACCCGCTGCCCCTACTTCCAGGACCTGTCCAAACCGTGCAACAAACGCGAGCCCGGCAGCGGCTGCGGCGCCCGCGAGGGCACCCACCGCGACCACGCGGTGCTCGGCCACTCCGCACACTGCGTCGCCACCCACCCCTCGGACATGTCCGTCGCCCTCGCCGCCCTGGGCGCCCGCGTGGAACTCCTCGGCGACGACGGCGCCCGGGAGATCCCGGCGGACCGCTTCCACCGGCTGCCCGGCGACCACCCGGAGCGGGACACCGAGATCCGCCCCGGTGAACTGATCACCGGCGTGCTGCTCCCCGCCGCCACCGCGTCACTGCCGTCCGCCTACCGCAAGGCCCGCGACCGCGCCTCGTACGCGTTCGCCCTGGCCTCCGTCGCCGCGGTCCTCGGCACGGCGGACGACGGCACCGTCACGCACGTCGGACTCGCCTTCGGCGCGCTCGCCCACAAGCCGTGGCGGGCCGAACGCGCCGAGGCCGCCCTGCGCGGCGCCCCGGCCACCGCCGACGCCTTCGCCCACGCCGTCGGCCTGGAACTCGAGGCCGCCCGGCCGCTGCGGGACAACGGCTACAAGGTCCCCCTCGCCCGCAATCTCGCCGTCGACGTCCTGACCCGGCTCGCGCGGACCGCCCGTACCCAGGAGGACCGATGACCGGCACCGCACTCGGCGCCGCCGCCGAACGCCGCGAAGGACACCTGAAGGTCACCGGGGGAGCCCGCTACGCCGCCGAGCACCCCCTCCCCGGCCGCGCCCACGCCTGGCCCGTACCGGCCACCGTCGCCCGCGGCCGGGTCACGGCCGTCGACACCACGGCCGCCCTGGACCTGCCCGGCGTCCTCACCGTCCTCACCCACGAGAACGCCCCCCGGCTCACCGAACCCGGCGACCCCACCCTCGCCGTGCTCCAGGACCCGGGGGTGCCGCACCGGGGATGGTTCGTCGCCCTCGTCGTCGCCCGGACCCTCGAGGAGGCCCGCGCCGCCGCCGGGGCCGTACGGGTCGAGTACGCCGTGGAGGACCACGACGTGACCCTCACCGCCGATCACCCCGAGGCGTACGAACCGGAGACCGCCAACGCCGGCCACCCCGCCCGCCGCGAGTACGGCGACCCCGACGGGGCCGTCGACTCCGCGCCCGTCCGCGTCGACGTCTCCTACCGGGTGCCGCCGCTGCACAACCACCCCATGGAGCCCCACACGAGCACGGCGCACTGGGAGGGGGACCGGCTCGTCGTGCACACCTCCAGCCAGGGCGGCAACGCCGTACGCGCCACACTCGCCGCCCTGTTCGAACTGCCCGAGGACCGGATCACCGTCGACACCCGCCATGTGGGCGGCGGCTTCGGTTCCAAGGGCACCCCGCGACCCGACGTCGTCCTCGCCGCCATGGCCGCCCGCGAGACCGGCCGCCCCGTGACCGTGGCCCTGCCCCGCCGGCAGCTGGCCGCCGTCGTCGGCCACCGGGCCCCCACCCTGCACCGGCTCCGCCTCGGCGCGGGCCCCGACGGCCGGCTGACCGGTCTGACCCACGACATCGTCACCCACAGCTCCCGTATCAAGGAGTTCGTGGAACAGGCCGCGGTCCCCGCACGCGTCATGTACGCCACCCCGAGCAGCCGTACGCTCCACCGCGTGGTCCGGCTCGACGTACCGAGCCCCTCGTGGATGCGCGCCCCCGGCGAAAGCCCCGGCATGTACGCCCTGGAGTCCGCGATGGACGAACTCGCCACCGCCCTCGGCATGGACCCCGTACAACTGCGTCTGCGCAACGAACCCGACCGGGAACCGGACAGCGGGAAACCCTTCAGCAGCAGGAACCTCGCCGCATGCCTGCGCGAGGGCGCCCGCCGCTTCGGCTGGGACCGCAGGGACCCCCGCCCCGGTGCGCGGACGGAGGGCCCGCTGCTCGTCGGCACCGGCGTCGCCGCGGCCACCTACCCCGTCCTCGTCCAGCCGTCCACCGCCGAGGCACGGGCACTGCCGGACGGCACCTTCACCGTACGGATCAACGCCACCGACATCGGCACGGGAGCCCGTACCGTCCTCGCCCAGGTCGCGGCCGACACCCTCGGCGTGCCCCTGGAGCGGGTACGGACCGAGATCGGGGACAGCGAGCTGCCGTCGGCCTCCCTCGCCGGAGGATCCTCCGGCACCGCCTCCTGGGGCTGGGCCGTGCACGACGCCTGCACCAGGCTCGGCGGCCTGCTCGGCGGACTCACCGGCAGGCTGCCCGCCGAGGGCGTCACCGCCCGCGCCGACACCGACGGCCGGGCGAACGCCGAGAGCCCCTACGCCCGGCACGCCTTCGGGGCGCACTTCGCCGAGGTCACCGTCGACACCGTCACCGGCGAGGTACGGGTGCGCCGGATGCTCGGGGTCTTCGCCGCCGGACGCGTCCTCAACGCCCGCACCGCACGCTCCCAGTTCATCGGCGGCATGGTGATGGGGCTGGGCATGGCGCTGACCGAGGGCAGCACCATGGACGCCGCGTTCGGTGACTTCACCGAGTCCGACCTCGCGTCGTACCACGTGCCCGCCCACGCCGACGTACCCGCCGTGGAAGCGCACTGGATCGACGAGGACGACGCCCACCTCAACCCCATGGGCAGCAAGGGGATCGGCGAGATCGGCAACGTGGGCAGCGCGGCCGCCGTCGGCAACGCCGTCCACCACGCCACGGGCGTCCGCTACCGAGAACTCCCGCTCACCCCGGACAAGGTGCTCGCCGGACTCACCAGTGCGCGGGGCGGCTGAGCCCGGCGGGCAGCACGGTGGCCGCGTCGCCCCGGGCCGCGTTCAGCTGCGCCTGGGTGAGGAACAGGGCGCCGGTGAGGTCGGCGCCCCGCACGTCCGCGTCGCGCAGGTCGGCCCCGATCAAATCGGCCTCGCGCAGATCCGCCCCGCCGAGGTCGGCGGCCACGAGCAGCGCGCCGCGCAGGCTCGCGCCCCTGAGATCGGCGCCGGACAGCCTCGCGCCCATCAGATCGGCCCCGCGGTGATTCCTGCGGCGGCCCGGGACCCGCGCCCGGGTGAGTTCGCTCGCCCGCAGCAGCAGCGGGTTGACCTCACCCCGCAGCGCGTTCACGTCCAGCCCGGTGACCGACTCGGCACTGCCCCGGGTCAGACCGTCGATCCGGGCCCGTGCCCGCCCCAGCTCCTCGTGGACGGGCCGGGCCGCCGCGAGACCGAGCGCCTCGGTGACGTAGTAGAGCAGCTCGTGCAGCTGCCGCATCACCGGGAAGACCTCGAACATGGCGCGCGCCGACCCCGGCGCCCGGCGCCAGTCGGTGCCGCCGAAGGTCACCTGCGACACCTTCTGCCCGGCGCCGAAGCAGTCGAAGACGGTACAGCCGGAGTAGCCCTCGTCGCGCAGCCGCTCATGGATGCCGCAGCCGAAATCCGTCCGGAGGTTGCCGCAGGCCCGCCCGGCGGCCTTGTCGGCGGCGAAGTCCGCGGAGCGGGCGAACGGCAGGGCCACACAGCACAGCCCGAAGCAGTCGGCGCAGTCGGCCCGCAGTTCCTCGCGGGACCCGGCGGGGGCGGGGGTTTCGTGCTGTGGCGACACCGTGCGTGCTCCAGTCGTACGACGAGCGATCGGCCCATTCTCGCAGACGTGCCCCGCGTGCCGCCGGTGTCTCCCGGCCGCCGGCGCGCGATCCTGGGGCACCGGTCCTATGATCGACCATGAAGTTGAATTCCGGACTTTGCAGGGTGGCGGAGGGGCAGGGCATGAGCAACACGGAGACGCACCCGGTGGAGAAGGTCTGCGGCGCGGACGTCGACGGACCGCCCCCGCCCGGCATCGAGATCCTCACCCCCAGGGACGTACCCCTCGGCGGGCCCCGGGCCATGCGGGTACGGCGGACCCTGCCCCAGCGGGCCCGGAGCCTGATCGGCGCCTGGTGCTTCGCCGACCACTACGGCCCCGACGACGTCACCGACTCCGGCGGCATGGTCGTACCACCGCATCCGCACACCGGACTGCAGACGGTGAGCTGGCTGTTCAGCGGCGAGATCGAACACCGCGACAGCCTCGGCAGCCATGCCTTCGTCCGCCCCGGCGAACTCAACCTCATGACGGGCGGACACGGCATCAGCCACTCCGAGGTCTCCACCCGGAACACCACGGTCCTGCACGGCGCGCAGCTGTGGGTGGCACTGCCCGGCGAACACCGCGACGCCCCCAGGGACTTCCAGCACCACGTCCCCGCCCCGGTGCCGCTCGACGGCGGCGAGGCACGCGTCTTCCTGGGCACCCTGGCCGGTGACACCTCACCGGTGCCCACCTTCACCCCGCTGCTCGGCGCCGAGATCACCCTGGACCCGGGCGCCACCGTGACCCTGGCCGCGGACCCCGCCTTCGAACACGGAGTCCTGGTCGACACCGGCGACATCCTCCTCGCCGGCACACCCCTGCAACCGGCGGAGCTCGGCTACACACCCCCCGGCCGCACCACCCTCACCCTGGCCAACCGCGCGACGGGCCCGTCCCGCCTGCTCCTCCTGGGCGGCCCGCCGTTCGCGGAGGAGATCGTCATGTGGTGGAACTTCATCGGCCGCACCCACGACGACATCGTCCAGGCCCGCGAGGACTGGACGAACGGAACCCGCTTCGGCGAGGTCCATGGCTACGACGGTGCCCCGCTGCCCGCGCCCGAGCTGCCGAACGTTCCTCTGAAACCGCGGAGAAGGATGCGCTGACCGCGAGTGGGGTGCCCCTTTACCCTGCCGCCCCCGAAGGGGCTATGGGTGATATCTGCCGTAAACTCTCTTTGGTTCCCCGGTGTTACTCAATGCGCCGAAATGCAACCGCCAGTTGATCTCCGGCGTCATGACGAGAGACACTACCCGGCGGATGCGTGCTAACGCCGACCGGCACTCGCTTCGATATCCTCCTGTGCAGGTCATCGGAGGCCATTTACCCAAGGATTACTGGGCAGTTGACCTCACGGTTTCGTGATAGCGTCCTCGCTCGGAGGGATAGTGCAACCTGAGAGGGAAATCGTGAACAAGGAGAAGATTGCCGCTCGCCGCCTCTCGCTGGAGGAGGTGACGAAACTCGGCGTGAAAGACAGGATATTCGTTTCCGCCGACACGGCAGAACTCAAACTTCCCGACTGCTATGTCCCTGCTTTTCTGACCGCGTCCGGCGGGGATTTCGAAGGCGGCTCGATCACGGCGAGGACCGTATTCCAGGAAGAGGTGTCCTGTCTTCCCGACGACGAGAATGATGCCGGAATCTACCTGGCCGACGAGAACGGCCCGGTGACCATCGAGGTTCTCCAGTCCGCCGGTGTCGTGCTGGACCTGGCACTGTTCGTCCCCGGTGGGGACAAGGGTGCCCTCACGGCCCTCTACGCCGCGGCCCGGCAGGCGTTCGGCGCCGACGTCGTGCAGATCTGGCGCCAGGGCCTCAAGGAGGTTCCCGACGTGAAGGTCGACATCTTCGAGGAGCAGATTCCCCGGGGCCGCAAGGGGGGCGACAGCCCCAAGCGTGACCGGCGCGCGATCGACACCTACCCCACCCGTGCGGACTTCATCGAGTTCTCCGCGGGATGGAAGCCGGTCGTCGAGGTTCACAGGCCGGTCGTCGACGACACCCCGACCATCTGAGACGGCGTCATTTCGCGTCCCGGCCCGGGAGAACGCCGGGAACGCATACGGCGGACCCGGTCGGCCCCTGAGCGGGTCGGGGAGCCGTCGGGCGACAACTCGCGGACGGCGAAAAGCCGTTCCGCTCGATGACCTCGCGAGACAGCCCGCCCGGCCGAGATGAATTCCCGAGGTTGTTCCGCGGCGGTCCCGCGACGGCCGGGGGCGGTGTCCTCGCGCCGTTCGCGGCCGGCCGCGGGGACTTTGGCGCCGGATGGGGCCGGGACGCGTGTGGCGTCCCGGCCCACTGCCTTCTTCGGTCAGGAGACGGGCAGTTCGCCCCGGACGGTGCGGGCGGCGGCGACCAGGTTCTCCAGGGAGGCCCGGGTCTCCGGCCAGGCGCGGGTCTTCAGACCGCAGTCGGGGTTGACCCAGAGCCGCTCGGCGGGGATCGCCTCGAGGCCGGTCCGCAGCAGGCCCGCGGTCTCGCCGGCGCTGGGGACGCGGGGGGAGTGGATGTCGTACACGCCCGGTCCGGCCTCACGCGGGTAGCCGTGGGCGGCGAGTTCGCGGGCGACCTGCATGTGCGAGCGGGCGGCCTCCAGGCTGATGACGTCGGCGTCGAGGTCGTCGATGGCCCGGACGATGTCGCCGAACTCGGCGTAGCACATGTGGGTGTGGATCTGTGTGTCCGGGCGGATGCCGGCGGTGGTGAGCCGGAACGCCTCGGTCGCCCACAGCAGGTATCCCGCCCGGTCGGCGGCGCGCAGCGGCAGGGCCTCCCGGAGGGCGGGTTCGTCCACCTGGATGACCGAAGTGCCCGCGGCCTCCAGGTCGTTCACCTCGTCGCGCAGGGCGAGCGCGACCTGCCGGGCGGTGTCGCCGAGCGGCTGGTCGTCGCGGACGAAGGACCAGGCGAGCATGGTGACCGGCCCGGTGAGCATGCCCTTGACCGGGCGGCCGGTGAGGGACTGCGCGTACGTGGTCCAGCGCACGGTCATCGGCCCGGGGCGGGAGATGTCGCCGGCCAGGATCGGCGGGCGGACGTAGCGGGTGCCGTAGGACTGGACCCAGCCGTGCTGCGTGGCGAGGTAACCGGTGAGCTGCTCGGCGAAGTACTGCACCATGTCGTTGCGTTCGGGCTCGCCGTGCACCAGGACGTCGATTCCGGTCTTCTCCTGGAAGGAGATCACCTCCTGGATCTCCACCTCGATGCGCTCCTCGTAGCCGGCGGTGCCGATACGGCCGGCGCGCAGGTCGGCGCGGGCGGCGCGCAGTTCGCCGGTCTGCGGGAACGAGCCGATGGTCGTGGTCGGCAGCAGGGGCAGTCGGAGGTGGGCCCGTTGGGCCGCGGAGCGTTCGGCGTACGGCTGGGAGCGGCGGGTGTCCGCGTCCGTCACGGCTTCGGTGCGGGCGCGTACGGCGCGGTCACGCGTGATCGGTGATCCAGCCCTGGACGCCAGGTCGGCGCGGTTGGCGGCGAGTTCACCGGAGACGGTGTGGATTCCCCGGGCGAGGCCCTTGGCGAGGGTGACGATCTCGGCGGTCTTCTGCTTCGAGAAGGCCAGCCAGCGCAGGATCTGCGGGTCGATGTCCCGCTCGGTGTTCGTGTCCAGCGGGACGTGCAGCAGAGAGCAGGAGGCGGCCACGTCGACACGGTCGGCGAGCCCGAGGAGGGTGCCGAGAGTGGACAGCGACTTCTGCAGGTCGTTGATCCAGATGTTGCGGCCGTTGACGACCCCGGCGACCAGGCGCTTGCCGGGCAGTCCGCCGACGGCCGCCAGCGCGTCCAGGTTGGCCGCGGCGGTCTCGGTGAAGTCCAGCGCGAGGCCCTCGACCGGGGCCTTGGCCAGCACCGGCAGGGCGTCGCCCAGCCGGTCGAAGTAGGAGGCGATCAGGACCTTCGGCCGGTCGGTGAGGGCGCCGAGGGCACGGTAGGCGCGCTCGGCGGCGTTCAGTTCGGCCGGGGTACGGTCCTGCACCAGCGCTGGCTCGTCGAGCTGGACCCATTCGGCGCCGGCCGCGCGCAGGTCGGCGAGCACCTCGGCGTACACGGGCAGAAGCCGGTCCAGGAGAGTCAGCGGTTCGAAGTCCGCGGCCACCCCCGGGGCGGGCTTGGCGAGCAGGAGGTACGTGACGGGCCCGATCAGTACGGGCCGCGCGGTGAGCCTCTGCGCGAGGGCTTCCGTCAGCTCGGCGACCTGTTTGCCGGAGTCGGCCGTGAAGACGGTGCCGGGACCGAGCTCGGGCACGAGGTAGTGGTAGTTGGTGTCGAACCACTTGGTCATCTCCAGCGGAGCGACCTCCTGGGTACCACGGGCCATGGCGAAGTAGCCGTCGAGAGGGTCCGCGGTGACGGCGGCGCGGTGGCGCTCGGGAATCGCGCCCACCATGACGGTGGTGTCGAGGACATGGTCGTAGTACGAGAAGTCGCCGGTCGGCACCTCGTGGACGCCGGCGTCGTCGAGCTGTCGCCAGTTGCTCCGCCGGAGTTCGGCGGCGGTCGCCCGGAGGGTGTCGGCCGTGACGCGGCCCTTCCAGTAGCCCTCGATCGCCTTCTTCAGTTCCCGGTTTTGGCCCTGGCGGGGGTAGCCGTACACGGTGGCCCGTGCTTTCGCGGCTGCGGACTTCGGTGTCACGGAGATCTCCTTCGCGAGATGAATCCCTGAGATCCCGGGACGGGACGAGAGCGCGAAGGACGTGACGAACCGGACGGCCACGGTCCCGTGCGGCACAGGCACGGTCGTTCCGTCCGGTGTGTACGCCGACCCGCCCTCGAGGTCACCGGGATGTCCGCGCACGGAACGGTCCGCGCGCGGGCAGTTGGCAGGTCTTCGGACTCGCGGGCACGTCCTCCTTGCCGGAGGACACCTACTGGCCGTCGCTTCCCGGGCCCGGTACGTCGGACCCAGTGCTCATGACGGCGGTCGTTCCCGCTCACCGCTGCGGGGCAGTCCCGGATTCCCACCGGGTTCCCTCTTGCGACTCCCCGCCTGGCGGACGGGGCGAACCAGCTGCTGCGGGCAGCTTACGGGGTGGCACCGCGAAAGGAAGAGCACCGTCCGGCATCCGGGAAGCGCGGCCGAGCGTGTCGTGAACGGTACGGCGAGCGAGGTCCGGCGTCACCGGCGCCGATGACACGCCGGAGCAGCTCGCCGAGGCGTTCGGCTCCTTCGCCGGTTTCGAGGCCCAGCTCACCAAGGCCGCCGCGATTACGCGGGGTTCGGGCCGGGGTGTCCTCGCCTACGAGCCGCTGAGCGGCCGGCTGATCGTGGAGCAGGTCCACGGCCACCAGGGCGACGTCGGCCGGGGTTCGGTGCCGGTCCTGGTCTTCGACGCCTGGGAGCACGCCTTCTACCCGCAGTACAAGAACGAGAAGGTCGGCTGCACCGAGGCCATGTGGGCGGTCGTCAACCGGCAGGACGTGGCCGAGCGCGCACCGGCGTACTGCTGCTGAAGCCCTGAGCGTCCGAAGCGTCCTGCCTCGTGATCGTCTTCCCAACCTTCACCGGCAGGCGGCACAAGGGAGGACCTTCGGCCGGGACGACTCGGCCGAAGGCCCTCCCGCCGTGTCCCGGCCCGTCCCGCACGCATGTCCTGGACGTCCGTCCGGCGCGGGCGCTGGGGCGCTCGGCGTCGACGAGGGACACACCGGTGTCCCTGGGCGTCGTGGCCTCCTTCGCATGGTCCTCCCACGCCCTCTTCCTCGGCGGCGCGGGTGACGGCGTCCTCGGCGATGAGTTCGGTGGCCTCTGACAGTCTGTGTGTCGTGGGGTCCGGTGACCTCACGACGACCCGCACCCGCCGCTTTGAGAGAGAAGCTGATGACCGACACCACCTGCCACATGTCGATCTCGCTCGACGGCTTCGCCGCAGGACCCGACCAGAGCCGGGACGATCCGCTGGGCAAGCGCGGACAGGAACTGCACGGCTGGCACATCGGCGACCCGCGCGCGACCGAGGCCGACAAAACGGCCGACAGCTGGCTGATGCGCCCGCGCGGCGCCTACGTCATGGGCCGGAACATGTTCGGACCCGTCCGGGGTGAGTGGAACGAGGCGTGGGACGGATGGTGGGGCCCCGAGCCTCCCTACCACGCCCCGGTTTTCGTGCTCACGCGCTACGCCCACGAACCGATCCGGATGGAAGGGGGGACCACCTTCCACTTCGTCACCGAAGGCTTCGACGCCGCTTACGCGCGGGCGCTCGAAGCCGCCGGCGGTTCAGGTGTGGACATCGCCGGCGGCGCCTCGACGGTTCGACAGGCACTCAACGCCGGTGTGATCGATGAACTCGTCCTCGACATCGCACCCGTCCTGCTCGGCGGTGGCGAGCGCCTGTTCGATGGCGTCGAGACCTTCGATTTCGATCCCGTCGAGGTGCTCCACTCGCCGCTGACCACTCATATCCGCTACCGCAGACGCGACGCCGGCTGAGCGGCAGCCGGGACTTCCGCCGGCCGGCTTCAGTCGTGCCTCGCGCGACGTCCGGATATTCTCCCGGTGTGACGCAGCGACCCCTCCCCGACGCGCGGCGGCCCGCCAACGCCGGGCCGAAGGCGGCGGCGCGCAACCGGGCCGCTCTCGTCTCGGCCGCCCGGGAGATCTACACCGAATCCGGCCTGGAGACACCGCTGTCCGCGATAGCGCGCCGGGCCGGGGTCGGTCAGGGCGTGCTGTACCGGCACTTCCCCGACCGGGCGGCCCTGGCGGTCGCCGTGCTGGAGGAGAACGTCCGGCAGATCGAGCGGGCGGCGGCGGTGCCGGGCGCGGACATCGCCGGGCTGCTCGGTGTACTGACCTGGCACCAGGCGGAGTCGACGGCGTTCGTCGGGGTCCTGCACGCGGACGGCGGGGGCAGCCACTTCGACCCTCCGGCGTACGCACTGACCTTGTCCCATCGGGTCGAACAGGCCCTACGGAAGCATCTGCCGGACGGTCATCGGCTCGCCGCGCGACCGGACGACCTGATGCTCGCCGTCGGCATGGTCTCCGGCGCCGTCGCCGGCCGCACCCGCGAGCAGCGGGAGAGCCGGGCGCTGGCGGCCTGGCGGCTGCTCGGTGTCGAGGTCGGACCGGTGCGGCCCTTCGAGGAGTGAGCGGCGGCAGGGGCTTCAGCCGCCGTTGGACTGACGAATTCCCTCCGCCAGCGCGTCGAAGCGGTACACGTAGCCCCCGGCGGGCCCGCTGACGGTCATGTACGCCGTGGTCCCGCCGGGTGTGATCGCCACGTTGGTGGCCGACTCCAGTCCTTCGGCGGCGCGGGCGGGCAGCTCCACCGTCGCCAGGCGCTCGCCGCTGTCGCTGTAGACCGCCATCGCCGGCCTGCCGTGCAGGGCCTGGTAGAGGTTGCCGTCCGCGTCCACGGCGATCGAGTCGGTCTGCGCGATCCCGCCGTCGACCTGGACTGCGGTGTGCAGCGAGGCCCTGCCGCCCTTGTCGTCCAGCCGAAGGTAGGAGATGCGGTTCCGCGTCAGTTCGCTGAACCACAGCCCGCGGTAACCGGCGTCGAAGGAGATGCCGTTCGGTGACGCCAGGCCGTCCGCCAGGACGGTGGCGTTCTCCCCCTCGCGGTCGATCCGCACCACGCGGCCCGTCGCCTCGCCCCGCGACATGCCGCGTGAGTCGCTGATGTACAGGTTGCCCTCCTGGTCGAAGGCGAGATCGTCCGGGTTCATCCGCGCCCCGTCGACTTCGCCGGAGAAGAAGGTCCGCGGGTCGCCGCCGTCCGGGGCCAGGCTCACGATGTCACCGTGGGAGAAGTCGGTGAGGTAGAGGCGCCCGTCGTACGGGCTGAACTGGGCCGAGGTGTAGGTGCCGCGGTCGTCCGTGTGCACCGGCCGTGAGGTCTTCTTCCGGACATCGACGCGCAGCACCTTCGGCTCACCGGAGGGCGCGGTGACGTCGACGACGAGCAGTCCACCGTTCCCGTCGAAGGTCGGCCCCTCCAGCAGCGTCATGCCGGTCAGCTCGTGCGCCTGCGTCAGCCGCATCACCTTCTGCGCGCGAATGGCCCGGTCTCCGCCGACGCCGGCCGCCGGCTCCGCGGAGGAACCACCGGCCTCCGCTCCGCATCCGGCGAGAGCGGCCAGCAGACCGGCCGCTGCGAGCCCGGCGAAGGGGCGGGCCGGGAGTCGTCGCATCTCCATCACTCTTCCTGTCCGAGGTACGCCCAGGTGTGCGGAAGCATCCTCACACCAACCGGACAGCACTGTCCGGTCCTTGTTACCGTAGTGCACGGCTGCTCAAGTCCCGTGACCTTCCGCTCAGTTCATGGGTGCGGTGGCCCGTTGACGGCACACCGGAAGGAATGAGGTCCCCCCACATGACCCATGCGCAAGAGCTGTCGGCCGAGGCACTCGCCGATCTTCGGGAGCGTTATCGGACCGAACGGGAGCGACGGGTACGTCCCGACGGAACCCGGCAGTACCTCGGCGCCGACGCCGAGTTCGGCTACTTCGCGGCCGATCCCCACGCGGGCGAGCCGGCCGGGCGGGAGCCGCTGCGGGACCGGGTGGACGTCGCGGTCGTCGGAGGCGGATTCGGCGGCATCCTCGCGGGGGCACGGCTGCGGCAGCGGGGAATCGGGCGGGTGCGTGTCGTCGAGACGGGCGGCGACTTCGGGGGAACCTGGTACTGGAACCGGTACCCCGGAATCCACTGCGACATCGAGTCGCACGTGTACCTGCCGCTGCTCGACGAGACGGGATACGTTCCGGAGTGGAAGTACGCGCCCGGTGAAGAGATCCGTCGTCACGCGGCGCGGATAGCGGAGGAGTTCGGCCTGTACGCGGACGCCCTGTTCTCCACCACGGTCGACTCCCTGGCGTGGGACGACACGTCCGAGGCGTGGATCGTCTCGACCGACCGCGGCGACAGGTTCCTGGCCACCTACGTCATCACGGCCACGGGAACCCTGTCCGAGCTCAAGCTTCCGGGGATCCCCGGCATCGAGGACTTCAGGGGCCACACCTTCCACACGTCACGCTGGGACTACGGCTACACGGGCGGCACCCCGGAAGGGGGCCTGACCGGGCTCGCGGACAAGCGTGTGGGCGTGGTCGGCACGGGAGCCACCGGCATCCAGGTCGTCCCGGAACTGGCCGAAAGCGCCGGGCACCTCTACGTCTTCCAGCGCACCCCCTCCACCGTGGACGTGCGCGCCAACCGCCGCACCACCGCCCGGGACGTCGGCGCGGACCAGGACGGCTGGGCGAGCCGGCGCCGCGACAACTTCCTGCGGATCGTCTCCGGCGAGAGCGCCGGGGAAGACCTCGTGGACGACCGGTGGACGTCATCGGCCGGCCTTCTGGAGAAACTTCTGCCGAGCTTCCGGCGGCAGGGCGATCGCGCCGCCTTCGAAACGGCGTACGAGTCGGCGGACGCCGCCAAGATGAACGAGCTCCGCGCCCGGGTGGAGCAGATCGTCACCGACCCGGAGACGGCGGAGAAGCTCAAGCCCTGGTACCGGTACGCCTGCAAGCGCCCGACCTTCTCCGACCTGTACCTCCAGGCGTTCAACCGTGACAACGTCACCCTGGTCGACACGGCGGACACCCACGGCATCGAGCGGATGACCGAGCACGGCGTCGTCGTCGGCGACCACGAGTACGCACTCGACTGCCTCGTCTTCGCCACCGGGTTCTCCGTCGGGGTGTCCGGTGTCCACTCGGGCCGGATGCCGGTCCTCGGCCGCCGGGGTGTCCGGCTGCGGGACGCGTGGCGGAAGCAGGGGCCGCGCACCCTGCACGGTTTCACCAGCAACGGCTTCCCGAACCTCATCCAACTGGGCGGCACACAGAGTGCCAGCAGCGTCAACTACACACACGTGCTGGACGAACACGCCGTCCACGCCGCGGCCCTCGTCGCCGCCGCCGAGTCCCGGGCAGCACTGATCGAGCCCTCCCGCGCGTCCGAGGACGCCTGGATCGCCGCCCTGTCCCGAGGCGCCGCCGACCACGAGTGGTTCCACGCCGAATGCACCCCCGGCTACTACAACGCGGAAGGGCGCGGCCGGCCGAACGGCCCGACCGCCTACCCGCACGGCGCGGTCGCGTTCCACGACCTTTTGAGGCGGTGGCGGGCGGAGTCCATCGACGAGGTCCTCCGCGACAGGACCGTCACCCCCGGCCACCAGTCCGCTTCCTTGTGATCACCGGATCGTTGATCGGGCCGGCGACCCCGTCAACGAGAACCTTCCCGGGGTCGTGGTGTGCCGGTCCGGTGCGGCGACCGGGGTCTCCTTGGTTCGTGCTTCCGTCTCGACGGGTGGGGCCGTACGGCCCGCGGGAAGCGGTGCGGCGGGCGGCCGGTCCCGCTTCCCTCCGGCGGGGCGCCGCCGCGGGGTCCGCCCGGTCCCCGTCGACGTCCGTCCGGCCCGTCACCGGCTGTCGCTGCCCTCGGTGCCGGACAGCTCGGCCCGGCCCGCCTCCAGGCGGGCCACCGGGATGCGGAACGGGGAGCAGGAGACGTAGTCCAGGCCGGCGGCGTGGAAGAAGTGCACCGAGTCGGGGTCGCCGCCGTGCTCACCGCAGACACCGATCTTCAGTTCCGGCCGTGCGGCCCGGCCCTCGGCGACCGCGATCTCGACCAGGCGTCCTACGCCGTCCCGGTCGATCGTCTCGAACGGGGACACCTTGAAGATGCCCTTGTCGAGATAGGCGGAGAAGAACGCCGCCTCCACGTCGTCCCGCGAGAAGCCCCAGGTGGTCTGGGTCAGGTCGTTGGTGCCGAAGGAGAAGAACCGCGCCTCCTGGGCGATGCTGCCCGCGGTGAGGGCCGCCCTGGGCAGCTCGATCATCGTGCCGACCGGGCAGGTCACGGTGACGCCGGACTCCGCGGAGACGTCGGCGAGGACCTGGTCCACCTCCTCGCGCACCAGCCGCAGTTCCTCCACGGTGTCGATCAGCGGCACCATGATCTCCGCCCGCGGGTGCCCGCCCGCCCGCGTGCGCTCCACGACGGCCTCGGCGATCGCCCGTACCTGCATGGCGACCAGTCCCGGCGCCACCAGGCCCAGGCGTACTCCGCGCAGGCCCAGCATCGGGTTCTCCTCGTGCATGCGGTTGACGGCGTCGAGGAGTTCGGCGTCGTGCGGGGTCGGCGGGGCGCCCTGGGCCTCGGCCGCGGCCAGCCGTACGGCGAGCTCGGTGCGGTCGGGCAGGAACTCGTGCAGCGGCGGGTCGAGGAGGCGGATGGTGACCGGGAGGCCGTCCATCGCCTCCAGGATCCCGGCGAAGTCCCGCCGCTGCAGCGGCAGCAGCGCGTCCAGGGCGCGTTCGCGTTCGGCGTCGGTGCCGGCCAGGATCATCGCCTCGACGAGCTGACGGCGGTCGCCGAGGAACATGTGCTCGGTACGGCACAGACCGATCCCCTCGGCCCCGAAACGGCGGGCGCGGGCGGCGTCCTCGGGCGTGTCCGCGTTCGCGCGCACCCCCAGCCGGCGTACCGCGTCGGCGTGTTCCATGGCGCGGGCCACGGCGCCCACCAGCCCGTCCGCGTGCTCGCCGGTGTCGAAGTACCGCATCACGGCGGAGTCGATCAGGGGAGCCGCACCGGTGTGGACGGTGCCCTCGGAACCGTCCACCGAGAGGACCGTGCCCTCCTCGACGACCGTGTCCCCCACGGTGAAACGCCGTCCGCGCACATCGACGGTGATCGTCTCGGCGCCGCACACGCACACCTTGCCCATCCCGCGGGCGACCACGGCCGCGTGGCTGGTCTTGCCGCCGCGGCCGGTCAGTACGGCCTGCGCCGCGATCATGCCTGGCAGGTCGTCGGGCGTGGTCTCCTCCCGCACCAGGACGACCTTCTCCCCGGCGGCGGCCCGCCGTACCGCCTCGGCCGAGTCGAACACCGCGGCGCCGACGGCGGCTCCGGGCGAGGCCGGGATGCCGTGCGCGAGCGGGGCGCCCACCGCGGAGGTGTCGAAGCGTGGGAACATCAGCCGGGCCAGTCCGTCGCCGCTCACCCGTACCAGCCCTTCGTCGGCGCTGATGAGCCCCTCGCCGGCCAGTTCGGCGGCAAGGGTGAACGCGGCTTCGGCGGTGCGTTTGCCCACCCGGGTCTGCAGCATCCACAGCTTGCCCCGCTCGACGGTGAACTCGATGTCGCACAGGTCCCGGTAGTGGCTTTCCAGCCTGGCCATGTGCGCGCACAGTTCGTCGAACGCCTCCGGGTTCAGCCGGCCCAGTTCCTCCAGCGGCACGGTGTCGCGGATGCCCGCGACGACGTCCTCGCCCTGCGCGTTGGGCAGATAGTCGCCGTACAGGCCACTGCGGCCGGTGGAGGGGTCGCGGGTGAAGGCGACGCCGCTGCCGGAGCCGGGACCGAGGTTGCCGAAGACCATCGTCTGCACGGTGACCGCGGTGCCGAGGTCGTCGGGGATGTGCTCACGGCGACGGTAGACGCGGGCCCGCTCCATGTTCCAGGACCGGAAGACGGCCAGCACCGCCCGCCGCAGCTGCTCGGCGGGGGACTGCGGGAACGACTCGCCCGTCTCCCGGCGGATCAGCTCCTTGTACATCTCGACGAGCCCGGCCAGATCCGCCGCGTCCAGCCCCAGATCGTCGGCCGCGCCGCGGTCCCGCTTCAGGCCCGTGATGGTCTCCTCGAACAGGGCGCCGTCGACCCCCATGACCGTGCTGCCGAACATCTGCACGAGCCGGCGGTAGGAGTCCCAGGCGAAGCGCTCGTTCCCCGAGGACTTCGCCAGCCCCAGCACCGAGTCGTCGTTGAGTCCGACGTCGAGGATCGTCTCCATCATGCCGGGCATGGAGAAACGGGCCCCGGAGCGGACCGACAGCAGCAGCGGGTCGTCGGGCTGTCCGAGCCGCCGCCCGGAGGCCCGCTCCAGACCCTTCAGGTGATCGGAGATCTCGCGCGCGAGACCGGCCGGCTCACCTCCGCCGGCGAGGAACACACGGCACGCCTCGGTGGTGACGGTGAACCCGGGTGGCACCGGCAGGCCCAGACGGGTCATCTCGGCGAGGTTGGCGCCCTTGCCGCCGAGGAGTCCGGCCATGTCCCGGCCGCCCTCGGTGAACGCGTACACGTAACGGGTCATGACGGAACCCTTCCTTCCGGGTGGTCGGGGCGGCTGGGACGGGGCACTCCCGCAGACGACGCGGGCCTCGATCCGCCCGTCCAGGATCCCGGCGACAGACCGCCCGACGCTCTCCGGGGGCAGGTCCCGTAGACCACCCGGGTACGTCCGGCGGCGTGCGGCGGGGTCGCCCCGCCCTCCGGGGTCCACGACGGCGCCGGCACTCGAGTGCCCCGGCACGAACGGCGGGGCGGGTCCGACTCGCCGTGCGGCGTGGATGCCGGTGTGGCCCGGCCCGGTCCGGGGCCGGGCGGTCCCCGGACACCGGTGGTCCGGCGGACGGCCGGACGAGCGTGGCCTCCATGGGATACCCCCTGCCTGCCGTCGATGCCCCGCCCCGGGTACCAGCGTCCGTCCCGCGCCGGCGCGGCGGCAGGTGCCGGCCGGCCCCTCGGGGGAGGTCCAAGGGCCCCGTCCTCGCCGCGCACCCGCCCCACCGGCCCGGCACCGGCGGACGAGCCGAGCCGAACGTCCTGGCAGCTCGGCCCCGCACGGCCCGAGGGCAGCCCACGCATCGGCCGGAAGGCGGACAGCGACACGGAAAGCACGAGGACCGGAAGGGCGATGGACGAGCGTGCGCGTGGGCATCAACGGCGCGGCCGCATCGGAGGCAACGTCCGGCGCTGCGCGCCAAAACGCGCGGCAAACGCGGCCGGCCCACCCGTGGTGCGGGCCGGCCCGGCTGTGCGCGGGACGCACGCGATCGGACCACGGCCCGGATTGTGGTGTCGTTTCACTGCCGCCACGATGAAGACATGGCTGTTGCGCGTCCCGCCCGGTTCGACGCTTTCCGGGCTCTTTCGGAGCGGCGTGGGAGAGCCGGTGAGCGGCTGGTCGAGCGTCTGGTTCACGCCAGGGAGGGCAGGGCGGACGGCCCCGGGAGCTGGGCTCCGGGCGTCGCTGCCGGTCTTGGTCTCCCCGCAGCCGCCGCACTCGGACCTGCTGCCTACTACGCGGACCTCGTCTCGCCCCACGGCCGTCGCCATGTGCGGATCTGCGCGGCGACGGCGTGCTTCGCCGCGCAGGCAGGACGGCACGTCACCCAGGTGGAGCGGGAAGTGGGTGTCGACGCGGGCACCGCTTCACCCGACGGAGCAACCTCGCTGCAGGCCGTCCGCTGCCTGGGGTACTGCTACGCCGGTCCCGCCGCGCTCGACGGGGCCATACCCTGCACGGGGCCCGCGCTCGCCGAACAGCTGGCAGGGCGCGAGCCACCGTCCGCTCCACAAATCCCGGCGGCCGACGACACCGGTGCCCCCGTGCTGCTGGCGGGGGTGGTCGCCGGTGAACCGGCGTGGCAGGTGTGGCCGGAGATCGTGACGGCCGGCGATCCCGACCGGGTCAGGCGGGAGGTGGCCGCCTCCGGGTTGCGCGGACGCGGGGGAGCGGGCTTCCAGGTGGCGGCGAAGTGGGAGGCGGCCGGCCGGGCGCCCGGCACCGTGGTGGTGGCCAACGGCGACGAGGGGGATCCGGGATCGTACGCCGACCGGCTGCTGATGGAGGCCGACCCGCGGCGGGTGCTGGAGGGTCTGGCACTGGCCTGCTTCGCCTGCGGCGCCCGCCGGGCGGTGGTGCTGGTCCGCTCGGAGTATCCGACGGCGCTGGCACGCATGCGGGAAGCGGCCGGGGAAGCCCGGGCCGAGGGGCACTTCGGCACCTCCGTGCACGGCACGGGCACTGCCCTGACCGTGGAGGTGGTCGAGGGCGCCGGATCATACGTGGCCGGCGAGGAGACCGCGTTGATCGCCAGTCTGGAAGGGGACCGGGGCTGCGCCCGGCCGCGCCCGCCGTACCCGACCGCGCGCGGACTGTGGGACGCGCCGACCGTGGTGAACAACGTGGAGACCTTGGCGGCCGTCCCCTGGATCGTGGCCCGGGGCGGCGACGCCTACGCCCGGCGCGGAACACCGGAGGAGACCGGTACGAAACTGGTCTGCCTCTCGGAGCGGTTTGCCCGGCCGGGAGTGTACGAGGTCGAGCTGGGTACCTCGCTGCAGCGCGTCGTCACCGAACTGGGTGGTGGCCTCAAGGACGGCAGCGAGCTGACCGCCCTCCAGGTGGGCGGCCCCTTGGGTGGTTTTCTCGCCCCCGGCGCACTCGATGTGCCGCTCACCACGGCCGGCCTGGCGGCCCGCGGTGCCGCGTTGGGCCATGCCGGACTGGTCGCCATCGATCAGCACGTGACGCCGCGGGACGTACTCCGGCATGTGTGGGAGTTCTCGGAGGCGGAGAGCTGCGGCGCGTGCTCCCCCTGCCGGGTGGGCTCGCGCCGCGGCCGGGAACTTGCCAACGCCGACGCCGACGCCGACGCCGGCACCGGCCCCGGTGACGAGTGGAAGCGTCTCGCGCATGTTCTGGCCGAGGCGAGCCTGTGCGCGTTCGGACGGCGCATTCCGCCCGCCGTGCACAGCCTCGCCCACGTCTACGGCGACCGACTGGCGGGATGGGAACCATGAGCGGAGTCGAGATCCGCGTCGACGGCACGGGCGTCACCGTGCCCGAGGGGGCCTCCCTGCTCGCCGCGGTGCGGGCGGCCGGGACCGACCTGCCCTCGCTGTGCTCGGACGAGCGGACCGGCCCGGCGGGGTCCTGCCGTACCTGCCTCGTGAGCGCCGACGGGCTGACCGTGGCGGCCTGCGTGACCCCGGCCGGCCCCGGTGTACACGTCGAGACCGGCACCGACGATCTCCGGCGGCTGCGCCGGGAGGCGGTGGAGGTGATCGTCTCGGCCCTGCCGCCACGTGCCCTCGCCGACGACAACCCTAGTGAACTCGCCGAACTCTGCCGGTCGTTGGGCATCGGCGCCGACACGGCGCAGGGTGCCGGAGGCCGGGGCGGGGACGACTCCCACCCCTACGTCCGGCTGGACCGGGACCTGTGCATCGCCTGCGGCCGGTGCGTCCGCATGTGCGCCGACGTGCAGGGCACCTTCGCCCTGACCCTGGCCGGCCGGGGCGCCGGCACCGTGGTCGCGCCCGGCACCGGCGGGGCCTGGGCCGAGTCCGACTGTGTGGCGTGCGGCGGCTGCGTCGACACCTGCCCCACCGGTGCGCTCGCCGAACCCGGCCCGGCGCGCGGGCTCACCTCCGCCCGCCGGCCGCCCGCGACCCGCACGACCTGCGGATACTGCGGTGTCGGCTGCACCCTGGACGTCGTCACGGCGGGCGGCGAGGTCACGGCCGTACTGCCGGCCCGCGACGGCCCGGTCAACCAGGGCCACGCCTGCGTCAAGGGCCGCTTCGCCCATGGTTACCTGACCTCCCCCGAACGGCTCACCCGGCCCCTGCTGAGGAGTTCCGGCCGCCTGGAGCCCGTCAGCTGGGACGAGGCGCTCGGCCACGTAGCACGCGGCCTGCGTGCGGCTCTCGCGGACGGCGGCCCGGACGCGGTGGCGATGATCTCCTCGGCACGAGCCACCAACGAGGAGAACTACCTGATCCAGAAGTTCCTGCGGACCGTCATCGGCACCAACAACGTCGACAACTGCTCCCGCCTGTGCCACTCCCCGTCCGCGGCCGGCCTGACCGCCTCCTTCGGCCTCTCCGGCGGCACCGACACCTTCGACGACGTCGAACGGTCCGACTGCCTGCTGGTGGTGGGGGCCAACCCCGTCGAGGCCCACCCGGTGGTCGGGGCACGGCTGCTGCAAAGCGTGCTGCGCGGGGCCCGGCTGGTGGTCGCCGATCCGCGTGCCGTGGGCCTCGCCGCACACGCCGACGTGCACCTGCGGCCCCGCCCCGGCACCAACGTGGCACTGTTCCACGGACTCGCCCACGTCCTGCTCGCCGAAGGGCTCGCCGACGAGGCGTTCCTGCGTGAGCGGGCCACCGGACTGGACCGGCTCACCGAGCTGCTGGCCGACTATCCGCCGGACCGGGTCGCGGACATCACCGGGGTGCCCGCCACCGACCTGATCGCCGCAGCCCGGCTGTACGGCGAGGCCGGGTTCCCCGCGATCGTCTACGGCCTGGGGGTCACCGAGCACCTGCACGGCACCGACGGGGTGCGGTCCATGGCCAACCTGGCGATCCTGCGCGGCGCCGTCGGCACCGGTCGCGGGTACGGGGTCAACCCGCTGCGCGGTCAGAACAACGTCCAGGGCGCCTCGGACATGGGCGCGCTGCCCGACCTGCTGCCCGGCTACGGCGGAGTGCTCGACCCGGCGGCGCGGGCCCGTGCCGAGGCGGTGTGGGGCGTTCCGGTACCCGAGCGGCCCGGTCTGC
Source organism: Streptomyces sp. NRRL WC-3626 (assembly GCF_000718785.1). GTDB lineage: Bacteria > Actinomycetota > Actinomycetes > Streptomycetales > Streptomycetaceae > Streptomyces > Streptomyces edwardsiae. Next base: position 83,165 of record NZ_JOCA01000026.1, on the reverse strand, counting down.
GCATCCCGGACATGTTCGCCGCCGCGCGGGCGGGGAAGCTGCGGGCGCTGTGGGTCGTCGGGGAGGACGTGTGCGCGACCGACCCGGATGCGAACCGGGTGGCCGCGGCCCTGGAGGCGTGCCCGCTCGTGGTGTGCAGCGAACTGTTCCTGTCCGAGACCGCCCGCCGTGCCGACGTGGTGCTGCCCGTCGCGTCCTGGCTGGAGAAGGACGGCACCTTCGTCAACTTCGACCGCCGGTTCCAGCGGGTCCGCCCCGCCGTGCCCCCACCGGGAGAGGCACGCAGTGACTTCGACGTCGTGCACGCCGTCGCGTCGGCCATGGGCGCCGACCTCGGCTGCCCCACCCCGGCCGCCGCCCTGGCCGAGTGCGGTCGCCTCGCCCCCGTCTTCGCCGGGGTGTCCCACGACCGGCTGGACCGGGAGGGCGCCGTTCCGTGGCCCTGCCGGGATCCCGGCCGCCCCGGCGAGGCGAAGCTCTACCGGGAGCGGTTCGCCACCGCCGACGGCCGCGCCCACCTGGCCGCAGCCCCCTATCTGCCGCCCGGTGAAGACCCCGACGACGACTACCCCCTCGTCCTGGTCACCGGACGACGCTGGGCGCACTACAACTCCGGCAGCATGACCCGGCGCGGCGCGAACCTCGCCCTCGACCCCGTCGACTTCCTCGACCTCCACCCCGGCGACGCGCACCGGTACGCCGTGCGCGACGGCGAGCCGGTCACCCTGGAGAGCCGGCACGGCAGGGCCCGGCTCGTCGCCCGTATCGGCGAACAGACCGCGCCCGGCCAGGTCTTCTGTTCCTTCCACTTCCCGGCGAGCGGGGTCAACCGCCTCACCTCCGGCCATGCGGACACCGTCACCTCCTGCCCCGAGTACAAGATCACGGCGGTCCGCGTGATCGCCTCGTGACGGTTCGGCAAGATCTTCCGTCTCAAGGCCGCCGCGCCGCTGTTCCTGGTGCGCCTGCTGCCCGGTGACGAACTCCTCGTCGTCTCCCACGCCGCCACCGAGCAGGAGATCCACGCTGCCTTCCAGTAACCGGGAACCCGGTCATGGCTTGATGTCGAGGATGTCCGGCACGGGGCGCCGCGGGGTGCCCGGACCCTCGGGCCCGTATCCGAGGCGCAGCACGATCTGCGCGTGTCCGATACCGGAGACGGGGTCCCGGAGCGGCCAGCGCAGGTCGCTCCACTCGAGGGCTTGGCTGGCGAACGAGGTCGACAGGCCTTCCAGGGTCGCGAGCAGCAGCACGCGTTCCATGGCCTGGCCGGCGCGCAGCCAGTCCTCCGGGCGGTCGTGCGCGGTGCTGAGGATCGCGAGTTGCGGGGTCCGTTCGAACCGGGCGGAGGCGCGACCGGCCACCGGTCTGTTCCCGGCGAAGTCCCGCATGGGGGCCTTGCCGCCCAGTTTGCTGGGCCCGAAGGCGTATCCGGGCACTCCGTCGGGCGCGGTGCCGGGGGAGGAGGTGTCGTCGAGGTGGGTCCATTCCGCCAGGTCCTGGCTGCTGCCGGGGTCCGTGAGGTTGCGTGCTTCGGCCTCCTCCAGCAGGTCGAGCACTTCCTCCAGGTGCCAGGGGGACGGGAAGGTGAGCATGGCCTCCTCGCGGTCGGCGGCGTCGGACAGGGCTGTGCGGATACGGTCGGGGATCCGCGTCTCGTCGAAGGGGTGGCGGCTGCTGTGCCGGCGGTGGATCGCCGGATACAGCGCCGCGAGCCCGCTGCCGGCGGTGCCGAGCGCGGCCGGCCGTACGGTGGCGAGCAGGCCGGGCTCGGCCGGGTCGGGCCGTAGCCGGGCCTGCGGGTACCACCCCTCGTGGACCAGTGCGACGCGCAGATTCAGCAGGGCGGCGCCGCAGCCCAGGTGGAGGGCGCGCTGCCGCGGGTCGGAGTGCGGCAGGACGCGGCCGGGGGCTGCGCGCATCTCGAGGACGCGGCCTCCACGCAGGTAGCGGAACCGCCACGGCTGGGTGTTGTGCATGGACGGGGCGGCGGCCGCGTCGCGCACGAGGCGCGTCACATGGCCGTCGGACAGAGTTCGCCGGTTCACAGGAGGACCTCCCGCTCACTCTCCGGCCGGGGTGATGCGGCGTCCCGTGAGCCGTGCGGGCCGGATCGACACCCACATCTCGCGTTCGCCCCCGGCCCACGGGGTGGTGTGGGCGTGTTCGGTCAGACGGCGTACCTCGCCGGGTGCGGTGACCGCCTGCGCGGGGCCGACGGCGAGCACGCTCCACCCCTGGCCCATGGCCTCGTCCAGATGATCGACCTCGAAGGCGACCTCCGCCCCGACGGCGGCCGCGGGCACGGAACCGGGAGCGGTCCGGAAGGCGATCGCGTCGTCGACGACCTCGTAGTTGACCGGTACGACCGCGGGGCCTTCGGGTGTCGCGACCGCGATGCGTCCGACACCGTGCGTGGAGAGCAGGGTCCGGCAGTCCTCCGGCCCGAGGTCCCGGAGCTGAGGGTGCAGCAGCGCCATGCCCCGGCCGGGCGGCAGGTCGGCGCCACCACCGCGCAGTGCCTGGACGCTGGTGTTCAGCGCCGCGGCCAGCCGGACCAGGGTGGCGAGGCTGGGGTCGCCGGGGCGTTCCTCGAGGTAGGCGAGATAGTCCGGCGCCATCCGGGCCCGGCGGGCCGTCTCCTCCCGGGTCAGGCCCTGCCGTTCGCGTTCGGCGGCGACCCGCCGGCCGATGTCGCCGGGGTCCGGCCGGCCGGCGGGCGGAGGCGCGCCGGCATCGGTCCCGGGCCCGTGTCCGAGGTGATTGACGTGGGCGTCGGGACCGGGGAAGACGAGCGTCACGTCGAGCGTGTCCGACCAGCGCACGTCGTAAGGGGGTGTGCCGTCCTCGTGGTGCAGTCCGACGATCTCGCCGTCGCGCCGCGTGCCGCCGGTCGCCGGGCTCCCGACGACGAGTTGATCGCCCAGATGAGCTCGCATGATCGCTGCTCCTTACTCACGTACCGGTGTGTGTGCGCCCCCTGACATGCCCCTCAGCCGGTGATCCCGGCGCGGTGCGGCTCGGCCTTCCCGGCCGTGGTCACATCGGCCACCCGACGGCCGGGCGGGGGCCCGGCCGCCTCGTGCCCGCACCCCGGACGTCGCGTTCGGCGATGTCCAGCAGTTGCCGGCCGAGATCCAGTACGGCCCTGCCCGCGGCCAGCTCGTCACCGATCTCCGGCACATCCGCGTCGACCGGGTTCCGGCGTGCGGTGCCGTGGCCGGTGAGCACCGTGGTCCCGGTGTCGATCACCGCCCGGGCCTTCGTCGTCCCCTCCTCCTCGAAGAGGTAGACGCGAGCCTTCCATTCCAGGGTGTGCGACATTGCTGTCCTCCTCAGCTCGGGACGGACCTGCTGGACCCCGCACCGGGGCGACCGGACACCGACTGCCGCGCGTCCGACGACCCCGGCCGTCCGGTGATACGCCGCCGGACCCGTTCCGTGAGTGCGCCGAGCTGCTCGGAGGTCGTCGCACGAGGGGGGACGGGGACACGGATCCGCCGGGCGGCCGACGGCAGGGCGGCCAGGTCGGCGGCGAACCTCTCCCGGCACTCTCGAAGCGTCGGCCCGCTTCCGGTGCGCTGCCCGTCCCGCATGACCGTTTCCAGCAGCGGTGCGCCGCCGCGGGGTGGCGGCTCGTCGGCGAGACCGATCACGTCGGTACCACCGGGCGGACGGAACACCTGCTTGCGCCCGGGCGCCGTCACCTTCGCCGACGAGAGTTTCATGACCGGTCGCCCTTCGTACTCCACCATTTTGTACGCCGAGTCCAGGTACGGCGCGTCGGCCGAGACGCCGACGCGGGTGCCGACCGCGTAGACGTCGACCGGCGCCCCGGAGCGGACCAGGTCGTCCACGGCGTACTCGTCGAGCCCGCCGCTGACGGTGATCCGCACATCGGCCAGGCCCGCTTCGTCGAGCAGGGACCGGGTGCGCACCGCCAGGGCTCCCAGATCGCCGCTGTCCAGGCGTACGGCACAGCCCGGTCCGCGGTCCAGGTCCCGCAGCACACGTGCCGCGACGCGCACACCCTCCTCGGTGTCGTAGGTGTCCACGAGGAAGGTCACGGGGCCGGGGTGGGTCCGGGCGAACGCGCGGAACGCCTCCTCCTCGTCCTCGAACGCCTCCACGTACGAATGGGCCATCGTGCCGACGGCGGGCAGGCCGAGTGCGGTGGCCGCGGCCACGTTGCTGGTGCCCGCGAAACCGGTCATCGCGCCGAGCCGGGCGGCCTGGAAGCCGGCCTGCGGGCCGTGGGTCCGCCGCAGGGAGAAGTCCACGACCGGACGTCCGGCCGCCGCGAGCACACAGCGCGCGGCCTTCGAGGCGATCAGCGTCTGATGACTCACCTGGTTGAGCACGTACGTCTCGGCCAGCTGTGCCTGCGGAAGCGAAGCGGTCACCTCGAGCAGGGGCTCGCCCGCGAGGACGATCCGTCCCTCCGGCACCGCCCGTACGCTGCCGGTGAACCGCAGTCCGAGCAGGGGCTCCAGATCACGTGGTGGCCGGTGGAGAGCCGCGGCGAAGGCGCTGACGTCCTCCGGGCCGACACACAGGCCGGACAGATGGTCCAGGGCCGATTCCAGCCCCGCCGCGACCAGGAAGCCGCGCTCCGCCGGCAGATCGCGGACGAAAAGGCTGAACGTCGCCGGACCGGTCATCCCCTCCCGCACATAGGACAGGGCCATCGTCACCTCGTACAGATCGGTGGTCGTCGCCTCGGACATCGGCGCCGCCTCCTTCTTCCGTTCCGCCTGCCCGGTGTCACCGGCGGAACCGGCCGGCCCAGGCGGGCTCCACTCGCTCCCACTCGGCGTCCCACCGCGCGTACCTTCCATGGTCCAGCAGGAGGCGTGCTCCCGACCGGGTCAGGAAGACACCGGCCGTCACACCGACGACCGTGAACCCTCCGGCGAACCAGCCGTTCCCCAGGGCCTGGCGCCTGGTCAGCGGGGCGGCGGTGACGGTCCCGTCCCGGTCCACCCAGACGCGCACCGTGGCGCCCTCCGTCATGCCCGGCTTCAGGAGGGCGGTGGACGTCCGCGCGGCGCCGCTGTCGTCGGTCCAGCGGACCTGGGCCTGTTCCTTCGCCGCCCGGCCGACGTTCTCGGTGATCGACACCACCCGTGCACCGACCTGCTGCCGCTCCGCCGACTGGGTCTGCGCCGTCCGTAGCGACGACTCGTACGTCGTCCTGCCGACGACGAGTCCCGCCACCGGCAGTCCGACGAGCAGGACGGCCATCAGCACGCGACGCAGCCAGAACTCGACCAGGTCCGACGTACGGATCAGCGGATTGTGCCCCTTGGTCGTCTCGCGCCCGCCTGGTGGCGGCGGAACGGACGCGTGCGGTGAGCTTCGGGTACTCATGGCCGGGCCTCCAGCACATGACGCTGGTCGCTTCCCTCACCACCATGGAACGACGGCGGGTTCCGGTCACTGGGCCGAAGGTCCCTGGTGGGGTGGCCCTTCGGACTCCGCCGCCGGTCCTTGGGACAGCTTTTCCGCCGCGCGGATCCCTCTGCTCGATCTCATCCTCCGGGTCCCGGCGGACGTCCGGTCCGCGTGCGCAACCGAAGGGTTTGCGGTAATCGTCGAATGAGTGGTGGCGGGCATGGTGTGGTGTACCGCGCTCGCGAGACGCCTACCCGGTCACCACCGTCCAGCTTCTTGCGAGACGGAGGCAGGCGCCATGGAACCAGTGATCACCGTTGGTCTCGACGGTTCACCCGAGAGTCTTTCCGCCGCCCGGTGGGCCGCGGACGAGGCCGGGCGCCGCGGGTGCGCGCTGCGCCTGCTGCACGCGTGGCCCACGCTCGTGCCGGAACCGGTCAAGGTCCCTTCCGAGGCCGACCAGAACTACTGGGCGAAGCGCATGGTGGACAGCGCGCGGGCCGAGTTGCGGGGTCTGCATCCGGATCTGGCCGTCGCCGGCGACCTGGTGGCGGACGACGCTCAGGAGGCGCTGCTGCGCGCGGCGTCGGAGTCGGCCATGACCGTGCTCGGCTCACGCGGGCTGGAACTCGTCGAGAGCTACTTCCTCGGCGACATCAGCATGGCGGTTGCGGCACACGCCAGGGGGCCGGTCGTGCTGGTCCGGGCGGAGGGCCCGCGCAGCGAGCTCGTGGACACCGGCGACGTGGTCGTCGCGCTGAAGCTGCGCGGCCCCTGCGACGACCTGCTCGCGTTCGCCTTCGCCACGGCGGCGGCACGGAACGTGCCCCTGAGGGCTGTCCACGGACAGAGCCCGCCCCTCCACGCCTACCTCCCCTGGGGGGTGGACCACGAGGTCGCCGACGACATCACGCGGGACGCGCGCGAGCGATTGGACCACACGCTGCGCCCCTGGCGCGAGAAGTACCCCCGGGTGGAGGTGGCCGACGGCATCGGGCTGCGGAGCCCTGCCCGGGCGGTCCTGCGGTCCGCCGCCGGCGCGGGGCTGCTGGTCGTCGGCCGGCGCAGGCACCACCGTGTTCCGGCGCCCCGGCTGGGGCCCGTCGCCCAGGCCGCCATCCACCATGCGCGCTGCCCCGTCGCGGTCGTACCGCATGAGTGAGCCGGACGGCCCGAGGCGAGCGACGGCAGCCGCGCACCCGACCGACGAGTCCGTGCTCCGCCCGAGCAGCGGCCCCGGCGGTGCCACGTTCCCGCGCGCGGAGCTGCACGAGACGCACACCGCGATCGTGCTCCTTTTCGGCGACCACGCCTACAAGATCAAGAAGCCGGTCGATCTGACGTTCCTGGACTACACCGGGGTGGCGGCCCGTCGGGCCGCCTGCGAGCAGGAGGTCTCCCTCAACCGCCGCTTCGCCGCGGACGTGTACCTAGGCCTGGGAGAGATCCGGCTGCCCCACACGGACGAGGCCGAACCGCTCGTCGTGATGCGCCGTATGCCGGCGGACCGCCGCCTGTCCCGGCTGGTACGGGAAGGGGCCGACGTCGACGACGTCCTGCGGTCCGTGGCCCGGCAGCTCGCCGCACGCCACGCGGACGCGCCCCGGGGCCCGGACGTGGACGCGCAGGGAAGCCGAGACGCGCTGTCGTCGAGGTGGGAGTCGAGCTTCGCGCAGGTCCGTGCCCTGGCCGACGAGATCCCGCTGCCCGACGGCGTCGAGGAGGCGGAGCGGCTGGTGCGCCGGTACCTCGGCGGCCGTGAGCAGCTGTTCGACACGCGGATCCGGGAGGGCCGCATCGTCGACGGCCACGGCGACCTGTTGGCCGAGGACGTGTTCTGCCTCGACGACGGCCCCCGCATCCTGGACTGTCTGGAGTTCGACGACCGCCTTCGCCACGTCGACGGCCTCGACGACGCCGCCTTCCTCGCCATGGACCTGGAACAGCTCGGCGCCCCGGAATCGGCCGCGTACTTCCTCGCCCGGTACAGCGAGTACTCCGGAGACTTTGCGCCCCCCTCGCTGTGGCACCACTACGTGGCCTACCGGGCGTTCGTCCGCGCCAAGGTCTCCCTGATCCAGTCACGCCAGGGTGCGCCCGGTGCGGCGGCGGCCCGACGGCTCGTCACGGCGACGCTGCGGCACCTGCGCGCCTCCGCTGTCGGTATGACTTTGGTGGGCGGGCTGCCGGGCAGCGGGAAGTCCACCCTCGCCGGAGCGCTGGCCGACCGCCTGGGAGTGACCCTGCTCAGCAGCGACCGCCTCCGCAAGGAGTTGGCCGGCATCCCGGCGGAGCGGTCCGCGGCGGCAGACTACGGCGAGGGCCTGTACACCGCGGAGTGGACCGCGAGGACGTACACCGAACTGCTCGACCGCGCGGCCGCCCTGCTGTCCTCGGGGGAATCCGTCGTCCTGGACGCCACCTGGTCCGATGCGGGGCAGCGCGAAGCGGCCCTGCGCACGGCCGAGCGCACGGGTGCGGATCTGACGGCCCTGCACTGCCAGGTACCGGGGGAGGTGGCGGAGGCCCGTCTCGAGTCCCGGACCGCATCGGTGTCCGACGCGGACATCGTCGTGGCCGCTGCCCTGGCGGCCAGGGAACCGCCGTGGCCCGAGGCCGTCACGGTCGACACCGGCGGCCCTCTGGAAGCAGCGGTCGTCCAGGCGTTGGCGGCCGTGCACCCGAGGGGAACGGGTCCGGCGCCGGTTTTCCGCCGCCTCTGCGTGTGGCCGGACTGACGGACAGGGAGCAGCGCGGGCACCCGTGTTGCCCGGGAGGCACTGGAGGGTGACGGTGGAGAGGAGACGGCGAGCGAGGGAGCGGCCATGCGCGGACTCGTCTACCAAGGCCCCGGGCGGACCTCGTGGGACACGGTTCCCGATCCCGTGATCGAGGAGGACACCGACACGATCGTACGCGTCGACGCGACCACCGTCTGCGGGAGTGATCTGCACATCCGGCGCGGCGACCTCGCCGAGGTGAAGCCGGGAACGGTCCTCGGCCACGAGGCCGTCGGCGAGGTGGTGGAGGTCGGCCGGGGGGTGCACACCAGGCGCCCCGGACACCGGGTGATCGTTTCCTCGGTGTCGGCGTGCGGGCACTGCCCTTTCTGCCGCGACGCCATGTACGGACAGTGCCGGGGCGGCGGCGGATGGATCCTGGGCCGGGAGATCAACGGGACCCAGGCCGAATTCGTCCGCGTCCCCTTCGCCGACTCCTCCACGCACCGCCGGCCTCCGTACCTCCCGCTCGACGAGGCGGTCCTGCTCGCCGAACTCCTCCCGACCGCCTACGAGGTCGGGGTGCGCAACGGGCATGTGAGCCCGGGTGACACCGTCGTGGTGGTCGGCGCGGGCCCGGTGGGCCTCGCCGCGGTGGTTCTGGCGCGCCTGTACTCACCCCGGCGGGTCGTCGCGGTGGACCTGTCGCCGTCCCGGCTGGCATCCGCCACGCGCCTGGGCGCCCATGCCGCCGAACTGCCCGGGCGAATGGTCTCAGAACTGTCCGAGGGGCCCGGCGCCGACGTCGTCATCGAGGCCGCGGGCGATCCGGACGGCTTCGTCCTGGCGACCCGCGTGGTGCGGGCCGGAGGCCACATCGCCAACATCGGCATGCACGGCGAACCCGCCACCCTCCATCTCGAGGCGCTGTGGCGCAAGAACGTCACGATCAGCACCGGCCAGGTCGACACCTCCTCCACGCCGTGGCTGCTCGACCTGCTGTCCTACGGACGACTCACGGTCTTCCCGCTCGTCACCCACCGGTTCCCCCTGGAGCGCATGGAGGACGCCTACGAGGTCTTCGCGCACGGACCGGACACCGGCGCCCTCAAGGTCGTGCTCCACCACGAGCTGCCGGAACCGTCCCCCTAGCCGGTCACCCGTCCACGACCGGCTGACCGCTCACGGCACACACGGGCGACGAGCGCCGGCACCGCCGGCCGGCGTGCTGTGTCCGCGCCGTCGAGACGCACCCCGGTACGTTCGCCGAGCGTCGACGACCACGCGGCCGACACCGAGCCTCCTCGGCACATGCGTGACGCGGGAGATGCGCTCCGCCGACGGCAGCCGCAGTCGGGAGGGGAGGGAACCGAGGGCCACCCGCTTCTTGCGGATCCTCATTGCACGGTGCGCGGTCTCACTCCGCTTCTCCGTGCCGCTCGACCCTCGGTTCCCCTCCATGAAACCTCCGCCGGCTTGCCGTCTCCAGGGCCGAACGGGCCGGTCACGGTGCCGACGGGCCCTTCGGAGGAGAATCCTCGGTGCGAGCCGTGGCGGATGCGGCTCCACCGGTTTCGGGGTGGCCCCGACGGGCCACGGTCGCCGGACCGTGCGCGCACGTGTGGCGTTCCGGACCGTACGTACGGCCCGTTGCCGGGCCACCTGTCCGTATCGGCGACGCGGGAATCCGGGGCCCGGAACAGGCCCTCCGCCCGTCCGCCGGAGCCGCACGCGCGCTGCCGGGAGTCACTACGGGCCGTTTTGGACGACCGCGACGGGACACTGCGCATGGCGCAGGACGGCCTGACTCACCGACCCCAGGAGCAGACCCGTGACCCCGCCCCTGCCCCTCGCACCGACCACGAGAAGCCCCGCGTCGGCGCTCGCCCCGATGAGGGTGTGGCGTACTCGGCCGATGACGGGTCGGTGCCGCACCTCGACGTCCGGGTGGTTCCGTTCGTCCTCGGCCAGCGCCGCCCCGAGCACCTGTTCCGCGTGGTCGCGCAGATGGCCTCTGTCGTACGTCACGAAGGGCGGATCGGCAGGGCCGTCGTAGGCGTCCGCGCTGCCGGGCCGGCAGACGTGCACCGCGGTGAGCCCCGCACCGCGAAGACGTGCCTCGGTGAAGGCGAAGCGGACCGCCGGCGCCGACGAGGGTGCGTCGTCGACCGCCAGGAGCACCGGACCGCCCGGGGACCGCCGCCCCCGCACGACGAGCACCGGGCAGCGGCCGTGGGCCGTGAGATGCCCGGCGGTCGAGCCGAGCAGCAGGCCGGCGACGGCGCCCCGGCCGTGGCTGCCGACCACGGCCAGCGCGGCCGTGCGTGATTCGATCACGAGCACGGTCGCCGGCTCGCCCAGGACGACGTCCCGGTCGATCTCGACTCCCGGAACCGAGTCGCGGGCCCGCCGCTCGGCCTCCGCCAGGGTGCCGTCGATCAGTTCGCGCACCCCTGCCTCTGCTGGACTCCACGGCGGGCCGGGGCGGGGAACGTGCGCGGACGGGCGTCCGAAGGCGTGCACCAGCCGCAGCCCCGTGCCCCGGAGCGCGGCCTCACGGGCAGCGGCCTCCACCGCGGCCAGGCTCGACGGCGACCCGTCCACACCCACCACCACCGGCTGATCCATGACAACGCTCCTGCCGGACCCCGCTACCGCTCCCGCTCGCGCGGCACCACGAAGACCGGGCAGCGCGCATGGTGGAGGAGACCCTGACTCACGGACCCGAGCAGCATGCCGCGGAAGCCGCCACGGCCGTTGCGGGACCGATGGACCCGGTCAGCCACGGCGGCGCGGCGTTGTGGCCGGGCGTGTTGTGCCCGGGTACGCGCCGACGCCAGGGGGCGGGCCGGAGCTTCCCGGCCGTGCCGGCCGCCCAGCCGTCGACGGCTCCCCAGTCCCGGAAGTCGCCGGAGCGTCCGCCCACCAGGCGGAAGAACACGCGTCCGGAGCGGGGAAGCTGATCGCGTCCGACGACCCCGGAGAACAGACGGTGACCGCGGAACCGCAGTCCTGGCGGCAGGCCGTGCTCGACGGCCGGCAGTTCCCGGCGTGCCAGACGGCGCCACGGCCCGCGCAGCGCGGCGGGCATCCAACTCGAAACGCGTGCTCATGGTGACCGGTCCCTTCGGATTCCGGTGACGATCACGAGCAGTGATCTGCTTCTGCCGCCGAACGGGTGGGGCACCGCACCGACCGGACGGCCGGCGAGGAGCGGCTCCACCGGCTCCCTGATCCCAGTATCCGTGCTGCCGCCCCAGGCGGCATGGGCCGAGCGGTGCACCGAACGGGGCCGGCCGTTCCGCGGCCACGTCGGCCACCGCATGCTCGTTCCGTCGTGTCCTCCACGGCATGGCGTCGGCCATCGCCCCGTACGAAGCTGGAAGTGACGGCGCGTGCGGGGAGCGGCTCGGGAACCGGCACGAGAGGAGGCGCGGGCGGTGACCATTCCGCTGGTGGTCGGGATCGACGGTTCCGAGGCGAGCCTGGAAGCAGTGGACTGGGCGGCGCGAGAAGCGGCCCTGCACACGGTGCCGCTCCATCTGCTGTATGCGGCGGGACGGGACCAGGAGGCGACCGACGTCCTCGGCGCCGCCACAGGGCGTGCGAGGGAAACCGCTCTCGGCGTGCCGCTGTCCACCGAGGTGCGGCACGAGGACGCCGCCCTCGCCCTGGTCGACACCGGCCGCAACGCCTTCGCGCTGGTGGTGGGGTCAAGAGGGCTCGGAGGTCTGTCCGGGATGCTTCTGGGCTCGGTCGGGCTGGCGGTGGCGGCACGGTCGGACTGTCCGGTGGTCGTGGTGCGCGGCACGGCGGAACACCGGGACGCCCGGTTCGGAAGCGTCGTCGTCGGCGTCGAGGAGGGGGAGGGGAGCGGCACGGCGCTCCGGTTCGCGCTCCGTGAGGCCCGGGCCAGGCGTTGCCGGCTGGTGGCCGTTCATGCCTGGAGCACCTCGGCCGGTGCTCCCGCCACGCCCCGCACCCCGGTGTGGTACGCCCCGGACTCCCGTCGGCGTTCGCCGGTACAGGTACTCGACGATGCCTTGCGCGGCCCCGCGGAGACGTATCGAGACGCATCCGTCAGCCGGCGGGTGGTCGAGGTACCGGCACGCCAGGCGCTGCTGGAGGCGGCGTCGGAGGCGGATTTCCTGGTGGTCGGGGCACGCCGGCGAAGGGGCCACATGGGTCTGCAACTGGGGCTGACCAATCATGCGATGCTGCACCACGCACCCTGCCCGGTCGCCGTCGTCCCCCAGATATGAACCGGCGTCGGCCCCGCCCGGCAGGGTCCGCGGGGCCGAGCCGTGCGGAGGTCGCGGTGGGCGGTGGGCAGTGCGACGGTGGTGTGCAGAGGGTCTCGCGCGCGGCAGGAGAGGAAGGCGGGTGGTGGTCATGGACCTTCCGTTGGTGGTGGGGGTCGACGGCTCCGATCCCAGCCTCGCGGCGCTGGACTGGGCGGTGGACGAGGCGGCGCGGCACGGGCTGCCCCTGCGGCTGGTCCATTCCTCGCTGTGGGAACGATACGAAGGCAGGGCCCCGTCCTTCGCGCGGGAGCGCCCCGCCGGCACTGTCCTCGCCCAGCACATCGTCGCCTCCGCGGCGGAGCGTGCCCGGCTGCGCCGGCCGGAGGTCAAGGCGACGGGCGACCTGATTCCCGAGGACCCGGTGTCGGCCCTGCTGTCGGCCGGGCAGGAGGCACGGTTGCTGGTCGTGGGTTCCCGCGGCCGGGGCGAACTCGCGGCGCTGACACTGGGGTCCGTCGGGCTCGCGGTGGCCGCCCGGGCGGTCTGCCCGGTCGTCGTGGTCCGCGGCGGGGAGCGGAACCGGGAGGGAGCCTACGGACGCGTGGTGGTGGGGGTCGGGAATCTGCCCCACTGCCTCGGGGCCGTCCGGTTCGCCTTTCACGAGGCCCGGGTACGCGGCGCGGCCCTGCACGCCGTGCGCGCCTGGCGCCGCCCGGCCTCCGAAGACGTGGCCCCCCGGACCGCGGACGACGGCATGTCCGCGCATCAGGAACGCGCGTCGGCCAATCTCGACGAGGCGCTGCTCCAGGCGGTGCGGGAACGGCCGGACGTCGACGTGATCCGCGCACCGGTCGAAGGCCCGCCTCATCAGGTCCTCCTGGAGGCGTCGGCCGACGCCGACCTGATCGTCGTAGGAGCCCTGCGGCGGCACGGCCACCCCGGCCTCCAACTCGGCAGAGTGGCGCACACCCTGCTGCACCACGCCCCGTGCCCGGTCGCCGTCGTTCCGCAACGGGTCTGAACCCCGGGGTCCCGCACGGATCGCAGGGGAGAAGGACAAGGGGCGTCCGATGCCGGAGTGGACGTGGGAGTACGAAGGGTACGACCCCGCCGCCGAGCGGCTGCGGGAATCGCTGTGCACGCTCGGCAACGGGTGCTTCGCCACCCGCGGTGCGTTCCCCGAATGCCGGACCGGCCTGGTGCACTGTCCGGGAACCTACCGGGCCGGCTGCTACAACCGCCTCGAGTCGACTGTCGCCGGGCGCCGGGTGGTCAACGAGGACATGGTCAACCTCCCGAACTGGCTGCCGCTGCGCTTCCGCGTACGGGCGCGGGGCGGAACATGGGGTCCGTGGCTCACCCCGGACTCCGCCGCCCTGCTCGACCACCGGCAGGTCCTGGACCTGCGCCGGGGCCTGCTCGTCCGGACCTCGCGGTACCGGGACCGCACCGCGGGAGTACTCGGAGTCGAACAGATCCGCCTGGTGCACATGGCGGACCCGCATCTGGCGGCACTGCGGACGGTGCTCACCGCCGAGAACTGGTCGGGGGACGTCGAGGTCCAGTCCGCCCTCGACGGCGATGTGACGAACACCAACGTGCACCGCTACCGGACTCTCGACCGGCATCACCTGGCAGGCGTACGCACCGGTGCGCGGGAGCCCGGGACGACCTGGCTGAGCTGCCGGACGAGTACGTCCCACATCGGGATCGCCCTGGCCGCCCGGACCGTCGTCGTGGGGCCCCCGCCCTCCTGGTCACAGCTGCGTCCCGGCCGGCGCCACGCGGTCCACCGCCTGGTGATCGCGATCGTCGCCGGCCGGCCCGTCGAGGTGGAGAAGACAGTGGTGCTGCACACCTCCCGCGACGCCGCGATCGGGGATCCGCTCGGCGCGGCCGTCGACCGGGTGACCACGGCCCCGGACTTCGCCGCCCTGCTGGACTCTCACACGGCCGCCTGGCGGCGCATGTGGCGGCGCGCGGACATCCGCGTCCCGGGCCGGGCGGGCCGCGTCCTGCGGCTGCACCTCTTCCACGTGCTGCAGACCCTGTCCCCGCACACGGCGGACCTCGACGTCGGGGTGCCGGCCAGGGGGCTGCACGGCGAGGCGTACCGGGGGCATGTGTTCTGGGACGAGCTGTTCGTCCTGCCGTATCTGAACCTGCACTTCCCCGACGTGTCGCGGGCCCTGCTGACCTACCGCCACCGGCGCCTGGACCGGGCCTGCCGGTCCGCCGCCGCCATCGGACGGGCCGGGGCGATGTATCCGTGGCAGAGCGGCAGCGACGGCCGTGAGGAGACCCAGGAACTGCATCTCAATCCGCACTCGGGCCGCTGGCTGCCGGACAACTCCCGGCTCCAGCACCATGTCGGCTCGGCGGTCGCCTACAACGTGTGGCAGTACGGCGAGGCCACCGGCGATACCGGGTTCCTCTACACCAAGGGTGCGGAGATGCTGGTACAGATCGCCCGCTTCTGGACGGACAGCGCGGTCTTCGACCCGGCGAGGGGCCGCTACCGTATCCGCGGGGTCGTCGGCCCCGACGAGTACCACGACGCCTACCCCGGCGCCGACCGGCCGGGACTGGACGACAACGCGTACACCAACGTCACCGCCGCATGGGTCATCGCCCGCGCCCTGGACCTGCTGCGCCGCCTTCCCGCCGGGCACCGGCGGGAACTGTTCGAGCGCGTACGTCTGGACGGCGAGGAACTCCCGAAGTGGGAGGAGGTCTCCCGGCGGCTGTACGTGCCGTTCCATCAGGGCGTCGTCAGTCAGTTCGAGGGGTACGGCGATCTGGCCGAGCTGGACTGGGACGCCTACCGGGCGCGCTACGACAGTATCCGGCGGCTGGACCGGATCCTGGAGGCCGAGGGCGACACGGTCAACCGCTACAAGGCGTCCAAGCAGGCAGATGTCCTCATGCTCGGCTACCTGTTCCCGCCGACGGAGCTGCGGAGTCTGTTCCACCGCCTCGGACACCACCTGGACGAGGAGATATGGAACAGGACCGTCGACTACTACCTGCGCCGCACCAGCCACGGCTCCACCCTCAGCGAGGTGGTGCACGGCTGGGTTCTCGCCAGGGTGAGGCGGGCCGAGGCCTGGCAGTACGTTCATGAAGCCCTGGAGGCGGACATCGCCGACATCCAGGGCGGTACGACGGGGGAGGGCGTCCATCTGGGGGCCATGGCCGGCACGCTCGATCTGGTCCAGCGAGGCCTGACGGGGCTGGCACCCCATGGGGACGCCCTGTCGCTGGACCCGGTGCCGCTCCCCGCTCTGTCGGAGTACGGGTTCTCCCTGAGCCACCGCGGCCACTGGGGGATCGGTCTGCGCCTCCACACCGGGCGACTGGAACTCGCGGTACCGGATTCGGAGGAGTCGCCGCTCCGCGTGGTCCTGGCCGACCGGGCGGTCACCGTCGCTCCCGGAGAGACCTGCGTGCTCCGGCTCCCGGCGAACTGACGGCACCCCACGACGAGGGCAGGAGCTACGCGACGCCGGCCGGACCGAGGCGTGGGCGGCGGGCATCGCCCGTGGGCCGGCGAGCAGGTGACGGCGCGATCAGGGAGCGAGGGAGAAGTAGCTCTCCTCCTCCTGAGTGAAGTGCAGCCGCAGCACGGTGTGCAGACCGTAGAGGCAGGCCCGCAGGTCCTCGAGCTGCCCGGGTTCCAGTGCGCCCCGCGGCTCGGCGAGCGCCAGGTGGGTGGCCACCCGCCCGGCGAGCCGTTCGATCTCGGCGTGGGCGCGGCTCATGGTCGCCGTCGCCTCGGGGCCGCCGAGAGTCGGCTCGAGCGCTGGATAGAGCTCGTGTTCCTCCGCGTACTCGTGCGGCAGCAGCCGCTCGGTGAGCAGCCGGTCGACCTCGCGCACCGAGTCCAGGGCCTGCCCGTCCGTGCCCGGAGCCGAGAGCCGGGCCGCGGCGTCCCGCACGGCCTGCAGCACGACCTGCAGCTCCTCGTGCTCGGCCGCGAAGCGGTGGATCAGGGCCTCGGCGGCGGGTTCGAGGGCCGGCCGGCACCCTGGTCCATCCGCAGGGCGCGCAGCGCGTTGAGGATGACCGCCACGTCGATGCCCTCCTGCAGCAGCGCGCCGACGGCCGGGGGCAGCAGCCCCACGGCGGCCGCGCCCATGGCCGCCAGCGACAGGAGCATGCCCCCCGAGGGCGCTCTGTACGGCGATACGCCGCGCCCGTACGGCGATCGACGTGGCGTCGGCCAGCCGGTCCACGCGGTCCGTGGTGAGGACGATGCCGGCCGCCTCGGAGGAGGCGGTGGAACCCCGTGCCCCCATCGCCACGCCGACGTCCGCGGCGGCGAGCGCCGGCGCGTCGTTCACGCCGTCGCCGACCATGACGGTGACGGCGCGCTCGCGCTCCGCGCGGACCGCGGCCACCTTGTCGGCCGGAGTCAGTTCGGCCCGTACGCCGTCGAGCCCGAGGACGGAGGCGATCTCGCGGGCGGGTTCGGGCCGGTCGCCGGTCAGCATCACGATGCGGCGGATACCGGCCGTACGCAGCCGCCGCACGGCGCGGGGCGCGTCGTGGCGCAGCGGATCGCGCAGCATGACCGCCCCCACGGGAACACCGTCCACGGTGATCCAGGCGACGGCGGAGCCGTCCAGCAGTGCCCGATTCTCCGCGGCCCGCGCCCAGTCCGGGAGCACCACCGAGGGCTCCAGCCGTCCCACGGTCGTCCTGCGGCCCTCGACCACGCCGTACGCGCCACGGCCGGCCTCCTCCGACACCTCCGTCGCCGTCGACGGCTCGAGACCGCGCTCACGGGCCGCGTCGACGATCGCGTGGGCCAGGACGTGTGGCGAGTACTGATCCACCGTGGCCGCCAGCCGCAGCACCTCGGCGGGCTGCCTGCCGGGTGCCGCGGTCACGTCGACCACGCGCGGGCGGCCGCCGGTAAGGGTGCCGGTCTTGTCGAGCAGCAGCGTGCGGGCCCGCCCGAGGCGCTCCAGCGCGCCACCGTCCCGGACCACCACACCCAGCCGGGAGGCCCGGGACAGGCCGGAGACGATCGCCACCGGGGCGGCGAGCAGCAGTGGGCAGGGGGTGGCGACCACCAGCACCGCCACGGCCCGCACCGGGGAGCCGCTCAGCAGCCAGGCCAGCCCCGCGACCGCCACCGACAGGGGCAGGAACCAGGCCGCATAGCGGTCGGCCAGGCGGACGACGGGGGCCGCCTCCGCGCCCGCCTGCCGGGCCAGCCGTACGATCCCGGCGTAGGTGCTGTCCTGCTCGGTCGCCGTGGCCCGCAGCTCGAAGACCCCGCCCGCGTTCACGACTCCGCTGCGCACCGTCTGCCCGGTCTCCCGTTCCACCGGCGCCGCCTCACCCGTGAGCGCCGACTCGTCGAGGACGGCCGCCGGTCCCGCGACCTGCCCGTCGACGGGGACCACCTCGCCCGCGCCGACGACGAGAAGGTCCCCCACGGCGACCTCCGAGACGGGAATCGGGCGGACCTCGGTGCCGGTGCGCCGACGCGCGGTGCGGGGCGTGTGCGCGAGCAGCGCACGCAGATCGTGGGAGGCGCGCCGCTGCGCGGCGGCCTCCAGCGCGCGCCCGGTGGCCAGCATCAGACCGATCAGAGCCCCGGCAAGATATTCGCCGACGGCCAGGGTGCCGCCGAGGGCCAGGACCGCGATGAGGTCCACACCGGCGTGACCGCGACGCAGCGCGGCCACCACCCAGCCGACCGCGGGCACGACGGCGAAGGTTGTGCCCAGCGCCCAGCACAGGCCGGCGCCATCGCTGCGGCCCAGCAGCCACAGGACACCCCCTGCCGTGAGCGACGAGGCCGTGACGGCCAGGAGGACGGGTTCGAGCCAGGACGCACCCGCCGGTGCCGCGGCAGGGCCCGGCACCGGTTTGCGTGAGCCGGTCCGGCGGGTGTCGCCGGACTTGGTGCGGAGCATGGAGTTCCTCACCGGTCGGCGATTCGCGACGGGGCAGCCAGGGGGCAATCGGCCGGCACCGGTGCCCGACGGTGAGACGACGGATCCGTCCGGGGCGGCCGCCTCACTGTCGCGCGCCCGCTCCGCGCACCACGGCGACCGGGCAGTGCGCGTGATGCAGCAGGGCCTGGCTGACGGACCCCAGCAGCAGGCCGGTGAAACCGCCGCGTCCCCGTGCCCCGACGACCAGCAGCCCGGCGGTCCGGCTCGCCTCGATCAGGGCCTCGCGGGTGGGTCCGTGGATCATCCTGTGCTCCACGGCCACGTCCGGATGCCGCTCCTGATGCCCGGCCAGCGCTGCCGACAGCAGACGTTCCTCCTCCTGGCCCAGCGCTTCGGCCGGGTTCGCGTAGGGCTCCGAGGGATCCTGCGGGGCGGGCAGCGGTGCGTTCCACGTGGTCCAGGCGTGCAACGCGACAAGGCCGGTCCCGTGCAGCTCGGCCTGCCGGAAGGCGAATTCCACCGCCTCGTCCCCGGCGGGGGAGCCGTCGACGCCCACCACGACCGGACCGTCGCGGTGGGCCTCCCCGCGCACGACCAGCACGGGGCAGCGCGCGTGCGCCGCGAGATGCACCGCCGTCGAGCCCACCATCAGCCCGACGAACCCTCCCATCCCACGGGATCCGACGACCACCAGCTCGGCGGCACGTGACTGCGCCTCCAGCACCGTCAACGGCTCCCCCGTCACCACCGCGTGGGACACCTCCACCTCCGGCGCCGCGGCCCTGGCATGCTCGACCGCTTCCGCCACCAGACGCTCGACCATGTTCCGTAGCCCGCCCTCGGGCGGACCCAGAGGTGACGGACCCAGGGGGGCGGGCACTGCGGGCCAGAGGAACGCGTGCACCACTCTCAGCGCGGCCGTCCGGAGCCGGGCCTCCCGCGCGGCGGCCTCGACGGCGACGAGACTCGACGTCGACCCGTCCACACCGACGATCACCAGACCACCCACTGTTCCTCCCGAGTCCCGAGTGTTCCCGCTCCCTCCAGGCTCGCCCCGTCGACGTCCTGGTGCCATGGGGCTCACGTCCCGCCCGAAGGGCCGTTCGGGCCCTCGGACGTTCCGGGTACGCCATTCGGTGCCCGCGCCCCGCGTCTGCCGTGCGGCAGCGCCGCGGGTATGGGACTCCTCACTTCCGGATACCCCCCGGGGCATAAAGCGGAGCGCCAGGTCCGCCTGGTCGCCGGCTCCCTGGTCCTGGCCGGCGCCCTCGGCAGCTTCGCCGTCCCCGGCCTGCAGGCGCTGTCCGCGTTCGTCGGTGGCGGACTGGCCTTCGCCGCCCTCAGCAACACCTGCGCCATGGGAGTGCTGCTGTCGAGGATGCCGTGGAACCGCACACCGTCCTTCGACCCGCGCAAGGCCGTCGCCCAGCTCGCCGACGGCAGGTGACCCTCATGACGCTGACGCTCGTCCTGGTCCTCGCGCTGCTGGTCGGCGTCTCCCTCGGGCTGCTCGGGGGAGGCGGGTCGATCCTGACCGTACCGCTGCTGGTCTACGTCGCGGGCATGGACGCCAAGGAGGCCATCGCCACCTCCCTGTTCGTCGTCGGTGTCACCTCAGCCGTGGGCGTGATCAACCACGCCCGCGGCGGACGGGTCCGCTGGCGCACCGGCGTCCTGTTCGGTGCGGCCGGCATGGCCGGCGCCTACACCGGCGGGCTCATCGGCGGCCGCATCCCCGATGTCGTCCTGCTGATCGCCTTCGCGGTCATGATGATCGTCACCGCCGCCGCGATGCTCCGCGGCCGCCGGGACGCCGCCCCCGACCGCGCCCACGAGCAACTGCCGGTGGGGCGGGTGCTGCTCGACGGCGCGGCCGTCGGCCTGGCCACCGGCCTGGTCGGCGCCGGCGGCGGCTTCCTCGTCGTCCCCGCCCTGGCCCTGCTGGGCGGCCTGCCCATGCCGGTGGCCATCGGCACCTCACTGCTGGTCATCGCGATGAAGTCCGCCGCGGGCTTCGCCGGTTACCTCTCGAGCGTCCGGATCGACTGGGGCCTGACCCTGGCCGTCACCGGAATCGCGGTCGTCGGCAGCCTCGCCGGAGCCCGGCTGGCCGGGCGCGTCCCCGCCCACGTCCTCTCCCGGCTCTTCGCCTGGTTCGTGCTGGCGATGGGCACCTTCGTCCTGATCCAGCAGGCCCCCGCCCCGGTGGCGGTCCCGATCCTGGCGGCCATCGCCGCGCTGGGCGCCGGAGCGGGCGTCTGCTACGGCTTCGTCGCCCGCTGTCCGCTGCGACGCGCCGTCCACCGGACCTAGGTGTGCCGCCCCGGGACGTTGTCGACGCGGGGCAGTACACGCACGCCCTTCGGCCCGCCGGGGCAGCGGCATGCCGTGCGGTTCGGGGAATGGCCCGCCCCGTTCCGGTGTTACCCCTGGGGGTATCGAAGTCACCGATCCGGAGAGACGGAAGGAAGGACCCATGGTCCAGCTCCCCGCCGACCAGGTGCGGTCGGCCGCCAACCGGCTCAAGCGCGCACAGGGCCAGCTCGCCGGTGTCGTACGCATGCTGGAGGAAGGGCGTGACTGCGAGGAGGTCGTGACCCAGCTCGCCGCGGTCAACCGCGCGCTGGACCGGGCCGGCTTCGCCATCGTCGCCGGCGGTCTCAAGGAGTGCCTGAGCCAGGAGGGCGGCGCCGACAGCCTCGATGTCCAGAAGATGGAGAAACTGTTCCTCTCCCTCTCCTGACTCTCCGGCCCCCGCCGGTGCGGTGAGGTGAGCCGGTGCTCAGGCCAGCGACAGGAACAGCTTCTCCAGACGGGCGCGCATCCGGTCCCGGTCACCGTCCACCTGTCCCTCCTCGGCCATGCAGTGCTGCAGCCCCGTCGCGATGATCGCGAAGCCGGCCCGGTCGAGCGCCCGGGAGACCGCTGCGAGCTGGGTGATCACGTCCTCGCAGTCGCGCCCCTCCTCGATCATCCTGATGATCCCCGCGATCTGGCCCTGCGCCCGCCGCAGCCGGTTCAGCACGCTCTTCAGCTCGTCGGCCGCCATGTCCAGTTCCACGCATCCTCCTTCATTGATACCCCTTGGGGTATTCTAATCGGTTTGGTCCTCGTCTTGGACGAAAGGACGAAAGCCGCCCCCGGAACTCCCGAACGGCCATGCGGCGAGGGGACGTTCGGACCATGGAACGGGCCTCCCGGCCCCTCCGGGCGGCGCCCACGGACGCGGGACATTGACAGCGCAACGACAACCGGGGAGACCTCAGGAGCAGCACCCTCGAAGGGGATGACCATCATGGCAGTGCACGACCACCCGCACCGTTCTCCGGGACTCCGCTCGCCCTTCCGGCACAGGTCCGGGGCGGCAGCGCCGGCGGCCGGCACCGAGGCCGCGACCGCGACGAGCGCGTACGTCTTCGCCGGGCTGCGGCTGCTCACCGGGTTCGTCTTCCTGTGGGCGTTCCTGGACAAGACCTTCGGTCTCGGCTACGCCACCGGGTCGGGCAAGGGCTGGATCGACGGCGGTTCGCCCACCGAGGGGTTCCTCGGCGGTGTGGCCGCCGGGCCGATGGAGTCGGCGTTCCACGCGTGGGCCGGGGCGGCCTGGGCGGACTGGCTGTTCATGCTGGGACTGCTCGGCATCGGCGTCGCGCTGATCGCGGGTGTGGCACTGCGGCTCGCCGCGGTCGCCGGCACGGTGATGATGGCGCTCATGTGGATCGCGGAGTGGCCGCCCGCGCGGCATCTGTCCGACGGCTCGCCCAGCATGTCGACGAACCCGTTCGCCGACTACCACCTCGTCTACGCCGTCGTCCTCATCGCCCTCGCGGCCGCCGGCGCCGGAGCCACCTGGGGACTCGGCAAGGCGTGGGCGCGACTGCCCTTCGTCAGCCGCAACGCCTGGCTCCGCTGACCCCGCGACACCGCCACCGCCCCGGGTGCCACCGTGACGACACGGTGGCACCCGGGGCGCTCCTCACAGCCGCAGCGTGAACCAGATCGTCTTTCCCTCGTCGGTGGGGCGCACGCCCCAGCTGTCGGCCAGGACCCGGACGAGGTTGAGCCCGCGGCCGGACTCCTCGTCCTCGCCGGCCCGCCGGGGCTCCGGAAGGTGCGGACTGCCGTCCCCCACCTCGACGGTGAGCTCGGCGGCCGTACGGCACAGGTGCAGGGTCACCGGGCCCTGGGCGTGCTGTACGGCGTTGGCCAGCAGCTCGGACACCAGAAGCCGCGCGTCGTCGGCCTGCGCGTCACAGTCCCAGGCGGTCAGCGCCGTACTGAGGAACGCGCGTCCCTCGGGCACGGACTCGGGGCGGGTGGACAGAGTGGTCGTGACGGACGCCAGCGGCGCGGCGGGCCGCTGGGCCAGCAGAAGGGTCACGTCGTCGTCGTGCCCGTCGGCGTCCGGCCGCAGAGCGGACAGGATGCGGTCGGCCATGGCGTCCAGACCCGGCGGTTCGGGGGCGGACAGCGCGCCGCAGGCGGCCGCGAGGGCGGCGAGACTGTCCTCGATGTCACAGCCGGGCGACTCGATCAGACCGTCGGTGTACAGCACCAGGGTGGCGCCCGGCGGCACCGCCGCCGACGACTGCTCGTACAGCACGTCCCCCACGCCGAGCGGCGCGTTCACCGGAGCGGGCAGCGGCCGTACCTCGTCACCGGGTGCGGCGACCAGGACGGGGAGGTGACCGGCGGAGCACAGCGTCACCTCCGCCTCGTCCGCGGCGACGACGAGATAGCAGCAGGTGACCAGCTGATCGGGCACGTCCAGATCCGCCACACACGCGTCCAGGGCCTGCATCAGCCGCCGGGGCTGCATCCCCGTCTTGGCCAACGCGTGTGCCGCCGAACGCAGTTGGCCCATGACGGCGGCGGCCTCCAGGCCGCGTCCCATCACATCGCCGATCAGCACGCCGACCCGGCCCGCCCCGAGCGGTATCAGGTCGAACCAGTCGCCTCCCACACCGGCACCCTGCGTGGCGGGACGGTACCGGCTCGCGGTCACGAGGCCGGGTACGGCGGGCGGGGTGCCCATCAGACTGCGCTGCAGGGTGAGCGCGACATGACGCTGCTGCTCGTACAGCGCCGTCAGTTCCGCCTCGGCCCGCTTGCGGTCGCCGATGTCACGGACGATGGCGCACGCCCCTATCACCGTGCCGTCCGGCGCCCGCCTCGGCCACATGGTCACGTCGACGTCCAGCAGCGCCCCGTCCCTGGTGACGCGCAGCGTCTCGAAGTGCTCCACCTTCTCGCCCGTCCGGAGCCGGGTGAGGAGTACGGCGATCTCGTCCCGGTGATCGCTCGGCGCGAGGAGGGAGATGTGCCGGCCCATGACCTCGCCGGCCGTGTAGCCGTACAGCCGCTGGGCGGCGGTGTTCCAGTAGGTGATGTGCCCGTCCAGCGTCTTGGCGAGGATGGCGTCCTGCGACGACTCCACCAGGGCGGCCAGCTCGCTGATGCGCTCCTCTGCGGCCTTGCGGTCGCTGACGTCGCGGACCGCGGCGGAGATCAGCAGCCCGTCGGCGGTCTCCAGGGGGCTGAGGCTGATCTCGACCGGGAACTCGGTGCCGTCCCGGCGCAGCCCGTACAGGTCGAGACCGGCTCCCATCGGGCGTACCTGCCGGTTCGCCGCGTAGGCGTCGCGGTGCAGGGTGTGGTGGCCGCGCAGGCGTTGCGGGACGAGCAGATCGACGGGCCGGCCCAGGAGCTCCTCACGCCGGTGGCCGAACAGCGCCTCCGTCTGGGCGTTGACCAGGGCGATGGTTCCGGTGTCATCGACGATGACCATGGCGTCCGGTGCGCTTTCCAGCAGCCCGCGGAAGCGCTCCTCGGCCGCGCCCCGCTCGCCGGTCCGGGTGGGGACCGGGTACGTGCCCGGTTCGAGGGCCGTGACGGGACAGGTGCCCGTCGTACCGGTGTCGTGGTTCATGTCCCGCCCCGCGGTCAGTGGTTTCCGGCCATCCCAGCGCAACCGGGCGGGGCACACCCCTGTTTGTCCCCAACTGTCGTTATCGGGCCGTGCCCGCTCCTGGGATGTGCGGCTTGTGACAGCTTTTCAGGGCACGGTCCTGCCGCCGGCACGACGCTTCACGGGGCGCCCGCTCGGGGCGGCGGCGGACTCGCCGGCCGCCCTCCTCGCGGGCATCGCCGTCGTGGCCGTCGGCCGGGACGTGCGGACCGGCACGGGTCTGATGGCCCTCCGACGGTGGTGGAGGGAAGGCCCTCCGGCGCCCTGCTGACGGCGGCGTCCGGCGCGGAACTGCCGGTCGTCGGACACCGGCTCACCGACCGCCCCAGGATCGTGCGTACCGGCCCGGTGCCCCATGCCGTGCTCCGGCGGACGGCGTGCCCCGTGGCCGTCGTGCCCCACTACTGACCAGCCCTAACGGCGGGCGCGCCGGTGGGCGACGAGCAGGCCGAGGGCCAGGCCGACGAGGAGCGTGACCGTGAGGACGCTCCACAGGGGAAGCGTCACGTCCGACACCCACAGCCTGATGGTGACCGACTTCGTGTTCGCGGCGATGAACCAGATGGCCAGGCCGGCGAGCAGCAGGAAGCCGAGGGTGCGCAGCCTGACGTCCCGCCCCTTGACGGTCACGGTCGGCGGACCGTACGGGTGTGCTGTGTTGCGGGCCATACGACCCATTGTCGGCTCGCCCGTCCGGGTCGGCGACCCGGGGATCCCCGCCCCCGCACCCGGCGCCCGCCGGCTTGCCCGGCCGGCCGTGAGTTGACCCTCCCCCTACGTCAGGCTTGAGGCTGGGTGCCGACGAAAGGGCGGGTGGATGAGCTACTCCGTGGGGCAGGTCGCGGCCTTCGCCGGGGTGACGGTGCGGACACTGCATCACTACGACAAGGCGGGACTGCTTCCGCCCAGTGACCGCAGCCACGCCGGATACCGGCTCTACAGCGAGGCCGACCTGGTCCGTCTCCAGCAGATCCTCTTCTACCGTGAGCTCGGCTTTCCGCTGGAGGAGATCGCCGTGATCTTCGAGGATCCGCAGGCCAACGCCCTGGAGCGGCTGCGGGCCCGGCAGTGCGAGCTGAACGAGGAGATCGCCAGACTGCGGCGGCTGGCCGAGGTGGCGGAACGGGCGATAGAGGTCCAGCGGACCGGGGTGCCCCTGACACCCGAGGAACGCTTCGAGGTGTTCGGCGAGGTCACCTTCGACCTGAGCTACGCCACCGAGGCGGAGCTGAAATGGGCGCACTCGGAAGGACAGCGCGAGGCGATGGCACGCGCGGACGCCCACACCAAGGAGGACTGGCGCCGCCTCATGGGCGAGGCCGCCGCCTGGCGGGCGGAGCTGCTCGCGGCCTTCGACGAGGGGGAGGCGAGCTGCGGCGAGCGGGCCATGGACCTCGCCGAGGAGCACCGCCTGCACATCGCACGCTGGTTCACCTCCTGCCCGCCCGACACGCACCGGCGTATCGCGGACGATTTCGCCGCCGACCCGCGCGCGTTCGCCCTGGTCGTGCCGCCCTCGCAGCAGCGCCCGGGCCTGGCCGCCTACACACGCGACGCCGTCCACGCCAACGCCGCCCGTCACGCGGGCAGCGTCACCGATGCCCGGGAGGGCCGATGAGGATCACGATCGCCGCGGCCGGATCACGCGGCGACGTCGCGCCGTACACGGGGCTGGGACGCGAACTGCGCCGGGCCGGGTACGACGTGGTCCTCGCCGCCACCGACACGTTCGCACCCCTCGCGCACGACGCGGGGCTGGAATTCCGCGGCCTGCCCGCCGACACACGCATGCGCGGCGGCGGCACGGGCGGACGTGAGCTGATGCGGACCGCTGCCGCGTTCGTCACCGAACTGGGCCAGGGCTTCGCGGACGCGGTGGACAAGGGCACGGACCTGCTCCTGCTGTCGACCACCACGGCCCCGCTCGGCTGGCACCTCACCGAGGCGATGGGCACACCGAGCCTCGGCGTCCACCTCCAGCCCACCGAGCCGACCGGCGACTTCCCGCCCGTCGTGACCGGCTCCCGCTCACTGGGCCGGCTCGCCAACCGGGCGACCGGACGCTTCGCCCTGCGGATGGCCGACCGCGTCTACGAACCGGCGGTCGCACAGCTGCGCCGGCGTCTCGGCCTTCCCCCTGCCTCCCCCTCCGAGACGCGCCGGCGACAGGAGCGGGCGAACTGGCCGATCCTGTACGGCTTCAGTACGGCCCTGGTGCCGCGTCCCTCCGACTGGCGCCCCGGCCTGGAGGTCGTGGGCAACTGGTGGCCCCACCACGACCCGGCCGAGCGGCTGCCCTCCCGGCTCGAGGACTTCCTGTCGGCGGGCCCACGGCCCGTCCTCATCGGCTTCGGGAGCATGGCGTCCGGAGACGGGGAACGGCTGAGCGAGATCGCCGTGCGCGCCCTGCGCCGTGCCGGACTGCGGGGGATCCTCCAGGCCGGCAGCGCCGGGCTCGCCGCCGACGGGGACGACGTGCTCACCATCGGGGACGTACCGCACGCCCTGCTGTTTCCACGGCTGGCCGCGGTTGTCCACCACGGCGGGGCCGGCACCTCCGCCGCCGCGCTGCGCGCCGGGGTGCCGGCGGTCACCGTGCCGGTGACCGCGGACCAGCCGTTCTGGGCGGGGCGGCTCGCCGCCCTCGGCGCAGCCACCGCACCGATCCCCTTCCGGTCCCTCACCGCCGAACGGCTGGCCGGCGCACTCGGGCAAGCGGTGAGGAAGCAGGCGTACAGCAGAGCGGCGGCAAGGGTGGCATGCCATCTGGCGACCGAGAACGGGGCCCGCCGTACCCTCGAGGCCGTCCGGCGGCTGACCGGGGGATGACACCGATCCGGGCCGACGGGAGCGTCCGCCCCCGTCGACGACGGCGTCCGTGCTCCTCGGCGCCTCCTCGACGGTCGCGTCACCCGACAACAGCTTCCGCACGGCCGAGAGGTGGGCCTGCCGGTCCTCCGGGTTCGGCCGGCGCCGGTCCATGAACGGCACGGTGGCGCTCGCCCTCCGCATGACGATGAGGACGTCCAGCGGGTCAGGTTCGGGTGTCGAGGGCTGCCCAGACCGTGCGGCCCGGCTGTCCCGGTGTGCGGGTCACCGCCCAGTCGTCGCTGAGGGCGTCGACCAGGAGGAGGCCGCGGCCGCTCTGGTCGTCGGGGCCGGGGCGGCGGAGCATGGGCAGGTCCGGGCCGCGGGCCTCGTCCTCGACCTCGATGCGGACGCGGCCGGCCAGCAGCCGCACGCGGCAGACGACGCGGTCGCCCGCCGCGTGGGTGAGCGCGTTGGTGACGAGCTCCGACGTCACGATGACAGCGTTGTCACGCACCTCGTCGGCGACGTCCCACGCCCTGAGCAGCTCACGCACGCCGGCGCGGGCGGCGCCGACCGAGGCGGCGGTCGCCGGCAGGTCGAACGTACGGAGCCCGGAGGCGAGACGGCCGGGGGCCGCCGGCTCGCCTCCGGGCGGTCTGGGGGAGGAGTGCTCGTGTCCGGCGGGGTACGACGGCCTGGGTAAGGGGAGGCGAGCCATCTCCGTAGGCCTTTCGTCGGACTGTGCGCCGGGGGTCGGCCGGCCGGTCCCGCCCGGCCCTTCGGCGGGCCGCCGCAGGACGGTGCGCACACTCTGGCACTCGCCAACGGCCGCTCGCAACAGGCGAGTTGAAAATTGCAGCTCGCTCCGTGCATGCTGCTTCCGTCCACCGGGACAGTGAGCCTCGAACATCCGATGTGAGGAGGCGGGGCATGACCGCGGAGACCGACTGGGGCGGTGCCCCCTCCGTCCTGCGCATGATCCTCGGCCGGCGGCTCGAGGAGTTGCGGACCCGGGCCGGCCTCACCTACGAGGAGGCCGGAACGGCCATCGGGGTCAGCCACTCCACGATCCGCCGGATGGAGGCCGCCAAGGTCGCCCGGCTCCGTCTCGCCGACACCGAGAAGCTGCTCCACGTCTACGGCGTGACGGACCGTCAGGAGATCGACACCTTCCTGAAGTCGGCCCGCGAGGCCAACAAGCGCGGCTGGTGGCACACGTACCGCGACGTGATGCCGGACTGGTTCGCCGCCTATCTGAGCCTGGAACAGGCGGCCTGGCAGATCCGCGCCTACGAGGGCCAGTTCGTGCACGGACTGCTGCAGACCGAGGCCTACGCCCGCGCCCTGCTGGCCGCCGGCAACCCGCACGCCCGCCCCGAGGCCACCGAGCGACGGATCGCCCTGCGGATGCGCCGGCAGGAACTGCTCGGCCGGGACACACCGCCGACGGTGTGGGTGGTGATGGACGAGACCGTGCTCCGCTGGCCGGTCGGCGGCCCGGACGTGATGCGCGCCCAGATCGGCCACCTCATCGAACTCCAGCGCCTGCCGCAGGTGACACTGCAGATCACGCCGTTCGCGGGCGGCCCCCACCCGGCCCTGCGCGCCGGTTCGTTCCAGCTCTTCCGCTTCCGGGCGCGTGAACTGCCCGATGTCGTCTACCTCGACGCTCTGGTGGGCGCCGTCTATCTCGACAAGGCCGACGACGTCGTCGTGTACCGCGAGGCACTCGACCGGGCCGGTGCCCAGGCGCCGCCCGCCACCGCGACCGAGGCCGTTCTCGAACGGATCCGCAAGGACCTCTGACCGCGCCCCGTCCCCACCCACCGCCCACGACCTGTGAAGGAGACCCGAGGTGCCCGAGAACGGATGGCCGGCCGACCGGATCGACACCGAGAACGCGCACTCCGCGCGGATCTACGACTACATCCTCGGCGGCAAGGACTACTACCCGGCGGACCAGGAGGCCGGCGACGCCATGGCCCGGGAGTGGCCCGCCCTGCCCGTCCACATGCGCGCCAACCGGGACTGGATGAACCGGGCGGTGCGGTGGCTCGTCGAAGAGGCCGGGATGCGCCAGTTCCTCGACGTCGGCACCGGCATACCCACCTCCCCGAACCTGCACGAGATCGCCCAGTCGGCGGCGCCCGGGTCACGCGTGGTCTACGTCGACAACGACCCCATCGTCCTCACCCTCTCCCAGGGACTGCTGGCCAGCACACCGGAGGGCAGGACGGCGTACATCGAGGCGGACTTCCGCGACCCGGCGACCATCCTGGCCGCCCCCGAACTGCGGGAGACCCTCGATCTGGACCGGCCGGTGGCGCTGACGGTCATCGCCATCGTCCACTTCGTCCTCGACGAGGACGACGCCGTCGGCATCGTCCGGCGCCTGCTGGAGCCCCTGCCCTCCGGCAGCCACCTCGCCATGACCATCGGCACCGCGGAGTTCGCGCCCGAGGAGGTGGGGCGGGTGGCCCGCGAGTACGCGGCCCGCGACATGCCGATGCGGCTGCGCACCATCGACGAGGCGCACGAGTTCTTCGAGGGCCTCGAGCTCACCGGTCCTGGGATCGTCCAGGTCCACAAGTGGCATCCGGACGGCACCGGAGAACAGGGCATCCGCGACGAGGACATCGCGATGTACGGAGCGATCGCCCGCAAACCGTAGCGGCCCGCGTCGGCACCGGGCGTCGTAGGACGGCACGGCCGTACGACGCCCGGTTCGCCGAGGCCGGCGGGGATGTGGCGCGCATACGTCATCATGCTGCTCATGACCGACCCCGGACACCCCGCGCCCGCCGACGCCGAAGGCGGCAGGCTGGCGCACAGCAGAACACCCATGACCGGCCGTGACCCGGCGGAACCGGGCAGGACCGCCACCCCCCTCGAGCTGCTGTTCGATCTGACGTTCGTGGTGGCGGTGGGCACCGCGGCCTCCCACTTCGCCGAGATGTTCGCCGAGGACCACGCGCTCGAAGCCGTCGGCGCCTTCGTCCTGGCGATGTTCGCCATCAGCGTCGCCTGGATCAGCTTCAGCTGGTTCTCCTCCGCCTTCGCCACCGACGACTGGCACTACCGGGCCCTGACCATGGTGCAGATGGTCGGCGTGGTCGTCTTCTCCCTCGGCCTGCCCGCCATGTTCCACTCCATCGAGGAGGGCGAGTACCTGGAACTGCGCGCCATGGTCCTCGGGTACGTCGTGATCCGGATCGCCATGGTGCTGCAGTGGTGGCGCGCGGCCCGTGAGTCGCCGCCCTTCCACGACGTGGGGATGCGGAACATCCGCTGGGTCGTCCTGGTCCAGCTCGGCTGGATCGCGATCTCGTTCACCCATCTGACCCTCGCGGTGGCGTTCGTCGCCTTCGCCGTGCTGGGGGCCGTGGAGCTGCTGCTGCCGCTGCTCGCACAGGGCCGCTCCGGCGGCACGCCCTGGCACCCGCACCATGTCGCGGAACGGTACAGCCTGTTCGCGATCATCACGCTCGGCGAGGGAGTCGTCGGCACCGTGGCCTCGTCCGGTGACCTGCTCGGCGGCGAGACCGGCACGGACTGGAGCGCGAACGCGATCGCCGTCGTGGTCGCCGGTGTGGGGCTGACGTTCGGCATGTGGTGGGTGTACTTCACCACACCGTTCGGCCCGATCCTGGCCCGCCGGCGCGGCCGGGGCTATCTCTTCGGCTACGGCCACATCCCGCTGTTCATGGGCATCGCGGGCGCCGGCGCGGGACTGCATGTGGCCGGCCTGTACCTGGAGCACCACGCGAGGATCGGCGAGGTGGCCGTGGTGCTGTCACTGGCCGTCCCGGTCGGGGTCTACCTGCTGATGGTCTATCTGCTGCACACCCTGCTGCTGTCGGCGGGGGACCGGTTCCATCTGCTGCTGATCTCCCTCACCCTCGCGGTGCTCCTCGCTGCGGTGCTCCTCGCGGTGGCCGGGGTGGGGACGGCGGTGTGTCTGCTGGTGGTGATGCTCGCCCCGTTCGTCACCGTGGTCGGCTACGAGACGGTCGGCCACCGTCACCAGCGCAGGATGCTGCGCGCCCTCGGTGCCGGGTGAGGCGGCGGTTCACAGCCAGCCGCGCCGGGCCGCCTGCCAGGCGAGCTGCATCCGGGTCGTCGCCCCGGCCAGTTCCATCATCCGCTGGATGCGCCGCTGCACGGTGCGCCGGCTGAGCCCCATCTGACTGGCGACCGCCTTGTCCGTCACCCCCGCCACCAGCAGGGCCAGCAGACGCCGGTCGGTGGCGGTGAGGGAGTCGGCCGGGCCGGCGCCGTCGGTGCCCGCCACCGAGCCGGTGTCGTCCACGACCAGCGGTACGGCGTCCTCCCAGTACCGCTCGAAGAGCGCGATCAGGGCCGCCAGCAGATTGCTGTCGCGCACCAGCGCGGACGTGGGCTCGTCCGGGCTGCCGTGCGGACCGCCCGGCACCAGCGGGCAGACGGCGATCGCCCGGTCCGCCACCGCGAGCCGCAGCGGCAGATGCGGCACGGCCCGTGCCAGCTCCCCGGCCCGCACGCCCTCGACAACGTTATCGACGGCGCCCTCGTCGTCGAAGAAGGCCTTCTCGTACAGCACCCGGTAGCGCACGCCCCGTTCCAGCGCCTCGTACTCGGCCCGGTTGCTGCCGGACGGCATCGCCACGTACTGCGCCTTGCAGAACCACAGCATCTCGTCGCGCGCGCCGTCCTGGATCTGCCGCAGATGCTGGCGCAGCGCCTCGGCGCCCGTGATGACCTCGATGAGCTGCCCCGCGTCGCCCCGGCGCATCGTCTCGCGGTAGCTCTCCACCAGTCCGGCCGCTTCCGCCCTGGCCAGGTCGAGGGCGTCGGCGCGGCGCTTGAGCCGGGGCAGCAGCGCCACGTCGGGAGGGGTGGCGCGGTAGTGGCGCGGCAGCCCGTCGTTCTGGCTGATCATGCCCTTCGCTGCCAGGGCGTCCAGCAGCCGCTGCGCATGGCCGTCCGGCAGACCGGCCCGGTCGGCGACCTCCCGCACCGTCGCCCGGCCCATGGTCACCAGCAGCCGGTAGACGGTCTCCTCGGGCCCGGTGACCCCGGCGGCCTCCAGCGTCACGGCGCCCTCCCGGTATACGACGACATGCAGCGCTTCAACCGTCGAATACCGTATAACACCGTGTGAACGGCGGTGGGAACGGACGTCGCCGCCCGCTCCCACCGCCGTCCCGCCCGGCTCGTCAGCCGCGGTGCAGATACGCCCGCGTCACGGTCTGCCGGACCGAGTTGCCGGCCGAGTCCTCGGCGGTGACCCGGAGCGTCACGGGGGTGTCGCCCCGGACGCCCGCCGGCCTCCTGACCTCGGCCGAGAAGGCGTTCTCGCCCTTCGCCCGGACCGGAACCCGGGTGAAGTGCCGGCCGTCGTCGTACGACACCTCCACCACCGTGCGCACCCCGCGCGGCGCGCCGAGCCCGTCCTGGTTGCGGACCGTCAGCCCCAGCCTGTACGCGCGGCCGGGACCGACGGCGTTGTGCGCGTCGACCGGTACGTCGTAGTCGACCTGCAGCAGCGGCAGCCGGGCCTCCTCCCCGGACGGGCCGGAGCGGAACGTCCAGGAGGTGTCGGTGGCCGTGGCGTAGTCCCACTCGGCGGACTCGCGGGAGGTCGTCAGGCGCAGCCGGTAGTCCGCCGCACCGGACGGCACCTCGACGTCCCGCCACGCGTCCGCCAGGCCGGTGATCTTCTCGCCGTCGCGGAAGAGCTCGGCGTCGGCCGTGTCCGTCGACGGCGCCCGTACGCCGATGCCCGTGCCGCCGTCGAGCAGCCGGGACCAGTGGCCGGCCGCGGAGTCGGTGAACTCCGGGATGCGCAGCCGCAGTACGTTCCCGTCCCGCGTCGTGGCCGGCACCCCGGCGCGCGGAATGGAGGGCCGGACCACCGCGCCCTGCCAGGTCTCGCGTACCTCCTCGCCGGCCCGGTAGGTGCGGGGCGTGTCCGCCAGTCCGCTGTTGAGCGGGGTGTCCACATCACCGACGGTCCGGTGGAGTACCACGTGATCCCACTCGGTGGTACCCGAGCTGACGTACTCGGTGCGTGTGAACGCGGTCGGCACATGACGGGTGTACTGCAGCCAGGCGAAGTCCTGGTACGGCCGGCGGGCGAACCGCTGCTCCGCCGCCCACTCCACCCCGCCGTTGTCCGCGTACACGGACCGTACGACGGCGCTGTTGCGCTCGGACACGGTGTGCACCACACGGTCCGGGATGCGCTGCTCGGACACCTGCATGACGTCGTACAGATAAGGGCTGCGGGCGGTGCCGCCGAAGGCGACGGTGGTGGATCGCCGCTCGATCCGCTTCAGCAGGTCGGCGCCGGTGCGGGCACCGACCCGGACGACGGGCACCTTCCAGCGCTCGCCGTCGGGCGTCCAGCGGGTCCAGCCGTTGTCGTTGAAGTGGACCACCAGCACCGCGCGGGCGCCGGCCGCGGCGGCCCGCTCGGCCAGGTCCGGCCCGGCCACGCCCGCCTCGTCGGTCACCACGGCGAGCCTGCCGCGGGCGCGGCGGAAGTCCGGTGCGTCCGTGGTGCCCGCGGCCACGGCGCGCAGCCGTTCGCCCCGCTGGTCCAACAGCGGTGAGCGGGGCATGTAGTAGGCGCCGAGGTCCTCGGTGCCGCCGACCACGCCCGCTTCGAGCAGGGGCGCGACGAGCTGCCAGCGCGAGGCGAACTCGAAGATCCCGTCGGTGACCTCTGCGGTGGGACTGACGTACAGGGCCTCGGCGATGTCGAAGTACATCGTGCCGTCGATCCAGCCGTGGCCGTCGATCTGCCGGTACGTCTGATAGCTGAGGATGCCGCTCTGTTCGGCGGGCCGGGGCGTACGGATCTCCACCTTGACCGTCTTGCGCGGGTCGACGACGACGGTGGTGTCCTTGGTGACCTTGATCTCGGGCAGGACGACCTGGCGCAGCACCTCCTTGCCGTCGACGCGCTCGACGCCTCCGGAGGTCAGCTGGTAGGTGCCCTCCTCGACCTCGGCGACGGCGTTGTCGCGGTCCGTGTACTCCACGAAGCCGTTCGCGCCCCACACCGTCGGCAGGGCGTGGATCCGCCGGCCGTCGTTGTCGTACGAGACGACCTTGAGCTTGTGCACGGGGCCGTTGACGATCAGGCTCAGCGTGGTGTGGACGGTGACCGAGCCGTCGGCCGAGGCGGCCGTCAGATGGCCGTAGTAGTCACCGCGCTGCGCGCGGGCGGGATTCACGGTGAGCGGCACCTCGGCCGTGCCGCCGGCCGGGACGGTGACGTTCCCGCGGTCTGGGACCACCGCGCCGTCGGCGACCTGCCGGCCGCCGGAGGTGGCCAGCTCCGCGCCGAGCGTGAGGGTCACGTCCTCGGCGGAGGTGTTGGTGTAGCGCACGGTCCGCGTGACGGTGCCGGTGTCGTCGGCGCCGTACGTGCCGAGGGCGAGCGTGGCGGTGGCGACGACCGGCGTCCGGACGGCCGCCGCGACGTCCACCCGGCCGCCGCCCTGCTCGGTCACGAGCTGTCCGCCGACGGTGCGGGCGGTGCTGGTCAGCGCGTCCTTGAGGCGGTCCGCGGTCCAGTCCGGGTGCCGCTGGGCGAGCAGCGCCGCGGCGCCCGCCACATGCGGTGTCGCCATCGACGTACCGGAGGCGGCGACATAGTGGGCGTCGACCACCTCGCCCATGGTGGTGCCCGCGGCGCGTGCGGCCACGATGCCCACACCGGGCGCCGTCACGTCGGGCTTGACGGCCGCGTCACCGGGCCGGGGGCCACGGCTCGAGAAGTCGGCGAGGGAGTCGTCCCGGTCCACCGCGCCGACCGTGAGGGCGGCGTCCGCGGCGGCGGGGGAACCGATCGTGCCCCGGCCCGGGCCCGCGTTCCCGGAGGCGACGACGAACAGCGCGCCGGATCGCGCGGAGAGTTCGTTCAGGCTGACGCTCATCGGGTCGGTGCCGTCGCTCGGCGCGTCGGAGCCCAGCGACATGTTGACGACCCCGGCGCCCCGGGCGACGGCCCACTCCATGCCGTCGATCACCTGCGAGGCGGTGCCGAAGCCGTCGTCGCCGAGGACCTTGCCGATCAGCAGGTCCGCGCCGGGGGCCACGCCCTTGCGGCTGCCGCCGGAGGCCGCGCCCGAGCCGCCCACGATGGACGCGACGTGGGTGCCGTGTCCGAAGACGTCGCCGGTGCCGGAGCTGCCCGAGAAGTCCTCCGCCTCGCTGACGCGTCCGGCCAGATCGGGGTGGCCCGTGTCGGCGCCGGTGTCCAGGACGGCGACCTTCACGTCGTCGCCCTCGAAGCCGGCCTTCCAGACCTCGGGGGCACCGATCTGCGCGGTGCTGCGGTCCAGGGAGGCGCGCACCCGGCCGTCCAGCCACACCCGGGGGACGGCGGCCGCGCGGGAGGCGTCCCCGGCGGCCGGTGCGAGCCGCTTCCAGAACGCGCCGAGGTCCTTCGCCGGGACGCGTACGGCGTCGGCGTCGATCGTCTCCAGCCGGCGGGCCGCCGTGCCGTCGGCGGCGAGCGCGGTGAGCGCACGGAGCGTGGAGTCCGGGACGGTCGGACCGTCCCCGACGATCAGCGGCAGCGCGTCCGTGTGGGCCTCGTCGTACCGCTGCCCGAGCAGCCCGGTCACGTCGAACAGGCCCCGGTCCAGGCGCCCGGCGGTGACGAGTCCGGCGGCGTCGGACGGGAGGACCGTCAGCCGCCCGTCCTCCTCGATGGTGCGGAAGAGGATGTGCCTGCGGCCCTCTCCCGGCACCACCGAGGCGGTGCGTCGGCCGTCCGCGCCGGTGTGGACCGTGACCCGGTCGCCCGTGATCAGGCGCACGGTGGCGCCGGCCGGAGCGGGTGCCGGGCTCGTGGCGGGTCCGGGTGTCCCGCCCGGGTCCGCCGCGACAGGCGGCATGGCGCCGGCGGACAGGGCGAGCCCCGCCGCCACGGCCGCCGCGATGCGCATCCGTCTCATCAGTTCCTGTGCCTTCCGTCGTTCCCGGCGCGCCGGTCCGTGTTCACGTGCCGTCCACGCGGCCGCGAAGTGCCGTTGGTGCAGCACAGATTCCGCCGCCGGAGCGGGCGCTGTCACCGGGTTCGCCGTGGCAGAGATGGGACATGTCGCAACGGCGACACCGGCTCTCCGGTGCGGGGTGTGTGGGTCTCGTGAGGGTCCCCAAGTGACTCCCGGGGCGGCCGGGTTAAAGCCACCGGACTGATAAGATCATCGAACTTTCAGTAGGCTGGCGGCGCGTCATGAACGCGTACGGGGGACAGTCTCTAAGGCCCCATCGCTGAGGAGTTGAGGCTTGGTCGGCCGTAGGCCCGTGCCGTTCGACGGCACGGACCCGTCCCATGTGTGCGCGGCCCGGTCCGGCTCCCGGCGCGATGCGACTTGAAGAGAGTCTCATGACGTCATTGATCAGGGATCCATTGCTGTGGATCCTGCTTGTGGTGCTCGTCGCTGCGGTGTTCGCAGTGCAGCGGGCACGGAGAACCAACCTGGCGCTCCGAAGAGCGAAGAACGACCTGGAGACCGGAATGGGCCACGCCCAGAGCCGGATCGACCAGCTCCAGGGACACATCTCCTCCCTGGACACCCAGCACCGCGGTGACCTCGCGAACGTGAGGGCGGACGCGGAGTCCTCGACCAAAGCCGTACTGAAGTCGGCGATGGGTACGCTCCAGTCGCTCTCCGAGGAGCAGCAACTGCTCCTCGACGGGCTGCTGAAGAAGTACGGCGACGACACCGAGGTGCTCGCCGACCTGATGTCGGTGGACCACACCGGAAGCCAGTTCGGCCGCCGTGCCAAGGGCATCTCGGTGTTGTGCGGCGGCTGGCTGGGCCGGCGCGAGGGAGTGGCGACCGTCTACGACGTGGCCCGCAGTGCGCAGGGCCGCATCAAGGACTTCAACCGGGTCAGTATCCACGCCCAGGCCAGTGTCGCCGTCACCAGCAAGGCCGTGGAACCGGTCGCGGTGGTGCTGGCGGAACTGCTGGACAACGCGACCACGTACAGCGCCCCGGGCACACCGGTCGAGGTCAACATCCAGGCAGTGCCGACGGGTGTGTGCTTCATCGTCGACGACGCCGGTCTGGGCATGGACCAGGAGACCAAGGACCGGGCGGCGGCCCTGCTGTCCGCCGAGGGCGCGGTCGACATCACCGGTCTCGGTGACCCGCCCCGGTTCGGGTTCGCGGTCTGCGGCATGCTCGCCACTCGGTACGGCTTCGCCGTCTCCGTCGGTTCCGTGTCCCCCTACGGCGGAGTGCGCGCAGTGATCCGAGTACCGGAAAGCCTCCTGGCGGCGGAGGCCGTCCCTCCCGCCGAACCCGTCCAGGAGGAGCAGGGCCCGCAGAGCGCCCCGCAGCGGCTGGCGCCGGTCCCGGTCGGCCCGTCCCACGTGGTGGGCACGACGAACGGCGGGCTGCCCAAGCGCCGCAGGCGCCAGGGCCCCATCTCGGTGGTGCCGGCCCCGGAGCCCGCCATGGACGAGCAGACGTCCGAGTCGGCCGGCGAGGTGACCGCGTCGCGCCTCGGGGCGTTCGCGCGCGGCACCCAGCTCGGACGGAACACGAACACCACGGAAGGATCTGACCACCAGTGAACACCGACCTGTCGTGGGTGCTGAACGACGTGCTCGAGGTGCGTGGAGCCCGCCACGCGGTCCTCGTCTCGGGTGACGGCCTGCTGCTGCAGCGTTCGGACGACATCTCACGCGACGACGCCGAGACCAACGCCGCCGCGATGAGCTCGATGCAGTCCCTCAGCCGGGCGGTCGCCGGCTTCGTGGGGGCCGGGCACGGCATCTGGAAGCAGACCCTGCTGGAGTACGACGGCGGCTGGATCTTCCTCATCGCCGCGGGGCAGGGCGCCTACCTCGCGGTGTCGGCGGCGCTGGACGTCGACATGGAGGCCGTGTCGTTCCGTATGCAGAAGACGGTGACGGCGCTGAGCAAGGCGATGAGCGTGGCGCCGCGCGACCACGGCGGCGGCGCATGACGACCCCCGGCGAGGAAGAACCCGTCACCAGTGACTTCGTCCGCTCCTACGTCATCACCGGCGGGCGCAGCCTGCCGTCCTCGGAGGAACTGGCGCTGCACACCTTGGTCACCCTGGCTCCCGAGCGGACACCTCCGCTGGGGGCCGGCCCCGAGGTCCGGGCGATCTGGGAACTGTGCGCGGGCGGCTACCTTTCGGTCGCCGAGGTGGCGGGCCACCTCGGCCTGCCCGTCGGAGTGGCCCGGCTGCTGCTCACGGATTTAGCAGAGCAGGGGCACCTGCTGCGCAGGGCCGAACCCCCCCGGGCCCAGAACGTTGACAGAGCGACCCTCGAGAAGGTTCTGAATGGACTCCAATCCCTCATCGGCTGAGACGGCGCAGAAGTCCATCTACGTCTCCAGCGAGGTCACCAACGCCGCCAAGATCCTCGTCGTCGGGCATTTCGCCGTGGGCAAGACGACCTTCATCGGCTCGCTGTCGGAGATCACTCCGCTGCGCACCGAGGAGAAGATGACCCAGGCGTCCGTCCACGTCGACGATCTGCGGGGGGTGGCCGACAAGAAGACCACCACGGTCGCCCTGGACTTCGGCCGGCTCACCCTCAGCGACGACCTGGTGCTGTACCTGTTCGGCACCCCGGGCCAGCAGCGCTTCATGCAGCTGTGGGAGGACATGGCGCGCGGCGCCCTCGGGGCGCTGCTCCTGGTCGACCCGGCGCGGCTCGAGGAGACCTTCCCGGTCATCGACCTCATCGAGCGGTACGGCCTGGAGTACGCCATCGCCGTCAACTCGTTCGGCTCCTCCTCCACCTACGGCGAGGCGGAGGTGCGCGAGGCGCTCGACCTGCTCCCGGACACCCCTGTCGTCTACTGCGACGCCCGCGACCAGCAGTCGTCCGCCGAGGCGCTGATCGCGCTGGTGAGACACCTGCTGGAGCGCGCGGCCTGACCGCCCCGCGCCCGCCCGGACCGGGAACCGCGGTTCCCGGATCACTAAGGAAGACTTCATGGATCCCCAGACCCCGTCCGCCGCCACCGTCGGCAGATGCCCCATGCACGACGAAGCGTTCGCCGCCGACCCCCAGCAGGTCTACGACCGGCTGCGCGCCCACGCGCCGGCCGGTCCCGTCGAACTCGCCCCCGGCACCGACGCCACCCTGGTCGTCGGGCACGAGCTGGCGCTGCGCGTGCTGCAGAACACCGAACTGTTCGCCCGTGACGCCCGCCGCTGGAAGGCGCTCAACGAGGGGCAGATCGGCATGGACAACCCGGTGCTGCCGATGATGGCGTACCGGCCCAACTGCCTGTTCACCGACGGCGCGGTGCATCTGCGGCTGCGCAAGGCCGTGGTGGACAGCCTGTCCCGGCTCAGCACCGCGCGCATCCGGCGCGACGTCGAGCCGATCGCGGACTACCTCATCGACCAGTTCAGCGAGCGCGGCCGCGCGGACCTGCTGGGCGACTACGCCAAGCTGCTGCCGCTGCTGCTGTTCAACCGGCTGTTCGGCTGCCCCGCGGACATCGGCGACACCATCACCACCGCGCTGTCGGCGATCTTCGACGGCAAGGACGCGCTGCGCGCCAACGAGGAACTCACCGGCGCCCTCATGGAACTGATCGCCCGCAAGCGGCGACAGCCGGGCGACGACGTCACCTCCTGGCTGATCCAGCACCCGGCGGGGCTGACCGACGAGGAACTCAAGGACCAGCTCGCGCTGTTGATGGGCGCCGGCATCGAACCCGAACGCAGCCTCATCGGCAGCGCCCTGGTGCTGCTGCTGTCCGGGGCGGGCGGCCGGCAGAGCGGCATGCGGATCGAGGAGGCCCTCGACGACGTGCTGTGGAATCAGACGCCGATCGCCAACTACGCCGCCCACTACCCGGTCCAGGACGTCGACCTGGGCGGCCATGTGGCGGAGGCCAACACGCCGGTCGTGATCTCCTTCGCGGGTGCCAACAGCGACCCCGCGCTAGCCGAGGCCCGCCGCACCCACAGCAGGGGTGCCCACCTCGCCTGGGGGGCCGGGCCGCACGCCTGCCCCGCCAAGGATCCGGCCCAGGTCATCGCCACCACGGCGATCGAGCGGCTCCTCAACGCGCTGCCCGATCTCGCCCTGGCCGTGCCGGAGAAGGACCTCCAGTGGCGGCCCGGGCCCTTCCACCGGGCCCTGGTCTCCCTGCCGGCGACGTTCAGCCCCACACCGGCCACCCGGATGGCGGCCGCGCTCCAGGAGCGGGCCACGGCGCCGGGCGCGCAGCAGCAGCCGCTGCAGTCGTCCCCGTCCGCCCCGGCGCGGCAGGAATCGGCGCGGCGGAAGGGATTCTGGAGCAATTTCCTGGACATCTTCCGTGTCTGATGCACCGCATGTGACAGGAGCAACACACAGAGGCGCATGACGCGGGTAGGTGGAAGGGTAGGTTCCGTCGGTAGTGATCACAGTGCCCAGTAAAAGGAGCCCTGCGTGACCGCCGTTGGCGACATACGCGGTACCACCAACCACCGCCGAGCCGTCATCTCCCTTCTCCGTCGACTGCGTTCACCCGAGGGGCAGGTCAACCCCCTGCCCGTGTGGGAGAAGTTGCGCGCCCTGGGGGACGTGGTGCCTTCCCCCTGGGGCGGCTACTTCGTCACGAGTTTCGAGGCATGCAGCCAGGTCCTGCGCAGCAGGGACTGGCTCGTGCCGGACTTCGCGTGGCAGGAGCGGCAGCCCGACCCGAGCCGC
Source organism: Streptomyces sp. NRRL WC-3626 (assembly GCF_000718785.1). GTDB lineage: Bacteria > Actinomycetota > Actinomycetes > Streptomycetales > Streptomycetaceae > Streptomyces > Streptomyces edwardsiae. Next base: position 42,414 of record NZ_JOCA01000026.1, on the reverse strand, counting down.
TGGCGGGAGCTCGCCACCCAGGAGTTGACCGGGACCCTGTCGCGGATCAACCCCCCGTCGCACACCTGTCAGAGACGGGCCCTGGGCAATCCCTTCGACCGTGCCACCCTGGAGGGCCTGCGGCCCCGGATCTCCACGCTGGCCTCGAGCCTGCTGGACGACCTGGAGGACCGGCTGCGCGCCGACGGGGAGGCCGACTTCGTCCGTACCGTCGCCGAACTGCTCCCGGTCCGCACGGTCTGTGAGTGGCTCTCCATCCCCGAGGAACACTTCCCGCGCATCCTGCACTTCACCCACCGGCAGGCGTACGCCCAGGAGTTGTTCCCCAGCAAGGACGAGCTCGCGGAGGCGGGCCGGGCCACCCTGGAGATGCGGGAGTACTTCACCGAGCTGATCCGTGACCGTCGGGCCCGTCCTGGCAACGATGTCCTCACCGGCTGGATCCACCACTGGGACGCCCAGTACCCGGACGACCGGGCCGCCGCGGACCGGGTGATCTACCACCTCACGATGTTCATCACCATCGCCTCCCTGGAGACCAGCGCGGTCCTGCTGACCAACGCCGTACGGTTCGCCACGGAGGACCCCGCCCGGGCGCGATGGCTGCGCGCGAACCCGGAGCACATCGAGGACCTGATCGAGGAAGCCATACGGTACGACCCCCCGGTGTGGCTCAACTCCCATGTCGCCGCCGACGACCTCGTCCTCGCCGGCACCCCCATGCCCAAGGACACCACCGTCCACATCCTCTACGGTTCCGCGGCCCACGATCCCCGGCGCAACCCCGATCCGCACGTCTTCGACGTCCTGCGCGGCGGCGGCCACATCACGTTCGGCAGCGGCGCCCACTACTGCCTCGGCGCGGCCCTCGCACGGGCCGAGGCCCGGGAGCTCATCGCCCAGGTGCTGGAACGCTTCCCCACCCTGCGGCCCACCGGACCCCCCTCCTACGACGTCTCCCGGCTCGTCTTCCGCCGCATCACCTCTCTGAAAGTAGCGACATGAGTGCCCCGTCCCTCGTCGGTCTCCCCGCCGACCGGATACTGAAGACCCTGCGCACCTACCGGCAGGGTCCTCTCCTCACCGTCGAACTGAACGTCCCCGAAGAGGGGAACGCCGTCACCGACACCATGCTGGACGACCTCCTCACCGTCCTCGACGACCACGACCCCGCGGTGCGGGTCCTGGTGCTGGCCGCCGCCGGGGACGCGTTCTGCCTCGGCGGCGACCGCAGCGAGTTCCCCCGCCACCTCGCCGACGACCCGGCCGGCGGCGGCATCCGCGCCAACGGCACCAAGGCCCTGCGCGTGTGCGAGGCCCTCACCGCCCATCCCGCCGTCACCATCGCCCGGGTCCAGGGCCGGGCCGTCGGCGCCGGTGTCGGCCTCGCGCTCGCCTGCGATCTGCGCGTGGGCGCCGACACCGCCACCTTCCGGCTGCCGGAGCTCGCCCTCGGCGTGCCCCCCGCCTGGGGCGGGCTGCTTCCCCGGCTGATCAGCGAGGTGGGGGTCGCCCGGGTACGCGAACTGATCCTCACCGCTCGGGTCTTCGACGCCCAGGAGGCCCACGGGCTCTCGGTCCTCCAGCGGGTCGTGCCGAAGGAGGAGCTCGACGACGCCGTCATGGCCTGGGCCAAGCCCGTCCTGCGCCGGTCGGCCGCCGCCCTGCGGGTCACCAAGGCCATGCTCAACTCGCTCACCGCCGCCACCCGGCTCGCCGACACCTCGGTGTTCGACCCCGAACTCCTGGCGGCGATCCTCACCCAGCAGCGGGCCGGCTGACCGCGACGACCCGCTCGGCGGGCGGACGGCGAAGGCCGACGTCCGCCCGCCGGAGGAGCCGGTACCGGGCCCGGCGCTCACACCTCCCAGAAGGTGCGTCGTCCGACACCGCATGTTCCAGACAGTGTGACGCTCACCATCACATGTTCATGGAGAAGTTTTGATACGCTGATCACAACGTTCCCGGCACCGTGTTGCACGATCCCCCGTGCACGGTGCCGGGAACGGGGCCGGTTCCGGGCCCGCCCTGACCCCCGTTCAGGCGGGCCCGGAACCGCGGGAAGAGGATCTAGGAACGCTTGGCGCGGTACAGGCCACGCCCGCTGCGCCGGATACGCGACGTTCCGACGAGCCGGTCGAGGGTGCTGCGGACCGCGTTGATGGTTCCGCTGTCGGTGTCCCGGCCGAGGGCCGCGGCCACGTCACGGGCCCGTACGTCGGTGTCCCCCACGGTGGCGAAATAGTCGAGGATCTGCTCGGTGAGACGGCCGTACTTCTTCTGCCCCTCGGCGTCCGCGTCGGCGGCGGAGGTGCGGCGGACCTGGGCCGGGGTCCTCGCCGTGACCTCCGGGGGCGCGTCCGTCCGGGGCGCAGGCGTCTGTTGCGGCTCTGCCGCCGGGGCGGTGGCCGCCGGACCGGCCGACGGGTCGCGCATCAGGACCTGGAGGGCGCTGAGCGCCCGCTGGACGGAGCCCAAGTGGGCCACGACGGCGGCGAGTTCCCTCTCCAGGGCCTGCTTCTGCGCCTCCAGGCGGTCGAGGTCCTCCTGAAGGCTTTCAGCGGTGACCTCGATGTTGTGCACCGCGCGGGTTCCGGAAACCATGTGTTCCTCTCGTCCTCAACCGTCCCACCACATCATATCGCCCAGGGCATCGGCACCGTTCCGAGCGCCGGGGGCCGCGTCAGCTCCGGCCCTGGTGGGCGGCCATCCAGTCGGCGTAACGGGTGGGGGCGAGGCGGGCGTCCTCCCCGGCGACGAGGACGTCGCCGGGGACGACACCGAACATTCCCGCGTCGTCGTCCCTGACGACCGTGTGACCGTCGCCGCGGGCCGCCAACGTGATCCGGCCCAGTCGTCGAGCGGGAGGACCTCGGGTCCGGCGATGTCGCGGATGCCCCCCAGCGGGGCGCCCGCGGCGACCTCGGCGACCGCGTCCGCCACGTCCTCGGCGGCGATGACCTGCACCGGCGTGCCGGGCAGGCGAACGGTGTCACCTTCGGTGGTCCAGGACAGGATGGCGTCCACGAACTCCATGAACTGCGTGGCACGCACGATGGAGTACGGCACCGGTCCGGCGGCCAGCAGCTCCTCCTGGAGCGTCTTCGCCCGGTAGTAGTCCAGCGGCACCCGGTCCACTCCGACGATGGAGAGGATGACGAAGTGCCCCGCCCCGGCCTTCTCGGCGGCGGCCAGCAGCTTCTCCATGGACGTACGGAAGAAGGCGGGCGAGGCCTCGTCGAAGGTGGGGGAGTTCGTCAGGTTGACGATCACGTCGGCCCCGGCGGCGGCCTCCTCCAGCCCTTCACCGGTGAGCACGTTCACCCCGGTGGACTGCGAGTGCGGCACCGCTTCGTGCCCGGCGGCGTTGAGCTTCCCGACGACCTTCGACCCGATCAGGCCGGTACCGCCGAAGACTGCGATCTTCATGACGTGCCCTTCCGCGAAGGTGCGGCATAGTGTGCACCGCTCTCAGGGCAACATGTTAGTACCACTGTTCCGGACGGCAAGACGGGAAACGCGAACGCGACGGCAGGCGGGCCGCCTGCCGTCGCGTCGTGCGCCGTGCTACTTGCTGAGCCAGAGGTCGGGGCCGAACACCTCGTAGTGGATGTCCTTCGGGCCGACTCCCTGGGCGAGCAGATCACCGCGGACGCCCTGCATGAAGGGCAGCGGGCCGCACAGGAACGCGCTGACGCCCTCGTGCAGCGTCAGCCGGGTCACGTCGGCCCGGCCCTCGTACACCTGGGGCGTCAGGGGCTCCCCGGGGGTCTCGTACCACACGTGCAGCGCGGAGTTCGGCAGGCGGCCGACGAGCTCCTCCATCTCCAGGCGGTGGGCGTGGTGGGCGGGGGAGCGGTCGGCGTGCAGGACGGTGACGTGCCGCCCGGCCGCGGTCTCGACCAGATGGTCCAGCATCGACAGCATGGGGGTGACGCCGATGCCGGCGGAGGCGAGCAGCAGCGGGCTGTCGCCCTCGGGGAGCACCAGGTCGCCGAAGGGCAGGGAGACCTTGACGAGGTCGCCCGGGCGGGCGTTCGCGTGCAGCCAGGTCGACACCTCGCCCTCGGGCGCCCGGCCGTCGGCGGAGCGCTCCCGCTTCACGGTGACGCGCCAGGTCTTGCGGCCCGGAGCGGAGGAGAGGCTGTACTGGCGTATCTGCTTCGCCCCGTCGGGCAGCTCGACCTGGACACTGACGTACTGGCCCGGCGTGAACGGCTCGGTGGGGTCGCCGTCGGGCCGGCGCAGTTCGAAGGAGGCCGCGTCGACCGACTCCTCGATCCGGTCGGCTATCTCCATGTCCCGCCAGACGGCCCCGTCCTCGACCCCCGCCCCGGCGTACAGCCGGGCCTCCATGGCGATCAGCGCGTTGGCCATGAGCCAGTACACCTCGTCCCAGGCGGCGGCCACTCGGGGCGTCACCGCGTCCCCGAGCACCTCGCCGACGGCGCCCAACAGATGCCGGCCGACGAGCGTGTACTGGTCGGCGGTGATGCCCAGCGAGGCGTGCTTGTGGGCGATGCGCCCGAGGACGGCGTCGGGCCGCTCCCCGGGCCGCTCCACCAGCGTGGTGGCGAAGGCCGCGACGGCCCCGGCGAGGGCCTCGCGCTGGGCGCCGCTGGCCTGGTTCGCGCGGTTGAAGAGGGTACGCAGCAAATCCGGGCGCTCCTCGAACATCCGGCGGTAGAACAGCTCGGTGATGCTGCCGAGGGAGGCCCCTACGGCGGGCAGCGTGGCTTCGACGACCGGGACCGACTGGGCGGAGAGCATCTTCTGGCTCCTTCATGGGCACTGGTGTGCTTCGTGGAACTGCGCGCACCAGCATGCTAGTTAATTGGCATTCCAGATTCCTATTTAAGAGAGTGTGATCTACGCGACTCCTCCGCGGGGACCGCCACGAGACGCCGGGCGGCCGCGTCACAGATCCGTGCCGTGACCGGTCATCACTGAGAGACAGTCAGGGGGCGCGACAGTGTGACCGCCCCCTGGAACGGCAGACCTACGGAAGGTGCGACACAGTGTCGGACAACCACGCAGGACATGTGCACGGGGCCGACGGGCACGGCGAGCAGGCGAGCTGGATGAAGGCGGCCCGGATGATCCAGGACGCCTCGCCGATCACCGTCCCCGAGGGCGCGTCGGCGATGACCATCGAGGTGGAGTGGGAGCCCGGCGACCCCGGCACCCCTGCGCACCGCCACTCGGGCCCGGCGTTCGGCTACGTCGTCGAGGGCGCCGTCCGCTTCGAACTCGAGGGTGAGCCCGAGCGCGTCGTCGAAGCCGGCGGGACCTTCTGGGAGCCCGGCGGCGACGTCATCCACTACCAGGACGGCAACGCGCTCACCGACGCGCGCACCCGGTTCGTGGTGACGATGATGTGCGCGCCGGGCAAGCCCATGCTCGAACTCGTCGACGAGGACGAACTGGCACAGCGGGCCCATCTGCGCGCCCCGCGCCCCACCGCCTGAGCCCCGGCCCGCCCAGAAACCGTCCGGCCCCGTCCCCTCCTCCCGTGGGAGGAGGGGACGGGGCCGGACCGCCGGAGGCAGGACCTGGCCTTTGCCGTGGACCGGCCCGGCGGCGACGGGGACCGGACGGGCCCTCGCCTGTGCCACCCCTCGCCCGCGCTCAGTCCACGAAGTACGAGTCGTGCTTGTCGAAGAACCTGGCGCGTTCCTCCTCGGAGGCGTCCGCCAGCTGTGACACCTGCTCGAAGTACTCCTCGCGCGGCGCGCCCGGAGTGAACAGCAACAGCATGTCGGCCGGTGCGTCCGAGTCGTTGCGGAAGGCGTGCAGCCCGCCCTGCGGAACGTGCAGGAAGTCGCCCTTCTCCGCGTCGACCCAGCGCTCGCCGTCGAACAGCCGGACCGTGCCCTCGAGGATGTAGAAGGACTCCGAGATCGTCTTGTGGAAGTGGGTCCTGGGACCGCCCGCCTTCGGGCGCATCTCGACCCGGTACAGGCCGAACTCGCCCCGTGTGGTGGCCGTGGTCGCCAGATAGTGCAGGGCGTCCTTGCCGGTACCGCTCTCACCGATGTCGGGTGGCGTGCCGACCGGGCGGTAGACCGCGCTGACCTCGCCGCTGTCTCCCCAGTACACCTGCTCCGGGTAGTACGACATGTGCGTCCTTCCTCTCGTGTGCCAGGGGTGTGTGCTCTTCGACGGTCGCGCGAGGGCACGGCCACGGCGCACGGATGCCGGCGTTCCGCCCCCACGGCGGAACGCCGGCATCCGTGTGTCACGCCTGGGGCGGCGCCCACGTACCCGCCGCCCCGGCCGTGGCCCGCGGGGTGCCTCAGCCGAACTGGCCGGGCTGGTAGTCCCCGGCGGGCTGCTGGTTGATGACGTTGACGCGGTTGTAGGCGTTGATGATCGCGATCAGCGAGATCAGTGCGGCGAGCTGGTCCTCGTCGTAGTGCTTCGCGGCGTTCGCCCAGGCCTCGTCCGTGACACCACCGGCGGCGTCCGCGATGCGCGTGCCCTGCTCGGCCAGCTCCAGGGCGGCGCGCTCGGCCTCGGTGAAGACCTTGGCCTCGCGCCAGACGGCCACCAGGTTGAGGCGCTGCTGGGTCTCGCCCTCGGCGGTGGCGTCCTTGGTGTGCATGTCGGTGCAGAAGCCGCAGCCGTTGATCTGGCTGGCACGGATCTTCACCAGTTCCTGGGTCGCGACCGGCAGCGTCGAGTCGTGCACCGCCTTGTTCGCGGAGTTGATGTGCTTGAGCACCTTGCCGGCGAGCGCGTTGCCGAAGAAGTTGATGCGAGCGTCCATGGTGGAATCCGTCCGTCCTCCGTAGTGCGGTTACACCCTGATGACCGGGAGGGGGCTCTCATCCGTGACAGGCACGCAATGTGACCTGCGCCACATCGTGCGTGGAGTGCGGACAGGTCGACACGGTGGCGAACGGTGAGCGGCCGCGGGGCAGGCCGCGCCGCGACGGCCGTGAGCCGCCGGTCCTTTCGGGCCCTTGACGCCCGGGAGGCGCTGAAAATATCTTTCAGCATCGAACAGCACATCGGAAAGAAAATTTCGACGACGGGAGGGGCATGACCCCCGTGCCTCGAAAGCCGCAGCTGCCTGACGCACCAGCCGCACTCTCACAGCAAGGCATGACCGCACCATGAGCGAAGAGAACAAGCACCACGCCACCGCAGCCGCCATCCTGCCCCTGGTCGGGGGCGCGCGGAACGTGACGTCGGTGGCCCACTGCATGACCCGGCTGCGGCTGGGACTGCGCGACCGGTCCCTCGTACAGGACGAGCCGCTCAAGGCACTTCCCGCGGTCATGGGGGTGGTCGAGGACGACACCTACCAGATCGTGCTGGGCCCGGGCACGGTCGCCCGGGTGACCCCCGAGTTCGAGGCCCTGGTCGAGGCGGGGCGGGCCGGGGCCGCCCCCGACCGCGGGGACGACCCCGTGACGGCCGAGGCGCTCGCCGCGCAGGGAGCGGCGCTCAGGGCCGAACGCAAGGCGAGGAACGCCACCCCGTTCAAGCTGTTCCTGCGCCGGATCGCGAACATCTTCGTGCCGCTGATCCCCGCGCTCATCGGCTGCGGCATCATCGCCGGCCTGAACGGCCTGCTGATCAACCTGCACTGGCTGCCGGGCATCACCCCCGCCCTGGCCGCCGTGGCCTCCGGGTTCATGGCACTGATCGCCGTCTTCGTCGGCTACAACACCGCCAAGGAGTTCGGCGGTACGCCCATCCTGGGCGGCGCCGTCGCGTCGATCGTCGTCTACGCCGGAGTGGCCAAGGTGGAGGCGTTCGGGCAGCAGCTCTCACCCGGCCAGGGCGGTGTGCTCGGCGCCCTGGGTGCCGCCTGGCTCGCCGTGTACGTGGAGAAGTGGTGCCGGCGCCGGGTGCCCGAGGCCCTCGACGTCCTGGTGACCCCCACGGTCACCGTGCTCGTGGCCGGACTGGCGACCCTGTTCGGGCTGATGTTCCTCGCCGGTGAGGTGTCCGCCTGGATCGGTGACGCCGCCGACTGGCTGCTGTCGCACGGCGGCGCGGGCGCGGGCTTCCTCCTCGGGGGCCTCTTCCTGCCGCTGGTCATGCTGGGCCTGCACCAGGCCCTGATCCCCATCCACACCACCCTCATCGAAGGCGCCGGCTTCACCGTCCTGCTGCCCATCCTCGCGATGGCGGGCGCGGGCCAGGTCGGCGCGGCGATCGCGATCTACCTCCGGCTGCCGCGCAACACCTCGATCCGGACCACCATCAAGTCCGCGCTCTGGCCCGGATTCCTCGGCGTCGGCGAGCCCCTCATCTACGGTGTGTCGCTGCCCCTGGGGCGTCCCTTCATCACCGCCTGCGCGGGCGGTGCCTTCGGCGGCGCGTTCGTCGGACTCTTCAACCAGCTGGGCACGGACGTCGGTTCGACCGCGATCGGCCCCTCCGGCTGGGCGCTCTTCCCGCTCCTCGACGGCAACCACGGTCCGGGGCGGACGATCGCCGTCTACGCCGCCGGACTGCTCGTCGGCTACGTGGCGGGCTTCCTCGCCACCTACTGGTTCGGCTTCACCAAGGCCATGCTCACGGAGCTCGACGCGGCGCCCGAAACACCGGCCGAGGACCGGCCCGCTCCCGGGGAGCGGGTCGCCGAGAAGGTCTGATCCGGCCACGTACGACGGCTCTGCCCGCCCCTCGCACGGCGAGCGGCGGGCAGACTCACGCGGCCGCGAGGCGGGGGCGCGAACGGAGGAACGACGTGATCTTGCCCGGGTCGAACTGCCACAGCACCCGGTGAACGCCCTCGCGCGAGGCCGCGATCGTCATGAACGTCGACGGCCGCCCGTCCCGGTACAGCAGCACCCCGCCGCGCCCGTTCGCCTCGACGAACCGGACCTCCGTCCCGGGCCAGAACCGCCGGGCCGCGGTCGACAGGTTCGCCACCCGCGCCCGGCCCAGCACGGGGACACGGGCGGCGCCCCGGATGCCGTTGCCGTCCGACAGGCTCACCACGTCCGGGGCGAGCAAGGACTCCAACGAGGTGATGTTGCCGGTCCGCGCGGCCGAGACGAAGGCTTCCAGCAGCCGCCGGTGCTCCACCGCGTCGACCGTCCCGTGCTGCTCCGCCGTCAGGTGCCTGCGGGCCCGGCTCACGATCTTGCGGACGTTGACGACCGTGAGTCCCAGCATCTCCGCGATGCCGGCGTACGTGTAGTCGAAGGCCTCCCGGAGCACATACGCGGCCCGCTCCGTCGGATTGAGCCTCTGCAGCACCAGCAGCAGGGCCAGTTCCAGGGCCTCGGCGCGCTGGGCGCCGAGCGCCGGGTCGGCGCTCGTGTCGACGGGCTCGGGCAGCCACGGGCCGATGTACGTCTCCCGGCGCACCCGGGCGGACTGGGCGACGTTGATGGCCAGCCGGGTGGTGGTGCTCGACAGGAAGGCGACGGGGCTGATCACCACGGAGCGGTCGGTCCGCTGCCACCGCAGCCAGACCTCCTGCACCACGTCCTCGGCCTCGACCGCGCTGCCCAGCACGCGGTACGCGATGCCGAAGAGGCGTGGACGGAGCTCCACGAAGACGGAAACGGCCTCGTCCAGGGTGCTGTCCGTGGGGGGCGTCTCGGGATGCATGATCCAGCTCTCTCCGTTCTCCGGTCGGCTGTTCGCCTCCTTGACCGTGACGGACCCCGTTCTGTGACAGGGTTTGCACCGCGAATACGCACAGTGTGTCAGTGACGTCCGGGGTTCCAGGACCGCAGCTTGTCGGGATTGAGGACGACCCAGACCCGCACGACGTGGTGATCGGCGATGTCGAGGCTGATTACCGCGGCCACCTGCCGGTCGTAGCGGACCACGAGGCCGGTCCGTCCGTTGACCGAGTGGGTGTCCAGCGTGGTGTGCGGGTGTCCGGCCAGCAGCCGCACCATGCTGCGGGCCACCCGCACATGCCCGTGCACCGGTTCGACCAGGGCCCGCACCTTGCCGCCCCCGTCGAAGAAGGCCGTGACATCGGGTGCCAGCAGCGACGCGAGGTGCTCCGTGTCCTCCGCCGTACAGGCGTGGCGCACCGCGCGGGCCACCGCGTCGTGCTGCTGCACGGTCGCCGGCCGCGCACGGCCGGCGCGCAGACCGTCGCGGGCCCGGTCGGCCGGGCCGGCGCGCTCGGGCCCGGTCTGCCCCACGATGTCGGCGACCGCTCCCGGTGCCGTCCCGAAGACGTCGTCGAGCACGAACGCGGCGCGCTCGGCGGGGGACAGGGAATCCAGCGCGTCCAGCAGCACGCCGCTGATCTCCTCCTCCAGCATGCCGTGCGGTCCCGGGCGGGTCGGGCCGGGCTCCGGCGGCGCCAGCCGGGCCAGGCAGATGCCGCCGACGACCCGTGCCAGCCAGGACCGCGGCTCGCCGATCCCGTCCCGCTCGTCCCCGGACAGCGCGTACCAGCGCCGGTACGCCTCGTCCACGACGCCGTCGGCGTCGCGTGCGCCGCCCAGCATCCAGGACGCGACGTCCAGCAGATGCCTCCGCTCGTCGAGCAGCTCCGCGATCGGCACGCCGTCCTCGGCACGGTCCATACGGACAACCTCCCTCTCCCCACGACATCACACCACCCGGACACCGGAAGTCCACACCTGTCCGGGGACCGAGCCGGCGGGCGTCGCTTGAGGAGTGAGACCGGACGGACGTAGATCTTGTGACAGGACCGCCACCGGGAACGGTGGGCGGTGTCACAGTGTCACACCTTTCCGGGCGTCCCGGTCATATGGGAGAAGAGGGTTGCTCTGCCAGGAATGAGTGTGAGACATGGGAAACACGAGCCCGCCGGCCGGGACACCGGGGGACGGCCGAGGAGAAAGGGTCGCCGGCTGGTTCCGCGGCCGGCTCGGGAGCGGACGCGGCAGCCCGGGCCGCGGCCTGATGCGCAGGGCCTTCCCCGACCACTGGTCCTTCCTGCTGGGGGAGATCTGCCTCTACAGCTTCGTCGTCATCGTCGTCACGGGCGTCTATCTGAGCTTCTGGTTCCATCCCTCGTCGGCACCGGTCGAGTACACCGGCGGCTACGGCCCCCTGAAGGGCCAGCTGGTGTCGGAGGCGTTCGACTCGACCATGCGCATCTCCTTCGACGTGCGCGGCGGCCTGCTGATCAGACAGGCCCACCACTGGGCGGCCCTGATCTTCGTCGCCTCCCTGCTCGTCCACATGATGCGGGTCTTCTTCACCGGCGCGTTCCGCAAGCCGCGCGAACTCAACTGGGTGGTCGGCTTCCTGCTGCTGGTCCTCGCGATGTTCGGCGGACTGACCGGATACGACCTGCCGGACGACCTGCTGTCCGGCACCGGACTGATGGTCGTGAACGGGACCCTGCTCGCCGTGCCGGTCGTCGGCACCTATCTGTCGATGTTCCTCTTCGGGGGCGAGTTCCCCGGGGACGATCTCATAGCGCGCTTCAACACCCTCCACGTGCTGGTGATCCCGGCCGTGATGATCGTCCTGATCGCCGTCCACGTGGCCCTGAACATACGGCACCGGCACGCGCAGTATCCCGGCCCCGGACGGACCGAGAAGAACGTCGTCGGTGTGCCGCTGCGGGTGTACGCCGTGAAGTCGGCGGGCCTCTTCGTGCTGGTGGCCGGGTTCATCTTCGTCCTCGGGGCGCTCGCGCAGATCAACCCGATCTGGCAGTACGGCCCCTACCGCGCCGACCAGGTCTCGGCGGGGTCCCAGCCCGACTGGTACATGGGTGTGGCCGACGGTCTGCTGCGGGTCATGCCCGGCTGGGAGATCACCGCCTGGGGTCACACGCTCGCCCTCGGCAGTTTTGTACCGCTGCTCGTGGGCGCCGGGCTCTTCCTGGCCCTCGCCGCCTACCCCTTCCTCGAGGCGTGGGTGACCGGGGACGACCGGGACCACCACCTCCTCGACCGGCCGCGCAACCGGCCGGTGCGCACGGGACTCGGTGCCGCGTGGCTGAGCTTCTACCTTGTGGCGCTGATCGGAGCGGCCAACGACCTGATCGCCATCCGGCTGCATGTGTCGGTGAACGCGGTGACCTGGGCGGTCCGTATCGGTCTGTTCGTCGTCCCGGTGGCCGTCTTCCTCGTGACCAAGCGTGTGGCCCTCGGTCTGCAGCGGCGCGACCGCGACAAGGTGCTGCACGGACGGGAGACGGGAGTGATCAAACGCCTGCCCCACGGCGAGTACGTCGAGGTGCACGCACCGCTCACCCCGGAGCAGCGGTACCGGCTCACCGCGCACGAGCAGTACGAACCCCTCACCGTGGACGGCGACGGGGCCGACCGGGTCCGGCGGCTGAGGGCCAGGCTCAGCCGCGGCTTCTACGGGGAGGGCAGCCGGCTTCCGGAACCCATGGGGGAGGACCGTGAGGAGGTCACCGGCGGGCAGCGGCACTGAACCACCGGAGAAGGGGCGGGGCGGCGTGAGTGCCGCCCCGCCCCTTCCCCGTGGACTCCTCCCTGCCGGTGCGACGAGGACCGCCCCGCCGGCAGCGGGGCCGGCGGGGCGGTCGGGCAAGCGGGGCCGTGCGGGGTTCGCGGCGTCAGGCGGCAGCAACCGCGGACAGCCGTACGGCCGAGATGTCGAGGAGCAGCCTCACCTTGTCGCCGACGAGGACGCCACCCGTTTCCAGCGCCGTGTTCCAGGTGAGTCCCCAGTCGGAGCGCCGCAGGGTCGCCGAGCCCTCGAAACCGACCCGGTGCTGCCCGTAGGCGTCCACGCTCGCCCCACCGAACTCGAGGTCGACGGTGAGCGGAAGTTCGATGTCCTTGATCCGCAGATTCCCGGCCAGCCGGAAAACGTCGTCGCCGGCGCCGGTGATTCTGGTGGAGTGGAACGTCATCAGGGGGAATGTCGAGGAGTCGAAGAAATCGGGTCCCCGCAGATGGAGGTCCCGCTCCCGGATTCCCGTGTCCACGCTCTGCGTCTGGACGCTCATATAGGCCTCGGACCGGGTGGGACGGGAACCGTCGAGTTTGAGCAGACCCTCGAAGGAATCGAATTTCCCCCGCACGTTCGAGATCATGGCGTGGCGGACGGAGAAACCGATGGTGCTGTGGACGGGGTCGATGGTGTAGACGCCGGTCAGTCCCTGACAGGGGCCGGCGTTCGCGACAAGGGTCGTACGGTTAGCGAGCATGACAGAACGCTTTCCTTTCGTGCACGGGAGGGGAAACGGCGGGCCGACATGCCGGAAGGCGGCCCCTGACCGTCAGAGGCCGCCTTCCGGACCACTCACTTCTGCTGTGCGAGCCAGTCGGAGAAGGTGGTTTCGGCGAGTTGCGCGCCGGGGCCGGGAAGGAGCGTGGTCTCCTCCACCGGGGCGCCCGAGTACGGGGCCTCGGGGTCCGTGACGACGGTGCGCGGGTCGTTCCTGGCGGCGAGGGCGTCGCGGATGAACTCGTCCAGCTGGAACGCCTCGGGGCCGGCCACCTCCACCACACCGTTGACGGGTGCGCCCACGGCCGTACGGCCCACGGCGGCGGCCACGTCGTCGGAGTACATGGGCTGGAATTTCACCGGGGCGAGACGGACGGTGTCACCCTCGGTCGACAGGTCCGCGATGCCCTTCACGAACTCGAAGAACTGCGTGGCGTGCACGATCGAGTACGGAATGCCGGACTCCTTGATCAGCTCCTCCTGCACCTGCTTGGCACGGAAGTAGCCGCTCTTCTGCAGCCGCTCGGTGCCGACCACGGAGAGGGCGACGTGGTGTGTCACACCGGCCTCCGACTCCGCCTTGAGGAGATTGCTCGTCGAGGTGCGGAAGAACTCCATGACGGCGTCGTCCGCGAACGACGGCGAGTTCGACACGTCGACCACGACGACGGCGCCCTGCAGCACCTCCGCGAGGCCCTCGCCGGTCAGCGTGTTGACGCCTGTATTGGGTGCCGCCGGTACCGCCTCGTGACCATGGGCCTTGAGCTTTTCAACCAGCTTCGAGCCGATGAGCCCGGTACCGCCGATGACTACGACCTTCATGATGGAGATCCTCTCGGAATCGATCAATGATGCCTTCACCCGGAAAGACCGGGCGGGTGCTCTTCTTGTGACGGAAATCCCGGGGGAATCAAGAAATTCCCCCTCCCCGTGTCACTCGGCGAGTTTGCCGTCGGTCGACACCTCCTCCATCAGGGCGGCGATCTCCTGCGGGACGGGGGCGATGCCTTCGCGGGTGATCCCCGTCGTCGGCGACCACACGAGATTGACCTGGAGCGCCGGGTCCATGTCCGGATGGTCGCTGCGGTTGTGGCAGCCCCGGGTCTCCCGGCGTTCGAGCGCCGCCTCGAGGGTGGCCCGCGCGGAGAGCGCGGCGGACTTGAGGTCGAACGCGTGCGCCAGGTCCTGGAAGCCGGCGATGTCGGGGTGCACGCCGACGCTCTCCATTCGCTTCTCGATCGCCGTCAGCTCCGCGAGACCGGCCCGCAGGCCCTCCTCGTCACGCACCACGCCCGCGTGCTCGGTCATGGTGTTGCGGATGGCGCGCTGCAACGCCCGGACGTTCTCCGGACCGTCCGCGGCGAGCAGACCGTCGACTTCCCCACGGGCCTCGGCCACCGCCGCCGCGGAGCGCGGCTGCGCCGTCAGCGAATCGGAGTAGGCGGCGGCCGCCTGCCCGGTGATACGGCCGTACACCAGCAGCTCGATGAGACTGTTGCCGCCGAGCCGGTTGGCGCCGTGCAGTCCGCTCGACGCCTCGCCGATGGCGTACAGCCCCCGTACGTCGGTGCTGTGGTCCTCCGGCCGGACCCACACCCCGCCCATCGAGTAGTGCGCCGTCGGCGCGACCTCGATCGGGTCACGGGTGATGTCCAGCATCTGCAGGTCCAGCAGCGTCTGGTAGACCCGCGGCAGCCGGCTCATGATCGTCTGCCGGGGCAGATGGGAGACGTCGAGCCACACGCCGCCCTTCTCCGTGCCGCGGCCCTCCTTGATCTCCGTGTAGGAGGCCAGGGCGACCCGGTCGCGGGTGGACAGTTCCATGCGCGCGGGGTCGTAGCGGTTCATGTACCGCTCGCCGAGCGCGTTGCGCAGGATGCCGCCCTCACCGCGCGCGGCCTCGCTGACGAGCGTGCCGGCCGCGTTCTCCGGCTCGATGATCCCGGAGGGGTGGAACTGGACCAGCTCCGGGTCGCGCAGCCGGGCGCCCGCCTCCACGGCGAGCCGGAACGAGTCGCCGGTGTTCTCGTCGCGCCGCGACGACGTACGCCGCCAGATCCGGGTGTGCCCGCCCGCGGCGAGGATCACGGCGTCGGCGTGGATGAGGTAGCGGGTACCGTCCGTGAGGTCGAAGCCGTACGCCCCGAACACGGCGCCCTCGTGGGTCAGGATCCGGGTGATGTACACGCCGTCGAGCACCGGGATGTCCAGCTGCTCCGCCCGCCTGATGAGCGTGCGCTGGATCTCGAGGCCGGTGTAGTCGCCGGCGAAGGCGGTGCGCCGGAACTTGTGCGCGCCGAAGAAGCGCTGGGAGATGCGGCCGTCCTCCTCCCGGGCGAAGGCCATGCCGTAGCGCTCCAGGTCGTCGATGCCCAGGGCGGCGCCCTGCGTGACGATCTCGGCGGTGCGGGGATCGCCCAGCAGATAGCTCTCCTTGAGCGTGTCCGCCGCGTGCTGCTGCCAGCTGTCCTCGGGGTCCATCGTGGCCAGGGCCGCGTTGATCCCGCCGGCGGCGAGCGAGGTGTGGGCGTCCTCCTTCGGGCGCTTGCCGACCGCGAGGACGTCGACGCCGGCCTCCGCCAGCTCGATCGACGCCCGCAGGCCGGCTCCGCCGGTACCGATCACCAGCACCATGGTGGAGAGACGTTGTTCGGTGGCAGCCACGATTGCTCCGATCGTTGGGGTGTTCACCGACTACGACCGGATGACCGAGGTGGTTGTGACACCCGGCGCCACGGACCTCCGCCTCCCAGGATGCGCCCGGCGGAACCCGCCTGCGACCCGGGGTCAGGGCAGCAGGCTCCCGAGCGGTACGCCGGGATCGGCGAGGGCGGCGTCGTCGAACTCCGCCCCGGACTCCACGAGCGCGCGGACGCTGTCGACGACGTCCCACACATTGACGTTCATGCCCGCCAGGACGCGGCCGCCGGACATCCAGAACGCGAGGAACCGCCGTCCCTCGACATCGCCGCGGAAGACGACACGGTCGTACGCTCCCGGCTCCACGTACCCCGTGTACTCCATTCCCAGGTCGTACTGGTCGGTGTAGAAGTACGGCAGCCGGTCGTAGAGGGCGTCCTCGCCGAGCATGCCCAGCGCCGCCGTGCGCGGCTGGTGCAGTGCGTTCGCCCAGTGCTCCACGCGCAGATGCCGGCCGAACCGCGGATGGAGCGCGTTCGCGACATCGCCCGCGGCGAAGACGCCGGGCGCCGAGGTACGCAGCCCCCCGTCGGTGACGATGCCGTTGCGCACCTCCAGACCCGCCTCCCGCGCGAGCCGGACGTTGGGCGTGGCGCCGACGCCCACCACCACGGCGTCCGCGGCCAGCCGGGTGCCGTCCGCGAGCAGCACCCCGTCCGCCCGTCCGCCGCTGCCGGTGATGCGCTCGACCTCGGTACGGGGGCGCAGCTTCACACCGTGCTCCTCGTGCAGCCGGGCGAAGACCTGAGCCGCCTCCCGCCCGAGGACCTTCTGCAACGGCAGCTCCGCGTGCACCAGCACCGTCACGTCCGCCCCGGCCGTCCGGGCGGCCGCCGCGGTCTCCAGACCGATCCAACCGCCGCCGATCACGACGACCCTGGCGCCCTCGGTGAACGCGGCCCTGAGCCGCTCGCTGTCCGCCACCCGCCGCAGATACAGGACGTTGTCGAGGTCCGCGCCGGGCACGGCGAGCGGGCGCGGGGACGAGCCGGTGGCCAGGAGCAGCCTGGCGTAGGGAACGCGCCATCCGCTGTCGAGCTCGATCTCCCCGGTACGCGGGTCGACCGACCGCACATGCCTGCCCAGGAGCAGCTCGACGTCGTGCTCGGCGTACCACTGCGCGGGGTGCACGAAGACCGACTCGCGGTTCTCCTTGCCCAGCAGGTAGCCCTTGGACAGCGGCGGCCGGACGTACGGCCGCTCCCGCTCGTCGCCGATGACGAGGAGCGGGCCGTCGTGACCGTTCTCCCGCAGTGCCTCGGCGGCCCTGGCCGCGGCCAGACCACCTCCGACGATGACGAAGTTGTTCCCAGGAGACACGATGTTCCTCATCTCGCTTGTCGCATGCTGTGCGAGCCATGGTGTGATTTATCCATCAGACCGTGTGTCCGTGCGTCCTGTGACAGGGCGTCTGTCACAAGGGCGCCGGTCGCCCGGTCTTTACGACTGGCCGACGGCGAAGGAGAAGAGGATGACGTACGTCATTGCGCAGCCCTGCGTCGACGTCAAGGACAGGGCCTGCGTCGACGAATGCCCGGTGGACTGCATCCACGAGGGGGAGCGGACGCTGTACATCGACCCCGGCGGATGTGTCGACTGCCACGCGTGCGAGCCCGTGTGCCCGGTGGAGGCGGTCTTCCACGAGGACGACCTCCCGCGGCAGTGGGCGCACTACCGGTCCGTGAACGCCGAGTTCTTCGAGCTCGCGTCGCCCGGGGACGGGCGCGGCGACCATCACGTCGTCGCCGGACTGCCCCCGCAGAGTTCACCGAAGCGGGACATCGCCGTGTTTCCCGTCGGCCGGGAGGACACCGACGACGTCGACGTGTGGTTCCCGACCTCGACGTCCTGACGCGGTCAGCTCGGCAGCGGGGTCCCGGTCCGCGGTGTGACGACCGTGGGCACGGTGACCACCGAGACGTCCCCGGTGATCAGACGCTGCACGGGGCAGCGGCCGGCCACCGCCAGCAGCCGCTGGATCTGGTCGGGTTCCAGATCGCCGGTGATCCGGATGTTCTTGACGATCTCGCCCCGCGGACCGAACCGCAGGTCCACGACGACGTGGTCCAGCCGCCAGCCGTGCCGGCCCGCGTACGCGCGGACGGCCATCGAGGTGCACGAGCCGAGCGCGGCCAGCAGCAGCTCTCCCGGTGTGGGGCCCGTGTCCGAGCTCAGCGGCTCGGGCTCGTCCGCGGTCAGGAGGTGCGGCCCGACCGTGAGGGAACGGGCAAGACGCCGGCCCTCACGGACCGACACGGTGCGTCCAGTCATGATGCTGCCTTTCGGAGTGCCTCACTGGTTCACCTACTAGACAGTGGGGCCCACGTCCGTGTGACAGCGGGCTACGACGCCAGGGTGATGGTGGTGGGGGTGCCCCGGGCGGTCATCTTGGCGTACGGGCAGAGCGAGTCCGCCTGCTCCAGCAGGGGTTCGGCGATCTCCGGGTCGATGCCCGGCCAGCCGACCACCAGACCGACCCGGAGCAGATAGCCGCCGTCCGCCGGATCCCGCCCGAACGCCACGGTCGCCGCCACGGAGATGCCGGACGGATCGAGTTCCTCCTCCCGCGCCACCAGGCTCAGCGCCCCGTGGAAGCAGGCCGCGAACCCGGCGGCGAACAACTGCTCGGGATTGGTTCCGTGACCGTCCCCGCCGAGTTCCGCGGGCATACGGAGACTCACGTCCAGCACTCCGTCGTCCGACCGCGCCCGGCCCGAGGCCCTCCCGTGCGCGGACGCCCCGCCGCCGACGGTCACGGTCGTCGTGTAGAGGGCGGAGAAGGACGCCCCGGCGTAGCCCTTGTCGGCGGACAGTGGGGGCGACGGGAACTGCTCGGTCACAGCATGACTCCGGCCTGGGAAACAGTGGGACGTGCCTGTCCGGGCCTCTTCCCCGGGCCGGTGGGGCGAAACGCGGTCGTCATGTGTCCGCCCTTCGGGATCGCGGGTGTCCGGGGGTGTCCGGACACCCCATGGGGCGGCACCGGGTCTCAGCCGCTCAGCGACGCCACGTACGGGGACAGCTTGGCCGGGTTCATCACCCACATGATCCGGTCGATGCCGTCCGCCGACACATCGATGGACAGCAGGGCCATGGGGTCCCCGTCGACCGAGACGAGGACAGCCGGCCTGCCGTTGGCCTCGACCCACCGGGTCCGTGACCGCGGCCAGAACCGGGGGGCGAAGGCGGCGAGGTACTTGGAGACGTGGTCGATTCCCACGACGGGGATCCGCGAGGCCCCCCGGATGCCTCCGCCGTCCGCGTAGCTGACGACGTCGGCGGCGAGCACGTTCTCCAGCACCGCCATGTCGCCCCGCTGCGCGGCGGCGAGGAACACCTCCAGCAGGCGCTTGTGCTCCGCGGGGCTGACCGGCTCCTTGCGCTCGGCGGCGAGGTGCTTGCGCGCCCGGCTCACCAGCTGACGGGTGTTGGCCTCACTCGTCTCCAGGATCTCCGCGACCTGCTTGTAGGGGTAGTCGAAGGCTTCCCGCAGCACATAGGCGCCCCGCTCCAGCGGGTTCAGCTTCTCGAGCAGCAGGAGGACCGCCATCTCCAGCGCCTCGGCCCGTTCGGCGCCCATCTGCGGGTCCTGGCTGGTGTCGACGGGTTCGGGGAGCCACGGCCCGACGTAGGCCTCCCGCCGCACCCGCGCGGACTGGGCGACGTTGATGGCCAGCCGCGTGGTGATCGTGGTCAGGAACGCCGTGGGCTCGTGGACGCCGCCGCGGTCGGTGTTCTGCCAGCGCAGCCACGCCTCCTGGAGGACGTCCTCGGCCTCCGCGGAACTGCCGAGCACCCGGTACGCGATACCGAACAGCTGTGGACGGGCCGCGATGAAGTCCCGCGTCGCCCGGTCGAGGGAATCGGTGTCATCCCCAGTGTGCATGGTGGTCCCTTCCGACTCCTGCCCAACCATGCTACAAGCCGGTCCGACGGTATGCGCCCGGGGGACGCGGGAGCCCGCACACCGTCGGCGACCGGTCATGACACACCGTGTCACTGCCAGGGGTTCAGCCCTGCCACCCGTAGCGCTCCCGGGCCCGTGCCACCGTCTTGGGGGGGACGGCGCCGGTCCGGGCCAGCCGGTCCAGTGCCGCCACGGCGATCGACTCGGCGTCCACGCGGAAGTAGCGGCGTACCGCGTCCCGGGTGTCGGACAGACCGAAACCGTCCGTGCCCAGCGACGCGTAGTCCTGCTCCACCCACTGGCTGATCTGGTCCGGCACCTGCCGCATCCAGTCGCTCACGGCCAGCACGGGCCCCGGTGCGCCCGCCAGCGCCCGCGTCACGTACGGCACACGCTCCTCACCGCGCAGCCGCGCCCGGTCGGCGCACAGCCCGTCACGGCGCAGTTCCGTCCAGGACGTCACCGACCACACGTCGGCCGGCACACCCCAGTCCGCGGCGAGCAGCTCCTGCGCCTCCAGGGCCCAGTGGATCGCCGTACCGGACGACAGCAGCTGGATGGCCGGCCCGGCGCCGGGGGAGGGCGCCTGCCGGTACCGGTAGATGCCCCGCAGGATCCCCTCCTCCACCGACGGGCCGGCCGGCATGGGCGGCTGCCGCTTCGGCTCGTTGTAGACCGTCAGGTAGTAGAAGACGTCCTCGGGCCGTTCGCCGTACATACGGCGCAGCCCCTCCCGGACGATCACCGCGATCTCGTAGGCGAAGGCCGGGTCGTAGCTCACCGCCGCCGGATTGGTGGAGGCCAGCAGATGCGAGTGCCCGTCGGCGTGCTGCAGCCCTTCCCCGGTCATCGTCGTACGGCCCGCCGTCGCGCCGATGACGAAGCCGCGCCCCAGCTGGTCGGCGAGCGCCCAGAACTGGTCGCCGGTGCGCTGGAAGCCGAACATGGCGTAGAAGATGTAGAACGGGATCATCGGCTCGCCGTGCGTGGCGTACGAGGTCGCCGCGGCGGTGAACTCGGCGAGGGAACCGGCCTCGGTGATGCCCTCGTCGATGAGCTGCCCGTCGCGTGCCTCCCGGTAGTACAGCAACTGGTCGGCGTCGACGGGTTCGTAGGTCTGCCCCTCGGGCGAGTAGATGCCGGCCGTCGGGAACAGGGCCTCCATGCCGAACGTACGGGCCTCGTCCGGGATGATCGGTACCCAGCGCGGGCCCGTCTCCTTCCCGCGCATCAGGTCCTTGACCAGGCGGACGAGCGCCGTGGTGGTGGCCACCTCCTGCTTGCCGAACCCCTTCCGCAGGGACTCGAACGGCCGGGCGGGCGGCTGCTCCAGCGGTTTGGCGGCGACCCGGCGCACCGGTGCCGGGCCGCCGAGGGCGGCGCGCCGCTCGCGCAGATAGCGCACCTCGGGCGCGTTCTCGCCGGGGTGCCAGTAGGGCACCAGGTCCCCGCTCAACGCGCTGTCCGGGATGGGGAGTTCCAGGAGATCGCGCATCTCGCGGAACTGCGCCATGGTCAGCTTCTTCATCTGGTGGTTGGCGTTGCGCGACTCGAAGTCCGGGCCCAGCGTGTGTCCCTTCACCGTCTGGGCCAGGATGACGGTCGGTTCGCCCCGGTGCTCGACGGCGGCCCGGTAGGCGGCGTACACCTTGAGCGGTTCGTGCCCGCCGCGCGAGTCGCCGAACAGGTCGGTGAGCTGTGCGTCGCTCAGTCCCGCCGCGATGCCCGAGAGCGCGTCGCCGGTGAAGAAGTGCTCGCGGATGTAGGCGGCGTCGCGGGCGGCGTACGTCTGCATCTGCGCGTCGGGCGCCTCGGCGAGACGGCGGACCAGGCTGCCGTCGGTGTCCTGCCGGAACACGGGGTCCCAGGCCTCGCCCCACAGCGACTTCACCACGTTCCAGCCCGCCCCGCGGAACCTGGCCTCCAGCTCCTGCACGATCTTCGAGTTCGACCGTACGGGCCCGTCGAGCTTCTGCAGATTGCAGTTGACGACGAAGGTCAGGTTGTCCAGCCCTTCCCGGGCGGCGAGAGTCAGCGCGGCGGTCGCCTCGGGCTCGTCCATCTCCCCGTCGCCGAGGAACGCCCACACCCGGGAGCCCGAGGTGTCCTTGATGCCCCGGTCGTGCAGATAACGGTTGAACCTGGCCTGGTAGATGGCGGCGAGCGGCCCGAGCCCCATGGAGACCGTGGGGAACTCCCACAGCCACGGCAGCCGCCTGGGGTGCGGGTACGACGGCAGCCCCTGCCCGTCGGCCTCGCGCCGGAAGCCGTCCAACTGCCGTTCGCTCAACCGCCCTTCGAGGAACACGCGGGCATAGACGCCCGGCGACGCGTGCCCCTGCACATACAGCTGATCCCCGCTGCCGTCCCCGTCCTTGCCGTGGAAGAAGTGGTTGAACCCGATCTCGTACAGCCAGGCCGCCGAGGCGTAGGTGGAGATGTGACCGCCGAGTCCCAGGCGGGAGCCGCGGGTCACCATCGCCGCCGCGTTCCACCGGTTCAGCGCGGTGATCCGGGACTCCATGCCGATGTCACCGGGGAAGGCCGGCTGCGCCGCCGCCGGGACGGTGTTGACGTAGTCGGTGGAGAGGAGCCGGGGGAGGGCCACACCGGACCCGGCCGCGTACTCGTGCACCCGCCGCAGCAGATACGCGGCCCGTTCCGGCCCCGCGTGCTTCATGACGGCGTCGAGGGACGCCTGCCATTCGGCGGTCTCCTCGGCGTCACGGTCGGGCAGCTGGTCGAGCTCACTCATGGCGGCACATCTCTCTGTTCGGGCGTGGTGTGGGGAAGGGGCGGGGCCGGTTCACCGCCGGGCCAGCCACCGTGTGAACGTCTCGTGGCCCACACGGGCGGGGGACTGCGGCAGCAGCGTGCGCTCCTCGATCCGCGCGCCGAAGAGCCGGGCGCCGGGGTCGGTGACCACGTCGCGTACATCGCCCCGCGCGGCCAGCAGCTTCGCGGTGAGCTCGTCGAGCCGGAACTCCTCGGGGCCGGCGACCTCGAGCGTCCCGAACAGCGGCAGACCGACCGCGACATGGGCGACCGCGGCGGCGACGTCGTCCGTGGACACGGGCCGCACCAGCACGGGAGCGGCGTGCACCCCGTCCCCGTACGTGCTCATCAGCGCCAGGGACTCGACGGACTCGAAGAACGGCGCGGCCCGCACGATCGAGTGCGGCAGGGGCGAGCGCCGTACACGCTCCTCCTGCAGATGCTTCGCACGGAAGTAGCCGGACTCCAGGTGCTCGGCACCCACGACCGACAGGACCACGTAGTGCTCTGCGCCCGCGGTCGCCGCGGCCCGCAGCAGATTGGTGGTCGCCGTGTCGAAGAACCGCACACTGGCCTCCTCCGCACGCGAGGGGGCGTCGGTGACGTCCACGAGCACGTCCGCGCCCCGCAGCGCCCGGGCGAGTCCCTCCCCGGTGACGACGTCGGCGCCCGTCCCCCGGGAGACGGACACCACCTCGACCCCGTGATCCCGGAGCCCGGCGACCGTCCTGGAACCGATCAGTCCGGTGGCACCTGCGACGACGACTCTCATCTGGGGACCTTCCCGTCCGGGGCCGGCGGCCCCTGTGGTGTCTGCGTGACGGCGGAGCCGGCCACTCATCACCTACGACAGGACTGCCGCCGCCGGTGTGACACCGTGCCGCGTCCTCCCTGTCACATCCGCGCCGGGCGGCCGGTCCCTGTCCCGTAAACGGTCCCGGAATCCGGAGTGGTGGTCGTGCGTCCCGCTGATGTCCTGTCCGGCCTGCTGACAGCCCTGTTCGCGGCCGCGGCCGTCCGGGGGCTGTGGCACGGCGTGCTGTCCCCGGACCGAGGAGGGCACGACCGGGTCGGCCACCTCCTGCACACGGCGATGGCACTGGCCATGGCCGTGATGCCGTGGAGCCCAGGCGCCGGGGTTCCGGGCCCGCCCCAGGCCGCCTTCTTCGCCGCGGCGGCACTGTGGTTCCCGGCGAGCGCCCTCGTACGGAGGCACGGCCGTCGGCCGGCCGCCGTCCTGCGGAGTCTGCCGTACGCGGCCGACATGGCGGCGATGGCCCTGATGGCACACCGTATGACCGGCCACTCGCACGGGGCCCCACCGGCGGCCGCCGCAGCGCTGGCGGTCTGCCTCCTGCTGTGCGCGCTCCGGTCACTGACCCGCTGTATGCCGAGCCTGCGCGCGACGGCCGGGCGCAGGACGGCCGGGGATCCGTACACCTGCTTCTGGGACGGCTCGATGGCCCTCGGCACGGCCGTCATGCTGCTGATGCACCCATGAGGCGCTCCACACGATGTGACATAGTGTGTCCATCGAGCTCGCCGAGGACCACCACCGCGGCAACGGCCGGCATGCCTGTGACGTACGACGGAACCGCACCGCCGTACGTCACAGGCATGCCGTGTCACAGACGGCGGGCCCGTCCGGTCCATAGGGCGACAACGCGAACGACGCGGCATCATGGCGAGAGAGGGTGAACCATGAGTGGCTCGGGCCTGCAGAACCTTCCCCGGCCGGTGGCGGCGGTGGTCGGCGGCGGAGGAGTACTGGGCGCCACGCACGTCGGCGTCGGATACGCCCTGGAACAGCGGGGGTTTCGTCCCGACATGATCATCGGCACCTCGGTCGGCGCGCTCAACGGAGCCATCGCCGCCGCCCACCCGGGTGAGGCCGCGCCCTGGCTCGACCATGTGTGGACCCAGCTGCGCCGCCGCGAGGTGTTCCCCTTCGGATTCCTGCCCTCCATGGCCAGCGTCTTCGGCGACCGCGGCCTGCGCCGGCTGATCGCCCGGGCCGGACTCCCGCCCCGCATCGAGCGGCTGCCGATCCCGTTCACCGCGGTGGCCACCGACCTGGCCACCGGCGAGCCCGTACTGCTCGACCACGGTGACCTCGAGTCCGCGCTGCTGGCCAGCGCGGCCGTCCCGGGAGCCCTGCCCCCGGTGGACCGCGAGGGCCGGACCCTCATCGACGGCGGGGTGATCGCCTACGTCCCCGTCCGTGCCGCCCTGCGGGCCGGCGCGGCGAGTGTGGTGGTGCTGTCGACCGGCCCGGAGGGCGGACCGCTGAGCCCCGTCGTCCCCCGGCGGGCCGGCGCGGTCGCCTCCCGGGCCGGGCTCGTCCTCCTGCGCCACCAGATCGAGAGCGGCCTGCGGGAGGCGGCCGGACAGATCCCGACCGTCGTGGTGCCGACCGGCATCGAGACCTGGCCGGCGCCGTGGGACTTCGGCCACTCCCGGCGGCTCATCGGCACCGCCGCCCGCACCGCGGGACGTTTCCTCGACCGGCTGGACGTCGCCGGGCCCGGCCTCTACCGGGACGAGGACCTTGTGCCCGTCACCGCCGCACGCACCCTCTCGCTCGGGGGGACCCACCGATGAGCACCATCGCGTTCCTCAACATCCCCCTGCACGGACACATCAACCCGACACTGCCGGTCGTGGCCGAACTCGTCCGCCGAGGTCACACCGTCACGTACCACACCACTCCCGCGTTCGCCGACGAGATCGCCGCCACCGGCGCGACCGTGCGCCTCTACCCCGGGGACGGCCTGCTGCTCTCCGGACCGCCCACGCCCCTCGGCATGCTGCACGGGCTCGCCCGCACCGCCCTCGCCCTGCTGCCCGCCGTGCTGTCCGATCTGCGCCGCGCCCGGCCCGACCTGATCGTCCACGGCTCGGCCTGCCCCTGGGGGCCGGTCGCGGCCACCGAACTCGGGGTGCCCGCGGCCGCCGCGTTCACCACCATGGCGTTCGACCGCCGGGTGCCCAGCCCCACCCGCGCCTCATGGGAACTGCTGGCCGCCGGGGCGGCCCGGCCCCGCACCGCCTTCGGCTGTCTGCGCTCCCGATGGCGGCTGTCGCGGCGCTACGACACCCGGAACCTGCCCCTGATCGACCTCGCGAACGCGGGCCAGCCGCTCAACCTGGTGTTCACCTCCCGCGCCTTCCAGCCCGGCGCCGCTTCCTTCGGCCCGGCGTACCGGTTCGTCGGCCCCAGCGTCGGCGCCCGCCCGCGCGACCCGTCGTTCCCCGCCGACAAGCTGGAGGCACCGGTGCTGTACGCCTCGCTCGGCACGGTGTTCGACGCCGGCCCGCGGGTGCTGCGCACCTTCGCCACCGCGCTCGCCCCGCTGGGCGGCACCGTGGTCCTCGCCACCGGGCGCACGGACCCCGCCGTGCTCGGTCCGCTGCCGGACAACGTGTTCGCCCGCGCTTTCGTCCCGCAGCCGGAGGTGCTGGACCGTGCCGCGCTGTTCGTCACGCACGGCGGCATGAACAGTGTCAACGAGGCCATGTACGCCGGGGTTCCCATGCTGGTCGTCCCCCAGGGCGCGGACCAGCCCATGGTGGCCCGACGGGTCGTCGGGCTCGGCGCCGGACTGTCCCTGCGCACCGAGGACGTCACCGAGGACGCGGTGCGCTCCCTCGCCCGGCGCCTGCTCACCGAGCCCCGCTTCCGGGACGCGGCGGCGGCCCTGCGGATCGCCCAGCGCGAGGCGGGCGGCCATCTGCGCGCCGCCGACGAACTCGAGGACCGTCTGCGCCGGGCAGCCGGGCCGGCCCCGGCACACCTGCCCCAGGAGAGCTGAACCATGTCACCCGCACTTGTCGTCCTGGTGGTGCTCGCCGGGCTGTCCGAGGCCGTCGGACGGCTGCTGCCCCTGGTCGCCCGCCGCTCCCGTGTGTCCCCGCCCATCATGGCCGGGCTGCTGCTGACCGGCACCGTGGTCGAGAGCGCCGTCATCCTGCTCTGGCCGGTGACCGCCTGGACCCTCGCCGAGCTGTTCCTCTCCGCCCCCGTCTCCGGCGGCGAGGCGCTGACCTGGACAGCCGGCGATGTCGCCCCGCTGCTGCTGTGCGCCGTCATCGCGTTCCCGCTGCTCGGCCCCCTGCTGCACACGCTGCTCCTGACCGGCGTCGGCACCGGGCTCGTCGCCCCGCTCGCCGAGCTGACCGGACTGGAATGGTGGGGCGCGGCCGGCTGTGTGGCCCTGGCCGGCGTCGGACTCGCCGCCGCCGTCGAGGCCGTACGCCGTCTGGTCGCGCGGATCAGCGTCGCGGGGGTCAGGGAGCTGCCGGCATGACATGGTTCGCTCTCCTCGCCCTGCTGCTCGGCCCGGTGCTGCTCGCCGAGGCCCTGCTCGCCCGCTACGAGGTGCTGGTCTACACCGCCGGCTGGCGCGCGCCCGCCACCGGCCTCCCGCCGGGCATGCCGTACGCCCGGGGTGCCGACCCCGACCGTCCCCCGGCCGCCTACCTCGTCTACCTGGACGGCATCGGCAAACGCCGCTTCACCGACACCCGCGACGGCGGCCAGCTCGTCAAGGCCCTGATCGCGGCGGCACCGGAACTGCGGGTCCTCGGACAGGTGCAGCCGTACTCACCGCTGGCCGCCCCGCTCGCCAACCGGCCCGTGTGGGTGTGGATCCGCCGGCACGTCGGACTGCTGCTGTTCCTGCACAACGTCATGCAGATCTTCGTCGCCGCCGACCACCGCTACCGTCCCCTCTACAACCGCGCGGTCGGCGGCCAGATCGCCAACCAGCTGAGGCTGGCCGGCTACCGACCGCACAGCGGAGTCCCCGTGGTGCTGCTCAGCTACAGCGGGGGCGCCCAGGTCGCCACCGGCGCCGTGGACGAACTGCGGGCCCGGCTCGGTGCGTCACCGCTGCTGATCACTCTCGGGGGTTTCCACAACGGCGCCAACGACCTCACCGGGGCCACGCGGCTGCACCAGCTCACCAGCTCCCACGACCGGATCGAACGGATCGGCACCTGGCTGTTCCCCCAGCGCTGGGCG
This sequence comes from Streptomyces sp. NRRL WC-3626, assembly GCF_000718785.1. GTDB lineage: Bacteria > Actinomycetota > Actinomycetes > Streptomycetales > Streptomycetaceae > Streptomyces > Streptomyces edwardsiae. The sequence continues at coordinate 14,890 of NZ_JOCA01000026.1, read as the reverse complement.
GTGTTCCGCGGCAGCGGCTGGAACCGTGCGCGGCGTGCCGGAAAGGTCACCGTGCATCGGCTGGACCCGGCCACCCATCTCGGCCGCAACAGCTACATCAGCCCGGACGCGCACCGCGCCGACGGACGCAGCCATCTCGACCACACCACCGACACCGTGCTCGCGCTCATCCGTGAGCGGAGTGTGGCCGGTCCCCGCTGAGGCGGTGGGGCGGGGGCCTTGATCTCACCCCCCTCCGCCCTTCCCTTCCCGTCCCTCAGGGCTCTGCCCCCGGACCCCCGTCCACGTCCACGCGGCGGAGCCGCATGTCGACACGGCCCCGCGCCCCTTCAGCGAGGTGTGACACCTGTGCTTCCATTCGGTTCCGGTTCTTCCCGACCCGATCCCGACCTGGAGAAGGCATGAAGCCCAGACCCCGCCGCGCCGCCGCCGTACTCGTCGCCGGTCTGCTGGTCACGGCGTTACCCGCGACGGCCGCCCGTGCCACCGACGCGCATGCGGTGCCGCTGCGGGTGGCGACGTACAACATCCACGCCGGGTCCGGCCAGGACCAGGTGTTCGACCTCGACCGCACCGCCGCCGCCCTGCGCGATCTGCGCGCCGATGTGATCGGCCTCCAGGAGGTCGACGTCCACTGGGGCGCCCGCAGCGAATTCGCCGACGAGGCCCGCGCGCTCGCCGGGAAGCTGCGCATGCGGGTGTTCTTCGCCCCCATCTACGACCTGGACCCGGCCGCCGGAACCACCGAGCGCCGGCGGTACGGCGTCGCCGTACTGAGCCGCCACCGGATACTCACCGCCGAGAACCACGAGATCACCCGGCTCTCCACCCAGACACCCGACCCGGTTCCGGCCCCCGCGCCCGGCTTCGCCGAAGTGGTGCTCGATGTGCGGGGCGCGCGCGTGCACGTCTACACCACACATCTCGACTACCGGGCCGACCCGTCCATCCGCCAGGCCCAGGTGGCGGACATGCTCGGCGTCCTGGCCGCCGACCGCGGGCCCAAGGTCCTGGTGGGCGACTTCAACGCCGAGGCGACGGCCCCCGAGCTGGCGCCGCTGTGGCAGCGGCTGCGGGACGCCGCCCCCGGCGCGGGCGCCACCTACCCGGCGATCGAACCCGTGAAGCGCATCGACCTGGTCACCGTCTCACCCGACGTCCGGCTCACCGGCGCCCGCACCGTGGCCACGGATGCCTCCGACCACCGGCCCGTGGTCGCGGATCTGTTGGTCCGCGGGCGCTGACCCGTTCACCCGCCCTGGAGTCGCTGAAGGTCGGAGGGGCGGACCTGGATCGCGAGCACGGCGATCAGCGCGGCGATCACGGCGAAGATCGCCGCCGTGACGAAGGCCGCCGACACCCCGGAGGTGAGGACCTGGTCGCCCCAGGGCGACGGCAGTTCCCCGGTCCGCTGGAAGCGCAGCCGTTCGGCGGGGGTCGCCTGCTGGAGGAAGCGCGGTATCTGTTTCTCCGCCTCGTTGCGGCTCGCCGTACCGAACATCGTGACCAGGATGGACAGTCCGAGCGAGCCGCCCACCTGCTGGGTGGCGTTCAGGAGCCCGGAGGCCGCCCCGGTCTCCGGGACGGGTACGTCGGACAGCGCCATCAGCGTCAGCGACACGAACTCCATGCCCATACCGAGGCTGAAGACCAGCATCGGACCGAGGACACTGCCCGCGTAGGTGGAGTGGATGTCGGTGAGTGTCAGCCAGGCCAGGCCGGCCGCCGCCAGCACACCGCCCCCCACCATGAAGGGTTTGGGCCCGTACACCGGCAGGAACCGTGAGGCCAGCCCGGCACCGACCGCGATGACCGCGCTGACCGGCAGGAAGGCGAGCCCGGCCCGGAGCGGACTGAAGCCCAGCACGTTCTGCACGAACAGCGTCAGGAAGAAGAACATGCCGAACATCGCCGCGGCCAGGCACAGCATGATGCCGTACGTGCCCGCCCGGTTCCGGTCGGCGAACATGTGCAGCGGGGTGATCGGCTGCCGGGACCTCCGCTCCACCAGGACGAACACCGCGAGGATCACGACGGCCGCGGCGAACGAGACGAGCGTGAGCGTGTCCCGCCAGCCGTCCTGCGCGGCCCTGATGAACCCGTAGACGAGCAGCACCATGCCGGCCGTGGAGGTGAGCGCGCCGGTGATGTCGAAGCGGCCCGGGTGGCGTTCGGACTCCTTGATGAAGCGCGGCGTGGCGAGGGCGATGAGCAGCCCGATCGGCACGTTGACGAAGAGCACCCAGCGCCAGTTCAGCCACTCGACGAGGATGCCCCCGGCGAGCAGCCCGATCGCGCCGCCGCCCGCCGACACCGCGGCGAACACCCCGAACGCCCGGTTGCGTTCCGGCCCTTCACGGAACGTCGTACTGATCAGGGCCAGGGACGTCGGTGAGGCGATGGCTCCGCCCATGCCCTGGAGGGCGCGGGCGGCGAGGAGTTGGCCGGAGTTCTGGGCGAGCCCGCCGAGCAGCGAGGCCAGCACGAACAGCAGCACCCCGACGATGAAGACGCGCCGTCTGCCGAGGATGTCGCCGGCCCGGCCGCCGAGCAGCAGCAGACCGCCGAAGGTGAGCGTGTAGGCGTTGACCACCCAGGACAGGCTCGTGGTGGAGAAGTCCAGGGAGCGCTGGATGTGCGGCAGCGCGATGTTCACGATGGTGATGTCCAGCACCACCATCAGCTGGCACGAGGCGATGACCAGCAGGGCCATCGCCTTTCCGGCGCCGCCGGTGTCCCGGTCGGTGCGCTGTGCGGAAGCCGGACGCGGAGTGCTTCTGCTCATGCGGGGTCGCCCTTTCGGGAGTCCACCGTTCGACCGTACGCGCACGCTTAGGGGCCCACCACTCGGGGACGGGCGGGCGGGAGCCGGGCGGCTCCCGCACACCCGAGGGCCCCCTAAGGGCGATTTCCCTTCTCCTTGGGGCGGCGCTCCACGTACAGGCGGCCGTCCTTCGGGCCGGTCCACTCCAGCCGTACGACACCGGGGACGGCGGCGTCGTCGACGCGGGCCGGGTCCTTCCAGTAACCCTGGGCGGGGTTACGGAAGAACGTCGCCCACAGGCCGCCCTTGTGGTCCTCGAAGAAGTTGTTGTGCCCGGCGCCGACGCCCGCGGTGTACCGCTGTGAGTACGGGCCCTCGAAGTGGTCGGAGACGGCGACGATCGCGTCGTACTGGTACTGCACGCGCCCCGTCCCGGGCGGGTCGTAGGCGTTGCGGGTGCTGCCGTAGGCGTCGACCGACGTACGGTCCCAGGCGGCGTGGACCAGGTGGTACGTGCCGCGGTACTTGAAGACGTACGCGCCCTCGAGATACGGCTCGGGGGAGTAGGGCGTCTGCCGGAACTTCGGGAGGTCCGTCGTCGTGACGATGTCCTCCATGTCGTCGCGGAACCTGGCGTACAGATCGTTGTGCAGCACCAGCCAGGCGTCGTCGCCCTCGGTGTACAGGCCGCCGTCGATGTGGAAGTAGGCGCCGGGCTCGATGAACGCCGGCCCGCCGGTGAACGACTCGCCGAACGGCTTCTCCAGGTTCCCCTCGACCAGCCGGTACGGGCCCTCGACACCGCCCTCGCTCACCAGCATGAACGAGCCGACCTTGCGGGAGTGGTCGCCCATGCACGCGACGATGTACCAGCGGCCCTTGAAGTGGTGCACCTCCGGCGCCCACGCGTTGCCGCGCTTGCCGAACCGCTCGTCGTGCCAGTACTCCTGCCAGGGCGCGACGACCGTGCGTCCGGGCCGGTTCTCCCCGACGAACTCGGGCGACCACACCTTGCCCTTCTCGGCGTCCGGCCGTATCCGGGTCGTGTCCGCGAGTTTCCACGGGCCCTGGAGCGAGGGCGCCGTCCACACGAAGATCCCGTCGTTCCAGGGGCCGGCCGCCTCCAGGCCCGGCACCCGGCTGGTGCCCGTGGCGACATAGAGCGGGCGGCCGTCGACGGTGAAGCAGTTGACGTAGGTGTCCCGCATCCACACCCGGCCGTGCTCCTTGTCGCGGGGACGCGGCTCCAGCGGCAGCACGAAGGAGTTGTCCTCCCGGGGCCACAGGTCCAGCCGGGTGTCCGCGACACCGTAGGGCTCGGGGTCGGGCCAGTTCGAGGGATGACGCCCCGCGGCGCCGGCCGGGGACGGGTGGGGCGGGGCCGCCTGCGCGGCGGTCGCGGGCAGGGCCGCCGCGGCCCCCACGCCGGCGGCGCCGGCCAGCAAGGAGCGACGGCGCAAACGGTTCTCGGCACCGGTCATCAGTCGCGTTCTCCTTCGTCGTCCCCGCCCCGGACGCATGCGGCAGCCCGAGGAGGGCTGCGAGGCGGGGGTGTGCCGCACAGCATGCGAACACCGACACATTTACGTCAACACCGCGGACGAATAATCCTGGAGAACCCGGTGGTTCAGGCACTTGTCCATCAGGCCTTATGAACGATTCGTTGCATCTTTCTGTCGGAGTGTTGACGGAATAATCCGGCCTCTCTACGTTGACCGACATGCAGATGCCCAGCGGAGTGCACGCACTGGTCAGGCGCACCCATGAGGAGCGCGTCCTGCGTGCACTGCAAGAGAACGGCGCCATGAGCCGCGGCGAGATCGCCCGCCTCGTGGGCCTGTCCCGCACCACCCTCTCCGAGATCACCGGCAGCCTCCTGCAACGGGGCGCCATCGTCGTCGTGGACACCGACGCGTCCCGGCGCGAGGGCAGTGGCCGGCCGGCCGAGCGGCTGGCGCTGGACCCGTCGTCGGCGCAGTTCATGGGCGTCGACTTCGGCCACCGCCGGGTCCATGTCGCGGTGGCCGACGCCTCGCACGAGATCATGGCCTCGGGCGCGGTCCGCTACGACGACACGACGCCCTGGCAGCGGCGGACCGAGCTCGCCCTCGCCCTGGTCGAACGGCTGATGGCCGAGGCCGGTGTCCACTTCGGGGCGCTCCAGGGCATCGGCATCGGTGTGCCGGGTCCCTACCCGGCGCCGGAGGCGGCGGCCTGGCCCCGCGCCACCCCGCCGGGGACGGTGCTCCGGCCGGCCCCCGAGGGGGTCGACCTCGCCTTCGCCGAGCGTTTCGACGCTCCGGTGATCGTCGACAACAACACCAGGCTGGCCGCCCTCGCCGAGGCGATCAGCGGCGCCCACAGCGTCGCCGACCTGGTGTACGTACGGCTGTCGGACGGCGTCGGCGGCGGGCTCGTCGTCGGCGGGCACCTGGTGACCGGCTCGTCCGGGCTGGCCGGCGAACTCGGGCATGTGACCGTGGACCCGGCGGGGCGGCCGTGCCGGTGCGGCAAACGCGGCTGTCTGGAGACGGTCGCGTCGGTGCCCGCGATCCTCGCGGCCTGCTGGGAGTTCGGTCTCCCGCTGGAGAACCTGGACGATCTGGCGGACGCCGTCGCCCGTGCGCACCCCGTCGTCGACCGGGTGCTGCGCGAGGCGGCCGGGGCACTGGGACGCGTCGTCGGAGCGGCGACGACGACCCTCAACCCGGCGAAGGTCGTCATCGGCGGCGAGATCACCCAGCTGGCCCCGGTGATCGTCGAGCAGGTCGCCGCCACGCTCGCCGCCGACCTCTTCCCGACCGCTTCGGCCGGACCGGCCGTCGAGGCCGCCCGCCTCTCGGACGACGACGGCGCCATCGGCGCCCTCGCCGCGGTCTTCCACAACTCCCCACTACTGGCGCGGTATCCGGAAACCGCCGATGTGAAGGCAGGTACCGATGCCCGTGACTCGACCATCGAAGGAGTCGCCCATGTCCGTCCTTGACAAGCGGGGCGCCGGACCACGACCCCCCACCACCGACGGGACGGCCCCGGACGACCCCGGCACCCCCGACGCGAAGAAGACCGCGGCGGAGCGCTCACCGTCGGACAGGCGCGGGCTCCCCCTGCTCCTGAACGCCGTGTCCATCGCACTGGGGATCGCCCTGTGGTGGATCCTGGCGTCCGCCGGCTTCAAACTGCCGACCCCGCCCGAGGTCGTCTCCCGGGCCTGGACCCTGCTCGGGGACGGAACCCTCGCCGACGACGTCCTCGCCAGCCTCACCCGCGTCCTCATCGGCTTCGCGCTCGGTACGGCCGCGGCCGTACCGGTCGGCTTCCTCATGGGCTGGTACGGGACCGCGCGGGGCCTGATGGAACCCTGGATCCAGTTCTTCCGCACCGTACCGCCGCTCGCGATCATCCCGCTGGCCGTGGTCGTCATGGGCATCGACGAGACCCCGAAGATCTTCGTCATCTTCCTCGCCGCGTTCCTGGCCTGCGTGATCTCCACGTTCCAGGGCGTCGTCAACGTCGACCGCACCCTCATCGACGCGGCCCGGGTCCTGGGCGCCAAGGACGCGACCATCTTCGCCCGCGTCGTGGTGCCCGCCTCCACGCCGTTCATCCTCGTCGGCATGCGGGTCGGCCTCGGCTCGGCGTGGGCCACCCTCGTCGCCGCGGAGCTCATCGCAGCCCAGGAGGGCCTCGGCTACCGCATGCAGAACGCCCAGCTCTACTACGACCTGCCGACCATCTTCGTCGGCCTGATCTCGATCGGGATCCTCGGTCTGCTCATGGACCGCATCCTGCTCCTCGCAGAACGCAAGCTCACCGGATGGCAGGAACGCCGATGACCAGCAAGCCGGCCAAGATATCCGTCCAGGGCGTCACCAAGACGTTCGCCCTCGGCAGGGAGACCTTCACCGCACTCGACGACGTCTGTCTCGACATCGCGGAACACGAGTTCGTCACCGTCGTCGGCCCCTCCGGCTGCGGCAAGAGCACCCTGATGAACATCCTCGCCGGACTGGAGACCCCCAGCCGGGGCCGGGCCCTGGTGGACGGCGCCACCGTCTTTGGACCGGGACCCGAACGCGGCGTGATCTTCCAGCAGTACGCCCTCTTCCCCTGGCTCACCGTGCGCCAGAACGTCGAGTTCGGGCTGCGCACCACCGGCGTCCCCAAGGCCGAACGACGCGGCCGCGCCGAGCACTTCATCGAACTGGTCGGACTGGAGCGCTTCGCCGACGCCCTCCCAAAGACCCTGTCCGGAGGCATGCGCCAGCGCTGCGCCATCGCCCGCGCCTACGCCGTCGACCCCTCGATCCTCCTCATGGACGAACCCTTCGGAGCACTCGACGCACTCACCCGGGTCAAACTCCAGGAACAACTGCTGCGCACCTGGAGCCAGGACAAGCGCACGGTGCTGTTCATCACCCACGACGTCGACGAGGCCGTGTTCCTCGCCAACCGGGTGATCGTCATGGCGGCCCGCCCCGGCCGCATCTACGACGTCATCGAGGTCGACCCCGCCATCGTGCGCGACGAGGCGTTCCGCCTCAGCCCCGAGTTCGCCGCACTGCGCAACCGCGTGTGGCACTCCGTCTACCACCAGGAAGGCCGCACCGCCTCCGCGGCCGCCGGCGCCACAGCGAACTGATCCGGAAGGTACCCACAGCCATGCCACGTTCCCTCACCCGCAGACACCTCACCGCCACCCTCGCCGGCGCGGCCGCGCTGGCCCTGCTGACCGCCTGCGGCGGCAGCGACTCCTCCGGAGGATCCGGGGACACGGTGCGCTTCGGCTACATCGGTGACTTCAACGGTGCCAGCCTCATCGCCATCGCCGACGCCAAGGGCCTGTGGAAGAAGCACGGACTCGAGGCGGACGCCAAGGTCTTCACCAACGGCCCCCTGCAGATCCAGGCCCTCGGCACCGACAACCTCGACTTCGGCTACATAGGCCCCGGCGCGATGTGGCTCCCCGCCTCCGGCCAGGCCAAGGTCGTCGCGATCAACACCCTCGGCAACTCCGACCGGGTCCTCGCCCAGCCCGGCATCACCTCGATGCGACAGCTCAAGGGCAAGACCGTGGCCGTACCCGAGGGCACCTCCGGCGACATGATCCTCTCGCTCGCCCTGAAGAAGGCCGGCATGACCAAGGACGACCTGAAGCTCGTCCCCATGGACCCGTCGACCATCGTCTCCGCCGTCTCCTCCCAGCAGGTCGACGGCGCCGGCTTCTGGTATCCGGCCGCGGCCACCATCAAGAAGCAGGTCCCCGGCCTGGTCGAACTCGCCAAGAACACCGACTTCGAGGACGAGGTCTCCTTCCCCACCGCCTTCGTGGCCGGGAACAAGCTCGTCGCCGACAACCCGGAGAAGGTCGGCAAGGTCCTCGCCGTCCTGCGCGAGGCCATGGAGTTCCGGTCGGAGCACATGGACGAGGCGGTCTCCCTCACCGCCGAGAAGCTGAAGATCCCCGCCGACCAGGTGAAGGCCGACGCCGCCAACAACAAGGTGCTCGGTGTCGACGAGCTCGACAGGCTCACCGAGGACGGCACCGTCGACAAGTGGCTCAAGGGCATGAACGACTACTTCGTCGAGGCGGGCAAGCTGAAGCAGCCCGTCGACCCCGCGCAGTACTACACCGGCGATCTCTTCATCGGAGCAGGTAAGTGACCCAGTCCGGCACGCCCGGGAAGAACATCCTCTTCCTGATGACCGACCAGCACCGCGCCGACACCCTCGGCGCGTACGGAAACCCGCTGGCGCACACCCCCGTCCTCGACGAACTCGCCGCCACGGGCACCCGGTTCGACCGCTGGTACACCCCCACCGCGATCTGCACGCCGGCCCGGGCCAGTCTGCTGACCGGCCAGGCACCCTTCCGGCACAAGCTGCTCGCCAACCACGAGCGCAACGTCGGCTATCTGGAGGACCTGGCGGAGGACCAGTTCACCTTCTCCCACGCCCTGCGGGAGAAGGGCTACAACTGCGGCCTCATCGGCAAGTGGCACGTCGGCACCCGGCGCACGGCCGCCGACTACGGCTTCGACGGCCCCGAACTCCCCGGCTGGCACAACCCGGTGGACCACCCCGACTACCTCGCCTATCTCGACGAGCACGGTCTGCCGCCGTACCGGATCAGCGACCGCATCCGCGGCACCCTGCCCAACGGCGGCCCCGGCAATCTGCTCGCCGCCCGGCTGCACCAGCCCGTCGAGGCCACCTTCGAGCACTACCTCGCCACCCGCGCCATCGAGAAACTGGAGCGGTACGCGGCGGACTCCCGTGAACGCGAGCAGCCGTTCTTCCTCGCCCTGCACTTCTTCGGCCCGCATCTGCCGTACATCCTCCCGGACGAGTACTTCGACCTGGTCGATCCGGCCGATGTGGAGCTGCCGCGGTCCATCGCCGAGACCTTCCACGGCAAGCCCCCGGTCCAGCGCAACTACAGCGCCCACTGGACCTTCGACACGATGCCGATCGAGACCACCCGCAAACTCATCGCCGTCTACTGGGGCTATGTGGCGCTGATCGACCGGCAGATCGGCCGGGTCATGGAGGCCATGGAGCGCCTCGGACTCACCGACGACACCGCGGTGTTCTTCACCTGCGACCACGGGGAGTTCACCGGCTCGCACCGGCTCCACGACAAGGGCCCGGCGATGTACGAGGACATCTACCGCACCCCCGGCCTGCTCCGCGTGCCCGGCGCACCCGGCGGTGTCGTACGGAACGAGTTCGTCAGTCTGCTCGACTGCACCGCCACCATCCTCGAACTGGCCGGCGTCGACCCCGAGCCCGCGGTGGACTCACGCAGCCTGCTGCCACTGGTACGGGGCGAGGAGACGGACTGGGCCGAGGACATCGTCTGCGAGTTCCACGGCCACCACTTCCCCTATCCGCAGCGCATGCTGCGCGAGGACCGCTACAAACTCGTCGTCAACCCCGACTCGGTCAACGAGCTCTACGACCTGCTCCGTGACCCGGACGAACTGCAGAACGTCCACGACCACCCCGAGATGGCCGGGATCCGCTCCCGGATGACCCGCCGCCTGTACGACCTGCTGCGGGAGCGCGGCGACAACTTCTACCACTGGATGACCTCGATGTACGACGTCGGCGAGGTGGGCCACGACCCCACCCTGAGCGGACTCGACGAATCCACCTACCGGCCCTGACCGTGCCCTGGACTGCCCATGACGAGTGAACACGCCTCCTGCTGCACCCCGGCCGCCACCCCGGTCACCCTCACCCTGCCGTCCAGCACGACGGCCCCGCCCGCCGCGAGGAAGCGCTCGACCCGCGGGCAGGTCCGCCTGCCCGGGGGCGGGTTCGCCATGGGCGACGCCTTCGACGAGGGTTACCGCGCCGACGGCGAGACCCCCGTCCACGCGGTACGCCTGAAGCCGTTCCACATCGACGAGACCGCCGTCACCAACGCGCAGTTCGCCACGTTCGTGAAGGCGACCGGCCATGTCACCGACGCCGAACGGTACGGCTCCTCGGCGGTCTTCCACCTCGTGGTGGACGCCGACCCGTCCGACATCCTCGGCGAGGCGGCCGGAACGCCCTGGTGGATCAACGTCCGCGGCGCCCACTGGCGGCGTCCCGAGGGCGGCCGGTCCGGCATCACCGGCCGGCAGAACCACCCGGTCGTCCACGTCTCGTGGCACGACGCGAACGCCTACGCCCGGTGGGCGGGCAAACGCCTGCCCACCGAGGCCGAGTGGGAGTACGCGGCACGCGGCGGCCTGGAGGGACGCCGCTACGCCTGGGGCGACGAACTCACCCCGGACGGCCGCTGGCGCTGCAACATCTGGCAGGGCCGCTTCCCCCACACCAACACCGCCGAGGACGGCCACCTCACCACGGCCCCGGTGAAGTCCTACCGCCCCAACGGCCTCGGCCTGTGGAACATGGCCGGCAACGTGTGGGAATGGTGCGCCGACTGGTTCTCGCCCACCTACTACACCCACTCCGCGGCAGAGGACCCGCGAGGCCCGGAAACCGGCACCTCACGGGTCCTGCGCGGCGGCTCCTACCTCTGCCACGACTCCTACTGCAACCGCTACCGGGTGGCGGCCCGTTCCTCCAACACCCCGGACTCCTCCACGGCCAACCTCGGCTTCCGCTGCGCCAACGACGCCTGAGGAGCCGGCTCAGACGCCGTCGACGAAGACGACCGTCTCGTCCAGCGGCGCCCGGCCGATCCGGGCGTCGCCGGCCGAGACGTCCTCGTACCCGATCGACATCCCGCAGAAGAGCAGGAGCTCACCGGGCGGCGAGACGACCTCGGCGACGGTCCGGTGGAACTTCGCCCACGCCATCTGGGTACAGCTGTGCAGCCCCTCGGCGCGGAGCAGCAGCATGACCGTCTGCAGGAACATGCCGGCGTCGGACCACTGGGCCGGTCCCATGTCCCGGTCGATGTAGCAGAACAGGGCGGCGGGCGCGCCGAAGCACGCCCAGTTCGCCGCCGACGCCCTGTGCCGTGCCTCCAGATCGTCGCGCGGGATGCCGAGCGCCCCGTACCGCTGCTCGCCGAACTCGGCCCGGCGCTCGCGGTACGGGGCCTTCAGCTCGGGCGGGTACATCGTGTACTCCGGCTCGTCCCAGGAGTCCCCCGTGGCTAACCGCTCACCGGCCCGCTTCTTGAGCTCGGCCAGCGGGCCGCCGGTCACCACGAAGGCGTGCCACGGCTGGAGATTCGACGCGGACGGCGCCCAGGCCGCCGCGGCGAGCACCCGCTCCAGCACCTCCTTCGGTACCGGTCTGTCGGTGAACCCGCGCACTGCCCGTCGGCTCGTGACCGCCTCGTAGACGTCCAAGTCGCCTTCCCTTCCGGCTGATCGGCATGTCCCCCGGCTGACCGGGGGACACCGGAGTCCGTGACAGCGCGCGGGTGTCCGTCACGGGAAGTTCACAAGATCGGCGACATTCGTCGACGAGTCGGAGGGGCCGCCGCGGTCGTTGATGACGTGGCGGATGGTGCCGGTGCCGCCGAGGGAGACCGTCACCATGTTCCGGAAACGGACGTTCGGCCTGTTGGGGGCCTCGAAGGCGTGCTCGGCGGTGACGGACGGGTCGACGTTGAAGAAGCAGTAGCTGCCGAGTCCGTACGCCTGGTGGCTGGTCACGCCGTCCGCGACCTTGTAGGCGGCGTAGCCCTGGGTCGGACCGTTCATCCAGGCGGCCTGGTCGGGCGGGTCGTACGGCATCTCGTTCTGGTAGAAGTACGTGCGCCCGCCGTTGCCGTTCCAGATGGTCTGGTGCTTCTGGTAGTGCTCGACGAACAGGCCGTACATGGTGACGTCGTCGCCGTTCACGACGAGGCCGGTGTCGGCGGTGTTGGTGTTCCAGCCGATGCCGTTGCCGTGGTCGCCGCGCCAGATCCACATGTGGTCGCCGATGACGTCGTCGCTGTTGACGACGAGGCTCGTGGTGGCCTTGCCGGCGTGCGCGCCGCCCACCCGGAAGTACACGTCGTGCAGGGAGGTGGGGTTCGCAAAGTGGTCGGCGGCCGCGCCTGACGGGCCGACCTCCACGAGCGTACGGGAGTTGGTGGTGCCGGCGTCGAAGAGGACACCCGCGAGCTTCACCCCGTCGACGTCGGCGACCGTCATGGCCGTCACGCCGTTGTCCGGGACGAAGGTGGCGAGACCGAGCCCGAGGACCACGGTGTCGGGACGGGTCACCCGCAGGGTCTCGCTCAGATGGTAGACACCCGGCGTCACCAGCAGGTTCTTGCCCTCGGCCAGCGCCGCGTTGAGCTGCGCGGCGGTCGCCCCCGGCCTGACGATGTGGAACCGGTCCATGCCGAGCGAGGTGCCCGCCGCGTTCCCGTTCGCCCAGGTGGTCGCCGTCGAGTTCGTCCGCAGCGAGGGGACGAACACCTTGTAGGCACCCGCCCCGTCGACGTACAGGAACGGCTTCTCGCGGACCGTCGGGGTCCGGTCGACCGTGGTGTACGGCGGGTCGGGGAAGGTGTTGCCGGGCACACCCCGGCTGCCCACGAAGACCATGTTCCAGTTGGAGCCGTTCCAGCTGCCCAGCTGGGAGTTGCGGGTCAGCCACTGTTGCTGGGTACCGGAGCGGACCTGACCGTCGATCTTGCTGTCGGCCATGAAGCCGCCGCTGGACCAGCCGCCGTCACTGAGCTCCAGATCGCCCCGCACATGCATACGCCGGTACCCGGATGCCTGGGACACCGCCCAGCGGTCGGTGCCGCCGGCCGGGTTCACCGAGAGGTTCTCGGCGCCGCGCCAGAAGTTCTGGGTGGCGTTCTGCGGCGGGAACCAGTCGGCCTCGACGTGCACGGCACCGTTGACGGTGACCGAGTCCGGCGACAGTCCGAGGCCCAGGACCTGGGTGTAGAAGCCGACGTTCACATCGTTGCTGTACGTGCCCGGCTTGAACAGGATCGCCTGGCGCCGGCTGCCGAACTGGTTCGTCTCCTGCTCCCGGAAGATCGAGTCGAGCCGGCTCTGGACGGTGGACGACGGCATCGACGGGTCGAACACGGCCACGTCGGGGCCGAGATCGACGTCCCCGGGCGCCGTGCTCACGGGCGTGACCTGGAAGCGCTGGGCCGCCGTGCCGTTGCAGGCGTACTGCACCAACTGCACGCCGTCGGCCGTCGAGGCGGCCGGCACGTCGAGGCACTTGCCGCTGTTCCGGTTGACGAAGTGGTAGGCGCCGCCGCCCTCGTCGACCGGCAGCCACTGCTGGTTGGCGCCCCCGCCGTACGTCCACAGATGCACGGCCGCGTTGTCGGCGGTGGACACGTCGCTGACATCGACCACCTGCCGGGAGTCGTTGCGGTTGTCGATACGGACGTAGCCGTCACCGGTCGGCGTGAAACTCCACTGCTGTGCCGTGGTGCTGTTGCAGGTGTACTGCTGTACGGCCGTGCCGTTGACGGTGCCCGCGGCGCGGGCGTCCAGGCACTTGCCGCTGCCGCCGTTCACCACGGCCGACCAGCCCGACGGCACCGCGGCGGCGGCCGCCTGGGTCGGCTGGACGGCGATGAGGACGGAGGCGGCGGTGGCGGCCGCCGCGAACGCGGCGGTCAGGGGACGGCGGCCGCCGACGGGCGGTCTCGAAGGTCGGGACATCGTGTGTTCTCCTGTCGGTCAGCCGTTGTACTGCGCGAACACCCGGGTGAAGTCCCAGGGCTGCTGGGAGACGCCCGAGCAGGTGTCGGCGCCGCCTCCGGCGCAGGGGCGGTCGCGGTTGACGGACCAGAAGGTCAGCCGGGCCAGGTGCCGCTGCTGCGCGTAGGCGAGGATGGTGCGGAAGTCGGCGACGGTCACCGTCTCGCCGTTGTCGGTGATGCCGTTCATCGACGAGATGCCGGTGTGCCGGTACGCCTGGTCGTCCGAGTACCCGTAGGCGTTCTTGACGGCGGTCTTCAGGCCTTCGGCCGCCCGCACGGTGAGCTGCCCCATGTTCTGGCCCGCCCCGCCGAAGTTGAACGGCATGATCGTCCAGCTGTCCACGGTGAGACCCGAGGCGGCGGCCTTGCCGATCAGGCTGCTGTCGGGGCCGTTCTGCCCGGTGCCGAAGGTGACGTACACCTTGATCCCCGGGTTGTTCGCCTTGACCGTCTTGAGTGCGTCGACGGTGCGCTGCTGCACGGCCGGGCTGTCGTACGCCGCCGCCTCGATGTCGATGTCGATCGCCTTGAGCCCGTAGGCGTTGATGACCTTCTGGTACGCCGCGGCCAGTTCGCCCGCGCTGCCGCAGGAGCTCTCCAGCTTGTTGCCGCTCCAGCCGCCGAACGACGGGACGACGTCACCGCCGGCCGCCCGAACGGTGTTGACGGTCTGCTGGTCGACGCCGCCGGTCAGCGGACGGCTGCCGTCCCAATGCGGATCGCAGTAACCGTTGCTGAGGACGAAGGCCAGCGTGAACCACTTGACGCCGGTCGCGTTCATCACGGTGGTGGGGTTCGGCGGGCTGCCCCAGCCGTTGTAGAGGTACGGTGCGACGGCCATGGCGCCGGGGCCGGTCGGCGTGGTGTCGCCGCTCGGCGCGGTCCACTTCTGGTTGGCGGCGCCGGTGCAGGTCCAGATCTGCAGGCGGGTGGCGTTGGCGGAGCTGTTGCCGGTCACGTCCAGGCACTTGTCGGCCTGC
>NZ_JOCA01000025.1 GCF_000718785.1 Streptomyces sp. NRRL WC-3626 | reverse complement strand
CACCCCACCCAGCACACCCCGCCAGAACTCCTCATCCACCCCCGCATCACGCGACCCCAACCACTCCGCGAACCCCCGGTACGACACCGCCTCCGACAGGAGCGACTCACCGCCGCCGTGTGACATCTCCTGATAGAGGGTGAAGAGTTCGTCGAGGACGAGCGAGATGCTCCACCCGTCGACGAGCAGGTGGTGGACCGTCCAGACCAGGCGATGACGGCCGCCGGGAAGCATGACGAGGGCGAGCCGGTGCGCGGGCACGGACGCCGACAGCGCACAACGGTCCATCTCTGTCAGCAAGGCGTCCCGCAGCCGGGACGTGACATCACGCGCCGCCGTCAGGTCCACGACCGCCAGTGGACGGACGAGTTGACGATGGACGACGAGCAGCGGCTGCGGAACGTCGTCGATCACGCACGTGGTGCGCAGGGCGTCGTGCCGGCGCACGACGGTCGTCCACGCCTAGCCGAGGGCTGCCGGATCGAGGTCGTCGGGGGTCTCGAAGGTGAACTGCCTCAGGTATCCCCGGGATTCCGCGTCGTCGAGGGAGTGGAAGAGCATGCCCGACTGGAGGGGGGACAACGGATGGATGTCCTCCACCTCATCGACGGTGATCCGCGGGTCGGCCGCGGACATGCGCCGGAGGAGATCTCCCGTCTGCCGGGGGTCGAGACCGGACCGGGGGAAGGCCCGGCCGACCGGGCCGGAGGCGGCGGGAACCAGGGTCGCCGGACCGCTCTGCGGCTCCGCCCCTGCCGTCACCGCGGCCAGGCCCGCCACCGTGCGATGGCTGAACACATCGTGCGCCGACACCCGGTGTCCCGCCTCGGTCGCCCGCGCGGCGACCCTCATCGCGAGGAGGGAGTCCCCGCCCAGGGCGAAGAAGTCGTCCTCGATGTCGACACGGTCGAGGCCGAGGACGTCACTCCAGATGCCGGCCAGAGTCCTCTCCGCTTCCGTGCGGGGTGCACGGTGACCGCGGTACTCCCCGGCGGAATCCGGGGCCGGCAGCCTCTTCCGGTCGGGCTTCTGGTTCTGGTTGAGGGGAATCTCGTCGAGGACACGGAGACTCGACGGCACCATGTACGGGGGAAGCCGGCGCGCGAGCCAACGCCGTACTTCCGCTTCGTCGAGCGCCGCGCCCCCGTCGGCCACGAGGTACGCGGCCAGGCGCTTCCCGCCGGTGGGGTGGTCCCAGGGGGTCACCACGGCCTGACGGACGTCCCGGTGCTCGACGAGCGCGGCTTCGACCTCCCCGAGTTCGACCCGGTACCCACGGATCTTCACCTGACTGTCCATACGCCCGATGAATTCGAGCTGTCCGTCGGCGCGCCAGCGAACCTGGTCGCCGGTGCGGTACATACGGGTTCCCGGCCCGTCGCCGAACGGGTCGGGGAGGAACTTCCCCGCCGTCAGTCCGGGCTCGTCGAGGTAGCCGCGGGCGAGCCTGTCGCCGCCGACGAACAGTTCGCCCGCGGCGCCGAGCGGCACGGGCTCCATCCGAGGGTCGAGCACGTAGCAGGACGTCCCGGCAACCGGGCGGCCGATGGGCACGGACGACGCGCTCCGATCCCAGGTGTCCGCGTGTGATGCGGTGCTGATGATCGAGTTCTCAGTGGGTCCGTAGACGTTGACCAGGTCGGTGCCGGGCAGTGCGGCCAGCATCCGCCGCGCCTGGCGCACGGGGAGCACATCACCACCGACCAGCACCCTTCGCAGGCCGCGCAGGGCGTCGGCGTGATGGTCGACGACGACTGCGAAATGGGCGGGCGTCAGGCCGGCCACGGTGACGTCCGGCTGGGAGATCCGCTCCGCCAGCCGGCCCAGCGACGTGGCCTCAGGGTCAAGGGTGACCACCCTCCCGCCGGTGAGCAACGCGCTCCAGAGCATGTAGACCGTCGGGTCGAACGCGATCGTCAGGTGCAGCAGGATTCCGTCGTCGGGGCCGTGACGGAGTGATCCGGGACGCAACACGGTGCCGAGGACTCCGCGGTGCGGGACGCCCACTGCCTTGGGTGCCCCGGTCGTCCCCGAGGTGAAGATCACGTAGGCGAGGTCTCCGTCGAGCCCGGCGGGCAGCGGCGCCGGCTCCGCCGCATCCCGCCCGTCCCGTACGAGGTCACCTAGAGCGTGCACCCGCACTCCCGGGTCCCCGGCCGGCACGCTGCCCGCGGCCGTGACGAGATGCCGCGCCCCGGTCGCCGCCAGCATGTGCACGACCCGGTCGCCGGGGAACGTCGGGTCGAGCGGCACATAGTGACCGCCCGCGACAAGGATCCCCGCCATGGCGACCGTGGCCTCGTAGCCGGCGATGCCGAGCAGGCCGACCGCTTCACCGGGGCGGACTCCACAGGCGCGCAGGGCCGCCGCGGCGGCCCGGCTGTCGGACCAGAGCCGGCCGTAGGTGTACTCCTCGGCCCCTTGGACCACCGCGATGCGATCCGGACCCGCCTCGGCCACACGCCGCAGGACGCGGTCGATCCGCTGCCCGACCACCTGTTCGGCGTCGTGCTCCCCGGCTGCGGCCGATTCCGCGTTGAACTGCCGCAACACGAGATCGCGCTGCGGATCCGGAAGCGCCGACAGCACGGAGACGGGGGCTTCAGGTGTCTCGACCAGCCGTTCCAGCACCGTGATCAGATGTCTCAGCATCCGGTCCAGCGCGTCCGCTTCGAAGAGGTCCTTGCGGTACTCCAGGGACAGGGCGATCCCGTCGGCCTCCTCCGTGACGAGGAGGGTGAGTTCGAACTGGGTCAGTTCCTGCGGAAGCCGGAGCCTCTCGGAACGGAGCCCGCCGAGGGACCAGACCTCGCCGGACAGGTCCTCGTACTGGATCGCGACCTGGAAGACAGGAGTTCGGTGCGGCATCCGCTCCGGACGCAGCGCCTCGACGATCTGCGCGAACGAGACGTCCTGCCGGCTCAGAGCCTCGAGCACGGCGGACCGCCCGCGATGGAGCAGGTCGACGCCGGTGGGAGCGCCCGACATGTCGATGGGAAGGGGCACCGTGTTGGCAAGCATGCCCACGGTCTCGTCCAGCTCGGCGGCGACGCGCCCCGCGAGCGTGGTACCGAGGGCGAATCGCTCCTCCCCGCTGTAGCGGCTCAGCACCAGCGAGAAGGCGGCCAGCGCCACCGTGAAGGGCGTGACCCGCTGTGCCACCGCCATCTTCCGCATGCCGGAGACGAGTTCGGTGTCGATGCACGCCGACACCGAGCCGGCGGAGTAGGAAGGAGTCGCGGGCCAGGGCCGGTCCCGTGGCAGGTCCAGTGTCGCGGGCAGCCCTCTGAGCGCCTCCGCCCACGCGTCAACGGCCGGGGCGCGGCTCGGAGCGGAGTCGGCCTGTGTCCGGACGTGTTCCGCGAACCGGGCGGCCTGGACCGCGGGCCGTGGTGGCCGGCCGGTGATCACCTGCTCGTACGCCGCGGCGATGTCACGCGCCACCACTCGTACCGACATCCCGTCAAGCACCAGATGGTGGCCGTTCAACACGAAGAGGTGTTCGGCGTCGGAGAGCCGGAGCAACAGCACCCTGACGAGGGGCCCCGCAGCGGTGTCGAAGGGCCGTGTCAGGTCCTGCCGTGCCATCTCGCCGGCGTGTTCGCGCACGGCGCCGGCCGGGAAACCGGTCAGATCGACCACGCGGAAGGCGCTCTCGGAGGGCCTGGACATCAGCAGGCCCGGTTCCGGATCCGCCCGTACGACGGCGGAGAGAACCGGATGACGGTGCAGAACATCCTCGAAGGCCGAACGCAGGGCCACGACGTCGAGCGGCCCGTAGAGCCATATCGCACGGTTCACGCTGTAGACCGCATTGGTCGGCAGCAGTTGTTCGTGGAGCCATATCCCGTGCTGCGTCGTTGTGAGAGGGAGGAACGAACCGTCGCCCGAACCCGAGCGCCCCTCGGACCGCCCCCTTGCCGAATCCATGCCAGAAGCGCTCATTCCAGCCCTCTCACTCCGGGTTCATCATCAAGGAAATAAGGGATACCGACGCTGTCAGACGTCGGCGGATTCCATACGGACCCGCAAGCTGCGCGGCCGCATGTCGGTCCAGACCGCCTCGATATGCTCGAGGCATTCCTCGCGGCTCCCCGATGTCCCCTCGGCGTGCCAGCCCGCGGGCAGATCCCTGCCCTCGGGCCAGATCGAATACTGCTCTTCGTCGTTGCGTACGACGAGGTAACGGAGGTCTCCGCTGTCCGTCATCGCTTTCTCCCCTGTTCAGTCGTCGTCGATGAGGGAATCGCTTTACTCATCCCCGCACCGCCTCACCAATCACCATGGGACGGGTGGAACTCGCCGGCGACGGAATCCTCTGTGAGCACTCCCCCGCTTTTCGCCGCCAGCACGTCCAGGCGGGCCGCACCCTCCGCGACGGTCGGGTAGTCGTGCACGAACTGGAGCGGAAGATCCACCCCCGTCTGCTCGCTGAGGCGCGAGATGAGGCGGATGACATGGAGCGAGTTTCCTCCGAGTACGAAGAAGTCGTCCTCGACACTCATTGCCGACTGGCCGAGGACGTCCTGCCACATACCGAGGAGAATCTCTTCATGACGGGTGCGCGGCGTCGTACGGCGCGCACCCGCGGCATCTTCGACCGATTCTGTCATTGCCTCTCCTCGCTGTGGGTTTCACCCATCTGAGCAAGAGGAAGCTAGGCACGGTCCCTATCGCCGCGCTTTCGGCAACCTATTCGCATCCCGTCGGCCCCCCTGCCGGCAGGTGTCCCGGATGACTCTCCACCCCTGGTGTCGGCGTGCCCCGACACCACCGGTGTCACCCCGGGAGGTCGGCCCTGGCCGACGTGGCGGGAACAGCCGGCTGAGCAAGTCGCCGCGCAATCCAGAGTTGGCCGCCGACGCAGGCCATCGCCACCCCGGTCACCGCGAAGAGGAGCCGGTAGTCCACCACGCCCACGAGAACGGCACCCGCACCGATCGCCAGGGCCTGAGGGCCACTCACGAGCGCGTCCAGTGCGGTCGCCGCGCGGCCGAGCAGGTGGGCCGGGGTGCGTCGTTGCAGAAGCGTGTTCGTACCGACCATGGAAACCGGAAGCCCCATTCCGATCAGCACGGAGGCAGGGAGCGCAAGCCAGAGCGTCGGCTGGACCAGTGCGAGGCTCCCCAGCGCGAACAACGCGATACCGATGCCTACGGCGCCGACCTCGCCGAACCGCCGTACTATGCGCGCCGAGGCGACTCCGCCTGCCACTCCCCCGACGCCTTGCGCCGAGACCAGCACTCCGAGGAAGGCCGCGTCCCTGCCGAGGCCCTGATCGACGTACGCGAAGTACAGACTCTCCCCCACGCCAAGACCGATCATGCTCAGTGCCGAACAGACGGCCACCTTCCGCAGCACCGGATCGCGCACCAAGTGCCTGAACCCGGCGCTGACTTCACTCGACCAGGTCAGACGGCCGGAGGTCTCCGGAGTCCGGACCACCTGTTGACCGGCACCCAGGAACATCCCGACGACGCCGGCCACCAGGAAACACACGGCGCACACCGCGGACAGCTTCGCGCCTCCCAGGAGGCTGAACAGCCCGGCCCCGATCAAGGGCCCCAGGAGCCGCAGCGCCTGCTTGACCGTCTGCAGGGCGCTGTTGGCTTCGGGGAGCAGATCCGCCGGCACCAGCTCGGGCACCAGGGCGCTGACCGTCGCGCCGAGCACGATGTACGAGAGGCCGTAGCCGACAGCCACCGTGTACACGATCCACAGATCGGATTCCTGACGGACCGCAAGCAACGGAAGGAGTAAGCCGGCGGTGATCAGATTCAGCGCGACGAAGATCACCCGGCGTGGAATCCGGTCCACGACCCAACCGGCCAGCGGAGCAACGAGCATGGGGGCGCTCAACGCGAGGAAGGTGGCGCCTGCCAGCCCGTCCGAGCCGGTCAGGTCCTTCACCCAGACCCCCAGGGCAAGGACGAGAACCGACTCGGCCAGCATGCTCACGGTGAGCGCGACGAAGATCGTCCAAAAGCCGCGTCTGCCCAGCAGGCTCTTCACGTCCGCTCCTCCGTTTCGTCTCCGGGTTCCGATGTCGCGGCCGGGATTCCCCACCCCATGAGCCGGACGGGCCGAGATCCGGCCGGGCGGGCCGAAGTCTCCTCGATGCGCCTCAGATAGGGCGCGAACAGCTCGGACAGGCTGGTCCGCAGATCGTCCAACTCCTCGGGCGTGCACCAGCCCACGGCCTGATTGAAGAAGCCGGCGTCACGCCACTCGGGCGTCTCCTGCCGTCGAGTCATCAGCCATTCGCGCAGGGCGCGATACTCGAGATCGATCAGCACCTGCGATGCGGCGTCCCCGGCCCTCGCCAGTTCGGGACTCTCTTCGCCGACCCCCCACCGATGGGCGTCGACGACCATGCGCCATGGCCGCTGCCGGCCGCTGCCGCCGCCCGCCTCGGTGATGAAGCCGTACTTGTTCAACTGCCGCAGGTGCCAGGAGCAGTTCGCGGGACTCTCGCCGACATGATGTGCGACGTCGGTCGCCGTCAGCGGTCCGTGCAGGGCCAGGGCCTCGAGGATCCGTAGGCGGAGGGGATGCGCGATGGCCATCAGGGCGCGCGGATCAGCAATGACGCGGGACGGTTGTTCGGACATGGAGTCACTCTAGCCATAGAAAGCATTCTTTCGAAAGAGTCATTTCCATGTGCTGCGAGCGACGGCCGGCCGGGCGGTGAAGTCCGTCACTGCCCGATGCACAGACGTGACGGCTCCTCCCCCGCCGTGGGTGCGATGGGGAAGGAGCCGTCAGGGCCGGTGGGGTCAGCGGCTGCCGAGCAGGGTGCGCCACGTCTGCGGGCCCACGACGCCGTCGGCCTGCAAGCCGTGCTTCTTCTGGAAGGCGACCACCGCCGACTTCGTATGCGCGCCGAACGCACCGTCCACCTTGAGACCGTAGCCGTAGACGTTCAGCTGTGTCTGGGCCGCCTTCACCGCCGGGCCGGACGCGCCGTACTGCACGGTCTTGATCAGCTTGGACCAGGTGTTCTTGCCGACGACGCCGTCGGCGGTCAGGGACTGTGCGTTCTGGAACCGGATCACCGCGGAGCGGGTCTTCGGACCGAAGACACCGTCGGCGTCGAGTGTGTAACCCCGCGAGACCAGCAGCTGTTGGGCGGACCGCACGTCTGCGCCCTGGGAGCCGCTCTTGAGGGTCGGCCAGGAGACACTCGGGGCCGGCGGCTGCGTGCCGCCACCACCGCCACCGCCGCCACCCAGCTTGACCGGGCGGAAGGGGTCGTAATTGTCGTTGCCGATCCCGTACTTCAGCTGCCGGTGGGTCGTGCCGTACGTGCCGCGCTGTTCGTACGCCCAGTAGGCGCTGTGCGACGCGTTGGCCCACTTCTCGAAGATCACCACGTGTCGGAAGTCGCCGTCATCAGTTCGGTAGTCGATCAGCAGGTCGCCCTTCTTGAGCTGACTCACGCTGCTGAGACGCTTGGTGACGCCGTTTCGGGAATCGGCGAGACCGACGGTGTTCAGACCCGGCTTCCCCAGTCCCAGCGTCATGGAGACGTAGCCGGAGCAGTCCTGGCGGTAGCCGTCCTTCCAGACACGTTCCATGCTGTAGGGAACCGGCTTTCCGCTGTTGGCCGTGAGCCAGGTACGCGCCCGGTTGATCATCGTGTCGGGCGAGAGCGAGGCCGTGGCCATGGTCGTCAGCTCGTTGGGCTGGGCGACCAGCTCGCTGTCGGCCTCGGGTTCGGGCCCGTAGGCGGCGTCCTTCTGCGCGGCGACCGTCACCGGCTCCGGGGAGTCGTTGTCGGCGAGCGACGGTACTACGGCGATCGCGGCAGCCGCGACACCGCCGGCGGTGAGACCGATGAGAGTGAGCTGCGCGCGGCGTGTGAGCCGAGTGCGAAGAGACATGGTTCCCCGTATTCGTCCTGGTGTGAGTCGTCGACCCGAATGGGTCGAACAGCGCCTGGAGTGTCGGTGGTTCACCGGTGGCGCCGGTGTTTCCCGACGGGCATCACGATGGCAGGAACGGGGGTCCGGGCCCAGCGATGTGGGAAAGCGGCATCAGTCAGTGACGTGACCCGGACAATATGCGATCGCGTCGGGCGACACTCCCGCCGCGGTGGGGTCGACGAGCGAAGCGCGCCCTGCCCGGTGCGTCGAGCCGCGCCGTCCAGGTGTCCACCGTCCTGTCCGCACAACCCCTGGTGATCACGCGCAGGCCGTCTCCGCCGCGGACGGGCGGTGTTCAGCCGCTCACCACCCCGAGCAGGGTGCGTACCGTCTCCGCCATCGTCTCCCTGCCCCGGGCGACGTAGGGGCGGGGGTCGGTGAGGTCGGGCCGAGCCGTCAGCGTCTCGCGGACCGCGCGGGTGAAGGCGATGTTGAGGGCGGTGCCGACGTTGACCTTCACGATGCCCTCATGGACGGCTCGGCGCAGTTCGTCGTCGCCGACGCCCGACGAACCGTGCAGCACCAGGGGCACGCGCACGGCGTCCCGCAGTCGTTCGATCAGCGCGTGGTCCAGGGACGCGGAGCGTTCGGTCATCGCGTGGCTGCTGCCGACGGCGACGGCCAGGGCGTCCACGCCGGTGTCCGCGACATAGCGTGCCGCTTCCCGCGGGTCGGTGCGCACCCCGGCGGCATGGGCGCTCGCGGGGGCGTCCGGCTTGCCGCCCACATAGCCGAGTTCGGCCTCCAGCCACAGGCCCGCGCCGTGAGCCCACCGCACCGCGGCGCTGGTGGCGGCGAGGTTCTCGGCGTAGGGCAGCGCCCCGGCGTCGAACATCGCGGAGGAGAACCCGGCGTCGGCTGCCGTGTGCAGCAGCCGTATGTCCGTCACATGGTCCAGGTGAAGCGCGACGTCGACGGCACAGGCCGTGCCGACCTCGGCCGCGGCCCGTGCGATCGGCCCGACTCGGCCGCCGTGGAACCGCACGGCGTTCTCGCTGATCTGCAGGATCACCGAACGTTCCGCGGCCTCCGCTCCCGCGGTGATCGCCTCGGCGTGTTCCAGCGTGATCACGTTGAACGCCGCCACGGCCCGGCCGGCAGCGGCGGCCTTCTCGACGAGTTCGCGCGTGGGAACCAGGGACATGGGGGTGTTCCCCTCGCTTTCCTGTTGCTTCGACGGTCGGTTCGGGTGCTCGGGGCTACCGCATGGCGGGACTCACGTCACCGTCGGCCGCACCCGGTGCCACGGAGCTCTCGCCGCTCTTCTCGTCGCTGTAGACCATCAGGGTCGAGCCCGCGAGGGCGAGCACGATGCCGATGCCGGCCCACACGCTGGGCAGCGTCTGATAGACCGCCAGGGACAGCACGATGGTCAGAACCGGGGCCAGTGCGTTGGTGACGGGGGCGACCACCGTGGCCTTGCCCCGGCTGAACGCCATGACCAGGAACAGGGCGCCGACCGCGTTGAGGACCTGGGTGACGGCGGTGAGTGCCGGCGCCTGCCAGGGGGCACCGGACGGGAAGCCGCCCATGACCGCGACCGCCACCGGTACCAGCAGCAGTCCGCTGATGGTCATCCACCCGAAGGTTGTCGCGTCGTTGACCCCGACGAGTGCGGCCTTGCGCATGCAGAACGCCTGTACACCCCAGGCGACGCAGATCAGGACGGCCAGCGGCAGCCACGGGCCGTGCGCGTCGGAGTCGCCCCCGCCGCTGGGAATGCTGAGCAGCACGATCGATGTCAGTGCCGCCACCACGCCCACGACAGCGAGGCGGGTGATGCGCTCGCGCAGCAGGACCGTCGCCATGAGGACGGTGATCACCGGGGAGAGTGACACCAGAGGGAAGATCAGGTACGCCGGGCCGTCGGCGAGCGCCTGGAACAGCAGCAACTGTCCGCCGGCGCCGGTCAGTCCCGCGATCAGCCCGTACATCGCGGCGATCGGCCGGCGGTCGAACTTGTTGCCGCGCATCGCGAAGTACGCGGGGATGAGCATCGTGAAGGCCCAGATGACGTAGATCATCTCGTTGGGGTAGCCGTACCTGCTGTTCGGCTCGCTGGAGAAGGCGCCCCATACACCCCAGAACAGGACCAGCAGCGATGCGTACAGGATCCAGCTTCTCGTACCGTTGTTCATCGGTCGTCCTCTCCTGAGGCGGGGGATCCGAAGGCCGTGCGCAGCGCGTCGAGCGCGGGCCGGTCGAGCGGGGTTCCGGCGAGTTTCGCCGCGTACAGGGCAGCTCCTACGACAGGCTCGTACAGGGGACGTCGCAGGTCGTAGCCGGCGAAACCGCTCTTCAGTGCGGTGGTGAACGCCTCCAGCACCATGGCGGCGCCGAAGGTGCCACCGGAGTAGGAGACCGGGACGGCCTCGTCCGGGCCGAACTCCAGCCGCTCGCGGGTGACGTCGACGAGCAGGGCGAGTTCCCGGCCGGCGTCGGCGAGGATCGCCGCGCAGACCTCGTCGCCGAGAGCCGCCGCCTCGGTCACCGAGCGGCTGAGTGCGGCGATCCGGCCCCGGTCGCCCTGCCAACGGTTGTGGACGACGTCGATCAGGTCGAGGCCGGACGCGAGATCGAGGTGGCGCCGGAGCACCTCGGCCAGCGGGCCCTCGGGGAGCCGTCCGTCGCTCATCCGCGAGAAGGCGTTGAGGCCTCGGACCGCGATCCAGTGCGCCGATCCCTCGTCGCCGAACATCTCGCTCCAGCCGCCGACGCGTACACCCCGGCCCGACCGCTCGCCGTAGGTCATCGAGCCGGTGCCGCTGATGACGTTGATGCCGTCGACCGCGCCGAGCGAGCCCGCCCAGCCGCAGACCATGTCGTTGTCGCACGCGTAGCGGTCGTGCCCGAGCACCGCTCGCGGTGCGGCGTTCAGCGTGGGCAGATCGTGAGCCGCCTCCCCGTGACCGGGCAGGCCGAAGAAGGCGTACTCGATGTCGGCCGGGGGCAGTTCGGCCGCCGCGCAGACGGCGTCGACGCCTTCCTTCAGCACCCGTCCGACGAGCCCGATGCCGTGGGAGAAGTAGTACGAACTTGCCGCCTGCGCTCGCGCCACCATCCGTCCGGACCGGTCGACCAGGCAGAACGCGGTCTTCGTACCGCCGCCGTCGACACCCAGGAACATCGTCGTACCTCCGTCCGGCGCCCTCGATCCGCGCCCTCGATGCCTTCGATCAGTTCTGCAGGGAGTGCAGGGTCACGCCCCGCACCACGCGGTTGACCTCGCCCGAGGGGAACGGGTTGTCGGGCCGCAGGCCCTGGCGCAGGGAGGCGCGCAGCGCGATGAGCTGGGCGTACACCACGGCCGGCAGTGCCAGGGCGACATCCTCGACGTCGTGGAGGCCGGGCAGCGGCCAGCCGTCGGCGGCTCCGCTCTCCGTTCCCGTGCCGGAGCCGTCCGCGGAAACCGTGACGACACTGCCGGCGGGAAGATCTCCGCGCAGTTCCGCGACGATGTCCTGGTCGTAGCGGCGGGTGTACGTATCGTTCGACAGGTACACGATGACGACGGAGCGTTCGTCGAGCACCGCCTTGGGGCCGTGCCGGAAGCCCAGCGAGGACTCCCCGACGGCCGTGAGCGTCCCGCCGGTGAGCTCGAGCACCTTCAGCGCCGACTCCTCGGCGAGACCCTTCAGCGGGCCGCTGCCGAGGAAGACGATGCGCCCGGGATCCCGGTCCACCAGGGGGCCGACGGTGCGGTCGACGGCGCCGGCCTCGATGACCGACTCGGCTGCCCGGGCCAGGCGTTCGGCGACCCCGTCGTACGCGTCGCCGCCCAGGGCCAGCAGCGCCGCGAGCGTCATGCACGTGAAGCTCGACGTCATGGCGAAGCCGCGGTCGTTGGACGCGGCCGGCATCAGCAGCACATGGGACCGAGGCCGCTCGCCGTGGTCGCGCGCCAGCCGGCCCCGCTCGTTGCAGGTGATCACGAGGTGATGCACCTCGGAGAGGACCTGGTCGGCCAGGGCGGTGGCGGCCACGGACTCCGGACTGTCACCCGACCTCGCGAAGGACACCAGCAGTGTCGGCAGGTCCTCGGCGAGGCAACCGCGCGGGTCGGCGACGAGGTCCGTGGTGGGGACCGCGTCGACGCGCCGCCCCAGGCGCCGGGTCAGGGCCGGCTGGAGCACCTGTCCCGCGAACGCGGATGTGCCGGCACCCGTGAGCACCACGCGCAGGTCGCCGCGTGCCATGAGCGGACGCAGGAACGCGTCCAGCGATGCCCGGGAGGCCGTGACGGCCCGGTCGACCTCCCTCCACAGGGCCGGCTGCTGGGCGATCTCACGGACGGTGTGGGCAGCGCCGTCGCCGACGGACAGCGCGCCGGGGAGCGTGGTCACACGTGCTCCTTCTGGTTCGGATGGAGAGCGCGGCCGTGGTCGCGCGGTGCGTCGCAGAGGTGGTTTCCGCCGAGAACCACGCGGTCCGGTGGCAGACCACATGCGACCGTGATGGCGCACTGCGGCCGTCCGGCCTGTCGGCGTCGGAGCACCTCGTCCAACGGGCTGTGCATCGCCCACCCCTTGCCGCATGTGCGTTTCGAGCACCATCACCTCGATGGGCCGGAGTTCGAGTGGGACAGTAGTGGTCCTATGCGGAGTGGTCAATAGGCCCTACTGGTATGCTTCTGGTCTTTGACGGCCGACGCTACGGTTCCTCGCCGGCCGGGCGGCCGTCCTCGAGCGCAGTGGGCTGTGGCCGGCACAAGCGGCCCGTCCCGCCGGAAGCCGACGTCATCGAGGGGTCGCTGCGCGCGGCTTCGCGCGGCGCCGAACCGGCGCGGAGTCCTCGGTCCGCGGACCGCTCGTCGGCAGTCTCTGCGGCTGTTGCGCGCGGGCAGCGCGCTTCATCGACGCCGGCGCCCTGCTTCGCGTACGCGAGCACGAGATGGCACCGGCCCCGCTGCGCGCGGATGCCGGCGGCAGCGGGGCCGGTGCGAAGGCCCTGCGGTGATCAGTCAGCCCTGGTTGGTGATGGAGGCCCGGAATCGGTAGCGATCCCCTCGGTAGACCTGGACGGTCAGTTCGATCGGGCGGGCGTCCTGGTTGGACGTCAACTGGGTCGCGACGAGCATCGGCATGGTGTCGCCGATCTCGAACAACTCGATCTCCCGCGCCGTCGGGTGGCGGGCCTCGACGGAGTAGTCGGCGACGCGAGGCAGTTGCGGCGGGTCCGCGGCACGCAGGGTGGCGTACAGCGAGGCACTGCTGAAGTCGGTGTCGGCCAGGGCCGGGCAGGCCGCCAACGGGAGCCGGTTGTGCTCGAGCACCACCAGCAGGCCGTCGAGGAAGCGCAGCCGGTGGAGGTCGAAGAGGTCGGCGCCCGGGGCGATCCGGAGCTCTTCGGCCTCGGACACCGTGGCCGGGCGAACGGTGGCGGAGAGCACCTTGCCGGCCGTCGTCAGGCCGTTGGCCTGGGCGTAGTCGGCGAAACCCTGGACCTGGGGGGCCGTCGAGGTGGACGCCGCCGCGGCATCGGGGAACAGGCCGGGCTCGGCGACGAACCACCCGCGCGACGAAGACGGCCGCACGATGCCTCGCGACTCCAACTGGGCGAGGGCGGCTCGCAGTGTCACGCGCGAGACTTCGTACCGAGTGGTCAGCGCGCGCTCGGAGGGCAGCCGGTCACCGGGGCGGGCAGCGGCCGCGCGCAGGTCCTCGAGCAGCCGCGCGGCTGTGCGCTCGTACAGCGGGAGGACGTCGTCGGCGAACAGGCCCCTGGGCATCGGCGTTCTCGCATCGGTCATACCAGAAGCATACCGGTTTCCTCACCAGTCCCGCCGTTGAACCATTGACATGCCACTCGCATACCACCTACGTTCTCACAGCATGCCACTCGGGATACCATCCCGCTGCCACCGTCGACGTCGATGTCGAGTCATGACGACCCTCGGTGAGCGCTCCGACACGTGGTGGGGCTCTCAGCGATCCCGTGTGCGCCACCGCGGCTCAGCCCGGTGTCCGACCGCAGACCAATCAGAGACCGGATGTCGCACTTCCGCTGCACGCGGACGGCCCGCCCGGTCGCGAGCACGCCGACGCACGTCGTCCACCCGTCCAGCTGACGCACGGCGAGCCCGAAGCCGCCTGACATTGCCGAAAGAGAGCTCGACATGACGGATATGAACCGGCGAAGCGTACTGAAGGTGGCGCTGGGGGGTGCCGGCCTGGCCGCCTTCCCCGCCGTGGCCGGCGACGCCACAGCCGCGGCCGCCGCTCCGAACCGTGATCCCGATGTCGTCGGGGTCGGCGACACGTCCATCACCTTGGAGTTCGACGACCGACTGCGCAGCCGGGTGGCGTTGGAAGGCGTCGACGTGACGCGCTTCGACGCCGGCGAGGCCCTTCTCCTGAGCGACACGACGATCGACGAGTTCGCCTACCGCAGGCACAAGGTCCGCAGGACCAGGCATGCCCTGCACGGCGCAGGCGTCCAGGTGACCGTCTGGGGCGAATCCCTGACCGGCGTACGGAAGACGCTGGAGCTGACCTCCTTCCGGCGTCTGACCGGGATGATCGTCATGAAGGTGACCTACACCAACGCGTCCGGCGCCGACCTGGCCGTCACCGGGTGGCGCAGCGGAGCCCACGTACTCCTGGAGAGCCCCCGCGGCTTCTACACCTTCTCGGGCACGACGCATGAGGACCGCCGCGACTGGGTGCGGCCGATGACCGAGGGGTTCCGCCAGGAGAACTCGCTCGGGATGGACGCCTCCGACTACGGCGGCGGCACCCCGTTGGTATCCGTGTGGCGCCCGGGCGCCGGCCTCTCCGTCGGGCCCGTCGAACCCGTGGCCAGGATGCTGCGCCTGCCGGTTCGCAGAACGGCGGACGGAGCGAGCCTGGCCGTCGAGGGCGACACCCCTGTGATCTTGAAGCCCGGCCGCCATCTCACGACGGACACCACGTTCCTGACAGCTCTCCCGGGTGACCACTTCGTGCCGCTCCAGCGTTATCGCGACTACATGAGTGACGTAGGCCAGCGCGCGCCCAGAACGCTCGGGCCCGCCGTGGAGCCCGTCTGGTGCGCCTGGGGTTACGAGCGCGACTTCACCGTCGAGCAGGTCATCGGCACCCTCCCCAAGGTGCGTGAGGTCGGCCTCAAGTGGGCTGTGCTCGACGACGGTTGGCAGACCAACGAGGGTGACTGGGACCTCAACCCGCAGAAGTTCCCGCGGGGCGAATCGGACATGCGCGCCTTCACGGGGCAGATCCGGGACGCCGGCCTGCGGCCGCGTCTGTGGTGGGCACCCCTGGCAGCGGACCCTGAGAGCAACCTCTACCGGGACCACCCCGACATGCTGCTGCTGGACCGCGACGGCAACAAGCAGCGAGTGAGCTGGTGGGACGCCTGGACACTGTGCCCGGCGTACCGGCCGACCGTGGACTACTTCGTCGCCCAGGTAAGGAAGTTCATCGGCGACTGGGGCTACGAGGGACTCAAGATCGACGGCCAGCACCTCAACGCGGTCGCCCCCTGTCACAACCCGGCACACGGGCACGCCCGCCCCGAGGAATCGACCGAGGGGCTGGCCCTGTTCTGGAAGGCGGTGCACGAGGCCGCGCACGACGTGAACCGCGACGCGGTCGTCGAGCTGTGCCCCTGCGGCACCGCCTTCGCCTTCCACAACCTGCCCTACACCGACCAGTATCCAAGCTCGGACCCGCTGTCGTCCTACCAGGTCCGGACTAAGGGCAAGACGATGAAGGCGCTGATGGGCGAGGGCGGCAGTTACGCCGGCGACCATGTCGAACTGAGCGACAACGGCGACGACTTCGCCTCCAGCTACGGTGTGGGAGCCGTCCTGTCGACCAAGTTCACCTACCCGGCGGGCCCGGACGACGGCATCGTACTCACGCCGGAGAGAGAGATCCTCTGGCGCCGGTGGGTGAACCTGTACGAGGAGAACATGCTGCCCACCGGCGAGTACCGGGGCGATCTGTACGACATCGGTTTCGACAAGCCCGAGGCGCATGTCGTGGCCAAGGGGGCGGCCCTGCACTTCGCGTTCTACGCCCCTCGATGGGACGGGACGGTCGAGTTGCGGGGTCTGGAGCGGAGCAGATACCGCTTGACCGACCCGTTCAGCGGCGCCTCGCTCGGAACCGTCGATGCCCGTCGCAACACCGTGAAGCTGGCCTTCACGGGGTTCCAGCTCATCGTGGCCGATCCCATCGGCTGACGGGATCGGTACACCCGCTGTCAGCGGCCGCCAGGGCCACAACCTCCAACTGCGCGTCTGCCCGGCGGCCCGACGATGCCGAAGGGTGTGGTGGCGGCTACGGGCGCGCCTCGTACACCTCCAGGTCGATGTGCGGGGACAGTGCGCGCAGGAAGTCGGGAGCGTCGAAGATCTCGCCGGCGGACGCGACTCCGGTCGTCCTGGTCCGCCCCGTGAGGATCCGGTCGAGCGCCTCGACCGCGAGCGGCGCGGTGACGGCGTAGATGTCCCTGCCCCTCGCTGCGGCACGCCGTTCACCGGAGCCGGTGCGGACGAGAGCGTCGACGAGGAAGGTCTGCCCGGAGCGTCCGCGCTCGTCGGCCGCGGACGGTGCCGGGGTGTCCGGGGCCGCGATGTCCCGCGCCGCCTCGACCGTCATGTACGTCCGCACTTCGGGGATGGACAGGTGGCTGGGGACGGTGACGACGTCGGTCATCGTGAACTCCCCGATGACGGTCCGGGGCCCCATGGGGGCGGGGAAGGGCCATTCCAGGGTGGGCAGGTCGTCCCGGTGGTACTCCAGCCGTCCGTTCCGGTAGCGGACGCTGCGGCCGTCCCGCCGCTCCCGGGAGACCACCCCCGCGGTGCGTGTCCCGGCCGTGGGGTGCCAACCGCTCAGCCCGTAGGCGACGTGCGCCTCGTCGGCGGCCGTCCAGTCGCCCATCGCCGTGGTGATCAGCAGGTCACCGAGGCCTCCGTAGAAGGCCATCGCGGGAACGACCACCGCTCCGGCCGCCCGGGCCCGGTCGGCGAAGTGCGCGAAGGTGTCGGCGTTGGCCTCGATCTCGGCGGCCACGTCCACATAGGGGATGCCCGCTCGCAAGGCCGCCTCGATCACCGGCGCGGCCGTCGTGGCGAAGGGACCGGCGCAGTTGATCACCGCCGCCGCGCCGGCCAGCGCCCGGTCGAGCGAGGCCGAGTCGTCGACCGACGCCGGGCGGGCGTGCAGCCGGGTCCCGTACGCCAGTTCCTTCAGCTTGTCGGTGTCGCGGCCGGAGAGCACCGGGACGAACCCGCGCCGCCGCAGCTCGCGCACCACGAACCGCCCGGTGTGTCCGTACGCGCCGTACACCGCGACCTTGGTCCCCGTCGTCATGGATGCTTCCCTCGCTCGAATGATCCGTTCGGCTTCGTCGTGACCATCCTCGCGGGGGGATCGGGCTCGCACGAGTGTCGGGAACGACATGACCCGTACACTTTCCGACATGGACACTGTCGCCCTGGCCGTCACCGACGGGATGCTCCCTTTCGAACTGTCCCTGGCGCACGAGGTCTTCGGCTCCGCTCCGGACGGCGTGACGGGTCCTTGGTACCGCCTCCTCGTCTGCGGGCCCGGCCCGGTGCGGACCGGCCGCTTCCTGATCGAGCCCGATCGCGGACTCGACTGGCTCCCCCGGGCCGACACCGTGATCGTCCCCGGCTGGGCCGATCTCGACGAGGCCCCGCCGGCCGACCTCGTCGAGGCGGTGCGAGCCGCACACGCGGCGGGCGCTCGCGTGGCGTCCCTGTGCACGGGCGCCTTCGTACTGGCCGCCGCCGGCCTGCTGGACGGTCTGCGTGCGACCACGCACTGGGCGCACACCCGGACGCTGGCGGACCGTCATCCCGAGGTCGATGTGGACCCGGACGTCCTCTACGTGGACAACGGCAGCGTGCTCTCCTCCGCGGGCAAGGCCGCCGCCATGGACCTGTGCCTGCACCTCGTCCGCCTCGACCGGGGCTCGGCGACCGCCAACGCGGTCGCCCGCCGCCTGGTCGTGCCGCCCCACCGGGACGGCGGGCAGGCGCAGTTCATCACCGCGCCGATGCCCGCCCCGGATCACCACCCCCTCGCCGAGCTGCTCCCCTGGGTACTGGAACGGCTCGACCAGCCGCTGACCGTGGAGGACCTGGCCCGCCGGGCGCGGATGAGCTCACGCCACCTCGGCCGCCACTTCAGGTCGGCGACCGGTACCACCCCGCTGCGGTGGCTGCTGATCCAACGGATCCGGCGCGCCCAGGAGTTGCTGGAGACCACGGACGACAGCGTGGACGCCGTCGCGGCGGCCACCGGCATGGGTACCGCCACGACGCTGCGCCGGCACTTCAACCGCACGGTCGGTCTCCCTCCGGACACCTACCGCCGCACATTCCGTGCGCGTGAACCCCTCGTCGGGGACGGTGGCCGGCACCACGGCCCCTGACCGGCTCCGGCAGCGAGGCCGGGTGGCCTCGGCCAAGCCGATGTCGGCCGGTCGGCGGACGTCCGCCGACTAACGGTCCCGGACCCGCGGCTTGAGTCTCCCCGCGAGGGAGGGTGCAGGCTCGGCGTCATGAGCGGCACTGATCTCGAAGGGCGCACCGCCGTGGTGGCGGGCGTGAGCCAGGGAGCCGGGCTGGCGACGGCACGCCGGCTCGGCAGCGGGGGGCGCGCGTCGTCGGCATCGCCCGTACGCCGCCGGAGGCCGCGGACCCCCTCCTCGTCCGGGCCGATCTCAGCACCCGCAGCGGTCTGCGCTCCGGCGACCTCGTCGAGGAGGTCTGTTACGCCGGGCCGCGCGACACCGGCCAGTCCGACCGCTGGCGCACGCTCGTGGTGGCTGGTCGATCCGGAGGGCGGCGGAGCACCGGGATGAGAGGCCGGGCACTCCTGCACTCGCCGCTCGGACCGGTGATCCAAAAGGCCCGATGTGACCTTCGATATACCTTTTGACGTCCGGTTGTGGGTAGCCTGGCGCACTGTCCTCACTCACCTTGCCGCGATGTCGGGCGCACGTTTCACCGTTCGTCCAGGAGACCCATGCGCCCCCGAATACCCTTCGTCCCCCGCACAGCCGCTCTTTCGCCCGTCGCCCTGGCCGGCGGTGCGCTGGCCGTCGGCGTCGGCGGTCTGTACCTCGCCGGGCTGCTGCTCGCCGGCGGTGAGATCGAGGCGGGTACCACGGTGCGCGGCGTGGCCATCGGGGGTCTGACCCGTGAGGAAGCGGCCCGGAAGCTGGAGCGGCACCTGGTGGCGGCCGGTCCGCGGGAGCTGGCGGTGCGGCTGGGCGACCGCGAGAGCACGGTCGACCCGCGGCGTGCGGGACTCGCCTTCGACATCGGGGAGACCCTCGACCGGGCGGTGTCCACGGGCGCCGATCCGGTGAGCGTGATCGGCGGACTGTTCCGGTCGGGCGGTGAGATCGAACCGGTCGTGCGGGTCGACGGGAGCAAGGCCCGTGCCGCTCTCGGAAAGCTGGCGAAGAGCCTCGACCAGGAGGCCCGGAACGGCTCCGTGTCCTTCACCGGCGGGCATGTCGAGCAGACCGTCCCGCGTACCGGGTACGCGCTGGACGTGGACGCCTCGATCGACGCCCTGCGCGCCCCATTCCTGCGCGGCTCGGCCGGCTCGGTCACGGAGCTGCCCTCACATGAGACCCGGCCCAAGGTCACGGCCGAAGAGGTGCGGCGGGCGGTGCGCGAGTTCGCGCAGCCGGCGATGTCCGCACCGGTCACGCTCACCGCGGGCGGCAAGCGGTTCACGCTCCCCCCGACCGTTCTGGACGACTACCTGACGATGCGGCCGGACGACACCGGCAGGCTCACCCCGGAGCTCGACACCAAGGGGCTGCGTGCCGCCCCCGCGGTGACCGGCGCGCTGAACGATCTCCCCACCACGCCGCGGAACGCCCGGCTGGGGCTCGAGGGCGGCAAGGTGGCGGTGACCGCGGACGCCGTATCCGCCGTGGAGGTCACCGACAAGGCTCTCGGCAAGGCCGTACTCCCCCTGCTGACCGAATCGGGCGCCGCCCGCACCGGCGAGGTGGACGCGCGGCGGACCCAGCCCGAGCTCACCCGTGAGAACGCGGCGCGGCTGGGGCTGACCGAGAAGCTGTCGTCCTTCACCGTCGACTTCGAACCGGCCGCCTACCGCACGACGAACGTCGGCCGGGCGGTGGAACTGATCAACGGCTCCCTCGTCATGCCGGACGAGACCTGGAGCTTCAACCGCACCGTCGGCGAACGCACCAAGGCCAACGGCTTCGTCGACGGCATCATGATCTACGACGACCAGTACACCAAGGCGCCCGGCGGAGGTGTCTCCGCGGTGGCCACGACCGTCTTCAACGCGATGTTCTTCGCGGGCGTGAAACCCGTCGAGTACGGCGCCCACTCCTTCTACATCGAACGCTACCCCGAGGGCCGTGAGGCGACGGTCGCCTGGGGCAGCCTGGATCTGAGGTTCGCCAACGACTCGGGCAAGGCCGTCTACATCCAGGCCGAGTCCACCGACACCTCGGTGACCATCACGTTCCTCGGCACGAAGAAGTACGACGAGATCACCTCGGTCAAGGGGCCGCGCACCGGCATACGGCAGCCGGAGACGAAGGTGAGCGGCGACGGGCAGTGCGTACCGCAGACCCCGCTGGAGGGCTTCGACGTCACCGTGGAGCGGGTGTTCCGCACCGACGGCCGGGAGGTGAGGCGGGAGCCGTTCCATACGCGCTACACCCCGCGCAACGAGATCATCTGCGAAGAGACGGCGCGCGAGCACTGAGCGCGAACCCGGGGCCGGCCGCATACCTGTCCCGTTCACCTCCGAGCGGGACTCACCCGCCTCCCGCCGCCCCCCGGCGCGGAGTCTGGGGCGACTTCGCAGCCTCCGCCTCCGCCTTGGCGTCACTCACCGCGGCCGCGGCCTGCTTCCCGGCCTCGTCGGCCGCCGCGGCGGCGTCGGACGCGGCCGTCCAGCCGACGGCGAGCTCCGGAGCCCGGCCCTCCTCCGGCGTGTCGCCGGCACCGCCCGCTTCTTCGGGGCGCGCGGGTGTGTGGGGGGCCGCCGAATCGTCGCCGAACGCACGGGTCACGGTCCGCACCGCCTCGGTCAGCTCCCCCGGGATCACCCAGAAGGTGTTGTTGTCGCTGCTCGCCAGGTGCGGCAGGGTCTCCAGGTACTTGTAGGCCAGGACCTTCGGGTCGGCGTTATTGCGATGGACGGCCTGGAAGACGAGCTCCACCGCCTTCGCCTCGCCGTCCGCCCGCAGGATCATGGCTTGCTGTGCTCCCTGGGCCTCCAGGATGTCCTTCTGCTTCGTGCCCTCCGCTGTGAGGATCTTGGCCTGCCGCTCCCCTTCGGCATGCAGGATGGCCGCACGCTTGTCACGCTCGGCCCGCATCTGCTTCTCCATCGCCTCCTTGATGGTGTGCGGGGGGTCGATGGCCTTGATCTCCACGCGGTTGACCCGGATGCCCCACTTGCCGGTGGCGTCGTCGAGGACGGCGCGCAGCCGGGAGTTGATCTCCTCACGCGAGGTGAGCGTCTCCTCCAGATCCATGCTGCCGATCACGTTCCGGAGCGTGGTCACCGTGAGCTGGTCGATCGCCTGCAGGTAATCGGCGACCTCGTAGGCCGCCGCCCGCGGGTCGGTGATCTGGTAGTAGAGCACGGTGTCGATGTTCACCACGAGGTTGTCCTCGGTGATCACCGGCCTGGGGTCGGACGAGTAGACCTGCTCGCGTACGTCGAGTTTGGTGTTGATGCGGTCCGCCACCGGGACGACCAGGTTCAGGCCGGGTTGCAGTGTCCGGCGGTACCGGCCGAACCGCTCGATGTTGTAGCGGCGCGCCTGCGGGACGATCCGCACGGTGGAGGCCACGAGGAAGACGACGACGATGACCGCCACCAGGGCGAGGACGACAACCGGGTCCACAGTGCCTCCATTGCTGTGTGTTCACCACTCAGGGAAGGAGCTCGCGGGGGTAGACGATGGCCGTGGCGCCTTCGATCTCCATGACGTCCACCAGCGCACCCACCGGGATCACGAGGCTTTCGTCGAAGGCCCGGGCCGACCACTCCTCGCCGGACAGCTTGATCAGGCCCCGCGTCGCGGTCACCTCCCGCACGACCTCGGCCCGCTTGCCGATCAGCGCGTCGGTGCCCTCGTAGGTGAGGGGCTGCTGTTCCATGTGCCGCAGCGCGAAGGGACGAACGATGACGAGACCCGCCGCGGCCGCTGCGCCGAGGGCCAGGAGCTGGCCGAGAAGACCGATGCCCACTCCCGCGACCACGGCGGCGACCAACGCGGCACCGGCCAGCAATCCGAACACCAGTGTCAGGGTGAAGAACTCCGCGGCACCCAGTGCCGCAGCCGCGAACAGCCAGACGAACCACGGCATCGGATCGCCCTCCTTCAGGGGCTTTCTCCCACCAAGCTACCGCCCGGAACTCCGGACAGGACAGCCACGCGACAGCAGTCGTTCCTGATCGTCGGGTCACGGCCCCGCAGGGTGACGACAGTGCTCGCCATCGGTGCGAAGGCGCTCGCGCGGGCCCGTCCAATCACCGTCCAGTGGATGTCCAGTGCCCGCTCGTAGGTTGTGCCCGCCGGCCAACGGTTCGGCCCAGCGGCACGTTGCCGCGCTTCCCGCACCACGCCATGTCCAACGGGAGGAAGCACCGATGAGCACAGGGATCAGGAAGAAGCTCGCCGCGGCCGTGACGGTCGCGTGCACCACGGCACTGGTCGCGGTCACCGCGCCGGGCAGCAGTACGGCTCAGGCCCAGGTCGCGTCGCTGCGGGCGTTCGCGATCACGAGCGACGGCACACGGATGGCCACCTTCACCACCGACAGACCCGACATCCTCGACTGGGTGCGGGTCGTCAAGGGACTCGTCGGCGACACCGCCCTGGTCGGGATCGACTTCCGCGTCCAGAACGGCCTCATGTACGGCGTCGGCAATCAGGGCGGCATCTACACCATCCAGACGCCGCCCCAGACCGTGGACGTCGTGGTCACGAAGGTCTCCCAGCTCACGATTCCGCTCTACGGGACGAACTTCGGGGTCGACTTCAACCCGGCCGCCAACCGGCTGCGGGTGATCAGCGACAACGGCCAGAACCTTCGCCACAACATCGACGACAAGACCGCGGGCGCCTCCCCCGCCGCCGGCCACACCGCCGAGGACTCCGTCCTGTCCACGCCCGGCGTCGAGAACGTCTCCCGAGGGGTGACCGCCGCCGCCTACACCAACAACGACCTGAACGGGGAGACGGCGACCACCCTGTTCGATCTGAACACGACCACGGACCAGGTCGTGATCCAGTCACCGGCCAACAACGGCACGCTGGCCCCGACCGGCAAGCTCGGCGTGGACGCCGGCGCCAACGCGGGCTTCGACATCTACAGCGACCTGGTCAACGGCAAGACCGTCTCGGCCACGGGCTTCGCCGCCGTCACGCCCCCCAACAGCACCCTGACGACGTTCTACACCGTCGACGTGCTGACGGGCACCGCGACGGCCGTCGCCACCGACGATCCGCGGTTCCCGCTGCCCATCGGCGACGTGGCCGTCGCCCTCGACACCAGTCCCTGAGACGGTCGGGGCGGGACGGTCCGGTGAGCCCGTCCCCCGCTGTCGGGCGGGCTCACCGGGCTACCCGGCCGGTTCGGACACGGGACGAGGCCGTTGCCCCGGTGACGTCGGCGCGGCGGCTCCGGCTCCGGGTTCCAGGGTGTGCCGGGTGCGGTCGACTCCGCCGCGGGCGCGGGTCAGTTGGTCGTGTTCCCCGGTGCCGGCCGCGACCGTCACGGCGGTGGAGTAGTGGGCGAGAGCCTCGTCGTGGCGACCGCCGGCGTACAGCGCCTCGGCGAGCCCGTTCAGCGCGGATGCCTCGCCGTAGTGCTCCCCGTTCTCCCGGAACAGGTCGAGGGCACGCCGATGGTGTTCGATCGCGGCCTCGAACGCGCCCTGCCGCAGCAGGACGTCGCCGAGGCCGGACAGCGCGTACGCCTCGCCGCCGGGGTGGCCGAGTTCCCTGAAGAGGGCGAGGGCCTGTTGCTGACAGCGGGCAGCCTCGTCGCACCGGCCCAGTTCCAGACACGCGTTGCCCAGGTGACAGAGGGTGCGGGCACGACCGATCCGGTCGCCGGTGAGTTCGTGCAGGACGAGGGCCTGTCGTTGGTCGTCGGCCGCCTGCCCCCGCAGGCCCAGCCGCAGCCGGACGTTGCCGAGGTTGGTCAGCGTCCGCGCCTGCCCCACCCGGTCCGCGGTCTCCCGGTACAGGGTGAGCGCCTGCTGATGGCAGCGGACGGCTTCATGGAAGTGGCCCTGGCGCCAGTGGACGTTGCCCAGGTTGGACAGGGCCCTGGCCTGCCCCGCACGGTCGTCCGTGCTCACATGCAGCTCCAGGGCACGTGACAGGTGTTCCCTGGCGGCAGCGGCGTCGGCCATCCGCCAGTGCACGCAGCCGAGGTTGGTCAGTGCGTGGGCCTGTCCCTTCGCGTCACCGGCTCGTTCCGCGGCGCGCAGGGCATGGTGGTGGATCTCCAGCGCCTGGGTGTGATGACCCGCGTCGAGGTACCTGAAGAGCACGGCGGCCAACTGGACGGCGTGCCGCCCTCCGCCGCGGTCCGCGGCGATCGCGCAGACCGCGGCGAGAGCGGGGCGTTCGGCGTCCAGCCAGGCTCGTGCCGCGACCGGGTCGCCCGCGATGGGTGAGGCGCCCATGACGGGCTCGACCGCGGGCCTGTGATGTCCTTCGGCCGGGTACAGGGCGTCCATGGCGGCCGCGGCCGTACCGAGATAGTGGTCGAAGAGCCGGGACAGGGCCGCCTGCCGGTCGTTGTCGGAATCGTGCGTGCGGGTGAGGCGGTAGCCATAGGCACGCAGCAGGTCGTGCGTGCTGTACCGACCGGGGCCCACGGGCTGGAGGAGGTGGGCGCGGGCCAGCACGGTCAGCGCCCTGGCCGAATGGGCCGGCCCGTCCGGGCGGGCGGCACGCCGGCCGTCCGGCGCGTGGTCCGGCCGCCCGTCCGGCTCGCGGGGCGGTTCGCCGATGAGGGCGGCGGCGGCGTGAGCGTCGATCTCCGGTCCTGGGTGCAGACTGATCAACCGGAAGGCACGGGCGGCCTCGGCGGGCAGACGCCGGTACGACCAGGAGAACACGGACTGCAGCGCGGCACGCGGGTCGCCACCCGCGTCCAGGTGGTCGAGTCTCTGCTGCTCGTCGGCCAGTTCCGCTGCCAGGTCCGCCAACGGCAACGCCGGGCGGGCCACCGCGAGTTCGGCGGCGATCCGCAGGGCCAGCGGAAGCCCCACACACTGCTCGGCCAACAGCGCGGCCGGCCCCGGCTCTGTGGTGACCCGGTCGCCGATGAGCGTACGAAGCAGGTCCAGCGCTTCCGTCCGCGCGAGAGCGGACAGCCCGACGCGGCGGGCACCGTGCAGGGCAACCAGGCCGGCCAGACTGTCCCGGCTCGTGACCAGCACGGCGCAGGACGGTGAGCCGGGAAGCAGGGGCCGTACCTGCTCCTCGGACAACGCGTTGTCCAGCACCACCAGCATCCGCCGCTCGGCCATCTCGGTCCGGTAGCGGCTCGTGCGTTCGTCGACGTCGAGCGGAATCGCGTCACCGGGGATCCCGAGATCCGTGAGGAACCGGGTCAGGGCGTCGCCCGGTGTCATCGGGAGGTCGGGATCGTATCCACGGAGGTTGACGTGGAGCTGCCCGTCCGGGAACCGGCCACGCGCCCGGTGCGCCCAGTGGACGGCCAGCGCGGTCTTGCCGACGCCGGCGGTGCCGGAGACCACCGTGACGGCCATCGCGGTGGAGTTCTCCTCCGCCGTGTCCAGCAGACGGTCGAGCACACCCAGTTCGGCTTCCCGGCCGGCGAAGTCGGGGACATCGGCGGGCAACTGCGCCGGTGAGCGGGCCGGTGGCCGCGCGGGGTACGCGGCTTGATGCCCAGGGTCCGGACCCGCCGCTCGTCTCCGCCCGGAGGCGGGAGGCTCCGGACGGCTGTACAGCACGGCGGAGAGCGCCTGGGACAGGGCGGCCCCGGGATCGACTCCGAGTTCGTCGGCCAGCCGACGGCGGCTGCGCCGATAGACGGCGACCGCCTGGTCACGTCGGCCGACGGACTCGTACGCACGGATGAGCCGGGCCTGGGCGTCCTCGTCCAGGGGGTGCGCGGCCGCCGCCTCCTGGAGGATGTGCAGCGCCTCGGCACTTCTTCCCGCCGCGATCATGGCATCCCCGTACTGCGCCACCACACCGCCACGCTCCCCCGTCAGCGCGACGACCACGGGGTGGGAGGCGAGGAACGGCAGATCGACGAGCGGCGGTTGGCGCCACACGTCGAGCGCTTCGGCCAGCAGGGCATTGGCCCGCCCCTCATCGCCATCACGCCGCGCCGCGTCCGCCGCGTCGACCAGAGCACGGAAGCGCGACAGATCGACGACGTCATCGGGGACCCGCAGCGCATAGCCGTCGCCGACACGGGGCAGCACGATGCTGGGCGCTCTGGGCGGCCGCCCGGGTTCAAGCAACCTTCGCAGGTGCTTGATGTGAGTCTGGACGACGTTCGGCGCGCTCGCCGGTGGCCGCTCTCCCCACAAGGCCTCCGCCAGGCCGGCGAACGGCAGTTGCCGGCCGCGGGACGCGGTCAGGAGCGCCAGTACGGCGCGACGCTGGGGGGAGCCCAGGGCCAGCCGTGCGCCGTCCCTCCAGACGGACACCGGCCCAAGTACCTGAATGCGCATCGGCCCCCCGCTTGACGGGTTCACGAAATCCCCACGGCTCCCCCTCTCTATCGCCGTCCTCACCATGTCCGGAAGTCATAATCCGGCCCAGAACCGGGTCGGCGGTCGGAGCTGTTCCGGCTTCGGCCGAACCGACGAGGTTCTCGCCGCCGGCGTGGGACGATGACGGCCATGTCGGGTCAGGTCTGGGTCGCACTCATATCGCTGGGCGGCGTCGTCCTCGGCGGGTCGTTGTCCTATCTCGTGCAGCACAGGACCCAGCTCTCGGCGGAACGCGCCGAACAGCGACGGCAGCAGATCGCCGTGTCCGAGGCTCGGCGGGCGGAACGGCTGACGTTGCTGGAGCGGTTCATCGAAGTGGGCGCCGAGGCCGAACGCTCCGCCCTCAGCCGGCCCTCCGGGTGGGACGACACACACGACTGGTTCCTCATGACCCAGGACGTCATGAACAGGCTGTGGGTCGCGGAACGGCTCATCCGCCTCCAGTTCCCCCTGGCCGTGCACGACGCGGCGCGCGCGTACTTCCTCGACCTCAACCGAACGGTGTGGGAAGGGCTGCCGGACGGCGAGAGCGTACGGGACTACCTGGAGGACAACCGGCTCGCGTTCCTGGACGCGGCCCGCGAGGTCATGAGCTGACTTCCGCTCCCGGGGCGTGCGGACGGGATCGGCGGGGCGCACAGACCCCGACCGTCGTGGGCCGGCGAACAGGTAGGCCGCCAGGACGACTTGGTGACCCGCGTCAGCGTAGCCGGGCGAACGCCAGCCCGGCGTCGGCCACGGCCTCGGGATGGACGTCGTGTGCGGTGCGGCCGTCGGCGATCCTCTGCCAGTTGGTGCGGGCGAGCACCCGCTGGACCGCGAGCACCTGGGCGGCCAGCAGGCGTGCCCGGATGCCTTCGCCCAGGGCGTCGGCCAGCGCCTCCTCGTCCTCGAGCCGGTAGCGCGTGAGCCGTCCCGCCAGGCTCGGGGTGGTGAAGACCAGCCGGTGGAAGGCCACCACCTCGGGGTGATCGTTGAGGCCGGTGACGGGGTCGTACCGGTCGAGGCCGGCGCGGAAGTGACGATGCAGGGCATCCAGCGGCTCGGCGCCGGACTCTCGATGACGCACGACGCGTGCGGCTTCCCCCTGGTGGTCGGCGAACCGGTGCAGCACCAGGTCTTCCTTGGTGGGGAAGTACCGGAAGAGGGTCGGCTTGGAGACCTCGGCGGCCGCGGCGACGTCGTTGACCGAGACGCGGTCGAAGCCGTGCTCCAGAAACAGCGAGACGGCCGCGGCGCCGATGGCGTCCCGCGTCCGTTCCCGCTTGCGGGCCCGCAGCCCCGTCGGCTCGTTCATCCGACCAGGGTAACATTCGTTACCGAGTTGCTTTTTTAACCGAGTAACGTTTCTATGGGCGGCATGACACAGACAGACATTCCTCCCGTGCTCGTGACCGGGGCGACAGGCCGGATCGGCCGCCTCGTCGTCGGCCGGCTCCTCGACGAGGGCGTGCCGGTGCGCGCCCTCACCCGCCGCTCCGAGGCGACGGCGGCCCTGCCGCCGGAGGTCGAGGTGTTCAGCGGTGACCTCACCGTGCCCGAGTCGCTCGACCCGGCCCTGCGGGGCGCGGGTGCGGTCTTCCTCGTCTGGACCGCACCTCCCCGGACCGCAGCGGCGGTCGTCGAGCGGCTGGCAGCACACGTACGGCGGGTCGTCCTCCTCTCCTCCCCGCACAGGACGCCGCACCCCTTCTTCCAGCAGCCCAATCCCGTGGCCGTGCTGCACGCCGGCATCGAGCGGCTCATCGCGGCCACCGGACTCCGGTCGACGATCATCCGGCCGGGGATGCTCGCGTCGAACTCGCAGGCCTGGTGGGCGCCCGCGATCCGGACCGGTGAGGTCGTCCGGTGGCCCTACGGCGCCGCCGAGTCGGCGCCGGTCGACGACCGCGACGTCGCAGCCGTCGCGGCGCGGGCACTGAGCCAGGACGGTCACGCCGGAGGCGACTACGTCCTCACGGGTCCCGCATCACTCACCCAGGCCG
This sequence comes from Streptomyces sp. NRRL WC-3626, assembly GCF_000718785.1. GTDB lineage: Bacteria > Actinomycetota > Actinomycetes > Streptomycetales > Streptomycetaceae > Streptomyces > Streptomyces edwardsiae. Next base: position 123,343 of record NZ_JOCA01000025.1, on the reverse strand, counting down.
CGCAGGTGGCCGTCATCGCGGACGCCCTGGGGATCCGGATCGCTTTCGAGGAGATGACGCCGGACGAGTTCCGGAATGTGTCGCGGGGCACGGCGCCGGGACCGGTCGTCGACATGCTGCTCACCGCGTGGAGCGCGGCGGTCGGACAGCCCGCGTACCTCACCGGTTCGGTGGCCGACATCCTGGGGACGGCGCCCCGGACGTTTCGTCAGTGGGTCGCCGACCACGCCACCGCGTTCACGGAGGGTTCCGCGGGCACGTGACCTCGTCGGCCCCCCAAAGGGGCGCCCGCAGGGGCCTCAGGGGCGGCGGGCGAGCAAGTGGGCGTCGAGGAAGCCCCGTTCGGAGGCGGGGTCGTGCAGCAGCCGGGCGAACGTGACGAGGCCGGCCCCGGCCAGCAGTTCGGCGAACCGGTCCGCCGGCCAGCTGTAGGCGGGTGTCACCTTGTGGTCGAAGGGGATCGGTTCCGGTCCGTCGGTCGCGAAGAACGAGACCAGAAGCAGGCCCCCGGGCGCCAGGACGCGCACCTGCTCGGCGAGCAACGCGGGCACTTCTCCGGGTGGGGTGTGGATCATCGAGTAGTGGGCCAGCACTCCGCCGAGCGTGCCGTCCTCGAGCGGCAGGGACTCCATCGTCGCCTCATCGAAGCGCAGCTTTGGACAGGCCCGCCTGGCGTGGTCGACCATGCCCGGGGAAAGGTCGAAACCGCGGGCGTCCAGGCCGAGTTCGTTCAGCATGGCCGTCAGATGCCCGGGCCCGCATCCGACGTCGGCCGCCCGCGGATTGCCCGTCTCGCGCACGAGTTCGGCAAACGTGCGGATCATGTTCCGTGAGAACGGGTGGGTCTCCAGCCGATCGGCGAACAGCGACGCGTAGAGCTCGACGACGCCGTCGTAGGCAGCCTTGGTCTCATCCTGGTGTTCCGCCACGGGAGGAAGCTAGCACCCGTGCGCAACGCCCGCCGGCAAAGGGTCGGCGGGCGTTGCGGCAGAGAGGCCGGTCAGTGGCCGGCCACCGTGCCGGACAGTTCGTTGGTGCTCTTCGGCAGGGTCACGGACGTCAGCTTCTTGCCCGACTCCAGGTCGAAGGCGTGCAGTTGGCGCTTGCCCGGGTCGGAGACGTACGCCGTGTGGTCACGGACGAACAGGGTGGGCCGGGGCTGCTGCCAGTCCAGGGGCTCCGTCCACGCACCGACCGCCTCGATCCGCTTCTCCACCTTCCCGGTCTCCGGGTCGATGCTGTGGAGTACGCCGTCGGTGCCGAGCACGAGTGCCTCGCCGTGCGGGCCGCGGGCGAGCGAGCGGAAGGAGTAACTGGTGCCGAGGTCGACCAGCTTCATCGTGGCGGAGCGGGTGTCGATCAGCGATATGCGGGTGGGCCGTTCCAGTTCCGCCTCGGGGTCGGTCTTGTAGTCGCCCAGGAGGATCGGGGAGGCGTCGCTGCCCGCCTGGTTGCCGGTGCGTGCGTAGTCGTCGGGGGCGTCGACCTTGGTGAACTCGCCGTCCCTGTAGAGCAGTACGCCGTCCTCGCAGCCGAGAGCGACCACCTCGTCCTTGGCGGCGGCCTCGCCGTGCACTCCCGGGCAGTTCTCGGCGCGTGCGATCTCCTTGCCGTCCTTGTCGAGGACGAGGGCGCCGCTGCGCTTCTCCTCGGTGCCCAGGGTGCTGACCAGTTCGCCGTTGGTCAGCTCGATGGCGACTCCGTGGTGGGGCTCGGCGGAGGTGTAGGTACGTGCCCGCGGCCGGCCGGAGCCGCCGAGGTCCGCGGGGTCGAAGACGTTCACCTCCCCGGTGCCGTCGGTGAACAGGGCCGTCCTGCCCCCGTGCCGTACGACGTGACCGGGCTTGGAACCCTTGAACTCGGTCTCCGTGAAGGTCTGGCGGGCGGCGTCGAGGACGCGGAAGCCGGTGTCGGTGGAGATGACGACGTGGTCCTGGTCGCCCGCCGGGTTGACCCGGTTGAAGCCGGGCAGCTCGATGGTCCTCGCCAGTTCCAGGGTCTCGCCGTCAAGAACGTACAGTCCCCCGTCGTAGGAGGCGACCAGCGGGTCGGCGACCGTGGCTGTCCCGCGGTTCCCGGTCGGCTTCGGCTCGGCGCCGGTCGAGGCGTCGTCGGTGCCGCCGCCGCAGGCGGTCAGTGCCATCGATGCCGCCACGGCGAGGGCCGTGCCCATGACCATTCGGGCACGCGTGGGCTTGTTCATGGTGTGTTTCCTCTCCGGCCCCGGTCAGGGCGGGTCAGGGGGTGGAGCGGTCGGCGTTCGGTCCGCCGGGCCGCGGGGGTGTGTTCGTTCAGTCGCCGGTGAGGCCCTCGGCCATGGCCGTGGTGTTGGCGCGCATCATGTCCAGGTAGGTGCCGGCGCCCTGGCCCTTCTCGGTCAGGGATTCGGAGTACAGGGCGACGACGTCCACGTCACCGCCCATCTCCTGGCGCAGGACCTCCGCCAGCCGGGTGGGCTGGGAGGAGTCGACGAATACGGTGCGTACGCCGGCCTCCTCCATGGCCTGCGTGAGGGAGCGCAGGTCGGAGGAGCTCGGGGAGGCGAGTGTCGTGCCGCTGGGAACGACCGCGCCGATCACGCGGAGGCCGAAGCGGTCGGCGAGGTATCCGAAGACGTGGTGGTTGGTCACCAGGGCGCGCCGGTCCTCGGGGACGGCGGCGAACGTCTTCTCCATCCAGGCGGTGAGGTCGCCGAGTTGTCCGTCGTAGCGGGCCGCGTTGTCCCGGACCGTCTTCTCGTCCACGCCCTCGACGTGCTCGACGATCCGGTCGGCGAGGAGGCCCGCGGCCTTGCGCACACGGTCGGGATCGGTCCAGAAGTGCGGGTCGGGCTCTCCGTCCACGTCGGCGGCGCCCGTGTGGAAGCTGAGGGGGTCGGCCGCCTCACCGGCCGCGAAGGTGGCCACGCCCGCCGCGCGGGCCGCCTCCACATGCCGCAGTACGTTCTCCTCCAGGCCCAGGCCGTTGTGGACGACCAGGTCGGCGTTCTCCAGCTCGGCGGCCTGCACGGCCGACAGGCCGAAGGAGTGCGGGTCGGCGTTGGGCTTCATCAGGACGCTGACGCCCGCCTCGTCGCCGGCGATCTCGCGGGTGATGTCACCGAGGATGTTGGTCGTCACCACGATCCGGGGCCGGTCGTCGCCGCCGCCCGTGCAGCCGGTCGCCGTGGCGGCGAGAACGAGGAAGGCGACCAGGGTCAGCAACAGGGCGCGCACTCGCGCGGCCCTCGCGCGCATGCTCATCGGCCCGTCTCCACCATGAGGGACGGCCGGACGTCCAGATCGAACGTGCGGGCGACGCGGAGGCCGTCGTTGTAGTCGATCTCGTACACGCGCCTGCCCGACGGGTCGTTGAGGTAGGCCCGGCTCCGGTCGATCTCGATCACCGGTGCCGTTGTGCCGCCGGTCACCGCCTTCGGGACGTCCTTCAGCAGGGCATCGGTGACGGCGGTCTCCCTGCCGCTGGACATGTCGTAGCCGTGCAGGGCTCCGTCGTCCTCCAGGACGACCAGCGGTGCTCCCTCGCCCGCGGTGTTCGCGGCGATCACCTGGCCGGTCTCCACCCTGGTCCAGGCGTGTCGGGTCACGTCCAGGACCCAGACGGCGTTCTTCCCCGCGGGGGCGGTGAGGGCGGTGCTGCCCGGACGGTGGCGGAACCCCGTCGCCCGCTCCTCTTCCGGCACGTCCTCGCCGTACGGGATCTTCTCGGCGGTGAACCCGCCGTCGTCCTCGTGGACGAGCAGGGCGCCGTCGGCGCAACCGAGGACGACTCCCCGCCGGGTGACCGCGTCGCCCCGCGGGTCCTCGCACTCGGACGCCGGGGAGGCGACGCGCTTGCCCGACCGGTCGAGCACGACGACCCGCGCGGGACCGTCGCCGTCGCGTGTCAGGGCGATCAGGTGTTCCGCGTACGGGACCACGGCCCCGGCGTAGCTGCCGGGAAGCCGGACGGGTGTGCCCGTCGCTGAGTCGGAGCGGGGGTGCACACCCGCTCTTCCGCGGGTGTCCGTCACCACGGTCACGCCCGCGTCGCTGCGGACGCTCGTGCCGGTGCCGCCGGGGAGTTCGCCGGTCTCCTGGATCTTCGCGCGGTAGTAGTGCACGTGGTCTCCGTGGTCGACCGTCCACGCGCCGCTGTCGAGGACGTGGATGCCGTCGGTGCCGTGGAAGTAGCCGTAGCGGCCGTCCGTGGTGAGTCCGGTGACCCCTGCTCTGCGTGCTGTCTCGTGGACCTTGCCGGTGACGAGGTCCAGTACCCGGGTCTCGCCGGTGGCGCGGTCGCCGAGGATGAGCCGGGACTGCTGCTCGGCCGCCTCGGTGGCGCCGTCGACATGGCCGTGGGGGGTGGGGGAAGCACCCTTTGATCCGGTCCCGGGTCCGGGCTCGTCGTCGTGGGCGGCGCAGCTCGCGGTCAGCAGAACAGCGGAGAGGAGTACCGGTGTCAGGGAGGTGACGTGTTTTCGGACGAACAAGGGGATCGCCTCAGGTTTCGTTCGGTCGGGTCGTGGGGGCATGCCCGGGGTCGGCGGCGGGCCGGGGGATGTCCGCGCGGCGCCTGTGTCGTATCCCGGATGCCAGGTGGGACAGGAAGAAGAGGCTGACGGCGAGAGCCGAGACGGTCGCGCCGGCCGCGGTGCTCAGATGCCAGGAGAGCAGCAGGCCGCCGAAGGTGGCGGCCGCGCCGAGGAGCGCCGCGAGGACCATGACGCCCCGCACGCCGCGCGCCCAGGGCAGGGCCGCCGCCGGCGGGGCGATGAGCAGGCCGAGGACGAGCAGCGTTCCCACGATGTGGAAGGAGGCCACGATGGCCAGGGCCAGCAGGCCGAGGAGCACGGCGTGCGCCGGCCCGGGCCTCAGGCCGAGCGTCCTGGCCTTGCGCTCGTCGAACGCCAGCGCCAGGAAGGCCCGGTGACCGAGGGCCGAGACGGCCAGCGCCAGCAGCAGCGCCAGCCCGAGGAGGGCCAGATCGCTCTCGCGTACGGCGAGTACGTCACCGAAGAGGAACCCGGTGAGGTCCACGGCGAAGGACTGCGAGCGGGACACGATGATGACGCCGAGCGACAGCATGCCGACGAACAGCAGGCCGATACCGGTGTCCTGGGACAGCCTCGGAGTGCGGCCGAGGGCGGTGACACCCGCCGTCATGACAGCCGCGCTCGCCACCGCCCCCACCAGCAGGTTGCCTCCGAGCAGTGCGGCGATCGCGACGCCCGGCAGCAGGCCGTGGGACATGGCGTCACCGAGGAAGGCCATCCCCCTCAGCACCACCCATGTCCCCGCGAGGGCGCAGATCGCCGACACCAGAATCCCGGCCCACAGGGCCCGCTGCACAAAGGCCACTTCGAAAGGGGCCGTCAACCACTCCATACGGCGAACACTACAATGACAATCATGTTCAACAAACACCGCCTCGAATCCCCCGATGCCGAAGCGAACGATCAGCGCGTTCGCGTCACCGGTCTGGAAGCGGGCTATCCGGGCAGGCTTGTACTGCGCCAACTCACTGCCGACATACGGGCGTTGGCGATGACGGCGCTCGTCGGACCGAACGGGAGCGGCAAGTCCACACTCCTCGGTGTCCTCGCCGGAGTGATCGATGCCACATCCGGGCAGCTCACTTACGCACCCGGCCGTCCGCCGGCCTTCGTCCCGCAGCGTGGTGCCGTCGGCGACGCGCTGCCGCTCACCGCGCGACAGACCGTGGAGATGGGCCGTTGGGGGCAGCGGGGGCTGTGGCGGCGGCTGACCCGCCACGACCGGACCGTGGTCGACTCCGCCATGGAGCGGCTGGGCGTCCTGGGCCTCGCCGCCCGCCAACTCGGCGAGCTGTCCGGCGGGCAGCGCCAGCGCGTGCTGATCGCCCAGGGCCTCGCCCAGCAGTCCGACCTGCTGCTGCTGGACGAGCCGACCACCGGGCTGGACCCCGAAGCCCGGGCGCGGATCACGACCCTCCTGACGGACCTGGTCGCCGACGGCACGACCGTCGTCCAGGCCACGCACGACCTGGAGGCCGCCCGCTCGGCCGACGCCTGTCTGCTCCTCAGCGACGGACGGCTGGTCGCCCAGGGCTCACCGGAGCAAGTACTCAGCCCTGAGGCCCTGTCCCGGATCTGGCAGCCGGAATGAAGCGTGCGCGCCGGGCCGGTCCCGCCCGGCGCGCCTCCGGCTCGTCACCGCGCGTGCGGTGGGGGCGGCGGGACCTCTCCGCGTGGCGCGCGAACCGCGGGGCCGCACGCGGCCCGATGTGAGCAACCGCCGTCCGTCCGGCGGCCGTTCGGGCAAGAGGACCGGAGCCGCGCGCACGACCGCCCAACGGCGAACTCAGAGGGCTCCGGCGGTGTCGCCGGAGCCGGCCGCTTCCTCCTGCGCCATGCCGACGAGGCGCCGGATCACCTCGACCGGCATGTCGAGCCCCTCGGAGGCGGCCTGCTCGTCGCCGAACACCTGCACCGCCTCGGCTACCGCCCCGGCCAGTTCGACCTCGGCCTTGCGGACCTTCGCCTCGGCCTTGTCCACGGTGTCGACCACCGCCAACTGGCGGCGCTGCTTCTCCTGAAGCCTCTGTTTGCGGGAAGGGATCTTCTCAGAGCTCTGCACAGACATAGCCCAAGATCATAATCAGTTCACCTGGGCACCGGCGCCCGCCACCTCCACGCCCGCACCCACAGCGATACGAGACGGACCGTCTTGCCAAATCGCCCGCCGTGCCGTACGGTCCTCCGTATGGGTTCCCTGTGACATCACCGGCGCCGGACGCGTAGAGCTCTGCTCCGCCTTCGCCGCGCCTCGCCGTGCAATCGTCCACAGCTGTCCGGCCCGGGGCTGAAGCCCACGCGGCCAGGAGGGACCCGAACATGCACACCTCACAAGTCACCCTGTGCCACGTCACCAAGCGCTACCCCGGCCGCACCGTCCTCGACCAGGTCTCCTTCACGCTGAAGCAGGGTGAGAAGGCAGGGCTGATCGGTGACAACGGCGCCGGGAAGTCCACCCTGCTGAGGCTGATCGCCGGTCAGGAGAGCCCCGACGGCGGCGAGGTGGCCGTGACCGCCGCGGGGGGTGTCGGCCATCTGCCGCAGAGCATCCCCCTCCCTCCGACCGCCACCGTCCAGGACGCCGTCGACCTGGCCCTGGCCGACCTGCGTGCTCTGGAGGCGGAGTTGCGCCGGGCCGAGCAGGCGCTCGGTGACGGCGAGAACCGGGCGGCGCTCGCCGCCTACGCCGTACTCCTCGCACGCCTTGAGGCCCGGGGCGGCTACGACGCCGATCACCGGGTGGACATCGCGCTGCACCACCTCGGCCTGCCGGCTCTGGGCCGTGGGCGCCGCCTCGGGACCCTCTCCGGCGGTGAGCGCTCCCGTCTCGCCCTGGCCGGTGTCCTCGCCGGCCGGCCGGAGCTGCTGCTTCTGGACGAGCCGACGAACGACCTGGACGACCACGCCGTGGAGTGGCTGGAGGCACAACTGCGGGCGCACTGCGGCACGGTACTCGTGGTCACCCACGACCGCGTCTTCCTGGAACGCCTGACCACCACGGTCCTGGAGGCCGAGGCGGGGAGAGTCACCCGGTACGGCGACGGGTATGCCGGCTACCGCGCGGCGAAGGCGGCGGAGCGCCGCCGCCGGTTCCAGGAGTACGCGGACTGGCGGTCCGAGCTGGCCCGCAACGAGCGCCTGGCCATTGGCCAGGCGGCCCGCCTCGGCGCCATCCCGCGCAAGGCGGCACTGGCCAACTTCGGCCACGGCGGCTTCCGGGCCCGTGGCCGGGCGCACGGCGCCATGGCCCGCGTCCGCAACGCCCGCGAGCGGGTGGAGCGGCTGACCTCGAACCCGGTGGCACCTCCGCCGGACCCGCTGGCCTTCAGCGTGCACTTGGGGATCCCGGGGGACGTCGGGGACAGCATGGAGACCGCTACCGCACAACTCCCCGCCGTCCAGCTGGCGGAGGTGCGCGTGGGTGAGCGCCTGCGTCTCGGTTCCCTCACTCTCGGCCGGGGCGGCCGGCTTCTCGTCACCGGTCCCAACGGCGCCGGCAAGACCACGCTGCTGAAGCTGCTCGCCGGTGAACTGCGGCCGGACGAGGGCACGGTGCGGGTGCCGGGCCGGGTGGGACATCTGCGCCAGGACGAGACGCCGTGGCCACCGGATCTGGCGGTGGCCGAGGCGTTCGGGCTGGGCCGTGTGGGCGCCGCCGACGAACACGCCGACGCCCTGCTCTCCCTCGGCCTCTTCAGGCCGGCGGAACTGGGTTCGCGCATGGGCGAGTTGTCGTACGGTCAGCGCCGTCGTGTCGATCTGGCGCCCCCGCGCCGGCCCGCCGGCGGCGCCCCCCCCCCGCGCACGCCCGGCCCCCGCCGCCCCCCCCGCCCCCCCCCCCCCCGCCGTACCCTCGAGGTCAGCTCGATGCGTCGATCGGCTTCGCCGAGTCTTCGGGACGTGACCCGGGGAACGCGTAGGTTCGCGCGGAGACGACGACGGCCAGCGTGAGGATGACGAGGACCGCCACCACGGTCATGAGCGACGCGGAACCGAGGCCGGCGAGGAGGACCCCGCCGATCAGGCCGCCGAGGCCGATCCCGCCGTTCCACATCGTGACCATCAACGGCTGTGCCGCGTCGGCGTGTTCACGAGCCGCCGCCATCAGCGCGCCCTGGAACAGCGTCGCGGCCCCGCCGAACGCCAGCCCCTATGCCGCCACCGCGGCATAGTCCACGATCGCGGTCCGTGCCCAGAGAGTCAGCGCGACCGCCGCCAGTGCGAAGAGCGCCGTACTGAGCAGGGTCAGGCGGCGGTGATGCCGGTCGACGAACACACCCGTGAGCCAGATGCTCAGGATGGAGGCGATACCGAAGACGAGCAGAATCCACTGCACCTGGTCCGCGAGACCGACTCCCGCCAGCACGGGTGCGATGTACGTGTAGAGGACGGTGTGGGCGAGCACGTACACGCCCGTGACGATCAGGATGGTGCGAAGGCCCCGGATGCGGAGGAGACTGCGCAGGGGAAGCCGCTCGGCCGCCTCCTGGCCGGGGACGTCGGGCAGCTTCCACAGCGTCCAGACGATGAGCACCGCGGCCAGCACCGACATCAGGCCGAAGGTGAGCTGCCAGCCCACGATCTGCCCGAGGAACGCTCCGACCGGTACCCCCAGGGCGAGAGCCACGGGGGTACCGGCGAAGGCGAAGGCCATGGCCCTGCCCTTCACCGCGTCCGGCGCGATGCGCTGTGCATAGCCGCCTAGGATGCTCCATGTCACGCCTGACGCCGCACCGGCGACGAACCTCGCCACCATGGTGAGGGTGTAGTCGGCGGAGAACGCTGTGACAAGGTTGGCGACGAGGAATCCGGCGAGCGCGACGACGAGGAGACGCCGTCTGGGCCAGTTCGCCGTGGCGACCGCCACGGGGATCGCCGTGAGCATCGTGGCGACGGCGTAGATGGTCACCGTCTGGCCTGCCACCGACTCGGAGACGTCGAGCGCATCGCTCATCCGGGGGAGCACTCCGGCGGGCAGGGCCTCGGTGAGCGTGGTGATGAAGCCTGCCGTGAAGAGCGAGACGAGTGCTGCGATGGGGAGGCGGTCCTCTCGCTGCGACCGCACGATCGTGTCCTGCACCTTGGTCACTTTTCCTTCTTCTCTGGCACATCCAAGCCGGAGTTCGGCGATCTGCCAGGGTCTCGACGCACCGCGAACGCGGTGCCGAGTCGATGCTGCAACCTTGACATCGATGAGAAGGCAAGCCGGTCAGGCGACCTCGGCGGCTGATGCCCGGGAGACGGCGCTCAGGTACTCGTCCATGGCCTGGAGGTTCCGCGTCAGGACGGTGACGCGCTCCCGCAGCCGCTCCCTTTCGGCTGCGATCCGGCGCACGAAATCCGGGTCGCCGTACTCGGATTTCGCGGCGGCGGCCAAGCAGGGCAGAACCTCTCGGATGATCTCCGTGGTCAGTCCGGCTCTCAGCAGTCCACGAATGTGCTCGACCCGCCGCACGGCCGCCTCGTCGTAGCATCGGTAGCCGTTCTCCTCACGGCGCGGTGCGAGAAGGCCCTGCTCTTCGTAGTAGCGCAGAAGACGCGTGGAGACACCGACCCGGTCCGCGAGCTCCTTGATTCTCATCCTCGCCCCTGTCCTGCTGCCGTGGTCATGCGGAACGCGCTTCGACGGGGGTTTCCAAGTCCCTTGCGAGCTGTTCCCGGTACCGCGCGATGTGCGCCGCACGGTTTGCCGTGAGTGCTCCCACGAGCCGTCCGTCGCGGCAGTAGGCGACGTTGAGGCGCCGGCGCCCGATGTCGTATTCACGGGTGACGGACTCGTCGGCCTCCCTCGGCAGGCCCACCGCACGGAAGCGGACGCCGTACTGGGTCGACCAGAAGGACGCGACAGGCCGGTAGACCGAGGGGGCACGAGGGTGGAGGAGTGTGCGCGCCGCGATGCGCGCCTGTTCCACCGCGTTGCTCCAGTGACCGAGGCTGAGGAGTCCCGATGCGTGAGGATGGGGAAACCGTGTGACATCGCCCGCCGCGACGATCGTGGGATGTGGCCGGCCGTCCGTTCCCACGGCGCGTGTGTGGACGTCGGTGACCAGTCCTCCGTCCAGCCGCAGGCCCGACGCGGTGAGCCAGTCGGTGTGGGGAACGGCTCCCAGGGCGAGGAGTACGGTGTCCGCGTTCACCTGGCATGCTCCGTCGAGGGTGACCGAGGTGACGCGCCGGCCGCCTTGCAGCCCGGTGAGCGTGGTGAACGGCCGGACCGATACGCCTGCCGTGTGGTGGAGGTCCGAGAGGAACGATGCCGCGTCCTCCCCCAGTACCCGGTGCAGTGGCGCCGGCCCTCGGATGGCGAGGGTCACGTCGTGCCCCAACTCCGCGCCGGTCGCCGCGGCTTCGCTTCCGATGAAGCCGCCACCGGCGACGAGGACACGTCGTGGCCCGGTGCCGAGGTCACGTCTGAGCGCCGTGGCGTCGTCGAGGGTGCGGAGGGTGTGGACACCTGTGGCAGGAAGCGGGCCGGGCCAGGAGCGGGCCCCGGCACCGGTGGCGATGACGAGACCGTCGTACGGGACACTCCCGCCGTCGTCCAGATGCACCGTGTGCTCGCCGGTATCGAGGTGGACCGCCCGTCGGCCGTAAAGTTCCGTCAGCCCGAGGACGGCTGTGTCCGCCAGGGCCAGTGACGTGTGGTCCGCGCCGGAGACGAGGAACCCCTTCGACAAGGGTGGTCTGTCGTAGGGGGCATGGGGTTCCTCGCCGATCAACGTGATGGGGCCCGCGTGTCCCTGGTCTCGCAGGGCGCGCGCCGCGTTCAGCCCCGCGAGTGAGGCACCGACGACGACCATGCGCGTCGGCTGCTCGGTCATCGTGTGCTCTCGATACGGATCGCACGCACCGGACATGCGGCCGCGGCGGCGACGGCCTTCTCGTACTGGGAGACGTCCGGGTCGGGCTCGTACACCAGGACGTCGTCCTCGTCGAAGGCGAACACCTGCGGTGCGGCGAAGACACACTGGCCATGGCTCTCGCACAGGCCCATGTCGACGATCACTTCGAGACCGGTGAAGGGAGACTCGGTCATGTGCTTGTTCCTTTACCTGGTCGGGGGGTTGAAGCGGGAGAACTGGGGAGCGCTCCAGCGCAGCGGGGAGGCGTGGTCGATACGGATCAGGCGCTCGACGGTGAAGTCCACGACGCGCTGCGCTCCCGGCAGGGCGGCCGCGTGGTCCGGGTCCCAGTCCACGGCCGCCATGCCGGTCAGGTGCAGCAGGGTTCCTGTGGTCCAGTCGGGGATCAACAGGCCTGCGCGGGGATTGACTTCGAGGTTTCCGAAGGTGTTGAACATCGAGTTGCCGACGTAGTCGGGCCAGCGCAGACGGTGGGGGCTCAGGGCTTCGAGGAAGCCCGGGTCGCCGCCGCGGTGCGAAGCGTCGGCGTTGCCGTCCGTGTCCGTCGTGGCGATGAAGAAGGTGTCGGTGTTCTCGACGAGCGTGATGTCCTCGCCGGTGAGCGCACCACCTTCACGGGGCTCGCCGGGAGCGGCCGGCTGCCAGTGAGGCTCCCTCTTCTGGATGTACTTCGGGCAGTTGGCGTAGATCTGCTCGAGCCGGATCTCCAGACCGCCGTCGGTGGGGCGTGCCGTGCCGTTCATGCGCATGCGCCGCCGTGTGCCGGGCTGCAGGGCGATCATGCCGAGGCGGGCCGGCTCGGCGAGTGTGCGGTGCAGGGGGTCGCCGGTCGAGGGGGTGGCGGCGACGCTCAGGGAGGAGGGGCCGCTGACGGTGATGAATCCGGGTTCCCCCGTCAGGAGCGAGGACCAGACGTTCCCGCTGCTGTCGGCCGCGCCGATGAAAAGCACCGGCTGCTCGGCCAGGAAGTCCGCGGCCACGGCCGGGATCTCGGTCATGATGGCGGCCGAGACCGCCCTGGCCCGTTCACTCAGACCGGCTCTCTCCTGCACGGCCAGTTCGCCGCGGTGGAACGGCTTCATGTCTGCTCCTCACGGTGTCGGCGTGTCACGCGCTGACGGGGAGGGCGCGTCCCCCGGGTGTCGGGGCCGCGCCCGGACGACAGCTCGTCTCCGTGCGCCGGAAGGCTCGCGCACCCGTCGTCCGGTGCGGGCCGGGACCTCCCTGCGCCGTGGCTGTGCTAGAAGAACCCGCAGGTGGGCTCCTGTCCGGCGGGGGCGGGCGCGCCCTGTGCACCGGTCGGCACGAAGACCTCGAGACGAATGCCGTCGGGGTCACGGAAGAAGATGCCGCCCGACGCGGCGCCCTCGGCGTGCGCCGTGATGCCGTCGTGGACGAAGTCCGTGTCCAGTTCGCGCAGCACCGCCTCGGTCGCGGCGAGCTCGTCGAGGGTGTCCACCTGGAAGGAGAGGTGGTGCAGGCCGGCGGTGCCGGTGGCGAAGCCGTCCTCGCTCTGCTGCCAGAGGGTGACGACGAGGTCGTCGCCGCGGCCGAGGAACGCCCACCGGCGGGTGTCCTCCTTGCCTTCGGCGAGGGTCTCGAAGCCGAAGACGCGGGCGTAGAACGGCAGCGAGCGGTCGAGATCGGTGACGCTGAGGCCGATGTGGCCGGTCTTGAGGGTGGCAGGGGACGGAGGGGTGGTCATGAGAGTTCCTTCCAGGAGGTGGGTACGTCCGGCCAGCGGGGATGAGCAAGGCATCCCCGCCTAACCGGTCAATTTCAAATTAACGGTTGACGCTCCCGGCGTCAACCGATGAAAGTTGCTTAGCCGGTTATGCTTCATGGGTGTGATGGCATGGCCCCCGACACGAAAGGGCACCGCATGAACACCCAGCCAGCCCAGGCCGTCGGCGCGGACCCGCGCCCTCTGCTCGGGGAGCCCTTGCCGCTGGATCTGCTGAACACGCGCTGGACCGACGACAGTGGCGCTCATGACCTGCTGGAACGCCCCGGCGGACTCGCGGTCTGGCTCTCGTCCGCCGGCCTCGCCGACGTCGCGCCCGACACCCAGGAGACCCTCGGCGCGCTGCTGGCCACGCGGACCGCGCTGAACTCGCTCGTGACCAGCGAGGGGCACGGCCTCGAGCGGTCCAGGGAGATGCTCAACGACACGCTGGCCCACGGGCGCGTTCGGCATCTGCTGGGCACGGAGGGCCCGGAGACGGTCGTCGAGACCGACACTCCCGGCTGGCTCGCCGCCTGGCGTACGGCCGAGGTCTATCTGCGGCTGCTGGAGGAGGGGGCCGACCGCATCCGCAAGTGCGCCAACCCCGACTGCCGGTTGCGGTTCTACGACACGTCCAGGAACGGACGCCGCCGGTGGTGCTCCATGGCGGCCTGCGGCAACCGCGCGAAGACCCGCCGGCACTACGAACGCCACCAGGGCGGCCCCGGGCCGGACAGGATCCACTAACCGGCAAAGTACTGTTTCACGGTTGGGCGGGCGCCCTTTCCGGCACCGCCGACTCCCGGGGCTGCCCATCCTGAAGCCGTGAAGGCAGTGGGCGCCCGGGACACCGCTCCTGCCTCGGCGACGCCGCCTGCACGGCCGCCGTCCTGAAGGAACCCACGATCCGGGACGTGGCCCGGGAGGACCTCCACCGCATCGTCGACATGGCGCTGCGCGCCCTGCAGCGCGACGGCGGCCCGCGACGGGACCCGGGGCGGTCCGGACCGTACGCGGCGCTCCGCTCGAAGACGCCGGGTCATAGGATCTTGACTGCCGGTACGGCCGCGCTGTACCCATACGTTCGGGTGCCGGGGACCGTTCGGGCATGATGAGGAGGTGCCGGCGGTACCTTTTCCGGAGGGAGCGGAAATGGCGGAGACTCCTGCACGGGGGCGCGAGGGCGGCGGCCCGGCGGCGCCCCAGCTGCGGCTGGACGAGCTGCTGGAGGGGCTGCAGGCCCATATCGCCCAGGTCCGCGCGACGCGGGACCGGGTGCACACGCTGCTGGACGCCGTCCTCGCCATCGGCTCCGATCTGGATCTCGACGTGGTGCTGCGCCGGATCACCGAGTCGGCCGTGACCCTCGTGGACGCCCGGTACGGGGCGCTGGGAGTGATCGGCGAGGAAGGGAGGATCCGGCAGTTCATCACGGTCGGCATGGACGAGGAGACCGTCCGGAGGATCGGCCACTATCCCGAGGGGCAGGGCATCCTCGGGCTGCTGATCCGTAAGCCGGAACCGCTGCGTCTGGCCGAGCTCGGCCGCCACCCCGACTCGGTGGGCTTTCCCGAGGGACACCCGCCGATGACCACGTTCCTGGGAGCGCCGGTGCGCGTGCGCGACCAGGTCTTCGGCAACCTGTATCTGACCGACAAACGCGACGGCGCGGAGTTCGACGACGACGACGAGGCGGTGCTGCGCACGCTCGCGGCCGCGGCCGGCGTCGCGATCGACAACGCCCGTCTGTACGAGGACACCCGGCGCCGGGAGCAGTGGCTGGCGGCCAGCAGCGATCTGGCCCGCAGCCTGCTGTCGGGCGCGGACCCGGAGCAGGTGCTGCACCAGGTCGCCGCCACCGTCAGGACGCTGTCCGGCGCCGCCCTGGTGACGCTCGCGGTACCGCTGGAGGGCGGCGACGAGCTGGTGATCGAGGCCGCGGACGGTGCGGGGGCCGAGCAGGTCGAGGGGCTGGTCCTGCCGGCCGCCACGCTGGCCGCGAAGGTCTACCGGTCCAACCAGCGGGTCACCAGCGGTGCGCTGTCCGACGAACCGCAGTCCGGGGGCGGCTCAGCGGCGCAGATCGACCTGGGGCCGGGTTTCCTGCTCCCGCTGGGCGGTGGCGAGCATGTGCGCGGGGTTCTGCAGGTCGCGAACCTGCCCGGCGGCACCGAGTTCACCGACGCCACCATGGCCATGATCAACGGCTTCTCCGACCAGGCCGCCCTCGCCCTGGAGATCGCCGAGCACCGCCGCGAGGCCGACCATCTCATGGTGCTGACGGACCGCGACCGTATCGCCCGTGATCTGCACGACCTGGCGATCCAGCGGTTGTTCGCCTCCGGGCTGACGCTGAATTCCGTCCTCGGCCGTGTCTCCGACCGGCCTGAGGTGGCCGAGCGTGTCCAGCGGGTCGTCGAGGACCTGGACGACACCATCAAGACCATTCGCGGCACGATCTACGCCCTGCGCGAGCGGGACCGGGCCGACGGGCGCGGCGGGCTGCGCGCGAAACTGCTCACCGAGACCGACCGCGCCGCGGCCGTGCTCGGCTTCACCCCCGCTCTGCGCATGACCGGGCTGCTGGACACCGTCGTACCGGCCGGGCATGCCGAGCATCTCCTCGCGGTGGTGCGCGAGGCCCTCTCGAACGCCGCCCGGCACGCGCACGCGACGGCGGTCGAGGTCACCGTCGAGACGGACAGCAGCCGGGTCCGGCTCCGTGTCGCCGACAACGGGACCGGTATCGACCCGGCCGTCACCCGCCGCAGCGGCCTGGACAACCTGAGCCGGCGCGCCGCCGACCTGGGTGGCGCTTTCGCCCTCACGCCGAACGAGCCCACCGGCACCGTCGTGGAGTGGACCGTTCCGCTCTCCGCGCCCACCGGGGCCTGAACGGCCGTTCACCCCACGCGTTCCCAGCCGCGGCGCGGCGGCCGGGTGCCGAGGCGGCTGTCACGGCTGCGGTAGACGATGTACGGGCGGGTGAGGTAACCCAGCGGCGCGGTGAGCATATGGACGAGCCGGGTGAACGGCCAGGCCGCGAAGAGCAGCAGGGCGCTGATCGCGTGCAGCTGGAACAGCACCGGGGCGCCGGTCATCAGGTCCGGGTCGGGCTGGAAGTAGAAGATCGAGCGGAACCACGGGGAGATCGTCTCGCGGTAGTCGTATCCTCCGCCGACGAGGTTCGCGGCCACCGTGGCGGACAGGCCGAGCCCGATGGTCACCGTGAGGGAGACGTACATGGCCTTGTCGTTGCGGGTCGTGGCGGAGAAGACGGGGCCGACGGTGCGGCGCCGGTAGATCAGGATGGCAAGTCCGCCCAGGGTGGCGACGCCCGCGATGGTGCCGAGGACGACCGCGCCAATGTGATACATGTGCTCGCTGATCCCGGCCGCCTCGGTCCAGCTCTTGGGGATGACGAGGCCGCCGATGTGGCCGAGGAGCACGACGAGGATGCCGAAGTGGAACAGGGGGCTGCCGATGCGCAGCAGGCGCCGTTCGTACAGCTGGGAGGAGCGGGTGGTCCAGCCGAACTTGTCGTAGCGGTAGCGCCAGATGTGGCCGAGCACGAACACGGCGAGGGCCACATAGGGCAGGACGACCCAGAGCAGGATGCCGCCGGTGCCGGTCCCGACCGCCAGGGTGAGGGGCTGCGCGGGCGCGGTCATCGGGGGCCTCCTACGACGGGGTCGGGCAGGAACACGGGCGACGCGTAGGGGTCGAGGCCGACCTGTTCCTCGGGCGGGCCCTGAGCGGCGAGGCGCAGGACGGCTTCGCGGTCGTCGCCGGCGAGGGCGGGCAGGGTGGCCGAGACGGAGTCCAGGACGTGCGCCCAGGGTGCGGCGTCGTCGGTCAGGGCCAGGCGCAGCAGTTCCAGGCCGGCACGGTGCTCGGTGAGGAGGCGGTGTCCGGCCCCGGGGTCCGTGGCGGCGAACTCCAGGACGACGGCGAGGTGGTCGGGCAGTTCGTCGTCGGTCAGGCGCCGGCCGGCCGCGGCGTACGTCTGTTTCAGCCGCAGCAGGGCGAGGCCGCGCTTCCTGGTGTCACCGTGGGCGTAGTACGTCAGATAGGGGCAGCAGCGTTTGCGGTGGTCGAAGGTGGCGACGTAGGCGGTGGCCAGATCGGCGCCGGCCGTCCGTCCGGCGTGGGCGGTGAAGCGGAGCAAGGGGTGGGCGACGGGTTCCGGGAGGGTGGCGGCGACCCGGGCCGCCAGGGCCAGGCGCTGCTCGAACTGCTCGTCCGGGTAGGCGAGCAGCAGGGACTGGACCTGCCAGGCGTGGGGGTGCCAGGGCTGGGTGCGGGTGGTCTTCCTTCTCATGGCTTCGGCTCACCCTTCCCGTCGTCGGCCGGCCGGTCCGGGAAGAGTCCGGGCGGGGAACCCTTGCCGTCCCAGTTGAGGAGGTTGACGCGGGTGTCCTTGTCGGTGGGGGCGGCGGCGGTGTCGGAGGTCTGCCGGTGGCGCAGGGCGTGGAAGTTCTCCACCGCGATCGGTGCCGCGCCGCCGGAGGACTCACCGAAGGGGCCGGAGCCGCCCATGCCGGGGCCGCCCTCGTAGTCCAGGCTGCACTCGGTGGCCAACTCCTCGAGCTGGTGGGCCTGCTCGGCGTGGGCGGGCGGGATGACGTACCGCTCGTCGTACTTCGCCAGGGCCAGCAGCCGGTACATGTCGTACAGCTGTTCCTCGCCCATGCCGACGGTCTCGGGGATGGAGGCGTCGGGTTCGCGGCCGAGGTTGATGTCCCGCATGTAGGCGCGCATGGCGGCCAGCCGGCGCAGGACCGCGTCCACGGGTGCCGGGTCGCCCGCGGTGAAGAGCTGGGCGAGGTAGTCGACCGGGATGCGCAGGGCGTCGACGGCGGCGAAGAGGTTGCGGTGGTCCTCGGCGTCCCGGCCGGTGTCCCGTACGGCGTCGACGACCGGGGAGAGCGGCGGGATGTACCAGACCATGGGCAGGGTGCGGTACTCCGGGTGCAGCGGCAGGGCCACCTTGTAGGTGTTGATGAGGGCGTGGACCGGGGACCGCTGGGCGGCCTCGATCCAGTCCCGGGGGATGTCCGCCTTCTCCGCCGCCGCGATGACCTGTGGGTCGTACGGGTCGAGGAAGACCTGCCGCTGGGCCTCGTACAGGCCGGTGTCGTCGGGGGTGGAGGCGGCTTCCAGGACGCGGTCGGCGTCGTAGAGGACGAGCCCGATGTAGCGCAGCCGGCCGACGCAGGTCTCGGAGCAGACGGTGGGCAGGCCGACCTCGACGCGGGGGAAGCAGAAGGTGCACTTCTCGGCCTTGCCGGTGCGGTGGTTGAAGTACACCTTCTTGTACGGGCAGCCCGTGACGCACATCCGCCAGCCGCGGCAGCGGTCCTGGTCGACGAGGACGATGCCGTCCTCCTCGCGCTTGTAGATCGCGCCGGAGGGACAGGAGGCCGCGCACGAGGGGTTGAGGCAGTGCTCGCAGATGCGCGGCAGATAGAACATGAAGGTCTGCTCGAACTCGAACTTGATCTTCTCGGAGACCTCGTTGAGGAGGACGTCCTTCTCGCCGTGTTCGGCGGATCCGCCGAGGTCGTCGTCCCAGTTCGCCGACCAGGAGATCTTCATGTCCTTGCCGGTGATCAGGGACTTGGGGCGGGCGACCGGGGTGTGCTCCTGCAGCGGGGCGTTGGTCAGGGTCTCGTAGTCGTACGTCCAGGGCTCGTAGTAGTCGTCGAGGGACGGGAGGACGGGGTTGGAGAAGATCGTGACGAGCTTCTTGAAGCGGCCGCCGGCCTTCAGCGCGAGATTGCCGCGCTTGTTCAGCTCCCAGCCACCGCGCCACTTCTCCTGGTCCTCGTAGCGGCGGGGGTAGCCCTGGCCGGGCCGGGTCTCGACGTTGTTGAACCAGACGTACTCGACTCCGGCGCGGTTGGTCCATGCCTGTTTGCAGGTGACTGAACAGGTGTGGCAGCCGATGCACTTGTCGAGGTTCATCACCATCGCCATCTGTGCCATGACCCGCATCTCAGTACTCCACCTCCTGGTTCGTACGGCGCCGGACGACGGTGACCTCGTCGCGCTGGTTGCCGGTCGGGCCGAGGTAGTTGAAGGCGTACGACAACTGCGCGTAGCCGCCGATGAGATGGCTCGGTTTGATCAGCAGCCGGGTGAGGGAGTTGTGGATGCCGCCCCGGCGGCCCGTGGTCTCGGTGCGGGGCACGTCGATCAGCCGGTCCTGGGCGTGGTGCATGTAGACCGTGCCCTCCGGCATCCGGTGCGAGACGATCGCGCGGGCGGCGACCACGCCGTTGCGGTTGACCGCCTCGACCCAGTCGTTGTCCTTCACCCCGGCCTTGGCCGCGTCCTGGGTGCTCATCCAGATCGTCGGTCCGCCCCGGGACAGCGACAGCATGAACAGGTTGTCCTGGTACTCGGAGTGGATCGACCACTTGTTGTGCGGGGTGAGGTAGCGCACGGTGACGCCGAGTTCGCCGGTATCGCCGATGCAGGGCTCGCCGAAGAGCGCGTTCATGTTCAACGGGGGCCGGTAGACGGGGAGTTGCTCACCGAGTGCGCTCATCCAGTCGTGGTCGAGGTAGAAGTGCTGGCGGCCGGTGAGGGTGTGCCAGGGTTTGAGCCGCTCGACGTTGACGGTGAACGGCGAGTAGCGGCGTCCGCCGGTCTCCGAACCCGACCATTCCGGGGAGGTGATGACCGGCACGGGGGCGGCCTGGGTGTCGGCGAAGGTGATCTGTTTGCCCTCGTGCTCGGCGGCCAGATCCGCCAGCCGGGTCCCGGTGCGTGCCTCGACGGTGTGGAAGCCCTGCGTGGCCAGATGCCCGTTCGTGGTGCCCGACATCGCGAGGATCGCCTCGCAGGCGTGCACATCGCGGGCGATCGACGGACGGCCGTCGGCCGCCCCGCCGCGTACCGTGCCGTTCTTGTGCCGCAGGTAATCGAGTTCGCGTTCCAGTCTGAAGGTGACGCCCTTGGTGGTGGCGCCCAGGGTGTCCAGCAGCGGGCCGAGCGCGCCCATCCTGTCGGCGACGGCGCCGTAGTCGCGCTCCACGGTGATCAGCTTGGGCATGGTGCGGCCGGGAACCGGCTCGCACTCCCCCGCCTTCCAGTCACGCACCCTGCCGTGCGGGTTCGCCAGTTCGTCCGGGGTGTCGTGCAGCAGCGGCGCGGCCACCACGTCCTTGCGTACGCCAAGATGCTCCGCGGCCTGCCGGCTGAACTCGCGGGCGATGGTGTGGAAGGCGTCCCAGTCCGTGCGGGTCTGCCAGGGCGGGGAGATCGCCGGATTGAAGGCGTGCACGAAGGGGTGCATGTCGGTGCTGGACAGATCGTGCTTCTCGTACCAGGTGGCGGCGGGCAGCACCACGTCGGAGAAGACGGTGGTGCTCGTCATGCGGAAGTCGAGGGTGAGCAGCAGATCGAGTTTGCCCTCGGGGGCCTCCTCCCGCCAGACCACGTCCCGCGGCCGCGCCCCGGGGGGCGCCTCCGTGGCGCGTACGGAGGAGTCGGTGCCGAGCAGGTGCTTGAGGAAGTACTCGTTTCCCTTGGCCGAGGAGCCCAGGAGATTGGCCCGCCACACGGTCAGCACGCGCGGGAAGTTGCGCGGCGCGTCGGGGTCCTCGCCCGCGAACCCGAGCCGTCCCGCCTTCAGTTCCTCCACCACGTGTTCGCCCACGGTGCGGCCCGCCGTCTCGGCCTCGTCGGCGAGGTCGAGGGGGTTGCGGTCGAAGGTCGGATACGACGGCATCCAGCCCATCCGTGCCGACTGCGCGATCACGTCCGCCGTGGTCTTCCCGGCGAACGGGCCTCCCGCACCGGCCGCGGCGAGCGTGTCGGCGGAGAACGGGTCGTAGCGGAACTGGTCGCCGTGCAGATACCAGTAGGCCGTCTGGATCATCAGCCGGGCCGGGCGGTTCCAGTCGGCGGCGGTCGCGATCGTGGAGTAACCGGTGAGGGGGCGCACCTTCTCCTGGCCGACGTAGTGCGCCCAGCCGCCACCGTTGACGCCCTGGCAGCCGGTGAGGGTCGTCAGGGTAAGGAAGGCCCGGTAGATGGTGTCGGAGTGGAACCAGTGGTTCGTCCCCGCCCCCATGACGATCATCGAACGGCCGCCGGACTCCTCCGCGTTGGCCGCGAACTCCCGGGCGATCCTGGCCGCCTTCCCCGCGTCCACCCCGGTGAGGGCGGCCTGCCAGGCGGGGGTGTACGGCTCGCTCGCGTCGTCGTAGGAGGCGGGCCACCGGCCGGGCAGGCCGTCGCGGACGACGCCGTACTGGGCCAGCAGCAGGTCGTAGACCGTGGTGACCAGCCGCCCGGCGACCCGGCGTACGGGCACGCCGCGCCGCAGCCGGTCCGCGCCGCCGTCGAGGGCGTCGAAGCGGGGCAGTTCGACCGCGACCGGTGTCTCCTCACCGCCCTCGGCGGACAGCAGGGGCCGGGTCTCGCCGAGGTCGAGGTTCCACTTGCCGGCGCCCGAGTCGCCGTAGCGGTCGCCGAGCGTGCCGTTCGGGACGACGGGCCGGCCGGTGGCCTCGTCCAGCAGCACGGTACGGAACTCCGCGTGCTCGGCCTCCGCGTGCTCGCCGCCGAGGTCGGCGGCGGTCAGGAACTTGCCGGGCCGGTAGGTGCCCGGTTCACCCTCCGCCTCCTCGAGGGCGACCAGGAAGGGCAGATCCGTGAACTTCCTGACGTAGTCGGTGAAGTACGGAGTGGCCCGGTCGACGAAGAACTCCTTGAGGATCACATGCCCCATGGCCATCGCCAGCGCGCCGTCGGTGCCGGGCTGGGCGGCGAGCCACTCGTCGGCGAACTTCACGTTGTCCGCGTAGTCCGGCGACACGACGACGACCTTCTGGCCGCGATAACGGGCCTCGACCATCCAGTGGGCGTCCGGAGTGCGGGTCACCGGCAGGTTCGAACCCCACATGATCAGATAGCCGGCGTCCCACCAGTCCCCCGACTCCGGTACGTCCGTCTGGTCGCCGAACATCTGCGGCGAGGCGACCGGCAGGTCGGCGTACCAGTCGTAGAACGACAGCATCGCCCCGCCGAGCAGCGAGTAGAAGCGGGCCCCGGCCGCGTGCGAGACCATCGACATCGCCGGGATCGGTGAGAACCCGGCCAGCCGGTCGGGACCGTACTCCTTGATCGTGTGGACGTGCGCGGCGGCGATCATCTCCACCGCCTCGTCCCAGCTAGCCCGCACCAGGCCGCCCTTGCCGCGCGCCCGTTTGTAGCGGCGCGCCTTCTCGGGGTCGGACACGATGTCGGCCCAGGCCGCGACCGGGTCGCCGAGCCGCTCCCTGGCCTCGCGGTACATCCGCAGCAGGACGCCGCGGACGTACGGGTAGCGCACCCTGGTGGGCGAGTAGGTGTACCAGGAGAAGGCCGCCCCCCGGGGGCAGCCGCGCGGCTCGTACTCGGGGCGGTCCGGGCCGACGGACGGGTAGTCGGTCTGCTGCGCCTCCCAGGTGATGATGCCGTCCTTGACGTACACCTTCCAGGAGCAGGAACCCGTGCAGTTCACACCGTGGGTGGAGCGGACCACCTTGTCGTGGGACCAGCGGTCCCGGTAGAACTCGTCCGCCTGTCTGCCGCCCTTGCGGTGCAGGGTGCGCAGGTCGTCGGAGACCTCCGCCCGGGTGAAGAAGCGGCGGCTGCGGACGAGCGCCTCCGCCAGCTCGCCGTCCATGCCTGCCGGTGTCCGACCGGTCTCCGTGCCCACCGTGCCACCCCGTCCCGGGCACGCGGGCCCGTCCGAGTCGTGATCAAGTCTGGCCGCAACGACTCTACGACTCCTGTCCCCGGGAAGGTCAACAGCCGCACCAGGATCACGCGAAACGGGCCCTTCGATCGAGAGGGACGGCGCACCGTCGGTGGGATCAGGAGGCCGGCCGGGGCAGGGCGGTGCCTGCCTCCGCGCGGACCTTGTCGACCGCTTCCCACTCCTCGGTGCCGAGGGTGGCGAGCGCCGCGGGGAAGACGCCGTCCTGTTCCTTGAGGATGTGGTCGCGCAGCATGGCCATGGACTCCAGCAGACGGTCGGGCCAGGCCGGGTCCGCCGGGGTGACGCCGTCGGCGGCCTCGGCGAGCACCGACTCGACCTGCCGGTGCTCGGCCTCCAGGGCGGCGATCTGGTCGGGGAAGTCGGCGGCCATCGCGGGGAACAGACCGTGCTCCTCGACCCGGGTGTGGGGGACGAGCACGGTGGTGATGCGGCGGGCCAGCTCGGCCATCCGGGCGATGTCCCCGCTCCGGTGGGCGGGGCGCAGGTGGCTGATCAGGCGGACGACCTCGTCGTGCTCGCGGGTCAGTTCGTCGATGGACGCCAGGGACTGGCAGCCGCAGTACTCGCACATCGTCGGTTCTCCTTCACCTTGTCCGGCAGGTCCGTGGTGTCCGTCCGCCCGCCGGTGTCAGCCGGCGGTCTGTGCGGTGCGCTGCCGGCGTCCGCGGCCGGTGCGCGGTGCCCGGTCGCCGCCCCGGACGCCGGTGAGGGTGTAGGCCAGTGCGGCGGCGGCCACGACCGCGAGGAGGGCGAGGCCCGCCGCGTAGGTGCCGTACTCTCCGTACAGGGAGCCCATCACCAGCGGGGGCAGGAAGCCGCCCAGTCCGCCGGCGGCACCGACCACGCCGGTGACGGAGCCGACCTTGTCGGCCGGGGTCCGCTGGGCGACCAGGGCGAAGGTCGCCCCGCTGCCGGCGCCGAGCGCGGCGGCCATGGCGAGGAAGGCGATGGTGCCCACCGGGGCCAGCGCCGGGGTGAAGGACTGCGCCACCGCGCCGGCCACGACGACGCCCAGCGAGCCGGCCAGTACCCGGACCGGACCCAGCCGGTCCGACAGCCAGCCGCCGATCGGGCGCATCGCCACCGCCAGCAGCACGAATCCGGCCATCCGGTTCGCGGCGTCGGCCTGGGTGAGGCCGTAGCCGGTCTTGAGGTAGGTGGGCAGGTAGACGGAGAAGGCGACGTAGCCGCCGAACGCGACCGCGTACAGGGCGGACGCCTGCCAGGTGATGCCGAGGCGCAGGGTCGAGGCGAGACGGCGGGCCAGCGGCTCGGCCGGCACGGTACGGCCGGGTGCGTCACGCAGCAGCAGCGCGGCGGCCACCGCGTACACGGCCAGCGCCCCCGCGGTGATCAGGAACGGCGTCGCCATGCTGTTCGCGTCGACCAGCTTCACCGTGGTCAGGGCGCTGATCGCGGTGCCTCCCATGCCCGCGCCGAAGACGCCGATGGCCAGACCGCGCCGCTCGGGCGGGAACCAGGAGTTGACGAGGGGCACGCCGACGGCGAAGGCGGTGCCGCCGATGCCGAGGAAGAACCCGCCGGCCAGCAGGGCGGCGAGGGAGGAGTGCCCGGCCAGGCCGAGATAGAGCACCGGCACGATGGTGACGGCGGACACGATCGGGAACATCACCCGTCCGCCGAACCGGTCGGTGAGCGCGCCCACCGGGACACGCCCGAGGGAGCCGACGACGACGGGGACCGCCACCAGCAGCGACTGTTCGAACGACGACAGGTCGAGGCCGGTCTTGAAGCGCGGGCCCAGCGGGCTCAGCAGCGCCCACGCCCAGAAGTTGACGGCGAAACCGATCGTCGCCAGGGCCAGCATCAGCCACGCCCGGCCGGGCACGGGAGCACCCGGCGATGTGTTTTCACTCTTCGGCTTCAACGACTGGACCATGTTGTCCGTTCCCTCTCC
The DNA here is from genome assembly GCF_000718785.1 of Streptomyces sp. NRRL WC-3626. Classification (GTDB taxonomy): domain Bacteria; phylum Actinomycetota; class Actinomycetes; order Streptomycetales; family Streptomycetaceae; genus Streptomyces; species Streptomyces edwardsiae. Next base: position 98,524 of record NZ_JOCA01000025.1, on the reverse strand, counting down.
TCGAGCAGGGGTGGTGAGCGGGCACCACCGGGACCGCACATCCGCGGCAGGCCCCTCGCCCGCCCGACTGCGTCCCATGACCACTGTCCGCAATCCGGGCACGCCGGCGGCATGGGCCATGAGTCCCTGTGGGCGGACGGACAGGCCCCTCCCGCGGCCCCGGACGTCCCTGTCCCCGGCCGGGTGCCCGGGCCGGTCGTCGCGAGCGGAGGCCCGGGGTAGGGCCGGTCGGCCCTACCCCGGGCGGGGTCCGCGGGGGACCATGGGCTGATGTTCCAGTCAGACGGCTTTCGCGCACTCGGCCGACAGGAGTGCCTGCGCCTGCTCGCCGTGGTGCCGGTCGGCCGCATCGTGTACACCCGGCAGGCACTGCCCGCGGTCCTGCCCATCAACTTCTCCCTGGACGAGGACGGCTCGGTTCTGGTGCGCACGTCGCCGGCCGCGGACCTCGTGCGCGCCGTCGACGGTGTCGTCGTCGCCTTCGAGGCTGACGAGTTCGACGCGGCGACCAGGTCCGGCTGGAGTGTGGTGGTCACCGGGCGCGCCTCCGTCGTGACCGACCCGGCCGAGCACGAGCGGCTTTCCCGGACCGGCCCCAGCTCCTGGATGCCGCTCACGGAGGAAGTGTTCGTCCGGATCGATTCCGAGATGGTCACCGGGCGTGAACTCAACGGGGCACTCAGCATGCGGTGAGGCGCACGCGTGCCCCGGCTCCGGTTCCCTCAGGTGGCGTCCGTCTCCCGGCCCGTGAGGGGCTCGAGGACGGATTCCGCGGACGCGCGGGGCGTCCGGGCGCCTTCGGGGCCGTATCCGAAGCGGATCAGTACCTGGGGGTGGCAGCGCCGCCTCGATCCGGCCATGGCCTCCCGCAGGTCCGGCCACTCCATGGCCTGGTGCAGTATCGAGGTCCGCACTCCGTGCGCGGTCGTCGTGAGCAGGACCCGCTCCAGGGCCTGCCCGGCGCGCAGCCAGTCGTGGCGCCGGTCGTCGGTCGTCCACAGCAGGGCCACCTGGGCATGGCGTTCGAAGCGCAGGGCGGGCAGGTGCGGGGCGGGCAGCGCGCCGATGAAGTCCCGCACCGGAATCCGCCCGGACGCGTCCTGCGGGCCCAGGGACGTCAGGGGAATGCCGTAGGCGGCGTCCGTTCCCGGGGCGGTGATCCAGGTACGTGCCTCGGCCGCGCGGGCGGAGTGGACGGTGTTGCGGGACTCGGCCGCCGCCGTCAGCCGCAGCAGGCGCCGGGTCGCCATGATGTCGGGGACGTCCAGACGCGCGCCCTCGGCGCGGGCCGCGCCGGTCATCTCGCTCACGATCGAATCCGGCACGGGCCGGCCGGTGAACGGCATCCGGCTGGTGTGACGTCGCTCGATGGCGGCGTGCAGAGCGCGCAGGGACGGCTGTCCGGGTACGGCGGTCCCGGTCAGCCGTACCGTGGCCAGTACGTCGGGATCCTCCCCGGCGGGACGGAGCCGGACCACGGGATGCCAGCCCAGGTGCTCGGCCGCCACCCGGAGGTTGAAGACGGCCGCGCCGACCGACAGGTACTGGGCGCGCAGCTGGGGATCGGTGGCCGGAAGCCGTCGTCTCCGGTCGACACGGACCAGGATCGACCTGCTGTCCGGGTCCAGCCCGAACCGCCAGGGCTGTGTGTTGTGGATCGACGGTGCGGCCACCGCGGCGGCCAGCAGGGCCTGAACGGCTGTGGCGTCGACTTCCCGGGTCTGCATCTCGGCTCCTTCACCACGTTGCCCTCCGTTGCGTCAACTCTGCGCCGCCGGGAGCTTGCTGAGGAGGGTTGACCGGCCCTTGCCGGGGGCCATGCGGCCTTGATTCGGGGGCAGGTCGTCCAGGCCGGGTGGTCCGGTCGGGCGGGGTGCGTGCGTCGGGTCAGGTGGCGGGCAGGGCGGTGGCGAGCAGGACGACACCGAGGGACCCGACGAGGGAGAGGACCGCGAGGGCCCGGGCCAGGTCGGTGCGATGCCCGGCGTGGGCGATTCCGTGTCCCGCCGCGGCGAGCATCACCACGGCGAACAGGGCGAGTTTGGCCGCGAGGGTGCGGCCGTAGCCGGGTTCGGCGAGCGAGGCCCAGGTGACTCCCCGGTGCCAGGCCATGGCCCAGCCGGTGGCCAGCTGCACGGGCAGGAACACCGCTCCGGTCAGCATCCCGAACCGGCGGCCGGCGGCGGCCGTGAAGGAGTCCTTGGCCTCGGGGGCGAGCAGATGGCGGGCCAGCGGCAGGACGACCAGGGAGAGGGCGAGCTGGCCGCCGACCCACAGGGCGGCGCCGGCCACATGCGCGAACCGCACCAGGGACCACCAGCCGACGGTGTCCATCAGTCGCTCACCTCCACCATGCCGTGCGCCCCGGCTTCGGCGTGGCGCATGTCGTGGTCGACGAAGGGGTAGTGACCGGCCTCGGGGAACGTCGTCTCGACGAACCCGCCCTGGGCCGGGGCCAGATCGAGGACCTGCGAGCCGCCCTCATCCTGCGGTTCGAGCAGGTGGGCGCCTTCCTTGTACACGGTGTCGAAGACGGTGCCGACGACATGGAAGGCGATGCCGTCGGACGGACCGGCGGCGACCACCCAGAAGCGGGCCCGCTCACCGGCCTTCGCTTTCAGGGGCCGCTCGGTGTACTGGTTCGCGACACCGTTGAACGCCCAGGCGTCCGGGGTGTGTTCACGCATCCTGGTCACCTGCGCGGTGCTGCCGGGTGTGCCGAGGTAGAGCTCGGAGGAGACCAGCAGGTATTCGTGGTCGACCTCGGGGAGTCCGGGCGGGTCGATGACGACGGCGCCGTACATGCCGTTGCCGATGTGCTGGAGCATGGGCGCGGTGCCGCAGTGGTACAGCCATGCCCCGGCCCTCTCGGCGCGGAAGCGGTAGACCAGGCGTTCGCCGGGCTCGATGGTGCGCATCGGCCCGTCGGGGGCGAGGGAGCCGGCGTGGAAGTCGATTCCATGGCCCATGCGTTGATCGTCGTTGACGAGGGTGATCTCGAAGACGTCGCCGACCCTGCCCCGCAGGGTGGGGCCCGGTGCGGTGCCGCCGAAGGTCCATCTCTCCTGCTCCACGCCCGGGGCCACTTCGACCGTGGTGTGCGCGGCGCGCAGTTCGGTCCTGTGGACCGTTCCGCCGGGCGCGGGTGCCAGGTCGGCGTCGCGTGGCTGCCAGCCGGGGGAGAAGCCCGCGGAGAGGTCCGGGCCGGCGGCCGTGGAGTGGCCCTCGTGGCCCGTGTCGCCCGTGCCGTCCGTGACGACGATGGCCATCGTCATCCCCGCCGCGCGGTGGCCCGGCAGGGTGCACCACGCCTCACGGTCGCCGGTGACCGGGCCGAGGTCGAGCGTGCGGGTCTCGCCGCGGTCGAGCAGGGGGGTGGCGGGGCCGTTCCCGACCTTGAGGTCGTGGCGCCGGGCGTCGGAGTTGGTGACCTCGAGCCGCAGTACGGTGCCTGCGGCGACCTCGATCCGTGCGGGGCGTACGCGCATGCCGGCCAAGGTCACGGCGACGGTACGCGTGGTGCGGGCGCCCGGCGCCGCCGTGCCGGCGACCGTGTCCTTGCCGCTGTTGGCGGCGAGCACGGCCAGGACGGTGAGCACGGCGCCCGCGACGGTGCCCCACAGGGCGGGCCGCCGTGAAGTCACCGGCCGGTCAGTGTTCTTGCCGTCCACGGCTCTCCTCGCCGCCCAGCAACGCCGCCAGTTCCCGCCGGCGGGGGAAGGAGCCCGGCTGGTAGTCGCACCAGGGCTCCTCGGCGTACGGGTCGCCGGTGACGCCGTACGCGCGTGACCGCGAGCCGCCGCAGACCCGGCGGAACTCGCACGCGCCGCACCGGCCGCCGAGCCGGTCGGCGTCCCGCAGGCCGGTGAACAGTTCGGAGGTGCGGTAGATCTCCGTCAGCGGTGTCTCGCGCACGCTTCCGGCGCCCAGCGGCAGGAAGCCGCTCGGGTGGACCGTGCCGGTGTGCGAGATGAAGACGAAGCCGCGGCCCGCGTTGACGTCCAGCGGCGGGCGCCGCACCCGGCGTGCCCCGGTGTCCAGGCCCAGCTCCGTCGCCCGCCCGCTCAACTCCTCGTACAGCGGCCCGAGTCCGAGCACCGCCGCGTGGTCGTCGCCGGCGTCCTCCAGCACCTTGCGCTGCAGGGCGACGCGGCGGAAGTGGTGGGCCTCGGTGGTCTTGGCCGGCACGGTGAGGCCGACGTCGTACACGAAGTTGAGGACGTCCTCGGTCTCGGCGGCGGTGAGGACGCCGAGTTGCCGGCCGCGTCCGGTGGGCACCAGGAAGAAGGCGCTCCACAGCATCGCCCCGCGCTCGGCCACCAGGTGGACGATGTCGGGGAGGTCGTGCAGGTTGTGCCGGGTGACCGTGGTGTTGATCTGCACCTTCATGCCGAGGGCGCGCGCCGCGTCCCAGGCGTCCAGGGTCGAGCGGAACACGCCGGGAACACCGCGGAAGGTGTCGTGGACGCCTGCGGTGGAGCCGTCCAGGCTCAGTGAGAGTCCGACCGCGCCCGCCTCGCGCAGTTCCCGCAGCCGCTCCGCCGTCACCGTCGGCGTGCCGGACGGGGACACCGCGACGCGGACGCCGATCTCCCGGCCGTACGCGATGAGTTCGGTCAGGTCGGGGCGCTGGAAGGGGTCGCCGCCGGTGATCACGAAGAGTGGGGCGGGCCGCCCGAAGCCGGCGACCTGGTGGAGCAGGTCCTTCGCGGCGGCGGTGTCCAGCTCGCGCGGGTCGCGGTCGGGCACGGCCTCGGCGCGACAGTGCAGACAGGCCAGCGGGCAGGCCCGGGTGGACTCCCAGATCACGATGAAGGGGCGCTCCCCCGCGTCGTGCCGCTGACGTCGTACCGCGTGGGCGGCTGTGTTCATCGCGCGGCCCTCCCCCAGGTGCCGAGGCTGTGTCCGGCCGCCCTGGAGTCGGGGCAGACGAGGCGGGCGGCCGGACGGTGGCCGGGTCGGACCCGGCGCGGCTCCCACCGCGAGCGGCAGCGGTGGCAGCGGCCTGGACGGCGGTCGGCATGGTCGTGCACGGGACACCTCCGGATCGGTCGCCGCCAGCATCCACCGGCGGCGGGGCCCGGCGCGTCGGCCGTTGGTCATCTCCGTGAGGGCCGAAGGTCCCTGTCCACGGGCGGGCGAACCGCCGTGCGTTCAGGGGCGGTCGGGGGTGTGGGACGGCAGGGCGCCGTGCGTTCAGGGACGGTCGGGGGTGTGGGACGGCAGGGCGACCGCGGTGGCCAGCAGGGCTGCGCCGACGCCGGTCAGGGCGGCGCCCAGGCCGGTGACCAGGGTGGTGAGGTGCCATGCCTGGTAGGCGGACATCAGCGAGGCGCGCAGGGACTGGCCCATGAACGCGGTCTGGCGCAGTGCGGAGAGCTCCTCGTCGTCACCGCCCGCGGCGTGCAGCTCGTTGGTGATCTCGGCGTAGGTACGGCCGCCGGTGGTACGGGCGAGGTTGCCCTTGATGAAGTCGGCGTAGGCGTGCGCGTCGGGGCCCGTCTCCACGCGGCACCCGGCACGAGCGGCGAGTTCGACGGGCAGCCCGCGTTCGGGGAAGGTGATCTTCTGGGCGGCGAGCTCGCTGCGGATCTCGTTCCTGCCGCCGCGGCCGCGCAGCACCATGACCGGGCCCGCGACGCCCAGGGCCAGGCCGACCGCGGTGAGCAGGGTACCGGCGCGACGTTGTGATGCGTCCATGATGTGTTGCCCTTCTTCGCTCATGGGTTCTCGGGCGGTCTGCGCGAGCGGCGCCCCGCAGGGCGCCCGGGGCGCGGAAGACGGTGACGGGGAGGAGAACGACGCGTCCGGCCGCGGTGGGATGCGGCCGGACGCGGGACCGGACCGGGCGGCCGGGCGCGCCATACGCGCCGCACCCTCCGGCGGCCTGATACGGGGGATGTCGGCCGCCGGGGCAGGCACGGGACGCGGTGGTACGGCAGGGCGTCCGCGGTTCGGTCGGTGCCCAGCATGCACCGCCGGCCGCTCCCCGTTCTCCGGCCGACCGGTCCCCGCGACAGGGACCATTGGTCCCCGTCGCGGCCGGCCGCAAAGGGCCGGTAGGCCGTCCGCCGGGGACCGCCGGCCCCGGGTCACGGGCGTCCGCCCCGCCTAGCGTTCCTGACCATGGAGAACGATCAGAACGCACGGCGGCCAGAGCAGCGCGCCGGTGAAGGCTGGCCGCTGGCGGCCCGCCGGCTGCTCACCCGCAGCGAGGTGTCGGCCGACGGACGGGCTGTGTTCGGTACGGGCGACCCGGCGTGGGAGGGCTTCTACCGGGACCGCTGGTCCCACGACAAAGTCGTGCGCTCCACGCACGGCGTGAACTGCACGGGGTCCTGCTCATGGATGGTGTATGTCAAGGACGGCATCATCACCTGGGAGCACCAGGCCACCGACTACCCCTCGATCGGCACGGACTGCCCCGAGTACGAGCCGCGCGGCTGCCCGCGCGGGGCGTCGTTCTCCTGGTACACCTACTCCCCCAGCCGGGTCCGCTACCCGTATGTGCGTGGCGTGCTGCTGAAGCTGTGGCGGGAGGCCCGCAAGCGGCTCGGAGACCCGGTGGCGGCATGGGCCGAGATCACCGGTGACCCCGCGAAGGCGCGCGCCTACAAGCGGGCGCGCGGCAAGGGCGGGCTGGTGCGGGCCGACTGGGACGAGGTGGCCGAGCTGGTCGCCGCCGCCCATGTGCACACCGTCAAGGAGTACGGTCCGGACCGGGTCACGGGTTTCTCCCCGATCCCGGCGATGTCGATGGCGTCCTTCGCGGCCGGTTCACGGTTCATGTCGCTGATCGGCGGCACCCTGCTGTCGTTCTACGACTGGTACGCCGACCTGCCCGTGGCCTCGCCGCAGGTGTTCGGCGACCAGACGGACGTGCCGGAGGCGGCGGACTGGTGGAACGCCGGTTATCTGATCATGTGGGGTTCCAACATCCCGGTCACGCGCACGCCCGACGCGCACTTCCTGACCGAGTCCCGCTACAACGGCACCAAGGTCGTCGCGGTCAGCCCCGACTACGCCGACAACGTCAAGCACGCCGACGAGTGGATGTCCCCGCATCCGGGCACCGACGGGGCGCTGGCGATGGCCATGGGCCACGTCATCCTGAAGGAGTTCCTCGTCGACCGTACGGTGCCCTACTTCCAGGACTATCTGCGCACGTTCACCGACGCGCCGTTCCTGATCACCCTGCGCGAGCACGCGGACGGAGGTCTGGTCCCGGACGGGTTCCTGACCGCGGCCGACCTGGGCCACGAGGAGGAGAACGCCGGCGCCAAGACCGTCCTGCTCGACGCGGCCACGGGCGAGCCGGTGGTGCCGAACGGCTCGCTCGGCTTCCGCTGGGCCAAGGGCGAGCAGGGCCGCTGGAACCTCGACCTCGGCGAGGTGACCCCCGAACTGTCCCTGCTGGAGCGGGCCGTGGAGACGGTCGAGGTCATGCTGCCCCGCTTCGACGAGGGCGGCACCGAGGGCGGTACGACCATGGTCCGCGGGGTGCCGGTGCGTACCGTCGGCGGACGCCGGGTCACCACCGTCTTCGACCTGATGCTGGCCCAGTACGGGGTCGAGCGCCCCGGTCTGCCGGGCAGCTGGCCGTCCTCGTACGACGACGCCGCGGAGCCGTACACCCCGGCCTGGCAGGAGACGATCACGTCCGTGCCGGCGAAGCAGGCGGCCCGGATCGCACGGGAGTTCGCGCGCAACGCCGAGCGCACCAACGGCCGTTCCATGATTGCGATGGGGGCCGGCACCAACCACTGGTTCCACTCCGACACCATCTACCGGGCGTTCCTGGCGCTGACCACCATGACCGGCTGCCAGGGTGTCAACGGCGGTGGCTGGGCGCACTACGTCGGTCAGGAGAAGGTGCGCCCGCTCACCGGCTTCCAGCATCTGGCGTTCGCCTTCGACTGGCAGCGGCCCACCCGGCACATGACCGGCACCTCCTACTGGTACCTCAACTCCGACCAGTGGCGGTACGAGGCCTTTGGGGCGGACGAGTTGTCCTCCCCGGTGGGGCAGGGGAAACTCACCGGCCGGACGTTCGCCGACTGTCTGGCGCAGGCCGTGCGGCTCGGCTGGACGCCCGGTCACCCCGGCTTCAACCGCAACCCCCTCGACCTGGCGGACGAGGCGGCGGCGCGGGGGCGTCCGGTCGCCGAGCACATCGTGGACGAACTCAAGTCGGGGCGGCTGCGGTTCGCCGCCGAGGACCCCGACGACCCGGCCAACTTCCCGCGTGTGCTGACCGTGTGGCGGGCGAATCTGCTGGGCTCCTCCGGCAAGGGCAACGAGTACTTCCTGCGGCATCTGCTGGGTACGGACGCGGACGTCCGCTCCGAGGAGACCCCGCGGGAAGGACGCCCGCAGGAGGTGGTCTGGCGGGACGAGGCGCCCGAGGGCAAGCTCGACCTGCTGGTCACCATGGACTTCCGGATGACCTCGACCGGTCTGCTCTCCGACGTCGTCCTGCCGGCCGCGACCTGGTACGAGAAGGACGACCTGTCCAGCACGGACATGCACCCCTTCGTGCACGCCTTCACCCCGGCCATCGCCCCGCCGTGGCAGGCCCGCACCGACTACGACACCTTCCTCACCATCGCCGACCGGTTCAGCGATCTGGCGGCCGACCACCTGGGGACGCGCACCGACGTCCTGGCGGTGCCGCTGACGCATGACACCCCCGACGAACTCGCCCAGCCCGGCGGGGTGGTCCGGGACTGGAAGACCGGCGAGTGCGAGCCGGTGCCCGGGCGCACCATGCCCAAGCTGGTGGTCGTCGAGCGGGACTACGCGTCCACCGCGCAGAAGATGCGGGCCGTCGGTCCGCTGCTCGACACCCTGGGCACCACCACCAAGGGCGTCACCGTGCACCCCGACCGGGAGATCGAGGAGCTGCGCCACCGCTGCGGCACCGTCCGCGACGGCGTGGGCGCCGGCCGGCCCTCGCTGGCCACCGCCTCCGACATGTGCGAGGCGATCCTGGCGCTGTCCGGCACCACCAACGGCCGGCTGGCCACCGAGGGCTTCCGCGAACTGGAGCGGCAGACCGGCAGCGAGGGCCTGGTGGACCTCGCCGCCGAACGCGAGGCCGAGCGCATCACGTTCGCCGACACCCGCACCCAGCCCCGCTCGGTGATGACGTCGTACGAGTGGTCGGGATCGGAGACCGGCGGGCGCCGCTACTCCCCGTTCGTCATCAACACCGAGCACAAGAAGCCCTGGCACACCCTCACCGGCCGCCAGCACTTCTTCGTCCAGCACGACTGGATGACCGAACTCGGTGAGCAACTACCCGTGTTCCGGCCGCCGTTGAATGCCCGGCGGGCGTACGGCGACGAGCAACTGCACGAGGACGGGCGGGCCGAGGTCACGGTGCGCTATCTGACCCCGCACTCGAAGTGGTCCATCCACTCGAACTACCAGGACAACAAGTACATGCTCGACCTCTCCCGCGGCGGACCGGTCGTCTGGATGTCGCTGGAGGACGCCGAGAAGATCGGTGTCAAGGACAACGAGTGGATCGAGGCGTACAACCGCAACGGTGTCGTCGCCTGCCGGGCCGTGGTCACCCACCGGATGCCCGAGGGAACCGTGTACATGTACCACGCCCAGGACCGCACCATCAATGTGCCGAAGACGGAGATCACCGGCAAGCGCGGCGGCATGCACAACTCACTGACCCGCCTGCTGCTCAAGCCCACCCATCTCGCGGGCGGCTACGCACAGTTCACCTACGCCTTCAACTACTACGGCCCGACCGGCAACCAGCGCGACGAGGTCACCGTCATCCGTCGCCGCAGCCAGCGAGTGGAGTACTGACAATGCGCGTGATGGCCCAGATCGCGATGGTGATGAACCTCGACAAGTGCATCGGGTGCCACACCTGCTCGGTCACCTGCAAGCAGACGTGGACCAACCGCACCGGTGTCGAGTACGCCTGGTTCAACAACGTCGAGACCAAGCCCGGTGTCGGCTACCCCCGTCGCTACGAGGACCAGGAGCAGTGGAAGGGCGGCTGGATGCTCGACAAGCGCGGGCGCCTGGTCCTGCGCTCCGGCGGCCGGGTCAAGCGGCTGCTGTCGCTGTTCTCCAACCCCGATCTGCCGTCCCTCGAGGACTACTACGAGCCGGTCACCTACGACTACGACAACCTGATCAGCGCCCCCGCCAGTCCCGACATGCCGGTCGCCCGGCCCCGTTCGGTCCTCACCGGCAGGCCCACCGCGATCACCTGGGGCGCCAACTGGGAGGACGGCCTCGGCGGTGCGCCCGAGAACGCCGGCGCCGACCCCAACCTGTCGGGCGAGTGGGCACAGAAGGTCAAGTTCGAGTTCGAGCAGACCTTCCTCTTCCACCTGCCGCGGCTGTGCGAGCACTGCCTCAACCCGGCCTGTGTGTCCGCCTGTCCGTCCGGTGCCATGTACAAGCGGGTCGAGGACGGCATCGTCCTCGTCGACCAGGACAAGTGCCGCGGCTGGCGGATGTGCGTGACGGCGTGCCCGTACAAGAAGGTGTACGTCAACCACGCCACCGGCAAGGCGGAGAAGTGCACGTTCTGCTTCCCGCGCATCGAGGCCGGCCAGCCCACCGTCTGCTCCGAGACGTGCGTCGGCCGGCTGCGCTACCTCGGCCTGCTCCTCTACGACGCCGACCGTGTCGGCGAGGCCGCGGCCACCCCGGACGAGAAGGATCTGCTGGACGCCCAGCGTGGCGTCTTCCTCGACCCGCACGACCCCGAGGTCGTCGCCGCCGCACGCGAGTCCGGCATCCCCGAGGACTGGCTGACGGCCGCCCGCCGCTCACCCGTGTACGACCTGGTCATGCGCTACAAGGTGGCGCTGCCGCTGCACCCGGAGTACCGGACGCTGCCGATGGTCTGGTACGTGCCGCCGCTGTCGCCGGTGCTGGACGCCGTGGACGCGGCGGGCGGCGACCAGGACGACCCCGACCACGTCTTCGCCGCGGTCACCCGGCTGCGCATCCCGCTCGAGTATCTGGCGGAGCTGTTCACCGCCGGGGACACCGACGTGGTCGGCGGGGTCCTGATGAAGCTCACCGCGCTCCGCTCGTACATGCGCGAACGCACCCTCGGTGAGCCGGGCGACGACACCGCGCTCAAGGCCGTGGGCCTCACCCGGGGCGAGGCGGAGGACCTGCACCGGCTGCTCGCCGTCGCCAAGTACGAGGACCGGTACGTGGTCCCCGCCGCCCACAAGGAGGACGCGGCGGCGCTGAGCGCGATGGAGGACCGCTGCCCGGTCGAGACGTCCGGCGACCCCGAGCCCCGCAAGATCATGCTGGGCATCCCCACCCTGCGCCGCGACACCACCGCCGGAGGCCGTCCATGAGTCCGCTGCCCGCTTCGATCCCCGGCATCGTCCGCACCCGTGTCCGCGCGGCCGTACGCCGCCCGGCACGGCTCACCCCCGAGGAGACGGCCGGCCGCGCCCTGGTCCTGCGGCTCGTATCGCTGCTCCTGCAGTATCCCGACCCCGAACTGACGGCCGCGCGCACGGAGTTGACCACCGTGGTGCGGGCCCTGCCGGACACGCCGGCGGCCCGGCGGCTGTCCGGCTTCACCGGCTGGTTCGCCGGGCAGGATCCGGAAGCGCTGGAGCGGCACTACGTCGAGATGTTCGACCTGCGCCGCAGAAGCGGCCTTTACCTCACCTACTACCTGCACGGTGACACCCGCCGCCGGGGCATGGCCCTGCTCGCCCTCAACCAGCGCTACCGCGCGGCAGGCTGGAACACCGACAGCGGCGAACTGCCCGACCACCTCCCGGTCGTCCTGGAGTTCGCCGCCCTGGCCGGCCCGGGTGCCGGCGAGGCGCCGCTGCGCCAGCACCGGCGCGGTCTGGAGCTGATCCACCGCGCGCTGACCGACGCCGGCTCCCCCTACCGGCATGTGCTGGCCGCGCTGCTCACGCTTCTGCCGCCCGCCACCGAGGCCGACCGCGCGGCAGTGGACCGGCTCGTCACCGAGGGCCCGCCGAACGAGGAGGTCGGTCTCGACCCCTACGGCGCCTACGGGGACGGCGAGTTCGCGCCTCCGGGCGCCTTCGTCCCACCGGTGCCCGCCCCGCCGACCCGTGTGCCGGCCGCCCCGACCCCCCGTACGGAAGGCCCCCGATGACCGCCGCCCCCCTCTCCCCGGCCGCCGCCCCGGCGAGCGGAACCGATCTGCTTCTGTGGGTCGCCGTCCCCTACATCTGCCTCGCGGTGTTTGCCGTCGGGCACGTCTGGCGCTACCGGCAGGACCAGTTCGGCTGGACCTCCCGCACCACCCAGCTCCTGGAACACCGCTGGCTGCGCTGGGGCAGCCCGCTGTTCCACCTCGGCGCCTTCATGGTGATCGGCGGACATGTCGTAGGGCTGGCGGTTCCCGGCTCCTGGACCGAGGCCGTCGGCATCACCGAGCACATGTACCACACCACGGCCGTCTGGGCGGGGTCGGTGGCGGGCATCGCCATGGTCACCGGGCTCGGCATGCTCTGCGCACGCAGGCTGCTGACCCGGCAGATCCGGCTGCGCACCGACCGCAGCGACAAGGTCCTCTTCCCGCTGCTCTCCGCCGCCGTCCTCCTGGGCATCACGGCCACCTTCGCCCACAACGTCTTCGGCGCGGGCTACGACTACCGCTCCACCGTCTCGGTCTGGTTCCGCGGCCTGTTCGTCCTCCAACCCCACCCGGAGGCGATCGCCGGCGCCCCTCTGCTGTTCCGGCTGCACGCCCTGACCGCGTTCCTGCTGTTCGCCGCCTGGCCGTTCACCCGGCTCGTCCATGTGTGGAGCGCCCCGATCGGCTACCTCGCCCGGCCATACCTGGTCTACCGGCGGCGGGCGACCACACCGGCCACCGCGGCCGCCGACTCCCGTCGAGCGGCATGAGTCACGATGTGACCGCGCTCGCGCGCCGGCAGGCAGTGGGCGCGAGCCGCCGGACGGGATGGGTGATGGTCCTCACCGGGATCGCCGGCTGGCTCGCCTCGTTCCGGCTCACCGTGGACGACTGGCGGCTGCTGCGGGATCCCACGTATCAGCCGCCCTGCAACATCAGCCCGGTCGTGAGCTGCGGCAGTGTCATGTCCAGCCCGCAGGGAAGCCTGTTCGGTTTTCCCAACATGCTGCTCGGGCTGGGCGCCTTCGCCGCGGTCGCCGCGCTCGGAGCGGCCGTGCTCGCCGGGTCGCGACTGCACCGCCGGCTGTGGCTGGCGCTGGACGCCGGCGCGTTCGCGGGTGTGGTCTTCGCGCACTGGCTGATCGGTCAGTCGCTGTACGAACTCAACAAGCTGTGCCCCTACTGCGTCGGTGTCTGGGTCGTCACCATCGGCCTGTTCTGGTACGTCACCCTGCACTGTCTGGAGCGGGGGATCATCCCGGCTCCCCGGGGTGTCCTGCACCTCGTCCGGGACACGCACTGGCTGCTGCTCGGCGCCTGGTACGGGGTGATCGCCCTGCTGGTCCTCACCCGCTTCCGGACGTACTGGAGCAGCCTGCTGTAGCCGGGGGACGTGCGGTCCCCCGGCTGATCACCGACTGCTTCAGCGGCCTTCGCGCTTGAGCCTGTCCTGGGCCTGGGTGGCGATGACGGCGGCCTGGATGCGCCGCTCCACACCGAGCTTGGCCAGCAGGCGTGAGATGTGGTTCTTCACCGTCTTCTCGGCGAGGTAGAGCCGCTGGCCGATCTGGCGGTTGGTGAGGCCCTCGCCGATGAGGGCCAGGATCTCCCGCTCCCGCTCGGTCAGGCCCGGCAGTGCGTCGGGCTCGGGCTCCGGCTCCTGGCCCTGGCGCAGCCGGGCCATCAGCTTGGCGGTGGCGCTGGGGTCGAGCAGGGACTGGCCGGCGGCGACCGTACGCACGGCCGACACCAGGTCGGAGCCCTGGATCTGCTTCAGTACGTAGCCGGAGGCGCCCGCCATGATCGAGTCGAGGAGGGCCTCCTCGTCGTCGAACGAGGTCAGCATCAGACAGGCCAGATCCGGCAGCTGTGAGCGCAGCTCGCGGCACACGGTCACACCGTCGCCGTCGGGCAGGCGGACGTCGAGCACGGCGACCTGCGGGCGCAGTGCGGGCACCCTCACCAGGGCCTGCTCGACGTTGGCGGCCTCGCCGACGACGGTGATGTCCGGCTCGTCGTCCAGCAGGTCGTGCACCCCGCGCCGTACTACCTCGTGGTCGTCCAGGAGAAAGACCCGGATCGGGTTGTCGGGGCCGGGCTGCTCGCCGTCCGCCATCGGATACTCCTTGTTCTGCGCGCTGTCTGGATCCCGTACCGATTGTGCCCGCTCGGCATGACCGGTCCCTGTCTACCGCAGATCCTGCGTGATTCCGGGCCGAACGGCCAGGGCCGGTCGGCCCTGTCGCACCGTCTTCCGCTCGCTCCGGCGGTGCACGCCCCGCGGCCGGGCCGGCTCCGGGCAGAACAAGAGAGCGGGGCACCTGCGCCGAGTGGCGCAGGCGCCCCGGTCCGACGGGCGTGCGGTCCTCGGCGCAGCCAGGGGTCACGGCTGACGAAGGGCACGCGCGCCCACGCCTTGCCGGGCCCCCAGGTGGCTCCGGCGCCGAGGAACCCCTTGGCGGGGGAGCCGCCGTCGGTCCAGTCGCTGCCTGACCGGGTGGCGTGGCCGAGGCCGAAGGTCTTGTCGAGGAAGACCCGGAGGAAGACGGACCGGGACGACGGTCCGAACCTCTGCTGGTGCGGGGCCTGTTCGGGGCGGCGTCCATCGCCCAAAGGCCTGCTGCCGTCGTCCGGGCAGGGCCGGACGACGGTCGTCCCGGTGCCGTACGGCCCTGGTGCGGCGCCGGCGGCGGGACCGATGTGCCCGAATCCATGGGCCGTTCGGCCCCTCTTCGTCCCCTGCTGCGCATCGGCGCCGAAACATGGCCGGGTGCCTGTTAGACAGATGAGGCCGCCCGCTTGCGACGCGGCGTCCTTCCCACCCAGTCCCCTGCCCGGGAGGCTTCATGCTGTCCGCTGGATCCGCCGCTGTGGTCCGTGCCACCCTGCCCGCCGTGGGCGCCGCGCTCGACGAGATCACGACCCGGTTCTACGGCGCGATGTTCCGCGACCGGCCGGAACTGCTCGACGGGATGTTCAACCGCGGCAACCAGGCCAGCGGGGTCCAGCGGCGCGCGCTGGCCGGCTCGATCGCCGGTTTCGCCACGGCGCTGCTCGACGATCCGGACACACGTCCCGACTCACTGCTGGAGCGGATCGCGCACAAGCACGCCGCGATCGGGATCACCGACGATCAGTACACGATCGTCCACAAGTATCTGTTCGGCGCGATAGCCGAGGTGTTGGGCGACGCGGTCACTCCGGAGGTGGCGGCCGCCTGGGACGAGGTGTACTGGCTGATGGCGGGTGCCCTGATCGGCCGTGAGGCCCGCCTGTACCGGGACGCGGGCGTGGAACCCGGCGACGTGTGGCGGCGGTGGACGGTCGTCGGGCGGCGCACCGAGACGCCGGACGTGGTGTCCTTCCTGCTCCGCCCGGCCGATGGTCTGCCGGCTCCGCGGGCGCGGGCGGGCCAGTACGTGAGCGTGCGGGTGCGGATGGCCGACGGGGTGCGCCAGCTGCGCCAGTACAGCCTCTCCTCCGACCCCGGCGGGGAGCTGCGGCGGATCACCGTGAAGCGGGTCGCCGGGGCGGCCGGCGCGCCGGACGGTGAGGTCTCCAGTCTCCTGCACGACCAGGTCCGCGAGGGCGACGAGCTGGCACTCTCCGCGCCCTTCGGCGATGTCTTCCTCGACGACCCGGCCGACGCCACCACGCCGGTGGTCCTCGTGTCCGCGGGTATCGGCGGCACTCCCATGACCGGCATCCTGGCCCATCTCGCCGCCCTCGGCTCGACCCGTCCGGTGCTGGTCCTGCACGCCGACCGCTCCCCCGCCGAGCACGCCCTGCGCACGGAGACGGGCGAACTGGTCCGGCGACTGCCGGGCGCCCGCGCCGTCTTCTGGTACGAGCGCCCCGGCCCGGAGGAACCCGACGCCGCCGAGGGCCTGATGAACCTGGACGGCGTCGAACTGCCCGAGAACGCGGCGGTGTTCCTGTGCGGGCCGCTGCCGTTCATGCGGGACATCCGCACCCGGCTGCTCGGCGCCGGGGTACCGGCCCAGCGCATCCGCTACGAGGTCTTCGGCCCCGACCTGTGGCTCCCCGGCTCCACCGCGTGAGGCCGTGCACCACAGGCCGGCTGTACGGCGCGACGGGCTCGCGGCCGGCAGGCATCAGTCCTCCGTGACGCGGATGATCGTCCTGCCCGGGGTGTGTTCGGCGAAGGCGGCGGGTGCCTCGGCCAGGGGCCGGACGTCGGAGACGAGCGGCTCGAGCCGTCCGTCCCTCACCCGGGCGGCGAGATCGGCGAGGCGGGCCCGGTCGGGTTCGACGACGAAGAAGACCACCCTGCCGTCCTCGGGGTGGACCGTGGGCGGCTCGGCAATCGTGACCAGTGTGCCGCCGGGGCGGACCAGGGCGGCGGAGCGGTCGAGGATCTCTCCGCCGATCACGTCGAACACGACGTCGGCCCGGCCGGCGTCCTCCAGCTTCTCGGTCCGCAGATCGACGAAGGTGCCGACGCCGAGCGCGAGTGCCCTGTCCCGGCCGGAGGCACGGCCGGTGCCGATGACCCGGGCGCCGGCCTCACGGGCGAGTTGTACGGCGACCGAGCCGACGGCGCCCGCGGCTCCGTGGATCAGGACGGTCCGGCCCGTGGTGAGACGGCCGTGGTCGAACAGCCCCTGCCATGCGGTCAGCCCTGAGACCGGCAGCGCCGCGGCCACCGTGTGGTCGACGTCCGCCGGCAGCGGGGCCAGGTTGCGGGCCTCCACGGCGGTGTACTCGGCCAGGGTGCCGTTGCGGGCCCAGTCGGCCAGGCCGAACACCCGTTGGCCGACGCTCAGACCCGTGGTGCCGTACCCCAGCTCGACGACGACTCCGGACAGTTCGTGTCCGGGGATGCTCGGTGTGCGGTCGTGGCCCGCGCGGTCGGCCCAGGTGCCGGGCCAGTCCAGCTCGCCTCGGGTGAAACCGGCCGCGTGGACGCGCACGATCACGTCGTTCTCGGCCGCGTGAGGGTGGGGCATGTCCCTCAGGGTCATCCCGGCGACGCCGGCGTGACGGTCCTGCACTGTGATGGCTTGCATCGGAATCCCTGACTGTCCGAAGGGGGCGACCTGAGCACCTCACTCGCTCGCGGGCGGGGCGCACAGCGACTGCGGGGGATGTATACCGTTCGACGTGATCGATTGCACCTGCTCCGGCGTGCCCTCCCGTCACCCGGTTCCGCGTTCTCCTCAGGGAGACGAGACAGCCCTTTCGGGGGGGGGACGGCTCGGACGCGCTCCGGTTTGCCGGGATTCATGCACCGCCGGTACGCGGCGATGCGGCGGCCGTCCGTGATCCGCACCGTGTCCACGGAGCAGACCCCGCCTTTCCGGTGGAACACGAGGGCGGGCTCGCCGCCGACCCCGGCGAAGTCGATGCGACCCGGTCGCGCTGATGGTTGCGTCCTCACAGAGCGCAAGAGCTGTCACTTCTCCTGCCGGCAGTTCCACCGCCCTGCCCGAGGTTCGGAGCCTCCGGACGGGTCGACTCGGACAGTGAAACGGATGACTCATCCGTTTAGTGCTAGAGTACGACAACCGGATGAATCATCCGTTTCACTGTGCGGTTTTGGAGGGAACATGCAGATCCTCATCACCGGGGGCACCGGCTACTTGGGCTCGGTGCTCGTCGAACACTTCCTCGCAGCAGGCCACGAAGTAGTGGCACTGACCCGGTCCCCGGAATCAGCAGCGAAAGCGACCCAGGCGGGTGCGCGTCCTCTGCTCGGCAGCCTGACCGACACCGCGCTCCTGGAAAGGGCCGCAACACAAGCCGATGCCGTGGTGCACACCGCAGTCGACCATTCCGACAGCGATGATGCGGTCAGGGCAGAAGCCGCTGCCGTGGAGGCGCTGACCCGCGGGGCGGGAAAGGCGGGCACGGGCAAACCGTTCATCTACACCAGTACGAACCTGGTCTACGGGCTCGACCCCGCCCATTCCCGCAACGAAAACGCCGAACTGCCGGAGCCTGGTCTGCTGCCGTCCAAGCTCGTCGGCGAGCGCTTGGTACGCGAGGCGGCGGGCCTGAACGGCGTCATCATCCGCGCGAGTCTGGTCTACGGTCGAGGCGGCACCCTGCTGTTGACCAGTCTGATCGACGCCGCGACCCGCTCGGGCGCTGTCACCTACATCGGCTCCGGCGACAACGAGTGGACCCCGGTGCACGCGGACGATCTCGCACGCCTGTACTTGAGGGCCCTGGAGCATCCGGTGGCGGGGATCTACAACGCGTCCGGACCGCAGCAGTTCACCTTCCGCGAACTTGCCGAGGCGATCGCGGATCTGACCGGAACCACCGCGACCTCGATCACCGCCGAACAGGCCGCGAGCACCATGGGGCCGATCGCCGCGCTGCTTCAATCCTCGGCGCGCACACCGTCCCGGAAGGCATACGAGACGTTCGGGTGGAGCACGAGCGGTCCCGCCCTGCTGGACGACGTGCGCTCCGGCTCCTATCAGGTGGCGAACCCGTGAGCCCAGCCTCGTCAGCCACGCCGTTGCCGGTCAGAGAAGAGGTGGACCGGGCCGCCGCTCCCGCCGCAGCCCCGGCGGCCATACACCGTCGCACCCAATCGTCCGGTAGTTCCGCCGTCCTCGGCGAAATCCGTCAGGACACTTCCACCTCGTAGAAGCACAGGTGTCCCTTGATCTCGGCCACCTCCGGCTTCGGGTCGGGGTACGCCCAGACGAGATCCGGCACGTCCGGCAGCGACCAGTACGACGCCTCACCCTTGAACGGACAATGCGTGTGTGTACCGGACTCGGTCAGCAGATCCAACCGCACGTCCCGGACGGGGATGTAGTACGCATCGGGACAGCCTGTCTCGCGCAGAACCAACGCCTCGTCGCTCTCCGCCAGCACCAACTCGCCGCGCACCGCCCGCACATGCCGATCACTCGGTTCAACGGTGATGCGATGTCCCATGCGCCTGGGCAGTCCCTGGGTCACTGTCGTCCTCCCTGGTAGTCGATCTTCCCCCCAGACAGCACCACCGGAAGGCGAGTTCTTCCCGCGGATGCACACACATGCAGTCGTTCCGCAAACCTCCACGTTCCCCCCTCACCGTCGACACAACAGCACGCTGTCCACCGACCGAGAAATCCGCAGGAGGCCCCGAGACCGCAGATGGCATGGCGTCGGCACCCTGCCACCCGCCTCGGTGAGAACCGGCCGGCCGCCCGGGAGACATCACGGCCACCCGCCGGGAGCCCACGCGCCGCAACGACGTGCGGGCATGGGGCGGCCGCTCCACGGCGGGCGTGGCGTCTGCGGCGCCGGAACGGCAGCCGAGTGCCGCAATACGGGCGCCCGCCCGCTTCCGCGAGGTCCCGCGGCGCCACATGGACCATGTCCATGACTGCGCCGAACCGGCCACACCGAGCGCTCCGCCTACGGCAGGGAGCACGAGCGTGTGCCCGGCGCGGTCTGCCAAATGACCACCCACGCACCCGACGTCAAACGGCCGGGGTCCAGCGCTGCGCGGCCGCACCGACGTCAGGGTGTCCGTCTGACCGTTGGCCTCCAGAGCGGACTGTACGAGCGGGCCGCCGCTCCCGCCGGCTTCGCCGACACTGCACAGTCTCCCGCTCGCCACCGCCGGTTCCCGGGTGCGATGGCCTTCCGAAGCATGACCTGGAACGGCCCCGCCGCAGGGCGCGTCATGGACGTGGAGGTGCCGTACGAAGCCCTTCGAGGGTGATGGTGAGGTAGCGGCGGGCGGCGACTGAGCGGTCTTCCGCGCTGGTGGCCGCATGGACCGTCGCCGCGTGGACCACTCCGCACATGAGCGGCAGCAGGTCGGTCTCTGTCACGTTGGGGTCGGCCGATCCTGCGGCGTGCGCGTGGTGGAGGAGCTGCGCGAAAACCTCGTTCAGCCGCTGCTTGAGCACGGTGATGTGAGGCAGCGCGTCGACAGGCGCGGCGAACACCGGTGAGAGTGATGCGTCGGCCACGACGGCGGCAGTGCCGGCGTGCAGGTAATCGGACAGCGCTGTCCACGGGTCGTCGCCACGCAGAGCGCGCTCGGCGTGCGCGATCAGCGCCTCGACGCCGGGAGTGGCCACGGTTTCGAGCAGCGCCTCCGGAGTGGGGAA
The DNA here is from genome assembly GCF_000718785.1 of Streptomyces sp. NRRL WC-3626. Classification (GTDB taxonomy): domain Bacteria; phylum Actinomycetota; class Actinomycetes; order Streptomycetales; family Streptomycetaceae; genus Streptomyces; species Streptomyces edwardsiae. Next base: position 78,307 of record NZ_JOCA01000025.1, on the reverse strand, counting down.
GTGCCGGTAGACCGTGGCCACTCCCACCGAGGCGGCCCTCGCCACGTCATTGAGCTGGATCGGCGTTCCCGCGTCCACCAGCCGACGCGCCACATCAATGATCTTCTGCCGGTTACGGGCGGCGTCTTTGCGCAAAGGAGCAGCGGGCACGTAACAAACCTACCGGATACTTCATCCGTCCGTGTTACCGTGAAACGGATGAAGCATCCGTTTACTTCGGCGCGATGCCTCCTCGCCGTCAGCGAGTCCGAACACCCCTCATCGCGGCGGTCGTTCCGCACGCTGCCGGACGGCCTCACCGATGCCGAGGTGACCGAGCCGCCGTTGAACCTGGGTTCCCCGAGGAGCGCCGAAGGCGCACCCCTGTCGCCCAGGGCCCTTCTCTTCGACAAAAGGAACAGACGATGACCCCAGAGAGCATCGAAGTGAGCGGCAGGCCGCGCACCTACACCGTGGTCGGGGACGCGGACGGCAAACCCTCACGCGCCCTCGTCATGATCTTTCACGGATCCTCCCAGACCGGGCAGACGCACCGGAAGTTCACCGGCGGCGCTTACGACAGCCTGGCGAGCACAGGCGAAGCCGTTGTCGTCTACCTCGACGGTCACGGGGGAAACTGGAACGACGCACGCCGCAACAGTTCTTTCGCCGCACGCACGGACAACGTGGACGACATCGGCTTCACCCGGGCGGTGGTCGGGAAACTGGCGGCAAGTCACCGGATCGACAAAGACCGCGTCTTCGTGGTCGGCTATTCCAACGGCGGGCAGATGGCGATGCGCCTGATGCACGAGGCACATGATCTGATCGCCGGAGCCGCGGTGATCGCGGCGACACTGCCGACGCCGGAGAATTTCCTGGCAGCGGATGCGTCTCCCGCGCCCGTGCCGGTGGCTCTGATCCATGGGACCAAGGACCGCATCGTCCCCTACGCGGGTGGCGAGATGCGCTGGTGGATGCGGAAGCTGTTCAAGGTCGGCGGGCGGAGCCTCTCGGCGCCGCAGACCGCAGCCTACTTCGCAGAACACAACGGCATCACCGACGAACCGGTCAGCAGCCGACTGCCGCAGCGGCCCGGCTCCACCGACGGAACATCCGTAGAGCGCACCACCTACCAGCAGCAAGAACGGCCTACGGTGGTGCTGTACACGGTGCATGGGGGCGGTCACACCATCCCCGGCCCCGCCAAGGGACCCGCCCTACTCGGCAGGACCAACCAGGACATCGACACCGTCGAAGTGCTCGACGAGTTCTTCGGCATACGGAGGTAGCGATCCTCCCGGTACCCCGGTCGACCATGTCGTGAATGCCCAGCGGCAGCGGCCCTGGGCCGACAGGAGCGTCCGTACTGCCGGGCGGCACGACGCCTGCCGCTGCACGCCGGCCGCCCAGCCGCTTGCCCCGTCCAGGGCATGACCCCGAAGGCCTGAGCCCCCCATTTCTCGGCCACTCGGGCGGTGGCCACGCTCAGTCAAGACAGAACTCGTTGCCCTCGATGTCCTGCATCGGGATGCAGGCGTCCTTGCCGTCATAGAGCGTCCGGACGTGTACCGCGCCGAGCGGGACCAGCCGTGCGCATTCGGCCTCGAGCGCGGCGAGGCGCTCCTCACCCACGAGTCCGGTGGCGACCCGCACATCAAGATGCAGCCGGTTCTTGGCAGCCTTCCCCTCGGGGACGCGCTGGAAGTACAGTCGCGGGCCCACACCCACGGGGTCGATGCAGGCGAACCATGCATCCCGCTGCTCAGGGGGTTGCGACTGCTTGAACTCGTCCCAGGTGGCACATCCCTGCGGTGGCGCCGGTACGACGTACCCCAACACCTCGCACCAGAAGCGGGCGAGGCGCTCGGGTTCGGCGCAGTCAAAGGTGACTTGGAACTTCTTGATCGCTGGCATCGGGGCACCGTACCAAGAAGGATTCCGCTGCTCCTCGGGCTCACTCCCGCCCCGTCATGGCGGTGCCGGCCCCCGCCTCTTCACCTGCCCTCGCGCTCGACATTCGACGGCCATGGTGCGGACGGAGCCTGCTGCTCGTCCCGTCCTTCCCCGCGACCAGTCCCTTCGTGGGATACGGCCCGGACGCGCCCACGGGCCCTCCGCGTCCCCTCGGCCTGGCCCCGCCCCGACGGACGATCTGGAGGTGCTCTCCCGGCTGACCGGGGGTTTCGTGACAGATCGGCGTCGGAGCCTCAGGGGCTGGGCTCCAGAATCTCCAGGGCGCCGGTCTCGGTGTCGTAGCTGCGCAAGGTGGTCAGCCGGACCGACAGCGGCGGCGCCGGCAGCAGTTCGGGGATGCGCCGACCGGCGAAAGCACCTGACCGCCGGGTCCGGCCGAGGGTGATGTGCGGGCTCCAACGCCCAGGCCGGTGAAAAGGGCTGAGGGACTCGGGCCGGCTGTCCGAGGCCACCGCCTCCCACACCCGCTGGTGCAGACCGGCCAGCGCGGAGTCGAGATCCAGCGACCAGGCCAGCACCGAGGTGGGCCGCTCGAAGCGGACCACGCCGGTGAACCGCACCGGAAGCGGCAGGTCGGCGGCCACCTGGGCGAGTTCCCAGCGAATCGGGGCGGTCAGCTCCGGGCAGGCGGCCAAGGTGAGGTGCGGGCTGTTGGTCGGTGAGCGATGGCGCGCCTGGCTGGGCAGCCCCGCGTCCGCGAGCCGCCGCCAGGCCTCCCGGACCACCAGGTCTGCCGCCTCATCCAACAGAAGCTCGACGGTGCGCACCGCAGCACCCTACCCAGCGGTCGGACGATCTCGTCGCACGTCCCTGCCGCCGGGCTTCCCGGTCCGGTCGGTCTCGTCCTGGACGAGCAGCGAGAGCAACGCGGCCACCGACAGGCCCGCTTCAGCAGGGTGGCGCAGCACGTTGTCCGGCTCGATGCGATAGGTGTTGGTACGGCCATCGCGGGTGTGGGACAGGTATCCGCCCTGCTCGAGGTCGGAGATGATCCGCTGGACGGCACGTTCGGTGAGCCGGCAGTGGGCGGCGATGTCACGGATCCGGACGTTCGGATTGTCGGCGATGGCTGCCAGCACGCGCGCGTGGTTGGTGACGAACGTCCATCCGGAGTGAGATCCAGGCACTTCAACCATGCACGGCATTCTACGACCGTCTTTACTGGACACCAGATACATGACACACTTTTCATGCAATGGACGGCATGATCTAGCCCGGACGGAAGCAGAGAGGGTTCAAGGTGTCTTTGGACGCAGCGGTCACTGGGCGCTCGATCGCTGCCGGCGAGAGCCGGCTGCAGGTCTTGAACCAGACCAGGATGGTGCAGCACGAGCACTGCGGCACGTGGGTGATCCGCGCACAGGGTTCCTACGACATCGAGTCGGTCACGCCCTTGGCGCACGCGCTGGAAAGCGCGGCCAAGGTGCATCCGAAGGTGGTCCTGGACGCCTCCGGCATCACCTTCGCCGACTCGTCACTGCTGAACCTCCTGATACGCACTCACAGGGTGACCGATCTGCGCGTGGCGGCCCCGACGCAGCAGCTGCTGCGACTCCTGCAACTGACGGGAGTCGATACGGTGGTGAAGGCACGGGAGACAGTGGAGGAAGCCGTCGCCTGCTAGGCCGCTCCGAATCCGTCGCGGCACGGACTCCTGCCCACCCGGCTGCAAGGAGCGCGTAGATCTTCCGGCCCGGGGCATACGAAGGTCTGCCTGACGGCGCCCGGTGGTCATCGGGTGCGTCGGATGCCATCGAGACAGTCACGCCCGGCAGCGGTCCATCCCGCTGCCGGGCTTGCGAGGGGAGAGGTTTCACCATGATCCGACCGGCGGAGAAGGAGCTGCGCGCGGTGCTCGCCCGGTTCGCTCAGGCACGCATCGAACACGACGTGCTCCCCACCGGCCACACCAGCAGGGTGCTCGAGGACACGACGTACACGCTGTGCGTGATGACGGGAGCCCGCACCCCCGAGCAGGCCCTGCGCACGGCGGACAGCCTGCTCGCCCAGTACGCGGAGCGTACGAGCGCCTCCCGCGAGGACGAGACACTGGCCGCATAGGGGCCGGCGTCGCGCACGGTGGTGACCGATGCCGTCCGGCGCCGAAGCCCCGCGTGGGTGTCCCGCCGGACCACGTCTGCCGGTTCCGCGGCTCACCGGCCAAGTCCCGGAGCCCGCGCGGTCACACGCCCGTCGTGGACTGCCGGGCGACCACCGAGGTGGGCAGCACGGCGGAGGGAGCGGGCGGCTCCCCGCCCTGGAGAAGTGCGAGGAGCATCCGTGCCGCGGTCTCTCCCATCTCCCTCATCGGCTGGCGGACCGTGGTGAGGGAGGGGTGGGTGAGGCGGGCCGCGGGAATGTCGTCGAAGCCGATGACGGCCACGTCGCCGGGTACGCGCAGGCCGGCGGTGCGCAGGGCCGCCAGTGCGCCGATGGCGGCGAGGTCGTTGTGGGCGAACACGGCGTCGAAGACGCGTCCCTCGCCGAGCAGCCGGGTGACGGTTTCCCGCGCGTCGGCCTCGGTGAAGTCGCTCTCGACGACGAGTGCGGGATCCAGCGGGTGGCCGCCGTCGGCGCAGGCGGTCGCGAAGCCGTCGAGGCGGTCGCGTACACAGCCGAAGCGCAGGGGTCCGGTGAGGACGAGGGGCGTGCGCCGGCCCGCGGCCAGCAGATGGTGCGCGGCCGCGGCGCCTCCCTCGTGGTTCGCGGCGGTGACGTGGGGGAACTCCGGATGCCGGCCGCGGTCGTCGATCAGTACGACCGGGAGTCCCTTGCGGTGCAGTGCCGCCAGCATCGGCAGGGTGTCCTCCGGCTCCACGGCGAGCAGTCCGTCGAAGGCCCCCGCGGAGACCTGGCGGGTGAACCGCCCGACGGATTCGGCCCCCCGGTTGCAGGTGAACAGCAGCAGCCCGAACCCGGCTTCCTCGACGGTGTCGACGACCCCCTGGAGGACCTCGCCCATCCACGGCCAGGTCACGGAGGGCACCAGCATGCCGACGGTACGGCTGCTCCCCCGGGCCAGACCCACCGCACCCGAACTGGGCACGTAGCCCAGCCGGTCGATGACCTCCCGGACATGGGCCCTGGTCGAACGGTCCACCTCGCCACGCGTGTTGAGCACGCGTGAGACGGTCGTCTTGCTCACGCCCGCGATCCGGGCCACGTCCGCGATGGTGACCCGCAACTGGGCGCCCCTTTCCCCGTGTGCCGCCGCCGGACAGGGCCGCCGCTCGCGGTCTCGTGTCCGTCGCGGCGCCGAGTGAAGCAGCGGGCTCGCCCGGCCGTCAACACCGTGACCTCGCGAGGCGTCACGTGTTGAAGGCATCCGGGCATCGGGATGTACCGATCTCTACGAGCAGTATTGACGGCGACATGACAGTGCCGTTTCACTCTCGCCAGGCCCCGGAACCGGTTCCGGGACCGGTTCCGGCAGCCCCCACCACTTCCTTAGGAGGAGTGCTGTGCTGAGAACGTCCGCACACCCGCCCGCGGAGAGCCCCCGCCGGCGTCGCGCCTGGCCGACCGCCCTGGCGGCCCTGGGCCTGCTGCTCGCCACCCTGTACGGCGGTGCGGCCGCACCGGGCGGCGCCACGAAGCCCACCGAGCTCGATGCCGCTCCCCAGGCCGCCCAGGTGGTCCGGGTCGCGGAATTCCTCGCCGAGTGTCCCTACAGCCACCGGCTCCCCGACGACCCGATCGTCTTGCCGGGCCTGCCCGGGGCCTCTCACATGCACAGCTTCTTCGGCAGCCGGGTCACCGACGCGCACACCGATGTCACCGACCTGCTGGGCTCGTCCTCCACCTGCAGTCCGGCCGTGGACACGTCGTCGTACTGGGTGCCCACGATGTACCGCGGTGATCAGCCCGTGGAACCCACCGGCACCACCTTCTACTACCTGGGTGAAGGGGTGCGGGACGACATCATCCAGCGCATCCGTCCGTTCCCGCAGGGACTGCGGATCGTGGCCGGCAACGCCAAGGCGACCGGCGTCGACGATCCCACCTCCGTGGCCCGCTGGTCGTGTCTGCACCACGGCGAGGTCAATCCCTCGAAGGACTTCGTGAACTGCCCCGCGGGATCGATGCTGGAGTCCTACCTGGACTTCCCGCAGTGCTGGAACGGCAGGGATCTGGACTCCCCCGACCACAAGAGCCACATGTCCTACCCGGTCAACGGAGCGTGCCCGGCCGGCCATCCGGTGCCCGTGCCCAAACTCCGCCAGGTCCTGCGCTACCCGGTCTCCGGCAGCACCCAGGGACTGCGCCTGGCGTCCGGCCCCGGCTACACCATGCACGGCGACTTCTTCAACGCATGGCCGCAGAACGAACTCGCCCGCAGGGTGACCGACTGCATCAACGTCATCGTCAAGTGCGGAGCGGACGGCAGGCCGTCCTGATCACCGGTCCGTCCGTCCCGTACCCCGGCACGTCCGCCGAGCCGAAGGAGCAGCGATGCGCGATGTCACGGCTTCACGCCGACCGAGCGCCCTCGGTGCCGTCCTTCTGGTGTGCGCGCTGGCCGTGCCGGGGTGCGCCGGTTCGTCACCTGGTCCGTCCCGGCCCATCCCGGCGTCGGCTGCCGCCTCGCACGGCGGCCTGACCACCACCGACATCGGCTGGACCCAGCTCCTGATCGCCATGGACGACCAGGCCCGGTACGTCCTTCGCCTCGCACCGCGACGGAGCGGCAGCCGGGGCCTCAAGGACTGGGCGTCCGGCACCGCGGACCACCACCGTGCCGAACTGGTCGCTCTGCGCGCCCTGTTGAGCGACGCCGGCCTGCCCGACGACAACCCGCACAAGGGGCACGACATGCCCGGCATGGTCAACGCCGAGGAGCTGCGGGCCCTGGAGGCCGCCCGGGGCCCGCGGTTCGACCGTCTGCTGCGATCCGCGCTCGTCGAACACTTCACCCAGGCCGGGAAGCTCGCGGCGGCCGTCCGCACGGCGGACACCGGCGCCCGGGTGAAGAGGGCCGCCGCGGCCAACGGCTCGTACGCCCGTGACGCGCTGCGACGCCTGCGGTCCGTCTGACGCTATTCGGTGCGCAACGCCGTCGCCACAGGGACCTTCGCCGCCCAGCCGGCCGGGACCAGCGCGCCCAGCACGGCGAGGGCGACGCCGCCCGACCCCAGCAGGAGCAGCTGAACCGGGGCGTACACATCGAGGACGGACGACGGCATGCCCGTACCCACCGCGCGGCCCATGACCGGCATGACGAGGCCGTGCAACGCGTACCCCACCGGCACACCCGTCAGCGCACCGAGCACACCGACCGCCGCCACCGAGGAGAGCACGAGAGCCATGGTCTGCCGTGGCGTCATGCCGATCGCCTTGCAGACGCCCAGGTCGTGGACGCGTTCCCGGGTGTCGAGGACCACGGAGTTGAGAATGCCGAGGCCGGCCACGCACACCAGCATGAGGGTGAGCAGCAGTGTGATCGCGTCCATGACGAGGATGACGCCCTTCCGCTCCGCCGGGGGCGTGGTGGTGGCGTCGCCTCCCAGCGGCCGTACCACCGCCGCGAGTCGGTGGGCGTACGCGTCGGCGGAGACCTGGGGCTTCACCTCGACGAGGAAGGTACTGGGTTCGGCGGAGGGGAAGTTCGCCATGTCCGCGTGGATCTCCTGCGCGTTGGCCGAGGTGTCGAAGGACTCGCCCACGATGCGCAGGTCGGCGCTCTCCCGCTCATGCGTCAGTCGGATCGTGTCACCGACCTCCGTGCTGGTCCGTTCCAGGAAACGCGTGGGCACCACGACCTGCCCCTTTCCGCTGATCCAGTGGCCTGAGAGCATCGCGCGGCCGCCCTCGCGCGCATCGCCTTCGTAGAGGCTCGCCCGGACCGAGCCGGAGAGCCCGGCCACGGCGACCTCGGTCCGCAGCGTGCCGTAGTACGACGCCGTGCCCGCCTGGGAGTCGAGGGCGGACCGCACCTTCGCCGGGTCCGCGGCCGCGGGCTCGGCCGTCTCGCCGTTCGCCGGGGACGGGGTGGGCTGCTCGCCGCCCCCGACCGGAGGGGGCGGTGGAGCGGCGATGGTGTGCGGTACGGCCGTCGTGACCGTGACCGCGGCACGGTTCTCCGGATCCTGCGAGGAGCCGACCGCGCTCAGGGAGGAGGTCAAACCCACCGCGAAGGTCACCGCGGCCGTGCCGAACGCCACCGCGAGCAGCATCGCGAGGGCGCGTACCGGATGGGTGAAGGGGGTGGCGAGGCCCTGGGTCACCGGCCGCGGCAGGGGCAGCCGTGCCAGCGTCCGGTGCGCCCACCGTCCGCGCCCCGTGCGTGGCGCCCGGCCGACCGCGAGAACCTCGACCGTGTGCAGCCTTCCGGCCCGCAGGGCGGGGATCAGTGCCGCGAGCCCTACGACGAGCAGGGCGGCGGCCGGCACCGCGATGTCCACCCACCAGGCCACCGAGAGGGAGACGGTGCCGTACAACGACTCCGTGTCCGCCAGCAGCGGCATCGCGAGCAGGTTGCCCAGCGGCACTCCCGCGCCGATGCCGACGGACGCCGGAATCAGCGCCTGCGCCATATGGGCGCGGACGATCTCGCCCGGAGTGAAGCCGATGGCCTTGAGGATGCCGATCCTGCGCAGGCCGGTGCCGACGGCGCCGCTGATCACACTGCTGACGATGATCACCGACATGACGATGCCGAGCACACCGAACGCCGTCACGAACGGGACGGTCGCCGCCGCTCCCTGGTCCGCGGCGCGCTTGGTGTCCAGCCAGGACTGTGTACCCAGCAGCGCCCCCGGCTCCACGGAGCCGGCGATCTTCTCCCGGTGGGCGAGGATCTGCCTCTCGGTGCCCGACGAGTCGAAGCGGTAGAGCATCTGGCTCGTGACCGGACCGCCCTGTGCCGCCAGCGCGTCGACCTGGGCCGGTGTGGTCCAGGCGTCGGCGCTCCTGCCGCTCGACACGGCGAAGCCGACGACCGTGAGCGCCGGGCCGTTCGCGGTACCGGACGCCCTGAGGGCGGACCCGATCTCGACGCCGGGCCCCTCGAACGACGGACTCAGCACGATCTCGCCCGGTTCCCCCGCCCACCGGCCGGACGCCAGTTCCACGCGGTCGACGTCACCGTCCGGGGCGAGCCGCCCGACCAGGGTCAGCGTCGGCAGCCGGAATCCGGTCCGGTCCACCGGGCGGAACGCCGTGGACGGATACGGGCCCGCGCTCGCGGTGACGCCGTCCAGCCGCCCGGTCTCCGCCAGCCGCGCGGCACTCGTCCTGGCCGGGTCGAACTGTGCCGTGAGATGGGCGCCCCGCTGCTCGGCGAAGGCGTGGTCGAACGGCGCGGCCGCGGCGACCATCAGTGCCCCGGCGACCACGGCCGAGGCGACGGCCATCATCGTGGCCACGGCGATCACCACGGTCTGCACGCGACGGCGGCCGACCCCGGAGCGTACGACCCGTCCCAGCGCGCCGTTGCCGAACGGGCTCATCGGGCGGCCCCCGCACATGTGTCGAGGGCCAGGCGGCCGTCGACCAGGTGGATGGTGCGGGTCGCGCACGCCGCCGCCAGTGCCGGGTCATGGGTCACCAGCACGATGGTCTGGCCGGCCCGGTGCAGATCCGTCAGCAGATCGCGGACGTCGTGGCCCGAGGCGGTGTCCAGCGCACCGGTGGGCTCGTCGGCGAGCAGCAGTTCGGGCCGATTGACCAACGCCCGTGCGACGGCGACCCGTTGACGTTCGCCTCCGGACAGCCGGCCCGGGTGGGCGCGGGCGTGCTTCTGGATGCCCAGCATCTCCATGAGCTCATCCGCGCGGGCCTCGGCTGCCCGCCGGCCGGTGCCGGTCAGCCGGGCCGGGAGCTGGATGTTGTCCGTGACGGTGAGGTCGTCGAGGAGGTTGAAGAACTGGAAGGCCATACCGATGTGCGCGCGGCGGAACGTGGCGAGGGCGCGCTCTCCCCACCGGTCGATCCGCCGCCCCGCCACGGTCACGGAACCCTCCGTCGGCCTGTCCAGCCCGGCGACGAGGTTCAGCAGTGTGGACTTGCCGCTGCCGGAGGGCCCCGTCACGGCAAGGGCCTCCCCCTTGGCGACGCTGAGCGTGAGCGGTCCCAGCACCGGCGCGCCGCCGCTGTCGTAGCGCTTCGCCACGCCCTCCAGTTCGATCACGTGATGCATGCGGGCTGTCCGTCCTTGCGCTCTTCGGGAAACGACATGCCGTTGAACCTAGGAGCGCCGCCGGTGGGGCGCGTCGGCCGCGGAAACGGCATCGGCTCCTTCCCGCGGACGAACCGGTCGCGGACTCCTGCCCGAGGAGGACGACCTGAGGAGGATGCCCCGGTCGGACAGGTGGACGCGGGCCGGGTGCGGGGCCCAGCAGAATGGGCGGATGGAGACGGAACACCGGCGCATGCAGCTTCTCGACGCGCTGCGCCCCGAGGGCAGGGGTGCGCCGCCGACGGGGCGAGCGGTACGCGCCGATGTGGTGCTGGCGGTCGTCCTGACCGTCGTCGCTCTGTACGTGGCACGGAACCACCCCGGTGAGGGGCCGGTGGGCGTCCACCCGCCGGTGGTCGACGTCGGGAACGGCTTCCCGGCGCCACCACCGCCCGGCCCCGATCAGGCGCCCGTGGAGAACGGACTTCCGTCCGTGCCCTGGTCGCTGATCATGTTGTCGACGCTGCCGCTGGCACTGCGGCGCCGGTATCCGCTGGCCGTCTTCACGACGACGCTGGGCGCGAGCCTGGTCATCGGCGACGCCGCCTCCTGGATCACGGTTTCGGCCTGTGTCGTCGCCGCCTACACCGCCGTCGTGCACAGCCGTTACCGGATCATGGCGATCGGGGTCCTGGTACTCGCCGCCGTACTGTCCGGTTTCGCCTTCCGGAACGCGGATCCCATGGTCCCGGGATGGTCCAGTCCGGGCTTCGTCCTGCTGGTGGCGGGAATGCTGGCGAGTCTCGTCCGTCTGCTGCGGCTGCGGCTGGTGTCCAGCCGGGTACGGGTCGCCGAACTGCAGGCGGCCCAGGCCGAGTCCATGCGCCGGGCCGTCGAGGAGGAGCGTGCCCGTATCGCCGCCGAGCTGCACGATGTCGTGACCCACAATGTGAGCGTGATGGTGATCCAGGCGGGCGCGGCCCGCAAGGTGATGGACTCGGTGCCCGGGCAGGCGAAGGAGGCCTTGCTGGCCGTCGAGGCGGGCGGCAGGGCCGCCATGGCCGAACTGCGCCATGTGATGGGCCTGTTGGCGGGACCGGACCAGGACAGGCCCGACGGCCTGGAACCCCAGCCCGGACTCGCGCAGCTCGACGCCCTGGTCGCCCGCGTGCGCGCGGCGGGGACGCCCGTGAGCGTCGAGCGGTCGCTGCCGCCGGAGCCGTTGCCGCCGGGGGTGGGCCTTGCGGCCTACCGCGTCGTGCAGGAGGCGCTGACCAACACGATCAAGCACGCACACGGCGCGCAGGCGTTCGTCTCCATCGGCTGCACCGACGGCACTCTGCGGATCGAGGTGACGGACACCGGTGGCGGGCGGGCCGGGCCCGCGGTGTCGGGCAGCGGCCGCGGGCACCTGGGGCTGCGTGAGCGACTGGCCGTCTACGGGGGCGAGTTGACGGCCGGGCCGACCGGCACCGGCGGTTACCGGGTGACGGCCCGGATCCCGAGGAGCGCGGAATGACGGCGGCCGGGCCGGCGCTGCGGGCCGTCATCGCGGACGACCAGGCTCTGGTGCGTACCGGATTCAGGATGATCCTGGCCGCGGACGGCATCGACGTGACGGCCGAGGCCGCCGACGGGGCGGAGGCCGTCTCGGCGGTCCGCCGCACGCGGCCCGACATCGTCCTGATGGACATCCGGATGCCGGGCATGGACGGTATCGAGGCCACCAGACGCATCCTCGCCGGTGAGAGCACCCGGGAGACCCGCGTCGTCATCCTCACCACCTACGACCTCGACCACTACGTCTACGCCGCGCTCACGGCGGGCGCGAGCGGCTTCCTCCTCAAGGACGTCACCCCCGAACGCCTGGTCGCCTCGCTGCGGCTGGTGCAGTCCGGGGACGCCCTGCTCTCCCCCACGATCACCCGCAGGCTGATCGAGCGCTTCGCGCCGAGCGAAGAGCCACGGACCATCGCCCCGCACCGGGATCTGTCCGCCCTGACCCCGCGTGAACTCGAGGTGCTGCGGCTGCTGGCGACGGGGCTCAGCAACGCCGAACTCGCCTCCCGGCTCTTTCTGAGCCCCACCACGGTCAAGAGCCACATCGGCCGCATCCTGTCGAAACTGGATCTGCGCGACCGTGTCCAGGCCGTCGTCCACGCCTACGAGACGGGGCTGATCACTCCGGGCGGGAGGCCTCCCGAATGAGCACGGGCCCTCCCGCCGGCTCGGCCCGGCCGCGTATGCCGGCCGGGGGTGCGAGGGCCTGCGCCCAGTAGGCCGATTCTCAGCACGCGTGTCCTCTCCGTGTCCGTATCGACCGTTCAAGCCGGCGTCAGAAGGTGGCCACCCCGGCTCACCCGCACGGGTCGAGTACCGATCGACCGCCCTCGGCGCCGGTGGAGAAGGCACTGCGGACGGTCCGCCGTGCCGGTCACGCAGGTTCGACGGGCAGCCAGAGCTCGCAGGAGGCGGTGCTGAAGTCGTCCGCGCGCTCGAGGACCGCGACGATCGAGGGGCCGGGCCGCAGGCGCCACGGGTTCGAGGGGAACCACTCGGTGGCGGTCGCGGCCCAGGTCGTCTGCAGGGCCTGCGGATGCGGTCCGGCGGTACGGAAGACCGCCCACTTGCCGGCCGGTACCTCGATGGCGTCGAGGTCCTCGGGGGCCGGAGTGTTCCGGGATACGGCGACCCCGTGCAGGTAGGTCAGCTCGGTGCCCTCCCTGCCGTCGGGGTCGACGTCGTCGCTCACCTGCAGCAGGCCGCCCGGTTCGGTGTCGCCGAGGGCCTTCAGCCGGGGGTGTTCCTCCGGCGGCAGTGCGGTGATGTGCTCCTGGATGTGCGGGTTGACACCATGGTGGATGAGCGGGACGCGGGCCGCGTGTCCGATCAGCCGGAACGCGGGGCGGTCGATGAGGCGGGTGTCCATGGGGACGCTCCCTTCGACGGTCAGGTGGAACCTGAGCTGTGGTTGTGTGCGCAGGGGGCCTCCCTCGCGGCGTACCTCACCGGGGCCGGCGCCGTGGACCGCGCGGAACGCCCGGCCGAACGCCTCGGTCGAGCCGTATCCGTGCCGGACGGCGATGGTGAGCAGATCGTCATCACCCCGGACCACGTCGGCGGCGGCGAGGGTCATACGACGCCGGCGGACGTACTCCGACAGCGGCATGCCGGCCAGCGACGAGAACATCCGGCGCAGGTGGTAACCGGTCGTGCCCACCTCCGCGGCCACTCCGCGGACGTCGAACTCCTCCGCGATGTGCTCCTCGACGAGATCCACGAGTCGGTTGAGTGCCGAGATCACGAGGCCTCCTTTCGCTGTCCACCCTGCCTGCCGGGACCCCGGCCGGACCCGACCACCGCGATCCGGTCCGATCAGGGGGACCGGGTCGCGACCGCGCTGCCGCCGTCCGTCACACGACGTTCACCGGGTGCCGCACCACCGCGTCGAACAGATACCCCTGGGCGTTGGGCACGGCGAGGTCCGGCTGGGTGCGGCCGGCCGTGTCGGTGGGACGGACGGTGTCAACAGTGCGTCCGCGTCACCGCGACCGTCTTGCCTCCGACGGCGGAGACGGTCCTCGCGGCTAGGCTGACCGGGCCAGTCGACAGTGCCCGAGATCCCGGAGGGATGGAGATCGTGAGCCGACCGCTGCTGTTCCTCGACGTGGACGGGCCGCTCAACCCTTATGCGGCCAAGCCGGAGCGGCGTCCCGACGGTTACACGACGCTGAGGGTGCCCGTGGAGCGTGAGGACGGTGACCTCTCGTCCCGGCGGCGTCCGCTGCGGGTCTGGCTCGATCCGGAGCACGGGCGCATCCTGCTCCGGCTCGGCTTCGACCTGTGCTGGGCCACCACGTGGATGGGCGACGCCAACCGGTGGATCGCACCGGTGCTCGGGCTTCCGGCGCTCCCCTTCGTCGACTTCGGTGACGTCCTGCTCCGGGAGCGTCCTGACGGTGTCCACTGGAAGACCGGTCCGGTGGTGGAGTACGCCGGCGGCCGGCCCTTCGCCTGGGTGGACGACGAGCTGAGTGAGCTGGACCGGGCGTACGTGAGCGCCCACCATCGGGCGCCGGGGCTGCTGCACCACGTCGATCCGCGGGTCGGTCTGCGTGTGGACGACTTCCGCGCGCTCGCCGGCTTCGGCCGTTCTCCGGGTGCTCCACCAGCCACCGGCCTCAGAGCATAGCGAGCCGGTCCACCAGCAGTTCCGTTCTGCGCTCGGCGTCTCCCGGCGGGAGCCTTCCCGCCCGGGTCAGGGTCGCCAGCCCGTGCAGGGCTGCCCAGAACACCTCGGTGAACAGCCCCGGATGGACGCCATCCCCGGCGGCGTCGCTGAGGTTGTCCAGCAGGGCGGCGAAGCCTTCCTTCAGGGGTTCGGGGGTGTCCTCCTCGGCGAACGCCAGGCCGCCGTCGAGCTGGAACATGGCGTCGTAGACCGCCGGGTTGCGTGCGGCGAAGTCGAGGTAGGCGCGAGCGAGGGCGCTGACCCTGGCGCGCGGGTGGTCCGCCGCCGAGGCCGCGGCCCGCAGCGCCACCGCCATCTCGGTGGCCCCCTGGAGGGCGACCGCGCCGATGATCTCCCGCTTGCCGCGGAAGTGGCTGTAGAGGACGGGCTGGCTGTATTCGATGCGCTCGGCGAGCCGGCGGGTGGTGACCGCGTCCCACCCCTGCTGCTCGGCCAGCTCGCGGGCCGTCGCCACGATGAGGCGTTCGCGGTCCGCCCGCTCGCGCTCCTTGCGTTCCTGTACCGACATGCCTCGAATCCTAGCACCGCTAGACAAGCGAGCGGCAGTAGAGCTAGCGTTGCCTCATCAGCTAGCAGCGCTAGATCCAGGGAGTCATCATGCTCAACGCGCTTCAGGTCGTCACCATCGTGGTCGTGGGCGTGATGGTGGGGGTGGAGTTCTCCGTCGCCTTCGTCATGAACCGGATCTTCAACGCCCTCCCGGAGGACAGCGGCCAGCTCGCCCGCGCCCATGGGGGCCGGATGCTGGGCGCCGTGATGCCGGTCTGGTACATCGGCTCGGTCGTCCTCGCCGCACTCTGGGCCGTCGCCGACCGGCACGGCCACGGCACCGGCCTGGTCGTCACCGGCGCCGCGCTCCTGATCGTCAGTGTGATCATGTCGGTCCTGCTGCTCGTCCCGATCAACAACCGGGGCAAGACATGGACCCCGGAGAACCGGCCCGCCGACTGGAAGCGGCAGATGGAGCGCTGGGACCGCTTCCACTACCTCCGCGTCGCCGTCATCGTCGCCGCGTTCGCCTGCCTGGCGGCCGCCCTCGTCTGAGCCGGCGGTCGTCCTTCACCGCAGCGCGCTCTTCTTCTTCCAGTCGCTCCACGGCACGTTCCACGCGCCGAAGCCGTTCCCCTCGTCGACCACGCCCTTGGTCTCCTTGCCCGTGATCTCGAACGGGTCACCCGGCCGCACCTGCCGGTAGAACCAGGCCGCGTCCGCGTCGCTCATGCCGATACAGCCCGAACTGCGGTTGGCGTTGCCGAAGTGGCGGGCGTTCCACGGGGCGGCGTGCGCGTACATGCCCGACCAGGTCAGCCGCATCGAGTAGTCGACCATCTTGTCGTAGGCGTCGCCGAGGCCGACCGTCTCGGAGTTCATGTTGATCGTGCCCTCCTTGGCCATCAGCACGGCCGTGCCGCGCCAGGAGCGCTTGTCGCCGCCGGGTGTGCCGCCGGAGACCGGGATGGTCCGTACGGTTTCGCCGTCGCGGACCAGTGCGAGCCGGTGGCGGTCGAGGTCGACCTCGACGATCTGCCGGGCGCCGACGGTGAAGGCCGTCGTGTAGTCGCGGACGAACCAGCCGCCGTCGGGGCCCGAGTCCGTGCCGTTCAGCGCGGCGTTCAAGGTCACCCTCGTGCCGGGCTTCCAGTACGACTTCGGACGCCAGTCGACCCTGTCCCTGCCCGACCAGTCGCGTATCCAGCCCCAGGAGCCCTCGGTGCCGTCCGAGGTGGTCACCTCGAGCTGTTTCTCCACCTCGGCCCGGTTCCTGACCGGGTTGTCGAAGACCAGGGAGATCGGCTGGGCCACGCCGACGGTGGTGCCGGTGCCCGGACGCCAGTCGACCTTGTTGACCTTGTCCGCCCCGACCGTGGTGAAGGAGGCCTTCGTGCTGCCGGCGGCGCCGCCCTCGCCACGGGTCACGGCGGTGACCGTGTACGCCGTGCCGGGCGCGGTCCTCCGTTCCGAGGTCCACTTGTCGCCGCCGGGCGTGACCTTGCCGGGCAGGCGGTGGCCTTCGGCGTCGGTGACGGTCACCGAGGTGAGGCGTCCGTGCGAGGCGGTGACCGTGACCGGCCGTCCCGGCGCGGCCTCCCGACCCTCGGGGGTGACGGTGACCGTGACGGGGCGGCCGGCGGGCCGCCCGGTCGAGGTCGCGTCCGGCGCGGACGGCGACGGACCGGACGAGCAGGCGGCGAGCGGCGCCAGCAGGGCCGCGGCGACGGCGGCCCGTATCGGGGCAGGGGCGAACACACGTGTGCGATGCACAGGGACCTCCGGGACGAGAGACGACTCCGCGACGACTGGCGGACTTTCGTGACCTTAGAGCCGGAAAAGGCCAGGTCGGCCGCCGCGGAGCCATGTGACCCCGGTTGGGGAGGAACGGTCATGGTCCCGTCACATTCGCCGCGCGGAGCGGTCATGCCCCGTTGTGAGCATCACCGTCGTCCCCGTTGACCAGCCGGGGAGAAGGTGAGGCTCGGACCGTGTCAGCACTCCTCGTACCGCCCGGCCGTGTGCCCCCGACCGGGAAGGGCCCCATGTACCTCGGACCCGTCAAGCCGGAGGCCTACCGTGACTTCCTGGCGTCGCCCGCCGGCCGGGCCCTCGGCCCCGGTTTCCTGCAGTGCCCCTCCTGGGCCGACGTCAAGGAGGGCTGGCGGGCCCGGCTGCTCGGCTGGGGAACGGATCCGGATCCGGGGTCGGGGACGCTGAGCGGCGCGGCACTGGTGCTGCTGCGTCAGCTCCCGGGCACCCGCAGGTACTTCGCCTACCTGCCCGAAGGGCCCGTGGCCGACTGGTCGGACCCCGACATCGACGTCTGGCTCACCCCGCTGCTCGACCGGCTGCGCGACGTGGGCGTCTTCGCCGTACGCATCGGCCCCTCCCCCGCGTTCCGGCGCTGGGACGCCGCCGCGCTCAAGCCGCACGCCGGACCGGGCCGGCGGCTGCGGGACGTGCTCGCCAGTGAGGTCGACCCGCTCGGTACCGCCGTCGCCGAGCGGCTGCGCGCCCGGGGATGGCGCCGCTGCGGCGGTGACGGGACCGCCGAGGACGGGGACGCGCAGCCCCGCCATGTCTTCCGGGTTCCGCTGGCCGGACGCACCGCCGAGCAGCTGTGGTCCGGGCTCAACCAGGAGTGGCGGCGCAATGTGCGTCGTGCCCGGAAGGAGGGCGTGGAGGTGGTCGTGGGCAGCGCCGCCGAACTCCCCGAGTTCTACCGGTTGCTGGGCCTCACCGAACGGCGCGACGGCTTCCGGCTCGGCCGCTCCCTGGCCTACTACGAGCGTCAGTACGCGGCGCTCAACCGCGAGGAGCCGGGCCGGATGAAGCTGTATCTCGCCCGTCACCGCGGTGAGATCCTCGCCGCCCACACGATGATCACGGTGGGCCGCAAGGTCTGGTACCAGACCGGGGCGTCGGCCGACCACCGCCGCGAGGTGAGGCCCTCCAACGCCCTGCAGTGGCGGATGCTGCAGGACGCCCACGCCCTCGGCGCCGACGTCTACGACATGCGCGGGGTACCCTCCACTCTCGACCCGGCCGAACGTGCGTACGGACTGCTGCGGTGGAAGCTCGGCACCGGCGGGCAGGTCGTCGAGACGTTGGGGGAATGGGAGAGACCGTTGGGCGGCACCGCCAACCAGACGCTGTACCGCGCCTTCCAGGCGTATCTGAGCCGCCGGTGAGCGCCATGGCTCCGACCGGTGCGGACAGTTCCGCCGCCCGGCCGGACGACACACGGTCCGATCCCGGTACGAAGGCGGCCTCCACGGCACGCAGCAGTGCCGTCATGGCCGCGGGTTCGGTCGTCTCCCGGGGTACCGGCTTCGCCCGCTCCGCCGTGGTCGCTGCGGCGCTGGGCACCATCGGGCCCACGGCGGACGGATACGCGGTCGGCAACTCGCTGCCCACGATCGTCTACATGCTCCTCCTCGGCGGCGCGCTCAACGCCGTCTTCGTCCCCGAACTGGTCAAGGCGGCCAAGGAACACGCGGACGGCGGCGTCGCGTACACCGACCGGCTCGTCACCGTCTGTGTGGCCGGCCTGCTGGCGATCACCGCGGCCGCGGTGTGGGCGGCTCCCGCGATCGTCGGCGCGTACACCGACTACGGGGGCCGGCAGGCCGCCATGACGACCGCGTTCGCCCGCTGCTGTCTGCCGCAGATCCTCTTCCTCGGACTCTTCACCCTGCTCGGGCAAGTCCTCAACGCACGCGGCCGGTTCGGCGCGATGATGTGGGCGCCGGTCCTCAACAACCTGGTCGTCATCGCCGTGTTCGGCCTGTACCTGGCCGTCGCGACGGGCGGCGGGGACGGCCTCACCGGGGCCGAGACGGCTCTGCTCGGCTGGGGCACCACGGCCGGTATCGCCGTCCAGACCCTCGCCCTGCTCCCGGCGCTGCGCGCGGCGGGGTTCCGCTGGCGGCCCCGCTTCGACTGGCGCGGCAGCGGACTGACCCGCCCGCTGCGGGCGGCCTTCTGGCTGGTGCTGCTGGTGCTGGCCAACCAGGCCGCCTACTGGGTCACCACCCGGCTGGCCACGACCGCGGGCCTGGACGGCGGCCCCGGATTCAGCGCGTACAACAACGCCTACGTCCTGTGGGTCGTACCGCACGGCATCATCACGGTCTCCCTGGTGACGGCGCTGATGCCCCGAATGAGCGCGGCCGCCGCCGACGGGGACACCGCCGCCCTGCGCCGCGACGTCTCCCGGGCGTTGCGCACCTCCGTGTCCGCCGTCGTCCCCGCCGCGTGCCTGCTGCTCGCCCTGGCCCAGCCGGTGATGGCGCTCGTCTTCGGGTACGGCCGTACCAGCGCCGACGACACCGCTGCCATGGCCGCGATCCTGATGGCGTTCGCGCCCGGACTCGTCGCCATGTCGGGCCAGTACGTGCTGTCGCGCACCTTCTACGCCCTCTCCGACACCCGTACGCCGTTCCTGCTCAACCTGGTGATCGTCGCCCTCAACGCGGGCCTGTCCACGGCGGCCACCCAATTGCTCCCCGCCCGCTGGGCGGTGACCGGCATGGCGGCGGCGTACTCGGTGGCGCTGTGCGCGGGCTGGGCGGTGACCGCCCTGGTGCTGAGCCGCCGGCTCGCCGTCGCCCGTCCGCTGCGGTCGACCGCCGCGGGGGCGCACGCCCGGCTCGTCGTCGCCGCGGTGCCCGCCGCCGCACTGGGCCATCTGGCGGCGCTGTACGCCGGGCGGGCCGGAGCGCTCGCGGCCGCAACCGCCGGGGCCGCTGTCGTCGTGCTCATCTTCGCCCTGCTCGCGCGGCCGCTGCGGCTCACCGAACTCGGCGCCCTGCTCTCCGGCATCCGCCGGCGAGCAGCCCGGTCCTGACCATCACCGAGGGAGAACTGATCATGCCCCGCGTGCTCCTCATCGAGGACGACCCTTCCGTGCGTGAAGGGGTCGAGCTCGGTCTGCGCCGCCGTGGACACGAGGTACGCGCGGCGGCGACCGGTGAGGCCGGTCTCGCCGCGCTGACCGAGTTCCGGCCCGATCTGATGCTGCTGGACCTGATGCTCCCCGGCATGAACGGGGTGCAGGTCTGCCGGCGGGTCCGGGAGCGCAGCCAGCTGCCGATCATCATGCTCACCGCGCGGGGCGACGACTTCGACGTGGTGATCGGCCTGGAGGCCGGTGCCGACGACTACATCGTCAAGCCCGCCCGTACCGAGGTGATCGAGGCCCGGATCAGTGCCGTACTGCGCCGCATCACCCCCTCCGGCCAGGGCAGGACGGCCATCGAGGTGCACGGCGACCTGGCCGTCGACCGGGCGGGGCTGAGCGTGTCCAAGTCGGGCCGGAACGTGGCGCTGGCCCCCTCCGAGCTCAAGCTGCTGCTCCATCTGTCCGCCGCTCCCGAGCAGGTGTTCAGCAGACAGCAGCTGCTGGAACACGTGTGGGAGCACAGCTTCCACGGCGACGCCCGGCTGGTCGACGCGTGTGTCGCACGCTTGCGCGGGAAGATCGAGGACGAGGCGGGCAGCCCCCGCTACATCCAGACGCTGCGGGGCTTCGGCTACCGCTTCGGACCGCTGTGACCTCCGGTCCCGGTCGGCCGCGGCGGCTTCGGCTTCGGCTTCCGCGGGGCTCCTCCCGCGCCGACGGACGGCCCCGTTCGAGGGCGTTCGGGCTGCGCACCCGGCTGGTGTTCGCCTTCCTGCTGGTGGCCGCCGTCAGCGCGGGCGCCACGTCGGCGCTGACCTACCGCGACGCCCGCAACGCCCTGCTGAAGACCGCCCAGGACACCGCGGTCTCCTCGTTCCGCGACCAGGTGCAGCAGACCGGCTGGGGTCTGCCCATACAGAGGGAGGGAATGGAGGAGGTCCTGCGCGACATCGCCCGCAAGGGCAAACCGCGTCCCTGGGTGGTCTTCGCGGAGTACGGCTCGGTCCGCGCCTCCTCCGGTGAGAACCCGGTGTCGACCGTCATCACCCCGGAACTGCGCCGGGCCGCGCACGCCCACCCCAACGGCAGCTTCGAGCGGGTCGTGCGGGACGGTGTGCCGTATCTGACCATCGCCATGCCCACCCTCTTCAGGACCGGCCCCGAGGGCAGGCTCCCGAGCGGTCTGGTGCTCTACGCCGTCATGCGGATGACCGACGAACAGCTCAACGTGGACGCGCTGCTGCTGGCCGCCCGGGACGGCGCCCTGCCCGGTCTCGCCGTCGCGCTGATCCCCGGTCTGCTGGCCGCGCGCAGCGTGCTGCGACCGGTGCGGGAACTGCGCAAGGCCGCCCAGAGCATGGGCAGCGGCAGGCTCGACACCCGGATCGCGGTGCGCGGCAGCGACGAACTGGCCGACCTGGCACGTACGTTCAACGAGACTGCCGGAAAACTCGAGGGTTCCGTGCGCGAGTTGCGCGAGGCGGAGGCACGCGCCCGCCGCTTCGCCTCCGATGTCTCGCACGAACTGCGCACGCCGCTGGCCGGGATGCTCGCCGTCACCGAGGTTCTGGACGAGGACGCCGGCCGGCTGGACTCCGACACCGCCCGCGCGGTCCGGCTGGTCAGCACCGAGACCGGGAAGCTCGCCGTGCTGGTCGAGGACCTGATGGAGATCTCCCGCTTCGACGCCCGCGCCGCCGAGCTCAACAGCGACGAGGTCGACCTCGCGGAGACCATCGGCAAGACGCTGCAGCACCGGCACTGGACCGACGGCCGCGTCCGCACCGAGCTGCCCTCCGGCATCCGCGCCCGGCTCGACCCGCGCCGCTTCGACATCGTGATCGCCAATCTCGTCGGCAACGCGCTGCGGCACGGTGACGCGCCCGTCACCGTGAGCCTGCGCAGTGAAACGCGCTCGTCCGGCCCGCCCGTACTGATCGTCCAGGTCACGGACAGCGGACCCGGCATCCGGCCGGAGGTGCTGCCGCACATCTTCGACCGGTTCTACAAGGCGGACGCGGCGCGCACCCGGTCGGCGGGCAGCGGACTGGGGCTGGCGATCACCCAGGAGAACGTACGGCTGCACGGCGGGACCGTCCGCGCCGGGAACCTTCCCGCGGGCGGCGCCGTCTTCACCGTGGAGATACCGCTTCATGTGGAAGAGGCCGACGGATGAGGCGTGCGCGGTCGGCCCGGCGTACCGGCGTGGTCGCCGTCGTGTCGGCGGTGGTGCTGCTCGGCGGCTGTGGCATCCGGGAGACCGATGTGATCGAGGCGGGCGGTCCCGCCACCGTCCAGACGTTCGTCGACCACGACTACGACATGCTGCTGTTCTTCCACTCCTCCGACGGCGGCATCACGCCGGTGATCCGGTCCGTGAACGGGGGCGTCGAGTACGGTCCCGAGGGAGGGCCGATCGCCGGCTTCGACCCCGTCACCGTGGACACCGTGCCGGTGCCGACGGAGAAGGTGATCCTCGCGCTGCTGCACGGTCCCGACGAACAGGACCGTGCGGCGGGGCTCGGTACGTCCCTGCCGCCCGCCCCCTCGGGCCGGACGGTCCGGGTGGAGGCGGCCGCCGCGGGCGACGGCGTCGAGGCCGACGTGCCCGTCGCGGTGGAGGGGCTGGACCGGACCGCGCTGCGCCAGCTGATCTGCACGATCGCCTACAGCCACGACGCCGACGGCCGGGCCACCGTAGGGCTCACGGGAGCGGACGGCGCTTCGGCCTCGGGGACCTGCGGTCTCGATCCGACCGTACGGCGGTGAGGCCGCCGGGCCTCGGTCCTGCCGGCCGGTCCGGCACCCGGCGATCAGTCGGAGTGGCGTACGAAGACGTCCGACATGCCGTTGGTGTCGTCGGGCGCGATGTCGTCGGCCGTGGACTGGAGGACCACGTCGCGTCCGCCGGCTGGTCCGAGACGGTCTCGTCGGTGCCCGTCCGCGGGTCGCGCAGGACGAGTGACGGTCCGCCCGTGCCGCGCGGGGCGTACAGCAGGCAGCGGCCGGTCGGCCGCGACGCCGATCCTCTCGGCTCCACAGGCTTTTCGGTCAGTCGGCGGGCCCGCCGAACCAGCGGGAGAGGTGGTCGTCCAGGTCCCGCTGATCGTCGCCGATCCAGGCGACATGGCCGTCGGGGCGCAGCAGGAGGCAGGGAACGTCCAGTGCCGCCGTGGGGTCGGCGAGGTGGTCGACCCGGTCCGACCAGCCGCCCGTGGTCAGGCGTCCGGTCCGGTCGAGGAGCAGTCCGCGGCCGTGGCGCAGCAGGTCGTAGAGGCGGCCCCGCGCGACGTCGAGGTCGGGCAGGCGGCGGCCGAGCAGGTCGGGGCCTTCGCCGACGTCGTAGCGGATGCCGATCGCGGTGATCTTCTCGATGAGGCGGCGGTTGACCTCGTCGAAGTCCATCAGTTCGGTGAGCAGCCGGCGCACGGCCCGCGGGCCCGGTTCGGTGGAGTGCAGTTCCATCTGGGCACGGGTGTTGTCGAGCACGTCGGCGGCGACCGGATGCCGTTCGGTCTGGTAGGTGTCCAGCAGGAACTCCGGTGCCCAGCCACGGACTTGGGCGGCCAGTTTCCAGCCGAGGTTGAACGCGTCCTGGACTCCGAGGTTGAGGCCCTGTCCTCCGGTGGGCGGGTGGATGTGTGCCGCGTCGCCGGCCAGCAGTACGCGCCCGACCCGGTAGCGTTCGGCCAGCCGGGTGGCGTCGCCGAAGCGGGACAGCCAGCGCGGCGAGTGCACGCCGAAGTCGGTTCCGGCGACGGTGCGCAGCTCTTGCCTGAAGTCGTCGAGGGTGGGCGGTTTTGCGCGGTCGCCGACCGCTGCGGCGGGGACCACGACGCTGTACGTCCGTGGGCCGACGGGCGTGAGCCGGAACCGCCTCTCGGTCCGGCCGATTTCGGTCGCCTTGGCGGCGATCTCGTCCCGCGGTACGCCCACTTCCATCTCACCCATCAGCGTGTCGGCCCGTGAGGGCTCGCCGGGGAAGCCGACGCCGAGGAGTGTGCGCACCGTGCTGCGCGCGCCGTCACATCCGACGAGATACCGCGTACGCAATTGCTCACCGTCCGCCAGTGCGACGGTCACACCGTCGCCGTGCTGCTCGAAACCGGCCACCGCGGCACCGTGCCGGACCTCGGCGCCCAGTCGGGTCGCGTGTTCCTCGAGCAGGCGGACGACGACCGGCTGCGGGATGCCCAGCAGATAGGCGTGCGCGGAATCGAGGTCCTTGGGCGCGGGTTTGCCGATGCCGGCGAAGAATCCGCCGGCCGGCCGCTGCCGCCCGTGTTCGCGCAGTCGGTCGAGGAGTCCGCGCATCGCCATCAGCTCGAGACTGCGGATGTGCAGACCGACGATGCGGACGTACGACGTGGGCTCGGTCTCCTTCTCCAGTACGAGTACCCGCACCTCGTGCAGCCGCAGTTCGGCGGCCAGTACCGCGCCGGTCGGTCCGCATCCGGCAATGATCACGTCGTAGGTGAACTTCGAGGAGTCCATGGGTGTTGCCTTTCGGGAGTGCCTTGGTGGAGAGGCGCTCCCGGCGACACCCGTGTCAGTCGCCGGCCATGACGGGAAGGGGGAGCACCCATGTCGATACAGCGTTCATGGGTCTCACCTCCTCGGGCGGTGTCACGGTCGACTGCACGCTACAAGTCCGGTCAGGACCCCGTCCAACGGTTTAGCCGTCGCCCGGAACACCAGGAACCGCCTGGTCACCGTCAAGACCGAACGTTCTACCGTTTGGTAGGGTCGGACGGTATGAGTCGCAGTACAGGGGGCGCCGTCACCTCCGAGGCGCGGGCACGCCTCCTCAGCACGGCGACCCGGATCTTCTACGCGGAGGGGATCCATTCCGTCGGCATCGACCGGATCATCGCCGAGGCGCAGGTGACCCGGGCCACGCTGTACCGTCACTTCGCCGGCAAGGAAGAGCTCGTCCTCGCCTACCTCGGCCAGGCCGACCGGGCGATCCGCGCGCAGGTCGCCGCAGCGGTGGCGGGCAGTCCGTCGGCGCCCGGCCGGATCCGGGCCGTCGCCGAAACCATCACCGACGGCATCCGGTCCCCCGGCTTCCGCGGCTGTGCCTTCCTCAACGCCGCCGCCGAATACTTCGACCCCGCCCACCCGGTCCACCAGGCGGTTCTCGCGCACCGGCAGTGGTTCCTGACCACCGTCACGGATCTGCTGGCGCAGACGGACGAAGAGACCGCCGACGCCGCGGGCCGGCACTTCGTCATGCTCCGTGACGGCGCGATGGCGGCCGGCTGCCTCTTCGACCCGGAACTGATCTCGGAGACCTTCCTCGACGGCGTCGAAGGCATCCTGGAGGCCTGCGCCGCGCACACATCCCACAAGGGGCTCGCCTCGGACGTGCCCTACGACGAGTAGAGAGCCGTCAGGCGGGGCAGTCGGCGCGCCATTTCGCCGCGATCGTCGAAATCGAAGTTCCAGGCGGGGTCCGGCTCGGGGTACCGGATGGTGAAAGCATCGTCAGGGATGTGCGCGCCGGTGGCGATGTCGTGTGCGTCCCAGGCGACGGTCAGCATCTCCCCGCACTCGAGAGGGCGTTCCGCGGCCGCCGCCGTGCGCACGGCGGACAGTTCCGCCAAGGCATCGGGATCCGCGGTCGCGCGTTCGAAGGCCTCGCGTCCCTGGGCGATCAGCCAGCCGCGGAAGTAGTCGAAGCCGTCATCGGAGCACCCGCCGTTGATCACGTAGGCGGCGGCCCACAGCGCGTCGGTGCAGGAGTCCGCCATCAGGTCCCAGAGCACCTGCTGGGTGGCGACGATCTCCTCGGCAGGGTGCGTGGCCAGTCGCGAGGTGGCCCGGCGGACGACGTCCGCGCCGTCGTCCGGGTCGGGCGCCTGTTGGCGGGCTGCCTCGATGAGCTGCCAGAACCCATACGTGTTCATGCCGGCAGAGCATGCCACCCGGCTCCGACACCGGGCCGGGTGGCCCGCGCCGCGACGACGGTACGTGGCGGACGCGGAGTCGCGCATCACTGTCTCCGTTCCATCCGAACGCCGGGTTCCGTGTGGGTGCCGAGGGCCGACCTGTGGTCCTCGTCGCGCACCGTGCGCCGCAGGAGCGGGAGAAGCAGGACACCGAGGACCGCTCCCGCGACCAGCACCGCGTTCCCGCCCGCCTCGCTTCCCCGGCCCTCGGCGAAGCCGTACAGGTACGGGCCGGCGAACCCGCCCAGCAGCCCTACCGTGTTGATGAAGGCGAGCCCCGCTGCGGCCATCAGACCGGACATCCGCGCCATCGCGACCGACCAGTACAGCGGGAGAACCCCGATGAGCAGCATCATCGCGACGTCGATCAACAGGATGCGGGCGACGGCGCCGTCCGCGAGGGTGTAGCTGCCCGCCACGACCGCCGTGGCGACGGTGACGCCCGTGAGGACGTGGAGTTCGCCGGCCGCCCTGCGATGGAGCCATGGGATGACGAGCACTCCGACGAACGCGCCGATACCGACGCTGCCGCTCACCAGGCCGATGGTGAAGGACCCTTCGACACCGAGGCTTTCGACGATCGACGGGAAGTTGTACTGGATCGACACGCTGTTGATCTGGTTGGCGAAGTAGATCACCGAGAGCGCGAGGATGAACGGCCGGCCGAACGCCACCTTGGCGTTGCCCTTCAGCGTGGCGTGTGCGGGAGCCGTGCGCACGACGGCCCGCTCGTCCAGTACCGCGGCCTCACGTGCCGTGAGCCACGGCGCGTCCGAGGGCCGGTCGGGCATCCAGCGCCATACGGCGCCGCCCACCAGGATCGTGATCACGCCCTCGATCAGGAACATCCACTGCCAGCCGAACAGGCCCGCCGCGCCGTGCAGTTCCATGAGGCCGCCGCCGAGCGGGCCTCCGAGGGCCAGGCCGGCGCACACGGCCAGATAGATGGTCCCGACCATCGTCACCCGCTGCCGCTGCGAGAACCAGATGGTGACGATGTACATGAGCGCCGGGTACAGGCCGGCCTCGGCGGCTCCGAGGAGGAAGCGGACGACGTAGAAGGACAACTCGCCCTGCACGAACATCATGCAGGCGCAGAGCGCCCCCCAGGTCACGGCGATACGGGTGATCCACCGCCGCGGTCCGACGCGGTGCATGACCAGGTTGCTCGGCACTTCGAGGGCCGCGTAGCTGAGGAAGAAGATGCCCGCGCCGGTGCCGTAGGCCGCGGCACTGATACCGACGTCGGCGTCGAGCGAGGTCTTCGCCAGGCCGACGTTGGTGCGGTCCACGAACGCCATGAAGTAGACCAGGCACAGGATCGGCATGAGGCGGAAGACGGCCTTGCGGCTGGCGGCCGCGTGCACGCGGTCGGTCTCCTCCCGCACGGGGTGTCCTTGATTCACGACGGGCCTCCGCGGGTCCGGCCCCGGACACCCTGGTCCGTCTCCGCACGGATCCCTGATACGACGCTCACGAACTCTCCCTCAGTCAGGCGCGTCTCCGCACTGCCCGGTGTGGTCGCCGTCACTGTAGGGAGCGGCGGGGTGCGTCATGAGGTCAGAACCTTCCATAGTTGCCGACGCCGGGGTGGGAAGAAGAACCACCATGGACGGGGTGGTGCGGCTCGTGTCAGAGGCGTACGGCGTGCCTGAGCCTCTCCAGGCGGATCGCCAGTCGCAGAGGGAGGTCGTCGGCGGCCCGCCAGTCGTGGCCGAGGACACTCGTGACCCGGTCGAGTCGCTTGAGCAGGGTGTTCAGATGGACCCGCAGGACGTCGGCGGTGCGGCGCAGATTGCCGTCGTTGCTGAAGTAGGCGTCCAGCGTGCCTATGAGGTCGGTCGACCGCCTGGCGTCGTAGTCGAGGAGGGGGCCGATCACATCGGCCAGGAACCGGTCGAGTTCGTGTGCGCGGTCGACGTCGAAGGCGAGTGCGTAGAGGGCGAACCGGTCCGTCGTCGCCGCGAGATCCGTCGCTCCGATGTGCCGGACCATCTGCGCGCACCCCGTGGCGCGCGCGAAGGCCCGCCCCCAGTCATGACCGGTGACCCGTTCGGACAGGACCAGGACGGGCCGGCCGAGTTCGGCGCGGAGCCGCTGGTGGACGGAGCGGGTGAACTGTTCCGCGTCCGCCGCGAAGCCGATCAGCGTCGCGCGGCCGAGGTGCTCACCGGCAAGTCCCGCCTCCTGCCGGGCGAGCGCGTGCAGGTGGCGGACGAGATCGCCGGCGGGGACGCCTTCGGCCTCGACGGTGATCACCACGTTCAGGGTGTCCAGGTCGATGCCGCGTGAGCGGGCCCGCCTCCGTTGTGTCACGCCGGCGCCGGGGCCGGCGACGATCAGCTCGGTGAGGAGTTCGCCGCTGAGCCGCTCGGCCGCGTCGGCGGCGGCGTCGTCCTTGAGGATCAGCAGTCCGACGACATGCGTCGCGAGTTCGAGGCTGCGCACATCGATGGCGGACGGCTCCTGGCGCTGGCTCCACACCACGGTGCCCAGGAGGCTGTCCCCGGCCCGGATGGTCGCCGCACTGTGCCACAGGCCGTCCGCGCCGGTCGTCGTGATGGCGCGCCCCGTGTTGCGCGCGAGCCCGATCACGTCGGTGAGCGCGGCGCCGCCGGACTCCTCGTCGCACGGTCCACCGGCACCGCCGCGGGCCAGGAGATCGCCGCCGCGGTCGAGGACGACGATCGAGCCTCCCATCTGCTCGGCGAGTTCGCGGGCCACCACCTGGGGCTCGCCACCGGCGAGCACGAGCCCGGTCAGCGCCTCGTGCACGCCCTGGGCCCGCTCCATCACCCTCACCTGTTCCTCGATGGTCCGGTAGGCCGTGCGCAGTTCGGCGAGCGCGCTGCGGCTCGCCTCGTACAGCCGGGCGTTGTCGAGGGCGACCGCCGCGTGGTCGGCGAACGCGCTGAGGAGGGCGATCTCGTCGGTACGGAAGGCGCGTGCGCTGCGGTGGGCGGCGAAGAGGGCGCCGATCACGCGGTTCCTCACGAGGAGAGGAACGCCGAGCAGCGCGACCAGTCCCTCGTTGCCGACGAGCGCGTCGAAGCCGGGATCGTGCCGCAGGCCGCCCGCGGCCAGGTAGTCGTCGACCCAGTGTGCGGCGCGCGACTGGATCACCTTGCCGCCGAGTCCGGTGTCGGGCGGGATGTGCGCCGAGCGGAACGCGGCGGAGATGGTGCCCTCGCTGGCCGTGATTCTCAGTACGCCGTCGTCGCCGAGCAGGGACAGATAGGTGAAGTCGGTACCGATCAGGTCGTGTGCGTGCCGGACGATGGAGTTCAGCACGTCGTCGACGTCGCCCAGGGCGGTCAGGGAGCGCGCCGTGGCGTACAGCGACGCCAGTTCGCGCTCGCGGGTCGGGCGGGTGTTCGCGTCTGCGCGCTCGTTCATGTGCCTGCGTCGTCCCTCGGGCGGGGCCGCCGGACCGAGGCCGGGGCCGGTCGTCATCGTGCGGAGCAGTAGATCATTCGTCCACCGTGAGGGGTGGAGTTGTGGTCGGTGCATACCTCCCCGGGCGGGTTTCCCGGCTTCTACGGTGATGCCGACCACGTGGGAGCGAGGGCCCGCACGACACGCCGCCCACGCACCCGGACGGGAGGAGAACCGCTCATGGACGGGCTCATGCAGCCGCGCCCCCTGACGATCGCCCACCTCTTCGAGCGCGCGGAGACGTTGTTCGCGCACAAGCGTGTCATCGACGCGGAGGGCACCGAGACCGTCTACGGCTCATGGGCGGACCGGGTGCGCCGCCTGGTCTCCGCCCTCGCCGTGCTGGACGTTCCGCCTGGCGCCCGGGTGGCGACGCTGGCGGCGAACCATCGGCGGCATCTGGAGGTCTACGCCGCGGCGCCCATCAGCAAGCGGGTCCTCCATACGCTCAACATCCGGCTCTCGGCGGAGCATCTCGTCCACATCGTCGAGCACGCCGGTGACGACGTCGTTTTCCTGGACCGGCGGCACCTGCCGCTGATCCTCGAGTGCCTCGACCGGCTGCCCGGCGTACGGCATTGGGCGGTCTTCCCCGACGGGACCGACTTCGCGCTGCCACCGGACCCCCGATTCGTCGGCTACGACGAGCTGGTGGACAGTGCCGAGCCGTACGAGGGCTCGTTCGAGGCGACGTTCGGTGCCGCGGACGAGAATCTGGCGGCGGGCCTGTGCTACACGTCCGGGACGGCCGGCCGTCCCAAGGGCGTCCTGTACAGCCACCGGTCGACCGTGCTGCACTGTCTCGGGATCATGGCGGCCGGTCTGATCGGCGTCAGCGAACGGGATGTGGTCCTGCCGATCGTCCCGATGTTCCACGCCAGCGCCTGGGGGCTGCCGTACGGCGCGCTGATGGCCGGAGCGGACCTGGTCCTGCCCGGTCCGTCAACCGACCGTGAGCATCTGGCGGACCTGATGGAGCGTCACCGGGTCACACTGGCGGCGGCCGTACCGACCGTCTGGACCGATCTCCTCCCCGGGCTCGCGGACCGGGACCTCGGCTCGCTCCGGCTCCTCCTCGGCGGCGGGTCGAGGGTGACCCCGGCTCTGTCCAGGGCTTACGAGGACACGGTCGGGGTTCCGCTCACCCACTCCTGGGGGATGACGGAGGTCAGCCCCGTCGGTGCCGTCGGAGGCCTGCACAGCCGGCACGACGGGCTGGACGCCGAGGCGCGCGACGCCGTCCGGGCCGCACAGGGACGGCCGATCCCCCTGGTGAATCTGCGCCTCGTCGACGTGGAGTCCGGTCGGCCGGTCCCCCACGACGGAGCGTCCGCGGGCGAGCTCCAGGTCACCGGCCCCTGGGTGGCCCGCGGCTACTTCGGGGGCGAGGGAGCCGACCACTTCACCGAGGACGACTGGCTGCGCACCGGTGATCTGGCCACCATCGACGAGGGAGGCCATCTGCGGCTCGTCGACCGGATCAAGGACCTGATCAAGTCCGGCGGCGAGTGGATCTCCTCGGCCGAACTGGAGGCGGCCATCGCCACCCACCCGGACGTGGAACAGGTCGCCGTCGTCGCACGCGAGGACCCACGCTGGGCCGAACGCCCGGTCGCCTTCGTCGTCCTGCGAGCCGGGTCGGATCCGACCATGGACAAGCTCCGTGAACACGTCTCGCACCGGGTCGCCTCGTGGTGGCTGCCGGACGAGTTCGTCGTCCTCGACTCCCTCCCGCTCACGGGAACGGGCAAACCGTTCAAGGAAGCCCTGCGGCGGTCGCTGGAGTCGCCCTCAGACACTTCGTCCTGACCATCGACCGGGCCCGGGGCATCATGCGCCGCTTCATCCTGACGGGGAGGCCCGACGGGCGAGGCGGGTGGTCCGCGTGATGAGCATCGCCCCGGGCCGGCGGGCCGGGCCACCAGGCCGGTGGGTGTGGACACCCGCACGGCTGCCTCCGGGCTCGACGCCGTCGCGGGGGCCGGCGACGGCGTCGTAGGCGTCCGTGTTCGCCTCAGTCGCTCTTCGCCGTGCGGCTCAGGCGCAGGGCGGAGACGAGGAAGAAGACGGCGCCCGGGACGGCGTAGCCGATCGCGTTGCTCAGCGAGGGGTCGTCCGCGCCGGCCGAGGCGATGAACGAGCCGCCGGCCAGCACCGATATGCCGCCGCTGAGGATCATCGCCCACTGGCCGCCCATCCTGCGGCGGGGAACGGCCACGATCAGCTGGACCAGGCCGGCCACGACCGCCCAGGCGCCCCATACGCGCAGCACCGCCGGGATGCCCGACGCGCAGGCCGCGGCCAGGCCGACGGCGGTGACGGAACTGACCGCGACGTTCACATACAGCAGGAGGGGCGACCCCGTGGCACGGGAGACCTTCGCGTCGTAGACCGCCGCGCCCACGTCGAACAGCGGGTACAGCACCAGCAGCACCGCTCCGGCCGGAGTGATCTCCGAGGCCATCGTGAACATGACGAGGGCCCAGACGATCGCGAACGCGAACCGGACGAAGTACAGCCGCCGCAGGGCGGCGGCGGTCCCGGCGATGCCGGACGGAGCGGTGACGGTGCTCACGGTGTTCCTTTCGGTGAATACGCCGGAGGCGGGGAAGCCCAGGCGTACCTGCGGTCGACGTCAGGGAGACTGAACGTTCTGTCCCGTAGCCTGGCAACCCCTCGGACCTTCTGTCAAGACCGAACGTTCTACCTACTACGATGGGCGCATGGTGACCAGCGAATCCGGCAGCCGGCCGTCCGAAGCGCGGTCGAGGCTGCTCAGGACGGCGAGTCAGGTCTTCTACACGGAGGGGATCCACTCGGTCGGCGTCGACCGCATCGTCAAGGAAGCGCAGGTGACTCGGGCGACGTTCTACCGCCACTTCCCCAGCAAGGAGAGTCTCGTCGTCGCGTACCTGAGCGAGGCCGACCGCGCCATACGGGGCCGGGCCGACGCCGCCGTCGCCACGGGGCTTCTGGCCGCCGACACCGTCCGGGCCCTGGGCGCGGCCATCGCCGAGGACATCCGGTCCCCGGGGTTTCGCGGCTGTGCCTTCCTCAACGCCGTCGCCGAGTTCCCCGACCCCGGGCACCCGGTGCACCAGGCCGTGCTCGCGCACCGCCAGTGGCTGCTCGACACCGTCACCGGGCTTCTGGCCGAGATCCGGGAGCAGCCCGCCGAACGCGCCGCCCGCCACTTCGTGATGATGCGCGACGGTGCGATGGCCGCCGGCTGTCTCTTCGACCCGGCCCTGGTGTGCGAGACCTTCCTCCACGGAGTCGAAGGACTCCTCAAGGCCCACGCCGCGCACCCGTAGGCCGCACCCGTGTGCGCCACGTCTCACCCGCGGTCTGTTGTCCCGCACGTCCGGCCGGTGTCTCCATGCCGAGTTCACTACGCAAGGGAGACATGATGAACGGGAACGTGCGCGTGGTCGTGGTCGGTGGCGGCTACGGCGGTGTGACGGCGGCCAACCGGCTGGCCCGGCGCGACGGCGTGTCGGTGACCCTGGTCAATCCCCGCCCCGACTTCGTCGAACGGATCCGCCTGCACCAGTTGGTGACCGGCTCCGACGACGCGGTCGAGGACTTCGGGAAGGTCATGGGCGGCAACGTCCGGCTGGTGGTCGACACGGCGACCCTGATCGACGCCGCCGGACGCCAGGTGTCACTGGCGGGCGGCGACACGCTCTCGTACGACTATCTCGTCTACGCGGTGGGCAGCGGCGCCTCCGCTCCGGGCGTGCCCGGAGCGGACGGGTTCGCGCACCGGGTGTCGGACCTCGAGGGGGCGTCCGAGCTGCGTGCGGCTCTCGCTGCGACACCCCTGCCGGTTCCGGTGACCGTGGTCGGGGCCGGTCCGACCGGTCTGGAGACCGCCGCCGAGCTGGCGGAGGCGGGCCGCAGGGTGACCCTCGTCTGCGGCGATGTGCTCGGCCCCTCCCTGCACGCCCGGGTTCGCCGCCCGGTCGCCCGCCGGCTCGCCAAGCTGGGGGTGACCGTCCTCGAGGGCCCCGGCTCGCGGGTGACGGAGGTGACGCGGGACGCCGTACGGCTCGACGACGGCCGCGAACTGCCCAGCGCGGTGACGATCTGGACCGCGGGGTTCCGGGTTCCTGATCTGGCCGCCCGCAGCGGGCTGCGTACCGACTCCGACGGCCGTCTGATCACCGACACGACGCTGACCAGCGTCGACGACGAACGCATCGTCGCCGCCGGGGACGCGGGGGTGATGCCGGACCACCCGTTCCGGATGAGCTGCCAGGCCGCCGTACAGCTGGGTCCGGCGGCCGCGGACACGATCCTGCGCCGGATGGCGGGGAAGAAGGGCGCCTCCGTCCGGATGTTCTTCGCCGGGCAGTGCCTCAGCCTGGGCCGGAACGAGGGCGTCACCCAGTTCTCCTACCCCGACGACACGGTGAACGCGCTGCGCGTCAGCGGGCGGCCCGGCGCCGGCGTGAAGGAGATCGCCTGCCGGTTCACCCACGGCAAGCTGGTGTCCGGGGCGCGCAAGGCCGGTTCCCGAGCACCTCGGGCGCGGAACACCAGCCCCGCCCGTACGTCGTAGCCGGACGGTGCGGAGCAGGGACACCGATCCGCGTACGAGGCATGATCATCGCGGGCCTCACCTCATCGGGCGGGTACGCGGTACCCGACCCCGTGTGTGAGGCCCGCCCCGAGAAAGCGAAACGCACGACATGAACGACAGCGTGAACGACCCCGCGACCGAGGCGTTCGTCGCCCATCGCGATCTGCTGTTCACCGTCGCCTACGAGATGCTCGGTTCGGCGGCGGACGCCGAGGACGTCCTCCAGGAGACCTGGCTGCGGTGGGTGAAGGCCGACATCGCGGAGGTGCGGGACCCGCGCGCCTATCTGGTCCGCATCGCGACCCGGCAGTCACTCAACCGGCTGCGCACCCTCAAACGGCGCAAGGAGGACTACGTCGGCCCCTGGCTGCCCGAGCCCCTGCTCACGGCCCCGGACGTGTCCGAGGACGCCGAACTGTCGGAGAACCTGTCACTGGCGCTCATGTACGTCCTCGAAACCCTCTCGCCGACCGAACGCGCCGTCTTCGTGCTGCGTGAGGTCTTCGACTTCGGCTACGACGACATCGCCGCCGCGATCGGCAGGACCACCGCCGCCACCAGCCAGATCGCCTACCGTGCCCGTCGGCACGTCGACGCCCGCCGGCCCGGGACGCCGGCTTCCCCGCAGCAGGCCCGGGCCGCCCTGGAGTCGTTCCGCTCCGCGCTGGAGACCGGGGACCTTCAGGGCCTGCTGGACGTGCTCGCCCCGGACGTCGTCTTCGTCAGCGACGGCGGCGGTCTCAGGCTGGCGGCGCTGCGGCCGGTCGTCGGGACCGACAAGGTCCTGCGCTACATGGCCGCCAGTGTCGTCAAGGCCGGCGGCACGTTCACCAGTGAGCCCACGACGGTCAACGGCAACCCGGGACTCCTGCTGCGCGTGGACGGCGTACTGGACGGAGTGCTCGCCCTCCGCGTGGAGAACACCCGGGTCACCGGCCTCTACTACGTCCGCAATCCCGAGAAGCTCACCCGCGTGGAGTCCGAGACCCCTCTCACCTCCCGCTGAGCCCGCGTCATCTCCTCAGGTGATTCGCCGGCCGTCGGGTGTGCGCGGGCCCCGGCCGGGGAACCTGTTCGCCGGGCCGGGCCCTGCGGAGAGGACCACTTGTGACAGCGTCGGTGTCGGGGGCGGACGACCACAGCCCTGGTGACCGGGAGGACGAGTACCGGCCGGATCCGCACCGGTGGCGGGCCCTGTGGGTCACCCTGGTGGCCGGCTTCATGAGCCTGCTGGACGTCACGATCGTGGCGGTGGCACTGCCCACCGTCCAGAACGACCTGCACGCCTCTCCCGCACAGGTCCAGTGGGTGGTGTCGGGCTACGCCCTCACCTTCGCCCTCGCCCTGGTCACCGCCGGCCGGCTCGGTGACGCCATGAACCGGCGTCGTATCTTCCTCGTCGCACTCTGCGGTTTCGTGATCTTCAGTGCCGCCTGCGCGGCCGCCCCGGACATCGACCTGCTGATCGTGGCCCGGCTCGCGCAGGGGCTGGCGGCGGGCTTCATGGCACCGCAGAACTCCGCGTTCATCCAGCAGCTGTTCCGCGGCGCCGAACGCGGCCGCGCCTTCGGTTACTTCGGCGCGACCGTCGGGATCTCCTCCGCCTCCGGTCCCCTCATCGGCGGCACGATCCTCGCGCTGGCCGACCATCCGGGCGGCTGGCGCTGGATCTTCTACGTCAACGTCCCCATCGGTGTCCTCGCCGTCCTGCTGGGACACCGTCTGCTGCCGCGGAGCCGGCCGTCCGGCCGGGGGCATGTGGACGTGCCGGGCGTCCTGCTTCTCGGGCTCGGCGTCTTCGCGCTCATGTATCCGCTGGTCCAGGCGGAGTCCGGCGGACTGTCCAGGCTGTGGTGGCTGTTCCCCGCCGGGGGCGCGCTTCTCGCCGTCTTCGTCCGCCGGCAGTACCGTCTCGTCGCCCGGGGCGCCGGTCCGCTGCTCGACCCTCGTCTGTTCACCACGGTGCGCGGCTACGCCGTCGGCGCCGGTGTCGGCACCCTCTACTTCGTCGGTTTCAGCGGCGTCTGGCTCGTGTTCGCCCTCTTCTACCAGCACGGCCTCGGCTTCTCGCCGCTGCGGTCCGGTCTCGCCGTCACCCCGTTCGCGCTCGGTTCGGCGGGCGCGGCCGTCGTGTCGGGACGGCTGGTGGACCGGTTCGGCCGGCTGCTCACCGTGTGCGGGCTCGCGGGGGTGCTCGCCGGGCTGGGCGGCACCGCGCTGCTGCTGCGCTTCGCGCCGCTGGACATCGCTCCCTGGCTGGCCGCCCCCGCGCTGTTCGTGGGCGGTGTCGGCGGGGGCTTCGTGGTCTCCCCCAACATCACCATGACGCTGCGGGACGTACCCGTGCGGATGGCGGGCGCGGCCGGCGGGGCGCTGCAGACCGGGCAGCGGCTCGGCGCGGCGGTGGGCACCGCGGCACTGCCCGGCCTCTTCTATCTGGTACTGGGCGAGGGCGACGACTACCCGCGGGCGGTGGTCGTCGCGCTGGGTGCCGCCCTCACCATGATGCTGACGTCGCTCGCCCTGGCGGCGTACGACTGGCGGCGCGACCGGCGCAGGCGCGAGCCGCACCGGAAGTGCCCGGACGAGGTCGCGAACAGTCCCGTGCACGCGCGGCAGAGCTGACCCCTCGCGTCCTACGCCCGCGTGAACCCGTGGCTCCGCTCCACTTTCGCCACGTGCAGTGTGTACGTCTCGTACCACTCGGCTCGTCCGCGCTTCTGTGCCGCGCGGTGCTCGGCGTTGCCGCGCCATTCCGTGAGGGCGTCGGCGTCCCGGAAGTATCCGACGGTGATGCCCAGCCCTCCGGGAGTCTGCGCGTG
Organism: Streptomyces sp. NRRL WC-3626; assembly: GCF_000718785.1. Taxonomy (GTDB): domain Bacteria; phylum Actinomycetota; class Actinomycetes; order Streptomycetales; family Streptomycetaceae; genus Streptomyces; species Streptomyces edwardsiae. Next base: position 41,795 of record NZ_JOCA01000025.1, on the reverse strand, counting down.
GTCCATTCCCAGATATCCGGGAATGTCCTTCACCAGGTCCTCCATACGGGCGTTGGTCTCGCGGTACCCGCTCTGCTCCTGGGTGCGCACGGTGGTGAACACGGCTACGTAGTAGGGGGGTTCGAATGCCTCGAAGGGCAAGACAGGCACGTACGGATGATCGCTCATGTCCCAACTCTAAGGCCGCACGGGCCTGTTCATACGCTGCGGCCGGTCTCTCCACCCGCGGTCGCGCCCGCTCCCCCGCGTCCGTCGTCCCGTCCCGTCCGGCGAGGCCGGGTGGGAGGGACGGACATTCCCTCCTACGCGTGGGGCTGTCGGCGGGAGTTGGGGCGTCGTGCCGAGGGTGAGCGCCTGTGCGCCCCGTAGGCCCTCTGGCGGGCTCTCCCGGTCCGGAGCACGGTCGAGCGTGTGGAGGAGGAGCAGCGGGAGCTGGAGTGTGCGGGCCGTGGCGACGGCAGTGGCTGTCCGCACGGGGACGTGCTGATCGGTGTCGCGGTTGCGGTGTACCGGTGCGACGACTGCTTGCACTACTGGGAGCTGGACGAGACGGAACCGCACCGACGGGCGGACCCGGGTGAGGCGCCGTCCCTGCCGTGGAGGGATCCGGACGAGGCCGGGCACGGGACGGCGGCGTAGACCGGGCGGGGAAGCTCCGCGGTTTCAGGCGGCGAAGCCGATGTTGGTGACGTATTCGTACTGGCCCCACTGGGAGCCGAGGTCGACGATCTGTTCCACCCAGGCGTCGTCCATCGCCTGCTCGTCGCCCGCCGCCCACGCGTCGACGATCGCCTCCCAGTGGCGGATGTTGAGGGTGCGGTACTCGACGGCGCGCTGTCGTGGCCGTTCGACGCCGGACTGGTTGACCGGGTGGATCTCCACGCGGGTGCCGCGCCCGGCGCGGTGGAGGCGGGCCGACAGATGGCGGGCGACGTTGTGCCGGCGCACGGTGCGGTAGGCGTCCTCGACGCGGGCCAGGTTGGCGTTGCTGGGGCGGCGTGCGCCGTCGAGCCAGGCCTTGAGGGTCCGGTCGGTGACGGTCAGACCGGCGGCGCGGGCGGCGGCCAGCGCGTGCGGGGTGCGGGTGAGGTAGCGCAGGCGTGCGGCCAGGCCCCGACGGGTGGTCGGAGGACTGGTGATGTAGTCGACCAGGGCGTCCAGTTGCCGGGCGACGGCCTGGTGGCCCTTGATGCCGCGGGCCCCGTACAGGCCGAATTCGAGGGTGCGCTCAGGCATGGGGGTCGCCCTTCTCGTCCGCCGGGCCGTCGGCGTCGACGGTGTAGACGTCCTTGACCTTCACCTCGGTGACGCCGCGGCCCTCGTCGAACACCGCACGCCAGTCGCCGACGACGTGGAGTTCGTCGGTGCCCATGACGCGGACGACCATCAGGCCCTCGTCGTACGCGCGATGGGCCTTCCACCACAGGTTGGCGAAGGCCTGGGAGCGGATGATGTGCATCCAGTCGGTGCGGTAGAGCTCACGGTTGTAGTTCGACTCGCCCATCGTGGAAACGAACTTGGAGTACATGGCCTTCACATACTCCAGTGTCACCTCGTCGCCCTCGGTGATCGCCCGCTCCCGGGCGTCCTTGAGTGTGGTCCGGAACTTCTCCAGCAGGCTCTCGGTGGCACCGGAGGTCCAGGACTCGTGGATCTCGGGCGGGTCGCACAGGGCGTACTTGGGGCCGGACAGGCGCAGGAGCAGGCGCAGGGTGGGTTCGGTGACCCAGAGGGGTCCCGGTTCGTCGCGGGTGCCGATCGGGTTGGGCAGGACCGCTTCGTGGTCCCAGCCGGGCGGGGTGATCAGGTGCAGGCCGGCGCGACGGCGGTCGTGGACGCCTGTGGTGTCGTGTTCCAACTGGCCCAGCGGCAGGTGGGTCTTGAGGGCGGACAGATAGGCGCCGTTGATGTCGAGGGCGGTCACCCCGTGGGTACCGGGCGGGAGTTCGGGCCGGGCCCATTTGGGTCGGGCCTCCCAGATCCGGTCGGCTCCGCGGGAGGTCTGCTTGCGCAGGATGTCGGGCAGCCACGGATGCGCGATGACGTCGTACCGGCCGCCCTTGCGCGTGGCGTCCAGCAACGCCATCGCGTCCGGGATGGCCCGCTTGGCCAGCGCCGCGGCCGCCGCGTCGACGTCCCCGGAGTGCTCCGCGAGGGCGGCTGCGACGGCGGAGCCGATCGCGTCCGGAGTGTCCGCACGCCGCATGCGGCGGCCCACGGGCACGACCTTCACTCCGCGCGCCGCCGCAGGCCGGGGGGTGGGGCCGGAGCGCGCCGGTTCGGCCTGTTCGCAGTCGGCGGGATCGAGGTGCTGAGGAAAGCCCGCGACCTGGTGGTGGGCGGGCTGTCCGCACAGGACGCACGGCCGGGCGACAGGAAGCGTCTCGACGTCCTCCTGCTCGGTGTCGTGGGCGGGCTCCGGCTCGATGTCCTCGGCGGACTCCGGCTCGTCGTCACCGGCCGGCGCTTCCTCGGTCTCGGTACGCTCCGCCTGGTCGTGACCGTCCGGTGCCTCCTCGGCCTCGGCGGCGAGTTTCGTACGTGCCCCCTCGAGGAAGTACGCGTATTTCTCCCGTACTTCGCCGCCGGGCTCCCGTCCGGATTCCCAGCCGGCGATCGTGGACGGACCGACGTCCAGGGCGCGTGCGAGCTGGGCGCGTGACACGTTCAACCCTTCCCGCAGGGTTCGTCGCTGCTCGGAGGGCGGCAGCGGGACTTCCTTGCGGGCCCCGGCGAGGAGGGCGTCGATCGCCTCGAAGTCGGTCATCGTCCCGGCCCGTCCTGTACGGCTGCGGGGCGTGCGGCGCGCCCGGGAACGCGGCGGCGCTCGGCGGGCAGCGACTCCGCGGCTCGGGTCGGCCCGGCCAGAAGGTCGAGCACGTCGATGCTGAAGTGCACGGCCACCGTCTCACAGTCGGCCAGGCTCCACGCGGCGGTTCCGGCCTGCCGGCGGCTCACCTGTGCCTGACTCACTCCCAGGGCGGCGGCAAGCCCGGTCTGGGACTCACCGGTCGCATGCAGCAGCGCGGCGACGGCGGACCGTACGCGCTCCTCCAGATCCATGCTCACAGCGCGTATTCTACTACAGATTGGCCATGCTCCATACGTTTTACGCACAGCAGAGTGAGCGTCGGTTACGCAGGAGCGGTCGCGCGGCGCGGCTTCACTCGTGCGTGCGCTGCCGCGCCTGTTCCTCGACCGCGTCAAGAGCGGGCGCGAGCGCGGCAAGGGCGGAGCGGAGCAGGTCGGGCAGTGAGCCGGACGGCACGACGAGCCCGCCGGCCGGGTGGGGTGCGGCCGAAGGCTGGATCCACTGCTGGAGTGCGGTGCGCACCGCGGCTGCCACGCTCGCCGCGAGCACGCGGGCCGTGAGTGTGCCGGCGTCGCCGAGACGCCGGCCGATCGCCGCCGCGAGGGGATCCTCGATCGCGGCGGCGGTGTCGAGATAGGCGGCACGCAGTGCGGGGCTGCCGGTGATCAGCAACAGTTCACCCGGGTCTCGCGGGGCGGTGTGCTGCTCCAGGACTGCCGCGGTCAGGGCGTCGGCGAGGCGGACGTCGGCGGGCCCGGCCGCGACCGCCGCGGCGACCCGTGACTCCCGTTCGGCGGTGACGGCGGCGACGATCGCCTGTTCACGGCTGGCGAAGTAGTTGTTGTAGGTCCTCGGCGAGACCCCGGCGGCCTCCGCGATGTCCTCGACGCGGACGGCGTCGGGCCCCCGCTCGAGAGCCAGCCGCAGTGCCGCCTGCCGCAATGCCACTCGGGTGGCCTGCTTCTTCTGCTCGCGCAGCCCGGTCCGCCTTGTCGTCACCCTCGCAGTGTTCCAGTTGTTTTGCGTGCGCGCAAACTTGCGTGCACGCAATTTCTGCTTCTACGCTCAGGCCCTCCGACAGAAGGGTCAGACGCATGCGGGCCAAGGGCATCTGTTACGACACCGGCTTCGTCCGCGACGGCCGCAACTCCCGGGAGCGCTTCGATCCCGCCCTGGTCGGAAGAGAGCTGGCCATCATCCGCGACGATCTCCACTGCAACGCCGTCCACATCACCGGCGGCGACCCGGACCGCCTGGAGCTCGCCGGCCGCTGCGCCGCCGAACTCGGGCTGGAGATCTGGTTCTCGCCCTACCCGCTGGAGCTGACGCCCGACGAGATGCTCACGCTGTTCGCCGACTGCGCGGAGCGGGCCGAGCGGATCCGGGCGCGGGGAGCCGAGGTCGTGTTCGTGACCGGCGTGGAGCTGAGTGTCATGAACCGGGGGTTCCTCGAAGGCGGCAGCACCGACGAACGCGTCGGCCGGCTGCTGGGCGACCCTGCCCGCCAGCCCGAGAGGCTCGCCGCGGCCGGCGACCGGATCAACTCCTTCCTCCGCGAAGCCGTGCCGGTGGTCCGCGAGCGCTTCCACGGCAAGGTCACGTACGCCGCCATCCAGTTCGAAGGCGTCGACTGGGACCTGTTCGACTTCACGACCTACGAACTCATCCGGTCCGCGGAGGTGGCCGACCGGTTCCGCGACGGCGTGCGCAGCCTCGTCGCACAGTCCAAGCCGCTCGCCATCACCGGCTTCGGCACCGCCACCTGGCGCGGCGCGGGTGACGTCGCGCCGCGCAGCATGGAGGTGCTGGTGACCGACGAGGCCACCGGCGCGCCGCTCCGGCTGACCGGGGTGTACGAGCGCGACGAGGCCGGCCAGGCGGCATACCTGAGCGAGCTGCTCGAGATCTTCGACAGCGAGGGCGTCGACAGCGCCTTCGTGTTCCTGTTCGCGCTCTACAACCTCCCTCACCGGCCCGACGGTGATCCGCGCGACGACCTCGACCTCGCCAGCCTCGGTGTCGTCAAGGTCCTCGAGGACCGTCACGGCGACGCTTACCCCGATCTGCCCTGGGAGCCCAAGGCCGCCTTCGCCGCGGTCGCCGACCACTACCACGGCGGCTGACCACCTGCCGTCGGCAGGGCCGGTGAACTCCCTGCGCTCCCAGGTCCGGTGGATAGGTTGGCCCTATGACAGACCTCGGCCCCGTCGCCTGGCCACCGCCCCCGATCAGGACCCCGCGCCTCGTGCTCCGTGTACCCGAGGCGCGGGACCGGGCGGCGTTCGTGGAACTGCTGGCCTCACCGGAGGTGCACACCTATCTCGGCGGGCCTCGTCCCCGTGCCGATCTGGAGCGCGAGCTGCCCGAGGTGCCCGAGCGCTGGCCGGGCAGTTTCGTCGTCGATCTCGACGGGGCGATGATCGGCCAGATCCTGCTCAGGCGAGCGACGCAGCACCTGCGCCCGGCCGCCGTGGGGAAGGCCGATATCGGTTATCTGTTCCTGCCGTGGGCGTGGGGACGCGGGTACGCAGCCGAAGCGTGCGAGGCGGCACTCGGCTGGTTCGACGGATCCCTTCCCGGCGAGCCTGTGGTGCTCGCGACGCAGACCGCCAACGCCGCTTCGATGCGCCTCGCGGCGAAGCTGGGCTTCACCGAGGTGGAGCGGTTCCGTGCCTGGGATGCCGAGCAGTGGCTCGGTCTGCGGTCAGGGGCCGGACGTCGCGGGTGAAGGCCGGGCCGATCCGGGTGGCGATCCCGAAGCAGTCCTCCGGTATACGAGGTCCGCTCCCGGGTGACGAAGCCCGGCAGGTTCAGTTCTGCGACGGACCGGTCCATGGCGGATACGGGACACGGCGGTATCCGCCGTTCGGCCGCGCTCGCGAAGCTGCGCTCAGCCGTCCCCGGCCGCTTCCGACCGTGCTTGGCGGACACGCAGCACGCCGGTCAGCATGGGGAGGGTGAACTCGCCGTGGGCGGTCTCCGGTCCGCTCGCGAGGAAGGCGCGGATCCTGTCCAGCGTGGCCCGCCGTTCCGGTTCCGGCATGACCAGCATCCCCGCGCGTGTGGCGAGGGTCGCGACGAGGGAGTCGGCGGTGCGGCGCTGTCCGTGCGGGAACTCGGACCGTTCCGGTGAGCCGAACCGGGCGGCCGCGCCGCTCCCCGGAAGGTGCGCGCCGGCCGTCGCGGCGCGCCATGAGGCGGCCGTGTCACGCGGGCCGACGGCCGCGCTCCCGCTGATCCGTGCGAGCCCGGCGACCCAATCGACCCGGTCGTTCAGGACGTTCCACAGGCCGGCCAGAACGCCGTCCGGTACGAGGACCCTGGCGATCTCGGGTCCCGCGACGGCCATGTCGAACCAGTGCATGGCGTTGCCGGCCAGTACGGCGTCGACGGATCCGTCCGGGAGCGGTATCGCCTCCGCGCTGCCCTTCAGGGCGCGGACGGCCGGCAGTGAGCGGCGCAGTTCGGTCAGCATCGCCGGGTCGGGCTCGACCGCGACGACGTCGGCGCCCAGCGCGATCAGGGCGGCGGTCAGCTTGCCGGTTCCGGCACCGAGGTCCAGTACGCGCGGGCCGGGCGCGGGCTCGAGCGCCCAGCGTACGGCGGCCCGTGCGTAGGGGGGACGGTGCTCGGCGTACGCGGCCGCCGCGGCGCCGAACGACGAGGCGTGGAGGCGGCGTTCGTCCTCGTTCATGCGGTCATCGCAGGTCCAGGTCGGCGTGTACGAGGTCGTGGTCCGAGTACAGGCTGGGTTCCACTCTCTGGCTGAGCGCGGTGACGTCCCTGAGGAAGATGTAGTCGAACTTGCTGCGCCAGTCGGTGGTCGTCTCGCAGTTGCCGGTGGACGAGGGACGGCAGTCGGGGTCCGCGTCGTCGGCCAGGGACCACATCGGGGCGAGTTCGGGGGCGTCCGGTACCGCGTTGAAGTCGCCGAGGACGATCGTACGGTCGTGGCGTGCGACCTCCTCGGCGAGTACGGCGGCCTGGTCCACGCGGATCTCTTCCTGGCGCCGTTCGGCGAAGTGGGTGTTGAAGACCCGTACGGACCGGCCGTCCACCGTGGTGGTGACGGCCATGTACCCCCGGTCCTCGGAACCTCCGTCGGGGTACTCCACGTTGACGGCGTCCGTCATCGGCGCGGCCGAGAGGATCGCCTGGCCGTAGCCTCCCGGATTCCACGGCGCTCCGCCGCAGCGGCCCCAATTCCGCAGCACGGAGCCGTACTTGACGTGGTAGACCAGCCCGTGCAGGTGTTCCAGATGCTGCCGGATGCTCTCGACGTCACGCACGCACGCCTCCTGCATGCCGATGACCTGCGGTGCGTGCTCCGCGATGTCCGCCGCCCGGCCGACGTTGCTCGCGTCGCAGGGGTTGCAGAGGTTCCATGTCGCGACCCGGTTCGGTACGACGTCCTCGGCGGCGTCCACGGGAAGGGACCTCGCGGAGGGGGTGCCGAACGGTGTGCTGGAGCCGAGGAACACCATGCAGGCGACCAGCACGGCACCCGCGAGCAACCGCGTGCTCCCTCCGAGCACCTTCGCCTCCTCACCGCCGGCACACCGGGCGTCCGACGTCTCCATGCAGGAGCATATGTGACGGCGCCGCCCGCAGCCGTCGGTCCGCCCAGCGGCGGGACTCCGGGCAGCGGCGGCGGGGGCTGCCCGGGATGTGAACGGGGCGGACAGGCCGCGGCGTGAGAGGGTGGCGGCGACTGGAGGTGGCGGTGCGGAGTCCTGACATGTCCCGCGGTGCTCGACTGGCGGCGTACGGTGCCGTCTCCACGTCGTTGGCACTGTGCGGTGACCGCAGACTGCGCGACCTGGTGGACGCCGCCGAGCCGCTCGGTTCCGGTATCGGCGGGAGGTCGGTGCTGCTGGAGGTGGAGGGGGCCCCGGTCTTCGTCAAGCAGGTACGGCTCACCGATCTGGAGCGACGGCCGCAGAACATCCGCTCCACGGCGAATCTGTTCGGGCTGCCGGTCTTCTGCCAGTACGGCATCGGCGACATCGGCAGCCCGGGGTTCGGCGCGTGGCGGGAGCTGGCCGCGCACACGATGACGTCGGACTGGGTGGTCGCGGGAGATCACGAGGGCTTTCCCCTGACGTACCACTGGCGGGTGCTGCCCGACGCCGGACGGCCGCTGCCTGAGGAACTGGCCGATGTGGAGCGGGCTGTGGCCTATTGGGGAGACGGAGCGGGGGTACGCCGCCGGGTCGAGGCGCTCCGGGATTCCTCGGCGAGTCTGACGTTGTTCCTGGAGTACCTGCCGCAGAACCTGCATGACTGGCTGAACACTCAGGTCGGGGCGGGCGGCGAGGCGGCAGAGCGGGCCTGCGCCATGGTGGAGAGCGAACTGGACGCGGGTCTGTCGTTCATGAACGCCCGCGGGCTGGTGCACTTCGACGCCCACTTCCAGAACATCCTCACCGACGGACGCCGGCTCTTCCTCACCGATTTCGGCCTCGCGACGTCCTCCCGCTTCGAACTCGCACAGGACGAGCGCGAGTTCCTCGACACGCACCGCGAGTACGACCGGCGTTACGCGTTCTCGCATCTGGTGAACTGGCTGGCTGTCGCCCTGTTCGGGTACGAACCGGAGGAACGCAGGGCCTTCGTGCACGCCTGTGCGCGGGGGGTGGCCCCGCCGCCGGGTGTTCCGGCGGGGGTGGCGGCGGCCTTGCTGCGGCACGCGCCCATCGCCGCGGCGATGGGGGACTTCTCCCGCCGGTTCGTGCGAGAGGGCCGGTCGGCGAGGTGGTGGGCGAGGTGAGCGGGTTCATCATGTCCGTCGTACTGCTGGCGCTGTGTACGTTCGCCGCGGTGCGGCCTCCGATGCCCCGGCATTCGAGCCGGTCGAACCTGTGGTTCTGGCTGGGGTATCTCATCAACGAACAGCCGTTTCCCGGCTTGGTCTTGCTGGCCGCGAGCACGGTTCCCACCCTGTCGACCGGGGTCGGCACGCCGGCGTGGTGGCTCGCGGCCGCGCTCACCGCCGTCCCTGCCTGTGGCATGGTCGCGCTCGCGGTCCGCGCACGCTCGGCACGAGGTGTGCTGGAAGGGGCCCTCGCGGACGGGCCCGGCATCCGGATGGTGCGCGGCCGACTGCCGCTCCTGCGCGTCCTGTTGCTGCCGTTCGTTTCGTGGCGGCCGGGCGTACGCCGGCTCCGCGACCGGCGGTACGGCGACGCGCGGACCCAACGCCTCGACGTCTACATGCCCCGGAGCCGGCCGCGCGGCGCCCCTGTCCTGCTGTATCTGCACGGCGGGGGCTTCGTGACGGGCAGCAAGCTGCTCGGCGCGCGGCCGCTGCTCCACCGCCTGGCCGGGCGGGGCTGGGTCTGCGCGAGCGCCAACTACCGTCTGCGGACGGCGTACGGCGACTCGCTCGAGGACGCCAGGCAGGCGATCGTCTGGCTGCGCCACCACGCCGGCGAGCTCGGCGCCGACCCGTCCCGTGTGGTCGTGGCCGGAGGGTCGGCGGGCGCCCACCTCGCCGCGACGGTCGCGCTGACCGACGACTCGATCTCGGGTGCGATCGGACTGTACGGCTACTACGGTCCGGCGGGCGAGGGCGCGTCGCCGCACGCCCTTCTCCACGCCGAAGCACCGCCCTTCCTCATCGTGCACGGCAGCCTGGACACGCTGGCGCTCTCCGCGGACGCCCGGCGCTTCGCGGACGAACTCGCCGCCGTCTCCGACGCCCCGGTCGCCTTCGCCGAACTTCCCGGCACCCAGCACAACTTCGACTACTTCCACTCGCTGCGGCTGCACGCCGTGAGCGACGCGGTCGAGAGCTTCGCGGGCTGGGTGACCCGCACGGGTCACGGTCGGCCCGCCGGCTGACGATCGGCGAGGCAACCTCGGGATGCCGGCGCCGGGCCCGTCCGGCTCAGCCGGTCCCCGGCCGGTCCCCGAGGTCCTCGGGCAGGGTGAGGGCCGTGTGGGCGGCGCGGCCGGCTCGGGGTGGTGAGGTGGTGAGGGCGCGCAGGGCGTTGTTGCGCCTTTCCAGGGCTTCGGCGGTGGTGGGGAACAGGGCCGTGTCGCCGTTACCGGCCTGGGACTGGTTCAATTCCACGAATCCGCGGGTGTCGCGCTCGTAGGCGGCGAAGGCGTCGGTGTGGTCGCGGTGGGTGGCCAGGGAGTGGGCGAGCATGTAGGCGCCGACGAGGGCGAGGCTGGACCCCTGTCCCGTCAGGAACGACGGGGCGTGGGCGGCGTCGCCGACGAACGCGACCCGGCCGCTCGACCAGCGCGGCAGGTGGATCTGGCTCACGGTGTCGAAGAACCGGTCGTCGGCGTCGCGCATGCCGCGGAGCATGGCCGGGATCTCCCAGCCGTCGTCGGCGAACACGGCGGTGACGAGGTCGCGTTGTGCCTCGGGGTCGCGCAGGAACTCGTTCGGGGGCTGCGGGTGGGTGAAGTCGAGGAAGGCGTGCAGTTCGTCGCCGTCCCCCACCGCGTAGAGCGCGGCGGCCCTTCCGGGAGTGTTCCAGACGAGTACCTCGTGGGAGAGACCGAGGGTGTTGGGCATGGTGAAGATGGCGAAGCAGTGTCCCAGATGGCGGTGGAACCGCTCCTCGGGGCCGAGGACGAGCTCCCGCGTGTGCGAGTGCAGCCCGTCCGCGCCCAGGACCAGGTCGAAGTCGCGCCGTGCGCCGCTGCGGAAGATGACGTCGACACCGTGCTCGTGTTCGGTGAGGGTGTCGATGGAGTCGTCGAAGACGAACTCCACCTCGTCGCGGACCGTCCCGTACAGGATGTCCGCCAGATCGCCGCGCGGCACCTCGACGTCGTGTCCCCCGGTGCCGCCGGCCACCGCCCGCGGGTGCACCACCGCCGCCGTACCGCCGTCCGCGTCGAGGAAGGTCATCCGGCGCAACTCGACGTGTGCCCGCTGGAGTCGCGGCAGGATTCCCATACGGCGGGCCACCTCGACGGCGGTGCCGCGCACGTCGATCGGGTAGCCGCCGCCCCGCAGTCCCGTGGCCTTCTCGACGACCGTCACCGTGAATCCGTACCGGTGCAGCCAGAACGCCACGGCGGGACCCGCGATGCTGGCACCGGACACCAGGACCGTGCCTTTCGAAGCCGTGCTCGCGTTCATACGTCAACTCCTGAGGTCGTTTCCGTCATCGGGCGGTCCTGGCGTGTGCCGCGTACGAGGAGGAGGGCCAGTACCGCGGCGATCGCGAACGCGCCGGAGGCGATCGCTATGCAACTGAACACACCCGTGGCCGAGTTCACCGTCTCGCCGTCGACGGACACGGAGGTCGACTCGAGCACGGCCGCTCCCGCGAAGTTCAGCACCACCGAACCGATCGACACCATGAGCATGACGAGGCTGGACACGATGCCCTGGCGCTCGGGGGACGCGAGGCTTCCCGCCATGTTGAAGCCGGATGTGCCGAGCGCTCCCACCGTGACGCCCAGCAGGAAGCCGCAGCAGAGCGCGGCGGCGAGCTGCGAGGCGCCGAGGAACATGCCGGTGGTTACGACCGTGCCGAGCACGACCGACCCGGCCAGTGTCGTGGCCGGTCCGATGCGTGCGGCGAGCCATCCGGCCGTGGGGCCTCCGAGGGTGACACCGAGTCCCGGCGCCGCGAGGAGCAGTGCCACCGATCCCTGGTCGGCCAGTCCGTAACCGAGGTGTCGGCCGGCCGGGACGTCACCGATGAGGGGGATGAGCTGCAGCATGCTCTGGTACGAGCCGGCGGCGAGGAAGACGACAAGGAGCGTGAGGACCAGGGGACCGCCGAGGTTCCTCACGTCGATGAGGGGGTCGGGCTTCCGGCTCGAGACCAGGAACCACCTCACCAGTGCCGTGATGCCGCAGGCGAGGAGGGCCAGGGGGCCGGTGCCGAACCAGCCGAACTCCGCGCCGAGGCTGACGTGGCCGAGCACCCCGGCGAGACCACCGCCGAGAAGGAGGGCACCGCCGACGTCGATCCTGCCCGGTGTCCTGACCGGGGACTCGGGAAGGACGTGGTGCGCGCAGACCGCCATGGCGGCCGCGACGAGGGCCGATACGAGGAAGAGGACCTGGAAGCCGAACTGCGAGGCGAGTTCCTCGATGAGGAAACGGGACGCGATGTTGAGGACCGCGGAGCCGGAGGTCACGATGCCCACGACGATCATCGCGGTGCGGGGCGCGCACACACCCCGCACGATCGCGACGGAGAGGAAGACGGTCGCCAGAGCCGCCCCTTGTAACATGCGCCCCGGCACGAACACCCAGAGGCTGGGCGCCACGGCGCACACCAGGGCACCCGCGCAGCTGAGGAGCAGCGCCAGCACGAGCACCTTGCGTCTGCCGTGGATGTCGGCGCTTCTGCCGAGCAGGGGTGCCCACATCACTCCCGCCAGCATCGCGGTGGCGTTGAGCCATGCCGCCTGCCCGGTGCCGAAATGGTCGAGCATCTCCGGGAGGACGAGCAACGGCGCGGTGATGGCCGAGTCGACCACGAAGTTCACCAGCGCCAGGACGGCGACCAGGCCGATCAGCCGGCCGTTCCCCCGCGTGTGGGGTCGTACGTCGGTACCGCTCTGCCCCATCGGGGTCTCCATGGTCTAGGCCTTCCTGTCGCGCAGGGCCGCACGGGCGGGGAGGGTGACGGCGACGAGGCCGAGGGTCACCGCGGCCGCGGCGAACGCGGCGTACAGCAGCGGCGGTACGTGGGGGGACTCGCCGGTCAGGCCGCGCATCATCGGGGTGAGCGTGATCATGGCGATGGCGGTGCCCAGGACGACGCCCGCGGCCGAGACCAGCAGGCTCTCCCAGCCGAGCATGCGCAGCACCTGGCGGCGGGTGGAGCCGACGAGGCGCAGGGTGATCAGTTCGCGGCGGCGGTCCAGGACGGTCATCACCAGGGTGTTGGCCGCGGCGACGGCGGCGAAGCCGCCCAGGACACCGGCCATCACGTAGTTGGCCCAGGCGCCGAACTCTCGGTCCACGTTCCGCGCGAGGGCGTAGCCGGAGGCGTCGGTGACCTCGCCGAGCGCGCGGAGCGGCTCGGCGTCGCCGCCGCTGACCAGCAGGGTGCCGGCGAAGGGCGAGGTGACGTGGCCGTCCAGGGACGCGCGGTCCATGGTCACCGCGGGCAGGCCCAGGCCGCGGCCGTAGATCGCGACGACCTCCGGGGACGCCTTCGTGCCGTCGGGAAGGAGGAGGGCCAGTTCGTCGCCGAGTCCGGTTTTCGTGGCGGTGGCGAGGGTCGTGTCGATGGCGATACGGCCGGGTCCCAGGCGGTTCAGGCCGCCGTCGCGTACGTCCAGGTCCTGGACCTTCGCGAGCTGGGCGCCGGAGCCCGAGACGCCCTGGGTCGCCGTGCCCTGCAGCGACGTCTCGCCGCCGCTCCGGACGGGGACCAGCACCTGCGTGTCCAGCAGCGCCACGGCCGCGTCGACGCCGGGGGCGCGGGCGGCACGGGAGGCGGCGTCGGCGGGCAGGCCGGCCGGGCTGGTGACGACGTGGTCCGCGATGATGCCGTCGCGGAGCTGTTCCGAGGCGACGTGGCTCTCGCTGGTGTGCATGAAGACGAGCGTCGAGGCGAAGGCCATCGCCAGCACGATCGGGGTGATCGCCGAGGCCAGCCGGCGGGCGTTGGTGAGGGAGTTGGCGGCGGCCAGCGACGCGGAGGCGCCGCCGCCGCGCAGCAGCAGTCCGAAGAGCGCCGCGCACAGCCGGGCCAGGACCGGCCCGAGCAGGGCGACGGCCAGCATGAACAGCATGACGACGCCGAGGGAGGCGTTCGCGGCGTCGGAACCGGCGGCGGAGGCGGCGACACCGGCGAGCGTCGAGCCGCCGGCGACCGCGGCCAGCCCGAGGACCGTACGGACGACGCCCGGCCGCAGCCGCTCCACCGAGGCCTCGGCGAGTGCCTGCCCCGGCTTGATCCTCGCCGGCCTGCGCCCGGCCGCCCACCCGGCGCCGAGCGCCGTGAGCAGCCCCACGCCGACGGCGGCCAGCAGCGGGAACCCGGAGATGTGCAGGTCGACCGCTTCCGGGACGGCCCCGCGGTCCTGCATCTGCCCGAACCACCAGTGCGCCAGTCCGATGCCCGGCAGGCAGCCGAGCAGCCCGGCGAGCGGGGCGACGAGGAGTGCCTCGGCGGCGACCGCGCGGCGGATCTGGCGAGGAGTGGCGCCGACGGCGCGCAGCAGTGCGAACTCGCGGGTGCGCTGGCCGACGGAGAGGGCGACGGTGCCGGCGGCGGTGAAGACGGCGACCAGGGTGGCGATGCCGCCGAAGGAGCCGCCGACAGCGAAGAGGGTCTCCCTGGCGTAGGCCAGGCCGTGGTCCTCGACCTCGCCGCGGTCGTCTCCGGTGAGCGCCCGTGCTCCGGAGCCGGTGAGGGCTTTGCCGACGGCGGTGGCGAGGGTGTCCGGGTCGACGCCGTCGTCGGCCATGACGGCGATGGCGTCGGCCTTGCCGGGGTGCCCGGCCAGCACGGACGCCTCGGCGTCGGCGAACCAGGCCGTGGCTCCGCCGGTGGTGTCTCCCGGGCCGGCCTCGGCCAGCCCGGACACCCGGAAGCCGGTACGGCCGGCGGCCGTCTCCAGTACGACGGTGTCGCCGACCACCGCCTTCGCGGTACGGGCAGCGGTGGCGCCGAGGACGACCTCGCCCGCGTGCGGCGCGGCGCCGTTGGTCAGCGCGGTCCCGGTGAAGGCGTGCGAGCCCCAGCCGTGGCCGGTGAGCGCACTGGTGGCGCCCTGGCGGACCGGGAAGGTGACGTCGGGTACGGCGGTGGCCGCGCCCGGCACCGCGGCGGCCTTCGCCGCGAGCCCGGTGTCCACGCGGGCGGTGTCCGGGAGGGGGTACGCGGTCTCCTCGGGGCCGTCGACGGTGTCGGCGACGACGCGCGCGGACTGGTCGGCCGCCGCGACGACCGGCGCGTCCGCGTACCGCTCGGCCGGCACGGAGGCGCGCAGGCCGGTCTCCAGGAGGACACCGCAGGCCGCGACGATCAGCGCGGACATCATCAGTGCGACGAACGTGCCCGCGAACGAGGCGGGTTTGAAACGCACGGCCGCGCGGGCGAGGCCGTTGGGCTTGACGCTCATGCCGCCGCCCCCGCCCCGTCCATCGTCCGCGTACGGCCGGTGAGCGCGGTCATCCGCGCGGCGATCCGCTCCGCGGAACCACGCTCGAGCCGGTCGGCGAAGGCGCCGTCGGCGAGGAACAGCACACGGTCGGCCCAGGCGGCCGCGGCCGGGTCGTGGGTGACCATGACGACGGTGGCACCGAGGGTGTCCACCGCGTCGCGCAGCAGGCCGAGGACCTCGGCGGCGGTGCCGGTGTCGAGGGCGCCGGTGGGCTCGTCGGCGAAGATCACATCGGGGCCGGTGACCAGGGCGCGGGCGACGGCCACGCGCTGCTGCTGGCCACCGGACAGTTCGCCGGGCCGGCGCCGCGCCTTGTCGGCGAGCCCGACCTGGGCGAGCACCTCGGCGGCCCGGCCCCGGTCCTGACGCTGTCCGGCCAGACGCATCGGGAGCAGGACGTTCTGCTCCACGGTCAGCGACGGCAGCAGATTGAACGCCTGGAAGACGAAGCCGAGGCGGCTGCGGCGGAGTTCGGTGAGTTCGTTCTCGCTCATGCCGGTGATCTCCGTACCGCCGAGGCGTACGGTTCCCGCGGTGGGCCGGTCGAGTCCGGCCGCGCACTGCAGGAAGGTGGACTTGCCGGACCCGGAGGGGCCCATGACCGCGGTGAACGTGCCGTGCGGGAGGCCGAGTTCGACGCCCGCGAGGGCGTGCACGGCGCTCGCGCCACGGCCGTACCGCCGCCGGACACCGCGCAGTTCGACGGCGAGACCGGGGGTGGCGGCCGGTGCGGCCTCCGTCCGGTCGTCCGCCTTCTGTCGCCTGCCGCTGCGTAGCCTCATGTTCCGTCCTCTCGCACTGTTCTCCTGCTGACGAGGGAGAGAGTGCGGGGGCGGCCGGCCGCCGGGCGTCATACCCGGGAGCCAATGTGGGGGTGATACCCCGGTAGGGGGTGGAGGAGGCCGGGAGTCCTACTCGCCCGGGACCACCAGCCCCGACTCGTAGGCGAAGACGACCGCCTGGGCGCGGTCGCGCAGGTCGAGTTTGCCGAGGACGCGGCTCACATGGGTCTTCACCGTCTGTTCGGCGAGGACCAGCAGCGCCGCGATCTCCGTGTTGGACCGGCCGCGGGCGACCAGGGTGAGGACCTCGGTCTCGCGTTCCGTGAGGGCCTTGAGCCGCAGTGCGGGCTTGCGCCGGGCGGCGGGGCGCTGCTGGGCGAAGTCCGCGATCAGGCGGCGGGTGACGGAGGGGGCGAGCAGCGCGTCGCCCGAGGCCACGACGCGTACCGCCGCGATGAGGTCGGCCGGTGGCGCGTCCTTGAGCAGGAAGCCGCTGGCGCCCGCCCGCAGCGCCTCGTAGACGTAGTCGTCGACGTCGAAGGTGGTGAGCATCAGGACCCTCGGCCGGTGGGTCACGCCCTTCGGAGGGTCGAGGAGGCGGCGCGCGGCCTCGAGTCCGTCCATCTCGGGCATCCGTACGTCCATCAGCACGACGTCGGGACGGGTGCGCCGGCTCAGTTCGACGCCCTGGGCACCGTCGGGGGCCTCGCCCACCACGTCGATGTCGCTCTGGGCGGCCAGGAGGGCGGCGAAGCCGGCCCGCACCATGGCCTGGTCGTCGACGATGATGACGCGCGTCGTCACGTGAGGTCCTTTTCGGTGAGAGGGAGTTGCGCGGCGACCCGGAAGCCGCCGTCGGGCAGCGGGCCCGTGTCGAGGGTGCCGCCGACGAGCCGGACCCGTTCGCGCATGCCGACGAGGCCGTGCCCGGTGCCGCCGGTTTCGAGCGGGGCGGCGGGCGGCTGGGGCGGCGGCCCGTTGACGACGAGGACGGTGAGCCGTGCGCCGCTCTCCGACACGGAGACCCGGGTCGGGGCGCCGGGCGCGTGCCGGACGACGTTGGCGAGGGCCTCCTGGACGATGCGGTAGGCGGAGAGGCCGACCGTCTCGGGTACGTCGGTGTCGCAGGGGGTGAACTCCACGGGTGTGCCGGCCCTCGCCGTCGCCTCCGCCAGCTGGCCGATCCGGGTCAGGCCGGGCTGGGGCACGAGTTCGCCGTGCGTCTCCTCGTTCCGCAGGACGCCGAGGAGGCGTCGCATCTCGCCGAGCGACTCGCGCGCGGTCGCCGCGATGGAGGTGAACTCCTGTCGCACGTCCGGTGGCAGACCGTCGAGGCGGTAGGACGCGGTGTCCGCCTGCACGGTGATGACGGACATGTGGTGTGCCACCACGTCGTGCAGTTCGCGTGCGATGCGGGCGCGTTCCTCCAGCAGGGTCCGCCGGTCGCGTTCGGCCTCGCTGATGGTCTCCTGCTCGGCCAGCCGGCGCTGCACCTCGTACCGCTCGCGGAGCGCGGCGGCGAGCAGGAGGGCGACGCCGCCGAGGATGGTCAGCAGCAGGTTCCTGGCGCTGGTCCCGTGGGGCGCGACGAATCCCAGGCCGATGTTCGCGGCCGCGGTGGCCAGCCACACCCGTACCAGGGTGCGGCGCCGCTCGCGCAGGCCGAGGGCCAGGCAGAGGCCGATGTAGCCGACGATCTGCATGGGCGGGAACGGCCACAGCAGCCGCTCCTCGAAGTCGACGGTGAGCAGGGCGAGCGCCCCGGCCACGTCCGCGGCGAGGACGACGCACCAGGCCTGCAGGGGGCGTACGACGGCGAGGAGCAGCGGCGCGGCCTGGGCGACGGCGAGGGCGCTCGCGACACTGCCGTTCAGGCCGTAGTCGGCGGTGAGGACGACGATGGTGGTGGGCAGCAGGGCGACGCACAGCACGAACGCCGTGCCCCACGGCAGCAGCCGTACCCAGCGGCGCGAAGCCCCCGCGAGCAGGGCGCGCGGACGTTCCTCCTCCACCAGGGCCATGGTCACCACCCTACGTGCGGTGGCTGGACGTCATGACCCGCGTGGGCACCGCCGCTCGCGGACGATCACGACCGGGCAGTCGGCGTGCTGGGCGCGGTGCTGGGCGACGGAGCCCGGCAGCGGTCCGGCGAAGCCGCCGAGGCCCCGGCTGCCGATGACGAGGAGGGTCGCCTCGTGGGCCGCGCGGAGCAGCACGCTGGCGGGAGTGCCGTAGTGCACCTCGGCGCGGACGATCACCGGCGGCCGCGTGCCCACGGTCTGCTGGACGACTTCGTCGACGTCTTCCTGGGCGCGGGCTTTAAGCGCGGTCTCGTCGCTGCTCGACGGGGGGAGCCAGCCGCGCGCGCCGTGGAACTGCGGAAAGTCCCAGGCGGTGAGCGCCCGCACCTCGCCTCCGGTGAGCCGCGCGTGGCGGAGGGCCTCCTTCGACGCGTCGGAGCCGTCCACCCGGCCACGATGAAGTCCGCGGCCTCGCGCCCGATCAGCCATGGTCTCTCCTCGACGCCGCGTGGGGGACGACCGCTGGCCTTCGTGGTCCGCGACCGCCGCACTTCACCCTCCACCCTCGGCCCGACCGCCCCGGACGCGCAGCCCGGCGGCGACCGGGCGGTGGCTACGACGGTTCCGGGAGGGCGGACCGGATCTCCCGCAGGAGGGCGGGGTGGTCCTCGCCGTAGGCGGCGACGGCCGCGAACACCGCGTCGAGGGCGGCCCGCAGCGGGTCGGGTTCGGCGGCGCCGAGGAGGGCGGGGAGGGCCATGTGCGGCTGGGACATCCGCAGGAAGGGGTCGGGCTCGCCCTGCGTGACGAAAACGGCGTACGACGACCCCTCGCCGGACCGCGACACCGATGGACAGGACGCACTGCGCCACTCCCCCGCGCGGGCCGCGGGCCCCACGATCGGTGCGGGTGCCCGAAGGCCGGGCGCGGGGGTCTCGTCACGGGCGTGGGGGTGGGGCGCGGGGTCCGAAGCTCCGGCACGGGCGGCCGGCCCGGACTCGGGGGCCGCGGCCTCGCCTCGGGGGTATGACCTCGGCGCGGGGGCCGGGACTTCCTCGCGGGGGCGGGGGCGGGGGCGGGGTGCCGGGGTGCCGGTGCGGGCGGCCAGGCGGGCGGCCGGGGTCGGGCCGTCGGGGCGGGACGGCGGAAGCAGCGGGGGCAGGCGGGGCGGGACGGCTCGGGCGACGGTCCGAACGGGGACGTCGGGGTCGGATGCCAGGGTCCGCCACATCTCCTCGGTGTCGTCGAAGGGCGGTGGCAGCGGACGTCCCTCGATCAGCGCGGTGAGGCCTTCGGCGATCCAGCCGACCTCCGTGAGACCTGCCGTCTCGCAGGCGAGGCGCGCGGCCAGCAGGGCGGTCGCACGCTGGGCCTCGGGCCCTGCGGCGTCGATGGCGTGGACCAGGCCGGGGGCGAAGGCGACCAGTCCGCGCACATTGCCGCCGACGTCGCGCAGGGCCGGGCTGGGCGACCGGCCGCCCCACTGCCGCTGCTCAAGGGCGATGCGGCGCTCCTCCGCCGCCCGCTCCTCCGCCAGACGGGCCCGCAGCTCGGCCTCGGCGCGCTCGGCAGGGGTCGGAGGGGGCGGCTGCCGGCGGGCGTGATCGTGCCAGTACGCCGCGATCCGGGAGGTCTGTCTGAGGATGCGGTCCGGTGCGGGCGGGGCGGGCCAGAACTGCAGGAGGTACTCGTCCAGCCGGGGTTCCTCGCTCAGCCGCGTGTCCTCACGGTGTCCCGCGTCCATGCCCTTCGCGCAGTAGCGCACCCGGTAGTCGGTCTCCTCCAGCCCCAGCGGCCACGCGGCCTCGCCCGCCCATTGCACGAGAGAGCTGCTCGCCGAGAGGGGGCGGAAGGACGCCTCCACGGCGTCCTCCCACGCGGGGTCCGGCGGAGGGGCCTGATCGTGCACCTCGACGGTGAAGCCGACGTCGCCCGTGTGCAGCCCGGTGGTCAGCCACAGCGCGCCGGGTACCGCCGCCCCGCACAGCCCGGCGCCCTGTCCGGCGAACGCCTCCGCGAGGCCGGGGCCGAAACCGTCCGGGTCGCTCTCGACGTAGATCTGACCGTAGTGCACATGCACCTCGCCCGCGACCGGCCTGCGCACGGTGAACCCCCTCGGCTGTCGGAACCGCACCTGCCTCCGGCAGCGTACGGCGCGGCACTGACAACCCGTCACGGGCGCTTCCAGGCGGACTACTTGCCGTGCGGGTCGGCGCCGTTGAGCGTCGCGACGACCTGGTCGTAGTCCCCGCGTGCCTCGCCGTAGCGCAGGAACTTCACCCGCTCGACCTGGATCTCCTCGGCGTCGGGCCGGGTTTCGAGGAGGCCGACGGCCTCCTCGACGAACTCGTCGAGGGGCATGGCGAGTTCGTTGGTCTCCTGGCCGGGCAGCAGCGCGGTGCGCACGGACGGCGGTACGAGTTCCACGACCTTCACGGAGGTGCCGGCGAGCTGCAGCCGGACGGATTCGCTGAGCATGTGGATCGCCGCCTTCGACGCGTTGTAGCTCGGCGTGGCCTTGAGGGGGGCGAACGCCAGGCCGGAGGAGACGGTCATGAGGGTGGCGTCGGGCCGACCCCGCAGATGTTCGACGAACGCGGCGATGAGGCGGATCGGTCCGAGGACGTTCGTCGTCACCGTGGCCTCGGCGGTGGCGAGGAACGACGCGGGGTCGCGCCAGTCCTCGACGTGCATCACACCGGCCATGGTGACGAGGACGTTGAGGTCGGGGTGGTCGGCGAGGACCTGCTGTGCGGCGGCGGTGATGCTCGCGGCGTCGGTGGTGTCGATGCGTACGGTGTCGATGCCGGGGTGTTCGGCGGCGATCCGTTCCAGCAGTTCGGTGCGCCGGCCGCCGACGACGACGGTGTTGCCCCTGGCCTTCAGTTCCAGGGCGAGGGCGAGGCCGATGCCGCTGGTGGAGCCGGGGATGAAGACGGTGTTTCCGGAGATGTTCATGCACCGATCGTCGCCACTCCCCCGCGGCGGGGGCAGAGACCGGTTGTCGGGGGATCGGCGATCCCTGGCTGCGCCACCCGCGCCGGTCGATAATCGACCGTATGGACCGTACAGCTCTGGCCGACTTCCTGCGCCGCCGCCGCGAGGCGCTGCGGCCGGAGGACCTCGGCCTTCCCACCGGCGCCCGCCGCCGGACCCAGGGTCTGCGGCGTGAGGAGGTCGCCTCGCTCGCCGTGATGTCGACCGACTACTACACGCGGCTGGAGCAGCGGCGCGGGCCGCAGCCCAGTGAGCAGATGCTGGCCTCGCTCGCCCGGGCGCTGCGGCTGACGGGTGACGAGCGCGACTATCTGTACCGGGTGGCCGGGCACAACGCGCCGGCGTCGCTGTCGGCGTCCCCGCATGTCGCACCGGCGCTGCTGCGGGTGCTGGACCGGCTCGACGACACCCCGGCGCTGATCCTGACCGACCTGGGCGAGACGCTGGTGCAGAACCGGATGGCCGCCGCCCTGTTCGGGGACGCGTCGCGGCACACCGGGCCGGCGCGCAGCGCGATCTACCGCTGGTTCACCGATCCGGCGGACCGGCTGATCTATCCGGAGGCCGACCGGGACCGGCAGAGCCGCGCCCAGGTCGCGAACCTGCGTGCCGCCCATGGGCTGCGGGGTCCGCGCTCGCGGGCCGGTGAGCTCGTACGGACACTGCAGAGGGCGAGTGAGGAGTTCGCCGAGCTGTGGGCGCGGCACGAGGTGGCGCAGCGCTTCGAGGACCACAAGACGCTCGTCCATCCGGAACTCGGCCCGATCGAACTGGACTGCCAGGCACTGTTCACGGAGGACCAGTCCCAGACCCTGCTGGTGCTCACGGCTCCGCCGCGCACCGAGGGCCACGAGAAGCTGCAGCTGCTCGCCGTGCTGGGACTGGACCGCTTCACCGGGGCGGAACGCTAGGGGGTGTCGTTCGGACCGGGCCGGCTCCAGGCGGCGGCGCCCGGTCGGCGGCCCCGGCAAGATCCGGACGACAGCCTTCAGGGACGGCTCAGGGAGCGGTCGGCCGTGCACACCAGCAGGAAGGCGGCGGCCACGCCGAGCAGCAGCGCGGCCAGGTCGTGAAGTCCCGTGCTTGTCGCGCCCGTCGGGAAGACGAGGGCGTTGGCCGAGGCCGCGAGCAGCGCGCCCAGGTACATCGAGGTGCGCAGCAATCCGGCCGAGGACCCCATGCGGGCCGGGTCCGCCTGCGCGTACAAGGCGTTCTGGTTGGCCAGTCCGATGAGGCCCTGCGGGATGCCGGCCATTGCGGCGATCAGGACGAGCGGCCACGCCGGACTGTCCGCGTGCAGGAGCAACAGCGTGCCGCAGCAGAGGAGTTGGACTAGCGCGCCGGCGACGAGGTTGATGCGCGGACGCGAGCGGCGGCCGGTGAGCGCGGTGACGGCGACGGCGGTCACCGGTATCGGCAGCATCAGCAGGCCGGCCTCCGGTGCGCTCAGGCCCCGGCCTTCCTGGAGCCACTGGCCGAAGCCGTACAGAAAGGCGTACGACGTCGTGTACGCGAGGAGTTGGCGGCCGTAGGCGGCGAGCGGTGGGGCGTTGCCGCCGAAAACGCGCAGGTCGATGAACGGTTCGCGGGCGTTCAGTTCCCGGCGGGCGAAGAGCGCGCCCGCCGCCAGCCCGAGCACCGGCAGATACCAGTGTCCGGTGGCCGGCCGCATCAGGAAGAGGACGAACGCGGTCAGGGCGGCGGCGCAGAGCAGCATGCCCGCGACGTCGGTGCGCGTCCTCGGGACGCCGGTGAGGGGGGTGCGGGGCAGTCTTCGCGCTCCGAGGACGAGACAGGCGAGGGACAGCGGTACGTTGACGGCGAAGGTCAGCCGCCAGCCGCCGGCGCCGATCAGCAGGCCGCCGAGGGCGGGTCCGGTCACGGAGACGACCTGGTTGCAGATCGACAGCGTGGCGAGCACGCCGGCGGGGCTGTGCCGGCCCGTGCGTTCGGCTTCGGACCGCAGCAACGACATCGACGCCGGGTACGCCGCCGACGTACCGAGGCCGAGGAGGACGCGGGAGGCCACCAGCATCCACAGTCCGGGGGCGAGGGTGCCGAGCAGGCCGGCGGCTCCGGCGAGCGCGGTGCCCAGGAGGTAGAGGCGGCGCGGACGGGCTGTCTAATTGACCCCCAGTCGGCCCGGCAGCCCCGCGGCGAGGTGTTCGATCAGCTCGGTCACCCGGCGCGGGACGTGTCCGTCGTCCTCGTACAGGGCGTACACATCGGCCGCGGGTGTGGGGACACGGGGCAGGACCCGGACCAGCTCGCCGCTCTCGACATGGGGCCGGACATGCCACTCGGAGCGCATGATCACCCCTCTGCCCTGCAGTGCCCAGTCGGTCACGATGCCTCCGTCGTTGCTCGACAGGGAGCCGCGCACCCGCACCTGACGGACGTCACCTCCCTCCCCGAACCGCCAGAGCGCGTAGTCCCCCTCGTTCTCGCGCAGCACGATGCAGTCGTGGTGCGCGAGGTCCTCGACCCGCTCGGGTGTGCCGCGCCGTTCGAGGTACGACGGCGCCGCGCACGGCACGCGGCGGTTCTCCGCCAGCCGGCGCATCCGCAGGGAGGAGTCGGACGGGCTGCCGACGTGCACGGCCACGTCGAACTCCCGCCGGTGCGGCCGCAGGGGCAGCGCAGATGTGTGCAACTGCACCTCGAGGTGCGGGTGCCGCGCCGCGAACTGTGCGACGAGCGGGGCGACATGGTCGCGGCCCAGACCGAGGGTCGCCTGGACGACGAGCGAGCCCCGCAGCTCCCCGGAGCCCTCGGTGACGATGTCCTCGAGCTCCCGCAGCCGGGCGAGGATCGAGTCGAGCCCGCGCGCGTACAGCGTGCCCTCCGAGGTGAGTACCAGCCTGCGGGTGCCCCGCTGGACGAGACGGACGTCGAGGCGCCGCTCGAGCGCGCTGAGCCGCTTGCTGACCACCGGCAGCGAGCTGCCGAGCCGGCGCGCCGCCGCCGTGAGCGTCTCGCTGGCCGCCACGGCCTGGAAGAACCGCAGGTCGTCGATCGACGTGTTCATGCCGTGCCCGCCTCTCGCAGGGCTTTCCGCCAGGGAAAACCCATGTTGCCCGGTGACTCGTTGTGGCGGCTCACCCAGCGGTCGACAGTGGGAGTCCGCACAGGCCACCGGGTGTGCCGGTGTGCTCGGCGAGCAGAGCGAGGAGCAGCAGTCGTGTCACAGCGTTACCGTATCGCCGCCCTGCCCGGAGACGGCATCGGCAAGGAGGTCGTACCCGAAGGACTGCGGTGTCTGCGCGCCGCGGCCGACGCCTACGGCTTCGTCCTCGACGTGGAGGAGTTCGGCTTCGCCAGCGCCGAGTACTGGCTGCGGCACGGCGAGATGATGCCGAAGGACTGGCGTGAGGTGCTGGGCGGCTTCGACGCGATCTTCTTCGGTGCCGTGGGGTGGCCGGAGGCCGTGCCGGACCATGTGTCGCTGTGGGGCAGTCTGCTGCAGCTGCGGCGCGGGTTCGACCAGTACGTCAATCTGCGGCCGGTCCGGCTGCTGCGCGGGGTGCGCGGTCCGCTGCGTGACCACGGGCCCGGGGACATCGACTTCTACGTGGTGCGGGAGAACACCGAGGGCGAGTACTCCAGCATCGGCGGGCGCATCTTCGAGGGCACCGAGCGGGAGACGGTGCTCCAGGAGACCGTGATGACCCGCACGGGCGTCGACCGGGTGCTGCGTTACGCGTTCGAGCTCGCCGGCTCCCGCCCGGAGCGGCATCTGACGTGGGCCACCAAGAGCAACGGTATCTCGATCTCCATGCCCTACTGGGACGAGCGCGCGGCCGAGATGGCACTGCGGTATCCCCATGTGACCGCGGACAAGGACCACATCGACATCCTGGCGGCCAAGTTCGTGCTCCAGCCCGAGCGTTACGACGTCGTGGTGGCCAGCAATCTGTTCGGCGACATCCTCTCCGACCTGGGCCCGGCCTGCACCGGCACCATCGGTGTCGCGCCCAGCGCCAACATCAACCCCGAGCGCGAGCACCCGAGCCTGTTCGAGCCGGTGCACGGGTCGGCGCCGGACATCGCGGGACGCGGCATCGCCAACCCGGTCGGGCAGATCTGGAGCGGGGCGATGATGCTGGAGCACCTCGGCGAGACGGCGGCCGCGGCAGGGGTCCTCGCCGCCGTCGAGTCGGTCCTGGAGCGGCGGCCGGACGTGCTGACGCCCGACCTCGGCGGCACGGCGACGACGGCGGCGCTGGGTGCGGCGATCGCCGAACACATCACGTCCGGGCAGCACCGGAAGGAGGGATGAGCGTGCCGCGGGTCCTGGTCACGACCGACTATCTGCGCCCCGGCGACGAGGCGGACGCCTATCTCGTCGCGGCGGGTCTGACGACCCACCACGCGCCGATGGCCGGGCGGCACGGTCCGGAGGAGCTCGTGGCAGCGCTCGCCGGAGTGGAGGCGGCGCTCATCGGACACGACCCGATGACCGCCGATGTCCTCGGCCGGGCACCGGAGTTGCGCGTCGTGGTGCGCACCGGCGTCGGCTACGACTCCGTCGACGTCGGGGCGGCGGCCCGGCTCGGGATCAGTGTGAGCAACCTGCCCGGCATCAACGCGGGCGCGGTGGCCGAGTACACGATGGGGCTGCTGCTCGCCGCGGCGCGCCGGCTCGTCGAGAGCGCCGTGGGCGTGGCCGCGGGCGGCTGGCCCCGCGGTGACGGTCGGGAGCTGCGGGGAGCGACCCTCGGGCTGGTCGGCTATGGCGCGGCCGCCCGTGCCGTGGTGCCGCTCGCCCGGGCGTTCGGGATGGACGTCGTGTGCACGACGGGTGTCCCCGCGGGCCTGCGCGATGAGGGCCCGGTGCGTTTCGTGCCCTTCACCGAGCTGCTGGCCGTGTCCGACTACGTCTCGGTCCATACGGCGCTCACCGACCGGAGCCGGGGCATGTTCGACGCCTCCGCCTTCGCGCGCATGAAGCCGACGGCCGTGCTGGTCAACACCGCCCGGGGAGCCGTCGTCGACGAGCGGGCGCTCGCGGACGCCGTACGGAACGGCACCATCGCGGGGGCGGCGCTCGATGTGGTGGTGTCGGAACCGCTCCCGGCGGAGAGTCCCCTGCGGGGTGTCGAGGGGATCACCGTCTACTCCCATCTCGCGGGTCAGACCGCGCAGACCCGCCGGGCCGCCGGTCTGGCCGGCGCCGCCGAACTCGTGGCCGCGCTCCAGGGCCGGGCCCGTTTCGCCGTCACCTGACGGGCAGTCCCGCACACCGACGGCCGGGGGGCCGCCGACCGGGTCGGCGGCCCCCCGGCACTTGTCCGGCGCTAGGCACTGTCCGGCGGATCATGGCGATGGCAGAGTGTGTCTGTGAGCTACAGCATCTTCCTGCTCCGGTTCGTAGACGGCGAGGTTGTCGCGTTGGATGCCGAACAGTTTCGGCATGTGACGGAGCCGTACGTGGTGGCGGGTGGCCTGGAGGAGGGCTTCTCCCAGCTCCGCGCAAAGGACGGGGGCGAAGCCGACCTGTACCACGAGTCCCACGGCGAAAGTGGGATGCCGTGCGTGACGGCGACGCACTTTGCCCGTGGCGCGATGCTCGGCGTGCTCGCCGGGCTGGCGGAAGCCCTCGGAGCCTCAATCGTCCCCCAGGACGGTGGGGCACTGATCTTCGACGAGAAGGAGCGTCGTCATCTTCCTGCGGAGCTTCAGGGAAACGCGGTTGTCATAGCTCCCACAGAGGACGCGTTGCAGGCGGCATTCGACGCGCGCTGAGCGTTTCCGCCTCGGATCAGGGCGCCCATCCCGTCCTCCGGATCATGGGCGAAGCCATAGGCGGATGGTTGCTGCGGTGACGGTCCCGTGGAAGACATAGGCCCGCTTGTCGTAACGGGTCGCGACGGCCCGCGCGTTCTTGAGCCGGTTGATTGTCCGCTCGACCTCGTTGCGGCGTTTGTAGATCTCGCTGTCGAAGCCGGTGGGCCGGCCGCCCTTGCTGCCACGCCGTTTGCGGTTGGCCCGCTGGTCCTTTGGTTCGGGAATGGTGTGCTTGATCTGGCGCCTTCGCAGGTAGCGGCGATTGCGGCGTGAGCTGTATGCCTTGTCGCCACCGAGGTGGTCGGGCCGTGTTCGCGGCCGTCCGCCCTGCGGGCGCGGCACCCGGATTCGCTCCAGGACCTCGATCATCTGCGGTGCGTCACCCCACTGGCCCGGCGTGACCAGGAAGGCCAGCGGGCGGCATCCCCCTTCGCCGACAAGGTGGATCTTGCAGGTCAGGCCGCCCCGGGACCGTCCGAGTCCCTCGTCGGGGCGGTGGTGCCGGGGCGTCGTCCTTTTTTCGGGACGCGTGGCTTCTTCTTGCGTGCCCCGGCCGCGTGCTGATGGGCACGGCAGGACGTCGAGTCGACGCTGACCATGCTCCAGTCGATCCGGCCCGCCAGGTCGGCGTCGGCCTGGACGGCACGCAGGATCCGGTCCCACGTGCCGTCCGCCGACCAGCGCCGGTGTCGTTCATAGACGGTCTTCCAGCTGCCGAAACGCTCAGGAAGGTCCCGCCACGGTATGCCCGTTCGGACACGGAACAGGATCCCGTTGATCACCTGGCGGTGATCGTTCCAACGTCCGCCACGCTGTCCCGGCACCGGCAGATGCGGCGCCAGCCGGACCCACTCCGCGTTCGTCAGATCGCCCCGCCCCATGACGGGAACAACGAGCCAAAGGTCCGACAGTCACATGATCCGCCGGACAGGGCCTAGTCGAAGAGGTCGGGGTCGGTGCGCGAGATCTGTTCGAACAGGGCTGGAACTGGAACCAGCCCGCCGGCTCGAACCCCCAGCGCCCCGGCGATGCGGCGGCCCTCCTCGGGGTCGTCGGCCACCCCTGAGTAGTCCTCGTGGACGCCGTGGTCTTCGTAGAAGGCGCACACGTCCTGGGTGAGGGGTTCGAGTCGCTGGGTGGTGGCGGACAGGGCCTTGCCGCACACCGAGTGGCTGTGGGCGGCGCCGATCACGTCGGGGCGTGCCGTGCTTCGCGGAGTCCGTCGTCACGTCCGCGGCAGCTCGAGGGTGGCCAGGGGTACGTGGTGCTGGCCGGCGTGGATGTCGCGGTCGCGGACGCCGGCCTGGGTGACGGGGCGCGGGAAGGAGATCTTCACGACGTTCAGCGAGGGAATGCGGAAGAACTGGACCTGGGCGGCGTCGACTCCGTAGAGGTCGGCGATCACCTGCTCGTTGAGGAAGGTGTCGTCGGCGGCGATGGCGTAACCGGCGCTGTCCTTCATGAACGTCTCCATGGTGACCCAGAAGGGTCCGGCGTTCTTGGACCGCACCTCGATCGCGAGGTCACCGAGGACGGACGGGGCGGGGGTGCGGTCAGACATGGGTGTCCTCGTGGGCGTGGTGGGTGCGGAACATGCCGGTGGGTGAGTCCACGTCGACGGCGTGGTTGAGGACGAACTCGTAGGCGGGCCCGCGCTCGGTCTCCGCCGGGGAGGTGGCGAAGGCGAAGCTCGGCAGATACTGCATCTCGGGCAGCGGCAGGTGCAGCATCAGCGGGTTGGCGACCTTGGCGATGGCCGTGGCGGTGGCCTGGGAGGGGGCGTTGACCAGGAGCATGACGCCGACCTCACGGGGCGGGGTGGTGTCCGGGTCGCCGGCCTCGAGGATCGCGTTGTGGCCGTAGAGGCGGATGTCCAGGGCGTAGTCGTCGTCGCTCAGACCGAGGGTCTGGCGGACCCGGTCGGTGACGAGGGTGCGCAGGAGTGCGGCCCAGCGGTCGATGTGCGCGGTGATGTAGGGGTCGCGGATACCGGTGAAGGAGACGGTCTCGTAGCCGGTGACGCGGGCACCCTCCAGCTTGATGGTGTGCTGGGCGGCGGGCTCGAAGCGTGAGCCCTCCACCCGTACGCGGCGGTGGTCCAGGGCGGTGTAGGTGGCGTCGGAGACGTCGAGGGTGCCGGCCGGTTCGCGCATGCGGAAGGGGTTGGCCGTCTCGTAGAGCATGTGGGCCGCGACGGACGCGGGGGTGCAGACGTTGGCCGGGTCGAGGGGTTCGATGACGAAGCCGCCGGCGTCGATGGTGGCCAGGACACCGCCGGCCCGCGGGTCGGTGGTGCACTGGCCGCCGCACTCGACGACCTTGGCGGCGTGCCAGGCGGGACCGGCCGGCATGCCGCGCATCAGCGGGACGGCGGCGGCGAGGGCGGTGTCGGTGGCCCGTCCGGCCAGGACCACCTGGGCGCCCGCTTCGATGGCGTCGGCGAAGGGTTCGTGGCCCATCATGCCGACGATGTGCGCGCAGCTCTCCAGGGTGTCGGGTTCCAGCGGTCCGTGCGGGGCCAGCGGCCGGATGCGGCCGGCGCCGAGCTCCTCCTTGAGGAAGGCGGGGTCCTGCTCGCTGTAGACGCGGGCGATCCGCAGATCGAGGCCGGCCTCGGCCATGACGCTCTCGGCGATTCCGGCGACCCAGTCGACGCCGGAGTCGGTGCCGCTGGTGCCGCAGGAGCCCACCAGCAGAGGGATGCCGGCGCCGGCGGCGGCCCGCAGCAGGATGTCGAGGTCCCGGCGGACGGCGGCCGCGGTGGTCTTGGCGACGCCGGCGCCGAGGTAGTACGGGCCGGAGTCGGTGGAGCCGCCGTCGATCGCGATGACGTCGGGGTTCAGGGTCAGGCCGTACTCGATGGTCTCCGGGGCGAACCCGGCGCCGAGCATGCCGCTGGGTGACAGGACCCGGACCTGCGGGGCGGGGTCAGTGGACGGAGGCATGCGGGTTCTCCTCGTGCGAAGGGGCGTCCTCGGGGACGTCCATGGGGGTCTCCTGCGGGAAGACACGGATGTCCTCCGGAGGGAGGCTGATGGTGAGTTCGCCGTCGGCGACGGGGCGGGTGGTGGTGACCGTGACCGGGGTGGCGCCGACGCGGACGGTGTAGCGGTAGTGGTCGCCCAGGTAGGCCCGGTTCTCCACCGTGACGGTCAGCGCGTCCGGTGGTGTGCTGCCGGCGGCGCCGGGGCGGTGGATGTCGATGTTCTCGGGCCGGATACAGACGCGTGCGCCGCCCAGGTGCGTGCCGGTGTGCGGGACGCGCAGCGGCCGGCCGAGACCGTCGACGCGGATCAGGGCGTGGCTGCCGTCTGCCTCGGTGATGGTGGCGGTGAGGATGTTGGCGGTGCCGACGAAGTCGGCGACGAACAGGTCGGCGGGACGGTCGTAGATCTCGTCGGGGGTGCCGACCTGGTGCACCCGGCCCCGGTTCATGACGGCGACACGGTCGCTGACCGACAGGGCCTCGTCCTGGTCGTGGGTGACGAAGACGGTGGTGACGCCGACCTGGGACTGGAGGTTCTTCAGCCACTGGCGTGAGCGGTCGCGGAGTTTGGCGTCCAGGTTGGAGAACGGCTCGTCCAGCAGCAGCATGTCGGGCGGGTGGGCCAGCGCGCGGGCCAGGGCGACCCGTTGCTGCTGCCCGCCGGAGAGCTGATGGGGGTACGCCCCGGCGTGGTCCCCCAGTTCCACCAGGTCGAGGACCTCCCGCACCCGCCGCTCGCGCTGCGCCTTCGGTGTCCTGCGGAGCTTGAGGGGGTAGCCGACGTTGGCGGCGACCGACAGGTGCGGCCAGATGGCGTACGACTGGAACACCACACCGCAGTTGCGGTGCTCCGGCTCGGTGTCGATGCGGCCGTGGTCGAAGACGACGCGGTCACCGAAGGCGATGCTGCCCGAGTCCGGCCGGTGCAGCCCGGCGACGGACCACAGCGTGGTCGACTTCCCGCAGCCGCTGGGGCCCAGCAGGGTGAAGATCTCACCGTCGTGGACGGTCAGCGACAGTTCGTGCAGCGCGGTGTGCCGGCCGAACTTCTTGGTGAGGCCGTTCAGGTGGAGGTCAGGCACGCGGACGCACCCCCAGCAGGGCGCGGCCCGCGCCCAGTACGACCAGCGTGATGACCATCTGGATCACTCCCAACGCGGCGACACTCCCGCCGATGCTTGTCGCTGCCAGTTGCAGCATGGTGAGCCCGAGTACGGGCGTCTCGTCGGTGACGAGGAAGACGGCCGGTTCGGCGTCGCCCAGCATGGCGACGAACAGCAGCACGAAGGAGGCGCCCATCGCGGGTGCGACGAGGCGGAGTACGACCGTGCGCATGGCCGTCCACCAGGAGGCACCTGAGGTGCGGGCGGCATGGTCCAGGTCGGCGCCGATGCCGGCGAGTGCCGGGTAGAAGGCGCTGTAGCCGAGGGCGAGGCTGCGCACGGCGAAGGCGATGCCGATCCCCCACAGACTCGCCCGGATCGCCCCGGACCTGTCCAGCAGGGC
Source organism: Streptomyces sp. NRRL WC-3626 (assembly GCF_000718785.1). Taxonomy (GTDB): domain Bacteria; phylum Actinomycetota; class Actinomycetes; order Streptomycetales; family Streptomycetaceae; genus Streptomyces; species Streptomyces edwardsiae. The sequence goes on along the minus strand of NZ_JOCA01000025.1, from coordinate 10,799 downwards.
GAAGCTCCAGAAGAACGCCATGCCGGTGACCAGGGCGGGCATCATGCGCGGCCACAGCATGCCCTGCTGCAGCGAGCCGCGGAACCGGAACCGCGAGCGGTGCGCGACGACCGAGAGCACGGCGATGACCAGGGTGGTCAGGGCGCCGCCGACGCCGGCGATGAGCAGGCTGTTGACGATGGAGTCGGTGTAGAGCGGGTTGTCGAAGACGGCGGAGAAGTTGTCCAGCGTCAGCACGCTCCAGGGCGAGATGAAGGGCGAGAGGATGGAGGTGAACGCGGCGAGCACCACTCCGGCCAGCGGTACGACGACGAACACGGCCAGGAACAGGGCCAGTACGCCGCTCATCAGCCAGCGCACCGGCCCGAGCCGCAGTACGCGGACGCCGGCGGGTTTACCGGTGGTGGTGGTGAACCGGGCGGTGTCGCCCACCAGTCGGTTGCGCAGGACCAGCAGCGCGGAGACGGCCACGAGAAGGAACACGGCACCGGCCGAGACCAGGCCCTGCTGGGAGTCGTTGGTCCAGTGGTCGTAGAGGTAGGTGGAGATCAGGCTGATCTCGCTGGAGAAGCCGAGGACGAGGGGAAGGCCGAGGACCTCCATCGACAGGGCGAAGACCAGCAGGGCCGCGTTGGTGATCGCGGGCCGCATCAGCGGGAGGCTGACGGAGAGCAGACTGCGCAGCGGACCCGCGCCCAGGGTGCGGGCGGCGTCCTCCAGGGCGGGGTCGATCGAGAGCAGGGTGCCGCGGCACAGCAGGAACACCGTGGGTGAGGCCACCGTCATGCCGACCATGGCCATGCCGGGGATGCTGTAGAGGTCGACCGGCATGCTCAGGAAGGTGTGGGTCTCCAGCCACGAGGACGCGAACCCGGCCGGCGTCCACATGGCTGCCCAGCCGATGATCAGCACCAGTCCGGGCAGCGCGATCGGCACCAGCAGCAGCGTGGTCAGGGTGCGCCGCCCCGGCAGGTCCGTGCGGGTGAGCAGGACCGCGCAGGCGACCCCCACGACGATGGATCCGGCGGTGTTCAGCGCGGCGAACAGGACCGAGTTGCCGACCGCCGTCCACCAACCGCCGTCGGTGAACAGCGCGTCGAAGTTGTCCCGGGTGAAGTGGCCGCCCGACTCGTACAGCGGTGTGGACCACAGGGAGGCGGCGACGACGGGCACGATGGGGCCGACGATGACCAGCAGGGCGAGCGCCCACAGGACGTAGTGGCTCGCGTTGGTGGACAGCGGCCGCCGGCGGGGTTTCACGGGTGGTGGGGGGCTGTACGGCCGCAGTGGGGTGGCGGTCACCGGCCGAACGCCTTCTTCCAGCGGGCGACGATCGCGTCCTTGTTCTCGACGATGTCCTTCGGGTAGCCGCCGAGCATCAGGTTGTCGGCGCCGACGACCGCTTCGACGGCGGGAAGTCCGTAGGCGCACTCCACTCCGTCGCGGTACGGGGTGAATCCGCCCTCGCAGGCGGCCTCCTGTCCCTCGACCGACAGCAGGAAGTTCACGAACAGCTTGCCGGCGTCGGGTGAGCTGGCCTTCCTGGTCACCGCGACGGCGCGGGGCAGCAGCGGTGTGCCGTCCGTCAGGTACGTGTAGTTGAGGATCTTCGCCGCGTCGTCGCCCTCGATCAGCGCACGGACCGATCCGGCGACGAAGTAGGCCGCCTGGTACTCGCCCTGGGCGAGCTTCTGCATCAGGTTGCCGTTGCCGGACTCGACCCCGGTGTGGGGGCCGAGGGCCTCGATGTTCTTCCAGCCCGCGTCGCCGTGCTCGGTGACGTAGCTGCTGACGGCGCCGAAGGACTGCGGATTGCCGATGTCCGTGGTGCCGACCTTGCCCTTGATCGACCGGGAGAGCTTCGCGAGGGAGGCGAGGTCTTCCGGCTGCTTGTCCTCGGGGATGAGCGCGGTGTTGTAGACGGCGACCAGCGGATCCTCGGACATGGCGACGACGCCCGGGGCGAGCCGGGCGTACTCGGGAAGGTTCGCGAGGTTGGGGTCGGTGTAGTCGAGCACATGGCCGTCGCCGACGAAGTTCAGCATCCCGACGGCGTCCGTGGCCATGACGACGTCCGCCGTGCGCACACCGGTGGCCGTCTCCGTGGCGTAGCGCTGGAACGTCTGCGGGTCGTTCATGTTCAGCACGCGCAGCTTGATCCCGGCGTACTTCGCCTCGAAGGCCTTGGCGATCGGCGCCATCTGGTCGGCGTCCGCGTTGGTGTACAGGAGCACCGACCCCTGCTTCCCGGCCCGGTCGACCGTCGCCGCGTCGAGGGGCGTGACGGACGACGCCCTGCCCACGTCGACCGACGCCGTAGGGGTCGCCGACGCTCCCCCGCCGGAGGAACCTCCGCAGGCGGTCAGAGCGACCGCGCAGGCAGCGGCCAGAGCGCTTGCCTTCGACAGCGAGATCATCGTCGATCCTCCACTATTTGCTATAGCTCGTCGGACGGAGAGCCGGGCAGCTTTCCGCGCCGCGCGACCGGCGACGCCGGGCACAGGTTCTTGGGATGCACCACCCCCGCGCGGCGATACGCGCAGCACATCAGGTGGGTGAGAGAGGTCCGCAGGGATTCCGGGCGGGTCACGGGCTGCCCGTCCGGCCTCTTGAACGGGGCGTGCGATGCTCGCCACGCCCAAGAGGAATGGTATTTGCTACAGCGTCACTGTCAACCGGTTGCGCCGAGGTAAAGCCCGGTCCGGCCGGGGTGGGTTCAGACGGTCTCCGCGACGTCGGTGACGCTCCGGCCGGTGCGGTCGAGCGGGACGGTGTCCGGCCGGACGCCCGCGGGGAGCCCCGCACCGAGCCGAGCCGTGTCGCCGGCCTGTGCCACCACGTCGAAGAGCCCGCTTGCCTCGATCCCCCGCGACACGGCCGCGCGGACGAGGGCGGGTCCGCCGGCCAGGACGACGGTGGGTCATGACCGGTCCCGCTCGCGTGGCAGCCGGATGGTGACGGTCGTCCCCACTCCCACGTCCGACTCGACGTCCACGTGCCCCTGGTGGGCGTGGACGATGGCTTCGACGATGGCAAGACCCAGGCCGGAACCGCCGTAGGCGCGGCTGCGGCTGGCCTCGGCCCGCCAGAAGCGTTCGAAGACCCGCGGCAGGTCCTGGGCGGCGATGCCGGGGCCGTCGTCGGCCACGTTCAGCCGCACGTCGTCGCGTACGTGGGTGATCTCCACCAGGACGCTCGTCCGCAAGGGGGTGTGCTGGACCGCGTTGCCGACGAGGTTGCGCACCACCTGTTGCAGCCGGTGGGCGTCGCCGACGATGCGGGCGGGCGGCGCGGGTGCGATGGTGATGCGGCGCCGCGGGTAGATGATCTGGGCGTCCTCCACGACGGCGGCGGCCAGGGCGGTGAGGTCGAGGGGATCCTGCTCGACGGGCCGGCCGGCGTCCAGTCGGGCGAGCAGCGCGAGGTCTTCGACGAGCAGGCGCATGCGCCCGACCTCGTTCTCTATGTGCTCGAGCGCGGTCTCCAGGCCCGGTCCGGTGACGCCGCCCTGCCGGTGCAGGTCGAGCCAGCCGGAGATCGTGGCGAGGGGGGTGCGCAGTTCGTGCGAGGTGTCGGCGACCATGGAGCGCACGGTCGCCTCCGCGCGGGCCTGGGCGTCGAAGGCGCGGTTGACGGCCTCGGCGAGCAGATCGGTCTCGCTGCCGCCCTGGCGCGTGGGCAGCCGTTCGCTGAGGTGTCCCTCGGCGATGGCGTCGGCGGTGCGTGCCATGCGTGCCAGCGGCCGCATGCCGAGCCGCAGCACGAGCGTCGCGAGCGCCAGCAGCACCAGTAACGCGGCTCCCACCAGCGCGAGTTGCCGCTCGACGAGCACACGGGTGGTGCTGTCGTCGATCGAGGTGTCGATGGCCAGGATGAGAGCGGCCGGTTTTCTCTCCCCGGTGCCGGGCGTCCGGTCGACGATGGTGAGTCCGGGGCTCGGGACCCGGACGGCCGCGAGGCCGTGCCGGTCGTCGTGCCCGTCGTAGGTGACGATGCGGCCCGGCGGCACGCCGGTGCTGAGTTCGGCGAGTTCACCGGCTGCCGAGGTCGCGGCCCCCGTGCTCTCCAGGACCTCGTTGTCCTCGTCGACGGCGACGATGCCCAGCGGGGGCCCGAGCAGGGCGGCGAACTGGTCGGCGTCGGCGCTCTGCGGACCGCGGGCGATCACCTCGGTGAGCCGGCCGGCGCTCACTCGGAGGGTGTTCTCGTCACGCTTGTCGAGGAAGTCCTCGAGGAGGAAGGCGCTGATGACGGTGCCGGCCGTGAGACCGGACACGAGGAGGACAGCCAGGCCGGCCAGCAGGCGCAGCCGGACGCTGGAGCGGGACCAGTTGGTACGGCTTTTCGGGCTCACCTCGCGGCCCGTTCCCGGAGGGTGTAGCCGACGCCGCGGACGGTGTGCAGCAACGGTGTGCGGCCGTGGTCGATCTTGCGGCGGAGGTTGGAGACGAACCGCTCGACGACGACGGTGTCGCCGCCGAAGTCGTACTGCCAGACCGCTTCGAGGATCTGGGCGCGGGAGAGGACCTGGCCCTGGTGGGTGAGCAGGTAGTGCAGCAGCCGGTACTCGGTGGGTGAGAGTTCGACCAGGTCGCCCGCTCGGCGGACCTCGTGGCGGGGGTCGTCGATCTCCAGGTCGGCGCAGCTCAGCCTGACGGTCTCCTCCGTGGCGGGGGCGCCGCCACGGGCACGGCGCAGCAGGGCCTGGAGGCGGGCACCGACCTCGACGACGCTGAACGGCTTGGTGACGTAGTCGTCCCCGCCCAGGCGCAGTCCCCGCACCCGGTCCTCGACGGCGTCCCGGGCGGTGAGGAAGAGGACCGGGACGTCGACCGCGCGGGCCCTGAGCAGCTGGAGGATCTCGAAGCCGTCGGCGCCGGGCAGCATGACGTCGAGGACGACGACGTCGGGGGTGCGGCGGTCGACCTGTTCCAGGGCTTCGGTGAGGTCGCCCGCCACGTCGACGTCGAAGCCGGCGAAGCCGAGGGCCGAGATCAGCAGGCGGCGGATGCCGGGATCGTCGTCGACCACGAGGACGTGGTCGGTGGTGCGGGGTGCCTCGACGGCGTTCATACGTGCTCCTCGTGCGGGGGCCGCACATCCTCATCGGGTGGTGGCCGAGGCCCTTTGACGCCGGTGATGCTTCCGGGCGGAGTTGACGGCCCGCCCACGGCGAACCTGACGGTTTTCTGACGGTCCCCGCCGGTCCTCCGGTGCTGGATGCGGTGATTGATTCCGGACGCTGTAGCAAATACCATGCACGTTATGGTCCAGCTTCCTCAACTCTCTTCGCCGGTGACTCTCGGCGATCAGGCGTACGCCGCCATCCGTGAAGCGATCGTCTCCGGCGTGCTGAAGCGCGGGGAGAAGGTCACGGAGCGGGGGCTGGCCGAATCCCTCAGCATCAGCGCGACTCCCGTCCGCGAGGCGCTGCGGCGTCTGGAGCAGGACCGGCTGGTGGAGCGGACGGGTCCGCGGTCCGTGCGGATCGCGCAGTTCGGCAAGGAGGAGCTCCGCGAGTTCACGATGATCGAGGACGTGCTCCGGGCGCTGTCCGCCCGGCTGGCAGCCGAGAAGTCGACGGCGGCCCAGCGGCGCGAGATGGCCGCCTGCCTGGACCGGGCGGACGCACTGCGCGGCGAACTGCGCGACGAGGCCGCCGGAACGGACGAGGAGCGGGATCTGGTGCTGAGGATCCAGCACCTCATGTCGGAGTTCCACGCCCTCGTGGACGAGGCCAGCGGGAACGCGACCCTTGTCCAGATGCTCCGCACGGTGGACGCGTTCGGTTCGGAGGAGCGACGCGACAGCACCCTGTCGCAGGTACGCAGCGGACACGCGAAGATCGTCGAGGAGCGCTACCGTCAGCACCGGGCCATCTTCGAGGCCATCGCCGCCGGCCATGGCGACAAGGCCGAGGAGCTGATGAGGGCCCACAGTCACACCTCGAACACCTCGCGCATCAGGACGCGTTTCCCCGGGGCGTGATCACGGCCGCTTTTCGCCGCATGCCACGGCGGGGTGAGCAACCGCCGTTCCACGCGCCGGTGTTCGTGCTCACCCGGCACGCGCGGGAACCGCAGTCGATGGCGGGCGGCACCACGTTCCGCTTCGTCACCGGCGGCACAGCGGATGAGGTCGCGGTCAGTGAGTCCGGCAAGGCATGTGACCCGCCGGGTACCGCGCCGAGCACGGCGCGCGGGGAGCCCCGTGCCGTGCTCGTCCCGCACGACCGCCCCGGCCGTCGGCGCGTGCGCGTCACCGACGGCCGGGGCTACCTCAGTTGACATAGACCTCGGCCCGGTCGACGCTCACGAAGGACGCTCCGGACTGGGAGTTGTGCTCCCCCGTCACCCGGACCCGGAGGGTGTGGCCGCCGTACGCGAGACGTGGGCTGGTGTACTGCACCGCCTCGCCGATCCGGATCGAATTGTGGAAGTCCACCCGCTGTTCGGGCCCGCCGTCGACGCTGACGGCCGCGTAGCCGTTGCCGGTGTCCTTGACGGACAGCAGGACGATACGGGTGCCGGTGAAGGAGAAGGTCGCCGTGGCGCCGGCCCGGTCGCTCCAGTGGTCGTCGCCCCAGAAGCACTGGGTGGCGCAGCCGGTACCCGAGTTCCAGGTGCCGCCGTAGGTGACACCGCCGGGGCCGCTGGAGCGGCCGTCGTCGTTGATCCAGTAGTTGCCGGATCCAGGGTCGCCGGACGGCAGGTCCTGGGTGGCCCCCATGGCCGACGGGCGGCCGAAGTCGGGGCTGCCGTCGGCCCGCCAGGTGAACTTCTGCGCGCGGGTGGTGCGGTTGCTGTAGGTGTTCTGGGACGTGGTCTTGGCGTGGTAGACGATCCAGTCCTCGGTGCCGTCGGGAGAGCGGAAGAAGGCGTGGTGGCCCGGCCCGAACACGCCCCGGTCGTCGGCCCGGGAGAACACGGCGCCCTGGTGCTGCCGCCAGTTGCCGGGCACCAGCGGGTCGGCGGTCAGCGGCATCGACATCATCCAGACCTGGTAGTCCGGCTTGCCGGTGTCGCACGCGGAGTAGGTCATCCACACCCTGCCGCCCCGGTACAGGAACTCCGGTCCTTCCCGCACCTCGGGGCAGCCCCCCGCGGCGTCGAGGGCGACGGCGTTGCCCGAGACGGTGTACGGGTTGGACATCGGCGCGATGTTGAGCCCGTTGTGCTGGTACTGGTTGATGCCGCTGTACGCGAGGTAGAGCCGGCCGTTCAGCTCGAGGATCCCCGCGTCGATGGCGAAGTCGTTCGCGTGGTTGGGCGGGGCGAGCTTCGCCTTGAAGTGGTACGGGCCGGCCGGATCGTCGCGCTCCGACTCCAGGACGTACAGGCGGTGGTGGTCGTCGACGCCGTCGTCGGCCGTGTAGTACAGGTACCAGCGGTCACCGAAGCGGTAGAACTCCGGGGCCCAGATGTTGCGGTTGCGGGAGGGGTCGGAGTCCGTCCACACCGTGACCGGGTCGGCCGTCGCCAGGGTGCCCAGGGACGGGGAGCGCCACATCCTGATGCTGTTGCCCTGGGTCGTGGTCAGGTAGTAGTTCCCGTTCCAGTGGGTCATGAACGGGTCGGGTCCGGTGTTGAGCGGATTGCGGAACGTGCCGGCCGCGGCGGCGGCGACCGCCTGTCCGGGAGCCTTGGACGAGGCCGCGGTGGCCGGTGCGGCGGCCTGGGGCAGGAGACCCAGGACGAGTCCGAGGAGGGCGGCGAAGAGCAGGCCGAAGCGTACGCCGGGACGCGGGAGGAGCCTGGAAGGCATGGGGGGTCCTTTCCGGGAGCGGATCTCGGCCGGAAGGCCATGGGGGCAGGGAGCCGGGTTTTACATCGATGTAATGACGGGGCGCCATGCTAGGGACGGCATCCCTCCCCGTCAATGGCCGGCGCTCCGTGCCGAGTTGACGCCGGCCCCGTCCCGCGCGCCGTGCTCGCATGGCGTGACGTGCCGCAGGGTGGGACCCTGGAAATGGTGCTGTGTGCCGCTCCACGCTCCCGCGAGGAGGGATGGTCATGGCCAAGCGTCTCGTCGTCTGCTGCGACGGCACATGGAATTTCGCGGACCAGCCGAGCAAGACCAACGTCGCCAAGGTCGCCCTGTCCGTGCTCCCCGGGTCCGCCGCCGGGAAGGAACAGCGTGTCTACTACCACAGCGGTGTCGGCACCCTCCGGCGGGAGCGGCTGCGCGGCGGCGCCTTCGGTGCGGGCCTGTCCCGGAACGTCGTGGACGCCTACCGGTTCCTCGTCGACACGTACGAGGCCGACGACGAACTGTTCCTCTTCGGCTTCAGCCGTGGCGCGTTCACCGCGCGCAGCCTGGTGGGGCTGGTGCGCAACAGCGGCATCCTGCGCAGGGACCACACCGACCGGATCCCGGAGGCCTGGGCCCTGTACCGGGACCGGATGGAGCAGCCGAACGGCGCCGCCGCCACGCTGTTCCGTCGCTCCTACGCCCGCGAGACGGAGATCCGGTTCGTCGGGGTGTGGGACACCGTCGGCGCCCTGGGCATCCCGGTGCCCGACGCGAAGTGGCTGCGGCCGGCGGCGAACCGCTTCAACCGCCGCTGGGCGTTCCACGACACCGAGCTGAGCGACTGGGTCGGGGCGGCCTTCCACGCCCTGGCCGTCGACGAGCAGCGATCGGCGTTCCGGCCGGCCCTGTGGCATCGGCGGCCCGGTTCCGCCGCTCGGGGCCAGGAGCTGAAGCAGGTGTGGTTCGCCGGGGCGCACAGCGATGTCGGCGGCGGCTACGAGGAGACGGGGCTGTCCGACATCGCCCTGCTGTGGATGGTCGATCAGGCCCGCCGGCACGGGCTGGAGTTCGACGCCGACGCGCTCGGCAGGGACGGGCCCCGGGTGATGGCACCGCAAGGCAGCGTCGACTTCCGCGTACGGCCGGACGGTTCGGGCGTCCTGCACGTCTCACGGACGGGCGCGTACCGACTCGCCAGGCCACTGCACCGGCCGCTCGGCGGGGCGGTGGACGACAACGGTGATCCCGACGGCGACGAGTTCCTGGCGGTGCCCGCCAAGGAGCGCTACGACCGCGACACGGACTACCGGCCGGCGGAGCTGGAGGGCTACCTGGGCAGGCAGGACCGGGTCCGGCTGGAACCTGTCCTGCTGCCGGGCCTCGCCGCGGGCCTGCCGCCCATGCCCCACGCGGCCGGCGACCGGGACCGGCTCCACCGCACCCCGTGACGCCGGCGGCGGCCATATCCCTTTGCGCGGCCGTGTCCGGCCTGGTTGGCTCGCGCCCATGAACTGGCTCCCGCACGACTTCGTCCACCCCCTGCACGTCGGCATCCCCGACGGCGGAGGCCACCGGCTGCGCCCGATCAGCGGTGCCGACGCGCCGCTCGACTATCCGACGGTGATGGGGTCGCGCGAGAGGCTGTGGTCGGTCTTCGGTCCCGCGTGGGGCTGGCCGTCGGAGACGATGTCGTACGAGGCGAATCTCGCCGATCTCGAGCGGCACGCCCGGGAGATCGAGGCGCACGAGTCGTTCAACTACACGATCGAGACACCGGACCGCACCGCCCTGCGCGGCTGCGTGTACATCGACCCGCCGGAGAAGGAGGGGGCGGACGCGGAGATCTCCTGGTGGGTGGTGGACGACGAGGTGGGCGGTGCGCTGGAGCGGGCGCTGGACGCGTTCGTGCCGCGCTGGATCGCCGAGGACTGGCCCTTCGAGCGGCCCCGCTTCATCGGCCGGGACGTGACCTGGGAGGAGTGGCTGCGGCTGCCGGACCGTCCCTGAGGGCCGCCCGTCCCCCGGATTCACCCGTGCGAGTGTGCGCCTCGCCGGCGCGCGTGGGCAGTCATGTCCCGTACCGGCGAAAGAGCAAGGGGGCACGGGTGGCGCGGAGCATCACTGACGCGGTGGAGTCGATGGAGCAGCTCGCCACGGTGTGGCGTGCCATGGTGCTCGACCGGAGTCCGGACGCGGACGTACGGGACCTGCCGGGTCTCGCCGTGCGCTGGGCGGAGAGCCGGTTCGGTTTCTGGAACTGCGTCACGCTCACCGAGACCGGGGCGGACGCGGCCCTCATGGAGAAGCGGCTCGGTCAGGCGGCGGACGTCATGCGGTCGAAGGAGCACACCGGTTTCCTGTGGGTCTTCGAGGACCTGCTCCACGACGGGGCTCGCGCGAGCCTGATGGAGGCGGCCGGGCGGGCCGGCCTGGAGCACGCCTTCTCGGGCACGGGTATGGCGGGTGACCTGCTGCCGGTCCCCGAACCGGCGCACCCGGAGCTGACGTTCGTGCGGGTCGGCACGGACGAGCAGTTGCGGGCGTACGCCGATCTCAACTCGCGCGCCTACGACATGCCCCTGGAGGCCGGCCGCGACGGTCTCCTCGGCTCCCGGCTGTGGAAGACGGAGGTGCACGCCTATCTGGGTCTGCGGGACGGCGTTCCCGTGACCTGTGCCGGGACCGTGGAGGCGGAAGGCCGCCTCTTCGTCGTCCTGGTGGCCACGGACCCGCGGTGGCAGCGCAGGGGATACGGGGAGGCGGTGACCCGCAAGGCCCTGTACGAGGGTGCCCGGGCCGGCGGACCGGCCCGGGCCACGCTGCACGCGACCGCCGCGGGAGCACCCGTGTATCCACGGATCGGCTTCGAGCCGAACTCTCCGCTGCACTTCTTCACCCTGGGCGGCTGACACCCGGCAGGCAGCGTGCCTGCGTCGTCCCTCCGTCAGGGCAGGGTCCACTTCTGGTTGGCTCCGGTGTGGCAGGTCCACAGATGCACGGGGGTTCCGTCCTCCCAGGTCCCGCCCGAGGCGTCCAGGCACTTCGCC
>NZ_JOCA01000024.1 GCF_000718785.1 Streptomyces sp. NRRL WC-3626 | reverse complement strand
GTTCACCGGCAAGATGCTCGACGAACGCCTCGGCAAGATCACCTTCTGGACGCTGTTCACCGGCTTCCACGGCACCTTCCTCGTCCAGCACTGGCTGGGCACCAACGGAATGCAGCGGCGGATCCCCGACTATCTGGTGGTGGAGGGACTGACGACGCTCAACACGCTGTCGACGGTGTTCTCCTTCCTGCTCGGTCTGTCGATCCTGCCGTTCCTCTACAACATCTGGAAGACGGCCAAGTACGGCAGGAAGATCGAGGTGGACGACCCGTGGGGCTACGGCCGCTCCCTGGAGTGGGCGACCACCTGCCCGCCGCCGCGGCACAACTTCCTCACCCTGCCGCGGATCCGGAGCGAGTCCCCGGCGTACGACCTGCGCCACGCCCCGGAGCCGGCAGGGGAGTTGAGCGTCCGATGACCGCCGGGGACGGTTCCGCCGTGGACCTGGACGCCCTGCTGAACGAGATCGAGGGGCATCTCCTCGTCGACGCCGCCCGCGCCGAGGCGCGTACGGCGGCGGCCGAACTCACCGCCGGACTCGGCCTGCTGACGGAGTCCGAACGGGAAGAGGTCGTACGGCGGTTCACCGAGCGCTATCTGGCGCTGAGCCGGACGTCGTGGCAGCGGACCGCCCGGCGGGGCGAGGAACTGCGGGCGCAGTACGAGACGCGGTACCGGCTACTGCGACAGCGGCTGCTGGGATGTGCGCTGCTGGGCTGCGCCCTGGCCCTCGGGACCGTTCTCGTCGCCCTGTCGGCCGGCTAGGGGGCGTCCCACCGACGCCGAAGCCGTCTTTTTTGTCGTGTACGCGGTCTTGTCGCGGACGGCCCCCGTCCTTACTTTTCAGTAAGTTACTTGTCCGAGCACTCGCTTCCAGAGTCTGGAGAGAGCCGTCATGCCGGTCCGCAGAGCCACGCCCTTGTACGCCGTCGCCGTCGCGCTCGTCCTCGCCGTCACGGCGCCCACCACGGCGGCCGCGGACTCCCCGGCCCTGCGCGAGGTGCTGTTCGTGGGCAACAACTGGGACGGCACCGCCGATGTCATCGAGTCCACCGGTGACTTCGCCCGGATCGGCCGGATCGACGTCGTCCCGGACAAGGCCGAGCGGATGGCCGAGATCAACGCCGACCCGATCCGCTGGATCTACTTCATGGCGATCCGGGGCGGCGTCGGCGAGGGCCACGACCAGTTCGTCGACGACATGTACTCCACCCCGGACGGCGCGTCGGTGGTGGTCTCCCGGCCGAGCTTCGCCGACGTGGTCTCGCTCGACCTCACCACCGGCCGGATCAACTGGCGGTTCCCCGTGTCGGGTTACCGCTCCGACCATATGGCGGTCTCCCCCGACGGCACGCGGGTCGCCGTATCGGCGTCGACCTCCAACACCGTGCACGTCCTGGACATCGCGACCGGTGAGCAGGTCGGCTCGTTCAAGACCGGCGACAAGCCGCACGAGAACGTCTTCAGCCGGGACGGCCGGCACATCTGGAACATGTCCATCGGAGACGTGAACACCGCGCTCGACGCCACCTGGCTGGACTGGACGAAGGGCGACCGCCGCATCACCGTCGTCGACGCGGCCACCTTCAAGCAGGTGAAGGTGATCGACATGCGTGAGCGGCTCGACGCCATCGGACTGAAGGACCATTCGGACGCGGTGCGCCCGGCCGCGTTCTCCCCGGACGAGTCGAAGCTGTACTTCCAGGTGTCGTTCTTCAACGGCTTCCTCGAGTACGACGTCGCCGCCGACCGGATCACCCGCACCAAGACCCTGCCGAAGAACCCGGCCACCAGCGACGACCGCACCACCTGGGTCAACGACTCGCGCCACCACGGCATCACCATGAAGCCCGACGGCGGCAAACTGTGCGTCGCCGGCACCATGGACGACTACGCGACCGTCGTGGACCGTACGACCCTGGAGCAGGGCCCGCTCGTCACCGCGTCCAAGCCGTACTGGGCGACCGTCAGCGGCGACGGCGAGTCCTGTGTGGTCTCCGAGAGCGGCGCCGACCAGGTCACCGCCATCGACTTCGAGACCGGCGAGAAGACCGTGTCCGTACCCGTCGGCGACCATCCGCAGCGGGTGCGCCTCGGCCATGTGGAGGCCGGCTGGTCCGGCACACACGGCTGACGGGCGGGAGGGCGTCACTCGATCTCGAGGTTGGCCATCATCCCCATGTCCTCGTGCTCGGCGTTGTGGCAGTGGAAGAGGAAACGGCCCCGGTGGCCGTCGAAGCGGGTGATGACCTCCGCCGTCTCCCCCGGCCGCAGCGAAACGGTGTCCTTCAGGCCGGCGTCGTGCGGCAGCGGCGCGCCTCCGTCACGCGAGAGCACCCTGAAGCCCGTCTGGTGGAGGTGGACGGGGTGGTGGACGTCGGCGCGGAAGCGCCACACCTCCACGGCGCCCAGCCGGGTACGGACGTCGGTGCGCGCCGGGTCGAACGGCTTGCCCCCGATGAACCAGCCGTGTCCCTGCCCGCTGCGGCCGGCGCGGAAGGTGAACTCGCGGACCGCCGTCGCCTGCGAGCGCCGCCAGGTGGGCAGGTCCTCGGAGAGCACCGCGGGGACCCAGCTGTCGTCGGGCGCCGCGCGGGCGACGCGGAACGCCATGACCTCGCGGGTGCGTCCGCGGCCGAGCCGGTTCCGCAGACGCACCCGGCTGCCGGCCGGCAGGCCCCCGAAGTCGATGACCACGTCGTAGCGTTCCGACGGCGCGACGGGCAGGGAGGTGTGGGTGACGGGGGCGGCGAGCAGCCCCTGGTCGGCTCCGATCTGCACCAGGCCGAGCCGGCGCCCGTCGTCGGTGACGGCCTCCAGCCGGTAGTGGCGGGCGTTGGACGCGTTGAGCAGCCGCAGCCGGTGGCGTACGGCCTCGACCTCGTGGACGGGCCAGGGCGCCCCGTTGACGACGATGACGTCGCCCAGGACCCCTGCCGCGTACGGCTCGGTGACCCCGGGCCGCTCGCGCAGCTCCGGGTCGAGGGCCGGGTAGGCCAGCTCACCGTCGGCGGCGAACGCCCGGTCGGCGATCGTCAGCGCCAGTTCGCGGTCGCCGCGGGGGATGTCCAGGGCGTCCTCGACGGCGTCACGGACGAGGTGCATGCCGGTCAGGCCGCGCCAGATCGCCGGGGCGGTGTAGTCCATGCGGTGGTCGTGGTACCAGAGCAGCGTGGCGCGCTGGTCGAGCGGATACGTGTATGCGCGGGTCACCCGGCTGGTCACCGCGCGCGGGTCGTGCATCGTGTGCGCGCCGGCGGGTTCGGTCCAGCCGTCGGGGAGGACGAGATCGGTGGGGTAGCCGTCGGAGCCGGCCGGGGTGCGTCCGCCGTGCAGGTGCACCGTGGTCGGCACCGGGAGTTCGTTGCGGTGCAGCACGGTGACCGGCCGGCCGCGGCGGGACTCGAGGGTGGGGCCGGGGTAGGTGCCGTTGTAGGTCCACAGTGTGGTCGGCACCCCGGGGAGGATCTCCGCGGTCACCTGCCGCTGGGTGATCTCGTACCGGTCGGCGCCCACGGAGAGGCCGGCCCGTGCCAGGACGGGCGGGATGGGCAGGGGCACCGTGTAGGGGGCGGGCAGCGGTACGGCGCTGGTGAGTTGCCGGCCGGTGCCGGCCGGGCGCCGCCGTCCCGTCACGGCGGCGGCGTCCGTGGCGGCCGCGGCGGCCGGCACCAGCGCGGCCCCGAACCCGAGGACCCGCCGCCGGGTCAACTCCCGTACGTGCGGGGCGTTCCGGGGCGGCTCGCCACCGCGGGGGTCGGTGTTCGGCGGGCGGACGGACGGCTGGTCAGACATGGGGGCACTCCCGGCGCGACAGGCTCGCGCGTGCGTGGTGGTCGGTGACGGCGCGCGGCACACCGGGAAGGGCGTGCCCCCGCGACTTCCGGACAACTCGCCACATATTGCCCGTAGCGGGAGAGTGCGACCAGTAGCGACACCACCGCCCCGCACCGGGGGCGTTCGGTGCGAATCCCTGTCACGACTCTCGCCCCACCCCGCACACCGTCTTAGAGTGACGCGCATCACGTCCGGCGATCGACCGGTTTCCCTCGCACGCTTCTGGGAGGGCACATGACCCGTATCTCGGTGAAAGTGGACGGCACGACGTACGAGGACGAGGTGGAGCCCCGTCTGCTGCTGGTCCACTATCTGCGCGACCGGCTGGGCCTGACGGGCACACCCGTGGGGTGCGACACCTCCAACTGCGGGACCTGCACCGTCGATCTGGACGGGGTGAGCGTCAAGAGCTGCTCGGTGCTCGCGGTGCAGACGGACGGCTGCGCGGTGACGACCGTGCAGGGCCTGGCCCAGGGGGGTGAGCTGACCGCCCTGCAGCGGGCGTTCCACGAGCGGCACGCCCTGCAGTGCGGCTACTGCACACCCGGAATGCTGATGGCCGCCCGCGATCTGCTGAAGGAGAACCCCCGGCCCACGGCCGGCGAGGTACGGCACGCGCTGGAGGGCAACCTCTGCCGCTGCACCGGTTATCAGAACATCGTGCGGGCCGTGCTGGCCGCCGCCTCCGACGAGGAGGTGCCGGCATGACCGACGGCGCCGTGGAAGCCGAGGTGGGCCGGTCCCGGCTGCGCAAGGAGGACGCCCGGCTGCTCACCGGGCAGACCACCTGGACCGACAACATCCAGGCCGCCGGAATGCTCCATCTCGCGATCCTGCGCAGCCCGATGGCGCACGCCCGCCTCGAGCGGGTCGACGTCTCCCGCGCCCTCGAACGCCCGGGTGTGGTGGCCGCGTTCGGCGGCAGCGATCTCGCGGAGGGGATGGGATCGCTGCCGTGCGCGTGGCCGGTGACCGAGGACATCGTGCTGCCCGACCATCCGCCGGTCGCCGTCGACGAGGTGCGGCACGCCGGTGACCCGGTGGCGGTCGTGGTCGCGCGCGACCGGTACGCGGCGGCCGACGCCCTGGAGGCGGTCGAGGTCGCGTACGAACCGCTGCCCCCGGTACTGGACCTGGAGGCCGCCCTGGCCGACGACGCCCCGCTGGTCCACGCCGCCAAGGGCACCAACCGCTGCTACGACTGGCCGATGAGGGCCGGGGAGGACTTCGCGGCGGTGCGGGAGCGCGCGGACGTCACCCTCAAGCGGCGCTACCACCAGCAGCGGCTGATCCCCAACGCGATGGAACCGCGTGCCGTCGTGGTCATCCCGCTCGCCGCCTCCGGCGAGTACACGGTGTACTCCGCCACCCAGATACCGCACATCCTGCGCGTCATGCTCGCCGTCGTCACCGGCGTCCCCGAGCACAAGCTGCGCGTCGTCGCCCCCGACGTCGGCGGCGGCTTCGGCTCCAAGCTCCAGGTGTACGGCGAGGAGGCGATCGCCCTCGCGGTCGCGCGCCGGCTGGGCCGGCCGGTGAAGTGGACGGAGTCCCGCTCCGAGGGATACCTCGCCACCCATCACGGCCGGGGCATGATCCAGGACATCGAGATCGCAGCCGACCGCGACGGCCGGCTGCGAGGCCTCAAGGTCGACCTGCTGGCCGACATGGGCGCCTATCTGATGCTGGTCACCCCGGGCGTGCCGATCCTCGGCGCCTTCATGTACCCGGCGATCTACAAGATGGACTCCTACGAGTTCAACTGCACCGGCGTGTTCACCACCCGCACCCCGACCGACGCCTACCGCGGCGCGGGCCGGCCGGAGGCGACGTACGCCATCGAGCGGATCATGGACGAGCTCGCCGCCGAACTCGGCCTGGACCCGGTGGAGTTGCGGCGCCGCAACTGGATCCGGCACGAGGAGTTCCCGTACACGTCGATCGCGGGACTGACGTACGACAGCGGCAACTACGAGGCCGCCACCGACAAGGCGCTCGCCCTGTTCGGCTACGACGAACTGCGCGCGGAGCAGCGCAAGCGCAACGAGCGCGGGGACACCGTACGGCTCGGCATCGGGGTGTCGACGTACACCGAGATGTGCGGGCTGGCGCCCAGCCGGGTGCTGCGGGACCTGCGGTACTCGGCCGGAGGCTGGGAGGCGGCGAGCATCCGGATGCTGCCCACCGGCAAGGTCGAGGTGGTCACCGGCACCAGTCCGCACGGGCAGGGGCATGTGACGTCCTGGAGTCAGATCGCGGCCGATGTGCTGGGCGTGCCGTTCGAGGATGTCGAGGTGGTGCACGGCGACACCCGGGCGGCCCCGCAGGGCATGGACACCTACGGGTCCCGCTCGCTGGTGGTCGGCGGCTCGGCGGTGCACCACGCGGCCCGCAAGGTGGTCGACAAGGCGCGCAAGGTCGCCGCCCATCTGCTCGAAGCCAGCGAACAGGACCTGGAGTTCACCGGCGGCGTGTTCTCCGTGAAGGGCTCGCCGGAGGCACGGAAGACCATTCAGGAGGTCGCCTTCGAGACGTTCACCTCGCACGACCTCCCGGACGGTACGGAACCGACCATCAACGCCGAGCATCTGCTCGATCCGGAGAACTTCTCCTATCCGCACGGCACCCATCTGTGCGCGGTCGAGGTGGACACCGAGACGGGACGGACCCGGATCAGGTCGTACGTGTGCGTCGACGACGTGGGCCGGGTGGTCAACCCGATGATCGTGGAGGGGCAGGTGCACGGCGGGCTGGCGCAGGGCATCGCCCAGGCGCTGTACGAGGAGGCCGTGTACGACGACGACGGCAATCTGCTGTCCGGCACCATGGCCGACTATCCGGTGCCGTCCGCCCTCGATCTGCCGGACTTCGTGACGGACCGGACGGAGACCCCCGCGGAGTCGAACCCCCTGGGGGTGAAGGGAGTCGGGGAGGCGGGGACGATCGCCTCCACCCCGGCCGTGGTCGGCGCGATCGTGGACGCGCTGCGCCCGCTGGGCGTGACCGACGTGACCATGCCGTGCACGCCCGAGCGGGTGTGGCGGGCGATCCACGGCGAGGAGGGCCAGGCATGATTCCCCCGGCGTTCGACTACGTCCGTCCCGGCACCGTCGAGGAGGCGGTACGCGCCCTCGCCGACGGGGGCGAGGAGGCGAAGGTGCTGGCCGGCGGGCAGAGCCTGCTGCCGCTGATGCGCCTGCGGATGGCGTTCCCCGGGCTGCTCGTGGACGCGGGCCGCGTCCCCGGGCTGCGCGGGACCCGGCTGGAGGGCGACACGCTCGTGATCGGCGCCCTCACCACGCACCACGACGTACTCGCCGACGCCCTGGTGCGCCGGCACGCGGGACTGCTGGCCGCCGTCACGGCGACGGTCGCGGACCCGGCCGTACGGCACCGGGGCACCCTCGGCGGCTCGCTCGCGCACGCCGATCCGGCCGCCGATCTTCCGGCCGCCGTCCTGGCGCTGGAGGGCGAACTGGTCGCCGTGGGGCCGCGCGGGCGGCGCACGATCCCCGCGCGTGCGTTCTTCGTCGACTATCTCGAGTCCGCGCTGGCACCCGACGAACTGCTGGTGGATGTGCGGCTGCCGTCGTCGGAAGGCTGGGGCTTCCACTACGAGAAGTTCCAGCGGGTGGCGCAGGCGTACGCGATCGTCGGCGTGGCCGCGCTGGTACGGCGGGACGGCGGCCGGATCACCGAGGCCCGGGTGTCCCTGACCAACATGGGCGCGACCCCGCTGCGGGCCGCGGCGGCCGAGGAGGCGCTGTCCGGCGCCGCCGACGCGCATTCCGTGACCCGGGCCGCGGGGTCGGCGGCCGTGGGCACCCGCCCGGCCGGGGACACGTCGGCGTCGCCGGAGTACCGGGCCCATCTGGCGCGGGTGCTGACCGGGCGGGCGGTGCTCGCCGCCGCCGGAATGGGGTGAGGGGCTCATCGCCGGACAGGAGTGGCCGGGTGGCCCGGCACAGGTGCGGGCGCGTCTGGAGGAGACGGGGTACCTCGTCGACGAGGGACTGGCGATCGCCTGTTTCCTGGCCCTGCGGCTGCACCGGCCGGTGTTCTGCGAGGGCGACGCGGGCACCGGTAAGACGGCGCTCGCGTCCGCCCTCGCCGAGATGCTCGGCGCCCCCCTGATCCGCCTGCAGTGCCATGAGGGCATCGACGCCTCGCAGGCCCTGTACGACTGGGACTTCCCGCGTCAGCTGCTGCGGCTGCGGGCAGCCGAGGCGGCCGGGGTGAGTGATCCGGCGCTGCTGGAGGGCGAGTTGTACGACCGCCGGTTCCTGCTCGCCCGGCCGCTGCTGCGGGCGCTGGAGACCTCTCCGTGCGTGCTCCTCGTGGACGAGGTCGACCGCGCGGACGACGAGTTCGAGGCGTTCCTGCTGGAGCTGCTGTCGGAGTTCTCGGTGACGATCCCGGAGCTGGGCACCGTCCGGGCCGAGGTTCCGCCCGTGGTGGTCCTCACCTCGAACCGCACCCGTGAGGTGCACGACGCGCTGAAGCGGCGATGTCTGTACCACTGGTTCGGCCATCCCGACTTCGATCGCGAGCTGGCCGTCGTACGGCGGCGGCTGCCGGAGGTGTCGCGACGGCTGGCCGCGCAGGTGACGGCCCTGGTGCAGACGCTGCGGGCGGAGGATCTGGTCAAGCCGCCGGGGGTGGCGGAGACGATCGACTGGGCGCGCGCCCTGGACGTGCTGGGGGCCGGCGAGGTCGATCCGGCGCTGGCGGTGGCGACGCTGGGGTCGGTGCTGAAGTACCGGGAGGACGCCGAGCGGGCGCGGGGGCTGGACTTCGGCGCGGTGCTGGCGGGGCTGGAGGTGTGACCGGCGTGGGCGCGCGGGGGCGTGCGCGGCGGCCTGACGCCGTGGCCGCACTCCTCGGGTTCGCGCGCGCGCTGCGCGGCGCCGGGGTCGACGCGAGCAGCGAGCGGGTGCACGCGTTCCTGCGTGCCGTGGACGTGCTGCGGCCGGGGGTGCGGGCGGACGTGTACGCGGCCGGCCGGCTGACACTGTGCGGGAGCCCGGACGACCTGGAGCGGTACGAGCGGGTCTTCGCCGCGTGTTTCGGCGCCGGGGAACCGCCGGACGTCCGCCCCGGGGCCGCCGCTCCCCCGCCGCGCCTGCGGCCGGTACCGCGGGACGCGCGGACCGGGCCGGGCACTCCCGCCGGCCGAGATGACCGTACGCCCCGGCTCGCGGCCCTGGCCGCCTCCGCCGACGTCCTGCGCCGGCGGGACTTCGCCGCACTGAGCCCCGCCGAGCGCGAGCAGGTGCGGCGGCTGCTGGCCGCCCTCGCGCTGCGCGGACCGGTCCGGGTGTCCGCGCGGCGGCGGCCGGCACGGCGCGGGGAGGTCGATCCGCGGCGGACGGTGCGGGAACTGCTGCGCGGCGGCGGCGAGCCGGTACGGCTGCGGCACCGGGTGCGGGCGCGGCGGCCCCGCCGGGTGGTGCTGCTCGTGGACGTCAGCGGGTCGATGGCGCCGTACGCGGACGCGCTGCTGCGTTTCGCGCACGCCGCCGCGCGCGGGCCGCGCACCGAGGTGTTCACCATCGGTACGCGTCTCACCCGGGTGACCGGGGAGCTGGCCCGCCGGGACCCGGATCTCGCGATGGCCGCGGTCGCGCGGGCCGTGCCCGACTGGCGCGGGGGCACCCGGCTCGGTGAGCTGCTGGACGTGTTCCTGGCGCGCTGGGGCCGGCCCGGGATGGCGCGGGGCGCGGTGGTGGTGCTGCTGTCGGACGGGTGGGAGCGTGGTGATCCGGAGCTGCTCGCCGGCCGGATGCGACAGTTGCACAGGCTGGCGCACCGGGTGATCTGGGCCAATCCGCTCAAGGCCCGGCCCGGGTACGCGCCCCTGGCCGCCGGGATGGCGGCGGCGCTGCCGAGCGTGGACGCGTTCGTCGAGGGGCACAGTCCGGCGGCGCTGGAACGGCTGGCGGCGGTGGTGCGGGGAAGCGGCCCCGGGGAAGGAGCGGGACGTGCGTGACATTCTTCCGGTGCTCGGCCGCTGGTACGCGGCGCGGGAGCCGTTCGGTCTGGCGACGGTCGTCCGGGTGAGCCGCAGCGCGCCGCGCGATCCGGGGGCGGCGATGGCCGTCGGACCGGACGACGAGGTGGCGGGCAGCGTGTCCGGCGGCTGTGTCGAGGGCGCGGTGTTCGAACTGGCGCGGGAGGCCGTCGCCGACGGCGAGGCCCGCCTGGAGACCTTCGGCTACAGCGACGAGGACGCGTTCGCGGTCGGGCTCACCTGCGGCGGCGAGATCACCCTCCTCGTGCGTCCGGTCACGCCCGCCCTCGACCCGGCCTTCGGGGCCGTCGCGGAGTCGGTCGCCGCGGGAGAACCGGTGACCGTGGCGACGGTCACGGAAGGGCCCGCGCCGCGCGGCGCCGTCCTCGCCGTCTGGCCGGACCGGGTCGCGGGCGGACTGGGCACGACCGGTCTGGACGCGGCCGTCACCGCCGACGCGCGCGGTGAACTCGCCCTCGGCGCCACCGGACTGCGCCACTACGGGCCACGGGGGCAGCGACGCGAGGACGCCGTGGAGGTGTTCCTGCAGTCCTTCGCGCCGCCGCCGCGCATGCTGGTCTTCGGCGCCATCGACTACGCGGCGGCCGTGGCCCGCATCGGGGTCTTCCTGGGCTACCGGGTCACCGTCTGCGACGCCCGCCCCGTCTTCGCCACTCCGCGGCGCTTCCCGGACGGTGTCGAGGTGGTCGTCGACTGGCCGCACCGCCATCTGCGCGAGACGGGGACCGACGAGCGCACGGTCGTCTGCGTGCTCACCCACGACCCCAAGTTCGATGTGCCGCTGCTGACCGAGGCGCTGCGCCGGCCGGCCGCGTACATCGGTGCGATGGGCAGCCGCCGCACCCACACGGACCGGATGGAGCGCCTGGTCGAGGCCGGTCTCACCGAGCGGGAGCTGTCCCGGCTGCGCTCGCCGGTGGGGCTCGACCTCGGCGCCCGTACGCCCGAGGAGGTGGCCGTGTCCGTGGCCGCCGAGATCGTCGCGCTGCGCTGGGGTGGCTCGGGTGCGCCGCTGACCGTGACCGAGGGGGCGGTCCATCCCGCCCCTCCGGTCGTCTGACGAGGAGGAAGTCATGGAACTGCGCCACGAGTTCACCGTCCCCGTCCCGGTCGACGACGCCTGGCGGGCGTTCCTCGACATCGAGCGGGTCGCGCCGTGTCTGCCGGGGGCGACCGTCGAGGAGTTCGACGACAGGACGGTGACCGGTTCGGTGAAGGTCAAGGTGGGTCCGGTCACCGTGACCTACAGGGGCACGGCCGTCTTCGAGGAGCGGGACGAGTCGGCGTACCGCCTGGTGCTGGTGGCGAGCGGGCGGGAGGTACGGGGGCAGGGCACGGCCCGTGCCAGGGTGACGGGCACGCTGAGCGGGCGGGACGGTGTCACGGCGGTGTCGGTGCGGACCGATCTGACGGTGACCGGCCGGCCGGCGCAGTTCGGGCGCGGGGTGCTGGCCGAGGTGGGTGAGCGGATCATCGGCCAGTTCGCCGCGTGTCTCTCGGAGCGTCTGGCGGAGAGGCCGGCCGCCGTCGCTGAGGCCGCCGGACCCGCGCCCGAGGAACCTCTCGACCTGCTGCGCACGGCCGGGGTGCCGGTCGCGAAGCGGGCGGCCGCCGCCGTCGCCGCCGTGCTCGTCGTGGCCGCGTCGGCCGTACGGATACGGAGGTGGCTGCGCGGCCGCGGGAGGAGCGGGGGAACGGGTGTGTGAGTCCGGCGCGAGGGGGTAGTCGGCCGGTATCACCTTCGATCGTGGGAAGGAGGTCCGTTGATCGCGCGTCTACTCACAGCGTCCGGGCCGCTTCCACCGACACGAAGCGGCCCGGACCTCATGCGCGGTGGCGGTCCGCCGGCGACGCGGGACCGAGCAGACGGAGTCCCGTGGGAGCGGTGGTGTCCGTCCCACGGGATGTGAGTGTGCCGAGCGGGATTCCGGTCCCGGGCCGGGGCGGGGGGTCCTCTCGCGGTAGGGCTAGTCCTCACCCCTGACGATGTTCTCCTCCGCGTTCGGGGTGGTGGGCGTCGTACCGCGGTCCATGGCGGGCAGGCAGGTCCGCAGCGGGTCCTTGCCGCGCAGCCGCCGGGCTCGTGCCCAGCCGGTCTCCGCCCGGCGGGTCCGGGGCCGGTCAACGATCTCCGAGTTCACAACGCATCATCTTCCTTCTCTTCCACTGCGCTGCGGGTCCCCTGCGCGGCGCGGGACAAACACCCGGCCGCCTCAGGTGTCGCCGTGCGGGGGCCGCAGTACGAACTCCGCCCACACCTGTTTGCCGCCGCTGACCGGGAGGGTTCCCCAGCCGGCCGAGACCGCCTCGACGAGGAGGATGCCCCGCCCGCCCGTGGCCTCCCAGCCGATGCTGGTGGGTTTCGCGGGGGTGCGGGGCGAGGCGTCGGCGACCGCGAGGCGCAGCCGGTCGTTGACGAGGGTGATGTCGAGCCGGACCTGGCCGTCGGTGTGCACCAGGGCGTTGGTGACCAGTTCGGAGACGATGAGCAGCGCGGCGTCGATGTCCGCGGTCACGCCCCAGGAGCGCAGGGTGCGCCGGGTGAAGCGGCGGGCGTGCCCGACCGCCTGGGGCACCCGCCACACCGTCCAGCTCTCCCGCAGGGGGCGCGAGGTCATGCCGTCGTAGCGCATCAGCAGCAGGGCGACGTCGTCGCTGCGCGGGGCCTTGCCGAGCAGGTCGTCCGCGACGGGTCCGAGGTCGGCGGGGTCGGTGGCGGCCAGCTGCCGGGCGAAGCGGAACATGCCCTCGTCGATGTCGGACTCGGGTGACTCGACCAGACCGTCCGTGGTGAGCGCGACCAGTGTGCCGGGCTGGAGCCGGAGCGGACTCATGGGGAAGTCGCTCTGCCGCACCACGCCGAGCGGGGGGCCGCCCTCGGCCTCCGCGATCTCGGTGCGGCCGTCGGGGTACCGCAGCACCGGCGGCAGATGGCCGGCGCGGACGCACCAGGCGAAGCCCTCCTCCATGTCGATGTCGACATAGCAACAGGTCGCGAAGAGGTCGGTCTCCATGTCCATGAGGAGCCGGTTGGCGTGGGACACCACCACGTCCGGGGGATGGCCCTCGACGGCATAGGCGCGCAGCGCGGTGCGCATCTGGCCCATGAGGGTCGCCGCGCCGGCGCTGTGGCCCTGGACGTCGCCGATGACGAGGGCGACGTGGTTGTCGGGCAGCGGGATCACGTCGTACCAGTCGCCGCCGAGTTCCAGGCCGGCCGTGCTGGGGAGATAGCGGGCGACGGCGACCGCGCCGGGCAGCTGGGGCAGCCGGCGCGGCAGCAGCTGGCGCTGGAGCATGCCGACCAGTTCGTGTTCCGCGTCGAAGGCGCGGGCCCGCATCAGGGCCTGTCCGGCGAGACCGGCGGCTGCGGTGAGCAGGGCCCGTTCGTCGGGGCCGAAGTCGTGCGGGGTGTCCCAGCCGATCAGACAGGCGCCCGCTATCCGGTTCCCGGCGGGCAGCGGCAGCATGGCCAGGCCGCCGGGGCCGACCTCGGCGAGCGCGGTCTCCAGCGGGGAGCCCGCCGGCCAGATCCGGGCGCGGCCCTCGCGCAGGGCGGCGGCGAGGGTGGGCATAGTGCGCACCGGCGCGTCGGGCCACTCGCCGCGCCACTCCGCGCGCCACAGCTCCGGCCAGGCCTCGGGTTCCGGCGGGTCGAGGACGGTGACGACCAGCCGTTCGCCCTCCAGCTCGGCGAGGGCGATCCGGTCGGCCCGCAGCGGTCTGCGCAGCGCGGCGACCACGGCCTTGCCGACGTCACGGACGGTGACCGCGGTGGCGAGGGCGGCGGCGAGCCGCTGGACGCGGGCCACGTCCGTGATCTCGGAGCGCAGTGTGGAGGCGTCGGCGACGAAGCCCACCAGCCGGGGTGGGCGCCCCTCGCCGCCGTGCACCAGCCGGCCGCGCAGCCGGAGCCACTTGGGCGGGCCGTCGGGCTGGAGCACCCGGAACTCCAGTTCACGGTCGCCGATCGTCATGTGGTCGGCCTCGACGACGGACATCAGCGAGGGCAGGTCCTCCGGCACCGTCAGGCCGAGCAGCGTCTCCACCCGTCCGTCGAACTCGTCCGGGTCGAGGCCGAACAGTTCCAGGATGTCCTCGCCGACCCGGACCCGCCCGGTGTCCATGGCGAGGCTGAAGCCGCCGGGCAGCAGGCCGGCGCCGTCGGCGGAGGCGGGCGGCGCGGGGAGGGCGAGGGCGTCGGCGACAAGGCCGAGGCAGGCACGGTCCTCGGAGTCGAAGGCGCGCTCGGCGACCGCGAGCAGGCAGCCGCCGTCGCCGCGTACGGGCAGGGCCGCCAGGAAGAGGCCGCCGCCGGTCGCGCGCCATGCCGAGGGCGGCGCGGCGGGGTCGTCCGGTTCCAGCCACACCGGCCGCCCGCGGTGCGCCTCGGCCACCGGGTCGCCGCCGGCGACGGGGTAGCTGTCCCCCACTCCGCACAGGGTCCGCGGCACACCGGCGGACTCCGCCAGATACAGCGGTTCGCCGTCCGCGCCGGGCCGGAACACGGCGGCGAACACGGCGCCCGCGAAGACGAGGGCCTGTTCCAGGATCCGGCGCACCCTTTCGGGTGACCCCTGGTCGGCCGTGATCATCCTCAGGGCGCCTTCCGCACGCGGCGTTCTCGTGCTGCGTCCCGCAGCGCCCTCACTGACCACGTTGGCCATTACAGCGCTTATAGGACAGCAGCGCAGCCCCTGTGCGCGTTCGGCGCCATGGCTCCTCCGCCCGGCGTTCGCCGTGCGGGACGGCCCGGCAGGGGGGAGATTGGTCCCGGGACCGGTGGCGCGGCCGGGCGAGGAGGTGGTCGGCGTGTCCGAGGGGCAGTCGTCCGCGCGGGCGCCGGTCGGCCGCCCGCTGCTGTCGCTGACGCTGGCGTCGATGATGGACGAGGTGCACGCGCACTCCGGCGCGGTGTATCTGCTCTCGCCGGACCAGCCGGTGCTGGAGATGGCGGTGATGGCCGGGCTGCCCCGCGCCTTCGCGGCCCCGTGGGAGCGAGTGGGGCTGAACGCGCCGATCCCGGTCTCCGACGCGGTGCGCGAACGGCGGCTCGTCTGGGTGGGCGGCGAGGAGGAGATGGCCCGCCACTATCCGCGGATCGCGATGGCGCTGCCGTATCCCTTCTCACTGGCCGCGCTGCCGGTGGCGACGCCGACGAGGGCGTACGGCGCCGTCTTCGTGACCTGGCCCGGCACGCATCCGCCGGAACTGTCCGACTGGGAGCGCGATCATCTGAGCGCGGCCTGTGACCGGCTCGCGGTACGGCTGGAGCGGGCGGCCGAGCAGAGCCTGCCGCTGGCGCCGGAACCGGATCTGCTGGCGGCGCCGCTGGTGGGCGGCATGGCCGGCACGCTCGGCACGGTGGAGGCGGCCCGGATGGTGGCCCGGCTGCCGTACGGGCTGTGCTCGCTCGATCTGCACGGGCGGGTCGGCTTCGCCAACGCCGCCGCCGCGGAGCTGCTGGAGGTTCCGGTGAACCGGCTGCTCGGTGCCCAGATGTGGGCGACGGTGCCCTGGCTGAACGATCCGACGTACGAGGACCGGTACCGGGCCGCGCTGTTCAGTCAGCACGTCACCTCGTTCGTCGCGCTGCGCCCGCCGGACACCTGGCTGTCGTTCCGGCTCTATCCGAGTACGACCGGGCTCAGTGTGCGGATCAGCCGGGCCCGGCCGGCGGCGGAGCTGGACCGTGCGGCGCCGCGGCCCGGGCGGGGGCAGCCGCGGCTGGTCACCATCACCCAGGTGCTGAGCCTGGCCGGGGCGCTGACCGAGGCGGTCGGGGTGCAGGACGTGGTGCAGCTGGTGGCGGAGGAGATCGCGCCGGCGGTGGGCAGCCAGGGGCTGGTGGTCCTCGGGTCCCGCGCGGGCCGGCTGAGGGTGCTGGGGCACCAGGGGTACGAGGATCCGCGGGTCGTGGAACGGTTCGACGGGATGCCCCTGTCGGAGCCGACCCCGGGCAGCCAGGTGCTGCGGACGGGGGTGCCCGCCTTCTTCGAGAGCCGGGCGGAGGTCGAGCGGCTGTATCCGGCGCTGGTGCTGAATCCGTCTGCGTTCGCGGCGTGGGCGTATCTGCCGCTGATCGCGTCGGGGCGGCCGGTCGGGACGTGTGTACTCTCCTACGCGGCACCGCACCCCTTCCCGACGGAGGAGCGGACGGTGCTCACCAATCTGGCGGGCCTCATCGCCCAGGCACTGGAACGGGCCCTGCTGTACGACGCCAAGCACCGGCTCGCCCACGGGCTGCAGGAGGCGCTGCTGCCGCGCACGCTGCCGTCGCTGCCCGGCATCGAGTCCGCGGCCCGCTATCTGCCGGCCATGCAGGGCATGGAGATCGGCGGCGACTTCTACGACCTGGCGGCGGCGCAGGGGACGGCGGCGGCGGTGATCGGGGACGTCCAGGGACACAACGTGACGGCGGCCGGGCTGATGGGGCAGGTCCGTACCGCGGTGCGCGCGTACACGGCCGTCGGGCAGCCGCCGGAGGAGGTGATGCGCAGCACCAACCGGCTGCTGCTGGAACTGGGTTCGGAGCTGTTCGCCAGCTGTCTGTATCTGCGGCTCGATCCCGGGCGCGGGCGGGCCGTGATGTCCCGCGCGGGTCATCCGCCGCCGCTGCTGCGCAGGCCGGACGGCCAGGTGCGGGTGCTGGACCTGGCCGGCGGCCCGCTGCTGGGCATCGACGCGTCGGCGGCGTATCCGTCGACGGAGGTCGCGCTTCCCCCCGGCTCGCTGCTCGTCCTCTACACCGACGGCCTGGTGGAATCCCCGGACACCGACTTCGAGGACTCGGTGGCCGACCTGTGCCGCCGTCTCACCTCCCTGGGCGACCTCCCCCTGAACGACCTGGCCGACGCCCTGATCCAACACGCCACGGACATGCCCAACCGCCTGGACGACGACATAGCCCTGCTCCTCCTCCAGGCCCACGCGCGATAAAGAGGGGCGCGAGGAAAGGGGCGCGGGGAACTGCGCGAACGGGGGTCTGGGGGCGGAGCCCCCAGGGACGGGAAGGGAAAGGGCGGCGGGGGCGAAACCCCTCAGGGACCCCCACCCCCACCGGAACAGCCGACGGCCCCGGTCCCGCCACAACGGCGAACCCGGGGCCGCGAAGGCACGCGTCAGTGCGCCCCGCTCACCGCGGACTCCTCCCCCGCACCCTGACCACCCGCACCGGCGTCCTCACCGCCGGCCTCCTGGCCGCCCCCGGCCCCGGCCCCGCCCCCGGCCCCGGCCTCACCGAGCGACGCCCCCACAGCCTCCAACGCGGTGGTCACC
Organism: Streptomyces sp. NRRL WC-3626; assembly: GCF_000718785.1. Taxonomy (GTDB): domain Bacteria; phylum Actinomycetota; class Actinomycetes; order Streptomycetales; family Streptomycetaceae; genus Streptomyces; species Streptomyces edwardsiae. Next base: position 110,212 of record NZ_JOCA01000024.1, on the reverse strand, counting down.
GGCTGGAAGAACGTCTCACCCCCCACGGTGCAGTCACCACTGCCCCCCGAGGTCAGCCCGACCGCCAGCCCGTCCCGGGTGAACATCGACCCGCCACTGTCCCCGGGCTCCGCACAGACATTCGTCTGGATGAGCCCGGTAACGGTCCCTTCCGGATAGTTCACCGTCGCGTTCAGCCCGAGCACCTGCCCGTCGGAGAGCCCGGTCGTGCTCCCCATCCGGAACACCTCCTGCCCCACGGTCGCGTCCGCCGCCTGCGAGATCGCGAGGGTCTGCTCCCCGAGGTTCACCTCACTGGGCGCGACGGTCGCGGGATCGTCGTACCGCACGAGCGCGAAGTCGCCCGTGCCGGGGAAGACCGCCTGGTCGACGGTGGCGATCGGCTGACCACCCTGCGCGTCGGACCACTGCTCGGCCGCGACCCCGCAGTGACCGGCCGTCAGGAACGCCGGACTGCCGTCACCCGCCGTGACGTTGAACCCGAGCGAGCAGCGCGCGCCGCCGGAGAAGATGGCGTCACCGCCCGACGCGAACGTTCTGAAGGTGCCCTCGGACTTCTTGATGGTCGCCATGCCGGAACCGAGGCCCTCGACGGTGGATTCCAGCCGGTTCCACTTGTCGCCGGTCACCGTGCTGTCCGCGGTGACGAGGATCTTGTTGGTGCGCGGGTCGACCGCCCAGGAGGTGCCCGGGATGGTCGCCTCCGTCTTCAGCGTGTGCGCGCCGGCCTCCAGTTCGGCCATGCTGTTGTCGACCTCGCGGACGGCGGCGCCGGCCTTCTCGGCCTGGACGACGACGTTGTTGTCGTCGCCCGCCACGACGTTCACGACGAGCTGCTTGCTGTCGCCGTCGTAGTAGGAGCCGGCGAACGCGTCACCGAGGAGCCCGGCGAGCTGCGAGGCGAGATCCGAGGCATCGCCCGCCTTGAGGGTCTTCGGCGTCGCGGAGGCGCCGTCCGACGCGCCGTCCTGGGAGGCGTTCGCGTGGGGGAGCAGGAACGCGGCGGCGCCCAGCGCCACCACCGAGCCCACCGCTATCGCGGCCTTGCGCTTCGGGATTCGCTTGTGACTCAAACTTCTCGACCTCCTGGGGGGACCGGAGTCGTGCCGGTGTCCGGCAGCTGTGGGGCGCCTGGATGGCTGTTGGTACGCACGCGCCGCGGGAGGCGTTCAATCCCCCGGAACCTTCACGGAGAGCCACCGGTCCGGCACGCTCGGTCACGCACCTGTGACGGAATCCCGGCTTCGGTGAATCTGCACAGCGAATGCCCAACCCGGTCACCGGAACCGGGATTCGTCCACAGGCCGGCCGACCGGGGTACGCCTTTGGGGCCGGTGTGCCGGATTCCGTTCTCCGGGGCGCAAGTGGCGGGACGGGGCGATGCGGTGGGGCATGTGAAGAAGTCGCCCCCGCACCGTGCCCGCGTCTGCACGCTTGGACCCGCGCACGGCACAAGTTGCCTGGTGAGGCGTTTGGTTGATTGGAAGCCCGGGCTCGCCGCGTGCTTTGATCCATCGCACCGCAGGGCCGTTCCGGGCTTCCGGCGACGGGCGTCCGGCGCCCGCGGTCGCGGCCTTCATCCGTCCCCACGGAGGGGGTCGCTCCCCCTTGTGACATACCCATACGAAGGGAAGTTCCATCATGAACTCCACCCCCCAGGTTGAGACCGTCGAGATCTCCGACGCCGACCTCGACAACGTCTCCGGCGGCCTGTCCCTGAACGCCGTGAACAGCATCACGGGCGCGGTGGACGGTATCGCCCCGGTCTCCGGCCTGGTCGACACGGTCGTCGGCACCGTCGAGGGTGTCACCGGCCTGAACACCGCCCCGGTGACGAACCTGGTCGCCGGTCTCTGATCGCGCCCTTGTGCCGCGGAGTCCCGGAGCCGCCCCCCGGCTCCGGGACTCCGCGGTGCGTACACGTCCCTTGAGTTGCCCGCAGAGTTCACGCAGGTGAGGGAAGACTCGTGCAGTTCCGCCAACAGGCCCTCGCCAAGCTCCAGTCGCCGGAGGAACTCGACCTCCCGGTGCGGTTCGCGCGCCCGCAGGGCTGGCTGGTGCTGTCCGTGACGGTGGTCGCCATGGCGGCCGCGTCCGTGTGGGCGCTGACCGGCTCGGTGACCTCGACGGTCGGCGCGCCCGCCGTCCTCACGTACGGGCAGGGCAGTTACGTCCTGCAGAGCCCCGTCGCCGGCCAGGTCACCGCCGTCCTCGCGAAGGAAGGGGCGCGGCTGCCCGCCGGCGCCCCCGTCCTCGAGGTCCGCACCGGGGACGGCGACGAGGTCGTCCGCACCCTCGACGCGGGCCGGGTCACCGCGCTCGCCGCCAGCACCGGGCAGATCATCTCCACCGGCGCGAACGTCGCCGCCGTGGAGAAGGTCACCGGCTCCGGGTCCCCGCTCTGCGCGACGGTGTACGTCCCCGCCGAGAGCGCCGCCGGCATCCCCGCGCACGCCTCCGTCGACCTGACCGTGCAGTCCGTGCCGAGCCAGGAGTACGGCGTCCTGCACGGGAAGGTGAAGTCGGTCGACCGCTCGGCCCAGTCGGCCCAGCAGATCGCCGCGTTCCTCGGGGACGCCCAGCTCGGCGAGCAGTTCACCAAGGAGGGCCGGCCGGTGGCGGTCACGGTGGAGCTGGAGAAGTCGTCCGGCACCGAGAGCGGCTACGCCTGGTCGTCGGCGGACGGTCCGCCGTTCGCCCTGACCTCGATGACCCTGGCCACGGGTTCGATCCGGCTGGCCGACCGGCGTCCCGTCGATTGGCTGCTCCCGTGACCACCGCCCAGGAGACCCGCGGCAGACGCCGTGCGGCCCCGCCGAAGCGCACCGTGCCCAAGTCCCGTGCGAAGACGGTCCGTACGCCCACCGTGTTGCAGATGGAGGCGGTGGAGTGCGGCGCCGCCTCGCTCGCGATGGTGCTCGGCCACTACGGCCGCCATGTACCGCTGGAGGAGCTGCGGATCGCCTGCGGTGTCTCGCGGGACGGCTCGCGCGCCAGCAACCTGCTGAAGGCGGCCCGGAGTTACGGCCTGACCGCCAAGGGCATGCAGATGGATCTGGCGGCGCTCGCCGAGGTGACGTCACCGGCCGTCCTGTTCTGGGAGTTCAACCACTACGTCGTCTACGACGGCATGGGCCGCCGCTTCGGCCGGCGCGGCGTCTACATCAACGACCCGGGCAAGGGACGGCGGTTCGTCCCGCTGGAGGAGTTCGACGGCAGCTTCACCGGCGTCGTGCTGGTGATGGAGCCCGGGGAGGACTTCAGCCGCGGCGGCCGCAAGCCGGGTGTGCTCGGCGCGATGCCGGCCCGGCTGCGCGGCACGGCGGGCACCATGCCGGCGGTGGTGCTGTCGAGTCTGCTGCTGGTGGCGGTCGGGGCGGCGGTGCCGGGGCTCAGCCGCACCTTCATCGACGAGTTCCTGATCGGCGGCCGTACCTCGATGCTCGGCGTGCTGTTCACGTCGATGGGCGCGTGCGTCCTGCTCACTCTGGTGCTGACCTGGCTGCAGCAGGGCAATCTGCTGCGCGGCCGCCTCATCTCCTCCACCCTGTCCAGCGCCCGTTTCCTGCGCCATCTGCTGCGGCTGCCGGTGACGTTCTTCGCCCAGCGCAGCCCGGCCGACCTGGTGCAGCGGCTGCAGTCGAACGACGCGGTGGCCGAGACGCTGGCCCGCGATCTGTCGGCGGCGGGCGTGGACGCGGTGGTGGTCGTGCTGTACGCGGTGCTGCTGTACACGTACGACCCGCAGCTGACGTTCGTCGGCATCGGTGTGGCGCTGCTGAACATCGTCGCCATGCGGATCGTGATCCGGCTGCGTGCCACCCGTACGGCGAAACTGCGCGCGGACAACGCGCGGCTCACCAACACGGCGTACACCGGGCTGCAGTTGATCGAGACGCTGAAGGCGACCGGCGGGGAGGACGGCTACTTCCGCAAGTGGGCGGGGCAGCACGCCACCACGCTGGAGGAGCAGCAGCGGCTCGGTGTGCCGAGCGCCTGGCTCGGTGTCGTCGCGCCGACGCTCGCCACGCTCAACAGCGCGCTGATCCTGTGGATCGGGGGCATGCGGGCGGTCGAGGGGCACATCACGGTCGGTCTGCTGGTCGCGTTCCAGGCGCTGGTCGCCCGGTTCACCGCCCCGCTGACGCGGCTCAACGGGGTCGCGGGCCGGATCCAGGACTTCGCCGCGGACGTGGCCCGGCTGAAGGACGTGGAGAACTTCCGGGCGGACCCGCTCTACGGCCGTCCGGGCGCCGGGGAGTCGACACGCCGGCTGCACGGCCATGTCGAGCTGCAGAACCTGGCCTTCGGCTACAACCCGCTGGACAAGCCGCTGCTGACCGGGTTCGACCTGACCGTGGGTCCCGGGCAGCAGGTGGCGCTGGTGGGTGGCTCGGGCAGCGGCAAGTCCACGGTGTCCCGGCTGATCTCGGGGCTGTACACACCGTGGGAGGGCGTGATCCGGATCGACGGGCAGCGCATCGAGGACATCGCGCGCGGGGCGCTGGCCGCGTCCGTCTCCTTCGTCGACCAGGAGGTGTTCCTGTTCGAGGGCACCGTCCGCGACAACGTGGCGCTGTGGGATCCGTCGGTCCCGGACGAGGCCGTGGTGGAGGCGCTCGAGGACGCCGCGCTGTACGACGTGATCCGGCGCCGTCCGGGCGGCATCCACAGCCCGGTCGAGCAGGACGGCCGGAACTTCTCCGGCGGCCAGCGCCAGCGCCTGGAGATCGCGCGGGCGCTGGTGCGCCGGCCCAGCATCCTGGTGCTGGACGAGGTGACCAGCGCCCTGGACGCGGAGACCGAACTGGTGGTGATGGACAACCTGCGCCGGCGCGGCTGTGCCTGTGTGGTGATCGCGCACCGGCTGAGCACGGTGCGCGACAGCGACGAGATCGTCGTCCTGGACCACGGCACGGTCGTGGAGCGCGGACGGCACGAGGAGCTGGTGGCGCGCGGTGGCGCGTACGCGGCACTGGTCAGGGAGCGATGAGATGACGGCCGTGCACGAGGGCCAGGGCGGCGATCTCGTCCTGGGGGCGCTCGGATCGCTGGGCACACCGATCGACTGCTCCGGGTTCGGCCGGCTGGACCTGGAGGGGCCGCAGGTGCTGTGGCTGATCGCGTCCGGCGCCGTGGACCTGTTCGCGGTCGACGCCGAGCGGCAGGGGCACTGGCACCATCTGGGCCGGCTGGAGGCGGGTTCGCTGGTGCTGGGCCCGGTGGCGGGTCCGGCGCACACGCTGGTGGCGCGTCCGCTGCGGGACTGTGTGGTGCACCGCGTCGGACTGCGCGAGCTGTACCAGCCGGCGAGCACCCAGACCTGGTCGTACGACGAGTACGGCAGTCCGCAGTACGTGCCGCCGACGACGAGCCCGCTGGAGTACGCGCTGGCGCTCGGGGTGGGGCGGAGCCTGGCGGTGCTGTTCCAGGCCCCGATGGCGGCCGAGCGGGCCACGGCACCCAGCGACGACGACGTGTTCTGGATGCAGGTGCCGCCCGGCAGTGTGCAGTACGGCTCGCTGTACGGGGCGGAGGCGGCGGCCGATCTGCTGATGGACCCGGCGCTGTGGCAGAGCATGGTCGACCAGCAGTACCGGCTGATGACCACCCTGGACCGGTGGATCGAGCAGCTGGAGCACACCCACGAGACACGGACCGCGGAAGGCATCGCGGCGGGTGAGGCGGTCCGCGCCCAGGCCGACCGGACGCTGCTGGCGGCGATCGGCAAGCGGTCGGGGCAGCGCACCACGGCGGCCGACGCGGACGCCACGTACGCGGCCTGCCGGCTGGTGGCGCGGGCGGCCGGCATCACGCTCGCCGCGCCCGCGCAGTCCGGGACCGGCGGGGACCGGCTCGATCCGGTGGAGCAGGTCGCCCTGGCGTCCCGGCTGCGCACCCGTGTCGTACGGCTGGACGGGCACTGGTGGCGGGACGACGTCGGTCCGCTGGTGGGACACCGGGCCCTGTCGGGGGCGCCGGTGGCGCTGCTGTGGCGGCGCGGCGGCTATGTGGCGGTGCATCCGGCGACCGGCCGTGAGACGCCGGTCGAGAAGGCGAACGCGGAGGAGTTCGAGCCGCGCGCGGTCATGTTCTACCGTCCGCTGCCCGAGCGGCGGCTGAGCCCGCTCGGGCTGGTGCGGTTCTGCATGTCGGGGACGCGCGGTGATCTGACCGGTCTGCTGCTGAGCGGTCTGGTGACCGTGGCGATCGGCGCGCTGGTGCCCCTGGCGACCGGCAGGGTGCTGGGTGAGTTCGTGCCGAAGGCGCAGACCGGGCTGATCGTGCAGGTGTGTCTCGCGGTCATGCTGAGCAGTGTGGTGGCGGCCGCGTTCATGCTGCTGCAGAACCTCACCCTGCTGCGGCTGGAGGGCCGGGTGGAGGCGACGCTGCAGCCGGCCGTGTGGGACAGGCTGCTGCGGCTGCCGACCACGTTCTTCACCGAGCGTTCGACCGGTGAGCTGGCGAGCGCGGCGATGGGCATCAGCGCGATCCGCCGGATGCTGGCCGGGGTCGGCCCGACCGTGACGCAGTCCGTCACCATCGGCGCGGTGAACCTGGTGCTGCTGCTGTGGTTCAGCGTGCCGATGGCGCTGGCCGCGCTCGGGATGCTGGTCGTGATCGCGGGGGTGTTCCTGGCGCTCGGGCTGTGGCAGGTGCGCTGGCAGCGCCGTCTGGTGGTGCTCACCAACAAACTGAACAACCAGGCCTACCAGACCCTGCGCGGGCTGCCGAAACTGCGGGTGGCGGCGGCGGAGAACTACGCGTACGCCGCGTGGGCGTCGGAGTTCGCCCGCAGCCGCGAGCTGCAGCAGAAGGCCGGCCGGATCAAGAACCTCACGGCCGTCCTCGGCGCGGTCTATCTGCCGCTGGTGACACTGTCGATGTTCATGCTGCTGGCCGGGCCGGCGCGCGGCTCCATGACGGCGGCGGAGTTCCTCACCTTCAACACGTCGGTGACGATGGTCCTGACCTCGGTCACCCAGCTGACCGGCGCGTTCGTCTCCGGTGTCGCCGCGCTGCCGCTGTTCGAGCAGATCAGGCCGGTGCTGGACGCCATGCCCGAGGTGCGGACGGCGAGCACCCGGCCGGGTCCGCTGTCCGGGGCGGTGGAGGCGCGGCGGCTGTCGTTCCGCTACTCCGACGACGGCCCGCTGGTCCTGGACGACGTGTCGTTCGAGGCGCGGCCGGGCGAGTTCGTCGCGGTCGTCGGCCCGAGCGGCTGCGGCAAGTCCACCCTGCTGCGGCTGCTGATCGGCTTCGACCGTCCGGTCTCGGGCAGTGTGCTGTACGACGGCCAGGACCTGGCCGCGCTGGACCAGTCGGCGGTGCGCCGCCAGTGCGGTGTGGTGCTCCAGCACGCGCAGCCGTTCACCGGCTCCATCCTGGACGTCATCTGCGGCACCGAGCCGTACACGCCCGAGGAGGCGATGGCGGCGGCGGAGATGGCGGGGCTGGCCGAGGACATCAGGCGGATGCCGATGGGACTGCACACCCTCGTCTCCGGCAGCGGCGCCGTCTCCGGGGGGCAGCGGCAGCGGCTGATGATCGCGCAGGCGCTGATCCGCCGGCCGCGGATCCTCTTCTTCGACGAGGCGACCAGCGCCCTGGACAACGAGACGCAGCGCACGGTGATCGAGAGCACCAAGGCCCTGGAGGCGACCCGGATCGTCATCGCGCACCGGTTGTCGACGGTGCTGGACGCGGACCGGATCGTGGTGATGGAGGCGGGGAAGGTGGTCCAGCAGGGGCCGCCCGGTCTGCTCCTCGCGGACACCGGCGGGCGGCTGCACGAACTGGTGCGACGACAGCTGGCGTGAACCGGGACGCCGGCGAACGGTCACCGTCCGGTCACACCTGGGCGCTTCTTCGTCGTATGCGCGCCGCCGTCCGTTGATCCGCGCGGTAAGTGGGTACCCACGGGCCATGCGGACCAGCGTGATGGATGTCGGATCGAAGACCGTCAGACTCGTCGTGGCGGACACGGCGGGCGGGGCGCCCCTGCCGGTGCACACGGCGAAGTGGCCGCTCAGGCTCTCCGAACAGGTCACGCCCGGAAGGCCGGTTCCCCCGCAGGCGGTGGAGCGGCTGGTGGAGGCGGTCGCGGCGGCGGACAGGACCGCCGCGCGGTGGGGCGCGTCGTCCCCCCTGGCGTTCGCGACCGCCGTGGTGCGCGGCGCCCCGAACCGGCAGGAGGTTCTGCGCACGGTCCGTGACCGGACCGGCGTCGACCTGTGCACCCTGCCCGGCGAGGTGGAGGCCGAGCTCACCTTCCTCGGCGCCCGGCGCTGGATGGGGTGGCGGTGCGGGCCGCTGGCCCTGGTGGACATCGGCGGGGGTTCGCTGGAGGTCGCCTTCGGACGCGGCCGGCTGCCGGACTTCGTGGCCTCGCTGCCGCTGGGGGCGGGCCGGCTCACCCACGAGTACTTCGCGGACACGGAACTCCCCACCCCGGAGCAGGTGCGGGCGCTGCGCCGCCGGGTGCGGCACCAACTGCGGGACGTGGCGGCCCGGATCCGCTGGGAGGGGCCCCGCACCGCGGTCGCCACCTCCCGCACCTTCCAGCAGCTGGGCAGGCTCTGCGGGGCCGCGCCGGGACGCTACGGGCCGTTCGTGGACCGGGAGCTGTCCTGCGCGGACCTGCGCGGGGCGATCGACCGGCTGGCCGCGCTGCCCGCGGCCGACCGCGCCCGGCTGCCCGGTATCTCCGCGCCGCGTGCCGCGCAGAGTCTGGCGGGCGCGGTGGTGGGGCACACGGTGATGAAGCTGACCGGTCTGCGGACGGTGACGATCTGCCCCTGGGCGCTGCGCGAGGGCGTACTGCTGCGCCACCTCGAGGACGGCCCGTCCTGGTGGGCGGAGATCGCCCGCCTGAGCGAGAAGGAGACGGCGGCCGCCGAGCCCGTACCGCTGCGCATCGCCGCGGCACGCGGCTGACCCGGACGTACGAGGAGAGGAAGAGCCCGTCGCCGTCGTGCACGGCCTCGCTGATCACGCCCGGGGCGATGTCCAGGTCCACCGCGCGGACGACGTCGACCGCCACCCCGTCCTTCTCCAGTTGCTCGGGAGTACCCCGCCGGCGGGGGTGCCCTTGCGCCGTCCGGGTACCCGGGCCGCATGGAACACCCCCGTGAGGAACCCCGGCTGCCCGCCCCGCGCGGGCCCCTGAGCGGCGGCGTCGTGGAGCGGCTGCGCGGTGGCGGCCCGCTGCCTTCGTACGACGGGATCGCCGCGGCCCCCGTGTACGGCGACGACCTGCAGCTCGCCCTCTATACGTGTTACGAGCTGCACTACCGCGGATTCGCGGACGCGGCGGCGGATCTCGAATGGGACCCGGAGCTGCTGGGTTTCAGGGCCGCCCTGGAGGAGCGTTTCCTCGCCGCGCTGCGGGCGGACGCCCGGCGGCACGACGGCGTCGAGGAGGCGTTCGCCGGGATCCTGGTCGAGCCGGTGGACGGCACCGGGGTCAGCCACTTCCTGCGCGACGAGGGCGAGCTGTGGCAGATCCGTGAGTACGCCGCCCAGCGGTCGCTCTACCACCTCAAGGAGGCCGACCCGCACGCCTGGGTGCTGCCCAGGCTGTGGGGGCGCGCCAAGGCGGCGATGGCCGCGGTGGAGTTCGACGAGTACGGCGGCGGCCGCGCCGACCGCGTGCACGCGCGTCTGTTCGCGGGCCTGATGGCGGACCTGGGCCTGGACACGGCGTACGGGCGCTATCTGGACGCGGCCTGCGCCGAGCAGCTCGTGACGGTGAACCTGATGTCCCTGTTCGGCCTGCACCGCTCCCTCAGGGGCGCGCTGGTCGGCCACTTCGCGACGGTCGAGATCACCTCCTCGCCGGGCTCCCGGCGACTCGCCGAGGCGATGCGCCGGACGGGCGCGGGGCCCGCCGCCGAGCACTTCTACGACGAGCACGTGGAGGCGGACGCGGTGCACGAGCAGGTGGTGCGGCACGAGGTCGTCGCCGGTCTGCTGGAGGAGGAGCCGTGGCTGGAGGCGGACGTCGCCTTCGGTGTCGACGCCACCGTGTTCACCGAGGATCTGCTGGGCGGGCGGCTGCTCGCGGACTGGGGCGCCGGCCGGTCGTCACTGCGGACTCCTTTGTCACGGGAGTTCACCCATATCTCCTGATCGCGGGGGTACCCGGCGGTTTGTGAATCCACTGGCACCACCGGGCGTGTACGCCCCTCAGGAGGACACCGAGCTGCTGGCCGGTGCCCTGTCCGACGAACCCGTCCCGCCGGGCGCGCGTGTGCTCGACGTGGGAACGGGATCCGGCGCACTGGCGGTGGAGGCCGCCAGGCGCGGCTGCCGGGTGACCGCGGTGGACGTGTCCCGGCGCGCGGTGTGCACGGCGCGGGTGAACGCGCTGCGGGCCGGTGTTCCGGTCCGGGTGCGGCGCGGCAATCTGTTCGCACCCGTACGGGGTGAGTCGTACGACCTGATCCTCGCCAATCCGCCGTACGTTCCGGCGCCCGGCCGCGGTACGCCGCCGCGCGGTGCGGCCCGTGCCTGGGACGCGGGCGGCGACGGGCGGCTGGTCCTGGACCGGATCTGCGGGGAGGCGCCCGCGCTGCTGCGGACGGGCGGGGTGCTGCTGCTGGTGCAGTCGGCGCTCAGCGGCCCCGGCCCGACGGTCGGGCGGCTGCGGGAGGCCGGGATGAAGGCCGCGGTGATCCGGCGCCGGCACATCGCCTTCGGCCCGGTGGTACGCGGCAGGGAGGGCTGGCTGCGGGAACGGGGGCTGCTCACCGCGGCCGACGACAAGGAGGAGCTGGTGGTGATCCGTGCCGAACTCCCCGTCTGACACCCCGCGACGCGTCACCGTACGGCGCAAGGGCCCGCTGCTGGTGGAGGGGCCGGTCGAGGTCGAGCTGGAGGACGGCACGGTCGTCGCCTCCGACCGCTTCCGGGTGGCTCTGTGCACCTGCCGCCGCAGCCGCCGCTATCCGTGGTGCGACACCAGTCACCGGGACCGGGCCTGAGCCGGCGGGATCCGTGAACAGCCCGGAGGCCGGCGGGCGGCCCCACTCCGCCCGCCGGCCTCCTTGCACGAGACCGCACGTTCCGCGGGAGGGCCGGCACTCCCCAATCCGCCGGCCGCCACGCGGTCACGGGAACCGTGCGATCCCGGTCTCAGAACGCGAAGACGCTCGGACCGTGAGCGTTCATCACGCACTCGTTGGGGAAGACCCGCTCGTAGGAGACGCGCTGTCCCCGCCACACCCCGTCGACGGTGATGAGGACCGGGGCGTACTCCTTGGTGCAGAAGGCGCCCTCTCTCATCGTCAGGGCGGCGGGGTCGCCGCCGACGCCGGCCAGCTCCGCGCAGGCCGCCCCCGCGGCCGGGTGGGTGCCCGACGATCCCGGGGCACAGGTCAGGGTGACCGCGCGTTCCGGCGTGACGGTCGGCGCGCTCTCGCCGTGGCCCACGGTGAGCACCAGGGCCGACGGGGCGTAGAGCGCGGACGGGGCGGTTCCCGGAGCGGCCAGCGCCGCCCCGGACAGGGGTGCGCAGACGGCGGCGGCCGTGAGGCCGAGGGTGGCGGCCCAGCGCGCGGTGTTCCGCATTGTGTGCATCCTTCCGCTCGTGTCGACGAGTCGATGTCGACGAGTCGCCGGCTCGTGCTCGGTCGGTGCCGAACCGGCGTGCCGGAGTCTGCCGAGTCGGCGCCGGAACTTCACCTCGGGCATGCGGGTTTCAGTAACATTGCGTGTTGAATCAGTGGCGTGAAGTCACGGAAGCCGGAGTGGTGCGCCCAGGAACCGCACGGAGGCGGGGCGCGCGATGTGGCCAGATGGCCGGAATACGGCCGCTCCGCAATCGGCCTGAAACATTCCGATTCTGTTCTCGGCAGACCGTTCGTCGACGCCTTGTGTTCATGGGAACGCCCCCGCGACGACCCGGTCATGGCCCCCGGCGCTGGACGCGCCCCGCGCATACCGGCCAGTATGCGCGGGACGGCGTGGCTCGAGGAGACGAGGCGGGGCGGATGGCGAAGCACTGGGGCGACTTCCAGTACGAGATCTATCTCAACGGGATGACAGGGGCCGTGCCCCGGCTGCCGACCGATCTGACCCGGCTGGAGGAGCTGACCGAGCGGCGGCTGGGGCCCGGGCCGGTCGGGTATGTCGCCGGTTCCGCCGGCGACGGCAGTACCGCCCGCGCCAACCGGGCCGCGCTCGCACGCCGTCGGATCGTGCCCCGCATGCTGCGGGACGTGCACGAGCGGGATCTGTCGGTCGAGGTGCTGGGCCGCTCGCTGCCGGCGCCGCTGGCGCTGGCACCGGTCGGGGTGCTGTCGATCATGCATCCGGACGCCGAGCCGGCCGCCGCGCGGGCGGCGGCCGCGCAGGGCGTTCCGTTCGTGCTGTCGTCCGCGTCCAGCACTCCGATGGAAGAGGTCGCGGAGGCGATGGGTGAGGCGGAACGCTGGTTCCAGCTGTACTGGCCGAAGGACGTGGAGGTGGCCCGGAGCTTCCTGCACCGGGCGAGGGCCGCCGGGTTCACGGCGCTCGTGGTCACGCTCGACACTCCCCTGCTGTCCTGGCGCCCGCGCGATCTGGACCAGGCGTATCTGCCGTTCCTGCACGGTGTGGGCACCGCGAACTACTTCTCCGACCCGGCGTTCCGGGCGGGGCTGGCCAAGCCGGTGCACGAGGATCCGAACGCGGCGGTGATGCACTTCGTCGGCATGTTCGCCGACCCGGCCAAGTCGTGGCCGGACCTGGCGTTCCTGCGGGAGAACTGGGACGGCCCGATCGTCCTGAAGGGGGTGCTGCACCCCGACGACGCCCGGCTCGCGGCGGACGCCGGGATGGACGGCGTAGTGGTGTCCAACCACGGCGGCCGCCAGGTGGCCGGGGCGATCGCGGCGGCGGACGCGCTGCCCGGTGTGGCGGCGGCCGTCGGCGACCGGCTCACCGTGCTGTTCGACAGCGGGGTGCGCACCGGCGACGACGTCTTCAAGGCGCTCGCCCTCGGCGCGCGGGCGGTCCTGCTGGGACGCCCGTACGTCTACGGGCTCGGTCTCGACGGCCAGGCGGGCGTGGAACACGTCATCCGCTGCCTCCTCGCCGAACTCGACCTCACCCTGGCCCTCTCGGGCCACGCCACCCCGGCGGCCATCGGCCCGGCCGACCTCACGGACATCACACCCTGACCGGCCCGGCCGGGCCCGCGCGCCGGGCCCGTTGGGCGCTGCCGGCTCGGCGCCGGCCGGGACGGGGGTTCGGACGCACCCCGCCCCGGCGGGAGGGTCACGTCACCGGTTCGGCGAGCCTTGCGTGGCGGGCCGGCGGGGTGTGGGTCCCGGTGATGGACAGGGAGCCCGTGGTGGAGCGGACCGGTTCGGGGGTCCAGCGCTGGTTCACCGTGCGGTCGCGTACCTTGACGACGATGTCGGCGTTCGCGTCAGGGGTCGCCGGGGTGAGGGCCAGCTGGACGTCCCAGCGGGGCACCAACTCGCCCTGCACGGTGAGGTCGTAGCGCACGTCGGCGCCCCGCCGGTCGCCCGCGTCGGGGCAGGTGCCGAGGACGACGACACCGGCGTCCTTGTGCGAGTCCAGGCACAGACCGGGGTCGGCCACGCTGCGCAGCAGCCCGTCCTCCTCGTACGTCCACTGCTGGGTCCAGGCCGATGTGCAGTCCGCCAGCCGGGTCCCGGAGCCGTCCTGGGGCTCGCCCCGGGTGTCGAGGCACAGGCCGGAGGCGATGTTGCGCAACCGTGTCCGCTCCGGTGCCGTGGGGAGCCCCGCGGCACCGGGCGGGGACGCGGACGGTATGGCCGCGCGCCCTCCCGCCGCGGTGGTGCCCGTCGGGTCGGTGGCACCGCCGTCCGGAGTGGAGGACCCGGCGATGAGCACGCTCACCAGCACCCCGGCGGACACCGCGCCGATACCGGTCAGCAGGGTCCTGGTGGAGCGCACCGGGTCCGGAAGGGTGAGGCCCGCCAGGCGTGCGGGGACCGGGATCCGCGACAGCACCCGGTGCCGGCCGCCGCCGGACCCGCTGTCGCCGCCCTGCCGCCGGCGCCGGGCCGCGCGCCCCCCGCGCGGCCCGGCGCTCACGCGCCCCGGGCGTGAGTCGACATAGCGCCGCGCGCCCCATCCGAGCACCGCTTCGGCGATCAGCGGGCCCAGGCCGCCCTCGAAGTGGCTGAGTTGCTCGGCCGCGTTCCGGCAGAAGCGGCACTCCGCGAGATGCTGCCGTACGTCCGGCAGCAGGGCTCCACCCCGCCGGATCGGGACGTCGAGCAGACGGTTGTAGAAGCGGCAGTCCTTGGTCGGTGCCAGTTCCTGATGAGCGTGGACACAACCCTGACGGAATTTGTCCCGCGCCTGTTCGAGTGCGCCCGCCGCGATGTCGGGGTCGATGCCCAGCAGACCGGCCGGTACGGAAATCGGCTCCGCCTCGACCTCGGCATGCCAGAGCAAACAGCGCGTACGCGCCGGCAGCGCCCGGAATGCCCGCTGGGCGAGTGTCCGGTTTTCCGGAGTCATGGTCGTGGCCGCGCGCATGCCGCGTCCGCCCGCCGGTTTCTGCAACTCCGGCATAACTTCGGCTATTCGATCGTCCGCGGCCCACTCCCGGACCGTGTCCCGCACGCCCACCAGCAGCACCGGCCGGAGTGCGACGGCGGATTCGCCGACGGCGACCCGGTCCAGCACCCGGTGCAGGGCGGCCGCGGTGACCGTGGCGGCGAGCTGCCCCGACGTGGCCAGGCAGATGGCCGCGTACTCGTGCATCGACTGCCAGTGCCGCGCCGTGAGCAGCGCGACGGAATAGCCGGCCTCGCCGTCCGGACGGCCCCGCAACCGGACGGCGAGGAACTCGTCGGATTCCCCCGGGTCCCCGCCGGGCGGCGGGTACGGAGGTCGAGGGGGGTGGGGGGTGTGCACTGAGATGATTCCTTCCCACAGCGCATGTGACATTCGAGGGTTTCCGTCACCGAAAAGGAGCCCTATTGGTGCATACCTTTTTGGCGGGGAACGGGGGGTGCGAATTCACCAGCGGCGCATCGGACCCGGTACGTCAACTCGTGTGCGGCCCCGGCCTTTACCCCCCGCACGGGTGGCTCACTCTCGCACAACCGGCGCTCGGCCAACAAGGCGGCCGGTCAACCCGGGCCGCGTTGACAAAAAGTCAGAAAGGAAGCGCCGTCCGAGGTGGTCGCCCCGCCTTTCGACGGGGGGTTTTCGCCGGGTTCACCTCGGGGCCCGGACATCCCGCGCCCCGCTCAGATCTGCCAGGACCGCAGCCGGTCGGCGGCGCCGTAGACATCCGCCTCGCCGGAGATCAGGGCGCGCGCCAGATCGACCAGGGCGCCGTAGGGCGGGTCGATGCCGGCCCCGCTCACGAACATGTAGGCGACGGCGGTGGCGCAGGCGAACCGGGCGTTGGCCGACGGCAGCGGACGGAGCACCGCGAGGGTGTGCAGCAGGGCCGCGGCCCGCCAGGCGGGGTCGGAGTCGACGCCCAGCCGGGGCGGGTCGACGCGATGGCGGGCCACGGCCGCGACCAGGGCGGAGAAGTCGTTGACGGTGGGCTGGTCCGGGAGGACCTCCTCGTGCCGCTGGAGCAGCCAGGGCACGTCGATGTGGAGCACGGGTGCCATCGGTCAGGCGGCCCGTCCGGTGCCGCCGGGAGGTTCGTCGTCCGGGAAGGCGGCGGCGAATTCGTCGGCGTGGGAGGCGAAGAACCGGCGGAAGGCCTCGGCACCCTCCTGGAGGGCGCGGTGGCGGGCTATGTCCGCGGCGGCCGCCTCCCGTACGAGCGCCTTCATGGACGTACCACGTTCCTTGGCGATCTGCCGCAGGTCCTCGAGCTCGCGCTCGCTGAACTCCACGTTGAGAGCTGGCATGCCCTCACGGTACCGCTCGGGTACTGAATCGTAAATACACGCAGGTCAAGCGATATGAGCAGGGGTACCGAAAGGGCCGGTGACCGTGCGGTCACCGGCCCTTTCGCCCAGGGTCAGCCCTGGTCGGCCACGAAGGAGGCCATGCGGGTCAGCGCCGCGTTCCAGTTGATGGTGTGTTCGTTGGTGGACCAGGACTGGATGTCGTCGATGTAGCAGAACTGGCCGACGCAGCCCTGGAGTTTCGACTGGGCGAACGGGTCCTGGATGCTGGAGTTGGGTCCGCCGGAGAGTGTGCCGGCGGGCGGGTCGGGCAGGTTCGGGTCGAGCTGGTTCGCGTACCAGCGGCTGTGCTGGCGGTGCGCGTTGACCTCTCCGTAGCCGGTGACGTACGAGATGTTCAGGGCGTTGCGGCCGAGGATGTAGTCCATGCTCTGCAGTGCGCCGTCCCGGTACTTCGCGGCGCCGGTGAGGTCGTAGGCGGTGGCGAGGACGACCGCGTTGTTGAGGACCTGGTGGCTGGAGCCCCAGTCGTAGACGTTGCCGTCCGGCGCGTACGGCATGCCGTACGGGTGGGCCTTCAGCGTGGCCAGATAGCCGTCGGCGCCTTGGACGACGGAGCGGCGGACCTTGTCCCGGCCGGGGAGCCGGCTGGGCACGGTGGCGAGGTCGAGCCGGCCGGCCGCTGCGGTGCGGGCCCAGTCGAAGCCGAGGGGGCCGAAGATGTCGGCGGTGTGCACCGGGGAGTTCAGCACGTACTCCTTGAACTGATGTTCTCCGGTGGTGAGGTACAGCTCGGCGGCCGCCCAGTAGAACTCGTCGGCCACGGTGGCGTCGTCGTAGGCACCGCCGCCGATGCCGTCGTTCGGGTCGGCGAGCAGGTCCGGGTGGGCGAGGGCCGCCGTCCAGGCCTCGCGGGCCGCCGCCAGCGCGGTGGCCGCGAACTCCTTGTCGTAGGGGCGGTACAGCCGGGCCGCCTGGGCGGCCGTGGCCGCGAGGTTGAGGGTGGCGGCGGTGCTCGGCGGGTGCAGTTCGCGCTTCTGCGGGTCGGCGCCGGGCAGCAGCGGCAGCCCGGTCCACTGCTCGTCGTGGATCTTGTGGTGGGCCATGCCGGCCAGCGGTTCACCGTCGGGGACCTGCATCTTCAGCAGGAACTCCAGCTCCCAGCGGGCCTCGTCGAGGATGTCGGGAACCTTGTTCCCGCTCTCCGGGATGTCCAGCGTGCCGTCGCCGAGCCTGTCCGCCCGGCCGGTGCGGGCGTGCAGGGCGCGCTCGTAGGTGCTCAGCACCTCCCAGGTGCTGATGCCGCCGTTGACGACGTACTTGCCGTGGTCGCCGGCGTCGTACCAGCCGCCGGTGACGTCGAGGGTGTAGTCGCAGACCCCGGGTTGGCAGGGCACCGCCCCGTCGCCCTGGTTGGGTGCGACGTCCACGTGCCCGGCCGGGCGGGCGTAGCCGGGGCGCAGGTCGTCGCGGATCTCCGTGCCGCTGCGCTGGGTGTAGTAGTACTTCGCCGAGTCCAGCCGCAGCCGCTCGTAGGCGCCGGTGCCGATGTCGAAGGGCCGGCTGGTCTCGCCGTCCACGACGAGGGTGTAGCCGGTGCCGCGCTTCCGGTGCCCCCCGAAGTCGATGGAGTGGACGTTCTGCCCGGAGGAGCCGTCCACTCCGCGCGGTTCGGTCCAGCCCTTCCGCGCGACCCGGCCGGCGCCGTCCTTCAGCTGCCAGGGCAGCCGCTGGGCGGCGTCGGTGACCAGGGTGGCGTTCTTGGGCCCGGCGGGCAGATAGCCGACCTGGTTGACGCGGACGCGGGGCCCGGTGTCGGGCTCGTACGGCTCGGGGGCGACCCCGCCGAGCAGCGACACGTCGTCCACGCAGAACCGCCAGGGGTCCGCGCTCCCGCCGAGCTGGAAGCCGACCTGCCCCCGCGCGGTGTCCACGGGCGAGGTGAAGGTGTACGAGTAGCTGTCCCCGGAGACGCTGACCTGCGGGGACACCTCGTAGTAGGTGTCGTACGGCTCCACCTGGAGGCCGACGATCGCCCGTACGACATGGCCCGCGGGCGAGCCGGTGGCGCTGAAGGAGAAGCGGTACGACTCCCCCTTCACCAGGGTGATGTCGTTCTGGCCGACGGCCGCGTCCCAGCGGTTGGCGGTGCCGCCGGGGACGTCGGCGCACAGGCGGCCGTCGGACGGGCCCGCGGTGACGCTGGCGGAGGCCCACCAGGGGTCGGTGCCGTTGTCGAAGGTGCCGTTGCGGACCTGCTCGACCTCGTCCGCCCCGGCCGGGGTGACGGGCAGCGCGGTGAGCGCGGTAGCCAGCAGTCCGGTCAGGGACAGCAGAGCGGCGGTTCTGCGTCTGTTCACGTCTGGGCTCCTCTGGGGGAGGTGCGGGGGTATGAGCGCGTTTTTGGGAGCGCTCCCATCTCCGTACGCGGACCATGGTTGTGGCAGGAGTGACACTCCGTCAACGGTTGGGACAGGACTGGACGGCGTCACCCCGAGCGGAGGTTCGCAGTCCGCGTGGGACGCGGAACCACTAGGCTGGAACTCAGGCGATGCACCGGTTCACGGTGAGTGTGCGCGATGGAGTGGCGAGGATGAGCCCGGACGACCCGTTCGACGATGCCGTGACGGCCAGGGCCGTCATCGCCGCCGACGGCACGCTCGCGCGGTGGAGCGAGGGTGCGCGGCTGCTGCTGGGACATACGGCCGAGGAGGTCGTCGGCCGGCCGGCCTCCGAGCTGCTCGCCGGCGTCCCGGGCCCGCCGCGGCCGCCCGTCGCCCGCTGGAGCGGCACGCTCGCGCTGCGGCACCGCGACGGCGGCACCGTCACGGTGTGGGTGCTCGCGCACCACCGGGAGCCGGCGGGCGGCGGCCCCGGCGAGTGGCTCGCCGCCACCTCGCTGGAGGACACCGACCAGGAGCTCCCCGACGACCCGCTGGTCCGCACGGCCGTGTTCCAGTCGCCCTGCGCCACGATGGTCTTCGACGAGGAGCTGCGGCTGCGCGGGGTCAACGACGCCATGGCGCACCTCCTCGGACTGCCGGCCCCCCATCTGCGCGGACTGCGGCCCACCGACATCGGCGGCCGGCCGCAGCACACCGAGCTCGAGCGGCAGCTGCGGCAGGCGCTGCGTACCGGCCGGCCGCACGAGATGCAGACGCACATGAAGGCCACCAGCGAGAGCCGCGCGCACGCCTGGCTGGCCCGGCTCGCCCCGCTCACCGACCAGTCGGGGCGGGCGCGGGGCGTGTGCGTGACCGCCCACGACTTCACCGAGCAGTACCGGGCCCGGGAGCGGCTGCAGCTGGTCAACGAGGCCAGCATCCGGATCGGCACCACCCTGGACGTCACCCGGACGGCGCAGGAACTGGCCGAGGTGTGTGTGCCCGCGCTCGCCGACTTCGTCAGCGTGGACCTGCTGGAGCCCGAGGAGCCCGGCGGTGAGCTCACCGTCCCGCTGACCGCGCCGGTTTCACTGCGCCGGGTCGCCCACCAGTCGCTCACACCGGGCAGCCCCGAGGCGGTCGCCCGGACGGGCGAGGTCGTCGTCTATCCGGCCGCCGCGCCCCAGGCCGACTCGCTGCTCGCGGGGCACAGCGTCGTGGCGTCGGTGCCCTCCGGTGATCTCGACCCCTGGCTCGAGGTGGACGAGCCGCGCGCCCGTCAGGTCCGGGATTTCGGCGTCCACTCCATGCTGTCCGTGCCGCTCCAGGCCCGCGGTACGACCCTCGGGGTGGCCGCCTTCACCCGCTTCGCCCGCCCGGAGTCGTTCACCCACGACGATGTGCTGCTGGCCGAGGAGGTGACCGCGCGCGCCGCCGTGTGCATCGACAACGCCCGCCGCTACTCCCGTGAGCGGGAGACCACCCTGGCGCTGCAGCGCAGCCTGCTCCCCCGCACCCTGCCGCGCACGGCCGCCGTGGAGGCGGCCACCCGCTATCTGCCGGCCGCGCGCTCGGGCGTCGGCGGCGACTGGTTCGACGTGATCCCGCTGTCGGGGATGCGGGTGGCCATGGTGGTCGGGGAGGTCGTCGGGCACGGCATCCAGGCGTCGGCGACCATGGGCCGGCTGCGTACGGCGGTGCGCACCCTCGCCGACATCGACCTCGCGCCCGACGAACTGCTCACCCACCTCGACGACCTGGTGCTCCACCTGTCGCACGAGTCGGGCGACGACCCCGGCTCGGGCGAGGTCGGCGCGACCTGTCTGTACGCGGTGTACGACCCGGTGTCGCGGCGCTGCACCCTGTCGCGGGCGGGGCATCCCCCGCCGGTGCTGATCGCGCCGGGCGGCCCGGCCCGGCATCTGGAGCTGCCCTCCGGGCCTCCGCTGGGCATGGGCGGTCTGCCGTTCGAGTCGGCCGAGCTGGAGCTGCCCGACGAATCGGTGCTGGCGTTCTACACCGACGGGCTGGTGGAGTCCCGGGGGCGGGACACGGAGGCCGGTCACGCGTTGCTCCGGGAGGCGCTGTCCAGCGCCTCCGGCCCGCTCGACGAGACCTGCGACCGGGTGCTGAACACGGTGCTGTCGCCGGGCGGTGCGACGGACGACGTGGCCCTGCTGCTGGCCCGTACCCACGGACTGCCGACCGCGCAGGTCGCCACCTGGGACATCCCCGCCGATCCCGCGCTGGTCGCGCCCATCCGCAAGCAGGTCCTCGACCAGTTGGGCACCTGGGCGCTGACCGAGGTGTCGTTCACCGCGGAGCTGGTGGTGAGCGAGCTGGTCACCAACGCCATCCGGTACGGCGCCCAGCCCATCCGGCTGCGGCTGATCCACGACGCCTCGACGCTGATCTGCGAGGTGTCCGACACCAGCCACACGGCGCCGCATCTGCGCCGGGCCAAGACCTGGGACGAGGGCGGCCGGGGGCTGCTGCTGGTCGCCCAGCTGACCCAGCGCTGGGGCAGCAGGCACACCGCCGACGGCAAGACCATCTGGGCGGAACTGGCCCTGGTGGACGAGATGTGACAGGGGGACGGTCGATGGCGAACGGGTCACGGCGAGTGGGCGCGGCGGCGGTGCTGCTGGGCGCGCTGGTCTCCTGCGGCACCGGGAGCGGTACGGCCGGCCCCGCGGCCCCCGAGCCCTCCGCGCGTACGGCGGACGTTCGCTCCGCGTCACCCGCCCGGCTCACGGACGCCCCGGTCCCCCGGTGCCGTACCGCCGGTCTGAGCGCCGCCGTCGGCCGGATGGACCCGGGGGCGGGCCAGCGCAACTTCCCCGTCGTGCTGACGAACGTGTCGACCCGCACCTGCACGCTGTACGGCTACCCGGGCGCCGCCTTCGTGGACGCGGCCGGCGGGCAGCTGGGCCGGGACCCGAAGCGCACCCCCGGCGACCCGGTGACCGTCACGCTGGCGCCCGGCGCCAGTGCCTGGGCGGGGCTGCGTTACTCCAGCCCCGGTGTCAGCGGCGCCCGTACGGCCACCCCTTCGGCGCTCCTCGTCACCCCTCCGGACGAACGCGACCCCCTGAAGGTGCCGTGGAGGGCCGGCGCGGTCCCGGTGTCCGGCAACGCGTCCTCGGTGTTCCTCACGACGCTGGAGCCGGGCACCGGACCGTAGGGGCCCCGATCAATGGCCGGCGACCGGGTGCGGGACGTAGGGCTGCCGGAGTTCCTCCCATTCCTCGTCGGTCAGTTCGAGTTCCACGGCGGCCACGGCGTCCTCGATGTGGTGCGGCTTGGCCGCGCCGATGATGGGCGCGGTGACCGTCTCCTGGTGCAGCAGCCAGGCGAGGGCGATCCGGGCGCGCGGGACGCCGCGGCGTTCGGCGATCCGGGTGACCGCCTCGACGACGGCACGGTCCCCCTCCTGGTAGAGGGTGCTGCCGAACACGTCGGTGGCGCTGCGGCCGGTGGTGGCGTCCCAGTCCCGGGTGAGCCGGCCCCGGGCGAGCGGGCTCCAGGGCAGGACGCCCACGCCCTGGTCGGCGCAGAGCGGCAGCATCTCGCGCTCCTCCTCGCGGTAGAGGAGGTTGTAGTGGTTCTGCATGGACACGAACCGGGTCCAGCCGTGCAGCTGCGCCGTGTACTGGGCCTTGGAGAACTGCCAGGCGTACATCGAACTGGCCCCGATGTAGCGCACCTTGCCCGCCTTGACGACGTCGTGCAGCGCCTCCATCGTCTCCTCGACGGGGGTGTGCGGGTCCCAGCGGTGGATCTGGTAGAGGTCGATGTGGTCGGTGCCGAGGCGGGTCAGGCTGTGGTCCAGCTCGGTCATGATCGCCTTGCGGGACAGGCCGCCGCCGTTGGGTCCGGGCCGCATCCGGCCGTGCACCTTCGTGGCGAGCACGTAGTCGTCCCGGTTGGCGAAGTCGCGCAGGGCCCGGCCGACGATCTCCTCGCTGGTGCCGTCCGAGTACACGTTCGCGGTGTCGACGAAGGTGATGCCCGCCTCCAGCGCCTGCCGGATCAGCGGGCGGGACGCCTCCTCGTCGAGCGTCCACTCGTGGTTGCCGCGGTCGGGCACGCCGTAGGTCATGCACCCGAGGCAGATCCGCGACACGTCCAGGCCCGTCGAACCGAGCTTCACGTACTGCATCGTTGCTGCTCCTGTCTGCTGGAGGGTCGCTGCCAGGGGGAGCGTACGCGTTGGCGCGCACTCGAAGGGGGGTGCCGGGTGCCGGGTGCCGGATGCCGTGGGCGGGAAAACCGATTGCCCGTACGGGACTCGCGGCGCCATCATCCGGCCATGTCCACGAACGCCCTTCCGCTGCCGCCGTCCGCCGCCGCTTTCGTGGCCGGGCGACAGCAGCGGTGCGGCCGGCGGGGAGGCCCGACTCCGCCGCGCTCGTGACGGCCGCGCTGCTCGCGGGACTGCTCGCCGGTTACGGCATCGCGGTCCCCGTGGGTGCTGTCGGGGCGTATCTGGTCTCTCTCACCGCCCGTACCGGCCTGCGTACCGGAGTCTGCGCGGCCCTCGGTGTCGCCACGGCCGACGGGCTGTACGCGCTCGCGGCCACGGTCGGCGGTACGGCCCTCGCGTCGGCGCTGCGGCCGGTGCTGGGGCCGATGCGGTGGGTCTGTGTGCTGGTGCTGCTCGCGTTGGCGGTGTGGGGCGCGGCGGGTGCGGTACGTCGCTACCGTGACGGGCCGACTGCCGCCGGGCCCGGGGCCGCTCCGCCGGGCGCCGCGCGCGCGTTCCTGTCGCTGCTCGGGATCACGCTGCTCAACCCGACCACGGTGATCTACTTCGCGGCGCTCGTGCTCGGGTCCGGTGGGGGTGGGGCGGCCGGGCCGGTGGAGCGGACGGTGTTCGTGGCGGCGGCGTTCGCCGCGTCGGCCAGCTGGCAGGTGCTGCTGGCGGGCGGCGGTGCGTTGCTGGGCCGGGCGCTGACGGGGCGGCGGGGGCGGCTGGTGACGGGGCTCGTGGCGGCCGGGGTGATGGCCGCGCTCGCGGGGCGGATGGCTGTGACGCCTGTGTGACTGGCCCGGAAGCCATGTCTCTGCGAGGGCGGGTACGGGTTCGGTGCGGGTGCGGGTGCCCGTGCCCGTGCCGGGGGGCGGGCCAGGGTGTCACTTGCCCGCGTTGGCGAGGTGCCGCCGCGCCCACCCGTGCCGCCCCAGCGGCACGATTGCCCGCGGCTAGCGGCACAGGCGGGTACGGCTACCGGCACAGGCGGGCGCGGGTGCCCGGCAGCACACGTGTGCCCGCGGCTACCGGCGCGGGTGGGCACGGCTAGCGGCACAGGCGGGCGCGGCTGCCCGGCAGCACCGGTGCCCGCGGCTACCGGCGCGGGTGGGCGCGGCTAGCGGCACAGGCGGGCGCGGGTGCCCGGCAGTACCGGTGTCTGCGGCTGGCGGGTGGGGTGGTGTGACTGGGCGTCAGGTGATGGGGGCTCGGGAGATTTTTCGGGGTGCGGTGTGCGTGAAGGGTGGGGAACCGGGCACGCGTGGGTCAGGCCCCGCCGCGTTCCCCCGTCGCGGCGGGGCTCTCCCATGCCTCCCGGGCCTCCGGATCGCCGCGTTCGGTGACGTCGAGGAAGATCTGTCCCGCCTCGGGTACCTCACGGGCGATGGACCGTTTGATGCGTACGGCGACCTCCTCGACCCGCTCGCTGTCCATGCCGGGCGCCAGGTCGACGCGGGCCGCCACCAGGGCGGTGTCCATGCCGGTCTTCATCGTGAAGAGCGCCTCCACGCTGTCGATCTCGGGCTGCTCGGCCAGCAGCTCCCGGATCCGGTCGCTCGCCTCCGGGTCCGCGGCCTCGCCGATCAGCTGGTCACGGGCGTCGCGGCCGAGCCGGTAGGCGACGTAGACCAGCAGCGCGCCGATGGCGAGTGAGGCGGACGCCTCCCAGACCACGTCACCGGTGACCATGTGCAGGGCCATGCCCGCCATGGCGAGGGTGACGCCCACGACCGCGGTGCCGTCCTCGGCGACCACCGTGCGCAGCGCCGGGTCGCGCAGGTCGCGGACCCGGCCGCCCTGCCGGCGTACCTGGTACAGGGCCCGCAGCAGGGAACCGCCCTCGGCGAGCAGGGCGACGGCGAGCACGATCAGCCCGGCCACATAGCCGCTCCGGGTCTCGCCGGCACCGTTCCTGAGGGCCTCGACGCCCTGGAAGAAGCTGAAGCAGCCGCCCATCACGAAGATGCCGACGGCGGCGAGCAGCGACCAGAAGAACCGCTCCTTTCCGTAGCCGAAGGGGTGGCGCCGGTCGGCGGGGCGGCGGCTGCGGCGCAGCGCGGCCAGCAGGAACACCTCGTTCAGGCTGTCGGCCACCGAGTGCGCCGCCTCCGACAGCAGCGCGGGCGAGGCAGCGAGGAGCCCGCCGACGGCCTTGGCCGCGGCGATCACCAGATTGGCTGCGAGTGCCACCAGCACGGTGACGCGGGTTCTGCGATCCGATCGTGTACTCACCCGGGCCGATTGCCCCGGTCGGCCTAGGTCACACCGTGCCGGGGGCGGAAAACGGGGAACGCGGTCACAGGGACGTTCCGACCGGCGGGAAGGAGATCATCATGGGTGGCCGCGACGACGGGGGCGGCGGCGGCAACAGCGCGTACGGCAGGAAGCGGTTCAAGCGGTCGAGGGCGCACTTCGCGGACCGGATCACCGCGGACGGGCGCGACGGGTGGCCGGTGGAGGCCGGGCGCTACCGGCTCGTGGTGAGCCGTGCCTGCCCGTGGGCGAGCCGGGCGCTGGTGTCCCGGCGGCTGCTGGGGCTGGAGGACGCGCTGTCCCTGGCCGTCGCGGACCCGGTCCAGGACGACCGCAGCTGGCGGTTCACCCTGGACCCGGACGGCCGTGACCCGGTGCTCGGCATCCGGTATCTGAGCGAGGCGTACGACCGGCGGGAGACGGACCACCCGGGCGGGGTGAGCGTCCCGGCGGTCGTGGACGTGCCCAGCGGGAAACTGGTGACCAACGACTACCAGCGGATCACCCTGGACCTCGCCACGGAGTGGACGGCGCTGCACCGGGAGGGTGCGCCGGACCTGTATCCGCGGGCGCGGCGCGACGAGATCGACGCGCTGATGGAGGACGTCTTCCAGGACGTCAACAACGGCGTCTACCGGGCGGGCTTCGCCACCGGCCAGGAGGAGTACGAGGCCGCGTACGCGGCACTGTTCCGCCGGCTGGAGCTGCTGGAGCGGCGGCTGGAGGGGCAGCGGTACCTGGTCGGCGACACCATCACCGAGGCGGACATCCGGCTGTTCACCACGCTGGTGCGGTTCGACGCGGTGTACCACGGTCACTTCAAGTGCAACCGGTGGAAGCTGGCCGAGAACCGGGTGCTGTGGGCGTACGTCCGTGATCTGTACCAGACGCCGGGTTTCGGCGACACGGTGGACTTCGACCACATCAAGCGCCACTACTACCAGGTCCACACCGGTATCAACCCGTCCGGCATCGTGCCCCTCGGTCCCGGCCTCTCCGGCTGGACGGCGCCCCACCACCGGGAGGTGCTGGGCGGCCGGCCGTTCGGGGACGGCACCCCGCCGGAACCGGCGCCGGCCGCCGAGGAGGTGCCGGCGAGGGGCCGTCCCTGAGCCGCCCGGCCCCTGACGATCCATCCATCACCCGACGACGAAGCCGACCTAGGAGATCCCCGTGGCGAAGAAGGTCAAGAAGGCGAAGAAGAAGCTGCCGCTGGCGTACAAGCCCCTGGGCTTCGCGCTGAGCTGGACGAGCGGCACGGTGGCGAAGATGGCGTTCCAGAAGACCTGGAAGCTGATCCGGCACGAGGACGACGCGCCGGACGCGCTGGACCGTGACCGCCGCTGGGGGGAGATCCTGCTGGCCGCGGCGATCCAGGGCGCCATCTTCGCGGTGGTGCGCAGTGCCGTGGACCGGGCCGGGGCCAGGGCCGTCGAACGCTCGACGGGCAGCTGGCCGGTCCAGGAGCCGGGCGGCCGCGACTGACCCGGCCGTGCGGCCGGCCCACCGTCGTCCCATGACGGTGGGTCAGCCCTGTTTGGGTGCCGTCGAGGTGCCCCGGCGGATGGTGAAGGAGTGGCCCGCGGGGTCGGCGTAGCCGCGTTCCTCGGTGGGCCCCGTCGCGTCGCCCGTCTCCACCGGGCGGCCGCCGAGGCCCACGATCAGGCGTTCCACCGCGTCCAGGTCGTCGACGACGAACTCCAGGTGGGCCTGGAGGGAGTTCTCCGGACGGGGCCAGCTGGGGGCGGTCGCGTTGACGTCGCGGCGCAGCGCCAGGCGGAAGCCGTCGGCGGCCCGGATCTCCACCCGGTTGACATGGGCGTCGAGGTCCTCCGCGCCCAGCAACTCCTTGTAGAACTCGGCGAGTTTCTCGGGTTCGGCACAGTCGAGCACCACGACGCCGGCCGTCACCAGGCTCATGTCTTCTCCGTGGGGTCCGTGGCGCGGGGCGCTTCTGCCCCGGCCTGTGGAGGACACCTGTCCCGGCTCGGCGGATTCAGTCGCGGCGGGACCGGGCATCGGGTTCGGCCGGTGCCGGAAGTGAGGATTCCGTCACGCTCCGGAGAGGTCCGGCGGGACCGACCGACCGGTTCGGAAGAACTCGGTCGCAAATCGAAGACATATGTCAATCGAACATGCTCAAATGCACTCGACCGAAGGTAACTTGCAGGGAGGGAACCGGTGTTGGGGCCGATCCCCTCCCCCGTTGCACGGAGCGAGCTGGAGGCGATGGCGTCGTGCGGTACGAACCTGCGCCGCTGACCCGGCATCTGCGCGTCCGCCACGACCGGGGACACACGGTGCTGGAGTTCCGCGGCGAGATCGACATCGCCGCGGCAGAGGAGATCGTCCCGCATCTGGACCGGGCGACCGCCCCGCCGGACGCCCGGATCGTGATCGACCTGACCCATGTCGAGTTCTTCGACCTCTCGGGACTGCGTCTGCTGTACCGGGCCCGGCTCCGGCTCGCGGACGGAACCGGCCGGCTGTGCCTGGTGTGCGCCCACCCGCTGACCCTGCGCATGCTGCGGATCACCGGCACGTCCCGGCTGCTGCACCCCTGGCCGACCCTGGACGCGGCCCTGGAACAGCCGGAGGCCACGTCCGGCCCGCTGTGACCTCCTGGTCCACGGCCCGGCCCCCGCCGTGCGCCCCCTCCGTGCTCCCGGTGCGGTCCGCCGTTCCCCGACTCCCCGGTCTGTCACGGGAACTGAGGGGCATTCGGTCAGGAGGAAGGAGGGCCGTCGCCATGACGACTCCAGTCAAACCACTGGCCGCGCGCGTCCCCGGGTGGGTGAAGGTGCTGGCCGCGGTGGTGGTGCTGCTCGCCGTGCTGTTCGCCGGGCTCCGGCTGAGCGTACTGCCGGGCCTGAAGGACCTGTTCGGCACCGAGACCGAGGACCGCTCCGGACCCGCGCTCCTGGAGTCCATCCAGGACATCAGCCGCTACGACGCCGCCTCCGGGAACTTCCAGGTGGTGGTGGACCTGGAGAAGGACACGAAGTTCCTCCCGGACGCCGTCCGCGGCAGCCGCACGCTGTACGTGGGCGCGGGCACCGTGGACGCCTATGTCGACCTGGGACAGCTGGGCAAGGACGACGTACGGGTGAACGACGACCGTACGTCCGCCACCCTGCGGCTGCCCCACGCCCGCCTGGGCACGCCGGCCCTCGACCCCGAGCGTTCCTACGCCGTGTCCAAGCAGCGCGGGCTGTTCGACCGGCTCGGCGACCTCTTCTCGGACAACCCCAACAGCGAACAGGCCGTGCAGAAGCTCGCCGTGCGCCATATCGGCGACGCGGCGAAGGAGAGCGGGCTCACGGCCCGGGCCGAGACCAACACCACGGAGATGCTCGAAGGGCTGCTGCGCTCCCTGGGGTTCAAGGAGGTGCGGGTCGACTACGGCGACTGACCGGCACCGACGGGGGTAAACGGCGTACCACACAAGGCAGTTGACGACTGGAGGACCGAATGGCCCGGGCCGCCCCACATCCGCGTTCCCTGTTGCGCCGGCGTCCGCGACCGTCCGGGCGCGGCGCCCCTCAGGACGGCCGGGGGCGTCCGCTCCCGCTGCTGCCGCGGCTGCTGGCGATGGTGTGCGCGTTCCTCTTCATGGTCGCCTTCGCGGCGGTCCTGGCCCGGCTCACGCTGCACCCCTCCCCCGCCTCGGAGGCGCTGACCCACACGAATCTGCATCCTGGCCGCTCGCTGCGGGCCTATCTGGACCAGCCCGCGCTGCGCGACGCCGTACGCCAGATCGGCGGGAACATCCTGCTCGGTGTGCCCTTCGGGGTGCTCGCGCCGGTCGTCGCCCCGCGCACGCGCGGATTCCTGCGGGTGCTGGTACTGACGGCCGTCGTGATGCTGCTGGTGGAGTTCGCGCAGGGCGCTCTGGTCACCGGACGCGCCTTCGACGTCGACGACGTCATCCTGAACACGAGCGGGGCGCTCCTCGGCTACCTGCTCCTGGGACGGCGCCTGAGCCGTGCCGTGCACGCGCGGCGGCCCAAGACCTGACGTCAGGCCTGGGGCCGTTCGTTCTGCTTCTGGGGGGTCCGTGGGGTGCGGCGCGAGGTCCAGGTGAACTTGTCCCCGCCCACCCAGCGGACCACGTCGGGATCGTCCAGGTCGTGGACCGTGATCCCGAACGCCGCGGCGGCGAGCAGCACGTCGGTGACGCTCCTCGCCTCGCCGACCATCTGTCCGTCGATCTCCACGATCCGGAACGGCGGGGTCGTGGGCTGGACCCCGAGGACCGTGATCCGCGGTTGCGACATGTACGGGCTCGCACTTTCGGTCATGTCTTCGAGGGTAGAGCCGAAACGGCGGGAACGGCTCGGACACGACGTCCGCGTGCGCCCCGCCGTGCGCCCGTGGGCCCGCTGGGCAACCCTGGAGCGAGGAGGTGGCGATGGAACCCCTCGAGGCGCTGGACAGGATCGCCTTTCTGCTGGAACGGTCCCTGGCGCCCACGTACCGTGTCCGGGCCTTCCGCACCGCCGCGCGTGCGCTGTCGGAGCTGGGCGGGGAGCAGGTGCGCGAGCGGTCGGCGGCCGGGACACTGGAGACGCTCAAGGGGGTCGGTCCTAAGACCGCGCAGGTGGTGCGGGAGGCACTGGCCGGGGAGGTGCCCGGCTATCTGCGCAAGCTGGAGGAGGAGGCGGACCGGGAGCCCGGGGACCGGGCGGGGCGGGAGCTGCGGGCGCTGCTGCGCGGGGACTGCCATCTGCACTCCGACTGGTCGGACGGCGGCAGCCCGATCGAGGAGATGGGCCGTACCGCGGCCCGGATCGGCCACGAGTGGGCCGTGCTCACGGACCACTCGCCACGGCTGACCGTGGCGCGGGGCCTTTCGGCCGACCGGCTGCGCGAGCAGCTGGAGGTGGTGGCGGAGCTCAACGGGACCTGGGCGCCGTTCAGGCTGCTGACCGGCATCGAGTGCGACATCCTCGAGGACGGCTCCCTCGACCAGGAGCCCGAGCTGCTGGAGCTGCTGGACGTCGTGGTGGTGTCCGTGCACTCCAAGCTGCGGATGGACGCCCGGTCGATGACCCGCCGCATGGTCGCCGCCGTGCGCGACCCGCACTCCGACGTCCTCGGGCACTGCACCGGTCGGCTGCTGACCGGGCGCGGCCGGCCGGAGTCGGAGTTCGACGCGGACGAGGTGTTCGCCGCGTGCGCCGAGACCGGTACCGCCGTGGAGATCAACAGCCGGCCCGAGCGGCTGGACCCGCCGCGCCGGCTGCTGCGCCGGGCGGTGGCGGCAGGTGTGCTCTTCTCCGTCGACACCGACGCGCACGCGCCGGGCCAGCTGGACTGGCAGATCCTCGGATGCGCCCGCGCGCAGGAGTGCGGGGTGGCACCCGAACGGGTGGTCACCACATGGTCGCGGCAGGACCTGCTGGCCTGGACCGGGGAGCGGAAGGTGCCCTCCGGAGTGACGGGCGGCTGAGGTGGTACCCGTACCGCTCCGAGGACCCCGAGGAGAGGACAGGTATGGAGCGGGCGGCCGTGTTCGACGTCGACGGCACGCTGGTCGACACCAACCATCTGCATGTGACGTCCTGGTGGGAGGCCTTCCGCCAGGCGGGGCACCGGGTTCCGATGCACGCCGTCCACCGGGCCGTGGGACTGCCCTCCTCCGACCTGGTCGCCCGGCTGCTGGGCGAGGACCGGGACACCGGCCGCGACGAGGAGCTGAGCGCCGCGCACAAGGCGCTGTACGGGCAGTGGTTCGACCGGTTGCCGGCGTTCGCGGACGCGGGCCTGCTGCTCAAGCGGCTGCACCGCGACGGCTGGACGGTGGTCCTCGCCACCTCGGCCGGCGGCACCGAGCTGAGCGCGCTGCGCCGCGCGATCGACGCGGACGAGGCGATCGCCGCGACGGCGAGCGCCGACGACGTCGAGGAGGGCAAGCCCGCGCCGGAACCCGTCGAGCACGCCCTCGGGCTGGCGGGGGTGCCCGCGGAGCGGGCGGTGTTCGTCGGTGACACGGTGTGGGACATGCGGGCGGGCGAGAGGGCCGGGGTGCGCTGTGTGGGCGTACTGTGCGGCGGTATTCCGCGGGCCGACCTGGTAGAGGCCGGCGCGGACGCGGTCTACGACGACCCGGCGCACCTCCTGGCGTCCCTGTCGGAGGGTCCCCTGGCATGAGGGTCCGGGCGGACGGGACACCCGCGGGGCATGGTGTCCGTGCGGAATGAGACGTGGCGGGGTGACGACGTCGGCCGGGTGGCCGCGTCGGCGCGGGTGCGGGAGGCGGTGCGCTGGGATGTGCGGTCCGTCGGCCGGGCGGCCCGGGCCGCGTGGCGTGGCCCGGGCCGGGAGCGGGATCTGCTGGTCCAGTCGCTGAAGGCCGCCGCGGCGGCGCTGCTGGCGTGGCTGCTGGCCCGGGAGTGGCTCGGCGACCCGATGGCCCTGATGGCGCCCTGGGTGGCGCTGGTGCTGGTGCAGGCCACGGTCTTCAGCTCGCTGATGCAGGCGGCACGGCAGTTCACCGCGATCTGCGCGGGGGCGCTCGTGGCATCGGGGGCGCAGGCCGTCACCGGTGACATCACGGGCGCCCTGGCGCTGTCCGTGCCGGTGCTGGTGCTGCTCTCGAACTGGCCGCGCTTCGGCGACCAGGGCATCTACGCCGCCACCACGGCCGTCTTCACGCTCGCCACGGGCACGTTCGGCGCTATGGAGGTGGGACATCGGCTGGGGCAGGCGGCGCTCGGCGCGGTCATCGGGGTCGCCGTCAACGCGCTGGTGCTGCCGCCGATCCATCTGCGGGACGTACGGGAGAACCTCGCGGCGCTCGCCCGGGAGGCCGGTGACGTGCTGCACGCCGTGGCCGGGGATCTGCGTGACGGCGGATGGGACGCGGGGACCGCAGCCGGACGGCTCGCCGCCGCGGCACGGCTGCAGGACCGGCTGGAGGCGCTGCGTTCGGCCCGCGGCTGGAGCAGGGAGAGCCTGCGGCTGACCTCGGGCGTCCTGCGCGCCGTGCACCGGGCGCCGACCGTCGCGCTGCCGCCGGAGCGGGAGGACGAACGGTTCGGCCGCGTCACCGGACATGTCACCGCGCTGACCCGCACGCTCGTGGTGGCCGCCGACGAGGAACGCACCCCGGCCGCGCCGGACGCGGCGGTGCTGGGCTGCTACGCGGAGCTGCTGGCGCTGCTCGGCGACGCCTGCCGCGCGGAGGCGGACCGGCTGCTGCACGGCGGCACGCGCGCCGACGCCCTCCTGGACGAGCGGACCGAGGCCGTGATGCGGGACCTGCACGGGAAGCTCCAGGAGAACCTGCGCGCCCAAGCGGGTGAGGGTGCCGCGCGCACGGCCGTCCTGGGCACTCTGGTGCTTCAGGCGGAGAACCTGTGGGCCGATCTCGACGGCGGCACGCGGGGCCGGTGACACACGTCACGCACGTCGGTGGCCGTACGCGGAACACCCGGGGACGGGTCTCCGTTGAACAGAACGTGGGTGCGGACGGGACAGTGTCCCCGGGCCTCACCATCCGCCCACAGGGACGATCGTTCGGCTGAAGCCCTGTGGAGCCTTTCGCCGAGAGGCGACCGCCGTCCGCGCCCACCTTGAGCCGCCCCGGCCGTGATTCCCCCGTCGCGGCCGGGGCTTCCTTCTGTCCAGGGCGGGTTTCACCGGCACTCGCGGAGGTACTCGCGTGGGCTCGTGGACGTATGAAGGGAGAGCGCCGTGACCGACCACCGCCTCGAAGGCCCCGGTGAGAACGGCGCCGGTGTCCCCCGAGATCTGCCCGACCAGCAGGCCGGCCCCGGCGAGGACCCCTGGGAGGTCGCGCCCGCCGCCGCGGAACGGGAGAGCGAGAGGAAGACCGGCGGCGCGGACGAAGCGGACGACGCCGCATCGGACGTCCCCGACACGGACGAGGCCGGCACGGGCCGCCAGGGCGACCCGCACCCCGCATCCCCCAACCCGGACCATCCGGTGCCGGACGAGTCCTCCGCGTGACGGACCGCCCTACCGCGGGGCGCGGTCCCGCAGGGCCGTGTGCCAGGCGGGGGGCGGGGACTGGGGGCCGGGGTCGGGACGACGGCCGCCCCGGGTGAAGAAGTCGGCGAGGGGAAGGATCGCGGCACCCACGGTGACCGCGTCGGGGCCGAGACGGCCCAGTTCGATCGTGACCTTCTCCGCCGGATGGCGCAGCGCGTACGACAGCGCGTGCTTGCGTACGGCGGGCAGGAAGCGGGAGCCGAGCTGGAGGCCGGCCCAGCCGCCCATCAGGATGCGCTCCGGCTGGAAGAGGTTGATCAGGTCGGACAGGCCGGCGCCCAGGTACTCGGCGGTCTCCTCGAGGACGGCGAGCGCGACCGGGTCGGGGGCGGCCTCGTCGGCCGGGTAGGCGGCGGCGAGCATCGCCGTCAGCGCCGTCTCCTCGTCCGTGTCCCCGGGCACGGCGCCGCCCTCCTCGCGCCAGCGCGCGAGCAGCGACTCGGCGCCCGCGTACGCCTCCAGACAGCCGAGCGCGCCGCAGCGGCAGCGGCGTCCCCTGACCCGTACGGTCAGATGCCCCCACTCGACGGCCCGGCCGTGTTCCACCTCGGGCGTGACGAGGCAGGCGCCGACACCGGAGCCGAAGAGCACCACGAGGGCGTTGCGGGCGCCGCGTCCGGCGCCGAACCACATCTCGGCCTGGCCGAGGGTCTTGGCGCCGTTGTCGATGAAGTACGGCACCGTCTCGGGCAGCAGGGACTCGGCCCGCAGCAGTGCCTCCAGGGGGATGGCGTCCCAGCCGATGGTCTGGCCGTGCACGACGGCGCCCCGGTCGGGGGTGTGCTCGACGATGCCGGGGACACCGATGCCGACGCCGAGCAGCCGCTCGGGGGCGAGGCCCGCGCCGGCGAGCACCTCGGCGATCCCGGAGCGGATGTGGTCGACGATGACCTCGACCTCGTAGCGCTGCTGCTCCAGCGGGAGCTCCGCGCGGGCGAGTTCGGTGAGGGTCAGGTCGAACAGTTCGACGCGGACCCTGGTCTCGCCCACGTCGACGCCGATCATGTGGCCGCTGAGCGGTGCCACCCGCAGCAGGGTGCGGGGGCGGCCGCCGTCGGAGTCGACGCTGCCCGCCTCCTCCACCAGGCCGTCGGCGACCAGGTCGGCGACGACATTGCTGACGGAGCCGGAGCTGAGCCCGGTCGCGGGGCCGAGTTCGAACCGGCTCAGCGGGCCGTCGAAGTACAGCCGCTGCAGCACGGCCGTACGGTTGGCCCGCCTGAGGTCGCGCACCGTGCGCCCGTTCCGCCCCGCCATGTGGCTCCTTCCGATACCCTGCCCGACCTGCAACATACCGCCGGGGACCGACCGGGCGCGACTTTCTCCCACCCTTATTTCATGATGTGAACTAACAGAGCCGGCCGATTTCGTCCAGCGCGGCCTCCAGCTCCGGGGCGACGGTGTCCCGGACCCAGCGCACGTGGTCCTCCCCGGCCTCGCGCGGAACGGTCTCGATCAGCATGATCAGGTAGAGGTAGGCGCGGTAGAGGGCGAGGCGGGCGAGTGCCGCCCGGTCGAACACGGCCCGCCCTCCGGCCTCCGCGTATCCGGCGAGGAACGCGCCGTCCGCCCTGATGTCGCCGAGCAGGGCGAGGGAGACGAGATCGGCGAGCGGGTCGCCCCAGAACATGCGCTCCCCGTCGATGAGCCCGCCGATCCGGGCCTCCCCCGCGGCGGTGCGCTCCACCAGGATGTTGCCCGGCCACAGGTCGAAGTGGACGAGCACGGGCACGGTGACCTCGTCGAGCGCCCCGTCGGCGGTACGGAGCACGGCGGCGATCTCGCCGCCCGGGCGGGGCAGCCAGGCTCCGTAGTGCCGGGCGTCGGCGAGCACGGCGTCGGTCATCGCGGTGAACGCGGTGCGCCAGGCGGGGGCGAGCGGGCCGAGGGCGCCGGACGGGTAGCCGAACGCCGGTCCGGCGACCCGGTGCAGCCGGGCCACCTGACGGCCGAGCTCGGTGCGCAGAGCGGCCCGCTCCGCGCCGGCCGGCGCCACCTCCGTCCAGGGCTCGCCCGGGCAGGCGGTCATCAGCAGATACGGCACGGGGCCGTCCCCGTCGACGGCGACGGTGTGCGGGGCGGCCACCCGGGCCTCGGCGGCGCCGGCACAGAAGTCCGCCTCGGCGACGAGCAGTCGGCGTTCGTACCGCAGGCCGGGGGTGGCGGCCGTGGGCGGGATCTTCAGCACATAGCGGCTGCCGTCGGTGAGGCGGAGCTCCTCGACGGTGTTGTAGGTGCCTCCGCTCATCGGCCGTACGCCGGCGAGCGCGCCGGGCGGCAGTCCCGCCTCCGTGAGCACCCTGCGGGCCCGCTCCCAGGAGTCCCCCATCGTCCGTACCCCTCCCATTCGGCGACTGCCGTACAGCGTACGGAAGGCCACGGGCCGCGGTCCCGGGAAAAATCGCTGGCTCCCCCCGGCGCCGGGCCCCTACCCTGAACCAGAAACCTAGACCCCCTAGGTTTCGAAACAATCCGCAGGAGGCGCCCCCCATGAGAGCACTCACCGAGCAGGACATCCGCGGTTCGTTCGTCAACTGCTCGAAGGGTGAGGCCAAGCGGCTGGCTGTCCCGCGTGACCTGGGCGAACGCGCCTGGGACGATCTCGATTTCCTCGGCTGGCGCGATCCCGGAGCGCCTGATCGCAGCTATCTCGTCACCGAGCGGGAGGACCGTCTCGTCGGGGTGGCCATGCGCTTCCAGCCCGCCCAGCGGGGTTTTCTGCACCGCAGCATGTGCTCCCTGTGCCTGACCACGCATCCGCGCGGCGGTGTCGCCCTGATGACCGCGCGCAAGGCGGGCCCGGCCGGGCGTGAGGGCAACTCGGTCGGCGCCTACATGTGCACCGACCTCGCCTGTTCCCTGTACCTGCGCGGGAAGAAGGTCCCGGAGAGCGGGGGCCGCTTCGAGGAGAGCCTCACGGTGGAGGAGCAGATCGCCCGCACCAGGGGCCATCTGTTCGCCTTCCTCGACAAGCTGTAGACCCGGCCGGCCTGTCCCCCGGGCGACTGCCGTACCCGGTGAACACGTTCGACGTGTCCGGGGAGGGGGAAGCGTCGGAGGATGCGAGTGGTACGTGAGATGACCGCGCCGGCCGTCCGGTTCGTCAAGCTGCACCGGGACCCGGTGGCCGTGCAGACGGTGCGGTCGTCGGCGGCGGCGACGGTCGCCTACGTCATCGCGACCCGGCTCAGTCCGGAGGCCGCGCCGCTGACCGCTCCCCTGACCGCGCTGCTCGTCGTCCAGGTCACCCTGTACTCCACGCTCACCACCGGGATGCGCCGGGTGAACTCCGTGGTGACCGGTGTCGTCGTGGCCATCCTCTTCAGTCTCCTGGTGGGTCTGACCTGGTGGAGTCTGGGTCTGCTCATCCTGGCGTCGCTGGTCATCGGCCATGTCGTGCGGGTGGACGAATTCGTGCCCGAGGTGGCGATCAGCGCGATGCTGGTGCTCGGGGTGACCACGCACGGGGACACCGCCTGGGCCCGGATCGTGGAGACGCTGATCGGGGCGGTCGTCGGGATGGCGTTCAATCTGCTGCTGGCGCCGCCCGTATGGGTGGAGGAGGCCGGCGAGTCCATCGAGGAGCTGGCCCGGCGGGTGCGGCAGCTGATGCTGCGGATCGGCGAGGAGGCGGCGGGCCGTACGCCCCCGGACCGGGCGGCGGCCCGGCTGCACGAGGCACGGCGGCTGGACCACGACATCGTCGAGGTGGACGCGGACCTCAGACAGGCGGAGGACAGCCTGCGGCTCAATCCGCGGGTCCGTGAGGGCCTGCTGCACCGGGTGGTGCTGCGTACCGGGCTGGACACGCTGGAGATCTGCACGGTGGTACTGCGGGTGCTGGCGCGCACGCTCACCGACCTGGCCAAGGAACGCGAGGGGCAGCGGCTGTTCGATCCGGAGACGGGCGCCGCGTTCGAGGAACTGCTGGCCGAGATCGCGGACGCCGTGGTCAGCTTCGCGGTGCTGGTGACCACGAGCGTGAGCGCGAACGCCGAGTCGGCGGAGGAGCGGCTCGCCGCCCAGCTGCGGCAGGCGGCCGCCACCCGCGACCGGCTGGCCCGGCTGCTCTTCGAGCAGGCCCGGCGCGACGCCCGTCAGTGGCAGTTGCTGGGCGCCGTACTGACCGAGGTCAACCGCATCCTCGACGAGATGGACACCGAGCACCGCACGCGCCGGCTGTTCGAGGAGCTGGACCGGCACTCGCAGGAGCAGCGCCGGCGGCTGCCGCGGCTCACCCGGCTGTGGGACCGGCTGCGCCGCAGGCGCGGCGGCGCCTCCCACCGCTCCACATGATCTGCCCGCGGGTCCAAATCCCTCGGGTCACGCCTCGCCGTCGGCGCGCTGCCGCTGCAGCGGGCGGGGGCAGGAGGCGGCGCCCGCCTGGGCGAGCAGTACGTGCATGCGCTCGGTGAGCTGGGAGACGTCGTTGGCCGGCGCGTGGAACGGCAGCCGTACGTCACCGCCGGACCGCACGCGTTCGATGCGCAGGGTCAGTCCGTGCCGGTCGACGGCGAGCGGCTGGACCCGGACCGCGCCGTGCAGACTGCCGTGGTCGACCAGACGGGTCAGCCGCTCCACGGCGTCGGCGTGGCAGTCGGCCAGATGGCTCAGCAGCCGGGCCTCGGCGGTGGCGAGCGGGTCGGGCGCGGCGGCGGTGAACTCGTCGACGTCGACCACCACGGCGCCGGCCGGCTGCCGGAGCACCACGCGCGTGGGCCGGAGGACGAGGTGCCCGTCCCGCACGGTGAACCAGCCGGCCAGCCACAGCCGGGCGCGGATCCGGTTGCGCAGCGGGACGGGGGCGACGTCGGCGAACTCCAGCACGGCGGACGGCTCGCCGCGGGGCGCGCAGATCGCGGCGGCGAGCAGAGCACTGTCCTCGGGCACGTGCAACAGCACCTCTCCGTCGTCGGTCACGCTGTGCGCGCCGACGAGTTCCTCCCGGGTGCCCTCCGCGGTCACCGCGCAGGACCACGCGGCGGCGAGCACCGAACGGGCCCGTTCCGCCGCACCGGGCGCGGCCGTCCAGCCGTGTGTGTCGTCAGCCATCCCCGAACCTCCTCTTAGGTAAGCCTTGCCTAACTTATAGGAGATCGGGGTGTGCGCCAACCGGATGGCGCGATCTTTACGGGACCTGTCTCAGGGCGCGAGAACACCCAGCAGGGCACGCACGCACAGGTCCCGCACCTGCTCGCGGTCCAGCTCCGAACCGCGCAGCCACTCCAGACAGACGGCGGTGGTGAAGGCCAGCCAGCCGCGCACGGCGAGCCGGGTGTCCGGCCGCGCCTCGAGGACCGGACCGAACTCGGGGTCCCGGGCGAGCGCGGCCAGGATCTGCCGTTCCTGCGCGGCCAGCGCCCGCTGGTAGACCCGGCGCACCGCCCGGTCCCCCGCCGCGTCGGCGCGATGGAAGGCCCGATAGCCGTGCGCATGGGCCCCGACGTACCCCAGATACGTGTCGAGACCCGCCGCCAGCTGCTCGCGCACCGGGACGCCGGGGACCGCCGCCGTCATCCGGAGCATCCGCTCGCTCTCCCGCTCCACCACCGCCGCGAAGAAGTCCCGCTTGGTCGGGAAGTAGTGGTACAGCAGTCCGCGCGACACCCCGGCGATCTCGGCGACCTGCTCGATCCACACGTCGTCGTAGGGGCTCTCCGAGAACAGCCGCGCACCGACCGACAGAAGCTGCTCCCGGCGCTCTTCGGTACTGAGCCTGCGCCGTGTGCGCCCGCCCTGGTTCACGGCCATTCCCGCACTGTACTTGACGCCCGTTCAGCCGCCGGATCAGACTGAATCGCCTTATTGAACTCACGTACAACACGTGGACTCGCCGGGTCGAAGGGGATGGCGTCATGGCGGAGACGACGACACGGGCCGTACCGCCGAAGGGGTTCCGCAGCGCGGAGCGGGGCTGGCCGGAGCTGCACCGCATCCCCCGTCCGCCGTACCGGCTGCCGCTGCTCGGCGACCTGATCGGGGCGAGCAGGGCCACGCCCGTGCAGGACTCGCTGAGGTACGCCCGCCGGCTGGGGCCGATCTTCCGGCGGAGCGCGTTCGGCAAGGAGTTCGTGTTCACCTGGGGCGCGGAGCTGGTGGCCGATCTGGCCGACGAGTCACGGTTCGCCAAGCATGTGGGGCTGGGGATCGCCAATCTGCGGCCGGTCGCCGGCGACGGGCTGTTCACCGCGTACAACCACGAGCCGAACTGGCAGCTGGCGCACGACGTGCTGGCGCCCGGGTTCAGCCGGGAGGCGATGGCCGGGTACCACCCGATGATGCTGTCGGTGGCGGAGCGGCTGACGGAGCACTGGGACCTCGCGGCGGCCGGGGGGCGGTCGGTGGACGTGCCCGGGGACATGACCAAGCTGACGCTGGAGACGATCGCGCGGACCGGGTTCGGGCACGACTTCGGGTCCTTCGAACGGGCGCGTCCGCATCCGTTCGTCTCCGCGATGGTCGGAACGCTGAGTCACGCGCAGCGGCTGAACAGTGTGCCGGGGCCGCTGGCTCCGCTGCTGCTGCGCCGGGCGGGACGGCGGAACGTGGCCGACATCGCGCTTCTCGAGCGCATCGTCGACGGGGTGGTGCGGGAGCGGCGGGCCTCCGGCGGTGGGGACGGGGATCTGCTGGACCGGATGCTTAAGACCGCGCATCCGGAGAGCGGGGAGCGGTTGTCGGCGGAGAACGTGCGGCGGCAGGTGATCACGTTTCTGGTGGCGGGGCACGAGACGACGTCGGGTGCGCTGTCGTTCGCGCTGCACTATCTGTCGCTGCGGCCCGATGTCGCCGAGCGTGCGCGTGCGGAGGTGGACCGGGTGTGGGGGGACGTGGCGGCGCCGGGGTACGAGCAGGTGGCGAAGCTGCGGTATGTGCGGCGGGTGCTGGACGAGACGCTGCGGCTGTGGCCCACCGCGCCGGCGTTCGCCCGGGAGGCTGTCCGGGACACGGTGCTGGGGGGTGTGCATCCGATGCGGCGGGGGGCCTGGACGTTGGTGTTGACGCCGATGCTGCATCGGGATGCGGGGGTGTGGGGGGCGGATGCGGAGGGGTTTGATCCGGGTCGGTTCGAGGTGGGGGCGGTTCGGGGGCGGGCGCCGCATGTGTTCAAGCCGTTCGGGACGGGGGCGCGGGCGTGTATCGGGCGGCAGTTCGCGCTGCATGAGGCGGTGCTGGTGCTGGGGTTGTTGCTGCGGCGGTACGAGCTGCGGGCCGATCCGGGGTATCGGTTGCGGGTGGCCGAGCGGTTGACGTTGATGCCGGAGGGGTTGCGGGTGTGGTTGGAGCGGCGGGGGTGAGTGGGGGTAGGGCCTTGCGGGGTGCCGGCATGTTGGTGTGGGCCGGGGTATCCGCGCCGCCCGACGCCGGCGGGGTGCGGCCCGTCGGGGCTGGCCGGGGGTGGGATGCGCGACCCGGCGCCGGCGGGGTGCCGTCGCGCCCACCCGTGCCGCCCCAGCGGCACGACTGCCCGCGGAGTGCGGAGGCCGGGGCGGAGGCGTGCAGTTGCCCGCGGAGTGCGGAGGCCGGGGCGGAGGGGTGCAGTTGGGCGCGGAGGGCGGAGGCGGCACGGGTGGGCGGCTGGGTGCGGAGGCTGTGGGGTTAGGGGTGGGGCGTCAGGTGGGTCAGGCGGGTGGGGTTGGCGAGGATGTACATGGCGGTGATCTGGTTGTCGGCGATGGTGATCGACAGGGTGGAGGCGAGGCGGCCGTCGACCACGGTCAGGAGGCCCATCGAGTCGTTCAGCAGGGCCAGTTGGCCTGCCGCCGTGAAGCGGGCGAACAGCATCGCCGACTCGGCCACCGGCTTCGCGCCGCGGAGGAGCTTGGAGCCGGCCACGCCCTGGATCAGGGGGCCCGCGTCCGCGCGGAGGACCACGTCCGGGTGGAGGACCGCGACCAGGGCCTCGAAGTCTCCGGCGCGCGCGGCGGCCATGAACGCCTCGAGGACCCGCCTCTGGCGGCCGAGGTCGGGATCGGAGGGCGGGGTCGCGTCGCGGACGCGGCGGCGGGCCCGGCCGGCGAGCTGACGGGTCGCGGCCGGGCTGCGCTCCACGACCGGGGCGATGTCGTCGAACGGCACGGCGAACATGTCGTGCAGCACGAACGCCAGCCGCTCGTCCGGCTGCAGCGTCTCCAGGACCACCAGCATCGCCACACCCACCGAGTCGGCCCGCAGCGCCTCCTGCTCCGGGTCCACCTGCGACAGGGGCCTGATCACCGGGTCCGGAACGAAGGTCTCGTCCATCGGCTGCTCACGGCGCGCGGCGCGCGCACGCAGCAGGTCCAGGCAGATCCGGCCGGTCACGGTGGTCAGCCAGCCGCCGAGGTTGTCGATGACGTCCGTGTCGGAGCGGCCCAGCCGCAGCCAGGCCTCCTGGACGGCGTCCTCCGCCTCGGTCACGGAGCCGAGCATGCGGTAGGCGACCGCCTTGAGGTGCCCGCGGTGTTCCTCGAACCGCTCCGCCAGCAGCTCCCCTTCCACGGGGATCACCGGGGGAACAGTTCGAAGGCGACCGCGGGACGGTCCCCGAACCGCTTCCCCGTCTCCTGGGCGAACCCGGTCAGCAGCCCGCGCGCGTACGCCTCCGGGTCCTCGTCGGTCAGCGCCTCGATGTAGGTGCGGTGTTCGAGCAGCGAGGCGACCGCCCGCTCGAGACCGTCTGTCGCGTCCACCGCGTGCGTGGCGTGGGTGGAACCGGCGACCGCCACCCAGCGGACGCCGCTCCAGGGCTCGAGGCCGCGCTCGATCAGCTCGGGGAAGATCCACCGGTTGCCGGCGTCCCCGGCCGCGTCGAGCACGGCCCGCCCGACGGCCACATGGTCCGGGGTGTTCCAGTAGGTGCCGCCCCAGGTGTCCCGGTGGTTGAGCGTGATCACCAGCTCGGGCCGGTGCCTGCGGATCGCGGCGGCGATGTCGCGGCGCAGCGCGGGCCCGTACTCGACGACCCCGTCCGCGTGGTCGAGGAAGTCGACCTCCGACACGCCGACCACGGCGGCACTGGCCCGCTGTTCACGCTCCCGGAGCGGCGCGCACTTCGCCGGCTCCAGCGTGTCGATGCCCGCCTCGCCCCGGGTCGCCAGGACGTAGCTGACCTCGCGGCCGGCGTCCGTCCAGGACGCGACGGC
Source organism: Streptomyces sp. NRRL WC-3626 (assembly GCF_000718785.1). GTDB lineage: Bacteria > Actinomycetota > Actinomycetes > Streptomycetales > Streptomycetaceae > Streptomyces > Streptomyces edwardsiae. Next base: position 68,319 of record NZ_JOCA01000024.1, on the reverse strand, counting down.
CGCCGAGCAGCCGTACTCGAGGTCGTCCGGGTGGGCGACCACGGCCAGTGCGCGCTGCCAGTCGTCGGGCATGGGCTCGAGTTGACTGATCGTCGGCTCGGTCATGTCCGCAGACTAACCCGCCCCACCGACAACGCCCCGCCCGGCTCAGACCTCGTCGCGCACCAGGGCGAGCAGCCGGTCCAGCACCCGGGGGCCGCCGGCCCGGAGGCCGTCGTGCTCGAACTCGTCGGTGACCCAGGTGCGCAGGCCCCGGACGGTGCGGGCGGTGGTCAGCGCGTGGGCGGTGTCGACGTACATGTCGTCGTGGTAGACGGCCGCCGCGACCGGGACCTCGTTGACGGCGAGGCGCGCGGGGTCGTACAGGGGCGTCCAGTCGGTGCGGGCGGCGAGCAGTTCGGCCGTCTCGCGCAGCGGGCGCAGCGCGGGGTCGTTGTCGAACATCCAGGGGTGAATGGTTTCGCCGGTGAACAGCAGCGGCTCGTCGCCGGCGAGCGTCTTGGCGGCGTCGAACCGGGGGAACTCCGCGCGTACCCGCTCGGCCGACCAGGCGGTGGGGCGGGCGTCCTGGCCGTAGATCGCCTCGTGGACGAGCGCGTACAGCGGGTGTCCTGCGTACGAGAGCAGGCCCTGCGCCTGTTCCTGGAAGGCGTCGGAGAGTTCGGGGCCGGCCGGGGTGCGGACGAAGGCGTCCTCGAGGAGGTGGTGCAGCCGGTGGCTGCCCTCGCCGCCGCCGAGCATGATGCCGAGGGACTGGAACGCCTCGACGGTGAACCGGTACCCGTTCGGGAGGACGACGTCGTGGGCGAGGAGGTGGTCGGCGATACGGCGGGCGCGTTCGACGTCCTGGGGGTAGCGGGCGTAGTGCGCGGCGACCTTGCGTTCGATACGCGGGTAGGCGGCCCGGTAGACGTCGTCGGCGTGGGCGTCGAGGGAGGGCAGACCGCCGGTGATCAGGGCCGTGTCCAGGCCCTCGGGGGCGGTGGAGAGATAGGCGACGGTGCAGAAGCCGCCGAAGCTCTGGCCGAGGACGGTCCAGGGGGCGCCGCCGGTCACCTCGGGGCGGATGGCCTCGCAGTCCCGCACGATGGAGTCGGCGCGGAAGCGGGTGAGGTGGCCGGCCTGTGCGGCGGGGCCGCCGCGCAGCGGGAGGGTCTGCCGGTTGACGGGCGTGGAGTGACCGGTGCCGCGCTGGTCCAGGAGCAGGACGCGGTAGTCCTCCAGGGCCCGGCCGAGCCAGGCCTGCTTCCCGATGAAACGGTTCGCCCCGAAGCCGGGTCCGCCCTGGAGGTAGAGCAGCCAGGGCAGGTCCTGGCCGGACTTGTCACTCGCGACGGCCTCACGCGCGTACAGCTCGATCGTCTCCCCGGAGGGGTTGTCGTGATCGAGGGGCACGGTGAACCGGCGGTCGGTGAGGACCACGCCGGGCTGGCGGTAGCTGACGGTCAACGGGGCTCCCGGGACGAACGGATTGTCGGACCGTGACCCAGTTCAGCACATGTTCGTCCGGCCAACGAGCCCGGGATCATGGAATTCTTGCTGACCGCCCGTCAGCGGGCCGAGAGGCTGGAGCGCCGGACCACCAGTTCCGGGCGCAGTACGACCCTGCGGTGCTCGTGCGGTGTGCCCGTGCCCTCGCTCTCGGTCTCCTCCAGCAGCAGCTCCGCCGCCAGGGCGCCCATGGTGACCGCCGGCTGCCGTACGGAGGTGAGCGGTACGGCGGCGGCGGCCGCGAACTCGATGTCGTCGTAGCCGACGATCGCGAGGTCGTCGGGGACGCCGACGCCGGCCGCGTACAGCGCCTGGAGCACGCCGAGGGCGAGCAGGTCGTTGGCGCAGAACACGGCGGTGGGCCGGTCGGCGAGGCCGAGGAGGCGGGCGCCCGCGTCGCGTCCGGCGGCGACGTCGAGGCGTTCGGTGGGCAGTTCGCGCAGGCTGTCGGGGCCGAGTCCGGCCTCGGCGAGGGCGTTCAGGGCGCCGGTGCGGCGGTCGCGGACCTGGTTCAGTCCGGGCGGGCCGCTGACGTACGCGATGGAACGGTGTCCGGCGTCGACGAGGTGCCGCACGGCCAGCGCGCCGCCCGCGACGTCGTCCACGGAGACCGAGCACTCGGTGGTGCCCTCGGCGACCCGGTCGACCAGGACGAAGGGGATGCCGTGCCGGCGGAACGCCTCGATGTTGCGGCCGGTGGCGTCGGCCGGGGTGAGCAGGACGCCCCGGACCCGCTGTTCGGCGAAGAGGGAGAGGTACTCGGCCTCCTCGCCCGGGTTCTGGGCGCTGTTGCAGACCATGACGCCGAGCCCGGCCTCCCGGGCGGCGCGTTCGGCGCCGCGGGCGACGTCGACGAAGAAGGGGTTGCCCATGTCGAGGACGAGCAGGCCCATGATGCGGCTGCGGCCGGCGCGCAGCTGGCGGGCGGACTCGCTGCGGACGTAGCCGAGCCGGTCTATGGCGGACAGCACCCGTGCCCGGGTCTCGGCGGCGACCGTGTCCGGGCGGTTGATCACGTTGGAGACCGTGCCGACGGATACTCCGGCGACGCGGGCGACGTCCTTGATACCCACCGACTGGGCCATCGGGCAGGGACCTCCAGGGAGAGGGGGGCGGCGCGGCGGGCCTTCACACTACCGGCACGGGCCGCCCCCGGGCGGACACGGTCAGGCGGGCAGACGGAAGTCGGCGACGTGCAGGGGTGAGGGTGTCGTACCGGTGGACTTCTCCTGGTACATGACGGACAGCACCCCGTCCTGGGCGACGCGGGTCTCGTCGATGACGACCTCGCCGAAGGCGTTCAGGCCGGCGCCGTCGTACAGCGGTCTCCAGTCGGTGTGCCCGGAGGCCGCGGAGGCGGCGGCGATACGGCCGTAGGGGAACACGGCGTAGGCGTTGTCGTGGCGGTCCAGGACCAGTTTGGTGCGCTGGCTCGAGTTCAGCGGGACGGGGATCTCGGTCTTCCGCCAGCCGCCGGCGGCGGTCCTGCGGACGTGGAAGGCGCGGCCGTTCGCGGTGCGGTCGGCGACGTAGTCGGTGGTGCACTGGCCGAAGCGGCCGGGGACGTAGGAGATGATCGCGTGCGGGCGGCCGGCGGAGTCGGTGGACTGGCTCTCCTGGTTCATCAGGGAGTGGTCCGGGTTCAGCGGGTCGACGACCAGTCCGGCGTCGGTGACGGAGACCCGGTCCGAGGTGCCGGTGGCGCCGACGACGGTGCCGGCGGCGTTGCACCAGGTGCGGCCGCGGTCGTCGGAGTACACGTAGCCGGTGTCGTGGTTGGTGATGCCGCCGCCGCTGCACATCACGGCGCCGTTCTGCTCGCGCCAGGTGAAGAAGGAGTGCAGCCGGCCGCCGCGGTCGTAGTCGATGCCGTGCAGGTACATGTTGCGGGCGGTGGAGGAGCCGTGCTCGCTGCTGTAGGTGCCGGTGGAGGCGCTCCACTCCCCCAGCGCGGTCCAGCGGCTGCCGTCGTACTCGGCGAGGGCGTTGCGCCCGTTGCCGGAGACGCCGGCCCGGTAGCTGAGCTGGAGCCTGCCCTCGGGGGTGGCGACGAACTGGGGGTAGGTGAACTGTGAGGTGAGGGCGAGCCCGTCGAGGGTGGACTGCGGGGCGCCGAACCGGCTCGCGGTCCAGCTGAGGCCGGTGGGGTCGTCCAGGAGTCCGGCGACGGACTTGATGTAGGTGAAGCCGTCGCTGTGGGAGTCCATGGTGAGGTGCAGCCGGCCGTCGGTCCCCGACACGCCCATGGAGATGACGTTGTGGGAGTCGTCGTACCGCAGGCTGTGGCCGACCCGCACGGTCTGCCAGGTGCTCGCGCCGAGGGCGCGGCGGGCGACGACCGCGCCCCGGTCGGCGGTGTACCAGGCAGCGTACTGGTGGCCCTTGTGGGTGAGGAGGCCGTTCTTCTGGAACGCGTTGTTGTTGACCAGGCCGTCGTACGACACGAAGTAGATCGCCCGGCTGTCGAGCGTGGTGGTGCCGGTGCGGGTGACCGACGGGCCGGGGGCGGCGGCCCGGGCGGTGCCGGCGGCGAGGGCGGGGGCCGCCGCGGTGCCGAGGAGTGCTCCGGCCAGAAGAGTGCGTCGTCTCATCGCGGGCTCCGTCGTCAGGCGAGGTGGAAGACCTCGGTCAGCGGTTTCATCGCCTCGTCCGGCCGGGAGCCGTCGAGGGACTCGAAGAAGGGGGACATCTCCGCCTGCCAGCGGGCGTTGACCTCGGTGGCCTCCATACCGGACTTGGCGGCCTCGAAGTCCTCGGTCTCCAGATAGCCGACGAGCAGGCCGTCGTCGCGCAGGAAGAGGGAGTAGTTGTGCCAGCCGGTGGCCGAGAGCGCCTCGCGCATCTCGGGCCACACGGCGGCATGACGTTCGCGGTACTCGGCGATCCGGTCCTGTCGGACCTTGAGCAGGAAACAGACGCGTTGCATGAAGTACCGCTCCTTCAGGGGGAGATGGGGCCTAGAAGTCGAACTGGTCGATGTTCTCGGCGTTGAAGACGGTGGGCTTGCCGAGGTTGATCACGCCGTCCTTGCCGATGGTGTACTCGCCCATGTCGCCGGCCTTGAAGGTCTCGCCCTCCTTGCCGGTGATCTGGCCGGAGGACAGGGCGATGGCGGTACGGGCGGCCAGTTCGCCGAGCTTCGCCGGGTCCCAGAGCTCGAACGCCTCGACGGTGCCGTTCTTGACGTACTTGCGCATGTCGTTGGGGGTGCCGAGGCCGGTCAGCTTGACCTTGCCCTTGTACTTGGAGCCGGACAGGTACTGGGCGGCCGCCTTGATGCCGACGGTGGTCGGGGAGATGATCCCCTTCAGGTTCGGGTATTCCTGGAGGAGCCCCTGGGTCTGCTGGAAGGACTGCTGGGCGTCGTCGTTGCCGTAGGCGACCTTGACCAGCTTGATGTCCTTGTACTTGGGGTCCTTGAGTTCGTCCTTCATGAACTCGATCCAGGCGTTCTGGTTGGTCGCGGTCTGCGCGGCGGACAGGATCGCGATCTCGCCCTTGTAGCCGATCTGTTCGGCGAGCAGCTGCACCTCGGTGCGGCCCAGGTCCTCGCCGCTGGCCTGGGAGACGAAGGCGTTGCGGCAGTCGGCGGTGGTGTCGGAGTCGTAGGTGACGACCTTGATGCCGTTCTTCATGGCCTGCTTGAGCGCGGTGCACAGGGCGCCCGGGTCCTGCGCGGAGACGGCCATGGCGTCGACCTGCTGCTGGGTCAGGGTGTTGACGTAGGAGACCTGGCCGGCGGTGTCGGTGGCGCTGGAGGGGCCGACCTCCTTGTAGGTGGAGCCCAGTTCCTTGACGGCCTTCTCGCCGCCCTTGTCGGCGCTCGTGAAGTAGGGGTTGTTGACCTGCTTGGGCAGGAAGCCGACGGTCAGGCCCTTCTTGGTGGCCGCGTTCGGGTCGGCCTTCCCGGCCGAGGCGGCTGCCCCGCCGCCCTCGTTCTTCACGTCCTCCTTGGTGGTACCGCCACAGGCGGTGGCGCCCAGAGCGAGCGAGGTGACGGCAGCGAGAGCCACACAGGTACGACGGAGGGTTGCCTTGCGCATGATGGGTTCCTTTTGGTGATGTGGAGTGAGGAGCGCCCCAGAGGGGCGCGGGACCGTATCGATGTGCGGCTTTGCCGCGTGGGCGCGACCGGCCCCGGACGGCCCGCAGTCGACGGACATCCGTCTATGTCAGCCTTCGTGCCCTGGCCAGGGCAACCTGCCGTGCCACCCGCGGCCCGAGCACGGAAAGCACCAACAACACACCGGTGACGACGATCTGGGACTGCGCGGACACGTCCTGGAGACTCATCACGTTCTGCAGGGCACCGAGCAGGAACACACCCGCGATCGCACCACCGAGCGTCCCCTTGCCACCGTCGAAGTCGATCCCGCCGAGCAACACCGCGGCCACGACGGAGAGTTCGAGTCCGGTGGCGTTGTCATAGCGCGCACTGGCGTAGTGCAGGGCCCAGAAGACCCCCGTGAGGGAAGCCATGAGCCCGGTCAGCACGAACAACGTCAGCTTCTGCCGCTTGACGCGGATGCCGGCGAACCGCGCCGCCTCCTCGCTCGCGCCGATCGCGAACAGCGACCGGCCGAACGGGGTGGCGTGCAGGGCGACGACGGCGATGGCGAGCAGCACCAGGAACGGCAGGAGGGCGTACGGGACGAACGTGTCGCCGATGCGTCCGGCGGCGAAGTCCAGGTACTGGGCGGGGAAGTCGGTCACCGCGTCGGAGCCGAGCACGATCTGCGCGATGCCCCGGTAGGCGGCGAGCGTGCCGATGGTGACGGCGAGGGACGGCAGTCCGAGGCGGGTCACCAGCAGGCCGTTGATCAGGCCGCAGACGACGCCGATGACGAGGCAGATCGGGATGATCGTCTCGATGGTCATGCCCTGGTTCCACAGGGCGCCCATCACCGCGCCGGACAGGCCGGCCGTGGAGGCCACGGACAGGTCGATCTCGCCGGCGACCACGAGCAGCGTCATGGGCAGGGCGATCAGCGCGATCGGCAGGGTGTTGCCGATGAGGAACGACAGGTTGAGCGCGTTGCCGAAGCCGTCGACGGTGGTGAAGGACAGCAGCAGGACCACGACGAGCAGGGCGCCGACGACCGTGTCCCAGCGGACCGCTCGCGTGAGGGACTCAGGCATGGCGGGCGTTCCTCTTCTTCAGGGCGGAGGCCACGCGCAGCGCGACGATCCGGTCGACCGCGATGGCGAGGATGAGCAGGATGCCGTTGATGGCGAGCACCCACACGGAGCTGACGCCGAGGGCGGGCAGCACGCTGTTGATGGAGGTCAGCAGCAGTGCGCCGAGGGCCGCGCCGTAGACGCTGCCGGAGCCGCCGGTGAAGACCACGCCGCCCACCACGACCGCGCTGACGACGGTGAGTTCGTAGCCGTTGCCGGTGCCGGAGTCGGCGTTGCCGAACCGGGCCAGGTACAGGGCGCCGGCGAGGCCGGCGAGGGCGCCGCAGAAGGTGTACGCGGCGAGGATCCGCTTGCGTACGGGGATGCCGGCGAGCCGGGCGGCCTCCGGGTTGGAGCCGAGCGCGTAGAGCTCGCGGCCGCTGCCGAAGTGCTTGAGGTAGTAGGCCGTCGCCACCAGCACCACCAGCGCGATGAGCGCCAGGTACGGCACCGCCGAGATGCCGCCCGCGCCGAAGTCGACGAACCCGCCCGGGAGGTCGGCGGCGGTGATCTGGCGGGAGCCGACCCAGATGGAGTCGATGCCGCGGATGATGTACAGCGTGCCGAGGGTGACGACGAGGGCGGGCACCTGGCCGAGGCTGACGAGAAGGCCGTTGAGCAGTCCGAAGCCGATGCCGAGCAGTACGGCGAGGGCGATGGCGACGACGGGGTTTCCGCCGTCCTGGAGGTAGACGCCGGCGGCGAAGGCGCTGATGCCGAGGGTGGAGCCGACGGACAGGTCGACGTTGCGGGTGATGACGACCAGGGACTGGCCGGTGGCGACGAGGACCAGGATGGTCGCGTTCAGCAGCAGGTCCTTGATGCCCTGTTCGGACAGGAACTCGCTGTTACCGGCCTGGGTGACGGCGATCATCACCAGGAAGACCAGCAGGATGGCGAGTTCGCGCATCTTGAAGACACGGTCCACCAGCCGGGTGGCGCCGGCCTTGGGCACCTCGGCGACGGGGGCTTCTTCGGGAGCGGCGACCGTCATGCGGCGGCCCTCCCCGTGGCTGCGGCCATCACGGTTTCCTCGGTGGCGTCGGTACGGGGGATCTCGGCGGTGATCCGGCCCTCGTGCATCACCAGCACGCGGTCGGCCATGCCGAGGATCTCGGGCAGGTCGGAGGAGATCATCAGGACGGCGACACCGTCGGCGGCGAGCTGCGACAGCAGCCGGTGCACCTCGGCCTTGGTGCCGACGTCGATTCCGCGCGTGGGCTCGTCCACGATCAGCACCTTGGGGCCGGTGGCGAGCCACTTGGCGAGGACGACCTTCTGCTGGTTGCCGCCGGACAGGGTGTTCACCGTGTCTGCGATCCGGGCGTACTTGACCTGGAGTTTGACGGCCCAGTCGAGGGAGCGGTCGCGTTCGGCGCCGCGGTCCATCAGTCCGGCCTTCACGGTCGTACGGAGTCCGGTGAGGCCGATGTTGCGTTCGATGGACATGTCCATCACCAGCCCCTGGGCGCGCCGGTCCTCCGGGACCAGGGCGAGTCCGGCGGCCATGGCCGTGGACGGGGCGCCGTTGACGAGCCTTCGTCCGTCGACCTCGACCTCGCCGGCGTCCCAGCGGTCGACGCCGAACACCGCGCGGGCCACCTCGGTGCGCCCGGCACCGACGAGGCCGGCCAGTCCGACGATCTCACCGCACCGTACGTCGAAGGAGACGTCGGTGAAGACGCCCTCGCGGGTCAGCCGGCGCACGCTCAGGGCGGTCTCGCCCGGCGTGACGTCCTGCTTGGGGTAGAGCTCCTCGAGGTCGCGGCCGACCATACGGCGGACCAGGTCGTCCTCGGTCATGCCGGCCAGCGGTTCGCTGGAGATCCAGGCGCCGTCGCGCAGCGTGGTGACCTGCTGGCAGATCTCGAAGATCTCCTCCAGCCGGTGGGAGATGAACAGCACCGCGGCACCCTGTTCGCGCAGCGTGCGCACGACGCCGAAGAGGCGGGCGACCTCGCTGCCGGTGAGGGCGGCGGTGGGCTCGTCCATGATCAGGACACGGGCGTCGAAGGAGAGTGCCTTGGCGATCTCGACGATCTGCTGGTCGGCGATGGACAGGCCGCGGGCCGGCCGGTCCGGGTCGAGTTCGACGCCGAGCCGATTCATCAGGGCGGCGGTCGCGGCGTGGGTGGCCCGGTGGTCGATCCGGCCGAACGCGCGCCGGGGCTGGCGGCCCATGAAGATGTTCTCGGCGATCGACAGGTCGGGGAAGAGCGTCGGCTCCTGGTAGATGACGGCGATACCGGCGTCGCGGGCGTCGCCGGGGCCGTGGAAGACGACCGGCGCGCCGTCGAGCAGCACCTGGCCGGTGTCCGGCCGGTGCACTCCGGCGAGCGTCTTGATGAGGGTGGACTTGCCGGCTCCGTTCTCACCGGCGAGGGCGTGCACCTCCCCGGGGATCAGCTCCAGGGAGACGTCCCGCAGGGCGCGGACCGCGCCGAAGGACTTGGAAATGCCCTTCAGTGCGAGAACCGGGGCCGGACCCGTGTCGGACGGGTGGGTCATGAGGGCTCCTCGACGACGTCGGTGGGAGGCCCTCGCGACGTCGTGAAAGGTTTCAACTGGGTTGCCGGGACGTTAGGCGCGCGACGCATGTCACGTCAATGGGTCCCGGTCGAAAAACTTTCGACAGCTTCAGGTCTCGGCCTGATCACGAAGGACCGTCTGAGCCGGAGGGGTTGACACCCCTTCGGGAGACCCATAGCTTCCCGTTCTGAATCGTTTCACTCAGTGGTCGTTACGACCCGATGTCACAGGAGCCCTGACGTGACCGAGCTCGCCGCGGTGAAAGCCGCTCTCAAGACACAGGCCGTGGAGACGCCGTCCTGGGCGTACGGGAACTCGGGGACCCGGTTCAAGGTGTTCGCGCAACAGGGCGTCCCCCGCACCCCGCAGGAGAAGCTGGACGACGCCGCCCAGGTGCACGCGTTCACCGGTGTGGCGCCGACCGTGGCGCTGCACATCCCGTGGGACAGGGTCGAGGACTACGCGGCGCTGGCCAAGCACGCCGAGGACCGCGGGGTGCGGCTCGGGGCGATCAACTCCAACACCTTCCAGGACGACGACTACCGGCTCGGCAGCATCTGCGCCCCCGACGCGGCCGTGCGCCGCAAGGCCGTGGACCATCTGCTGGAGTGCGTCGACATCATGGACGCGACCGGCTCCAAGGACCTGAAGCTGTGGTTCGCCGACGGCACGAACTACCCCGGGCAGGACGACATCCGGGCCCGCCAGGACCGGCTCGCCGAGGGGCTCGCCGAGGTGTACGAGCGGCTCGGGGACGACCAGCGGATGCTGCTGGAGTACAAGCTCTTCGAGCCGGCGTTCTACACGACGGACGTCCCGGACTGGGGCACCGCCTACGCGCACTGCCTGAAGCTGGGCGGGAAGGCGCAGGTGGTCGTCGACACCGGTCACCACGCCCCGGGCACGAACATCGAGTTCATCGTGGCGACGCTGCTGCGGGAGAACAGGCTCGGCGCGTTCGACTTCAACTCGCGGTTCTACGCCGACGACGACCTGATGGTCGGCGCGGCCGACCCGTTCCAGCTGTTCCGGATCATGTACGAGGTGATCCGTGGGGGCGGGTTCACGCCCGAGGTGGCGTTCATGCTCGACCAGTGCCACAACATCGAGGCGAAGATCCCGGCGATCATCCGTTCCGTGATGAACGTCCAGGAGGCGACGGCCAAGGCTCTGCTCGTCGACCGGTCGGCGTTGGCCGATGCTCAGCGGGCGGGAGACGTACTCGAGGCCAATGCCGTGCTGATGGACGCGTACAACACGGACGTGCGTCCGCTGCTGCGTGAGGTGCGGGAGGAGATGGGGCTGGACCCCGAGCCCATGGCCGCCTACCGGCGGTCCGGATGGGCCGAGAGGATCGTGGCCGAGCGGGTCGGGGGTGAGCAGGCCGGCTGGGGCGCGTGAGCGTCTGCCGGGTTCTGTTCGTCGCGGGCTGCGCGTCGGTTGTGGTTGATCGCGCCCGCGCGGCGGCAGCCGCACATTCAACGCAGCCCCGCGCCCCTGAAGGGGCGCACCACTCCCCCTCTTTCGACAAGGACTGATCGTTCATGGCAACCAATCCCGAAGCTGTCGCCCTCCTCGCTCGGTCGCACCGGCTCGGTGCTGATCCCCGTAACACCAACTACGCCGGTGGCAACACCTCCGCCAAGGGGACCGAGACCGACCCCGTCACCGGGGGTGACGTGGAGTTGATGTGGGTCAAGGGGTCCGGCGGGGATCTCGGGACGCTCACCGAGGCGGGGCTGGCCGCGTTGCGGCTGGACCGGTTGCGGGCGCTCACCGACGTCTATCCGGGCGTCGAGCGCGAGGACGAGATGGTCGGCGCGTTCGACTACTGTCTGCACGGCAAGGGGGGTGCGGCGCCCTCGATCGACACCGCGATGCACGGACTCGTCGACGCCGCCCACGTGGACCACCTCCACCCCGACTCGGGGATCGCGCTCGCCTGCGCGGCCGACGGGGAGAAGCTGACCGCCGAGTGCTTCGGTGACACCGTGGTGTGGGTGCCGTGGCGGCGGCCCGGTTTCCAGCTCGGGCTCGACATCGCGGCCGTCAAGGAGGCCAACCCGCAGGCCATCGGCTGTGTGCTCGGCGGACACGGCATCACCGCCTGGGGTGACAGCTCCGAGGAGTGCGAGCGGAACTCGCTGCACATCATCCGCACCGCCGAGGAGTTCCTCGCCGAGCGTGGCCGGCCCGAGCCCTTCGGACCGGTGCTCGAGGGGTACGGGGCGCTGTCCGCGGCCGAGCGGCGGGAGCGGGCCGCGGCCCTGGCCCCGTATGTGCGGGCCGTCGCCTCGCAGGACCGGCCGCAGGTCGGGCACTTCGACGACTCCGGCGCCGTACTGGACTTCCTGGCCCGCGCCGAGCACCCGCGGCTGGCCGCGCTCGGCACCTCCTGCCCGGACCACTTCCTGCGCACCAAGGTCCGGCCGCTGGTCCTGGACCTGCCGCCGTCCGCCCCGCTCGACGAGGCGGTGGCCCGGCTGAAGGAACTGCACGCGGCCTACCGCGAGGAGTACGCCGCCTACTACGCGCGGCACGCGGAGCCCGGCTCCCCCGCGATGCGCGGCGCCGACCCGGCGATCGTGCTGGTGCCGGGTGTGGGCATGTTCAGCTTCGGCAAGGACAAGCAGACCGCGCGCGTGGCCGGCGAGTTCTACGTCAACGCGATCAATGTGATGCGCGGGGCCGAGGCCGTGTCGGCGTACGCGCCGATCGAGGAGTCGGAGAAGTTCCGCATCGAGTACTGGGCGCTGGAGGAGGCCAAGCTCCAGCGGATGCCGAGGCCCAAGCCGCTCGCCACCCGGGTCGCGCTGGTCACCGGCGCCGGCAGCGGGATCGGCAAGGCGATCGCCCGGCGGCTGGCGGCCGAGGGCGCGTGTGTCGTCGTGGCCGATCTGAACGGGGAGAACGCCGCGCAGGTCGCCGAGGAGCTGGGCGGCACCGACAGGGCCGTCGCCGTGACCGTCGACGTGACGTCGGAGGAGCAGATCGCCGACGCGTTCAAGGCCGCCGTGCTCGCCTTCGGCGGGGTCGACCTGGTGGTGAACAACGCCGGCATCTCGGTCTCCAAGCCGCTGCTGGAGACGACCGCGAAGGACTGGGACCTCCAGCACGACATCATGGCCCGCGGTTCCTTCCTCGTCTCGCGCGAGGCGGCCCGGGTGATGACCGCGCAGGAACTGGGCGGCGACATCGTCTACATCGCGTCGAAGAACGCCGTGTTCGCCGGTCCCAACAACATCGCCTACTCCGCGACCAAGGCCGACCAGGCCCACCAAGTGCGGCTGCTGGCAGCCGAGCTGGGTGAGCACGGCATCCGGGTCAACGGGGTCAACCCGGACGGTGTGGTACGCGGTTCCGGAATCTTCGCGGGCGGCTGGGGCGCCAGGCGCGCCGCCGTGTACGGGGTGCCGGAGGAGAAGCTGGGCGAGTTCTACGCCCAGCGGACGCTGCTGAAGCGCGAGGTGCTGCCCGAGCATGTGGCCAACGCCGTGTTCGCGCTGACCGGCGGCGACCTCACCCACACCACCGGCCTGCACATCCCGGTCGACGCCGGCGTCGCCGCCGCGTTCCTGCGATGAGCACCGCCGTGAAGTCGTACGCCGCGGTCGACCTCGGCGCGTCCAGCGGGCGCGTCATGGTCGGCCGCGTCGGCCCCGACAGCCTGGAACTGGCCGAGGCCCACCGCTTCCCCAACCGGCCGGTGCGCGTGCCGGAGGGGCTGCGCTGGGACGTCCTCGGGCTGTACGCCGGTGTCCTGGACGGGCTGAGGGCGGCCGGCCCGGTGGATTCCGTCGGTATCGACAGCTGGGCCGTGGACTACGGGCTGCTGGACGCGGACGGGGCGCTGCTCGGCAACCCCGTGCACTACCGCGACCGGCGTACCGACGGGATCGCGGAGAAGGTGTGGGCGACGCTCCCGGCCGGGGAGCTGTACGCGGCGACCGGTCTGCAGTACGCGCCGTTCAACACGCTGTACCAGTTGACGGCGGCCCGCGGCTCCGCCCAGCTCGCGGCGGCCAAACGCCTGTTGCTGATTCCGGATCTGCTGACGTACTGGCTCACCGGCCGGCAGGGCACGGAGCTGACCAATGCCTCGACCACCCAGCTGATCGACCCGGGCACCCGGGACTGGGCGTACGGGGTGGCAGAGCGGCTCGGTGTCGACCTGTCGCTGTTCGCGCCGCTGCGCAGGCCGGGCGACGCGGCCGGGATGCTGCGGCCCGAGGTGCTGGAGGAGACCGGGCTGACCGGGCCGGTCCCGGTGACGGCGGTCGGATCGCACGACACCGCGTCCGCGGTGGCCGCCGTTCCGGCGGGCCGTGAACGGTTCGCGTACATCTGCACCGGCACCTGGTCGCTGGCCGGCCTGGAGCTGGACGCGCCCGTGCTGACCGAGGAGAGCCGGGCCGCCAACTTCACCAACGAGCTGGGGCTGGACGGTACGGTCCGCTATCTGCGCAACATCATGGGTCTGTGGCTGCTCCAGGAGTGCGTACGGGCCTGGGGCGAGCCGGATCTGGGCGCGCTGCTGCTCGAGGCCGGCAAGGTGCCGGCGCTGCGGTCGGTGGTGGACGCCGGGGACGCGGCGTTCCTGGCGCCCGGGCGGATGCCGGAGCGCATCGCCGAGGCGTGCCGGGACTCGGGGCAGCCCGTGCCGGCCACCCGTGCGGAGATCACGCGCTGCATCCTCGACTCGCTCGCCCTCGCCCACCGCAAGGCCGTCGAGGACGCCCAGCGGCTGGCCGGCCAGCCGGTCGACGTGGTGCACATCGTGGGCGGGGGCACCCGCAACGCCCTGCTGTGCCAGCTGACCGCCGACGCCTGCGGGCTGCCGGTGGTGTCCGGACCGACGGAGGCGGCTGCGCTGGGCAATGTGCTGGTGCAGGCCCGTGCGCACGGACTGGCCGGCGATCTGGCCGGGATGCGGCGGCTGCTCACCCGTACGCAGCCGCTGACCCGGTACGAACCGCGCGGCGGTACGCGGCGATGGCAGGCGGCGCAGGCCCGGCTCGCCCGGGACTGACCGGGGTCTCCCCGTGACGCGCTCACCGGTCTACTCTTCATACAACCGATGATCAATGTGCAAGGAGCCGCGATGCGAGTCGCCCTGTTCCTGACCTGTGTCAACGACACGCTCTATCCGGACACCGGGCGCGCCGTGGTGAAACTCCTGACCAGACTGGGCGTCGACGTCGATTTCCCGATGGCACAGACCTGTTGCGGCCAGGCGCACTACAACACGGGCTATCGCCATGAGGCCGAGCCGCTCGCCCGGCACTTCTCCGATGTCTTCGGTGGTTACGAGGCGATCGTGACCCCGTCCGGGTCGTGCGGGGCGATGGTGCGGGAGCTGTATCCGCGGATGGGCGAGCGGGCCCGGGCGGAGGGGCGCGGGGACACGCTCGCGGCGACGCTGGCGCCGGTGGTGCCCAAGACGTACGAGCTCACGGAGTTCCTGGTGGACGTGCTGGGGGTGACGGACGTCGGGGCGTACTACCCGCACAGGGTGACCTATCACCCCACCTGTCACGGGCTGCGCGGTCTCGGGCTCGGTGAGCGGCCGCTGCGGCTGCTGCGGGCGGTGAAGGGGCTGGAGCTGGCCGAGCTGCCCGGGGCGGAGGAGTGCTGTGGCTTCGGCGGCACGTTCGCGCTGAAGAACTCCGACGTCTCGGCGGCGATGGGCACCGACAAGGTGCGCAACGCCGAGTCGACGGGCGCCGAGGTGCTGTGCGCGGCGGACAACTCGTGTCTGATGCACATCGGCGGAACGATGAGCAGGCTGCGCACCGGTATGCGGCCGGTGCACATCGCGGAGATCCTGGCGAGCACGGAGGAGGAGCCGGCCGTATGAGCGGGACGTTCGTCGGGATGCCGGCGTTTCCGGAGGCGGCGCGGGACGCCGTGCGCGACACCACGCTGCGCGGCAATCTGCGGCACGCCACGCACACCATCCGGGCCAAGCGTGCCAAGGCCGTCGCGGAGGTCTCCGACTGGGCCGAACTGCGCGAGGCCGGCAAGCGGATCAAGGATCACACGCTCCGTCATCTGGACCGGTATCTCAAGCAGTTGGAGGAGTCGGTGACGGCGGCGGGCGGCACCGTGCACTGGGCCGCCGACGCCGACGAGGCCAACCGGATCGTCACCCGCCTGGTGAAGGAGACCGGTGAGCCGGAGGTCGTCAAGGTCAAGTCGATGGCCACTCAGGAGATCGCCCTCAACGAGGCCCTGGAGGCGCGGGGCATCGCCGCCTACGAGACCGATCTCGCCGAACTGATCGTGCAGTTGGGCAAGGACCGGCCCTCGCACATCCTGGTGCCGGCGATCCACCGCAACCGCGGGGAGATCCGGGAGATCTTCAGCCGCGAGATGGGCGAGTGGGGCCGCCCCGCCCCCGAGGGCCTGACGGACACGCCCGCCGAACTCGCGGAGGCGGCCCGGCTGCATCTGCGGGAGAAGTTCCTGCGCGCCAAGGTCGGCATCTCCGGAGCCAACTTCATGGTGGCGGAGACCGGCACCCTGGTGGTGGTGGAGTCCGAGGGCAACGGGCGGATGTGCCTGACCCTGCCCGAGACGCTGATCTCGGTGGTCGGCATCGAGAAGATCGTGCCGACCTGGCAGGACCTGGAGGTGTTCCTGCAGACCCTGCCCCGCTCGTCGACCGCCGAGCGGATGAACCCGTACACCTCGACGTGGACCGGCACCACCGACGGGGACGGTCCGCGCACCTTCCATCTGGTGCTGCTGGACAACGGCCGCACCGACACGCTCGCCGACGAGGTGGGCCGGCAGGCGCTGCGCTGCATCCGCTGCTCGGCCTGCCTGAACGTGTGCCCGGTGTACGAGCGGGCCGGCGGCCACGCCTACGGCTCGGTCTACCCGGGCCCGATCGGCGCCATTCTCAGCCCTCAACTGCGGGGCACCGCCAGCGAGATCGACGCCTCGCTGCCGTACGCGTCCTCGCTGTGCGGGGCCTGCTACGAGGTGTGTCCGGTCGCCATCGACATCCCCGAGGTGCTGGTGCATCTGCGCGAGCGGGTGGCGCAGGGCGGGGAGGTGACCCGGGGCGGCAACAGGGTGGTGCTCAAGCCGGCCAAGGGGCATGCCGCCGAGCGTGCCGCGATGCGTGCCGCCCGCTGGGCGTTCGCGCGCCCCGGTGCCCTGCGCACCGGCCAGCGGCTCGCCTCGCGCACCCGTCGTCTGCATCCGCGCACCCTGCCGGGCCCCGGCCGGGCGTGGAGCGGCACCCGGGATCTTCCGCCGGTGCCGGCGGAGCCGTTCCGGGACTGGTGGCAGCGTACGCAGGGCGGGAAGGGAGCGGCGAAGTGAGCAGCAGGGAACGGATCCTGGGCCGGGTGCGGCGCGCCCTCGCCGACGTACCGGGCGACGACACCCCGTACGAGCGGGCGGTCTCCCGCGGCTATCTGCGCGAGCACGGTGAACGCACCGTCGGGGAGACGGTGGACCTTCTGGCGGAGAACCTGGCCGACTACCGGGCGATCGTGCACCGTACGGACGCGGCCGGACTGCCCGGTGTCGTCGCCGGGCTGCTCGCGGCGCGCGGTGCCTCGTCGGTGCTCGTGCCGCCCGGTCTCGACGAGGGCTGGCTCGCGGCGACGGAGGTGACACGGGTGCCGGACCGGGCGGAGAGCACCCCGGCGGAACTGGACCGGGTCGACAGTGTGCTGACCGCCTGCGCGGTGGCGGTCGCCGAGACCGGGACGATCGTCCTGGACGGCTCCCCCGACCAGGGCCGCCGCCGTATCACCCTCGTCCCCGACCATCACATCTGCGTCGTCCGCGTCCCCGGCCAGGTCGTCTCCTCCGTCCCGCAGGCGCTCGAACGCCTCGATCCGGTCCGCCCGTTGACCTGGATCTCCGGTCCGTCGGCGACCAGCGACATCGAACTCGACCGGGTGGAGGGCGTGCACGGGCCGCGCACGCTGGAGGTCGTGCTGGTGGAGTGAGCCCCTGCGAGGGGTGTCGCTGGGTACACCCCTGGAAACGGGTTCTGCGCCCAATGTGGTGCCGCCGTCTTCTCCGTAGCGTCTTGGGCATGGCACAGGGCGTGCCGGACGGAGGAGATGACGATGTTTCGCAGCGGCGCACGGCGTGACCACGACTCGGGCCCCGCCCCCGAGGCACTGCGCCTGGTGAAGGTCACCAAGTCCTACGGTACGGCGGACAGCGCCGTGACGGCGCTCGACGGGGTGACGCTGGGCCTGGCCAGGGGCACGTTCACGGCGGTGATGGGGCCGTCCGGCTCGGGCAAGTCGACGCTGCTGCAGTGCGCGGCGGGGCTGGACCGGCCGGACAGCGGGATCGTCCGGGTGGACGGCAAGGAGCTGACCGGTGGCGGCGAGGCGGAGCTGACGAAGTTCCGGCGCGGGCGGATCGGGTTCGTCTTCCAGCAGTACAACCTGCTCGAGACGCTGACCGTCGCGCAGAACACGGTGCTGCCGCTGAAGCTGGCCGGCCGGCGCGTGGACCGCCGGCGGGCGCGGGAGGTCCTCACCGCCGTCGGTCTGGGCGACCGGCTCCGGCACCGGCCCGGCCAGCTCTCCGGCGGTCAGCGCCAGCGGGTGGCGATCGCCCGTGCGCTGGTCACCGAACCGCGGGTGATCTTCGCGGACGAGCCGACGGGCGCCCTGGACACGCGCAGCGCGCGGGAGGTGCTGACGCTGCTCCAGCAGACGGTGCGGGTGCACGGGCGGACCGTGGTGATGGTGACGCACGACCCGGTCGCGGCCTCCTACGCCGACAGTGTGCTGTTCCTCGCCGACGGCCGGCTGGCCGGACGGATGGACGCGCCGACGGCGGACGCGGTGGCCGAGCGGCTGGCGCACCTGGGCGACGACATGACGGCGGGGGTGTGAGCCGTGTTCGTACTGGCTCTGCGGTCGATCCGGCAACGGCCCGGACGGTTCCTCGCGACGCTGCTGTCCGCCTTCCTCGGTACGGCGATCATCATGACGTTCAACTCGATGCACGACACGGCCGGGCAGCCGGGCGTGGACGCGGTGAGCTCCGACACCCTGGCCACGTCGGCCGGTGTGGTCGGCGGCTACGGCACGCTGCTGGTGTTCTTCGCCGTCGCCTCGACCCTGACGGTGAACGTGCGGCAGCGGGCGGCCGAGCTGGAGCTGCTGCGCTGCTCGGGGGCGACGCCGGCGCAGATCAAGCGGATGGTCGTGGGTGAGGCGGTGGCCGTGGCCCTGGTGGGCGCGGCGCTGGCGATCGGCCCGGCGATGCTGGGAGGGCGGGTGCTGCTGGAGATGTTCCAGGACGGCGGCCAGGTCGCGCGGTCGGTCGAGTACTCCTTCGGCCCGATCGCCCTGGCGTCCGGCGTGAGCATCACGCTCCTCGCGGCGGCGGGCGCCGCGTTCCTCGCCGTACGGCGGGTGACGCGACGCCGCAGGGAGCGCGCCGGGGCCCGGCGGTTCCTGGCCTACGGGGCACTGGCCGCCGGTGCCGCCGGGGTCTGCTCCACCTTCTTGTTCTCCGCGACGGACGAGATGCTGATGGCGCCGGCCGCCCAGGGGACGATCATGCTCTCGGTGGGGTTCGCCCTGCTGTCGCCGCGGCTGCTGAAGGGTCTGCTGGACCGGCTGGCGCTGAGCGGGGCGAGCGGGTGGCTGGCCGTGCGGAACCTGCGGCAGCGGGCCGCGGAGCTCGCCGGGATCCTGGTGTCGCTGATCATGTTCACGGCCGTTTCCACGGCGACGATCACCATGCAGGCGGTGGAGAGCGACGCCGTCGCGGCCTCGGGTCTGGTGAAGTCGGTCGACGCGAAGAACCTGGAGACGCTCAACCTCACGGTCGTCGGCATCGTCACCGTCTTCGTCTGCGTCATGCTGGTCAACTCCCTGTACGCGGCGACGACGTACCGCTCCCGGGAGTTCGGGCAGCAGCGCCTGGCGGGGGCCACTCCGGGGCAGGTGCTCGGCGTGGTGGGCGCCGAGGGCGCGATCCTCACGGTCGCGGGGGTGTTCTTCGGCACGCTGGCCGGGCTGGCCGGGGTCGTGCCGTTCACGGTGGTCCGCACGGACGGGGTGATCCCGGACCAGTTCCTGGGCACCTGGCTCGCCATGGCGGCGGTGGCGGCCGCGGTGACCCTCGGGACGAGCCTGTTCACGGCCCGGCGGGTGCTGCGTACTCCGGCGGTGCTGGCGGTGGTCCAGGTCGCCTGAGCTCCGGCCCGGTCCTCGGGGCGTCCGCCGCGGCGGGCGCCCCTCAGCCGTGCCAGACGGCTCCGATCTGCTCGACGTGCCCCGCCGCCTGACGCCGCCCCGCGCGGACCGCGCCCGGGATGCGGGAGGCGTCCAACGGGTTCCGGCCGAAGGCGCGCCGGGCCTCCCGGTCCGGTACCAGTACGGCGGCGCGGGCCCCGCCCGCCGTCAGTACGGCCCCCTGGCCGACCGCGCCGGGACTGGCGCCCGGGCCCTTGGGGACCGGGGCCAGGGCGACGACCCGCCGGCAGTCGCCCATCAGGTCGACGTTGGTGGTGGACCGGACGCCTCCGTCCATCCAGCGGCCCTCCCCCACGGTGATCGGCGGGAACAGGGGCGGCAGCGCGCAGGTGGCCGCCATGGCCCGCAGCAGCTCGATCCCGCTGTCGGCGCCGAAGCCGGTGGTCCGGCCGGTGAGCGCGTCGGTGGCGAAGAGCCGGACCGGCCGCTCGGGCCAGTCCTGGACCGGCAGCTGGGGCCGGATCGCGTCGAACACCTGGGCCTCCGACATGTGCCGCACGCTCAGCGCCAGTCTGCCCAGCCGTTTGACGACGGTCTCCGGGTCACGGGAACCGAGCGCGGCCCAGAGGTACTTGACCGTCATGCCGAGGGTGAAGTCCACGTCCATCATGGGCCGCTTCCGGTGGACCTGCTCCTCGAACAGCTCCCCGGGTGATGCTCCCTGGGCCAGGTCCAGTGCGAGCAGCGAGCCGGCCGAGGTGCCGGCCAGCACCTCGGCGCCGCTCAGGTCCAGACCCGCGTCCGCCAGCCCCGCGAGCATGCCGATCTCCCACGCGTACGCGGTCAGCCCGCCTCCGCCCAGCACCAGTGCCGTCTCGGACACACCGCCCCCTCCACCGGAACGGGGACCGATCCCCGTTTCACCCGACGACGCTAGCACGCAATCGGGGAGCGGTCCCCACTTGATGGCTGCGGGTATCTGCCGGCCTGGATCCGGGCTCCGGCCCGGGCGGCCGGGCCGGCTAGTCGGCCTTCGCGTATTCCTGGGCCATGCCGCCCGCGAAGTCGTAGAGGATCACCTGGTCGTCCCCGACGACCCACGCGTCGTGTCCCGGTGAGCAGACGAAGACGTCGCCGGGGCCGATCTCGCCCTCGGCGCCGTCGTCCATGCGGATGTGCATACGGCCCTGGACCACGTAGCCGTTGTGGTGGATCCGGCAGCTCTCCGTACCCGCGATCGGGCCGACGGACTCCGTCCAGCGCCATCCGGGTTCGAAGGTGGCCACGGCGAAGTCCAGTCCCGTCATGTGGACGGCTTCGACATGGCCCCTGGGGAAGTCACGTCGCTCGTCGGGCTTGTCCAGCATCTTGACCTCGAACATGCCCCTTCTCCCTTCCGGTCGGTCCGGAACGGCACCGGCCGGGGGCCGGGCCCCGTCACTTCATCGTCCGCCTGTCCACTCGGGGGCGCCATTCGGGTGAGGGAGGGCCTGTCAGGCGTCGGGGCCGCAGAGGCGCGCGAACCGTTCGGTGTCGATGTTGCCGCCGGAGAGGATCAGGCCGACGCGGGGCGGGAGGGGGCCCGTCCGGCCGGTGAGCAGCGCGGCGAGCGGGGTCGCCCCGCTCGGTTCGAGGACGATCTTCAGCCGTTCGAAGGCGAACCGCATCGCGTCCCTGATCTCGTCGTCCCCGACCAGCACGATGCCGTCCAGGAGCCGTCGGTTGAGGGAGAAGGTGAGCTCGCCGGGGGTGTGCAGCGCCTGGCCGTCGGCGATGGTGCGCGGGACGGGGATACTGACGCGCCGGCCCGCCTCCAGGGACCGCTTGGTGTCGTCGCCGGCCTCGGGTTCGACACCGATCACCCGGGTCGCGGGGTGCGTGCCCTTGACGGCGGTGGCGCTTCCGGCGATCAGTCCGCCGCCGCCGACCGGCGCGAGCAGCAGGTCCAGCTCCCCCGTCTCCTCGACGAGTTCGAGTGCGGCCGTGCCCTGTCCGGCGATGACGTGCGGGTGCTCGTAGGGCGGGACGAGGGTGAGGCCCCGCTCGGCGGCGAGGGCTTCGGCGAGGGCGACCCGGTCGCCGGTGTAGCGGTCGTAGGTGACGATCTCCGCGCCGTACGCCTCGGTGGCCGCCCGCTTGGAGGGCGGGGCGTCCTCGGGCATGACGATGACGGCGGTGGTGCCAAGTTCGCGGGCGGCGAGGGCGACGGCCTGGGCGTGGTTGCCGGAGGAGTAGGCGGCGATGCCCCGGGACAGCCGGCCGGGGGTGAGCCGGGCGGCCGCGTTGTAGGCGCCGCGGAACTTGAAGGCGCCCACGCGCTGGAAGTTCTCGCACTTCAGGTGGACCTCGGCGCCGACGAGCGCGTCCAGGGTGCGGGAGCGCAGCACGGGCGTGCGGTGTGCGACGCCCTTGAGGCGCTCGGCGGCGGAGCGGACGTCGTCGAGGGTGACCGGCGGGGTGGTGGTCGTCACGTGGTGCCTCCAGCGGGGGTCGGGTCGGCCGGCGTCCGGGACTGGGAGAGGTAGCTGTACGCGGAGGCGCGGGAGATGCCGAGCCGGCCGGCGACCTGCTCGACCGCGCGCCGTACGGCGAAGACACCGCGGGCGTCCAGGTCCCGGAACAGCCGCAGCCGTTCCTCCCGGTCGAGCCGGCCCCAGCCCCGGTGCCGCAGCGAACGGTGGTCGTCGAGGATGGCCTCGACCACGGCGTCGATGTCGTTGCCGAAGGTGGTCACCGGCGGTTCGGCCGGGCCGCCGCCGAGGCCCGCCAGCGCGCCGAGCAGGGTGTGTGCCTGCTCCACGGCGGTGGCGTCGACGTTGACACACAGGGCGCCGAACACCGCTCCCGTGGAATCCCGCAGCACCATCGTGGACGACTTCACGAGGGCGCCGGTGCCGGTGCGGGTGAGGTAGTTGAGCTCGTCGGCGGCCTCGTCGCCGCGGGCCAGCACCCGCATGCCGATCTCGCTCATCGCCCCGCCCACCGTCCGCCCGGTCACGGAGCCGGCCACGGCGACCACCGATCCCTCCGGGCGCCGGTAGTCGTGCAGCACCACCTCGCAGACCGGCCCGAACGTCGCCGCGATCCCGTCGACGACCGGCGTCAGCGCGGCGAGGATCGCCTCCCGTTCGGCGTCCCGCTCCTCCATGACCACACCTCCTGTCATCAGACTACACGTCCAGCTCTGGACTGTCAGTCCAGATTCGGATGTACGGCCGTACTCGCCTCCTCCGCGTCGGCGATGAGGGCGGCGAGCGTCGTCCGCGCGCGGGCCACGCGGGAGCGGACCGTACCGATCGGGCAGTCGCCGAGGGCCGCCGCCTCCGTGTACGGCAGTCCGAGCAGCTGCGTACGGACGAACGCCTCGCGCCGCTCCTCGGGCAGCCGGTCCAGCAGGTCCAGCAGCGCGATCCCGTCGTCGAATCCGGGCAGCCCGCGCGGCTGTGCCCGCTCCACGGTCAGCTGCCAGTCGGACACGTCGGCCGTACGGGGCCGTACGGACGTGTACCGGTGGCTGTCGGCGACCGCGCGGCGGGCTATGGCGAGCAGCCAGGTGCGGGCCGAGGAGCGGCCCTCGAACCGGTGCAGGCTGCCGAGGGCCCGCAGGAACGTGTCCTGGGCGAGGTCGTCCACCGCCTGCGGGTCGCCGCACAGACGGGCGACGTAGCGGATGACGTCACGGTGCAGGGCGCGGACGAAGTGGTCGACGGCGTCGGAGTCGCCGCCGCGCGCGGCGAGCGCCCAGGCGGTCGCCGGGTCGTCCTCGGGTCTCGCGGCAGGGGCGGGCGGGGCAGGAGTGATCACCTGATGTCCTTCGCGGGGTACCGGGGTCCGCGGGCATACGCGGTCCCGTCGTCGGGGTTACGGCCGCGGGCGGTACGAGGAGGTCAGGGGTACCGGCGCACGACCGGAGCCCGGGTCGCGCAGGGGCGGGCCCGGGGTGTCACCGGCTGCCGTCAGACGGCAGCGGCCCCGGCTGGCGGGCCGCGAGAGGTGATCGCGTGGACGAGGAGGAGCAGCCGCGGCGCCCGGTCCGAGCGGCGGCGCCGGCGGACGCGGACGGACGGGCGGGCCTGCGGTACCGGCGCGAGGAACAGCCTCCGCAGGGAGGCGGCGAGCCGGCCGCCGACGGCCCGGAGGACCCGGAACACGGCCCGCTCCCCGTACCCGAGCCACAGACCGCACAGCATCGCGGCCAGCAGGTGGGCGGCGAGCATGCCGAGGGAGGAGTGGCCGGCGGACGCCATGTGCGTGTCCGCGCCCGTGTGCAGGGGCATGGTGTGCGTGCCGTGCGGCATCGCGCTCATGTCCATGTCGTGGGCGGCGGGGCTCGCGAGGGAGAAGGCCGTGTGCAGCACCGTCTGGGCGACCACGGCCACGGTGGTGATCAGCGGGAGTCCGCGCTCACGCCCCGCGAGGGTCCAGCCGGCGGCGCCGACGGCGGCCCAGCCCGCGGCCAGGGTCCAGAGGGGGACATGGTCGCCGGACATCATGACGTGCCCGAGAGCCGCGAGCACCACGCAGACGGCCGCGAACACCGCGGCCCGTCCCGTGCGAGCAACCCACCCAGCAGTCATGGCCCCTCATCGTCGCATCCGGGCCCCAAGCGGTCACCCGTGGATACGGCTCCTCCCGCACAGGCAACTCATTCCCCGGCGTGTGACCCGGAACACGCTTGCGGCCGGGCGAAGTTGGCGGGGTGAGCCGTGGGCCGGGAGTTGTCCCCCGAGCGAGCTACGGGCAAGTGTCCACCGGGCGGTGACGATTCCCGGCCGCCGGATCCGTAGCGTCCGGTGCGACACGCGGCGACCGGCCGCGGATGCGACGAAGGAGTCCCGATGAGAGTGGTCTGGCAGATCCTTGCCGTGGTGGCGATCTCCGCCATAGGCGGACGGAGCGTACAGGCGGTACAGGACAAGCCGTGGCTGTCGCTCGTCCTCGGGGCGCTGACCACCGTGCTGGCGGTGCTGGTCTACCGGTGGGTGGTGGCGCGCACCGAGCACCGGCCGGTCACCGAGCTGGACCCGAAGGGTGCCGTGCCGGCGCTGGGCCGGGGGACGCTGATCGGCGTGGTGATGTTCGGCATGGTGGTCACCAATCTCGCCACGTCCGGCGAGTACGAGGTGCACGGCCTGGGTTCGCCGACCGGGGCCGTCGGGCTGCTCGGGTTCATGGCGGCCGCCGCCGTCACCGAGGAACTGCTGTTCCGTGGTGTCCTGTTCCGGCTGGTCGAGGAGTACCTGGGCACCTGGATCGCGCTCGCCCTGACCGCGCTGCTGTTCGGCGCGGCGCATCTGCCCAACCCGGACGCCACGGTGTGGGGTGCCTTCGCCATCGCGGTCGAGGCCGGCGGCATGCTCGCCGCCGCGTATGTCGCCACCCGTAATCTGTGGGTGCCGATCGGTGTGCACTTCGGCTGGAACTTCGCCGCGGGCGGCATCTTCAGCACCGTCGTCTCCGGCAACGACACCCAGCAGGGGCTGCTGGACTCCACGACCTCGGGCAACGAGTGGCTCACCGGCGGCGACTTCGGGCCCGAGGGAAGCGTGTACTCGGTGCTGTTCGGTGTGCTGCTGACGCTGGCGTTCCTCTGGCTGGCCCACCGTCGCGGCAACCTGGTGCCCCGCCGCCGTCGCTCCGGCACCACCGCTACACTGCCCCGGTGATCGTTCCTCACCGGGTCCGGGAACTGTGGCACCGGTTGGACGTGTCCGTCAGGGACCTGCCGCTCGGGCTGTTCGTCCTGTCGGTGTCGCTGCCGCCGGCCTTCCAGAACCACGGAACGCTTGTCGGTGGCGTCCCCCTGAGGCCCTTCGACACGCTCGCCGTCGTCGCGGTGGCCCTTCAGGCACTGCCGCTCGCCGTGCGCCGGCGCTGGCCGCTCGTCTGTCTCGCCCTGGTGACTGCCGGGTTCGCCCTCGACCAGCTGCGTGGCTACCACTCCCCCGCGGGCACCGCGCTGCCGGTCGCGCTGCTCAGCGTCGGCGCCTATCTGGAGCACTACCGGCGCACCACCATCGCCGTCTGCACCGTCGCCTACCTGGCGCTGATCGTCGGCTTCCACCGGCTCGGCCCGGGTGAGCCGGCCAGCGAGTTCGTGACGTTCTATCTGGCGGTGGCGCTGGCGTGGGGCATCGGGGCGTGGCTGCGCTCCACCCGGGTCGCCGAGGCCGAGCGCAGGCACCGGGTCGCCGAGGAGACCCGCACCACCGAACGCGCTCGTATCGCACGGGAGTTGCACGATGTGGTGACGCATCATGTGACGGCGATGGTGGTACAGGCCGAGGCGGCCCGCTATCTGACCGCCGCGCCCGACCGGCTTGACCAGACGCTGACCGCAGTGACCGACACCGGCCGGCGGGCCATCACCGATCTGCGGCATCTGCTGGACCTGCTGCAGCCGGACCACGGTCCCGAGGCGAGGACACCGCCCGTCGGCCGGCTCCTCCCGCTCGTGGAGCAGACCCGGCGGGCCGGGCAGCCGGTGAAGTTCACCGAGGAGGGCACACCGGCGCCGTCGACCGGCAGCGCCGACCTCGTCGCCTACCGGGTCGTGCAGGAGGCGCTGACCAACGCCCTCAAGTACGCGCACGGCGGCGCCACCCGGGTCGACGTACGGCACAGCGAACGGCAGATCACCGTGGAGGTCGGCACCGACGGCTCCGGCACACCGGTGACCTCCTCCCCCGGCGGGAGCGGCCGGGGCCTGGCCGGGCTGCGGGAGCGGGTCGACGTGCTGGGCGGGGACTTCAGCGCGGGCCCACAACCGGACGGCGGCTTCGTCGTACGGGCCCGCATACCGACCGGGAGCACGGCATGACCGCGCCGATCCGGGTCCTGGTCTGCGACGACCAGATGCTGATCCGCACCGGGCTGGTGACCATCATCGGCGCCCAGCCCGACCTGGAGGTGGCCGGCGAGTGCGGCGACGGGCAGTCCGCCGTCGACCTCGCCGGCCGGCTCCGCCCCGACGTCGTGGTGATGGACGTACGCATGCCGGTGCTCGACGGCATCGAGGCCACCCGGCTGCTGGCCGGCGCCGGGGTGCCGCATCCGGTGAAGGTGCTCGTGGTCACGACGTTCAATCTGGACGAGTACGTCTACGAGGCGCTGCGCGCGGGCGCCAGCGGATTCCTGCTCAAGGACGCGCCGCCGGACCGGCTGCTGCACGGCATCCGGACGGTCGCCAACGGCGCGGCGCTGCTCGACCCCGAGGTGACCCGGCAGCTCGTGGGCCGGTACGCCGCCCGGATCCGCCCCACCGACCGCGGGGCACCTCGGGACATCCCGCTGACCCCCCGCGAGCTGGAGGTGCTGCGGCTCATCGCGGACGGCCGGTCCAACAGCGAGATCGCCGCGACTCTCCTGATCAGCCAGGAGACCGTGAAGACCTTCGTCTCCCGCATCCTGACCAAACTCGGGCTGCGCGACCGCGTCCAGGCGGTCGTCTACGCCTACCGGCAGGGCCTGGCCACCTGACCCCGGCGGGCGTGTGGAATACCGGACCGTCCGGAGCCGTTGTCGGGCGCGAAGGAGGTCACCGGTGGAGACCATGTACTACGACCACGGAACGCCGGCCGAGCGCTGGGAGCGCGCCGGCATGTTCTTCGACGCCAAGGACTACGCCGCCGCCGCGCGCGTTCTCGGTGGGCTGGTCGAGGAGGTGCCGGAGCAGACGGGGCCGCGGCTGCTGCTGGCGCGCTCCTACTACCACTCGGCGCAACTGCGGCGCGCGGAGGCGGAGTTGAGGGTCATCGTGGAGCGTGACCCGGTGGAGCACTACGCGCGGCTGATGCTGGGGCGCACCCTGCAGCGGCAGGGGCGGGACGACGAGGCCCGGCCGCATCTGCGGCTCGCCGCCGCGCTCGGCGGCGAGTTCGGGCCCGACGAGGACTGACGACGGGCCGGTGCCCGGTTCCCCGTGACGGGAGCCGGGCACCGTGCGTCAGCGCGCGGCCGGGTCGCCGCCGTACGTGCGCCGTCCCCGGCGGTGGGCCACCTCGCCGAGCACGATGTCGACGGCGAGGAACGCCGCGAGGGGGATGCCGAGCAGCGGCACGAAGTAGCCGAGCACGGCGATCACCGCCAGCAGCGGGACGAGAACGTACGGCGGTACCTGCTGCCAGGCCCCGCGCGGGATCGGCCGGCCGAAGGCGGAGCCGCGGCCCCGCTGCCACCACATGCGGTAGCCCCACAGGATCAGCAGGATCAGGGTGAACGCCAGGGCCATCAGGGCGATCTGGTTCACCAGGCCGAACAGATTGCCGGTGTGCAGGTCGATGCCCCAGCGGGTGAGTTTCGCCAGCACCGGATGGTCGTCGAACCGCAGGACGTCGGTGACCTCGCCGGAGGCCGGGTCGACGGCGACCGAGTCCTGCTTCGTGGGCCAGCTGCGCTGGATCTGCTGCACGACGTACGCGGACTTCTCGTCGGCGGGCGGCACGATCTCCACCGGGTCGTCCAGGCCCTCGGCGCGCGCCGCCGCGAGCACCTTGTCCAGACCCACCCCGTGCGCCGCGTCACCCGTCGTGCCGCCGGCCGCGTCGTGGCCCGCGTGTTCGCCGGCCGCGGCGGACACCGAGGGGGTCTCCTGGCCCAGGGAGGTGCGCAGTTCGCCGATGTTCGCGCCGGCGTAGGTGGACCAGGTCAGACCGGTCGCCGAGAGGAAGATGAAACCGGCAGCCGCCCAGACGCCCACACCGCCGTGCAGCGCCAGGGTGCGGCGCCGGCCGCTGGTGCCGCGTATCCTGCGCAGGGCCCGGCGGCGGGAGAACCACAGCACCAGTCCGCCGCCGGCGATCACCCACAGCCAGCTGGCCGCGAACTCGCTGTAGAGACGGCCCGTTTCACCGAGGTGCAGATCGCGGTGGAACTCGTCGATCCAGGTGCGCAGGGGCAGCGCGCCCGAGGAGCCGTACTGTTCCAGCTCGCCGCGCACCTTCGCGGTGTACGGGTCGACGAACACGGCCAGGGTGTGGCCGGGGTCCACACCCGGTGTGCCGGACAGCATCACCCTCGTGGTGGCGTCCGCCCCGGGTGAGGGACGTACGGCGGCGATGGTGCCCTCGGGATGGGCCTCGCGGGCGGCCGCCACCTGCTCGGAGATCGGCAGCTTGCGGTCGCCGACGGGGACGGTCAGCTCATGGTCGTAGACGATCTTCTCGGCCTGGAAGGAGGCGGCGTACAGCAGTCCGGTGAGGGCGGCGACGAGGAGGAACGGCGCGACCAGCACTCCCGCGTAGAAGTGCAGACGCAGGACGAGGGGGCGCAGGCCGGCCCGGACGCTCTTCGCGGGTGCGGGGTCGGGGGGTTGCGGGGCCTCGTCCGTGCTGGTCGAGGGAGCGGTGGTCATCGGAGGGGTTCTCCCGGGGACGTATGGGGGCGGGGTGGTGGTGCAGTAGTCGGGGTGGCGGGCGGCCGAGTTCCCGGGAGGTGTGCGTGACCTGCGCCACATGTGAACGGCGTGCGATCCTGACGGCATGGGAACTCCTGACGATCGCGCGCCCTTGGCCGAGCGGGTCGAGCAACTGCTCGCCGTGGAGGGGCCGTTGCCCATCGTCGCGGCCGGGGATCCGGTGCTGCGCGCGGGAACCGAGCCGTACGACGGGCAGTTGGGGCCCGAGCTGCTGGCCCGGTTCGTCGCGGCGCTGCGGGTCACCATGCGGGCGGCGCCGGGGGTCGGGCTGGCCGCGCCTCAGGTGGGGATCGGGCTGCGGATCGCGGTGATCGAGGACCCGGCGCCGGTGCCGGAGGAGGTCCGTCTCGCGCGGGGGCGGGTGCCGCAGCCGTTCCGGGTGCTGGTCAATCCGGCGTACGAGGCGGTGGGGGCGGCGCGGGCGGGGTTCTTCGAGGGGTGTCTGAGTGTGCCGGGGTATCAGGCGGTGGTGGCTCGGGCCGTGTCGGTGCGGGTGACGGGGCGGGACGAGGGCGGGCGGGCGGTGGACGAGGTGTTCGGGGGGTGGCCGGCGCGGATCGTGCAGCACGAGGTCGATCATCTGGACGGGACGTTGTATCTCGACCGGGCGGAGGTCCGGTCGTTGTCGTCCAACGCGGCGGTGGTGGAGCGGTGGGGGCAGGCTACGGCGGAGGAAGCGGCGCGGGGGCTGGGGTTCTCGTTGCCGTGAGGGGGCCGCGGCGGGGGTGACCCCAAGGATCTCTCGCCCCCGCCGCCCCTTCCCGTTCCCGGGGGCGCTGCCCCCGGACCCCCGCCCTCTCAGGCGCCGGAGAGGCTGATCATGCGTCCCTGTATGCCTCCAGCAGGCGCAGCCAGACTTCGCCGATCGTCGGGTAGGACGGGACCGCGTGCCACAGGCGGGAGATCGGGACCTGGGCGGTGACGGCGATCGTCGCGGCGTGGATGAGTTCGCCGACGCCGGGGCCTACGAGAGTGAGGCCGCGGATCGTCTCGTTCTCCAGGTCGACGACCATGCGCGCGTGGCCCTTGTAGCCGTCGGCGTACAGGGACGCGCCCGCCACCGAGGACAGGTCGACGTCCACCGCGCGGACCCGGTGGCCCGCCTGTTCCGCCTCGGCCAGGGAGAGGCCGACGGAGGCCGCCTCCGGGTCGGTGAAGACGACCTGGGGGACGGCGGCGTGGTCGGCGGTGGCGGCGTGCGCGCCCCAGTCCTCCGTTTGTACGGACCCCCCGGCGGCCCGGGTGACGATGGCGGCGCCCGCGATACGGGCCTGGTACTTGCCCTGGTGGGTGAGGAGCGCACGGTGATTGACGTCGCCGACGGCGTACAGCCAGTCCTGACCGGTGACCCGGAGGCTGTCGTCCACGGAGAGCCAGGAGCCGGGCTCCAGGCCGATCGTCTCCAGGCCGATGCCGGCGGTGCGCGGGACCCGGCCGGTGGCGAACAGGATCTCGTCCGCCTCGATCCGCTCACCGCCGTCGGTGACGACGAGCAAGGTGCCGTTCTCCCTGGTCACGGACGACACGGAGGTGCCGGTGCGGATCTGTGCGCCGGCCTCGGTGAGGGCCTCGGATACCAGTTCCCCGGCGAACGGCTCCATGCGGTTGAGGAGGCTCTTGCCGCGGACGAGGACGGTGACCTGTGAGCCGAGCGCCTGCCAGGCGCAGGCCATCTCCGTGGCGACGACACCGCCGCCGACCACGACCAGCCGGCCGGGCACGTTCTGGGCGCTGGTGGCCTCCCTGCTGGTCCAGGGCCGGACGTCGGCCAGTCCGGGCAGGTCGGGCAGCCGGGCGTCACTGCCGGTGCAGATGGCGACGGCGTGCCGGGCGGTGAGGACCCGGCTGCCCCCGTCGGCGTCCGTGACCGTGACCGTACGCGGGCCGGTGAGCCGTCCGTGACCGCGGTACAGGTCGGCTCCGGTGCCCTCCAGCCACTGGACCTGGCCGTCGTCCTTCCAGTCGGAGGTGAAGGAGTTCCGGCGGGCGAGGACGGCGGCGGCGTCCAGGGGGCCCTGGACGGACTCGCTCAGGCCGGGGAGACGCCGGGCGTCGGCCTGGGCGAGGACAGGGCGCAGCAGGGCCTTGCTGGGCATGCACGCCCAGTACGAGCACTCGCCGCCGACCAGCTCGCTCTCCACGACCGCGGTGGTGAGCCCGGCGGCGCGGGTGCGGTCCGCGACGTTCTCGCCCACGGGCCCGGCGCCGAGCACCACGACGTCGTAGGCGGTTGATTCCAGTTGCGTAGATCGCGTTTCCGTCATGGCGTCAGTCTGGTGGGTGGTGTGCTCTGTGGCCACATGGGTAGGGGCGCGGAATACGTGACCGGCCGGCCGTGTTGTGCCGACGGCCCGACCCGACACCAGGAAGAGGGAACACGCGATGAGCAGCACCGTGGAGCTCACCAAGGAGAACTTCGACCAGACGGTCACGGACAACGAGTTCGTACTGATCGACTTCTGGGCGGCCTGGTGCGGTCCGTGCCGTCAGTTCGCGCCGGTGTACGAGAAGGCGGCTGAGGAGAACCCGGATCTGGTCTTCGGCAAGGTGGACACCGAGGCGCAGCCGGAGCTGGCGGCGGCGTTCGGTATCCAGTCGATTCCCACGCTGATGATCGTGCGGGATCAGGTTGCCGTGTTCGCCCAGCCGGGTGCGCTGCCCGCTGCCGCGTTGACGGATGTCATCGGGCAGGCGCGGAAGCTGGACATGGACGATGTCCGCAAGCAGATCGCCGAGCAGCAGGTGCAGCAGGGGGAGGCGCCGGGCGCCTGAGACGGCCTCGGCGGCGCGGGGGGGGTGGGTTCGCCCCCGCCATGCCTTTCCCGTCCCCGTCCCGGACCCGGGGGCTCCGCCCCCCGGACCCCCTTCGCGCGGTTCCCCGCGCCCGCGCGAGCGCCCTTCGGTCAGCTCGACTCGCGTCGGACCACCGACGCGCCCAGTACCTTGTGGGCCTCGGGGGCCGCTGCCGGGTCGCGTACCGCTCGGTCCACCAGTTCGGCGAGTTCTCGGCCGGGCGGCAGTTCCAGGTGGACCGTGGTCAGGCGGGGGCGCAGGAGGCGGCCCAGCATGAGGTTGTCGGCGCCGATCACGGCGGTGTCCTCGGGGATGCGGATGCCCGCGTCCTGGAGCGCGCGCATCAGCAGCATCGCGTACTCGTCGTTGTAGGTGAACACGGCGTCGAGGCCGAGATCGGGCCAGCGGGCGGCCAGCCGGGCGGCGGCGCCCTCGTCGTGGGCGAGGGGCAGTTCGGTGACGGTGGCGTCCGTGCCGCGCAGGGCGGCGCGCACCCCGGCCAGGCGGGGCGCGGAGAACGCCTCGAGGCCGGGTTCCCGGGGGACGATCACGCCGATCCGGCGGCTGCCCCGGTCGAAGAGGTGGGCGCCCGCGCTGTGGCCGACGACGTCGTGGTCCATGAGCAGGGCGTGCGCGCCCTCGACGGGCTCGGGGCCGAGGGTGACGACGGCCCGCGCCCCGGAGCGTTTGAGCACCTCGACACCGCGCGGGCCGAGTCCGGACCCGGGGACCAGGACCGCGACGGGCCGCAGCTCCGCCCAGGCGAGGGCCGCCTCGTCGTCGTGCAGGCGGACGGTGCCGTACTGCACGACCGTGTAGTCGAGGCGGGCGAGGGAGCTCTGGAGATCGTTGATGAACTGGCTGTAGAGCGGTCCGACGGGGAAGGCGGGCGCGGGCATCAGGACCGTACGGCTGTGCCCCGCGCGCAGGCTGCGGGCGGCCGCGTGCGGCACATAGCCGAGTTCCCTCGCGGCCTCGCGGACCCGGCGACGGGTGGGCTCGCTGATCCGGACGGCACCGGCGTTGTTCAGGACGTAGGAGACGGTCGCGCGCGAGACGCCGGCCAGGCGGGCCACATCGGCGCTCGTGGGTACGGAGCGCGTCGGTGCGGGGGACGCGGGCGCGGGCGTGTTCGGTATCTGCACCATGACGTACGGCATCCTTGCAGAAGCCGTAACGGGACGTTCAGGCGGGGGAGTTGATACCCCGTCAGCGGACGGGCGCCGGGGCCGTCACCCGGTCCACCAAATCCAGCCAGGCGGCCTCCAGCCGCTCCAGGGGCATACCGCACTGACGTATCAGGTGGTGGATCAGGGCGGGGTCGAGCTGGGCCATCAGCGGGTGGGCGAGGACCTCGCAGTCCGCGTCCGGGACCGCCTCGCGCAGCAGCAGGGTCACATGGTGGCGCAGGACGCGGCGGGGCGGGCTGGTGAAGCGGCGGCCTGCTTCCGGTTCGGCCGCCAGCTGCAGTTCCAGCTCGTCGGCGGTGCGGCGGAGCATCGCGAGGCCGAAGGCGCGCAGCCGCTCGGCCGGAGGCGCTCCCGGGCCGAGCGGCGGGGGGCCGGAGAGGAAGGCGGCCTGGAACTTCTTCTCGGAGTGGTCGAGCAGGGCCGTCAGCAGGCCGGTGCGGTCGCCGAAGCGGCGGAACACCGTCCCCTTGCCGACGCGGGCGGCCGCCGCGACCTCCTCCATGGTGACGCCGTCCGGCCCGCGCTCGGCCACGAGCAGTGCGGCGGCCTCCAGCAGCCTGGCCCGGTTGCGGGCGGCGTCGGCGCGCAGACAGGGCTCGTCGGGGTCCGTACCGAGCTGCGGCAACTCCAGCGGCTGTACGGGGTCCTGGGGTGCCGGTGCGGGCGGCGGCGCGGCGGACATGAACCCAGCGTAAAGCATCGGGAAGAAACTGGACCGCGGTCCGGTTGAAGTGCTACAACCGAGAAGCGGACCCCGGTCCGGATTGTTTCGGCAGTATTTCAGCCCCCCATGGAGATTCGTCATGTCTGTTCGCATCCTCGCCCTCGTCGGCAGCCTTCGCGCCGGCTCGCACAACCGTCAGCTCGCCGAGGCCGCGGTGAAGCTCGCTCCCGAGGGCGCCGATGTCGCGCTCTACGAGGGGCTCTCGGAGATCCCCTTCTACAACGAGGACATCGACGTCGAGGGCGGCGTCCCGGCCGCCGCGGCCAAGCTGCGCGAGGCGGCCGCGGGCGCGGACGCGCTGCTGCTCTTCACGCCCGAGTACAACGGCACGATGCCGGCCGTGCTGAAGAACGCGATCGACTGGCTGTCGCGGCCCTACGGTGCCGGGGCGATCAGCGGTATGCCGGTCGTCGTGATCGGTACCGCGTTCGGGCAGTACGGCGGGGTGTGGGCGCACGACGACGCGCGCAAGTCGGTGGGGATCGCGGGGGGCAAGGTGATCGAGGACATCAAGCTGTCGATTCCGGGGTCCGTGACGCGGTTCGCTCAGACGCACCCCTCGGACGACGGCGAGGTCGCCGAGCAACTGACGGAGGTCATCGACCGCCTCCGTGGCGTGGCGGGCGAGCAGGCGGCCTGACGCAAGCGTGAGGAGCCGGAGGGGCTGAATCAGCCCCTCCGGCGTTCGAGGAGCGAGGGTCCGGGGGCAGTGCCCCAGGGGGAAGGGGCGGCGAGGGCGAAACAAACCCCCTCACGCGGCCCGGTGGATCGGCGTCCCGACGTCCGTCAGAGGCACCCCCGTACCACCCCGCCGCCCGGCGACGATCTCCGCCGCGATCGACACCGCCGTCTCCTCCGGCGTCCGTGCCCCGAGGTCGAGACCGATCGGCGACCGCAGCCGCCCCAGCTCGGCCTCCCCCACCCCCGCCTCCCGCAACCGCCGCTCCCGATCCGCATGGGTCCTCCGGGACCCCATCGCCCCGACGAACGCCACCGGCAGCCCCAGCGCCACCTTCAGCAACGGCACGTCGAACTTCGCGTCGTGCGTGAGAACGCACAGCACGGTCCGCGCGTCCGTCTCCGTGCTCCGCAGATACCGGTGCGGCCAGTCGACGACGATCTCGTCGGCCTCCGCGAAGCGCGCCGCGGTCGCGAACACGGGCCGCGCGTCGCACACGGTGACGTGGTAGCCGAGGAACTTCCCCACCCGCACCAGCGCCGCGGCGAAGTCGATCGCACCGAAGACGATCATCCGCGGCGGCGGCACCGAGGTCTCCACGAACAGGGTCAGCCCGCCGGGACAGTACGAGCCTCCCCCGGACTCCGTCCGGGGGGACCCCCCTCCCGCTTCGCTCGCCGCGACGGCGACGGAACCGGTGCGGCCCGCGTCCAGCAGTGCCCCGGCCGCCGCCGCCGCCGTCCGGTCCAGCTCGACGGCGCCGCCGAGGCCACCCTCGTACGAGCCGTCCGGGTGGACGAGGAGCGCGCCGCCGAGGAGTTCCGGCGGGCCCTCGACGACCCGGGCCAGCGCGCCCGGCGCGCCCCGCAGGACCGCCGACAGCGCGGACGACAGCACCTGCCACACGGGCGCCCGGCGGCCGACCGGGGTCACCATGATGTCGATGATCCCTCCGCAGGTCAGGCCGACGGCGAAGGCGTCCTCGTCGCTGTAGCCGAACCGCTCGACACGGGTCTCGCCGTCCTCGAGGGCCTGGGCGCACAGTTCGTACACCGCGCCCTCCACGCAGCCGCCGGAGACCGAGCCGATCGCCGTGCCGTCATGGTCGACGGCCAGGGCGGCGCCGGGGTCGCGCGGGGCACTGCCGCCCACGGACACCACCGTGGCGACGGCGAACTCCCTGCCCTCGGTCAGCCAGCGGTGCAGTTCGCCGGCGATGTCAAACACGTGCGCCTCCTTGCGCCCGCAGCACCCGGTCGGGCCGGATGGGCAGGTTCCGGTGGCGCACGCCGGTCGCGTGCCAGACCGCGTTGGCGACGGCCGCGGCGGCGCCCACGATGCCGACCTCGCCGATGCCCTTGATGCCGACCGGGTCCTCGGGATCGGGGTCGTCGACCCAGTCGGCCTCGATCTCGGGTACGTCGGCGTGACCGGCGACGTGGTAGCCCGCGAGGTCGGGCCCGTAGAGGCCGCCGGAGGCGCGGTCGCGGACCGCCTCCTCGTGCAGGGCCATCGAGATGCCCCAGGTCATGCCGCCCACGAGCTGGCCGCGCGCGGTGAGCGGGTTGACGATCCGGCCCGCCGCGAAGATGCCGAGCATGCGGCGCACCCGTACCTCGCCGGTGGTGACGTCCACGGCGACCTCGGCGAACTGCGCACCGAAGGAGTGCCGTTCCTTCTGGGCGAGGGCGCCGAGGGCGGCGGTGGTGTCGGAGCGCACCGTGACGCCCTCCGGCGGAATGGTGCCTCCCGGGACGAGCCGGTCGCGCAGTTCCCGTGCGGCGGCCGTGATCGCCCAGGCCCAGGAGCGCGTGCCCATGGAGCCGCCGGCTATCCCCGCCGGACCGAAGTCGCTGTCGCCGATCCGCACCCGGACCCGGTCCGTGGCCACCCCGAGGGCGTCGGCGGCGACCAGGGTGAGTGCCGTACGGGCCCCGGTGCCGATGTCGGCGGCGGCGATCCGCACGGTGTGGGTGCCGTCCGCCTCCGCGGTGACCGAGGCCGTCGACGGGAGGGCGCCGGCGGGGAAGGAGGCCGCGGCCGTGCCGGTGCCGAGCAGCCAGCGGCCTTCGCGGCGTGTGCCGGGACGCGGATCGCGGCCGGCCCAGCCGAAGCGCCGGGCTCCCTCGCGGAAGCAGGCGGCGAGGTTGCGTCCGGCGAAGGGCAGCCCGGAGACGGGGCCGCGCTCGGGCTCGTTGCGCAGCCGCAGTTCGATCGGATCGATGCCGCACCGCTCGGCCAGTTCGTCGAGCGCCGCCTCGAGCGCGAACGACCCGGGCGCCTCACCGGGACCGCGCATCCAGGTCGGCGAGGGCACGTCGAGGCGTACGACCTCGTTCGAGGTGCGGTGCGCGTCGGCGTCGTACATCACCCGTGCCACACCGGCGCTCGGCTCGACGAACTCCCATACCGTGGAGGTCTGGTTGACCGAGCGGTGGTCCAGGGCGCGCAGCCTGCCGTCGGTGCCGGCGCCGAGCCGGACCCGCTGGGCGGTGGGGCTGCGGTAGCCGGTGAGGGAGAACATCTGGCGGCGCGTCAGCACCACGCGGACCGGGCGCTGCAGGACGGTCGCGGCCATCACGGCGGACACCTGGTGGGCGCGTACGCCCTTGCTGCCGAAGCCGCCGCCGATGTGCTCGGAGCGGACCCTCACCGCGGACGGGTCCAGGGAGAACATCCGGGTGAGTTCGTCGGCGACCCAGGTGGTGCCCTGGTTGGAGTCGACGACCTCGAGCCGGCCGCCGTCCCACAGGGCGGTCGCCGCGTGCGGCTCCATCATGGCGTGGTGCTCTTCGGGGGTGGTGTACTCCTCGTCCACCACGTGGGCGGAGGCGGCGAGTTCGGCCTCGATGTCGCCCTTCTCCGTCATACCGGGCATGTGACCGTCCACCGGGTGGGCGTCCGGTCGGCCGGCGGTGAGCTCGATGTCGTGCGGCTCCCGCTCGTAGGTGACGACGAGCGCCTCGGCGGCCTCCCGGGCCTGCTCGGGCGTCTCGGCGACGACGAGCGCGACGGGCCAGCCGGCGTGCGGGACACGGTCGTTCTGGAAGACGGCGGCGGTGGGGTCGGGCGGGACGCCCAGCATGCCGATGTAGTCGGTGTCGAGGCGCGGGGCGTTCCCGTGGTGCAGCACGGTGAGGACGCCCGGCATCGCGAGTACGGGCCCGGTCTCGACGGACAGGATCCGGCCGCGGGACACGGTGGACAACGCCAGCCAGCCATGGGCGAGTTCGGCGAAGGGGATCTCGCCGGCGTAGCGCGCGGCGCCGGTCACCTTGGCGCGGCCCTCGACGCGGGTGTGGGCGGTGCCGACGGCTCCCGTGATCGGGGTGACGCCGGTCGTGGCGGTGGTCATCGGGCGGTCTCCTCGGCGAGTTCGGACAGCACGGCCACCACGAGGTTGCGCATGAGGGTCACCTTGTATCCGTTGTCGGGCAGCGGCCTGGCGGCCGCGAGTTCGGCGTCCGCCGCCGCGGCGAAGTACTCGGCGGTGGCCGGGGCGCCGTTCAGGACGCGTTCGGCGGCGTGGGCCCGCCAGGGCCGGGACGCGACCGCGCCGAAGGCGAGCCGCGACTGGCGGACGACTCCGCCGCCGATGTCGAGGGCGGCGGCGACGGAGCCGATCGCGAAGGCGTACGAGGCGCGTTCGCGGACCTTGCGGTAGCGGGAGCGGGCGGCGACCGGCGCGGGCGGCAGGGTGACGTGGGTGATGAGGGCGCCGGGCGGCAGGGCGGTCTCCCGGTGCGGGGTGTCGCCCACCGGCAGGTAGAAGTCGGCCAGCGGCAACTCGCCCGGCCCGTCGGCGGTTTCGTACGCGACGACGGCGTCGAAGGCGGTCAGTGCCACGCCCATGTCGGAGGGGTGGACGGCGACACAGTGGTCGGAGGCGCCCAGGATGGCGTGGTTGTGGTGTTCGCCCTCGAGGGCGGGGCAACCGCTGCCGGGGGCACGCTTGTTGCAGGGCTTGGTCACATCGGTGAAGTAGCCGCAGCGGGTGCGCTGGAGCAGATTGCCGCCGACGGTGGCCATGTTGCGCAGCTGCCCGGAGGCGCCGGCGAGCACGGCCTGGGCGAGGGCGGGGTAGTCGCCGCGGATCCCGGGATGCGCGGCGAGGTCGCTGTTGGTGACGGTGGCGCCGATGCGCAGTCCGCCGCCGTCGGCCGGTTCTATCCGGTCCAGCGGGAGGCCGCGGACGTCGACGAGGCGGGCGGGGCGTTCGACGCCGTTCTTCATCAGGTCGACGAGGTTGGTGCCGCCGCCGAGGTAGCGGGCGTCGGGATCGGCGTCGAGCAGCGCCACCGCGCCGGAGACGTCGTCCGCGCGCCGGTAGTCGAACTCCCTCATGCCGCGGTCTCCTCGGTCTCGGTGCGGTTCTCGTCGGCCGCGCGGGCGACGGCCTGGACGATCTGTACGTACGCGCTGCAGCGGCACAGGTTGCCGCTCATGCGTTCCCTGATCTCCTCGGGGGTCAGGGGAGGCGGTCCCGCCTCGGGGCGTACGTCCTCGGTGACGGCGCTGGGCCAGCCCGCGGCGTGCTCCTCGATGACGGCGATGGCGGAGCAGATCTGGCCGGGGGTGCAGTAGCCGCACTGGAAGCCGTCGAGGTCGAGGAATGCCTGCTGCACCGGGTGCAGCCGGTCCCCGTCGGCCAGGCCCTCCACGGTGGTGATCTCGCGTTCGTCGGACGCGACGGCGAGTTGCAGACAGGACACGGTGCGGCGGCCGTCGACCAGGACCGTGCAGGCGCCGCACTGTCCGTGGTCGCAGCCCTTCTTGGTGCCGGTCAGATCGAGGCGCTCGCGCAGGGCGTCGAGCAGGGTGGTGCGGTGGTCGACGGACAGCGTGTGCTTCTCGCCGTTGATGTTCAGGGTGACGCTGCTGGACGTCGAGGGGGCCATGAGCAGCCTTCTTTCACGGATCTGGAAGGCGGACGAGTCGATGACGCGGGGGTGGGCTGTACGGATCGGGGGGTGTTCGGGACCATGTGGCGGAGGGGGACGGGCCGGGAAACGCCGGTCATGACGGGCATGCGCCACCGGCCGTCCCGCGCGTCCGTGTCCGCCGATACGATGGACCCGAAGCGGACAGCTGTCCGTTCCCTCGAAAACGTAGTGGACAGCTGTCCGGTTAGCAAGGACGGGTTTCGGTCATGACCCGGGAGGAGGACCAGTGGGGCACGAGAAGGACGTACCGCCCTGCCCGCGGACAGGGCGAACACCCCTGGGCACGGCGCCGCCCCTGCGCTCGGACGCGCAGCGCAACCGCGAGCGCATCCTGGAGGTGGCCCTCGTCGAACTCACGCGCTCGGCGGACACCCCGCTGAGCGTGATCGCCAAGAAGGCGGGCGTCGGACAGGGCACCCTCTACCGGAACTTCCCCAGCCGTGAGGCCCTCGTCCTGGAGATCTACCGGCACGAGATGCAGCAGGTGGCGGACAGCGCGGCGCAGTTGCTGAGCGGGCGGGAGCCCGTCTGCGCGCTGCGCGAGTGGATGGACGGGCTGGCCCGGTTCGCCATGACCAAGGCCGGCCTGGCGGACGCCATCCGGCAGGCCACCAGCGCACCGGGGAGCCCGGCGAAGCCGGGGCACAGCCCGGTCACCGAGGCGGCGGAACTGCTGCTGCGCAGTTGCGAAAAGGCCGGATCCATCCGCCCCGGCGTGACGGCGGACGACCTCGTCCTCGCGATCGGCGGCCTCTGGCAGCTCGACCCGGCCGACGACTGGCAGCCCCGCGCCACCCGGCTACTGGACCTGATCATGGACGGCCTGCGCATGGGGGCACCGGGGCACTGAGGGGTGTCGTCCGGATCCTGCCGGGGTCGCGGGGTGGCAACGGGGCGCAGTGGCCTGGAGCCGGCCTGATCCGGACGGCGCCCCCCAGCCGCGCGGCCGTATGGCGCCCCGTGGGCTCAGGCGACCGCCGTCGCGGCCAGGTCGCGCAGTTCGCGCAGGGCCGCCGTCACCGCCGGGCGGGTGCGGCCGACGCCGCGGGTGCAGGTCAGCAGGGTGCGGCGCGGGTTGCCGGCGCAGCGCACGCGGGTGATCGGCAGGTCCGTGGTGAGGCGGGCGAGACGCGGGATCAGGGCGACGCCGAGGCCGTGGGCGACGAGCTGGGCGGTGACGTTCCAGTCGCAGGCGTGGTGGACGACGTCCGGGGAGAAGCCGGCCGCGCCGCACGCGGCCAGCACATGCGGCCGGCAGGGACTGTCGGGCACCGGCACGATCCACGGCTCGCGCGCCGCCTCGGCGAGGTCGATCCGCTCGAACCCGGCCAGCGGGTGCCCCGCCGGGACCACCAGGTCGAACGGGTCCTCCAGCAACGGCTGTTGATCGAACCGGGTGTCGCTCAGCGGCGGATTGGCCGGGGTGGACTCGACGACGGCCAGATCGACGGCCCCTTCGAAGAGCAGGTCGAAGCTCCGCGTCACCTCCGCCTCGGCGATCCGCACCGACAACCGCGGATGACGCTTCCTCAGCCGGGCGGCCATGGGTGCCAGCAGCACCGAGATGGCCACCGGGAACCCTGTGACTCGCAACACCCCGGCCGGCGCGCCGTGGTCGGCCCGCAGATCCCGCTCGGCCTGGTCCCAGCGCGCCTGGATCGCGTCGGCGTGTGCCAGCAGACTCTCGGCGGCGGGGGTGAGCCGTACGCCGCGCCCCTGCGGTTCCAGCAGGTCGACGTCCAGATCGCGGGCGAGCTGACGGATCTGCTGGGAGGCGGCGGACGGGGTGAAGTGCAGCGCGCGGGCGGCCGCGGTGACCGTGCCGTAGTGGGCGACCGCCCTGAGGACGTGCAGCCGGCGCAGATCAATCATGAAGCCCACGCTTAACGATGGCGTGCACAAAGTCAACCTGGACGTGAACGGAGGGGACGGAGCACCCTTGCCGTGTCGCGACAATCGTCAGTGCACCCATGTGATCGAGGATCCCGAGGAGTCACCATGATCAGCACGACCGGCACCGTCTGCCCGTACTGCGGGTGGCCGGACGACGCCGAGCCGTTCCAGATGGTCTCCCGGCACGGCACCGCGACCGGCAGCACGGTGTGGACCCGCTGCGGCTGCGGCTCCCTCCAGGTCCGTGCCGTCGACGACCGCGGCGCCCGCATCGTCTCCCGCAGCAGGCCCGCGGACGTTCCGTGCAGCCCGGCCGGTCAGTGACCGGACCGTGCACCACCCCGTCGGGCGCCGGCTAGGGCCTGTCCGGCGGATCACGTCGGAGGAAGCCGGCGGTGCTTTTGCAGCCCAGGTGAGCGGGGTCTGGTGCGTGCGGCTGCAAGGCGGAGGAGGGCGACAGGGCGGAGCCCTGGCAACCGACGACAACGCCGCAGATGGGCGTGCCAGACCCCGCGTCTCCGGCATGATCCGCCGGACAGGCCCTAGACCCTCCGCAGCGCGTCCAGTACGTCCTCGTCGGTCAGCTGGTCGAACTCCTCGTACCACTGGCCGACGGCCATGAACGCGGCTGGTTCGTGCAGGCACAGCACCTCGTCGGCCTCGGAGCGCATCAGCGTGACCCCCTCCGCCGCGCCGACCGGCACGGCCAGGACGAGATGCCCGGGGTCCCGGGCCCGCAGCGCGCGCAGTGCGGCGCGGGCGGTGGAGCCGGTCGCCAGTCCGTCGTCGACGACGATCACGGTCCGTCCGGCCAGTTCGGGCGGGGGCCGGCCCTGACGGTAGCGCTCCTCGCGGCGGCGCAGTTCGGCGCGCTCGCGGGCCACGACGGGCGCGAGGTCGGCCTCGCTCAGCCCCAGCCGCAGCAGGGCGTCCTCGTCGTACAGCGGAATTCCGTCGCCGGCCATCGCGCCGACACCGAACTCCTCGTGGAAGGGGGCGCCGATCTTCCGTACGACGAGTACGTCGAGCGGGGCGTCCAGCGCGCGGGCGACCTCGAAGGCCACGGCGGCACCGCCGCGGGGCAGGGCCAGCACGACGGGGTCGGGCAGGGCGCCCTCGTCCTGCCGCTCCCGAAGCCGTGCGGCGAGTTCACGGCCGGCCTGCCGGCGGTCACGGAACCGCATGGCACCCGTGTACCCGGCTGTCCGCTCCCCGAAGCATGGGTTCACGAGGGTCGGGCAGGCGAGTTCCATGGTCGGTGACACGAGCGAGCACGAGAGCGGGCACCGGGCGGTCGCGCAGGAGGACGAGTTCCGGATCGAGGCGTGGGCCACGAGCCGGGAGAACTGTCTGGCGGAGGCGGTGGCGGCGATGGTGGAGTGCTTCGCCGACGTGTCCGGGGTACGGCCGACCTGTGTGGGCCGCGTCCGGCTGGCCGAGCCGAGTGACGAGGACCTGCTGGCCGCGCTCCTGGACGAGGTCCTCTGCCGGCTGGAGGAGGACGGCCAGGTCCCGGTCGACATGGAGGCGAACGAGACGGAGGACGGTCTGGACATCCGGCTGGCCCTGGCCACCGTCACGGACGTACGCCTCACCGCGAGCCCCCCGACGGACGTGGCGTGGGAGGACCTGCGCATACGCCCGGGGCCGTACGGCTGGTCGTGCGCGATCACGGTCGACAGCTGAACGGTGTGCACCCCCTCCGCACCCCTCAGCCCCTCCGGCGTCCGGGGGTCCGGGGGCAGACCCCGGGGTCGGGAACGGGAAGGGGGTGAGCCCTCAAGGGACCCACCCCCCACTCCCCGCTACACAGCCCCGGGAACCTCCTCGAACACCCCGTTCAACGGCGACGCGGGATCCGCCCCGTACGCGACGGTGATCACTTCGAGCCCATGCCCGCCCGGATCCAGGAAGTACACCCCCCGCCCTCCGTCATTACGGTTGATACACCGACGCTGCCGCCCCTGCGGATCCGCCTGAAGGGGAACCCGGGCGGCCACGAGCCGCCCGAGGATTCCGTCGAACTCTTCCTCGGACACGAGAAACGCGTAGTGCTGCATCGGAAAGTCGATGTCGACGGTGGCGAAATCCAGGGTGACCCCGTTGGCGGTCGTCACCGGCAGGAACATCCCGGCCGGCTCTCCGACCTCGAGCCCCAGGATCTCGGCGAGGAAACGGGCGGACTTCTCCCGGTCACGGGAGAGAACAATGGTGTGGTTGAACTCGACTGACACGGTGCAATGCCTCCACGGGCATTCGCGGCGCCTCCATGCCTCACCCAGCCGGTGACCGACACGCGATGCCGCGCAGCAGAGCCTAACCCGTCCCCGGCACCCCCTGACAAGGCCCGGCGGCCTCGTCGACCCTCCCGGCGACCCACGCCAAGAACTCCCGCACGTCCCCCACCGGCAGCGCGGGCGCGCTCTCACGGGGCAGCTCGAAGCTGCGCGACGCACTCCGGATCAGCGGCCGGAACCGAGCCTCCGAAGCAGCGACGGCCTCACCCGCCCGACGCTTGGCGACCCACCGCCCGGTACGGCACCACACCACGGACCGGCACCCGTTGAGCACCCGGTTGTCCCCCACATGCCCGTCCCCCTCGGCATGCTCCCGCACCGAGGCCCGGAGCGCGGCGAGCACGTCGCCCCGCCCCGGCGCCGCGACGACGTCCCGCACCGGCGCACCGAACAGCGGAAGGCCGGCCTGCCGGGCGACCGACCGGTCGAGGACGTACCAGAAGGCGGACGCCTCCTCGGCGTCGTAGCTCACCCGCTCGGGCAGCGACGGCCCGGTGTTGAGATCCATGAGGTACCCCGCCCGCCCCGACGGACGCCCGACGGCGTCGGCGGGATACACGACCAGTTCCAGCCCGGCGGCGGGACAGGCGAGCCCGGGATGGGCCAGCGCCCCGGCCAGTTCGGACAGCGCCCGCCCGGGAAGCGACCGGTCCACCACCACGGTGACGTCGATGTCGCTGCGCCCGTGCCGGTAGTCGCCGAGGGCGAGGGACCCGACGGCGAACACGCTCACGAGCCGCGGCCCGCAGACCGCGCGCGTACGCCGCACCAACTCCTCCGCATAGGCGCGAACCTCACGGGGCAGACCGGCAGTGCTGCTCATGACACCAGTGTCGCCCCCACGTGGACGCCTCACCGCGC
The DNA here is from genome assembly GCF_000718785.1 of Streptomyces sp. NRRL WC-3626. Lineage (GTDB taxonomy): Bacteria > Actinomycetota > Actinomycetes > Streptomycetales > Streptomycetaceae > Streptomyces > Streptomyces edwardsiae. The sequence goes on along the minus strand of NZ_JOCA01000024.1, from coordinate 24,133 downwards.
CTCAGCTCCACAGCTCGTCGCTGTCGCACACATGCGCGCCCATGTTGCGTTCCATCATCCGCAAGGCCGCATCCGCCAGATCGGCATGGATGTGGGCCACGCCGTCACGCGGGACGACCACGTCGAGGTGGCGGATGTGCGCGTCCAGCGACGAGTAGAGGACGCACTGCTCCGTGACCTGGCCGCACAGCACGAGCCGGTCGATGCCCTGCTGGTTGAGCAGATAGCCGAGCGGCGTCTCGAAGAAGACGGAGTGCCGGGCCTTGACGACGAAGAGCGAGGAGTCGTCCGGCAGCAGCGGTTCCACCAGGTGCGCGTACGGCCCCGCCAGGGCCTTCTCGAGCAGCTCGCCGTGGTGGGAGCGCCACTCGCCGAAGTTGTCGTTGACGTAGATCACCGGGACGTCCTGCCGCCGCGCACGCTCCAGCAGGGCGGAGACGACGGGGACGACCGTCTCGGCGGACGGGATGAGACGGCCGGCGTCCACATGGTCGTAGGTGTTGATCATGTCGATGACGATCAGCGCGGTCCTGCCCATGTCCAACGGGTTCCACCCGCAAAGGCGAATCAGACATGTTTGCCCACGCGTACACCCGTGACGTCGCCCGCCAACCGCGACCCACCGGCCACCACCGCCACAGCTCTTGACAGAAGGCATCCCGCGCCACAGCCTTTGGCAACGTTGTCATTCCGTTCGGCACCAGGGGCGGGCGAGGCCGTCACGGGCTCGTTCCGCTGCTTTCTGATGGGACTTCACGCTCATGAAAGAAAAGTCGGACCCGCCGCGTCATCCCTCGCGGCGGTCTGTCGTCACCACGGGATCCACGCTGCTGGCCGGTTTCGGTCTCGGCTCGCTGCTCCCGGTGTCCAGCGCCCGGGCCGCCGTCGCCGAGACCCCGGCCAACCCGTCCGCCCCCGGTGAGCTCGCCCTGCACCGGCCGGTCACCGTGTCCTCCACGGACTACGCGCCCACCCCGGGCTCGTTCGCGGTCGACCGGCTGGCCTCGCCCGGTGTCGGAGGCAGCGGCTGGCGGGCGGGGTCCGGCGATCCGCAGTGGATCACGGTGGACCTGCAGGCCGTCTGCGAGGTCGACTGGATCCGGCTGACCTTCGAGGCCGACGCGGGCGACCCGGTGTTCACCCCGCCCACCTCCGGCAATCCGCACAGCGGTACGACGGGCAAGGAGATCCAGTCGAGCTACTCGCTCGAGTTCGTCGTCGAGACCAGCACGGACCACACCCGGTGGACGGACGTCTACCGCACCGCCGCCGGAACCGGGGGCGTGGTGAACATCCAGCTCACCCGCAAGGTGGCGGCCCGCTGGGTGCGGATGACGTCCCGCCGCCGCTCCGGCCCGCTCCCCCTCGGCGTCAACGGTTTCGAGGTGTACGGCACCGCCAGGGGCCACCGCCCCTCGGCCACCGGGTGGACGGACTGGGGCACCCGCCACGGCAACGCGCCCGAGCTGAGGCAGGCCGAGGACGGCACGGTACCGCTGGAGTCCGGCTGGCGGCTGACGATGGACGACTGGGCCGGGGACGACGGTCCGGGACTGTCCAGGACGTCCGTGGACACCAGTGGCTGGCTGCCCGCCACCGTGCCCGGCACGGTCCTCGCCTCGCTCGTCGACCAGGGCAAACTGCCCGACCCCGTGTCGGGCCTCAACAACCTGCGGATCCCGGAGGCGCTTTCCCGGCACTCCTGGTGGTACAAGCGGGACTTCGAGCTGCCGCGCGGGCTGCGCACCGGTGCCGGCCGCCGGATCTGGCTGGAGTTCGACGGCGTCAACCACCGCGCCGACATCTGGCTGAACGGCGAGAAGGCGGGCGATCTGACCCACCCGTTCGCCCGCTCCGCGCACGACGTGACCGGGCTGCTCGCGGCCCACGGGGAGAACGCCCTCGCGGTGAGGATCACCCCGTTGCCCGTCCCCGGCAGCCCCGGCGACAAGGGCCCGGCCGGTGAGGCCTGGGTGGACGCGGGCGCCGGACAGATGAACCTCAACTCCCCCACGTATCTCGCCGCTTCCGGCTGGGACTGGATGCCCGCCGTGCGTGACCGGGCGGCCGGGATCTGGAACCACGTCCGGCTGAGATCGACCGGGCAGATCGTCATCGGCGACCCGCGTGTGGACACCGTGCTGCCGAAGCTCCCGGACCTCTCGGTGGCGGAGCTGACCATCGTCGTCCCGGTCCGCAACGCCGACGACTCCGACCACGAGGCGACCGTCACCGCGGCGTTCGAGGGCGTACGGGTGAGCAGGGCCGTCACCGTGCCGGCCGGACGGAGCGTCGACGTCGTCTTCTCCCCCGACGCCTTCGGGCGGTTGCGGCTGCGCGATCCCGAACTGTGGTGGCCCAACGGGCTCGGTGAGGCCCGGCTCCACGACCTCACCCTGACCGCCACGGCCGGCGGCTCCGAGAGCGACCGCCGCACCACCCGCTTCGGTATCCGCCAGTTCGGCTACGCGTACGACGTGCCGCTGCCGTTCACGGCCTCCGGCGACGCGTACACCCAGTCGGTCACCTTCGAGCGGCGGCAGGCCCGGCACATACGGGTCAGGTGTCTCACCAGGGCCACCTCGTGGGGCAGTTCGCTGTGGGCCCTGTCCGTGTTCGACAGCACGCGGCCCACGGCGGACCTCGCCCTGCACGCCGACGCGGACGCGTCCAGCGCGGACGGCGACGACCACGGCGCCGCGAACGCGACCGACGGCGATCCGGGCACCCGCTGGTCCTCGGCCTTCGAGGACGACCAGTGGATCCGGGTCGACCTGGGCTCCGAGCGGTCCTTCGACCGGGTCGACCTGGTCTGGGAGCAGGCGTACGCCAAGTCGTTCGTGGTGCAGGTCTCCGCGGACGGCTCGGAGTGGACCGACGCGGCGGCGGTGGACAACGGCGCGGTGCCGCTGCCGTTCAACAACGGCAGCGCGAGCCTCAGGGTGACGGACTTCGAGGCGCGCACCGCCCGCTACGTCCGGCTCGCCTGCGGGATACGCAACACCACCTGGGGCAACTCGCTGTGGTCCCTCGGGGTCGTCGACAGCGCCGAGCCGGGCACGGACCTCGCGCTGCGCAAGGAGGCGACCGCCTCCACCCAGGAGTCCGACCACCCGGCCTCGCACGCCACCGACGGCGACCCGGGCACCCGCTGGTCCTCACGCTACGAGGACCAGCAGTGGATCCGGGTCGACCTGGGCGCACCGAAGCGGTTCGACCGGGTGGCCGTGGTGTGGGAGAGCGCGTACCCGAAGACCTACGTCGTCCAGGTGTCCGACGACGGCGAGAAGTGGACGGACGTGGCCTCCGTCGACAACACCCCCGAGCCGCTGAGGATCAGCGTCAACGGTGTCCGGGTGCTGGCCCGCGGCGGCAACTGGGGCTGGGACGAGCTGCTGCGCCGGATGCCGCGGGAGCGGATGGACGCGGCGGTGCGGATGCACCGGGACATGAACTTCACCATGATCCGCAACTGGGTCGGCAGCAGCGACCGGGAGGAGTTCTTCGCCGCCTGCGACGAGCACGGCATCCTGGTGTGGAACGACTTCCCCAACGCCTGGGCCATGGACCCGCCGGACCGTGACGCCTTCGTCTCCACCGCGCGGGACACCGTACTGCGCTACCGCATCCACCCGAGCGTCGTGGTGTGGTGCGGCGCCAACGAGGGCGATCCGCCGGCCGAGATCGACAAGGGCATGCGCGAGGCGGTCGAGCGGCAGGCGCCTGGCATTCTGTACCAGAACAACTCGGCCGGTGGCATCGTCACCGGCGGCGGCCCCTACGGCTGGGTGGAGCCGGAACGGTACTTCGACCCGTCGTCGTACGGCAGCAAGGACTTCGGCTTCCACACCGAGATCGGCATGCCGGTCGTCTCCACCGCGGCGAGCATCCGCAGTCTGACGGGTGACGAGCCGGAGTGGCCGATCGAGGGGGCCTGGTACTACCACGACTGGAGCGAGCGCGGGAATCAGTCGCCGCAGAACTACCGCAAGGCGATCGAGGCCCGGCTGGGTGAGGCCGACGGTCTGGACGACTTCGCCCGCAAGGCGCAGTTCGTCAACTACGAGAACGGCCGCGCCATGTTCGAGGCGTGGAACGCCAACCTGTGGGACAACGCCACCGGTCTGATGCTGTGGATGTCCCACCCGGCCTGGCACAGCACGGTCTGGCAGACGTACGACTACGACTTCGACGTCAACGGCATGTACTACGGCGTCCGCGCCGCCTGCGAACCCCTCCATGTACAGGCCGACCCGGTGAACTGGCGGGTCCTCGCGGTCAACCACACACCGAAGCGGCTGCGGAACGCCACCGTCACCGCCGGGCTGTACGACCTGTCGGGCCGCCGGCTCGGCGGCAGCCGAAGCGCCCGGGTCGATCTGGCGCCCGCCGCCACCGCGGAGGCGTTCACGGCGGACTGGCGCGACGGCCTGCCGGACCTGCATCTGCTGCGGCTGACGCTGGAGGACTCCGACGGCGGGGAGCTCTCCCGCAACACCTACTGGCGCTACCGGGACCCGTCCGCCATGCGGGCGCTGGGCAGGGCCGAGCAGGTGCGGGTGACCGGGTCGGTGCGGCGGCTGTCCCGCGAGGGCGACCGGCACGAGCTGACGGCGACCGTCCGCAACCGCGGTACGGCCGTGGCGGCCATGGTCCGGCTGTCCCTGCTGGACGACGACGGTGAGCGGGTGCTGCCGACGCTGTACAGCGACAACTACCTGTGGCTGCTGCCCGGGGAGTCGCGGACGGTCACCGTGTCCTGGCCGCGGCGGTCGCTCGGATCGGGCCGTCCGGTGCTGGAGGCGGCGGCGTACAACAGCCGCCCGGTGAGGATCCGCCCGTAGCCGGCCGGGGCCGGAAGGGTCTCGAACATGTGGTCGCCCGCGTGCCGTACGGTACGCGGGTGACCGCTTTCGACACTGACAACGCCCCGGGCCGGTACGGTCCTTCCGCCACCGTCGAGGCCGCGCCCCGCGAGGTGGGCCGGGTGCGCACCGAGTACGCGCCGGCGCACGACGGCGACCCCGATCCGGGAGAGATCGTCTGGACCTGGGTCCCCTATGAGGAGAACGACGGCCGGGGCAAGGACCGTCCCGTGCTCGTGGTCGCGCGGGAGGCGGGCGGCACGGTTCTCGCCGTGATGCTGTCCAGCAAGGCGCACAACGGGGACCGGGAGTGGGTGCCGATCGGCAGCGGGCCGTGGGACCGGTCGGGCCGCGACTCGTGGGTCGCCGTGGACCGGGTGCTGCGGCTGCACGACGAGGGCATGCGCCGGGAGGCGTGCGCGCTGGACCGGATGCGGTTCAACCTCGTGCGTCAGCGGCTGCGGGAGCGGTACGGCTGGAACTGATCCCCGCGGGCAGGCCGTCGGAGGACCGGCACGGCGGGTGAGTGGATCACCCGGTCCGTGGAGAACGGGTGCCGGTCCGGGACGCGACGGACACCTCGTGACCGCCGGGTGCACGGCGGGTGCCCGCCGCCACGATCCGCTCGGTCTCCCGGGCGACACCACGCGGGCGCGCGCTCAGGGCGACACCCCCGTGGCCGCCGTGAGCACACGCCCCGTGATCTCCCTCGTCGTGCTCATGCACGCATCCTGAGCGATGCTGGTGACGCGGCGCAACGGAGTTTCCGCCTCCGGGGAAGGCCCGGGAAACGGGCGGAAAACCGCCGGGAACAGGCCGGACGAAGGGATTACCGACCCGGAACGCCCCGCCAGGCGCCCTTGTGCAGGGCGACGCGAAGGTTTTGGCTGGACGAGTTGGTGCCGGGCCGGGCCGAGGTGGCTCCGGGCCGGCGACATGGTGGAATCTCAGGAGGATCCCGACTATGTCCGATTCGGCAGGCGGCTGTATCGAGCCGCGTACCGCTGTCACAGAAGCCGAGGTGGAGGCCCTGGCACGGGGTATCTGCTTCAAGACCGGACCGCCGCGCCGCCTCGGCGTCGAGGTGGAATGGCTCGTCCACGAGCTGCGGGATCCGCGGCTCCCCGTATCACCCGAACGTCTCGAAGCGGCCTACGCCGCACTGCGGACCGTGACCCTGAGGTCGGCGCTCACCGTCGAGCCCGGCGGCCAGCTGGAGCTGAGCTCGCCGCCCGCCGCCTCCCTGATGGAATGCGTCCGTACCGTCTCCGCCGATCTGGACGCCGTCCGCGCGGTCCTGCGCGAGGACGGGCTGGTCCTCGCCGGCCTCGGCCACGACCCCTGGCACACCCCCCGCCGGTTCTTGAGACAGCCGCGCTACGACGCCATGGAGGCCTGTCTCGACCGCACCGGCCCCGCCGGCCGGGCCATGATGCGCGCCTCCGCCTCCGTGCAGGTGTGCGTGGACGCCGGGTACGAGGAGCCCGGCCCGCTCGGCCATGTACGGCGCTGGTGGCTGGCGCACCACCTGGGCGCGGTCCTGGTCGCCGTGTTCGCCAACTCCCCCGTCGCCGGTGGCCGGCCGACCGGCTGGCTGTCCACCCGGCAGCTGCGCTGGACGCAGATCGGCCCCGGCCGGGCCGGCGGCCCGGTGCTGGACGCCGACCCGCGCGGCGCCTGGGCGCGGCACGTCCTGGACTCGCCCGTGATGTGCGTACGGCAGGACGCCGGGCCCTGGCAGGTGCCGGACGGGCTCACCTTCCGGGAGTGGATCAGGTCCGGGGCGCCGAGGCCGCCGACCCGGGACGACTTCGACTATCACGCGACGACCCTGTTCCCGCCGGTCCGGCCGCGCGGTCATCTGGAGCTGCGCATGATCGACGCGCAGCCGGGTGACGACGGCTGGATCGTGCCGCTGGCCGTGGTCGCGGCGCTGTTCGACGATCCGCAGGCCGCCGAGACCGCCTACCGGGCGGTGAAGCCGCTGGCCGAGCGGGCGCACGGCCGCCCCGCGCCGCACAATCCCCTGTACGAGGACGCGGCCCGCGTCGGCCTCGCCGATCCGGAGCTGCGCGAGGTGGCCGCCGTCTGCTTCGCGGCGGCACTGGACGCCCTGCCACGGCTGGGCGCCGACGACGGGGTGACCGGGGCGGTCGCCGCCTACCGGGACCGTCATGTCGCGCGGGGCCGCTGCCCGGCCGACGACACGCTCGACCGGCTGCGCGCCACGGCCGCCGCCGCCCGCACCACGCACCCGCACGGGAAGGACACCCCCTCATGACCGACCCCGCCCTCGACGCCGAAGTCCTGCGCGAGCGCGCGGTCGCCTCGCTGATCACCGCGCGGGAGCGCACCACGCTGTTGACCGACTGCGTGGAGGGGCCCGATCTGACCGCGCAGCACTCGCCGTTGATGTCTCCGCTGGTGTGGGACCTCGCCCATATCGGCAATCAGGAGGAGCAGTGGCTGCTGCGGGCCGTGGCCGGGCAGGAGGCGATACGGCCCGAGATCGACACCCTGTACGACGCCTTCGAGCATCCGCGTGCGGAACGTCCGAGTCTGCCGCTGCTGCCGCCGCGGGAGGCCCGCCGGTACGCGGCCGATGTGCGCGGCCGGGCGCTGGACGTGCTGGAGGGGACCGCGTTCGGCGGGACGCGGCTGACGGAGGCGGGTTTCGCCTTCGGGATGATCGCCCAGCACGAGCAGCAGCACGACGAGACCATGCTCATCACCCACCAGCTCCGCAAGGGCCCGCGGGTGCTGACCGCACCGGACCCGGAGCCGGTGCCGCTGTTCACCGGCCCGGCCGAAGTCCTGGTTCCGGGCGGCCCGTTCACCATGGGCACCTCCAGCGAGCCGTGGGCACTCGACAACGAACGGCCCGCGCACCGGCGCGAGGTGGCCTCCTTCCACATCGACACCACGCCGGTGACGAACGGCGCGTACCAGGCCTTCATCGAGGACGGCGGCTACGACGATCCGCGCTGGTGGACGCCGGACGGCTGGGCTCATGTCCGCCGCAACCAGCTCACCGCTCCGCTGTTCTGGCGCCGGGACGGCCGGCAGTGGCTGCGGCGCCGCTTCGGGGTGACCGAGGTGGTGCCGCCGCACGAACCGGTCCTGCACGTGTGCTGGTACGAGGCCGACGCCTACGCCCGCTGGGCCGGGCGGCGGCTGCCGACCGAGACGGAATGGGAGAAGGCCGCCCGCCACGACCCGGCCGGCGACCGCACCATGCGCTACCCCTGGGGCGACGCCGACCCCACCCCCGAACACGCCAACCTCGGCCAGCGCCATCTGCGCCCCGCACCCGCCGGCAGCTACCCGGCCGGTGAGTCACCGCTCGGCGTACGGCAGCTGATCGGCGACGTGTGGGAATGGACGTCCAGCGACTTCACCCCCTACCCCGGCTTCAAAGCCTTCCCGTACAAGGAGTACTCGGAAGTATTCTTCGGGCCCGAGCACAAAGTGCTGCGCGGTGGCTCGTTCGCCGTGGACGCGGTCGCCTGCCGGGGCACGTTCCGCAACTGGGACCTGCCCATCCGCCGCCAGATCTTCTCCGGATTCCGCACCGCCCGCTCGGAGAACGTCTGATGTGCCGCCATATCGCGTACGTGGGACCCAAGGAGACGCTGGGCGAGCTGCTGGTGAAGCCCGCACACGGTCTGTACCGGCAGTCCTGGGCGCCCCGTCACCAGCGCTACGGCACGGTCAACGCGGACGGCTTCGGCATCGGCTGGTACGCGGACGGCGATCCGGTGCCGGGCCGCTACCGGCGCTCCGGGCCCATCTGGGCGGACCTGTCCTTCGCCGACCTCGCCCGCGTCGTACGCACCCGGGCGCTGCTGGCCGCCGTACGGGACGCCACGCTCTCCGGCGCCGACGCTGAAGCCGCGGCAGCACCCTTCGCCGCGGGGACCTGGCTGTTCAGCCACAACGGGGCGGTCCCCGGCTGGCCGGGGTCGCTCGCGCCGCTGGTGTCGTCCCTGTCCGCCGCGGACGTGCTGTCGCTCGAGGCGCGCAACGACTCCGCGTTCGTGTGGGCCCTGGTCCTGGCCCGGCTGCGGGCGGGTGACACGGAGGGACAGGCCATGGCCGACACCGTCCTGGAGGTCGCCGCCGCGGCCCCGGCCGCCCGGCTCAACCTGCTGCTCACCAACGGCGACACCATCACCGCGACCGCGTGGGGCGACACCCTGTGGTACCTCACCCGGGCCGGCGGCGGCACCGTCGTGGCCTCCGAGCCCTACGACGACGACCCCCACTGGCAGCAGGTCCCCGACCGCACCCTCCTCGCGGCGAACCCCACGGACGTCCTGCTGACCCCGCTCAAGGAGCCCCTCACGTGAGTCCGTTCCATCTCACCCGCACCCTGCCCGAGGACACCACGGACGCCGCCCTGCGCTGCGACGTCCAGGAGGGCCTGACCGGCAGCCCGAAGACGCTGCCGCCGAAGTGGTTCTACGACGCGCGCGGCAGCGAGCTGTTCGAGGAGATCACCGCGCTGCCCGAGTACTACCCGACCCGTGCGGAGCGCGAGATCCTGCGCGCCCGCTCGGAGGAGATCGCCGACGCGTCCGGCGCCCGCACCCTGGTCGAACTGGGCTCCGGCTCCTCGGAGAAGACCCGCCATCTCATCGACGCGCTGACCGGGCTGCACACCTATGTCCCGGTCGACGTCAGCGAGAGCGCCCTCACCCTGGCCGGGGAGGCGCTCGTCGCCGAGCGGCCCGGGCTGGAAGTGCACGCGCTGATCGCCGACTTCACCGCCCGAATGACGCTGCCTCGGACGCCGGGACCGCGGCTGGTGGCGTTCCTCGGCGGCACCATCGGCAATCTCCTCCCCGCCGAACGTGCCGCGTTCCTCGCCGCCGTCCGCACCCTGCTCGCCCCGGGCGACGCCCTGCTGCTCGGCACCGACCTGGTGAAGGACGAGGAGGTTCTGGTCCGGGCGTACGACGACGCGGCCGGGGTGACGGCCGCGTTCAACAAGAACGTGCTGACCGTCGTCAACCGGGAGCTGGGCGCCGACTTCGATCCGGACGCGTTCCGTCATGTGGCGGTGTGGGACGCCGAGAACGAGTGGATCGAGATGCGGCTGCGCTCGCGTACCGCGCAGACGGTGAAGATCCCCGCCCTGGGACTCGCCGTGGACTTCGCGGCGGGCGAGGATCTGCGCACCGAGGTGTCGGCGAAGTTCCGCAAGGAGGGAGTGCGCGGGGAACTGTCGGCCGCGGAACTGGAGCTGACCCGGTGGTGGACGGACGGGGAGGGGCGGTTCGCACTGTCGCTGAGCGTCGCCCGCTGACGGGAGCGGCGCATCGCCCTAGTCGAAGGCCAGGGCTTCGGTGATGCGCCGTGCGGCGCGTTCGGCCTCGGTGGCCGGGTCGGAGCCGGTGAGCACCTTGGTCATGTACTCCTTGATCGGGTTGTCCGCCTCGACCTCGCTCCACTGGGGTGTGATGGGGGTCGCCCGGCCCTGTGCGGCTCCGGCCGCCATGGCCGCGACCCCCTCCTCCCCCGCCACCGACTCGGCGAGCCCGGCCTTGTTGGGGACGTAGTTCATGGTGCGGGCCAGCTCGGTGTTCCACTGGGCGCCGGTCAGGGCGGCGACGACCTCGACGGCGCCCTCCCGGGCGTCGGTCTTGGCGGGGATGACGAGGTCGGAGCCTCCGGTGAAGACGGCGCCCGGCTTGTCGGCGGTCCTGCCGGGCACCGGGAAGTAGCCCAACTCGCCTTTCAGGTCCGGGTTCTGCTTGAGGATGGCGCTCGCCAGTCCCGGTACGGCGACGACCTGCGCGACCTTGCCGTCGGCGAACACGCCCGCCTGCGGGGGGTGTTCCTCGTCGGCGTCGGCCGGTCCGTCGCCGAGCGCCTGGAGCCGCCGGTAGAAGTCCATGCCGCTCAGGGCCGCCGGGCTGTCGAGCGCCCCGCGCCAGACGCCGTCATGTTCCTTGGCGAGTTCACCGCCCTCCTCCCAGATGAAGCCGGCGAGGGTGTACCAGTCCTGGCCGGCGAGGTAGATGCCCTGGTTGCCGCCGGTGTCGAGCTCCTCGGTGAGGGTGAGCCACTCGTCGCGGGTCTTCGGCGGGGCGGTGATGCCGGCCTCGCGGAAGAGGTCCTTGCGGTAGATGACGACCCGGTTGGCCGCGTACCAGGGGATGCCGTACTGCTGGGAGCCCCACTGGCCGGGTTCGGCGAGGCCGGGCAGCCAGTCGTCGCGGCCCCAGTCCCGCATGGACTCCAGGGTGAGGTCGAGCAGTCCGTCGCCCTCCGCGTACGTGGCGACCTGGGTGTTGCCGACCTCGATGACGTCGGGGCCGTCCGCGTCGTTCGATTCCAGGGCCCCCTGCACCTTCTCGCCGATGCCGGTCCACTCCTGGATGCGGAGGTCGAGGTCGAGGTCGGGGTGCTCGCGCTCGAACTCCTCGGTGAAGCGGTCCAGATACTCCTGTGACGCGCTGTGCTGCATCAGCCACACGGTGACCGTGCTCCGTTCCGCGTCGCCGGGCATCAGGCCACAGCCGCTGAGCAGCGAGGCGGACACACAGACGAGGGCAAGCAGGGGGCGTCTCACGAGGGGTCCTGTTTCTGTCTGACGGACAGGGTGGGCCCGACGTGGGGGGCGAGCGGGGCTCGGGCGGGTGCTCCGTATCTTGGTATGGACCAATGAGTAGGTCAAGCGGTCAGGCGAACGGGGCCGACGCCTCGCGCCCGGCCGTGGCGTGGGGCACGGTGGAGTGACATGAGAGGAGCAGTCCTATGTCGAATCACACCTACCGGGTCACGGAGATCGTCGGTACCTCGCCGGACGGCGTCGACGAGGCCGTACGCAACGGCATCGCGCGCGCCTCGCAGACGCTGCGCAATCTCGACTGGTTCGAGGTGACCCAGGTGCGCGGGCAGATCGAGGACGGGCAGGTCGCGCACTGGCAGGTGGGGCTGAAGGTGGGCTTCCGCCTGGACGAGTCGGACTGATCAGGTCCGGCCCTCGCGCTCCTGCGCGTCCTTCAGGTCGCCACTGGGGGCGGCCCAACGGGCGTGGACGACGGTGAAGCCCGCCTTTCGGGCGTCCTGGCAGACCAGTTCGTCGTCGTCCACGAGGACGCGGATGTCGCGGGTGCGGGCGAGGCGGCGCAGCACCGCGAGTTTGGTGTGACGGGCGGGGCGGCGGTCCGCGTTACCGCGCATGTACAGGTCGCCTGCGGGCAGTTGCCGGGCTGCGAGCCAGTCGAGGGTGTCGCGGCGGCAGCGTTCGGGGCGGCCGGTGAGATAGACGATCTCGCACTCCTTCGCACTTTCGTGGACGAGTGCGATGCCTTCCGCGAGCGGGGGATCCTGGGGCGCGGCCGCGAAGAAGCCGTCCCAGTCCCGTGGCCGGCGCTCCAGAAAATGCTGCCGATGCGCGGTATCGGCAAGCGTGTTGTCAACGTCGAAAACAGCCAGAGCCGACGAACTCCCACTTCCCGTCATCCCCCGACCCTAACCGCCACCTCCGCGTTCCCGCGGGCGGGCGTGCCGCAGGGCGGCACGAGTGGGCGCGGCCGGCACCCCGTCGGTGCCGGCCGCGCGAGTGAGCGGGGGACGGGCTATTCGCGGCCCCGCTTGGGGATGTCGCGGCCGGGGCGGCGGCCGGGCTCCTCGTTCATCTCCGTCTCCGCCTCGATGCGCTCCTTGCGCACGCGTCCCCGCACCGTCTCCTCCGTGACCTTCTCCTCGGTGGTCATCCGCACCCGCTCGACCGGCACCGCCTCCGTCTCGACGACCGGCCGCTCCGCATGCAGCGTGACCTCGTGCTCGTCCTCCTTGAAGGCCGGGCCCGACATCGCGTCACCGCGGTTCGCGTCGGTGATCGGCTCACGCACCACGCGGACTTCCTCGTGGCGCACCGGCACGGTCTGCTGGACCTCCTCCGTGACCACGTACTTCCGCAGCCTGGCCCGTCCGGTCTCGTGCCGCTCGACGCCGACGCGCAGATGCTCCTCGGAGCGCGTCATGGCCTCGCCACCGCGCTTCGCGGCCCTGGCTTCGCTCCGTCGGCCGGCCGTGCCCGCGGAGCCGGCGGCACCGGCGGAACCCGCGGCGCCCGCCGTCGTCCCCGGCGCCCCCGTCCGGGAGGCGGTGTCGCCACGACGGCCGGCGATGCCCGCCGCGCCTGCGGCACCAGCCACACCGGCCGCACCCGCGGCCCCGGCGGCACCCGCCGTACCCGTACCACCCGTACCCGTGCCGGTGGTCGTGCCCGTGCCCGCACCGGGCGACCGGCCGCCATCGTCCGGATCCTTCAGCACGGAGCCCCAGTCGATGCCGTAGTACTCGTACAGACGATGCTCCTCGTCCATCGACAGATGACCGCCCGCGTCGATGTCGACACTGGGCGCGCCCTTGATCTTTTCCTTGGGATAGGGAACCTCGAGGTGATCCTGCACCAGGGCGGCGTCACGGATGGGGACGAACGACTCGCTCGAGCCGAACATGCCTGTCTTGACGGTCACCCACTCGGGGCGTCCACTGGCGTCGTCGAGGAAGACGTGCTTCGCGTCGCCGACCTTGTTCCCGTCCCCGTCGTACACCGGGTGGTCCAGCAGGATCGAGATGTCTTCGCGGGTGATCATCTTCCATCACCCTCCTTTCGAAGGTCGCCTCTGACGGGTTCTCCGGAAACTCTGCCGAAAACGGCATGAAAGCGACAAAAAGTACTTAATTTTCCACAGCGCTCACCCGTGGCCACCGTCACGCGTGCCCCGCCGGCACCTCCGGCTGCGCCGCGCGCGCCAGGGCGCGGCGGTCGTCGTGACGCCCCGCCGGAATGGGCTCCCGCACCTCGACCTCGGCGGTCACACCCCGCGCCGACGCCACGCGCCACAGCGAGGCGAGCAGCGTGTCGTCGCCGACGAAGGCCGGCGTGGTGGCCGGGGTGCCGCGCACACCGCGGTAGCGGATCCGGACCGGCTGCACCGGGACCCCGGCGTCCAGCGCCGCCTGGAACACCGCCCGGCGGAAGTGTCCCCGGGCCCTTCCGCACCAGGTGCTGCCCTCCGGGAACGCCGCGACCGCCGCGCCGTCGCGCAGGACCGTGGTGAGCGCGGCGACCGTCTCCGGCAGGGCACGCAGCCGGTCACGGTCGATGAACAGCACACCGCCGCGCGCGGCCAGCGCCCCCGCCACGGGCCAGCGCCGCACCTCGGCCTTGGCCAGCATCCGGGCCGGGCGGACGGCCGCCAGCAGCGGAACGTCCAGCCAGGAGATGTGGTTGGCGACGAGCAGCAGTCCGCCCGTGGGCGGCGCGGCCCCGGCGATCCGGACCCTGACCCCGGCGGCCCGCACGATCCACCGGCACCACCGGCGCACCACGCCCGCCGGGACGCGCCGCCCGAGCGGGAGCAGCGCGATCCCGGCGAGCATCAGCAGCCCGACGGCCGACAGCCGCAGCACCGCCAGCGGTACGGCGGCCGCGCGCTCCGTCGGTTCCACGCAGCCGCGCGGGGTGCAGGGCGCCCCCGGCAGCCAGACGCTCATCAGGCGGGGACGAGGGAGAGGAAGTGCCGCAGATAGCGGGGGTCGACCCGGTTCATCGGCAGCAGCACATAGAGGTCGGCGACGCCGAAGTCGGCGTCGTGCGCGGGCTCCCCGCACACCCAGGCGCCGAGCCTGAGGTAGCCGCGCAGCAGGGCGGGCAGATCCGCGGGGGCGGCGGCGGGGCCGGAGGCCTTCGGCTGCCAGGGCAGCAGCGGCCGTACCCGGTACTCCTCGGGCGCGAGGTGCTTCGCCCTCACCCGGTCCCAGGTGGCGGAGGCGAGCGTGCCGCCGTCGGCGAGCGGGATGGAGCAGCAGCCCGCCAGCCAGGCGTGGCCGCGGTCGGTCATGTAGCGGGCGATGCCGGCCCAGATGAGCCCGATGACCGCCCCGTCCCGGTGGCCGGGGTGCACACAGCTGCGGCCGACCTCGACGAGGGAGGGCCGTATCGCGTCCAGCCCGGAGAGGTCGAACTCCCCCTCCGCGTACAGCCGTCCGGCGATGCCGGCGCGCTCGGGCGGCAGCAGCCGGTAGGTGCCGACGACCTGCCCGCTCGTCTCCTCCCGTACGAGCAGGTGGTCGCAGTAGGCGTCGAAGGGGTCGGCGTCGAGCCCCGGCTGCGGGGTGGACAGCAGGGCGCCCATCTCCCCCGCGAAGACGTCGTACCGCAGCCGCTGCGCGGCCCGTACGTCCTCCTCGTCGCGGGCGAGGGTGACGGTGTAGCGGGAGGGTGCGGTGGGCTTCGGGGGGTGGTCTGCGGTCAGCACGCCGGTCATGGCTCTCTCCTGATCACGCGCCGGAGCGGGTGGGGACACCCCTGTTCTCCCGGCCGGGGTTGGCGTGTACGTGACCGGCGCCGGGAGCAGGGATGTGGAGCAGCTGAACCCCGGGAACGCGAGCGAAACGGGGCCGGGGGAGCACCACCCCGACCCCGCCCGTCCGCACGTGACGGCGAACGTTCACTGAAGCGCCCCTCCAGGGGCGACTACCGCTTGCTCACCTTGCGGGTGGCCCGCAACCACTCCTTGTTCATCCCGGTGATGGAAGTCAGGGGAATGCCCTTCGGGCAGGCGGTCGCACACTCGCCGGCGAGCGTGCACCCTCCGAACCCCTCCTCATCCATCTGCGCCACCATGTCCAGCACCCTGGTCTCGCGCTCGGGCGCCCCCTGAGGCAGCACATTGAGGTGGTTGACCTTCGCGGAGGTGAACAGCATCGCCGCCCCGTTGGGGCACGCCGCCACACACGCCCCGCACCCGATGCACTCCGCGTGCTCGAACGCCAGATCCGCGTCCGGCTTCGGCACCGGCGCCGCGTGCGCCTCCGGCGCGGAGCCGGTCGGCGCCGTGATGTACCCGCCGGCCTGGATGATGCGGTCGAAGGCGGACCGGTCGACCACCAGGTCCTTCACCACCGGGAAGGCGGACGCCCGCCACGGTTCGACGTCGATGGTGTCGCCGTCCTCGAAGGACCGCATGTGCAGCTGGCAGGTGGTGGTGCGTTCGGGGCCGTGGGCGTCGCCGTTGATGACGAGCGAGCAGGCGCCGCAGATGCCCTCGCGGCAGTCGTGGTCGAAGGCGACCGGGTCCTCGCCCTTGAGGATGAGCTCCTCGTTGAGGGTGTCGAGCATCTCCAGGAAGGACATGTCGGGCGAGATGCCGTCCACCTGGTACGTGGACATGGCACCGTCGGCGCCGGCGTTCTTCTGCCGCCAGACGCGCAGGTTGAGCTTCATGCGTAGCTCCGCTGGGTGGGGTGGACGTACTCGAAGACCAGGTCTTCCCTGTGCAGGGACGGCGCCTCGCCGGTGCCGGTGAACTCCCAGGCGGCGGCGTAGGAGAACTCCTCGTCACGTCGCTCGGCCTCGCCGTCGGGGGTCTGGGACTCCTCGCGGAAGTGGCCGCCGCAGGACTCGGCGCGGTGCAGTGCGTCGAGGCACATGAGCTCGGCGAGTTCCAGGTAGTCGACGACGCGGTTGGCCTTCTCCAGGGACTGGTTGAACTCCTCGCCGGTGCCGGGGACCTTGATGCGCCGCCAGAACTCCTCGCGGATCTGCGGGATGCGGCTCAGGGCCTTGCGCAGTCCGGTGTCGGTGCGGGCCATGCCGCAGAACTCCCACATGAGTTCGCCGACTTCGCGGTGGAAGGAGTCGGGGGTGCGGTCGCCGTCGACGGCCAGCAGCAGGTTGAGCCGGTCCTGGGTCTCGGCCAGCACCTCCTGCACCACCGGGTGTTCGTCGGTGATCTCGTCCTGGTGCGGGTTGCGGGCCAGGTAGTCGTTGACGGTCGCCGGGAGGACGAAGTAGCCGTCGGCGAGGCCCTGCATCAGGGCGGAGGCGCCGAGCCGGTTGGCTCCGTGGTCGGAGAAGTTGGCCTCGCCGATGGCGAACAGGCCGGGGATCGTGGTCTGGAGGTCGTAGTCGACCCACAGGCCGCCCATCGTGTAGTGCACGGCGGGGTAGATCCGCATCGGCACCCGGTACGGATCCTCGTCGGTGATCCGCTGGTACATGTCGAAGAGGTTGCCGTACCTGGCCTCGACGGCCTTGCGCCCCATGCGCTCGATGGCGTCGGCGAAGTCGAGGTAGACGCCCTGGCCGCCGGGGCCCACCCCCCTGCCCTCGTCGCAGACGTTCTTGGCGGCGCGGGAGGCGATGTCGCGGGGCACCAGGTTGCCGAAGGAGGGATAGATGCGTTCCAGGTAGTAGTCGCGCTCGTCCTCGGGGATGCTGCTCGCCGGCCGGTCGTCGCCCTTGGCCTTCGGGACCCAGATCCGCCCGTCGTTGCGCAGCGACTCGCTCATCAGCGTCAGCTTGGACTGGTGGTCGCCGGTACGCGGGATGCAGGTGGGGTGGATCTGGGTGAAGCACGGGTTGGCGAAGTAGGCGCCGCGCCGGTGTGCCCGCCAGATCGCGGTGGCGTTGGAGTTCATGGCGTTCGTCGACAGATAGAAGACGTTGCCGTAGCCGCCGCTGGCGAGGACGACGGCGTCCGCGAAGTAGGTGTCGGTCTTCCCGGTGATCAGGTCCCGGGCGACGATGCCGCGGGCCCGCCCGTCGACGACGATCAGGTCGAGCATCTCGGTGCGCGCGTGCATCTCGATGTTGCCGGCCGCGATCTGCCGGCTGAGCGCCTGATAGGCGCCCAAAAGGAGCTGCTGGCCGGTCTGGCCGCGCGCGTAGAAGGTGCGGGAGACCTGGACGCCGCCGAAGGAGCGGGTGTCGAGCAGTCCGCCGTACTCGCGGGCGAAGGGCACGCCCTGCGCCACGCACTGGTCGATGATCTCGACGGAGATCTGCGCGAGGCGGTGCACATTGGACTCGCGCGAGCGGAAGTCGCCGCCCTTGACGGTGTCGTAGAACAGCCGGTGGACGGAGTCGCCGTCGTTGCGGTAGTTCTTCGCCGCGTTGATGCCGCCCTGCGCGGCGATGGAGTGGGCGCGGCGTGGGGAGTCCTGGTAGCAGAACTGGACGACGCGGTAGCCCTGTTCGGCGAGCGTGGCGCCGGCGGAGCCGCCCGCGAGGCCGGTGCCGACGACGATGACGGTCTTGCCGCGCCGGTTGGCGGGGTTGACCAGCTTGGCCTCGAAACGGCGCGTGTCCCAGCGCTCGTTGACGGGGCCGGCGGGGGCCTTGGTGTCGGCGACCGGTTCGCCGGCCGTGTAGTCGGTGTAGGAAGTCATGGTCAGCTCACCACTCCGGTCATGACGCCCACGGGTACGGCGAGGAAGCCGGCCGTGAGCAGCAGCGCGAGGGCATTGGCGGTCGTCTTGAGGGCGCGGTCGCGGGTGCGGCTGCCGACGCCGAGGGTCTGGGCGGCGCTCCAGAAGCCGTGCCGGATGTGCAGTCCGACGGCGAGCATCGCGACGATGTAGATGGTGTTGCCGTACCAGGTGGAGAAGGTGTCCACGACGTTCTGGTAGGGCTTGCCGCTCTCGAAGCCGCCGGAGTGCACGGTGCCGGTGGTCAGGTCGAGGAGGTGCCACACGATGAACAGGGCGAGGATGATGCCGCCCCAGCGCATGGTGCGCGTGGCGTAGCTCGCCCGCGCCTTCTTGTGCACGTACTTGTCCGGGCGCGCCCTGATGTCGCGGCGGCTGAGCTGGTACGCGGAGACGGCGTGGGCGATCACTGCGGCGACCAGGACGACCCGGATGATCCACAGCGTCCACTCGTAGTGCATGAACGGCTCGCCGACGGTACGCAGCCAGTGCGCGTAGTGGTTGAACTCGCCCGCCCCGAAGAAGATCTTCAGGTTCCCGATCATGTGGACGACCAGGTACAGCAGCATGACGATGCCGCTGACCGCCATCACTGTCTTCTTGCCGACGGTCGAGTCCCACACGGTGCGTGCCATGGACGGCCGTCGGCCCGTCCGCGTTGCCAGAGCCATGTCACCAGACGCTAGGGCCGAAGGGCCCCATCGGTCCAAGACATGGTGCGGCTCGATTCGATAGGGCCTGCCTATGATGGCTTCATGCAGTTCCAGCAGCTCCAGTACTTCGTGGCGGTCGCCGAGACCCGGCACTTCACCCACGCCGCGGAACTCGTCCATGTCGCCCAGCCGTCGCTGTCGCAGCAGATCAAGGCGCTGGAGCGGGACCTGGGGGCCGATCTGTTCCGGCGGGCGCGCGGGAACATCACACTGACCGACGCGGGTGAGGCGCTGCTGCCGCTGGCCCGGCGGATCCTGGCCGACGCGGACACCGCGCGGCACGAGGTGCAGGAGGTCGTCCAGTTGCGCGGCGGGCGGGTGCGGCTGGGCGCCACGCCGAGCCTGTGCACCGGTCTGCTGCCGGATGTGCTGCGCGCCTTCCACGACCGGTATCCGGGTGTCCGGCTGCTGATCGAGGAGGGCGGCTCGCACGATCTGGTGCGGGAGCTGGCGCGCGGGGCGCTGGATCTGGCGCTGGTGGTGCTGCCGCTGCCGACGCCGTCCCCGGCGCTCACCACGGTGGAGCTGCTGCGCGAGGACCTGGTGGTGGTGTCGTCCCCGGACGCCCCCACGCCCGGGCGGGGCCGGCGCACCGTGCGCATCGCCGATCTGGAGGGCGAACGCCTGGTGATGTTCCGGCACGGCTACGACCTGCGCGAGCTGACGGTGGCGGCGTGCCGGGCGGAGGGCTTCGAGCCCGAATTCGCGGTGGAGGGCGGCGAGATGGACGCGGTGCTGGGTTTCGTACGGGCCGGGCTCGGGGTGGCGGTGGTGCCGCGGATGGTGGCCGCCCGCTCCGCCCACGGACTGCGCGTCACCCCGCTGTCCCGTCCGGGTCTGCACCGCGCCATCGCCCTGGCCCACCGCAGCGACGTGGCCCCGCCTCGCGCGGCCCGCGAACTGCAGCGGATGCTGCTGGAGCGGTGAGCCGCCGGACGCCGGGCCGGCGGTCCTGCCCGAAGCCGTGCCCGCGCGGCGGCTCCCCGACCCGCCCGACGGCCGCTTCGCGGGCGCTCATGGCGTCCCGGGCAACCTGAAGCGCAGGTACGAGCCGCTCCCCCGGTCCCCCGACCGCCATCGGTGCAGTGGATCCGCGCGTCCCGGTCACGCCCGGCCAAGCCGGCAGGGCTCGGCCGGACAGGCCTACGGCACCACCGTGACCGGCCAGCGGCCCGCCTTCACCAGGCGGACCGCCACCGAGCCGATGAAGCGGTGGCCCGCCTGCTCGGAGACGCCCACGACGACCGCGTCCGCCTTGAGGTCGTCGGCCGCCTTCACCAGGCCGTTGTAGGGGTCACCACGGAAGGTGTGAAACTCCCAGCGGAAGTCGAAGACGCCCTTGATCCGCTCCATCGCGTCCCTGACCTGCGCCACCAGGTCCTCGGCTATCTCCTCGGTGGTATCGGCGACCGGCGCGCCGAGCGCCGCTCCCGCGGCCAGCACCGGCTGCACGTACACGAGGGCGAGCAGCGCCCCCTGGCGGCGGGCCAAGCCGGCGGCGTACGCGGCCGCGCGCATCGAGGAGTCGGAGCCGTCCACGCCGGCCACGATCACCTTCGGGCCGTCCGTGCCCCGTTCGAACCGGTGGGACTGCTGTTCCGTCACGGCAGTGAGGTTATCGGAGTACGGGGGTCCGGCTTTCACCCACCCGCGGCGGTCCGGCGCCCGCACTGCGCCGATCGAATGAAACCGTGCCGCCGCACCGGTGCCGCTGAGGTGCGTCGGCCCCTCGTCGGGCGACTGATGAGTCATGCAGAAGGATCTCTTCCTCACCCGGCGCCGGGCGCTCCTCGCCGGGGCCGTCTCCCTGGGCGCGGCCGGGGTGGCCGCGGCGTTCGCGCCGGGCGCCGGGAACCGTGCCGCGCCGGCCCCGCCCCCGCCGGCCGCCGGCGCCCGGGCGGCCCGCCGCCCGCTCAGGCCCTCCGAGTACCGCCTGCGGCCCCTGACCGGCTACGGCCCGCCGCCGCACGCCCCGCGCGGCGGGACGCCCGTACGGCACGAACCGCTGCTGCGGGTGCCGGCGCACGGCCGCACCATGGTGCTGACCTTCGACGACGGCCCCGACCCCCGCTACACCCCGCAGATCCTCGACACCCTGGCCCGCTACGAGGTGCGGGCGATGTTCTTCGTGTGCGGGGAGATGGCGGCCTACAACCGGGACCTGCTGGCCCGGATGGCCGACGAGGGGCATGTGGTCGGCAACCACACCTGGAGCCACCCGCTGCTCACCCGGCTGCGGCGCTCCCGGATCCGCTCCGAGATGGAACGCACCAGCGACGTCGTCGAGCGGGCCTACGGCGAACGCCCCGAATGGTTCCGCGCACCCTACGGCGCATGGAACCGCGCCGCCTTCCAGCTCGGCGCCGAACTGGGCATGGAGCCCATGGCCTGGACGGTCGACACCCTCGACTGGACCACCCCCGGCACCCGCACGATCGTCGACCGGGTGGCGGAGGGCGCCGCCCCCGGCGTGGTGGTGCTCTCCCACGACGCCGGGGGCAACCGCTCGCAGAGCGTGCGGGCCCTGCGCTCCTATCTGCCCGAACTGCTGGACTCCGGCTATCACGTCACCGTGCCCCGCCGGCAGTACGTGTGAGCTGTCCTTCCGCCCGCCCGGGCGCGGGTCCGCTCAGCGGACCTCGGCCAGGCGGGCGAAGGCGACCACGTTGCCGTCGTAGCCGTTTTGCTGGGAGAAGCCGCCGCCGCAGGTGATGACCCGCAGTTCCGCGGTCCCCTTGGAGGCGTAGACCCGGTCGCCGGGGAAGTCGTTCTTCGCGAAGACCTCGATGCCGTAGACCTCGAACACGGCGGTCCTGCCGTCCTTGCGGAGGATCTCGACGCGGTTGCCCTTCTTGAGTGCCCCGAGCCCGTAGAACACGGCCGGTCCCTGCGCGTTGTCGACATGGCCGACGACGACCGACGTGCCCTTCTCGCCCGGTGAGACGGCGCCGGTGAACCAGCCGGCCAGGTTGGGGTCCTGCGGCGGCGGCGCGGCGACCCAGCCGTCCGCGTCCAGGCCCACCGGGATGACGGGCGCGTCCACCTGGATCGCCGGGATCGTCACCCGGTCCGGGACCGCGTACGGCAGCGGCCGCACCGCGTCGGCCGTGACACCGCCACCGGGCACCCGGGTGTCGGCGGCGGCCGCGCCGGCCGGCTGCGGCGGGCCCTCGTCGAATTCGCCCGAGCCGTTGCGGAGGAGCGCGAGGCCGGTGAGCATGACCAGCGCTATCACGCCCCAGGGGGCGCGCTTTTTCCGCCGTGCCTCCCATTCGGCTTCGTCCGGCTCGAAAGCAGACATTCGCCTTCCCCTCTCGACACGGCCGTCGCCGTACCACTCGCGCATGACGAAAACGCTAAAGGCCCCTCGCGCAACCGGCGACGGGGCGGCGGCGAACGGGTGGCCCCCGGCCCGCGGGTGCGCCATCCGGGGCGCGACCGGACGAAGATTTTCTGACGGTCCGTGACCTGCGGCGATATCCCTTCGCACGGTTTTCCGCACGGCGCGCCGCTCACCGGTACGGACCATTGCCGAAATGCGGGCCCGGGCACGGCATCTGAGGGTCTTTCCGGGAGGCGCTTTCTCGCCGATCTACCGGGAACGGGACCCGGGGCGTCTTCCGCGGAGGATCACATGCGCAAGTCACGTGCCCTGGCGGCCGCCGGCGCCGCGGTCGCCGTCCTCGGGATCGCCGCCCCGGTGGCGGTCGCGGACGGCGGCCGGGTTCCCAACCCGTCCAACATCGTCGCCCTGCCCAGCGTCATCGCCCGCGGCGGCCAACTGACCATCACGGTCGACGGCTGCCCCAACGGTGGCACCGCCACTTCCAACGCCTTCCCCCGGACGAACCTGACGCCGATCAGCGGCGCCAACGACACCTCGAAGGGCACCGCGACCATCGACGCGGAGGCCCGTCCCGGTCCCTACGACATCACGGTCCACTGCTCCGGCCGGAGCCTGACCCGGCCGGCCGCCTTCACCGTCATCGGCGGGGTGCGCGGCGGTATCGGCGGCAGCAGCACCAGCGGGGCGACCCCGACCGACATGGCCATCGGCGGGGCGCTGGTGACCGCCGCGGTCGTCGGCAGCGGCGTCTTCTGGATGCGCCGCCGCGCCGAGAAGCGGATCTGAAGCGCTGTCCCCTCCGGGCCGCCGTTCCGCACCCGTTCGTGAGCCGCTCGCCCCGGATCCCCCGGGATCCGGGGCGCGGCTCTGCCCGCGGCGGACGGCGCTCAGCCCCCGATGTGTGGGAAGAGCCGCAAGAACGGGTCCGCGGAGGCGGCGAGACCCCGGCTGTAGGGGGCGTCGAAGTCCCAGATGAGGAAGAGCAGGAAGGCGATCAGCGCGGAGAACATCCCGGCCAGGACCATCTCGCGGGCTGTACGCCGGATCTGCAGCGCGAAGATCATCCCGATGGTGATGACGGCCCCGGAGAGCAGCCCGAACCAGACCACGCCCGGCATGGTCTCCCCGGTCGACTCGGCGCGGGCGCTGCGCGCCTGGTCGGCGGCGGCCACCTGGTCCACGAGCGGCTGGTAGGCCTGCGCCTCGAAGTCCGTACGCGGCTCGTAGTCGGTGACGTCCCGGCGGACGCGGTCGAGGAGTTCGGTGCCGCGTTCGGTGACCTGCCCGTCGTCGGCCATGGCCCGCCACTCGGTGGTGACGACGTGTCCGACATAGGCGTTGACATCGTCCCGGATACGGTCACGGACCTCGACGGGGTACACACGGACCCGTTCCGAGACCTCGTGCAGTGCCACCGCCTCCGCCTGGACGGTCTCCTGGGCGGCGCTGCGTCCCTCCCAGACGCCCGCGATGGCGAGGCCCAGGACGATGGCGTACACCACGCCGATCCACATCGTCATGTACTCGATGACGTCCGGGGTCTCGCTGGGATCCTCGTCGTCGGCCGCCCTGCGGTGCCGTACGAGGGTGATGACCACCACCACGACACAGGCGGCGAGCATCGCGAGGGTGAGAACAAGCCATTCCGGCAAGAGGTGCCTCCAGAAGGGTCGGGTCGGTACGGGCGTCAGCGCGGCCGCAGCGCGGCGATCGCGACCACCGCGGGCATCGTGATGAGCAGGACGAAGGTGAGCGGTTTCGTGGCGCCGCCGGAAGGGTGCCGGACCGGAGCCGCGCGGTAGCGCGGGTAGTGCACCGGCGTCACGGACGGACGCGGCTTCGGGGTGGCCGACGGTTTCGGGGCCGGCGGCGGGGGCGGCACGGGTCGGGGGCGCGGCGGC
Organism: Streptomyces sp. NRRL WC-3626; assembly: GCF_000718785.1. Lineage (GTDB taxonomy): Bacteria > Actinomycetota > Actinomycetes > Streptomycetales > Streptomycetaceae > Streptomyces > Streptomyces edwardsiae. The sequence goes on along the minus strand of NZ_JOCA01000024.1, from coordinate 72 downwards.
GGGGTGGGCGTCGGCGCGGGCGGGGCGGGCGGCGCGGGACGGGCGGCCGGCGGGGGTGGGGGCGGTGGCGGG
>NZ_JOCA01000023.1 GCF_000718785.1 Streptomyces sp. NRRL WC-3626 | reverse complement strand
GGTGTGGGCGGCGAAGGCGGGGGCGTCGGTGTGGGGTCGGGCGGGGGCGGGGGCGTCGGAGTGGGGGTGGGGGCGGGCGTCGGGGTCGGGGTCGGTGTCGGGGGCGGTGGGGGTGAACAGAACGGGGGGTCCGTCCAGGTGACATGGCCCGCGATCGCCACCGCCTCCGTGCCGTCCGGCCCCGTCGAGGCGTACGCGCAGGCGTCGGCCGCGGCCGTGCCGGGTGCGCCGACGAGCGCCCAGATCAGCGCCGTCACCGCCAACGCACGTGCGGTGACGCGGGATTGGCTCGATACGAGTGCTTGCACGAAGAGGATCATGAGTCGCGAACCGCCGGGTCACTCCCGGGAGCGGCGGGATTGCCCCGAAGGAGTTAAGAAAAGAAATCCGGGCCCCCGTTGAACACAACCCGTGCCTTCATGCGTACTCCTCGTCGAGCGGCGGCACAGCAGGGCGCTGCAACACCCTTGCGATGATCTGGAGTTGACGATGAAGACCTCCTGGCGGACCGCCTCGCTGGTGGCGAGCGCCGCGGCGGTGCTCTCCCTGACCACGGCGTGCGGGCAGGAGACCCCGCCGGCCGCCTCCAGTCAGAACGTGGGTGCGACGGCCGCGGCCGGGGACTACGGCAACGTCGGCACCGGCCAGGCGGGTACCGGCGCGAAGGAGTCGCCGGCTCCCTCGGACACGGCCGGTGAGCTGAACGTCTCCACCAACGGCGAGCTGGGCAAGGTGGTGACCGACAGTCTCGGTCTGACCCTGTACCGGTTCGACCAGGACACCGCCGAGCCGCCCGCTTCCAACTGTGAGGACGACTGCGCCAAGACCTGGCCGCCGGTGCCCGCGGACGACGCCTCGGCCGGCGAGGGCATCGACAAGGCGCTGCTCGGATCGGTCACCCGGGCCGACGGCACCAAGCAGCTCACCGTGGCCGGCTGGCCGGCCTACCGCTACGTCAAGGACGTCAACGCCGGTGACGTCAAGGGCCAGGGCGTGGGCGGCAAGTGGTTCGCGCTGAACCCCCAGGGCAAGAAGGCCCAGTCGGCAGCGCTGCCCGGTCTGTCCACGCGCCAGGACCCGAAGCTGGGCGAGATCGTCGTCGACAAGAACGGCATGACGGTCTACCGCTTCACCAAGGACGAGGCGTGGCCGAAGCCGGTCTCCGCCTGCACGGGTGCCTGCCTGGAGAAGTGGCCGGTGGTGGCGCCGGTCGACATCAACGACACCGAGGGCATCCAGAAGAAGAACTACATGACCTTCACGCGCCCGGACGGCGCGGCGCAGCAGACGATCAACTGCTGGCCCATCTACACCTTCGCCGGTGACAAGGCTCCCGGCGACACCAACGGTCAGGGCGTCGGCGGTACGTGGTACGCCGTACGGCCCGACGGAAAGCCGGTCGGCGCTCCGGAGAAATAACAACCTCCCAGGGTGTCGTCCGCTCCGGACGCCGCCGGCCCCGTGTCCGCCCCTCCGCAGCTCGCGGAGGGGCGGACCGTTTTGCCGTGATACACCGGTCTCCAGGGAACAATCGTCGGCATTCGCCCCGTAGTTCGCGGCGTGCCGGAACTCTCCGGAATGCGGTGGCCACATTTCGTCACGCGTTCGCGGGACGCAAATAGGGCATGTGCCACAGGCAGTGACCGGTAACGGATGGTCAATTTCCGTTTGGGCTCGCCCCTTTGGCGGACGATCAGTAGCCTTCGGGTCGAACACCGGATCGCCTACGCCTTGGAGAGTGAGATGGAGCGTCCCGCCTGGGCTCCGCGCAGCATCGACATCTCGGTGCCCAGCGTCTCCCGGATGTACGACTACTACCTGGGCGGTTCGCACAACTTCGAGGTCGACCGGGAGGCCGCCCGCAGGGCCATGGAGTTCATGCCGGGACTGCCCAAGGTCATGCAGGCGAACCGTGCCTTCATGCGCCGGGCGGTGCGGTTCGCGGCCGGGGAGGGCATCACCCAGTTCCTGGACATCGGGTCCGGCATCCCCACGTTCGGCAGCGTCCACGAGGTGGCGCAGGCCGCCGTACCGGACGCACGCGTGATGTACGTGGACCACGACCCGGTGGCGGTGGCGCACAGCCAGGCCGTGCTGGAGGGCAACGAGGGCGCGGACGTCCTCGCCGCGGACCTGCGCAAGCCGCGGGAGATCCTCGAGAGCCCCGAGGTGCGGCGGCTGATCGACCTGAATCGGCCAGTGGCGCTGCTTCTCGTTGCCATACTGCACTTCGTGGAAGACGCGGACGACCCGTACGCGGCGGTGGCGGAACTGCGCCAGGCCCTCGCGCCCGGCAGCATGCTCGTACTCACCCATGCCGCGTACGAGGGAATCCCGCTGCCCGCGGAGCGGGCCGAGGGGGCGGTGGACGTGTACCAGAGGATTCGCAACCCGCTGATCATGCGCACGCGCGACGAGATCGCGCGGTTCTTCGAGGGGTACGACATGGTGGAACCCGGACTGGTGCCGATGCCGCAGTGGCGGCCGGACACCGCACCGGAGGACGAGGATCCGTACGCGTCCTCCGGTTTCGCGGGCGTGGGGCGTACCGCGTGAGCGCGGAGCCGGACGGGCCGGAGGACAGACTCCGCCGGTTCGCGACGATCTGGAGCCGGGCCGTCTTCCCGGTGACCTCGACGTCGTCGACCCGCCCGGAGTTCGAGGAGCTGCTGCTGCCGCTGGCCCGGCAGCTGAGCGGGGCGCTGCGCGCCCGGTCGTTCGACGCGGAAGCGGGCCGGGCGGTCGGGGCGGCGCTGGTGGAGGCGCACTGCACCGATCCGGAGGCACTCAGCCGGACCCTGGACTGCGTGGACGCCTATCTCGTCCTGTACTGCGGCGAGGACGGCGACCGGGAGGATCTGCGGGCACGCTCCGGCAGGCTCCAGCACGCCATGGCCGCCGGGTTCGCGCAGGCACTGCGGATGCGGACGCTGGCCGAGCAGGAGACCGTCGCACGGGCCGCGCTGGAGGCCCAGGGCGTGGTGGCGCAGGCGCTGCACGCCACCGAGGCCCGGTTCCGGGCGGTGTTCGAGGGCGCGGCGATAGGGATCGGCATCGCCGATCTGGAGGGCAACGTGCTGCAGGTCAACGGCGCGCTGCGGCGGATGTTCGGGCTGTCCGAGCAGAGCATGCGCGGCCGTAACGTCAAGGAGTGGGTGCACCCCGACGACGCCCCGCAGACCTGGCGGCTCTACGACGAGCTGGTGCTGGGCGAGCGCGAGCACTACCACCTCGAAAAGGCGTTCTACCGTCCGGACGGGACGGTCCTGTGGACCAATCTGACGGTGTCCCTGCTGCGTGACGCCGACGGCGACCCGCAGTACCAGCTCGCGCTCATGGAGGACACCACCGAGCGGCGGCTGCTCAATCTGCGGCTGCGCTACGAGGCCACCCACGACGCGCTCACCGGGCTGCCCAACCGGACGTTCTTCTTCGAGCGGCTGGAGAAGGCGCTCGGCGCCGGGGAGGGCCAGCGGTTCGGGCTGTGCTACCTCGACCTGGACGGCTTCAAGACCGTCAACGACAGTCTCGGGCACGCGGCCGGCGACCGGCTGCTGGTCGAGGTCGCCGACCGGCTGCAGGCCTGCGCCACCGCCTCCACGGAGATGGTGGCCCGGCTCGGCGGTGACGAGTTCGTGGCGCTGACCACCGGCCCCGACACGGAGCGGACGGTCGACGAGCTCGCCGCCCGCATCATGAACGCGCTGCTCGCCCCGATCAGCGTCGACGGCCGGGAGCTGACCGTGCGCGGCAGCATCGGCATCGTCGAGGGCCCGGCCGGGGAGCGCAGCGCGGCGGAGGTGCTGCGCAGCGCCGACATCACCATGTACCGGGCCAAGTCGGCGGGCGGCAACCGGTTCGAGCTCGCCGACCCGGAGTCCGACGCCCGCGCCATCACCCGGCACGGGCTCACCACGGCGCTGCCGACGGCCCTGGACCGGGGCGAGTTCTTCATCGAGTACCAGCCGCTGGTACACCTCGGCGACGGCAGTGTGCGGGGCGCGGAGGCGCTGGTGCGCTGGCTGCACCCGCAGCACGGGGTGCTGTCCCCGGACCGGTTCATCCCGCTCGCCGAGCACACGGGGCTGATCGTTCCGCTGGGCCGCTGGGTGCTGGAGCAGTCGGTGCTGCAGGCCCGCGCGTGGCGGGATCTGCACGGGGGCGCGGAGGCGCTGGGCCCGCTGCGCATCAACGTGAACCTGTCGCCGTGCCAGCTCACGCATCCCGGGCTGGTCCAGGACACGGTGGAGATCCTGGAGCGTACGGGGATGTCGCCGGACGCGCTGTGCCTGGAGGTCACCGAGTCGGCGCTCATCGGCGCGGACGACGATCTGCTGAAGCCGCTGCGCCGGCTGGCGGAGATGGGCGTCGACATCGCGCTGGACGACTTCGGCACGGGCTACTCCAACCTGGCCAACCTGCGCCGGCTGCCGGTGAGCGTACTGAAGCTGGACCGCTCGTTCACCCAGAGCATGCAGCGATTCCCGGCCGACCCCGTCGATCTGAAGATCGTCGAGGGGATCGTCTCCCTGGCCCACAGCCTGGACCTGGCGGTCACGGTGGAGGGCGTCGAGACGGGCGCCCAGGCCGAACAACTCCGCATCCTCGGCTGCGACACGGCCCAGGGCTGGTACTACGCCCGCCCGGGCCCCCCGGACCGCCTTCACGACCTGGCCCTGGTGGACGCGACGGGCTAGCCCCTTCCAGGGGCGCCCGCGCCCGGAAGGGCCCGCTGCCGCATATCGGCACAGCCCCGCGCCCCTGAGGGGGCGCGGGGCTGTGCCGATATGCGGCAGCGCCGCGTGGGCGCGACGGGGTCCCTGCCCTAGAGGGAGCGGAGGAAGTCCAGCAGGATCTTGTTCAGCTCCTCGGGCCGCTCCAGATTGGGATAGTGCGCGACGCCGTCGACGAGAACCGACCGCCCGTCACGGACGGCACCGGCGAACCGTTCCGCCTCGGCGATCAGATCGCCGGCGTCGAGAGCGCCGTTGACGGTCAGCACCGGCACACCGATCCCCGGAACCCGCGCCCACGTACCGGTCACCGGCACATGGTGGTTCTCCTCGCCCGGACTGTGCTTGGCGAGCGTCCCGAAGGCCATCGCCCGCAGCCGGCTCAGAACGTCCGGGTCGACATCGGCGACGGTACGGTGCTCACCGGGCACATACCCCAGGAACGCGGCGATCCACCCCTCCACGTCACCCGCACCCAGCGCGGCGGCCTGCTCGGCCTGCACCCGCCGGACCCAGGGATCGGTGTACTCGAACTCGCTGGTGGCCGCGCCACAGACCACCACCGCACGCACCAGCTCCGGATACTCCAGCACCGTGTCGGTGGCGATGGCGCCGCCCATCGACACCCCGACGAGTACGGCCGGACCGGTGTCCAGGTGGCGGAGCAGCGCGGCGAGGTCGTCGGCCCAGCGGAACGGGCGGGTGGCGTTGGCCGAGGCGCCGTGGCCGCGGACATCGGGTGCGATCACCCGGTACTCGGCGGCCAGGGCCGGGATCTGGGCGTCGAAGACCCGGTGGTCGGCGAAGCCGGAGTGCAGCAGGACCACCGGGTCGCCGGTCCCGGTGTCGCGATAGGCGAGGTCACCGTCGGCGGAGGGGAAGAAGCGCAGATCCGAAGCAGCAGTCATGACAACCAAGGTGTCATGTAGGTCGGATTTTGGCAACCTAGGTGTCATGATGGCGGGATGAAGGACACCGGCAACCCCCTCCCCCCGGACGAGCTCGGCGGCCGCCTGACGGAGGTGTACGACCTGGTCGGCCCGCTCTACCGGCGCGCCCAGCGCAGTGTGGAACAGGGCCTGGCCGCCGACGGCCTGTCCGTCGGCGTACGGGCCGTACTGACGCTGCTGCACCGCAACGGGCCGATGACCGTGCCGCAGATGGGCAGGGCGCAGTCGATCAGCCGGCAGTTCGTGCAGCGCATGGTCAACGACGCGGCGGCGCAGGACCTGGTGGAGAGCATCCCCAACCCCGCCCACCGGCGCTCCTCACTCATCCGTACGACCGGGAAGGGAGCAGGGGTGATCGCCGCCGTACTGGAGCGTGAACATCTGCTGCTGCGCGGGGTCGGCGGCGATCTGACGGACGCGGATGTGACGGCCTGTCTGCGGGTGCTGGGCGAGATGGTGAAGGCCCTTGACCACATCGACCTCGGCTGAGGCCGGCCTGCCTCACTCCCCCATCACGAGCCCGTCCTGCGCGGCGCCCCGGCTCAGCACCACGTCCCGGATCCGGTCGCGCACGGACCGCACCTCGGCGCCCGTGGCGAGCGCCCGGTTGAGGTTGACGACCCGTCCGGCGTCCACGTCGAAGCGCTGCGGGACGAACTCCGCGCGGGTCACCTCCCAGCGCCCGCCGGGGCGCTTCGGCGGAGCGAAGGTGAAGCGGCCCAGGGTGGACAGGTTGCCGCGCGGGTCGTGCACGCCCTCGTGGTTGGTCATCTCGCCGGCGATCTGGTCACCCATGCCGTAGATCACCCAGGTGCCGTTGACCTTCTCGTAGGCCTGTGGGACGTGGGCGTGGGTGCCGAGGATCAGGTCGATGTCGGGGCGGCCGCCGGTGGCGGAGGCGGTGAGCGAGCGGGCGAGGGCGAGCTGCCGTTCGTCGGGGGCGTCCTGCCACTCGGTGCCCCAGTGCAGGGAGACCACGACGACATCGGCCCCGGCCTTCCGGGCGGCCCGCGCGTCCTCGACGATCCGCGCCTCGTCGATCAGGCCGACGGCCCAGGGCTGGTCCGGCGGCAGCGGAAGGCCGTTGGTGTCGTAGGTGTAGGCGAGGTGGGCGATCCGTGCCGCGCCGGCGCGCAGCACGGTCGCGGTGCGGGCCTCCCGTTCGGTGCGCGCGGTGCCCGCATGGCGTACACCCGCCCGGTCGAGGGCGTCCAGGGTGCGGCGGATGCCCTCGACTCCGTCGTCCATGGAGTGGTTGGAGGCGGTGGAGCAGCCGTCGTAACCGGTGGCGGCGAGACCGTCGGCCACCTCGGGCGGCGACCGGAAGAGCGGGTAGCCGGTGTAGTCGGGGCCCGCTCCGTACACGGTCTCCATGTGGCACAGCGCCACATCGGCGGGGTCGGTGACGGAACGGATGCCGGCGAGCATCGGCCGGAAGTCGTATCCCGCGCCGCCCGCGTCGAAGCGGGCGCGCTCGATGACCGAGTCGTGGGGCAGTACGTCGCCGGAGGCGACCAGGGTGAAACCGCGGGACCCCGTCGCGGTGGGGGCCGGATGCCCCGGTTCCGGCGGCCGGTGGTCACGGGCCTGGCAGGCGGCGCCCGCGGCGAGGACGACGGTCAGGATGAGGGCCACCTGCCGACTGCGTGTGATCATCACTTCGTCCTGCCGTAGTCGTATTTATGGATAAACAGGTAAGAAGCCGCATCTCTCCCGGTGTCGTACCGACACGCGCTTTAGGCCGTCCGGCGTGCGCGAACGGCCGTCCCGACCGTTCGTCGAACCGTTCGTCGACGCGATCGACCGTCCGCCGCACGCCCCTGCGCACGCCCTGTCCCCGAGTGGCGCCGTGCGCTGCCATACGGCCATGACGGCCGGAATCACACTCACGAACGAGACGACCGCCGAGCACGAGCTCGCCGCACTGCAGCGCGAGCACGGCCGGCCTCTCTTCGGGCTGCTGCTCCGGCTCTGCGACGGAGACCGGCAGCGCGCCGAGGACCTGGTCCAGGAGACGCTGGTACGCGCCTGGCAGCACCCCGAGGCCCTGCGCGCCGAGAACTTCGACTCCGTACGGCCCTGGCTGCTCACCGTGGGACGGCGGCTCGCCATCGACGCGCGACGGGCCCGGCAGGCCCGCCCGGCCGAGGTCGGGGACGCCGTACTGGAGAACGCCCGGGTGATCTCCGACCACGCCGAGCGGGCCGCGGCCGCGCTCGACGTCCGCGAGGCTGTGAAGACTCTCACTCCCGAGCACCGTGAAGTCCTGGTGCTCGTGTACTTCCAGGGGGCGAGTGTGGCGGAAGCCGCGACGGCCCTCGGGATTCCGCCCGGTACCGTGAAGTCCCGCGCGTACTACGCGCTGCGCGCCCTGCGCCGGGTGCTCCCCGGATACGCCTCCGACATGCGGTGAAACCGCAGGCATGGTCAAGCCTTCGTAAAGCGCCTTGCCGTCGACCCCTGTTGAGTAATCGGCTGTCCTCATCCGTGTTCCGGACCGGGAGCCCGGGTTCGGGCGACGCGCACGCACCGGAGGAAGGCAGGAAGGGATGCTGCACAGAGGTCGAGAGAACACGGACGGCACCGGCGACGGTGAACTGACCGTCCCCATGGCGTGGTTGTACGCCGAGTACATCGCCGACGAACTGCTGCGCAGCGGCGATCTGATGCCGCCGACGTCCTTCGAGTTCCGCGCGGGCCGGGACGCGCTGGCGCTCACCGTCTTCCTGTCCGACACCGACGGCGAGCTGTCCGGCATCCGGGTGGTCACCCAGCTGGAGACCTGGCTGTCGCTGACCGCGTACGACCAGCCGTGGCAGGAGTGGGTGCAGGGGCGGCTGCGGGACCTTGCCAAGGACGGCCGGGACGCGCGGGATCCGGATCTGGAACTGGCCGGGGAAGCGTGGCGCTGGCTGCGGGAGACGGAACTGCTGGCGCCCGATCTCAACGCGGTGCCGGGCGGTGGCGCGGCGGCCGGTGAGGACGAGGGACCCAAGGTGTGGACGCCGGCGTGGCAGCTCGGGTTGCCCCTCGGACACCTCGCCATCCATCTTTTTTAGGTTTCTCGCCGGCCGACCAATCCGCGGGCCGGTCGGCTCCGAATCCTCTGGTCACGATTCGGCACGTGTCTGAGTGATTCGGCTGCCTGGTGCGTACCGGTGGGAGCAAGGAGTAACCCCACCCGCACCCAACGGCACGAGGATTCGGCATGAGGTCCCTGGAGAGGCATCGCGACGTCGGCGCCTACGCGCTCGGTGTGCTGGACGAGGCGGAGGCCTTCCGCTTCGAGGACCACCTCATGGAGTGCCCCCAGTGCGCTCTTCAGGTGACCGAATTCGGGCCTGCGGCACGCCAGTTGATGCTGTACCGGAGCTCCACCCCCCGGCTGGTGCATCCGCTGGCCAAGCCCGGCCCGCGCATGCTGGACCAGCTGCTGTCGCAGGTCGCCACCCGCAACCGGGCGGGGCGGCGCCGGCTGCTGCTGGCGCTGGCCGCGTCGGTGGTGTTCGCGGTGTCCGTGCCGGCGGTCGCGCTGCTGGCGCGGGACGACGGCGGCCCCGGCTCCGTGAGCGTCGCGGCCACCGACGAACGCTCCGGGGTGTGGGCGGAGGTGACCACCGAGGACATGGCCTGGGGCAGTCTGCTGGAGCTGAGGGTGAAGGACGGCGCGGGCCCGCGCGCCTGCCGGCTGGTGGTGGTCGGCCGGGACGGCTCCGAGGAGACGGTGACCAGCTGGAGCGTGCCCCGTCACGACGCCCGGCCCAACACGGTGCCGGGTGGCTCCGCGATGCACCCCGAGGAGATCGCCCGCTACGAGGTACGTTCGGCGGACGGCGAGCACCTGGTGACGCTGGAGCCGAGCTGACTCATTTCAGCAGCCGGGAGAGCCTCCGGTCGGCCAATGGTCTACCGCCGGTCTGGCAGGTGGGGCAGTACTGGAGCGAGGAGTCGCTGAAGGAGACCTCGCGGACGGTGTCACCGCACACCGGACAGGCCTCGCCGGTACGGCCGTGGACCCTCAGCCCGCTCTTCTTCTCCGCCTTCAGCCGTCCGGCCGCGACCCCGCGGGACCGTTCCACCGCCTCGGTGAGCGTGCTGCGCAGAGCCTCGTGGAGCCGCGTGGTCTCCTCCGGGGTGAGGGAGCCGGCGATCTTGAAGGGGGACATGCGGGCCGCGTGCAGGATCTCGTCGCTGTAGGCGTTGCCGACGCCCGCGATCAGGCTCTGGTCCCGCAGCGCGCCCTTGAGCCGGCGGCGCTCGCCGGAGAGCAGTCCGGCCAGGCGCCGCTCGTCGAAGTCGTCGGCGAGCGGATCCGGCCCGAGCCGGGCGATCCCCGGCACGTCCGCCGGATCCCCCACGGTGTACACGGCGAGGCGCTTCTGCGTCCCGGCCTCGGTCAGATCGAACCCCGCCCCGTTCTCCAGCGCCACCCTCAGGGCAAGCGGCCCCTTCCCCGGCCGGGGCACCCCACTGGGCAGCGTGTCCTTCCACTGCACCCACCCCGCGCGAGCCAGATGGGTGACGAGAAAGGGCCCGCCCTCCATCTCGAGCCCCAGGAACTTCCCGTACCGCCGCACCCCCACGACGGCCCGGCCCTCCACAGCCGACAGGGGCGGCTCGAACGTCTTCAGCACACTGACCGCCACGGGCAGCACCCGCACGACCTCGAGCCCCACGACCTGCTCCGAGAGAAACCCCCGCAGAGCCTCGACCTCAGGAAGTTCCGGCATGCCACCAGAGTGCCACCCGGCGCCGGGAAAGGGGCTGCCCTCCGACCCCGGACCCGCGGGTCGGGAGGGGAAGGGGCGGCGGGGGCGGGAAAGAACAGGCCCCGCTCACGCGGTGCCTCCCACCGCGAACTCGCTCCACACGCACTTCCCCCCGCCCCGAGCCTCCACCCCCCACACATCCGTGAGCGTCTCGATCAGCAACAGCCCCCGCCCGGAAACCCCCGACTCCCCCGCTTCCCGCCGCCGCGGCAACGCACTGGACGAGTCCTCCACCTCCACCCGCACCCGCCACCCCCCGCCCCCGTCCAGCATCCGCACATTCACCACCGCCGCCCCCTCCGTGTGCATCAGCACATTCGTGATCATCTCGTCGGCGACCAGCTCGATCTCATCGGCCCGCTCCCCCGCCCCCCATCCCTCCACCGCCGTACGGATCATGCGCCGCACCTCGGCGAGCGCCCCGGGATCCCCGGGCGCCACCCGCTGCTTCAGCCGCCCCCCGGTCCGCGCCCCGTCCGGGACCCGGCGCCGCAGCAGAAGCAGCGCCACGTCGTCGTCGCCCCGCCGTTCCTCCGCCACGTCGATGAGCCGGTCGGCGAGGTCGCGTACGTCGTCGGGGCCGGTGGCGATCAGCGCGCAGAGGGTGTCCATCCCGTCGTCCAGGTCGGCACCGGGCTGCTCGACCAGCCCGTCGGTGCACAGCAGCAGGGTGTCGCCGGGGTCGATCTCCACCGTGCCCACCGGGTAGTCGAGCCGCCCGAACTCCGCGGACAGGCCGAGCGGAAGCCCGCCGGGCACGCCGACCCGGCGGCAGGTGCCGTCGGAGCCGCGCACCAGCGGGTCGAGGTGACCCGCCCGGACCACCTGGGTGACACCGGTCGACAGGTCCACTTCGGCGTAGAGGCAGGTCGCGGAGCGGTCGGTGTCCAGCTCGTCGAGGAAGACAGAGGCGCGGGCCATCACGGTGGCCGGTGGATGCCCCTCGGCGGCGTACGCGCGCAGCACGATGCGCAGCTGGCCCATGACGGCGGCCGCGTGTGTGTCGTGGCCCTGGACGTCCCCGATGACGGCTCCGACCCGGCCTCCGGGCAGCGGGATGAGGTCGTACCAGTCGCCGCCGATGTCGCGGCCGAGGGAGCCGCCGAGGGTGGCCGCGCGGTAGCGCACCGCGAGGTCGGCGCCGGGCACGCTGGGGATGGTGCGCGGCAGCATGGCCTGCTGCAGCCCCTGGGCGAGGTCCATCTCCTGCTCGTAGAACATGGCGCGCTGGAGGCTCTGGGCGATGCTGCTGCCCAGGGCGACGAGGATGTTGCGCTCGTCGGTGGAGAAGCCGCGCCGGTCGCTGTAGAGCAGGCCCATCGCGCCGATGGGGCGGGCCTGGACGATCAGCGGAAGGTAGGCCGCCGAGGTGATCCTCAGGCCGGTGATGCCCTGCCACAGCCCGGGGAAGCGGGTGGCGAACTCCTCGGGGGACTCGATGAAGCAGGGGCTGAGTGTGCGCACCGCCTCGCTCATCGGGTACGGCTCGTCGATCCGGGTGACCTCGGTCCCCGGTACGAAGCTGCCGGCGGGACCCTCGGCGATGAGCCGGATGCGGCCCGCCTCGAGCAGGCCCATGACGAGACTGGTCGCGCCCAGATGGGTGAGGCCGTGGGTGTCCTTGAGGACGTCGATGACGTCCTGCACGGTGCGGGCGTGGGCGAGGGCGGCGGTGGTGAGCTGGACGACGTTGGTCTGCCGGCGACGGAGGTCCTCCTGTGCGGCCTGCTCACGCCGGGCCTCGCCGTCGCGGAGTTCCTGGGTGGCGTCCCGGACGATCCCGATGATGCGGCGGGGCCGGCCGGTCTCGTCCCGGCGGATGTAGCCCTGGGTGTGGGTCCAGCGCAGGGAGCCGTCGCGGCGGCGGACGCGGAAGTAGGCGCCGTAGTTCTCGCTGCCGTCCTTCAGTGCCTCCGTCACCATCGTGTCCAGGCGCCGGGCCTCACCGGGCGGCAGGCGGGCGCCCAGGGTTCCCGGGCGGTCGTCGTATTCGTCGGGGCGCACGTCGAAGATCTCGTGCGCCTGGGCGTCCATCTGCATCACCCCGGCGTCCAGGTCCCAGTCGAAACCGCCCATGTGGTTGAGCGCGAGGATCGGATCCGGGTGGTCCGGCCAGTCGTCCGGGAGAGACAGGGGGCTCGCTCCCCGATCAGCCATGGGGCCACCTTGTCAGGATTCGGGCGATTCTTCGACCGCTGGGTGGCGTCCGCGCACGGGTCGCGCCGCCCGCCCGGTGGTATACGGAGAGTCACAGAGGTTCGGGCGGGAGGGAGCGTACGGCCGTGGAGTGGTTCAGCGCGTCCGGCTACTGGCTGAGCCGGCTGGTGTTCCAGCGCGGACTGGCGGGGCTGTATCTGGTCGCGTTCCTGACGGCGGCGCTGCAGTTCCGTGCGCTGATCGGGGAGCGCGGCATGCTGCCGGTGCCGGAGTTCGTGCGGCGGGTGCCGTTTCGCCGGTCGCCGAGCCTGTTCCACCGGTACTACTCGGACCGGTTCTTCGCGGTGTGCGCCTGGTCGGGTTGCGCGGTCGCGGTGGCGCTGCTGGCGGGGGCGGACTCACTGCTGCCGCTGTGGGGCGGGATGCTGTTGTGGCTGGTGCCGTGGGCGCTGTATCTGTCGATCGTCAACGTGGGGCAGACCTGGTACGCGTTCGGCTGGGAGTCGCTGCTCCTCGAGGTCGGTTTCCTGGCCGTGTTCCTCGGCAACGACGAGGTGGCGCCGCCGGTGCTGGTGCTGTTCCTGCTGCGCTGGATCCTGTTCCGGGTGGAGTTCGGCGCGGGGCTGATCAAGATGCGCGGAGACGAGTGCTGGCGCAAGCTGACCTGTCTGGACCACCATCACGAGACGCAGCCGATGCCGGGGCCGCTGAGCTGGTTCTTCCACCGTCTGCCGAAGCCGCTGCACCGGGCGGAGGTGGCGGCGAACCATGTCACCCAGCTCGTCGTGCCGTTCCTGCTGTTCGCCCCGCGGCCGGTCGCCACGGCCGCGGCCTCGCTGATGATCGTCACCCAGCTGTGGCTGGTGCTGTCCGGCAACTTCGCGTGGCTGAACTGGATCACGATCGTCCTGGCCCTGTCGGCGGTGGCGTTCCCCGCCGATCCGCCGGCGGTTCCGGGTCCGCCGCTGTGGTACGTGGTGGTCGTGCTCGCGGTGTCCGCGCTTGTGCTCGCGCTGAGTCATCGGCCGGTGCGCAACATGCTCTCCCGCCGTCAGGTGATGAACCGCTCCTTCGACCCGCTGCATCTGGTCAACACCTACGGGGCGTTCGGCAGCGTCAGCCGGATCCGGTACGAGGTGGTCGTGGAGGGGACGGCCGACGAGGTGCCGCGTAGGGATTCGGGCTGGCGGGAGTACGAGTTCAAGGGCAAGCCGGGCGATCCGCGGCGCTGGCCCCGCCAGTTCGCGCCATACCATCTGCGGCTCGACTGGATGATGTGGTTCGCCGCGCTGTCGCCGGGTTACGCGGGTCCGTGGTTCGGGGCGCTGGTGGAGCGGCTGCTGGAGGGCGACCGGGAAACCCTGGGACTGCTGCGCGGTTCCCCGTTCCCGGCGGACGCGCCGCCCCGGTACATCCGCGCCCGTCTCTTCCGCTACCGCTACACGACGTGGCGGGAGCTGCGGGAGACGGGCGCCTGCTGGGAGCGGACGTATGTACGGGAGTTCCTGCCGCCGACCCGGAAGCCGTAGGCCCGGCGGCGTGGTGCCTGCCGACGGTCATGGCCGGTTCTCGTCGGGTGGCAGCAGCCCGGTGGCGCGCAGTTCCCGCCAGAGGGAGTCGGGGACGTCGGCCGTGAACTGGTCGGCGCAGTCGTGGACTTCGGTTGCCGAGCGGGCGCCGACCAGGACGCTCGCGACCGCCGGGTGGGCGGCGCAGTGCGCCAGGGCGGCGGCGCGCAGGGTGGCGCCGTGGCGCTCGGCGGCCTCCTTCAGCCGCAGGGCACGCTCCAGCAACGCGGCGGGGGCGGGTACGTAGTTGTACGTCGATCCGGGTCTCGGGTCGGCGAGCAGACCGGAGTTGAAGGCGCCGCCGACGACGACGGACGTGCCGTGTGCGAGGGCGGCGGGCAGCAGCTCGGTGCGGGCGCTCCCGTCGAGAAGGGTGTGGCGGCCCGCGCACAGGACGACGTCCACATCCGTGTCGCGGATGAAGCGGGTGAGCATCGCGGTCTGGTTCATGCCGGCGCCGATCGCCCCGACGACGCCCTCCGCGCGGAGCCGCTCCAGGGCCGGATAGCCCTCGCGGAAGGCCTGTTCGGCGTGGTCGTCCGGATCGTGGAGGTAGACGACGTCGACACGGTCCAGGCCGAGGCGGTCCAGGCTCGCCTCCAGGGTGCGGCGCACGCCGTCGGCGCTGAAGTCCCAGACGCGGCGGTGGGTGGCGGGGACGGCGAAGCCGTTGGCGAGGTCGTCGCCGCCGCTGCCGTCCGGTTCGAGGCGGCGGCCCACCTTGGTGGACACCGTGTACCGGTCGCGCGGGTGCTCGCGCAGGGCGGCGCCGAGGCGGCGTTCGGCGAGGCCGAGGCCGTAGTGCGGGGCGGTGTCGAAGGTGCGGATGCCGCGCTGCCAGGCGGCCCGCACCGCGTCGTACGCCGTCTCCTCGTCGACCTCGGTGTAGAGGTTGCCGATGCCGGAGGTGCCGAAGGCCAGGGCGGTGACCTCCACGCGGCCGCGGCCGAGCCGGCGCCGGTTCACCGGTTCGCGGGGCGCGGTCGCAGCCCCTGCATGCCGCCGTCGACGGCGAGGGCGGTGCCGGTGGTGGCGCCGGACAGCGGACTCGCCAAGTGGGCTATCGCGGCCGCGACCTCGGCGGCCGAGACCAGGCGGCCCACGGGCTGGCGGGCCTCCAGCGCGGCGCGTTCGGCGGCCGGGTCGTCGGCGGCGGCCAGCAGTCGGCCGATCCAGGGGGTGTCGACGGTGCCGGGGTTGACGCAGTTGACGCGGATGCCCTCGCGGACGTGGTCGGCGGCCATGGCGAGGGTGAGGGAGTACACGGCGCCCTTGGTGGCGCTGTAGAGGGCACGCTGCGGCAGGCCGGCGGTGGCGGCGATCGAGCAGGTGTTGACGATCGCGGCGTGCGCGGAGGCCCGCAGATGGGGCAGGCAGGCGCGGGCGGTGCGGACCATGCCGAGGACGTTGACGTCGAAGACGTGGTGCCATTCCTCGTCGGAGTTGGTCTCCACGGTGCCCCGGGCGCCGATGCCGGCGTTGTTGACCAGGATGTCGAGGCCGCCCAGGTCGTGGACGGCCGCGGTCACCGCCGCGCGCACGGAGGCGTCGTCGGTGACGTCGGCGCGGTGTCCGGTGAGCGGCTTGTCGACCGTCGACGGGTCGAGGTCGAGGACGGCCACCGTGGCGCCACGGTCCGCGAGGAGGTCCGCGGTGGCCCGGCCGATGCCGGAGGCGCCGCCGGTCACCAGGGCCGTCAGGCCCTCGAAGTCGCTCATGCGGTCTGCTCCTTGTCCTTCTGGGTCATCGGGTCGGCGGCCCAGAAGCCGCCGTCGGGATAGGTGTAGCGCGCCAGGGACTCCGGCCGCAGGGCGGCGGAGAAACCCGGTGCGAGCGGTGCCGTGTAGTGGCCGTCGCGGATCACCACCGGGTCGGTGAAGTGGTCGTGCAGATGGTCGACGTACTCGATGACGCGGTCCTCGGTGGTGCCGGTCAGCGCCACGTAGTCGAACATCGACAGGTGCTGGACGAGTTCGCACAGGCCGACCCCGCCGGCGTGCGGGCAGACGGGGACACCGTACTTGGCGGCGAGCAGCAGCACCGCCAGGTTCTCGGGGACGCCGCCGACCCGGGCGGCGTCGATCTGGACGATGTCGAGGGCGCCGGCCTGGAGGAGCTGCTTGAAGACGACCCTGTTCTGCCCGTGTTCGCCGGTGGCCACCTTGACCGGGGCGACGGCCCGGCGGACGGCGGCGTGGCCGAGGATGTCGTCGGGGCTGGTGGGTTCCTCGATCCAGTACGGGTCGAAGCCGGCGAGGGCCTTGGTCCAGCGGATCGCCTCGTCCACGTCCCAGCGCTGGTTGGCGTCGACGGCGATGCGTACGTCCGGTCCGACGGCCGCGCGGGCGACGCGGCAGCGCCGCAGGTCGTCGTCGAGGTCGGCGCCGACCTTCAGTTTGATCTGGCGGAAGCCGTCGGCGACCGCTTGTGCGGCGAGCCGGGTGAGTTTCCCGTCGTCGTAGCCGAGCCAGCCGGGCGAGGTGGTGTAGGCGGGGTAGCCGCGTGCCAGGAGCAGGGCGGTGCGTTCCCCGGCGCCCTCCCGGCCGCGCCGCAGGAGGGTCAGGGCCTCCTCGGGGGTGAGGGCGTCGGTGAGGTAGCGGAAGTCGATCTGGCGGACCAGCCAGTCCGGGTCGGCCTCGGTGAGCAGCCGCCACAGCGGCTTGCCGGCCCGTTTGGCGGCCAGGTCCCACAGTGCGTTGACGACGGCTCCGACGGCCATGTGCATCACGCCCTTCTCGGGTCCGAGCCAGCGCAGCTGGCTGTCGCCGATCAGGTCGCGGTTCAGGAGGGAGGGGTCGGCGCAGAGCTCGTCGGCGGACCGGCCGAGGAGATGGCCGCGCAGCGCCCGGATCGCGGCGACCTGCACGTCGTTGCCCCGCCCGATGGTGAACGCGAACCCGTGCCCCTCGTGTCCGTCGGCGGCGTCGGTGCGCAGGACGACATAGGCCGCCGAGTAGTCGGGGTCGGGGTTCATCGCGTCGGAGCCGTCGAGTTCGCGCGAGGTGGGGAAGCGGACGTCGTAGGTGTCGACGGCGGTGATGCGGGCGGGCTGCGGGGGCACGGAGGGCCTTTCGGTGGGCGGCGGACACGGTACGGCGGCAGTCCTCGGATACTTATCAGACCACTTGGGCGGCGGAACAGTCCCCGGGCGCACATGGAGTGACTTTTGGTCCGTAGTGGTCGGACCACTCCCGTGGCTAGACTGCGGCGGACCTGGCGAGTGGAGGAGTGGCGTGGAGGAGACTGCGGCCCCGCAGAAGGGCACGGTGACACAGCGCGCCATCGAGCGGATCACGGCGATGATCCGGGAGGGCGAGCTGGAGCCCGGCGAGCGGCTGCCCACCGAACGGGATCTCGCCGCCCGGCTGGGCATCTCCCGCAGTTCGATGCGGGAGGCCATCCGCGCGCTCACGGTGCTGGGCGTGGTGGAGGCCCGGCACGGTTCGGGCATCTATGTGACCCGGCTGGAGGCCGGGGACCTGCTGGAGACGTTCGGGGTGGTGGCCGATCTGTCCCGGGGACGGAGCCTGGTCGAACTCCTCGAGGTGCGCCGCGTCCTGGAGTCGACGGCGACCGCGCTGGCCGCGGCCCGGATCACCCCGGAGCGGCTGGCCGAGGTCGAGCGGCATCTCGCGGCGATGAACGCCGGCGACGACCCGGAGCACATCCTCGCCCATGATCTGGCCTTCCACCGCGAGATCGCGGCGGCCGCCGGCAACGAGACGATGGCCGCGATCCTGGAGGGCCTGTCCTCGCGCACCTTCCGCGCCCGGGTCTGGCGCGGCTACCAGGAGGAGGGCGCGTTCGCCCGCACCCGGCGCGAGCACGCCGCGATCCACCGCGCCCTGGCCGCCCGCGACCCGGAGGCAGCGCGGGCGGCGGCGGCCGCGCATGTGGGCGCGGTGGAGGAGTGGCTGCGCGCGCAGCTCTAGAGGGTCGTCGACTTCCCGCCTGCCGCG
The DNA here is from genome assembly GCF_000718785.1 of Streptomyces sp. NRRL WC-3626. Classification (GTDB taxonomy): domain Bacteria; phylum Actinomycetota; class Actinomycetes; order Streptomycetales; family Streptomycetaceae; genus Streptomyces; species Streptomyces edwardsiae. The sequence continues at coordinate 246,621 of NZ_JOCA01000023.1, read as the reverse complement.
CGGCGACAGGACCAGGGGCCGAGCGGTCAGGCCCGCTTCAGCCGGAGCGTCATCAGCTGGAAGGGACGCAGCCGTACGGTGATCCGGTCGCCGTCGAGCGGGGGTGCCTCCGTGTCCGCGAGCGGGCGTTCCAGCAGGTCGGTCACCTCGACGCCGGTGGCGGGGAAACCGGTGGTGAGGGTGGCGCGGACCCGGCCGCCGTGGGCCTCGTGGAAGCGGACGACGACGTCACCGCTGCCGTCGTCGGCCAGTTTGACCGCCGTGACGACGACCGCGTCCCGGTCGGCCGTCACCAGCGGGGCGACCTCGGCGGCCCCGGTGAGCCGCCGCTCGGGCAGATTGATCCGCCAGCCCTCGCGCACCGCGTCGGCGATGGACGCGCCCGGCACCAGCGCGTGCCGGAAGCGGTGCACGCCCTGATCGGTCTCCGGGTCGGGGAAGCGCGGGGCGCGCAGCAGGGAGGCCCGGACCGTGGTGGTCGTACCGCCGTCGCCGTCGGTGCGGACCGTGCGGCTCACATCGTGGCCGTACGTCGAGTCGTTGACGACGGCGACGCCCCAGTCGGGTTCCTGGAGGTGGACGAAGCGGTGGTTGCACGCCTCGAACTTGGCGGCCTCCCAGGAGGTGTTGGTGTGGGTGGGCCGGAAGAAGTGCCCGAACTGCGTTTCGGAGGCGTACCGTTCGGCGTGCAGGTCGAGCGGGAAGGCGAGTTTGAGGAACTTCTCCGTCTCGTGCCAGTCGACCTCGGTGTCCACCACGAGCCGCCGCTCCCCCGGCGGCAGTGTCAGCAGCTGGGTGACCCGGGAGCCGCCGAAGGAGCGCACGACCCGCACCGAGGCACCGTCGTGGCCGGGCGTCACCTCGTCCGTGTCGGTGAGGTCGGTGACCGTGTTGCGGTAGAACTCGTCGACGTCCCAGGCGTCCCACATGTTCGGCAGGTCCGGGTGGAGTTGCAGCAGGTTGCCGGCCCGGCCGGGGGCGAGGGTCTCGCGGCCGGCCTCGATGTCGAGGGCGGAGACGAGCAGGCCCCGGGCGTCGATCTCGATGCGGAGCAGGCCGTTGTCGAGGACGTGACCGCCGCCGGGGCGCGCGGTGAGTGTCGTGCGTCCCTCGGGGGACGCCGGTCCCGCGCCGCCCGCCGCGACGCCCGCGCGGGTGTGCGGGGCGGCGTTGAAGACCAGCGGGAGCGTGCCCTCGCCTGCCAGGGCGCGCTGGGCGGAGTCGATGACGCCGGTCAGTTCCGCGGCGATCCGCGCGTAGGTGGCGCATGCCTCACGGTGCACCCAGGCGATGGAGGAGCCGGGCAGGATGTCGTGGAACTGGTGCAGCAGCACCGTCTTCCAGATCCGGTCCAACTCCTCGTAGGGGTAGGGGAATCCGGTGCGTACGGCGGCTGTGGCCGCCCACAGTTCGGCCTCGCGCAGTAGATGTTCGCTGCGCCGGTTGCCCTGTTTGGTGCCGGCCTGGCTGGTGAGGGTGGCACGGTGCAGTTCGAGGTAGAGCTCGCCGACCCAGACGGGCGGTTCGGGGTAGTCGGCCTCGGCCTTCGCGAAGAACGCGGACGGCGTCTCCCAGGTCACCGTCGCCGAACCCTCCAGGTCCCGCAGCCGGGCCGCCTTGGCGACCATCTCGCGGGTGGTGCCACCGCCGCCGTCGCCCCAGCCGGTGGGCGCGAGGGAGTGCCGGGCCGCCCCCTTGTCCTTGAAGTTGCGGACCGCGTGGGCGATCTCGGCGCCCTTCATCGAGCAGTTGTAGGTGTCGACGGGCGGGAAGTGGGTGAAGATCCGGGTGCCGTCGACGCCCTCCCAGCGGAAGGTGTGGTGGGGGAACTTGTTCGTCCGTGACCAGGAGATCTTCTGCGTCAGCAGGTACTTGGCGCCGGCGGCCTTGATGATCTGGGGCAGTCCGGCGGCGAAGCCGAAGGTGTCCGGCAGCCACGCCTCGTCGTTCTCGATGCCGAACTCGTCGAGGAAGAACCGTCTGCCGTGCACGAACTGCCGGGCCATCGCCTCCGATCCGGGCATGTTGGTGTCCGACTCCACCCACATGCCGCCGGCCGGCACGAACCGTCCGTCGGCCACCGCCTTCTTCACCCGCGCCCACACCTCGGGCCGGTGCTCCTTCACCCACGCCCATTGCTGGGCCTGTGACATGGCGAAGACGAACTCGGGTTCGTCGTCCAGCAGGGCCGTCATATTGGCCGTCGTACGGGCGACCTTGCGCACGGTCTCGCGCAGCGGCCACAGCCATGCCGAGTCGATGTGCGCGTGGCCGACGGCGCTGACGCGGTGAGCGGAGGGAACGGCGGGAGCGGACAGCACCCCGGTGAGGTGTGAACGGGCCTGCTCCGCCGTGCCGCCCACGTCCTGGAGGTCGAGGGCGTCCAGCGCCCGCTCCACCGCCCGCAGGATGTCCCAGCGGCGGGGCGCGTCGGCGGGGAGTTCGGCCATCAGCTCGCCGAGCACCTCGAGGTCGATCACCAGCTCCCACACCGTCTCGTCGAGGACGGCGAGGTCCATGCGGGCGAGGGTGTACTGCGGTGCGCTGCCCGCGGTCTCCTTGTCGCCGAGCCGTGTCGGCCGGAACGGGCGGTAGTCCATGATGACCGGATTCGAGGCGGCCTCGATGTGCAGGCGCACCTCCTCCCCGCCCTCGGCGGGCGCGCCGACGCGGACCCACTGGTTGCGCGGGTTGAGGCCTTTCACGGGGGTGCCGTCGGGCCGGTAGACCAGGCCCTCGCACTGGAAGCCGGGCATGTTCTCGTCGAAGCCGAGGTCGAGGATCGCCTCCACGGTCCGTCCGGCCCACTCCTCGGGGACGGTCCCGGTGACCCGGAACCAGCTGGTGCCCCAGGGGGCGCCCCAGCGCGCGCCGACCCGGACGGGTTCGGGTTCGGCCGCGAGGCCCTCGGCGACGGGGACGGGCTCCCCGGGGGCGTGCCACACCGCGACCTCGAGCGGTACGGACTCGGGGTACACGGCGGGACGGACGCGCTCGTCGAGGACGCGCCTGAGGCGGGCTTCGACCAGGGTGCGGTCGTCATGCATGCGGGGCGCTCCAGGGTCGGGGGGCGGGTGGTCACCAGGGGTACAACTCCCCCACCACGAACCCCTTCGAACCCGGCCCCGGTTCAGTGGCCGGTGCCGTGCCCGGCCGGGGTGCCGACGCGATGGGCTGGTCGGTCTCCGAACGGAACCCCGCCCGGCAGATGATCGACCAGACCCTGCGGACCCTGCGTTCACTGGACATCGATTACGACTGGGAGGCGCTCCTGCCCTTCGCGGAACTCGCGGAACGGACGGCCCGGCACGATCTCGACCGCCTGGAGAGGGTCACCGACCCCCTGGAGAAGGCCGAGCACGCGGTGTTCCTGACCTTCCTCCTGGAACCGGCGCTGATGGCCCTGCGCCGGCTCGCGCAGGAGAACGAGTCGACCGCCCGCCACGTCGGGGACGACGACGCCCCCGCCCGGCCGGGGACCGGCACGTTGCCATGATCGGCCGGGCACCCCTAAGGTCGGCCGGGTGACTGCCGGGTCGGCCGTGGGCCATTCATGTGAGGCGCTTCCGGCCTCCGCTTGAGCGCGGGGCGGGCGCGTGCCCCGCCGTTCCTCTCCGAGTTGTTCGTGTCCCTTCGTGGAAACCAGACACCGGAGTTGATTCCAGCCATGTCCGCAGCACAGCACGTCCAGTTGAACCACACCGCCGTCTACGCGAGCAACCGCCGCTTCTCGGCCGAGTTCCTCGCCGGGATCCTCGGGCTGGAGGTCGGCGCCCCGTTCGGCCCGTTCCTGCCGGTCGACCTGGGCAACGGCGTGACCCTCGACTACTACGAGAAGCGGGACGAACCGGTCCAGGCCCAGCACTACGCGTTCCTGGTGCCCGAGGAGCGGTTCGACGGCATGATCGCGCGCCTGGAGGCGGCCGGGGTCACCTATTACGCGGACCCGAGCCACCGGGAGCCGGGCAGGGTCAACGACCTGTTCGGCGGCCGCGGCGCGTACTTCGACGACCCCGACGGCCACAACATGGAGATCATCACCCGGCCGTACGCGCGGCCGTAGGCACGGGGCGTACGGCCGGGCCGGTCTCGACGACCCGCCGTGCGTCCGGCCCCGCACCGGTCGACGGTGTCGGTGCGGGGCGGAGGGGTTCGCGCAGCCCGGCGCTCACGGGATGCCGTCGCGCCGGGAGTGGGTGGAGTGACGCGTATCAGTCGACGCTGGGCAGGATGTGGGGCTCGGCGAGGTCGTCCTCGTAGCCGGCCAGCCGGATCGGGGCCGAACGGGCCCACACATCGAGGCTGCCGAGTTCCCCCGGCCGGCGGCCGGCCCGCTCCGGACGTTCCTTGGGGCCCTCATCGCTTTTCGTCTGCTCCGGTGTCACCGCGCACTCCTTATGTGTCGGTCACCCTCGGGACGTACTGCGTCGGCCGTGCGCCTGGCGTCCGACGTCCGCTCGGGTCTGTGGGAAAAACCGTTCGGACGCGGTGGCGCCTGCAATTCGCGGGAGAGCAGGCCGTGGTGAACCGGCTGGTCCCATGACGGACTGTGGGTGCGGATGGAACCCTTCGTGCTGTCCGTCCGGATCAGAGTAACCAAATGAGCGGCCCCCCGCTCGATGGGGCCCGAAACCGACCGTAACAATCACACGTCGGGCGGTATGCAATCAACGTAGATATGGGCCTATCTCATCCTCCGCGCCACCTAGTCGCATCACTCGTTCGGACTACATGGGCGTCGACGCTTTCGACAGCGCCGTGTGGTCATGGCCCCGTTCAGGTCCCGTTGGCCGGCCCGCAAGCTCGTCATGGTCTGCTGCCGCACGGCAACGGCTGTCTCCCGGGAGGACCGGCGCATGCAACTGCGCACCGTCGAGGAGCTGATGGACCTGCTGTACGCGTGCCGGGGCACGCGGGACGTCCGGGGCCGTGGCGGCGTCCCGGTCGACGCGCACGACCACGCCCTGCGCACCGCCGCGCTGCTGCGCCGCGGACGGCCCGCGGACAAGGAGCTTCAGGTGGCGGGCCTGGTACGGCCCGTCGGTCGGCTGCTGTGGCCGGGCGAACCCGCGCTGCGCGCCGACCGCACGGCGGACGCGATACGGGTACTGCTCGGCGAGCGGGTGGCCGGTCTGGTCCGCTGCCACCCCCGGCCCGACGCGCCGTCCGACGACGGCCTCCTCGCCCTGCGCGCGGCGGACGAGGAGGCCCGCGCCGCCTGGTTCGACGCCGGTGTCCTGGAGGACTGGCGGACCGTCCTGGAGCTGCTGGCGGCACGCAACTCCCGGCTGGGCATGGTCGACTGAGCCCCGGTCACCAGCGTCCGGGCGCGTAGTCCTTCATGAAGACGCCGTACAGGTCCTCGCCCGCCTCGCCGCGCACGATCGGGTCGTAGACACGGGCCGCGCCGTCCACCAGGTCGAGCGGGGCGTGGAAACCGGCGTCGGCGAGGCGCAGCTTGTCGAAGTGCGGCCGCTCGTCGGTGATCCAGCCGGTGTCGACCGAGGTCATCAGGATGCGGTCGGCGTCGAACATCTCCTGCGCGCTGGTCCGCGTCACCATGTTCATCGCCGCCTTGGCCGCGTTGGTGTTGGGGTGCCCGGCGCCCTTGTAGCCGCGGTCGAACACCCCTTCCATCGCGGAGACGTTGACGACGTAGGCGCGCCCTGCCGTCGCCCGGCGCGCGGCCTCGGCCATCGCCGGACGCAGCTTGCTGATCAGGATGAACGGCGCCGTGTAGTTGCACAGCTGGGTCTCCAGCAGCTCCACCGGGGAGATCTGCTCGATGGTCTGGACCCAGGTGTTGGAGTCGACGACGTCGGGCAGCAGGCCGCCCGCGTCGATGGCGGTGCCCTCACGGTGCCGGACCACGCTGGCGTTGCCCGCGACCAGGGCGAGGTCGGCCACCTTCTGTGCCTCGAGTCCGCTGACGCCTACGGGCAGCGCGGCCAGTGCGTCGACCGCGCCGGAGTTGAAGGCGCCGATGACGTGGTGGGCGGGCAGCTCGCCGGCCGGCAGGGGCGCGCCCTCGCCGTCCACGAGGGCCGCGTACGCGGACGGCAGCCGGCGTACGGTCTGTGTGGCGTTGTTGATCAGGATGTCGAGCGGGCCCTGCTCGGCGACCCGGTCGGCCAGCGCGACGGCCTGGGCGGGGTCGCGCAGGTCGATGCCGACGACCTCCAGGCGGTGCATCCACTCCGCGGAGTCGTCCATGGCCTTGAAGCGGCGGATGGCGTCCTTGGGGAAGCGGGTGGTGATCGTGGTGTGGGCGCCGTCGCGCAGCAGCCGCAGCGCGATGTACATGCCGATCTTGGCGCGTCCGCCGGTGAGCAGCGCGCGCTTGCCGGTGAGGTCGGCGCGGGCGTCGCGCCGGGCGTGGTTCTCGGCGGCGCAGTTCTGGCAGAGCTGGTGGTAGAAGTAGTCGACCTCGGTGTAGCGGGTCTTGCAGGTGTAGCAGGAGCGGGGGCGCTGGAGTATCCCCGCGATCTTGCCGGCCTCGACCTGGGAGGAGGGCAGGATGCCCTCGGTCTCGTCGTCGATGCGCTCGGCGGAGCCGGTGGCGGTGGCCTCGGTGACGGCCTTGTCGTGGGCGGTCTTGGCGGCCCGTCGCTCCTGGCGGCGGCGCTGCTTGACCGTGCGGTAGATGTGCGAGGTGGCCCGGCGGACCAGGATCGCGTCGGGGTGGTCGACGTCGAGTTCGTCGAGTTCCCGCAGCACGTCGAGGCAGACGGCGAGCCGCTCCGGGTCGATGCCGGGCCCGTACGCCACCGCGTCCATGGCCCCGGGGCCGTCCTGTGTCACCGTCATCGCCGCTGCCGTTCCCGCTCTGCTTCTCGCGGCGCTCCGTTCGCGCACGCTGTTCGAACGGCGGATTTTACTTGAGCGTGGGGCCCCGGCACCAAACCGGATATGTCAGTGATCGCAGGCGGCCGTGAGTGTCGTCACCTCCTCGGTCACCGCGCGGGCCAGCAGGTCGAGGTCGGGGACGGCCGCGCCGTCGGCGACAAGCCCGTAGTGGACGCTCCCCCGGTAGGTGGAGACCGCGACCGCGAGGGAGTGCCCGGGGGCGAGCGGCGCCAGCGGGAAGACGGCGCCGAGCGGGTCACCGCCCAGCCGCAGCCCGAAACCGGGCAGCGGGACGCTGGTGACCAGGACGTCGAACCAGAGCCGGGCCGCCTGGCCGAGCAGCGGTCCGCCGAGCCGGTGCCCGAGCGGCGGCACATGCTCGGCGAGCAGCGCGACGGCGCCCGCGCCCCGGTGCGGGCCGGCGTCCTTGTTGCGGTCCATGGCGGTACGCACCCGGGCGAGGCGGGCCAGCGGGTCCCGCTCGTCGACGGGAAGCTGTATCAGGTACCCGGAGAGCCGGTTGCCCTGTGGGTGGGCGGTGCGCGGGCGGCGCCTGGAGACGGGGACGAGGGCGCGGGGTGCGACGCCTTCGCTGCCGTCGCCGCGTTCGTCGAGCCAGCGGCGCAGCGCGCCGGCCACGACCGCGATGAGTACGTCGTTCACGGTGCCGCCGGCGCTCTTGCGGATGCGGTGCACGTCGTCGAGGTCGACGACCACGCCCGCGGTGCGGCGGGTGCCGCTGGGCGCGCAGGCCAGCGCGGGCGAGGAGCGCATGTCGAGGGTGGAGCGGGCGACGGCGGCGCCGATGTCCAGCGCCCGGCCGGCGTCGGACAGGGCGTCGCGCACCAGGCCGGGCACCTCGCGCACGTCCGGCAACAGCCCGCGCGGGGGCTCGGCGGGGCGGGGCCGGGGCGCGGGGAGGTCCATCGGGTCCATCAGGGCGGCGGCGAGGGTGAGGGCGCGCAGCCCGTCGGCGAGGGCGTGGTGGAACTTGAACAGGACGGCGAAGGACGTGCCGTCCTCCCCCGGCAGCACATGGGCCTCCCAGGGCGGCCGGGTGCGCTGCAGCGGACGCCCCATCAGCCGTCCGGCGGCGGTGTGGAAGTCGGCGGCCGGAGGGTGCAGCCGTACGTGGTCGAGGGGGTCGAAGCCGGGGTCGGGCTCGCGGGTGGCGCCGCCGAAGGCGAGCGATCCGCGCACGGCGGCGGCGAGCGGCCTCCGCAGCACGGCCGTCAGCGGGGTGCCGGGGGCCGGCCAGGTGCGGCGCAGCGCCGCGAGCGGCTGCCAGGTGTCGCGGATCCGCATGCGCAGCCCCGGTACGGCGGCGGCGCGCGCGGAGAGCAGATCGGCCGCGTGGGCCGCCGCGGAGGGCGATCCGGCGGAGAAGACGCCGAGGGCGGCGAGGTGCATCGGATGACCGGCGGACTCGATGTTCCAGAACGCCAGATCGAGAGGGGCGAGCGGGTCTGCGGTCATGGGCGGGGCCTCGCGTCGACGACGGGAACGGATCAGTAGTCAATCGCTCCCGACCGATTACGGTCAAGTACGATCCAGCTACACCCAGTTAACATCATGTGACGTCTCTGCCCCTTCCGCCGGTACGGCGGAAGGGGCAGAGACGGAGTGATCCGCCGGGCTAACGCGCCGGAGACCACCCGGACGGGCGCGGCCCGCCGGAGGAACGGTTCATCGCGTGGCGTCCTCCCCCGCCGGGCAGCCGGCCGGCTGTGGCCGGGAGGCGTCCCGGATCAGGGCCTCGTGGGCGGCCTTCACCCGGGCCACGTCCGGCTTCAGCACCCGCCGGTCGTAGGTGAGCAGACCGTTGAGCTCGCCTTCGACGTCCGTGATCTGGGTGTAGACGGCGCCGTTGCTCCCCCGGCACACCAGTGCGCGCACCTCGTCGAGCTTGGCGAGGTAGTCGTCGGTGTAGGTCGCCGGGTCGACGTCGACGTACGACTGCTGCACCGGCCAGGCGTGGCCGGGCACCGCGAGACCGAGTCCGCCGTACTCGCCGCTGACCAGGGCGCGTTTCCCGTCCGGGCGGGGCGGGAGGGCGGGGCTGGGGTAGCCGTGCTCGTCCATGATGTCGCCGGCGTTGCCGTCGGCGCCCAGGTTGAGCCCGGACTGGTTGTTGACCAGCCGGCTGGGGTCCCAGGCCTTGGCCTGTTCGGCGACGCGGCCGATGTCGTACTGGCCCCATCCCTCGTTGAAGGTCACCCACATCACGATCGACGGGCTGCTGATGTGCTCGTCGATCATCCGCTTCATCTCGCGCTCGTAGCGGGCGCGGGCCTCGGCGCTCGGGTTCTTCCCGGCCGTCATGGCGGGCATGTCCTGCCAGACCAGCAGTCCGAGCCGGTCGGCCCAGTAGAACCAGCGGTCGGGTTCGACCTTGATGTGTTTGCGCACCGAGTTGAAGCCGAGCTCCTTGTGCGCCTTCAGGTCGTAGGCCAGGGCCTCGTCGGTGGGCGCGGTGTGCAGGCCGTCGGGCCAGAAGCCCTGGTCGAGGGTGGCCATCAGGAAGACGGGCTCCCCGTTGAGGACCGTGCGCGGCACCCCGTCGACGTTCTCGACGGCGATGGAGCGCATGCCGAAGTAGCTGCCGACGCGGTCGGCGCCGACGGTGACCTCGAGCCGGTACAGGAAGGGGTCGTCGGGCGACCACAGGCGCGGGTCGTGGATCCTCAGCGTGAGCGGCCCGCCGGTGCGGCCGGTCGCCGTGGCGACCTTGCGCCGTCCTTCGTACGCGGTCGCCCTGACCGGGACGCCGTCGCGGACGCCCTTCGCCTCCACGGTGAGCCGCTCGCCGGGCACGTCCGGGATCAGTTTGAGCGAGTCGACGTGGTCGCGGGCGACGGGCTCCATCCAGACGGTCTGCCAGATACCCGAGCTGGGCGTGTACCAGATGCCGCTGGGGTCCAGGCGCTGCTTGCCGAGCGGCGGGTTCTCCCCGTCGGCGGCGTCGGTCGGGTCGTACACGCCGACGATGAGTTCCTGGGTGCGGCCGGGCTTCAGCGCGTCGGTGACGTCGGCGCCGAACTTGTCGTAGCCGCCCTCGTGGTCGGCGACCTTGACGCCGTTGACGTACACCTCGGAGCGCCAGTCGACGGCGCCGAAGTTGAGCCGCAGCCGCTTGGCGGTGCCGATGTGCCAGTCGCGGGGCACGGTGAAGGTGCGGCGGTACCACATGCGGTCCTCGTGCCGCTGGAGGCCGGAGAGCCGGGACTCCACCGGGTACGGGACGAGGACGCGCTCCTCGAGGGTCTTCCCGACGGGCGGCTGCTCGCCCTCCTCGGCGGCGGCGAACTGCCAGCGGCCGTTGAGATTGCGCCACTGCTCACGGGTGAGCTGCGGGCGCGGGTATTCGGGCAGGGCGTTGTCCGGGCCCACCTCGTCGGCCCACCTGGTGCTCAGTTCGTGGGTGGAGCGATTGGGGCCGCTGCTCAGGAAGGCGTCCACGGGGTCGCCGTCGGCGGCGGTCAGTCCGCCCTGTCCGTCGTAGCGGATGTCGGCGCTGCCGCGTGCGGTGCCGGTCCTGTTGCCGACGACGGGCTCGGCGAGCGTGACGAGCAGCGCCCGGGGGTCGGCCGGGTCGGGGTCCGCCGACTTCACGGGCCAGTCGGCGCCGCCGATCACCGCGTCGAAGTGGTCGGTGAAGCCGGCCGGGGGCGCGGCGAGCGGCTGGGGGAAGTCCAGCTTGAGGGTGCGGCCGGAGGCGAGGACCGTGGCGGCGAGGGCGCCGTCGTAGTCGAAGCCGTCGGGGAGGCGGAAGGCGGACTGCGGTACGGGCTCCTTGGCGCCGCCGGGCTCGGTCCAGCGGAGGTGGAAGTTGGAGCCGCCGTAGTGCTCGAAGTACTCGACCTTGATGTCGTGGGCCCGGCCGGCGGTCAGTTCGACGGGCTGGGCGGTCTGTTCGCGGTCCCAGTCGTCGATCCAGTGGTCGATGGCGATCTCGCCGTCGATCCACAGGCGGAAGCCGTTGTCGGCGCTGACCGAGAAGGTGTGGGCGCCGGTCCGCTCCGGCACGATCTTCCCGGTCCAGCGGACGCTGACGTCGTCCGACCGGCCGGCGGTGAGGCTCAGCCTCGGCTCCAGGTTGTCGAAGTCGAGGGCGGCGTCGAAGGCGGTGGCCTTGAGCTCGTGGAAGTCGAAGGCGCCGGGGGCGGACTGGGTGTAGTACTCGCCCTTCAGGCCGTGGATCTGGGCCGGGTCGTCCTCCGCGGCGGTCGCGGCCGGGCCGATGGCGGTGAGTCCGGTGACTCCCAGCGCGGCGGCCAGCAGAAGCGCGAATCGGTTTCTGAGTCGTCTGGTGCGCACGGAACCTCCGTCGGTGAGGAAGGTGACGGCTCGCTGCTCAGTACGTGGTTCTGGCTCTGCGTGTTCTGTTCTGTGCGCCGCACTTGGCAGTACAACGTTGTCAAAGAACAGTACTTGGCATAACAGCACGGATTCCTCCATCCGTCCAGGGACATGACAAAGGCCCCGGTGGTCACTCCGACCGGGGCCCGTCCCTCGTGTCACTACGGCACGAGCTGTCCCTTGCCGAGCGCGATCACCCCGTTCTTGGACACCGTGTACAGCTCGGTGTCCCGCTCCGGATTGACGCCGATGGTGGCGCCCGGCGGCACCTCCACGTTCTTGTCCAGCACGGCGCCGCGCACCACCGCGCCCCGCCCGATGTGCACGTTGTCGTGCAGCACCGACCCCTGCACGACCGCGCCCGGGTCGACCACCACGCCCGGCGACAGCACGGACCGGGTGACCTGGCCCCGGATCAGGCAGCCGGCGCTGATGATCGACTCGCTCGCCATGCCGCCCGCGTTGAAACGGGCCGGGGAGAGCTGGCCGGAGTGGGTGTAGACCGGCCACTGCCGGTTGTAGAGGTTGAACGCGGGGCGCTCGGCGATCAGGTCCATGTGCGCGTCGTAGTACGCGTCCAGGGTGCCCACGTCCCGCCAGTAGCCCTGGTCGCGGCTGGTCTCGCCGGGCACGTGATTCGTGCTGAAGTCGTACAGCGCGGCCTCGCCCCGCTCGGTGAGCTGGGGCAGGATCGAGCCGCCCATGTCGTGCACCGAGTTCTCGTCCTCGGCGTCCCGGTGCAGGGCCTCGATGAGCGCCTTGGTGGTGAAGACGTAGTTGCCCATCGAGGCGAAGACCCGCTCGGGGTCGTCGGCGAGCCCGGGCGGGTCGGCGGGCTTCTCCAGGAAGCCCTCCACGGTCTGGCCGTCCGAGCCCGGCGTGATCACACCGAAGGAGGCGGACTCCGAGCGCGGCACCCGTATCCCCGCCACGGTGACCCCGGCGCCGCTGTCGATGTGCTGGGCGAGCATCTGGCGCGGGTCCATGCGGTACACGTGGTCGGCTCCGAACACCGCCACGTACTCGGGCCGTTCGTCGTAGATCAGGTTCAGCGACTGCAGGATCGCGTCGGCGCTGCCCAGGTACCAGCGCGGGCCGAGGCGCTGCTGGGCGGGGACCGGGGTGACGTAGTTGCCGAGCAGGCTGGACATCCGCCAGGTGGTGGTGATGTGCCGGTCCAGCGAGTGCGACTTGTACTGCGTGAGCACGCAGATGCGCAGGATGTCGCCGTTCACCAGGTTGGACAGCACGAAGTCGACCAGGCGGTACGTCCCGCCGAAGGTGACCGCCGGTTTGGCGCGGTCCGCCGTGAGGGGCATCAGGCGCTTGCCCTCGCCGCCCGCGAGCACGATTCCCAGGACCGAAGGACCACCACGACGCATGGCCGCTCCCCTCACGCCGAATTTTCCCAAGACTGCCCCGGAGGGACCGTACTAAGCCTGTTCGAGGATCTCCGTGTACAGCGCGGCCGTACGGCGGGCCACCGCGCCCCAGCCGAACTCCGAGACCGCGCGCTCCCGGCCCGCCTCGCCCATCCGCCGTGCCGCCGCCGGATCGCCGAGGACGGAGTCGAGGGCCCGCGCGAGACCCGCCTCGAAGCCGTCGTCCGCCTCCACGAGTACCCCGGTCGAGCCGTCCGCCACGACCTCGGGGATCCCACCGACCCGGGAGGCGACCACGGCGGTGCCGCACGCCATGGCCTCCAGGTTGACGATGCCGAGCGGCTCGTACACCGAGGGGCAGACGAACACGGCCGCGTGCGTCAGCAGCTGGATCACCTCGGGCCGCGGCAGCATCCGCGGAATCCAGTGCACGCCCTCCCGGGCCCGGCTCAGCTCCTCGTACAGCTCACGGAACTCCCGGTCGATCTCGGGCGTGTCCGGGGCGCCCGCGCACAGCACGACCTGGGCGGCGGGGTCGATGCCGCGCACCGCCCGCAGCAGCTGGGGCACGCCCTTCTGCCGGGTGATCCGGCCGACGAACAGGACGTACGGGCGGGAGCGGTCGAGGCCGATGCGGTCCAGGGCGTCGGTGCCGGGGTCGGGGCGGTAGAGGTTCGTGTCGATGCCGTTGTGCACGACGTGCACCCGGGCGGGGTCGAGGGCCGGGTAGGCGGCGAGGATGTCGTCGCGCATGGCGGCGGAGACGGCGATCACACCGTCGGCGGCCTCGACGGCGGTGCGCTCGGCCCAGCCGGACAGGGCGTAGCCGCCGCCGAGCTGCTCGGCCTTCCAGGGGCGCAGGGGCTCCAGGGAGTGGGCGGTCATCACGTGCGGGATGCCGTGCAGCATCTTGGCGAGGTGGCCGCCGAGGTTGGCGTACCAGGTGTGGGAGTGGACCAGTTCGCGTCCCTGGAGGGCGGCGGCCATGGCGAGGTCCACGGAGAAGGTGCGCAGCGCGTCGTTGGCGCCGTCGAGCGCGGACCAGGGGCGGTGGCGCAGCACGCCGTCCGTGCCGCCCTCGCCCCAGCAGTGGACCTCCAGGTCCACCAGGGGCCGCAGCTCCCGGGCGAGGAACTCCACATGGACTCCGGCGCCGCCGTACACGTCCGGGGGGTACTCCCGGGTCAGCAGTCCCACTCGCACCCGTGAACCCCCTGTCTGAGCGGACGTTGTTCTCATGGTCACCCAGACGGGGCGCGTGGGGAAGAGCGGGGCGGCCGGGCGAAGCAGCAGTCGCCGCAGACTCCTCCGCCGGGGACGCGGTAGTAGAGGCAGCAGCTGCGCCGCCGGAAGGCGGTCCCCGTAAGGGTTCCGGTCCCGGCGAGGAGGGGGTGCGCGAGGAGTTCGGCCGCGAGGGACGAGGCGCGGGCACGGACGTCCGTACGGCCGTGGCGGCGCCCCCAGCGGTCCAGTTCCCGGGCGGCGCCGGCGAGCGCGGAGGCGGCGTTGCCGCGCAGCAGGCCGGGGGCGAGACGGTGGCGGGCGCGCAGGGCCCCGGCGAGGGGTTCGAGGTGACCGTGCAGCACCAGCCGGGCGATGGTCCCGGCGTCGCCGGGCAGCGGTCGCACCTCGGTCAGCCAGAGGTCGTCGGGGGCGCCGGCCTCGGGGTCCCAGCGCAGCAGCGGCGGGGCGAGGTCGGGGACGGCGCCGTGCAGGGCGGCGCAGCCGAGGGCGACGGACCACAGGCGGGCGGCGAGCCCCTGCTGGGCCACCGAGGCGGCGACCCGCTCCTCCGGGGTGCCCAGCGCCCGGGCGACCCGGCGGACCCGGGTGATCAGGGGATCTCCGTGAACATCCGGGCGTCCGGGCCCGTATGTCCGGGCGAGCGTGGGCAGACGACGGTCGGCGCCTCCTGCCGTACGCAGTACGAAGAATCCACCGAGACGGTGAAGGGCGGTGAGCGACGGGTCGAGGTCCACGAGGTGCAGTAGTACCAGGGCCCCTAGGGGGTGGTCGTCGGGGAGTCGCGCCATGCGGCACCCACCCTGGGGATGACGGGGTCGTCGTCGTACTCCATCGGCAGTAGGACTCATTGAGTGCTCAGGGACGACGACGGGAACACTTCGGCAAGGCATCGTGTTGGTTATGAGAGCCGACCGTTCGCCGCGCCGAGGGTACCGCCCCGGCCTTACGCAGAGGAGCAGCCGATGAGCGCCCTCGCGTTGTCCGTGCTGCTGTCGTTCGTCTCTGCCGTGGCGTACGCCGGCGGGGCGATCGTGCAGGAGCAGGTGGCGGTGTCCTCACCCGGCGCACAGCAGTACGCGCCGCTGCGCCGTCCCGGCTGGTGGGCGGCGGTCGCGCTCAACGGCCTCGGCGGTCTGCTGCACGTGGTGGCGCTGGCGTACGGTCCGCTGAGCCTGGTGCAGCCCCTCGGCGCGCTCACCATCGTCTTCGCGCTGCCGATGGCGGCGCTGTTCGTCGGCCGCAGGGCCGGGGCCACCGCGTGGCGCGGCGCCATCATGGCGACGGTGGGCCTCGCGGGTCTGCTCTCCCTGGTCGGCGCGTCCGACGCTCAGTCGCTGGACACCGCGCAGCGGGTGGCGGCGGCGCTGGGGACGGCCGGTGCGGTCGTGGCGCTGATGGTCGCGGCACGGGCCGTGCACCGGCATCCTGCGGTGCGCAGCATCCTGCTGGCGATCGCCTCCGGTGTCGCGTTCGGTATGTCCTCCGTGTTCACGAAGACCGTCGCGGTCGACTGGACCGGCGGGGTCACGGCGGCGGACGTGCCGTCCCTCGCGGTGATCGGCGTCCTGGCCACGGCCGGCATGCTGCTCTCCCAGGCCTCCTACCGCGGCGCCGGGCTCGCGGCCCCGCTGGCCACGCTGACGGTGGTGAACCCGGTGGTGGCGGCGGCGGTCGGCATCACGATGTTCGGCGAGACCTTCCGCTACGGCACGACGGGCACGGCGCTCGCGCTGAGCTGTGGTGTGGTGGCCGCCGGCGGTCTGATCCTGCTCACGACGGAGCGGCTCGCCCGCGAGCACCAGGAGGCCGAGGCGGCGGAGGTCTCCGTGCCGGAGCCCGCGTCCGAGACGGTTCCGGCCGCGCGGTCCTCCGTGGAGTCCGCCGTACTGGACGAGGCGCCGGCGGCCGATCCTGCGGAGCGGCTGCTGGCGGAGCTCACGGTGCCCGAGGACGTACGGCTGCCCGCGGCGCCCGCGCCGTCACCCAGCGGCCCGGCCGAGGAGACGGATCCCCTCGCCGTGCCGCTGGTGTCGTACGTGCCCTTCTACGGTCCGTACGTCCCGGTGGCGGTGGTGAACCGGCACCGGACGCGGGTCACATCCTGACGCCGCCCGCTCTCAGGTAGGCGACCGGGTCGACGTCCGATCCGAAACCGGGCCCCGTCCGCACCTCGAAGTGCAGATGCGGGCCCGAGCTGTTGCCGGTGGATCCGGAACGGCCGATGCGCTGGCCGGTGCCGACCGACTGTCCGCTCTTCACGGAGATGGCGGACAGGTGGGCGTACTGGCTGTAGCGGCCGTCGGCGTGCCGGACCACCACCTGGTAGCCGAACGAGCCTTCCCAGCCCGCGCTGACGACGGTGCCGGCCCCGACCGACTTCACGGAGGTGCCGGTGGGCACGGGGAAGTCGACGCCCGTGTGGTAGCCCTTCGACCAGGAGGACCCCGCCTTGTGGTACGGCGTGCCGAGCGCGGCGCTGACCGGGGCGACGAGGCCGCCGGCCTTGGTGGAACGGTCGGCGCGGTCCTGGGTCTTCTTCTCCTCGGCGGCCTTCTTCTCGGTCTTCTTCCCGGCCTGTTCGCCGCCGGCCTTGTCGGTCTTCTCAGGCTTTGTGGCCTTCTCGGGCTTTGTGGCCTTCTCGGCCTTCCCGGTCTTCGTCGTCCCGTCGGGCAGGCTGAGGCGCTGGCCCGGCAAAATGAGGTCGGGGTCGCCGCCGATGGTGGCGCGGTTGGAGTCGTACAGCTTCTGCCAGCCGCCGCGCACCCGTTCGTCCGACGCGATACCGGAGAGGGTGTCGCCGTGCACGACGGTGTACATCTCGGCCCGGCCCGCGCGGGACTGGGGTGTCGTCTGCGGCTTGACGTCCTCGACGGAGGTCTTCTTGTTCCCGCCGGATCTGTCGGCGGCCGGCCGGATGTCGGGGGTGTCGCCGCCCCGGGTCAGTCCGGCCCGTACCGAACACACCGGCCAGGCGCCGGGGCCCTGTCCGTCGAGCACCTTCTCGGCCACGGCGATCTGCTGGTCCTTGGTGGCCAGATCCGCGCGTGCCGCGTACCGGGCGCCGCCGTACGCCTCCCACGTCGACTGGGTGAACTGGAGTCCGCCGTAGAACCCGTTGCCGGTGTTGATGTCCCAGTCGTTCGTCGACTCGCAGGCCGCGACCTTGTCCCAGGTGCCCACGTCGGCCGCCTGGGCGACGCCGGTGCCCAGCAGCGGGAGCGCCATTCCGGCCCCGCCCGCCGTGACGGTCAGCGAGGCACGGTTGATCCTGTTCGGCTGATACCGGCGGTGCCGGCCGCGTACGGCCATGGAAATCCCCCTCGACAACGCGTCAGGAGGGGCAAAAGTAAGCGTTGCGAACTGGCCGTGACAAGACGGCTATCGGCCGCACGGATGCGCCAACTGGCCGGGAGTTTTCGCCCGTTGCGCCCCCATAGGCGCATCGGGCGCCGCGTGCGCCGGCGGGTGTGCCCGGGCGCCGGGGCACGCTCGTCTGCGCGCCCGGTGAGTGGAGCGGGGGTGTCCGCGCGTATGTGCCTGCGCGGGGTCGTGACGACCCGCGCGTGCGCGCGCAAGTGCGGCACGTCAGGATGGTCGATGGCAGGACCGACGGGTGCCGACCGGCAGAACCGGCACCCGGCGGTACCGATACCAAGGTCACTAGGAGCCACCTCAATGAGCAGTTCAGCGCAGATCGGCGTCACGGGGCTCGCGGTCATGGGCCGCAACCTCGCCCGAAACTTCGCCCGCAACGGCTACACGGTCGCGGTGCACAACCGGACGGCGGCCCGCACGCACGCGCTGGTGGAGGAGTTCGGCGGCGAGGGCAGCTTCGTGGCGGCCGAGACGGCCAAGGAGTTCGTCGCGGCGCTGGAGCGGCCGCGGCGGCTGGTCGTCATGGTGAAGGCGGGTGAGCCGACGGACGCCGTGATCGAGGAGTTCGCGCCGCTGCTCGAGCCCGGCGACATGATCATCGACGGTGGCAACGCGCACTTCGCGGACACCCGGCGCCGGGAGAAGGCGCTGCGCGAGCAGGGCATCCACTTCGTCGGCATGGGCGTCTCCGGCGGCGAGGAGGGCGCGCTGAACGGGCCGAGCATCATGCCGGGCGGCCCGAAGGAGTCGTACGACTCGCTGGGTCCGATGCTGGAGAAGATCTCCGCGAAGGCGAAGGACGGCTCCCCGTGCGTCACGCACGTGGGTCCGGACGGCGCCGGTCACTTCGTGAAGATGGTGCACAACGGCATCGAGTACGCCGACATGCAGCTGATCGGTGAGGCGTACCAGCTGCTGCGCGATGTCGCCGGGTACTCCCCCGCGCAGATCGCGGAGATCTTCCGCACCTGGAACACGGGCCGGCTGGACTCGTATCTGATCGAGATCACGGCCGAGGTGCTGTCGCACGTGGACGCGGCCACGGGCAAGCCGTTCGTGGACGTGGTGGTGGACCAGGCGGAGCAGAAGGGCACGGGCCGCTGGACCGTGCAGATCGCGCTCGACCTGGGTGTGCCGGTGTCCGGGATCGCCGAGGCCGTCTTCGCACGCTCCCTGTCGGGTCACGCGGCGCTGCGCGAGGCGTCGCGCGGGCTGGCCGGTCCGAAGGCGGCCCCGATGGGCGAGGCGGAGGCGGCCGCGTTCGCCGACCGGGTGGAGCAGGCGCTGTACGCGTCGAAGATCGTGTCGTACACGCAGGGCTTCCACGAGGTCGCGGCCGGCAGCGAGGAGTACGGCTGGGACATCGACCTCGGCGCGGTCTCCGCGATCTGGCGGGGCGGCTGCATCATCCGCGCGGCCTTCCTGGACCGGATCCGCGCCGCGTACGACGCCCGCGCCGACCTGCCGAGCCTGCTGTCGGACGACACGTTCGCGCAGGAGATCGCCGACGCCCAGGACGACTGGCGCGAGGTGCTGATCGCAGCGACCCGCCAGGGTGTGCCGACTCCCGGCTTCGCCGCGGCCCTCGCCTACTACGACGCCCTGCGCGCGGAGCGTCTGCCGGCCGCGCTCACCCAGGGGCAGCGGGACTTCTTCGGCGCGCACACGTACCGCCGTACGGACCGCGACGGCTCGTTCCACACGCTGTGGGGCGGGGACCGCTCGGAGGTGACGGCGTAGCGGCCGCATGAGGGAAGGGGCGGTGGACGGGCCGGACGGTCCTCCACCGCCCCTTCTTCTCTGCCTCGGGTCGGCCTCGGGTCTGCCTCGGGGTCAGCTGAGGGGTGGGCCGGGTTCGGGGCTGGGCACCGGGTCGGGGCCGGGCGGGATCGGGGAGGGTGACGGGTCGGGCGGGCCCGGCTGGGGTGGCCGCGGCCCCGGTCCCGGGGGCTGCGGGGTGGGCTCGGGGCCGGGCCCCGGCGGCGGAGGCGGAGGGGCGGGCTCCGGGCCGGGCGGCGGCACCGGGTCGGGGTGGGTGGGGTCCGGGCCCGGGGTGGGTCCCGGGGTGGGGCCCGGCGGGACCGGGTCCGGGTAGGGGTTCGTCATGGCGCGTGTCCTCCGGCCTGTCGGTCGACGTCGGCTCTGGACTTCTCCCCCGCCTACCCGACGGCCGTCTCTCCAGTCACCCGGCCGGTGGATCAGCGCCCGGGCCGAGCGCGTCGGAGCGGCCGGCCGCGACGCGCGACCACTGGGGGATGGGGCGTCCGTCGCTCCGCAGCCGCACCTCGTCGACGGGCGTGCCCTGGACCCTGGGCCAGCCGGGGGGAGAGTCCTCCCACCGCTCCTGCCGTCCGTACACGGTGAGGTCCATGAGCGCGTAGCTGTAGTCCATGGCCTCCACACCGCGCCGGGTTGTCCAGTACGTCTCGAAGACGCGGTCGCCGTCCCGCAGGTAGCACACGATGTGCATCATGCCGACGTGCCGCCCGACCAGCAGTTCGTCCTGCGAGGGGAGGGCCGAGTACCACGGCACCTCCCAGCCCATGAAGTCGCGGTAGCGGCGGCTCTCCGCGTACGGGCCCTGGCAGAACACCGCGTAGGTGATGTCCCGGGAGTGCAGGTACGACAGCTCCTGGACCTGGGTGGTGACCCAGGTGCAGCCCTCGCACTGCCCGGCCGCGTCGTGGCCGGGGTACCACATGAAGTAGTAGGCGACGAGCTGCCGGCGGCCTTCGAAGGCGTCGAGCAGGGTGAGCGGCCCGTCGGGCCCGGTCAGTTCGAGGCCGGCGGCCACCTCGACCATGGGCAGGCGGCGCCGGGCGGCGGCGATCGCGTCGCCTTCCCGGGTGTGCGCCTTCTCCCTGGTCCGCAGGCGGTCCAGTTCGGCCTGGTAGGCGGCACGATCGGCGGTCGGCGGCAGCGCCGGCGCGCGGTCCGCGGGCCTGTCGTCGTGATCGGTCATGGCTCTGCTCCCATCGTCGTGGGTCGCGTCGTCGCAGGTCGCGTCCTCGTGGGCCGCGGTCCGTCAGGGGACCGCGTCGGGTTCGGGGCGCTCCGCCAGTTCCTTGACTCGCAGCAGACGCGTCTCCCAGGAGCGGCCGATGCGGTCGAGTTCGCGGGCCAGGGCGCCGAGCCGGGCGCCGACGGCGAGATGGACGACCTCGCGTCCGCGCTGCTCGGACTCGACCAGCCCGACCTCGCGCAGTACGTCCAGGTGTTTGCCGATCGCCTGCCGGCTCACCGGAAGGACCCTGGCCAGCGCGGACGCCGACATGGGGCCCTCGCCGAGCCGGGTGAGTATCTCCCAGCGCGTGGCGTCGCCGAGTGCGGCGCACATGACGGGGAGGGCCGGAGCGGTCATCGGCTCCCCGCCGTGGCGGACGGGTTCGTCTCGACGAACGTCTTCGCGGCGGCCAGCTCGGTGAGCCAGCCCTTGTCGTTGCCCTCGCGCTCCTTCAGCCAGGCCGCCGGGTCGTCGGCGAGAGTGGAGAATCCGCTCTCCACGACGCGCAGGGTCACCCCGCCGCCGTCCCGCTCGTCGATCCAGAACTCGACCAGGGTCGAGGGCGCCGAGTCGTCGCGGTACGGGGTGCCGATCCAGCGGAAGGCCGCGTAGCGGGGCTTGTCCAGCTCCACCGTGCGGAACCGGAACTCGCCCAGGGACGGGTGGCGCACCACGGTCACGTCGCCCTCCCGTCGCAGGTCCGGCTCGGCCTCGACCTCGCCGTCGTTGATGTACCAGCCGGGCCGTGCGATCAGCTCCCACACCCGCTCGGCGGGGGCGTCGATGTCGATCTGCCGGGCGATCCGGTCGAGCTCGGCCAGTTCCGTGTCGGTGTAGGTGGTGTCGTTCATGAGAACCTCCGTCGCCGGTCCATGTGCAACTCAAAGATTGCACATCTCGGAGGGGGTGTGCAACCCAAGGGTTGCGGTTGTCCGCATGGCCGATGCCGAGAAGACGTCCCGGCCGCCCTACGCCTCGCCGGGACCCTCCCCGCACAGGCGGGCCGCCGCCAGGAGTCCCGGGCGGGGACTGGAAAGGACGGGTACGCGGGCGGTGGTGAGCCGCCCGGCCTGAGCCATGGATGCCTGGGCGAGGACGATCACATCGGCGCCGGTGACCGCGTCGGCGGCGTCCGCGACCCGGCGTACGTACCCTGCCGGGTCGTCTGCCTCGAAGCGGGCCCACGCGCCCTCGACCAGCACGGTCCGCACATCGACGGGCCGCCCGGCACGATCCGCCTCCTCCTCGACCAGAGCCGCCGTCGGTGCGAGCGTGCTCTCCAGGGCGGCGAGGACGACGACCCGCGATCCGGCCGCCACCGCCTCGGCGGCCATCGGCCGGTCGACACGCAGCACCGGAACACCGGACCGGACGGCCGCGGCCTCCGCCACCCCGCCGATGGTCGAGCAGGTGCACAGCACGGCCCCGGCACCTCCGCCGACGGCTTCGCCCACTCTCGCCCGTACGTCGTCGGCCACCGCCGCGGGCCCGTCGGCGCGGGCGCGCTCCAGCAACTCCGCGTCGACGAAGTGCCGCAGCTCCAGCCCGGGACGGAGCTCGTCGCGCAGCGCGTCGAAGACGGGCACGTGGACGGGCGAGGTGTGCAGCAGTGCGAGCACGGGACGTCAGAACCGCTCGGGGTGCGCCGCGAGCCACTCCTCGGCCGCCCGGATCAGCTCCGGCCCGGCCGCCGGGGCCTCGTCGGGGTGGCGCTCGGCCCACTTGACGACGTACGGGCAGAGCGGGGCGACGACGCTGCTCTCGCGGGCGGCGACGGCGTACAGCTCGCGGGCGAGGGAGCCCGCGATGCCCTTGCCCTCGTGCGCGGGCTCCACGATGGTGTGGACCGGCACGAGCGCGCGCTCGGGGGCGTCGAGCGGGAAGTACTCGATCCGCCCGACGACCTCCCCGTCCGCCACCGCCTCGAGCCGGCCGGCCGCCCGGTCGTCCCGGATCTCGATGTCACCCATGGCCACGTCACACTCCTGCCTCGGTCGGTACCGGTCAGGCCGTGGCGACGGCCCCCGGGCTGCGCTCCTGGTCCGACCCCGGCACCGGCTCGGACGGGTCCGCACCCAGGGCCACGACGCGATTGTCGCCGTCCACGTGCACGACCCGGGGCTCCAGCGCCCGCGCCTCGGCGTCGGTCACCTGAGCGTAACTGATGATGATCACCAGATCACCGGGCCGGACGAGATGAGCGGCGGCCCCGTTGATCCCGATCACCCCGGACCCGCGCTCCCCCTCGATGACATACGTCTCGAGCCGCGCCCCATTGGTGATGTCGACGATGTGCACCAGCTCCCCCGGCAGCAGATCGGCGGCGTCGAGCAGCTCGGCGTCGATCGTCACGGATCCCACGTAGTGCAGGTCGGCGTGGGTGACGGTGGCACGGTGGATCTTGGACTTGAACATGGTGCGCAGCACGTTGGACTCCTGGAAGTCGGCTCCCTGCCTGCTTTGTGCAGGTCAAGGGCGTTCTTCACTCTACACCGGCACTCGTCGCCCTCGAGGATTCCGGAGAACATCGACTCCACTCGGGCAAGAAGGCTCCTCGCCTGCGCTTCCGTCCGATCCAGGCTGTCGCACCATGGCCGACCAAGCACCGACCCGAACCCCTGTCCCGGAATGCGTGCGGACTCATGCTGACCAGATGCTGACTGACCCGACGATGCGCCAGGCCCGCGACGCCCTGGTCCGCGCGACCATCACCGAAGCCGGGTACGAGGTGGCCGATGCGGTCACCGCCTGACAGCGCGTGGCGGAGCATCGTACGCCCCACGGTGCTCCGCCACGCAGCGGCGTCATCAGGACCCGGGCCGGACGACCACCGCCAGGACCTCCATTCGCCCGCTGTGCTCGAAGTGAAGGGTGAAGGACACCAGGTCGCCCTCCGCCCAGCGTTCCGCGGCCGGGACGGTCACATCGCTGCTGTGCGGAGACATGTCGAGGGTGCCCCCGGCGGGGATGGACAGTGACTCCGTGGGCCAGCGGTATGCGGCTCCGCCGGCGGTCATCCGGTGGCTGCTGAGGGAGATGCCCTCGGTGACGTCGGGCGAAGTCACCCCCACCAGCCGGTCCTGGGCGCCACCGGCGTTAATGATCTTGAAGAATGCTGCTGTCTCCGGCACTCCCCGCGACGGGAGGAAGAGCCGCGCGTCGGTGACACCGATGCGTGCGGGTGTACCGGCGTTGCCCGTGGCGGTCCAGACTGCGAGACCGCCCAGGGCCAGCACACAGGCGCAGACCGGTGCCAGAGCGGCCAGGGCGGTGTCCGCGAGTCGTCGCCGGGTGGGCGTCCAGACGGAGGGTGTCATCGAAGGCTGCTCCCACGGGCGGGCGACGTGGACGGACGGCTGCGGGCCGGTGACGGCCGCCAGGCGCGCAGCCGCAGGCTGTTGGCGACCACGAGCAGTGAGCTGACGGACATCGCGGCGGCGGCCAGCATCGGGTTGAGCAGGCCGACCATGGCCAGGGGCACGGTCACGGCGTTGTAGCCGAAGGCCCACAGAAGGTTGACGCGGATCGTGGCCAGCGTGCTGCGGGAAAGGCGGACGGCGTCCGCGAGGGCGTCGATGTCTCCGCGGACCAGGGTGACGTCGGCGGCTCCGATCGCCACGTCGGTGCCGGTGCCCATGGCGATGCCGAGGTCGGCCCCGGCCAGGGCGGCGGCGTCGTTGACTCCGTCGCCGACGACGGCGACCCGGTGGCCCTCTTCCCGTAGTTCGCGGACGAGCCGGTCCTTGTCCTCGGGGGTGCAGCGGGCGTGTACGTCGTCGATGCGCAGGGCGGTGGCGACGGCACGGGCGGGTGCCTCACGGTCCCCGGTGGCCAGCACCGGCCGTACGCCCAGGCGCCGCAGCCGGTCCACGGCCCGGTAGCTGCCGGGCCGCAGTACGTCTCCGACCTCGACGAGCGCTTCGGCCACACCGTCGACGCGGACCACGACGGGCGTGTGGGCGGCCGTCTCGGCGGCGGACAGCGCCTCGTCCAAGGGGGCGGGCAGCTCGTCGTCCGGGGCCAGCACCTCCACCAGCCGTCCCTCGACGTTCCCGCGCACGCCGCGTCCCGGCAGTGCCGCGAAGCCGGTCACGTCCGACAGCGTGCCGTCCGGTGCGGTGCGTCGGGCGTAGGCCGTGACGGCCTGACCCAGCGGGTGCTCGGAGCCCTGCTCGACCGCGCCCGCCAGCCTGATCGCCCGTTCCTCGCCGATGCCGCCGGGTGCGGCCGTGACCCGGGCGACGCTCATGTGCCCGGAGGTCAGGGTGCCGGTCTTGTCGAGGACCACGGCGTCGATGTGCTGCAGTCCCTCCAGGGCCTGTGGGCCGCTGACCAGGACGCCCAGTTGGGCGCCACGGCCGGTGGCGGCCATCAGGGCGGTCGGGGTGGCGAGGCCCAGGGCGCAGGGGCAGGCGACGACCAGGACGGCCACGGAGGCGGTGATCGCGGCCTGCGGGTCGGCGCCCGCGCCGAGCCAGAAGCCGAGGACGGTGGCGGCCAGGGTGAGCACGACCGGTACGAAGACTCCGGCGGCCTTGTCGGCGAGGCGCTGTGCCCGCGCCTTGCCTGCCTGTGCCTCGGTGACCAGGTGGGTGATGCGGGCCAGTCGGGTGTCGGCGCCGACCGCGGTGGCCCGCACCGCCAGCAGGCCGCCGACGTTCACGGAGCCGCCGATCACGGCCGTGCCGGGGCCGACCTCGGCCGGTTCGCTCTCCCCGGTGACCAGGGAGAGGTCGACGGCCGAACTGCCTTCGGCGACGGTGCCGTCGGTGGCCACGCGTTCCCCGGGCCGTACGACGAAGACCTGGCCCACCCGGAGGTCCTCCATGGCGATGCGGCGCTCGCCCGTGTCGTCGCGTACGGCGACCTCCTTGGCGGCCAGTTCCGCCAGTGAGCGCAGGGCCGCTCCGGTGCCGCGCCGGGCGTGTGCCTCCAGGTACCGGCCCGCCAGGACGAACAGGGGGACGCCGACGGCGGCCTCCAGGTAGATGTGGGCGACCCCGTCCGACGCCGTCGGCACCAGGCTGAAGGGCATCCGCATGCCCGGATCGCCGGCGCCACCGAGGAACAGGGCGTAGGAGGACCAGGCGAAGGAGGCCACGACGCCCAGCGACACCAGGGTGTCCATGGTCGACGCCGAGTGCCGCAATGCCCGTGCCGCCCGCTGGTGGAAGGGCCAGGCGCCCCAGACCACGACGGGCGAGGCGAGCACGAAGCACAGCCACTGCCAGTTGCGGAACTGCCAGGCGGGCACCATCGACAGAACGAGCACGGGGACGGCGAGCAGGATGGTGACCGTCAGCCGGTGGCGTTCCTGCTCCGTCTCCGTATCCTCGTCGTCACCGTCCTCTCGGCGCCGCGCTTCGGGCGGTTCGGGCAGCGCGGCGGTGTATCCGGCCTGCTCGACGGCGGCGACGAGCTGTTCCGGGAGCACCTCGGGCGGATGGTGTACGCGGGCCCTCCCGGTGGCCAGGTTCACGCTCGCGGTGACGCCGTCCAGCTTGGCCAGCTTCTTCTCCACCCGCTTCACGCAGGCCGCGCAGGTCATGCCGCCGACCGCCAGGTCGGTCACCTCCTGCACGGACACCGGTTCGCCGGCCATCAGTGTCCGCTCCCGTGGTTCATGCCGCCCATGTCGTCGTCCTCCACGTCCGTGCCGCCGCCCTCATGGCCGTCCTGAGTGATCCCGGGGCCGTGCATCCCGGGCGCGACGGGGCCGACGCCCCGGCCGACGGCGTAGGAGACGGCGAACACCAGCACCAGCAGCACGAGGAACCCGCACAGGGCGGGAGGGGGCAGGACACGGCGCAGCAGGCCGGCGGGCGTACCGGAAGCGGGTTGCCGTGTCTGGGCCATCTGTCGGCTCTCCCGATCGCGTCGCACGCCGCACGGCCTCCGCTGGACCGAGCCGCACCGGTACAGGAGTCGGGGCCGCAGGCTCTCCAGTTCCTCAGGGCAAGTGTGACGCCCGTCACCGGAGAGGTCCGAGGGGCTTCAGGAAGGTCGGCAGCCGTCGGCCGCTGCCCTGGAGCGGCGGCCGACGGCCGGAACGGCGCCCGGTCGTGTCGTCAGGCCACGGCGGGTTCCGCCAGGTGGCGGGTGACGGACCCGTCCGCCGCCCACTCGGCCAGGGCGGTCCGGGCGCGGGACACCCGGGAGCGCACCGTGCCGACCGGGCACCGGCTCAGCTCGGCGGCCTCGGCGTACGGCAGCCCGAGGAGCTGGGTCAGCACGAACGCCTCGCGGCGGTCGCCGGGCAGGGAGTCGACCAGCTCCATGAGGGCGACGCCTTCGTCGAAGCCCGGCAGTCCCGTCGGCTGGGCGCGTTCGGCCGCGGTCTGCCAGTCGTCGGTCCATGCCGTACGGGGACGGCAGGCGGCGTGGCGCAGGCTGTCGATGACGGTCCGCCGGGCGATCGACAGCAGCCAGGTCCGCGCCGAGGAACGCCCCTCGAACCGGGGCAGTGCCGTCAGGGCGCGCAGGAACGTGTCCTGGGTCAGGTCGTCCGCCGCCTGTGCGTCGTCGGCGAGGTACGTCACGTAGCGGCGTACGTCGCGTTGCAGTGCCCGGACGAAACGGTCGACCGCTTCGCTGTCGCCGTCGGCGGCGGCGAGCGCCCAGGAGGTGACCGTCTCGTCGGTCACGGTGGGCAGGGCAGGGGTCATGGTCCTGTGGTCCTTCCTTCAGTCCCGCGCGGACGGGCCGGGCACGGCACAGGTGCCGTCGGCGGTCGCACGGGTGATGGGGAGATCCGGCCGCGAGGAAGCGCGGGCGGGAGACCGCCGCCGTGTGGAAGGCGGTGGCGGTGATCCGGCTGTCAGACGACAGCGGTCTCCCCGGGAGGCCCCCGGGTGGTGAGGGCGTGGACGAGCAGGAGCTGCCGCAGGCGCCGCCTCGGCCGCGGAGCCGGGCGGAAGGAGGGCGGAGTGGAGGGTGGGCAGAGTACCGCCAGGACCAGCCGCAACGGTACGAACGCGCGGTCCGCGCAGGCACGGAGCATCTTGAAGACCGCGGTTTCGCCCTGGGCCAGCCAAAGTCCGCACAGGACGGCGGCCAGCACGTGGGCGGCCAGCATGCCCCAGGAGGACGAACCGGCCAGGTGCGTCATGTCGTGGCCCGTCGGCGCCATGTTGTGGGCGCCGTGAGAGGCCAGGTGATCCGTGGGGTGCAGTCCCGCCGCCACGGCGATGTCATAGGCCCGGGCAACCCGCTCGGGCGTGGGGGCCGCACCGCAGAGAAAGCGGTCGGCCCATTGCCGAAGGGACTGCGCATCCCCCGGTGCCGCCGCCATGGCCGGCCGGTTGCCGGACTGCGCGAGCGTGAAGGCGATATGCAGGCAGGTCTGGACGACAACCGTCAGGCCGGCCACCGTACGGCGGCGACGCTCGTGGGCCCCGAAGGCCCAGCCGACGGCACCGACCACGGCGGCGCCGGAGAGGAGCACCCACCAGGGCAGCCCCTCCCCCGACATCAGCACGTGGCCGAGGGCGGCGAGCACCACGCAGACGGCCGCGAACACCGCGGCCCGCAGCACACGCAGAAACCCACCGGCGAACATGGCGCCCCATCCTGGCACCCTGCGGACGAACCGCTGACACCAGGGATACCCACCCGACCGGACCGCGGCCGGGAGCGAGTCCCGCACGGCCCGGTTGCGAGGCCCCCAGCGGTCGGCCCGGGCCGCTCAGGACACCCGGTCAGTCCGGAGCCCTCACCGGGTCGGCTCGTTCCGCCTCGTGCAGTAACCGCGTCAGCGTGGCACGGGCCCGGGCGACCCGGGAGCGGACCGTACCGACCGGGCAGCCGCTGAGCTCGGCCGCCTCCGCGTAGGGAAGGCCGAGGAGTTGGGTGAGGACGAACGCCTCACGGCGTTCGGCGGGCAGCGCGTCCAGCAGTTCGGTGAGAGCGACGCCGTCGTCGAAGCCGGGCAGACCGCGCTCCTGGGCGCGTTCGGCGGCGGACTGCCAGTCCTCGGTGTCGGCGAGACGCGGCCGGGCGGACGCGTACCGGTAACTGTCGATCACCGCCCGGCGGGCGATGGACAGCAGCCAGACGCGGGCGGAGGAGCGACCCTCGAAACGGTGCAGGCTGCCCAGGGCCCGCAGGAAGGTGTCCTGAGCCAGGTCGTCGGCGGCTTGGGGGTCGGCGCCGAGGTACCCGACGAAGTGCCGGACGTCTCTTTGGAGGGCGCGAACGAACTTCTCGACGGCTTCCGGGTCACCGCTGCGGGCGGTGAGCGCCCAGGCCGTTATCAGCTCGTCGGCCGACTTGCGTTCCTCAGGTGTTCTCGTGGGGTGCGAAGTCCTGTCGCATGCAGCAGGAGGAGCGGGACTGATCACCAGGTGTCCTTTTCGGGGTCCGGAGGGCCGGCACGCGGACATCCGGAGACCGGACCGGGCGGCTCGGGGCACACGGCGGATCCGGTGTGGGCAGGGGGTGGCAGGAGTACGCCTCTACTGCGGCGCACCCCTGGTGCCCGAAGCCGTTCGGGCGTGAGAGGCCCGGGACGGTGTCGGGGAACCGGCTGTCTCAGAGGACAGCGGTTCCCGCGGGTGGACCCCGAGAAGTGATCGCGTACACCAGGAGCAGCCGGCGTGGACTGCGGTCCGTGCGGCCACGGCGCAGGACGACGCCTGGGCGGCGCGGAGGTGCCGGGAGGGCGAGGAGCAGTCGCAGCGGGGCGGCCAGCCGTCCGGCGACGGCCCGCAGGATGCGGAAGGCCGCGCGTTCGCCGTGCGCGAGCCACAGGCCGCTCAGCAGCGCGGCCAGCAAGTGGGCGGCGAGCATGCCCGGGGAGGACATCTCGCCGCCCATGAGGTGGCCGATTCCCGTCACCGGGTCCATGGCACCCGTCGGCACCACGGCGGATCCGTCATGGGTCATGGAGTGCATGGCGTGACCGGTGTGAGCCATGGAGGCCATGTGGTGCGTGGAGGGCGTGCCGTGAGCCGTGCCGCCCACGGACATCGACGACGTCGACAGTTCCTGCGCGTAGGAGAACCACTCGTGCAGTGCCGACTGGGCGGCCACCACGACGGAGGAGACGAGGAGGAGCCCGCGTTCCCGGCCGGCCAGGCACCACGCCGTCCCGCCGCACGCCGCCACCGCGACCGCGAGGGCCCACCAGGGCACGGAGGAGCCCGACATCATGACGTGCCCCAGGGCGGCGAGCAGCACGCAGACGGCCGCGAACACCGCGGCCCGTGTCGTGCGGAGACACCACCCAGCGCCCATGGCGGCTCATCCTTGCATTTCCGGCGCATCGTCTTGCGCGAGTACGAGAAGTTCCCGGGCCCGCGCCTCAATGCGCTCCCGGTGATTCATGTCACGCCAACCCCCGGGAACTCCAGGAGAGTTGCCCTCGACTGCCTCCCCAAGGAGGTGCGTCTGTGACGACGGGACGGACAGCGCAGGCCGGGCGGAACGAGGCGGGTTCGGCGATCGGGGAAGGAGCGACAAGGGCTCTGACCACGCTGCTGACGTGTGCCATGGCCTTCTCGATGATGCAGCTGTTCCTGCTCGGGGCGCTCGGCCCGCGGCTCGTGGCGGACCTCGGCGTCTCGCCGACGGTGCTCGGGCTGACGACCACCGTCGGGTTCGCCACGGCAGCCGTGCTCTCCCCGGCCGGCGGCCGGGTGGTGGACCGGGTGGGGCCCCGGCGCTGCCTGGTGGCCCTGCTCGCCGTGGCCGCGGTCGCGCTGGCATTGATCGGAACGGCTCCCGGCTCCGGGTTCCTGCTGGCCGCCGTCGCGCTCGGCGGATTGCCGCAGGCGCTGGCCAACCCCGCCACGAACAAGGCGATCCTCGCCGCCGTACCGCCTGCCCGGCGCGGCTCGGTGACCGGCATGAAGCAGTCGGGGGTACAGCTGGGGGCGTTCGCGGCCGGGCTGCCGCTCGCGGCACTGGCCGGTCTGACCGGGTGGCGGGGCGCCGTCTGGACCGCCGCCGGCGCCGCGGCGGTGGCCGCCGTGTGGGCGGCACGCGCCCTGCCCGCCGACCCGCCCGCGAAGTCCACTCCGGCCATCTGGGTGCCGCGCGGGATGACCGCGTGGCTGATGGTGTTCTCGCTGCTGCTCGGCTGCGGCATCGCCTCGGTCAACACCTACCTGTCGCTGTACGGCACCGAACGTCTGGGGCTCGGTCCCACGGCGGCGGGGGCGCTGGTGGCCGTGCTCGGTGTCTCCGGGATCGCGGGCCGGCTGGGCTGGTCGAAGGTGGCGGGGCATCCCGGCCGGGCGGTCTGGCTGCCAGGCTCGCTCGCCGTCGGAGCGGTGGCGGCGGCCCTGCTGTTGGCGGGCTCGTTGTCCGCTCGCCCGCTGGTGTGGGTGGCGGCCGTGGCCGTCGGGGTGTTCGCCGTGGCAGCGAACGCGGTGTCGATGGTCCTCGTCATGCAGCGCGCCGCGCCGGGCCGGGCCGGCCAGGACTCCGCGCTGGTCTCCGCGGGCTTCTTCGCCGGGTTCGCGGTCGGTCCGCCAATGTTCGGGGTGCTGGCCGAGGCGGGCCGGTACGGAAGCGGGTGGCTTCTCGTGGCGGCCGAGTTCGCGGGCGCCGGTGTGGTGGCGTTGCTGTGGTCCGTGCGGGAACGCCGGTCGGACGTGCGGTCATGAAGGCACGCCCGGACGGGGACGCTTCCCCGTCCGAGGACCGGCGGGCGGGCCGCGTGGAACCGGACCCGCTACCCGACTGGGCCGCCCCGGCGCTCGACTCCGTCCTCGCCAGGGTCGCCATCACCCGTATCGAGGTCGGCGACCGGTTCCCCCTCTACGCGGATCCGGACACCGGCACGTGGAGGACGACGGCGCGCGGCTCCTGGACCGGCGGCTTCTGGGCGGGACTGCTGTGGCTGCGCGCCCGGCACACCGGCGACCCCTCGGACCGGGAGGCCGCACGGGCGTGCACGGCCCGCCTGGCCGACTGGGCCGGGGCGGACACCTCCGCCCGGGGACTGATCTTCTGGTACGGCACCGTCTTCGCCGATGACGGAGACCGGATCCGGAACCGGGGCGCGCGGGCCTGCCGGGACGCCTTCGATCCGGAACTGGGCCTCGTGCCGTGGGGGTCGGCGTTCGGCGGGCCGCGTCTGATGGCCCGCGTGGACGGCGTACCCGGCATGGTGCCGCTGCTGGCCACGGTGGACGCGGAGGCCGCCCGCTCCCATCTGCGTCGGCATCTCGACCTGTGCCTCGGGAGCCAACCGTCCTCGTGGTCGTGGCTGCACACCGAGGCGACCGGCTGGACCGCCTGCGCCGATCCCCCACCGGGCTGGAGCCGTGGTCCGGCGTGGCTGCTGCTCGCCCTGGCCGAAGGCGCCTGTCTGCCGGACGGCGACTCGTTCGCCGCGCTCTTCGACACGTTGACGCCGGCCTCTTCCGTACCGCTCGCCGACACCGCTCACCCCGGCAGCCCCCTCGACACCTCCGCCGCCGCCATCACCGCGCTGGCTCTGCTGCGACTGGGACGCCGGGACCGGGCCGTCGGCCTCCTCGAAACGCTGGTCGACCGGCACCTGACCACCGACGGCCGCCTCCTGGAAGGCTGTTACGACCTCACGGCCGGAACAGCCGTCCGGCACGAGTTGATCTGGGGCGACTTCTTCCTGGCGTACGCCCTCGCGGAACTCACCGGCCGGGTGGCCGGTGGCACCGGCTAGGCCCGCTCCGCACGCAGCACATGCCGTGCCACGGAGGTGATGTGCAGTTCGTCGGGGCCGTCGAGGATGCGAGCCGCGCGCCCCGTGCGGAACAGGGCGGGGAGCGCGGTGTCCGGGCCGAGCCCCGCCGCGCCGTGGACCTGTATCGCCGCGTCGGCCACCAGTTGGAGCGTGCGGGCCGCCGCGACCTTGGCCAGCCCTACTTCGACATGGGCGTCGACGCCCGCGTCGAGCCGGGACACGGCCTGGTGGACCAACGGCCGGGTCGTGCGGAGGGCGAGCAGTGACTCGAAGACGTGGCGCTGGACGAGTTGCAGGTCGCCGAGCGGGCCGCGGGAGCGGGAGCGGGTGACGGCGCGTTCCCGCATGAGGTCGAATGCACGGCCCGCCTGGCCGAGCCAGCGCAGGCAGCGCAGGGTCCGGCCGAGCTGGAGCCGTTCGGCGGCGACGGCGAGGGCCTGGCCGCGTTCACCGATCAGGTGGTCAGTGTCCACCGCGACACCGTCGAGTGCGATCTCCGCCTGTCCGGCGGCACCGAGCACGGGCAGCTCGCGCACCACCCGGAAGCCGGGAGAGGTGGTCGGGAGCAACAGCAGGGACAGACCGTCGCGCTCCGGGGGCCGCCCGTCCGTGCGCGCGAGGACGGTGACGAGGTCGGCGGTGTCGCCTCCGCTGACGAACCACTTGCGTCCCGTCAGCCGCCAGCCGTCCTCGGTGTCGACGGCGCGGGTGGCGGTGAGGAACGGGTCGGTGCCGGGCACGTCCTGCTCGGTCATCGCGTAGCCGGCCCGCAGCTCTCCGGCGACCAGCGGCGCGAGGTAGCTTTCGCGCACACGCGGGCTGCCGTGCCGCCGCAGCATGAGCGCGTCCAGCAGGGAAGCCGACCCGAGGACCGCCGGTCCGTGATCACTGGCGCCCTCCGCCTCCGCGACATGCGCGTACGACCGCAATCCAAGCCCCTGACCGCCCAGTTCGACCGGAAGGGGCAGTGCCCACAGCCCTTCGTCCTTCGCCTCCCGGCGCAGCCGGTGCAGCGTCCGGGCCGCGTCGGAGCCACCACTGTCCAGAATGCCTTCGCACGGCACCACCCGGGAGCGGACGAAGTCCGCCACCCGCTCCTTCAACTCCCGCACCTCCGGCGGACACTGCGGGTCGCCGAGCGTCTCGTCCAGCATGTCTCCCCCACCTTTCAGGGAACTCCGGCTCTCGCCGGTCCGACTGTCTGTTCGTGGAACCGGTCGGGGGTGATCGCCCCCGGGTTCCCGCGCGTCAGGAAAGGAGAGGCATGGCACCACCAGCCACACCGGCCGTCGCGCAGACGTCCCGGCCCCTCGACGGACTGCGTCTGGAAGCTTCGGGCCCCCCGGGGCCGGCGGACGGACTCGTCGCGGAGCACCTACGGCTGCTCGGCGCGGAGGAGACCGGACGCTCCGGCGAACGCATGACACTCGTCGGACCGGAGTGCGGCGGCATCACCGCCCACGTGACGTGGGGCGACCGCGCCGTCGACGAGGCGACCGCGCAGGCGGCGACGGGCATCATGGCCGTGCACGGCCGCCGGGACGGGTCGCCCCGCGGGCTCGCTGCCGACTACGCCGCCACCGCCGCCGGTGTTCTGACCGTGCAGGGCCTGCTGGCCGGGCTCCTCGCCCAGGCCCGCGGCTCACAGGTGGCAAGCATCGAGGTGAGCGTCGAGCGGGCCGGACTGCTCGCCGTCTCGCAGTACCTCGCCGCGGCCGGAGCGGAAGAGGCTGAGGCCGCGGAGATCGCACCGGGCGGCCCGCCGTTCACCTCCGCCGACGGAATCGTCTTCGAGCTGGAGACGCTCGATCCTGGTGCGTGGGCCGCTTTCTGGCGTGCCCTCGACGCACCGGCGGACGCGGTGCGGCGCGGCTGGCGTCCCTTCCAGTTCCGGTACGCCACGGCCTGCGCGCCCTTCCCGCGAGAGCTGCACGGTGCGGCCCGCGGCCACCGCTGGGAGCGCGTCCGGGAAGCGGCCAGGGCCTCCGGAGCCGAGGTGTGCGCCCTGCACACGCTCACCGAACGGGCCGCCGAGCACGACGGGGCCCCACCCTGGGAGCTGACGGCGCACGAGGCGTCGTACTCGGGCTCCGGCGCACCACCGCCCGTCGACGCCCCGCTGGCCGGCATGACCGTCCTGGAGGCCGGCCGCCGCATCCAAGCACCGCTCACGGCGCATCTGCTGGGGCTGCTCGGCGCCGAAGTGGTGCGGATCGAGCCGCCGGGCGGTGATCCGCTGCGCGGTATGCCGCCGGCCTGCTCGGGTGTCTCGGCCCGCTGGCTCGCCCTCAACCGGGGCAAGAAGGCCGTCGAGGTGGACATCAAGTCCGCCGCGGACCGCGAGCGGCTGCGCGCGATGGCGGCGGACGCCGATGTGTTCCTGCACAACTGGGCGCCGGGCAAGGCCGCCGCACTCGGCCTGGACCACGAGGACCTGTCCGCCGACAACCCCGCGCTCGTCTACGCGTACACCAGCGGCTGGGCCGACCGGCTGCCCGGGGCGCCGATGGGCACCGACTTCATGGTGCAGGCCCGCACCGGAGTGGGCGAGGCGGTGCGGCCCGCGGACGAACCGCCCGTACCGTCCCTG
The DNA here is from genome assembly GCF_000718785.1 of Streptomyces sp. NRRL WC-3626. Lineage (GTDB taxonomy): Bacteria > Actinomycetota > Actinomycetes > Streptomycetales > Streptomycetaceae > Streptomyces > Streptomyces edwardsiae. The sequence continues at coordinate 212,149 of NZ_JOCA01000023.1, read as the reverse complement.
ATGACACTGCTCGACGTGCTCGGAGGACTCCTCGGGGCCGAGGCCGTCCTCGCGGGGCTGCTGCTGCGTCAGCGCACGGGAGCCGGTGTGCGGGTGGACTCGTCGCTGCTGGGGGCGGCCGACGTACTGACCATGCCGGCCCGGATCCGCGCGGCCCAGGGCCTCGACCCGCGCCGGCCGGCCGGATTCCGTCGGCCCGTGCCCACGGCCGACGGCTGGATCGCCCTGCCCGCCCACGCCGCCCTCCCGCACGACGCGCACCACCTTTCCACGGCCCGTGCGCTGGAGCGGCTGCACGAGCGCGGCACGGCCGCCGTCCCGGTCGTCACCGACCTCGCCGACCTGCTCTCCTCCGGCCCGGTCAGCCGCGACGCCCACGGTTCCCCCGCCGTCCCCGCCCCCTGGAGGTTCGCATGACCGTCGCCCTGCACGACCTGCTGCCCGCCACGCTGCGCCGTACCTGGGCCGTGGAGGGAACCTGCCCCGACCTGGACCTCTACAGCCTCTACCGCGCCCGTCAGATCGCCGACCCGCACCGTACGGCGGTCCTCGACGGCAAGGGGAAACTCTGTTACACCGCGCTGGACCGCAAGGCCCGATGTCTGGCCGCCGGGCTCTCCGGCCTCGGGATACACGCCGGTGACATCGTCGGCGTCCAGCTGCCGGGCGGCCGCGACGCCGTCGTCGCGGACCTCGCGCTCGCCGCCCTGGGCGCGGTGGCACTGCCCTTCCCGGTCGGGCGGGGCGGGCGCGAGGCGGCCTCACTGCTGCGCAGATCGGAGGCGGTCGCGGTGATCGCGGCAGCCGAACACCGGGGCAACCACCATGCGTCCGACCTACTGAAGCTGACGGGTGAACTGCCCGCCCTGCGGACGGTCGTCGCCGCGGGGCCGGCGGGCGCCGCACCGGAGGGAGCCGTCCCGCTGTCGGCCCTGATGCGCACCGACCCGAAGACGTTCCTGCCGGCCCGTCCCGATCCCGACACCGCCGCCCGCATCCTCGTGTCCTCCGGGTCGGAGTCCGAGCCGAAGATGGTGGCCTACTCGCACAACGCCCTGGCCGGCGGCCGGGGCAACTTCCTCGGCTCCCTCATACCCGACGGGCGCCCGCCGCGCTGCCTCTTCCTGGTCCCGCTGGCCTCCGCCTTCGGCAGCAACGGCACCCCGGTCACCCTCGCCCGGCACGGCGGAACCCTGGTCCTGCTCGACCACTTCACCCCCGAGGCCGCCCTGGAGGCGCTCGCCGAACACGAACCGACCCACGTCCTGGGCGTACCGACCATGATCCGCATGATGCTCGACCGGATCGCGGAGGGCGGACACCGGCCGTTCGCCCCGCCGACGGCCGTGGTCGTCGGCGGCTCGCCCCTGGACGAGGCCACCGCGGCCGAGGCCCGCCTGGCCTTCGGCTGCCCGGTCGTCAATCTCTACGGCTCCGCCGACGGCGTCAACTGCCACACCGGGCTGACGCACGGCTCCCCCGATGGCGACGAACGGCCCGGCATCGCCGCGGGACAACCCGACCCCCGGGTCGCCGACATACGGATCGCCGTCCCCGGCACCCGTGAGCTGCGGGAGGTCGGCGAGGGCACGGTCGGTGAGATCGTCGCCCGTGGCCCGATGACACCGCTGTGCTACGTCGCCGCCCCCGACCTCGACACCCGCTACCGCACCGAGGACGGCTGGGTGCGCACCGGGGACCTCGGTCTCATCGACGACGATGGCACGCTCCGGGTCGTCGGACGGCTGAAGGACGTGGTGATCCGCGGTGGTGCGAACATCAGCCCCGCCGAGGTCGAGGTCGAACTGGCCGCGCACCCGGCGGTCCGGGACGTGGTCTGCGTCGGCGTGCCCGACCCGCTGATGGGCGAGCGGCTCGCGGCCTGCGTCGTGCCCAGGGACGAGGCGGCGCCCACGTTGGAGGAACTGTGCGCCCACCTGGACACGCGAGGTCTGGAACGACGCAAACACCCCGAGCGCCTGCTGGTGCTGAGTGAGCTGCCCCTGACGCCGGCCGGCAAGCCGGACCGGGCGGTACTGCGGGAACGGTGCACGCCCGAAGCGGAGCGACAGCAGCAGCCTTAGGCTTCGGCCGGCTGACCCGCCGGACGACAAGGGCCGCTCGGAGTGTTCCCCGAGCGGCCCTTGTCGTCCGGTGCCACGGCTCAGGAGGCGTTCATCGCCTTCTCCAGCGTCGTCGCCGCGTTCTTGTAGACGGTCAGCAGATCCATGCCCTTGTCCGGGTAGTTGACGATCCCCACCTGACGCGCGCCCGAGTCGGGCAGCACGGTGCCGGTCGTCATGTGCACGTTGTCGAGCACCAGTTGGGGCCTCTTCTTGGACAGGTCGGACAACTGCTTGGCCGTCACGGCCTCGGGGCCGTACGTGCCGACCACCTCGGCCCCGGCCAGCTTCGCCGACCAGGCGGAGAAGACCTGGGCCACGACGGTGGGCGCCTTGGCGTCCGGCCAGGCGCTCTTGAGGTCCTTCTGCAGCTTGCCGTACTCGGTGTCGAACGAGGCGATCCACTCGGCGGCGGTGTCCTCGGTGCCGAACATCTTGCCCAGCCGGGTCACCTCGGCCTTGGCCTTGTCCGCGTCGTTGTCGAGATCGACCTCGACCAGTTCGGCGTCTCCTCCGGCGGCTTCCTTGAACTTCTCCGCGTACGGCTCGAAGGGCGCGTACAACACGAAGTCGGCGTCCGCCACGGCCGCGAGATCGGAGGGTTTCGGGTCGTAGTCGGGGGCGTGCTGCACCGACTCCGGCACGATGACCTTGACGTCCTCGGCGCCGGCGGCCTTGGCGAACGCCCCTTCCCAGCTGGTCGTGGCGACCACGACCGGGCCGGTGCCCTTCCCCGCCGCGTCCGCGTCGGATGAGGAGGACGACGTGTCGCTTTCCCCACCACAGCCGGTGGCCGTCAGCAGGAGGGCCGCGCTGAAACTCAGTGCGAGGAGGGGAGTGATGCGGACGCGGGTGCGCGCCATGAGCTGATTCTCCGTTCGGGTACGAGATGGACGGCGAGGACGACCACGCCGGCCGTAAGGACGAGGACGGGCCCGGGCGGCCAGTCGAACCGGAGCGCGACCAGGAACCCGGTCAGGTTCACGACCACGCCGATGCCGACCGCCCACACGGTGATGGACAGCAGGGAGCGGCCCAGCCGCCGGGCGGCGAGGGCCGGAAGAAGCGTCAGCGCGTCGACGAGGAGAGCACCGGTGAGCTTGATGGCTCCGGCGACGGACACCGCGACCAGGACCAGCAGCACGAGGGTGAGCCGGTCGACCCGCACGCCCGAGGCCAGGGCGAGTTCACGGTCGTAGAGGAGGAGCGCGATGTCTCTGCGACGCCACCAGAAAAGAGCCGGTACGACGACGGCCAACACGACGAGCAGCCACAGGTCGGCAATACCGACCGAGAGGATGGATCCCCAGAGCAGGGAGAAGGCGCCCGCCGCGTTGACGCCGGAGACGGCCAGCACGAGCAGGGCGGCGGCGATCGCCAGACTCATCAGCAGACCCATGGCACCTGACAGACCGTCCGGGGTACGGGCCAGCGGAGCGACTCCGGCGCCGGCGAGCGCGCAGGCCACCAGCGCGCACAGCATGGGATCGAGCCCGGTCAGCAGAGCGACGGCGATGCCCAGGAGTGCGACATGCATCATCGCGAACCGCACCGGCATGATGTCGAGGCCGACGATCACGACCCCGATCACCGGCAGCCCGACCGCGGCCACCAGCAGGGCGATACCGGCCCGTTGGACGGGCACGAGTTGCAGGAGCTGACCGACGTCGGCCGCGGCCAGGGCGCTCACCGGACCTCCCGCAGACGTCCCGCGGCCATCTCCAGCACCCGGTCGCAGCGCTCGGCCAGAGCCCGGTCGTGCGTGACGACCACGACGGTCACCGGCAGGGAGAGCAGTACGTCGGCCGCCTCCTCCTGACCGGAGAAGTCGAGGGCGGCGGTCGGCTCGTCGGCGAGCAGGACGCCCGCCCCCGCCGCCACACAGCCGACCGCCCGCGCCAGGTACATGCGCTGGAGCTGACCACCGGACAATGTATGCAACGGCCGGTCGGCGAGATGCCCGACCCCGAGCTTGTCGGCCGCCTCCGCCGCCTCGGCACGCGCACCGCCGCTGGCCAGCAACTCGCCTGCCAGCAAGGGAAAACGGCCGGTCGCCGGTTTCTGCGGGATCCACGCGCACGCCTGTCGCCGCCACGCCCACTCCGTGGCGCTCCCGGTGTCCCGGCCACCCACCAGGATCCGGCCCGCGCCATGCCGGTGCAGCCCCAGAACGGCACGCAGCAACGTGGTCTTGCCCGACCCGTTGGTACCGGTCAGCGCCACTCGCTGCCCGCGCACGATGTCGAGATCGACGTCGCGCACGGCCTCGACCCGGCCGTGCCGGCACACGACGCCCGACATCCGGACATCCAGCCCTTCCATGCCACCTCCCCGCCTCCTCACAGCAGTCGGACGGAAGAGGCGCTCGGTTCCCGGAGGGGACGAAGAAGCCGGGAAGGTGCCGGCTTCGCCTCCCTGCCGCGTGACGGCGGAGGGTCGGCTCTCCCGGACTTCGGACGGTCGGCCGAGACGGCCCGGGGCTCAGGAGCGGAGGTTCCTCAGGTCCGCCGCGAGTGAGCTGATGGCCGCGGGGTTGCGCGGACTCTCGACGAGGTCGACGTAGTCGAGGGTGACTATCCGGTCGTTCTTGACGGCGGAGACGTTCGCGAGCGGCTTGTAGGACGTGAGGAACTTCCGCTTCTGTTCCGCGGTGATGTCCCCGTAGTCGTTGATCACGATGACCTCGGGGTCGCGGGCGACGACCGTCTCCCAGCCCACGGTGGTCCAGCTGTCCTGGAGGTCCTTCATGATGTGGTCGCCGCCGGCCTTGGTGATGATGTCGTGGGGCCCCGCGAAGGCACCGGACGTGAACGGCTTGTCCTCCCCGCTGTCGTAGAGGAACACACGCGGCCGGTCGGCGCCCTTCGGTGCCTCCGCCTGTGCTTCGGCCACCTGCTCGCGAAACTCGGTGATCAGGGTCTCGGCCCTCTCCTCGACGTCGAACACCTTGCCCAGATTCCGCAGGTCCGTGTACAGCGCGTCGAGCGGTGGCATCACGCCGCGGGCCTTGCCCTGTCCGTTGCGGCACGACTCGCTGAGCAGGTACGAGTCGATGCCCAGGCGACGCAGCGCGGCGGGCGTGAAGCCTTCGCCCTCGTTGAAGCCGTAGTTCCAGCCCGCGAAGACCAGGTCGGCACGGGCGTCCAAGACCAGCTCCTTGTTGATGCGATCCTTCGAGAGCCACTCGGTCTTCCGGTAACCGTCCTTCCACGGCACCGTGGTGAGGTCGCCCTTGTCGTCGGGCATGACGTATCCGGCCATGTGGTCCTCCAGGCGGAGGGCGAACATGATCTCGGTGATGCCGACGTCGTTGGTGACCACGCGCTGCGGAGCCCTCTCGAACGTCCTCTTCTCACCGCAGTTCTCGACCGTGACCGGATAGTGGCTGCCGGAGGCCCGGGCGCCGTCTCGCTTTCCCTCCTCCGACGAGACGTCCGCTCCGCAGCCGGTGACGGTGAGGGCCAGGACGAGGGCGAGGGCGGCGGGGCGTATGAGGTTGGGCATGGGACGGTGACTCCTTCGAGGGGACCGGGGAGAGGGCTACTGGGTGGGGAGACGGTCGAAGAGCAGTTGGACCGCGCCTGTTTCGGGGTGGGGGACGCGGTGCGCCCGGACGCCGAAGACGTCGGCCAGCAGGACGGGCGTGAGGACGTCGTGGGGGGCGCCGGAGGTGACGATCCGTCCGCCGTCGATGACGTGGAGGAGGTCGCAGTGGAGCGCGGCGAGGTTGAGGTCGTGCAGCGCGGTGAGCACGGTCAGCCCGCTGGCCCGGACCAGGGACAGGACCTCCAGCTGCTGGGCGATGTCGAGGTGGTTGGTGGGCTCGTCCAGCACCAGGACCTGTGGCTGCTGGGCGAGTGCGCGGGCGATCAGGACCCGTTGCTTCTCGCCGCCGGAGAGCGTGAGGAAGCCCCGGTGGGCCAGGTGGCCGGCGCCGGCTCCTTCCAGCGCGGCGGCACACGTGCGCCGGTCCTCGTCGGTGTCCCGGGCCACCGCCCCCTGGTGCGGCAGCCTGCCCATGGCCACGACCTCGGCCACCGTGAAGTCGAACTCCGCGACCGCTTCCTGGGGAAGGGCGGCGAGCCGGCGTGCGCTCTCGCGCGTGTTCATGGCCAGCAGGTCGTCGCCGTCCAGACGTACCGCACCGGCCGTGGGACGCAGGGCCCGGTAGACGCATCGCAACAGGGTCGACTTACCACTGCCGTTGGGCCCGACGAGTCCCACGACCTGACCGCTGCCCGCCCGCAGCGAAACGTCCTCCACCAGCCGCGTGCCGGAGATCTCCACGGTGACCGTGTCGATGTCGACCTGCATCACGCGCCTCCGAAGGTGCAGGTGCGGCGGCGCATGAGCAGGACGAAGCAGGGCACGCCGATCGCTGCCGTCAATACGCCCAGCGGCAGTTCGGCGGGGGCGAGCACCACGCGCGACAGGATGTCGACCCAGACCAGCAGCACGGCGCCGGCCAGGGGCGCGACGGCCAGCAGCCGGCGGTGGTCCGCCCCGACCAGCATCCGGGCGGCGTGCGGAACCATCAGGCCCACGAAGCCGATCGCCCCGCTGACCGCGACCACCGCCCCGGTGACGGCGGCGGTCGTGAGGAAGAGTTCCCTGCGCAGCCGCCCGGGGTCCACTCCCAGTGCGGCAGCGGTCTCGTCGCCCATCGCCAGGGCGTTCAGGCGCCGGGCCGACCATCCGAGGTGGACGAGGCCGCCGAGCACCGCGCCCGCGGCGATCGGTACGGAGGACCAGTTCGCGCCGCCCAGACTGCCGAGCAGCCACATCATGGCGGAGCGGGCCGCTTCACCGTGCTCGGCGGCGAAGACCATGAACGTGGTCACGGCGGAGAAGCCGTAGTACATCGCGGTACCGGTCAGCAGGAGGCGGAGCGGTGTCAGGCCCCGCGGGGTCCGGGCGACCGCGTACACCAGTGCCATGGCGGCGAGCGCGGAGAGGAACGCCGCCATGGACAGCGCCCAGACACCGAGTGCGCCGAAGGCGCCGAAGATGAGCACGGCGTTGGCTCCCACGCCCGCGCCGGAGGAGATGCCGAGGACGAACGGGTCCGCGAGCGCGTTGCGGACCATGGCCTGGACAGCGACGCCCACGGCCGCCAGACCGGCGCCGACGACCGCCGCCAACACGGCCCGCGGGAAGCGCAGTTCCCACACGATGACGTAGGAGGAGACCTCGTCCGGAGCTATGGACCCACCGGTCAGCCCCGCCCAGAGGTAGTGCAGCGCCTCGCCCCACGAGAGTCCCGACGCCCCGATGCCCGCCCCGCAGGCCAGGGAGACGGGGAGCGCGACGCACAGGCCGGTCACGAGCAGGGGCAACGGGACGCGCCGGGGCGGTGGGGGCCCGCCGCTCGTGGTGCGGTGCGGTACGGCGGGTGTGCGGTCGCGGAGCGTGGCCACAGGCGGATCGCTTTCGCCTCGGGCCGTGCACCTACGTGATCGAAGGAGCAGCTCCGGGCGCCGGGCGCCCCGCGCAGCGCCCTCTCGCAGTCCACGGCGATTGACAGGAGCTTCACCACCGCGGGTAATCGGGCTCACGGAACCCCGTACGGGACTCCGCCTACCGTTGCGGGACAGCGCCGGACTTCGACCGGACTTCCCCCACGAGGCACTTGCAGCCTAGTGCGTGTTCCCACGCCTTCTCTCCCTGCGGAGGCGCTGGTTCGCGCCACCGCAGTGGAGGCTCACTCAGCGGGCGTCGGCCGTGCGCAGGGTGAGGATGCGGACGGTGCGCTCACCGGTGTGCGCGTCGCGGCCGTGCCGGCAGCGGTAGTTGTCGAGGACGAGGATGTCGCCCTCGGCAAGCCGGAAGCGCGGGAGGGTCGGTTCGAGGGCGTGCACGGTCTCGTCGAAGCGGGTCAGCATGGCGCGCACCCGGTCGGTGTCCGGATCACGGTGCAGGGGGACGGCCCCGTCGGTGCGGCGGACGATGCGGCGGCCGGTGCGGGTGTACTCGACGTGCCGGGCGACGCGTGGGGTGGAGGGAAGTCCGCGCAGTCCCGCCCACTTGCCGTACAGGTCGACGTCGGTGCCGGTGAGGAAGTCCAGGAGGGTGGGGTCGGTCGACGCGAGGCCGTCGACGAAGCCGTACGCGTCGAGCGCGCAGGAGTCGCCCCCGGAGCGAGCGGGCCGGACGTACTGGATCAGGACGTGGTCCTCATCCGGGTGGCGCCGCCTGCTGGGCACGCCGCCGACGTCGACGACGAGGTCGAAGCTGTCGGCGTGCAGGTGGACGGGACCGGCGTCCTGCGAGGTGCGCACGCGATGCGGGTACAGCTCACGCAGGCGGCTGCCGAGGACGCGGGCCGCGGCGACCACGAGGGCGTCGGCGGTGTTCTCGTAGCCGGTGAGGACGACGGCTCCGTCCCGTGCCAGGAGGGGCACGGGCCTCCTGCTCCCGTTCACCGGACACCCGGTCGGGGACGACGCACGGAAGCGCGGGGGGGAGCAGGCGGCTGGGTGCTGCTGCTGAGTGAGTGCATGACCCGAGACTGCCCCATCAGGCGGCCCTCCTGGCTTCTCGCTCGGCTCCGGACGGCGTTTCGGACCTGTGGGAGAAGTGGCGGGCGCTGGGCACCAGGGCGGCGACGGCCGGTGCGGCAAAGCAGGTCAGGGCGCAGACTGCGAGGACGGCGCGGGTGCCGAAGGTGTCGATGGCCGGCGCGATGAGGACCAGTCCGACCGGGGCGAGACCGTAGGAGAGCAGGAAGTCCAACGAGGAGACCCGGGCGAGCTTGTCCGGTGCGACCTCGCGTTGGGTCGCGGTGAACCACGGCACGTTGAACAGTTCGATGCCGATGCCGGCGACGGCGTAGGCGGCCATCACCACCACGGGGTGTACAGGGACCATCAGACTCAGCGGGGCGAAGCCGTAGGCGGCGAGGCCCGCCAGAGCGGTCCAGCCCGCCGACCGCGGGCGCCAGCGGGCGATCAGGAGGGCCGCGGCCAGCGCCCCGGCGGTGTAGGCGGTCATCGCACCCGCGAGCACGACCTCGGTGCCGTACTCATCGCGGCTGACCAGGGGCAGGGCGACGCCGGTCGCGGAGTAGCCGGTGGCTATGACGGCCGTCAGGGCCGCCAGCCCGGCGAGGAACCACGGGTGCCTGCGGGCTTCACGGACGCCGTCGGCGAACTCGGCCAGGAACGACACCCGTTCGGGTCGTTCGGCGGAGGCAGTCTCCTCGGTCTCGGCACGGGCGCCCGGTCCGGGTACGAGGGCGGCGACGAGCCACAGCAGCCCGATGCCCAGCAGCAGGGCCCGGGTGTCGAGGAACACGGCGAGCAGGGCGGTCAGCGAAGGGCCCGTGAGGGTGGTGACCCGGACCGAGAGGGTCATGGCGGCGTTGGCCTGCTGCCTGCGGCCGGCGTCGACGACCTCGGCGGTCAGGGCCTGGAAGGCAGGCCGGCAGGCGCCCTGACCCGCGCCGGCCAGGGCTGCGGCCGCCGCCATCAGCAGGACCGAGCGGCCGAGTCCGGCGACGATCAGCGGTGCCGCGGCCCCCGCCGCCAGTCCCGCCCACAGCACGACGCCCCGGCGGGAGTGCCGGTCGGCCAGTACCCCGGCGACGGGCACCGCGGCGAGGAATCCCGCGGTGCGTGCCGCGAGCAGCAGGCCGAGGTCGGTGGCGGTGAGCGTGCGGTCGAGCACCGCGAACCCCAGCACGAACGGCAGGGCCCAGGTCGCCAGACCCGATGCTGTGGCGCCCGTCCACAGTCGCAGGAAGGCGGCGTCGAGCAGGATGGGCCGTTGCTTTCCGGGAAGACTCTCGGATGCTGTGGTCGGTACGGGTGGGGTCGGCACGTCGTGGCGCTCCTGTCGTTTCGTGGGCCTGGTCGGGGCCGTACCGGCTTCGAGGCGGCCCGTGGCCGCCGCCCGCACCATCCGTGACGAGCTGTCCCGCTCCTGACTCCCGGCTCACCGGGCCGGGCGCACGGCTTCCGGCCCGGTGAGCGGCACAGCCCGAAACGGAAGTACCTCATCGCAGGGCTCAGCGGGGCACACCCTCGGCCAGCCCGCAGTCACCGCACTTCGAGCCGTTCGGCGCGCGGTAGTAGAGGCAGCAGCTTCGGCGGCGGAACGCGAGGTCAGGGCCGGTGAGCACTCCGGTGCCCACCAGGCGTCCGGTGTCCAGCAGCGCGGTCGTGAGGTCGGTGAGCGGCCCGCGTACGGCGGGACGGAGCGCGAGCAGGGCGTGGGCCGCCCCGGCGAGCGCCGACGCCGAGTTGCCGTCCAGCAGACGCGGGGCGACCTTGACGCGCAGTCCGTCGGCCAGTGCCGACAGGTGACGGGTCACCTGCTGGTACAGGGCGCGGGCAGTGCCGTCGTCGAGCCGGTCGGCGTACCAGCCGGCCGGGCGGGGCACCCGGAGGGCCGGCCCGTCGTCGGCCCGCTCCAGCCCTTCCAGGGCGGGGACGATTCCGTGCAGGACGACGCAGGCCAGGGCCGGCGACCAGAGGCGGGCGGCGTGCCCGAGCTGGGCGATGGAGACGTCGACGCGCGGCTCCGAAGTGTGGTGGCGGCGTGCGACGGCCTCGGCGAGATCGGCGAAACCCGCCCTGTAGGAGCGGGCGACCGGATGCCAGCCGTCGTCCCGTCCGCCGACGTGCAGGGCGAAGAAGCCGCCGAGTCCCGCCACGTCACGCAGGGCGGCGGCAACGGAGGCGGCCGAGGCACGGGCGTGGTGCACGGTCCTGTCCTCCTTCCGGCTCTCCGGCCACACGCTCAGGAGGCCGTACGCCGTCGCGACGGCGTGATGGCGTACAGGTCGAGAATGTCCGGCCGGGGCGCCACCCCAGGACCGCCTGTGCGGATCCACGCGACGATGTCCTCGGTCGCGTCCGGGTCGTTGACCAGCCCCAGCCAGACTGGCCGGGCACCTGCTGCCCGGCCCTCCGCGGAGGGCTGTACGACGATGACGTTGGCGTGTTCGCAGACGTCGAGGCAGTCGGAGACGCGTACCGGTGCTGCGGCACGCAGGCGTTCGGTCTGGTCCGCGTGGTCGACGCCGGTCACCTTCGGGGTGCCGCAGCAGCAGTCGCGGCACACGACGATGCGGCACGGCACGGGGCCGGTGACCCTCGCGGGCCTCTCGTCGTCAGTCGTTGGTCCGGTCGGCGTTGCGGGCATGCGGTGCCGTCCCTCTCTCCGGGGAGATCCGCCCCGGTGGTTTGTTGAGGAGGCGACCGCGTGAGTCTCCTGGCTCCCGGGTCGATGCTCGTCCCGGCCTTCCCACCCGTCGCCGGGCAGTGGCCTGTCGGGACTCGGTCGCCGATCACAGTGGCGGGACCGCGCCGGATTCACACCGGCTTCCTCGTTCCGCCGTCGCCCTGTCGCCGGCCATCATCCCACCCCGGTACGCCGTGCCGGCCGTCAGTCCGTCTCCTGGGCGTGCGGGGCCGTCGCGGGCGGATGGGTCGGACGGTCCCGTCCGCCGTCACGGCCCGACACCACCACGACGACGAGCCCGACGACGACGGCCGCGACGGCGACCCGTCCCGCCACCCGCAGCCACCATCCCGGCCGGGCCGTGCCCCCGCCGACCGACCCCAGCCGTTCCGCCCGCCGGGCCGGTCTCAGCAGACGCAGCAACAGCAGCAGCGCGACCGGCAGTTGCAGCAGCCACAGCACGGTGCGCGGCCACTCCCCGTACCAGACGTTGGTCCCGTACAGCAGCGTGTGCCACACGCTCAGCACGTACACGACGATCACGAGGCGGTGCAGCCGCCGCCAGGTGTTCGCTCCGATGCGGTGCCGGACGTAGAACAGCAGCCCCAGCGGAATCGCCAGATACAGGGCCCCCTGTCCGAGCGGGATGGCGATCCTTCCGGTTCCGGAGTCGTACCAGCCCGGCACGAAGCTGTCCGCGAAGGCCACCCACAGCCGTTCCGCCCAGTCCACCTTCGTCTCGTAGCGCACGAGTTCGGCCGCGAACATCAGGGCGTGCGCGAACATCAGCGCCATGGTCGTCAGGCTGGTGGTGCGGTGCCAGCGCTCCAGCACCTGCCGGGAGACCGGCAGCCGGGCGGGACGCGGCCCCGACAACAACAGACCCAACGTGACCGTGCCCCACGCCCACAGCAGCCCCGACCAGCCGAACGCCTGGCTGAGCAGATACATCCAGTAGGTGCCGGCATCGTCCATGAACGGCATGACCGCGACGGTGTCCGAAGCACCCGATTCCATGCGCGCCCACAGGAGAGCGAACACGAGCACTGTGACCACCACCGCCGCGCCGGCGTCGGGAAGGGCGGACCGCAGGTCACCGCGCAGAGCCACGCGGTCACCGGGAGGCCGCCGCCGTCCGGGCGGGGTCACCGCCCCGTCTTCGTCCGGCCTCACGTCTGACGTCATCAGGGGCCTCCCGGGCACGGGCCACCGCAGCAGCGGTGCACATGTGGCGTGAGGCAACAAGTCTGGCCGAGGGGACGGCGATCCCCAGAGGCGTTATCCGGCCAGAGCCACCACGAGAACTGCACGGGGCACACCTGTGTTCTGCCTTCCCTCCACATTCAGGACAACCGCCGAAGCCCTCCTGTCGCAGGAGGACGAGCGCCTCTGCGCTGATACACGCCGCCGGTTCGCGCCTCCCGTCCGCCTGGACGCCCGGTGGTCCCGCACCGGTCGTAAAGGTCGTGCCGCCGCCGCGTCGGTGCTCCGGGTACTCGAAAGTGGAGAACTCGAATGCAACGATGCCCATGACAGACACAGAAACCCATCATCCAAAAGCCCCGCCGGGCCGCACCTGCGGTGCTTCTCGTGGAACTCCACTGTCATAGGCGCTCTCACGCGCCTGTCACCAACTACGCCGACTCCCCCGAACCGCGATGCCCTGCCTGCCATATTGCGCCCGTCATGGACTGACGTGGACGCCCATGGACGGGATGTGCCACCTGGAAGAAGGACCCCATCCCACGAGCGAGCTGTCGAGCCACGTATCTAGCCTTCCGAGCAGGGCGCCGGGCGGCGCAGCAGGCCCCTGCCGTAGGCGCAGGTCAGCAAGCCGGACACCGTCCGGTCCGATGCTGACCGTTTGCTGACCTGGAGGCCGCGATCAGGCCTCTGATCTGCGGAAACACCCAAACGCTAGATCTTGGACTTGAACATGGTGCGCAGCACGTTGGACTCCTGGAAGTCGGCTCCCTGCCTGCTTTGTGCAGGTCAAGGGCGTTCTTCACTTTACATGGGCACGTCTCCCGGTCGAAGACCTCGCAGAACATCGTGCACCGTACCGTGCAGGCTTCCCGCCTGGGCTCCTACGCCCACGTCCGGCTCCACCCGCGACGCCAAGCCCGCGCTCCGGAAACCGGCGTGCGCGTTAGCGTGATCCTCTGCCGCATGGAGTGTCCATGGGCCGGGTCGGCCCGCACATGGGTCTGCGACGGAGAGTGACGGAACTGCGATGAGTGAACTGACGAAGCCCGAGGTCGACGTCCCGGAGGGTGCTGCGCCTGCCGAACTGACCGTCCGGGACCTGGTCGTCGGGGACGGGGCCGAGGTGAAGCCGGGCACGGTGGTCAGGGTCCACTACGTCGGGGTGACCTTCGAGACCGGGAAGGAGTTCGACTCCTCCTGGGACCGTGACCAGCCCTTCAAGTTCGCCCTGGGCAGCGGCAGGGTCATCAAGGGGTGGGACCGGGGGTTGAGGGGGATGAAGGTCGGCGGCCGGCGCGAGATCGTGGTTCCCCCGCGTCTCGGCTACGGCAACCAGTCGCCCTCGCCGTTGATCCCGGCGGGCTCGACCCTGGTCTTCGTGGTGGACCTGCTCGACTCGTACTCCGCCGGCACAGGCGGCTGGAGCAACTCCCGCTGACCCGGACCGTTCCTGTTTCCGCGCCCTCGCCCTCGCCCTCGCCCCAGGCGCTCTCCTCGTCCTCGTACCAGTCCGCGCCGATGAGCCGGTCCCGGAGGTCTTCGAGGCTGAACTCGTCGTGGGCGCACCGGCGGCCCAGGGATGCGAGGTCGGCGGTGGAGCGGTGTCGGGAGGCGGCCTGGACGTCGACGAGGTCGCGGACGGTGCCCCGGTCGGCGAGGGCACGGCTGAAGCGTTCGACCGGGCCGTCGGCGCCGACCGTACCGACCGCTTTCCGGCCGTCGTTCCCGATCGGTCCTCGGCCGACGGTCCCTCACTCGCACCTGAGACAATGGCGATCAGTCACAGCCCGGCGGCGCGATCGGTTGCGCACCGTTCTTGCCGCGCCTGGGGAGGACGGTGCTCGGCGACGGTGTGGCTGAGGGCGGCGATGCCGTCGGAAGACGGCATGAGGATACGGAGTGCTGCTGTTCATGCGGTTTCGCAAGAGCGCTGTCATCGCGGTTGCGTGTGCCTTGGTCGCCGGTGTCTCGGGGGACCGTGCCGGCACCTCCGCGCCCGCGGGGGGACCTGTGGAGGACCTCCTGAACGGCAGGGACTGGGCTCACTTCGCCGGCGCGAAGCCCACGCGCACAGGGGTACGGGTCACACCCCTCGACCGGCGCATCACCCGCCAGGACGGTACCGGCGGACAGCCGAACCCGCCGGTGAACCTGCGCGGTCCCCACATGGTGTTCCGAGGGGATGTCCGGATCGAAGCGGGCCTGCGGCGCACGGATGAAACGGATGCCTACCTGCATCTGTACGGTGAGACGCCGGTCGTCTACGACGAATGGCGCTACGAACGGCGCGGCGTACGCATCGGCGTGGTCGGCGGGAGGCTCCGGATCGACCGCTGGGACGGGGACTCCGACAGACCCGCGATGACCCGGACCTTCGGGAGCGGCCTGGGGCGCGTAGTCCGCCTCGCCGTCGAAGTCCGCGCGGACAGGCTTGTGCTGGAGGCCGACGGCAGGGTCGTGGGAACCGTTCCCGCGCGGGACGTCTTCGGCAGCGGCCGCATCTGGTTCGGCGCGGATGCGGGAGTGCGCGGGAAGGGCTGGACCCTCAGCGATCTCCACGCGCGGTCACTGGGACGGGGCCGGATGTCCGTCGTGGACGCGCCCCGCCTGCGAGTGCCCCGGTCCAGCGATGCGATGCGTGATCTGGCGGCGGTTCTCCCACGCCCGATCCGCATGGGAACCGCCCTGGCCGCGGGCCCCTTGCTGACTGACAGCGCCTACCGCCGGACGGCGGGTGAGGAGTTCTCCATGCTCACGCCGGAGAACGACTTCAAGCCGCAGTTCGTCCAGCCTCGACGGGGCGTGTTCGCGTTCGCGGAAGGCGACACCTTGGTGGACTTCGCCGAGGCCAACAGGATGAAGGTGCACGGCCACACCCTCGTCTGGTTCGAAGCCCTGCCCGCATGGATGCGCGCCGAGATGACGCACGAGCGACGCAGGCGCGTCATGGTGGAGCACATACGCGCGGTAGCGGGCCACTTCCGGGGGAAGGTGGCGGAATGGGACGTGGTGAACGAGCCCATGTCCGACGAGGACGAGGACTACTCCAACGGCAACCGGGGCGTGCGGCCACAGTTGTGGTTCGAAGCGATGGGTGAGCAGTACATCGACATCGCCTTCCATGCTGCCCGCGAGGCCGACCCGCACGCGGTGCTGTACCTCAACGAGTACGGGGTGGAGGAGGACGGTCCACGCTGGGATGCCCTCTACGCGCTGCTGATCCGGTTGAAGGAGCGGGGCGTTCCGATCGATGGCGTCGGTTTCCAGGACCACGAATACGCCGTCGGCGACCGTACCGACCCCGAGGTCTTCCGACGCAAGGTCCGGGCTTTGGCCGGACTCGGCCTGAAGGCCCGGGTCTCGGAGGCGGACGTCCTCGTCGACGAGGACGAAGAGGACGTCCAGGCCCGCCAGTTGGCGGGGAAACTCGCGGTCTGCGGCGAAGAACCCAACTGCACCTCGTTCTCGACCTGGGGTTTCACCGACAAGTACGGTTCCACGGCCGACCTGCGACACTATCCCCCGAGTCCGGGGAACGCTCTTCCCTGGGACGCGGCATACGAGGCGAAACCCGCCTACTGGGCACTGCGTGACGTCCTGGACGACGCTCACCGCTGAGGTACTGGATAGGTACGGCGAACACCGCGAACGACCTGAGGCCGATCCGGCCCATCACCACGCCGTATCGGCCGGTACCACGTCACGAACGGGATCGGCATCCGCATGCGGAGGGCCCGCGGGCCCGGTGACGGAGCCGTTCGGTCAAGTTGATGCCGCGTCACCTACATGAGCATCATTACTTGACGCGCCCACGAGATGAACGTGCCCCGGCGTTCCGCGACTCCGGTGTCACAGACGGCAGTTGACTGCCCGTAACGCCCCGACCGAGCAGGCCGTTCCGGCGCGTTCCGAAGCCGCCGGGTCCGCGGTCCACCAGCCGTCCGGCAGCCGACCGGCAGCCGTCCGCCGGCAGGACCACTCAGCCGAGCTGCGCCTTCAGCCACCGCAGGACATCGGGTGTGACCGGGTCCGTGATGTCCGCGAACTCATCGTGCCGCTTGAGGAACTTGGCGACGTAGGGGCAGACCGCAACGATCCGCATCCCGGACGCGCGCACGTCGACGAGTGCCTGCTGGACCAGCTGTGGCGCCAGCCCCTGGCCGGCGAAGGCGTCGTCGATCTCCGTGTGGAAGAAGACGCGTCGCACGCCCAGGTCACGGTAGGCGGTCAGACCGGCGCGCCGGCCGTCGACCAGGATCTCGTACCGGCTACCGCCGTCCGTGCGCTCGACGACCGTGGTGGTGGAGGGCTCGCTCATGGTGTGCCTTTCGCAAGGAGGGTCAACGGGTCGGTGGGTTCCGGCGCGGTGTGATGACGGCGTTCGGCAGGGCCGGTGCGGGTAGGGGACCGCCGGGAAAGTCCTCGATGACGCCGAAACGGCCGGAGGATGCCTCCCAGTCCTCGCGGGCTTTCACCATGTCCTCGTGGCTGCGGCCGACGAAGTTCCACCACATGACGATCTCCTCCTCGAAGGGAGGTCCTCCGATGAGGACGGCCCGCGCCGGGGCGTCGGTCTCGTTCACCATCGTCAGGGTGTCCGCGCCGCGCGGGACGTAGCCGAGTTCGGCAGGCCGCAGCACGGTGTCGGCCAAGCGGATGTCACCGCCGTCCACCAGGAGGCCGTGCTCGAAGGTCGCGTCCACGGCGAGGGTGAGCGTCGCACGGGGTTCGATGACGATCTCGGCGCCGAGCAGCGGCGTGAAGGTCCGTACCGGGGAGGTCCGGCCGGCGAGCGAGCCCAGGAAGACCCTGATCCCGGCGCCGTCGACCTGCGCGGGTTCGGGCACGTGGTGCTGGAAGTCCCGGGCGGTGTGGCGGTGTTCCCCGGGCAGCGCGACCCACAGCTGCACGCCGTGGAGGACGGCGGTGTCCGGGGTGGAGACCTCCGAGTGGGCGATGCCGTGTCCGCCGGTCATGAGGTTCATCTCGCCGGACCGGATCAGGGCGTGGGTGCCGAGGGTGTCGCGATGTTCGATCTCTCCGCTGAACAGCCAGCTCACCGTCTGCAGTCCGGTGTGGGGATGCGGGGGCATGTTCATGCCCCCCGAGACGGCGACCTGGTGCGGGCCGTAGTGGTCGGCGAAGCACCAGGCGCCGATGAGTGTGCGCCGCCGCTGGGGCAACGTCCGCCTTACGCGCATCGCGCGTGGCCCCCCGAGAGGGACTTCGCGCGCCGACAGGACATCGACACCCGGGGCTCCCGCCGGCCGGTCGCCTTCGACGAGCGCACCACAGCGCAGAGCCTCGGCATCGGTTTCCGCGTTGCTCACCGAGAACACCTCCCCTACGAATTAGTTGTTACGTCAACTATGCTGCCACGGGGCAGGCCGACGGCCAAAGCACCCGCACGAACACAGGCCACTCCGAGCGTGGCCCGAAGGAGGCCCCGACATGAGCGAGCGCACCCACGTCTCCCCGCCCCGAAGGATCTACATCGACAAGCAGAGCCCCAAGGCCTTCCACGCCCTGGTGCAGGTCTCGGAGGCCGTCCGAGCGGCAGCCTCCGAAGCCGGACTCAACCGCACCGTCGTGGAACTGATCAATCTCCGCGTGTCGCAAATCAACGGCTGCGCCTACTGCCTCGACGTGCACACCACAGCGGCCCTGCGCGCCGGTGAATCGCCGCAGAGACTCGGAGTCCTGAGTGCGTGGCGGGACACCGGCCTGTTCACTCCCCCGGAGCGCGCCGCCCTGGCCCTGGCCGAGGCCACGACCGATCCGGTGGACGCCGCGGCCCAGGAATCCGCCTACGAGGCCGCCCGGGAGGTTCTCTCCGGGGACCAGATCTCCGCCGCGATCTGGGTGGCGGTCACCATCAACGCGTTCAACAGCGTGTCGATCATGAGCAAGCATCCCGTACGTCCGCATCGCAACGAGTAGAGGCGGCCGGGGACATGAAACCTGGCGCGGGCCCGGTCACCAGCCATGACGACCGGGCCGGCTCAGCCGGGGCGACGGGTGAACCCCTTGCGGAGACGGCCGATGAGTCCCTGAGCATCGAGCACGGCGTGTTCCACCCCGGCGACGGTGATCAGGCCGCCGTCCGTCTCGCGTGCCGCGCAGACCCACCAGATCAGCCGAACGGCAGCGTCACCGGCCGCACGGCCCCGCGTGGTCGCAGTAGGGCGGGAGGCGGCTCTGCCCGCAGCCGCACAGCACGACCCTGGTCTCGGTGCGTGCGCCCTGCGGCGTGTCCACACTCAGCTCCCCGCGCACGGTCAGCTGGCCGGCGGCACCGCGGGTGATCGTGGTGGGCCGGTCGGGGGTTTCCGTCCCGCCCTCCGCGAGTTCGTACCGGAGCGCGCCCGAGGGGCAGCGCCGCACCACTTCCGCCAGGCGTTCGGCCGTGGATTCGTCGGGCTGGATCCACGGCCGCTTCGCCGTGTCGAACACCTCGGGCAGGCCGTGGACGCATTCCGCGGCATGGAGGCAGCGCCCGGCCTCGAAGGTCACCGTGATCGACTCGGTCCGGTACGCCTTCGGCCCGGATTCACCGCTCATACCCGTCTCCCTCACCGCCGCGCCCGGCTTCTCAGTCACTGACCTTGCTGCGGGACTGGTACAGCAGGTCCTGGTACTCGGGGTGCCGGCTGATCCAGCCCGCGAAGAAGGGACAGGTGGCCAGCACCCGCAGGTTCGCGGCGCGCGCCTCGTCAAGGGCGGTGCGGACCAGCGCGGAGCCGACCCCCCGGCCCTCGTACTCCGCCTCGACCTCGGTGTGCACGAACGCGACGAGCTCCGTCGTACGGATGTATTCCGCGACGCCCGCCACCTTGCCCTCTCCGTCGACACGGGCCTCGTAGCGCTTCGCCTCGGGTACGTCGCTCACTTCGACCGTCATGCGTCCTCCTCGTGGGTCCGATCCCGCTCGACGCGACGAATGCCCGTCGGCCGGACATGAGCCTAACCCCATCAGGTTGATGCATCAACTTAAAGGCGACGAGAGTGCGAGCACCGCCACCACGGACACGGCCCCGCCGAAGGCCGCGTCGCCGCCACCACAAGTGGATGAGCTGTCAACAATTTCGTTAGGCTGCCCCTCATGGACGCACCACCGCGCTGGCTCGATCCGGAAGAGAAGGCCGCCTGGGACAACTTCATCCGCATGCAGGAGACACTCATCGGACGGCTGTCCCGCCGCCTGCAGGCCGACTCCGGAATGTCCGCCTCCGACTACATCGTGCTCGTCAGCCTCACCGAAAGGGGCGACGGGCGGATGCGCTTCCTGGACCTGGCCAAACTCGTGGAGTGGGAGAAGAGCCGGATGTCCCACCAGGTCACGCGGATGGCCAAACGCGGGCTCGTCTCCAGGGAGGAGTGCCCCGACGACGGACGCGGAGCGTTCATCGTCGCCACCCCGGCCGGTTACCGGGCGATCGAGGAGGCCGCGCCCCAGCACGTCGAGCACGTCCGCCGCCTGTTCATCGACGCCCTGACACCGAACCAGCTCAGCACACTCGCCCGGCTCAGCAAGCGCGTCCTGGACCACATGGAGAAGCAGCCGGACTGACCTGGCGCGGGGACGCGGCGCGCTCACGCGTCCGGGGGTGAGGCGGGGTCCGTGAGGAAGCCGCCTGACTGGTGGTGCCAGAGTTTGGCGTAGGCGCCGTTCGCTTCGAGGAGTTCGGTGTGGGTGCCCTGTTCGACGATGCTGCCGCGGTCGAGGACGACGAGGCGGTCCATGCCGGCGACGGTGCTCAGACGGTGGGCGACGACGACGGCGGTGCGGCCGTCCATCAGCCGCCACAGGGCGTCCTGGACGAGGATCTCGCTCTCCGAGTCGAGTGCGCTGGTCGCCTCGTCGAGGAGCAGGATCGGGGCGTCGCGCAGGACCGCGCGGGCGAGGGCGACGCGTTGCCGCTGGCCGCCGGAGAGTTTCACGCCCCGCTCCCCCACCAGGGTGTCGAAGCCTTCGGGGAGCTGGTCGGCGAACTCCGTGACGTGGGCGGCCGCGGCCGCCGCGTGGATCTCCGCGTCGGTGGCGCCGGGCCGGGCGAAGGCGATGTTGTCCCGCAGGCTGCGGTGGAACATCGCCGGGTCCTGGGGCACGTAGGCGATCAGTGAGCGCAGGTCGGTCTGGCGCAGCCGGCGGATGTCCTGGCCGCCGATCAGAAGGCGTCCCTCGTCGATGTCGGACATCCGCAGCAGGAGCCGGGTGAGGGTGGTCTTGCCGCCGCCGGACCTGCCGACCAGGCCGATCCGGGCGCCGCCGGGGACGTCCAGGTCGAGGCCCTCGAAGATCGGTTTCGCGCCCTCGTGGGCGAAGGTGACGGCCTCGAAGCGGATGCCGGTGTCGCGCGGTGCGAGCGGTTCGGGTTCGGCCGGGTCCAGGACGGTGGGCGGGTCCCGCAGCAGTTCCGTGAACTGTGCGGCCTCGGTCGTCGAGCTCTCCAGACGCCGGTAGATCTGGTTGAACTCGAACATGATCTGGGTGGCGTTGGAGTAGTAGGTGAAGGCGACGACGATCTCCTCCACTCCCTGGCCCGGCCCGCCGAAGGCGATGGCGACCAACAGGCCCAGTACGTTGGTCAGTACGGACATGGGAGCGACCAGGGTGTCGACGCGCAGATTGCCGTAGTCCCACGATTTCAGCGTCAGGCGGCGGGATTCGGCGACCCGGCTGCGGTGTTCGCCGGCCTCCCTCCGCTCGGCCGCGAACGCCCGGATGGTCTCCATGTTCATGAGGCTGTCGGCGACATGGCCGGAGACCCGGGCGACCGCGGCCTCCCGGTCGTGGACGAGCGCCTGACGTCGGCGGATCAGGGGCGTCGCACCCGCCGCCGTCAGTACGATCATCAGCAGGAGGCCGGCGACGAGCAGGGGTTCGTAGTGCCAGAGCACGACGGCACCGAACACCAGTGGCACGAGGCTGCCCACGATCCGGTACGTCACCGTGTCGACGAAGTCCTCGAAGCGCCGGCCGAAGCTGAGCACCCGCTTGGTGAGGGAGCCGGCGAAGTTGTCGTGGAAGAACGAGGCGTCCTTGGCGAGGAGTTCGTCCATGCCGAGCACGTACAGGTGCTCGGTGCCGAGGGCGCCCACCCGGTTCAGGCAGTGCTGTCCGATCCGCCAGACGACCTCGGCGAGCAGCAGCACCGCGCCGAAACCGAGGACGTACGGCAGTGCGGGGGCGAGGGTGAGACCGCCGTCGGCGGCGGCCTGCCCCGCCAGTTTGGCGACGAGCAGCGGGGCGACGTAGCGGATGCCGATGTTGCCCACGGCCGGGAGCAGCAGCGCGGGCAGGGCCAGCAGCCGTAACCGGATCAGTTCACGGCCGTAGAGCCGCAGCGCGAGGGCGACCGCGCCCCCGCCGGGTACCGGCCGCCGTTCATCTGTCGTCGCCATCGCACTCCCCGAGGTCGGAACTCGGAAGTGTCCCGCCGGACAAGGGTGCCAGTCCACACATTTAACGTGTAAGGGCGAGAACCGGACATCGTGCGCCGGTCCTCCGCCCGTACGCGTTGATTCCGGACGACCGGACGCCGGGGCCGAACCCGCTGCCGCGCGGGTCGGATCCGAGGTGGACCGCGTGGGCCACGCGCTTGACCTGAACCGGACTTGAGCTTCTACGTTCGCTCGCAGCCGCGGGAACCGGCCGGCGGCGTTCTTCGAGGAGGTTCGTCATGGCCGAGCGCACAGCCGGCACGGACGGGGTGGAGATCCCCGACCGTTACCGCTACGCGGTGGTCCCGCACATCATGGTCGACGACGCCGCCGCGGCGATCGACTTCTACGGGCGGGCCTTCGGCGCCCGTGAGGACTTCAGGGTCGACGCCCCGAACGGCGGGATCCTGCACGCCGAGATCACCGTCGGGCGGTCGGTGCTGATGCTGGGCGACGCGAGCACGGACGAGGCGGAGGCCGGCTCCTTCGCCGCGCCGGCCAGGCTGGGCGGGGGCACCTCCGTCACCCTGCACGTCTTCGTGCCGGACGTCGACGGCCTGGCGCAGCGCGCAAAGGCGGCCGGCGCCGAGATCCTCCAGCCGCCGACCGACATGTTCCACGGCGACCGCACCGTCGTCCTCAAGGATCCCTCGGGCCACATATGGGTCTTTCTGACGCACCTGGAGGACGTCTCGGAGGAGGAGCTGCGGCGGCGCCTGGCGGCCGCCGCCCCGTGACCGCTCCCCCGACTCGGGTGCGGTCGTCCCCCTCGCGACCGAGGGCGAAGCCCACGCACGGGTGAAGCAGTCCTCGACGCCCGTACCGGTCAGGTCCCCTGAGAAGTGATGCGCCGCCATCGGGGTCCGCGCGCCGGCGTTCCGAGCTGAGCCGGCGCGGCACGGGGTAGGGAGGCCGGTATGAGTTCCCAGCCCGCGCCGCTGCTCGCGCTCGACCTGACCGGCACATTCGCCTTCGGGCTGAACGGGGCGCTGACGGCGGTGCGCACCGCGCGGCTGGACGTGGTCGGTGTGGTCGTCCTCGGCATGATCACCGCACTGGGCGGCGGTTTCATCCGCGACGTCCTCATCGACTCGCTGCCGCCCGCCACCCTCCTGGACTGGCGTTATTACACGCTCGCCGCCGGTGGCGGGCTGATCGCCTTCGCGCTCAGCAGGCATCTGCGCCGGGCCGAGCGGGCGATCGACGTGGTCGACGCGGTCGGACTGAGCACCTTCGCGGTCATCGGCGCGGCCAAGGCGCTGGACGCCGGGCTCGGCGTCGCCCCCGCGATCCTGCTCGGCGTGATCACCGCGGTGGGCGGCGGCACGATCCGCGACACGCTCGTCGGCCAGGTCCCGACGGTGCTCCGCACCGGCCTGTACGCCATTCCGGCCATGGTCGGCGCGGCGGTGACCGCCGTCACCGTCGAGACGGGCGCGTACGGGCTGCCGGCCGCGCTGGGGGCGGCGACGGCCTGCTTCCTGATCCGTGTGCTCGGACTCCGCTTCGGGCTCGACGCGCCCGAGCCGCCCGAGACCCGCAGGAGCAGTGCCGGGGCGTAGACCGCTCCGTCCGGTTCACCCGTACGGCCGTCCGCCCCGCCCCATCTTCGTCCGGTGGCCGAGGATGGCCGGGAAGCCGCCGTTCCAGGGGGCCGGAACACGTCCGCGAGGAGCCTCGATGACTCGTCCAGCCGAGACCGTACTGGCCGGCCTCGACAGCGTCCGCGCCGACGTGGAGGACCTCTACCGGGACCTGCACCGGCACCCGGAACTCGGACTGCGGGAGCACCGCACGGCCGGGAAGGCCGCGGACGCCCTGCGGGACTGCGGCTACGAGGTGACGGAGGGCATCGGCGGCACGGGCGTGATCGGGGTACTCGCGAACGGGGACGGCCCGGTCGTCATGGCGCGGGCCGACATGGACGCCCTCCCGGTCCGCGAACAAACGGGCCTGCCGTACGCCTCCACCGTCACGGTGACCGACGGGGACGGCGACGAGCAGCCGGTGATGCACGCCTGCGGACACGATGTGCACGTGGCCTGCCTGATCGGCTCCGCACGGCTGATGGCCGGGCGGCGGGACGCCTGGCGGGGTACGTTCGTGGCGCTCTTCCAGCCGTCGGAGGAGGGGGGAAACGGCGCCGAGGCGATGATCGACGACGGTCTCACCGCGAAGTCGCCCCGGCCCGACGTCGTCCTCGCCCAGCACGTCCTGCCCTACCCCGCCGGATATGTCGGCACCCGTACGGGGTCCTTCCTGTCCGCCGCGGACAGTCTGCGCGTCACCGTCCACGGACGCGGGGCGCACGGCTCGATGCCGCAGGCGGCGGTCGACCCCGTGGTGGCGGCGGCCATGATCGTCGTACGTCTGCAGACCGTCGTCTCCCGGGAGCTGGCCGCCACCACCCCGGCCGTGGTGACGGTGGGCAGCATCCGCGCCGGCAGCGGCCCCAACGTCATCCCGGACCGGGCCGTCATCGAGCTCAACGTCCGCACCTACGACGACGCCACGCGCACGCACGTCCTGGACGCGATCGAGCGGATCGTCCGTGCCGAGTGCGAGGCGTCCCGCTCCCCGGAGCCCCCCGAGATCGAGCGGATCGCCTCCTTCCCGCCCACCGTCAACGACGAGGAGCCGACCCGGCGCGTCGCGGACGCCTTCGCCGCGTACTTCGGCGACGACGCGCACACCGTCGACCTGCAGACGGCCAGCGAGGACATGAGCGAGATCCCCCGGGCCTTCGGGGCGCCGTTCACCTACTGGGCGATCGGCGGCACCGACCCGGAGCGCTACGCCGAGGCCGTGCGGAACGGGACCGTCTCCGAGGACATCCCGGTCAACCACAGCGCCGGCTTCGCGCCCGTCGTCCAGCCGACCCTGGACACCGGAATCGCGGCGCTGACGGTGGCGGCCCTGGCCTGGCTCGGCGGCTGAGCGGTGTCCGGCCTCCCCCTTGCCCCGGACGGTGCAACACCCGGCCGCCCCGGATGCCCGGACGCCGACGGAACGCGACGATCGGGTGAGGAGAGACAGGAAGGACACCCATGCACCACGCACCGCGCGGGTCCCTGGCCGCCGCGCTGTGAAGAGTGCGGAGAGCGCCCCGCCCTCCCAGACCAGGGCCCGGCGGCGTTCGCTGGCGGCTCAGCTCGCCGATCCGGTACGCACCTACCTGACCACCGAAGCGGGCAGCGCCGGGCTGCTCCTGGCGGCTGTCGTGGTGGCCCTGGGGTGGGCCAACTCGCCCTGGTCCGGGGGGTACGAGTCGCTCTGGGCGACCGAGGCGTCCGTGTCGCTCGGCGACGCGGAACTCTCCATGGACCTGGGGCACTGGGTCAGCGACGGCCTGATGGCCCTCTTCTTCTTCGTCGTCGGCCTGGAGGTCCGCTACGAGTCCTCGGTCGGCTCGCTGGCCGGCCGCCGCCGCGTGCTGCTCCCGGCCGCGGCCGGTATCGGCGGCATGGTCGTTCCGGTGCTGCTCTACCTGGCGATCGCTCCCTGGGGCGAGGCCGGCGGCGGCTGGGGCACGGTCATCGGCACCGACACGGCCTTCATGCTCGGGGCGCTCGCCGTGGTGGGGCCCCGGTTCGTCACCCAGCTGCGGGTCTTCCTGCTGGCCGTCACCGTCATCGACGACATCGTGGCGGTCAGCGTGATCGGCCTGGTCTACTCGGACACGGTCCGCCTGCCGCCCCTGCTGATGGCACTCGCCCTCGGAGCGGTACTCGCCGCGCTGAGCCCGTTGGGTGCCTGGCGCGCGGCACCGTACCTCCTCGTCGTTCTCGCGCTGTGGCTCGCCACGCTCGCGTCCGGTGCCCACGCCTCCATCGCCGGCATGCTCGGCGGTCTCCTCATCCCCGCACATCCCCCCGCGCCCGAGACGGTGGACCGCGCCACCCGGCTCGCCCGCGCCTTCCGCCAGTCGCCCCGCGCCGACGTGGGGCTGTCGGCACGCGTGGGGCTGCAACGGGCGGTCTCGGTCAACGAGCGGCTGCAGCTGATGCTGCACCCCTGGGCGAGCTATGTGGTCGTCCCGCTGTTCGCCCTGGCCAACGCCGGTATCGACCTGCGCGGGGGCATCCTGGGAAGCGCCCTGTCCTCCCGGCTCACGTGGGCCGTCGTCGCCGGCCTCGTGGCCGGAAAACTCCTGGGCGTGTGGGGCGGAACCCTGCTCGGCACCCGCCTCCGCCTCGGCAAGCTCCCCCAGGGAGTGGGCCCGGGACACGTCGTGGGCGGTGCCGTGCTGTCCGGCATCGGCTTCACCGTCTCCCTGCTGATCGCCGGTCTCGCCTTCGACGACCCGGTCCTGCACGACCAGGCGGTCGTCGGTGTCCTGCTGGCCGCCGTGCTCGCCACCGCCCTGGGGTGGCTCGCGTTCCACCTCGCCGCCGTCCTGCGCGGCGAGACGGACGCCGATCTGCCCCGTGTCCTCGCCCGCCCGGTCGACCCGGCCACGGACCACATCGCCGGCCCCGTGGACGCGCCCCTCACCCTGGTGGAGTACGGCGACTTCGAATGCCCCTACTGCGCCCGCGCCACCGGCGTCACCAAGGAACTGCGGGAGCGCTTCGGAGACCGCTTCCGTTATGTCTTCCGGCATCTGCCGCTCCCCGATGTCCACCCGCATGCCGTGCTCACCGCACGGGCGGCCGTGGCCGCCGGCGCGCAGGGGCGCTTCTGGCAGATGCACGACCTGCTGTACGAGCACCAGGACCGGCTGGAGTTCGAGGACATCGCCGCGTACGCCATCGAGATCGGCCTCGACGTGGAGCGCTTCCTCGAGGACATCGACGCCGAGGAGACCGCCGAGCGGGTACGCGCCGACGCGGCCGGCGCCGAGGCCAGTGGCGCCCGCGGCACACCGACCTTCTTCGTCGGCGACCGGCGGCACACCGGGCCGTACGACGCGGAGACGCTCGCCGGCGAGCTCGAGAGATCCGCGTCCCACGGATCGTCCTGAACGGGGCTCGTCCGGAACACGGCCGTCCGCCCCGGCGTCCGGCCGTGTTCCGACCGGGACGCCGGGACGGGAGCGGGCCGTGGCCTGGCCGGCGGGCCGTCAGCAGCCGATGGGACTTGAGCCCACGGCCACGTCGTCGAACCACAGGGTGTCGTCGCCGGTGCCGTAGCTCTCCCAGCCGAAGCGCAGGGCGGTGGGGCGGGGCGGGGTGGTGCGGACGAGCCACTGCTGGTCGACGTCCTGCGTCGGCACACCGTCGGCGTGCAGCCCCGGAACCTGCTCGTCGTCGAGCCAGGTGTCGAGCCCTGGGGCCGTCGTGTCGATCGCGAACCGCAGGCACTGCCATCTGTCCGTCGGCAGCGGCCTGCTGAGCGCCACGCCGGCCGGACTCTGCGCCGGCAGGGTGGCGTCGTCGCTCTCCCGGTTCCACTGCAGCGCGCCGTTCTGGCCGCCCACGCGCAGGCTCCGCCCGCTCTGCGAGGAGTCGGGGAAGGACACGAAGGTGACGTGGGCGGCGGGGAGTTCGGTGGTGTGCCGTACCCACATGCGTACGTACATCACCGGTCCGACCGATGAGAGGTCCGCGGTGGCGGCGACGAAGGCGTGGTTGCAGTAGCCGGCCCGGCCGTCGACGCGCAGCGACCGGCTGCCGCTGTGCGCCACGGCGGTGTCCACGGCGGCCGTGCCGGTGCCCTGGCAGTCGGGCGCGGTGAAACGCCAGTCGCCGGACGGGGTGGTTCCGGTCTGGTCCTCGAAGTCCGAGCAGAGGGCGGCGCTGCCGCAGTCCGCGCCGGGTGGCGGGGTGGTGGGCGGCGGGGTGGTCGGGGGTGTGGTGGCGTCACCCCCGCAGGACACTCCGTTGAGGGCGAAGTCGCTCGGATCGGGGTCGGCCGAACGCCAGGTCCCCTGCAGACCGAACTCGGCCGAACCGCCCGTGGACAGCGCGCCGTTCCAGCCGAGACCGGCGGCGACGACGGACCGGCCGGTCTGCGTGACGGTCGAGTTCCACGCCGAAGTCACCTGCTGGTCACCGGCGTACGTCCAGGTCAGCCGCCAGCTGTCGACTGCGGGACCGAGATTGGTGACCTTGATCTGTGCGGTGTAGCCGCCGGACCACTTGTTCACGGTGTAGTCGACCCGGCACCCGGTATCCGCACCGCTGGCGGGGAGGACGATGAGGGCGGACGCGGACAGCACGGCCGCCGTGAGAGCCGCCGTCCAGGGACGACGCGGTAATCGTGCGAGGAGAGCGCGCACTTGAGCCTCCGGGGTAGGGGGAGCGCTCCGGCGTTCGGGATGGGGAGCGCTCCCAGTCGGGACGGGACGAGGGTCAGCTCGTGGGGAAGTTGTCGGACGTGCTGATCCGGCTCTTGAGCAGCGCGCCGGACTCGGTCAGCACACCGCTGCCGCTGTAGTCGGAGCCCTCGCAGGTGCCGGGCCGGAACGCCGCGCTGCCCTCGTCGGCGTCGGAGAAGGTCCAGTTGGCGTAGCTGATCTTCAACTGGTCCAGCAGGTCCAGCCAGGCGACGCTGCTCGCCCGGTCCACCGCTCCCCCGCCGGTGGCGCTCACCGTGCCGAACTCGGAGACGAACAGCGGGAGCCGGGAGGCGGCCCGGCCGAGTGTGGCGCGGTAGGTGTCCTTGTGGCTCGCCGCGTAGAAGTGGAAGGCGTACATGACGTTGGAGGCGTTGACGGGGTTGTCGACGACCTCGTTCTCGTTGGAGCCGTCCGAGACACCGAGCGAGGACCAGCCGCGGGTGCCGACGATGACGACGGCGTCCGGGTCGGCGGCCCGGATCACCGGGATGACCTGCTCGGCGTAGCTCTTGATGCCCGCCCAGCTCACCCCGTTGGGCTCGTTGGCGATCTCGTAGATCACGTTGTTCTTGCCGGCGTTGCGGGCGGCGACGGACGCGAAGAAGGTCTTCGCGCGGGCGAGGTTGAAGTTGGGGTCACCCGGCGTGAGGGTGTGGAAGTCGATCACGGCGTACATGCCGCGGGCCCCGGCCATGTCGACGAGGCTGTTCACGCGGCTGGTGAAGCCCGCGGGATCGGTCTCGTAGCCGTCCTCCTGCACGTACATGGAGACGCGCAGCAGATCCGACCGCCAGTCGTTCGCGAGCGCGTCCAGGGAGGCGGTGTTGTAGCACTGGCTGAACCACTGGATGCCGTGGGTGCTCATGCCGCGCAGCTGGATGGGACGGTCGTACTGGTTGCAGAGGTTGACGCCGCAGACGTGCAGCTGTCCGTTGATGCCGACGGGGGTGTCGTCGTCCGAGGTGGGCGGGGGTTCCTCGGTGGATCCGGTACAGGCGACGCCGTTGAGCGTGAACGCGGCGGGCTGCGGGTTGGCGCCGGTGAAGGTGCCGGTGAAGCCGAGGTCGACGGTCGCGCCGGTGGCCAGCGTGCGGTTCCAGCCGGCGTCGGCGGCGGTGACCGTGGACCCGGACTGCGACCAGGTGGCGTTCCAGCCCTGGACGATCCGCTGTCCGGCGTCCGGCAGGGCGAATTCGAGCGTCCACCCGGTGACGGGGGCACCCAGGTTGGTGACCTTCACCCCGCCCTGGAAGCCGCCCTGCCATTGGCTGGTGACCGTGTAGTCGACTCTGCAGCCGGCGGCCGCGGCCGCCTGGGGAGCGGTCAGCGCGGTGAGGCCCAGGACCGTCGCGCAGGTCGCCAGTAGGGCCACGAAGCGTTTCAAAGCGTTCCTCCTCGTGCGATGCGGACATGTTCGGTGCGAACTGGTGCGAGACAGGTGGAACGGTGCGACGGGAGCACGGTGGGGAGGGGGCCGTGCGCGGTGGGAGCCGTACGCGAGGTGTGATGGGAGCGCTCCCAAAGTCCGTCGGCCCGAGACCGTACACCGGTGCGTCGATGTGCGGTAGGTATGCGACGGTCAAGTGATACGGCGTTGCGGATGACCGCAGTTGGGACGGGTGCGCCGATGCGCGGCGGGGCGGGAGCGCTCAGCGCCGCAGTGCGGTCTCGTCCGTCATGTGGGACAGCTTCTCGGGGTTGCGGACGGCGTACAGGCCGCTGATGAGGCCGTCGTCGAAGCGCACCGCGAGGACGGTGTCGAGCGCTCCGTCGAGCCGGACGATCAGCGCGGGGTGGCCGTTGACCTCCGCCGGCCGCAGCGACATCTCGGCGGTGAGCCTGCCCAGGCCTCCGTACATCAGGCGGGCCACCTTGTCGGCCCCGACGACGGGGTTCAGGACGGCCTGCTTGATGCCGCCGCCGTCGCCGAGAAGGACGACATCCGGTGCGAGGACGTCGAGCAGGCCCTGGACATCGCCCGTCTCGACCGCTCGCCGGAAGGCGTCGAGGGCGTCCCGTGTCTCGGCGGACGAGACGGCCCCGCGCGGTCTGCGGGCGGCGACATGGGCCCGCGCCCGGTGGGCGATCTGGCGGACCGCGGCGGGGCTCTTCTCGACGGCCTCGGCGATCTCGTCGTACCCCACGTCGAACACCTCGCGCAGGACGAACACGGCCCGTTCGGTGGGGGCGAGCGTCTCCATCACCAGCAGCATCGCCATCGAGACGCTGTCGGCGAGCTCGACGTCCTCGGCGACGTCGGGTGCGGTGAGCAGCGGCTCGGGAAGCCAGGAGCCGACGTAGGACTCCTTGCGGCGGCCGAGCGTACGCAGCCGGGTCAGCGCCTGCCGCGTGGTGATCCGTACGAGGTAGGCGCGCCGGTCGCGCACCGCGGCGAGGTCGACGTCTGCCCACCGCAGCCAGGTCTCCTGGAGGACGTCCTCGGCGTCGGCGGCCGAGCCGAGCATCTCGTAGGCGACGGTGAACAGCAGGTTCCGGTGGGTGACGAACACCTCGGTCGCCGTGTCCGTCCGCTCCGCGCGCTCACTGTTCACCGGCTGCTCCCGTCGGCTCGTACGTCGGTCGGTCCCCCGCGCACAAGACGCCGGGCCGCCCGCTTCCGTGACACCCGTGACCGGTGGCGCACGTCACATTCCTCCCCCGTCACAGGCGCCGGGCCGCCGGCATCTCATGGTCGACCCCCTGCACCGACACGAGTGAGGACACAGCGATGGACATGCGATTCGACCTGTTCGCGAACGAGCTCGCCACCCAGTTCGCCAAGCGGTTCGCCGGAGCGGCCCTGGTGATCCAGGACTCGCCGCTGCCGAAGGCGACCCAGGAGCTGGTCTCACTGCGCGCCAGCCAGATCAACGGCTGCGGCCACTGCATCGACATGCACGTCAAGGAGGCCGCGGCGGCCGGTGAGAGCGCGGTCCGGCTGCACCTGGTCGCCGCGTGGCGCGAGTCGACCGTGTTCACGGAGGCCGAGCAGGCGGCCCTCGCCCTCACCGAGGAGGGCACCCGCCTGGCCGACGCCTCGCACGGTGTCTCCGACGAGACCTGGGCCCTGGTCCGCAAGCACTACGACGACGACCAGACCGCGGCGTTGGTCGCCCTGATCGCCCTGATCAACGCGGCGAACCGCCTCGCGGTGATCACCCGGCGCAAGGGCGGCTCCTACGAGGCGGGCATGTTCGCGACGGCGCTCAAGAGCTGACCGCGGGCCGCGTGCGGGCCGGTCCTGCCCCGCCCGCACGCGGCTACCCGCGGGCTATCGCCAGATCCGACCGCGCCGCCTCGTGCAGGACGTTCAGCGTCTCCACCAGGGGGATGGCGCGGAGGGCGGGGACGCCGCTCGACTGGTCGCGCGCGGCCCTGAGCAGGTCCCAGGTGCGCTGGTTGACGGCGTGCGCGGCGGTGGCCGCCCGTTCGTCGCTCAGCAGGACGAACGCCTCGAAGAGGATCGACCTCCGGTTCTCACTGCTTTCCATCTCCGCGAGCGCGCCGGAGGCGTCCTTGTCCTCTTCCCGTGCCTGCCCGGCCTCCATGGCGGCCCGCTGGATCTCCTTGATGCAGGACACGTACTCGATGTACGTGTCGAGCTTCCGCTCGTCCCAGCGCGTGGTCATCTCCCGCCGGAACTTGGCCCGTTCGGCGGCCGCCGTGGCGAGGAAGGAGGTCAGGGCACCGACGAGGACGCCGATCAGCGTGATGATCTGAGTGGCCATGTCGATCAAGTTACCCGTGGGGCGCGCCGATCGGGCCGCGGCGACCGGCGGTGACTGCCGCGCCCTGAGCGCGACTGCCAGCCGACCGGCGTCAACTCAGCATTGCCGTCACGGCACTTCGTAGCGAACGAGCGCCCTGGCGAAGGGCTCGCCGGTACGACGAGCGTACGCCATCCGCTCGCGCACCTCCCTCAGCGTGCGCGGCCGGTATCCGGGCCCGCCGCAACAGCTCTTGTGGAAGCGGACGCCCGCGTGCAGCAGCACGGACAGCACCCTCCACCCCTCGGTGTCCCGCCGCGAAGGCGGTGCGAACGCCGACCCCACGTGGATCAGCGGTTCCGCGCAACGCGGACACCCCCTGTACGGCCGGTCCCTGTCGTAGGGCTGCTTGTACGAAGCCCGACAGGGCAGGCAGACGAAGGAGGTCTTGGCGTGGCCCATGCGGCAAGGGTAGGCGGCGACTGCGCGAGTCTCGACGCAATTTCGGGCAAGGCGACGCACCACGACAAGCCCCGCCGGCACCGCCCCGCCGTCAGATCGGGAAGCGGGCGTGGCCCCTGGCCCGGGCCGTGACCCAGCGGATGTCGGTGAAGGCCTCGGCGCCCGGTTGGCCGCCGAAGCGGCCGTAGCCGGAGCTCTTCACGCCGCCGAAGGGGGCCTGGGGTTCGTCGGCGACGGACTGGTCGTTGACGTGGACGATGCCGGTGCGCAGTCGGCCGGCGGCCTCGAGGCCGTGGGCCAGGTTCTCGGTGATGACGCCCGCGGTCAGCCCGTACGGGGTGTCGTTGGCGAGGGCGACGGCCTCGTCGGTGCTGTCGACGACGTGGACGACGGCGGCGGGGCCGAAGACCTCGTCATAGTAGATCTTCATGTCCTTGGTGACCCCGGTGAGGACGACCGGGCGGATCAGGGTGCCCGGTTCCTCGATCTCGCCGGTGCCCGCGGCGAGTTCGGCGCCCTGGGAGACCGCGTCCCTGATGAGGGAGGCGACTCGGCGGGCGGCGGCCTCGTTGACGACCGGCCCGATCGCCGTGCCGGGGTCGCTGGGGTCCCCGCAGGGCAGTGCGCGCACGCGGGCGGCGAACTTGGCGGTGAACTCCTCGGCGAGCGACCGGTGGACGACGACCCGGTCCACGCACATGCAGATCTGGCCCGCGTTCATGAAGGAGCCGAAGACGGCGGCGTCCACCGCGTAGTCGACGTCCGCGTCCTCGAGTACCAACAGGGGGTTCTTGCCGCCGAGTTCGAGGAGGGCGGGCTTGAGGTGCCGCGCGGCCTCGACGCCGATGGTGCGACCGGTCTCCGTGGAGCCGGTGAAGTTGACCATCCGCACGCGCGGATCGGCGATCAGCGCGGAGACCACGTCGGCCGCGTCGGCGCGGTCGTTGGTGACGACGTTGAGCACGCCGGCGGGCAGTCCGGCCTCGTGCAGGACGTCGGAGATGAGCAGACCGCAGGCGATCGGCGCGTCCTCGCTGGGCTTCATGACCACGGTGTTGCCCATGGCGATCGGCAGTGCCACCGCGCGGACGCCGAGGATGACGGGCGCGTTCCACGGCGAGATCGCGGCGATCACGCCCTTGGGCACCCGCACCTGTGTGGAGTGGACTCCGTCGGCGTCGGTGGCGAGGATCCGGCCGGTCGGGCGGCTGACCTCGGCCGCCGCCTCCAGCAGCATGTCGGCGGCCAGGTGGGCGTTGAATCCGGCCCAGGGGGCGACGCCGCCGACCTCGGAGGCCATCAGCCGTACGACGTCGTCGGCGCGGTCGGCCATCAGCTGCGCGGCGCGCAGGAAGATCCGGCGGCGCTCGGCCGGCCTGGTCGCGGCCCACGTCTCGAACGCGGCGTCGGCGGCGTCCACGGCACGGCGTACGTCGTCGGGGGTGCCCGCGGCGACCTCCGCGCAGACGGCGCCGGTCCAGGGGTTGATGTCGGTCGCGGTGCGGCCCGAGGAGGCGGGGACCTCCTGGCCGTTGATGATCAGTCCTCGGGAGAGGGACACGGGGTGCTCCTGGAGAGAAGGGGTCCGACGGCTCAGGCCTCGGCGGGCGGGGGCGCGGGGGTGGCCGGGTCGGTGCTCGCCCCGGCCTCGGTGCCCAGGGTCGCGATGACCGCGCCCACGCCGATGGCCACCGGGCTCAGCCCGCCGGGTGCGGGCCAGGTCATCACCGGGCGACCGCGACGAGCACCGCCGCGAGCGCGGCGCCCTCGATGAGGAACAGTTTCGACCGTACCGGTGCCGGGAGCGGGGTGCACGACACCGTGAGATCGCAGCGGCTCTGGGCGGAACTGCTCATGCGAGTCCTCATCGGAAGGGGCGGGCGGCGGGATGCGTCCCGTACCGCACCGGGCAATTGTTTTTCGCTGAGTGAACTTACTTTCGCTGGCCGAGTGCGCCGAGTGTGTGCGATCGTCAGGACTCTGTCAATGGCCGCTAGCGTTCTCACCCGGACGAGTACGGCCGCACGCGCCTGGGAGCCGAGACACAGGAGGAGGTGCCATGGCGCCGGGCGGTGCAGGGGCGTCGGGGGAAACCGCAGGTCCGCTGGAGCGCGGACTCGCCGTGCTGCGGATCGTGGCCGAGTCCCCCCATTCCGTACGTCCGGGCGACCTCGCGCGTGCGACCGGTCTGGCGCGTTCGACCGTCGACCGGATCATCGCGACCCTCACCCACCTCGACCACCTGCGCGCCGTGGGACGCGATCTTGTGCCCGCCCCGCGCCTGATGGAGTTCGGCAACGCCTATCTGCACGCGAGCGGCATGTCGCGCGCGCTGCGGCCGAGCCTCGACCGGCTGGCCCGCACCCTGGACGAATCGGTCTCGGCGATCGTCCTCGACGGCTGCGACGCGCGCATCGTGGGCAAGGCCGTTCCGCCCGGCCGGGTGATCCCGCTGGGGTTCCGGGTGGGCGACCTGCTGCCCGCCGAGCGCTGCGCGGCCGGAGCCGTACTCGCCGCCGGCTGGAGTCCGGACACGTACGACGCGTGGCGGGCCCGCCGCGCCGCCGACCCCCTCGACGAGACCTTCCCGGCCGTTCCCCCACGTCGCACCCCCGCCCTCCTTGAACGGACGGAGGCCGACTTCGCGGCGTGGACCTCGGCGGCCGACGCGGACGGCTGGGCGCTGGACGACCAGCTCGTCGCCCCCGGCCTGGTCGCCGTAGCGGTGCCGGTGCGCGACCCGGACGGCCGGCCCGTCTGCGCGATCAGCGCGCTGGCGCACACCAGCCGCCACAGCGGCGAGGAACTGCGCGCACGCGCGCTGGCCCCGATGAGGGAAGAGGCCGCCCGCGTCGCGGACGCCCTGTACGGCCCCGCGGCGCCCACGACCGCACCCCCCGCCATCCCCGCGATCCCCGCCTACACCGACGCCAAGCCGGAACTGGGCCCGTCCTTCCTCCAGGCACTGGCCCGGGGCCTCGCCGTCCTGACCGCACTCGGCGGGCGGCGCGGCGGACTCACCCTCACGGAGGCGGCCGAGGCCACGGGACTCTCGTACCCGAGCACCCGCCGCAACCTCCTGACACTCCGCGAACTGGGTTACGTGGACCAACGGGGCCGCCGTTTCCTGCCGTCCCCGCACGTCCTGGAACTCGGCTACGCACGGCTCTCCACCCTCACCCTCGCCGACATCGCCCAGCCCCATCTGACCGAACTGGCCTCACGTGTACGGGAGTCGGCATCCCTGGCGGTCCTCGACGGCACCGAGGTCCACTACGTCGCCCGAGCCGCCGCCCAGCAGATCACCAGCGCCCGCATCACGCCCGGCACGCGACTGCCCGCGTACGCCACGTCGATGGGCCGGGTCCTCCTGGCCGACCTCCCGGAACCGGACCGCCGGTCCCGCGTCGCGGCCTCACACCCCCGGGCCCTGACCCCGCGCACACTCACCTCACCCGGCGCACTCGACGCCGAGCTGGACCGGGTCGCCCTGGAAGAACACGCTCTGGTCGACCAGGAGTTGGAGGCGGGCCTGCGCTCACTGGCGGTACCGGTCCGGGACCGGACCGGCCGGGCCGTCGGAGCGGTGAACATCGCCCTGCACGCGGGCCCCGAACCCCCCGAACACACCAGAACCACCCTCCTCCCGGCGCTGCGCGCCTGCGCGGCTGGCATCGAGTCGGACCTGGCGGTGGCGTTCGCGGACGGTGCCGTACTGACGGGCAGACCGGCTTTGTTGACTCAGTTCACATGACGAATATGGGGTGCTCCGTCGCACCGGGCGCCTGAGGTCTCTAGGCTGGTCCTGACCTCCGCCCGCCCGTCACCGAGGACGCCGATGCCCCGACTCGCTCTCTCCGACGACTTCGTCGGGGACCTCATCTCGCTGCAGCGGCCGGTTCAGAAGGAGGTCGGCGACGCGATCCAGATGTTCCGCGGCATGACCGTCCCCCAGCTCCACGCGAGCAAGGGCATGCACCTGGAGAAGCTCGAGCGGGCACGCGATCCCCGGATCCGCACGATACGCATCACCAAGTTCTACCGGGGTGTCCTGCTCGCCCCCGACGACGGCAGCGAACTGTTCATGCTGCTGCGGGTCGCCCCGCACGACGAGGCGATCAACTGGGCCTGCAAACGCGCCTACTCGGTCAACAGCGCGACCCACGGCGTGGAGGTGCGCAACGTCGAGGCCCTCGAGCAGATGGAGACGTACTTCGAGACCAAGGCGGACACCACCCCCACCCGTCTCTTCGAGGGGCACTCCGACACCGTTCTGCGTGACCTCGGCATCGACGACCAGGTGCTGAGGTTGGCCCGCGTCTGTGTCACGGCCGACGACCTGACGGTCATGGCGCCGCCGATGATGCCCGCCGACCAGTACGAGGTGTTGTGGTTCCTGGCGCAGGGCGAAACCGCGGAGGACGTCTGGGAGCAGTTGATCGCTCCGCGGGGACAGACGGTGCGCACGGCGGAGGAACGTCCGGCGGTCACGCTCGCCGAGGCGATTCTCAACACGCCCGACCGCATCGTGGAGGTGACGGGCCCCGGCGAGCTGGAACGCATCCTCAGCGAGGACTTCGCCCGCTGGCGGATCTTCCTCCACCCCGCCCAGCGCCGCCACGCCTACCACCCGGGTTTCAACGGCCCCGCCCAGGTCACCGGCGGCCCCGGCACCGGCAAGACGGTGGTCGCCCTGCACCGCGTACGGCACCTGCTGCGCACCGGCCGCGAGGGCGAACGGATCCTGCTCACCACGTTCACCAACGCCATGGCGGCAACCCTGCGGGACAGCCTGGCGCTCCTGCTCGGGGACGCCGACGCCCGTCTGCTGGACCGCGTCGACGTCACGACGGTCGACTCCCTCGCCGCCCGGGTCGTCCGGGAGGCGCGGGGCAGTTCCCCGAAGCCCCTGACGGGCGCCGCCGAGAAGAGCGCCTGGACCCGCGCCGCCGCAGGTGAGGAGCTGCCCTGGACGGAGCAGTTCCTGTCCCGGGAGTTCCGCAACGTCGTCCTGGCGCAGGGGCTGCGCACGCCGGAGGAGTACCTGCGCTGCGTACGGCGCGGACGCGGCACCCAGGTCGGCCGGGTGCAACGGGCCAGACTGTGGCGGGTGATGGAGCGGTTCACGGCGGACCTCGCCTCACGCGACTCGGCGACGTACACGCAGCTGTGCGACCAGGCGGCGCGTGTCCTCGCCGACAGCCCGCCGCGCTACCACCATGTCGTCGTGGACGAGGCACAGGACCTGCATCCCGCCCAGTGGCGGGTACTGCGCGCCTGCGTCGCCGACCGGGCCGACGACATGTTCCTGGTCGGCGACCCGCATCAACGCATCTACGACTCCCGCGTCTCCTTGCGCTCGCTGGGCGTCAACGTCCGGGGACGCACCTCCCGACTCCGCCTCAACTACCGCAGCACGGAGGAGATCCTGCGCTGGTCGGCGTCCCTGCTCGACGGCCGGCCGGTGGGACGGCTCGGCGAGGACGACGACGAGGACGGCGGCATGGACTCCCTGCGCGGCTACCGTTCGCAGCTGCACGGCCGTATCCCGGAGGCGCGCGGATACGGCAGCCAGGACGAGGAACTCCGGGCGCTCGTCGAGCAGGTGCGCACCTGGATCGGGCAGGACGGGGTGAAGCCGTCCGAGGTGGCGGTGTGCGCCCGGTTCAACACCCTGGTCGACGCCGTCATCACCCGCCTGCGACGGGAGGGCGTCCCGGCGGTGGCCGTCAAGGACAACCCGGGACCGGACGTCTCCGGTGTCCGCGTGGCCACCATGCACGCGATGAAGGGACTGGAGTTCAGGTGCGTGGCCGTGGTGGGCGTGACGTCGAGCGTGCTGCCCTTCGCCCCGCAGGTGACACCCGCCGAGGTCGACCCCGTCCAGCACCAGTCGGATCTACTGGCGGAGCACTGCCTGTTGTTCGTGGCGTCCACGCGGGCGCGCGACGCGCTGGCGATCTCGTGGAACGGTGACCGCAGCCGTCTGCTGGACCCGGTGACCGGCTGAGTCGGCCGGGGGCCCTGGTGTCCCGGCCCCTGAGTGGGGTCCGGGACACCAGGGCCCCCGGCCGCGGGAGCTCCGGCTCCCCCTCGTCAGACTCTGATCTCCCGGACGACGACCGTGTGGCTCCTGCCCACTGAGGCGTCGTACGAGAGCTGCCGTCCCGTCGGCTGCCACATCAGCGCGTGACCCAGCGGCGACGAAGGGGAGATGATCTCCGCGTCGTCGGTGGGCAGTTCGGCGACGGTGTACAGAGCCGTGTCGTCGACCTGTCCGTCGAACTCGAGGACGAGCAGCGCGCCGGGGTGCACCGCCGTCGCTGTCCCCCTCTCCTCACCGACCCGTACGGCGTCGAGGAAGGACCGCAGGAAGCCCAGGCGCTGTGTGCGGCGCTCCCGCTGGTCGGCCCGTGTCTTCCGGAGGAAGACGAGGTTGGCCGGGTCCACGTCCACGGGCAGCTCGTCCGGTGCGTCGATGGCGGCCTGCAGCCCCTGCATCTCCCGCACCAGCCGCTGGAAGGCGGCGGCGGGGATCTCCCGGACGGGGAGGGGGCTCTGCGGGGCGTGGTCCGCCGGGCCGGGCGCGGCCTCCGGTTCCGGGGCCGGTTCCGGGGCCGGCCGGGACGCTCCCGGCGCCTCGGGTGATGGAGACGGGCTCCGTCACCGTGTCGGGCGCCGGGCTCGCGTCGCGCTCCCGCGGCTCCCCCGCTCCGTCGTCGTCCGGCTCCTCGACAGGCAGGCCACGGGCGTCGTCCGCCCCGGCGGGAGAGACGGATTCCTCCGGTGCTGTGGGGACCGGCTCGATCCCCAGCCGTTCCAGCTCCGCCCAGAGCGGGGCGAGCGCCTGCTCGCGGTCGAGGTGGAAACGGCTGCCGCGGATCCGGACGAAGGTCCAGTCGACGCGCTCCAGATCCCGCTGGCGTGCTGCGGCCGTGGACGCGTCCTCCCCCTCGGCGAAGGCGTCGCCGTCACACGCGACCGCGAGTCGGCGGGTGCCGCCCTCCACGACCAGGTCGATGGTGTGGCGGCCCACCCGGTAACCGGGCCGCACCCGGTACCCCCGCCCCGTCAGCTCCAGGTACACCTGCTGCTGGAAGAGACTGTCGAAGGCTTCGTGTCGTACGTCAGGCAGCACCTCGCCCTCGACCGCGACGGTGTCCTCCTCCGCCGGCCGGGTGAGGTGGTCGAGCCACCGCCGGCGCAGGTCGTTCTCGTGGAACTGCTCGGGCCGGGCGCTGTGGAACACCCACACCTGGTCCTGGGCACGTGAGGCGGCCACGTTGAGCCGCTGCTCGTAGGTCTTTCCGTTGAAGCCGCCCGGCACGGTCCCGGCGGCGGTGGTGGCCGAGTTGGCGCAGGACACGAACATGACGTGCCGCTCGTCGCCCTGGAAGTCCTCGGCGTCGCCGACCCGGATGCGGCGCTCCTCGCGCTGCTCGTAGTCGAGGCGTTCGGCGAGCAGGTTCTCCAGCTCCGTCAGATGTCCCTTGGCGCCACGGAGGCTGACCACGCCCATGGTCTTCCCGTCGTACGCGGGGTCGGCGCAGCAGCGCACGACCGTGTCGACGAGGGCTTCGGCCTCGGCGGTGTTCACCAGCCGTTCGCTGCCGCCGACGGCCTCCCCGTCCTCGACGTACACCGTGCGAACGGGTGGCAGGCGGTCGGCGCCGTACTGTCGCAGCGGCTGGAGCCTGCCGTTGTAGCAGAGGTCGTTGGAGAAGGAGATGATCTCCGGCATGCACCGGAAGTGCTCCTTGAGCATGAGTGTGCCGCGGCCGGCGGAAAGCGCCTCGGTGAGGTCGAAGAAGCTGGAGTCGGGGCCGAAGAGACTGCGCACGTCCGGTTCCAGCGCGGTCAGCAGCCGGTCCCGCAGATGGAAGTACTCGTCCTGCTTGAGGCCGACGTTGGACGGGCTGACCTGCTTGCTGTCGCCCACGACCACCATCCGGTCGGCCAGCCAGCTCAGCAGCATGGCCTCCAGGCCGGACTGGCTGGCCTCGTCGACGATGACGACGTCGAACAGTCCGGGCCGGTCCATCGGCACGGTCTCGGCCACCTGGTGCAGCGGCATGATCCAGGCCGGTACCGCCGTCTGTGCCTTGCGCAGCGCGGCCTGCGCGTCACGCCGGTAGCGATGCTGGTACTTGCCCCGGATGCGTCGGGCGGCCTGCTGGTACGCGCTGAGGGCGCGGGACTGGTCGCCGGTGAGCAGCCCGAGGCAGCGGTGCCAGGCGCGGGCGGCGGCGAGCCGGTGGAGCATGATGCGGGCCTCGTCGTCGGCCTCCGTCAGCCGTCGCCGCAGCGTGCGCTCGGCCTCGGGGTCGGTGAGCCGTTCCATCCTCTCGCGCCACGCCGACCAGGCCCAGGCCTCCGCGAGCAGCGGCAGCCGGTCGTCCCACGCGGGGTCCTGCGGGGAGCCGGTGACACGCTCGGCGAGGAAGGGGAACGCCTCGCTGACGCGGGCGAGCGCGGAGTGCTGCTCGGCCCGCAGCCGGGCCGCCTCCCGTACCTCGGCGATCTCGTCGCTGAACTCCCGGTAGCCCTGCGGGTCCTGGGATCGGACGGCTTCGAGTACGCGGGCGACCGCGGGGGCCACGCCGGGCCGGTCGTTCCAGGAGCGCAGCAGTTCCTCGGCGGCCGTGACGATCCTGCGCGACCGCTCGGCGGCGCGCAGGGTGGTCGCCGCGCGCAGCAGGGCGCGTACGGCGTTCTCGACCGGGGTGTCGTGCCAGGTGGCGACGGCGAGTTCGGGCGAGGTGGCGGCGGCGGTGAGCACGTCGGTGCGGGCGGTGGCGACGGCGAGCAGAGCCTGGAGTACGTCGGCGTCCTGCCGCAGGCGGGCCAGACGGGGGCCGTGGCCCTGCCAGGCTCCGGCGGGGGTGCCCCACTCCGCCTCCACCTGGGCCAGGCGCAGTTCGAGCTGGACACGCGCGACGACGACCGCTGCCGTGGCGGGGTCCTCGGGGGTCCTCCCGTCGACCCGCACGGCCTGGACGAACGCTCCGACGGCCCTGGCCAGCTTCGTACGGGTGCCGAGCGGCCCCCGCAGCTTCTGCCCCTGCGCCAGTCCGTCGTAAAGGGTGGTGGCCTGGCCGAGCGCGACGGCCGGGTCGTACTGCTCGAGGCCGCTGACCATCGCGGTGCCCAGTGTGGTGAGCGAGGCGTCGAGGGCCGCGAGGGCGTCGGTGACGGCGGTGTGCCGACTGCGGGTCTGCCAGTCCTGCCCCGCGGTCACCTCCTCCATGAGCGACCCGGCCCACGCTCCGGCGGCGGCAGCGAGGGACGCGGCCCTGGCGCGGGCTGCGGAGAACGCGTCCAGGGCGTCCGTCAGGCGCCGCTGTTCCGTCTCGTTCAGACCCCGTACGGCGGTGTCGTAGCGCAGGCTCAGTGGGTCCTGGCGTACCGCCTCGTGCGCCTCCTCGGCGGAGCGCACGACCCGCACGGCCTCCTCGAAGTCGCCGGGTGCGGGCAGTTCGGAGGGGCCGGGCGCCTCGGCCGCCAGGGCCTGGTGGTGCGGGGTGTAGGCGCGTGTGGTGTGCAGCAGCCTCAGCGCGTCCTCAGCGGTGACGGAGGGCTGTTCGCCGGGGACCTGCCCGAGCCAGTCGTGGCGTTCCGTCTCGGCGGTGAGGCGCTCGGCGATCTCCTGGAGGCTGCCGGTGTAGTCGCCGATCTCCGCCTCGAAGCGGTGGGTCTCCTGCTCGCGCAGTACGGCGAGGTCGCGCAGCATGGCCTGCTGGGCCGCACGGGCCGCGGCAAGCCTTGCCTGGAGCGTACGGATGTCCTTCTCCGAGGCCTTGGGGTCGTAGCCGGCGTACTCGCCGAGGATCCGCTGAACGGACGCCTCGAGCTCCCGCTGCGCTGCGGCGCCGTCCTCGGTGCGGCTCACGCACAGATCGCGGATGCTCTCGGGCAGTTTGTCCCGCAGGACGCGCAGGGCGCGCGGGGTGTGGCTGGTGATGAGGACCCGCTTGCCCTGGGCGAGCAGGTCCGTGACCAGGTTGGCGATGGTGTGCGTCTTGCCGGTGCCGGGCGGCCCCTGCACCACGACGAGCCGGTTGGCGCGCAGGCGTTCGGCGATGGTGCGCTGCTCCTCGTTGGCGGGCAGCGCGAAGTACATCTCGCCGGCGCCGGCCTGCGCACCGTCGTCCTCGGTCGCCGCGAGGTCGGCGGCGGTCAGCGCGCCGTCGCGGCCGGCGATGTAGCCGAGCAGTTCGGTGGGGGGTGTGCCGGCGTCGATCTGGCGGGCAATGGCCTTGAGGGCGTCCATCGTCGAACGGCGGTTGCGCTCGCGCAGGACGAGCGCGGGGGTGAGTCCCACCTGGGGCACGTCGAGCGTGCGCGGCCGGGCGCGTTCCACGGTCGGCGAGTAACTTCCGGCGCTGTGCGCCGCGTTGGTCCAGCTGCGCAGGGCGGTGTGTACGGCGTCCAGGTGGGTGGGGTCGGTGACGTCGGCGGCGCCGTCCAACGCGTCGACGATCTGCTCGCGTACCGCGCCGGGCACGTGCTGGGCGCCCTCCAGCATGCCCTCTTCCAGTTCCAGCCCCGTTCCGGTCGGGTCGGGGGCGGCGGTGAGGGTGCCGGTGGCCGGGTCGAGGTGGAGGGTGGCGCGGTGAGTGACGAGGTGGCGCTCCACGCGCTGTCCGCCGGTCGTCTGCCAGGTGAGCCGGCCGAGCCCGAGGACGAGTTCGTAGGCCTCTCCGAGGTTGGCGGCGTCCTCGTGCATCTTGTGCAGGCGGTCGTACAGCCGCACGACGGGGTCGACGGCCCGCCGCCGCTCCGCCCAGGCGAGCCACTCCTGTTCCCAGGCGGCGTACAGCTTCTCGATCTTCTCCCGCTTCGGGTGGTCGTCGAGCTCGTGGTACGTCTTGTCGAGGGGGATGCCCCGGGACCAGTCCGGGAACTCCGGCTCGATCCGGCGGCGCAGGTGCGGGGCACGGGTCTGCTTGAAGTCGCGTATGC
This sequence comes from Streptomyces sp. NRRL WC-3626, assembly GCF_000718785.1. Classification (GTDB taxonomy): domain Bacteria; phylum Actinomycetota; class Actinomycetes; order Streptomycetales; family Streptomycetaceae; genus Streptomyces; species Streptomyces edwardsiae. The sequence continues at coordinate 168,782 of NZ_JOCA01000023.1, read as the reverse complement.
GGGTCTCGTCGACCCAGGGCGCCAGCAGTGGCCTGGGATGCGGGGCGTCCTCGCGTTCGGGGCGGGCGAGGGTCAGCCAGGCCGGTTCCTCGGTGCCGAGGGTCCCGTCGAGCATCACGGCGACCTCGGGGGTGTCCGGCAGTTCCTCGAACCAGACGGCGCCGGCGGCACCGTCGAGCGTGCGGACGGGGCGGGTCTTCGACTCCTCGGCCTCGGCGAGGAACCGGAAGATCTGACGGACCCGGGTGGCGTCGAGTTCGCCGGAGGGGGTGGAGCCGGGCACGGGAGACATGGCCGGACGGGGGCCGGGACCCGTGGGCTGCGACGGTACGGCTCCGAGCACAGTACGTGCGGCTCCCCGGCCTTCGTCGTCGCCGTCGGCGGACAGGGCCGGCTGCCGTTCGCCGAACAAGGATGTCTGGTCCGGGAGTTGTGCCGCCTGTACGGGCGTCATGTCCTTCGCCGTGGTGAAGGTGACGCTCTCGCGTTTGTGGTCGTACGGGAACCGCACCTCGATGTCCAGCTCCGTGGCGGTTCCCGCCGGGATGCTGTAGGCCCAGGTCGCGGACGCGCGGCGGCCCTTGCGGAGGGTGCCGTCGAGCCTGTCGTCGAGCAGCTCGGTCCGGTAGTCCTGCACCTGGCGCCCCGTCTTGCCGTACGGCCCGCTCCGCACCAGCAGGGTGATGCCGTCCATGTCCATGGGGTGGTCCGTGCCGTTGCTGAGATACAGCGTGCACCGGACGAGGTCGTCGCCCTGACGGTACCCGTCGGAGCCCTCGGGGTCGACGAGCTCGTACGGCAGTACGTCGTCCACCCGTACGTGCAGCCCGTCGTCGTACTGGTAGTCGAATCCGACCGGCTGCATCTCGTCGCCCGGACCGTACTCACGTCGGCTCATGCGCCACCCCCACTGCTGTTCCGAGCCACCCACGTGACCGCTTGACGCCATCCCGGCCCGGCCCACCCGAACACGCTTACGCCCCCCAGCGCGTCGCCCTCAAGTGTGAACTAAGCACACGCTGCGAGCGTAGCAGCAGACCGCCGAGCCTCACTTTGAGTCAGGGAACAGCATCACACTCATCGACACAACCCAGTGGATGCGTTGACCCTGTTCACAGTTGTGCGTCACTATGACTCGGCATCACTCGCACAGCTCCAGGCCGACGCCACGGAAGGGCCGCGCGCCATGCGTATGGAAGTGCTCCACGTCAGTCCGGAAATCGCGACGGACACCCGCAACCCCGGCAACCGCCCGCTCAGCAAGGCGGCGGTACAGCGACTGGTGGGCCGAATCGAGTGCGGCGAGTGGCAGTTGACGCACCAGGGCATCGCCTTCGACGAGGACGGCGTACTCATCGACGGTCAGCACCGCCTCGCGGCGATCGCCAAGGCGGGGATCTCCGTTCCCCTGACCGTCACCCACGGCGTTCCGCGCACCGCGTTCACCGTGATGGACACGGGGCGCAAGCGCACCGGCCGGGACGCGCTCGCCCTCGCCGGCGAGGCCAACGCCACGCATCTGGCGGCGGCCCTGCGCGGCCTGCACCTCTACCTGAACGCGCCCAACTCGTCGTGGAGCGGCGGATCGTCGGTGACCAGCAACGACCAGCCCCTGACCATGCTCGACGAGCACCCCGGCACCCGTGACGCCCTTCAGCACGGCGTCGCGCTCAACCGCGCGTGCCGCATCACCGTCACGGCGGCAGCCATCGGCTGGTACGTGACATGCGAGGCGCGGGCCCGACATCGATCAAAGCACCTGGAAGGAGGGCATCGTGACCGGCGCACGTCTGGAGCCGGGCGATCCCCGTCTCACCTTGCGCAACACGATGCTCAATCTCGCCACGGGCACGTCGCTCCGTCGCCGCGACGACTCGCGCGAGCACCTGCTCTACTACCTCAAAGCCTGGAACGCGTGGGCCGAGGGCCGGTCGATCAAGCTGCTGCGCCGCTCCCCCAACGAGACGATGCCCCGAATCTCCAAGCAGGCGGTCACAGTTCCCACTCTCAGGGGCACTGCCTCACAGTAGGCGGCCCGAAACTCCTCACTGTTGACTGAGTACACCGTAGATTGAGTGACCGTCTCGGGCGCCAGCCGTTGGACGAGCCGGCAGGCACTTCCTGCCTGGCCGGGAAAGGAAGCGTATGCGTGCGCAGGAAATCACCTTCCTCAAGCTGATCCAGGGGGAGAAGCAGTTCCAAGTCCCCCTCTATCAGCGGACATACAGCTGGGGCAGGGAACAGCTGTCGCGACTCTGGGAAGATGTGAGCGAACTCGTCGACCAGCATCTCTCGGGCGAAAGCGCCACACCGCACTTTCTCGGCTCCGTGGTGCTCGCACCCGGCCAGTTCCAGGCGGGCGGCGTGCAACGGTGGCTCGTCGTGGACGGTCAGCAAAGGCTGACCACGCTGATGCTGGCGTTCGCCGCGCTGCGCGACCACCTCAAGAAAGCGGGTGATGCACGCGATGTCACGAGGATCCACCACCAGCTCCTGGTGAACGAATATCACGAGGGCCTCGAGCACTACCGGTTGCTGCCGACACAGGCCGACCGCGAGGCGTACACGGCCTGCATCCAGTCCCGGGCGGAGGCCGGCGGAAGCGACAACATCGGCGCCGCCTACCGCTTCTTCCTCGGCGCGCTCGCCGAGGGGCAGGAAGCCGCCGGGCACGATCAGTGGGTCGCGACGGTCGGAACCGTCCTCAAGGATCTGCTGTCGATCGTGGAGATCACCGCGGAGCCCGGTGACAACGTCTACCGGATCTTCGAGTCGATCAACAACACGGGCGTCGGGCTCAGCCAGAGCGACCTGCTGCGCAACTACGTGTTCATGCTCTTGCCCAAAAGGGGCGAGCGTGTCTACCACGAGCTGTGGCTGCCCATGCAACAGAGCCTCGGTCCCAAGAACCTCGAACTCCTCGTCTGGCTGGACCTGGTCGTAAGGGGCCACCACAAGACCAAGCAGAGCGAGATCTACCGGGAGCAGCAGAGGCGGCTTCAGCCGCTGGCCGGCGACGAGGACTCGCTGCAGCGTGAGATCGCACAACTGGCCGAGCGGGGGAGACGGTTCCTCCGCATCATCGAGCCCCGGCGTGAGCAGTCCCCCGCGCTGCGCACTGCCCTGGAGCGTCTGGCCGCCTGGGGTGGCCAGACCCACTACCCTCTGGCCCTCCACCTGCTGGACCTCGTCGACGGCGGAACCACCACATCCGAGGACGCGGCGGAGGCCCTGAGGTACGTCGAGGCATATCTGGTGCGGCGACTCATCTGCCAGACACCGACCACCAATCTCAACCGCATCTTCATGGAGGCTCCGAAGGAACTGGAGACCGACCGTCCCGCCGCCGAGGCGGTCCGGCGGTTCCTGTCCGGCCGGCGCCGCCGGTGGCCGAGCGACGAGGAACTGCACCAGGCGATCCGCGGCAAACCGTTCTACTGGAGCGGCCGGCCCCCGCAACGGAGTTACATCCTGCGCAGGCTTGAGGAGAGCTACGGTTCCAGCGAGCCCGTCGACTTCGTCAAGGCGGCCCTCACCGTCGAGCACGTGCTTCCGCAGCGCCCGGCCCCCGCCTGGTTCGACCTGCTCGCCGACGAGACCGAGCCGGACCAGACCCCCCAGGAGCTGCACGACCTGCTGGTGCACACACTGGGCAATCTGACCCTCACCGGGGACAACGCGAAGTTGTCCAACAGCCCGTTCGAGCGCAAGCAGCAGATCCTCGACTCGAGCGCCCTGCGCATGAACCAGGAGATCGCCGCGGAGCGGCGCTGGGGCAAGAGCGAGATCCTGGCCCGTGCCGACCGTCTGACGGAACGGGCGGTGGAGCTGTGGCCCGGCCCCATCGGCGGAGTCAAACCGACCGGCGAGGAATGGCCCGGATGGGCGGAGCTGCGGGCGGTCCTGGTGGCGATGCCGAGCGGGACGTGGACGACATACGGTGATGTAGCCGAGCTGATTGGCAGTCACCCGGTGCCGGTCGGCACCTACCTGGGCTCCAATCCCACCGTGATCGGGGCCTACCGTGTCCTGACCGCGGACGGGAAGGTCTCCCCTGCGTTCCGCTGGACGGACGGCAGTGACCGGCAGCCACCGCAGGAACTGCTGATGAGCGAAGGCGTGAAGTTCGACCCGTCGGCCCGTGCCCACGGCTCGCAGCGCCTGACCGCGGCCGAGCTGGCCACCCTGCTCGGCAAGGACGTCGCACAACCCGCCTCGCACGACCCGCTTCCGGCCGGAGAGGACACCGCTGCGGCCGAGCGCTTCCGCGCACAGTTGCAGGAGTACTGGCCGGACGCGTCCGCCGGGGTCCTGAGCACACTCGACTTCTGGCGCCTCCAGGGTGGTTACGTCAACTACGGCCGCCACGAGGAGACGAGCTGCTTCCCGATGCTCGACGCCGGCACCAGTCGCCGCCCCCACCTGATGTGGCCCATGGCGATCTACCCGGTGAGCGGAACGGTCGAGGTCGTCTTCCAGTACCTCAAGGACCGCAGCCCCTTCGACGACACGGAACAGCGCCGTGAGCTGCTGAACCGCCTCAACAAGATCGACGGCATCGACCTGCCGGAGGCGAAGCTGGAGCTGCGTCCGTCCTTCCCGGTCAGGGTGTTCGCGGAGCACGGCGAGGAGATCTGCGGGGTGCTGGACTGGTTCGTGCACACGGCGGCGCTGGATCTGGCACAGCGGAACTGACGAAGCGAGCATTGCGATGAAGGGACGCCTGTGCACGTGCTGAACGAACTCACGCTGACGCGCGGCAGTGGCCGAGTGTCGAAGACCGGCACGACGCCGTCCGGCGAGACATCGGTGGCGAGCGCCGTCGAGTGGGAGCTGCACCTTCCCGGACGTCCGACGCTGAAGATCCACGACAACCATTGGCGCAACGGCGAGCGGGATCTGGTGGTCCACAAGCCCCCGGTCATGCCCGAGATGCCCTCGGCCCTGTCGAATCTGCACGGTCGTCTGCGTTCCGGTATCGCTCCCACGCCGGGGCGGCACGAGCTCCGCGTCATGGTGTATCCGACGTACGTCGACAGGCACGGCAGGCCGCGGATCAACAAGTCCCTGACCACGGAAGTTCTCGCCGACCGGATGGGACTGTTCGTACTGCGGGAGCTGACCGCCAGGGAAGACGTCACCCTGGAGCCCGCTTACGACCGCCCGGACCTGCCGCTCGTCGACCTGGACGACCCGCAGGACGAGAAGCCTCTCCAGCACGCCTTGTTCTTCTCCGCCGAGGACGACGAGACGCCGGTACTCGGCTTCGTCCATTTCCGTGTGCTGCCGGTGCTCCGTCACATCGGTTGGCTTCATGAGGAGCGATGTCAGGGTTGACGTGCCAAGGAACCGTCCGCAGCCTCCGCGGCCACACCGTGTGCTTCACGGGTCGCGTGCTCATCCACGGCGAGTGGACGGTCAGGCCGCGCTGTGCGGAACTGGCCGAGGAGTGTGACGCGGATACCAAAACTGATTTCTCGCGAAAGATCACCCTGCTCGTCTACGGCGATCTGGCCAGCAAGGTCGTGACGGATAGCCGCCGGGCCTACAGCAGCAAGCTCGTCGACGCCGATGCCTCACGCAACGGGGGACGGCACGTCTGTGTCGTGGATGCCGATGGTTTCTCGAGGTTGCTCAAGCGTCGGCCGGCCCCGTGTCTGGAGCTGAGGAAGTCGGGTGCCGGGCGCGTGCGCCCCGTGCCGGCCGCTCCGGCTCGGAAGGAGATCCTCGGCGGCCCCCTTCGAGTGCGCAAACCGGGCCAACGCCCGTCCGTGGACCTCACACTCGATCTGACCCGTCTCGACAAAGCGACGGCCGTGCACGAGGCGACGGTGGGTGCGCTCCTCGCGTACCTGTCCGACCAAGGTATCGGGGTACGCACCCACGCCCTGGGCGCTCCCGCGTTCGACGCGGGGTGGTTACGCGGGAAGGACGTGTTCATAGCCGAGGTCAAGAGTTTGACCGGAGCGAGGGAGGACCAGCAGATCCGTCTGGGTATCGGACAGGTTCTCGACTACGCGCACCAACTCCGCACCGCCCACCCCGGTCGCCGCCTTCATCCCGTCCTGGTGCTGGAGAAACGCCCGGTGGACCCCCGGTGGTCCTCATTGGCCCAATCCGTTGGCATACGGCTCACGTGGGCGCCTGAGTTCCCGGACGTCTGAGAGTGAAATGCGCGCACGGGACGGCGTGTCCTGCGGCCCCATCGTGCTCGAAGGGGCCGGCGAGGGAGCAGGGCATGGAACCGTCCCCTGCCGGTGACAAGATGCTGCTGGCGAATCCGTCGGACGGCCGCCAGACACCCGCCCCGGCACCACGATTGGAGCGTTTCTCCCGGCGAAACACCGCGTAAGCGGTACCGCGCCGGGAGAAACGCTCCAATCACCGAACGGTGACGGATTCGCCAACAGCATCGTGCCAACGGCGGAGGGCATCGGCCCGTCCATGCCGGTCCTCCATCGGTCCGGCCACCGAACTGGTCAATCGGCTCGGGGCCTAACCGGCATCGCAGGCCCTGGCCTCGGATCCGGTCGATTCGGTAAACCTCGTACCAGTACTCTCGCCCTCGCTGCCCGCCTCGATGGGAGCGTGGCGCCGCCGTTGAAGCGCATCGCGTTCAAAGTCCGGGATCGTCATCGATTCGGCAAGCACGGCGGCGAGCCCATCCACTTGACTGTTGTCGATGTCGGCGTGGAAGAGCCACCGGATGTTCTCGTCGCGCGTGATGAGGTCGATCGCCAAGCGCGTGCTTCTGTCCTGTGTGGTCGCTGCTCGGACGTATCGCACTCGGTCGATCGGAATGTCTTGACCGATCTCGCCTTGCTCAAGGAACGCGTTCGTCCTGGCCGTGATGATGCGGTGATCCGTGACAGCGACCAGGTCCTTTGCCGCGGCCTTGTCCCTCGCTGCGGCCAACTTCTCCTTCGCTCCGCCGAGGATCGCAGAAATGGGACCGAGGGCGTCGAGCTGGTCGGGGAAGCCGAGGACACGTAGGGTCTCACCGTCCTCGAGGAACCATCGCAGGATGCGGAGGTACGGCTCGAGCTTCAGCGTTTTGGGTGCGCAGACGACGCCCGGAGCCTCGAGGGGAGGGGCCGGCGGGTGGAGAGCGTCGGCAAGAGGCTCGATCGCCTCCAGAAGACGGGCGGAGGTCTCGCGGGCTGCCTTCACGTCCTTCCGCTTCCCCGGGAGCGGCCATGCGTCGGGGCCGGGGAGCTCGGCGGTGATGCGCAGTTCCCGCGTCAGCGCGTCGACGAGGCCCGTCGCCTCGGCGAGAGCGGAGTCGAACTCCGCGCGGGTGTCACGCGCGATGACTTCGGCGTACTGCGCCTCGGCCGCGTCTTCGCGTCCAGCGGCCCTTGCCCTCGCGGCGCGGAGCGCGTGATACCCGGTCCATGCCTTGAGGGAGGACAGGAGGGCGTAGGCGTCGAAGGCGATCGCTTCGGCGTTCGCCTGCAGATACTCACGGTGGCTGCGTACGTCGGGCCGACCGATCTGCCTGACGTGGTCGCGGACGTTCCCCTGATGGAGGTCGAGCTGCTTCTGCAGCAGCGCTCCACTACCCGCGATGTCCTCCCACAGAGACGTAGGGACCGATTCGATCTCTCGCGCCTGGTCGACCGCGCGATCGACGGCGGCGACGAGCCCCGTCAGTTCGGCCCACTGATCCTTGCGGATGGTGGTGAGAACCTGGTTTGTCACCGCGAGGTTGGTCCTGACCAGGCCTGAGACCTCGCTGAGCATCATCTGAAGGGCGACCATGGCCAGCGCCGGCCCGATCGAGGCTGCGGTCTGCGCCTTGCTCACCGCAGTCACGGGATACAAGCGGGCCTGAGCGATGAAGCGGCCAGGAACCATCACTGTTCCGAGGTTCGCGCCGTCCTTGACGGCGAGCGTCGCGCCACTCCTCAGCAGAGCCTGTGTCGTGTCGCCGAGCCTGTAGAGCCCCTGCACACTGGCGAACGCGTTCCTGAGGTTGCCGGCCACGGTCGCCGCGTTCCCGATTGAGGCGAGGATCGCCGATATCTGCTTGCGGTCGGCAGCCGGCACGATCCCGAAGTCGATCAGATCGGGCTTCAGTTCCGGCGGGACCTCACCGGCAACGAGAGCCACCCCCGGGAGCACCTCCACCAGGACCGTCGACGCCGAGTCGATGTCCGAGTCGGACGTCGACTCGTCCACGACTGGCGAGTCGGCGGTACCGCTCCAGCCGTTCTCCTCAGGTTCGGCGATCCCCGTCGAGTCCGAAGGTTCCTGCATGCGATCTCCTCCCCGCGAGGGCGCGCAACGAACAGACGTCGTCGGCGTTCCCTGGCGAAGTCTACGGTTCGACACCCTGCGGTTCGGTCCGAATCCACCGGCGCTGATTCCGGATCAGCCTGACCGTGCGCTCATCCATCCACCCACCGTGATTCAGCTCGGACCAGCACCTCTACAGGGTTCGAAGCAGATCGTGAAGTATGAGTGGGGCACTGACCTACGGCGGAACCGACACGTGGTCAGCAGCTCTCGCCGAACTTGACGGCGCCGATCCTCACCGGCTGTCCGTCGAGCTCCGCCCCGGCCGCCGGGTCGGTCGAGCAGACCTGCCAGTTCGACTCCATGAGCACCATCCGGTCCTGGCCGGAGACGTCGTCGACCGTGATGCTGGTGGAGCCGTCGAGCGCCTGGCGGGCGACCTTGACCGACTTGCCCGTGAAGTCCGGCATGGTGCCACCGACCGTCTCGGGTTCGGCCTGGTCACCGCTCGCAGGGCAGCTCTCTTCGAGCTTGACGGTACTGAAGTCGACCTTCGTCTCCGTCGCGTGCGCGCCGGGCGCCGGGGCCTGGGCGCAGACCTTCCAGTTCCGGTCGAGGAGCTGGTTGCGGCCCCGGCCGAGCGCGTCGTGGGACGTGAGGAGGTAGAAGCCGGCGGCCTGCGCCTCGTCCTGGGCGCTCTGCAGGCCCTTGCCGGCCACGTCCGGCAGCGTCGCGGTGGACTCGGTGTCGGCCGGGGGTTCCTCGGCCGTCTCGCCGGTGCCGGCGACCGGCGCCTCGGAAGTCGGCGGGGCGGTGGACGCGGCGGCGTCCGTGCCGGTGTCGGCGGTCGGGCCGCAGGCGGTGAGGGCTGCGAGGAGCAGCATCGCGGCTGCGGAGACACGGGTGATGCGCATGGTGAACCCCAAAGCTGTTGCAGATGAGAGTGGCCCGTCATGCGAACGCACACAGGCGGAACCCGTTGCCCCGCCGGTCGACCCCGGAAGGGTGCTTCACCGGCGGCGAGTCGGACCTGCTTGGCGGCACCAGTCGGCCCAGTATGCAGTTCGTGCACTCAGTTCACAACTTTGTGCTAGAAATTTGATGTGCACCCCTTGCCATCCGACGGGGGGCGCTTAGGCTCTGAGCCTGTTCAGAGCCGAACAGCGGGGCGGGGAGAGGGCGATGAAGAAGGACACACCGGAGTACGAGCGGGCGCTGGACGCCGTGGTCGACATCCTGCGGGAGCGGGCACGTGCGGGGGCGGCACCACTGACGTACGGCGATCTCAGCAGCGAGTTGGCCCGGCGCCGCCACCACGTCCCCGCTTTCGAGGGCCCCATGCCCTATCTGCTCGAGGACGCCTCCGTCCGGGAGAGCCCGGACGGCACGCTGCCGTTGCTCTCCGCGCTGGTGGTCCTGCGGGAGACGGGGCAGCCGTCCGGCGGCTTCTTCAAGCTGGCCCGGCGTCCGCCGTACAAGCGACCGGGTGACGACATGCAGCTGTGGATCGAGGAGATCAACCGGCTCGCGAGTCACTGTGAGTGAGAACGGCTCCGGCGGAAGAGTCCGGCCGGCCCGTCCCGGCGACCCTTCCCGCATAGGCCCGTACCAAATCGTCGGCCGTCTCGGGGCGGGAGGCATGGGGACCGTCCACGCCGGCGTCGGTTCCGACGGAACGCGCGTCGCGGTGAAGGTGGTTCATCCGGAGCAGGCCCAGGAACCGGAGTTCAGGGCCCGCTTCAGGCGCGAGGTGGAGCTGTCCTCCCGCGTCACCGGCCCGTACCTGGTCCCGCTCCTCATCGCCGACCCGGACGCGGAGACCCCGTGGCTGGCCACCGCGTACGTCCCCGGTCCGACGCTGTACCAGCACCTGCTCGCCCACGGACCGCTCGCCGGAGGCAGCCTGTACGCGCTCGCGGCGGCCACCGCGCACGCGCTAACGGCCATCCACGCCGCAGGCGTGGTGCACCGGGATGTGAAGCCGCAGAACGTCATCCTCACGCCCGGCGGCCCGCGCGTCCTGGACTTCGGGATCGCCCACGCCGCCGACGGAACGAGCGTCACCCGCACCGGTGTCATGACCGGCACCCCCGGCTGGATCAGCCCCGAGCACTACCGCACGGGGACCACCGGCCCCGAGAGCGACGTGTTCGCCTGGGGGGCGCTCCTGGCCTACGCGGCCACCGGATGGCTGCCCTTCGGCACCGGCGCACCGGACGTCGTCGCGTTCCGCGTGATGTCCGGGGAACCGGACCTGGACGGAGTTCCCGGACCGTTGCGCCAGATCGTGGAGAAGGCACTGGCGAAGGAGCCGGACGCACGCCCGTCGGCCGCCGAGACCGCCAGGGCGTGCACGGAACTGCTGGCTTCCCAGGTCACACAGGTGGTGCAGGCCAGCGCGGTGCCGGAGACGGCCGTGGACATGGTCACGGCCCTCTGGGACGTGCCGACCGAGGCCGATCCGGCCTGGCACGTGCCTCCGGAGCGGCATCGGTCGAAGCGACGGCTGGTGGGCGCCGTGGTCCTCGTCGCCGCCCTCGTCGGCGGCCTGGCCGGAGGGGCGGCCGCCCTGATGCCCGGCGACACCGACAACGGCGAACGGACCTCCTCCGCCACTCCCCCGGCGTCGCCCCTCTCCTCGGCCGAGTCCGCACGGCCGTCCGCGGACACCGCGAGGGACGACACGGCGGGAGGGGAACAGCAGGCTGCGGGCGGGAACTCGGCGGCGGATGCGGAGAGCTGGGGGCAGGCGCGTGCGGCTCGGGGCGAAGGCGAGCACGACGTGGCACGTGCGGTCCTGCACGACCAGGGAGTCATCGCCCGGGACCTGAGCCCGATCGAACTGGCCCCGGGAGCCGTGAGGTTCCACGAAACACGCGGAGAGGTCTACTTCTCCTACCGGCTGACTTCCGACGAGCAGGGAATGGCCTACGCGGAAACCGAGATCGCGAGGTCGATGTGCCTGACGCTGCGAGACGTCGTTCTCCGTCTCCATCCGGACCTGCCCTACCGCACCTACGTCCTGATGAAGGAGGAGAAGGGCCGGGACGCACAGGTGACGTGGTATGAGGATTTCGTCGGCGACGCACAGTGCCAGTCTGCTGTCGACGTCGGAGCCGGCTGGGAGCCGGACGAGTACGGTCTCGGCGAGGCGATGATCCCCAGCACCGACAGCGAAGAGATCCGGGTCGCGGACCGCGCCGCCACGAAGATCATCGAACGGACCAACGCGATGCGCGGGACGCTCGGCACCGACCAGGTGCTCGGCCACGACGAGATCAAGGTGGGCTTCGACCCGGCGAACTCGGCCATGTACGTCTGGTCGGACTACCTGATGTGGAACCAGGGCCAGATCGAGACCTGGGCGGACAAGGTCGCCGGTGAGGCGTGCCGGGTTCTGGAGAACCAGCGGCAGACCTCGGACGAGGGCTGGCCGTACACCCGCTACGCCGTGGCGGAGATCGGCGGGTCGGGCTACCTGATGATCCGCTGGGGCACGATCACCTCGCAGGCCGCCTGTCCCGCCTGAGCCGCGCCCTCGGGGCATGCGCCGCCTACGCTTGCGTGTCCTCGTCGGCGGCCGTGTCCCAGGCCGATAGCGGCACGCCGTCGGACGCGCTGATCCGGGTCACCTCGCACCGCATCCTCCGGACGGCGGCGAAAAGGCGTCGCCGGGCCGCGGGACCGTCCTCCGGCGGGAACGAGATCCGGATCTGGTGCGGGTGTGACATGTCGTAGGTGAGAAGCCAGTCGGTGTCGACGGTGGCGAAGTGGTCCTGGCCCGCGTCGCCCTGTTCCGACCGCCAGGTGCCCCGGTCCGCGGTCGGGGCCAGTGCGTCCCGGAGGACCGCCAGTCGCCGGCCGTGGTCGAGTGGCCCCTCCGTGAGGCGCAAACATCGGTGGACACGGGGCCGGAACGCGTTGAACCACGGGGCCGGCCCCGGCTCCATGTCCGCGAGCAGTCGGGAGGTGATGCGACCCCCGGTCCATGCCTCGACGAACCCGGCGGCACCCATGGGATGGGTCTGGTACCGGCCCTCGCTGCTCCACACCACGACGGGCCAGTTCTCGGCCGTTCCCGTGGTGAGCCAGCAGAGCCGGTCGGCGTCGATGGTGGTGCCCCAGATCAGCAGTCCGCCCGGAGCCGGACGGAGAGGGTACGGGTAGCGCTCCCGGTCCCTCTCCGCCGTACCGGACGGCCTGCCGACCTGCCACGCGAGGCCGTTGTGCCTACTCGTGCCGAACGGGGTGTGGAGATTGAGGTAGTCGCAGAACTCGCCCCACCCGTACGTCTCGACGAGGTGCTTGTAGTCCTCGGGCAGCCGCGTCCCGAGCGCGGCCTCCACCGTCGACCAGTCTCCGCGGGCGTCGACGGGGACCGGGGGCGGCGTCACGGACCGTGCCAGTCCTGCGTTTTCCGTCACGGCACGTCGTGGCGTACGAGCGCCCTGGCGAAGGGCTCGCCCGTACGGCGGGCGTACGCCATCCGCTCGCGCACCTCCCGCAGCGTGCACGGACGGTATCCGGGCCCGCCGCAGCAGCTCTTGTGGAAGCGGACGCCGGCGTGCAGCAGGACGGACAGTACCCTCCAGGCTTCGGTGTCCCGGCGTGGCGGCGTGGCGAAGGCCGACCCCACGTGGATGAGCGGTTCCGCGCAGCGAGGACAGGTGCGGTGCGGCCTGTCCCTGTCGTAGGGCTGCTTGTACGAGGCCCGACAGGGCAGGCAGACGTAGGAGGTCTTCGCGTGGGCCATGCGGCAAGGGTAGGAGGCACCTGTGCGGGGCTCGACGCATTTTTGGAAGCAGGGGCGCTCCCTTGAGGTCTTCGGGGATCCTCACGGACGGTGGCCGTCGCGCTATGGCCGTGCGGAACGGGGACGACGTGCCGCACACTCTCCGGGTGATCGTGTTGCAGCCCGTCCTCGAAGTCTCCGATCCCGCCGGCTTCACGCTCTGGCCGGTCGCCGGGATCGAGCCGTACGGCTTCCTGCCGCTCAGTGGCGCGCTCGCTCCCGCCGAAGTCGGCACGGCGGTCATGAGCATCGCCGCCCACAACGACGCCGTACCGGCGGCCGACGACCACCCGCCGCGGCCCGCGGACCCGCTCGGCTCCTTCCTGCACGGGCTGCTCACCACGGACGACCTCCTCGCGTCCGGCGGCCTGCGGGTCACGGACACCGCCACCGGCGTCACCTTGCTGCCAGGCTGCTGCAACGGCCTCGAGGAGCGCCGCGACTGGCTCGACGTCGTCGACGGGGACGGCTGGGCCTCCTTCGGCCACGACCCGTCCCCGCTCGCCGAACGCCACGGCGACGCCGTCCGCCTGACCGTGGACGCCGACCGGGACGACGGTCCCGTGATCGAGCTCGCCGTCGGCGAACTGCGGCGTCTCCTCACGGGAGCGGAGCGCGACCTGACCGAGTTCCTGGCCCTGGCGGTCGCGTGGGCCGCCCGACAACTGCCGGGCCACGCAGCCCCGGTGACGTCAGCCCTCGCCCGCGCCCTGATCCTCCACGACCCGGGTCCGCCGTGCGCGTAGGCCGTTGCCCCGCCGTCATGTGCGCGGAGGCGTGGCTTATGACACCGTCGGCACCAGGCGCGGCGGCAGCGGGCAGGGAGGGTTCCCGTAGGCGGCGTACGCTCGCTCCTGTTCTCGGCGCCAGATCTTGAGCAGGGCCTCGTCCGTCTGCGGGACGGCCAAGCCGGCGGTCCTGAGGACGTCGCGGAAGAAGGGCACGGGGCCTCCCGTGTTTCCGGTCACCAGTGCGGACAACAGCGGTGTGTCGGAGGACGGTTCCCTGTCGACCGCGCTGAGTACGTGGCGTACGTCGAACGTCCCGGAATCGCTGCCCAGGTCCCCCAGCGTCACCGTTCCGCGTCGTGCCGCGACGTCAACGAGTTGCCGTGTGAGGCGTCCTACCGGGTCCTCCGCGACAGCGCGCGGGGAGGACCCGGCCCGCCGTGTGCGCGAGGCCAGGTCGGCGGCGCGCGGGAGACGCTCCTCCCGGGCCCGCAGCTTCGCCTCGTTGCGCTTGGCCGCGCCAGCGCTCTCCCTCGCCGCCTTCAAGGCGTCCTCGATGGTCACGACGAAGTGACCGGCCGTCTTACGGGCCACGATCGCGTGCTGCGGCGCGGTGAGTGCCGCGCCGTCGTGTGCGGCGAGCCAGGTTCGAGCCGCGCTGAGCGACTTACGGGCCCGTTTCCGTGATCCCTTGTCGAGTGTCGGCAGCAGGCCTTCCAGCTCCGTCACGAGCGTGCGGAGACGCCGTACCTTCGGGGAGTCGGACGGCACCGGGCCAGTGCCTCTGTGCGCCGCCGTCTCCCGTTGGATCGCGCGCCGCCGGACGTCGGCAGTTCGTGTGAATTGCCCAGGGATTGCCGGCTGCCGCACCGTGGGACGCTCCGGCTCCAGGGAGAGCCGTGGCGGCATGGCTCGCGCAGGGACGCCGTAGGCGGCGAAGGCACGTTCGGTCTCCACTGCGGCCCAGCGCTTGATGCGGTGCGAGACCGCCGCGTGCGGAACACCCAGTTCGGACAGCACCCTGAACAGGTACGGAAGCGGCTCGCCCTTGTCCCGGACGAGTGCGGAGAGGACCGGGACATTCTCGCGCAGCGGGCTGTCCACCACGATCAGCAGATCGCGTCGGCCGGTGTCCGAGTACTCGGCGAGCGCCGGGCTGACGGTGCGTGCCAGAGTCTCCCACGTGGTCGTCGTCCGAAGCCGCGCGTGCTGCGCGAGGGCGTCGCGCAGGGCGGTCGCCATTTCGGTGGGGGTGAGCGGCGCAGGGGCGGCCGGAGCCTCGGTGCTGATGGTCGGCCTCGCCGTACGGACCGGATCGGGTTCGTGTGTTCTGGGCTCGGGCACGATCGGGGCAGCCACCGGTGCGGGAGGGGCTGGGGGCGTCCACAGCCCGGTGCGCTGGGCGTCGTGCGCGTTGAGGCGTGTGTACCGGCGTGCTTCGACAGCCCAGCCCGCGGTGCCCTCGGCGATCAGCAAGCGAGCGCCGTCGGCGACACGGTAGACGTGCTCGGCCGGCGGCACCTCGGTGTCTCCCGGAAGGGACACCAGCGCTCGGACGATCGGGCTGTCCACGGGCTTCACGTCGGCCACGAGCAGGTGCCGGTCCTCCACCACGAACGGGGAGTCGGCCGGCACATCGGCCTCGGGTGCGAGTGCGAAGGCGAGGCCGCCCTGGAGCGGAAACGCGGTCGGCCGGGGCCTGGGGCGGGTGAGGCGGATCCGGTCGATGTCCGGTGTGACGATGCCGGTCGGCGTCACCGCGCAGTCCTCCAGTGGGGTCCAGGACACCGTACGGTCCCGTTCCTCGGCCCCGATGTGGACGCGGCGCTCGCCGCCCACCGTTTCGCAGCGAACCCGGAGGCAGTAGCCGTGGCGGCCGACGAACTGCTGGGTGACCGGTCCTTCCGACGAGAAGATCCAGTCGATGCCGTCGGCGTCCGCAGCGAGTTCGTCGTCGGCCCGGCGCCAGGACCGGTAGTCGACGGTGCCGAGCTGGAAGCGCAGCCGACGGCGGCTGTCGGGCAGGTACACATCCACGGCATCGCCCGGGCCGGTGCCGAGGTCGCGTGTCTCGACCCGCCCCTTCACCTTCCGCGTGCCGAGCAGCCTCTGCACTCCCCGTTTGATGAAGAGGTGGTCGGCGCTGGACTCGCCGTTGTTCTTCCGGTGGCAGACCGGAGCCGTCGGATGGTGGGCGAAGTGACACACCTTGGTGGTGTACCGCCGGTCGCTCAGTTCCCCTCCACAGCCGCCGAGTTGCAGTCCGCACCAGTAACTGTAGGCGGGGTGCGCCCTGCGCCAGCGGTCCAGCTCCCACGCGTCCATCGGCAGGATGACCGGGTGATCGGAGTTCTTGTGACCGATCACGGCTGTCTGCACGAGACGGTGGTCGAGCATGGGACCTCGCAGTGGGGCGTCAGAGAAACGTCCGCCCGGTCGGCGGAAGTGGCACGATCCACTTCAGTATGCTTTTCATGCACTGAGTTCACAAGGAATCCGCGAGATTACGCGTACACCCTTGCTCTCTTGACGCGAGTGCCACACACTCACAACGCATCCGCACCAGCGGCGAGGACGACTCCGGCCGTGGACGGCCGTACGAGCGTGCAAGCCGGGCGCGCCAACCGATGTACACGCCCTGCCGTTTGGTCAAAAACTGCCCCATACTGCACATCAGGAGGGGCCGGCTCCGTGTCACTTCCGGGGCCCGAGGTCTGGGGGGACCATGACTGACGCACGCCTGCAGTGGTTACAGGAGGCCGTCTCTGCGTTCGGCGCGGAGTGCAAGCGCAGTCTGGCGGGGCCGGGTGATCGCGAGGCGGCGATCCGGGGTCCGCTGGAGCAGTTGTTCCGCGTCCTGGGGAAGCACCACGCCCTGCGCGAGATCGGCTGGCATCCGGAGACGCGCATACCGCACCTCGGCGTCCGGCCCGACTACGCCGTACGCGTCAACGCGCAGATCACCGGCTACATCGAGGTAAAGCGGCCCGGCAAGAGCATCGACCCCGACACCTTCACCGGTCACGACAGACGGCAGTGGCAGCGCCTACGCGACCTGCCGAACCTGCTCTACACCAACGGCACCCATTGGCGCGTCTTCCAGTACGGCACGCAGGTCGGCGAGGAGGTCGTGCTGTCCGGGGCGCTGAAGAGCGCCGGGGCGAAACTCGCCGCCGTCGATCCGGCCGCCTTCGACGCGCTCGCACGCAGAGTGCTCTTCTGGGAGCCGCAGGAGGTCCGTCGGGCCTCGGTGCTCGTGCAGCACATCGCCCCGCTGTGCCGCCTCCTGCGCGAGGCCGTGCGGGAACAACTACGCGCGGAGAGCGGGACGGACGCCGACGACCCCACCGTCGAGCGCCCCTTCACCGGTCTGCGGAGCGACTGGCGCCGCCTGCTCTTCCCCACCGCCGACGACGCGACCTTCGCCGACGGCTACGCCCAGACCGTCACCTTCGCCCTGCTCCTCGCCCACACGGAGGGCATCCCGGTCACCGGCACGAGCTTCCACGAGATCGGCCGGCGGCTGCACGCCGGCCACGCCCTGATGGGCAAGGCCCTCCAACTCCTCACCGACAACGTCAACGAGCGCTTCGAGGTGACCCTGGACCTCCTCGCCCGCACCGTCGAGTCCGTCGACTGGGAGACCATCCGACAGGGCAACCGGGACGCCTACCTCCACCTCTACGAATCGTTCCTCTCCGTCTACGACGACGACCTGCGCCGGCGCAGCGGCTCCTACTACACCCCGCACCAGGTGGTCGAGGAGATGGTGCGCCTCACCGAGGAGGTCCTGCGCACCCGCCTGGGCAAGGCCCGCGGCTACGGCGACGACGGCGTCCACATCGTCGACCCCGCGATGGGGACGGGAACCTACCTCCACACGATCATCGAGCGGGTGGCGCGGCAGGCCGCCGCACGCTCCGGCGAGGCCATGGCGCGCGACGCGATCGGCCGCCTCGCCGGGCGCCTGTACGGTTTCGAGCTGCAGATGGGCCCGTTCGCGGTCGCCGAACTCCGCACCGCCGACCTGCTCAAGAAGCACGGCGCCGAGCTCCCGCCGGGTGGGCTCAACCTCCACGTCACGGACACGCTCGACGACCCGTACGTCCAGGAGGAGCAACTCGCCTCCACCTACGCGGCCCTGTCGGTCTCCCGTGCCCGCGCCAACCACGTGAAGGCCAACGTCCCCGTCACCGTGGTCATCTCCAACCCTCCCTACGACGACAAGGCCGAGAACCGCGGCGGCTGGATCGAGAAGCGCGTCAGGGGCCAGGGCCGCCCGCCCCTCGACGACTTCCGTCACCCCGGGAACGGCCGCTACGAGCACGCGCTGAAGAACCTGTACGTCTACTTCTGGCGCTGGGCCACCTGGAAGGTCTTCGACGCCCACGAGGGCGACCGGCACGGCGTCGTCTGCTTCATCACCCCGTCCGCCTTCGCCACCGGACCCGCGGGTCGGGGCATGCGCGACTACCTGCGCCGGACGTGCGACGAGGGATGGGTCATCAACCTGTCTCCGGAGGGGCAGCGTTCGGACGTGGCCACCCGCGTCTTCCCGCACGTCGCCCAGCCACTGTCCGTCTGCGTCTTCGTCCGGCGAGCGGACCACGACACCACGCGTCCCGCGCGCATCCACTACCGGGCCCTGCACGGTAAGCGGGCCGAGAAGTTCGCCCAGCTCCGGGCGGTGGGCCTGGACGACGACGGCTGGCGGGACGCGCACACGGATGGGGTGCGGCCCTTCACCCCTGCGGCGTTGTCCGGCTGGGAGGAGTACCCGGCGCTGGACTCGCTGTTCCCCTGGGGCAGTCCGGGCTGCAAGACCAACCGTTCCTGGGTCACGTCACCGCACCCGTCGGTCCTCCAGCGCCGCTGGGCCCGTCTCGGCGGCGAGGAGGATCCGGAGACCAAGGCCCTCCTCTTCAAGGAGACAGGGGACCGTCGGCTCGACACGCGAATAACGTGTCTTCCCGGCTTTCCACACCCTGACCGAACCATCGACGAAGAAGGCGGTACTCACCCACCGCTCCTGCACATCGCTCTTCGCAGTTTCGACCGTCAGTGGCTCATTGCAGACCACCGGATGCTCGACCGCCCCCGGCCCGAACTCTGGGAGTCGCTCCAGCCAGGGCAGGTGTTCCTCAACCAGCAGAGCAGTCACGAGATCACCGGCGGCCCCGCACTGGTGGCGACGGCGCTGCTCCCGGACACGCACCATTTTAACGGCCGGGGCGGAAGGGTGCACCCCGTCCTCCACCCGGACGGCAGTGCCAACGTGCCCACCGGCCTGCTCCGGTACCTGTCCGGTGTCCTCGGCCTGGACGGGGTGACGGTGCACGACCTCGCCGCCTACGCCGTGGCCGTCACGGGGCACAGCGCTTTCACGGAGCAGTTCGCCGAGGAACTGCTCACCCCGGGCGTCCGGTTGCCCCTCACCCGCGACCCGGAACTGTGGAGCGAGGCGGTCCGGGTCGGTCGTGCCTTCCTGTGGGCGGCCACCTACGGCGAGCGGGGCGATCCACCCGACGCGCCCGCGTCCGGCCAGGAGGAAATCGACTTTCCTCCGGGGGACCCGCGCCAGGTGCGGTACGCGACACCGATCGGCTCCGCCGTGCCCGACACGCTGGCGTACGACGAAGAGAGCGGCACCCTCCATGTGGGACCGGGCACCTTCACGGGGGTCCCGCCCGAGGTCTGGAACTACGAGGTCGGCGGCATGCGGATCGTGAAGAAGTGGTTCGGCTACCGGAAGGCCTCCCCCACCAGCCGGAAGACCAGCCCCCTGGACGACCTCCACGTCACGACGTGGCCGAGGGAGTGGTCCGCGGAGCTGATCGACCTGCTGTCCGTCCTGCGCCGCCTGGTCGACCTCGCCCCGGCACAGCAGGCCCTCACCACGCGGATCGTGAACTCCCCGGTCGTCACCGTCACCGACCTCACGTCGGCGGGCGTCCTTCCGCCGCAGCCCAGAGCCGACCGTGCCCGGCGACGCGTCGTGCTGGACTTCGACCGCCCGGCGGACGAGCCGTGACCGCGGCTACGCACCCTCGCCGGCCGCGACGTGGACCTCGGCCTGCTCCAGGTTCCACGTCCCCTCCGCGAGGAGTCTCAGGGCGTGGCCCGCGGCACGGGGTGCCGTACCGCGGGCCACGGTGTCGGCGAAGGACGACACCGCGCTCAACCGTGCCGCCAGCTCGTCGCACTCCACCGCCCGCAGAGCCGCCGCTCCGGTGGCGGTGAGGCGGAGCGTTCCCCGGTTCCCGTCCCGCTGCTCGACCAGCCCTTCCCACAGCAGCGTGGGCAGGGCGTCCCGGACCGCGTCCGTGTCGAGGTCCCGGGCCGCGTAGGACTCCGGCCCCGCTTCGGGTGCCGGGAGGTCACTGAGGTCCAGCTGCCGCAACAGGTGGCGTTGGAGTGGCGACAGCTGTCCGATGGGATCGAGCATGGCCCCAGTATGACCCGCGCCACGCGGGGCACAGACCCGCCTCACGTCCCCACGCCGCGGTGTCCACGGGGGCTCGGCCCGACTGCCTGCGCGGCAGGGAGTCAGGTGGGTCGTCCGATCTCTGCCCAGACCGTTTTCGTGTACGCGTCCCGCACCTCGCAGCCCCATCGTTCGGCGTACGCCGCCACGAGCAGCAATCCACGCCCCGACGGCGCGTCAGGCGCCGCCGGTTCGACCCCCGGGTCACGGGGCAGGTGCCCCGGTCGGGTGTCGGTCACCTCGACGCGGACGACGTCGTGCTCGGGCAGGTGGAGCAGCGTCAGACGGAAGTCCCGGCCGGGGGTACGACCGTGTGTGACGGCGTTGGCCGCCAGTTCGGCCGTGACGAGGGCGAGGGCCTGTGACGTCTCGGAGTCGTATGGGATTCCCCAGGTCGCGAGCTGCTGCACGGCAAGCCGGCGGGCGAGCCTGGCGCCGCGTCCGGTGCTGCTGAGGAGGACGGTGAGGTGTGTGGCAGCGGTAGGTGCTTCGACCCTGACATTGGTTGACTTCACAGAGTCACGGTCCCGTCACGCAGATGGCCTGGCGAGGTCGGACTTCCGTACCCGGGCACGCGGTACGACCGCTGTACGGGTTCGTACGGCAGGTGTACGAGTCGACGCCCGTGGCCGAAAGGCTCACCGATCGTTGCCGTTCATGACGGACCACTGCGCAGAACAGGGGGCGGGATGACCAGGACGACCCAGCGCGAATGCGGAACCACCGGCCGACGCGGCCCGGAGAAGGAACACCCCGCGGCCTGGAGCGCCTACGGCAAGCTGGTCCGCCTCTTCCGTGAACGGGCCGGCCTCACCCAGCAGGCCCTCGCCGAGGCGATCGACTACTCGCTGGAGCAGGTCGCCTCCGTCGAACAGGGACGGAGACCGGCGAAGGCCACCTTTACGGAGGCCGCGGAGCGGGTGCTGGAGGCGGGCGGGGCGCTGCGGGTGCTCCAGGAGGATGTGGACCGGGCAAAGTTGCCCTTGTTCTTCCAGGATTTCGCCTCGTTGGAGGCTGAGGCGGTCAGCCGCTTCTCGTACGACCCGATGCTGGTGCCCGGGCTGTTGCAGACGGAGGCGTACGCCCGCGCTCTTCTCGAAGCGCACTTCCCGCCGCTCGAAGAGGAGGCCATCGAGCAGCACCTCACCGCCCGGCTCGCCCGGCAGTCCCTGCTGACGCGCCAGAACCCGTGCGTCGTGTTCTCGTTCGTCCTTGAGGAGGGCGCTCTCCACCGGACGGTGGGCGGCAGAGCAGTCCTGGAGGAACAACTCGCGCACCTGCGGGACTGCACCCGCATGCGGAACGTGGAGATCCAGGTAATGCCGACCCAACGGGCCGCGCACAGCGGGGTCAACGGCCAGTTCGTCCTGCTGGAAACCGTCGAACGGCGGCAGTTCGTCTCCATCGAAGCCCAGGGAGTCGTGAACATCCGCTCGGACCGAAACGAGGTCAGCGAGTTCTGTCTCCAGTATGGAATGCTGCGCTCACAGGCCCTCAACACCGAGGAGTCTGCCAGGTTCATCGAGCACTTGGCAGGGGAGCTATGAGCATCGACCAGCGCGTTGAGCAGCCCGTCGACCTCATGTGGTTCAAGAGCAGCCACAGCGGGACCAATGGCGGCGACTGCGTCGAGGTGGCCGCCGGCGCGGGCGCCGTGTACGTACGGGACTCCAAGGCCGCGGGTGACGGTCCCGTGCTGCGGGTCGGCCGGGACGAGTGGGCCGCGTTCGTGGCGCTGGCGGCCGGGTAGTCGCTCCCGGATCTTCGGGTGGGACCACTCGACGTCGATGGCTCACGCTTCGATACGCAGCCAGGTATCACCCGCGCGGAGCCAGAGGGTGCCGTCGCGGCCCTGGCCGCAGCGTCCGACGACCCGGCCGGGGACGCGCAGTGTGCGGCGGTCGGTCGCCGTCCAGGTGGTGCCGTCGAACTCGGCGCGGGTGAGTTCGACGGTCCGTCGGTTGTGGTCGCGGCAAGTCAGCACGGCCCGGTTGCCTCGGACGGCGAAGCCGTCCGGCTGGTGAACGGGGCAGCGGTGGCTGGTCACTTCACCGGTGGACGGGGTGACGCGGGTCAGGAAGGTGCCCGACCGACTGTGGGTGTACCAGACCAACCACACCTGATCTCCCTCGGTCGCGGCGGTGCAGCCCTCCAGTGGGTGGGCGGGCAGCCGGTCCCCCGGAGTCCACGTCGCTCGGCCTTCGGTGTTCCAGCCGGCGAGGCCGCCCCCGGACTCGGGGTGACCGCCGTAGATGCCTTCGTCCCCGTAGGCCGTCCAGATCCCTCCGTGGCGGTCGGTGATCAGGGCGGGTATGTCGTCGCCGACGCAGAACTCGTTCTCGGGCGTCCCCGAGGGGGAGAACACCACGGCGTTCGGCGCCCAGAGCCCGTCGGTCCCGCTCCGAGGCGTACGGCTGTTCACCAGCAGGAAGCGGCCGTCGGGCAGCAGGGCCAGGTGGCTCGGCCAGACCCGTACGTCCTTCACCGTGGTGCGCCGCTCCCCCTGCGCGGTGACGGTGACCAGTTCGCCCGTGAACGGGCTCTTCGGCCGCCATGCGAGCCACCCCTTGCCGTAGCGGCTGCGCTCCAGGTGGCGCCGGTGAACGAGCATGACCGCGAGTTCCCCGGCCGGCCCGGCGCACCACCACAGGGCTCGATGTCCTCGGAAGGTGTCGGCGGCGGGCAGGCTCCACGCCTTGTGCGGAGCGCTGCCGGATTCATCGCTCGTCCACTGCCGGATCGTCAAAACGTGTCACCTCTGGGACTCCGGCGGCCCACGCCGACCGAAGATCCCGACTTTACCGTCCTCGGACGCCTCCCCGTCCGTTTGACCTGAATCCCGGTTGAGGTCCTAGCGTGCGGCAGAAGTGATCACCGGCCGACGGCGGGAGAAGACGACGATGATCCTCGTGACGGGTGCCACCGGAAACGTCGGCAGCGCTCTGGTACGGCAGTTGCACGGGTCCGGCGGGTTACCCGTGCGAGGCCTGACCCGTGACGCCGCACGGGCCTCGCTCCCCGACGGAGTCGAAGCCGTCGAGGGTGACCTCGTCCGGCCCGCCTCGCTGAAGCCGGCGCTGGACGGGGTGCGTTATCTGTTCCTCGTACCGGGCATGGGCGCGGACGCGGAGGTTCTCACGGCCGCCCGGCAGGCGGGGGTGGAGCACGTGGTGCTCGTGTCCTCCATCACGGTGCGGACCCATCCGCACCTGCCCGCCGCCGCCGGGAACCTGGCCGTCGAGCGGCTGCTCCGGGACAGCGGGATGAGCTGGACGATCCTGCGTCCGACGCAGTTCGCGTCCAACGCCCTGTGGTGGGCGGGGTCGATCCGGGAGCACCGGTCAATCCGGGTGCCCTATGCGGACATCGGGCTTCCCGCCGTGCACCCCGCCGACATCGCGGCGGTGGCCCGGGCGGCACTGACAGAACAGGGACACCGCGGGCGGACGTACGCGCTGACCGGGCCGGCGCGGATCACGCCCCGGCAGCAGGCCCTGGCGATCGGGGCGGCCCTGGGTCACGACGTGTCCGTCGAGGAGATCAGCCGGGAAGGGGCACACCGGCAGATGGCCCCCTTCCTGGGGGAGCAGACCGCTCACGCGGTGCTCGACCTGATGGGCGGGGACGTCAACGACGAACTGCTCACGGTGCACGACACGGTCAGGCAGGTCACCGGCTCTCCGGCCAGGCCCTTCGCGCGGTGGGCCGCGGAGAACGTCGCCGCGTTCCGCTGACGGTCCCGGCGGGACCGCTTCGCGGCGGGGCGTGGACGTCAGGGCTTCGGACTGTACATGGGCGCCCGGTTCAGTATCTCGACGTACATGATCCGGGCGTACACGACGTCGAGGATCAGCATGCCCTCCGAAGGCGAGAGCGGTACGCACCGGTGGCCCTCACCGTACGGCTCGCCCTTCGGGTGCACCGCCGTGTGGATGCTCTGACAGAAGTCGTCGCCGCAGTCGCACACGGCGACCAGACGGACATCGCGCACGCAGATCGCCAACGCGTGCTCTCCCTTGTCTTCCAAGAGGGTGGTCAGCTCGGCGACAAGGTCGGGGAAGACGTCACGGACGAGGGGATGGCCCTGCTCCATACAGGGAGGGTAGCCGGAGCGGCACACGAAGCTTCGCCAGCGGGCTACGGGACCGTTCGAAGGGACGGGCGGCGGCCTCGCATCGCCCCTCATCGGTTGACAGTGACAAGAAAAACCGCTGTCACGCGCGTATCTCGTCCCTCAGAATCCCTGAGTGGACTCGGGCATCGCAGGGATCGCGGGCGCAGCCGTGGGTGTTGTGGGGACGAGATCGAGGGCCCGGAGAAGCTGGCGCGCATGGCGGAAGAGCTTTCCCGGTCACTCTCGGCCTGTGTCACCACCGTCCATGTGGTCACCCTTGGGCAGGGCCCTGGCGCCCACGCCGCAGTGCCGGAGGCCGAGGCCCGACGGATCAGACGTTTCCTGAACCATGCGGTCGCGAAGCGAAGCCAGTTCGTCGAGCACGCTCGGAACACCATCGACGTGTGAACCACCTGGACTCCAAGGACAGCGACGCTCAGCAGAAGGTCCCACCAACTGCACATAGACCAGCGGACACTCTTCGGCGGCGATCCGTCGTGGGTCGCGGAGCGTCTGCTCGGGCAGACGGCCGGGCAACGGCGGCCCTCTGCTCCGCCCGTTGTACGGGCGTTGTACGGACCTCGGGCCGTGCCCGGGTAGTTGCCCCTCGCGTTGATCCACGGGTCGGGAGCCGCTGTGGTGCGGGTGAGCGGGGTGCGTTCGGTGCGGCCGTCGAGCCGGTCCTGCCCGGAGAGCAGTTCGGGTGAGGCGCACGCGATGTCGCCGATGCTGTCCCCGGTCATGGTCAGGCGCGGGTCGGTGTCGCTCAGGACCTTCACCAGTCCGAAGTCCAGGATCTCGACGACAGCGTCCCGGCGGACCATGTCGTTCTGGGTCTTGAGGTCGCGGTGGACGAGGCCGTCCGTGATCGACGCGTCGAAGACGGTGGTCGCGTTGGGGTGGTGGAGGCGTGCCGCGGCCTTCGCCTCCCGCTGGAAGCGCCGCAACGCCTCTTCCCGGCTCCGGGGGACGGCGAGCAGGTCCGCCGCGACCGTTTTGACGGCCACGGGTCGCTCCAGGCGCAGGTCACGCCCCTGCCAGACATGGCCCATCGCGCCGCGACCGAGGACCGATGTGAGCTGGTAACGGTCCAGGAGCACCGTTCCCGGCGTGAATTCCTGCATTTCTCCCGTCCTCCACACTTCCCGCACAGCGATCCGGACATTTGCGCTGTGAACAAAGTCAATGAGCGTAGTAGCCTCTCACATATATCCATCCCAAGACCCGTCCACCGCCGGCCCGCACACCAGCGCCCCAGCACCTCGGAGACTGTCGATGAGTACAACCGACTCCGTACCCGTCAGCCTCGCCGAGATCGCCCGCATCGCCGGCGTGGGACGGGCGGCGGTGAGCAACTGGCGGCGGCGGCATGACTCCTTCCCCACCCGCATCGGCGGTACGGACGTCAGCCCCCAGTTCTCCCTGGCCGAGGTCGAGCAGTGGTTGAGGGACAACGGCAGGCTCGACTCGATCGGGGGACGCGAGCTGCTGTGGCCCCGGTTCGAGGCGCTGGGCAGCAGGGACGAGACCGGCCTGGCGGTCGCCGAGGCTGCCCGCCGCATGCACTCCCCCCGGGCACGTGTATCCCACATCGAACTTACGCCGGAGGCAGAGCAGTTGGCGGCCGATGCGGCGAAGCTGGGGCGGAAGGAGGGGGCACGCGAGACGTTCGAGTTCCTGCTGCAGCGGTGGCTCGAGACACATGTACGTCAGCTGAGCACGACACCTCCGCCACTCGCCGCGCTGATGGCACGGATCGCGCTCGATGTCCGCGTCGGCGGGCAGGGCGAAGGGTCCGACGAGAAGCTGACCGTTCTCGATCCGGCGTGCGGGACGGGGCACTTGGCGGCCGCGGCCGCACAGGAGGGCGCGGGTTCGAGCCTGTCGGTGCTGATGTGCGAGCGGGATCCCGCCCTCGCCGCGCTGGCGTCCGCACGGCTGGCGTTCCTCACGGACGACCATGACATCCGTACGGAGACCGTCACGGCGGACGCCCTGCGCGAGGATCCGTTCAGCCGGGCGCGGGTGGACATCGCGCTCTGCAACCCTCCTTTCAACGAACGCGATTGGGGCTACGCGGAACTCGCCACCGATCAACGCTGGACGCACGGCCTGCCGCCGCGGACCGAGCCGGAGCTGGCCTGGGTGCAGCATCTGCTCGCCCATCTCAAGCCGGGCGGAGCGGCCGTCGTCGTCCTGCCTCCGGCGGTCGCCTCGCGCAAGGCCGGCCGGCGCATCCGGGGCTCCCTGCTGCGGACCGGCACGCTCCGTGCCGTGGTGGCCCTCCCGCCGGGCAGTGCCCAGCCGCACAGCGTCTCGCTTCAGTTGTGGGTCCTCCGCGCGGCACCGGACGGGACGGCCGCGGTCCCGCCCGGGCAGGACGTGCTTCTGGTCGACGCCACACGTTTCGCCCGGACCGGCACGCGTGAGACTGGTCCCCACTGGGAGCCGCTGCGGGCCTTCGCCCTCTCCGCGTTGGAAAACCTCGACCGCACGGAGGCCGATCTGCCGGACGGGGCCGTCCGCGTTCCCGTCATCGAACTCCTGGACGACGAGGTGGACGTCACTCCGGGACGCTACGCGTCGGTGACCGCCGAACCGTCTGGCCTCGAACTCGCGGCGGCCTGGCGGGAGGCGGGGACGGTACTGACCGAGCTGGCCCGTCAGGCCGAACGGCTGTCCGAGCTCAGGTTGTCGACCGACCTGCCGCAGACCACGACCAACGTGGGCGACCTCGTCAAGGCCGGTGCGCTGTCGCTGCGTTCCGGACAGCAGCCGCCGGAGGGCACGTCGGCGCCCGGCAGGGAACCCGTGCCTCTCCTCACCGTCGCCGACCTGCTGGCGGACGGCGCTCCCAGCGGGCTCGCCGCCGCCGGATCGGCACCCGTGATCGTCGAGGAGGGCGATGTCGTGGTCGCCGGTGTCGTACGCGCGTACCGGGCATGGGTGCACGAAGGGCCCCCGATGGCCCTGGGGCCGCAGCTGCACGCCCTGCGGGTGGACTCGGCCAAACTGAACGCGCATTTCCTCGCCGGCTGTCTGCGCGCGCCCGCCAACGGACGTCAGGCGGGCACCCACGCCTCCAGTTCGTCACGGGTCGACATCCGGCGCCTGCAGGTTCTCCATCTTCCTCTGCGGGAGCAGGAAGCGTACGCCGAGGTCTTCCGGAGCCTCCGGGACTTCGAGGCAGGACTCGGTGCCGCCGAGGACCTGGGCAGGAGACTGGTCAGCGATGTCTCCGACCTGCTCGCGGCGGGCGGGCTCGGCGTCTGACCCGGCCGAGGTGCTCCAGGCGGCAGGTCCAGCACCGCCTTGCTCCATGGCGGGAGCCGGTTCCAGGTCCCCCGAAGCGGCGGTCGGCCGTCGAGACGGGCGTGCCATCTGCGATGAGTTTCCGGCCGAGTTCCGGTCTCCCCCACGTACGCCCGTGGTGGGTGCTCGAACCTTGACAGGAGACCTCCCGTATGAATGATCCCGCAGTGGCGGCGGCACGGGGCCGTGGGGCCGGGGTCTGGCCTCTGATCCGTGCCGAGCGGGCCGCGTTGGCGGCCGATCTCGCGGACTTGACCGACGAGCAGTGGCGGACGCCCTCGCTGTGCGACGGGCTGACGGTGCGTGAGGTGCTCGCGCATCTTACGGCGGGGGCGAGTCTCGGAGCCCTGCGCTGGATGGCGGGGGTGATCCGTTGCCGGTTCGACTTCGACAGGCAGGTGGCCGTGCGGCTGGCCGAGCAGCTGGGTACGGCGCCGGCCGAGACGCTGGAGCGGTTCCGCAGCGTCGTCCCGAGTACCACCAAGCCGCCCTTGCCGCCCCTCGCCATGCTGGGCGAGACGGTCGTGCACGGTGAGGACATCCGGCGTCCGCTGGGCATCCGCCGCGACCACCCGGGCGAGGTCGTCACCCGGGTGGCCGAGTACTACCAGGGCACGGACCTCGTGGTCGTCGCCAAGGGGCGCATCGGCGGGCTGAGGCTCGTCGCGGACGACGGTCCTTTCGCGGTCGGTTCGGGACCGCTCGTGTCCGGACCCACCTTGGCGCTGATCATGGCTATGACCGGGCGCGCAGAGTTCTGCGGCGACCTCGAGGGGGCGGGTGCGGAGATTCTTCGCAGTCGCTGTGGCGCAGCCTGACCTCAGGGCCTCCCCAAGTACGTCGTCGCCTCCACCTCGTTCAGGTGGATCAGGATGTCGTGGGCCTTGCCGAGGGCGATCCGGTACTCCGTGGGGTCCGGCCAGCCCGCGCCGATGTTCCAGGTGGGGCGGGGGTCGGACAGCCATGCGCGTACCGCCCGGGGAGCCGTGCGCAGGTCCAGGATGTAGTCGCGTCGGCGGGGCTGGTCCAGGGTGTGTTCGTTGGAGTCGGGGGGTGCGGCGCCGACGCGGTAGGTGCGCATCACGTTGTCGTCGGTGCCGAACGCCTTGAAGGCGCCGCTGTGGAAGCTGAAGCCGATGCTGACGTAGTCGTCGCCCAGCGTGTCGTGCAGGAAGGCGCCTTGCGTCTTCGGGTAGCGGGCGTCGAAGGAGTCGTAGGACACGTGGGTGTTGTGGGCCGAGAGGAGGATTCGGTCGGCGGTGTGCTCGTGCCACCAGGCGACGTTCTCGGCCATCACCCGGTCGCGGTATCTCATCATCTCCGTGACCTGGGCGTCGTCGGTGATGTCGTACGCGTAGCCCTGGGCCATCTGGTGGATGGCCTTCGCGTGCTGGACCGTCCAGGGGTGTTCCCTGCCGCTCGTGTCGCGTAGGAGTTCGTACGCCTCCAGCGTGCGCTTCGCACGCTGCTTGCGTTCTGCCAGGGGGAGTTCGAGGTACCGCTCCATGTACGTGCCGGCGTCGGTGGTCGGGGCCAGGCCGGCGTAGAGGGCGGTGATGCGGGACTTCAGGTGCGGGTGGGTGCGGGCGACCTCGTCCGTCACCCGTCGGTACGACTCCGGTCCCGCGTAGCCCATGTCGTTGCCCGCGAAGTGCACCGGGTCGGTGGGGTGGTGGCGGTTGTAGGTGCGCATCCACCGGATGAGGTTCAGGTAGTCCGCGTTGTTCCAGATGCGGTACGAGCCCTGGAACTCCTCGCGCGCGATGCGGTCGAGGTCGCCCTTGCCGTACAGCACGTACTCGTTGACGCGGAGGCCGCTGCTCCAGGGCAGTTCCAGGGAGAAGGTGCGGAAGCCCTTCTCCTCGACCAGGTAGCGGAAGACCCGGTGCTTCATACGGAAGAAGTCCCGGGAGCCGTGGGTGGCCTCGCCCAGGCCCACGACGTCGGCGTCCCCCACCATGCGGCCCAGTGCGTGCAAGTCTTGCAGGCTGCCCTCGGGTTCGGTGCTTCTCAGGGTGTGGGCGCTGTGCTCGATCGCGTCGATCACGTGCGAGGTCCGATGGCCGGTGGAGTACCTGGGCGTGTCGGCGGTGGCCGGGGCGGCCTGCGCGCCCGCCCCCAGGGAGAGGAGGAGGGCCGAGGCGAGTACCGCTGCCTTGCGTCGTGTCATGGCTTCAGGTTTTCGCGCGCGCGGAGGGTCGCACCAACCCCCACGCTGCCCGGTTTCCGGTAGCACAGGCACTACCAGGGGCGTGCAAGTTCTTTCGCAACTCTTGCAACGGTGTTACGTTCAGGCCTGCTTCCGGCCCGGCAGGCCGGAGGGCGGGACACCTCCCCCCTCACGCGCTCGGCCTGCCGGGCCGGTTGTCCGCTACCGGTGCCGGACCCCTTTACGAGGGTGTCATGCACAGGTAATCTCCCAGCGCCTGCAAGGGTTTTCTGGAACTTTCAGAAAGCCCGGCATCGGATTGCATCGGGATCTCGAGGCGCGTCAGGATCCGCGGTGTGCGTCCACGAGGAGTCGCGAGGCTCCCCTCACCCCACTGGAGACGCACATGGGACGACGTCATCAACAGCCACCCGGCCGCGGCTGGACCGCGGGAGCCCTCGTCGCCGGGCTCCTCGGCCTCGCGGCCGTCACCGGGCCCCCGGCCCCCGACCCGGAACCGACAGCGGCGACGGCCGGTGAAGCGACGGTCTTCTACTACACCAAGACCCGCAACTGGGCCTCCACGTACCTCCATTACGCCCCGGACGGCGGCTCCTGGACGACCGTGCCCGGCACCCGTATGGAGTCGGCCTGCACGGACTGGGTGAAGGCCACCGTCGATCTGGGTTCCGCCGCGGGGCTGCAGGCCACCTTCAACAACGGCTCGGGCACCTGGGACAACAACGCGGGAAGCAACTACGACCTGGGCACGGGCAGCATCACCGTCAAGGACGGTGTCGTGGCGCACAGCGATCCCTGTGCCGGGTCCGAGCCGGGGACCCCGCACTCCGCCACCGTCTACTACTCGGCCCGGTCGCTCGGCTGGACCACCGTGAACCTCCACTACCAGCCGGCCGGCGGCTCCTGGACCACGGTCCCCGGGGTCGGCATGGCCGAGGCCTGCGCCGGCTGGTGGAGCCGGACCGTCGACCTCGGATCCGCCACCTCCCTCAAGGCCGCCTTCAACAACGGCAACGGCGTCTGGGACAACAACAACGGCGCCGACTACACGATCCGGGCCGGTACCAGCACGGTGGAGAACAACACCGTGACCGCGGAGGCCGACGACCCCTGCGCCGCGCAGGAGCCCGACACCCAGGCGCCCAGCAGTCCCGAGGGCGTGCGGGCCGCCGTCAGCGGCACCTCCGTCGTGCTGTCGTGGGAGCCCGCCTCCGACGACACCGGTGTGACGGGCTACCAGGTCACCCGGACCGGTGGCACCAAGGGGGCGATGGTCACCGACGTCTCCTCCACCGTGTTCTCCGACACCGGGCTGGAGGAGGAGACCCAGTACACCTACACGGTGCGCGCCGTGGACGCCGCCGGGAACCTCTCCCCCGCCTCGGCACAGGCGAGGGCCACCACCGGCAGCGCGCCGGGCGGTCCCGCCACCGGCACTCCCCTGGGCACCGACCCGCGCAAGGACCCCATCTACTTCGTACTCACCGCCCGCTTCAACGACGGCGACAGCTCGAACAACCGCGGCGGCAGCCAGCACGTCAAGTCCGGCAACGCGGCCAACGACGACCCCATGTTCCGGGGCGACTTCAAGGGACTGGTCGACAAGCTCGACTACATCAAGGGCCTGGGCTTCTCCGCCGTCTGGATCACCCCGGTCGTGCTCAACCGCTCCGACTACGACTACCACGGGTACCACGGCTACGACTTCTACAAGGTCGACCCACGGCTCGAATCGGCCGGCGCCTCCTACCAGGACCTCATCGACGCCGCCCACGCCAAGGGCATGAAGATCTACCAGGACGTCGTCTACAACCACTCCTCCCGCTGGGGCGCCAAGGGTCTGTTCACCCCGACCGTGTACGGGGTGCGCGACTCCCAGTGGAGCTGGTACTACGACGAGAGGCAGCCCGGTTTCGAGTACGACGGCCTGACCGTCGAACCGAAGAGCGGCAAGTCCTTCTACAACGGCGACCTCTGGTCAACCGCCGAACCGTCCGGCAACACCTGTGTCAACTGGGGGACGCCCACCGGCGCCAAGAGCCCCGAGGGCTACACCATCTACAACTGCCAGTGGCCGAACCCGACGTCCGGCATGTTCCCCAAGGCGCTCTACCACAACTGCTGGATCGGCAACTGGGAGGGCGAGGACTCCCGTTCCTGCTGGCTGCACGAGGACCTCGCCGACTTCAACACCGAGAACGCGCAGGTGCAGAACTATCTGATCGGCGCCTACGACAAGTACATCGACATGGGCGTCGACGGCTTCCGTGTCGACACGGCCGTCCACATCCCGCGCACCACCTGGAACCGCCGCTTCCTGCCCGCGATCCAGGAGCGCGTCACGCAGCGGCACGGTGCCGGGGCGGCGAAGAACTTCTTCGTCTTCGGCGAGGTCGCCGCCTTCGTCAACGACAAGTGGAACCGGGGATCCGTCAACCACTCCGCGCAGTTCTACACCTGGAAGGAGCGCAGGGAGTACAGCGCCGACGACGCGACGGCGGCACTGGAGATGTACGACTACGAGCAGCAGCAGGGCACCGGCAGCCAGCCGGTCTCCACCAACGCGTTCCTCGACGGCAACGCCTACCACGCCCCGGATCACAGCCGCTTCTCCGGCATGAACGTCATCGACATGCGGATGCACATGAACTTCGGTGACGCGAGCAACGCCTTCCACAACGGCAAGGACAGCGACGACAGTTACAACGACGCCACCTACAACGTCGTCTACGTCGACAGTCACGACTACGGGCCCAACAAGAGCAGTGAGCGCTACACGGGCGGCACCGACGCCTGGGCCGAGAACATGTCCCTGATGTGGACGTTCCGCGGCATCCCCACCCTCTACTACGGCTCGGAGATCGAGTTCCAGAAAGGCAAGAAGATCGACTGCGGCCCGAGTTGTCCGCTGGCCACGACCGGGCGCGCGTACTACGGCGACCATCTCGCCGGAAGTCTCAGCGTGTCGGACTTCTCCAAGGTCGACTCCGCCTCCGGTGCGGTGGCGACGACGTTGGGCAAGCCCCTGGTCAAGCACGTCCAGCGGCTCAATCAGATCCGGCGGGCGGTCCCCGCGCTGCAGCTGGGGCAGTACTCGACCGCCGGGATCTCCGGTGACATGGCCTTCAAACGGCGCTACACCGGCGGGGGTACGGACAGCTTCGCCCTGGTGACCGTCTCGGGCGGTGCCACCTTCACCGGCGTACCCGACGGCACGTACCGGGACGCGGTCACCGGGGACGTACGGACGGTGTCCGGCGGAACGCTGGCCGTCGCCGCGCCGGGCAAGGGCAATCTCAGGGTGTACGTCCTCGACGGACCCGGGAAGATCGGGACGGACGGCCCCTATCTCAGGTAGCCCCGCCCACGAGGCGGCCCCCGGCCGGTGCGTACCGGCCGGGGGCCGCCTCGTGGGTCCGGCTCAGTCCCGCGTGGCCGGCTCCTGGGTGAAGTCCGCGTGCAGGCGACGGGTGTGGTCGACACGGCGCTCGGGGCCGGTCAGGGTGACCGTCGCCGTCAGGCGGGCGTCGGTGCTGGACGCGGCGAGGCGGAGCTCCAGGTCACCGGGTTCGACGATCCGCCGGCCGTCGCGGCCGGTGAAGGAGGCCACGTCGGCCGGGACGGTGACCCGGACGCGGCGGGACTCACCCGGCTCCAGCTCCACCCGGGTGTAGCCGACGAGCCGCTGCACCGGCTGGACGACGGAGGCGACCGGGTCGTGGAGGTACAGCTGGACGACCTCGGTGCCGGTCCGTTCCCCGGTGTTGCGCACGGTCAGAGAGAGCGTGAACTCTCCGTCCGTGCCCGCCTCTTGCGCGTCCACGGCGAGGTCGCTCCAGGCGAAGCCCGTGTACGTCAGACCGTGGCCGAAGCCGAACGCCGGGGTCGGGTCGATGTTGGACACGTCGCTGAGCTGGGCGAGGCGGGCGCCGAGGTAGGTGGTCGGCTGGGAGCCCGGACCGCGCGGCACACTGACCGGGAGCCGGCCGGAGGGGCTCGTACGGCCGCTGAGGACGCCGGCGATGGCGTGGGTGCCCTCGGCGCCGGGGAAGAAGGACTGCACGATCGCCGCCGACTCGGTGACGGCGCGGCCGAGCGCGTACGGCCGTCCGGCGAGCAGGACGGTGACCACGGGTGTCCCGGAGTCGAGCAGCGCGTCGAGGAGTTGCTGCTGGGCGCCGGGCAGGGCGAGGGAGTCGGCGTCGCAGCCCTCGCCGCTGGTGCCGCGGCCGAACAGACCCGCGCGGTCGCCGAGTACGGCGATAACGATGTCTGCCTGCCGGGCCGCGTCGACCGCCTCGCCGAGTCGGGTGAGGTCGCCGTCGTCGACGCCGGTGCCGCGGGCGACCGTGAGGTCCGCGTCGGGGAACTCGGCGGTCAGGGTGTCGCGCAGGGTGGGCAGGTCGATGCCGACCGGGATCTCCGGGTGCTGCACGCCGACGTGCAGGGGGAAGGAGTAGCAGCCCAGTACGGCCGTCGCCTCGGCGGCGTTGGGGCCGACCAGGGCGATACGGCGCGGCGCGGCGAGCGGCAGGGTGCCGTCGTTGGTGAGCAGGACGACCGCCTTCTCGGCGATCTCGCGGGCGAGTTCACGGTTCTCGGGCCGGTCCAGGTCGACGCGGCCGCGCAGTGCCTCGGGGTCGTCGAGGTCGACGCCGTCGAGTGCGGGCGGAACCGGGCTCCAGTCCGGGTCGAGGAGGCCGAGCATCGCCTTCTGGCCGAGGACGCGGCGCACGGCGCGGTCGACGACCGCCTCCGGGACCCGGCCGTCGGTGACGGCGTCGACGAGGGGTGTGCCGAAGGTCTTGACGGTGGGCAGTTCGACGTCGACGCCCGCCCGGAGTGCCGCGCCGGCGGCGTCCGCCCAGTCGGCGGCTTGCGTCCCGCGCGGGAGGCGGAGTAGCCGGCGAAGTGCTTGAGGGTGGCGACGATCCCGGCGGACTCCAGGCCCTGGACGTAGGCCGTCCCGATGGTGGCGACGAGGTACGGGTCCTCGCCGATGGTCTCCTCGACCCGGCCCCAGCGGGCGTCGCGGACCACGTCGAGGACGGGGGCGAGGCCCTGGTGGACGCCGACGGAGCGCATGTCGCGGCCGATGGCGGCGGCCATACGGCGCACCGTGCCGGGATCGAAGGTGGCGCCCCAGGACAGCGGGACGGGGTAGGCGGTGGCCCCCCAGGCGGCGAAGCCGGCCAGGCACTCGTCGTGTGCGAGGGCGGGGATGCCGAACCGGTTCGAGGAGGTGATGCGGGCCTGGGTGCGCATGAGGGAGAGCGCGCCGAGGGCGGGGTCGACGGGAACGGTGCCGAAGGGGCGGGTGAGTTGGCCCAGTCCGCTGGGCAGGAGCGCGTCGAGGTCGACGGGCTCCTCCATGTCGTACTGGTGCGGGGCGACTTCGCCGCCCTTGTCGGAGGCGCCGACCCATACGCCGTACAGCTGGGCGATCTTCTCCTGGAGGGTCATCGCGCCGATGAGCGCGTCGACCCGGGCGGAGACGGGGTGGGCGGGATCGTTCCAGAGGGGGATTTCGGGGGTGGTCTCTACGGCCACGTCGGCAGTCACTTTCCTCCGACGCCCATCAGACCCTGGACCAGGGCGCGACGGGCGAACAGGTAGACGAGCAGGATGGGCACCATGGACAGCACCACGGCTCCCAGCAGACCGGGAATGTCGATGCCGTGCGCGGTCTGGAAGTTGTACAGACCCAGGGTGACCACCTTGGTGGAGTCGGACTGGGTCAGGACCAGCGGGAACAGGAAGCCGTTCCACGCCTGGAGCGCGGAGAAGACCACGATGGTGGACACTCCGCCGCGGGACAGCGGCAGTACGAGCTGGAAGAACATCCGGCGCGGGGACGC
Source organism: Streptomyces sp. NRRL WC-3626 (assembly GCF_000718785.1). GTDB lineage: Bacteria > Actinomycetota > Actinomycetes > Streptomycetales > Streptomycetaceae > Streptomyces > Streptomyces edwardsiae. The sequence continues at coordinate 133,086 of NZ_JOCA01000023.1, read as the reverse complement.
GCCGTCCATGGCCATGGCCTCGTACAGCTCCGGGGAGATGTCGCGCATGGCGCCGCTGAGGATCAGCGCCGACATGGGCAGGCAGAACGCGGCCGTGGGCAGGATGACGCCCAGCAGGTTGTCGTACAGGCCGGCCTCGCTGATCAGGTAGAACATCGGCACGATGACGGCCTGGGCGGGGATGGCGAGTCCGAGCAGGAACAGCCGGAAGATCGCCGAGGTGGTACGGCCGCGGCTGCGGACGATCGCGTAGGCGAGCGGCGGGACCAGCAGCAGCACGATGCCGATCACGCAGGCGGTGACGACGAGGGTGTTGAAGAAGTACTGCCCGAAGCCGGAGTCGAAGGCGCGGCTGTAGTTGTCCAGGGTGAAGGTGTCCGGCAGGGAGACCGGGCCGTTCTCGGCGTAGTCCTGGCGGGTGCGCAGCGTCGCGGCGAGCATCACGTACAGCGGCAGGCCGACGAGGAAGAGCCAGACGAGCGAGCCGGCGCCGGCCACGTAGTTCGGTCGGCGCCTCATGACACACCCTCCATGGAGCTGCGCATCTTGTCGTAGCCGGAGACCCGGACGACGATCAGCGAGATGATCGTGGACGCGACCACCAGGGCCAGGGCGATCGCGGAGCCGGTGCCGTAGTCGAAGCCCCTGAACGCCTTGTCGTACATGTAGTAGGCGCTGATGGTGGTGTCGGTGCCGGGGCCGCCCTGGGTCAGGATGAGGACGGTCTCGAAGGTGGTCAGACCGCCGACGATCATCAGGATCATCGAGGTGATCATCGCGTTGCGCAGCTGCGGCAGGGTGATGTGGAAGAACTGGCGGTAGCGGCCCGCTCCGTCGATCTCCGCGGCCTGGTAGAGCACTCGGGGGACCGCGCGGGCGGCGCCCTGGTAGATCAGGGTGTGGAACGGGGTGAACTGCCAGGTACTGACGAACGCCAGGACGCCGATGGCGGTGGCCTGTTCGCCGAACAGGTTGCCGTCGCCGAAGAGCCAGGTGGCCTCGGCCGGGATGCCGAAGTTCGGGTCGAGCAGCGCCCGCCAGAGCACGGAGACGGCCGTGGCGGACAGCAGCAGCGGGATGAAGTAGATGACGGAGAGGACGGCCCGGTTGCGCTGGTGGCCGGCCGCCCAGACGCCGAGCACGATGCTCAGCGGGGTCTGGATGACCACGCCGAGCACGGTCAGGAGCAGGGTCAGCCAGATGCTCTTGAGCATCACCGGGTCGTCCGCCAGTCGCGACCAGTTGTCCATGCCGACGAACTGCGGCGAGCTGAGCCCGTCCCAGGTCATGAAGGACAGCACCGCCACCATGATCAGCGGGACGATCGCGAACAGGGCGAAGAACACTGCGGCGGGCAGTGCCCAGGCGAAGCCGGGGCGGCCCACCGTCGTTGCGGACGGTGCGGCCGGCCGCCGCCGGGGCCCCTTGCGGGGGCCGGCGGCGGGCCGGGCGCTCGTGATCTGTGTGGTCATGAGCCGTTCGTCACTCGGTGGGGAGGGCCTGCATGGCCTTGATGAAGCCGTCCGCGTCGAGCTGTCCGTTGAAGAACTGCTGGATGGCCTTGTGCATGTCCGAGCTCGCCTTCTGCGGGTACGCCTGGTCCCACGACAGCTGGAACGAGGGGGCGTCGGCGACGAGGTCGTACTGGAAGCGCGAGTACTCGGGGGTGGCCGAGCCGTCGATGAACCCGTCGGTGTTGGTCGTGGTCGTCAGGTTGCCGATGTCCAGCTGCGACTTGACGAAGTCGTCCGAGTACATGAGCTTCAGGAACTCGGCGACGGCCTCGGGGTGCTTGGTCTTCTTCATCACCGAGTAGTAGTTGTTGGTGTTGCCCGCAACGTTCGCCGCGTCACCCTTGCCGCCCTCGACGGCGGGGAAGGCGGTGTAGCCGAGGCCCGTCTCGGCGAACTCCGGGTGGTCCGTGAGCTGCTGGGAGTAGTACCAGGAGCCCATGAGCTCGAAGCCGGCCTTGCCCGCGGCCACCAGCTGCACCGAGCCGCCGTTGGTGTACTTGACGGAGTCGTAGTTCTTGCCGAAGGCACCGCTGTCGACGAGGTCCCTGATCATGCCGAGGGCCTTCTTGCTGTCGGCGCTCTCCCAGGCGCTCTTGTCGCCGCCGACGGCCTTCTCGAACAGGCCCGGTCCCGCGATACGGTCGTAGAGGTACTGGAACCACATCTGCGTGGGCCAGACGTCGCCGCCTCCGAGCGCGATCGGCGTGACACCCTTGTCCTTCAGCTTGCCGACAGCGTCGAGCAGTTCGTCCCAGGTCTTCGGCGGCTGCACGCCGGCGTCCTTGAGGACCTTCTTGTTGTGGAAGAGCAGGACCGGCTGGGTGCCGCGCATCGGTATGCCGTACGGCTTGCCGTCGACCACGGCGTTGTTGAAGACGGACGGCAGGAACTTGTTCTCCAGCTCCGGGTTCTTCTTGATGAAGTCGTCGAGCGGCAGCAGCAGGTCGGCCTTGACGAACGGCTTGATGCTGCCGCCGCCCCAGTTGAAGAAGACGTCCGGGGCCTGCGGGGTGTTGATGATCGTCTGCAGCTTCTGCTGGTAGTCGGCACCGGGAATGGTGTCGAGGACGACCTTGACGTCGGACGTCTTGTTGAACGTGTCGACGATCTTCTTCTCCACCTTGTTGGTGGCGTCCCCGTAGACCAGGACATGGATCTTGCCGTCGTCCCCCGACGCCCCGCCGTTTCCGTCACCGCAGGCCGAGAGGCTCAGTGCCAGGGCGAGCGTCGCACCGGTGGCGACCAGTCTGGGCAAGCGCGCACGTGTCTTCATCGTTCGCCTTTCGAAAGTTTCGGCATCATCACCGAAAGTCCATGCCGTGGGACAGTAGGTCAGACCCGTGTTTCGGTCAACGGTCGGAGCGGTACTCACCCAAACCGTTACCGAGCAAGCGGTGCCCTATCCTGCGGGTATGCACGAAGACAACGAGGCGGGCGGCAGAGTAACCCTGGCCGCGGTCGCGAAAGAGGCCGGTGTTTCGATGCCGACAGTTTCGAAGGTCCTCAACGGCCGTTCGGATGTCTCCCGCGCGACCCGGGCCAAGGTGGAGCGGCTCCTCGAGCTCCACGGCTATCGCCGGCGCAGCCAGCCGGCGTCCCGCTCCCCGCTCATCGAGCTCGTGTTCCACGAACTGGAGAGCATCTGGGCGATGGAGCTGATCAGGGGCGTGGAGAACGTCGCGAAGGAGAACCGCGCGACGGTGGTGCTCACCGAGAGCGGCACCCGGCACGCGCCTGCGGCGGACTGGCTCCCGGGCGTGCTGCAGCGCCGTCCGCTGGGTGTCGTGCTGGTCTTCTCCACGCTGCCGGAGGACGTCAAGCGCCGACTGCGGGCGGCGGTCATCCCGTTCGTCGTCATCGACCCGGCGGGGGACCCCGACCCGGACGTGCCCTCGGTCGGCTCCGCGAACTGGGCCGGCGGTCTGGCCGCCACCCGCCATCTCACCGACCAGGGGCACGAGCGGGTCGCCATCATCACCGGGCCCGAGGACATGCTGTGCTCGCTGGCGCGCCTCGACGGCTACCGCTCGGCCATGGCGATGGCGGGGCTGGAGGCCGACCCGCGGCTGACACGCTACGGCGACTTCCATGTACAGGGCGGCTTCGAGCACGCCATGGACCTGCTGGACGGGCCGGACCGGCCCACCGCGGTCTTCGCCGGCAGCGACCTCCAGGCGCTCGGCGTACTGGAGGCGGCCCGTGTCAAGGGGCTGCGGGTGCCGGAGGACCTGTCGGTGGTGGGCTACGACGACGTACCGCTGGCGCAGTGGTCGAGTCCGCCGCTCACCACGGTCCACCAGCCGCTGCGCAGCATGGCCGAGGAGGCCGCCCGGATGCTGCTGCGCCCGGACGACCCCGGTACCGCGGCCCAGCGCATCGAACTGGCGACCCGACTGGTGGTACGGCAGAGCACGGCCGCTCCCCGGAAGACGTGAACGCCGGGCCGGCCGCGCGAGTGCGGCCGGCCCGGCGTACGGCACCGCGTCGGCGGGGAGGCCGGGCGCGCGGTGCCGAATGTTTCGGGCGACCACCACATCGCGTCGCGTCGCCGTATCGGCCGTGCTTCAGGCCGTCCTGTGCGCGGTGGCACACCCGGGGTGCGCCACCGCGCGCGTTCCGTCAGGCGCCGGGGAGGATTCCGGTACGGGCCACCTCGGAGTACCAGCGGGCGCTGGCCTTGGGGATGCGGGTGCCGGTCGGGTAGTCCACGTAGACGGCGCCGAAGCGCTTGCCGTAGCCGTGGGCCCACTCGAAGTTGTCCAGCAGCGACCACAGGAAGTAGCCGCGCACGTCCGAGCCGTCGACGATGGCCCGGTGCACGGCGGCCAGGTGACCGCGCACATAGGCGATCCGCGCGGTGTCGTTGACGTTCCCCGACGGGTCGGCGTAGTCGTCGAAGGCCGCGCCGTTCTCGGTGATGACCAGCGGCAGCTTCGGGAAGTCCGCCGACAGTCGGCGCAGCAGGTCGTACAGGCCGGTGGGGTCGACGGCCCAGCCCATGGCGGTGGTCTCGCCGGGCGGCTGGTGGAAGGCGACCTTGTCGGCGCCCGGCCAGGGGCTGTGGGTGCTGTTGCCGTGGCCGTCCGAGTTGTGGGTGCCGCTGCCGTCGGCCTCGGAGACGACGGTGGGCGAGTAGTAGTTGACGCCGAGGAAGTCCAGCGGCTGGTGGATCCGCGCGAGGTCGCCGTCGCGCACGAAGGACCAGTCGGTCAGCCCGGCGGTGTCCTTGAGCAGGTCCTCCGGGTAGGCGCCCTGCAGCATCGGCCCGGTGTAGACCCGGTTGGCGAGCGCGTCGATCCGGCGGACCGCGTCGGCGTCGGCGTCGCTGCCGGTGAGCGGGCGGACGTGGTGGATGTTGAGCGTCACCGAGCACTGGGCGTCGGCGCGGATACGGTCCCGCAGCGCCTGGACCGCGAGGCCGTGGCCCAGGTTGAGGTGGTGGGCGGCACGCAGCGCGGCGACCGGGTCGGTACGGCCGGGGGCGTGCACGCCGGAGCCGTAACCGAGGAAGGCGCTGCACCAGGGCTCGTTCAGGGTGGTCCAGGTCTTCACCCGGTCACCGAGGGCGTCCGCGGCGAGGGCGGCGTACTCGGCGAACCGCTCGGCCGTGGCGCGCTCGGGCCAGCCGCCGGCGTCCTCCAACTCCTGGGGCAGGTCCCAGTGGTAGAGGGTGGCGACGGGCTGGATGCCCTTCTCCAGCAGGTCGTCGACGAGACGGCGGTAGAAGTCCAGGCCCTTCTGCACGGCGGGGCCGCGGCCGGTGGGCTGGATCCGGGGCCAGGCGAGGGAGAACCGGTAGGCGCCCAGGCCGAGTTCGGCCATCAGGGCGACGTCCTCGCGCCAGCGGTGGTAGTGGTCGGTGGCGATGTCACCGGTGTCGCCGTTGCGTACGCGGCCCGGCGTGCGGGCGTAGGTGTCCCAGATGGACGGTGTACGGCCGTCCTCGGCGGCGGCCCCCTCGATCTGGTAGGAGGCGGTCGCGGAGCCCCAGAGGAAGCCCTTGGGGAAGGGGCGGGCGGCGTCCGGGGCGGACGCGGTCTGCTGTGCGGTGACCACGTAGATCCTTTCGGGGTGAGGGGAGTTCGCAGGCGGCGGGGCCTGGCGGGGAGGTGCGGGTCAGCCCTTGACGGCGCCCGCCATGATGCCGCTGACGATCTGGCGGCCGAAGACGATGAACATCGCCAGCAGCGGCAGCGTGCCGAGCAGCGCGCCCGCCATGATCAGCGACTGGTCGCGGACATAGCCCGCGCTGAGCTGGGTGAGGGCGACGGGGACCGTCGGGTTGGTCATGTCGAGCACCACGAACGGCCAGAAGAAGTCGTTCCACGCGTGCACGAACGTGATCATGAACAGCACGGCCATCGCGGGCCGTGCGATGGGCAGCACGATGCTCCAGAAGATCCGCAGCGAATGCGCCCCGTCCACGCGGCCGGCCTCGACGAGTTCGTCGGGCAGCGCCTCGGACAGGTACTGCCGCATGAAGAACACGCCGACGGCGCTCACCAGGGTGGGGAAGATGACGGCCGGCAGCTGCTGCGACCAGCCCAGCTCGGACATCATCATGAACAGCGGTACGACGCCGAGCTGCGGCGGCACCATCATGGTGCCGATCACCAGCATCAGCAGGACGTTGCGTCCCTTGAACCGCAGTTTGGCGAAGGCGAATCCGGCCAGCGTCGCGAACATCACCGTGGACAGGGCGATCACGCCGGCCACGATCAGGCTGTTGACCATGGCCTTGCCCATCGCGGCCTCGTCCCAGGCGCGGGCGAGGTTGCTGAACAGGTTCGGCCCCGGCAGGAACGGCGGCGGGGTCTGGCTGACCCGGGTGTTGTCGGTGGAGGCGGCAACCATCGTCCAGTACAGCGGGAAGATCGACAGCACCGCCATGACGACGAGCAGGACGTAGGCGAGCGGGCCGGCGTGGTGCTGGCGGCCGGCGCCCGGGCGCAGCAGCCGCCGGCCGCCGCGGGCCGGCTTCTCGACAGGGGTCCGGGCCGGTGTCTCCGTCCGGACCGGGAGGCTGTGAGTGGTCATGATGGCTCCAGGTCAGGACGTACGGGAACGCAGGCGCTTGATCAGGTGCTGCGCCACGAAGGCGAGGACGAGCAGCATGAACATCGCCCAGGCGACGGTGGCCGAACGGCCCATCTGGTAGTTCTTCCAGCCCTCCTCGTACAGCAGCAGGCCCAGCGTCTGGTACTGGTTGTCGGCGCCGCCGGTGACTCCGTTGGGGCCCTGTCCGAAGATCAGCGGCTCGCCGAACAGCTGGGTGGCGCCGATCGTGGAGAGCACGATGGTGAAGACGATGGTGGAGCGGATACCGGGCACGGTGACATGGGTGAACTGCTTCCACCGGGACGCCCCGTCGAGGGACGCGGCCTCGTACCGCTCGGCGGGAATGGCCTGCATGGCGGCCAGGTAGAGCAGCGCGTTGTAGCCGGTCCAGCGCCAGATGACGATGGTGGAGATGGCCGCCTGGGCGGGCCACTTGTCGGCCTCCCAGTCCACCGGGTCGATGCCGACCGAGCCGAGCGCCCAGTTGATCATGCCGAAGTCACGCTCGAAGATCATGGTGAAGACGAGCGCGGCGGCGGCGACCGAGGTGGCGTAGGGGACCAGCGAGGCCACGCGGAAGAACAGCGAGGCGCGCATGCGGTAGTTGAGCAGGTGGGCCAGGCCGAGTGCCATCATCAGCTGCGGCACCGTGGAGATGACGCCGATGGTGATGGTGTTCTGCAGTGCGTTCCAGAACCGTGAATCGCCCCAGAGTTCGACGTAGTTGTCGAACGCCACCCACTCCATGACGTCGAGGGTGGCCAGTTCCACGTCGTGCAGGGAGATCCACGACGTGTAGACGAGGGGGTAGAAGCTGAACGCGGCGAAGACGACGAAGAACGGCGCGACGAACGCGTACGGGGCGCCCTTGACGTCCAGCCGGTGCAGCAGGGCGCCGCGCCGGCGGGGGGTGTTCCCGTCGCCCGTGGTGCCCGGCGGCTCCTCGCCGGTCAGGGCCTTGGTGGTGGAGGTGGCCACCGGACTTTTCCTTCCTGGATACGGATGTGTGAGCCGGGCCCCGGGCCCGTCGGCGTGCTGCCCCGTCACCGGACTCGCGTGGCAGGCGGGAGTCCGGTGACAGGGCCCGGCGGGCCGGGGTGGCCGCGGGAGAGACGTCGGGTCAGCCGACGGCCTTCTCGATGCGCTCCGTGGTGGTCTTCCACGCCTTGTCACGCGCGGTGCCCTGCTCGACCAGGGCCAGGCCCTGGGAGAAGGTGTCCTTGATCGTGCCGTCCTTGCGGCCGAGGACCTGCTTGTCCGGGATCTCCTGCGCGGCGGCACCGAAGATCTGGCCGATCGGGGCGTTGTCGAAGTACTCCGACGTGGCGTTCTTCACATCCGGGTTCTCCAACGCCTCCTTGGAGGACGGGATGTTGCCGATCTCCTTGAAGATGTGGGCCTGCTGTTCCGGCGCGGTCAGCCAGGCGACGAGCTTCTTGGCCTCCTCCTTCACCGGGCTCTGCTCGACGACACCGAGGAAGGAGCCGCCCCAGTTGGCGCCCTTGGGTGCCCGGGCCACGTCCCACTTGCCCTTGTTGGCGTCACCGGCCTTCTCGCTGATGTGGCTGAGCATCCAGGCCGGGCAGACGGCGGTCGCGAAGGTGCCGTTGGCCAGACCGGGGTCCCAACCCGGCTGGAACTGGCGGAGCTTGGCGGTCAGCCCGTCCTCGGCGGCGTCCGAGGCCAGGCCCCAGGCCTCCTTCACGGCCGGGTTCTTGTCGTAGATCAGCTCCCCCTTCTCGTCGTAGTACTGCTCGGGGTAGCCGTAGACCATGGCGTTGAACAGACCGCTGGCCGAGTCGGTGAACGCGACCTTGTCGCCCTTGAAGTCCTTCTTGAAGGTGCGGCCGACCTCGACGTACTTGCTCCAGTCGCCCTCCCAGAGCTTGCCCACCTCCTCACGGTCGGTGGGCAGGCCGGCCTGCTCGAAGTAGTCCTTGCGGTAACAGACCGCCATGGGGCCGATGTCGGTGCCCAGACCGAGCACCTTGCCGTCCGCGGTGCTGATCTGGGACTCCTTCCAGGGCAGGAAGTGGTCGGTGCCGGCCATGTCGGCGAAGTCGGCGAACTTGTCCGCCTGGGTCTCGGTGATCTCCTTGGCCCGGCCGATCTCGATGCCCTGGATGTCCTTCAGACCGTTGCCGGCGGCGAGGTGGGTCTGCAGCGCGGTGTAGTACGTCTGCTCGTCACCGGCGATGTCGGCCTTGATCTCGACATTCGGGTTCTCCTTCTCGTACTGCTCCAGGAGGCCCGTCTCCTTCAGGCCCATGACGCCGTACAGGCCCATGGTGATGGTGACCTTGCCGTCCTTCTTGCCACCGCCGGTGGCCGAGTCGTCACCGCCGCTGCAGCCGACGACCAGTGCCAGCGCGCCGGCGGCCGCGACTGTCGCGACCGCCTTCCTGCGCAACGAACCGTAAGTGCCCATGGATCTCCTCCTAGCGACGGCGCTGACACACCGGAGTGACGAGTTCTGCGATGACTACAGCGGCTCTGACAGGGATGGGAACGTGCCCATTTCGGGGTGGGCACGTTCCCACCGCGCAACGAAGACTCATGGCTGGCGGATAGGTCTGTCAATAACTTGAAACCAACTCGTCGCCTCGGATCCGGCTACGTGTGCCTCGTCCCGCCGCCGGGGGGTGCTGTGCCGGCGACCGCGTCTGCAAGAATTGCCGCAGGTCAACTCCGCGGCGGACATCGTCGCCGCGGCCGCACAGGGGGGAGCACATGAGCGGCAACCGCCGTCCGACCATCAAAACGGTCGCCGCCCGCGCCGGCGTGGGCCGCACCACGGTCTCCCGCGTCGTCAACGGCTCGGATCTCGTCAGCGACGACGCCCGTGAGCGGGTGCTGGCCGCGATCAAGGAGTTGAACTACGTTCCCAACTCGGTCGCCCGCGGTCTGGTGACCAACCGCACCAACGCGGTGGCCCTGGTGATCCCCGAGTCGGAGAGCCGGCTCGGTTCGGAACCGTTCTTCGCCGCGCTGATCCGCGGTGTCTCCGGCGCGCTCGCGGAGAGCCGGACCCAGCTGCAGCTGATGCTCGTCCGTGACCAGGCGGAACGGGACCAGCTCACGGAGACCGTGGCGACGCACCGGGTGGACGGTGTGCTGCTGGTCTCCGTGCACGCCGACGACCGGCTGCCGGGCATGCTGGAGGAGATGGGCCTGCCGACCGTGCTGGCCGGCCGCCGCGATGCGGGCGAGCGGCTGAGCTACGTGAACTCCGACAACGCGGGCGGTGCGACCGCCGCGGTACGGCATCTGCTGCACCGCGGCCGGACCCGGATCGCCACGATCACCGGTCCGCTGGACATGGACGTCGGCCGCAGCCGGCTCGCCGGGTGGCGCACCGCGCACCGGGAGGCAGGGGTGGCGGCGGACGAACTGCTGGTCGAAGAGGGGGACTTCACGGAGGAGGGTGCGTGCCGGGCGATGCGTTCGCTACTTGAACGCGCGCCGGATCTGGACGCGGTGTTCGCCGCGTCCGACCTCATGGCGGTGGGGGCGCTGGCCGAATTGCGCCGGCGGCGGTTGCGGGTGCCGGAGGATGTCGCCGTCGTGGGGTACGAGGATTCCATCCTCGCGCGGCACACGGCGCCGCCGCTGACGACCGTGCGGCAGCCGGTGGAGGAGATCGGGCGGACCATGGCCCGGATTCTCACCGGGATCACCCAGGAGGGCGCGCCTCGGCAGCAGCGGACGTTGCCTACGGAGTTGGTGGTGCGGGAGTCTTCCTAGCGGGGGGACTGTCGGGTCGTCCGCTGTGGGCGGTTTCGGTACGTCGGGTTCGCCGTTGTTGTTTCGCCCCCGCCGCCCTTTCCCGTTCCCGTCCCCGGGGGGCTTCGCCCCCGGACCCCCTGCCGGACCGCCTCCCGGCCCACCCCGCCCCGGGGCGCCCCACCGACGGCCCGGCCCCGCGCCCACGCCGTCACTCCCCGTCCCAGGCGTTTGCCCCCCGGGCCTCGGACTCATTCGTTGGGCGGGCTGAAAGTGGGTTCGGTGGGGTACTCGGTGGAGACGTGATCGCATCGTGAGGGAGGACGGGGCCTCATATGCACCATGACGAGTTCATCGGGAAAGTGCAGGCTCTTACGCGGCTTCCGGATCGCGGTACGTCCGAGCAAGCGACCCGGGCGGTGCTGAGCACGCTGGCCGAGCGGCTGCCGGGCGGACTGGCGGAGCATGTGGCGGCCCAGTTGCCGCCCACTCTGGCCGCGCCCATGAGGGAGGCCAAGGACTCCTCCTCGGGCGAGCGCTTCGGCCTGACCACGTTCGCCGGACGGATCGCCGGGCGCGCGCGGACGGACGAGGACGGTGCCGTACGGGAGGCCGCCGCCGTACTGGAGGTGCTCGACGCGGCGCTCGCTCCGGAGCTGACGGAGAAGGTGGTCGCGGCGCTGCCCAAGGACATCGGCGGTCTGCTGCCCGCCGCCCGTGCCGTCGAGGACACCACGTGGTCTCCGAATCCGTGACGGTCCCCTCGGATGCGGCGGGGCTGTCGGGCGATCTCGTGATCCCGGCCGGAGCGCGCGGAACCGTGCTGTTCGCGCACGGCAGCGGCAGCTCACGGCTCAGCCCGCGCAACCGGGCGGTCGCCGCCGCGCTGCGGGACGCGGGGTTCGGCACGCTGCTGCTGGATCTGCTGACGGCGGAGGAGGAGCGGGAGGACGACGCGACGGGACGGCACCGCTTCGACATCGGGCTGCTCGCCCGGCGGCTGGCGCATGCCGTCGACTGGCTGGAGCAGCGGCCGGACGGTGCGGATCTGCCGGTGGGGCTGTTCGGGGCCAGTACGGGTGCGGCGGCGGCGCTGGTGGCGGCCACCGAGCGGCCGGAAAGGGTGTCGGCGGTCGTGTCGCGGGGCGGTCGCCCCGACCTGGCGGGCGACGCGCTCGCCCTGGTGTCATGTCCGGTGCTGCTCGTCGTGGGCGGTGCCGACGACACGGTGCTCGGCCTCAACCGGGAGGCCGCCGGCCGGCTGTCCACGGCGCACGAGGTCCGTGTGGTGCCCGGCGCGACCCATCTCTTCTCCGAGCCCGGCGCGCTGGAGCAGGTCGCCGAGCTCGCCGCCGGCTGGTTCCGCGAACATCTGTGAACGGGCCGCGGCGCACAACGCGCCGCGGCCCGCCACGGGTTCAGCCGGTGCTGCAGGAGACGGTCGGCCAGTTCCAGTTGCCGTTGGCCATGATCGTCACCCCCCAGTTGTCGCCGCTGCCGTTGGGCTTGGCGACGAGGGTCTGACTGTTGGGGTACGAGGTGCTGACGTTCCAGGTCGTGGAGACCTTCGCCGGGGACGGCACGTTCATGGTCACCGTCCAGTTGCTGGAGCCGCTCACCGAGACGTTGAGGTTGTAGCGGTCGCCCCACCGGTTGCCGGCGGACAGCGTCGCGGTGCAGCTTCCGGTGTCGCCGCCACCGCCCCCTCCCCCGCCGCCGGAACCGTCGGGGGCGACGGCGCGGCCGGTCTGCGGGGAGATCATGCCCGCGCACAGGCCCCGGGAGGCCAGGTTCTGCGCGATGCGCGGGATCGCGGCGATGGTGTTGGCCGGCCAGTCGTGCATCAGGATCACCTGGCCGCTTGTGAGCCGGGAGGCGGCCTGCACGATGGCGTCGGTACTCGCGTTGTTCCAGTCCTGCGAGTCGACGTCCCAGATGATCTCGGTCAGGCCGTACTTCGCCTCGACCGCGCGCAGCGTCGAGTTGGTCTCGCCGTACGGCGGACGGAACAACTTCGGTGTGCCGCCGCCGGCGCCCGCGATCGCCTGCTGGGTGCGGGCGATCTCGGAGTCCATCTGGGACTGGCTCAGCTGGGTCATGTGGGGGTGGGTGTAGCTGTGGTTGGCGACCCACATGCCCGCGTCGACCTGGGCCCTGACCAGTGAGGGGTTGGCGGCGGCGTACTGGCCCTGGTTGAACATCGTGGCCCGCAGCCCGTTCTGCTTCAGCGCGTTGAGCAGGTTCATGGTGGTGCCGGTGGACGGGCCGTCGTCGAAGGTGAGTCCGACGTAGCCGTTGCAGGCGGCGGCCTGTGCCGGTGCGGCGTCCAGGGTGGCGGTGGCGGTACCGGCCAGGGTCAGCGCGGCGACGGCCAGTCCCGACAGCAGGGACCGGGGGACTCTTCCGGTGGTCATCTGCGGTGGTCCTCCTCGTGGGGGTCAGCCTGCGCTGCAGGAGACCGTCGGCCAGTTCCAGTTGCCGTTCGCCATGATCGTCGCGCCGAAGTTGTTGCCGTTGCCGTTGGACTTGGCGACGAGGGTCTGGCTGTCGGGGTAGGACGCGCTGGCGTTCCAGGTCGAGGAGACCTTCGCCGGGGACGGCACGTTCATGGTCACCGTCCAGTTGCTGGAGCCGCTCACCGAGACGTTGAGGTTGTAGCGGTCGCCCCACTTCTCGCCGGCGGACAGGGTCGCGTTGCAGCCGCCGTTGCCGCCACCACCGCCGCCACCGCCACCGCCGGAACTGCCTTCGCTCACCGTGATGTTGGAGCTGCCGCTGCTCTGGTAGCCCTCGGTGGCCATGATCATGTAGTTGTGGCTGCCCAGGTTCATGCCCTTGCTCGCCCAGGCGTCGAAGTGGTTGCCGCTGGTGATGGTGCCGCCCGTGCGCTTGGACTGCCGGACGCTCCAGTACTGGTCGAAGGTCCTGGTGCCCTCGATGGACGGGGCGTTGTACCGGGTCGTCTTGTAGATGTCGTACGTGCCGCCGTCACTGGTGACGGTGCCCTTGTACTCGCCGGTGGGCCGGTAGGTGCCCCAGTTGTCGACGATGTAGTACTCGATGAGCGGGCCGGTGGTCCAGCCGTAGAGCGTCAGGTACGCGTTGCCGGACGGGTTGAAGCTGCCCGAGTAGCTGACGGTCTTGCGTCCGCCGGTGCTCCAGCCCTTGCCGGCCACGAAGTTGCCCGTGTTGCTCCAACGGGTGGAGTAGTTGCCGCCGGAGCCCAGGTCCATGGAGACGGTGCCCTGGGAGTCGGTCCAGAACGAGTACCACCAGCCGTTGTTGGTGCCGGTCTGGTTGGTGGTGACGGCGGCCGTGGCGGTGGTGGCGGTCAGGAGCAGCGCGCTGACGGCGGCCAGCGCGATGGTCCAGACGCTTCTGACACTCGGCAGCAGGCGGCCGCGTCGGCGGCCCTTCGGTCGCGCGAGCACATGCATGGGTGTGCCTCCTGTGACGGCTCGGTGGGGGGTTCGATGCCGGACAGTGTTGGCCTGCACGCGTCAACCGTCAACAGTTTCGGTGAATGTTTCGAAATCTTCGCTCGATCGAAGGGGCGGGTAGAAGTGGAGTCTTCGCAGTTCAGGGTGGGCACTGAACCGGTTGAGCCGCGGAAGGCATCACCGATGTACGGGCAGTCGTCGAAGTCCGTTGAGTAGGCGCCGAAACTTTCGAAGGCCCCTATCGGATCAGGTCGGTGTCGTCCAGCGCGGAGCCGTCCTCGCCCAGGCCGTGTCCCAGTCGTCGAGGTTGCGGCGGCGCACGGCGAGACCGGTCGCGGCGTGGGCGGCGGCGCCGGTGAGGGCGACGCCCATGGCCGCGAGGAGCGCCCAGCCCATGGTGCGGCTGCGGATCTCCTTCGGGGTCAGCGGCGGATCCGTCGTCTCGCCGTCGGCCGTGATCCAGATACGGACGGTGTTGCCGGCGGCGAGTCCGGGCTCCACCTCCGCGCGGGTATGGCGTTCCACCCCGTCCCGGGTGACCACGCGGACCTCGGCCGGGTAGCGGGTGTGCTCCTCCTCGTCCGAGCCCGGCTCCGGGTGGCGGGGCGCGTCGTGGGTGAGGGTCGCGGTCGTCACATGCCGGGTCAGCTTCTGGTGACGGGCGGTGTCCTCGTAGTGGGCGCGGGCGGTCTTGGCCGCGACGAGGGCGGCCACGGGTGCCAGGGCAAGTACGGCGATCAGCACCCCGAGGCCCAGCCAGGCGTGAAGGCTGTCGGTGCGCCGGCGCAGGGGATTGTGCCGCCAGCGCCACAACAGGGGGCGCGCGGGCGGGCCGGGGGGTGGCTGTGCCGGAGGTATTTCGCCGGCCACGTCAAAGCTCCTTCCGGGTACGTGACTTCTGGGTACGTGAAACGGGCTGGTGGGGGGGTGCCGGTGGCCGCGGACCGCGGCGCCGGTCAGAGGGTGCCGCTGTCCGACGGGTGGTGGTGCGCCGACGCGAGCAGGCCGGCGGCCCCCCGCACGGCGGCGGTGTGCGGCGACGGGACCTGCGTGACCGGGCAGCCGAGGCTGCCGGGCAGGTCGCGGGTGATGTCGGGGCGCAGCGCGCCCCCGCCGGCCAGGAGTATGCCCCGGCGCAGGGCGGTACGGGTGAGCGAGGTGCGGTCCTGCCGCAGCATCGCGGTCACCATGTCGGTCACCGCCGCGGTGATGTCGCCGGGCGGCGTGCCGTCGGTCAGGTCGGCGGTGCCCAGCGCGGTGCGGCGGGCGTCGGTGACCGCGCCGTCCACGAGCAGCACCACCTCGGTGAGGTGGGCCCCTATGTCCACCACCAGCAGCGGCCGGATGTGGTCGGCGCCCGCCGCCAGGGCCACCGCGCGGGCGCCCGGGACGGTCATGACGGCGCGCGGGCGGAGGATCTCGACGGCGGTGCGGGCCTCGGTCCGGAAGGCGAGGCCGTCCAGGACCGGCGCCGTGACGACGACCAGCGGGCGGCCGATCCTGGGCAGCCGGTGCCCGAGCAGCCGCTCCAGCATCCGGGCCGTACCCGGGGTGTCGACGATGGTGCCGCGCTGGATGGGGTGGATGGCCCCCGTGCCCGGGAAGGTGACGGTGGGCACGTCGAGGACCATGCCCCGTCCGGCGATCCACGCGCGCGTGCGGGCGCTGCCCAGGTCGAGAGCGATACCTGAGCAGCGCCGGCACAGCGGCCAGTGCCGGTGCCGTACCGGAGCCGGAAGGGTGCGCCGGATCACGGTCACCGGCCGGCCTCCCTCACCTGCTGGCAGCGCCCGCAGTAGCGGGCCTGGGGGACGATCAGCAGGCGGTGGCGTTCGACGGCGCGACGGCACAGATGGCACGTGCCGTACTGCCCGGAGTCCATCCGGGCCAGCGCCGCCTCGACGTCGGCGAGCACCATGCGCGCGGAGGCCGCGAGCCTGACGCCGACCTCTACCTGGGCGGCGTCCGACTGACGGCGTTCCTCGGCACGGTTCGAGGAGTGGGTCGCGAACTGCCGGAGCTGCTCCTGCCGGAACAGCCGCTGCTCGTGCAGGTTCTCGCGCAGCGCGGCGAGGTCCTCGGCGTCGAGGACCGTGTCGCGCTCGCCGATGGTCTGGTGGGTCACCACTGCACCCCTTGGGCAGAGCGGGAGAGAAGGACGGACGGGGCCCGGTCGCGCCTAGGCGCGACGCTGGCAGGCGACGCAGTACCGGGTGTGGGGGAGAATCTCCAGGCGCTCCGGCGGTACGGCCTTGGAGCAGCCCAGGCAGGTGCCGTAGGTGCCGTCCTCGACGCGTGCGAAGGCCTCGTCGATCTCCGTGAGGACGCGCTGGATGGCCTCCCGCTGGTTGGACATCAGGTGGTCGCCGGGACTCTGCCCCGTTTCGTCGAGCGCCTTGAGCTGTGCCAGGCGGGTCGAGCGGGCGTGCTCGAGGCGCTGACGGACCTCGTCGGGAGCGGGATGGGCGGTACGGGGTTCGGTGCGGGGCAGGTCGAGCGACACGGACGGTCCTCCTCATGACGTACGGGTGATGACTCAACCCTGGCCCGTTTCCGGGCCGGCGCCCATTGGGCGCGGTACCCATCTGTGCGGGGTCCGAGGACCCACCCCGTTCGGGATGGGCCCGGTGGACGGGGGGAAATGGGTCGCGGGGCCCATCGACCGGGGCCGGTCCCTGGTGCATGCTGGCCGGTGTTGTCCGCCGGGACCATGAGGCCGCCGCCGCGTTCGCGGGCGCGGTGACCGACAGTAGAGGCAGACGAGAAAGAGGAAGGCGTGACCTCCGTGTCCCTGTACTGGCGGATCTTCGGGCTGAACGCGGTGGTGCTGGGCAGCGCCACCGCGCTGCTGCTGTGGGCTCCGGTGACCGTGTCCGTCCCGGTGCTGCTCACCGAGGCGGTGATCCTCGTCGGCGGCCTCGCCGTCATGCTCGTCGCCAACGCGGCCCTGCTGCGCATCGGTCTCGCCCCGCTGGACCGGGTGACCCGGCTGATGACCACGGTCGACCTGCTGCGCCCCGGCCAGCGTCTGCCCGTGCGCGGCGGCGGTGAGGTGTCCGAGCTGGTCAGCACGTTCAATTCGATGCTGGAGCGGCTGGAGGGGGAACGCGTCGCGAGCAGTGCCCGCGCGATCCTCGCCCAGGAGGGCGAGCGGCGCCGTATCGCCCAGGAGCTGCACGACGAGGTCGGGCAGAGCATGACGGCCGTGCTGCTGGCGCTGAAGCGGGCGGCCGACGAGGCGGAGGAGCCGCTGCGCGGGGAGCTCCAGCAGGCGCAGGAGATCACCCGGGAGAGCCTGGACGAGGTGCGCAGGCTGGTGCGCCGGCTGCGTCCGGGCGTGCTGGACGATCTCGGTCTGGTCAGCGCCGTCACCTCGCTGGCCACCGAGTTCGCCACGCACACCGGGCTGCGTGTGCTGCGCCGTTTCGACTCCGATCTGCCCGCTCTCGACCACGAGCAGGAGCTGGTCATCTACCGTGTGGCACAGGAGGGTCTGACCAACGCCGCCCGGCACGCCGAGGCGCGGAGTGTGGAGGTGAGCCTGCGCGCCGTCGACCGCTGCGTCGTCCTCGAGGTGAGCGACGACGGCCGGGGCATCGGTGCCGCACGCGAGGGCGCCGGGCTCCGCGGGATGCGGGAACGGGCCCTGCTGATCGGGGCCGACCTGGGCATCTCCAGCCTCGACGACCACCCCGTCGCCCCCTCCGCTCCGCCCGCCGGTACCCGGATCCGGCTCACCGTGCCCGTTGTCAGGAAGCAGTCATGAACCACGAGGACACCCACGAGGCCCGCCGGACGGACGCCCCGATCCGGATCCTGCTCGCCGACGACCACGCGCTGGTGCGGCGCGGCGTCCGGCTCATCCTCGACCGGGAGCCGGATCTGCGGGTGGTCGCCGAGGCCGGTGACGGCGCGGAGGCGATCGCCATGGCCCGTACCCACGACGTCGACCTGGCCGTCCTGGACATCGCCATGCCGCGGCTGACCGGCCTGCAGGCCGCCCGCGAGCTGACGGCGCTCAAGCCGGGGCTGCGCATCCTGATGCTGACGATGCACGACAACGAGCAGTACCTGTTCCAGGCGCTGAAGGCCGGCGCCGGCGGCTACGTCCTGAAGTCCGTCGCGGACCGCGATCTGGTCGCGGCCTGCCGGGCCGCGATGCGGGACGAGCCGTTCCTGTACCCGGGGGCGGTGACCGCCCTCATCCGTAACTACCTCGACCGGGTGCGGCACGGTGAGGAGGCTCCCGAGCAGCTGCTGACCCCGCGCGAGGAGGAGGTGCTGAAGCTCGTCGCCGAGGGGCACTCGTCGAAGGAGATCGCCGAGATGCTGTTCATCAGCATCAAGACGGTGCAGCGGCACCGCGAGAACCTGCTGCACAAGCTGGGTCTGCGGGACCGCCTCGAACTGACCCGTTACGCCATCCGCGCCGGGCTCGTCGAACCTTGACCGCCGCCCCGCGGGGACAGCGCACCCGCCTTCCGTTCCGGGCCGTCGCGGCGGTCCTCGCCGCGTTCGCGGCCGTACTGCTGACCCTCGGGTTCAGCGGCGGCGGCACGGAACTCGTCCCCGCCCCGGCTCCGTACGGTCCCTCGGCCTACGAGTCGGACACCCGTCCGTACGGCGACGACGCCTATGTCGGCTCCCGCACCCCGCACACCAGGCCGGAGCGGGACGCCGGTGAGCGGGCGGTGCCCGCCGGTCATGCGCTCTTCACCGCGGCGGACACGCCGCGGATCCCGCCCCGGCCGGCCCGGCCCGCGCCGGCGGCCGGACACGCGGCGCCCGCCGCCGCGCACATGCCCTCCGACCTCGGGCGCGCGCCGCCCGCCGCCTCCAGCACCTGAGACTTCCTCTTTCCTTTTTCCGCGTGCCTGCTGGAGGCATCTGTGAAACGTCCCGCCCGCGTCAGGGCGTTGTTCGCGCTCGCCGTGATCGCCGCATCCGTGTTCATCGCCGTCACCGTCCCGGTCCGTCTGGGTCTGGATCTGCGGGGCGGCACCCAGATCGTGCTGGAGACCCGTTCCACCGAGACCGTGAAGGCCGACGGGGCGGCCACCGACCGCACCCTGGAGGTGCTGCGCGGCCGGGTCGACGCGCTCGGCGTCGCCGAACCGAGCATCGTCCGCTCCGGGGACAACCGCATCATCGTCGAGCTGCCCGGCGTCCAGGATCCGCGCAAGGCCGCGGACGTCCTCGGACGTACCGCGCAGCTGTCCGTGCACTCGGTGCTCGGCGCGGCCACCGCGACCGACAAGGCGAAGGACGGCGAGCGTCTCCTGCCCGACGAGCAGACCGGTGAACAGCTCCGGCTGGCCGACGCGGCGCTGACCGGCCAGGACGTGAAGGACGCCGAGGCCCTCTTCGACCAGCAGAGCGGCGCCGGCTGGCATGTCACCGTGGACTTCGAGGACGACAAGGGCTGGGCGAAGCTGACCGGCGAGGCCGCCTGCCACCCGGCGGGCGATCCGCAGCGCCGGGTCGCGATCGTCCTCGACAACAAGATCATCTCCTCGCCCCAGGTCGACCCGTCCGTCGCCTGCGGCGCGGGCATCACCGGCGGGTCCACCCAGATCACCGGTTCGTTCACCAGCGACGAGGCCAAGGAGCTCGCCCTGCTGGTCAAGGGCGGCGCGCTGCCGGTGCCGGTCGAGACGGTGGAGCAGCGGACGGTCGGCCCGACGCTGGGCGCCGAGGCCATCGAGGCCAGCGCCTGGGCGGCCGTCGTCGGCACCGCGCTGACCGCGCTCTTCATCATCGTCGTCTACCGCCTCATGGGTGTCCTCGCCACCCTGGCCCTGCTCTGCTACGGCCTGATCTCCTACGCCGGTCTCGCGGCCCTCGGCGCGACCCTGACCCTGCCCGGCCTGGCCGGTTTCGTGCTGGCCATCGGCATGGCCGTGGACGCCAACGTGCTGGTCTTCGAACGGGCCCGGGAGGAGTACGGCGCCCGTAACCGGCCGAGCAGCCGCTCGGCCCTGACCGCCGGCTTCAAGGGCGCGTTCAGCGCCATCGCGGACTCCAACGTCACCACCCTGATCGCGGCCGCGCTGCTGTTCGTGCTCGCCTCCGGGCCGGTGAAGGGCTTCGGTGTGACGCTGGGCATCGGTGTCCTCGCGTCCATCATCAGCGCCCTGGTGATCACCCGGGTGCTGGCCGAGTTCGCCGTGGCCCGCCGCTGGGTGCACCGGCGTCCGAAGATGACCGGTCTGGCGTCCATCGGCCGGGTCCGTACCTACCTCACTCGACGCGACCCCCAGCTGATGCGGCACCCGCGCCGCTGGCTCGCGGTCTCCGCCGTGGTCCTGGTCGTCGCCGGCTCCGGCATCGCGGTGCGCGGGCTGAACTTCGGTGTGGAGTTCACCGGCGGCCGGCTGATCGAGTACTCCACCACGAACACCGTCGACCCGGACCACGCCCGTGAGGCGCTCTCCGACGCCGGTTTCCCGCAGGCCGTCGTGCAGTCCTCCGGGGACAACCGGCTGACGGTGCGCACCGAGGAGCTGACCAACGCGCAGGCCGTCGCGGTGGCCGAGGCGATCGACGAGGCCGGCGGCGGGGCGGAGAAGGTCCGCGACGAGCTGATCGGCCCGAGCCTCGGTGACGAGCTGCGCCGCAACGCGCTGATCGCGCTCGGGCTGGCCCTCGGCGCCCAGTTGCTGTACCTCGCCTTCCGGTTCCGCTGGATGTTCGGCACCGGCGCGGTCAGCGCGCTCGCCCACGACGTGGTCATCCTGACCGGGATCTTCGCGTGGCTGGGCAAGCCGATCGACGGGGTGTTCCTGGCGGCGCTGCTCACCGTGATCGGCTACTCGGTGAACGACTCCGTCGTGGTCTTCGACCGCATCCGCGAGCTGTGGCGGAAGGACAGTAAGGCGCCGTTGGCGCAGGTCACCAACCGGGCCATCCTGCAGACGGTGCCGCGTACCGTCAACACCGGTATCGGTGTGATCTTCATCCTGGCCGCGCTGGCCCTGCTGGGCGGCGACTCGCTGACCGACTTCGCGCTCGCCCTGCTGATCGGCATGCTGGTGGGCACGTACTCGTCGGTCCTGACCGCGTCGCCGCTCGCCATTCAGCTCGACGCGTACGGCAGCGGCCGCAAGGGCGGCCGTGGCCGGGGCGGCTCCGGACGGGCGAAGTCCGGCGCCGGGGACCGTCCGGACCGGACGAGGACCGCCGCGCGGACCCGGTAGCGGCAAGCAGAACCGGCGGAAGGGGAGGGACACCCGCGGATGTCCCTCCCCTTCCGCGAGTCCGCTCCCCTAGGCCGCCACCGTCTCCCCCGGCTGCCGTTCGAACTGGGTGCGGTAGAGCTCGGCGTAGCGTCCGCCGGCGGCCAGCAGTTCCTCGTGCGTGCCGCGTTCCGCGATCCGGCCCGCCTCGACCACCAGGATCAGGTCGGCGGCCCGGACGGTGGACAGCCGGTGGGCGATGACGACCGCCGTCCTGCCCTCCAGCGCCTCCGTGAGCGCCTCCTGCACGGCCGCCTCGGAGGTGTTGTCCAGGTGGGCGGTGGCCTCGTCGAGGATGACGACGCGCTGACGGGCCAGCAGCAGCCGGGCGATGGTCATGCGCTGGCGTTCACCGCCCGAGAGCCGGTAGCCCCGCTCCCCCACGACCGTGTCCAGACCGTCGGGCAGGGCGCGTACGAGGGTGTCGAGGCGGGCGCGGCGCAGGGCGTCCCACAGTTCGGACTCGGCCGCCTCCGGACGGGCCAGGAGCAGGTTGGCGCGCACGGTGTCGTGGAAGAGATGACCGTCCTGGGTAACCATCCCGAGAGTGGCGCGCAGCGAGGCGGCGGTCAGCTCGCGGACGTCGACGCCGCCCACGCGTACGGCCCCCGAGTCGACGTCGTACAGCCGCGGCAGGAGCCCGGCGATGGTCGACTTGCCCGCGCCGGAGGAGCCGACCAGGGCGACGGTCTGCCCGGGTTCGGCGCGGAAGGAGATGCCGTGCAAAACCACGTCACCGCCGCGTGTGTCGAGGGTGGCCACCTCCTCCAGGGAGGCCAGGGAGACCTTGTCGGCGGACGGGTAGCCGAAGTGGACGTCGTCGAACTCGACGGAGACCGGGCCCTCGGGCAGTTCGCGGGCGTCCGGCTTCTCCTGGATGAGGGGCTCCAGGTCGAGGACCTCGAAGACCCGCTCGAAGCTGACCAGCGCGCTCATCACCTCGACCCGTGCCCCGGCGAGGGAGGTGAGCGGGGCGTAGAGCCGGGTGAGCAGCAGGGCCAGGGCCACGACGGCGCCGGGTTCCAGGGTGCCGCCGAGGGCGAGCCGGCCGCCGACGCCGTAGACGAGGGCGAGCGCGAGGGCGGAGACGAGGGTCAGGGCGGTGATGAACACCGTCTGCGCCGTGGCCGTACGGACGCCGATGTCCCGTACGCGGCGGGCGCGGACGGCGAACTGCTCCGACTCCTCCTCGGGGCGTCCGAACAGTTTGACCAGGGTGGCGCCGGGGGCGGAGAACCGCTCGGTCATCCGGGTGCCCATGGCGGCGTTCAGGGCGGCGGCCTCGCGCTGCATCCCGGCCATCCGGCGGCCCATACGGCGGGCCGGGATCACGAACACCGGCAGCAGGGCCAGCGCGAGCAGGGTGATCTGCCAGGAGAGGGTCAGCATGACGGCCAGGGTGAGCACGAGGGTGACCAGGTTGCCGACCACGGTCGACAGGGTGTTGCTGAAGGCGCGTTGGGCGCCGATGACGTCGTTGTTGAGACGGGAGACCAGCGCTCCCGTACGAGTGCGTGTGAAGAACGCGACCGGCATCCGCTGTACATGGTCGAAGACCGCTGTCCGCAGGTCGAGGATGAGTTCCTCGCCGAGAGCGGCCGACAGCCGGCGGCCGAGTACGCCGAGGGCCGCCTCCGCGACGGCGATCAGCGCGATGAGCAGGGCCAGGCGTACGACCGTGGCCTCGGCGCCGCCGGAGACGATGGCGTCCATGACCCGCCCGGCGAGTACGGGGGTGGCGACGGCCAGCGCGGCCGTCGCCGTGCCGAGGAGCACGAACAGGGCCAGCCTGCGGCGGTGCGGGCGGGCGAAGGCGCCGATGCGGCGCAGTGTCGCCCTCGTCAGGGGTCGGTGCTCGTCCTCGGCGGTCATGACGCTGCGCAGCTGTGTCCACGCTGTGGTCTCCATGCTCATGCGGACGACGGTAGAACCTCGAGCATGATTGAGGTCAAGGACGGCCCCGCCCCGCTGCCCGGCCGTCAGCGGGCGTCCGGGCCGCCGCAACCCGCCGTTGGCTCGCGCCGGAGATCCTCGGGGGCTGTGACGGGGACGATCCGCCGGATCCTGTGTGTGCTGCCGCTGCTGCTGGTGACCGTGGTCGCGGTGCGGCACCGGTCGGTGCTGGCCGAGGGGTTCGCCCAGCTGGCGACCGCCCGCTGGCCCTGGCTGCTGGCGGCGGCCGGCGCGACCTGTCTGACCTGGGTGGCGGCCGCGTGCACCCGGCAGGGCGCGGTGCTGGAACGGCTGCCCCGGCGGCGGCTGCTGGCCACGCAGTTCGCGGCGGGCGCGGCGAACCATCTGCTGCCCACCGGGCTGGGCGCGAGCGCGGTCAATCTGCGGTTCATGACGGTGTGCGGGCTCCCGCCGGCCCGTTCCTCGGCGGCGCTGGCGCTGTATCTGCTGGCGGAGTCGGTCGGCCGGGTGGGGCTGCTGGCGGCACTGCTGGTGGCGTTCCCCGGCGCGCTGCGGTTCGGTTCGCTGCTGCCCGAGGGGGCGTTCGGTCCGCTGCTGTTCGCGGTCGGCGGGCTGCTGGCCGTCGTCGTGGTGGCGCTGACGGCCGTACGGCGGCTGCGGCGGATGGTCGTGGGGTTCCTGCGGACGGCGCTGGGCGAGGCGCGGTCGGTCCACGCGCTGCCGTCCCGGGCGCTGGCGCTGTGGGGCGGGGCGCTGGCCTTCCCCGCGCTGCAGGCGGCGGCGCTGGTGCTGGTGGGGCTGGCGTTCGGGCTCGCGGTGCCGCCCGCGCACATGGCGGTGGCGTACTTGGCGGCGACGGTCGCGGTGGCGCTGGTGCCGACTCCCGGCGGGATCGGCTCCGTCGAGGCGGCGCTCGTGGTGGCGCTGGTGGCGGTGGGCGGCGCGGCGGCGGTGGCCACGGCGGTGGTGCTGGTCTTCCGGATCATCACGGTGTGGCTGCCGCTGCTGCCGGGGGCGCTGACGCTGGGCGCGCTGGTGCGGCTGAAGGTCATCTGACCGCCGGGCCGGGCCCGTTGGTACGAGCCGCCCGGTGGGATACGGCAGGATGAGCGATCGCGCCGACCGCAGGTCAGGGACGGTCGGCGCGCCTACTTCCCGTAGAACTCGAACAGGTGACGACACGTGACACGACTTCACATACGCCCGTCGGCCCGGGTGTCCGCCGGAGGTGAGCGGTGACCCGAGCCCTCACCGGACACGATCTGGCGTACGCCGGTATCGCCCTCGTGGCCGGCCTGCTGGCGGCGTTCCTGCTGCGGATGCTGCTGCGCTGGCTGGGCCGGCACGCCGATCGCACCCGCTGGCGCGGGGACGACGTCCTCGTGGACGCGCTGCGCATGATCGCGCCCTGGGCGGCGATCGCGGCGGGTGCGGCCTCCGCGGCGGCGGCGCTGCCGCTGACCCGCGCCGTGCAGCACAGCGTCAACCAGACGCTGACGCTGATGGTCATCTTCGCCGCGACGATCTCGGCGGCGCGGGTCGTGGCGGGGCTGGTGCGTTCCGTCACGCAGTCCCGCTCCGGGGTCGCCGGGTCGGCGACCATCTTCATGAACATCACCAGGATCCTGGTCCTCGCGATCGGCTTCCTGGTGGCGCTGCAGACGCTGGGCATCTCGATCGCCCCGCTGCTCACCGCCCTCGGCGTCGGTGGTCTGGCGGTCGCGCTGGCGCTGCAGGACACGCTCGCCAACCTGTTCGCGGGCATCCACATCCTCGCCTCGAAGACCGTGCAGCCGGGTGACTACATCCGGCTCAGCAGCGGCGAGGAGGGCTATGTCGAGGACATCAACTGGCGCCAGACGACCGTCCGTGAGCTGTCCAACAACCTGGTGGTCATCCCGAACGGGCAGCTCGCCAAGACGAACATGACCAACTTCATGCGTCCCGAGCAGCAGCTGACCATCCTGGTCCAGGCCGGGGTGTCGTACGACAGTGACCTCGAGCAGGTGGAGCGGGTGACGAAGGACGTGGTCGCCGACGTGATGACGGAGATCACCGGGGCGGTGCCGGAGCACGAGCCGGCGGTGCGGTTCCACACCTTCGGGGACTCCCGGATCGGCTTCACCGTGATCCTGGGCGTCGGCGAGTTCAGCGACCAGTACCGGATCAAGCACGAGTTCATCAAGCGTCTGCACCGCCGCTACCGCGAGGAGGGCATCCGCATCCCGTCGCCGGCCCGGACGGTGGCACTCCAGCAGGGCTCGGTGGTGTTCCCGCAGCAGCGCGGCTCGGACGCCGCGGAGGACGACATGACGGCCACCCGGCCCATCTGAGCGCATCGGCCGGGTGATCTCCCGCCGCCCGGGAAGGCCCGCGGCGGGAGATCGACCGGAAGTGGGCGCGGACCCCTGTCGAGCCCGGGTCGGTCACGAGATATCTTGATGTCGAGCAATGTTGCAGACGTGGAGCGGAGCACCCGGTGACTGACTCGACCATCATCTATACGCACACTGACGAGGCCCCGGCCCTGGCGACGTATTCCTTCCTGCCGGTGGTCCGGGCGTACGCCTCTCAGGCGGGTGTCACCGTGGAGACGCGTGACATCTCGCTGGCCGGGCGCATCATCGCCCTGTTCCCGGAGTACCTGGCCGAGGACCAGCGCGTCCCGGACGCCCTCTCGGAGCTCGGTGAGCTGGCGAAGACGCCGGCGGCCAACATCATCAAGCTGCCGAACATCTCGGCGTCGATCCCCCAGCTCAAGGCCGCGATCGCCGAGCTGCAGGGCCAGGGCTACGCGCTGCCGGCCTACCCGGACGACCCGAGGACCGACGAGGAGCGCGACATCCGCGCCCGCTACGACAAGGTCAAGGGTTCGGCCGTGAACCCGGTGCTGCGCGAGGGCAACTCCGACCGCCGCGCCCCCGCCTCGGTGAAGAACTACGCCAAGACCCACCCGCACCGCATGGGCGCCTGGTCCGGCGAGTCCAGGACCAATGTGGCGACCATGGGTGAGAACGACTTCCGCTCCACCGAGAAGTCCGCCGTGATCGCCGAGGACGGCGCGCTGCGCATCGAGCTGGTCGGCGACGACGGCACCACCACCGTGCTGCGCGAGTCCGTGCCGGTGAAGAAGGACGAGGTCGTCGACGCCTCCGTGATGCGTGTCGCCGCGCTGCGCGAGTTCCTGACCGCGCAGGTCGCCCGCGCCAAGCAGGAGGGCGTGCTGTTCTCCGTGCACCTGAAGGCCACGATGATGAAGGTCTCCGACCCGATCGTCTTCGGCCACGTGGTGCGCGCCTTCTTCCCGGAGACGTTCGCGCGGTACGGCGACAAGCTCGCCGCGGCCGGCCTGACCCCGAACGACGGTCTGGGCGGTATCTACAAGGGCCTGGAGTCACTGCCCGAGGGCGCCGAGATCAAGGCGTCCTTCGACGCCGAGCTCGCCGGGGGCCCGGAGCTGGCGATGGTCGACTCCGACAAGGGCATCACCAACCTGCACGTCCCCTCGGACGTCATCGTCGACGCGTCCATGCCGGCCATGATCCGCACGTCGGGCCACATGTGGGGCCCGGACGGCCAGGAGGCCGACACCCTCGCGGTGCTCCCGGACTCCAGCTACGCCGGTGTCTACCAGGCCGTGATCGAGGACTGCCGGGCCAACGGCGCCTACGACCCGTCCACCATGGGCTCGGTGCCGAACGTCGGTCTGATGGCGCAGAAGGCCGAGGAGTACGGCAGCCACGACAAGACCTTCGAGATCGCCACCACGGGCACGGTCCGGCTGGTCGACCAGGCCGGCAACACGGTCCTCGAGCAGACCGTCTCCGCCGGTGACATCTTCCGCGCCTGCCAGACCAAGGACGCGCCGATCCGCGACTGGGTCAAGCTGGCCGTCACCCGCGCCCGCGCCACGGGCGCCCCGGCCGTCTTCTGGCTGGACGCCACCCGCGCCCACGACGCCAACCTGATCGCCAAGGTGGAGCAGTACCTCACGGAGCACGACACCGAGGGCCTGGACATCCGCGTCCTGAACCCGGTGGAGGCCACCAAGCTGTCGGTGGAGCGCATCCGCCGCGGCGAGGACACCATCTCGGTCACCGGCAACGTGCTGCGCGACTACCTCACCGACCTGTTCCCCATCCTGGAGCTGGGCACCAGCGCCAAGATGCTGTCGGTCGTCCCGCTGATGGCGGGCGGCGGCCTGTTCGAGACCGGTGCGGGCGGCTCCGCACCGAAGCACGTGCAGCAGCTGGTCAAGGAGAACTACCTGCGCTGGGACTCCCTCGGTGAGTTCTTCGCGCTGGTGCCGTCGCTGGAGCAGTACGCCTCGGTCACGGGCAACACGCGGGCCAAGGTGCTCGCCGACGCCCTCGACCGCGCCACGGCGACCTTCCTCAACGAGGACAAGTCCCCGACCCGTCGTGTCGGCGGCATCGACAACCGCGGCAGCCACTTCTACCTGTCCCTGTACTGGGCGCAGGAACTGGCCGCGCAGAGCGACGACGCCGACCTGGCGAAGGCGTTCGCCCAGCTCGCCGAGGTGCTCGCCACGAACGAGTCGACGATCGTCGACGAGCTGAACGCCGTCCAGGGCAAGCCGGCCGAGATCGGCGGCTACTACCAGCCCGACCCGGCCAGGGCCGCCGAGGTCATGCGCCCGTCCACCACGTGGAACGAGGCGCTGGCGTCCCTGAGCTGACGCTCCCCGCGTACTCCGCCCCGGCCGGCCTCGCGCCCGGCCGGGGCGGAGCCGTGTCCGGCGGCTGCCCGCTCACCAGTCGCGCGGGGCGATCAGCTCCTCGACGTCGGCGTCCGCGAAACCGTAGGCCCGCGCCACGAACCAGAACTCCCCGCCTATCTCGTCCCGGGCCACCGTCTCGATCTCGCTGCCCGCCTCCACGAAGGCGTCCTGAAGGTCGTTGAACTCCTCGGTGGCGGCGTGGGTCAGCGCGTAGAGCGCGGCGAGGCCGGCGGGGCGCTCCGCCTCGATGCGCTCGCACAGCGCGAGCAGTACGGCCCGGCCGCGGTCCACCACATGGTCGGGGTAGTAGGCGCTCCGGTACAGGGCGCTCAGGAACGGGTGGGCGGTCACCTGCTCGTTGCTGATCGGCATGGGGCCTCGCTGGTCGGCGTTGTCAGTGGGATGTGGCACCTTGATCATGCCGTGCACCACTGACAATCCCCCTGGAGCAGCCGAATGACCGCTACACCGCCGTCCTGCGAACTTCTGGCCGGTGACCCGGACTCCCCCGTGATCCTGCATGTGCCGCATTCCTCGCGGGAGATACCGGCGGACGCGCGGTCCCAGATCGTGCTGGACGACGCCGGCCTCGAGCGGGAGCTCGACCACATCACCGACTCGCACACCGCGGCGATCGCCGAGGCCGCGGCCCTGGCCGCCGGTGTCACGCCCTGGCGTTTCGTGAACGGGCTGTCGCGGCTGGTCGTCGACCCCGAGCGGTTCCCGGACGAGCGGGAAGAGATGCTGGCCGTCGGCATGGGCGCGGTCTACACGCGGACCACGCACAAGGACGTGCTGCGGCCCGACGGTTTCGACCCCGAGCCGCTGGTCGAGCGGTACTTCCGGCCGTACGCGCGGGCGATGACGCGGGCTGTCGCCGGCCGGCTCGCGGCGACCGGGCGGGCCGTGATCATCGACGTGCACTCGTATCCGAGCGCCCCGCTGCCGTACGAGCTGCACGGCGACGGGCCCCGCCCCGAAGTCTGCCTGGGGACCGACTCGTTCCACACCCCGGCCGCCCTGCTCGACGCCGCGCGCGAGGCGTTCGCGCCGTGCGGGGAGACGGGGCTGGACAGCCCGTTCGCGGGGACGTACGTGC
The DNA here is from genome assembly GCF_000718785.1 of Streptomyces sp. NRRL WC-3626. Classification (GTDB taxonomy): domain Bacteria; phylum Actinomycetota; class Actinomycetes; order Streptomycetales; family Streptomycetaceae; genus Streptomyces; species Streptomyces edwardsiae. The sequence continues at coordinate 104,362 of NZ_JOCA01000023.1, read as the reverse complement.
CGCTGGAGTTCTACGGCGAGCGTGCGGAGGTGTCCGCCCTGATGGTGGAGATCCGCCGCGACACCTACATGACCGAGCCGGGAGGCCCCGCGGGCCCGGGCCTGCGCGACCTCGCCTCGGCACTCGCCACCCTGATCGACAGGCTCTCCAGCAAGAACAGCCCCTCCGGCGTCTGAGGACCGGGGGTCCGGGGGCAGGGCCCCCGGGGAACGGGAAGGGGCGGCGGGGGCGAAACCCCGGGCCGGCAGCCGGGAGGGGCAACGACCGCCCCTCGGCAATCCGCGAAGGCGTCAGGCCCGGAGCCACTCCGTGACGACCACATCCGCACCCGTGTACAGACGAAGCGCGAACGGACCGGCGGGCGGCTCCGTGGGGCCGAAGCGGCCCAGATCGTCGGCGGTGAGGGAGACCGCCTGCAACGGACCCCCGAGCACCTCCACACGGCCCGGCCGAGGCGGCAGCACCTGCCCCAGCAGCCCCTCCGCCGTCACCTCGACGTCCAGCGTCACCTCCCCGGCGGTGAACGTGAGCATGCGCGGCACGTCCGTCGCTCCCCTGACCGGAATCGCGTCGACCAGTGAGTCGAAGGTCAGCTCGGCCACCCGGGCGTCGAGGTCGTGCAGCGCGTACGCCTCGACCGCGAGCTGCAGCAGCGCCGGAGGGAGCGGGTCCAGGACCGCGGCCGCCTGCCGGAGTTCCTCCTCCAGCAGATCGGTGTCGAAGTCGTCGTTCAGGCCGTCGCTCACGTCGCCCCCCGTTCCTCGAGCCGGGCCCGCAGCCGGCGCAGACAGCGCTGGCGCAGCGGTCCGATGCTGCCCACCGCGATGTCGAGCGCGGCGGACACCTCCTGATAGCTGGGCGGCGGCGACGCGATCAGTACGCGCAGCAACTGCCGGCACCGCTCGCCCAGTTCCTCGAACTCCTGCCACAGCCGCCGCACGCGTTCGCTCTGCGCGGCCGCCTCCTCCGCCTCCAGCAGCGACTGCTCCGGCGCACCGTCCTCGCTGACCCGGTCCAGCAGCTGCGGATCGTCCGTCAGCATCAGCCGGCGGGCGTCCCTGTGCACCTTCAGACATTCGTGCCGCGCGGTACTGGCCAGCCAGGAACCGGCCTTGTCGGGCTCCCGGAGCCGCCCGAGATGCTGGGCGAAACGGAACCACACGGTCTGGTAGACCTCGTGCGCGTCGGCGTCGGAGAGCCGGTGCGAGCGCACCACGGACCACACCAGTGGGCCGAGCCCTTCCACGATCGACTTCCAGGCCGCCGCGTCACCGTCGACAGCGGACCGGACCAACGCGCCGACTTCCCTACGCTCCACGGTCACACCCCTCGTGTACGGCCAGTCATCGTACGCCGTGGAGGGGAACGCTCCGGTCGTCATGTCCGTGCGGTGGGTGGTGAGACGGACACGGGGCGCCAGGTGGGCGGAAGGAGCGCGGGGACGTGCGCCCCGCGCACTTCGGCGTACTCGGTGTTCGCGTCGAGGAGTTGGCGCCGGGCCTTGCGCGGGTCGGTCTCCGCCTGGGCGGTCATGTGGGCGGCGACCATACCGACGGCGACGGGGGTGGCGAACGAGGTCCCGCTCCACTGGGCGAGCCCTTCGAACATCACCTGGTCCGGCTTGCCGGTCGTGCCGTCCTCGCTCAGCACGCCGCTGTGGCGCGGGTGGTGGCAGGTGCAGGCATAGGTGAAGCCGTAGCGGCAGGCGTCGTACGTGGAGTGCTGGTACACGTACGGGACGGGCGTCTCGAAGCCGGTGAGGGCGCCGGTGAGCCGCTCGCCGGGCGCGTACGCCTTCACCCAGCCGCCGTGGTTGCTGAAGCAGGCGCCGAACTCGCCGTCCCCGCGCAGCGCGCCGACGGACAGGACGGCGTTCTCGTAGCCGGGCAGCGCGGCGTAGGCGGCGGGCCAGAAGGGGGTGGCGCTGCCGTTGTTGCCCGCGGCGGCGACCAGCAGCGTGGGGTGGTCGAGCAGTTCGCGCATGAAGGCGTCGACGCCGAGGAGTCCGTCGGTGCGGCCGTTGGACGTGCCGGCGGAGAGGCTGATGACGTCGGGCCAGCCGTCGCGGTCCACGGCCTCGAAGAGTTTCTCGCCGAACTCGGACTCCAGGACGGCCCCGGCGTCGTTGAGCGTGCCGCGGACGGTGATGTCGGTGTTGGGGGCGACGGCGGCGACGAGTCCGGCGATGAACGTGCCGTGCCCGCAGTACTCCCGCAGGACCCCGTCGCCGTCGCACTCCTCCACCTGGGCGTCGCCGCGGGTGTGGGCGAGCAGCGGGTAGGAGCCGTGGTCGTGCATGAGGCCGGTGTCGATCACGAGCACGCCGACGGCGGTCTCGGGGTCGTGGGCGCCGTCCGCGGCGGCCGGGTTGGGCTGTGCGCCGCGCCCCACGGGCACGGGCTCGTCGCCGGGGCAGGCGTTGACGGCGATGGACACCACATGGTTGCGGCTGACGAGGCGGCGGCCGGTGCGGCCCTCCGCCGCAGAGAGGGCGCGCAGGGCTCCCGCGACCGCCGGGTCGCCGCTGCCGTCGCCCTGGCCGGGGTCGGCGACCCGGATGCGGGTGATGCCGGAGCGGTTGGTCTGCGGGCTCGTCCGGCGCACCTGGTCGGGGGTGAGGCCGGCGAAGGTGGTGAAGTGCTGTCGCACGGTGTCCTCGACGACGCGGGCCTCCTCGCCGTCGCGGGCGAGGACGACACCCTTCTCGTAGAGGAACTCGCCCGCGTCGTCCGGCCCCATCGCCAGCGGGACGTCGGGCATGGAGCGCTGGATCTGGGTGAACTGCTCGCGGAATCGCTGTGGTGCCATGGAATTCCTCCACTGGTGCGACGGCGGCCGGTGCCGCGGAGCTGTCGTGTAAGGAGAGCCGGGAAACGGGGGTTTGATACAGCGTCACACCTGTGAGGCGTGATGACCGAGAACTACCATCGTGGGGTGACAGCGGGAAGCGACACGGTGCTGGAACTGCTGCCGATGGTGTTCGCGGACCCCGGTGAGGCGCGGGCGAGGGCGGAACAGGTGCTGGGCGACCGTCCTCCGGCCCTGCACGCCTCCGTGGCCCATCAGGTGATCGGCATCTGGCAGCGCGACTTCGGCGATCTGCGGCTGGCCCTGACCCATCTGCGGCGGGCCCGTACCTGGGCGGCCCGCGCGGACTCGGCGGAGCGGGAGGCGGACGTCCTCGCCACGCTCGGGGTCGCGCTGGTGCACGCGGGGCGCACCCGGCAGGGCATGGACGCGCTGGGGCGCGGTGTGGAGCGCGGCAGCGGGCACACCCGCGCGCGGGTGCTGTTCCGCCGGGCGTACTCGTGGTGGGTGCTGGGACATCACAAGGAGGCGCTGGAGGACGTACGGCGGGCCATTCCCGTACTGCGGCAGGCCGAGGACGTGATCTGGACCGCGCGGGCGCTGACACTGCGGGCGACGGTGCATCTGGCGCTGGGTTCGGTGGAGCGGGCGGTCGCCGACTTCACGGCGGCGGAGGCGTTGTGGGAGACGACGGGCCAGGAGCACGACAAGGCGGACGCGGTGGAGAGCCGGGGGCTGGCCGCGTTCCGCGCGGGTGACATGCCGGCGGCGCTGCGGCTGCTCGACGAGGCGGAGGAGCGGTACGCCAAGCTGGGCACGCCGACGTTCATGCTGAACATCCGGCGCTGCGAGGTGCTGATGGCGGCCGGGCTGGCCGCGGAGGCGCTGGCCGAGGCGGACTCGGCGGTCCGGGCGCTGGACGAGATCGGCGGGCAGTCCACGCGCAAGGCGGAGCTGCTGCTGGCCGCGGCGCGGGCGGCCCGCCTCGCGGGGGAGCCGCAGACGGCGATCGCGCGTGCGGCGCTCGCGGTGCGGCTGTTCGCCGGGCAGCGGCGCACCTGGTGGGAGACGCACGCGCGGCTGGTGCTGATCGGGGCCCGGCACGCGGCCGGGCACGCCTCGGGACGGCTGGTCGCGGACGCGGCGGCGGTGGCCGGGCGGCTGGCCGCACTCGGGGCGCCGGCCGCCCCCGAGGCGTCCCTGCTGGCCGGGCGGATCGCCCTGGACCTGGGTCGGACGGCGGAGGCGGAGCGGCATCTCGCGCTCGCCGCGCGGAGCAGACACGGCGGGCCGCCGCTCGCGCGGCTGACGGGCTGGGCGGCGCAGGCGCTGCGCGCGCGGGCCGCCGGTTCCCCGCGCGGGGTGCTGGAGGCGTGCCGGCGCGGACTGGACGTGCTCGACGACCACCGGATGACGCTGGGCGCCTCCGAGTTGCGGGCCCGCGCCACCGCGCAGGGCGCGGAGCTGGCCGCGCTCGCCCAGCGGGCGAGCCTGGTCTCGGGCGGGCCGCGGCGGCTGCTGGTGTGGAGCGAACGCTGGCGGGCCACCGCGCTGTCCGCACCGCCCACCCGGCCGCCCGCCGACCGCGCCCTGCTCAGCGGTATGACCGCCTACCGGGAGATCGCCGCCCGCGCGGAGGAGGCCCGCATGGAGGGCAGGCCCGTACCGGCGCTGGAGCGGGACCAGCGGCGGCTGGAGCGGGAGATCCGGTCCCGGACGCTGCACATGCGCGGCGAGGCGCCGGACGGCGGGGACGGGTTCGACGTCGGACGGCTGCTCGCGCGGCTGGGGGACGACACGTCCCTGGTCGAACTGGCCGTGCTCGACGGGCGGGTGCAGGTGCTGCTGTGCGGGCGGGGGCGGGTGCGGCGGTTCGAGGCGGGGCTGCTGGCGGCGGCGGAGACCGAGGCCGAGCACATACAGGCGGGGCTGCGGCGGCTGGCCCATCCGGGGGCGCAGGCGCGGCTGCCGGTGGTGGAGGCGGCGGGCCGGCGGCTGGAGGAGCTGCTGCTCGGCCCTGCCGCGGCGCAGCTCGGCGAGGGCCCGGTGGTGATCGTGCCGCCGGGGCGGCTGCACCGGGTGCCGTGGGCGCTGCTGCCGTCGCTGCGGGAGCGGGTGGTGAGCGTGTCGCCGTCGGCGAGCAGCTGGCTGCGTGCCAAGGAGACGGCGCCGCCGCCCGGGGGGCGTCAGGTGCTGGTGCGCGGTCCGGGGCTGGCGACGGGCGGTGCGGAGGTGCCGGAGCTGGCCGCCCGCTACGGCGGTGCGACGGTCCTGGAGGACGACCACGCGACGGTGCCGCGGGTGCTGCGCGAGCTGGACGGGGCGGGTCTCGCGCACATCGCCGCGCACGGCGCGTTCCGCGCGGACGGTCCGATGTTCTCGTCGCTGCGGATGGCCGACGGGCCGCTGATCGTGCACGACTTCGAACGGCTGGACCGCAGTCCGTACCGCATCATCCTGTCCTGCTGCGACACTGCACGGTTCGCGTCGGTGGGGGCGGATGAACTGCTGGGCCTGGTGACGGCGTTGCTGCCGTTGGGGACGGCGGGGGTGGTGGCGTGCAGTTCGCCCGTCAACGATGCGGCGGTCGTCCCCCTGATGGGGGCTCTTCACAGAGGGCTGGGGGCCGGGTTGTCGCTGGCGGAGGCGTTGCGGGACGCGCGGGGAACGCTGCCGTCGGATGCGGTGCATCGGGCCACGGGGTGGGCGTTCAGCGCGTTCGGCGCGGCCTGAACTTCGCCGTGGGCGGCCGCGGGTGGGTGGGGGCCGCTCTCGGACAACGCCGAAAGCCGTACCGGACATCGTCCGGTACGGCTTTCGGGCTACTCGTCGGGACGACAGGATTTGAACCTGCGACCCCTTGACCCCCAGTCAAGTGCGCTACCAAGCTGCGCCACGTCCCGATCGTGATGACGCAGGTCAAGCCTACCCCATCGGTACGGAGGCGAGGTCAACGCCGTATGGCCGGCTCCGGCGTGACCGACCGCTCCGGGTCGGGGCGGCCGGACTCAGCCGGTGGCGACCAGCCGACGCGGATCGCCGTCGCGCTGTGCCGTCCGTGAGGCGCGCAGCGCCGCGATCCCGATGAACACCATCGACGCCGTACCGGCCAGCGCGAAGGCCGTGAAGCCCCGGTCGCCCTGGTCCGCGGCGAGCAACTGGCCGCCGAGCCACGGTCCGAAGACCGCGCCGAAGCGGCCCATGCCGGAGGTCCAGCCGACCGCGGTCGGGGACCCCGCCGCACAGCGTCAACGTTTTTGTTGACAATCTCAGGAACAATGTGAGGGGTGCGGTGGCCGTCAGGCGGTCGGCGGGGTGCCGTGGGTGTGGAAGGACTCGATGGTCTTCAGGCCCCAGGCCTGTCCCCTGGCCCGCTCCGCCTCGGTCCAGGTGATCAGCGGCCAGTCGGGCGCCAGCACCAGCCGGGTGAGCGGATTGCACAGCTCGACGCGGTTGCCGCCGGGCTCGTAGACGTAGAGGAAGAAGGTCTGCTGGATGGCGTGCTTGTGCGGGCCCGTCTCGATGAACACGCCGCTGTCGATGGCGAGGTCGGCGGCGCGCAGGATGTCCTCGCGGGTGTCCGCCGCGAAGGCGATGTGGTGCAGCCGTCCGGAGGAGCCGGTCCAGTCCTCGGTGTAGACGACGTCGTACGACTTGTCGGTGAAGGTCAGCCAACGGGCGGCGATCCTCCCGGAGTCGAGCCTGATCTGCTCGGTGGGCCGGGCGCCGAGGAGGTGTTCCTGGAACTCGGCGTTGGCGAGGACGTCGGAGGCGAGGAAGTTGACGTGGTCGAGGCGGCGGACGCCCACGCCCCGGTTGGGTTTGGCCTGTGGCTGGTTCTTCAGCGCCGGACGCAGTTCCTCGGGCGCCCGGTAGTGCTCGCTCTCCCAGTACAGGGCGTGCTCGTGGCCGTCGGGGTCGGTGGTGAGGTACAGCCTGCCGATACCGGGCTCGTCCTCGGCCCATGTCCCGGGCCGTCCCGCCGCCTTCAGGGCCGCGACCCGGCGGTGCAGCGCCTCCTCGCCCGAGGTACGCAGTGCGAGCCGGCCGAGGCCCGGCTGTTCGCGGGCGGTGAGCACCAGACTGTGGTGTTCGTAGTCGTCGTAGGTGCGCAGATAGACGGTGTCGCCGTCCCGGCCGTTGACCGTCAGGCCCAGGTAGTCCGTGAAGAAGGCGACGCTGGCGTCCAGGTCGGGTGTGAACAGCTGGGCGTGGCCGATATGGGCGATGTCACCGAGCGGCGGAGTCAAGGGTGCCTCCAGGGCGTTGTGCGGGGATCGGCGCCGTGGCGGCGGACCGGGGGAAGACGGTGCCGTCGAGGATCTTGCGTGCGGTGCGGACGACGGCGGTACGGCGGACCACGGCGGAGCCGGGGTCAACGTGGACATCGACCTCCAGGAACCCGGTGGGGTGTTCGACGCGTACGCGGTCGGACTCGGGGAGTTCCGCGATCCCCTCCCCCACGCCGCCCGGGACGCGCAGTCCGGCGGCGACGCTCGCGGCGCCCAGGACGCCGATGGAGGTGTGGCAGCGCACGGGGATGAAGGTGCGGGTGGTGACCGCGCCGCCGTGCCGGGGCGGGGCGAGCAGGGTCGGTTTGGGCACGGTGGCGCCCTCCACGTCCCCGAGGCCCATCAGATGCCCGGCGGCCAGCCGGATCTCCCGGAGGCGGCCGGCGAGCACGAGGTCCTCCTCCAGGTCCCTGGGCGTCTCGTACCCGGTGGCGTTCAGCGCGGCCGCCGGGATCAGCACCACCGGCATGCCGTTGTCGACGCAGGTCACCTCGGTGCCGGCGACGGTGTCGCGGACGTTGCCGGTGGGCAGCAGCGGGCTGCCGCCCTGCGGGAACTCGATGACGACCGGGGCCGCCGTGCCCGGTACGCCCGATATCTCGGCCGTACCGGTGTAGTCGACGCGCCCGCCCGGAGTGGGGAAGGTGGCGACGGCACGTTCGCCGGTGTTGAGCATGCGGACGCGTACGGACGTCCGGTCGTCCCCGGCCGGGACCAGCCCGCGTTCGACGGCGAACGGGCCCACTCCGGCGAGGATGTTGCCGCAGTTCTGCCGGTCGGTGACCTCACAGGTGTCCACGGCGACCTGGAGGAACAGATAGTCGACGTCGGCGTCCGGGTCGGCCGAGCGGGAGACCACGGCGACCTTGCTGGTCAGCGGGTGGGCGCCGCCCAGGCCGTCGATCTGGCGCGGGTCCGGACTGCCCATGATCCGCAGCAGCAGGGCGTCGCGGGCCGCGGGCTCGGCGGGCAGGTCGTCGGCCAGGAAGTAGCCGCCCTTCGACGTGCCGCCGCGCATCAGCATGCAGCGCACCCCGTCGGGGGCGGTCACGATCCTTCCCCGGCCGTGTACTCGTCGTACGACCGGTAGGTCACGCCCAGTTGCTCCAGTTTCTCGCGCAACCCGTAGCGGTCCAGGCCGAGTTGGCCCTCGATGAAGGCGGCGCGGGAGGCGGCCTCCTTCTTCTCGCGTGCCTCGGACGCCTCCGCGACCCGGCGGGCGCGCTCGCGGGGGACGACCACCACGCCGTCGTCGTCGGCGACGATCACGTCACCGGGACGGATCACCTGCCCGTCGACGGCGACCGGTACGTTCACCGAGCCGCCGGTCGCCTTCACGGTGCCCTGTGCGCAGACCGCCCGGGTCCAGGCGGCGAAGCCCATCTCCCGGAGCTCCTGGGTGTCACGGATGCCCGCGTTGATGACCAGGCCGCGCACACCGCGCCGTCGCAGGGCGGTGGCGAACAGTTCGCCGAACATGCCGTCGGTGGAAGGGGAGGTGGTGGTGACGACCAGGAGGTCACCCTCGCCGCACTGCTCCACGGCGGCGTGGATCATCAGGTTGTCGCCGGGCCAGGAGAGCACGGTGACCGCGGTGCCCGCGACCCGTACGCCCTGCTGGACCGGGCGGATTCCGGGGCCGAGCAGACCGGTTCGGCCCATCGCCTCGCTGATCGTGGCCACGCCGTACCCGGCGAGCGCCTCGACGTCCTCGGGCTCGGCCTTCGGGGGGTTGGTGACGACGACGCCGCTCATGCGAGCTCCTTCGCGATCTGCGGGTACGGGCGCATGAACGCCTCGGCCATGGTCTTGTGCGGCAGGCCCAGGTTGGGGCCGGCGTTGCGCCTGAGCTGGACGCCGCGACGGACGGCCAGGTCGGTGTAGTAGTCCCACAGGTGCCGCTGGGCGGCGAGGCACTCCATGGCCTCGCGCTTGGTCTCCCACACCTCGGTGATGTCGAGCAGGACCTCGGGCCTGAAGCCGCTCATCTCGGGCTGGTGCGGCTCGAAGTAGAAGACGGGCGGGGCCCCGATGATCTCGCCCTCGCCCGGATAGCCGACGGCCTGCGCGAGGACGCGGGCCTCCAGGGCCATGCGGTTGGCGGCCGGGTGGTCACCGTTGTACGGGTCCTCGACGGGGTGGGTGAGCACCACGTCGGGCTGGGTGGCGCGGTAGACCTCGACGAGCCGGTCGGTCAGTGAGGGGGTCGCGAGCAGCGGATAGTCGCCGGCGTCGAAGAAGCGGACCTCGGCCCCGAGGGTGGCGGCGGCCTCCTCGGCCTCCGCCCGCCGGATCGCCTTGATCTCGTCCAGCTTCCTGCCCTCCCGCCACGCCTTGGCGGACTCGCCGCGCTCGCCGAAGGTCAGGCAGGCGATGGTGACCTTCTCCCCGCGCGAGGCGGCCAGGGCGATGGCGCCGCCCGCCCGCCACACGAAGTCGCCCGCGTGCGCGGTGACGACGAGCGTCGAACGGGGAACGGCGGCGGGCGCGTTGCCATGCGTCATTACTCGGAATCTCCTTGGTGACAGGTGACGCCCGCCCCGGTGCGTGGGTCAGTCGCGCAGCGCCTCGATCACGCTGGTGAGGTGGGCTCGGACGGCCGCCTCGGCCGCCTGCGGGTCCCTGGCCGCGATCGCCTCGATCATGGCCAGATGCTCGCTCAGGGACTGCTGCGGACGCCCCGGTCGCAGCGCCAGCTGGAAGCGATGCCGCACCAGTTGGGCGTTGAGCCGCTCCAGGAGCTCCACGGCCGTCAGCTGGCCGGAGAACTCGCGGATCCTGGCGTGGAGTTCGTGATTGAGATCCGAGTAGGTGAGCGGTTCACCGTCGGCCACGGCCTTGCGCATCGACGTGCCCAGGTCCTTGAGCTCGGTGACCTGTGCGTCGGTGACGGCGGCCGCCGCCTTCGCCGCGCAGAGACCTTCGAGGACCAGGCGGCATTCGGTGATGGCGACCGCTTCCTCCACGGTCACCACCCGCACCCGTGAACCACGGTTGCGGATCCGCTCCACCAGCCCCTGGGACTCCAGCTCTATCAGCGCGGCCCGGATACTGGCCCGGGTCACGCCGAACTGCTCGGCGAGTTCGTTCTCCACCAGCCGCTGCGCCGGCGCCATGTCGCCGCGCAGGATCGCCTCCCGCAGCTGCCCGAGCGCAAGCTGTTTCGCCTGCTCCCCGGTGCCCGGACGGGCTTGGTTCGGCATGGTTGCCCTCCCTGAGTGAGTGCCTGTCGAACGTAAATCTAGCCAGACAAGATTGTCAACAATTTTGTTCGCCAGATGAGATCCGATGCGGAGGGCGCGACATTTGTCCTGTCAAAAGGTTGACATGATCCCGGTCGCCGCTCAGGGTGGGCGGGACAGCACGGGGAACGGGCCGGAGAGAGGCTTTTCATGGTGGATGCGCTGGGTGTCGCCGTCGTCGGATTCGGCTGGATGGGGCGGGTGCACACCCAGGCGTACGCGCGCGTACGGCACCACTATCCGCAGCTGGCCCTGCGCCCGGAGCTGATCACGGTCGCCGAGGAGGTGCCGGGCCGGGCCGAGGAGGCCGCCGCGCAGTTCGGGTTCGCCTCGACCACCCGCGACTGGCGGGAGGTGGCCGCCGACCCCCGGGTCGGAGCCGTCAGCATCACCGCGCCGAACTTCCTGCACCGCGAGATCGCCGTCGCGATGGCGGAGGCGGGCAAGCACATCTGGATCGAGAAGCCGGTGGGGCTGGGCGCGGACGACGCCCGCGCGGTCGCGGACGCGGTCACGAAGGCGGGAGTCCAGGGGACGGTCGGCTTCAACTACCGCAACGCGCCGGCGGTGGAGGCGGCGCGCGAGCTGATCGCCTCCGGCGGCATCGGGACCGTCACGCATGTCCGTATCCGGCTGTTCAGCGATTACGCCGCCCATCCCGAGGGTGCGCTGACCTGGCGCTACGAGCGCGCCCGCGGGGGCAGCGGGGTGCTCGGCGATCTGGCCTCGCACGGCGTCGACCTGGCCCGGTTCCTGCTGGGCGACATCGCCTCGCTGACCGCGGACACGGCGGTCTTCGTGCCCGAGCGGTCCCGCCCGGCGGGCGCCACGGCCGGCCACTCCCGTGCGGCCGGCGGCGAACTCGGGCCGGTGGAGAACGAGGACTACGTCAGCTGTCTGCTGCGGTTCGCCTCCGGGGCGCGCGGCGTGCTGGAGGCCTGCCGGGTGTCGGTCGGGGAGCAGAACAACTACGGCTTCGAGGTGCATGGCACCGAGGGGGCGGTGTTCTGGGACTTCCGCCGAATGAACGAACTGGGCGTCAGCCGGGGGACGGGGTACCAGGACCAGCCCGTCAGCACGGTCTACGTCGGCCCGGGACACGGTGAGTTCGGCGCCTTCCAGCCGGGTGCCGCGAACGCGATGGGGTACGACGATCTGAAGGTGATCGAGGCGTACCGGTTCCTCCGCTCGGTGGCGGAAGGGGTTCCGTACGGGGCGTCGCTCGCGGACGCGGTCCACAGCGCGGCGGCGCTGGACGCGATGACGCGGTCCGCGGAGAGCGGTGCGTGGGTGACCCTCTGAGCTCTTTCGCCCCCGCCGCCCCTTCCCGTCCCGTCCCGAGGGGCGCTGCCCCTCGACCCCGGACCTGCGGGTCGGTGGGGGTTGATCGCGCAGTTCCCCGCGCCCCTTCAGGGGCGCGGGGAACTGCGCGAAGGGGGTCTGGGGGCGGAGCCCCCGGAGACGGGACGGGAAGGGGCGGCGGGGGCGAGCGAAGTCCGGCCGCGTCACGGCGCGGGCATGTTGTACGGGGTCACCACCTGGATGGCCGAGGGGAGGGTGGGGCCCGCCGGCGGCAGCGCGCCATGCGCCCGCATCACCAGATGGCACGCCTCCCGCACATCGTGCCGCAGGTCGTGGTGGAGCACCGCGGACAACCGGTGCTCCCGCAACAGCCGGGTGTTGTCGTGGTCGAGGTCGTGCGCGACGAAGACCGCGCACTCACGTTCGGCGTCCTCGAAGGCGCGCAGGGTGGCGATGTTGCCGCCCCCGATCGAGTAGACCGCGCGAATCCCCGAGTCGCGTTCCAGCGCGGCCCGCACCAGGTCGTACTGGGTCGCGTCCAGCCCCTGCCCCTCCGCGATCTCGACGAGGGCCCGCCCGGGGAACCGGGCGCGCATCGTGGCGCGGAACCCCATCTCCCGCTCCTCCTCGTTGCGGAAGGAGCCGCTGGAGAGACTCGTGAGCACATTGCCGGGGCGGTCCCCCAGCCACTGCCCCATCAGGTACGCGGCGGTCGCCCCCGCCGCCCGGTTGTCGCTCCCCACATGCCCGATCCGCGCACTCGCCGGCAGATCCGTCACCAGCGTCACCACGGGAACGCCCGCAGCCGCCAGCCGCCCGACGGCAGCCGTGACCTCCGGAACGTCCGGCGCCTTGAGGAACACCCCCTGTGAGCCCCGCCGCCCGATCCGGTCCAGCACCGCGACCAGTTCCCCCACCGGCCCCGTCTCCCGGAAATGGAAGCGGGAACGGATCACCGCCGGGCGCAGGGACGGAAGTTCGGCCTCCAGCGCCGCCCGGACGGCCGTCGAGAACCGCTCCGGCGACTGCATCACGATGTCCACCATGAACGTCCGCCCCACCAGCCGGACCTGCGTGCGCTGCCGGTCGAGGTCGGCGATCGCCCGGTGCACCTCACGCGCGGTGCTCTCCCGCACTCCTCCCCTGCCGTTCAGGACCCGGTCCACCGTGGCCTCGCTCAACCCGGCCTGACGTGCGATTTCCCGGATCGGGAAGGGGTGCCCCATGGCTCGGCTCCTGAGGGGTTTTTGATGGGTCTCTGCTGGTTGTTCGAAGGGTTTGTACTGACAAGAATGGCATCAGCCGCGTCGCTCCGTGACCCGAAGGGACGACCCCATGTCAGCCTCCGCCCACCACCAGACACCCGCCCCGGCCGCCTGGCTGTCCGAGCGGCACTGCGACCTCGACGCCTTCCGCGCCCTGGTGGAGCAGTCGACCGACCTCGACGCCTACCCGCACGCCAGTGCCGTCGAGCGGAACGTGCCGCTGTACGACGCCGACCGGCTCGCCCTCGCCGACCGCCGTGCCGTACAGGCCGAGCTGGTGCGCGCGTTCGCGGACGGCCCCGGCATCGTGGTGATCCGCGGAGCCTTCGCCGATCCGGCGGTGGTGGACCGTATGACCGCCGTGTTCGAGGCTCTGATCGCCGAACAGCGCGCCACGGGCGCCGCCGCCGGCGACCACTTCGCCAAGCCGGGTGCCAACGACCGGGTGTGGAACGCCTTGGAGAAGGCGGCCCTGTACGACCCGGAGGCGTTCGCCGAGTACTACGCGAACGAGGCGACGGCCCTGGTCTCCTCGGCCTGGCTCGGCCCCGGCTACCAGGTCACCTCGCAGGTCAACGTGGTGAACCCGGGCGGTGCGGCACAGACCGTGCACCGCGACTACCACCTCGGCTTCCTCTCCGACGAGGTCGCCGCCCGCTACCCGGCGCATGTGCACCGCCTCTCCCCCGTGCTCACGCTCCAGGGCGCGGTGGCGCACTGCGACATGCCCGTGGAGTCCGGGCCCACGCTGTATCTGCCGCACTCGCAGAAGTACGAGCCCGGCTATCTCGCCTGGCGGCTCCCGGAGTTCCGGGCGTACTTCGAGGAGCACCACGTACAGCTCCCGCTCGCCAAGGGCGACGCGGTGTTCTTCAACCCGGCGCTGTTCCACGCCGCGGGCGCCAACCACTCGGCGGACATCCGGCGCATGGCCAACCTGCTCCAGGTGTCGTCGGCGTTCGGCCGGGCGATGGAGACGGTGGACCGCGAGGCCGTGGCGGGCGCCGTCTACCCGGTGCTCCTGAAGCGCCGGGGCGAGGGCGCGGGCGAACAGTGGCTGGAGAACGTGATCGCGGCGAGCGCCGAGGGCTACCCCTTCCCCACCAACCTCGACAGCGACCCGCCCGTGGAGGGCCTCGCCCCGCCGTCGCAGGCCGATGTCGTACGACGGGCCCTGCGCGAGGGGTGGACCGCGCGGACGCTGCGCGGCGAACTGCGGGCCGGCGCCAAGCGGCGCGAGAGCTGAAGGGACCCGGAGACCGGCATGGGACTTCTCGACGACAAGGTCGTCCTCGTCAACGGCGGCAGCCAGGGCGTCGGCGCGGCCGTCGCGCGGGCCGCGGTCCGCGAGGGCGCGGTCGTGGCCGTCAGCGGGCGGCGCGCCGAACCGGGTGAGGCACTGGTGGCCGAGCTGGCCGCCGCGGGCGGCAAGGCGATGTTCGTACGTGCCGACCTCGCGGACGCCGAACAGGCCAAGGCCTCCGTCACGCGGACGGCGGAGGCGTACGGGCGGATCGACTGCCTGGTGAACTCCGCCGGCCTCACCTCGCGCGGGACCCTGCTCGACACCACACCCGAGCTGTTCGACGAGCACATCGCGATCAACCTCAAGGCGCCGTTCTTCGCCATGCAGGCCGCCGTCGCCGACATGGTGCGGCGCGCGGCACCCGGCACCGTCGTCAACGTCATCACCTCCTCGGCGCACGGCGGACAGCCGTTCCTGGCGCCGTACGTCGCCGCGAAGGCCGGGCTGATCGGCCTCACCCGGAACGCGGCGCACGCCCACCGCTGGGACCGGATCCGGATCAACGGCCTGAACATCGGCTGGACCGCCACCGAGGGCGAGGACGCCACCCAGCGCGCCTTCCACGGCGCCGGGGACGACTGGAGGGAGCAGGCCGCCGCACGGCTGCCGATGGGCAGGCTGGGCCAACCGGACGAGATCGCCGACTTCGTGGTCCTGCTGCTCTCCGACCGCTCCGGGGTGGTCACCGGCTCCGTGATCGACTGGGACCAGAACGTCCTCGGCGGCCTCGACTGATCTCCCCGCACCTCTCCGCCCGTTCGTACCCGCAAGCAAGGAGCACCGTCCCCATGCGCATCGGAATCCTCGGTCTCGGCCGTATCGGCGCCTTCCACGCCGAGACCCTGTCGGGGCTCGACGCCGTCGAGTCCCTCGTCGTCTCCGACCCGTTCGCGGACGCCGCGAAGTCGGCCGCCGAGCGGTTCGGCGCCGAGGTCGCGGACTCTCCCGAGGCCCTGCTCGCCGCCGGGGTGGACGGCGTGGTCGTCGCCGCCGCGACCGACGCCCACCCGGGGCTGATCCTGGCGTGTGTGGAGGCGGGCGTGCCCGTCTTCTGCGAGAAGCCCGTGGCCCGCACCATCGGCGAGGGCGTGGAGGTGCTGAAGGCCGTCGGGGGCCGTGACGTGCCGGTCCAGATCGGTTTCAACCGCCGCTTCGACGCCGGTTTCGTCGCCGCGCGGGCCGCCGTACGCAGCGGGGAGCTGGGCAAGCTGCACACCGTGCGCTCGACGACGCTGGACCCCGCGCCGCCGCCGGCCGCGTACGTCGCCGCGTCCGGGGGCATCTTCCGGGACTGCTCGGTGCACGACTTCGACATCATCCGCTGGGTGACCGGCCGGGAGGTGACCGAGGTGTACGCGGCCGGCGGCAACCGGGGCGCCGACTACATCCGGGAGGCCGGCGACGCCGACACGACCGGCGCGGTCCTCACCCTCGACGACGGCACCCTCGCGGTGGTCTCCAACAGCCGCCACAACGGCCGCGGTCACGACGTCCGCATGGAACTCCACGGCTTCGCCGACTCCATCGCGGTGGGCCTGGAGGAAAAGCTGCCGCTGCGGTCGGTGGAGCCCGGCACGACCTTCCCGGCGGGCACCCCGCACGACTTCTTCATGGACCGCTTCACGGACGCCTACCGCGCCGAACTCACCGCGTTCACCGAGGTCGTGGCGGGCTCCCGCCCCTCGCCGTGCACGATCGCGGAGGCCCTCGAAGCGGGCTGGATCGCGGAGGCGTGCACACTGTCCCTGCACGAGCACCGTCCCGTCACCGTCGAGGAGGTACGGCAGGCATGAGCGAGTCCGGCCGGGAACCCCTGCGTATCGGCGTCCTGGGAGCCGCGCGGATCACCGAGCGCTCCCTCGTCGTCCCGGCCCGGACGACCGGCCACCGCCTGGTCGCGGTGGCCGCCCGCGACCGCTCCCGCGCCGAGGCGTTCGCCGCGGCCCACGGCGTGGAGCGGGCTCTCGGCTCGTACGCCGAGCTGCTGGCCGACCCCGAGGTCGACGTCGTCTACAACCCGCTCGCCAACGGCCTGCACGGGCCGTGGAATCTGGCGGCGCTGGCCGCGGGCAAGCACGTCCTGAGCGAGAAGCCGTCGGCGAGCAACGCGGCGGAGGCGGAGGAGGTCCGGGAGGCGGCCGCCCGGTCGGGCGCGGTCTTCATGGAGGCGTTCCACTACCTGTTCCATCCGGTCACGCGGCGGCTGCACGAGCTGCTGGCCTCCGGTGAGCTCGGTGAACTCCGGCATGCACAGGCCATGGTGGCGATCCCCGCGCCGGAAGCCGCCGACCCCCGCTGGTCGTTGTCCCTGGCGGGCGGTGCGCTGATGGACCTGGGCTGTTACGGCGTGCACGCGCTGCGGATGCTCGCGCCGTGGGCGGGCGGTGCGCCGCGTGTGCTGTCGGCTCGGGCCGGTGAGCGTGCGGGGGCGCCGGGGGTGGACGAGTGGCTGGACGCCGGCCTCGGCTTTCCGTCCGGCGCGACGGGCAGCGCGCGGTGCCATATGGCGTACGACCGGCTGGAGATGAGCATGCGGATCGTCGGCAGCCGGGGCGAGGCGACGGCCCCGAACTTCGTGCTTCCGCAGCAGGACGACCGAGTCATCGTCCGCACCCCGGACGGCGAACGCACGGAACATCTCGGCACCCGGTCGTCGTACGCGTACCAACTGGAGGCGTTCGCGGCCCGGGTACGCGCCGATGCGCCGCTTCCTCTGGACGCGGACGACGCGGTGGCGACGATGCGGCTGATCGACGCGTGCTACGAGTCGGCGGGGCTGCCCCCGCGCCCTCGCAGCACGGCCTGACCACTACGCCCGTACAGCGGGGCCTTGTTGAACGGTGCCCCGCGTTGTTGGCTGTGCCCACCCTCCCCCCTTGCCTGAAAGGCGGGGGAGGTGCCCCCATCGCCCTGCGGAACGACTGCCCACAGCGGCGGAAGGTGCTACTTGTACAGCTCGGGCCGCTCGACCAGGTCGACCTCCACGCGGCCGCCGGTGTCCAGCGCCCGTACCCCCGCCTCGCACACCGCCGCCGCGGCGTAGCCGTCCCACGTGCTCGGCCCCGTCACCTCACCGCGCCGGGTCGCGTCGACCCAGGCCTGGACCTCGTCGTCGTACGCCTGCGCGAAGCGTTCGGTCCAGTCCTGGGCGATCGCGCCGCCCCAGCGGCCGCCCAGGTTGGTGACCAGCGCGTGCCCGTCGCCGATGCGGGCGGTGCCGCGTTCGCAGACCACCTCGGCCTGTACCTGGTAGCCGAAACCGCAGTTGACGAAGATCTCGACGTCGGACAGCGCGCCCCCGTCCGTCTCCAGCACGACGAACTGCGGATCGAGCAGCCCGTCGGGCGCTCCCGCGGACGGCGTGGGCCGCAGTACCGTCACTGCGGCGATCTCATGCCCGAGCAGCCACCGTGTGGCGTCCACCTCATGGGCCACGGAGTCGGTGATGAGCATCCCGCTCGTGAAGAACGGCGCGCTCGCCACATTGCGGTGCCGGTTGTGCAGCATCAGCGGCCGCCCCAGCTCCCCCGTCTCCAGCAGCGCCTTGAGCCGCACGTACTCGGCGTCGTAGCGGCGCATGAACCCGACCTGCACCCGGCGGTGCCCGAGGGCCGCTTCGGCCTCCATGACGCGCAGCGCGGACGCCGCGTCCGGAGTGAGCGGCTTCTCGCACAGCACCGGCAGATCTCGCTCGAAGGCGGAGAGCAGGGCCGCCTCGTGGGCCGGTCCGGAGGAGGCGATGAGCACGGCGTCGACGTCGGCCGCCGCCATCGCGGCGGCCGGGTCGGTGTGGACACCGCAGCCGTCGATGCCCGCGGCGGCGGCCTCGGCGCGCCGGGCGTCGAGGTCCACGACGGCGGTGACCCGCGCGCCGCTGACCACCCGGTCGATCCGGCGTACATGGTCCGCGCCCATACGGCCGGTGCCGATGACGGCGACACCGAGCGGTTCGCGCCGGCTCATCGTGTCCCTCCGGTTCGTCAGGCGCCGCAGGAGCGGAGGAACTTGCGGGTGCGTACGGCGATGGGGAGCGGCTTGTCCGGTTCGCAGGGGTACATGTCCTGCTCGACGATGGCGAACAGGTCGACGCCCAGCTTCTGCGCGGCCGTGAGGACCGGGCCCAGCTCGGGAACGCCGGCGGGCGGTTCGCACATCACCCCGCGCTGCACGGCCGGTCCGAACGGGACCTCGTTCTTGACGACGTCGGCGAGGATCTCCGGGTCGACCTGCTTGAGGTGGAGGTAGCCGATGCGTTCGCCGTAGGTCTCGATCAGCTTGACGCTGTCGCCGCCGCAGTAGGCGTAGTGGCCGGTGTCCAGGCAGAGGTCGACCAGGTCGGAGTCGGTCGAGTCGAGGAAGCGCTCGACGTGCTCCTCGGTGTCGATGTGGGTGTCGGCGTGCGGGTGGACGACGATGTCCAGGCCGTACGTGTCCTTCACCTCGCGGCCGAGGCGTTCCATGCCCCGGGTGAGGTGGCCCCACTGCTCGGTGGTGAGTTCGGGCTCCTCGAGGATCTCGGCGGTCTTGTCGTCGCGCCAGAAGGACGGGATGACCACCAGATGCTTCGCGTCCATGGCCTGGGTGAGGGCGGCGACGCGGCTGACCTGTTCCCAGGTGCTGTCCCATTCGGAGGGACCGCGGTGCAGTCCGCAGAAGATGGTGCCGGCGGAGACCTTGAGGCCGCGCTTCTTCACCTCGTCGCCGAGGCGTGCCGGGTCGGTGGGGAGGTAGCCGTAGGGGCCGAGTTCGATCCAGGAGTAGCCGGCCTCGGCGACCTCGTCGAGGAAGCGCTGCCAGGGCACCTGCTGCGGGTCGTCGGGGAACCAGACGCCCCAGGAGTCGGGGGCGGAACCGACCCGGATGCGGTCGAGCGCGACTGCCATGTCAGGACTTTCCTTCCGGAGTTGCGGCTACGGGGGCCTGGAGGTCGCCCTCCTCGGGGAGTTCCTCGGTGTCGACGCCGCCGACCTGCGCCAGCTCGTGCTTGAGCGCGGCCAGTTCGGCGCCGCCGGCCATGTGGTTCGTCAGCTCCTCGAGGCCGACCTCGCTGCGGGTGGCGCTGAGTTCCAGGGTGCCCAGGCGCAGCACGCTGAAGTGGTCGCCGACCATATAGGCGTGATGCGGGTTGTGGGTGATGAAGATGACGCCGAGGCCGCGGTCGCGGGCCATGGCGATGTACTTCAGGACCACACCGGACTGCTTGACGCCGAGGGCGGCCGTCGGCTCGTCCAGGATCAGCACGCGTGCGCCGAAGTGGACGGCGCGGGCGATGGC
Source organism: Streptomyces sp. NRRL WC-3626 (assembly GCF_000718785.1). Taxonomy (GTDB): domain Bacteria; phylum Actinomycetota; class Actinomycetes; order Streptomycetales; family Streptomycetaceae; genus Streptomyces; species Streptomyces edwardsiae. The sequence goes on along the minus strand of NZ_JOCA01000023.1, from coordinate 84,873 downwards.
GACGCACTGGCGCTGGCCGCCGGAGAGCGTGCCGATGGGCTGCTCCAGGTCGTCCAGGACGATGCCCATGTTGCGCAGTTCCTCGTCGGCCGTCCTCTTCATACGGTCGATGTCGAGGCGGCGGACGGGCCAGGGGCCCCTGGTCAGCTCGGAGCCGAGGAAGAAGTTCCGCCACACCGGCATCAGCGGGACGACGGCGAGGTCCTGGTAGACGGTGGCGATGCCCTTGTCGAGGGCTTCGCGCGGGGTGGAGAAGCGCACCGGCTCGCCGTCGACGAGGAACTCGCCCTCGGTGTGCCGGTGCAGCCCCGAGACGATCTTGATGAGGGTGGACTTGCCGGCGCCGTTGTCGCCGAGGACGCACGTCACCTTGCCGGGATGGACGGTGAGGTCGACGCCGTGCAGGGCGCGGATGTTGCCGTAGGACTTGCCGGCCGCGCGGAGTTCGACCAGGGGGCGGTCGCCGTCGGACGCGGTACCGGTGGTCTTGTCGGTCATTTCGGTCACCTCCGGGTCGCCTGGCGCTGGACCCACAGATTGATGAGGACGGCGCCGAGCAGCATCACGCCGAGGAAGGCCTTGAACCAGTCCGGGTTCCAGCCGGCGTAGACGATGCCCTGCTGCACCATGCCGAACATGAAGGCGCCGAAGACCGGGCCGATCGCGCTGCCGGCGCCGCCGGTCAGCAGACAGCCGCCGATGACGGCGGCGGCGATGTAGATGAGCTCCTGGCCCACGCCCTCGCCGGACTGCACGGTGTTGAAGGAGAACAGGTTGTGCATGCCGACGAACCATGCGCCGAAGCCGACCAGCATGAACAGGGAGATCTTGGTGAAGGTGACCGGGACGCCGACCGCGCGGGCGCTCTCCTTGTTGCCGCCGACGGCGAAGATCCAGTTGCCGTACTTGGTGCGCAGCAGTACCCAGGTGGCGAGGGCGGCGAAGACGAACCACCACACCACGGTGATCTTCACCTGGACGCCGCCGAGGTCGAAGCTGGAGGCGAAGAGGGCCTTGGCCTGGTCGAAGCCCTCCATGTCGGCGATGCTGTCGGTCGCGACGTTGCCGGTGACGAGCTTGGTCACCGCCAGGTTCACGCCCTGCAGGATCAGGAAGGTGCCGAGGGTGACCAGGAAGCTGGGCAGCCCCGTCCTGACCAGCAGCCAGCCGTTGAAGGCGCCGATGGCCAGGGAGACCACCAGGGCGACGATCACGCCCACCCACACGTTCAGGGTGAGCTGGTAGCTGAGCATGCTCGCGGTCAGTGCCGAGGTCACGACGGCGACACCGGCCGAGAGGTCGAACTCGCCGCCGATCATCAGCAGGGCCACGGGCAGCGCCATGATCCCGATGACGGACGACTGGTACAGGATGTTCGCCATGGAGCTGCCGTCGCGCATCGGCGCCGCGGTGATCAGGAAGAACACCATGACGGCCACGGCTCCGAGGAACACGCCCACCTCGGGGCGGGCCAGGAGCCGCAGTGCGAGCGGGCGGCGCCGGGTGCGGCCGTCGCTCTGTTTCGGGCCGGGGGCCGGCGGTGGGGTCACCGCCGGCTCAGCCTGTTGGGCCATGCTCATCACCGAGTGCCCTTCGCGGCGTACTCGGAGACCGCGTCGACGTTGGACTTGTCGACGAACGCCGGGCCGGTCAGCACCGGCTGCTCGCCGCCGCCGCTGTAGTTGCCGTTGTTCTTGTAGAGCCACAGGCCGTCGACGGCGAGGTAGCCCTGCAGGTAGGGCTGCTGGTCCACGGCGAACTCGATGTCGCCGCCCGAGATCGACTTGGTGAGCTCCTTGTTGAGGTCGAAGGTGGCGACCTTCGCCTTGCTGCCCGCGTCGCCCACCGACTGCACCGCGGTCGGCGCGAAGGGCGCGCCGAGGGTGACGACGTAGTCGATGGCGGAGTCCTGCTTCAGCTTGGCGGTGATGGTCGACTTCACGGACGGCATGTCGGTGCCGTTGACGTTGAGGATCTGGGTCTCGCCCTCGAAGGTCTTCTTCACGCCGTCGCAGCGCTGGGTCAGGCCGACGTTGCCCTGCTCGTGGATGACGCAGACGGCGTTCTTGGCGCCGACCTCGTTCAGCTTCTTGCCGAACGCCTCGCCCGCGACGGACTCGTCCTGGCCGAAGAACTCGAGCAGGTCGAGGTCCTTCCAGTCGGTCAGGCCGGAGTTGAGGCCGACGACGGGGATGTCCGCCGCGTTGGCCTTGGCTATGACGGCCTTCAGCGCGTCCGGCTTGGCAAGCGTGACCGCGATGCCGTCGACCTTCTGGTCGATCGCGTTCTGCACCAGGGTGGCCTGGCTGCCGGCGTTCGGGTCGGCGGAGTAGACGAGGTCGATGTTGTCCTTGGCGGCGGCGGCCTCGGCGCCCTTGCGCACGATGTCCCAGAAGGTGTCGCCGGGCGCCTGGTGGGTGACGAGGGCGACCTTCATACGGGGCGTGTTCGCCTTGCCCGCCGACGCGTCGGCTCCACCCTCCTCGGACTTCTTGCCGCCGGAGTCACTGGAGCAGCCGGCGAGGGCCAGGGTGGCTGCCGCCGCGACCGCGACGAACGGCGCGATTCTGCGGGAGCGGGTGTGCGAAGAGCGGTCCATCTGTCCTGCACCTCACTGTGCTACGCGGGGAAAGGGCGGGAGTCCGAGGATCCGGTGCCTCGGAAGTCCGGGTGTGCCATAGAACACGGCGGTCATGCTGGGACGCGATCCAATCCCCAGAAGCCTCCGCTGTCAATACTTTGTTAAGACATCAGTTCACGTACTAGTCCGAATGTAAGTACAAACTATTGACATCGCCGCCCTCGGAGACCTACACCTGTGGGGTGGCAGGTCCCTGGAATCCACGTCCCCACCGTGGCAGGGCGCTTTGGGACCCGCATCCCCAGTAGCTCGAGAGGCGTCGCTCAATGGCCGACTCACCACCATATTTCGACCTGATCACCATGGGACGCATCGGGGTCGATCTTTATCCACTGGAGACCGGGGTTCCGCTGGCGCGGGTGGAGACTTTCGGGAAATTCCTGGGCGGATCGGCCGCGAATGTCGCGGTTGCGGCCGCCCGGCTGGGCCGTTCCGTGGCGATCGTCACCCGCACCGGTGACGACCCCTTCGGCACGTTCCTGCACGAGGCTCTGCATGAGTTCGGCGTGGACGACCGCTGGGTCACCCCGGTCTCCGCGTACCCGACCCCGCTCACCTTCTGCGAGATCTTCCCGCCGGACGACTTCCCCCTGTACTTCTACCGCCGCCCCAAGGCCCCGGACCTGGAGATCCACGCCGACGAGCTGGACCTGGCCGCCGTACGCGCGGCCGGGATCTTCTGGATCACCGGCACGGGTCTGAGCGAGGAACCGAGCCGCTCGGCCACCCTCGCCGCCCTGGAGGCCCGCGCCCGGGCCGGGACGACCGTCTTCGACCTGGACTGGCGCCCGATGTTCTGGCGCGACCCGGACCAGGCCCGCCCCTACTACCGCGAGGCGCTGCGGCATGCCACGGTCGCGGTCGGCAACCTCGACGAGTGCGAGATCGCCACCGGGGTGCGTGAACCGGAGGCGTGCGCGCGGGCGCTGCTGGCGGCCGGTGTGGAACTGGCCGTGGTCAAGCAGGGCCCGCGCGGTGTGCTGGCGGTGCATCGCGACGGCACCCGGGCCGAGGTACCCCCGGTGCCGGTCGAGGTGGTCAACGGTCTCGGCGCGGGTGACGCCTTCGGCGGTTCGCTCTGCCACGGTCTGCTCTCCGGCTGGGACCTGGAGCGGACCATGCGCCACGCCAACGCCGCCGGCGCCCTCGTCGCCTCGCGCCTCGCCTGTTCGTCCGCCATGCCGACCGGGCGGGAGGTCGCGGACCTTCTCGCGCGGTCCGCCCCGCCGGTCCCGGCGGACCTGCCGAGCCAGTCCTGAACGGAGCCCTTCCTTGAATCTCAGCATCCCCGACCTCACCGCGGTCCGGGCCCGCAATCCGGAGGCCGTCGCCGAGGCGGCCGCCCGCCGGGCGCGCCGCCCGCTGATCGGCGACAGCGGCCGGCTGATGATCGTGGCCGCCGACCACCCCGCCCGGGGGGCGCTCGGCATCGGTGACCGGCGGCTGGCCATGGCCCACCGCGCCGATCTGCTGGAACGTCTCTGCATCGCGCTGTCCCGGCCGGGCGTCGACGGGGTGCTGGCCACGGCCGACATCCTGGAGGACCTGCTGCTCCTCGGGGTGCTGGAGAACAAGGTCGTCATGGGTTCGATGAACCGGGGCGGTCTGGCCGGCGCGTCCTTCGAGATGGACGACCGCTTCACCGGCCACCGCGCCGAGGACATCGCGCGGATGGGCTTCGACGCGGGCAAGCTGCTGGTCCGTATCGACTACGACGACCCGGGCTCGCTGGCCACCCTGGAGTCCTCGGCCCGCGCGGTGGACGCGATGGCCGAGCGCCGGCTGCCGGTGTTCGTGGAGCCGTTCATCTCGCGCCGGGTGGACGGCCGGGTCCGCAACGACCTGTCCGCCGAGGCCGTCACCCGCTCCATCGCCATCGCCTCCGGTCTGGGCGGCACCTCCGCCTACACCTGGCTGAAGCTCCCCGTCACCGACGACGTCGAGGCGATGCCGGAGGTGCTGGCGGCCTCGACGCTGCCCGTCGTACTCCTCGGCGGCGAGGTCGGCGACCAGGAGGCGGCGTACGAGCGGTGGGGCAAGGCGCTGCGGCTGCCGACCGTGATGGGGATGGTCGTCGGCCGCTCGCTGCTCTATCCGGCGGAGGGAAGTGTGGAGACCGCGGTGGACACGGCCGTCGGCCTGTTGTGAGAAGCCCGTTGCGACACGGAGGCATGGCATGACACATCACCTTCCGGCCGGCGGGGCGCCGGCCGGCCCGTACGCCGTCGACGTGAGCCCGGAGTCGGCGGGCTGGGGCTACTCCAGTCTGCGTGTGCTGGAACTGCCGCCCGGCGGCGCGCACACCTTCGACGCGGGTGACAGCGAGTGGATCGTGCTGCCGCTGAGCGGCGGCTGCACGGTCACGGCCGACGACGACTTCGGCCACGACACCTTCGAACTCACCGGCCGCACGAGTGTGTTCGACGGTGTCACCGACTTCGCCTACGTCCCGCGCGACGCCCGCGCGACGGTCGCCTCGGCGGGCGGCGGCCGGTTCGCGCTCACGGGCGCCCGCTGCACCCGCCGGCTGCCTGCCCGCTACGGGCCCGCCTCCGACGTCCCGGTCGAGCTGCGCGGCACCGGCAACTGCTCACGGCAGGTCAACAACTTCGGTGCGGCGGCCCCCGCCGGAGGCGGTGCGGGACAGGGCTTCGAGTGCGACAAGCTGATCGCGGTCGAGGTGCTCACGCCGGGCGGCAACTGGTCGTCCTTCCCGCCGCACAAGCACGACGAACACCGGCCCGGCGAGGAGTCCGTGCTGGAGGAGATCTACTACTTCGAGTTCGCCGCCCACGACGGCACCCCCGGTCTCGGCTACCAGCGGGTCTCCCCGTCCGGTCCGGGCCGCGGGACGGATGTGCTGGCCGAGGTGCGCGACGGCGACGTCGTCCTCATCCCGGACGGCTGGCACGGCCCGTCCATGGCCGTGCCGGGGCATCACATGTACTACCTCAACGTCATGGCGGGTCCGGAGGCCGAACGCGCCTGGCTGATCTGCGACCACCCCGACCACGCCTGGATCCGCGACACCTGGCCCGAGCAGCCGGCCGACCCCCGCCTTCCCCTCTACACCGCACCGGAGAGGTCCGTATGAGCGCCGCCACCCGCCGACTGACGACCGCCCAGGCCCTGGTGCGGTTCCTGTCCGCGCAGTACACCGAACGCGACGGCGTGCGCCGCCGGCTGATCGCGGGCACCTGGGGCATCTTCGGCCACGGCAACGTGGCCGGCGTCGGGCAGGCACTCGTCGAGTACCGCGATGTGATGCCGTACCACCAGGGCCGCAACGAGCAGGCGATGGTGCACGCCGCCGTCGGTCACGCCCGCCAGCTCAACCGGCTCTCGGCGCAGGCGGTCACGACCTCCATCGGCCCCGGCGCCACCAACCTCGTCACGGGCGCCGCCCTCGCCACCATCAACCGGCTGCCCGTACTCCTGCTCCCCGGTGACTACTTCGCCTCCCGCGTCGCCGATCCGCTGCTGCAGCAGCTCGAACACCCCGTCGAGGCCGATGTGTCGGTCAACGACACGCTCCGCCCGGTGTCGCGCTGGTTCGACCGTGTCACCCGCCCCGAGGCCCTGATCGCCTCCGCGCTGAACGCGATGCGGGTACTCGCCGACCCGGCCGAGACCGGCGCGGTGACGCTGGCACTCCCGCAGGACGTGCAGGCGGAGGCGTACGACTGGCCCGAGGAGTTCTTCGCCGACCGCGTCTGGTCCGTACGGCGTCCCGCCCCGGACCCGGCGGAACTGGCGGCGGCCGCCGCTGCGGTACGGGCGGCTCGGCGGCCGCTGATCGTCGCGGGCGGCGGGGTCCACCACAGCGAGGCCGAGGAGGCGCTGAGGGCGCTGGTGGAGGCCACCGGCATCCCCGTCGCCTCCACCCAGGCCGGCAAGGGCTCCCTGCGCCACGACCACCCCGCCGACCTCGGCGGCATCGGCCACACCGGCACGGCGGTGAGCGACGAACTCGCCCGCACCGCCGACCTGGTGATCGGGGTCGGCACCCGCTACTCCGACTTCACCACCGCCTCCGGCACCCTTTTCCGGCACCCGGACGTCCGCTTCCTCAACCTCAACATCACCGGCTTCGACGCGCACAAGCTGGCGGCCCGCACCCTGGTCGGCGACGCGCGGACCTCGCTGGAGCAGCTGGCCGGGGCGCTGGCCGGCCATCGTGTGCAGGAGTCGTACGAGGCGGAGTACCGGGCCGGCAAGGAGCGTTGGGAGCGGGTCGTGGAGACCGCCTTCCGCGCGGACGACGACACGGCCGTACCGACGCAGACGCAGGTCCTCGGCGCGCTCGACGCGGTGGTCGGCGACGAGGACGTGGTGATCAACGCGGCCGGTTCGCTCCCCGGCGACCTGCACAAACTCTGGCGCGCGCGCAGCCCCCGCCAGTACCACCTGGAGTACGGCTACTCCTGCATGGGCTACGAGATCCCGGCCGCCCTCGGAGTGCAGCAGGCCGCGCCCGGCACACCCGTGTGGGCGCTGGTCGGCGACGGCACCTACCTGATGAACCCGACCGAGATCGTCACCGCCGTCCAGGAGAACCTCCCCGTCAACCTGGTCCTGGTGCAGAACCACGGGTACGCCTCCATCGGCGGCCTGTCGGAGTCGGTGGGCGCGGAGCGCTACGGCACCGCCTACCGGCACCGGGCCGCCGACGGCTCCTTCACCGGCGCCCCGCTGCCCGTGGACCTCGCCGCGAACGCGGCCAGCCTCGGCATGGACGTCCTGCGCGCCAAGACCGTACGGGAGCTGCGCGGCGCGCTGGCCGAGGCGCGGGCCTCCGGCCGGCCGACGTGCGTGTACGTCGAGACCGACCCCGCCGCGACCGCTCCCCCGGCCGAGGCCTGGTGGGACGTGCCGGTGGCCGAGGTGTCCGCCCGTGAGGCCGCCGTGGAGGCGCGCACACGGTACGACGCCGAGGTCGCCGGCCGCCGCCGCCACCTCTGACCCCGCCCGCACCGCTCCAGAGAGGACCGTCCATGGCGAAGACCGGTGGCCCCGCACGTGCCGCGACCGAACCCGCGCTGAGCACGCTGGACTTCGCCCTGGACCGGGGCAGTCCGGTGCCGCTGTACTACCAGCTCGCGCAGCAGCTGGAGGCGGCGATCGAGCAGGGCGTCCTCGCCCCGGGCAATCTGCTGGGCAACGAGGTCGACCTGTCCGTACGGCTGGGGCTGTCCCGGCCCACCGTCCGCCAGGCCATCCAGTCCCTCGTCGACAAGGGGCTGCTGGTCCGGCGGCGGGGGGTGGGCACCCAGGTGGTGCACAGCCAGGTCAGACGGCCCCTGGAGCTGAGCAGTCTCTACGACGACCTGGAGGCGGCCGGGCAGGGCCCGACCACGCGGGTGATGCGCAACGAGACGGTCCCGGCGCCCGCGGCGGTGGCGGCGGCCCTCGGACTGGCCGAGGGCACCGAGGTCGCCCTCCTGGAACGCCTGCGCCGCACCCACGGCCGGCCGGTCGCGCTGCTGTGCAACTACCTGCCGCCGGACCTGCTCGCCCTGGACACCGACCGGCTGGAGGCGACCGGCCTGTACCGGATGATGCGCACGGCCGGCATCACCCTGCACAGCGCCCGCCAGACCGTCGGCGCCCGCGCGGCCACCGCGGCCGAGGCGTCCCGCCTGGACGAGAAGGAGGGCGCCGCCCTGCTCACCATGCAGCGCACGGCCTACGACGACACCGGGCGCGCGGTGGAGTACGGCACCCACATCTACCGCGCGTCCCGGTACTCGTTCGACTTCCAGCTGCTGGTCAGGCCGTGAGGCGTGCTCAGTGCGCGGCGTCGAGCCGGGCCCACTGCTCCGGCGACAGCTCCAGGTCCACCGCGGCCAGGTTCTCGTCCAGCTGCGCCACCGACGACGCCCCGGCCAGCGGGAGGATCGGCAGCTCGTGACCGAGCTGCCAGGCCAGCACGACCTGGCCCGGCGTCGCCCCGGTCTCCCGGGCGACCTCGTGCAGCACGGCGAGGCGGGCCGGGGTGCCCGGGTGGTCGTAGTCGCCGGCGAGCCGCTCGGGGCGGGCGTAGGCGCCGCCGAGCAGCGGTGAGTAGGCGACCAGGGTGAGGCCGGGCTCGGCGCGCAGATAGCCGGCCATCTCGGGGCCCACGTGGCCCAGGTTGCCGTCGGGGAACAGGTCGCTGGGCACGTCGGAGCGGGGCCGCAGCAGGCTGTGGTGGTACTGCAGGACCTCGTATCCGGGCAGTCCGGCCTGTGCCGCGAGGGCTCGGGCCCGCTCCACCCGCCACACGGCCTGGTTGCTCACCCCGAGCAGGCCCACCGTGCCCTCGGCGACCAGTTCCCCGAAGGCCTCGACCGTCTCGCGCTGGGGGACGGTGTGGTCGTCGATGTGCGCGTACAGCAGGTCCAGCCGCTCCATGCCGAGCCGCTCGCGGCTGCGCTCGGAGGCCTCCCGGATCACCTTCGCGGACAGGCCCTCGGGGTTGTCGGTGTAGCTGGTGCCGGGGGCGAGGGGGCGGGCGCCGAGCTTGGTGGCGACGACGATCTCGTCACCGGCCCCGCGGCTGCGGCGCCAGCGGCCGAGCAGTTCCTCGCTCTGTCCGCCCTGGCCGCCGTCGGTCCAGAAGGCGTAGTTGTCGGACGTGTCGATGAAGTTCCCGCCGGCCTCGACGTAGCGGTCGAGTACGGCGAAGGAGGTCTTCTCGTCGGTCATGGACCCGAACAGCATCGCCCCGAGCGCGAGCACGCTCACCCGGCGGCTGTGCGGACCCGTGCCGATGGTGCAGTACTTCATGGGTGTTCCCTCCCGTTTCGCACCCCGTTGTCGGGGCACGGATCGGGAGTCTTCCGCTTGAAGAGCGCTCCAAGTCAAGCGTGTCGGATCTGCTGAAACTGATCCACTCCGCGATCGCGTCCTGAGACAGGGAGTCGAGCGGACGGGAAGCGACGTGGCACAGCGCAGGTGGTCGTGGGCGCGCGGGCGGGTACTCGCGGGGTCGGCCGTACTGACGGCGGGGCTGCTGGTGTTCCACCGGCTGGTCCCCAACTCCGTGGGCCGGGCGGGCAGTCTGCTGGAGGTGTTCCTGCCGTGGCTCGGGCTGGTGGTCGTGGTGCTCCTCGTCGTGGCCCTGCTGCGCCGTTCGGCCACCGCCCTGGTGGCCCTGCTGCTGCCGGCGGTGGCGTGGACGTACCTCTTCGGCGGGCTGTTCCTGCCCGCCGGGAAGTCCGGCCCGCGTGAGCTGGTGGTGGTGCAGCACAACGTCAGCGACGTGAACACCGATCCGGCGGGCACGGCCCGTGCCCTGGCCGCCGCGCGGCCCGACCTCATCGCCCTGCAGGAAGTGGTCCCGGCCGCACTGCCGGTCTACGGGAGGACGCTCGCGCGGGAGTATCCGTACCACGCGGTCCGGGGCACCGTCGGGCTGTGGTCGAGGCATCCGCTCACCGGCGCCCGCGCGCTCGACATCAAGCCGCGGGACATCACCGAGCCCTGGAGCCGCGGACTGCGGGCCGTGGTCCGCACGCCGTACGGCGAGGTCGCCGCGTACGTGGCGCACCTGCCGTCGGTCCGGGTCGGGGCGGGCGGCCTCACCTCGGCCCGGCGTGACGAGAGCGCCGGTCTGCTGGGCGAGGCGGTCGCCGCCGAACCGCTGGGCACGGTGATCCTGCTGGGAGACCTCAACGGCACGGTCGACGACCGCGGGCTGTCGCCGCTCACCTCGCGGATGAACGTGGCCCGGCGGGGCTTCGCCTTCAGCTTCCCGGCCGGTCTCCCGCTGGCCCGGATCGACCAGGTCATGGCCCGCTCGGCGACGGTCACCGGCATCCGCGCCCTGCCGGCCACCGGCAGCGACCACCTGCCGGTGACCGCGCGGATCACCCTGCGCTGAAGCGCCTGCCCCGGGACGGCCGCCGCGTAGAGTGCGACACGTCGATCCATCAGCTGGAAGACCGGGCGCAGGGAGGGCACATGGCCAAGGTGGTGGATGCCGTCGAGATTCGCCCCCGGGTCTTCTACCGGACGATTCAGATCGGTCCCGTCTTCTTCGAGGAGCCTCCCGCGGACGACGATGTCGTCGAGATCCCGGGGGACGGTCTGAGGCTGAACTCCAGCGACAACGACTTCTACCCGCTGGTGCGCCTGGAGGTCTGGGACGGTCCCGCGTCCAGGCCCTCCGAGGACTGGGACTACGAGCGCGATTTCCGCGCATCGTCGAGCGGACACGTGTCGGTCGTGGACCTGGGCGGTGTCGCGTACGGCATGATCCAGGTCCCGTCCGGCACCTACGTCCTGCGACTCCTGTGCCGGGGCCGGGAACACCTGGTGGCGACCCTGGCCCTCGATCCCTTCCCGCCCGAGGGGCCGCACGAGGACCCCCTGGAGTTCTGGCTGCTGCAGATGTGGCCTGCCGGCTGATCCGGGCGGATCAGCCGGCAGGCCTTCGGGTCGGCGATCAGCGTCGGGGGCCTACTTCAACGTCCCCCCGCCGGGGGTCATCCGGAACGTGATGAACCGCGGCTTGTAGATGCCCGGATCACGGTAGTGATCAGCACCGGCCTCGACTCGGCTGTCCATGCTGTTCACGTTGTACGAGAGCGTATAGGGGCCCGCCCCACCGTTGAGCATCGAGCTGTGGACGTGTGCGTTGTAGCTGATGATGTTCGGGTTCCCGTAGCTGCCCCAGGGTCCCGGTTCGGGCATACGGTAGACGTCCGTCTCCAGTTGGAAGGGTCCGTGCGGAGAGCAGGACACGGATGCCTTGATCTCCCCGCTGAAGGCTTCCTTGCTGGTCTGGCTGACCACCATGAATCCGCCGTGCCACGGGGTGACGCTGTACTCGTTCGCTATTCCGTTGTGGACGTTGGCTGCCTGCTTCTCGCTCTTCATCCAGCCGCCGGCACCCGGATTGAGGTACTCCCACGTCCCCGTGAGGTCGGTGCCCTTGACGCGGGCGATGCGCATCTTCTTGTCCAGCGGGGCGTCGTCCACTCCGTAGATGTACGTGTAGCCGTCGCCGCTCAGGCCGGCGGGCATGAGCGCGGATCCCCAGCCCACCCCGGGTGTCGAGGGCACCGGATCGACGTACAGGGGCTCATGTCCGTGCGCCGTGCCGAGGTCGTCGAGCGAGAAGGTCGCCACGAAGTTGGCCTTGTGCGCGAAGTCCCATGAGCCTGGGCCGAACTTGTAGTACTCCTGGAAGAGCACCTGGAGGTAGGTGACGCCACCCTCCTTGTGCAGCTGACCGTCGCCGAGCCAGTACCAGTGTTGGTCCGCGGCGGGCTTCATGAGACCTTCGGGCCTCGTCTTGGGCCCGCCTCGCAGGGTGGTGAGCTGCTGGCCGTTCTGCACCACGATGGTGCTGTTGACGAGCGGTGCGCTCGTCGGCCTGGTGCCGTCGCTGTTGAGCGGGCCCAGGAAGGTGTCCGAGAAGAGCCAGAGGATGCGACCGTCCGGGAGCTCGACGGAGTAGGTGGAGTCCCCACCGGTCCATCCGTCGGGCGTCGTCCTGGCGTAGTCCAGGAAGGTCTTCTCCGGTGCGGTGCCGGTCTTCACATCGGAGACGACCGGCTGCCGGAGATCACAGGAACGGTTCGACACCGGAGAAGAGACGCCCACCGGCTCCTCGACCCCGGCGTAGGGGCCTCCGTCTGCCGCCCGGACGTCGACGTAGAACTCATCCGTGTTGATGATCCGGTCGGCGAGATAGAAATCATTGAGGAGTCGCCCGGCCGCCCCGTTGTCGGCCTTGGTCAATGGCCTCACCGAGAAGTGAGCCGTGCCGTCCTCGTCCTGCGCGTCACCTGTCCAGGCTCCTTCCCTGGTCGAAGCCATCGGGTATTCGTCGCAGTCGCGCGTGTTTCCTCTGGAGTATTCTTTGCCGAAATTCACCTTGCAGGTCGCGGTCGACTTGTCCCGGTTCTTTCCATGGAGGACATCGTTTTCGCTGCCGGTTGCTCCCGCCAGCCGGTCGAGCGGCATACCGCTCCGCACCGATCCGGGAATCATCTTGGAGCCCACACTGGGCGGCCTGGTGAGGTTCGGCTTGAACTGGGCCGTCCACACGTGCTTCGCGGTTTCGGCGACGTCGGACTTCGCCATGAACTTCCAGGTGGATATGACTCCGTCGAAGACGCATCCGTAGGAGGGGATACCTACCGGCCACTTCATGTACGAAGCCGAGTCGCAGCGGAATCCGGTGGTGCCAGGAGCTATGACGATTCCCGGAACCGGATACTGCTGAGCCACCAGAGAATTGAGGGAGAAGTCGAAGTACGCGATCTTGTCACCGGTGAGGGCTCCTTCGGGAGACGTGTACTCCCAGTCCACGTGACCCGCTGCCATCCATCCCGCTATGGTGTCGACGCGCCCGTTTCCCGGGTCCGCGGTGCAGGGCTTGTCCGCGGAAAAGCTGATGCAGTTGCCGAAGAAGGAAAGATTGTCCGTGAGGCGTGGAGCTCCGAAGACCTTTGGCTGGTCCAGTTGCATCCAGTACCGCACCTTGCGAGCACCGGGATCGCTCTTCTCCTGATATCCCTGCCCCATGATTCCCACACGGAACTGAACGCTTCCGATCTCCACGCACCCGTTTCCGGGCGGCGGACCCTTGCATTTGTCGTAGGAGGAGTAGCTTCCGATGAGTGAGCTGCACCACTGCCAGTGGCTGATGACGAGAGAAGTCTTGTCGCCGTACGGAGCGGTATAGCATTCCGTCATCGACACGGAAGGGAAGTCTCCGGCGAGCCGGGGCTCGGCTTTCCTGCTCTGCTGGATTTTCTCCGCGTGGCTGTTCCTCTTCAGGGTCTGTCCTGGCGTCTCCTGCTGAGACCGCTCGACACGCTCCTTGAGGTTCCCGGACGCTTCGGGCCACTCGGCGGGACTCCCGTCGGGGCGCGTGACGGTGAACCGGCCGGCCGGCTCCCCCTCTTCCTGGGCCTGGGCCGCGGGCGCCATCAGGGATAACAGCACGGAGAACATGATCACCCCGAGCCAGGTCGCCCTGTGCCTCATGGATCTTATGGATCTTCGCAAGCGGAATCCTCCACCTTTCCGGACACGTCGAAACGCGCCGTGGGTAAGCACCCACAGCGCATTCGGATCATCACATAACGAGGTCGCACACGTGCTCGAATAAGCACATCCACGCAGAGATACGGCTCGAATACGTGGGCCCGAGATGCAAAGCGGGCGCACCCTCTGGGCATTATTCGGCGGATCATGCGACTTTTCCGACCGGTCACTCGTCGGTCGGCTTACGGGGCGGGGGACCCGGCGAATCGCGCGTGGTCGCTGCTGGAGTCGCGTCTGCCACCGCCGGGGCGGTCGGCGGAACGGCCATCGCACGGTCCCGGGAACGATCAAGGGCCGCTTCAGATGATCTCTGAAACGGCCCTTGACCCGCGACTTCGTAAAGTCGGGACGACAGGATTTGAACCTGCGACCCCTTGACCCCCAGTCAAGTGCGCTACCAAGCTGCGCCACGTCCCGGTGCGCTCACGTGCGGTGAACCGCGTGATCGCGCGAACAGCACTTTACCCCACACCCCCGGGACGCCCCGAATCGGACCGGGCGCGGGACAATCGGCGCATGGGCAGCATGGAGAGCACGTCGTCGGACCGGACGGTCGCCGCGCGGGACCGGGACAGCGAGGGGCGGGCGCGCAACGCGCGGCCGCGTGACGGCCTTGGGCGGCCCCTCCCGTACGGCGCGCCGGGTGTGGCCCGGCAGCCGGAAGGGGTCGTACGGCGGCCGGAGGAGAGTGTCGCGGAGGCGCAGCGGCTGCTGGACGAGGGGAAGCCGTTCCACGCGCACGAGGTGTTCGAGGACGCCTGGAAGTCGGGGCCCCAGGAGGAGCGCGAGCTGTGGCGGGGGCTGGCCCAGCTCGCGGTGGGCCTCACCCATGCCGCGCGCGGGAACGTCACCGGCGGGGCGCGGCTGCTGCGGCGCGGGGCCGGGGCGGCGCAGGCGTGGGCGGCGGAGGGCGGGTTCCGGCCGCACGGGATCGATCTGGCGGGTGTGATCGCCTGGGCGGGGGAACTGGCGGCCGAGGTGGAGGACGGCACCGTGGTGGACGCGGGTGCGCGGGCACCACGGCTGCGCTGACGGCCGGGTGGGATGCGCCCTACGCGTTGTCGGTGGCGTGCGGCAGACTCGGGGCGTGCGAGAGATTCATGTCATCGGTATCGGCGCGGGCGACCCCGACCAGCTGACCCTGCAGGCCGTCAAGGCGCTGCGGGACACGGACGTGTTCTTCATCCTGGACAAGGGTGAGGCGAAGGCGGACCTGACCGGGCTGCGCCGCGACATGCTCGAGGCGCACATACCGGGGGGCGGCTACCGCGTCGTCGAGGCGCGTGACCCGGAGCGGGACCGGAAGGCCGGGGGTTCTGCCTACTCCCCCGCCGTCGGGGACTGGCGCAGCGCCCGCGCGGACATCTACGAGCGGCTGATCTCCGAGGAACTG
Source organism: Streptomyces sp. NRRL WC-3626 (assembly GCF_000718785.1). Classification (GTDB taxonomy): domain Bacteria; phylum Actinomycetota; class Actinomycetes; order Streptomycetales; family Streptomycetaceae; genus Streptomyces; species Streptomyces edwardsiae. The sequence goes on along the minus strand of NZ_JOCA01000023.1, from coordinate 69,796 downwards.
GGCGAGGAGCAGACCGGGGCGTTCCTGGTGTGGGGCGATCCGTCGCTCTACGACAGCACGATCGGCATCCTGGAGGAGGTGCTGGAGCGCGGCCGGGTCGTCTTCGGCTTCGACGTCGTGCCGGGCATCAGCAGTGTGTCGGCGCTCGCCGCCCGGCACCGTACGGGGCTCAACCGGGTCGCCCGCCCGGTGCAGATCACCACCGGACGGCGGCTCGCCGAGGGGTTCCCGGAGGGCGTGGACGACGTGGTGGTGATGCTGGACGCCCACCAGAGCTTTCGCGCGTACGCCGACCAGGACGTGGACATCTACTGGGGCGCCTACATAGGCACCCCGGACGAGATCCTGGTCTCCGGACCGCTCGCCGAGGCCGCGCCGCGCATCGAGCACCTCCGCGCGAAGGCCCGCGAACGCAAGGGCTGGATCATGGACACCTACCTGCTGCGCAGGCGCCCGGACGAGAGCTGAGCGGCAGCTCCGGGCCGGGCACGGCCACCCGCCGGGTCATGGCCGGTCGAGGACGTCCAGCCGGTGCGGGGCCGTCGGTACGTCGGGGACCGCCGTCACCCCGGCCGGCGCAGAACGACCAGCGGCAACCCGGTGACGGCCGCCGCACGTGCCGCGTTCGCCGTGATGGCCGCGGCGAAGGCGTGCGTGGCGTCGACGACCGCGTCCACGCGCTGTGCGCCCAGCCAGTCCGCCAGTCCCTCCGTGCCGCCGAAACCGCCCACGCGGACCTCGCCCCCGGCCCCCGGGGCACCGGCCCGCCCGACGAAGATCGGCGTCCGGCCGCACACATGTCCGCACACCACCTACGATGACGCCGGGTGACGGGAGGAACCATGGCCGTGGACTGGAGTGGGCGGAGCTATCACGCCCAGCGATGGGCGGCGCGGGGAGCGCTGGCCGCCGCGGCGCTCGCGGTGGCGACTCCCCTTGTGTACGGCGGGCTGCGCGGTCTGCTGCTGCTGGTGTGCGGGGTCGCGGGACTGGGGCTCAGCGCGGCCGCCGTGTGGTGGACGCTGACCCAGCGGGGCCCGCTGCGCTGGGTGTCCGCGCTGGTCGCCGTCTGTGTTCCGGCGGGTCTGATCGCCCTGTTCGCCGTGACGTTGTTCTGGGCGCTGCTGGTGTCCCTGACCCTGTGGGGACTGGCCGTGTGGAGCGGCAGGTTCGCGTTGCGCGGGCCGGGCGGCGGGCACCACGCCGAAGTGCGGGAGCGGCGGCTGCCGCCGCCCCGGAGGCCGGTGCTGATCATGAATCCCCGGTCGGGCGGCGGCAAGGTGGGCCGGTTCCGGCTGCGGGAGAAGGCGGAGCGGCTGGGCGCCCAGGTGGTGCTGCTGGAACCCGGCGAGCAGCACGACGTCACCGCGCTGGCCCGCCAGGCCGTGGCGGACGGCGCGGATCTGCTGGGGGCGGCCGGCGGAGACGGCACCCAGGCGCTGGTGGCGGCGGTGGCGGCCGAGCACGACATCCCGTTCCTGGTGATCAGCGCCGGTACGCGCAATCACTTCGCCCTGGACCTCGGCCTGGACCGCGGGAACCCGGCCGCCTGTCTCGACGCGCTCACGGACGGCGTCGAGCTCCGCGTCGACCTGGGTTTCGCGGGCGAGCAGCCGTTCGTGAACAACGCCTCCTTCGGCGCGTACGCGGCGATCGTGCAGAGCCCCGCCTACCGCGACGACAAGATCGGCACGAGTCTGGAGATGCTGCCCGGCCTGCTCACCGGGCGGGAGGGGCCCCGGCTGGTCGCGCGCGCCGGGGACACCACGCTCACCGCGCCGCAGGCCGTGCTGGTCAGCAACAATCCGTACCGCACCGGCGACCCCTTCGGTCTCGGCCGGCGGGAGCGGCTGGACGGCGCCGCGCTCGGTGTCCTCGGGGTGAAGCTGGAGGGCGCCATCAGTGCCGCCGCCCTGCTGCTGAACCCGGAGCCGAGCGGGCTGACCATCGTGACCGCCACCGAGGTGCACGTCGAGGCGGACCGGGCGGAGATCGAGGCCGGGGTCGACGGTGAGGCGATGGTGCTGCCCGCGCCGGTCCACTGCCGTATCGCCCCCGGCGCGCTGCGCGTCCGGGTCCCCCGCAGGCGGCCCGGCGTCACCCAGGCCCCGCCCCGGCTGGACTGGCGGCGGCTGCGCAAGCTGGCGGCGACGGTCGGCCGTACCGCCGCGCCCAGCCGGCTCCACCGGCCGCACCCCGCGCCGTACGAGCCGCAGCCGCCGGCCGTACCGCCCACGGACCCGGACGAGCCGGGCGGGCGGAGCGAGGCGGCCGGGCCCCGCTCAGGGCACCAGTAGCTGTACACCGCCCACCACGGTCGCCGCGATCACCAGCCGCTCGAACAGCCGCTGGTTGATCCGGTCCACCGCCCAGCGGCCGAGGAGCGCGCCGGGCACCACGAACAGCACGAGCGCCGCGTCCAGGAGCAGCGAGTCGGCGTCGATCAGGCCCAGGCCGGCGCTGAAGGGCAGCTTGGAGGTGTTGACGATGAGGAAGAAGAACGCCGAGGTGCCCAGGAAGCCGAGCTTCCGGAAGCCCGCGGAGAGCAGGTACATCGACATCACCGGACCGCCGGCGTTGGCGACCATGGTGGTGAAGCCGCCGAGGACGCCGTAGGAGCGGGCCTTGGCCCGGCCCGCCCGGGTGCTGACCCCGTCGGGCTCCCGGTCCGCGGCGGCGGTCCGCCGCCGCCACACCGTCACCCCGGCCATCAGCAGCAGGATCGCGCCGATCGAGATCCGTACGATCCCGTCGTCGGCCCACACCAGGAACAGGGTGCCGGCGACGACGCCCGCCGCGACCGCCGGGAACAGCCGCCACAGGGTGGGCCAGTGGGCGTGCCTGCGGTAGGTGAGGACGGCGAGGATGTCACCGGCGATCAGGATGGGCAGCAGGATGCCGGTGGAGGCCCTGGCGGGCAGCACCGCGGCGAAGATGGCGAGGCTGACCGTGTTGGCCCCGCTGACGGCGGTCTTGGAGAAGCCGACGAGCAGGGCCGCGAAGGCGAGCGCGGCGAACTCCCAGCCGTTGAGGTCCCAGGGCGTCATCATGTTCATTACGGGGACAGATGCTATGCGCAGGCAATCGGCGGCCGTAAGGAGCGTCTCGCCCTGTGACGCCCGGGGTGCCGGTCAGTGCCTCTCGACCAGCAGCGCGCTGCCCTGTCCCACACCCACGCACATGGTCGCCAGGCCGCGTCCGGCGCCGGTGCGGCGCATGCGGTGCAGCAGGGTGGTGAGGATGCGGGCGCCGGAACAGCCCAGCGGGTGGCCGAGCGCGATCGCGCCGCCGCTGGGGTTGACCAGCCCGGGGTCGATGCCGAGCTGGTCGACGCAGGCCAGGGCCTGGGCCGCGAACGCCTCGTTGAACTCGGCCTCCTGGAGGTCGCCGATGGTCCAGCCGGCGCGGGCGAGCACCTTGCGGGTGGCGGGGACGGGGCCGATGCCCATGACGTCCGGGTGGACGCCGGCGGAGGCGCCGGCGACATAGCGGCCGAGCGACTCCAGGCCAAGCTCGTCGAGGGCCTCCTCGCTGACGAGGATCAGGCCGGCGGCGCCGTCGTTCATCGGGGAGGCGTTGCCCGCGGTGACGGAACCGCCCGTGCGGAACACGGGCTTCAGGCGGGCCAGCTTCTCGATCGAGGTGTCCTCGCGGACGCACTCGTCGGTCTCGACGACCACGCCGTCCGGGCGGGTGACGGGGAGGAGTTCGTCGTCGAAGTGGCCGTTCTTGCGGGCCTCGGCGGCGCGCTGGTGGCTACGCAGGGCGAACTCGTCCTGGCGTGCGCGAGGGACGTCGTACCGGGCGGCGACCTCCTCGGCGGTCTCGCCCATGGCCAGCAGCCCGTGGAGTTCCTTCATCGCGGGGTTGACCAGCCGCCAGCCGAGCCGGGTGTCGACGGTCTCGATGCGGTGCGGGAGGGCCTCGTCGGGGCGGGGCAGCACGAAGGGGGCCCGGCTCATCGACTCGGAGCCGCCGGCGACGACGATGTCGGCCTCGCCGGCCGCGATGGCGCGGGCGGCGGTGGTCACGGCCTCGAGGCCGGAGGCGCACAGCCGGTTGACGGTGGCGCCGGGGACGGACTCGGGCAGCCCGGCGAGCAGCGCGGCCATCCGGGCGACGTTGCGGTTGTCCTCGCCGGCCTGGTTCGCGGCGCCCCAGTAGACGTCGTCGACGCGGGCCGGGTCCAGCGCGGGCACGTCGGCGACCAGCCCGCGGATCACGGCGGCGGCGAGATCGTCGGGCCGTACGGTGGACAGGGCTCCGCGCAGTTTGCCGATGGGGGTGCGGCGGGCGGCCGCGAAGTGGACGGGACGCACGACAGGACTCCTGACCGATGCCGACGGCTGTGCTGCGGGGCGGCACCCATTAATTAGCACCGCTAGTTTTTGACTATAGACCGCGGGTGGCCCCCTGGGAAGATCCTGGCCGGCCGCCGCGGGGGTTTGTCCCGGACGGCCACGGGCACCCGCGCGTCGACGGAGTGGTCGCGCGGGGCGCCGGACGCCGCCGCGCCGGACCACCCGACGACACGAGAAGGAGGAACGGCACCCCATGACCGTTGTGAGGAGCACCCTGCCCGACGAGGCCCGCCGGGTTTCCGGCGAGGCCCTCCAGGACACCCTGGTGGACCTGCTCGGGCTGTCACTGATCGCGAAGCAGGCGCACTGGAACGTCGTGGGCCCGCGGTTCCGTTCCGTTCACCTCCAGCTGGACGAGGTGGTCTCCACCGCGCGCACCCACGCCGACACGGTGGCGGAGCGGTCCTCCGCGCTCGGCGTGCCGCCGGACGGCCGTCCGGAGACCATCGCCAAGGTCTTCTCGCTGCCCGCCCCGAAGGAGGGCTGGCTGCGCGACTCCCAGGCCGTGGAGGTGATGACGGAGGCGCTGGGCGCGGCCGTCACACGGCTGCGCGAGCGCATCGACGCCACCGAGAAGGCGGACCTGGTCACCCAGGACCTGCTGATCTCGATCACCGCGGACCTGGAGAAGCAGCGCTGGATGTTCGAGGCGGAGAACCACCCGGGCGCTTCCTGAACCGCCTGGCGGGTCCTGAACCGCCCGGGGGTCGTGAACCGCCTCGCGGGTCCTGGACCCCAGGGCGGGCGCCGACCGATCCGGGCGGTCCCGGCGGCTCCGGGCGGTCCCGAGCCGCCCCGCCCGGGAAACACACGCACGTAAGGGGCACATGATGACCGACGCCCTCGAGATGGACGCGCTGTGGGACGAGTTCCACCGCGTGGTGAACATGACGTCGGCGGAGCTGGCCGCCTGGCTGCGGGTGAGCGAGGCCGGTGAGACGACGGAGCCGCTGCCCGACCGGGCCGGCGACGAGACGGGACAGCACGTCCTCGCCATCCTGCAGAAGCGCCGCACCGACCTCACCGACGACGATCTGCGGGTGATGGAGGAGGTCGTGGACGCCGTGACCGAGCAGACGGACATGGAGAACGAGCCCACGGCCGAGGACACCCCCCGCCGGCACCACCTGATGTCCCTCGGCCACGACCCGCTCAAGGCGTGAGCCGTGGCCGGCCGGGACGAGCGGGTGGTGCGCGCCCTCGTCGGCGCGCACGGCACGACGTACGCGGAGGAGGCCGGGATCAGGCTGCGGGACACCCCTCAGCCGCTGTACCGGCTGCTGGTGCTGGCCCATCTGCTCAGCGCCCGGATCAGGGGATCGATCGCCGTGGCCTCCGCCCGCGCCCTGTACGAGGCGGGCCTGCGTGACCCCCGCCGTATGGCGGAGGCCACGTGGCAGGAACGGGTGGACGCGCTCGGCCGGGGCGGCTACCGCCGCTACGACGAGCGCAGCGCCACACAACTGGGCGACGGCGCCCGGCTGCTGGCCGAACGCTGGGGCGGTGATCTGCGCAGGCTCCGCGAGGAGGCGCATGGCGACGTGGGTGAACTGCGGCGCCTGCTGCGGGAGTTCCCCGGCATGGGACCGGCCGGTGCCGACATCTTCCTGCGCGAGGTCCAGCGTGTCTGGCCGGAGGCGGCGCCCGAGCTGGACGCCAAGGCCCTCCAGGGCGCGCGGCGGCTCGACCTGCCCGAGGACCGGGAGCGGCTCCTCGGCCTCGCGGGACGTACCGAACCGGCGGTCCTCGCGGCCGCGTTGGTCCGTGCGGCGATCGACAAGGACGTGGCCGAGGACTCGCTGGAGCACGCCGGTGCCCGGTGACCAGCCGTCAACACGGGTTTCCCCCTCCCTCATTCGCGGGACAACGTGATCACCGCGGGGCACAATGGCCGTCGGTGGCCCGCTACGGCCGCCACGGGCGAGGGAGAGGGAGAGACCGTGAGTGAGAGCCACACCCCGCCGAGCGGCTCGGCCAGAGTCAACACCGGTGTGGCGCACAACGCGCGCGTGTGGAACTACTGGATCGGCGGCAAGGACAACTACGAGGTCGACCAGCGGGTCGGCGAGCACGTCGCCTCGATCAACCCCGTCATCCGGGACATCGCCCGCGCCGACCGGGACTTCCTGGGCCGGGCGGTGACGTATCTGGCCGGTGAGCGCGGTGTGCGGCAGTTCCTCGACATCGGCACCGGCCTGCCGACGGCGGACAACACCCATGAGATCGCGCAGCGGATCGCGCCGGACTCACGGATCGTGTACGTGGACAACGACCCGATCGTGCTCGTCCACGCCCGCACCCTGCTCACGGGCACGCGCGAGGGCGCCACCGCCTACATCGACGCCGATGTGCACGACCCGGACGCCATCCTGGAGCGCGCCGCCGGCACCCTGGACGTCACCCGGCCCATCGCGGTGATGATGCTGGGCATCCTGAACTTCGTGCTCGACACCGCCAAGGCGCGGGAGATAGTCCGCAGCATCATGGCGAAGGTGCCCCCGGGCAGCTTCCTGGTGCTCACCCACCCCACGTTCGACACCGAGGTCGGCGGCGAACTGCAGGTCCCGGCCATGGAGTTCTGGAACGCCAACGCCACTCCCCCGATCACCGCCCGCAGCGCCGCGGACGTCACCGCCTTCTTCGACGGTCTCGATCTGATCGAGCCCGGTCTGGTGTCCTGCTCGCGCTGGCATGCCACGTCCGACGCCCCCGCGGTGCCGCAGTACGGCGCGGTGGCCGTGAAGCCCTGCACGCTGAAAGTATGATCAAGCAATGTCTGACATGACCGAAACCACGCCGGGCTGGCTGTCCTCCGACGATCTGGAGATGGCACGCGCCCAGATGCCGATCCTGTACGTCGAGGCCGTGCCCGTGCGTGTCGACGACAGCGGTGAAGTCACCAGCGTCGGGCTGCTGCTGCGCATAGGGCCCGACGGGACGGTCAGCCGGACCCTGGTCTCCGGCAGGGTGCTGCACCACGAGCGGGTCCGCGACGCCCTGCTGCGCCATCTGGAGAAGGACCTCGGCCCGGTGGCGCTGCCCCGCGTCCCGGCGTCGCTGCAGCCGTTCACGGTCGCGGAGTACTTCCCCACGCACGGCGTCACCCCGTTCCACGATCCGCGTCAGCACGCGGTGTCGCTGGCGTACATCGTGCCGGTGACGGGCGACTGCCGGCCCCGGCAGGACGCCCTCGACCTGGTGTGGTTCAGCCCGCGGGAGGCCTTGTCGCAGGCGGTGCAGAGCGAGATGCCGGGCGGTCACGGAGTGCTGCTGAAGCAGGCGCTGGCGCACGCCGGCTGTGTGGTCTGAGGGACCGCCCCTCAGTGCTTCTCCGGGTGGGTGAGGTTGCTCCCGGTCGACGGGTCGAAGACATGGGCCTTGCCCATGTCGACCCGGAGTTCGACGGGCGCGCCCTCACGGGCCCGGGTGGCGGCGTTCAGCCGGGCCACGATCTGCTGGCCGCCCCCGGCCCCGGTGTCGCGTACACCGGAGTCCGTGGCGAGTTCCTCCAGTTCGGCCGTCGTCACCGGGCCGCCCTCCGCGCTGAAGTAGACGTACGCGTCGGAGCCGAGCGACTCCAGCACGTCCACGGTGGCGGTGACGACGGGGCCGCCGGTCCCGTGCGCCAGGCTCGCGTCCTCGAAGGCCTCGGGTCGCAGCCCGACGATGACCTCGCGGGGCGCGTCGCGCTCCTCGAGCGCCCGGATCGTACGGTCGTCGAGGGGCAGGTCGCCGAGCGGGGTGCGCAGGGCTCCGCCCGACAGGGAGGCGTGGAGGAAGTTCATCGCCGGTGAGCCGATGAAGCCGGCCACGAACAGGTTGCGCGGCATCTCGTAGAGCTGGGCGGGGCTGCCGACCTGCTGCACCAGGCCCTGCCGCATCACCACGACCCGGTCCCCGAGGGTCATCGCCTCGGTCTGGTCGTGGGTGACGTACACGGTGGTGGTGCCCAGGCGGCGTTGCAGCCGGGAGATCTGGGTGCGCATCTGCACCCGGAGTTTGGCGTCGAGGTTGGACAGCGGCTCGTCCATGAGGAACGCCTCGGGGTCACGGACGATCGCCCGCCCCATGGCGACCCGCTGGCGCTGGCCGCCGGAGAGGTTGGCGGGCTTGCGGTCCAGGAACTCGCCGAGGTCGAGCACCCGGGCGGCCTCCTCCACCTTGCTGTCGATGACCGCCTTGTCGACCTTCGCCAGCCGCAGCGGGAACCCCATGTTCTCCCGCACGCTCATGTGCGGATACAGGGCGTAGCTCTGGAACACCATGGCGACGTCGCGCTCCTTGGGCGCGAGGTCGTTGACGACCCGGCCGCCGATGCGCAGGGTGCCCTCGGTGATGTCCTCCAGCCCGGCGATCATGTTCAGGGTGGTGGACTTGCCGCAGCCGGAGGGTCCGACCAGGATCACGAACTCGCCGTCGGCGATGTCGAGGTCGACGTCCCGTACGGCGAGGGATCCGTCGGGATAGCGCTTGGTGACTCCCTCTAGGACGATCTCGGCCATGGGTGGCGCCTCCTTGCCTTCGGGCTCATCCCTTGACCGCCCCGGAGGTCAGTCCGGCGACGATCCGCCGCTGGAAGAGCAGGACGAAGATGATGATCGGGACGGTGATCACCACGGCCGCGGCGGCGATCGACCCGGTGGGCTGCTGGAACTGCGAGCTGCCGGTGAAGAACGCGATCGCGGCGGGGACCGTGCGCGCGGACTCGGTGGAGGTCAGCGAGATCGCGAACAGGAAGTCGTTCCAGCAGAAGATGAACACGAGGATGGCGGTGGTGAACACGCCGGGCGCGGCCAGCGGCACGATGACCAGCCGGAAGGCCTGCGCCGGGGTGGCCCCGTCGACCTTGGCGGCCTTCTCCAGGTCCCAGGGGATCTCCCGGAAGAACGCCGACAGGGTGTAGATCGCCAGCGGCAGCGAGAACGTCATGTACGGGATGATCAGCCCGGTCCAGGTGTCGAAGATCCCGATGATCCGCTCGATCTCGAACAGCGGGGACACCAGGGAGATCGGCGGGAACATGGCGATGAGCAGCGACATGCCGATGAGGAGCCGCTTTCCGGGAAACCTCAGCCGGGCCACCGCGTAGGCGGCCATGGTGCCGAGGACCACCGCGATCACGGTGGCGATCAGGGCGATGCCGATCGAGTTGACCAGCGCGCGGGTGAACTCGGAGGTCTCGAAGATGCCCCGGTAGTTCTCCCAGGTCCAGTCGCGGGGGATGTAGTTGCCGTCGGTGAGGGTGCCGGGGTCCTTGAACGACAGGGCGGCGATCCACCACACCGGGAACAGGGCGTACAGCACCACCACGACGTTGACGACGCCCCAGCGGGTGGCGTGGGACCTGCCGACGGCGGCCATCAGCGCTTCACCTCCGCGCCCGGTGCCGCGGCGCCGAACAGCCTGACGAAGGTGAAGGCGATGATCCCGACACAGAGGAAGATCAGGACCGAGATCGCCGACCCGATGCCCAGGTTCAGCGCGGTGAACAGGTTGTCGTAGCCGAGGATCGACAGGGAGCCGGTGCCCTGCGCGCCCGAGGTGAGCACGTAGATGTTGTCGAAGATCCGGAAGGCGTCGAGGGTGCGGAAGAGGAGGGCGACCAGGATGGCCGGTTTCATCAGCGGCAGCATGACCCTGGTGAACCGCTGCCAGGGGGTGGCGCCGTCGACCATGGCCGCCTTCAGGGTCTCCTCGGGGACGAGGGCGAGGCCGGCGAGCAGGAGCAGCGCCATGAACGGGGTGGTCTTCCACACCTCGGCGAGGACGATCAGCCACAGCGCGGGCCACTGCTCGGTGAGCGGGGCGTCGCCGCTGGGCAACAGGTCGGCGAGGTAGCCGAGTTCGGGTGTCCAGGCGTACTGCCAGGAGAAGGCGGCGACGACGGTGACGATGCCGTACGGGACGAGGACCGCGGTGCGTACGGTGCCGCGGGCGAAGAGCGTGCGGTGCATCACCAGGGCGAGGCCCATGCCGAGGACGAGTTCGATGGCCACGGACACGGCGGTGAGGAACACGGTGACCCAGAAGGCGTCCCACCAGAACGGGGAGGTCAGTACGGACCCGTAGTTGCTCAGGCCCACGAACTCCGCCCGGTCGGGGAAGCGCAGGTCGTAGCGTTGCAGCGAGAGGTAGACCGCGTAGCCGATGGGGTAGGCGGTCACGGCGGTCATGACGAGGACGGCGGGTGCGCACAGCAGCCAGCCGAGCCGGCGTTCCTGCCGGGCGCCGGCGGAGATCTCCTTCCGGCTCCGCGATTTGGCCTTCGCAGGCTCCGCCATGGTGCTCACGGGATCACACCCTCGGATCGCAGGGCCTGGTCGATCTGTTCCCGGATGGTGCCGACCGCGCTCTTCGGATCGATTCCGGAGGGCGGGGACAGGGCATGGGAGACGGCGATCGACACGTTCTGGTAGGCGGGGGTGAGCGGCCGTACGCTCGCGGACTCCAGGGCGGCCAGCACCTCCTGGGAGAAGGGGTACGCCTTCTTGAAGGCGGGTTCGTCGTAGAGGGCGCGCAGGGTGGGCGGGAGTCCGCCGTCGAGCGCGGCGGTGAGCTGGTTCTCCCGGTCGCGCAGGCACAGGGCGGCCTCGAAGGCGAGGTCGGGGTGGCGGGAGTAGGCGCTCACGGCGAGGTCGATGCCGCCGATGGTGGGGCGGGCGGGACGGCCGGCGTCGACGCGCGGGTACGGCGCCCAGCGGAAGTTCTTGAACAGCGCCGGGTTGTTCGCCTTCATCGACGGATAGACGAACGGGTAGTTGATCTCGAAGGCGGCCGTGCCGGACTCCATGGCGAGTCGGTTCTGGTCCTCCATCTGGTTGGGCAGGGAGGGGTCGGCGGCCGGGGAGTTCGCGAGTTCCCGCATGACCGTGGCGGCCCGTACGGCGGGCGGGCCGAGGGAGGGCTCGGTGGCGCTCGGGTTGAGAATGGTGCCGCCCGCGCTGTTGATGAGCGAGTTGAACCAGACGGTGAGGCCCTCGTACTGGGCACCCTGGATCTCCACGTAGTGCGGTTCTCCCCGCCGGGCGAGATCGCGGGACATGTCGATCATCTCGGCCCAGGTGGCGGGCGGGGTGGGCACCAGATCCGTGCGGTACCACAGGAGCTGGGTGTTGGTGTTGTACGGGACGGCGTACAGCCTGCCCTTCCAGGTGGCCGTCTGCAGGGGGACGCGGAGGGTGCCCTCGGTGGCCCGCCGCTTCGCCTCGCCGGTCCACTCGCGGATCCAGCGGGCCTCGGCGAACTCGGCGGCCCAGGTGACGTCGAGGCCCAGGATGTCGAGGGAGTCGTCCTCGGCGGCGAGCCTGCGCACCATCTGCTGGCGCTGGCCGTCGGCCGCGCGGGGCAGTTTCTGGTAGCTGATGCGGTAGCGGCCGCCGGATGCCCGGCTGCAGCGGTCGGCGGCCTGCTGCAGGGCACCGGAGTCGTCGGGGAAGTTGTACCAGTTCAGGGTGGGCCGGGAGGTGTCCCCGTCACCACCGCAGGCGGCGAGCGCGGAGGCCAGCAGGGTCAGCGCGACCAGCACACGCGTCCGTCGCACCACGCGCTCCACACCTCGCTTCCGGGACAGCGGCGCGGGCGCGGGGAAACCCCGCGGCGGCGCCTACCCGGCGAAGACTAAACAGGGCGAAGTGTCACATCAAGGACATCCGCCGGCGACTCACCCATGGCGGTCGGTGTGCGGGGCCGGTTCGCCCCGCGGGAGACATGACGAAGAGGCCGTCCCGGGTGTCCCCGGTACGGCCTCCGACCTGCGATGTCACAAGTCGGGACGACAGGATTTGAACCTGCGACCCCTTGACCCCCAGTCAAGTGCGCTACCAAGCTGCGCCACGTCCCGTTGCCCGTCTGACCTGGGGATTCCCCCGGCTGAACGCGCACGGAAACCATACCGCACTCCGGGCGGTGATCGCGCACGCGTTTACGGCCGGGGGCTCGTCCCGGGCCGCCGTCAGGCCGGTGCCGTCCGGCCGGCGGGCGGCAGCCCCAGCCGGGGGTGCGCCTCGATGAGCCGGGCCGGGGCCGCCTGGCGCCAGGAGTCGGCGAGGATGTCGCGCAGTTCGCCCTCGTCCTCCAGGGCGGCGAGCCGGACCCTGACCCAGGCGAACTGTGCCTCGTGGCCGGCGATCCAGAACTTCTCCGGTTCGGCGAGGGCCAGTTCGTCGCGCTCCTCCTTGGGGCAGCGCACGGCGATGGAGGTCTCGTCCTCGGGCAGGGTGGCGAACATCTTCCCCGCGACCCGGAACGTGGGCATGCTCCAGGCGACCTTCTCCGTGCTGTCCGGCAGGGACAGGGCGATCCGTCGTACGTCTTCTGCATCCGGCATGACAGGCACGCTAGCGGCCGCCACTGACACTCGTCCGCCGGCGGCCGCTTCCGGTCATCTGCCCACTCTGGCGAGGTTGTACAGCCGTCTCAGGTGCTTGGCGACGGGGCAGTGCGCGCCGTCCGCGACGCATTGGCGGCAGGTACGCAGATGGTGCTCGTAGTCCTGGCGTGCCTGCTCGAGACGGTCGGGTGACGGCTGCATTCGGGTTCCTGACGGTCGGCCGGGGCACGCCGGATCACGGGCGCCCGCGGGGGATGGATCACCCCAGGTGGTTGCCTGAGGCGCACACGTCAATCGTGATCTTGTTACTCGCAGTACGGCAAACCGAGACAACGGGTTGGCACGTGGGTGTTTTCACAGCCGGGCGCCGCGGCGTTCCCCGCGCGGCAGCCACGCCGGGCAGCCGTCGACGACACCGAGCGGGAAGTGCCCGCGACCGCCCTGATCGCGTCTGCGGTCCCTCGGGGCGGGTCCCGGCGCGGTGTGGCGCTGCTCGCCATGCAGAGGGGGGGCGGCCGGTCGTACCGGCCGCCCCCCTTCCTCGACTGCGCGGTGTCAGCCGCCCGAGCAGACCGCGCCGTTGAGGCGGAAGACCGTCGGGTCCGGGTTGGGTCCGTCGTTGGCGCCGACGAAGCCGAACGAGGCCGTGGAGCCGCCGTCCGGGGCCAGCGGGCCGGCACCGTCGGGCGCGGTCACGCGGACATGCTTGCCGGTCTGGTGGAATCCGGCGTTCCAGCCGGAGGACACCGACTGACCCCCGGTCGGCCAGTCCCAGTCCATGGTCCAGCCGGTGACGGGGGTGTCCGAGAGGTTCCGGACGGTGACCGTGGCCACGAAGCCGTTGCCCCAGCTCGTGTCGCGGTGGTACGTCACCGCGCAGCGGGCGTCCGGCGGGGTGCCGGTGGTGAAGGTCAGCGGGGTGGACGGCGCGGAGAGCCGGCCCGCGGAGTCGGCCGCCAGCACGTTGACGGTGTGGGTGCTGCCCGGGGGCAGGTTGCGCAGGGTCACGGAGGTGCCGGTGCTCTCGCCCACAACGTAGGTGTGGGCACCGTCGCGCTCGTGGACCAGATAGCGGGCGGCGCCCGCCGCGCCCGGCCAGGAGAGGCGGGCGGTGGTGTCGGTCACCGCTTCCAGCACCGGAGTGCCCGGGGCCTCGGCGCCGGATGCGCCGGGGCCGGTGCCGGGCTCGGGGGTGAGGGTGACGGTGAGCATCCCGTACGGCGGCACGGTGACCCGGGAGGCCGACACCGTACCGTCGGTGACATCGGTGATGTCGCTGTCGCCGCGCGCGTACCGGCCGGCCTCGGGTGCCGCGGCGGACGGGGTGAAGCCGTCGTAGGCGAGGTCGACGGTGCGGGCGGCGTCCGGGTCCTTGTTGATGAGCAGGACGCTCAGCCGGCCGTCGCGACGGTGCACGGCGTGTGCGGAGACGTCCTGCGCGGAGGACTCGGCGGCGACCAGCGTGTCCCCCGCGGTGCCCAGTTCACCGGTCATCTTCATGCCGTAGTACGGGTGGAACGGAGTGTTGGGCGCCGGCTCGCAGACGTCGCCGGTACAGACGCCGCTGGAGAGCATCCCCATGTCGCCGTAGTCGGTCTCGCCGTCGACGGTGGTGATCTGTCCCGCGCCGTTGTGGGTGTTCCACCAGTCGACGGTGAAGGCTCCGTTCTCCAGGGCGGTCATGAAGGCGTCGGCGGCGAACAGCCCGTTGGGGCGGGCGGTCAGCATGGCGCCGCCGGTGTTGGTGTTGATCTCGGTGAGCGCGATGCCGATGCGCGGCGAGTCGGCACCGGCGTACCGGTCCAACTGGTCGCGTACCTCCCGCAGTTCGCCGGGGAGGCGGGTCAGCCTGGCCATGGCGTCCTCGGCGGTGGTGTAGGCGCCGCCCGCGTACCAGTGGACGCTCACGAAGTCGATGACGTCGGTGACTTCGGAGAGCACGGTGTGGTTCCAGTCGCCCGGATCGCCTTCGCCCACGATGCCGTCCGGCCACTCGCCCGGCGTGGTGAGGACCGCTCCGATCTTCACGGCCGGGTCGACGGCCTTCATCGCCTCGGCGTAGGCGCGGACCTGACGGGCGTACTCCCGGGGGCTCTTGTCCGCGTGCTCGTCGTGCTCCCAGCCGCTGCCGTAGTGGCCGTTGCCGTAGATCTCGTTGCCGATCTCCCAGTACTCGGCGTCGTAGTCCTTGGTGACGTTGGCGTACCGGACCCAGCCGGCCGCCTCCTCGGGCGTGCCGGAACCGTAGTTGGCGATCAGGATCGGCTGGGCGCCGGTGGCGCGGACGGTGCCCATGAAGGCGTCGAAGCCGGTACCGGGGGCGACGTAGCCGCCGGGCGCGGTGTGGGTCTCCCAGTGGTAGATGTCCGCGTAGGAACCGCCCGGGTAGCGCATCGCCCCGACGTCGGCCGCCTTCATCAGGTCGGCGACCACGGGATCGTTCATGTGGGAGTCCCAGACGGCCGTGTTGACGCCGCGTGCCGTGTCGGACATACGGCCCAGCGACGCCCGCGTGTTGACCCGGACCTCGGCGTCGGCCGCGGGGACGTCGGGCTCGGCGGCCGACGCGGCACCGGCGGCGTTCAGCGGGAACAGCAGGGTGAGCGCCGCGGCCAGGGCGGCGGCGGTGCGGACGGTGGCACCGCCTGCCTGGCGGCCGGATCTCTGCGGTAAGGACATGGGGGGTCCTCCCTCGGGGTCCGGCGGCACGGGCGGGGCGGCGGATGCCGGGGCCGTGCGGCCGGACAGGCGGAGTGCCGGCGCGACGGCGGGACGTTCCGCGCCTGTGGCACAGGGACGGTGCGTGGTTGCGGTGCGATCGTGCACG
Organism: Streptomyces sp. NRRL WC-3626; assembly: GCF_000718785.1. GTDB lineage: Bacteria > Actinomycetota > Actinomycetes > Streptomycetales > Streptomycetaceae > Streptomyces > Streptomyces edwardsiae. The sequence continues at coordinate 54,279 of NZ_JOCA01000023.1, read as the reverse complement.
GCGGCGCGGCCGGTGTCGCCGATGGGAGCGCTCCCATGATGGGAGTGATGTGACGTGCTGTCAACAGAGGGGACCGGCGTCCGTGGCCGGTTCGCCCGGTACACGGATCGGCCGGTGCCGCGTGCCGCCGAGGTCATCGCCTCGACGGCACGCGGCACCGGCCGGCGTCCGCGCTTCCCGGACTCAGTGTCCGGCCAGCACGGTGGGGTCCGTGGCCTTGACCTTCTTGCGGGGCAGCAGCGCCGCCGGGACGAGACACACGGCGACCAGGATGGTCGCGACCAGGAACACCGAGGCGAACGCGTCACCCATCTCGGAGCGCACCTCGACGGGCGAGGTCGCGGTGATGTCCTTGAGGCCGTTGGTGAGGAGCACCGAGAACAGGGCGGTGCCGATCGAGGCCGCCACCTGCTGGACGATGTTCATCAGGGTCGATCCGCGGGCGACCGTGTGGTCCTTCAGGGTGGCCAGCGCCGACGCCATGATCGGCATCATCGTGGCACCCATGCCGAGGCCCATCACGAAGAGCGCGGCGACGATGTAGGTGTAGGACGTGTCCGCGCTGAGCTGCGTGAACATCCCCATGCCGACGGTGATCACCACGATGCCGGTCAGCACGATCTTGCCGGGACCGATGCGGTCGGCGAGTATTCCGGCGATCGGCATGGTGATCATCGCGCCGATGCCCTGCGGGGCGAGAAGCACTCCGGAGTCGAGCGCCGACTCCCCGCGCACCTGCTGGAAGTAGAGCGGGAACAGCAGGCTGGCGCCGAAGAACGCCATCGCGAACAGCGACATCGCGATCACCGCGATGCTCAGGTCCCGGTTGAGGAACAGCCGCAGGTCGATCAGCGGATGGATGTTGTGCCGCCGCAGCGCCCACGGGACGAACGCGGCGAGGAGGACCAGGCCGATCGCCGCGGGTATCAGGACCTTGCCCGCCCAGACGGTTCCGGCCTCCGGGATGGAGGAGACGCCGTACAGGAAGGTCGCCAGGCCCGGCGACAGCATCAGCATGCCCGGCCAGTCGAAGGTCTCGGACGGCTCCACGCGGTCCTTGGGCAGCACGATCGCTGCGTAGACCAGGGCGATCAGACCGATCGGCAGGTTGATCAGGAAGATCCAGTGCCAGGAGGCGACGTCGATCAGCCAGCCGCCCAGGATGGGGCCGAAGATCGGGCCGAGCAGCATGGGGATACCGAGTACGGCCATGACCCTGCCGACCCGCTCGGGGCCGGCCGCGCGCGTCAGGATCGTCATGCCGAGCGGCATCAGCATGCCGCCGCCCAGGCCCTGGAGCACTCGGAACGCGACCAGCATCTCGAGGGAGTCGGCGGCCGCGCACAGCGCGGAACCGAGCGCGAACAGAACGATCGCCAGCAGATAGAGCCGTTTGGTCCCGAACCTGTCGGCGGCCCAGCCGGTGAGCGGGATGACGCTCGCCAACGCCAGCGTGTAGCCGGTCATCGTCCAGGCCACCTGGGCCGAGGTCGCGTCGAATTCCTTCTGGAACGTCTGCAGCCCGACCGAGACGACCGTGATGTCGAGGATCGACATGATCCCGCCGAGCACGATCACCCCGGCGACGAGGAGGACCTTGCTGTCCAGCTTGTCCCGAGGTTTGTCCTCGGGAGGGCTGTGCTCAATCCGTTGCGACGCGGTCATTACTCAACCTTTCGAAAAAAGATGAAAATTCTGCCCTGGGCGAGAGCGTCAGTATGGCGGACGCCGTGGCGTCCCCCGGCGTGGGCCTCGCCGCTGCGCACGGTCGCAGCTCAGTGCGCCCAACAGCCGCCCCTCCTCGCGCTGTTCGCCCCCGGGCCGGCGACGGCTTCAGCGCAGCACGATGCCTGCGCGGGTCCCCAGTCGCCGCACCATGGTGCCTCACCACATGGGTGCGTCACCTACATATTTTTCGCGGCGGGGGCTGCGGGCGGTCCGGTCGTCGCCGGGTGACCGGGTGGCAGTGGGGTTCATGCGGCCGCAGCCGCGGGCCGGGGCCGCGTTCGGCGACCCGGCGCGGGCGGGTGGCCTGCGGGCCGGGGCCCGGCCGGCGCATCGGCCCCGTGGCACCCGGGGTACCGGAGGAGACGTTCTCCGGCATGCACGTACGGCCCGGCCCGGCGCGGGCGGGCCGTCGCCGCGGGATGTACCGTCACGCGGCGAGCGGGTGGGCGGGCCCCGCCACAGACGCCCTGACGCCCGCCCCACCGGTGAATACGCCCCGACACACGCGACGGCCACCCGCCACAGGCACCCATCACGCGCCGAGCGGGTGGGCGGCCCCCGCCACAGACGCCCTGACGCGCACCGAACCGGTGGGCGGGCCGCCGCCGGTCAGGGGCGCAGGACCACGCCGTACCGGGTGCGCAGCCGGTGGATCTCCCACCAGGCCACCGCCGTTACCGTGGCCGGGCCGCCGAGCACGGCGCACAGCTGGATCACCGGCGGTCCGGGCGGAGGCCCGCCCGCGATCAGGCCGATGACCGCGAACTCCCAGACGAGCACGCCGGTGAGCAGCGCGGGCAGGGCGGCGTGCACCTCCGCGGTGTTGAAGGCGCTGCGGACGGCGGGTCCGGTGGCGAACAGCACGAACAGCAGCACCCAGACCATCGGGACGAACGCCGCGAAGGAGAGCAGGGGCACCAGGAAGATCCGCGTCGCGCCGACGGACGTCCCGTCCGTGAGCGCGAAGGCCGCCCAGCCGCCCAGCCCGGCGAGCACCGGTACCAGGCCGAACGCCCCGAAGTACCACAGCGCCGACCGCCCGGCGGCGCGCAGCCGCTGCCGCATGACCGTGCGCGCGTGCGGCGGCGCCCAGCGCAGCAGCACCGCCACCACCACGGGCGCGCTGAGCAGCAGCAGCCACGGCGTGATCACCAGCCGCAGCCAGTACTGCTCCTGGGCCTGGGTCATGTCCTCCGGCTTGCCGTAGGCGATCAGGATGAGGAGGGACATGACGGCGGCGGTCCAGGCGCGCGCCCTCTGCACCCGCGCCACCTCCGGGTCCTCGAGACGGCGGTGGCCGCGCGCGGGGAAGAGCCGCCGCGCCCGGCTGCGGGCCGAACGGGCCAGCGCGTACCACCCGAGCAGGGGCAGGGTCAGCCCCCACAGACACGGCAACAGCAGCAGGGCCCACACACAGCCGTGGACGCGCTGCCGCCCGCCGCGCAGCACCTCGCCGAGGGACGGCCACTCGTCGTCGCGCATCCGCCGCCACAGGGAGGTGTGCGGCGGACGCGGGCCGTACGGGCCGTACGGATCGGGCTGCGGCGGGACGTACGGAACCCTGGGCGGTGTCCCCGGCGGTGCGACGTACGGGTTCCCGCTCGGCGCAGGCGGTGTCGTGTACGGGTTGCCGCTCGACGGCGGCTGGTAGGGGTTGCCGTACGGTGCCCCCGGCGGCTGGTACGGGTTGTGTCCCCCGAAACTCACGCTGCTGTCCTTTCCCGAGTTGTCGATGTTGCTCCGGCCAAGTCAACTGCTCGGCGGCCGCATGGACATGGGAATAAGCCAAGAAGCCCCGCATCCGCCCCGGATCCGCCCGGCGCGTGCCCGGCGGCCCCTGAAAGGATCACCGTATGCGGACCTTGAACGCCCTGTTCGTGGGCATCGACGACTACCCCGGGGCACCGCTGCGGGGGTGCGTGAACGACGTGCGGGAGGCGGAGGCATGGCTGCGGCGGCAGGGCCATGTCGCCTCCGACATCCGGCGGTTGCACGACGGCGACGCCACCCTGGCCGCCGTGCGGGCCGGCATCGAGCAGCATCTCGGCCGCAGCGGGCCGGGCGACACCGCGCTCCTGTGGTTCAGCGGTCACGGCACCGAGGAGCCCACCGACGCGCCGTGGGAGGGCACCGGCCGGTCGCAGGCGCTGGTGTGCCACGACAGTCTCGGCGACGGCGGCCCGCCGCTGTGGGACACCGAACTCGGCGCTCTGCTGGACGGTGTCGCCGCGCGCGGGGCACATGTGGTGGCCGTGCTCGACTGCTGCCACTCGGGCGGCGCCACCCGGACCGGCGCGACCGTGCGTGCCGTGCCCTGGCGCCCCTGGTGGCCGCGTACGGCGTCCGGGGGACGGGACGGCGGGAGCCAGGGGCCGCCGCCGCGCCAACACACCCTGCTCGCCGCCTGCCGGCCGCAGGAGCGCGCCCACGAGAACGTCCTCGACGGGCGGACGCGCGGCTACTTCAGTCATGCGCTGCTGGAGGCGCTCGGCAAGCTGGGCCCCTCGGCCACGTACGGCGGACTGCACGCGCTCGCCGGGGAACGCGTGCGCCGGCTCACCTCCCTGCAGCACCCCGAGCTGCGCGGCGGCGAGGACCGGCTCTTCCTGTCCGGCGACCGGGTGCCGGGTTCCCCCTTCCTGCTGCGGCACACGGCGGCGGGCTGGGAGGTCGACTGCGGTGCGGCGCACGGCCTGCGCGCGGCGGGTGCGGAGTTCACGCTGCTCGACGGCGACGGCACCCCGAGGACGGTGGTGGTGCGGGAGGTCCGGACGGAGTCGGCTCTGGTGGACCCGGTGGACTGGCGTCCACAACCCGGCGACCGGGACGCGGTGTTCGGGGTGACGCCTTCGGCGCTGGCCTTCCCGCCGGCGGCCGTGACGCTCACGGGCGACCCCGGCGTCGTACGCCTGATCGAGGCGGCCGTCGCCGGCGCGCCCATGCTGTCGACGGCCGCGACCGCCACCGAAGGCGTGCCGCTGCGGGTGGACGCGGGCCCGGGCCTGGCGCGGGTGTCGGGAGGGGCCGGCCGGGAGCTGCCGCCGCTGCCGGTGCGCTCTCCCGCCGACGCGGACCGCGTCATCGACTGCCTGACGCATCTCGCGCGCTGGCAGCAGCTGCGCGACCTCGTCAATCCCGACCCCTGGCTGTCGTCCCTCGTGCGGATCACGGTGGAGTCCACGGGGGTCGGCACCGTGCGGCACACCGCCGACGGGGAGATCATCTGCTCCTACACCGCCGATCACCGGCCGCCGCAGGTGATGGTGGGCGTCCACAACGACTCCGACCGGCCCCTGTGGTGCGTCCTGCTAGATCTGACCGACAGCCACGCCTCCTCCGTGGGCCTGTACGACGGCGACTTCGTCGGCGCGGGACACACGGGCCGGGCCCGGCGCGGACAGCCGGTGTGGCTGTATCTCCCGCCGGGGCGTGCGGTGGTGCCGGGGGCGTTCACCCGGGACTGGCTGAAGGTGATCGTGGCGGAGACCGAGCTCAACACCGCGCCGTTCGTCCTGGGTCCGTGGTCCCCCGGCGTCTCCCCGGCCGCGCGGACCGGCGGCGCCCCGGGGGCCACCGCCGGTCTGCTGCGGCTGACCGCGCCGCCGGGCGGCCGGGACGCGGGCGGCCCTCCGCAGGGCCCGGGTCGCTGGGGCACGGCCCAGGTCCGCCTACGGACCGAGGTGCCCTGAGCCGGCCCCGGGCTCGGCTCACCGACCGAGGTGGGTGAACCCCGCCCAGGCCGTCAGATCGTCGCCCCGGACCCGTCCGACGCGCGCCGCGAGGTGGGCGGGCATGCCGGGCGGGGGCGTGCGCGTGTCGTCGAGCATCCACAGCTGGGCGCTGCGCAGCGCCTGCCCGGGCGGCAGCCCGTCCCGCCGCATGAAGTGGTGGGTCATGTACATCAGCAGCGAGGTGGCCTCGTCGGGCACCGGCCACAACGAGCCGATGACCGAACGCGCGCCGGCGACCAGGAACGCCGTGGACAGGCTGTACGCCTCGTCGTAGCCGTGCCCGGACACATTGGTCCGGCAGGCGGCGAGGACCACCAGGTTCAGGTGGCGGTAGCGCGCGGTCCCCTCGGTGAGCACCTCGGCGGCCAGATCGCCGCCGGACAGGGCGAGATGGGCGCTGTGCCGTTCGCCGTGTCGTACCACGCCGTGGCAGGCGAGGTGGAGCAGACCGCCGTGCTGCCGGCCCAGCCAGTCGGTGACGGCGGCGGGGGTGGCGGTTCCGGGCCCGAGCAGTTCGCCGTCGGGGTGGAAGGTGCGGTGGATCGCCTCGGCCTCCTCTCCCGCGTGGTGGAGGTCGCGGGTGGGGTTGCCGACGACGAGTACCTGCCCGGCCGGAACGGCGGGCCGCGCGGCCACCTCGCACAGCAGCCGGGCGGAGGGCACATAGGAGATGTCGGCGAGCTCACAGGCCCTGCGTCCTCGGGGCAGTCGTGCCGCGTGCCACGGCACGGCCCCCAGTTCGCCCATGGGGACCAGGACGACGGACGGGGCACGGCCGTAGCCGCGGGGGAGAACACGGAGCAGTTCCTCCATCACCGTCTCGCCCGCCCAGTCGCACAGGCGCTGCAGCGCGGCGCGGCTGTCGTCCGTACGGGCCGCGGGGCCGGACGGGGTGTCCGGCAGGGGCGGTCCGCCGGCGTCGCGGCCGGGGGTGCCGGCGGCCCGGTAGGCGGCCAACGGGCCCGCGGACACGGAGAGCCGGGGCAGGTCGACGACGCGGGTGGCGCCGTCGGCGGTGATGACGAGGGCTCTGCCGGGCTCGGGCCGCCGTCCGAAGAAGAGCCGGTCCTTCAGGCCGGGCTGCTCCTCGGCGGCGGGCAGCAGGTAGACGAGTGCCGTGGAGCCCAGGGCGCGCAGGGCGCCGGCGATCTCCTCGGTCGACGGGGCGTCCAGCAGCCGCCGGCGCAGCGGGGAGGCGGCGAGCGCCCGCAGTACCCGGCGGCGCAGCCGGCTGCCGGGTCCGCCGGGCGGTGGCAGGGCGTCGGTCAGGTCGCCCTCCGGTCCGGGGGCCGGCACGGTGCCCGCCCGGCGCCACTCGTCGGCGAGGTCGTCCTGTCCGAGGGCGTTCAGCATGCCGGGCACGGTGGCGGCCACGGTCGCCGCGTGCAGGGCGAGTCCGCGTCCGGCGTCCAGGGCGCGGACGGCGTCCTCCTGGGCTCCGTCGGCCAGGCACCAGCGGGCCACCGAGACGGCCTCCTCACCCGCGCGCCGGGCGGTCTCGGCGGCGTGCGCCGTACCGGACTGCAGCAGAACCGTCCAGGCCGCCGCCTTGAGGGACTCCAGGCCGATGCGCCGGGCCTCGTCGTGGTGGGGCCGCTTCACCGACGGGTCGTACAGGTGGGCGGCGTCTCCGCTGAACCGGTGGGCGTCGGCGAGGACCGACCCCGTGTACCCCCAGCTCGGGTGCTCCGGCCCTGCTGCCAGCCGCCAGGCGTGCCGGAGCCAGGCGATGCCCTGGTCCAGGTGGCGGAACCGGTCCCGGTGCGGGGCGACGGACCAGACGGCGAGGCTGCAGTGGCTCGTGCCGAGGGTGAAGGCGGAGCGGATCCAGCGCACGTCGTCGGGGTCGTCGAGCAGGTCGAGGGCTTCCTCCAGCATGTGCTGTGCGTCCAGGGCGCCTTGATAGTCCCTGGCCATCATGGCCTGGCCGACGCGGGTGCCGCCCAGGGCGGTGAGCCGTTCGATCCGCGCGTCGCGCGGCAGGTCCGCGATCTGCCGCCGTACCTCCTCGGGGGAGGCGGGGGCGGGATGTGTGTCCGCGCCGGGCATGCGTCCGGTGCGGCGGGCGCGGAGGAGCTCGAGTGCCGTTGTGGCATTGGCGAGATGGGCCTCGAGGCCCAGGCGGTCCATGTGGCCGGGCGGGAACCGTTCCAGGACCGCCTCGAGCACGCGGATCTGTTCGGTCAGCGCGTCCTCGTCCTCGCGGCGCATGGCCTGGTGGGTACGGAACATGGCGAGCTGGCCCGCCCCGGCGAGGCGTTGTTCGTCGGTGAAGAGGGACGAGTCGGAGAACCGGGCCAGGTCCTCGACGGCCGAGTCGAAGTCGTCCTCCCCTCCGGTGAGCTGGGCGAGATGGACGCGCAGTCCGGCGTGGTGGTACTCGAGGACCTCGCGCTGAAGGCTGCCGGGAGGGAGCAGGGCACGCGCCTGCTCCAACCGGACGATCTCGGACTCCAGTTGGGCCGGGTCGTCCATCTGCTGCAGCCCGGACGAGGCGCTCACGGTGGCGATCGTGCCCTGCCAGGTGTCCCCGGCGGGGCCGAACTCCGTCGCCTCGCAGCGCAGTTCCTCCTCCCTCAGCGGGTCGGAGATGGTCTGGTCGAACCGCAGCATCGGCAGTACGGCGAGGACGTGGCCGGCCCGCAGCCCCGACATCACGGTGCTTCGGGGCAGTTCGCGCCAGTCCGCGTACAGCCGGTCGAAGGCCTCGCCGCCCGTCGTGCAGCCCAGGCGGTCGAGGACGAGCGTGGTCAGCCGGCTCAGGTCCCGGGCGTCGACCATGCCCCCGCCGGCCGCCTCCTTCAGCTCGTACATCAGCGCCTGCAGGTCGTAGGGCGGGTACGGCACCTCAGAACTCCCTTCCGGGCATGTGCGGCGCGGTCCGCGCCAGGTACGGCGTCAGTACGCCGTTGAGCCAGCGCTCGCCCTCCTCCGTGCCGAAGTCGACGGGCGGGGCACCGGCCGGTTCCAGCGCCGGTGCCCCGCCCCGGTCGTCGAAGAGGACGGCGACCCGGTCGGCGGGGTCCCGTTTGGAGGGCCAGACGAAGCCCTGCGCCCAGGACTTGGTGTGGGTGCGGATCCAGTGGCCCCAGTCGCGGGTCTGCGGATAGTCGGCGCCCTCGGCGTGGACGAGCCAGGGGTCCTGTGCGAGCGCGGCCAGATCGGACGCGGACATCAGGGAGACGACCTCCGTGTCCTCGGCCAGCCGCAGGAAGGACAGGCTGCGCCGCTCGAACGCCGTCCGGGGCAGCAGCCGCGGGCCGCCGTCACCGGGGAAGGCCAGCGAGCGCAGCAGCACCTCGCACACGGCGGCGCCGGGGCTGAAACCGGCGTACAGATAGCCGTAGCGGTCGTACGGGGTGCCGTCGAAGCGGCCGCCGAAGTAGAAGGCGTGCGAGGGGCGGGAGTTGTACGCGACCGGATCCCGGTGGGTGGTGTGCACCCGGTACAGGGGCGTGCCGGCGGGCAGCATGGCGCGGGCCGGCTCGCCGGGAAGCGCGTCGGGGGGCGGGTACTTGGGCATCGGCTACTCCCCCGTGTCCGTGCCCACCAGGGCGTGTGCGGCGCCGCGCAGTTCGGCGTCGCGGCCCTGCCCCAGGAGGGTGGCCGGGGAGCCCTGCCACCATGTGCCGGGGGACAGCCACCAGTCCGCCGCGCCCCACGGGTCGAGGTCGGCTCGCAGCACGGAGTTGACGTCGAGGACGGCCTGCCAGGGCATGGTGCCGGCCTCGAACTGGAACAGCGGGACGCGTCTGCGCCCGTCGTCGCCGGAGAGCACGATCAGCAGCGGGTCGCCGCCCTCGTGCCACGGCGCCGCCGGTTCGGACAGCAGGCGCTCGCGTACCGGGCCGTAGACCGGGCCGACCATCGGGTTGCCGTCGAGGACGATCATGCACAGGTCCTGCACGCCGTACCCCTGGTGCAGCACCGTCGAGGGCAGTCCCGTGAAGCGGGCCTGGGCGCCGTTCTCCCGCAGTGCGGCGGCGGCGTCGGGCGGCAGGGCGTCGAGGAGGGTCCGTGCCGCGCGGTCGGCGGCCGCGTCCCGGTCCTCGACGGCCGTACGAAGTTCGGCGAGCCGCTGTCCGAGCACCCGTGTCGCGGCGGGGCCGAGCAGGGTCCGGTAGCTGTTCCATTGCGCCGCGCACGCGGCGAGCACCTTGAAGGGGTTCACACGCACCTGTGCCATGTCTCCTTGTTCTCGGGTAAGCCGTCGCCCGCGCGGTGCGGCCGGCGCGCCACGCCGAGCACGTCGGTGATCAGGTCGGCGAGGGACGGCCTGCGGACGACCAGGTGGACGTCCCGCTCCCGGGCGGTGCCGGACGCGAGCGCCGCCCACAGCGCGCTCACGCTGGTCTGCGGCGGCAGGCCGCCTCGGCCCGCGCCGAGGAGCGGGAAGCAGACGGACCGCAACGGCGGTGCGAAGCCCTCCCGTTCCTCGTCCATCAGGGCGAGCGCGCGGGCGGCTGCGGCGGTGACGTCCTGCGGGGTGACGTCGTAGTCGTTCGTGCCGGGCCGGGGGACGGTGACGGCCGCGTGGTAGATGCGGCGGACTCCCTGTGCCGCGAGGGCGCCCGGTCCGGTCGGCGCCACCGTCCCGGGCAGCACGGGACGGCCGCGCAGACCGTTGCCGGCACGCCAATCGAGCAGCTCGTCGTGGACCGGGTCGGCGACCACGTCGCCGGCGGCGTCGCGTACGGCACCCGCGCGGCGCAGCGCGGCGGGCACGGACGCCTTGTACATCTCGGGCAGGCTCAGGTGGGTGTTGAGCGGCGAGACGATCACGTCGACGTCCCGGAGGAGTTCGACGGGGTGCACGTGCAGGGTCAGCGACACCGGGCCGATGCGCAGCGCACGGTGCTGCAAGTGTGGTGCGAGCAGGGGAACATGCGAGAGGTCGGCGCCGCGTGCGCGTGTCCCGGCGAGCCAGCAGATCTGCTCGGCGATCTGCCCGAGAACCATCTCCTCGTGGCTCTTCCGGAAGCGTTCCACGCTGACGCTGTAGACCTTGGCGGAGAGTCTGCGGCGGTCCGCCGCCGGCCGGTCCCGCATCCCGGGGGCCAGCCCGAGCGTGAGTGAGGCCGCTTCCTGCAGGTCTCCCCCGCCCAGCCGGGACACCGCTGTGCGCAGGAGGTTCTCGACCTCGACGGGCCAGGCGTCGGTGACGGCGGCTGAGCGCGCGGCGGCCGCCCGGCGCAGCAGAGGCAGCGAGAGGTCGCGGATCCGGACCAGTCCTTCCGCCCGGATCATCTTCACCTCCCGGAGAACCGAGACGACATCGAAGAAGGCGGCACCGGGCGACATGCGTCCATGATTCCGGGCAGCCGATGTGAGCCGCAAGTGACGTCGTGTGCGGCGTCGTTCACGCTACTGGACGCCGGCTCCGGCGGGCGGGCGCCGACCGGTCGTCATCGGGTCGGACCGAGGTCGCCGTCGCGCCGGCTCCCTGTGCCGACCGGCCTGCTCTGCGGCGTGCGCGGACGCATCCGTCACGAGGGGACGGCGGTTGGAGGGCACAGTCAGGTGGACGAGAGGTCGGCCGGCCCCCGGCGAACCTGATGCGACGCGTCGTCCGCGTCGGTCGCTCCGCCGAGGGCCGGCAGCGCCGCCACATCGCCGTGTCCCGGCTACCACTTGGGGGGCACGTCGGATCCGAAGCCGCCATGGGCCGGGCGCTTCTCGAAGTGGAGGTGAGGGCCGCTGGCGTGCCCGGTGGAGCCGACTTCGCCCATCTTCTGGCCGGCCCTCACGGAACCCCCTTCCACCGTTTTCCTGGAGAGGTGACAGTAGTAGAAGTCGAATCCTCCGGCGCGCAGCACGAGGAACTCGCCGAAGCTGCCGTCCCTCCCGCTGCGGGCTATGGAACCGCTGAGCACCGCGACACATTCCGCTCCCTTGGGAGCGGCGTAGTCGGCGCCGGTGTGACGGCCCAGGATCCACTGAGGCCCCTTCTTGTTGTGGGGGGTCGTGACGCCGCGTCCCGGTACAGGAGAGGCGACGCGGCCACCGGGAGTCGTGGCCGCCGGGACGTGGAGTTCGTCCCAGGAGACCCTGCCGGGAATGCCGTCGGCGTCGGCACCTTCGAACCTGAGCTTGCGCTGCCATGCGGCGAACGACTGTTGGTCGACGTCGGTCCACTCGGGACCGGGACCCGTCCGGTACTTTCCGCATCCTTCCGCCACCAGGCGTTTACCCATGGCGGTGATCACGGGACTGCGTTGTCCCTTGTGGAAGAACGCGACTCCTGGAAATGGAACTTGCGTGGGCATGGCCTCTCCTTCCTTTCTGCGAGGGGCTGGACAGGCATCCGGATCCGGCTCTTGAACACGCGAGATGTCGCCGTACCGGCGCCGGATGCAATCGATCGCTGCCTGCGTTCACGTCGCCCCGATGCACGGCGTTCGGCGTGAAGGACGAATCGCGAGAGACGAGAGTCGACGGGTTCTGAGCCGATCCCGTCCGCTCGCCGAAGAACGCCGGGGCCCCGCGGGGATACTCATCGCCATTGCCGTCAGCGCGGCTCGAGTGGCCTTGACGTCATCGTCGCGCTTGCCGCACCGCACGCCGGATACCGCGGCCATCATGCCTCCCTCTGGCTTCCGGAGGCTCGTACGGGTGCGCGCCTGCTGATCGCGCCGCGGGAGGGCACTTGCCCACAAGCCCGCACACCTTCCCCGAGGTGGCGGCACGCCGCCCGCCTTCATGCTCCCCTACTTCCACCATGCGCCCCGCGAGAGCCGCCCGCAAACGCGGCAACACCCGTTCGTACAGGGGCGTCGACGGATGTCACGCCCCTGTGCCGTCGCCGTCACGGGCTCCGTGCCGGACGGGAAACCTCAGACACGGGGGACGCTCAGCCTGTCCCAGCTGAACCGGCCGGGGATGCCGTCGGCAGCGCTGCCCTCGAGATCCAGTTTCTGCTGCCAGGCGGTGTAGGACCTCACATCGCCCGGTCCCCACACGTCGATGCCGGTGCTGGAGGTGTAGCGGTCGCAGTCCACGGCGACGAGCCGGCGGTGCATCGCCGCGATGACCGGCGACTTGCGTCCCGCGTGGAAGAACGACGCGCCGGGGAACGGCTCGAACCGCGGCCCGGCGGGGGGTGGACCGGGCGGCTGTGACACGAACGGCGGCCATGAACCGGGGTCGACATGGTCGTTCTCCGGGACCTGGGCGTGGGCGTACCACCCGCCCCGCGACCTCCATACGTCGGTCGGACACGTGTTGCGGGACAGGGAAGTCGGACGGCCCATGGGCCAGACGTCCGGTACGTCCCAGGAGTTGATCCATGCGTGGAGGTCGCCCCAGCCGGCGCAAGGAGTGTCGACCAGCCTCGCGAACACCGTGCCGTCGACGCGGCAGTGCGGGAAGAACAGGGCCTCGACCTGGATGACGACCTTGCCGTCCCGGTTGGGACGGACACCACCGGTCGCGTCGAACACGCCTTTGCTGCGGGAGGTGGCGGGGAAGAACTGGGTGAACGCCCCGGTGAAGGGGTCCCAGAGGATGTGCGGGGCCGAGCCTTTCCCGCTGCCGGTGAAGAAGCTCACGAGATCGGCGAAGGGGAGCAGGTTCACGGGAGCCTCGGCGGTGGCCTTCCTGTCCGCCGTGATGTGCGCGATCGCCTTCGCGGGAACCTCGGGGTCACACGGGGCACGGTCTCCGAGGTCCGCCTTGGTGGCGAGGGGCATCCATGAAGCAGGCATGGTGAGTTCCTTCCCTCTTCGGGCCCGCACCTGACCGTGAGGTGCCGCTGGGAGGGGGCGTACAGGCGGACGGTGGGCGAACGGGCAGCCGCACAACGAGTTTTTCCCTGCTTCCCACGATGCGTCCGATACGGGTCCGCGGCAAACGGGAAGGCCGCGGGAGGCGGTTCCCCTTGGGGGACCTCGACGCCGACGAGGAGAGGTACCTCGACTTCGCGGACAGCCGGCCCTCAGGGGGCGGTCTCCGCGTGAGCGGCGCCGGCCGATGGGCGTCTCCGCAACGTGCTGTGCCCCTCGTTCAGCCGCTTCCTCACCCGGGCCGCCTTCTGCCCTGTCCCGGCGGCTCCGCTGTCCCCGCCGGAATCCACGAACCGGTTGCCGTATGGCGCCGTAACAACGTGCCGTTGGAAGCCCGGGCGCTTCAGGTCGTCGCCGCCGACAGGTCCGGCTGTTCCGCGCGCCGCTCGGGTGCCGTCCGTACGGCAAGCACCATGGTCAGGCCGCCACCAGGGGTGTCCTCTGCCTCGAGGGTGCCACCGATGGCCTCGGCGAAACCGCGGGCGACTGCCAGGCCGAGACCGACGCCGTTGCCGCGTGGGGCGTCGCCGTAGCGCTGGAAAGGCTCGAAGATACGGCTCTTGGCCTCATCCGGGACTCCTGGACCTCGGTCGACGACGCGTACTTCGACCCGGTGAGCGAGCGCGCTCGCGGACACCAGGACCTTTTCGCCCGGAGGGCTGTACTTGACGGCGTTCTCGACGATGTTGGCGACGGCCCGCTCCAGCAGCCCTCGGTCGACGTGGACCATGGGCAGCGTCTCGGGAATGTCCAAGTCCACGCTTTCCTCGGGAACCCCGCCGAGCGCCATGGGCACGACCTCGTCGAGGTCGGTCTCGCGGATGATGGCGGTGACGGTGTCGGTCTGGAGGCGGGACATGTCGAGCAGGTTGCCGACGAGCTGGTCGAGGCGGTCGGCGCCGTCCTCGATGGCCTCCAGCAGCTCCGCCCGGTCTTCCTCGGACCACGCGACGTCGTCGGCGCGGAGGGATGTGACCGCGGCCTTGATGCCGGCGAGCGGGGTGCGCAGGTCGTGGCTGACGGCGGCGAGCAGAGCGGTGCGGATGCGGTTGCCCTCGGCGAATTCCTTGGCCTGGTCCGCCTCCTGTTGGAGACGTCGGCGATCCACGACCACCGCCGCCTGGGCGGCGAAGGCGGCCAGCACCCGGCGGTCCTCGGCCGGCAGGACCCGGCCGGACAAGGCCAGCGCCATGTGGTCACCGGCAGGGACGTCGACATCGGCCTCGTCAGGAACGGCGCAGGGCCGTGGGCCGACACTGCCGGCACAGGTCCAGGGCGCGACATCGCTCTCGCGCTCCAGCAGCGCCACCGACTCCATTCCGAAGGTCTCGCGGACCCGTTCCAGAAGGGCGTCGAGGCTCGTCTCACCGCGCAGCACATTTCCGGCGAGGAAGGAGAGGATCTCCGACTCGGCCCGCAGTCGAGCCGCCTGGTGGGTGCGTCGGGCCGCGAGATCCACCACCGAGGCCACCGACACGGCGACCCCGACGAAGACGGCGATGCCGACGATGTTCTTCGGGTCGGCGATGGTGAGGGTGTGGACGGGCGTGGTGAAGTACCAGTTGAGCAGCAGCGAGCCCACCACCGCGGAGGCCAGCGCCGGGGGGAGCCCGCCCAACAGGGCCGCCGCCACCGTGAGCGACAGAAACAGCAGCATGTCGTTGGCCAGACCGAGGTCCGGAACGACGCTCGTCAGCAGCCAGGTGAACAGGACGGGGCCCAGCACACCCACAAGCCAGCCCGCGACGACCCGGGACCGCCCGAGGCGTGCCCCGCGCGCCACCGGCAGTCCGCGGCCCCTGCCGGCCTCGTTGTGCGTGATGAGGTGGACATCGAGGTCGGGACCGGACTCGCGGGCCACGGTGGCGCCGACGCCCGGGCCGAAGACGTACTGCCAGTTTCTGCGGCGGGAGACACCCAGGACGATCTGCGTGGCGTTCGCCCCCCGGGCGAAGTCGAGCAAGGCAGCCGGTATGTCGTCGCCGACTACGTGGTGAAAGGTGCCGCCCAGGTCCTCGACGAGCGTGCGCTGGAAGGCGAGTTCCTTGGGCGAGGCGGCAGTCAGGCCGTCACTGCGGGATATGTAGACGGCCATGACCTCACCGCCGGCGCCCTTCTCCGCCAGCCTCGCCGCGCGCCGGATCAGGGTGCGTCCCTCCGGGCCGCCGGTCAGGCCGACCACGATCCGCTCCCGCGAGCCCCATATCTCCGACACCCGGTGCGCGCTGCGGTACTCGGTCAGGTAGGCGTCGACCCGGTCGGCCACCCACAGCAGCGCCAGTTCGCGCAGTGCGGTGAGGTTGCCGGGGCGGAAGTAGTTGGACAGGGCCGCGTCCACCTTGTCCGGCTTGTAGATGTTGCCGTGCGCCATCCGGCGGCGCAGCGCCTCTGGTGACATGTCGACCAGCTCGATCTGGTCGGCGCGCCGTACGACCTCGTCGGGGACGGTTTCGCGCTGCCGCACCCCCGTGATGGACTCGACCACGTCGCCCAGCGACTCCAGGTGCTGGATATTGACGGTGGAGACCACGTCGATGCCCTCGGCGAGCAGCTCCTGCACGTCCTGCCAGCGCTTGGTGTTGCGGGAGCCGGGCACGTTGGTGTGAGCCAGCTCGTCGACCAGGGCGACGGCTGGAGCCCGGCGCAGGACGGCGTCCACGTCCATCTCGGTGAAGACCGCGCCCCGGTACTCGATCTCCGTGCGCGGCACCTGCTCCAGGCCGTGCAGCATCACCTCGGTGCGCAGCCGATCGTGGTGCTCGACGAAGGCGACGACACAGTCGGTGCCGCGCTCGATACGGCGGTGCCCTTCCGACAGCATCGCGTACGTCTTGCCGACGCCAGGTGCCGCACCAAGGTAGATCCGGAGCTTGCCGCGTGCCATGTCGTCCCTCGGTCAGGCTTCGAAGCGGTAGCCCATGCCGGGCTCGGTGATCGGATAGCGGGGACGGGAGGGGTTCTTCTCCAGTTTCCGCCGCAGCTGGGCCATGTACACACGCAGGTAGTTGGTCTGCTGCTCCGGGAGATGCCCCGGACCTCATGAAGGAGATGCTTCTGGGTGACGAGCCGGCCCGGACGGGTCACCAGGATCTCCAGCAGGTGTCACTCGGTAGGGGTGAGCCGCACGTCCTGCCCGCCCCGGGTGAGCTTCTCAACCAGCAGGTCGATGGTGAAGTCGTCCGTCTCGATCAGAGTCGGCTCCGGGGGGAGTGGAAGGTCTTCGGTGCGGCGCACGGCGGCGCGTATCCGGGCCGGCAGTTCGTCCATGCTGGACGGCTTGGTGATGTAGTCGTCGGCGCCGGCGTCGATCGCGGCCACCTTCTCGCCGGACGCCTGCCGGGCGGACAGGACCAGGATCGGCACCCGGGTCCAGCCCCGCAGGTCCTCGATGACGTCGGCGCCGTCCATGTCGGACAGGCAGAGGTCCAGCAGCACCGCATCGGGCCGGCGCGCGGCGGCGAGCCGCAGGGCCGTGGCTCCGTCGGGTGCGGCGTCCACGCCGTAGTGCGGAACCGGGCACCGCTGCCGGCCGCCGGCTCCGGCCGAGAACACGTGACGCCATCAGTTCTTCGCCGCGAGTTCCTTGAGAGCGATGTTGAGTTCGAGCACGTTCACCCGGGGCTCGCCGATGAAGCCGAGGGTGCGGCCCTCGGTGTGTGCGTCGACCAGCTTGCGGACCTCGGTGACGGGCAGGCCGTTCTTCTCGGCGACCCGGTGGACCTGGATCTCCGCGTACGCGGGCGAGATGTCCGGGTCGAGGCCCGAGCCGGACGACGTCACCGCGTCAGCGGGCACGTCCCCCGGCTTGACCTTGTGGTCGGCAGTCGAGTTGTCCTCGACGACGGCGGACCTGGCGTCCTTCATCCACTGGATGAGCTCGCCGTTGTCGCCGGACCGGTTGGTCGCGCCGGACAGGATGATCTCGTACTGGGTGTTGACGCTGTTGGTGCCGAGGCCGTTCTGCGGACGGCCCTGGAACCACTTCAGGTCGGCGGCCGGGGTCTCCTCGCCCTCCTTGAGCGGCAGGTTGTAAGACTGGCCGATCAGTGTGGAGCCGGCGACCCGGCCCTCGGACGTGATCTCCGAGCCGTTCGCTTTGCCGCTGAACAGCCCCTGGGCGATGCCCGTGACGATGAGCGGATGGACGACGCCCGTCACCAGGGTCAGCACGAGGAGGGCACGCAGGCCCGCTCCGAGCAACCGGGCGGTGTTGGTCACTGAGTTGTTCATGGTGATCAGCCGATTCCGGGGATGAGGGAGAGGAGGAGGTCGATGAGCTTGATGCCGATGAAGGGCGCGACCAGACCACCGAGGCCGTAGATCCCGAGGTTTCGCCGGAGCATCCTGTCGGCGCTGACCGGTCGGTAACGCACACCTTTCAGGGACAACGGCACCAGCGCGATGATGATCAGCGCGTTGAAGATCACTGCGGAGAGGATCGCGGAGTCCGGCGAGGACAGGTTCATGATGTTGAGCTTGTCCAGGCTCGGGTAGACGGCCGCGAACAGTGCCGGGATGATCGCGAAGTACTTCGCGACGTCGTTGGCGATGGAGAACGTGGTCAGCGCGCCTCTGGTGATCAGCAACTGCTTGCCGATCTCGACGATCTCGATGAGCTTGGTCGGGTTGGAGTCGAGGTCGACCATGTTGCCGGCCTCCTTGGCGGCCGACGTACCGGTGTTCATCGCCACGCCGACGTCCGCCTGCGCCAGCGCGGGCGCGTCGTTGGTGCCGTCGCCGGTCATCGCGACCAGCTTGCCGCCCGCCTGCTCCCGTTTTATGAGGGCCATTTTGTCTTCGGGAGTGGCTTCGGCGAGGAAGTCGTCGACGCCCGCCTCGTCGGCGATCGCCTTCGCGGTCAGCGGGTTGTCACCTGTGATCATGATCGTCTTGATGCCCATGCGGCGCAGTTCCTGGAACCGCTCGCGCATGCCGTCCTTGACGACATCCTTGAGGTGGATGACACCCAGGACCCGTGCGCCGTCGGTGTCCTCGACCGCGACCAGCAGCGGGGTGCCGCCGGCCTCCGAGATGCGATTGGCGACGGTGCCGGCGTCCCCGGGAACCTGACCGCCGCGCTCCTCAACCCAGGCGATGACCGAGCCGGCCGCGCCCTTGCGGACCTTGCGCCCGTCGACGTCCACACCCGACATACGGGTCTGGGCGGTGAAGGCGATCCACTCGGCGCCCACCAGCTCGCCCTGCTGCCGCTCGCGCAACCCGTACTTCTCCTTCGCCAGTACGACGATCGAGCGGCCCTCGGGCGTCTCGTCGGCCAGCGACGACAGCTGGGCGACGTCGGCGACCTCGGCCTCCGTCGTCCCGCGCACCGGCACGAATGCGGCGGCCCGGCGGTTGCCGAGCGTGATGGTGCCGGTCTTGTCCAGCAGCAGTGTGGAGACGTCACCGGCGGCCTCGACCGCCCGCCCGGACATCGCCAGGACATTGCTCTGCACGAGTCTGTCCATGCCCGCGATGCCGATGGCGGAGAGCAGCGCGCCAATGGTGGTGGGGATCAGGCAGACCAGCAGGGCGACCAGCACGACCATGCCGAGTTCGGAGCCGGCGTAGTCCGCGAACGGCGGCAGGGTCGCCACCGCCAGCAGGAAGGCGATCGTCAGCGAGGCGAGCAGGATGTTCAGCGCGATCTCGTTCGGCGTCTTCTGCCGGGCCGCGCCCTCGACCAAATTGATCATCCGGTCGATGAAGGTCTCACCCGGCTTCGTCGTGATCCTGATGACGATCCGGTCGGAGAGAACCCTCGTACCGCCGGTGACTGCCGAGCGGTCGCCACCGGACTCCCGGATGACTGGAGCCGACTCCCCCGTGATCGCCGACTCGTCGATCGAGGCCACACCCTCGACGACGTCGCCGTCACCCGGAATGACGTCACCGGCCTCGCAGACGACGAGGTCGCCGACCTCGAGCTCGGTGCCGGGGATCACGGTCCCGTCGGCCTTGCGCGCCGCGGAGTCGGTCTTGGCCTTGCGCAGCGTGTCCGCCTGCGCCTTGCCGCGGCCCTCGGCGACCGCCTCGGCGAGGTTCGCGAAGAGCACGGTCAGCCAGAGCCAGGCGCTGATCGTCCAGCCGAGCCAGTCGCCCGGGTCCTTGAAGGAGAAGACCGTCGTCAGCACGGAGCCGACGAGGACCACGAACATCACCGGCGACTTGACCATCACCCGCAGGTCCAGCTTACGGAACGCGTCCGGCAGCGACTTCACCAGCTGCGCGGGGTCGAAGAGGCCGGCGCCGACGCGACCCTCGGGGGCCTTGTGTCCGGTGGGTGCGTCCTGGCGGGGCGCAAGGGTGGGAGTGGACATGGGGTCCTGCTTCTGTGTGCCGGTGCTCATGCCGCCAGCCCCTCGGCCAGCGGGCCCAGCGCGAGGGCCGGGAAGTAGGTCAGACCGGTGATGATGAGAATCGCGCCCACCAACAGGCCGGTAAACAGCGGCTTCTCGGTGCGCAGGGTGCCCGCGGTGACCGGAACCGGCCTCTGCTCCGCCAGCGATCCCGCGAGCGCCAGCACGAACGCCATCGGCACGAACCGGCCCAGCAGCATCACGATGCCGAGCGTGGTGTTGAACCACTGGGTGTCCGCGTTGAGACCGGCGAAGGCCGAGCCGTTGTTGTTCGAGGCGGATGCGTAGGCGTACAGGACCTCGGAGAACCCGTGCGCACCACTGTTGGTCATGGAGTTCGCCGGGGTCGGCAACGCCATCGCAACGGCGGTGAAGACCAGCACGAGCGCCGGGGTGACCAGGATGTACAGAGCCGCCAGCTTGATCTCGCGGGTGCCGATCTTCTTGCCCAGGTACTCGGGCGTGCGGCCGACCATCAGACCGGCGACGAACACCGCGATGACCGCCATGATCAGCATGCCGTAGAGACCGGAGCCCACGCCGCCGGGCGCGATCTCGCCCAGCATCATGCCGAGCATGGTGATGCCTCCGCCCAGGCCGGTGAAGGAGGAGTGGAAGGAGTCCACCGCGCCGGTGGACGTGAGCGTGGTCGACACCGCGAAGATCGACGAGCCTCCGATGCCGAACCGGACCTCCTTGCCCTCCATCGCCCCGTTCGCGAGCTCGTAGGCCGGGCCGTGGTGGGAGAACTCGGTCCACATCATCAGCGCGACGAAACCCAGCCAGATGGTGGCCATGGTGGCGAGGATCGCATAGCCCTGCTTGACCGAGCCGACCATCAGGCCGAAGGTCCGGGTGACCGAGAACGGGATCAACAGGATCAGGAAGATCTCGAAGAGGTTGGAGAACGGGGTGGGGTTCTCGAACGGGTGGGCGGAGTTGGCGTTGAAGTAGCCGCCACCGTTGGTGCCCAGCTCCTTGATGGCCTCCTGCGAGGCCACCGCGCCCCCGTTCCACTCCTGCGTGCCGCCCGTGAACTGGCCGACCTCGTGGATGCCGGAGAAGTTCTGGATCACCCCGCACGCCACCAGGACGACCGCGCCGACGGCCGCCAGCGGCACCAGGACGCGCACCACACCGCGCACCAAATCGGCCCAGAAGTTGCCCAGCTCACCAGTGCGGGAGCGCGCGAACCCGCGCACGAGCGCCACCGCGACGGCCATGCCCACGGCCGCGGAGACGAAGTTCTGCACCGCCAGACCGGCGGTCTGCACGACGTGGCCCATGGCCTGCTCGCCGTAGTACGACTGCCAGTTGGTGTTGGTCACGAACGACACGGCGGTGTTGAACGCCTGGTCCGGGTCGATCGAGGCGAATCCCAGCGAGCCGGGCAGGACGCCCTGGAGCCGCTGGAGGGCATAGAGGAAGAGGACGCCGGCCAGGGAGAAGGCGAGAACGCCGCGCAGGTACGCGGGCCAGCGCATCCCGGTGTCGGGGTCGGCACCGATGCCCTCGTAGATCCACTTCTCGACCCGAAGGTGCCGCTTCGAGGAGTAGACCCTGGCCATGTAGGTGCCAAGAGGGATGTGGACGAGTGCCAGCGCGCCTATCAGTGCGAGCAGTTGGAGCAGGCCGGCGGTTACGGGACCCATGCTGTTCTCAGAACCTCTCCGGGAAGATCAGGGCGAGGACGAGATAGCCCAGCAGGGCGACGGCCACGACCAGGCCGACGACGTTCTCGGCGGTCACAGCTTCGTCACCCCCTTGGCGACAAGGGCCACCAGCGCAAAACCCACGAGCGTGGTGACGACGAAGGCCAGATCGGCCATCGCGAACTCCTGTAATGAGGTTCGGTTGAAACGGACGAGAAAAGAAAAGCCCCTCTGCGACCGGATCGAGGCGTCCGTTGACGGCTCCCTTACGACAGGACCGCGCGTTTTGACGGAACTCATACGCTCTTTGCCCCTACCCGCGAGTAGGGACTGGGGGCGAGTGAGCCGCTTCACAGCAGCAGGAACTGGAGCCGACGGCTCGCTGCGTTTCGGCCACCATCGATCCCCTGAACCGCCTTTCCATGAGCCGGCATGGTGGCCGCACGCATAGCGAACCCTCGAACTATGTTGTCTCGCCACATGTGCGCCTGACCTGCGGATTCCTACGGTGTGGCGACACGCAAACGTCCCCGTCACACCCCAGGAAGTGGTGCCGATGTCGTCGCCCGCAACCGCTCCACCAGCTCCGAACAACCTCAAGCGCATCGTCGCCGCGTCCCTCATCGGCACCACCATCGAGTGGTACGACTTCTTCCTCTACGGTTCCGCCGCCGCGCTCGTCTTCAACAAGCTGTTCTTCCCGGACTCCGATCCGCTCGTCGGCACGCTGCTGTCGTTCCTGACGTACGCCGTCGGGTTCGCCGCGCGGCCGCTCGGGGCGTTGGTCTTCGGGCACTACGGGGACCGGCTCGGGCGCAAGAAACTGCTGGTGCTGAGTCTGCTGATGATGGGCGGGGCGACGTTCGCGATCGGGCTGCTGCCCACGCACGCGACCGTCGGAAGTGCCGCGCCCGTGCTGCTCACCGTGCTGCGGCTGGTTCAGGGGTTCGCGCTCGGCGGTGAGTGGGGCGGGGCCGTGCTGCTGGTGTCCGAGCACGGTGACGCCCGGCGGCGCGGGTTCTGGGCCTCGTGGCCGCAGACCGGCGCGCCCGCGGGGCAGTTGCTGGCGACCGGTGTGCTGTCGCTGCTGACCGCCGTGCTGTCGGAGTCGGCGTTCGGGGCGTGGGGCTGGCGGGTCCCGTTCCTGCTGTCCGGGGTACTGGTGATCGTCGGTCTGTGGATTCGTCTCTCCGTCGACGAGTCGCCGGTGTTCAAGCAGGCGCTGGAGCGGGCCGAGGCCCGCGAGGCGGACGCCGGCCCGGAGCGGATGCCGGTCGTGGCGGTGCTGCGGCACCACTGGCGGGATGTGCTGGTGGCGATGGGCGCCCGGATGGCGGAGAACATCAGCTACTACGTGATCACCGCGTTCATCCTGGTCTACGCGACCACGTCCGCGGGGGTCTCGAAACAGACCGCGCTCAACGCGGTGCTCATCGCCTCGGCGGTCCACTTCGCCGTCATCCCGGCCTGGGGCGCGCTGTCGGACCGGCTCGGACGGCGTCCGGTGTATCTGATCGGCGCGATCGGGGTGGGGCTGTGGATGTTCCCGTTCTTCGCGCTGATCGACACCGGTGGTTTCGGCAGCCTGCTGCTGGCGGTGACCGTGGGTCTGGTGCTGCACGGGGCGATGTACGCGCCGCAGGCCGCCTTCTTCTCCGAGATGTTCGCGACCCGGATGCGCTACTCCGGTGCCTCCATCGGCGCCCAGTTCGCCTCGGTCGCGGCGGGCGCTCCGGCGCCGCTGATCGCCACCGCGCTGCTGGCGGACCACGGCAGCTCCACCCCGATCGCGCTGTACGTCATCGCGGCGAGTCTGCTGACGGTCGTCGCCGTGGCGGTGGCGAAGGAGACCAGGCACCGGGATCTGGCGGACGTGGCTCCGTCCGCCGACGGGGAGCGGTCCGTCGGGAGGACCCCGGCCGCGCGGACCTTCTGATCGGGTACGGCCATACGGCCCCCGTACGCTCCGCGCGTACGGGGGTCAGGGCTGTGCGGACAGTCGGTGCAGGCGCAGGGCGAGCTGGATCTCCAGGGCGCGGGCGGGGCTCTGCCAGTCGTCGCCGAGGAGACGGCCGACCCGCTCCAGTCGCTGGGCGACCGTGTTGACGTGGACGTGGAGTTCGTCCTTGGTGCGGGCCGGGCTCATGCCGCAGGCGAAGTAGGCGTCGAGAGTGCGCAGCAGTTCGGTGCCGCGTCGTCGGTCGTACGCCACGACCTGGCCGATGGTGCGGGTCACGAAGCCGGTGATGTCCCGTTCGCCGGCCAGCAGCAGCCCGAGGAATCCGAAGTCCTCGGCGGCGGAGCCGTCGCCGGGGCGGCCGAGAAGGCGCAGGGCGTCGAGGCAGCGGCGGGCCTCCGCGTAGGCCGAGGCCACGGTGTCGGGGCGGGCGGTGAGGTGTTCGACGGGGGCGGACGCGCCGACGGTGACCGGTTCGTGGACGGCCCCGCCCAGGTCGCGGGCGGTGCGGCGGGCCAGGCCGGTGGCGCTGTCGCCGACGGTGAGGGGGAGCAGGAGGACGGTGCCGCCGTCGCGGGCGGCGGCGAGGCCCTGCCGGGTGGCCGCGAGGTGGGAGGCGGCGGCCCACAGCCGTCTGCGGGCGTCGGCCTCCTGGTCGGCGTCGGCGGTGCCGCCCTCCAGGCGGGCGGCGAGCACGGCGTGGGTGGCGTCGAGGTCGGCGCCCAGCCGGGCCGCGCGTTCGCGCAGCAGGCGGGGGTCGCGGTCGCGTGCGTCGAGCAGGTCGTCGAGCAGTTCGCCGCGGACCCGCTGTTCGGCCTCGGCTGCGGAGCGGCGGGCGAGCAGCAGCAGTGAGGTGACCATGGCCGCGCGTTCCAGTGTGCGCTGGTCGACGGGGTCGAGCCCGGGGTGGCCGCGCAGGACGAGCGCGCCGAGGAGTTCGTCGCCGGCGGTCACGGCGGCGATCCAGTCGTCCCGGTGCCGTACCGCGTGGCCTTCCGCGCGTGAGGACTCGAGGGCGCCGGCGGGTGCCTCGGCGGCCTCGGTGAACCGCACCGTGCCGTCGAGGACCTGGGAGACGGCGGCGGCCACGTCGTGCACCCCGCCGCCGCGCAGGACCAGTTCGGCCAGCCGGTCGTGGACGTCGGAGGCGCGCTCGATGACGGCGCTGCGGTCCTTGATGATCTCGTTGGCGTGTTCCAGTCCGGCGAGGGCCGAACGGGTCTCGGCGAGCAGATTCGCGGTGTCGATGGCGGCCGCGGCGAGGGCGGCGAAGGAACCGAGCAGGGCGATCTGCCCGCGCTCGAAGACCCTGGCCCGCCGGTCCGCGGCGAACAGGACGCCGATGACGTGGTGTCCGAGCATCAGCGGCACGCCGAGGATGGCGACGAGTCCCTCGTCCCGCACACCGGTGTCGATGGTGCGGGTGTGCTGGAAGCGTTCGTCGCGGAAGTAGTCCTCGGTGACGTACGGGCGGGCCGTCTGGGCGACCAGGCCGCCGAGCCCCTCCCCCATGCCGAGGCGCAGCTGCTGGAAGCGGGCGGCGACCGAGCCCTCGGTGACCCGCATGTGGGTGTCGCCCCTGGCCGGGTCGTTGAGGCTGAGGTAGGCGACGTCGGTGCCGAGCAGGGAGCGGGCGCGCTGGACGATCGCCTGGAGCACGGCGTCCAGGTCGCGCAGTCCCGCGAGGTCGTGGGCGGTCTCGAAGAGGGCGGACAGCTCGGCCTCCCGGCGGCGGCGTCCCTCCAGCTCCGCGCTTACGCGCAGGGCGAGCACCGCGGCCTGCTGGAGCGCGGTGATCCGCTCGGCGGGCAGTCCCTCGGCGCGGGCGAGCAGCACCGGCTGCTCGTACGCCTCGACGGAGGCGCCGCGGGCCAGCAGCTCCAGGAACGGCGTCTCGGCGCTGCCGGTGGCGGGGCCGGGGTCGGGGTGTGCCCGGCCCGGCGCTCCGGCAGCGGGGGCGGAACGCTCGGCGGACTGCACGTGATCGCGGGACATGCTCACAGGATTCCCCATACCGCGGCCGCGCCGTCAGGCCTGTGGACAACCTTCGCCGGACGGCGGCCGGCCGCTGACGTCCGACGGCTCAGTGCGCGGTCCAGCCGCCGTCCAGCACCAGTGAGGTGCCGGTGACGAAGGACGACTGCGGGCCGCACAGGTAGGCCACCGCCTCGGCGACCTCCTCCGGTTCGATGAGCCGTCGTACGGCGCTGTCCCGCAGCATCACCTCGGTCAGCACACGGTCCTCGGGGATGCCGTGGGCCAGCGCCTGGTCGGTGATCTGCTGCTCGACCAGTGGGGTGCGCACATAGGCGGGGTTCACACAGTTGGAGGTGACGCCATGGGGCGCGCCTTCGAGGGCGGTGGTTTTGGACAGTCCCTCGAGGCCGTGTTTGGCGGCCACATAGGCGGACTTATAGGCAGAGGCGCGCAGTCCATGGACCGAGGAGACGTTGATGATGCGGCCCCAGCCCTGGCCGTACATATGGGGCAGGGCGCCCCGGATGAGCCGGAAGGGGGCCTCCAGCATCACGGTGAGAACCGTGTGGAAGACGTCGGGCGGGAACTCCTCGATGGGGCGGACCAACTGGAGGCCGGCGTTGTTGACCAGCACGTCGGTGCCTGCGGCGGCGCGTTCGGCGGCGTCGAGGTCGGTGAGGTCGAGGACGTGCGGTTCGACGGCGCCCTCGAGGTCCCGGGCCGCCCCGGCGAGCGTCTCCAGTCCCGCGGCGTCCCGGTCGACGGCTCTGACCTCGGCCCCGGCGGCCGCCAGCCGCAGCGCGCAGGCGCGGCCGATGCCGCCGGCGGCGCCGGTGACGAGGGCGGTACGGCCACCGAGGTCGAGCGGGGTGGCGTGGAGGGCCGGAAGGGCACGGGGCACGGTCATGTCCCGACCCTAGGCAGCACCCCTGCGGCACCCCATGTGGTCGAGCCCTACAGTTCAGCCGATACCAGTGGGGTCGAACCATGTGGGTGCGTCGGACATGGCCTGCTTGATCCGAAAGCGCGCGAACTCGTTCAGTTTCGGCAGCGCGTCCACGGCGAACCAGCCGACGTCCAGGGACTCGTCGTCGTTGACCCGTGCCTCGCCGCCGAGGGCACGGCAGCGGAAGGTGATGTCCATGTACTGGCAGACGTCGCCGTTCTCGTACGTCACCGGGTCGAGCGCCTGCACCAGGACGACCCGCTCGACGGCGCAGCGTACGGCGGTCTCCTCCTCGACCTCCCGCACGGCGCAGGCCGCGGGCTGCTCCCCGGGTTCGGGGATGCCGCCGAGCACCGACCACTTGCGGGTGTCGGTCCGGCGGTTCAGCAGGACTCTGCCGTCGTCGTCGAAGACGAGGGCGGTGACTCCGGGGAGCCAGAGCAACTGGTGACCGGCGGAGGCGCGCAGGGTGCGGATGAAGTCTGGAGTAGCCATGCGCCGACCCTAACGGGCCGGTCAGGGCCCTCCCCCGCACTTCGGGGGGCGTGCGGCGGGCGTACTACCGCACGTCACCGGCGCGTCGCCCGCGCACTCCGGCGGCGACGGCCCAGCCCAGCCCGCCGGCGGCGACCAGGACGAGGGCGATCTCCGGGAGGATGCCGAGACGGGTGGCCGGCGTCTCGGAGGTGCGCAGCGGCACCTCCGCCACCAGCGAGTCGGCGACGAACATGCCGGTCCTCTGTGTGATCTTCCCGTCGGGCATGATGACCGCGCTGACCCCGCTGGTCACCGGTACCGTGACGGCGCGGCTGTGCTCCACGGCCCGTACACGGGACATGGCGAGCTGCTGGTAGGTCATCTCGCTGCGGCCGAAGGTGGCGTTGTTGCTGGGGACCGAGATCAGCTGGGCGCCTGCGGTGACCGTGTCGCGCACCGCCCAGTCGAAGGCGGCCTCGTAGCAGGTGACGAGGCCGACGCCGGCGCCGTTCATGTCGAAGACGCCCGGCTCGGTGCCGCGGCTGAAGTCCTGGCGGACCATCGACGTCCATTCCTCGTTGATCGCCCCCACGAGCGAGCGCAGCGGGAGGTACTCGCCGAAGGGCTGGATCTGCCGTTTGTCGTAGGTGTCGACGGGTCCCTTCTCCGGGTCCCACAGGATCTGCTCGTTGAGCAGTCTGCCGTCCCGGTCGACCACGCCGCCGACCGAGATGGGCGCGCCGACGGCCTTGGCGGCGCGGTCGATGACGTCGCGCGCGTCGGCGTTGGCGAAGGGGTCGATGTCGGAGGAGTTCTCCGGCCACAGCACGATGTCGGGCCGCTCGGCCCTGCCGGCCGCGACGTCGGCGGCCAGGCGCTCGGTCTCGCGTGCGTGGTAGTCGAGGACGGCGCGCCGCTGGGAGTTGAAGTCCAGGCCGAGCCGGGGCACGTTGCCCTGGATGACGGCGACGGTCGTGGTGCCGGCCTCGGGCTCGTCGCTGACCAGCGACCGGGCGGCGAAGGCGCCCAGCAGCGGTACGACGACGCTCAGCGCGCCGATGGCGGCGGCGGCCCGTCGCAGGGTTTTGGTGCGCCGGGCGTCGAGGGCCAGGCGGACGATCTCGTAGAGCCCGAAACCGCACAGGACGACGGCGAAGCCGAGGACGGGGGTGCCGCCGAGGGCGGCCAGCGGCAGGAAGACGCCGTCGGCCTGACCGAAGGCGATCTTGCCCCAGGGGAAGCCGTGGAACGGCGCACGCGCGCGTACCGCCTCGCCGGCGATCCACAGGGCCGCCGCCCACACCGGCCATCCGGGGAGTGCGGACACCGCGGCGACACCGGCGCCGACCAGTGCGACGAAGACCGCCTCGATCACCACGAGGGCGATCCACGGGCCGGGGCCGACCTCCACGCCGGTCCACACCAGCAGCGGCAGCAGGAAGCCGAGGCCGAAGAGGTAGCCGAGGCCGAGGGCCGCCTTCCAGCTCCGGCCGCGCAGCAGCCAGCCGAAGACGGCGAAGGCGGGCACGGCCAGCCACCACAGGGTGCGCGGCGGGAAGCTGACATAGAGGAGCAGGCCCGAGAGCGCGGCTGCGGCGGCCGGGACGAGGCGCACGAGCCGTCCGCCCCGCGCGGGGGGCGTGGTCTGCGGCGGCATCGGGTCCGACTCGTCGACGGAAGTTGCGGTGACGGTCACTCCGGGAGTCTACGGCGGGCGACGTGGCGGCCGACAGCACGGTCGAGGGGGCGGTGGACGCCTGGCCCCGTCGTCACACGTCCCCGCACCGTGCACCCACCCCTGCGCGGGGTGGGTTCCACGGGTCGTGGAGCGGGGGGATCAGGGTGCGGGGTCCGGGGCGTGGGGGCGGAGGCGGTCCCGGATGACCCTGACCGCCGCTTCCGCGTCGTCCACCGTCACCGTGAAGGTGTGGCCGTCCCACAGGCGCAGGATGATGCCCTCGCCCCGGCGTACGACGACCGCCGTGCCCTTCTCGGGCCGCCAGCGGTACCCCCAGCCGCCCCAGTGACGGGGCGTGACGTGCGGGGCGAACTCCGCGCCCGCGACATGGGCGAGCGGGATACGTCGGCGGGGCACGCCGATGTGGCCGCAGCGCACCTCCAGATGGTCCTCGTCGACCCGCAGCGCCACGTGCACGAACGCGAGGGTGCCGAAGAGGACGAGGAGTCCGGCGGCGATGCATCCGACGACGGCCATGGCCAGCGGCGCGATGCCCGACTTCCACTGGGAGTCGATGGCCAGTGCGATGCCGAGCGCCAGACAGGCCGCGCCGATCAGCGCGAGCAGCCACTGGAGGCGGTTGGTCGCTCGACCGGTCCAGACCTCGTACGGGGCGTGCTCGCCGTGCCGCTGGTCCCTCATGGCTTTGAGGTTACTCAGAATCCGCTCGGCGGGTACCGCGCAGCACGGCGTTACTGAGCCGTCCGGGCGGCGGCGGCCCTCCCCAGCAGTCTGCCCTCCGCGTAGGTGAGGGCGGCCGTGGGCAGCGCGCCCTCGCGTCCGCTGAGCAGCACCGTCAGGGTGCCGCTCGCGGCCGCTTCGGGGGCGGGCTGTTCGCCGAGCCGGCGCAGCGCCTGGGCGGCGACGGCTCCGGCGGAGCCGTGCAGGACGAGCGGCGGCCGGCCGGGGCGCTGTACGGCGGCCCGGATGCGCTCGGCGACCAGTTCGTAGTGGGTGCAGCCCAGGACGACGGTCGTGACGTCGTCGGGGGTGAGTTCGGCCGCCGCCGCGACAGCGGCGGCGATCGCCGTCTCGTCGGCCCGCTCCACCGCCTCGGCGAGCCCCCAGCAGGGCACCTCCGCGACGGTGACGCCGTCGGCGAAGTTCTCGATCAGGTCCCGCTGGTAGGGGCTGCCGGTGGTGGCCGGGGTGGCCCAGATGGCCAGCGGTCCGCCGCCGGCCGCGGCCGGCTTGATCGCCGGGACGGTGCCGACGACCGGCAGCACGGGTTCGAGGCGGGCGCGCAGGGCGGTGAGCGCGTGCACCGTGGCGGTGTTGCAGCCGACGATCAGCGCGTCGGGCCGGTGTGCGGCCGCGGCCTCGGCGACGAGGAGGGCGCGCTCGGTGAGGTCCTCCGGTGTCCTGGGCCCCCAGGGCATGCCGTCGGGGTCGAGGGAGAGGACGAGATCGGCGTCGGGGCGCAGACGCCGTACCGCTGCGGTGGCCGCCAGCAGACCGATTCCGGAGTCCATGAGCGCGATCTTCACCCGGCCACGATAGTCGATGGGCGGCCCCGGGCCCCTTGCGTGGGGCAGACTGCGGCAGGTGAGCGCCATTGTGTGGAGTGCCGCCGGATCACTCGCCGCCTGGGGGTGGCTGCTGCTCTGCCAGGGCTTCTTCTGGCGTACGGATGTGCGGCTGCCACCGTCCCGCGACCCGCGGGAGTGGCCCTCGGTGGGAGTGGTGGTCCCCGCGCGGGACGAGGCGGCGGTGCTGCCCGAGAGCCTGCCCTCGCTGCTCGCCCAGGAGTATCCGGGCCGGGCCGAGGTCTTCCTGGTCGACGACGGCAGCACGGACGGCACCGGGGAGCTCGCGCGGGCGCTCGCGCGGCGGCACGGCGGGCTGCCGCTCACGGTGGGCTCGCCGGGTGAGCCGCCGGCCGGCTGGACCGGGAAGCTGTGGGCGGTGCGGCACGGTATCGGGCTGGCACGCGCGCGTGGTCCCGAGTATCTGCTGCTGACGGACGCCGACATCGCGCACGCCCCGGACAGTCTGCGCCGGCTGGTGGCCGCGGCCCGTACCGGAGGGTTCGACGTGGTGTCGCAGATGGCCCGGCTGCGGGTGGAGAGCGTCTGGGAGCGGCTGGTCGTCCCGGCGTTCGTCTACTTCTTCGCCCAGCTGTACCCGTTCCGGCGGATCGGGCGGGCGGGAACCAGGACGGCAGCCGCGGCGGGCGGCTGTGTGCTGCTCCGCGCACAGGCAGCGGAACGGGCGCGGATCCCGGACGCCGTCCGGCAGGCCGTGATCGACGACGTGGCACTCGCCCGCGCGGTGAAGGGGAGCGGCGGACGGGTCTGGCTGGGCCTGGCGGACGGGGTGGACAGCGTGCGCCCGTATCCGCGGCTCGCCGATCTGTGGCGCATGGTGTCGCGCAGCGCGTACGCGCAGCTGCGGCACAGTCCGCTGCTGCTGGCCGGTACGGTCGCCGGGCTGGCGCTGGTGTATCTGGTGCCGCCGGTCGCGGTGGCCGTGGGCGCGGTGGCGGGGAGCGGGGCCGCGGTGCTCCTCGGAGCGGCGGCGTGGCTGGTGATGTCGGGGACGTACGTCCCGATGCTCCGCTACTACCGGCAGCCGCTGTGGCTCGCTCCCCTGCTGCCGTTCACCGCGTTCCTGTACCTGCTGATGACGGTGGACTCGGCGGTGCTGCATCACCGGGGGCGTGGTGCGGCCTGGAAGGGCCGCACCTACGCGCGTCCGGACGCCGTGCCCGACGAGGGCTGACCGCGTGCGGGTCCCTCACTTGCGGCCGGGGGTCCAGTTCATGCCCCAGCCGTAGGCGTAGTCGACGGTGCGCTGCGGGCTCACCCCGCGCTCGGGGACCAGGTAGCGGGCCTCGCGCTGGACGACGAGGTCGCCGCCGGTGTTGGTGATGAGGGCGAGTGCGCACACGGTCGAGGGGACGGTGCACTCGTCGAGGGAGAAGTCGATCGGTGCGCCGTGCTGCGGCCGGAGCGTGACGGTGGCGTGCAGGTCGGCGAAGGAGCGGGCGCCCTCGTAGATGGTGACGAACACGAGGATGCGCCGGAACCGGTCCTTGTGGTCGAGGTTGACGGTGAGGTTCTCGCCGCTCGACACGGCACCGGTGCGGTCGTCGCCGTCCAGGTGGATGAACGGAGGCTGGTGCAGTGCCCCGAAGGCGTTGCCGAGGGCCTGGACGACGCCCTTGCGGCCGTCGGTGAGTTCGAACAGGGCGCACAGGTCGAGGTCGAGGTCGGAGTGCATGGCGACCGGACGGCCCAGCTTGCCGGCCCAGCCCGAGAACTGCTTGCGGACCTCCCAGTTGAGGTTCACCTGGAGGGCGCCCGAGGTACCGCCCTGCTTGGTCAGCGAGACGGAGGGGGCCGCCTTGGTGAGTGTCACCTTCGTCAACCGGACCGGTGCGGGGGGCGCGGCCGGCGGGGGCGGCGCGACCGGCATGGTGACCGGCGGAGCCACCGGGGGCGGCGGCGGGGCGGCAGGGGGCGCGGCGGGGCGCTGCGGCTCGTCCACCGTGATGCCGTAGTCGGTGGCGAGGCCCTCCAGTCCGCTGCTGTAGCCCTGGCCCACGGCGCGGAACTTCCAGGCCCCCTGGCGTCGGTAGAACTCGCCGAGGACGAACGCGGTCTCGGTGGTGGCGCCCGTGCTGTCGAAGCGGGCCGCCACGGTGCCGTTCGCCGCGTCCTTGACCTCGATCGACAGATCCGGGACCTGTCCGAACGTGCCGCCGTCGCAGGAGGCGGCGAGGATCACCGTCTCGATACCGGGTTCCACGCGCGTGAGGTCGACCAGCAGCGTGTCGGTGACCCGCCCCCCGGCGTCCCGCTTCCCCTCGTGCCGTACGGCGCCGGAGGCGTGGAGGGGCTGGTTGTAGAAGACGAAGTCGTCGTCGGAGCGGACCTTGCCCGCGGCCAGCAGGAGCGCCGAGGCGTCCGCGTCGGGAATTCCGGGGCCGGAGCGCCGGCCCACTTCCACACGCAGTGCCGCGGCCGGCA
This sequence comes from Streptomyces sp. NRRL WC-3626, assembly GCF_000718785.1. Lineage (GTDB taxonomy): Bacteria > Actinomycetota > Actinomycetes > Streptomycetales > Streptomycetaceae > Streptomyces > Streptomyces edwardsiae. Next base: position 21,962 of record NZ_JOCA01000023.1, on the reverse strand, counting down.
CCGGTGTGTTCGATCCCTTCGGCATTGACATGTCCGCCCCCATCACGTGTCACCGCGCCGGGCCAGGCCCCGGCAGCATCCGTCGGTCTTCGTCCGCACAACCTATTCCCCCGCGCGGAGAACTCCCATGGGGAGGGCGCGGGAAGCGGTGGCCAACCGCCGGTAACCGGCCCGGAACTCGGCCTTTACACGAAATACGCCTGCCGATGTGCCCGTTTTCCCCAAGTTCGCTCGTATTGGGGATCCCCAGTCACCGACGGCACGGAAAACAACCCTCTTATCGGTCTCCCCAACCAGCACATCGTGGGCTTAACTTATGGCCATGACCTCCCCCCGCTCCACTTATGGCGGCGGCTACTACTCCGCTGCCTTCCCGGACACCCCGATCTACGACTCGCTCGTCGCCGAGCGGGGTACCCCGCAGATCGCCCCGATCCGGGTGCCCGCCGCGTACGAGGCACCGGTCAGTCATCTGCCCGCCCTCCCCTCGGCGTTGCCCGCCCTCCCGGCGGCTCCGTCCCAGCCGTCCTACGGCTACCCGCAGATGCCGCAGCCCGCCCCGCTGCAGCAGGCGCCCGCCGCGTACATCCCGCAGCAGGCGAGCGCGCCGCGCGGCTACCCCGGCCCGCAGCCGCAGCCGCCGCGGCCGGCTCCGCCCGCCGGCTACGAGGCGATGCGCCCCGCGGCTCCGCGGCCGGGTCCCGCTCCCTACCAGGACCCGTACAACAGCCAGCAGTACCGCGGGTACTGAGCCTGCCCGGGGCTGTCGGTGCCCTACGGCACCACGGCCCCGCGGGTGTGCCCACGCACAGCCGATTCGCCGGACGTCATGAGGCTGCTTCCGGCTGCCCCCGGGGAGGGAATCGGTCGCCCGCCCGCAAGGGCGGGGAACGGGGATGCGCCTCGCAGAGCGCCGACTTCCGCGCTTCAGGACGCCGCCGGTCCACGGACCGGCGGCGTCCTGCTGTCCGCGGCGGGCTCGTGCCCGGACCCGGGAACCGGGCCGCCGGTTCACGCGTTGGCCTTTCATGGGAGATCCGTGAGGGGACCCGCGGGGGAAGGGGGTGCGGACCGTGCGAGCGATCAGCGGACTCTGGCGCTGGCGGCACAACCCGTTGCGCCGCGGCACCGACCTGGCCGAGGCCTGGCTGGCGTTCACGACGATGCTGCTCCTCCTCGTCGCCGCCCCGGTCGCCGGGGCCCTCGCCGGAGGCGCCGCCCAGGACGCCCTGCAGCGTTCCGTCCGCGCACAGCACCAGTCGCGGCACCTGGTGACGGCCACCGTGGTGCGCAGGCTCGACGCGTCCCCGCTGGACTCCGATCCGGAGATCACCGTCGGCGCGGAACCGCGTCACCGCGTCCTCGCCCACTGGACCGCGCCGGACGGCACCCGGCGGAGCGGACCGGTGCCGACGCACCTGAGCGACCCCGGCCCCGGCGACCGCGTCCGGATATGGACCGACGGACAGGGGCGCCCGGCCGCCCGCCCCCTGGACGCCGCGACGGCCACCACGCACGCGGTGCTCGCCGGTGTCGGCGCCGCTCTGGTGACCGCGGCGCTCGTCGAGGGCTGCAGACGGCTGATCGTCGGGATCATGGTCCGCCGTCGGTACGCCCGTTGGGACCGGGCGTGGGACAACGCGGGCCCGGACTGGGGCAGGACCGGCACCGGCAGCCAGTAGACGCCGTCCGGACCGGACGGCGGGCGCCCGACGAGGTGACGGCTCTGGTCAACCCGGCGCCCGTGCGCACGCTACGGTGGTCCGGCCGAACCGATCGGCGGCAGCACGCGCGCGAACGAGCCACGTACGACAAGGTGGGGGCACAGCTACGCCATGGCACAGGGCACGGTCCAGGTGACGCACACCGGCACATCGAGGTGGCGCCGCCGCACGGGTGAGTACGCATCGCTCGCCGCCGCCCTGGAGGCCGCGGCCGAGGGCGACGTCCTCACCGTCGCTCCCGGGACGTACCGGGAGAACCTCGTCGTCCAGCGGGCGGTGACCCTGCGCGGCCCCGAGGGCTCGCCCGGCTCGGTGCGCATCGCGCCCCCGGACGGCGTCCCGCTGACCGTGCGTGCCTCGGCGGTGGTGCAGGACCTGCACGTGGAGGGGCAGGACACCACCGCCCCGGCCCTGCTGGTCGAGGAGGGCACGCCCGAACTGCGGGACATACGCGTGGTCACGCGGTCCGCGGCTGGCATCGAGGTGCGCGGCGGCGCCCGGCCCACCGTGCGCCGCTGCACGGTCGACAATCCGGCGGGGGCCGGCATCGCCGTACTGGACGGCGGGGGCGGGGTGTTCGAGGACTGCGAGGTGGTCGCCGCCGGCCAGGCGGGCGTCACCGTGCGCGGCGGCGCCCATCCCCGGCTGGAGCGCTGCCGGGTGCACCACGCCTCCGGATCGGGACTCACCGCGACCGGGGAGAACTCGGCGCTGGAGGCGGTGGGCTGCGAGGTCTACGAGGTGCGGGGCAGCGGGGTGCAGGTGACCTCCCGGGCCACCGCGCACCTCACCGACTGCGATGTGCACCGGACGACCGGGGACGGGGTCACGCTCGACACGGACGCGGTACTGACGCTGGCCGACTGCCGTATCCACGACATCCCGGAGAACGCCGTCGACCTGCGGTCCCGCTCCGTTCTGACCCTGACCCGCACCAGCGTGCGGCAGTTCGGCCGCAACGGTCTGTCGGTGTGGGACCCGGGTACGCGTGTGGACGCCAACCAGTGCGAGATCTTCGACAGCACCGGCGACTACCCGGCGGTGTGGGTGAGCGACGGCGCCACCGCCGTACTGGACTCCTGCCGGGTGCACGACGTGCCGGACGCCCTGTTCGTGCTCGACCGGGGTTCCCGCGCGGACGTCGTCGACAGCGATCTGACGCAGGTGCGCAACACGGCCGTGTCGGTGAGCGACGGTGCCACCGCGCAGCTCGACGACTGCCGCATCCGGGACGCGGCGACGGGCGCCTGGTTCCGCGACCACGGCAGCGGCGGCACCCTCGCCAACTGTTCCCTGGACGGCATACAGACCGGCGTGATCGTCACCAAGGGCGCCGACCCGACCGTCGAGCGCTGCACCGTCGACAACCCCGCCGAAGCCGGCGTCTACGTCTCGGCCGGCGGCCGCGGCACCTTCGTGAACTGCCGGGTCACGGGCAGCGGCGGCTACGGCTTCCATGTGATCGACGGCAGCCGTACGACGCTGCGGAAGTGCCGTACGGAGCGCTGCGCGCGCGGTGGTTACGAGTTCGCCGACGGCGACGCGGCGTCCGGCTCGGGCGGCCCCGTCACGGAGGACTGCACCAGCGACGAGAGCGGCAGTCTGCGGGCGGCGTCGCCGGAGCCGGCCGCGGTGCGGACGGTGAGTCACACCACCGGCCTGCTGAGCACGGTCCCCGCCGCCAGGCCGGCCGAGCCGGCAGCGCCCGCCGCGGCCCCCGAACCGGAGCGGGAGACCCGCACCTCCAAGGCCGTGCTGGGCGAACTCGACGCGCTGGTGGGCCTGGAGAGCGTCAAGCGCGAGGTGCGCGCCCTCACCGACATGATCGAGGTGGGCCGGCGCCGGCAGCGGGCCGGGCTGAAGGCGGCGTCGGTCAAGCGGCATCTGGTGTTCACGGGCTCCCCCGGCACCGGAAAGACCACCGTGGCCCGGCTGTACGGCGAGATCCTCGCCTCGCTCGGCGTGCTGGAGCAGGGGCATCTGGTCGAGGTGTCCCGGGTCGACCTGGTCGGTGAGCACATCGGCTCGACGGCGATCCGCACCCAGGAGGCGTTCGAGAAGGCGCGCGGCGGTGTGCTGTTCATCGACGAGGCGTACGCCCTCTCCCCCGAGGACGCCGGGCGCGACTTCGGCAAGGAGGCCATCGACACGCTGGTGAAGCTGATGGAGGACCAGCGGGACGCGGTGGTGGTGATCGTGGCCGGTTACACGGCCGAGATGGAACGGTTCCTGTCGGTCAACCCCGGTGTGGCGTCCCGTTTCTCGCGGACCATCACGTTCGGCGACTACAACCCCGAGGAGTTGCTGCGGATCGTGCGGCAGCAGGCCGAGGAGCACGAGTACCGGCTGGCACCGGGCGCCGACGAGGCGGTGCTGTCGTACTTCGCCGGCATCCCCAAGGGGCCGGCGTTCGGCAACGGGCGCACCGCGCGGCAGACCTTCGAGGCGATGGTCGAACGGCACGCGAGCCGTGTCGCCCAGCTCGACGAGCCGACCACCGACGATCTGACGCTGCTCTACGCCGGGGATCTGCCCGCACTGCCCTGAGCGTCCCCGGGCTCTCCGGTCCGCCGCGGGGCCGGGAGGTCCGGCCGCAGCCGGGCGAGCAGCCGCCGGCGTTCCTCGGCGAACGCCGGGTCGGCCTGGTAGTCGGAGTGGCCGAGGATCGGCGAGGGCAGCGGATGGGCCTCCGTACGGCCGTAGGCGAGGGGGTCCTGGAGCGCGGGGCGGTCCACGGCCGGGCCGCAGTCGCCGGGCAGCCGCATCGGGCCGCCGATGGGGTCGGTGCGCCGGTGGAGGTTGCGCCAGCAGTCGACCTCCTGGTGCAAGGAGGTGAGCGCGTCCGGTCCGAAGTGGGCCGGGAACCAGCGGCCGTACAGCCGCTCCAGCGGTGAGCCGTAGGTCAGCAGGGCGACGCGTCTGCGGGTGGACGGCGCGAGCTGCCAGGCCGCGGCGGCGGCGAGGACGCTGCCCTGGGAGTGGCCGGAGAGCACCAGGCGTCCGCCGGTGGCCCGGGTCCAGGTGGCGATCCGCCAGGTCAGGTCGGGCACGGCGCGCTCGGCGTAGCAGGGCGGCGCGAAGGGGTGGGCGGCGCGGGGCCAGAAGGTGCCGACGTCCCACAGGATGCCGATGGTGCGCCGCGCGGAGGCGTCCTTGTAGGCGCGGCGGCCCCAGGTGACGAAGAGGACGAAGCCGAGTCCTATCAGCCAGGAGCCCAGCGCCTGCGCGGTCTCGGCGGCGCCGTGGACGACGGCGTACGAGCCGCGTGCCGCCTCGCCGGGTGTCCGGTCGGTGGTGAGGGCGCCGACGAGGGCGCCGGCGCCGAGCAGCAGGGTGGCCGTGGAGGTGACGGCGAGGATGCGCGGTCCGCGGTCGGTGAGCGCGGCCATGGCGCGCACGGAGGCGATACGGCGGGTACGGCCGGGGTCGCCCGCCTCGTCCGGGTACTCGCGCTCCACGGCGGCCCGTTCCACGCGGGCCGTCACCCAGGCGCGGCGGGCGAGCCAGGCGCACAGCGCGAGCAGCAGGAGGAGCAGCGGCGGGATCACGGACGCCTGCCAGGTGAGCAGTACCGGCGGTCCGGGGATCGAGGTCCGGGTGCCGTCCAGCCAGTCGGAGACCCGCTGGGACACGCCGCCGGACATCACGCCGCCCAGCGCGCAGGCGAGCATGGCGACGGCCGGACCGGCCAGGCCCCGGATCGCGGCGCGCCGGTCGGGGTCGGTGCGGTGCAGGGCGTGGGCGACGCCGGCGAGCACGATCACCAGCAGGCCCTGGACGAGGGCGAGGGCGCCGAAGGCGGTGTCGCCCGGCAGCCTGCCCGCCGACTCCCAGCCGGGCCGGTCCCAGCCGGCGTAAAGAAGGGTGAGGAGGAGCAGGACCAGCGCGGCGAGCGGCAGGTACCGCACCAAACGCCGGTCGAGTCCGTCGTCGAGGCGGCGTTCGGCGCGGCCCCGGCGGCACACCACCCACACGACCGCGCACGCGCCCGCGACGAGCGCCGTCTCCAGGGCCGCGCCGAGAGCGGCCAGGACGGCGGGGCCGCCCGGCTCGCGGTCGTGGCGGGTGGCGGCGGAGCCGACGGCGGCGGCGACGGTGAGCAGTCCGGCGGCGGTGTGCGCGGCGCGCAGCCGGGCCACCAGGCGTCGGCCGTACCAGAATCCGGGGCGGCCCAGCGCGGTGGGGCTCCCGTCCTCCTCGGGTTCGGCGTCGTGGGTGAGCGGCTGCTGGGACTCGTACGCGCTCCAGGTGCGCAGGGACAGGAACCACAGCAGACCGGTCAGGGCGGCGGGCACGAGGGCCGCGAGGGCGAGCCGGCGTCCGGGCGCGCTCCACCAGCCGCCGTCGGAGAGGCCGGGTGAGAGGAAACCGAGCCAGGAGTGCCGTTCGGCGCACGCGTGGGTGCCCGCGCACTGCCAGGCGGCCAGGTCGAGGGCGACCTCGCAGGCGGCCGCGACGAACAGCACCGTCAGGCTGAGTCCGGCGAGCCGCACCAGCAGCCCGTACAGCCGGACGGTGCGCCGGCGGCCGTGGGCGGTGGGGCGCATCCAGTGGGCGAGGTTGACCACCATGAAGGGGAGCAGCAGCAGCCACAGCGCGCGGGTGCCGTTGCCGGAGGTGAGGTTGCACCAGACGTAGGCCTCGGGAACGGGCCCCTCGCGTGACGCGGCGGGCCGGTGCTCGGCGTCGGCGTCGGCGTCGGCGTCGGCGGCGCGGCGGAACACGGCGGCGATGTCGTCGCCGGTGACCCGGACCGTGCGCGGGTCGTCGAGCATCTCCTCGGGGGTGGTGCCGCCCACCCCGTGGACCAGGAGTTCCAGGGCGGTCCCGGTCTCCGCGTCCGTCGTGGCGGGGGTGCCGTCACCCTCGGCCGGTCTGTCCCGCCGTGTGCTCTTCACCGGTTCGCGCCTCCCCCGTGACGACCCGTCGGCTCCGTCCGTGCGTGCACAGGATCGCCCGTGCCGGTACGGCTCACACCTCTCGTCACGTAATCTCCCCGATCCGTGTGACAGGCAAGCGGCATGCGGGCAATCGGTGACATGTGCGCGACGAGCCACCCGTGACGCCGCCCGGGGCACGGCATGCGAGGATGGGCGTCCGCGTACCGATGACGGGCGGGAACCCGCTCGTCGCAGAGGGTGCGGGACATGTCGGGCGGTTTGCGGCGAAAGGACCGGAGCGTACGTGAGCGAGAATCAGAACCTGCTCGCGGAGCAGCGGCGCACCCTGATCCTCGACGAGGTCCGGCGCCGGGGCGGGGTGCGGGTCAACGAGCTGACGCGCAAGCTCGGTGTCTCGGACATGACGGTCCGCCGTGACCTCGACGCGCTGGCCCGGCAGGGCGTGCTGGAGAAGGTGCACGGCGGCGCGGTCCCGGTGGTGGAGGCGAGCACGCACGAGCCGGGGTTCGAGGCCAAGTCGGGCCTGGAGCCGACCGCCAAGGAGGACATCGCGCGGGCGGCGGCCGAACTGGTCTCCCCCGGCGCGGCGATCGCGCTCTCGGGCGGTACGACGACCTTCGCGCTGGCGCACCGGCTGGTGGACGTCCCCGACCTCACGGTGGTCACCAACTCGGTGCGGGTGGCCGATGTGTTCCACGCGGCGCAGCGCACCTCGGGGGCCCGGCAGGGCGCGGCCACGGTCGTGCTGACGGGCGGGGTGCGCACGCCCTCGGACTCACTGGTGGGGCCGGTGGCCGACCAGGCGATCGCGGCGCTCCACTTCGACCTGCTCTTCCTCGGCGTTCACGGGATATCGGTGGAGGCGGGGCTGTCCACGCCGAACCTCGCGGAGGCGGAGACCAACCGGCGTCTCGTGCAGTCGGCACGGCGGGTGGTGGTGGTCGCCGATCACACCAAGTGGGGCACGGTGGGCCTGAGTTCGTTCGCGTCGCTCGAGCAGGTCGACACGCTGGTGACGGACTCCGGGCTGCCTCCGGAGGCACGCGCGGAGGTGTCCGAACAGCTGCGGCGGCTGGTGGTGGCGGGCGAGCCCGCGGAACTCTGACGGTCGCGTGCCCGCCGGCGGACAAGTCCGGTGCAGGCCAAGGAGGTCACGTCCATGACCCGCCGACCGCATCCCGGTGCCCGCTGACCGGGTTCGCCGGGACGACTCCCTCGGCACGGGCGCCTTCCGTGAGCGGCAGGGCTTCAGCGGGGCCAGACTCCGGTGCGGAGCAGTGACTCGATCGCCGCCGTGTACGGCGCGATGTCGAGGCCCTGGTCGGACAGCCACGCGTCCGAGTAGTACTTGTCCAGGTACCGGTCCCCCGGGTCGCAGAGCAGCGTCACCACGCTTCCCCGCCGCCCGTCGGCCACCATCTCCGCGACGATCTTGAGCGCGCTCCACAGCCCGGTACCGGTGGAGCCGCCCGCCCTGCGGCCGATGACCCCCTCCAGGGCCCGCACCGCGGCGACACTGGCCGCGTCCGGCACCTTCATCATCCGGTCGATCGCGCCGGGCACGAAGCTCGGCTCCATACGGGGCCGTCCGATGCCCTCGATCCGTGAGCCGCGGTCGCAGGCGACGTCCGGGTCACCGGTCGTCCAGCCCTCGAAGAAGCAGGAGTTCTCCGGGTCGGCGACACAGATGCGGGTGTCGTACTGCATGTAGTGGACGTAGCGCGCGAGGGTGGCCGAGGTACCGCCGGTGCCGGCCGTGGCCACGATCCACGCGGGCTCCGGGAACCGCTCCAACTCCAGCTGACGGAAGATCGATTCGGCGATGTTGTTGTTGCCCCGCCAGTCCGTGGCCCGCTCGGCGTAGGTGAACTGGTCCATGTAGTGGCCGCCGGTCTCCGCCGCGAGGGCGACGGACGCCTCGTACATCGTGCGGGGGTCGTCCACGAAGTGGCACCGGCCGCCGTGGAACTCGATCAGGCGGCACTTCTCGGCGCTCGTCGTGCGTGGCATGACGGCGATGAAGGGGACGCCGATCAGCTTCGCGAAGTAGGCCTCGGACACGGCCGTGGAACCGCTGGACGCCTCGATCACCGGGCGGCCGGGACGGATCCAGCCATTGCACAGCCCGTAGAGGAAGAGCGAACGGGCCAGCCGGTGCTTGAGGCTGCCGGTCGGGTGGGTCGACTCGTCCTTGAGATAGAGGTCGATGCCCCATCGCTCGGGCAGCGGAAAGCGCAGGAGATGCGTGTCGGCCGAGCGGTTGGCATCGGCCTGCACCCTGCGCACGGCCTCTTTCAGCCAGCCGCGGTAGGCGGCGTCGCTGTGGTCGACGTCGAGGGTCACACCGGTCAGGGTCTGTCGGGGGGTGCTCACGGCAGGGCTCCTTACGCTGAGCGCCGACGGCGTCCCGCGCGGCCGGTACACCGATCATATGCATCCTCCGAACCGCCCCTCACCTGCATAAACACTCCTTTGAGCCACTCAAAGGCACCCTGGGGCGCCCGAGGGAGCGGCAGGGGGCGCATTGGCGCGAGTGCACCCGCGGCCCGGGGAACGAAGGCTCGCGCACTGGTGCTCGGCGGCGGGTGCGGGCAGACTGCACCGGCGTGAGCAGGCCCCCGTACGGGGGCACACTGAAGCTGGGCAGAAAGCAGGTCCGCACAGTTACGTGCGCAAGGGGGCGGGTGGCATGACGGATCCGGAGTTCACGGCCACGGGCGTGCGGATCGGCAAGCGGCTGCGTTCGCTCACCCGGGCCGGCCAGGTCCGGATCCGCGACGGCCGACTGCAACTGCTCACCAGCTACGGCAGTGAGATCGACAGCGCGCCGGTGCAGGCGGTACGGGCGTCGAAGCCCTGGTTCGCCGCCGAGGACCGGGCGTTGGCGGACCTCAACGGCAACCGGTACCTGCTGACCCTGGGCGACCACGACCCCGCGCCCGGCGAGCCCGGCCCGCCCGCCGCACGCCGTTTCATCGAGGCCGTGCGCCGGGCTTCGGGACGCGGCGTCTGAGATGTCCGTGACTTGCGTCACTCCGCACCGTGCGCCACGCTGGTCTCACGTCACTCTGGGTTTACCGGCGATAACGCTGCGAACCAGCCCGCCGGCCACGACAGCAGGCGGCCGTGTCACGCAGGCCCCCTGCTGGATCCGTCTTCCGTGTTCTTCCGGACCTCACGTCGGGGAGTCGCAGCCGTGATCACTTACCCAAGCAGGCACTGCACGGTGGAGCTCCAAGCTCTGCCGTCGCGGATCGGCCAGGTCCGCAGAATCGTATCTGCGCAGTTGCGCTACTGGCATATGGACCCGTTGATAGACCGGGCGTCGCTCGGTGTGACGGAGTTGCTGTCCAACGTCCACCGGCATGCCCGGCCCGACAAGACGTGCACCGTCGAGATCGAGCTGCTGCTCGAACGGCTCAAGGTGTCGGTGTACGACCACGATCCGCGCTTGCCGGTCGTCGGGGACGCCAGTCCGCTCGCCACCTGCGGTCGCGGGCTGGCGATGGTGGCCGCGATGAGCGAGAGCTGGGGCGCGGTCCCGGACGGCGAGTCCGGCAAGGTCGTGTGGTTCACCCTGCCCACACCGTCCGCGGCCCCCGCACCAGCCTGGGAACGGCGCCCCCGCTTCACTGCCGCCGAATCCGCCGACCCCCGCTTCACGGAGGTCGCGCTCGTCGAGCAGCCGGCCGAGGAACACCGTTCCGAGCCCGCCCCGGCGCACTCCGCCGTACCGGGCTGAGACAGCCGGGGCGCCACGCCGGGGCAGCGGGCCCCACCGCCCGGTCCAGTCCGCCGTGCCCGGCGGAAACGGCCCGGAGACACCGGGCACCAGGCCGAAACACTCGGCCCGGCCCTCCTTGCCCGGCTGAGACGACCCGGTGGCACCGGGAAAACCCGGCCCACCCGGTCGGCGTGATCCGCCGCGTCCGGCCGACGGCCCGGGGCATGAAGCGGCCGGCCGAACCGCCGCTCCGACGGCGGCGGGCCGGTGGCGAGCCCGCTCCCGGTAGCACCGCCGTCAGGCGACACCCTTGCCGTGCCGGCCGAACTGCTCGTCCAGGACGGACAGTCGCCGCCAGTACTCGTCCTCGTCGATCTCGCCGGAGGCGAAGCGGTGGCCGAGCACCGCGATGGGCGAGTGGTCGTCCACCGTGGGCCGTCCGGGGCCGGGGCCGCGGCGTCCGCGCCACACCGTGCGGCGCAGCAGGGCGATGCCGCCGCCGATGACCAGGACCCAGACGACGGGGAAGAACAGGATCCACGGGCCGGGTCCGCCGTCGCCGAAGTGCGCCAGGGTGTACATGATCGTTCAACTCCTCGGATGGTCCGTCTCGTCGCTCCTTGCGCGACACCTCCGAGAGTGGCCCCACGAGGGGCCCCGTGGCGTCGTACGGCCAGCGGCACCGCACGTACCCCGCCGGGAGTACGGGGAAGCGGCCCGGCTGCTTCCCCGGCCCGGCGTTCGAGGACGCCCTGCGACACGCGCGGACGCCCGCCGGGCACCGGCCCCGGAGCGGGACCGGCCGCCCGCCGGCGGTGTGCGCGGTGGTCAGCCGGACTGGGCGTTGTCCTTCATCGCGCCCCAGCCGTGCCAGCGGTCCACCTCGAGCCAGGCGCTGACCCTCGGCCGCTCGCGGTTCGGGTACGCGTTCCCGGTGTAGTGGCGGGAGAGGCGGTCGATGTCGGCGAGTTTCTCGTCGTCGTACAGGTCGGTGACACGGCCGATCAGGGTGACGTGGGTGTACCAGTCGTCGGTGGCGAGGACGGTCACGGTGACGCGCGGGTCGCGGCGGACGTGGTTCAGCCGGACGCGGCCCCCGTCGAAGTTCATCAGCGCGCGGCCGTCCTCCCACAGGTACCAGGTGGGGGTGGACACGGGCGCTCCGTCGGAGCGCAGCGTGGCCATGACGCAGGGGTTGGGCTTGCGCAGCAGGTCGACGGCCTCGGGGGGAAGCGGGGGCTTGGACACTACGGACTCCTTCGTGCTCTCGGGTCTGCCGGTCAGGCGGTGGGGTCGCCGTCGAAGCTGGCGTAGTAGGCGGCGGCCATGTCCTCGTCGCCGTGGCCCTGGCCGGCGGCCCGCTCGAAGCGTTCGGCGCTCGCGGTGGCGACGTCCAGGCGCACGCCGTGCTGTTCTCCGGCCCGCACGATCAGTCTGGCGTCCTTCGCGGCGGTCGTCACGGCGAACTGGGCCGGAGTGAGCCGTCCGTCGAGGATCAGGCCGGCCTTGGCGTGCAGATAGCCCATGTCGAGCGGGCCGCCGGCGATGAGGTCGAAGAAGCCCTCGGGGGCGACACCGAGGGCCTTGGCCAGGGCGAGCGACTCACCGGCGGCGGTGGTCGCGGCGAGCACCCAGCTGTTGGCGACCAGCTTCAGCCGGGTCGCCGCGGCCGCCGCGCCGTCCTCCCCCGTCCATACGGTGCGGGCACCCACCGCGTCGAACACCGGTGTCGCCCTGTTCCGGCCCTCGGCCGGTCCGGCGGCGAGCACGACGAGCTGTCCGGCCTCGGCGGGCTGCCGGGTGCCGAGGACCGGGGCGTCGTAGAAGAGCAGGCCGTGCGCGTCGGCGAAGCCGGCCAGTTCGGCGACGTCCTCGAGGCCGGCGGTGGTGGACTGGGCCCAGACGGTTCCGGGGCGCAGGGCGGGTTCGGCCCGGCGCATCGTGTCCAGGGTGGCCGGGCCGTCGTACAGCATGGTCAGTACGACGTCGGCGGACTCGACGGCCTCGGCGGGGGTGCCGGCGATGTGCGCGCCGTCGCCGGCGAGGGGTTCGGCCTTGTCGCGGGTGCGGTTCCAGGCCCGTACGGTGTGCCCCGCGCGGAGCAGGTTGCGGGCCATCGCCGCACCCATGATGCCGGTGCCGAGGACGCTGACGGTGAGCTGGTCGGTCATGAGGTCGCCTTCTGTCTGTCGGGCTGCCTTCTCGCGCCGGTGCCGGGCTGCCCGCTCACACCAGTGCCCCAAGAGGATCGTCCAGCACCGGCTGCCAGGCCAGTTCCGCCGCGCCGACCAGGCTGTTGTGGTCGAGGGTGCAGGGGAGGATGGGCACGCCGCCGCTGCGGCCCCACAGGCTGCGGTCGGCGACGACGGCGCGCAGCCGGTCGGGGTCGGCCTCCAGCAGGGTGCGGTGCAGTCCGCCGAGGATGATCCGGTCCGGGTTGAGGATGTTCACCAGTCCGGCGAGTCCGAGGCCGAGGCGGTCGATGAGGGACTCGGTGGCGGTACGCACCTCCGGGTCGTCGTACTGGTGACGGATCAGGTCGTCGGCCTGTTTCAGCAGGGACATCTCCGGGCCCGGTGCGCGGCCCGCCGCGGTGAGCAGGGCGAGCGGGTCGGCCTCGACGTCGAGGCAGCCCCGGCTGCCGCAGTGGCAGGGGCGGCCCTCGGGGTTGACGGCGAGGTGGCCGACCTCCAGGGCGAGTCCCGAACTGCCGGAGTGCAGCCGCCCGTCGAGCACCAGCGCGCCGCCCACGCCGCGGTGGCCGGTGGCCACGCACAGCAGGTCGCGGGAGCCACGTCCGGCGCCGTGCCGGTGTTCGGCGAGGGCGGCGAGGTTGACGTCGTTGGCCGCGAAGGCGGTCCCCGTGATGCCGGCCGCGCGCACCTGCTCGGCGAAGATCTCCCGCACCGGGGCGCCCGCGGGCCAGGCGAGGTGCAGAGGGTTGAGGGCGAGTCCCTCCGGTTCGGCCACCGCCGACGGTACGGCGAGCCCGGCGCCCACGCAGCGCCGCCCGGTCTCCTCCAGCAGTCCGGCACCGGCGGCGACGACGGAGCCGAGCACTTTCGCGGGGTCGGCGTCGACGACCTCGGAGCCGGGCGCCGTGGCGACGATACGGCCGCCGAGCCCGACGAGGGCCGCCCGGAAACCGTCGGCGTGCACCTGGGCGGCGAGCGCCACGGGGCCGTCCTCGGCGACGGAGAGGCGGTGCGAGGGGCGCCCCTGGGAGCCGGCGGCCGCGCCGGGCCGCGCGTCCACCCTGATCAGTCCGAGGGCCTCCAGTTCGGCGGCGACCGCGCCGGCCGTCGCACGCGTCACACCGAGCTCGGCGGTGAGCACCGCGCGGGTCGGCGCGCGTCCGGTGTGCACGAGCTCCAGTGCGGGTCCGAGCGCGCCGCGCCCCCGGTCCAGCCGCGTCCTCGAGGTGGTCCCTTCCCCCGCCGGCCGGGGGTCCGCCTTCCCGCTCATGGAGGCGAGTCTCCCATGATCCGTAAACCGGCGCGGGCTACAGACCGCTCACCCGCAGCGTGATGTTCAGCCGTCCGGTCAGCCCCAACTCGGCGGGGGCCGTGCCCGCGTGCACCCGGGGGACGCCGTGGTGGGCGAGCCGGGAGGGCCCGCCGAAGACGAACAGGTCGCCGCTGCGCAGTTCCACGTCCGTCCAGGGCCGGTTGCGGGAGCCGGTGTTGCCGAAGCGGAAGACACAGGTGTCGCCGAGGCTCAGCGACACCACGGGCGCGTCCGCCCGCTCGTCGCTGTCGCGGTGCATGCCCATGCGGGCGTCGGCGTCGTAGAAGTTGACGAGCGCGATGTCGTAGGCGGCCTCCCGCGCGGCGTCCGCGCCGAGCGTGTCGGTCACCGCGCGGCGGGCCAGCGCGCCGAGCCGGCCGGGGAAGGGTTTCACCGGTGAGCCGTCACCGTCGACGACCCTGTCGGCGTAGCCGTACGGATACCAGTGCCGGCCGAGACACACCTGCCGGGCGGTCATGGTGCCGCCGCCGGGTGTGCGGACGGTACGGAGTCCGGCGGGCGGCCGGGCCCACTCCCGGCAGGCGTCCAGGAGTTCCCGCTGCTCCCGCGCGTCCAGCCAGTCCGGCACATGCACCGCGCCGGGCGCGATCTCGCGGCGCTCTCGGGGGAACAGTTCCGCGTCCATGGCTCCCATCCTGCCGGACGCGGCCTGAGCTGCGGCTGGGCTAGCCTGGTCGGACGATGAACGACCGTATGACGACTGCGTGGGGCGCGCCGGTACTGGCCAGGTTCCCCGAGGACCCGAGGGACCGGCTCCGCGCCTGGGACGCCTCCGACGAGTATCTCCTGAGGCATCTCGACGACCGGCAGGTCCCGCTGTCCGGCACGGTCGTGGTCGTCGGTGACCGCTGGGGCGCGCTGGTGACGGCGCTCGCGGCGCACCGGCCGACGCAGATCACCGACTCCTGGCTCGGCCAGGAGGCCACCCGCGCCAACCTGGCCCGCAACGGCGTCGAACCGGGCACCGTACGGCTGCTCACCACGCAGGACACCCCGCCGGACCGGGTGGACGTGCTGCTGGTCCGGGTGCCGAAGAGCCTGGCGCTGCTGGAGGACCAGCTGCTGCGGCTGGCGCCCGCGGTGCACGAGGGCACGGTCGTCGTCGGCACCGGCATGGTGAAGGAGATCCACACCTCGACGCTGGACCTCTTCGAGCGGATCCTCGGCCCGACCAGGACCTCGCTCGCCGAGAGGAAGGCACGGCTGATCCACTGCACGCCCGACCCCGGGCGGGAGCGTCCCGCGAACCCCTGGCCGTACCGCTACGCGCTGCCGGACGGCATCGGTCCGGTGTCGGGGCGTACGGTCGTCAACCACGCCGGTGTCTTCTGCGCCGACCGCCTCGACATCGGCACCCGGTTCTTCCTGCGGCATCTGCCCGCCGGCCCGGACGGCGGCCGGGTGGTGGACCTGGGCTGCGGCAACGGCGTCGTCGGTACGGCGATGGCGCTGGCGGATCCGCGCGCCGAGGTGCTGTTCGTGGACGAGTCGTTCCAGGCGGTCGCGTCGGCGCAGGCCACGTACCGGGAGAACGACGTGCCGGGACACGCGGAGTTCCGGGTCGGAGACGGGCTGGCGGGCATCCCGGCCGGCAGTGTCGACCTGGTGCTCAACAATCCGCCCTTCCACTCCCATCAGGCGACCACCGACGCCACGGCCCGGCGCATGTTCGGCGACGCCCGGCGCACCCTGCGCGAGGGCGGCGAACTGTGGGTGATCGGCAACCGTCACCTGGGGTACCACGTGACGCTGCGGCGGCTGTTCGGCAACAGTGAACTGGTCGCGTCGGACCCGAAGTTCGTGGTCCTGAAGGCCGTGAAGCGGTAGCTCGGGGCTCGCGGGACCCGGGGGCGCGGGTGTCCGGCCGCTCGCCGGACGGGTGGTGTCGGGGCGGATCACCGCCGGTCCGCGTGGGGCGGCGGCCCCGACGGGCAGGAGACCGCGCTCCGCCGGCTGATGCGCGAGCGGCCGAGCCGGACCGGCCCGGGCTGCCTAAGCTGGCAGCAGAGCATGGCGTGCCGGCCCAGGGAGGCTGCGATGGACGGGACGACCAGGGAGCAGAGCGGATCCGGGGCGCGCCGTTACGTGCCGATCGCGGATCACGGGCTGATCGGCGATCTGCGCAGCGTGGCGCTGGTGGGCGTGGACGGCACCATCGACTGGTACTGCTGTCCGTCGTTCGACTCCCCCAGTGTGTTCGGGGCGATCCTGGACACCGAGCGGGGCGGCTGTTTCGAGCTGGCGGCGGCCGTGCCGGCCCGCACCAAACAGTTCTACTTCCCCGACACCAATGTGCTGATCACCCGGTTCTACACCGAGGACGGGGTCGGCGAGGTGCAGGACTTCATGCCGGTCGCCGGGGAGCCGTCCGACGAGGGCCGGCACCGGCTGATCCGGCGGGTGCTGTGCGTACGGGGCGCCCTGCCGTTCCGCACACGGGTGGCACCCCGGTTCGGCTACGGCACCGTGCCCCACACCGTGCACGTCACGGGTGACCTGGCGGTCTTCGAGTGTGCGGATCTGTCCCTCGCGCTCACCGCCACCGTCCCGCTGGAAGCCGACGGTGCCGATGTGCGGGCCGACTTCAAGCTCGCCGAAGGCGAGACGGCCGTGTTCGCGCTGGACCAGGTCGGCGGCGAGCTGACCCCGCGCCGGTGCGCGTGCACGGAGGCGGAGGAGCAGTTCGCCGCGACGGTGCGGTACTGGAGGAACTGGCTGTCGTCCTCGCGCTACCGGGGCCGCTGGCGGGAGATGGTGCACCGCTCCGCCCTCACCCTGAAGCTGCTGACGTACGCGCCGACAGGAGCGATCGTGGCGGCGCCGACGACGAGCCTGCCCGAGTCGTTCGGCGGGGAGCGCAACTGGGACTACCGGTACATGTGGGTGCGCGACGCCGCGTTCTGCGTGTACGCCATGCTGCGGCTCGGTTTCACCGAGGAGGCCAAGGCGTTCATGGGCTTCGTCTCGCGGCACATCAGTCCGGGCGACTGCAAGGGGGCCGGCCCGCTGCAGATCATGTACGGCATCGACGGCCGTACCGATCTCCCGGAGCGTGAGCTCTCGCATCTGGAGGGCCACGAGGGCTCGGCACCGGTCCGTGTCGGCAACGCGGCGGCCGATCAGCTGCAACTGGACGTCTACGGGGCGCTGATCGACTCCATCTACCTCTACGACAAGTGGGCCGAGCCGGTCTCCAGCGAGCAGTGGGACCATGTGACGGCGCTGGTGGACTGGGTGTGCGGGCACTGGGACCAGCCCGACGAGGGCATCTGGGAGACCCGCGGCGGGCGGAAGAACTTCCTGTACTCCCGCCTGATGTGCTGGGTGGCGATCGAGCGGGGCATCCGGATGGCCAACCGGCGGGGCCTGCCCGCCGACCTCCCCCGCTGGCAGGCGAGCCGGGACAGCGTCTACCGGCGGATCATGAGCAGTGGCTGGTCCTCCTCGCGCCGGGCGTTCGTGCAGCACGAGGACGCGGAGGTGCTGGACGCGGCGGTCCTGATGATGCCGATGGCGAAGTTCATCGCGCCGACCGACCCCAAGTGGCTGTCGACGCTGGACTCCCTCACCGAGGAGCTGGTGTCCGATTCGCTGGTCTACCGCTACGACCCGCTGGTGAGCCCCGACGGACTCCACGGCGACGAGGGCACGTTCTCCATCTGCTCGTTCTGGTACGTCGAGGCGCTGACCCGTGCCGGACGGCTCGACGAGGCGTCCCTCGCCTTCGAGAAGATGCTGACGTACGGCAACCATCTGGGGCTGTACGCCGAGCAGATCAGCCACACCGGGGAGCAACAGGGCAACTTCCCGCAGGCGTTCACCCATCTCGCCCTGATCAGCGCCGCGTTCAACCTGGACCGCGCCCTGGGCTGAGGCTCAGTGGCCGTGCCCGTCGGAGTGCTCGGGTGTCCCCGAGCCGTGCCCGTCGGAGTGCTCGGGCGTCCCCGAGCCGCCCTCCGCCGCCGCTCCGGCGTTGACGGTGAACGCGGCGGTACGGACGACCCCGTCGTGCTTGAAGTCCAGGAACAGCCGGTAGCCGCCGCTGCTGGGCGCCGTGGCCGTGAAGGAGACGGCGGGGCCTGCGTCCGTCTTCCCGTCGCCCGGTTCGCCGTTGGGGTGAACGTGCAGATAGGCGAGGTCACCGGCGCGCAGGGCGACCAGATGGCCGTAGGCGCCGAGGTAGGGCTGCAGGTCGGTGACCGGCTTTCCGTCGCGCGAGACGGACAGGCGCAGTTCGCCCGCCTTCCCAGGGCTCAGTGTTCCGTCCAGCTCGACGTCGTAGCCGTCGACCCGGGCCGTGCGGTCGGCGCCCGGCAGTTCCTGCGGCCGGTAGGGGCCGCCGACGGCGAGGTCCGCTCCGAGGGTGAGGCCGCGCGCGCCCTTCGTCTCCGGGGTGAAGTCGGCGAGGACCCGGTAGCCGCCGGCCCGCGGCAGATCCACCGGGGTGGTCCAGGTGCCGTCGGCGGCCCGGCGGGGATGCAGATGCCGGTAGGTGAGCAGGTCACGGGAGACGACGATGAGATGCAGCTCCTTCTCGTGCTCACGGCGGTACTCGGTGACGGCGCGGCCCTGGCCGTCCCGGACCACGAATCGCAGTGCGGCGTGGTGGCCTGCGGTGACGCGCGAGGTCTCCAGTTCGAGCCGGTACCCGCCCTCGGAGATCTGGAGCCCGCCGGCCGCCGCCGGGGTGTCGTGCCCTGTGTGTCCGTCCGCCCCCGACGGGGACGGGGCGTGCCGCTCGTCGTGCGCCGGTGTGGACTCCGCGGCGACGAGATCGAGCCCCTCGCCGACGCCGTAAGCCGTACCGAAGGTGGCGGCGAGGGCGGCTGCGAACGCGCTGATCCTCAGTCCGGTGTTCATGACCGTCTCTCCTCGAAAAGGGGACCCTGCGACTCGCTGTAAGCCGCCTCACGCAGCTCACAATACCCCTGGGGGGTATCGAGTCAACCCTCCGGCCCGCCGTGCAGCGAATACCCCTCCTGGGTATACATGACGGACACCACCCTATACCCCCACCCCGTACCCGGCACGTGGGACCGGACGGACCGGCCGGGGTGGGCGAGACCGCGCGGATGGATCATGCGTACGGTGGGCACTTGGTGATTCGTCCACGACGCCACGCGGGAGAGACAGATGAGAGAGCCGCCCACCACCGATCAGGACATCACCCGTCCGCTCACCCGGCCCGTACCGCCCGCCGACGGGCTGCGCAGGGTCGCCACCGCGGTCCTCGGCGACCTCCGGGCGGTGGACGGTGCCCTGTACGCGGCGGTCGCCGCCACACCGACGCCGACGCTCGACCGGGCGCTGCGCCGGCTGTCCCACACCGCCGACCACTCCAAGATCTCGCTCGCCATCGCCGGGGTCCTCGCGCTGAGCGGGACACGGCCCCGGCGGGCGGCGCTGGCGGGGGTGGGGGCGATCGCGGTGGCGTCGGCCTCGGCGAATCTGCTGGGGAAGCGGCTGGTGCGGCGTGCGCGGCCGGACCGGGAGGCGGCGCGGGTGACTCTGGACCGGCATGTGCCCATGCCGACGTCGGCGTCGTTCCCTTCGGGTCATACGGCGTCGGCGGTCGCGTTCGCCACGGCGGTGGGGACGGTGTTGCCCGCGGCGTCGGTGCCGTTGGGGGCGTTGGCGTGTGCGGTCGGCTACTCGAGGGTGCACACGGGTGTGCACTATCCGGGGGACGTGGCGGCGGGGGCGATTCTCGGCATCGCGAGCGCGGCGACGGCGCTGGCCGTGGGGTCGGCGTATCTGCCCGCGGCGTACGGGGGCAGGCGCCGATAGCGTACGGGTCGCGCATCCCGCGTGAGGGTGGGCACCGTGGCCCGGTGTCGTACGGGGTGCCCCGCATAGCCGCGGGCCGGCGGCGATGCCGTGACCACGCGGCGCCTACGGGTTGCTGCCGCGCCCACCCGTGCCGCCCTGGGGGTACCTCCCAGGCCCTTCAGGCGCGGGGGGCACGACTGCCCGCGGGAACGGAGGGTGCGAGGCGGGGCGGGGGCGGCCCGCCCGCGGTGGCCGGCGTGTCCGTGCCCCGCGCCTCTCCGGGGAACCCGGTCGCGCCAGTCCGGGACGGACATCCCCGTCGCGGCCCCGGCCCACCCGCCACGCCCGGGCGCCACCCGAACCCCGCCGAACCGAAAGCGGCGCCGCAGCCCTGGTCACGGCAGCGTGTACTCGTCGCGGATGCCGCACATACCGAAGCCGCCCCGCCTGCTGGGCCCCGTCCCGTACGCCGTCGCCTCCTCCAGGTGCGTACAGTCCCCGGCGGCCAGTGCCGCCAGCCGCGCCCCCGTACGCTCGGCCGCGGCCAGCGCCCCCGACCGCCACAGCTCCCGCCACACCGGCACCCGCTCCCGCACCAGCCGAGCCGCCGCACGCTGGAACTCCCGGTACGGCCCGGCATCCCCCCGCACCAGCGCCTCACGCAGCACGAGATACCGTTCCTAGTCAGTGAGCAGGAGTGAGTCTTGGACCCATTGCTGCTCGCTGCGGACATCCCGAACGGTGTTGGGTGTCCTGGTCGCCCGCGTTCGCTCCGCGTCCGGCGGCACGGATCGTGTCCGTGGTCCGGGAAGGCGAGGGCGGGGTCCCTCACGCCCGGGAGCCTCCGGTCCGGCCTGGGCGGTCCGATGCCCGTGCACATCGCTCTGGTGTGCACGGGGCGGTGCCGTCCGTCGCCGGAGGGGATGCCCCTGGGCGCGTCGTCCGATCGCGATGCTCGCCGCATCGTGACGGGTGGTCGTGCGGGTGGTGCTGGTCAGGGGCTTCTGCCAGTGCTGGGCGCCCCATTTCGAGGTGTAGGCGGGGTCGACGGCGATGACGGCGATGCCAGTGGCGTCGGCCATGGAGGTCAGGCGGGCGCGGAGTCTGCCGGTGGGCATGCCGGAGACCAGGTGCCGGAATTGCTTCTTGCGGCCGTGCTTCTCGCGGGTCTTCTCGGCGGTGAAGTCGAGGTCCTCGACGGCGATCGCCTTGACGCCGCAGGCCTTGGCCCAGCGCAGCAGCCGGGTCAGGGCGTGGCGGACCTGGGCGTCCCGGTGCGTGGCGGTGCCGGTCAGGTCGTAGAAGAACCGGCGCGGGCTACCAGTGGGGTTGCCGTGGGCGTCGAGGCGCCAGGCGGCATGGTGGTCGGCGTTCATGTCCACACCGATCACCCCGTGCGCGAGCGCCGCCGCCATCGGGATCGTCCGGGACACCGGAGTCTGCCAGGAGGCCGTCACATACCAGCGGCCGCGGGCCACGTCGTAGTCGATGCGGTAGGCGACGGCCCGGTTCGCCTCGATCCGGTCGGCCCACTCCTGCCCCCGGTGCGCAAAGGTGATCCGGCCGGTCAGGACGTACCGGCCGTGCGGGGCGTTGGCCAGTTCTTTTAGTGGGTTGGGCAGCCGGATGCTCGCCTCGCCGTCCGGGCTGATGCGGAGGGTCTCGTTGCCGAACTGCTTCCCGCTCTCCCCGTCCGCCTGCATGAACCAGCGCTGCGCCTCCCAGTGCTCACGCCACTGGGATTCGGTGAGCCGGGCGGCGGGCAGCTGATGCCGGGTACGAGCCAGGCGTTTGCCGCCCCGCACCACATGCACGACCCCGGCCTCCCGGTCGGCGCGCTCCCGCGTCAGCCGGTCCTCCAGCACGTGCAGGCGGCGGGCCTTGGCGTGCCATTCGCGCCTGCTGCGGTAACCGCCCGGGGCCTTCTTTGCTCCCTTGGACCCGACTGGCAGTGACAGCCGGTGGGCAATCATGCGGACTCCCGCCTCCAGCGACCGGATGTGGGCGAACTGGCCACGGCGGGCCAGCGCCCACTGGTCGTGCGTGGCCTTCGTGATCGACCCTGCCCAGCGGGCTGACGAGTGGGGCGTCAACTCCCGCTTGCGCACCGCCCACGCCCCGGCATCATGTTCCAGACCGTCATGGCAGCGCGCCTTCAGATCACGCCCGGCCAGCGCGCCCAGATGCGCACCTACCCGCCGCAGCACCTTCTCGTCAGCACCGGTGAGCTGACCCAGCCGGGTACGGACCGCCACCCCCGACGGGCCGGAAACGACGAACGGCGCCGCAAGCGTCCGCAGCCCGCCCATTGCCTCA
>NZ_JOCA01000022.1 GCF_000718785.1 Streptomyces sp. NRRL WC-3626 | reverse complement strand
GGGGTGGATGGGGCGGGGTCGGCCGCGCGGCCCGGTGTTCACGGGGTGCCGTCGCGCCCACTCGCGGGGGCGGGCTGGGCGTGTGGCCCGGGGCGGGTGGGCCCGGGGGGTGGTTGCGCGGCCCGGCGTTTATGGGGTGCCGTCCCGCCCACGGGCGGGGAGGGCCGGGCTTGTGGCCCGGTGCGGTGGCGGGGCCGGGAGTTGGTCGCGCGGCCCGGCGCTCGCGGGGTGCCGTCGCGCCCACCCGTGCCGCCCCAGCGGCACGACTGCCCGCGGAAGCGGGGGGTTGCGGCGTGGCTGTCCGTTTTGTGCCGCCCCAGCGGCACGACTGCCCGCGGAAGCGGGAGGTTGCGGCGTGGCTGTCCGTGGGAGTGGTGGGCTGCGGCGTGGTCCGCGGAGGGTTGTGGCGTGGCTGTCGGCGGGTGGGCGGGTGGTCTCGCTCTCGGCGTAGTTCGGGGGCGGTGGGAACTTCGCCGGGGGTTGGCGCGCTTGCATACAGTGGCAGGACCGGTAGAAACGGCGGGGTCGACGACCGCCTCCGCGATCGAAGGGACGTACATGCCCATGGGTCACACGGCCACAGCCCAGGCAGGCTCCGGCGGCCTGACAGCGACCGAGCACCGCCTGGCCAACGGCCTGCGCGTGGTGCTGTCCGAGGACCACCTGACCCCGGTCGCCGCGGTGTGCCTCTGGTACGACGTGGGGTCGCGCCACGAAGTCAAGGGGCGTACGGGCCTGGCTCACCTTTTCGAGCACCTGATGTTCCAGGGCTCCGCCCAGGTGAAGGGCAACGGTCACTTCGAGCTGGTCCAGGGCGCCGGCGGCTCCCTCAACGGCACCACCAGCTTCGAGCGCACCAACTACTTCGAGACCATGCCCGCCCACCAGCTGGAGCTCGCCCTCTGGCTGGAGGCCGACCGCATGGGCTCCCTGCTGACCGCCCTGGACGACGAGTCCATGGAGAACCAGCGGGACGTCGTCAAGAACGAGCGCCGCCAGCGCTACGACAACGTGCCCTACGGCACGGCGTTCGAGAAGCTGACCGCCCTCGCCTACCCGGAGGGCCACCCGTACCACCACACGCCCATCGGCTCGATGGCGGACCTGGACGCGGCCACCCTGGAGGACGCCCGCCAGTTCTTCCGCACGTACTACGCGCCGAACAACGCGGTGCTCTCCGTGGTCGGCGACATCGACCCGGAGCAGACGCTCGCGTGGGTCGAGAAGTACTTCGGCTCCATCCCGGGCCACGACGGCAAGGCCGCCCCGCGTGACGGCGCGCTGCCGGAGGTCATGGGCGGGCAGCTGCGCGAGGTCGTGGAGGAGGAGGTCCCCGCGCGTGCGCTGATGGCCGCCTACCGGCTGCCCGAGGACGGCACGCGCGCGTGCGACGCCGTCGACCTGGCGCTCACCGTCCTCGGCGGCGGCGAGTCCTCGCGGCTCTACAACCGGCTCGTACGGCGCGACCGTACGGCCGTGGCGGCCGGCTTCGGCCTGCTGCGGCTGGCCGGGGCACCCTCCCTGGGCTGGCTGGACGTGAAGACGTCCGGCGACGTGGAGGTGCCGGTCATCGAGGCCGCCATCGACGAGGAGCTCGCCCGGTTCGCCGAACAGGGCCCCACGGCGGAGGAGATGGAGCGCGCGCAGGCGCAGTTGGAGCGCGAGTGGCTCGACCGGCTCGGCACGGTCGCGGGCCGCGCCGACGAACTGTGCCGGTACGCGGTCCTGTTCGGCGACCCGCAGCTCGCCCTGACCGCCGTACAGCGCGTCCTGGAGGTCACGGCGGAGGAGGTGCGGGAGGTCGCCAAGGCCCGTCTGCGCCCCGACAACCGCGCGGTGCTGGTCTACGAGCCCGTCACATCCGAGGCAGAGGACACCGGGGAAGCCGCCGCGGCCGGCACCGACGAGAACGAGGAGGCGGCGAAGTGACCGAGCTCGCCACGATGGACTTCCACGCGCAGCCGCAGCCGGGCGACGCCAAGCCCTGGGCCTTCCCGGCCCCCGAGCGCGGCCGCCTCGACAACGGCCTGACCGTGCTGCGCTGCCACCGTCCCGGACAGCAGGTCGTCGCCGTCGAGGTGCTCCTCGACGCGCCCCTGGAGGCCGAGCCGGCCGGTCTCGACGGTGTCGCCACGATCATGGCGCGGGCCTTCTCCGAGGGCACCGACAAGCACTCCGCCGAGGAGTTCGCCGCCGAACTGGAGCGCTGCGGCGCCACCCTGGACGCGCACGCCGACCACCCCGGCGTCCGCCTCAGCCTGGAGGTCCCGGCCTCCCGGCTCACCAAGGCACTCGGCCTGCTCGCCGACGCGCTCAGGGCACCGGCGTTCGCCGACAGCGAGGTCGAGCGGCTGGTCCGCAACCGCCTCGACGAGATCCCGCACGAGCTGGCGAACCCCTCCCGCCGCGCCGCGAAGGAGCTCTCCAAGGAGCTGTTCCCGGCGAGTGCGCGCATGTCGCGCCCGCGCCAGGGAACCGAGGAGACGGTCGAGGGCATCGACTCCGCGGCCGTACGCGCCTTCTACGAGAAGCACGTCCGCCCCGCCACGGCCACCGCCGTGGTCGTCGGCGACCTCACGGGCATCGACCTGGACGCGCTGCTCGGCGACACCCTCGGCTCCTGGACCGGCTCCACCGCCGAGCCGCGGCCCGTGCCGCCGGTGGTCGCCGACGACACCGGGCGCGTCGTGATCGTGGACCGCCCCGGCGCCGTCCAGACGCAGTTGCTGATCGGCCGGATCGGCGCCGACCGGCACGACCGGGTATGGCCCGCGCAGGTGCTCGGCACCTACTGCCTCGGCGGCACCCTCACCTCCCGCCTGGACCGCGTGCTGCGCGAGGAGAAGGGATACACCTACGGCGTCCGGTCGTTCGGACAGGTCATGCGGTCCGCCCCGGACGGCACCGGCGCGGCGATGCTGGCCATCAGCGGCTCCGTGGACACCCCGAACACCGGACCGGCCCTCGAGGACCTGTGGACGGTGCTGCGCACGCTCGCCGCCGACGGGCTGACGGACGACGAGCGTGATGTCGCCGTGCAGAACCTCGTGGGTGTGGCGCCGCTCAAGTACGAGACGGCCGCGGCCGTCGCGAGCACCCTCGCCGACCAGGTAGAGCAGCATCTGCCCGACCACTACCAGGCCGACCTGTACCGGCAGTTGGCGGCCACCGGCACGGTGGAGGCCACCGCGGCCGTCGTGAACGCCTTCCCGGTGGACCGCCTGGTGACGATCCTCGTCGGCGACGCGGCGCAGATCAAGGCGCCCGTCGAGGCCCTCGGCATCGGTGAAGTCACGGTCGTGGCCGCAGAGTAGCGAGCGGCGCGGTCGCACACGCGCGGGGGCCCTGGTGACCCGAAGGTCACCAGGGCCCCCTTTTGCCCGAATCGGCACGGAAGTTGCCCGTCTGGCCTGTGGGATGCGCTACAAAAACCGGGATCCGTTTGAGGATCGGGAGACGGCCCGCTTAGCGTCATGCGGGCTGTTCGTCGGGCAGTGCGCCGCATCCGCGGCACCGGACAGCCATCGCCGAGTCCCCCAAGGCGCGAGCCGGGGGAGCCGGGGACCCATCGCAGTCCCTGGGGTGAATCGGACGCCCGCGCGTGTCGCGAGGGGGCCCGTAGGAGACCTTCCTGCTCCGAACCCGTCAGCTAACCCGGTAGGCGAGAGGGAAGGAAAGGACCAGCCTGTACATGGCGTTCACTCGCGCCCCGGGCAAGCACCGCCGTACCCGCGGCACGCAGCGCGGCACCGTCCGCGCGGCGGGCGTCGCGGCGCTCACCGGCACCGGCGTCATCGGCTCCCTCGCGGCCCCCGCCCTGGCCGCCGAACCCGCTGCCGCACAGACAGGTCTCACGCCCGTCGTCATCCTCGGCGACGAGGTCGCCGACCGGATCGACGCCCAGGCGGCCGCCCAGCACGAGGCCGCACGCGAGGCGGCCGAGGCCGCCGCACGCAAGGCCGCCGAGGAGCAGGCCCGCGAGAAGGCCGCCAAGGCGGCAGCGGAGGCCCGCGCGGAGAAGGAGCGCGCCGCGCGGGAGGCCGAGCGCGTCCGCCTCAACACCTTCGTCTCCCCGATCCCCGGCTCGTACGTCTCGACCGGCTACAAGACCGGCGGCGCCGTCTGGTCCTCCGGCAGCCACACCGGGGTCGACTTCCACGCGGCGACCGGTACGCCCGTCCAGTCGGTCGGCATCGGCACCGTCGTCGAGGCCGGCTGGGGCGGCTCGTACGGCAACCAGGTCGTCATCAGGATGAACGACGGCACCTACACCCAGTACGGGCATCTGTCGTCCATCGGTGTCTCGGTGGGCCAGCAGGTCGCCGCCGGGCAGCAGATCGGCCTCTCCGGCGCGACCGGCAACGTCACGGGCGCGCACCTGCACTTCGAGGCCCGTACGACCGCCGAGTACGGCTCCGACCTCGACCCCGTCGCCTACCTCCGCGCGCACGGCGTCGGCCTCTGACCCGTACCGCCTCCCGATGCCCCGGCTCCCCGAGCCGGGGCATCGGTGTTTTCCGGGGAATGCCTGTCCAAAAAACAGGCATGGATTCCGGCTCTCCGTCGGAAATTCCCGCCGATTGCAATAGAGTCGCGGAACACACGTCAATCGGCGACGTTTCACGGGGATTGAGCCGGAGGTCCGTCATGCGTATTCCCGCGCACTCGGTGTGCACGGCGATCCGCGACGACATCGTCGCGGGTGTCCACGAGCGCGGGGCCCGGCTCACCGAGGAGGTCCTCGCCCGCCGGTACGGCGTCTCGCGTGTCCCCGTCCGGGAGGCGCTGCGCACGCTGGAGGCCGAGGGGTTCGTGGTGACCCGGCGGCACGCGGGCGCGTGCGTCGCGGAACCCGGAGCGCAGGAGGCCGCCGATCTGCTGGAGATGCGGATGCTCCTCGAACCGCTCGGTGCCGCCCGCGCGGCCCAGCGCCGGACCGACGCCCATCTGAAGGTGCTGCGCGGCCTGGTCCGGCTGGGGCAGGAGCGCGCCCGCCAGGGCAACAGCGACGACCTGCGCTCCCTGAGCGGCTGGTTCCACGAGACGCTCGCCCAGGCCACCGGCAGCCCGGCCCTGACCTCGACCCTGACCCAGCTGCGGCACAAGATCGCCTGGATGTACGCCGCCGAGGGCCCACCGGACCCGGTCGAGTACTGGGCGGAGCACGGCGCGATCGTGGACGCCGTGGCGCGCGGCGACGGCGACCGCGCGCGGGCCGTCACCGCGCTGCACACCGAGCGGGCGAACGCCGGACACCGGCTGCGTCCCGGCCCCGGCCTCGGCGCCGGCCCCGACCGGGCCGGCCGCACGGAGCGTGTGAGGAACCCGCAACATCCCGTAAACATGCCGAGTCTCCGGAATTAACACGGCTGCCGTATACAAAGAGGAAGTTATTCGCGGGGCTTATTCGGGCTGCCCGGAAATGAGAATGCAAAAGGCCCGCCCGATGGTCGGGGCGGGCCTTTCGATATCGTGGGCGCGTGTCCGGTAAAAGAACGTTCCCGCGCCGACGCGTCGCTCAGACGGTCTCGGGGAGTTCCTCGAGGCCCTCGGAGACCAGCTTCGCCAGACGGTCCAGGGCGGCGTCGGCGCCCTCGGCGTCGGAGGCGAGGACGATCTCCTCGCCGCCCTGGGCGCCCAGGCCCAGGACGGCCAGCATGGAGGCCGCGTTGACGGGGTTGCCCCCGGCCTTGGCGATCGTCACCGGGACGCCTGCGGCCGTGGCGGCTCGGACGAAGATGGAGGCGGGGCGGGCGTGGAGACCCTCGGCCCAGCCGACGTTGACGCGGCGCTCAGCCATGTGTTGCTGCCCTTCGGTGTTCAGGGTTGTCTAGACCAGTTTCCCACATCGTGAAGCGTGCCCGGGGCGGGGCCGGAGCGGCATCGCTCCCGCTCCGGATGACAGCCGGACCGCGGCCTCGGTCCGGCTGGCGTCCTCCACAGACTGCCTCGCGCCGTTGTCGTACGCGAGCCGTACTCTGGGCCCCATGCAGACCTCGTCGGACCGGCATGAGTACCCCGCCCACTGGGAGGCCGACGTGGTGCTGCGCGACGGCGGCACCGCGCGCATCCGCCCCATCACCGTCGATGACGCCGAGCGCCTGGTCAGCTTCTACGAGCAGGTGTCGGACGAGTCGAAGTACTACCGCTTCTTCGCGCCCTACCCACGTCTGTCCGCCAAGGACGTCCACCGCTTCACGCACCACGACTTCGTGGACCGGGTGGGACTCGCGGCCACCATCGGCGGCGAGTTCATCGCCACCGTACGCTACGACCGGATCGGTGCCGACGGGGCTCCCGCGTCCGCGCCCGCCGACGAGGCCGAGGTCGCCTTCCTGGTGCAGGACGCCCACCAGGGCCGCGGTGTCGCCTCCGCCCTGCTCGAGCACATCGGCGCCGTCGCGCGCGAGCGGGGCATCCGCCGGTTCGCGGCCGAGGTGCTGCCCGCCAACAACAAGATGATCAAGGTGTTCACCGACGCCGGCTACACCCAGAAGCGCAGCTTCGAGGACGGCGTGGTCCGCCTGGAGTTCGGCCTCGAACCCACCGACCGCTCCGTGGCCGTGCAGCGCGCGCGGGAACAGCGCGCCGAGGCGCGCTCGGTGCAGCGGCTGCTCGCCCCCGGCTCGGTCGCCGTCGTCGGCGCCGGCCGCACCCCCGGCGGCGTGGGCCGCAGCGTCCTCGACAACCTGCGGGACACCGGGTTCACCGGCCGGCTCCACGCCGTGAACCGCGCGCTGGGCGAGGGGGAGAAGGAGCTCGGCGGGGTGGCCGCGTACCGCTCGGTGCGGGACATCGACGGGCCGGTCGACCTCGCGGTCGTCGCGGTGCCCGCCGAGCAGGTCCCCGAGATCGTCACCGAGTGCGGTGAGCACGGTGTGCAGGGGCTCGTCGTCGTCTCCGCCGGCTACGCCGAGTCAGGCCCCGAGGGCCGCGAACGCCAGCGTGCCCTCGTACGGCAGGCCCGCTCGTACGGAATGCGGATCATCGGACCGAACGCGTTCGGCGTCATCAACACCTCCCCGGACATACGCCTGAACGCCTCGCTCGCCCCGGAGATGCCCCGCCCCGGCCGGATCGGGCTGTTCGCCCAGTCCGGCGCCATCGGCGTCGCCCTGCTGTCCCGGCTGCACCGGCGCGGCGGCGGCGTCACCGGCGTGACCGGTGTGTCCACCTTCGTCTCCTCCGGCAACCGGGCCGACGTCTCCGGCAACGACGTCCTGCAGTACTGGTACGAGGACCCCGACACGGACGTCGCCCTGATGTACCTGGAGTCCATCGGCAACCCCCGCAAGTTCACCCGCCTCGCCCGCCGGACCGCGGCGGCGAAGCCGCTGGTCGTGGTCCAGGGCGCACGCCATGGGGCGGGGCCCAGCGGGCATGCCGTACGGGCGACCCGGCTGCCGCACGCCACCGTGTCCGCGCTGCTGCGGCAGGCGGGCGTGATCCGCGTGGACACGATCACCGAACTCGTCGACGCGGGCCTGCTGCTCGCCCGCCAGCCCCTGCCGGCCGGACCCCGGGTGGCGATCCTCGGCAACTCCGAGTCCCTGGGCCTGCTCACCTACGACGCCTGCCTCGCCGAGGGGCTGCGTCCGCACCGCCCGCTGGACCTCACCACCGCCGCCTCCGCCGCGGACTTCCACGCGGCGCTCGCGCGCGCGCTCGCCGACGACACGAGCGACGCGGTCGTCGTGACCGCGATCCCGGCGGTGGGGGAGACCTCGGTCGGCGACGCGGCCCTGGCCGAGGCCCTGCGCTCGGCCGCCGCCGCGACCCCGTCCAAGCCCGTCCTCGTGGTCCACGTGGAACTCGGCGGCCTCGCGGAGGCGCTGTCGGCGGCGACGAGTACGGCACCGCAGGCCGTGCCACCGGCGGCCCCGGCGCCACGGTCCGAGCCGGGCCCCGCTTCCGTGACGGCACCGCGATCCCGGACGGGCCCCGCTTCCGCGCCCGCCCCGGCGCCGCAGCCCCGGACGAATCCCACCGCCCCGACGCCCCAGCCACCCCCCGAGGGTGCTCACCTCATCCCCGCCTACCCCGCCGCCGAGCGTGCCGTACGCGCCCTCGCGCAGGCCGTCGCGTACGGGCAGTGGCGGCGCGAGGCCGCCGACCCCGGCAAGGTGCCGGAGTACGAGAACATCGACGAGCGGGGCGCCGCCGCCCTCATCGACGGGCTGCTCTCGCGCGGGCAGGGCCTCACCCTGGGCACCGACGAGACCTGCGACCTGCTCGGCGCCTACGGCGTCGAGGTCCACCGCGCCCTTCCCGCCCCCGGCCCCGACGCCGCCGTCGACGCCGCGCGCACCCTCGGCTACCCCGTGGCCCTCAAGGCGACCGCACCGCATCTGCGGCACCGCGCCGACCTGGGCGGCGTCCGCCTGGACCTCGCCGACGAGGAACAACTGCGGCGGGCGTACGCCGAGTTGACGGAGCTGTTCGGCGAACCGGAGGAGCTGCGCCCGGTGGTGCAGCGGATGGCCCCGCGCGGGGTCGACACCGTCGTACGCGCGGTCATCGACCCCGCCGCCGGAGCCGTGCTGTCCTTCGGTCTCGCCGGGGCCGTCTCCCAGCTGCTCGGCGACATGGCGCACCGGCTGATTCCGGTCACCGACCGGGACGCGGCCTCCCTGGTGCGATCGATCCGGACGGCCCCGCTCCTGTTCGGCTGGCGCGGTTCCGCACCGGTCGACACCCCCGCGCTCGAGGAGCTGATGGTGCGGCTCTCGCGGCTGGTCGACGATCACCCCGAGGTGGTCGCGGTCACCCTGGAACCGGTGGTCGTCGCCCCGCGCGGGGTGAGCGTCCTGGGCGCCTCCGTACGCCTGGCCCCGCCGCCCGCGCGGGACGACCTCGGCCCGCGCACGCTCCCCGCGTACTGAGCGGTGCCGGGCAGCCGGTGGTCCCCCGTAGGATGGGCGTCATGGCCAAGACCAGTACGACGACCCAGGGGCTGCGGGCGGCGATCGAACGCAGCGGCTACTACCCGGCTCTCGTGGCCGAGGCGGTGGAGGCCGCCGTGGGCGGCGAGCCCGTCCGGTCGTACCTGGTCCACCAGGAGACGACGTTCGACCAGAACGAGGTACGGCGGCATGTCACCGTGCTCGTCCTCACCGACAACCGCTTCATCGTCAGCCACACCGACGAGCAGGCCGCGGACACCACCTCCCCGACGCCGTACGCCACCACGTCCACGGAGTCGGTCAAGCTCGGCCGGATCTCGTCGATCGTGGTCAGCCGCGTGGTCGCCAACCCGGAGTCGTACAAGCCGGGCACGCTGCCGCGCGAGATCGTGCTCACCATCGGCTGGGGCGCCGTGGCCCGCATCGACCTGGAACCGGCCGCCTGCGGCGACCCCAACTGCGAGGCCGACCACGGCTACACGGGCAGCTCGACGGCCGATGACCTGAGCCTGCGCGTCAGCGAGGCCGGCGACGGCCCGGAGACGGTACGCCAGGCCCTCACGTTCGCCCAGGCCCTCTCCGAGGCGACCGCGGACACCGCCCGCTGATGGCCCACCCGTCTCCCCCCGCCGCCCATGATCGAGGGCGCTCCGCGCCCGCCCCTCTCGACTCCGCGGTCTGGGACACCCACCCGGAACCCCTCCCCCTCTCCTCCGCCCCCCTGCCCGCCTACGGCACCGGCTCGCTCGCCGACCTGCTGCCCACGCTGGCCGCGGGGCTGGGTGTCCCCGGTACCACCGCCGCGATCCCCGAGCTGACCCCCGCCGACCGGAACTGCGTGTTCCTGATCGACGGGCTGGGCTGGGAGCAGCTGAGGGCGCACCCCGACGAAGCCCCCTTCATGACGTCCCTGCTCGCCGCCTCGCGCGGCGGCACCGGCCGCCCGATCACCACCGGATACCCGGCGACGACCGCCACCTCCCTCGCCTCCGTCGGCACCGGCCTGCCGCCGGGGGCGCACGGCCTGCCCGGCTACACCGTGCGCGATCCCGGCACCGGCGCGCTGATGAACCAGCTGCGCTGGCAGCCCTGGACCCCGCCCGGCGCCTGGCAGCCGTACCCCACCGTCTTCGAGCTGGCCCACCGCGCGGGTGTGCACGCGGCCCAGGTCTCCTCGCCGACCTTCGCGAACACCCCCCTGACCAAGGTCGCGCTCAGCGGGGGCAGCTTCCACGGGCGGCTGTCCGGCGAGGAGCGCATGGACGTCGCCGCCGAGCAGCTGGCCGCCGCCGACCGCTCACTGGTCTACACGTACTACGCCGAGGTCGACGGCGCCGGCCACCGCTTCGGCGTGGACTCCGACACCTGGCGCGGCCAGCTCATGTACGTCGACCGCCTGGTCCAGCGCCTGGCCGAACAGCTGCCGCCGCGCAGCGCGCTGTACGTCACCGCCGACCACGGCATGGTCGACATCCCCTTCGACGAGCAGCACCGCATCGACTTCGACGAGGACTGGGAGCTGAAGGCGGGCGTCGCCCTCCTCGGCGGCGAGGGCCGTGCCCGGCACGTCTACGCCGTACCGGGTGCCGCCGGTGACGTACTGACCTGCTGGCGCGAGGTGCTCGGCGAGCAGTTCTGGGTGGCCTCGCGCGACGAGGCGATCGAGGCGGGCTGGTTCGGGCCGTCCGTCGACGAGCGCGTCCACCAGCGCCTCGGCGACGTGATCGCCGCCGCGCGGGACGACGTCCTGCTGATCGCCTCCGAGCGGGAGCCCAGGGAGTCGGCCATGGTCGGCAACCACGGTTCGCTGACACCCGCCGAGCAGCTCGTCCCGCTGCTCGAAGTACGCTCCTGACTCCCCGCCCGCCCCGACCCCGTTGCCGAAAGGTGCCCGACCTCCCATGCCCGAGCTGGTGTTCTTCTCCGGAACGATGGACTGCGGGAAGTCGACACTGGCTCTGCAGATAGAGCACAACCGTTCCGCGCGGGGCCTGGTCGGCATGATCTTCACCCGTAACGACCGGGCCGGCGAGGGCAAGCTGTCCTCCCGCCTCGGCCTGGTCACGGACGCGGTCGAGGTCGGCGACGGCGCGGATCTGTACGCGCACCTCGTCGACCACCTCTCCCAGGGCCGGCGCGCGGACTATGTCATCGCCGACGAGGCGCAGTTCCTGGCGCCGGAGCAGATCGACCAGCTCGCGCGCGTGGTCGACGACCTGGAACTCGACGTCTACGCCTTCGGCATCACCACCGACTTCCGCTCCAAGCTGTTCCCCGGCTCCCAGCGCCTGGTGGAGCTGGCCGACCGGGTCGAGGTGCTCCAGGTCGAGGCCCTGTGCTGGTGCGGCGCGCGTGCCACGCACAACGCCCGCACGGTCGGCGGTGTCATGGTCGTCGAGGGCGCCCAGGTCGTCGTCGGCGATGTCACCGGCGCCGCGGACGAGGTCGGCTACGAGGTGCTGTGCCGGCGTCACCACCGCCGCCGCATGACGGCCGCGACGTCGGGCGCGGGGGCGCTGTCACCGGACGTGCTGCCGGTCTCGTCCGGCTGACGGACCACCGACCGCGCGGGGGACCGCCGACCGCACGGAGAGCGCCGGCCGCGCGGGGACCACCGACCGCGCGGGGCCGCGCGCAAGAATTCATTCAAACAAGTGATCGACACAGCGGCCGATCCCGCTATGATCATTCATGGCGAGGCTGTAGCGCAGAGGTCGTCGCGCCCTAGCATCGAGCTGGAGGACGTCGGTTCGAATCCGACCAGCCTTGCCACCCTTGTCGTGGAGGAACGTCGATTGGCGTCGGTCCGTCCTGGGCGGGCGGAGGGCGGTGCCGCCCTCGGCGGGCCGGGCACCGGCGATGGACCGGTGGAGTGGTGATGACGCAGCCGACACCCGTGCGCTGCCCGGCGATCGAGCACCCGGACATCCCGATCAGTGATCCTTCCGGGCTCGACCCGCTGGTGGCCCGGCTGAGGTCGCCGCGGGCGGTGGAGACCGACGAGACGTTCCCGCTCGGCACCGTCCGCGCGGACGGCCGCGTCGACCTGTGCAAGCAGGGGCTCGGCACAGCCGGCGCCGCCCGGCTGATGCCCGTCGCCGCCGCCTCACCGCACGCCCGGCACGTGCTCCTCGGCACCAACGCCATCGGAGACGAAGGCGCGTCCACGGTCGCCCGGGCACTCGCCGACGGCCATGGACTGCACACGCTCTACCTCGGCTGCAACCGCATCGGCCCGGACGGCGTCGGCGCGCTCGCCGACGCCCTGTCGGCGGACGACACCGTCCGTGCCCTGTGGCTCAAGCGCAACCCGGTCGGCGACGACGGTGCCTCGGCGCTCGCCGCGATGCTCCGCCGCAACACCGCGCTGCGCACCCTCGACCTGGTCAACACCGGTGTCACCACCGACGGTCTGCGCGCCCTGCTCGACGCCCTCACCGGCCGCCCGCGCCCCGTGGAACGCCTGTTCCTCGGGGGGAACGGCCTGACCCCCGAGGCCGCCGGTCTGCTGGCGGCGCTGATCCGGGACGCCGGCGTACGCGAGCTGTACCTGCCCGCCAACCACCTGGGCGACGAGGGCGCCGCCGTCCTCGCGGCAGCCGCCGCCGACGCCGGAGGTCCGGTACGACTGGGCCTGGGCGGCAACGGGATCGGCCCCGCCGGGGCGCGCGCCCTCGCCGACGCCCTGGGCGCCATCGAGATGCTCGACCTGGGCCGGCCGATGTCGGAGCGCAGCCTCGGCGCCCCCGCCAACGCCACCGGCGACGAAGGCGCCCACGCCCTGGCCGCCGCCCTCCCCGGCAGCCCGCTGCGCCGGCTGGAGCTGTGCCACACCGGGCTCACCGGGCGGGGCGCGAAGTCCCTGCTGGCGGCGGTGCCGGACGGCTCACCGCTGGAGTACGTCGGTCTGGGGCCGGGACTGCCCCGGAAGGTGAAGCGGTCCTTCACGCAGCGCCTGCGGCCCATGGCCGGGTCCCACCCCGACCTGCGCGCGATAGGAAGTGTCTACCGTTGAGCGGCCGCCCCGATTCCCCCTGCTTCTCCCCGGAGGAGGCGGCGAGTTGGCGGAGGATCCGCCGTTACGCCGTCCCCCGCACGATGATCGGGAGCGCGACGGAACGCCGTACGGCCGGAGACTGGCGCGGAGCGTGCGCGGCGGCCGGCGTGGACGTCGACATCGACCTGCCGGAGGTCGCCGAGCACTGCGGCGACGACATAGCCGACGCGCTGGAGGAGGACCTGCGCCACCTGGTCCCGGACCTGGTGCGCTGGCACCTGCCCCGGATTCTGGGCGGACGGACCACCCTCGACACCGGCCGGACCGTCGTCCTCGCCCGCTACCGGCCGGTGCGGGAGGGCGAAGGCCCCCGGGCCGCGCCGTATCTGCACCTGGTCACGCCCGCCATGATGGAGGGCCCGCAGCGGATCACCCTGCGCTTCGGCACCGTCGCGGACGAGGAGAGCGCGGGTGTCTTCGGCGGTGGAACCGAGGACTGGCGGTACGCCCGGCACCTGTGGGACGCGCGCCGCACCGCCGAACTGCGGGAGCGTGGCGGCGGCACCGACCGGCCTCCCTTCCTCCACGCCGACGGCCGCCCACGCCGTACGGACGAACTGCCCACCGCGGACCCCGGCCCCGGCGACGCGGCCGCCCGCGCCGAGTGGGTCACCCTGCTGCACCGGAAGGGCGAGATCGAGGCGGCCTTCGCCGCCGCCGGGATCGAGCTCGACCTGACATCCCCGGCCGGCCCCGGCTGGTACCGGGGCGACCCGTCGGTACTGCTCGGCCGTCTCGCCCTCGACCACACCCGCCTGGAGCGGGAGGTCCGCCGGCTGACGGACGAGGGCGTCGGTGACCGTTACCTCGTCATGGGTGACTGGCACACCCGCTTCCTGCTGGAACCGGCGGCCACCGCCGGCCGCACCGGGCTGCGGATGAGGGCCGTGGGCCGCGAGGAGACCAAGGGGGTGCCGTTCCTGGCCGAAGCGCTCTGGCGCAGGCTCCCCGACCTCGACCTCATGCGCGTCGGCGGCATCGAGCCGGAGCACCTGCATCCGCTGGTGAGCGAGGCGTTGTTCCCCGCCCTGCGGGGTGCCGCGGGCCCGCCGGGCCCCACCGACCCCGCACCCGTCCGGGTGCGCTGCCGCGGTGAGTGGCACGAGGTGGGATTCCGCGCGGGCGGTCTGCTCCGTATGCCGCACAGCGACGAGGAGCAGCAGCGCGAGCGGGCCCTGCGCGCGTTCGGCGGCGCCGTCGCCGGATGCTTTGCCGTCGAACAGACCTGGGCGTCGGGCAGCGGCCGGCTGCCCAAGGCGCTGCGCGCCCAGCGCCGGGACCTGTTCCTGCGCGCCCAGCACGGTGACACCCACGGCGTGCTCCACCTCCTGGACGCCGGCATGGACCCCCGCGTGCGCGACGCCACCGGACGCTCGCTGCTCCACGTACTGCATCTCCTCGACCACGAACCGCTCCTGCCGCGGCTGCTCGCGGCGGGGCTCGATCTGGAGGCCAGGGACCAGCGGGACCGTACTCCGCTCTTCGTCGCGGTCAACGACGGCGGTTCCAGGGCACTCGTGGAGGCGTTCCTCGCCGCCGGTGCCCGGATCGACGTGGCGGACGAGTCCGAGCTGTCGCTGGCCCAGACCGTACGCCGGTACAAGCGCGCCGACCTGTCCTTCCTCCGGGACCGCGTACGGGAGGAGCATCCCGGTGCCGGCGCCGACTGGTGGGACGAATGGATGGAACAGCGCGCGGCGGACGAAGAGGACATACCGTTTTGAACACCACACCTGCCCCCCTCGCCGCCGCCGACGACCTCGTCGGCCGACTGCGCGCGCACCGCACGGAGCCGGCCGCCAACCCGCAACTGGAGGCCCTGGCCCTGGCGGTGACGGCGAATCAGCCCGTCCTGCTGTGGGGCGAACCGGGCATCGGCAAGTCCGCCGGACTGGAACAGCTCGCCGCCGGGCTCGGCCTGCCGCTGGAGACGGTCATCGCCAGCGTGCACGAGCCGTCGGACTTCGCCGGACTGCCGATCGTCGGCGACGACCCGGCCACCACCGGAGTACCGATGGCCCCGCCCGACTGGGCGGTCCGCCTCACCCGCGCGGGACAGGGCCTGCTCTTCTTCGACGAACTGTCCTCCGCGCCCCCGGCCGTACAGGCGGCGCTGCTGCGGGTCGTCCTCGAACGCCGGGTCGGCAGCCTCGTCCTGCCCGACGCGGTGCGCATCGTCGCCGCCGCCAACCCGCCGTCGAGCGCCGCGGACGGCTGGCATCTCAGCCCGCCGCTCGCCAACCGCTTCGTCCACCTCGACTGGACCCACGACCCGGCCACGGTCGCCCGCGGCATGGCCGGCACCTGGCCGGAGGTGGCCGTGTTGGCGGTCGATCCGGCCAGGGTGCCCGGTGCCGTCGCGCGGGCACGCGGAGCCGTGTCGGGTTTCCTCACGGCCCGGCCGGGCCTGGTCCACCACATCCCCGCCGACGCCGAGAGCCGGGGCCGCTCCTGGCCCTCCCCGCGCACCTGGGAGATGGCGCTGCGGCTGCTGGCCACCGGGTACGCGACCGGGGCGGGGCGTGAGGCCACGGCCGCCGCGCTGACCGGTGCCGTCGGGGACGGCGCGGGCATCGAACTGCTGTCGTACCTCGAACACCTCGATCTGCCCGACCCCGAGCGGGTCCTCGCCGACCCGGAGGCGTTCGCCCTGCCCGAGCGCGGCGACCGCCAACTCGCCTTCCTCATCGCGGTCGTCGCCGCCATCCAGAGCGATCCCACCCGGCCCCGCTGGGAGGCCGGCTGGGTGGTCCTGGCCAAGGCCGTGGACGCGGGCGTTCCGGACGTGGCCGCCCGGGCCGCCACCGACCTCGCGGCGATGCGCCGGCTCGACTGGCCCGTACCCCCGGGCATCGACGGGTTCCTGGACCTGCTGCAGCTGTCCGGGGCCCTGCCCGGCGGGCACTGAGACCCACGAACATGACGGACCCCCGCGGCCGCCTCGACACGACCAAACTGCTCGCCGCCCGCTACCGCGCGGCCAACGACCGCCCCTACCTGGCCTCCGCCCTGTACGCCCTCACCGTCGTGCCGAGCCCCGACGTGCCGACGATGGGCGTGGACCGCCACTGGCGCTGCTACGTGTCACCCGCCTTCGTCGACGCGACCCCCGTCGAGGAACTCGCGGGCGTCTGGATCCACGAGGTGGCTCACCTGCTGCGCGACCACCACGGCCGTGCCGGCCGGCTCCCCGCCGCCGACCAGCGCGACCGGTACCGCGTCAACGTCGCCCAGGACTGCGAGATCAACGACGACCTCCTCACCGACGGCCTGCGCCTGCCCGCCGGACGCGTCGAGCCCCGCCTCTACGGCCTGCCCGAAGGCCGGTTGTTCGAGACGTACCTGCCCCAACTGCCCCCGCACGTACGAGAGCACGACTGCGGCTCGGGTGCCCACGGCCG
The DNA here is from genome assembly GCF_000718785.1 of Streptomyces sp. NRRL WC-3626. Classification (GTDB taxonomy): domain Bacteria; phylum Actinomycetota; class Actinomycetes; order Streptomycetales; family Streptomycetaceae; genus Streptomyces; species Streptomyces edwardsiae. The sequence continues at coordinate 120,858 of NZ_JOCA01000022.1, read as the reverse complement.
TCCCGCGCCCTGGGACCTCCCCGGAACCGCCGCCCTCGGTGACGTCGAGGCCCAGGCACTGCGTCGGCACACCGCCGAGGCCATGCGCGCCCACCAACGCTCCCGAGGCACCCTGCCCGCGGGCTGGCAGCGCTGGGCCGAGGAACTCCTGGAACCCACCGTCGACTGGCGGCAGGCACTGTCCGGCGCGGTCCGGGAAGCCGCCGCATGGGCGGCGGGCGCCATCGACTACACCTACCGCCGCCCCTCGCGCCGCACCCCGGCGCTGCGTGGCGTCGTCCTCCCCAGCCTGCGCCGCCCGCTGCCCCGGGTGGCCGTCGTCGTCGACACCTCGGGCTCGATGGGAGACGACGAACTCGCCGCCGCGCTCGGGGAGGTGACGGGCGTGCTGCGCGAGGTAGGCGTACGGGGCAACCGCGTCACCGTCCTCGCCTGCGACGCCGACGTGCACGCCGTGTCCCGGGTGACGGCCACCGACCAGATCACCCTCGGCGGCGGGGGCGGCACGGACATGCGCGTCGGCATCGAAGCGGCCCTCGCGGCCCGCGACCGCCCGTCCATCGTCATCGTCCTCACCGACGGCTTCACCCCCTGGCCCGCCGAAACCCCGTCCTGCCGCCTGATCGCGGCCCTGATCGGCGAGGGTGCGCCGCAGCCCCCGGGCTGGGTGGAGACGGTACGGGTCCCCGCCTGACGCATCCGCACCCCAGCGTCAGCCGCGCCGTCGCGACGAGGTCAACCCGACGAGGCCCGCCCATGCCGCACGCGAGACGGTGAGTACGGGCCCGGCCTCAGCCTTCGAGTCCCGGACGTGCACCACTGCCTTGGCGGCAGCGACCTCCACGCACTGGCCGCCCTCGGTGTCGCTGTAGCTGCTCTTGCACCAGGTGAGTTCGGACTCGGCGGTGTTCATAGCTCTCCCAGCAACCTCTCGATGAATTGAGCGGACTCTCGCGGTCTGAGAGCCTGTGATCGGATGATCCCATAGCGGGCGGCAGCAAGAACCGTGTGTTCCGTGTCCGCTTCGAGTGTGCTGGTGGCGTGGGCCTCGGAGTAGACGAATTTCTTGCCGTCCTTCCGAGTGACGACTGTGAACGGCCCGTTCACCCCCGCGTTCTCTTCGCAGTCGAGCGGCATGACCTGGATCTCGAGGTTTCGCTTCTGCCCCAGCAGGAGGAGGTGCTCCAGTTGACCGCGTAGTACGCCTGCGCCGCCATAGCGCTGCCGCAGCACTGCCTCGGTCATGACGAAGCCCAGTAGCGGCGCGGGCTGCCGGTCGAAGATGTCCTGTCTGGCCAGCCGAGCGGTTACCCGTTGGTCGATGGTTTCCTGCGTCAGCGGCGGACGCCGCATGCCAAGCAGAGCCCGCATGTAGTCCTCGGTCTGGAGCAGGCCGTTGACGACGAGCGCGTCGTACATGAGCAGTTCGGCGCACTCCTTCTCCAGTTGGGCCATTCCCTGGAACCGGACCGGATACTGGGCCCGCTCCACCTGCTCCTTCCACAGGCGCAGCAACCCGCCCGCCCCGAGCACCTCATCCGCCCGCTCGATCGCCTGAGGCGTCGGAATCCTGCGCCCCTGTTCGAACGACGCGATGGTGGACGCCGAGTACCCGAGCCGTCGCCCGAACTCCTCGCGCTCCAGCCCCTCCCGTACGCGCAGCGTCTTCATGGTCTGTCCGAACGCGACGATGACGCCTCGCCCCGACTCGTCCTCGGGCCGCCGCCCGGCCCCACCGTCGTCCACGCGCTGCCCGGGAACCGCCTCGGTCCCGGCTTCCGCACCCTTGTGCTCGGTCATGCCACCACCGCCTCTTCCGCTCAACGCCCCCGCAAGGAACGCCGTCACGGCGCGCGGCTCCTACCTGTGCGGACAACGCGCGTACATCCGCCCCCTGTCGCTGCGTCACCACTGGTCACGCTACGCGACGGACGGGACGGTAAGGGGCATGACGACGAAACCCATCGACCCCACTCCCTTGAGCCCGCCCCGCACCTTCGAGATGCGCTTCACCTCCACACCCCGCGGAGCCCGCCTGGCCCGCCGTCTGGCGGCCGTACGCCTGGACGCGTGGGGCATCCCGTACGGCACCGACCCGCACGACGCGATCGTGCTGATCGTCGCCGAACTCTCCGCGAACGCCGTGCAGCACGGCCACGTCCCCGGCCGGGACTTCCACCTCGGCCTCCACGCGACCCCCGACGGCGTACGCGTGGAAGTCACCGACACCCGCGCGGAACGCGGTCCCCGACGCCCCACCGCCCTGGAGGAGTCCGACGAGACAGGCCGCGGCCTGCTCCTCGTATCCCACCTCGCGACCCACTGGAACTGGCACCCACGCCCCGACGGCCCGGGCAAGACCGTCTGGGCGGAGTACTCACTCCCGTCCTGGCCCCATCGGTGAACCGCGCTTCCGGCGCGCAGGGCGATGACGCCGAGCCCTCAAACCGGTGCCGTGGCCCGAAGGTTCACCGGCGTCGGGAGCTGTGAGGGACCTGGTGAGTGCACCGGGCCTGAGGGGATCACGCCGGGCGGCCCGCGCTGAGGGTGTCCCCTCCGGCTCTCAGTGGACCACCGCGGGTGGCGCCAGCGGGGCGATCTCCCTGGCGAAGAAGTCGTGGAAGTCGGCGCCCCGTTCGTACAGGGTGTCGAAGTCGGCGGAGGTTTCACGGATCAGGGCTCGATCGGTGAAGCGGTTGGCTCCCGCCGCGTTCCCCTCGTCGTCGTAGAGCACCTCGTACAGGGCGACATCCCCCAGGATCACCACTTCGGGGACCGGGCGGTTCTTCTCGACGTCCGTGATGGCGCGGGCGTCGAGCACCCTGATGTTGTCGCCCAGCTCCACCCGCAGGCGCAGGACGAAGAGCTCCCACTGCACGTACGGGGTCACCGGGAACTCCACGACGCGCAGGCGACGTTCCAGGATGCCCAGTCGTGCGGCGTCGCGGAACTGTCGGGCGTAGGAGTCGCGCTTCTCCTGGACGAGGGACAGCGCGCGGTCCCAGTCCCCGGCGGCGAAGGCCTCCCAGCTGGCGAACCCGCGCTCTTGGAAAGTCTGGCCCCGTTCCAGTTTGTTGAGGTGGCGAATTCCGCTCTCGTAGACGCGACGGAAGTCGGCATGGTACGTGGGGCGATCCATGCGTTGCGAAGTTCCGTGCGGGAAGGAGTCAAACATTCGGGATATCCGGTTTCGCTGCGATCAACATGTTCCTTGGGATGACCACGATGCGTTCGTCCGCCCCGACGGAGACCCCTTCGGGTAACTTCCCGCCCAGCGGTACCGTGAGGTCACGGCCTATGACAGCGATGTCGCCGTTCCCGAGTTCCCAGATGTCGGGGCAGTCGGGGTTGTCGGTCGTGTGCCCCAGTTCCTGCGGTGACTTTCCCAGTCGTCGCTTGAATGTCGTGGCGGGATCCGCTTCCCATGGCCTGCTCAATGCCATCGCCCCCTCGGCTGGATCGGATTCCGGCTACTTTAGCAGTGAACATACCTGCTTGGCCGCGCGAAAAGTGGACACGCTCAAGGGTGTGATCGGCTCCTTTGTTGTTCTCTTCGGTGCATGGATGCGACGATGAACAGTCGCGAAATGATGTGCATCAAAACAAGACAGATGCGGGCCATTTAGCGGATGATATGAAAAAGTCGAGTTTTTTAGGGCAGGGGGAACTATGGACTCGGAGACGGCATTATTCGCGCAGAGCGCGGGAGTCACACCGGTCACCCAGCGGGCCGGACGAGACCAGCACCACGCGCGGCGATGACGGGCGCGATGGACGGCCACGCCGAGGACCGTGGCCGCGTCTACCAGGCGTCGGGTGACCAGCACATCAGCGAGCACCACCATCATCACGGCGAGCGCGGTGACGAGCCGGCCGGGCTGCAGGGCCCCGACTCGGTTCGCCGGCCGGCGGTCGGCAGACCCCCGGTCGTCCTGCGCGACCGCGCCGAGGTGCTGGACCGGCTGCGGTCGAGCGTGCGGGAAGGGCACGGCGGCGAGGTCTACGTGCTGTACGGCATGGGCGGCTCCGGCAAGACCGCGGTCGCTTACACCCTGTTCCAGCTGGCCACCGGCGAAGGCGCCAGGGTGGGGCTGTGGGTCGGCGCGTCCGACCGGGCGAGCCTGCGTGCGGGGATGCTCGCCGTCGCCGCCGACCGGGGGGCCGGCGACGCCGAGTTGCTGGCCGCCCGCAACGGACTGCGTCCCGCCGCCGACCTGGTCTGGCAGTGCCTCGACCGCTCCGCGGAACCCTGGTTACTGGTGCTCGACAACGCCGACCACCCCGAGATTTTCCGCGACGGCAGCTGGCTGCGTACCAGTTCACGGGGCACGGTCGTGGTGACCACCCGCCGGCCGGCCGCCCGCTGGTGGCCGGGCGCGGAGCTGCAGCACATCGGCGTGCTGCCGCGTGAGGACGCCGCGCGGGTGTTACGGGACCTCGCGCCGCACAGTGGCAATGAGCAGGAGGCGGCCAGGATCGCCGACCGGCTCGGCCGGCTGCCGCTCGCCCTCACGCTGGCAGGGGGCTTCCTCTCCCAGCAAGTGCTCGATCCCTGGACGATGGAGACGTACGGGCGCCGTCTGGAGGAGGGTGAGGGGATCGAACTCATCGACCGGGGAGCCGACACCTTGTCCGAGGAGGACCCCCGGCATCTGGTGGGCCTGACGTGGCAGTTGACCCTCGACGCATTCGAGGCCCGTGGCCTGCCGGAGGCGACCGCGCTGCTCAGGCTCCTGTCGCGGTTCGCCCCCGAGCCACTGCCCTTGTCCCTGCTCAACCGCACCGAGGTCGACGGAGCCCTGCCGCGGGCCCGTTGCGAGACGGCGCTCAGAGCGCTGCTCGACCAGTCACTGACCGAACTCGTCGACGTCGGCGAGCGCTGCGTACAGAGCCACGCGGTGCTGCTCGACAGCGTCGCCGCGGCGACTCCGGCGGACTTGGTTCCGGCCCTCCACACCACCGCGGTCCGGCTGCTCGACGCGGGCGTACCCCGTGTGCCCGACGCCGGCCCGGACGATCCGGGGCTTCGGCTGCTGGTGCCGCACGCGCTCGCCCTGCTACGGCGCGCGGGCGATCCGTCGGTATCGGCCGACGCGGTGGCCTTGGCGACCAGGCTCGCCACCGCCCTGCACCGCAAGGGGGATTATCTGTCCGCCTGCGAAACCGCAAGGGCCGCCGCGGACCTCGGCGAGCGGTGGCTGGGCACGGAGCACCGTCATGTTCTGGCCGCCCGCTCCAGGGCCGGACGGGCGCTCTTCCGGCTGGGCGAATACCCGAGCGCCGAAGAACTGCTCGCACATGTCCACGCGGCGCAGGAGCGACTGTTCGGTGCCGAAGACCCCGACACCCTGGACAGCCGCCACGGCCTTCAGCTGGTGCTCGGCAACCTCGGACGCCGTGACGAGGCCCTCTCGCTCCTCCGCTCCACGGTCACCGGAAGACGGCGGGCGCTGGGTCCGGCCCACCCGCTGACCCTGCGTTCCCGCTCCAGCCTCCTGGTGCTGCTGCCGGCGTCCGAGCTGGCCGCCGAAGAGGACGGCGAGCTGCTTTCCCTGCCGACGGAGTGCGTACGGCACCTCGGTCCCGACCACACGGTGACGCTGGGCGCCCACCACAACCACGCCTGGGCGCTGTACCTCCTGGGCCGCTTCGACGAGGCCGACCAGGAGATCCGGCTGGTCGCGGACGCGTACCGGCGACGCTTCGGCCCCGACCACCCGCTCGTGCTCTCGGCACAGCAGCTCCTGTCCCGGACGCGGGCCGCGCAAGGCGATGTGAGCGTGGCCGTCGACATCATGACGGATGTCGTGGCCAGACGGGAACGCGGTCTGGGAGCCGAACACCCGTTCACCGTCGCCGGCCGACGACTCCTCGCCGAACTCTCCTCAGGAGGGTGAAGTCCGCCCGGAGTGGCCCGACATCGCGCCGGCCACTCCGGGTGCCGCGTCTCAGCGTGGTGTCTGCAGCAGGGCGAAGCGGGCTCCCTCCGGGTCCGTCACCAGGGCCGTGCGGCCCCGGGGGCCCTCGTGGGCCGGGGTCAGGACGTGGCCGCCGAGGTGGCGTAGCCGGGTGACCGCCTCGTCGGTGTCGGTGACCGTGAAGTACGTCGTCCAGTGCGGGCCCCGGTCGCGGGGGAGGGCGTTGCCCAGGCCGTGCACGCCGGCCACGGGGTGGCCGTCCAGGTGCAGGGTGACGTAGTCCAGGTCGGCGGAGACGACCGGCTCCTCGTCGTAGCCGAACACGGTCTCGTAGAACTTGGCGATGTTCGTCGACTCGAAGGTCGCGAGCTCGTTCCAGGCGGGGGTGCCGGGCACCCCGCTGAGGGCCGTGCCCGGGGTCGCGGACGCCTGCCAGACGCCGAAGACGGCACCGCAGGGGTCGGAGCCGATCGCCAGCCGGCCGGCGTCGGCGGCGTCCAGCGGGCCCACCCCGATGGTGCCGCCGCACGACCGCACCACGTCCGCCGTCCGGTCCACGTCGTCCGACGCGAAGTACGGCGTCCAGGCGATCGGCAGATCACGGTCCGGCGGCAGCACCCCCATGCCGGCCACCTCGCGCCCGTCGAGCAGGGCGCGCACATACGGGCCGAGCTGTTCGGGGCCGGGACGGAACTCCCAGCCGAACAGCGCCCCGTAGAACTCCTCGGTGGTCTCCAGGCCGTGCACCATCAGGCTCACCCAGCAGGGTGTGCCGGGTGTCTGCCGAGCGGGCGCCTCGCCGTTCGGGCGGGCGTTCCCCCGTGCGTCGGTCATCGCAACTCTCTTCTCGGCCGGGTGTGGCGGCCGTTGTCCTCTCGCGTCCGGCGGATCGTTCCCGCGCCGTCGCCGACACAGTATGTGCCCGTTCCCGTACGCCTCGTGACCGGTCCTGTCCGGCCGAGCAGAGTAGCCGGACGTGGGCGGCTCGGCCACCCCGTGCGCGAGGATGGTGGCCATGAACGCCATCATCTCCGCCTCCGCACTCGCGAGCGCGCTCAAGGGCGCCAACCCGCCGGTGCTGCTCGATGTCCGCTGGCAGCTCAGCACGGCCGTCGCGTCCGGTGAACCGCCGTTCGACGGACGGGCCGCGTACCGGGAAGGGCATCTGCCCGGTGCCGTCTTCGTCGACCTGGACGGGGAGCTCGCGTCCGCGCCGGGCGGCAACGGCCGCCATCCGCTGCCGGACCTCGCGGTGTTCGGCGCCGCGATGCGACGCGCGGGAGTGTCGTCGGGGACGCCGGTGGTCGTGTACGACGGCGGCATGGGCTGGGGCGCCGCCCGCGCGTGGTGGCTGCTGCGCTGGACGGGGCACCCGGACGTGCGGGTCCTGGACGGCGGGCTGCCGTCCTGGGAGGGCCCGTTGGAGACGTCGGTGCCGCGGCCGGCCGAGGGCGACTTCGTACCGGAGCCGGCGGAGTCCGGGCTGCTCGACGCCGACGGGGCGGCCGCGCTGGCGCGTTCGGGGGTGCTGCTGGACGCCCGCGCGGGGGAGCGGTACCGCGGTGAGGTGGAGCCCATCGACCGGGTGGGCGGGCACATCCCGGGCGCCGTCTCGGCGCCCACCACGGACAACGTCGGCGCCGACGGCCGCTTCCTGCCCGCCGGTGAACTGGGCGCCCGTTTCAAGGGGCTTGGCGTGGAGCAGGGTGCACCGGTCGGCGTGTACTGCGGTTCCGGGGTCTCCGGCGCGCACGAGGTGCTGGCGCTGGCCGTCGCGGGTATTCCGGCGGCGCTGTACGTCGGTTCCTGGTCGGAGTGGTCGGCGGACCCGGAGCGGCCGGTCGCGGTGGGCCCGGATCCGCGGTAGAGCACGCACAGGTAAGGGGCGCCCACCCATGGTGAGCGCCCCTTACCTGGTGAATCCTCGTCAACCCGCCGTGACCGCGAACCGTCCGAACGGGCTAGTCCTGTTTCTTCCGCCGGGTGCCGAACACGATCTCGTCCCAGCTCGGCACCGCCGCCCGGCGGCCCGGACGGACGCCGTCCGCCTCGGCCTGACGGTCGGTCGAGCCGATGAGACGGTCGCGGTGACTGGTGACGGAACGCGGCATGAGGACGTCCGCGTACGCGGATCCGGCCGACGCGGCGGGGGCCGGCGGCTCCTCCGCCTCGGGCTCCGGTTCCTGCTCCTCGGGAGCGGTCTCGGACGGACGCTCCGGGACGACCAGGTCGCCGCGGAAGCTCGGCACCGCCTCCAGCAGGCTGGTCAGCGAGTCCCGTTCACCCGAGGCCGTGGCCGTCAGCGACTCCTCGTCCGGCTCGGACGCCTGCGCGGGCAGGCCCGGCCGGTCGCGGTCGCCGGGACGGTCGAGCGGGCGGTCCCGCGGCAGCCGGGCGATGCGCGGCACGAACGGGAAGCTGGGCTCGGGCGCGGCGAGGTCGTCGGACTCGCCGATCAGCGAGCGCGCCTCCTCGTCGACGGCCTGGACGAGCCGCCGCGGCGGGTCGTACGTCCAGCTCGCCGAGTGCGGTTCGCCCGCGACCCGGTAGACCAGCAGCACCTCCCAGGTGCCGTCGTCGCGGCGCCAGGAGTCCCACTGGACGGTGTCCTTCTCGGCGCCGCGCAGCAGCAGTCGCTCCTGCACCGTCTCACCGAGCGGAGGCCCGGAGTTCTCGCCGGGGCGGCGGACGGGGGTCTTGCGGGCGCGCTCGGCCATGAACGCGCGCTCGGCGAGGACGGGGCCCTCGAAGCGGCGTACGCGGTCCACGGGGATGCCGGCCATCTGGGCGACCTCTTCCGCGGTCGCACCGGCTCTTATACGCGCCTGGATGTCACGGGGGCGGAGATGGCTCTCCACCTCGATCTCGATCTGGCCGAGGCGGGGACGGTCGCCGCACACCGCGGCGCGCAGCCGTTCATCGATCGGAAGCGTGTACTCCGTGCTGTCCGCAGCCTTCAACACCAGCCGTGTGCCGTCATTCGAGACGGCCACGACACGCAGTTCCGGCATGGGGACCTCCCGGGTGGTGCCTGCCGACGTCACGTCGCTGCTTCCGCTAGTCGAGTGTGGCCTGCCCGGGTGCAGCCTGCCACAACCTTGCCGAGTTGCCCGGCGTGTCGGGCGCGGGCCCTGGATCGCCGTTATGGCACGGTTACTTATTCGCAACGCTAAGTGACCAACTGCCTCACCCTGTGCAACTAGTCCCCTCCCGGCGGTCCTCAAGTCCGGGCACCCTGACGGGAACCCGGCCCAGGGCTGGCAACAGTACTCCATTTGGGCCACCTGCGTGGATTGGCACGCCGCGCCACGAATCCTCTACGACCCCAGAACCCTCCGCAAGTAGTCGTTCCGGAACCGGCGTTCAGGGTCGAGCCGGTCCCGTAGCGCGACGAATTCCCCGAAGCGCGGATACACCCGTGAGAGGTACTCCGCGTCCCGTGTATGGATCTTTCCCCAGTGAGGCCGCCCTTCATGCGCGGTGAATATGCGCTCGGCGGCGGTGAAATACCCCTGATAGGGGGTCCCTTTGAACATGTGGACGGCGATGTAGGCGCTGTCCCGGCCGGACGCGGTGGACAGGGTGATGTCGTCGGCGGGCGCCGTACGCACCTCGACGGGGAAGCTGACCCGCAGCGGTGAGCGGTCGACCATGGCCTTCAGCTCCCGCAGCGTCTCCACCAGGGCCTCGCGCGGGACGGCGTACTCCATCTCCACGAAACGCACCCGGCGCGGCGAGGTGAAGACCTTGTAGGGAATGTCGGTGTAGGTCCGCGCGGAGAGCGCCCTGCTGGAGATCCGCGCGATGGCCGGAACGCTCGCGGGCACCGTCCGGCCGACCCAGTTCGCCGCCTGGAAGACGCCGTTGGAGAGGAACTCGTCCTCGAACCAGCCCCTGAGCGGCGGCACCGGCCGCTCGGGACCCGCGCTGCGGTTGTTGCGCTTGGTGTTGGTGTTACCCGTGTGCGGGAACCAGTAGAACTCGAAGTGCTCGTTCTCGGCATACAGCTGATCGAATTCCGCGCAGACCCGCTCGAAGGGCATCGGTTCCTCGCGGGCGCTGAGCAGGAAGACCGGCTCCACGGCGAAGGTGATCGCGGTGACGACACCGAGGGCACCGAGCCCGATCCGGGCGGCCGCGAAGACGTCCGGGTTCTCTTCCTCGGAGCAGGTGAGCACCGAACCGTCGGCGGTGACCAGCTCCAGGCCCCGGATCTGGGCGGCGATGGAGGCCGAGTCGCGGCCCGTGCCGTGGGTGCCCGTACTGGTGGCGCCGGAGACCGTCTGCTCCATGATGTCGCCCATGTTGGTCAGCGACAGACCCTCCCGTGCGAGCGCCAGGTTCAGCCGCTTGAGCGGGGTGCCTGCCTCCACCGTGACCGTGCCGGCCGCGCGGTCGATGTGACGTATGCCCGTCAGCAGCTGAGGGCGGATCAGCAGACCGTCGGTGGCGGCTATCGAGGTGAAGGAGTGGCCGCTGCCGACCGCCTTCACCGGCATCCCGTCCTCGGCGGCCCGGCGCACGGCGGCGGCCAGCTCGTCGACGGAGGCGGGTACGACCTCCCGCGCGGGACGTACCAGGACGTTGCCGCCCCAGTTACGCCATGTGCCGTTCCCCGTGCTCGTCGTGCCGACCAACGAAGCCTCCCCGTCCCGGCGCCGGCCGCTTGAGCCGGCGGTAGCCGAGGAAACCGACCGCCACCGCGACGGCACCGGCCACCGCCGGAACCCCGTACCCGGCACGCGCCCCGGCCGCGTCGATCACCCAGCCGGCCGCGGAGGAGCCGACCGCGACCCCGACCGCGAGCCCGGTGCTCACCCAGGTCATGCCCTCGGTGAGCTGCGCGCGTGGTACGTGCTCTTCGATGAGGGACATCGTCGTGATCATCGTCGGAGCGATGGACAGACCCGCAACGAACAGCGCCACGGCCAGAAACGGCAGGTTCCCGACCAGTAGGAGTGGGATCATACTCACGGCCATGGCGCAGACGCCCAGCAGCCAGCGACGTTCCGGTGCCCCCGCGAAGTGCAGCAGCCCGAACACCACCCCCGCCACACACGAACCCAGCGCGTACACGGCGAGCACCACACTGGCGGCGGCCTTGCTCCCCTCCTCCTCGGCGAAGGCCACGGTGACCACGTCCACGGCGCCGAAGATCGCCCCCGTCGCCACGAACGTCGCGACCAGGACCTGCAGACCCGGCGCGCGCAGCGCCGTACCCCCGCCCTTGTGCTCACGCGGATGCGGCTCGGGCTCGGTGGCGCGCTGCGAGGTCAGCCAGAAGACACCGGCCGCCAGGAAGCAGGCCGCGAGCAGCGGGCCCGCCTCCGGGAACCAGGCCGTGGACAGCCCGATGGAGATGATCGGACCGAAGATGAAACACATCTCGTCCACCACGGACTCGAACGAGTACGCGGTGTGCAGCTTCGGAGTGCCCCGGTACAGGGCGGCCCAGCGGGCCCGGATCATCGAACCGAGACTCGGCACACAGCCGATGCCCACGCACGCGACGAACAGCACCCACTCCGGCCACGCGTAGTGCGCGGCGAACAGCAGCAGGGCGGCCGCGGCGAGCGAGATCAGCGTCGCGGGGCGCAGCACCCGCCGCTGCCCGTACTGGTCCACCAGACGCGACACCTGCGGGCCCGCCACGGCGGCGGACAGCGCGAGCGCGGCGGAGAGGGCGCCGGCCAGCCCGTACCGGCCGGTGAGCTGGGAGATCATCGTCACCACGCCGATGCCCATCATGGACAGCGGCATCCGGCCGAGGAACCCCGCGGCGGAGAAAGCCCTGCTGCCGGGTGCGGCGAACAGGGCGCGATAGGGGCTGGGCACGAGGTCTCCGGAGGCTGCTCAGTGCGACCGCCTCTCAGTAAGGTGCGACCGCAGTCGGTACAGCTTACTAACGCGTTCACCCGTACGCACCAGCGATTACGGCAGCCGGAAAAGCCGTACGGCACGTGACACCCCACCCTGTCCCGGCCGCCGGTGACGGGTGGGAGGATCGGGACATGCCTGACGTGCTCGATGCCACCCCTTACGACGCCCTGCTCCTCCTCTCTTTCGGTGGTCCCGAAGGCCCGGACGACGTGGTCCCGTTCCTGGAGAACGTGACGCGCGGGCGCGGTATCCCCAGGGAACGCCTCAAGGAGGTCGGGGAGCACTACTTCCTCTTCGGCGGGGTCAGCCCCATCAACGAGCAGAACCGCGCCCTGCTGGACGCGCTGCGCAAGGACTTCGCCGACCACGGCCTGGACCTGCCGGTCTACTGGGGCAACCGCAACTGGGCGCCCTACCTCACCGACACCCTGCGCGAGATGATCCGCGACGGCCGCCGCCGGATCCTCGTCCTGGCCACCAGCGCCTACGCCTCGTACTCCGGCTGCCGCCAGTACCGCGAGAACCTCGCCGACGCCCTCGCGGCCCTGGAGCAGGAGGGCCTCGAGCTGCCGGAGATCGACAAGCTGCGGCACTACTTCAACCACCCCGGCTTCGTCGAACCCATGGTCGACGGGGTCCTCCGGTCCCTCGCCGACCTGCCCGAGGACGTCCGGGACGGCGCGCACCTCGCCTTCTGCACCCACTCGATCCCCACCGCCGCCGCCGACACCTCCGGTCCGGTGGAGGAGCACGGCGACGGCGGCGCGTACGTCCGCCAGCACCTGGACGTGGCCCAGGTGATCGCCGACGCCGTCCGCGAGCGCACCGGCGTCGACCGCCCCTGGCAGCTCGTCTACCAGTCCCGCTCCGGTGCCCCGCACATCCCCTGGCTGGAGCCCGACATCTGCGACCACCTCGTGGAGCGGCACGCGGCCGGGGTCCCGGCCGTGGTCATGGCGCCCATCGGCTTCGTCTCCGACCACATGGAGGTCATCTACGACCTCGACACCGAGGCCACCGCCAAGGCGGCGGAGCTGGGTCTGCCGGTGCGCCGCTCGGCGACCGTCGGCGCCGACCCGCGGTTCGCGGCCGCGATCCGTGACCTGATCGTGGAGCGCGCCGGCGCCGAGCGCGGCCAGGACGTCACGCCCTGCGCCCTGGGCGCGCTCGGCGCGAGCCACAACCTGTGCCCGGTGGGCTGCTGTCCGGCCCGCGCCCAGCGTCCCGCCGCCGCGGGCGCCGACAGCCCCTACGCCTGAGGAGCACCGTGACCGACCCCCTGCACGCGGAACTGCTGCAGCTCGCCCGTGAGGCGGCCCGCCGCGCGGGCGAGCTGCTGAGGGACGGCCGGCCGGCCGACCTGGCGGTCGCCGCGACCAAGTCCAGCCCGGTCGACGTCGTCACCGAGATGGACATCGCTGCCGAGAAGCTGATCACCACGCTGATCGCCGAGCGCCGCCCGGAGGACGGCTTCCTCGGCGAGGAGGGCGCCTCCATCGAGGGCAGCAGCGGCATCCGCTGGGTGATCGACCCGCTCGACGGCACGGTGAACTACCTGTACGGCCTGCCCACCTGGGCCGTCTCCATCGCCGCCGAGCAGGACGGCGAGACCGTGGCCGGGGCCGTGGTGGCCCCCATGCGCGGCGAGGCGTACCACGCGGTGCGCGGACGCGGCGCCTGGGCGACCGGTGCCTGGGCGGGCGAGCGGCGGCTGGCCTGCCGTCCCTCGCCGCCGCTGGACCAGGCGCTGGTGTCGACCGGGTTCAACTACGTCACCGAGGTCCGCGCCCACCAGGCCGAGGTGGCGCAGCGCCTGATCCCGCTGCTGCGGGACATCCGGCGGGGCGGCTCGGCCGCGATCGACCTGTGCGACCTCGCGGCGGGGCGCCTGGACGGCTACTACGAGCGTGGACTGCACCCCTGGGACCTGGCGGCCGGTGACCTGATCGCCCGCGAGGCGGGCGCGCTGACGGGCGGCCGCCCCGGAGACCGCCCGTCCTGGGCCCTGACCGTGGCCGCGACGCCGGGTGTCTTCGAGCCGCTGCAGCGGCACCTGGAGGACCTGGGCGCCTGGCACGACTGACGGGACACCTCGGCCGAGGCCCACCGCCCCGTGCGTCGGCCGTGACGAACGAACGAGCAAGCCCCGGCGCTGGATTCGCCGGGGCTTGCCGTGCTCACTCGTTCAGCAGACGGCCTGCGCGCCGACCTCCACGCCGTGTTCGGCGGCGAGGCGGCGCAGGTCGTCGAGTTCGCCCTGTTCGACGTCGACGAGGAAGTCGTCGCCTTCGTCGCGGGCACGCGACAGATCGGACTCGGTCGCCTTTATGCGCTGCAGAAGTCCTGCGGTGAATGCGTCCATGCTGCGCCCCCTCGTCCTGGGTCGGGTGGGTCGGGTGGCACGGGGGTGTGCCGGTCGGAAAGGGACGATCACGTCCAGCGGATGCCCAGCGCCACCCGGCCGGGAGGCGACGGTGCCGGACATCCACGCCCGCTCTGCGGAAGCGGACTGAAGCGCACCGCATGGTGGCGCGGTACGAGCAGAGCGTGATCGCGGGATGTAAACCCGTCCTCCCCAAGCTCTCTTCCGTGGAAACCTAACCGCGCGAGAAAATCTCGTATTCCCGCCCCGTTCGCCCGGACGTTCCCCGGTCCGGCACCCGTCCGCCACCTGCCCACCGCCGGGTCCGCCGCCCTCCCCCTCCCGCCTTACAGCCGACTTATGACCGAAAAGGGCAGGATGGAGGCAACACCCACCCGTACCCCTGCCCGAGTGCGTCCTGAGGCGCTGCCCGATCGAGGGCGGGACATGAGGAAGGACAAGCGACGTGCGCGTACTCGTCGTCGAGGACGAGCAGCTGCTCGCCGATGCGGTGGCCACCGGACTGCGCCGGGAGGCCATGGCCGTCGACGTCGTGTACGACGGTGCGGCCGCCCTGGAGCGCATCGGCGTCAACGACTACGACGTGGTCGTCCTCGACCGCGATCTCCCCCTCGTGCACGGCGACGACGTCTGCCGCCGGATCGTCGAGCTCGGTATGCCCACGCGTGTGCTGATGCTCACGGCGTCCGGCGACGTCAGCGACCGTGTCGAGGGCCTGGAGATCGGCGCCGACGACTATCTGCCCAAGCCCTTCGCGTTCAGCGAGCTCATCGCGCGCGTGCGCGCCCTGGGGCGGCGTACGAGCGTGCCGCTGCCGCCCGTGCTGGAGCGTGCCGGGATCAAGCTGGACCCCAATCGCCGCGAGGTCTTCCGGGACGGCAAGGAGGTGCAGCTCGCGCCGAAGGAGTTCGCCGTCCTGGAGGTGCTCATGCGCAGCGAGGGCGCGGTCGTCTCCGCGGAGCAGCTGCTGGAGAAGGCCTGGGACGAGAACACGGATCCGTTCACCAACGTGGTGCGGGTGACCGTGATGACCCTGCGCCGCAAGCTCGGGGAGCCGCCGGTCATCGTGACCGTGCCCGGCTCCGGATACCGGATCTGATGCGTCATGGCCGCCACACCCGCGCCCCCCACGGCGCCCCCCAAGCCCACCTGGGACCCGAGAAAGGGCGAACCGCCCTTCCCCTGGCTGCGTCCCACCATCCGCATACGTCTCACGCTGCTGTACGGCGGCATGTTCCTGATCGCGGGAATCCTGCTGCTGTCGATCATCTACCTGCTGGCCGCCCAGGCGCTGCACGACGGCGGCAGCGGCCAGTCCTTCCGGGTGAGCGGCACCAACATCGACATCACCAGTGAGACCTGCCCCCAGCTGAACAGCGCGACCACCAACGACCAGCTGAACGACATGCTGAAGCAGTGCAACGCGGTCCAGCGGCAGCACGCGCTGGACGATCTGCTCAGCCGTTCCCTGGGCGCGCTCCTCGGTCTCGCGATCATCGCCTTCGCCTTCGGCTACGCCATGGCCGGCCGGGTCCTGTCGCCGCTGGGCCGCATCACCCGTACCGCCCGCGCGGTGGCCGGTTCGGACCTGTCCCGGCGGATCGAGCTGGACGGCCCGGACGACGAGCTGAAGGAACTGGCGGACACGTTCGACGACATGCTGGAGCGGCTCCAGCGGGCGTTCACCGCGCAGCAGCGCTTCGTGGGCAACGCCTCGCACGAGCTGCGCACCCCGCTGGCGATCAACCGCACGCTGCTGGAGGTGCACCTCTCCGATCCGGGGGCACCGGTGGAGCTGCAGCAGCTCGGCAGGACGCTGCTGTCCACCAACGAGCGCAGCGAGCAGCTCGTCGAGGGCCTGCTGCTGCTCGCGCGCAGCGACAACCAGATCGTGGAACGGGGACCCGTGGACCTCGCGGAGGTGGCCACCCAGGCCATCGACCAGGTGCACGGGGAGGCGGAGGCGAAGGGCGTGGAGATCCGCGGCGGGCGCAAGCCGGCGGTCGTCCAGGGCAACGGCGTCCTGCTGGAGCGGATCGCGCTGAACCTGGTGCAGAACGCCGTGCGGTACAACGTGCCCGAGGACGGCTGGGTCGAGGTCACCACCGGCGTGGAGCACGGCCAGGCGGTCCTGGTGGTGTCCAACACGGGCCCGGTGGTGCCGGCGTACGAGATCGACAATCTCTTCGAGCCGTTCCGGCGGCTGCGCACCGAACGTACGGGCAGCGACAAGGGCGTCGGGCTCGGTCTGTCCATCGTGCGTTCGGTCGCGCGGGCGCACGGCGGGCACATCTACGCACAGCCGCGCGAAGGGGGAGGGCTCGTGATGCGTGTCACCTTTCCGATCTGAGATCATTCCGCGACATAGCGGGGTGTTCGCTTTGAGCGGAATTCCCGGGGCGCCGCTCCGGTATTCCCCTGTGTGATCGATCACAAGGGCGATTTCGCCGTCATCGACGCTCTGTGATCATGTAACCCTGCGAAAGGTCGCGAAAGTCCCGGTTTTCAGGGGTGCTCATCACGGGAAGTACACGGTGAGGCGCCTTTGAAGTGCGGCATGCGGACCGTGTACGGTCCCCATCGCCATCCAAGCCGATCACTCATGAGGAGTGCGGTTGGGTGTCGATTGAGTAACAGACCTTGATGTGAGGCAAAATCTCCGCCTCAGGTCGGGCACAAGTCCGGCCTCTCACGCGTTACGTGCGCTGGAGACACCGCATACACCCAGAGGGGGAGAGCGTCCAATGGCAACCGACTACGACACTCCACGCAAGACCGACGACGACGTCGACTCGGACAGTCTCGAAGAGCTGAAGGCACGGCGGAACGACAAGTCGGCCTCGGCCGTCGACGTCGACGAGTTCGAGGCCGCGGAAGGCCTCGAACTGCCCGGGGCCGACCTCTCGAACGAGGAACTGGCCGTCCGGGTCCTGCCGAAGCAGCAGGACGAGTTCACGTGCATGAGCTGCTTCCTCGTCCACCACCGCAGCCAGCTGGCCCGCGAGAAGAACGGCCAGCCGATCTGCCGCGACTGCGACTGAGGCGGGGTCGGCCGTGACCGGCTCGACCCCTCCGCGGAAGCGCCGCTTCTTCACGAAGGGAGCGGACCAAGGGGCCCCTCAGGGCCCACAGCACGACACGCGTGAACCAGAGCGGGGCTCAACCGGTACCGGGGCGGCCTCGCTCGAAGCGGCAGCCGGCCGGGGTGACCTCCCGGACTCCCTGGAGGTCACCGCGCCCGTGGCGCGAAGGCGGGCCGCCGTCATCCGCGAGAAGGCCGTGGAAGGCGCCCGCAAGGGCGGTGCCCGCGCCCGCGCGGGACTGGCGCACCTCGCGGACCGGATCATCGAGATCGCCCCGCGGGTGCCCGTACGGGACCTCGAGACGCTGCGCGGGCAGTTCCCGGGGCTCGGCCCCGAAGAACTCGCCGACAAGCTCGTGGCGGGCGCCGCGAAGGCCACGGCGACGGTCGGGGCCGGGGTCGGTGCGGCGGCGATGATGCCCGTACCGCCCGCGATGCCGGCGGAACTGGCCGCGGAGATCACCGGCGTCGCCGCGATCGAACTGAAACTGATCGCCGAACTTCATGAGGTGTACGGGGTGCGCCCGGCCGGGAGCCTGGCTCAGCGCAGCACCGTGTATCTCAACTCCTGGTCGGAGGAGCGGGGGGTCGAGGCGACGAAGCCGTCGACGGTGGGCGCGGCGCTGAGCAGCCGGATGAAGCGTGAGCTCCGGCAGCGGATCATGAAGCGCACGGTGCGGAATCTGCCGAACCTGATGCCGTTCCTGGTGGGGGCGGCGGTGGGGGCGGTGATGAACCGCCGCGATACCCGGAAGCTGGCGTCGCGTATCCGGGGCGACCTGCGCAGAATCCAGGTGCCCTGGGAGGCGCTGGCGGCCCTTCCGGCGCTGGAACGTCCCGCGGACGCGCTGTCCGAGGGGGTGCTCGAAGTGCCGGGCGATGATCGCCGGATGCCGTAGGTCCGGCGAGAGCCGGTTCCGTGGCGGCTGGGCCTTTTCCGCCCCCCGCCGCCCCTTCCCGTCCCTCGGGGGCCGCGCCCCCGGACCCCCATGTGCGCAGTTCCGCGCGCCCCTTGGGGCTACGCGGCGTTTCTGGCCGCCTGCAGGGCCTCGGCCAGGCGCTGGGGGGTGCGGGTCGACAGGAAGACGTACGGGGTCGGGTCCTCGGGGTCGGTGATGTCTATGCGCAGGGCGCCGGGGATGTAGGCCCGCAGGAGCATGAAGCAGCGGGCGTCGGCCTTGTGGGTGCGCCAGGCCCGGGCTTCCTCCTCGTCGAGGATCTCCGGCTCGCCGAGGGCCGACACCGGGATCTTCGCCTCGCCCGCGATCAGATGGCCGCCCACGACCCGGATGCGCACCGAGCCGTAGGCGCTCGCCATCACGGCCGCCGCCGCGGTGCCGCAGGCCAGGCCACCGAGCATCGGCAGCGTGCCGAACGGCAGCAGGATCAGCGCGAGGGAGACCCCCGCCAGGAGGGAGATGAGCCACCAGGAGCGGGGCGCGGTGAGGCGTTCTTCGTACGGGGTGGCGGAGAGCTGCATGAATCCAAGCTTGGCACGGTGTCGGGAGCGCACTCACGCGCGGGTAAGGTCTGCGCCTGTGAGTGGTACTTCCCCGGCTCTTCAGCCCCCCGCCGACGCCGTGCGACCGGTGCGCCACCCGGACGCCCCCGCCCCCGGCGAACTCCTGGGCGCGCACTACGGCCAGTGTTTCGGCTGCGGCGGCGAGCAGCCCCACGGACTGCATCTGGCGGCCCGCGCCGGCGAAGGCGTGTCGATCACCGCCGAGTTCACCGTGCAGGCCGCCCACCAGGGCGCCCCGGGACTCGCGCACGGCGGGGTGCTCGCCAGCGCCCTGGACGAGACGCTGGGCTCGCTCAACTGGCTGCTGCGCACGATCGCGGTCACCGGCAGGCTGGAGACCGACTTCGTCCGCCCCGTGCCCGTCGGCACCGTGCTGCACCTGGCGGCCGAGGTGACGGCCGTCGCCGGACGGAAGATCTACTGCACGGCCACCGGACGCATCGGCGGCCCCGACGGCCAGGTCGCCGTCCGCGCCGACGCCCTGTTCATCGAGGTCAAGGTCGACCACTTCGTCGACCACGGCCGCGAGGAGGAGATCCGCGCCGCCATGGACGACCCCGACCAGGTCCGCCGTGCGCGCGCCTTCGAGGTGAACCCGTGAGCGCCCTCGAGGTGCTGATCAGGCGTGTCGACCCCGACGTACCGCTTCCGGCGTACGAGCACCCCGGGGACGCGGGCGCCGATCTGCGCACCACCGAGGCGTGCGCGCTGGCACCCGGCGAACGGGCCGTACTGCCCACCGGGGTGTCTGTGGCGCTGCCCGATGGGTACGCGGCCTTCGTGCACCCGCGATCCGGTCTTGCCGCCCGCTGCGGCGTCGCCCTGGTGAATGCCCCGGGGACGGTTGATGCCGGGTACCGTGGGGAGATCAAGGTGATCGTGGTGAATCTCGATCCGCGCGAGACCGTGCGGTTCGAGCGCTTCGACCGGATTGCCCAACTGGTCGTCCAGCAGGTCGAGAGGGTCCGCTTCGTGTCGGTCGCGGAGCTTCCCCCCTCGGTCCGGGCCGAGGGGGGCTTCGGGTCCACCGGTGGTCACGCCGCGGTGGGCGAAGGTAAGAGCGGCACAAGCGTTCAGGCCGCCACGGGCGGTACAGCGGGTGGGAATCGATACGCTTCGGTCGTATCCGACCGGGAAGGACAGTGACGTGTTCGGACGTCGCAAGAAGAAGGATGCCGCCGAAGGTGCGGCCGGCGAGGCCGAGCAGGTCGTCGACGGTGTCGACGCTGAGGCGGGCGAGGAGGCCGAGCGGCTGAGGCTCGAGCCGGCGCCGAGGCCCGACGGGCCCTGGGACGGCAGCGAGGTCAGCGAGCCCGGCGAGGGCCGCGTCGACCTGGGCGGCCTTTTCGTGCCCGGGGTCGACGGCATGGAGCTGCGGGTGGAGGTCGCGGGCGACGCGATCGTCGCGGCCACGGTCGTCCTGCGGGACAGCGCCATCCAGCTGCAGGGCTTCGCCGCGCCCAAGCGCGAGGGCATCTGGGGCGAGGTGCGCGAGGAGATCGCGTCCGGCATCACCCAGCAGGGCGGCATCATCGACGAGGTCGAGGGCCCGCTGGGCTGGGAGCTGCGGGCGCAGGTGCCGGTGCAGCTGCCGGACGGCACCAGCGGCTTCCAGGTCGTGCGGTTCGTCGGCGTGGACGGGCCCCGCTGGTTCCTGCGCGGGGTGATCTCCGGCCAGGGCGCGGTGCAGCCGCAGGCCGCCGGGCTCCTGGAGCAGATCTTCCGGGACACGGTCGTGGTGCGCGGCGAGGGCCCGATGGCCCCGCGTGACCCGATCGTCCTGAAGCTGCCCAACGACGCGCAGATGGTGCCGGAGAACGTGCAGCAGGAGGAGGAGGGCTCCCGCTTCGCCGGCGGCATGGGCCAGCTCCAGCGCGGACCGGAGATCACCGAGGTCCGCTAGGACCTGTCCGGCGGATCACGTCGGTCGAGAACAAGAAGGGCCGTGTCCCCGCGCGGGGGGTGCGGCCCTCTCCCGTGCGCGGACCCTTGACGCGGTATTGGTCTGGACCTACCGTCTCGGGCCATCCAGGCGTTCAAAAAGACGCCCTTCGTTCACATACGAGAACGGATGGACCCCCCACATGTCCTCTGCACCCTCGCACCCCCGCCGCAGAGCCCGCACCGCGCTGTTCGCACTCCTGACCACGGCGCTGGTCGGCACCCTCGTTCTCCGCCCCGACGCCGCACCCGCCGAAGCCGCCCCCGCCGCCTTCGCCCACCCCGGAGTCACCGTCTCCCGGGCCCAGCTCGACTTCGCGAGGAGCAGGGTCGACGCCGGTGCCCAGCCCTGGAAGAACGCCTTCGACCGGATGATGGCGAGCAAGTACGCCGACCCGAACCGCACGCCCAAGCCCCGCGCGGTCGTCGAGTGCGGCTCGTACTCCAACCCGAACCACGGCTGCACCGACGAGCGCGAGGACGCGATCGCCGCGTACACCAACGCGCTGGCCTGGTACATCACCCGGGACGACCGCTACGCGCGCAAGTCCATCGAGCTGATGGACGCCTGGTCCGCCGTGATCCGGGACCACACCAACAGCAACGCGCCCCTGCAGACCGGCTGGGCCGGCTCCTCCTGGCCCAGGGCCGCCGAGATCATCAAGCACACCTACACCGGCGGCTGGGCCAACTCCGGCCGCTTCGCCACCATGCTCCGGGACGTCTACCTGCCCGAGGTCATCAACGGCTCGAACTCCAACGGCAACTGGGAGCTCACGATGATGGAGGCCGCCGTAGGCATCTCCGTCTTCCTGGAGGACCGGTCCTCCTACGACAAGGCCATGGCGACGTTCAGCACCCGCACCGCCGCCTACGTCTATCTGGAGTCCGACGGGGCCCTGCCGAAGACGGTGCCCAGCCAGAACCTGAACACCCGCGACAAGATCGTCAAGTACTGGCAGAACCAGTCCACCTTCGTCACCGGCCTCACCCAGGAGACCTGCCGCGACCTCACCCACACCGGCTACGGCATCTCCTCGATCTCGCACATCGCCGAGACCAGCCGCATCCAGGGCCAGGACCTCTACGGCACCGACGTCGGCGAGCGGCTGCGGCACGCGCTCGGCTTCCAGGCCAAGTACGAGCAGGGCACGGCCGCCCCGGGCTGGCTCTGCGGGGGCTCCCTGCACCTCGGCCTCGGACCGGTCACCGAGGTCGGCTACAACGCCCTGCACAACCGCCTCGGCCACGCCATGACCAACACCCAGGCCCTCACCGAGCGCACCCGCCCCTCCGGCAGCAACAACCTCTTCGTCGCCTGGGAGACCCTCACCCACGGAGACAACCCCGCCTGACCGTTGATCAGCCGGGCGCCGGACGGGGATACTGGCGCCCGGTTCACGGGGGAGGGCGGTCGCAATGAGTCAGGTGGTCACCGAGACCATGGTGCGCGTCGAGGACGTGCACAAGTCGTACGGCCGTGGCGCGGCCGCCGTGCACGCGCTGCGCGGTGTCTCCTTCGAGGTCCCGCGCGGGGAACTGGTCGCCCTCAAGGGCCGCTCCGGATCCGGCAAGACCACCCTCCTGAACATCGTCGGCGGCCTCGACACCCCCGACCGGGGGAGGGTCCTCGTCGACGGACGCGACCTCGCGGACCTCGACGAGGACGGGCTGCTCGCCCTGCGCCGGGACCAGGTCGGCTTCGTCTTCCAGTCCTTCGGCCTCATCCCCATCCTCACCGCCGCCGAGAACGTGGGCGTCCCGCTGCGGCTGCGCCGCGCCGACCCGCGCGAGCGCGAGGAACGCGTCGAGCTGCTCCTCTCCCTGGTCGGCCTCGCCGACCACGCGGCCCAGCGGCCCGGCGAGCTCTCCGGCGGCCAGCAGCAGCGGGTCGCCATCGCCCGCGCCCTCGCCAACAGTCCCTCCCTCCTCATCGCCGACGAGCCGACCGGCCAGCTGGACGCGGAAACCGGACACGCCGTGATGGAACTGCTCCGCGCGGTCGTCCGCAGCGAGAACGTCACCGCCCTGGTCGCCACCCACGACGCCACCCTCCTCGACCTCGCCGACCGCGTCCTGGAACTCGGCGACGGCGAGATCACGGAACACTGACGTCCACGCGCCGGCACGGGGCCGCGGACGTCCCGGGCCCCCGCCGCCCGCGCGTCAGAGTTCCGTCAAGGACCTGCCCCCTGCCCCGCCCCGTGCCTCCCGTCGCAGGTGGCGGCCGTATGGTCGATTCCGCGTGGTGACGGTGAGCGGAAGACAATGAGGGCATGGGACGCGGCAAGCTTCGGATTCACCTCGGTGCGGCACCGGGCGTCGGCAAGACGTACGCGATGCTCTCCGAGGCCCACCGCCGTGCCGGACGCGGCACCGACGTCGTGGTGGCCTTCGCCGAACCGCACGGCCGCCCCCGCACGGAGGCCCTGCTGGAGGGGCTCGAACAGGTGCCGCTCCGGGCGGGCGAGCACCGGGAGATGGACCTCGACGCCGTCCTCGCCCGCCGCCCCCAGGTCGCCCTGGTCGACGAGCTCGCCCACACCAACGCCCCCGGCTCCCGCAACGCCAAACGCCGGCAGGACGTGGAGGAACTGCTCGCGGCCGGCATCGACGTGCTCTCCACCGTCAACATCCAGCACCTGGAGTCGCTGGGCGACGTCGTGGAGTCGATCACCGGCGTACGGGAGCGGGACACCGTACCGGACGAGGTCGTACGGAGGGCCGAGCAGATCGAACTCGTCGACATGACCCCCGAGGCGCTGCGCCGCCGTATGGCGCACGGCAACATCTACCAGCCGGACAAGGTCGACGCCGCCCTCTCCAACTACTTCCGCCCCGGCAACCTCACCGCCCTCAGGGAGCTGGCGCTGCTCTGGGTCGCGGACCGGGTCGACGCCCACCTCCAGCGCTACCGCAGCGAGCACGAGGTCTCCGCGATATGGGGCTCGCGCGAGCGGATCGTCGTCGGCCTGACCGGCGGCCCCGAGGGCCGCACCCTGCTGCGGCGGGCCGCGCGGC
Organism: Streptomyces sp. NRRL WC-3626; assembly: GCF_000718785.1. Taxonomy (GTDB): domain Bacteria; phylum Actinomycetota; class Actinomycetes; order Streptomycetales; family Streptomycetaceae; genus Streptomyces; species Streptomyces edwardsiae. The sequence goes on along the minus strand of NZ_JOCA01000022.1, from coordinate 97,111 downwards.
TCGCGGAGAAGGGCGCCGGCGGCGAACTGCTCGCCGTCTACATCTCCCGCAGCGACGGCCTCACCGCCGCCTCCCCCCGGGCCCTGGTCGAACAGCGCACCCTGGTGGAGGACCTCGGCGGCACCTTCCACCACGTCGTCGGCGACGACATACCGGCCGCCCTGCTCGCCTTCGCGCGCGGCGCCAACGCCACCCAGATCGTGCTCGGCTCCTCCCGCCGCCCGGCCTGGCAGTACGTCTTCGGACCTGGCGTCGGCGCCACCGTCGCCCGGGACTCCGGACCCGATCTCGACGTGCACATCGTCACCCACGAGGAGGTCGCCAAGGGGCGCGGACTGCCCGTCGCCCGGGACGCGCGGCTCGGACGGTCCCGGCGGGCCTGGGGCTGGGCGGTCGGCCTGGCCGGCCCGGTGGGAGTGGCGGTGCTGCTCAGCGCCGTCGACCTGGGACTCGCCAACGACATGCTGCTGTTCCTGGCCCTGACGGTCGCGGCGGCCCTGCTCGGCGGACTCTGGCCGGCCCTCGCCTCCGCGGCGGTCGGCTCGCTGCTGCTCAACTACTTCTACACACCGCCCCTGCACACCTGGACCATCTCCGACCCGAAGAACATCGTCGCCATCGCGATCTTCGTCGCGGTGGGCACGGCCGTCGCGTCCGTGGTCGACCTCGCGGCCCGCCGCACCCACCAGGCGGCCCGGCTGCGCGCCGAGTCGGAGATCCTCTCCTTCCTCGCGGGCAACGTGCTGCGCGGCGAGACCGGCCTCGAGGACCTGCTGGAACGCGTCCGGGAGACCTTCGGCATGGAGTCCGCCGCCCTGCTCGAACGCGCGGGCGACGTCGAGCCGTGGACCTGCGCCGGCCGGGCCGGCCGCGGACGGCCGGTCGACCGGCCCGAGGACGCGGACGTGGAGGTCCCGGTGGGCGACCACATGGCGCTGGCCCTGACCGGCCGGGTGCCGCCCGCCGAGGACCGCAGGGTGCTGGGCGCCTTCGCCGCGCAGGCCGCCGTCGTCCTGGACCGCCGGCGGCTGCGCGAACAGGCCGACCGGGCCCTCGCCCTCGCCGAGGGCAACCGCATCCGCACCGCCCTGCTCGCCGCCGTCAGCCACGACCTGCGCACCCCGCTGGCCGGCATCAAGGCCGCCGTCTCCTCGCTGCGCTCCGCCGACGTCGAATGGTCCCCCGAGGACCGGGCCGCGCTCCTGGAGGGCATCGAGGACGGCGCCGACCGCCTCGACCACCTGGTGGGCAACCTGCTGGACATGTCCCGGCTGCACACCGGCACCGTCACCCCCCTGATCCGCGAGATCGACCTGGACGAGGTGGTGCCGATGGCGCTCGGCGGGGTGCCCGAGGGCAGCGTCACCCTCGACATCCCCGAGGCCCTGCCCATGGTCGCCGTCGACCCCGGCCTGCTGGAGCGGGCGATGGCCAACGTGATCGAGAACGCCGTCAAGTACAGCCCCGCCGGTCTGCGGGTCCTCGTCGCCGCCAGCGCCCTCGCGGACCGGGTCGAGGTACGGGTGGTGGACCGCGGCCCCGGCGTCCCCGACGAGGCCAAGGGCCGCATCTTCGAACCCTTCCAGCGGTACGGCGACGCCCCGCGCGGGGCCGGAGTCGGCCTCGGCCTGGCGGTCGCGCGCGGCTTCGCCGAGGCCATGGGCGGCACCCTGAACGCCGAGGACACCCCCGGCGGCGGCCTCACCATGGCGCTCACCCTGCGTGCCGCCGCGGCACACCCGGGGCCCCCGCAGGCCGCGGCGGCCGCAGAACCCGAAAGGCAGCCCTCATGACCCGTGTGCTGGTGGTCGACGACGATCCGGCCATAGTGCGCGCCCTCGTGATCAACCTCAGAGCACGCTCGTACGAGGTCGACTCCGCGCAGGACGGCGCCGGCGCACTCCGTACGGCCGCCGCGCACCACCCCGACGTGGTCGTCCTCGACCTGGGCCTGCCCGACATGGACGGCGTCGAGGTGATCAGGGGACTGCGCGGCTGGACCCGGGTGCCGATCCTGGTGCTGTCCGCGCGGCACGCCTCCGGCGAGAAGGTCCAGGCACTGGACGCGGGCGCCGACGACTACGTCACCAAGCCCTTCGGCATGGACGAGCTGCTGGCCCGGCTGCGGGCCGCCGTACGCCGCGCGGAGCCCGCGGGCGACGGGGGGGACGTGGTGGTGGAGACCGCCGGGTTCACCGTCGACCTGGCCGCGAAGAAGGTCCACCGCGACGGCAAGGACGTACGGCTGACCCCCACCGAATGGCATCTCCTGGAGGTGCTGGTGCGCGGCGGCGGCCGGCTGGTGGCGCAGAAGCAGCTGCTGCGGGAGGTGTGGGGGCCGTCGTACGGCACGGAGACGAACTATCTGCGCGTGTACATGGCACAGCTGCGGCGGAAGCTGGAGGCGGACCCGTCACACCCGAGGCACCTGATCACCGAGCCGGGCATGGGCTACCGCTTCGAAAGGTGAGGGCCGGCGGCGGTGGCCGGGAGCGGCCCGTTCGGACCGGGGCAGCACGGGGTACGTAACCGTCAGTGCACCCCGGTACGCTTCAGATATGAGTGCTGTTCCTCGATCCGAGAAGCCGGCAGGCCGGTTCCGGCGCATGCTCGACCGGCTCTCCTCGTCTCAGGAGGACCTGGAGTCCGAGGAGCTGCGTGAGGACGCCGAGACGGCCGGCTGCACGCGGATAGGCGACTGCCGTGACCGGCAGATCGTCACGGTTACTGGTACCTTGCGCACGGTCACGCTGCGGCCGCGCGCGGGGGTGCCGGCCCTGGAGGCCGAGCTGTTCGACGGCTCCGCCGCGCTCGACGTGGTGTGGCTCGGCAGGCGCTCCATCGTGGGCATAGAACCGGGGCGCAAGCTGATCGCATCGGGCCGGATCTCGATGAGCCGGGGCCGCCGGGTGCTGTTCAATCCGAAATACGAACTGAGACCCCTCGGACGGGAGTAGCCGGTGACGTCACTCGACAAGCCGACAACCGAAGACACATCCGCCGACGACGCCCGGGCGGTGACCGAAGCCGCCCTCTTCGAGGCGTTCGGCGGGGTGCGGGGCATGGTCGAGACGGTGCTCCCCGGGCTGCTGTTCGTCAGCATCTACACGGTCAACAAGGACCTGCACATGTCGGCGATCGCGGCGCTCGCCGTGGCGCTGGTCATGGTCGTGGTCCGGCTGGCCATGAAGGACACCGTCAAGCACGCCTTCAGCGGTGTCTTCGGCGTCGCCTTCGGTGTGGTCTTCGCGATGATGACGGGCAACGCCAAGGACTTCTATCTGCCGGGCATGCTCTACACGCTGGGCCTGGCTCTCGCGTACATCGTCACGGCGGTCGCGGGCGTCCCGCTGATCGGCCTGATGCTGGGCCCGGTGTTCAAGGAGAACCTCTCCTGGCGCACCCGCAACCCCGGCCGCAAGAAGGCGTACACCAAGGCCAGCTGGGCGTGGGGCCTGATCCTGCTCGCCAAGAGCGCGATCCTGTTCCCGCTGTACTGGTGGGCGGACACGACCCAGCTGGGCTGGGTGCTGATCGCGCTGAAGATCCCGCCCTTCCTGCTCGCGGTGTATCTGACCTGGGTGTTCCTGGCGAAGGCGCCGCCGCCGATCGATGTCTTCGCCGAAATGGAGGCGGAGGAGCGCGCGGAAGAGGAACGCAAGGCCGCCGCCGCGCGGGAGAACGACGAGACCACGACGGCCGGCCGTCACCGCCGCGAGTCCTAGTCCGTACGAAAGCGGGGGCGCCCGGACTTCTCCGGGCGCCCCCGCTTTCACGACTCCTTGCGGACCGAGAGCAGGTCCTCCAACTGCTGCTCACGCGCCTGCGCGGCCACGAAGAGGAGTTCGTCACCCGCCTCCAGGGAGTCCTCGCGCGTCGGCGTCAGTACGCGTGTGCCGCGGATGATGGTGACCAGTGAGGTGTCCTGCGGCCACTGGACGTCCCCCACCTGGGTCCCGGCCAGCGCCGACTCCTCCGGCAGGGTCAGCTCGACCAGGTTGGCGTCGCCGTGGCTGAAGCGCAGCAGCCGGACCAGGTCGCCGACGCTCACCGCCTCCTCCACCAGGGCCGACATCAGACGCGGGGTGGAGACGGCGACGTCCACTCCCCACGACTCGTTGAACAGCCACTCGTTCTTCGGGTTGTTCACCCGGGCGACGACGCGCGGGACGCCGTACTCGGTCTTGGCGAGCAGCGAGACGACCAGGTTGACCTTGTCGTCGCCGGTCGCGGCGATGACGACGTTGCAGCGCTGGAGCGCCGCCTCGTCCAGGGAGGTGATCTCGCAGGCGTCGGCCAGCAGCCACTCCGCCTGCGGGACGCGCTCGACCGAGATGGCGGTCGGCGCCTTGTCGATCAGCAGCACCTCGTGGCCGTTCTCCAGCAGCTCGCCCGCGATCGAGCGGCCGACGGCGCCGGCTCCGGCAATGGCGACCCTCATCAGTGACCGCCCTCCTCTTCGGGACCCTTGGCGAACGCCGCCTCGACCCGGTCGATCTCGTCGGTGCGCATCATCACATGCACGAGGTCGCCCTCCTGCAGCACCGTCTGCGAGCTGGGCAGCATCGCCTCGCCGAGCCGGGTCAGGAAGGCCACGCGCACCCCGGTCTCGTCCTGCAGCCTGCTGATCCGGTGCCCCACCCACGCGGTGGAGGTGTGCACCTCGGCGAGCTGTACCCCGCCGGTCGGGTCGCGCCACAGCGGCTCGGCGCCGGAGGGGAGCAGCCGGCGCAGCATCTGGTCGGCCGTCCAGCGGACGGTCGCCACCGTGGGGATGCCGAGGCGCTGGTAGACCTCCGCGCGGCGGGGGTCGTAGATGCGGGCGGCGACGTTCTCGATGCCGAACATCTCGCGGGCGACCCGCGCGGCGATGATGTTGGAGTTGTCCCCGCTGGAGACGGCGGCGAAGGCGCCGGCCTCCTCGATGCCCGCCTCGCGCAGCGTGTCCTGGTCGAAGCCGATGCCGGTGACCCGGCGGCCGCCGAACGAGGAGCCCAGCCGGCGGAAGGCGGTGGGGTCCCGGTCGATCACGGCGACCGTGTGCCCCTGTTCCTCCAGGGTCTGGGCGAGCGCGGAACCCACCCGCCCGCAGCCCATGATGACAATATGCATCGCGTCACACCGCGCTTCCTGCAGGCCGTACGGCCTTCATGACCTTCGTGCTCATGTCTCTCTTTCGGCTCGCGGGCGACAAGGCGTACATCGCGGCCCGAGTGCGGGACGCAAGGCAACATCATGCCGGGGGAACGCACCGGTGACGCCCTCCGGGGCCCGTCCGTCGCCGCCCGCGCGGGGCGCGGCTCAGCGGCGGGTGATGCTGCGCACGCTCGCCACGGCCAGGATGCCGAGGCCGACGAGGGAGGCCGCGGCGCCGATCAGTTCTGCGGTGGTGTGCATGGGACCTCCACGTGACAGGGCGACTACGGCCGGATCAGTCATATAGGCATGGAACTTCCGCGACCTGCGGAATCCGCATCCCGGACCACGGTGATTTCACCCGGAGAGCAGCGGCCGTATGGATGCCGTATGGATGTGGGGTGGCGGGTGGGGCGTGCCCTGTTCCACGGCCTACGATCCACTCTTGTGTCCAAACTGACCGACGTGCCCAAACGCATCCTCATCGGGCGCGCACTCCGCAGTGACCGGCTGGGCGAGACGCTCCTGCCGAAGCGAGTCGCACTTCCCGTCTTCGCCTCCGACCCGCTGTCCTCCGTGGCGTACGCCCCCGGCGAGGTGCTGCTGGTCCTGTCGATCGCGGGCCTCTCGGCGTACCACTTCAGCCCCTGGATCGCCGTCGCGGTCGTCGTGCTGATGTTCACCGTGGTCGCCTCCTACCGGCAGAACGTCCGGGAGTACCCGAGCGGCGGCGGCGACTACGAGGTCGCCACCACCAACCTCGGCCCCAAGGCCGGTCTGACCGTCGCCAGCGCCCTCCTCGTCGACTACGTCCTCACCGTCGCCGTGTCGATCTCCTCCGGGATCGAGAACCTCGGCTCGGCGGTCCCGTTCGTCGTCGAGAACAAGGTGGCCTGCGCGATCGGTGTGATCGTGCTGCTGACGCTGATGAACCTGCGCGGGGTGAAGGAGTCGGGCACACTCTTCGCGATCCCCACCTACGTCTTCGTCGCGGGCGTCTTCACCATGATCGCCTGGGGCGCCTTCCGCGGGGTCGTGCTCGGCGACGACATGCGGGCACCGACAGCGGACTTCGAGATCAAACCCGAACACCCGGGCCTCGCCGGCTTCGCCCTGGTCTTCCTCCTGCTGCGCGCCTTCTCCTCCGGCTGCGCCGCCCTCACCGGCGTCGAGGCGATCTCCAACGGCGTACCGGCCTTCCGCAAGCCCAAGTCGCGCAACGCGGCGACCACGCTCGCCATGATGGGCCTGCTCGCCGTCACCATGTTCTGCGGCATCATCGCCCTGGCCGCCGCCACCGACGTCCGGATGGCCGAGAACCCCGCCAAGGACCTGATCCACGACGGCGTCCCGCTCGGCTCCGGCTACGTCCAGGACCCGGTGATCTCGCAGGTCGCCGAGGCCGTCTTCGGCCACGGCAGCTTCCTGTTCGTCATCCTCGCCGCCGCCACCGCGCTGGTGCTGTTCCTCGCCGCGAACACCGCCTACAACGGCTTCCCGCTGCTCGGCTCGATCCTCGCCCAGGACCGCTACCTCCCCCGCCAGCTGCACACGCGCGGCGACCGCCTCGCCTTCTCCAACGGCATCGTGCTGCTCGCGGGCGCCGCCGGACTGCTGGTGGGGATCTACGGCGCCGACTCCACGCGGCTGATCCAGCTCTACATCGTCGGCGTGTTCGTGTCCTTCACGCTCAGCCAGATCGGCATGGTCCGGCACTGGAACCGGCTGCTGGCCACCGAGCGGGACCAGGCCAAGCGCCGGCACATGGTCCGCTCGCGGGGCATCAACACCTTCGGCGCCTTCTTCACCGGCCTGGTCCTGGTCGTCGTCCTCGTCACCAAGTTCACCCACGGCGCCTGGGTCGCGCTGCTCGGGATGTGCATCTTCTACGCGACGATGACGGCGATCCGTAAGCACTACGACCGGGTCGCCGAGGAGATCGCCGCCCCGGACGCGTCCGCCGACGACATGGTGCGGCCCTCTCGGGTGCACTCCGTCGTCCTGATCTCCAAGATCCACCGCCCCGCGCTGCGCGCCCTCGGCTACGCCAAGCTGATGCGCACCGACAGCCTGGAGGCGCTCAGCGTCAACGTGGACGCCGCCGACACCAGGGCACTGCGCGAGGAGTGGGAACGGCGTGGCATCGACGTACCCCTGAAGGTGCTCGACTCGCCGTACCGGGAGGTCACGCGACCGGTCATCGACTACGTCAAGGGCCTGCGCAAGGAGTCCCCGCGCGATGTCGTGTCGGTGATCATCCCCGAGTACGTGGTCGGCCACTGGTACGAGCACCTGTTGCACAACCAGAGCGCGCTGCGGCTCAAGGGCCGGCTGCTGTTCACGCCCGGTGTGATGGTGACCTCGGTGCCGTACCAGCTGCAGTCCTCCGAGGCGGCCAAGAAGCGCGCCCGCAAGCGGCAGAACTGGGTCGCCCCCGGCTCGGTGCGCCGCGGTCCGGCGGAGCGGGCGAAGGACTCGTCCTCGCACACGTAGACTGGTGGGCTGTTGTCCAGGTCCTTACGGGCCTTTCCGCTCTCGATGTTGTGGAGTCACCCCGCCATGCAGGCAGAACCGAGGAAATCACTGGTGGGGGAGGAGTACGAGGTCGAGATCGGCCCCGTCGCCCACGGCGGCCACTGCATCGCCCGTACCTCCGAGGGGCAGGTCCTCTTCGTCCGGCACGCGCTGCCCGGCGAACGCGTCGTCGCGCAGGTCACGGAGGGCGAGGAGGGGGCCCGCTTCCTGCGCGCGGACGCCGTGCGGGTGCTGGACGCCTCCAAGGACCGCATCGACGCCCCCTGCCCGTACGCCGGCCCCGGCCGCTGCGGCGGCTGCGACTGGCAGCACGCCAAGCCGGGCGCCCAGCGCCGGCTGAAGGGCGAGGTCGTCACCGAGCAGCTCCAGCGCCTCGCCGGACTCACCCCGGAGGAGGCCGGCTGGGACGGCACGGTCATGCCGGCCGAGGGCGACAAGGTCCCCGCCGGGCAGGTCCCGGCGTGGCGCACACGCGTGCAGTACGCCGTCACCGCCGACGGCCGCGCGGGACTGCGCCGGCACCGCTCGCACGAGGTCGAGCCGATCGACCACTGCATGATCGCCGCGGAGGGGGTCAGCGAGCTGGGCGTCGAGAAGCGGGACTGGACCGGCATGGACTCGGTCGAGGCCATCGCCGCGACCGGCTCCCAGGACCGCCAGGTCGTCCTCACCCCGAAGCCCGGCGCCCGCCTCCCCCTGGTCGAGCTCGACCGTCCCGTCTCGGTCATGCGCGTCGACGAACGCAACGGGCAGCTCCACCGCGTCCACGGCCGCCCCTTCGTCCGCGAACGCGCCGACGGCCGCACCCACCGCGTCGCCGGCGGCGGCTTCTGGCAGGTCCACCCGAAGGCCGCCGACACCCTCGTCACCGCCGTCATGCAGGGCCTGCTGCCCCGCAAGGGCGACATGGCCCTCGACCTGTACTGCGGCGTCGGCCTCTTCGCGGGCGCCCTCGCCGACCGGGTCGGCGAGGCGGGCGCGGTCCTCGGCATCGAGTCCGGCAAGCGCGCGGTGGAGGACGCCCGCCACAACCTCGCGGACTTCCCGCGCGTGCGCGTCGAACAGGGCAAGGTCGAGACGGTCCTGCCCCGTACGGGCATCGACGAGGTCGACCTCATCGTCCTCGACCCGCCCCGGGCGGGCGCCGGCCGCAAGACGGTGGGGCAGCTGACGTCCCTCTCCGCCCGCCGTATCGCCTACGTCGCCTGCGACCCGGCGGCCCTGGCCCGGGACCTGGCCTACTTCCGCGACGGCGGCTACCGGGTGCGGACGCTCCGGGTGTTCGACCTGTTCCCGATGACGCACCACGTGGAGTGCGTGGCGATTCTTGAGCCGGCGAGCAAGGCGTCCTGACCTGCGGATCAGTGAGCGCGGCGCTTGCAGGGGCAACGCCTACCCGCCGCGTGCACCGGGGCGACCGAGGCCGGGAAGCAGGCGGTGTGCGGGAGTCAGGAGCTGCGCGGAGTCACCAGACCGGATTCGTAGGCGAGGACCACGAGCTGGGCGCGGTCGCGGGCGTGGAGCTTGGTCATGGCCCGGTTGATGTGGGTTTTGGCGGTCGCCGGGCTGATGACCAGGCGGTCGGCGATCTCGTCGTTGGACAGACCGTGTGCGGCCAGGGCGACCGCCTCGCGTTCGCGGCCGGTCAGTTCCTCCAGCCCGCTGCCGATGCGGGCGGGCGGCGGCTGGGTGACGTACCGGTCGATGAGCTTGCGGGTGATGGCGGGGGCGAGCAGGGCGTCACCGCGGGCGGCGACGCGTACGGCGTGCAGGAAGTCCTCCGGCAGGATGTCCTTGACCAGGAAGCCGGCGGCGCCGGCACGCAGCGCGTCGAAGACGTACTCGTCCAGGCCGTAGTTGGTCAGCATGACGACGTGCACGCCGGCCAGGGCCGGGTCCGCGGCGATGCGCCGGGTCGCTTCGATGCCGTCCATGACGGGCATCTGGATGTCGATGAGAGCGACGTCGGGCAGCCGCTCCTTGAGGAGTGCGAGGCCCTCTTGGCCGTCGGCGGCCTCGGCCACCACCTCGATGTCGTCCTCGAGGTCGAGCAGCGCGCGGAAGCCGCTGCGGATGAGCGGCTGGTCATCGACCAGCAGGACCCGGATCACGGGGCTCCGTTCGTGGGGAGTTCGGCCTGGACGGTGAAGCCGCCCGCGCTGCGCGGCTCGGTGCGCAGGCGGCCGCCCAGGGCCGTGACGCGTTCGCGCATGCCGAGCAGGCCGAGTCCGGGCGTCGGCGCGGGGTGAAAGGTGGCCTTCCCGTTGTCGTCGACGCGGATGGCGAGGGCGTTTGGCCGGTAGTCGATGAGCACTGAGGCCGTGGTGGCGGCGGCGTGCCGGGTGACGTTGGTGAGCGACTCCTGAACGATCCGGTAAGCGGTGCGACTCACCGCCGCCGGTACGGCGTGCGGATGTCCTTCGATCGTCAGCGTCGTAGCCAGTCCGGTCCCCTGTAACCGTTCCACCAGGTCGGGGATGTGGTGGAGTCCGTGCGGCGGGGTGGTGTCGTCGTCGCGCAGCGCCTCGAGGGTCGCGCGCAGTTCCCGACTTGCCTCCCGGCCGGCTTCCTGGATCGCGAGCAGGGCCTCCGGCACCTGCTCGCCGCGGCGTCTGGCCACGTGGACGGCAACCTCGGACTGCACCTTGATGACCGAGATCTGGTGGGTGAGCGAGTCGTGCAGCTCCCGCGCGATGCGCAGCCGTTCCTCGTCCGCCCGGCGGCGCGCGGTCTCCTCGCGGGTACGCTCGGCTTCGTCCGCCCGCCGTTCGGCCTGCCGTACCGCCTCTCCGGCGGCGAAGGCGGCGATCAGCCAGGCGAGCTCGAGGGTGCTCCGGGCCTGCGCCACGACTTCGCGCGGGGCTCCGTCATGAAGGACCAGGGCCGTCAGGTGGAGCATGGCCAGCAGACCCACGGAGACAGCCAGCGTGGCGGCGCGGTGCCCGGCGCGTACCGTGCCGTAGACCGCGACCAGGTAGGAGACGGCGAGGGCCTCGAACCCGGTCCCCAGGTATCCCACCGCGCACAGCCCGGTGACGACGAGGACCACGAGCGGCGCCCGGCTGCGTGCGGCCAGTGCCAGCCCGCCGGCCGCCAGCAGCGCGGAGCCGAGCAACTCGCGTTCCCCGGACGGGTGTGGCCCGGACAGCCCGGTGCTCAGCAGCAGTGCAGTCACGCCCAGGGCGGTTGCGCAGTCGGTGACCGCGGCCGGGACAGCGAACCGTCCTTTGTCCATGGGTGCACCGTAGCCGGATGCGGTTGCGGGCGAGTCCGGCTCGTGGACGAGCAGTTGGCTACCGCGCGTGCGGTAGCCGGCCGTCGCGTGCCGCCGCCGCGGTATCCGGCTGCCGCGGCGGCGGCAGTGGGAAGTGCCCGCATCTGCCGGACGACCGGCAGGAAGGCCGGCGCGCATGCTCTCCAGGGACATCGAACTCCGGAAGTGGCGACGAAGGAAGAAGGAGGAGAGCGGCATGAGCGCTTCAGCAGCACTGATGACGGCCGCCGAGGGCGGGATCATCGGCGACGGGCGGACAGGGGCCAACCTGGCCCTCGCAGTAGGGGCGTTCGGACTGGCCATCGGCTGGCTTGCCCTGGCCCGCGTCGGCCACGGGATCAGCACTGGCAACGCGCGCACCGGCGGGGTGGCGGCGATCGCGGTGGGAGCGGTCGGCACGGTTCTCGCGGTGCTGCACCTGGCCACCGCCAGCGGTGGGCCCGGCACCGGCAACGGACTCGTCGGCGCCCTTGTGGCTGTCCCGCTGGGGCTGGGCGCCGTACTCCTCGGCCGCCGGGCTCTGACCCGCTGCCGCCGCGCCGGCCGGCCCGCCGATCGGACGACCGGCTGAGCGCCACCCGGTCACGGTGCGCTTGCGGCCACCGCGCACCGGAGCCCGTCAGCGGTGACACCGAGGGCCGGCACCGCAGTTCCGGAGACCGCGGTGGGCACCACCGAGGCTGCCGACCCCGCTCACTGCCGCATCTTCAGCGGGCTCGGGCAGCCCCGGCGCGGATGCTTCCGTAGCCGCGTGCGGTTGTACGAAGGTGCGGAGGAGGCCATCGGCTTGGGCGTCGGCGTTGAGCCGGTCCTCAAAGGACGGGGTGCTCTTCGCCCGAAAAGGAGATTGCGCCTCCCGTCCGGACAGGGATGAATACGCTTGCCCGTACCCCATGCACCGGACCTGAGACGAGGAACCCCCATGGCCCTGAACGAACGCCGTCCCTTCCACGTGGTCGAAGTGCCCTTGGGCGAAGGGGGAGGCGTCGTACGGGTACAGGTCGACGAGACCGACGAGTCCGTGGTCCGGGTCGGCCGGGGCAGCCGGACGGCGGCTCGTGCCGACGAGTCCCTGGAGCGGATGCTGGAAGTGGTCCGGCCGGTGGCGGACGCGTTCGTCGGGCGCTGCCGGGACATGGCGCGGCAGCCTGACGAGGCCACGATCGAGTTCGGCATGTCGCTGTCGGCCGACGCGAAGATCCTCATCGCCGGATCGTCGGCCACCGCGAACTTCGCGGTCACCCTCACCTGGCACAACGACGAAGCGGACGCGTCGCGGACGCCGGCAGGCTGAGACAGTCATGGCCGAAGGGGGACCGGTGGTCGGAGAGGCACGCGAACCCGCGATGGCGTCGTCGGTCGTACGGGTCAGAGGCAGGGACGGCGCCATCGTGGGCGCGGGCTTCCTCGTCGCGGGGGACACCGTACTGACCTGCGCTCATGTGGTGTCCGACGCCTTGGAACAGCCCCGGGACGCCGTCGTGGAAGCGGGGGCGGTGGTCGGACTCGACCTGCCGTTCGCCGCCGGCCACCCGAGTGGGACGGCGAAGGTCGTGCAGTGGGTGCCTGTCCGGGAGGACCAGGGCGGTGACGTGGCCGTGCTGCGTCTGCGCGTTCCTCTGCCCGGGGCCCGCCCCTTGCCGATGGCCGACGTCAGGGATGTCTGGGACCACCAGACCCGGACGGTCGGCTTCACCGACGACGCGCCCGACGGCAACTGGCAGAAGGGGCGTTTTCGCGGTCCTGTGGGGAGTTCTCTGGTCCAGCTCTCGCGGGCGGACGGCCAGGCCGTCCATGTGAGGCCGGGGTTCAGCGGGAGTCCGGTCTGGGACGAGGCCCTGGGCGTGGCGGTGGGCATGGTCGTCGCGTCGCAGCCGGTGCGGGAGGCGCAGCAGGCGTTCGTGATGCGCACGGAGGCGCTGTCCGGGGAGGTACCCGGTCTTGCACGGATCCTGCTCCCCGCCAAGCCGTTCCTCGGTCTCCAGCCGTTCGGGGAGGACTCGAGGCATGTGTTCTTCGGCCGGGACGGCGACATCGACCGGGTGGTCGCCGCCCTCAGGGGTGACCACCCCGTGGTCACGGTGTGCGGCCCTTCGGGCAGCGGCAAGTCCTCCCTCGCGCTGGCCGGCGTGGTGCCCCGGTTACGCCGGTCCGGATGGGAAATCCTGGTCATCGACTGCAGCGGCGTGGGCCTGCCCCGGGCCGCCTTGGCCACGGAGCTCTTCGAGCGCGCGGCGGGCGGTTCCGGTCCCGCGCGGGTGAAGCACGCGGACCAGGTGGAGGCATGGCTGCGGGAGTTGGGGCTCATCGACGCCTTCCACCGGGCCACCGGCCGTACCGCGGAACGTCTCCTCGTCGTCCTCGACCAGGCGGAAGCGCTCCTCGGCCTGCCCGAGCCGGACCTCACCGAAACACTGAGCCTGCTGTTCCCGCCCCGCCGCAACGGCTTGCGGGTACTGGCCACCCTGCGTGCCGACGTCATCAACACCGCGCTGGAACACCCCCGTCTGGCCCCCGTGCTGACGGCCGGGGTGACCCTGCCCCTGTCGCCGATGACCCGCGACCAGCTGCACACCGTCATCACACGCCCTCTCGAAAGGACGCCCGGGGTGACGTACGACCCGGGCCTGGACCTGCGGATCCTGGATGACGCCGGCACCGACCCGGGCGTCCTTCCCCTCCTGGGGTTCGTGCTGGAACAGCTGTGGGAGCGACAACACGGCGGACGGCTGAGTGCCGCGACGTACCAGGAGATCGGAGGGGTCAGGGGCGCCTTGCTCCAGCACGCCGAACAGGTGTGGAAGAGCTGCGTGCCGACCGGCTCGGAACAGGAGGCACGGCGTCTGCTGGCCGGGCTGGTGCGTGTGGTTCCCGGCGGGGAGGCCATGCTGAGGCGCGCGCTGACGCGGGAGGAGGCGGGCGAGAAGCGTTGGCGTCTGGCCCAGGCCATGGCCGCGAAGGACCAGCGGCTGCTCGTCCTGCACGGTGGAGAGGGCAGGCCCGAGAGTGCCGAGCTGGCGCACGAGGCACTGATCACGCAGTGGCCCGAGCTGGCCGAAGTGGTCCGCGTCGACGCCGACTTCCTCAACGCACGGGCCGAAGTCCAGCACGACCTGGACCGATGGGAGCGAATGGGACGTCGTCCGGACCTCCTGCCGGGGGGCTTCCAGCTCGACTCCCTCACGAAGCGACTGCACGGACGTGAAAGCGAACTGAGCGAGGACCACCGGGAGTTCCTGGCCGCGGCACGTCGACGGCGATGGAGGTTCCGCTGGCGGAAACGGGCCGGCTGGGCGGCCGGCGCCCTGGTGCTGGCGCTCGTCGCGACGTTGCTCACCTTCAACATCCTGGAGTCCCGGGTCAGCGCCCAGCGGGCCGGCGAAGCCCGCTCCCGGGCGCTGGCGGTGCAGTCGGACGACCTGGTCGACACCAACCCCGGCCACGCCGCCCTGGCCGCGGTGGCCGCCTACGAGACCGAGCCGACGCAGGAAGCCCGTAACGCGCTGCTGCGGCGGTACACCGAGAACCGGAACCTGGAGTGGAGTCTGTCGGGGGCGGAGGGAAAGTTCGAGGAGGCCGCGATGAGTACGGATGGCGGGGTGACGCTGGTGACGACCGACGGCGGGCGTGCCCTGCTGTTCGTACGTTCGGCGCAGGGCACAGTGCGCCAGGAGAGTCTCCGGCTTCGCCCCAACGTCAGATCACCCGGGGTGAGCTTCGACGGACGGCGCATCTCCTACGTGCGCAAGGACGATGGAGTGATCGTCTGGCATGACGTCACCCCTGCGGCGAAACGACTGGTGGGGCGGGCACATCCGCTGGACACGCCGGAACCGGCCGGCCCCGGTCCGGACGACAGCGGCGGTGCCCTGCGTCAATTCAAGACGACCGCCTTCTCCCGCGACGCCCGCCTCCTGGTCGAGTCGGCGAACGACGCCTGGACCAGCGGGGTGTTCGATCAGCCGGGGTTTCCCGTGCGGGTGTGGAACCTGGATACGGGACGCGCGTACGCGTTGCCGAAGAAGTACTCCATCGCCACGTCCGCGTGGTTCGGTCCCGACAACCACACGCTGGTGCTGGAGTCGGCGAGTAGATCGTTGATCGCCGTCGACACCCGGACCGGAGAGATGCGCCGGCTGACCGACGAGTCCGACACCGTGTCCACGAGGTCGGACGGCGGCAGCTGGGTTTCCGCCGACGGAACCGTGGCGCTCTCCTGCCGGGTCCGGAACGAGGACGATGCGCCGCTGAGCGTCCACTACAAGGCGATACGCGTGGCTGACGGGCGCACCCTGCGCACCTACCGCTGGAACGACGGCTGGGGCTGCGGAACCACGCTCCTCGACGCGTCGGGGAAGCGGTTCGCCCGGGGCAGCAGCTACGACACCAAGTGGGAGGTCCTGGAGACGAGTGGCGACGCCCGCCCCCGGAAGTTCGTGGGCCCGGTCGTCGATTTCCGCGCCGGCGCGCCCTTTTCCTTGCTCGGCACCGGCCACGACCTGGTGGTGCCTGTCCGGGGAGAGACCGCGATCACCGGACAGAAGCTGGTCTCCGCCGAGGGCGACACCGCGTACGGGGCCCCGCAACTGCTGGGAGACGGGAGCACGATGCTGGTCCGTACGGGGAAGGAGGGCAGCAGGCTGGTCGTGGTGGAGACCGAAGGGGAGAACCGGGTCCTGTCCGAGGTGTCCAGTACGTTCGAGACTCCGCCCGCCAGGGACCAGCTCCTCATGGTGAACCGGCCGAAGACGCTCATGGCTGATGTCTCGGACGAGAACCGGGTGACGGTCCGCCGACTGCCTTCACTGAAGAAGGTCTCCGCATTCACGGTGGCGCGCCCGCCTTTGCAGAAAGGGAAGGACCAGCGGGAGCCCGTATCGCTCGTAATCCAGCCCGACGACCGGCTCGTCACGCTTTCCGGCACACGGATCGAGCACTGGAGCATCAGTGAGGGACGCCGTCTGCGCGCGCCGATCGACCTGAGGGACCTCCGTCTGACCTCCCAGGACGAACCGGCGTATTCCGTGGACGAGCATCGCGTCCCGGGAGTAATCGCGGTTCACGCATCCGGGGAGCCGAACCTGTACGCCGTCGACCTGCGGACCGGCCGGGAGCGAAAGGACCTCCGGCTCGCTTTCGGTGAGGACCTTCTCACGGCGAGCTTCCTCGAGGACAGCCGGTACGTGGCCGTGCTCACCACCGGCCGTATCGTGGAACTGTGGTCCGCTGAGCGGGGGCGGGCGCCACGAAGAGTGGTGGGCCCGCTCGGGCCGCTGGAACTCGGCGGATTCACGGTCGGAAATCCCGTGGGTGCCGACTTCTTCGTGGCTTATGGCAGTACCGCCGTCTTCCTCAAAGCGGACGATCCCTTGTACCGGGACACCTACAAGTTCGGTGCCGACCAGCGCTTCGCCGCCACCAACACCAGGGACGGCAAAGCGCTCCTCGGTGCTCCCGCGGAGGGCGCGGGTGCCCTGACCCTCACCCGCCTCGCCCCCGCCCTCTGGAAGCGGCACCTCTGCGAGGTCCTCGGCCGCGGTCTGACCCATGACGAACGGAGCGCGCTGTCGGGTCCGCTGCCGGACGAGATCTGTCCTGACTGAGCCGGCGGGTCCGGGCCGCCGGCTTCCGGCGGGTCGCCCCCGGACCGGGGCGTCGGAACCCGCAGGGTGAGGCGACCGGCCGCTCATGCTCTCTCGCTTCACCCGAACGGACGGAGGCGTCCGTCACGGTCCGATGGTGATCATGCCGCCGGTCCCGGTACCCCGCTCTGCCCCCTGCGGCGGGGCGGGCTGGCAGCGGAGACGAAAGCCGTCGTGGTCAGGGAGTCCGGAAACCGGGTCGCCGAGTCCATCGACCGCAGCCTGATGCGATCCACGGCAGCGGGTCCTCTCGGCCGTCGACGAACTGGCGGGCTCACGGCTGAGCCACCGGAGGCGGTACCGCCCTGACCGGGCGCCGGCGGCGTCACGGTCTTCCCGGAGCAGCCGCTGCCCCGCTCCGTCGGGCGGAAGAGATCACACAGGCAGTGGATCATCTCGTCCGGCTCTCCGGGTACCGTCAGGGTATGAGTCATCCGCACCCTGAGCTGAAAGCCGCCCCTGCCCTGCCCGAAGGGGGGCTGCGGGTCATTGCCCTGGGCGGCCTGGGTGAGATCGGCCGCAACATGACCGTCTTCGAGTACGCGGGCAAGCTGCTCATCGTCGACTGCGGCGTGCTGTTCCCCGAAGAGACCCAGCCCGGCGTGGACGTGATCCTGCCGGACTTCACCTCGATCCGGGACCGGCTGGACGACATCGTGGGCATCGTCCTCACCCATGGCCACGAGGACCACATCGGCGGCGTGCCGTACCTGCTGCGCGAGCGGCGCGACATCCCCGTCGTCGGCTCCAAGCTGACGCTGGCGTTCCTGGAGGCCAAGCTCAAGGAACACGGCATCCGGCCGCGCACGGTACGGGTGCGTGAGGGCGACCGGCGAGGCTTCGGGCCCTTCGACTGCGAGTTCGTGGCCGTCAACCACTCCATCCCCGACAGCCTCGCGGTCGCGATCCGAACCGGTGCCGGGATGGTGCTGCACACCGGCGACTTCAAGATGGACCAGTTCCCTCTCGACGAGCGCATCACCGATCTGCGTGCCTTCGCCCGCCTCGGCGAGGAGGGCGTGGATCTGTTCCTCACCGACTCCACCAACGCCGAGGTGCCCGGCTTCACCACCTCCGAGCGTGAGCTGAACCCGGCGATCGAGCAGGTGATGCGCACCGCGCCGCGGCGGGTCATCGTCTCCAGCTTCGCCAGCCATGTGCACCGCATCCAGCAGGTTCTGGACGCCGCCCACCAGCACGGCCGCAAGGTCGCCTTCGTCGGCCGGTCGATGGTCCGCAACATGGGCATCGCCCGTGACCTGGGCTATCTGAAGGTCCCGTCCGGTCTGGTCGTGAGCACCAAGGAGCTGGAGAAGCTCCCGGACCACAAGGTCACTCTGGTGTGCACCGGCTCCCAGGGCGAACCGATGGCCGCGCTGTCACGGATGGCCAACCGCGATCACGTGATCCGCATCGGCAAGGGTGACACCGTCCTGCTCGCCAGCTCCCTCATCCCCGGCAACGAGAACGCCATCTACCGGGTGATCAACGGACTCACCCGGTGGGGCGCCCACGTGGTCCACAAGGGCAACGCCAAGGTGCACGTCTCCGGGCACGCCAGTGCCGGCGAACTCGTCTACTGCTACAACATCGTCAAGCCCCGCAACGTCATGCCCGTGCACGGCGAATGGCGCCATCTGCGGGCCAACGGCGACCTCGCGATCCGTACCGGCGTCGCCCCGGAGCGGGTCGTCATCGCCGAGGACGGCGTCGTCGTCGACCTCGTCGACGGGCGCGCGTCCATCACCGGCAAGGTCCCCGCCGGCAACGTCTACGTGGACGGCATGGAGGTGGGCGGCGCCACGGAGGCGTCCCTCAAGGACCGCCTCACCCTCGCGGAGGAAGGCGTCGTCACGGTGGTGGCGATCGTCGACGCGGACACCGGCGCCCTCACCGAAGCCCCCGACTTCCTGGCCCGCGGCTTCGTCCACGACGACACCACCTTCGAACCGGTCATCCCGGTCATCGAGAAGACCCTGGCCACCGCGGCGGAGGAAGGCGTCGGGGACGCGCGCCAGCTCGAACAGCTCCTCGCCCGTGCCGTGGCGAACTGGGCGTTCCGCACCCACCGCCGCAAGCCCCTGATCATCCCCGTCATCATCGACGCCTGAGCCGCGGCCCGCCGGGTCGGCCCGTACGCATCATCGCGGCCCTCGTGCCTCCCCTCCAAGGGAGGGGAGGCCGGGCGGCCGCGGGAGGGTACGCCACCTGACGGGTCCGCCAGGTGGAAGGTGCTCCCTCAGGCCTTCAGCCGCACCGGAAGCCTCCGCACGCTGTTGCCCACGAACGAGGCGTGGCGCGGCAGTTCCGGCTCCGGGACCGCGAGGTCCAGGGCCGGGAAGCGGCTGAAGAGCTGTTCCAGGGCGGTGGTGCTCTCCAGGCGGGCCAGGGGCGCACCCATGCAGTAGTGCGCGCCGTGTCCCAGAGAGAGATGGCGGGACTCGCCGGAGCGGGTGATGTCGAAGCGTGCGGCGTCCGGGCCGTGGGCCCGCGTGTCGCGGCCGGCGGCCGAGTATCCGGCGAGGACCGGGGTGCCCCGGGGGATCAGGGTGCCGTCCAGGGTCAGATCGCGGGTCGGGTAGCGGAACGGGAAGTAGCTGACCGGGCTGTCCCAGCGCAGGGTCTCCTCCACCACGTCCGACCAGCTCGCCCGGCCGGAGAGGACCAGGTCGAGCTGGTCCCGATGGGCGCACAGGGCGCGTACGGCGTTCGTGATCAGATTCAGCGTCGTCTCGTGCCCCGCGATGATGGTCAGCATCAGCGTGCCGATCAGCTCGTGCGGGCTGAACCGGTCGCCGCTCTCCTCACGGGCCGCGATCATCGCACTGGTGAGGTCGTCCCCCGGATCGGCCGTCCGGGCCGCGGCGACCTCGCTCAGCACCTCCACCATCTCCCGGTTGGCCGCCATCGCCTCGGCCGGGCCGATGTCCGTGGCCACGATCTGGTTGGAGAGGTGGTGCAGCCGGTCGTGATGGACCTCGTCCACGCCCAGCAGTTCGCAGATGACGCCCATCGGCAGCGGCAGCGCGAAGTGGGTGCGCAGATCGACGACACCGTCCTCGAGGGCGGCCGTCTCCAGGCCGTCCAGCAGACGGGACGTCAACTCTACGATGTACGGGCGGAGTTCCTCGACCCGGCGGGCTGTGAACGCCTTGCCCATCAGCGACCGCAGCCGCCGGTGGTCGGCGCCGTCCGCGGTCGTCATCCCCTGCACCGTGGCGAACGTCTTCAGCGGCCAGCCGTCGGCTATCTCCCCGGCCTGGAGCGCCGTGAAGTGCCGTGCGTTCTTGGCGACGTCGGGGTGCGCGAGGAACTCCTTCAGCGCGTCGTGGCCCAGCACCGCCATGGCCCGCACCTCGCCGGGCAGGACCACCGGGGTGACCGCCCCCTGGGCCAGCAGCCGGGCGTTGGCCGCGTGCGGGCAGCCTCCCCCCGGGTCCAGACGGTGCGGACGGTCGGCCGCGGGGTTCGCCGGTGACGTGTTCAACAGGGCTCCAGTTCTCGGGGAGGGGGAGGAGGGACGAGCCGGGCAGGGGCGGGCTCGGAACGGGTCAGTGCGGACCGGCCTGTGGCTGTACCGCGTGGCGGTGCGCCCAGGCGGGGGCGGGAGCCTCGGCCGTCCGAGGGAGCACCGCGCCCTGAGGCAGCTGCGGCGAGGTGAAGCGCACCGGCAGCGTGCCCAGTCCCTTGCTCCACGGCGATTTGATCCACTCCAACTCGTCTTCCGGGACGGCCAGTTCCAGGTCGGGCAGGCGGTGCCGGATCGTGTCGACCGCGGTCCGGGTGATCAGCCGGGCCGGGTCCTGGGCGGGGCAGATGTGCGGGCCCGCGCCGAACGCCAGATGGGAGCGGTTGCCGGCCACCGGGGTGCCGTCGGCCGGCAGGACCTCCGGATCCGCGTTGGCCGCCGCCAGGCCCAGGATCAGCATGTCGCCCGCCCGGATGTCCTGGCCGCCGAAGTCCATGTCGCGGGTGGCGTAGCGGGCCGGGAAGTTCTGCGTGGGCGGGAAGCGCCACAGGACCAGGTCGAGCGCGTCGTCCACGCCGAGGTGGCCGCCGCTCAGCGAGGAGCGCAGCGCGGGGTCGCAGAGCAGGATGCGCAGCGTCGTGGCGATCCAGTTCACCGTGGTCTGGTTGCCCGCGACGAACATCACCACCAGGTTGTGCAGCACTTCCTCGTCGGTGAGCCGCGCCGGGTGGTGCAGCAGCGCCGAGACGATGTCGTCGCCCCTCGCCCGCCGCCTCTCCTCGATCAGTCCCTTCAGGATGGCGCCCATCCTGCGGCTGGCGTCCCCCGCCCCGCCGGTGGCGGACACGAGGCCCGCCACCGCGTTCACCAGCTCCCGGCCGGTCCGGTCGTCCAGGCCGAGCAGCCCGGCGATCACCCGCATCGGCAGCGTGCGCGCGTACGCGGCGACGAGGTCGGCCTCGCCGTGCGCCGCGAATCCGGCGATCAGCGCCTCGGCGGTGGCCCGGACACTGCGTCGCAGCTCGTGCCCGTTGATTCCGGCCAGCGCGTCCGAGACGGCGCTGCGCATCCTGCGGTGCTGCTGCCCGTCCGCGAAGAGCAGCGCGGGGCGCCAGCCGACCATCGGCAGGATCGGCGAGTCGGCCGGCACCCGGCCTTCGCGCAGCAGGCTCCACCGGCGCGGGTCGTGTGAGAAGTCCTGTTCCTCGCGGGTGAGCCGGAGCAGTTCGCGGTGGCCCAGGACCAGCCAGGCGTCGATGCCGGGGGCGATGGACACCGGCGCCACCGGGCCGTGTGTGCCGCGCAGTTCCTCGTACAGCGCGGGCATCGTGTCGCCGTCGAGGCCGGGCCCGTACAGCGCGGCCGCCGTGCCGGTGGCGCCGGTCACGGGGCAGCCGACGGCCGGGCCCGCCGAGGGGTGCGGCGTACTCATGAGGACTCCGTGGCGAGGTCGATGAGGTGGCGGGCCAGGGCGATCAGCGCCCGGATCGACGAGGCCCGGTCCCGTGCGTCGCAGATCACCAGCGGGGTGTCGGGCAGCAGATCGAGGGCCGTGCGGACGTCGTCGGCGTCGTACCGGGGGCCGGTCGGGAAGACGTTGACGGCGACCGCGAAGGGGAGGTCCAGGTCCTCCAGATTCCCCAGCGCGTCGAAGGACGCCGTCAGGTCGCGGGCGTCCACCAGCGCGAGCGCGCCGAGCGACCCCTTGGCCAGGTCCTGCCAGGCCGGCAGGAACCGCTGCTGGCCCGGCGTACCGAACAGATACAGGACCAGGTCGCCGTCGATGGTCAGCCGGCCGAAGTCGAGGCCGACCGTGGTGGTCTTCTTGCCGCTGTCCCCGGCGTACGGGTCGACCCGGGCGCCCGCCCGGGTCATCGACGCCTCGGTGGAGAGCGGCCGGATCTCCGACACCGTACCGATCAGCGTCGTCTTGCCCACGCCCAGCGGGCCGACGACCAGGATCTTCGCCGCGCCCGACACGTTCGAGTCGAGGTACTTCCCGTCGGCGGCGGGCGGCGGGGCGGCCTCGGTCAAGGTTTCAGAGGCAGCTTTCGAGACCATGGAGGACCTTTCTGAGCATGGTCACATCGGTGCGTTCGGCCGGCGGAATGGGCGGGCGGGTCACGATCAGCCCCCACCGGAGGAGATCGGAGAGCAGCACCTGTGTGACCGACGGGGGCTGGCCGAGGTGAGCGGCCACCTCTCCGACCGAGATGAGCCCCTCGCAGTGCTCCAGGATGGCGAGGTGCTCCGGCTGGAGGGCGGCGGGGAACGCCGTCTCCGCCGTCATCACCAGGGATTCCCAGGAGAGCGGCTCGCCCTCGGACTCCGAGCGGCCGCGTGTGATGACGTACGGACGGATCGCCGAGACCCTCGGCGCCTCGGGCCGCTCCGTCATGACGTCGCGGCGGCCTCGTCCCGGGGCAGGCTGCTGAGGTGCGCGCCGATCTTCGCCACCAGCAACTGCATCTGCTGGGCCACCAGGCCCACGTCGGCGTCCGGATCGGTGGCGACCCCCAGGTGCGCGCCCACCCCGGCATGGGTGAACAGCACGAACCCCTGGTCGGTCTCCAGCATCAGCTGGCGTGTCCCGACACCCGGCCCGAACAGGAGCGCGCCGGTGGACCGGCCCGTCATGGTCATCGCCGCGCCGGCCGCCGAGAGCGACTCCGCGTCGGCGACGCTCAGGCAGGCCACCGGACCCGAGAGGTTCTCGGCGGAGGCGTGCCCGAGACGCAACCCGTCCTCGGACACCACCACGGCGTGCCGGACGCCGGGAATCTCGGTCAGTGGGCGGAGCATCCACCCCAGATCGGGGAGTCTGGTGATGGTTCCGGTCACGGTCGGCCTCCGGCGTGCTCGTCGTGCGGGGTGCTGGGCAGGGACTGTCCGCCGTGCGGGGGCGGTACCGGTTCGGTGTCGCCGTCCGTGTCGACGGCGGCCCGGCCGCGCAGCGTCCCGGACATCACACTGGTGATCGAGGCGCGTGCCGCTTCCGGCGTCCAGGGTTCGGCGGGCTCGGCACCGGGCGGCGGGTCGGGCGCCGAGTGCCGTGCGGACGCCGCGGCCCGGGCGGCACCGCGCCGGCTGCGCCGCCGGGGCAGACCGGCCGTCGCCGGGGCGGGTGCGCGGGCCGGCTCGGCGGCGTCGTCGGGGTGCCCGGCCACTACGGGGGCGTCGTCGCGCGCGCCTGCCGGGGGTACGACGGGCCCGGCGTGCTCGACCGCCGGGCGGCGGTGTGCGGCGGGTCTCGGCAGCGGTTCGGTCAGCAGCCGGAACGGCACGAACATCACCGCCCGTGTGCCGCCGTACGCCGAAGCCCCGCTGAGCTCCACGTGGAAGCCCAGCTCCCGGCTCCAGCGCCCGACACACGCCAGGCCGAGCCGGGGCACCGCACCCAGGCGGGTCAGGTCCAGGTCGTCGCGGAGCTGGCCGAGGGCCTGGTGCAGGACGTCCGGCGGCATCCCGAGCCCGGCGTCGTCGATCTCGATGACCGCACCGGCGCCCACCTCCCGCACGCCGACGACGACGGGGGAGCTGGACGGTGAGAACACCGTGGCGTTCTCGAGCAGTTCGGCGACGGAGTGCATCAGCCCCTCCACCGCCGGGGGCACCGCGTACAGGGTCTGTCCGCCGTGCACCTCGATCCGGCCGAACTCCACGATCCTGGACTGGGCGCCCCGTACGCAGTCGTAGAGCGAGACCGGCCGGGTCTCCCGGCGAGCGGGCCAGATTCCGCACATCACCAGGAGTGTCTGCGCCTTGCGGGTCATCTGCGAGGCCGCGTGGTCGGCCTTCATCACGTCCGCCATCAGACGGGGGTCTTCGATGGAGCGCTCGACCTCGTCCAGGACCTGCTGCTGCACGGTCGCCATCACATGCATGGTGCGCGCCACGGACTCGAAGGCGGCCTGCACCGAGTCGCGCAGAGACCGCTCGCGGTGCACGGCGGCGTCCGAGCCGAGCGCCACGACGACCGAGTCCAGCGCCCGGGCGAACTCCTCGCCGGTCTCCTCCGGCGACGTCACGGGCCCCGGCACACCTTCCAGCCGCTGTCCGGTGCGCAGCCGCCCGGCGATGGCCGGGACGCGCACCGCGGCCAGATGCGCCACCTCGGTGCCCCGGGCGGTGGCGACGGCGGCCTCCCGGGCACGGTGCGCACGCTCGGTGGACAGCCGCCGGGTGAGGACCAGTACGCCGGCGACCAGCAGGACGACGGCCGCGGCACAGGCTCCCGCGACGGCCCGGTGCCACTGGGCGTCCGCGGTGACGGCCGCCCACACCGCACCAGCGGCGGCCGACAGGGTGACGGCCCCTCCGGCGACGGAGGCGCCCACACCGGGGCCGCCGCGTGGCTCCCCTAACGGTCCGCTCACCACAGCGGTCCTGATCCGACGACGCTGCAGACACCGGTGCCAGCCACGAGAAGCGAAACCTTTCACGACACGTCGAACCCCACCTTTTGGGGGGTTGGGAGCATGCAGAGCGTAGGCCTACCGGTCGGAATTGTTGAGACATCGTTCAGTTCCAGTCACACCAGGCCACCGGATATGGCGCATTGACGCCCTTGATCTCGCCCCGGACAGCACCTGGACCGGGAGTGCCCCCGGGCGGTGCCGCGCGCCTCCCCGCACCACCGCGCGTCGGCGACCGCGGCCCGCCACGGGGCACCGGCCTGAAGGCTCCTTCCGGTCACCCGGGTGAGAGCGGGTGTCCCCGTGGTCGAAATTTCACCTCACGGTCACCCATTGACTAGGGACATCCCTGTACCTACGCTCTGCCTTGTCCATGGTTGTCCATACACAAAGTGGTGTGCCGATGAAGATCGCGGTTGTCGGAAGTTATGGCGCCGGCCTCACCATGCGGGTCCCCAAGGCACCCGCGGCCGGTGAGACCGTCTCGGGCGGCCTCTTCGACTCGGGCGCCGGCGGGAAGGGCAGCAACCAGGCCGTCGCCGCCGCCCGGCTGGGCGCCGAGGTCACGCTGCTGACCGCCGTCGGCGACGACGAGTTCGGCCGCTCGGCACGTGAGCTGTGGCGGCGCGAAGGGGTCGGCGCCGAACACGTGGTCACCGCGCAGGCGCCCACCATGGTCGGGTTCATCCTGGTCGAGCCGTCCGGGGAGAACCGCATCGCCATCGCCCCCGGCGCCCTGGACGAGCTGGACGCCGCCGCCGTCGACGCCTTCCGCGCCGAGATCGCCTCCGCCGACATCCTCGTCGTCTCCATGGAGATCCCCGAGGAAGCCGTCGCCGCCGCCCTGCGCGCCGGACGCGAGAGCGGCACCCGCACCCTGCTGAACCCGGCGCCCGCCCGGCCGCTGCCCGACGCGTGCTGGCCCCTCATCGACGTACTCACGCCCAACCAGACGGAGGCCCCCGTCCTCCTCGGCCTCGACGACGGGCACGGACTCGGCGACGAGGAACTGGCCCGCGCGCTGCGCGAGCGCACCGGCGGCACCGTCGTCATCACCCGGGGCGGCGACGGCGCGCTGGTCGCCCGGGACACCGGCGTCACCACCGTGCCCCCGCACCAGGCCCGGACGGTCGTGGACACCACGGGCGCCGGGGACTCCTTCACCGCCGCCTTCGCCGTCGCCCTGGCCGAGGGCCGGCCCGTCGACCGGGCCGTGGAGTTCGCCGCCGTCGCCGGCGCCCACACCGTGTCGATCGCGGGTGTCATCCCCGCCCTGCCCACCAGAGCCCAGCTGAACGCCCTGATTGGAAGTGCCTCGTGACCTCGACCGCCACCAAGCCGCCCGCGACCGCGGCCCCGTCGTCCGACGCGAGCACCCGGCAGTTCCCGCTCGCGCTGCGCAGACTGCTGCACGCGCGGGAGGCCGGCGTCTTCGCCGCGCTCGTCCTGCTCTTCCTGCTGGGCACCGTGCTCTCGCCGACCTTCGCGCAGTCCGACAACCTTCTCTCGGTGGGCCAGCAGATCGCGCAGATCGGCATCATGGCCGTAGGGGCGACCTTCGTCATCCTCAACGGGGAGATCGACCTCTCGGTCGGCTCCACCTACGCCCTCTCCGCGATCTCCACCGGCATGCTCATATCGGACGGCTGGAGCTGGCCCGCGGCCATGTTCGTCGGCCTCGCGGTCGGTGTCCTCGCCGGACTCCTCAACGGTCTGGCCGTGGTGGTCCTCGGCGTCCCGTCCTTCATCGTCACCCTCGGCACGCTCAGCGTCTTCCGCGGCATCGCCCTGCTCATCTCCGACGGCGCCCCGATCTCGCTGAGCTCCTCCCAGCCCGGCGTCGCCGAGTTCAACCTGCTCGGCCAGGGGCGGCTGTTCGGCATCGTGCCCATGCAGTTCGTCTTCTTCGCCGTCGTCGCCGCCATCGGCGTCGTCCTGCTGGCCCGCTCCCGCTTCGGCTTCAACACCTACGCGGTCGGCGGCAACCAGGAGGCCGCGCGGCTCGTCGGCGTCAACGTCAAGCGGGTCAAGCTGACCGCGTTCGTCCTCTCCGGCTTCACCGCGGGCCTCGCCGGCGTCCTCGGCCTGTCCTTCCTCTCCTACGTCCAGGGCGTGACCGGCCAGGGCCTGGAACTCACCGTCATCTCGGCCGTCATCATCGGCGGCGCCGCCCTCTTCGGCGGCTCCGGAACGATGTGGGGCACCGTCATCGGCGTCGCCTTCATCGGCCTCCTCCAGAACATCCTCAACATCAAGGGCATCTCGTCCTTCTGGCAGACCGTCGTCACCGGCCTCGTCATCGTCGCCGCCGTCGCGGCCGACACCTGGCAGCGCAAGCGGAAGACCCGCGCCTGAACCCGCGCCGCCCGGCGCGCCCCCTCACCCCGCACACCGCCGTACGCCCGAACGCCGCCCCACCGGCCCTTCCTCCCCGAACGCCTCCCGATCCACGGACTCGACGAAGGAGCCCTCATGTCCCCGCGCACCCTCCTCAGAGGCCTCACGGCCGCCACCGCCGTCGCCGCGGCCCTCTCCCTCACCGCCTGCGGCGCCGTCACCGCCGCCGACAGCGGATCCGGCGGATCCGGTGACGGCTCCTTCAAGCTCGCCTCGTACATCCAGCAGCGGATCGACGACGACAAGCCGATGCGCATCAAGCTCAGCTACCACGACCCGTCCCTCGCCTTCGCCACCCCGATCGGCGCCGGGATGAAGAAGGCCGGCAAGGAGCTGGGCGCCGACGTCTCCCTCATCGGCCCCACCGGCGGCGACGCGGCCAAGCAGGTCTCCGAGATACAGACGCTCATCCAGCAGAAGGCCGTGGACGGGCTCGCCGTCTCCTCCGCCTCCAGCGACGCCCTCAAGCCCGTGATCAGCCAGGCGTACAAGGCGGGCATCCCGATCATCTCCTTCAACACCGACAACCCCGACTCCGAGCAGATGGGCTTCGTCGGCCAGGACCTCAAGGGCTCCGGCAAGGCCCAGGCCGAACAGCTCCGCAAGGACCTCAAGGGTGAGGTCAACGGCAAGTCCGTCGTGGTCTTCTCCGTCGACACCGGCGCCGGCTGGTCGCACGACCGCTTCAACGGCTTCAAGGAGGGCCTGGACGGCAGCGGGCTGAAGATCGTCGGCCCGGTCAACGTCGGCAACGAGCCCAACAGCGCCTACAACACGGTCGAGTCGACCATGTCCGGCCAGTCCGACGTGGTCGCCGTCGCAGGCCTCGACTGCTGCTCCACCACGGCCGCCGCCAAGTGGGTGGGCCAGTCCGGCAAGGCCGACACCATCACCATGGGCGGCTTCGACCTGCTGACCCAGACCGCCGAGTACATCGAACGCGGCGTCCTGGACTTCAGCATCAGCCAGAACCCGTCCGAGCAGGGCTACCAGGCCGTCAAGGTGCTGCACGACTTCCTCGTCGACGGCACCGAGATCAAGGGTGTGGACACCGGCGCCCAGTTCATCACCCAGGACAACCTCGCCGACGCGACCGTGGAGGACTGATGACCCCCGCACCCCACGCCGCCTCCCCGGGGGGCCAGGACCGCCCCGGCGGACCGGCCGTCCAAGTCCGCGGCCTCACCCGGAACTTCGGGCCGGTCCGCGCCCTGCGCGACGTCTCCTTCGACGTCCCCGCCGGTGACATCACCGCCCTCCTCGGCGAGAACGGCGCCGGCAAGTCGACCCTGCTCAAGATCCTGGCCGGTCTCCAGCCGCCCAGCGAGGGCGGCGTCACCGTGTTCGGCGAGGAGGTCACCTCCTTCGAGCCTGCCTCCATGCTCAGCCGGCACGGCGTCGCGATCGTCCCCCAGGAACTGTCGCTGCTGCCCGACCGCACCGTCGCCGAGAACGTGCTCAGCGGCGTCGAACCGGGCAACCGCTGGTTCCCCTCCCGGCGCCGCATGCTGGAGCGCACCACCGAACTCCTCGCCGAACTCGACCTCCACCTGGACCCGAACGCCTCCGTCCGCACCCTGGACCTGGCCACCCAGCAGCTCATCGTGGTGGCCCGCTCCATCGCCCGGGGCTGCCGCGTCCTGATCCTGGACGAACCCACGGCGATGCTCACCCCCGCCGAGGCCGACCGGCTGTTCGCCCTCATGGACAGGCTCAAGGCCAACGGCACGACCATGCTCTACGTCTCCCACCGCATGCCGGAGGTCTTCCGCCTGGCCGACCACATCCAGGTCCTGCGCGACGGCGGCCACGTCGCCTCCTGGCGCAGCGAGGACACCACCCCCGACCAGGCCGTCGCCGCCATGGTCGGCCGTGAATTGGGCCGGTTCACCCGCCGGGCCGGCGCCGCCGAGCCCACCGCCGAACCAGCCCTCAAGGTCACGGAGCTGAGCGGCAGGCGGCACCGGGACGTCTCCTTCGAACTGCGCCCCGGAGAGATCCTCGGCGTCGCCGGACTCCCCGACTCCGGCCGAGTCGAACTGCTCCACAACATCTTCGGAGCGGACCCCGCGACCGGCGGCACCGTGGAACTGCTCGGAAAGCCCTACGAGCGGCGCAACCCGATCGCCAGCGTGGAACGCCGGCTGGCGTTCGTCCCCGGCGAGCGCCGCGCCCAGGGCCTGCTGACCACGATGAGCGTCGGCGAGAACGTCGGCGCCCTCACCACGAAGGCGTTCAGCCGGCTCGGCCTGATCCGCCGCCGGGCCTTCGACGCGGCCGCCACCGAACAGGCCCAGCGGCTGCGGGTGAAGACCGCCACCATGACCCAGCCCATCACCAGCCTGTCCGGCGGCAACCAGCAGAAGGCCGTCCTCGGCCGCTGGCTCGCCATCGACCCGGGCGTGCTCATCCTCGACGAGCCCACCCGCGGCGTCGACATCGGCGCCAAGGCCGAGATCTACGACCGGCTCACCGCGCTCGCCGACAAGGGCCTGGCGATCCTCTGTTCCTCCTCCGACCTGCCCGAACTGCTCACCCTGACCGACCGTGTCGCGGTGATGAGCGAAGGCCGCCTGGTGGCCGTCGTCGACTCCGCGGACGCCACCGAGGAATCCGTGATGACCCTCGCCACCGGAGCGGCACCGGCCGCGGCCTGACCCCGCGGACCCCGTCCGCCCGCAGCACCCCCGTGGGCCCCGTCCCTCCTCGGGGCCCCACCCGAAAGGAACCCACCATGAAGCGCTCAGGCATCCTCAACGCCGAACTGAGCGGAGTCCTCGCCACCCTCGGTCACACCGACCTGCTGCTCGTCGTCGACGCCGGCTTCCCCGTGCCGCGCGACGCGCACCGGATCGACCTGGCCCTCGCCGAGAACCTGCCCGATCTGCGCACCGTCCTCGGCCTGATCGCCGACGAACTGGTCGTCGAGGGTGTGGTCCGCGCCGAGGACGTCCCGAGCCACAACCCCCGCCTCGACTCGTGGCTGCACGAGCGCTTCGCCGGCGCCGAGTTCACCACCCGCCCGCACGCCGAGGTCCTCGGCGACCTCGCCCGCGAGGCCAAGGCCGTGGTGCGCACCGGAGCCTTCGAGCCCTGGGGAAACATCGGCCTCTACTGCGGCGTCGACGCGCCCCGCTGGTTCGGCGGCGAAGGCGTCGTCGTCCCGGAGCAGTACGCGTCCAAGGTCTGAGCCGCGCCGCCCGGCAGACGGGCCCGGCACCGTCAACTCGCGGCGGCAGCCCACGGAGAAGACCCGGCGGCCGATCCGCCGGGCTCCTGCCGCCACCACCCAAGGGAGATCACCCCGTGTCCGAAACCACCGTCAACCTCGCCGAACTCAGCCTCACCCCGGCCGAGTTGGCGCCGTTCATCCAGCACACCAAGATCGACCCGGACGCGACGCGCGACGAGATGATCGCCCACGCGCAGGAGGCCGTCACCCACGGCTTCAACGCGGCGATGGTCCCCGCCTCCTGGCTCCCGCTCGTCGTCGCCGAGCTCAAGGGCACCGGCGTCGAGGTGGCGTCCGCCCTGGACTTCCCGACCGTCGGCGTCATGACCAGCGCCGGGAAGGCCGCCGAGGCCGCCGAGATCGCCCGGCTCGGCGCCGACCAGCTCGACATCGGCGTACAGGTCGGCTGGCTCAAGAGCGGCCGCTACGACGACTTCCGCGAGGACATCGCGGGCGTCGTGCGCGCCTCGGGCCTGCCCGTCAAGGTCATGCTGGAACTGCCGCTGCTGACCGATGCCGAAAAGGAGGCCGCGGTCGAACTCGCCATGGAGGCGGGCGCGTCCTTCCTGAAGAACGCCAGCAGCGGCCAGATCGAGACTGCGAATCCGACCAGTGTTCGTTACCTTGTTGACCGGGCGCGGGAAGGCGTCCGGGTGAAGGCGTCCGGCTCGATCAAGAGCTACCGCCAGGGCCTGGAGCTCCTGCGGGCGGGCGCCTCCCTGCTCGGGACCAGCGCCGGGCTGGCGATCATCACCGACACCGGTGACGCGTCCACCGTCAGCTACTGACCGGACAGCACCGCCGTCCCCGGGCCGCCCACCGCGGCCGGGGGACGGCTTCCACGCCGGAGCGACACCCGCCCCCGGTGAGAGCGGAGAAGGAGATGCGACCACTGTGACGGCCGACAAAGGCGGAGTCCCAGGCATCAGAAGGGACGTCCCCACGGCGATCCACGTCCAGATCTCGGAGCACATCCGGCTGCGGATCGCCGGCGGCGAGTGGCCGCCGCACTACCGTCTCAAGAGCGAGCCGGAGCTGGCCAGGGAGTTCGGCGTCAGCCGCGGCACGCTGCGCAGGGCGCTGACCACGCTGATCGAGGAGGGCCTGCTCCGCCAGGTCCGGGGCCGGGGCACGTTCGTGACCTCGACCACGATCGAACCCGCCATCGCCCAGAAACTCAGCACCCTCTCCGAGGACTTCGCCGACCAGGGCGTGGTGACCACGACCACGGTGCGCGAGTGCGCCCTGATCGCACCGCCCAAACCGGTAGCGGCCCTCCTGGACGTGACCCCGGGCACCCGGGTCCTGCGTCTGGTGCGGGTACGGCGCACCGAGCAGGGACCGGTCGCCCTGCTGTTCAACTTCGTACGCACCGACCTCGCGCCCGGTATCGAGGAGGTCGACTTCACCTCGGCGAGTCTCTTCGGCGTCCTGGAGGGCACCTACGGACTGAAGATCGCCACGGCCCGCCGCACCTTCGGCGCCGAGGCGGCCGGCGCCGACGTCGCCGACGCCCTCGACCTCGCCGAGGGCGCCCCGGTCCAGTACCTCCAGCAGGTCACCTACCTCGCCGACGACCGGCCCGTCGAGTACTCCGACGTCTGGATCCACAGCGGCCGCCTCCGCGTGACCTCCCTCCTGCTCCGCCGCTGACCCCGGCGCAGCCCGTCCGGCCCCGTCCACCCCGCCGCACCGGGGAGGGCGGGGCCGCGGCGCTGGGGCCCGCCGGGGCGGCGGAACCGGCCGACGGTGAGGGCGGAAGGGCCCGGTCGGCCCTGTCGGGTACCCGGGGAACCGGGGAAGAGTGGGACGAAAGGCTCCGCAGGACCCTCCGCCGGCCGAATCATCGATCCGCAAGGGGAACCCAGCATGTCCGTCGATCCGCAACAGAGGCCCGGTTCGCTCACCGACGAGGAAGCGAGGGCACTGGACGCCCATTGGCGTGCCGCGAACTATCTGTCCGTCGGCCAGATCTACCTGATGGCGAACCCCCTGCTCACCGAACCGCTGCGCCCGGAGCACGTCAAGCCGCGGCTGCTCGGTCACTGGGGTACCTCGCCCGGCCTGAATCTCGTGTACACGCACCTCAACCGGCTCATCCGCTCCCGGGGCCTGGAAGCGCTCTGCGTGTGGGGCCCCGGCCACGGGGGACCCGCCGTGGTCGCCAATTCCTGGCTGGAGGGCTCGTACACGCAGACCTACCCGGACGTCACCCGGGACGCCGCCGGGATGGCACGGCTGTTCCGGCAGTTCTCCTTCCCCGGGGGTGTGCCCAGTCATGTGGCGCCGGAGACGCCCGGCTCCATCCACGAGGGCGGCGAACTGGGGTACGCCCTCTCGCACGCCTACGGCGCCGCCTTCGACAACCCCGGCCTGCTGGTCGCCTGTGTCATCGGCGACGGTGAGGCGGAGACCGGGCCGCTGGCCGCCTCCTGGCACTCCAACAAGTTCCTGGACCCGGTGCACGACGGCGCCGTCCTGCCGGTCCTGCACCTCAACGGCTACAAGATCGCCAATCCCACGGTGCTCTCCCGGCTGCCGGAATCCGAACTCGACGACCTCCTCAAGGGGTACGGGCACGAGCCGATCCATGTCACCGGCGACGAACCGGCCGCCGTGCACCGCGCCATGGCCCACGCCATGGACACCGCCGCCGACCGCATCGCCGGCATCCAGCGCGCCGCCCGCGAGGACGGGGCGACCGAACGGCCCCGCTGGCCGGTGATCGTGCTGCGCACCCCGAAGGGCTGGACCGGCCCCGCCGAGGTCGACGGCCTTCCCGTGGAAGGGACCTGGCGAGCCCATCAGGTCCCCCTGTCCGCCGTACGGGACAACCCCGAGCATCTGCGGCAGCTCGAGGAGTGGCTGCGCTCCTACCGGCCGCGGGAACTGTTCGACGCGTACGGAGCGCCCCGTCCCGACGTCCTGGCGTGCGTCCCCGACGGCTCCCGCCGGCTGGGGGCGACCCCGCACGCCAACGGCGGCCTGCTGGTACGCGAACTCCCGCTGCCGTCCCTGGAGCGGTACGCCGTCCCGGTCGACAAACCGGGCGCGACCCTGCACGAACCCACCCGCGTCCTCGGCGACCTGCTGGAGAACGTCATGCGCGGGACCGCCGACCGGCGCGACTTCCGGCTGGTCGGCCCCGACGAGACGGCGTCCAACCGCCTCCAGGCCGTCTACGCGGCCAGCGGCAAGGCCTGGCAGGCCGGCACCCTCGAGGTGGACGAACACCTGGACCGTCACGGCCGGGTGATGGAGATCCTCTCCGAACACACCTGCCAGGGCTGGCTGGAGGGCTATCTGCTCACCGGCCGGCACGGACTGTTCTCCTGCTACGAGGCGTTCGTCCACATCGTCGACTCCATGGTCAACCAGCACATCAAATGGCTGCGCGTGACCCGCCGCCTGCCCTGGCGCGCCCCCATCGCCTCCCTCAACTACCTGCTCACCTCGCACGTCTGGCGCCAGGACCACAACGGCTTCTCCCACCAGGACCCCGGCTTCGTCGACCACATCCTCAACAAGAGCCCCGAGGTCGTACGGGTCTATCTGCCGCCGGACGCCAACACCCTGCTCTCCGTCGCCGACCACGCCCTGCGCAGCAAGGACTACGTCAACGTCGTCGTCGCCGGCAAACAGCCCTGCTTCGACTGGCTGACCATGGAGCAGGCCAGGGCGCACTGCGCGCGCGGCGCCGGCGTCTGGGACTGGGCCGGCACCGAGAGCGGCGAGCGGGAACCGGACGTGGTGCTCGCCGCGGCCGGTGACGTGCCCACGCAGGAGGTACTGGCCGCCGCGCAGCTGCTCCGTGACCACCTGCCGGAACTCGCGGTCCGGGTCGTGAACGTCGTCGACATCGCCCGGCTGCTGCCGAGCGGCGAACACCCGCACGGGATGACGGACTTCGAGTACGACGGCCTCTTCACCCCCGACAAGCCGGTCGTCTTCGCCTACCACGGCTACCCGTGGCTGATCCACCGGCTGGCCTACCGCCGCACCGGCCACCCGCATCTGCATGTGCGCGGCTACAAGGAGATCGGCACCACCACCACACCGTTCGACATGGTGGTCCGCAACGACCTGGACCGCTACCGGCTGGTCATGGACGTCATCGACCGCGTCCCCGGCCTCGCGGTGCGCGCCGCGGCCGTACGCCAGGAAATGGAGGACACCCGGCTGCGCCACCACGCGTACATCCGCGAGCACGGTGTCGACCTGCCCGAGGTCGCCGACTGGTCGTGGGACGGCTGACCCGCACTGCGGAGAACGGGCTGAAGGCCTACGGCCACGAGGCCGACCGAACGACGCGCCGGGCATCCCGTTCCCGCTGCGCGACACCCCGGCCCCCGACGCGGCGCCGGTGGACCGGATACCGGGCCGGTTTTGTGCGCGTGGCCCCCGCAACGGGGCCGGCAGGGACTGTCGGCCCCGTTCCGGGACCACAGGCCCCTGCCCCGTGAGACCGCCGGGAGGGACGCTGGGAGCAGGACGAAGGACACAGGAGGTGGGCGGCATGGCACGCGTGATCACCGTGGGACTCGACGGCTCGCCGGAGAGCCGGGCGGCCGCGGAGTGGGCGGCCCGCGAGGCCGCGCTGCGCCAGGCGGCGGTACGGCTGCTGCATGTGTGGCAGCCGGTACCGGAGCCCATGGCCCAGGCCCCGCTCCTCGGCGCCGAGACGCATCAGCACTGGACCGAGCGGATCCCCAGGGAAGCCGCCGAGGGCCTCGGACTGCGGCACCCCGGCGTCGAGGTGACCACCGAACAGCGGGCCGGAGCCCCGGCGGACGCACTGCTGGACGCCGCACGCGACGCGGAACTGCTGGTACTGGGCTCGCGGGCCCTGAGCGGCCTCGCGGGCTTCCTGATCGGGTCCGTCGGCCAGTCGGTGATCGCCCGCGCCGAGGTGCCCGTGGTCCTCGTCCGCGCGGGTGAACAGGCCGCCGACGAACACGTCAAGGACCCCGTCGGCATACCCTCCGCCGCCACCGGTTTCCGGCCCGTGGTCCTGGGCCTGGACCCCGGCAACCCCGACGACACGGTGCTCACCTTCGCGTTCGAGGAGGCACGGCGCCGCGGGGCGACGCTGACCGTCGTCACGGGCTGGAACCTGCCTCCCTACTACGTCTACGGCCTGGCCGCCGGCGTCGACCCCTGCGCGGAGGCCGCCCGCGAGCAGGCCGCCGCCCTCACCGAAGTGCTCCTGCCCTGGCGGGAGAAGTACCCGGAGGTCGAGGTGACGGAACGGTCCCGGCTGGGCAGCCCCGCCAGTCACCTCGTCGACGCGGCCCACGACGCCTCCCTCGTCGTCGTCGGCCGCCGCATCCGCCGCAGCCCGTTCGGCGTGCACATCGGTGCCGTCGCCCACGCGGTCCTGCACCACGCCACCACCCCCGTCGCCGTCGTCGCACACGGCTGACGCGGTCCATCGGGAAGAGGGACGAAAGGAGCGGGAACCATGAAGGCATCGGTCGTCCGGGAGTTCACGGAACCCCTGCCCGTCGTCGTCGGCGCCGACGGCTCCGAGCCGAGTCTGCGGGCCGTCGACTGGGCGGCCGACGAGGCCGCCCTGCACGGAGTGCCGCTGCGGATCGTCCACGCCTACCGCTGGGACCGGTACGAGGGTGCCGCGCCCGCCCGGGAGCACGGCGAGCCGTCCGCGCGGGTGACGCCCGACGACGTCGTCCTCGTCGCCACCCGCCGCGCCCGCCGGCACCACCCGGACCTCACCGTCACCGCCGAAGCGGTGGCCGAGGAACCGGAGTACGTCCTCCTGCGTGCGGCCCGCGACGCGTCCGCGGTGGTCGTGGGCACCCGCGGGCGCGGTGGCGTCGCCGACCTCCTGCTCGGCTCCGTCAGCCTGACCGTGGCCACGTCGGCCGGCTGCCCGGTGATCGTCATCCGGGGCAGCCACGACAACCGGGCCGTCGGCGGCCGGCACGGCGGCATCGTCGTCGGCGTGGCCGACGCCCCCACGGCGGCGGTGCGCTTCGCCGCCGAGGAGGCCCGGCGGCGCGGGGCCGCCCTGGACGCCGTACGGGCGTGGCGGTGCCCCACGCACGACACGGCCGATCACGCGCTGCTCGCGGGCACGCCCGAGCGTGTGCACGAGGAACGGGCGGCCAAGGAACTGGAGGCCGCGCTCGCCGGCGTCCCGGCGGATGCGCGGCTGCGGCGGCACACGGTCGAGGGTCCCGCCCGCCGGGTGCTGCTGACCGCCTCGCACGAGGCGGACCTGCTGGTCGTCGGCCGGCGGCGTCCCGGGCAGTTCGGGCACCGCCTCGGCCGGGTCGCCCACACGCTTCTGCATCACTCCGTCTGTCCGGTCGCGGTCGTACCCGACACGGACTGACGGTCCGGGACCGTGGCGCACGGGCGTCGCGGACGACCGTGGAAGGAGGCGGATCACCATGGACGAGAGGGTTCTGGTCGCCTACGGGTCGGCCAATGGATCGACGGAGAGGATCGCCGAGACCGTGGCGGAGGTGCTGCGGACGGCGGGGATCACGGCCGAGGCGCTGCCCGCCGGGACCGTGACGGACGCGGACCGCTACGAAGCGGTGGTGGTCGGCGGCGCCCTGTACGCGGGGCGCTGGCACAAGGACGCCAGGCGCTTCGTACGACGGCACCGCGGAGCACTGTCGCGACGACCGGTCTGGTTCTTCAGCTCGGGGCCGCTCGACGCGACGGCCTCGCAGCGGGACATCCCGCCGGTACC
This sequence comes from Streptomyces sp. NRRL WC-3626, assembly GCF_000718785.1. Classification (GTDB taxonomy): domain Bacteria; phylum Actinomycetota; class Actinomycetes; order Streptomycetales; family Streptomycetaceae; genus Streptomyces; species Streptomyces edwardsiae. The sequence goes on along the minus strand of NZ_JOCA01000022.1, from coordinate 60,290 downwards.
GGGCGTCAGGAGGGCCATGGACAGGCTGGACGTCAGGCAGCACGTCACCTTCGGCGGTTGTCTCACCGAGGGCGCGCACGGCCGTGTCGCGGGCATGATCCTCCGCAGTGGCAAGGGCGGTGACTTCCGCGACTTCGCCGCCATCGAGCACTGGGCGGCGGACGTGGCGAGGGAACTCGGTGTCATGACCTCCCCCTGAGCGGTGCGGCCCCGTGCCCCCGTGCCCCCGGCATCCGGTCTCCCGGAGCCGGGGGCACGGTCGTGTCCGGCCACCCGGCCGGCCGGGGCGTACCGGACTTCGTCCACGGCGTCGCCCGGCACCGCGGTATCGCGTCCGTCATGACGGAGGCGTGACCGGATGCCGGGCCTCGAAGCGGTGAGCCGGGGGTCCCGTCAGGTGAGGGTCCAGCGCTGGTTGCTGCCGTTCGTGCAGGAGTAGAGCTGGATCAGCGTGCCGTTGGCGGTGCCGGTCCCGACGGCGTCGAGACAGAGGCCGGACTGGACTCCGACGATGGAACCGTCGGAGTTGACGCGCCACTTCTGGTTGTCGCCGCCCCAGCAGCTGTAGATCTGGACCTTGGCGCCGTTGCCGGTGCCCGCGGCGTCCAGGCACTTGTCGCCGTAGACCCGCAGTTCGCCGGCGTCGGTCGGCGCCCACTGCTGGTTGCTGTTGCTGTGGCAGTCCCACAGCTGGAGCTGGGTGCCGTCGGCGGTGCTCGCGTTGGGCACGTCCAGGCAGCGGCCCGAACCGACGCCCTTGATCTGCCCGCCGTCCGGGGGAGGCGTGGTGGTGCCGCCGCCGTTGAGGGCGTCGAGGACCGCGGTGTAGGCGGACTTCTTGTTGCCGTTGTTGTCGAACAGCAGCGGCGTCTGCTCCGAGCGCCACGAGTCGCTGTCGCGCACGCCCCAGACGGTGATGCCGAGGCAGCGCTCGACGGCCAGGCAGTCCTTGGTCACATTGGCGTAGGTCGAGGCCGGGGCGCCCTGGATGTCGAGTTCGGTGACGGCCACGTCGACGCCGAGGGCGGCGAAGTTCTGCAGCGTGGTGCGGAAGTTGCTGTCGTACGGGCTGCCGCTGTTGAAGTGCGCCTGGAAGCCGACGCAGTCGATCGGCACGCCGCGCTGCTTGAAGTCCCGGACCATGGAGTACATGGCCTGGGTCTTGGCCCAGTTCCAGTTCTCGACGTTGTAGTCGTTGTAGCAGAGCTTGGCGGACGGGTCGGCGGCGCGCGCGGTGCGGAAGGCGACCTCGATCCAGTCGTTGCCGCTGCGTTGCAGGTTGGAGTCCCGGCGGGCGCCCGAACTACCGTCGGCGAACGCCTCGTTGACCACGTCCCACTGGACGATCTTGCCCTTGTAGTGGGCCATCACGCCGTTGATGTGGTCGATCATCGCCTGGCGCAGCGAACTGCCGCTGAGGCTCTGCATCCAGCCGGGCTGCTGGGAGTGCCAGGCGAGGGTGTGACCGCGCACCTGCTTGCCGTTCTGCACCGCCCAGTTGTAGACGCGGTCGGCGGAGCTGAAGTTGAACTGGCCCCGCTGGGGTTCGGTGGCGTCGATCTTCATCTCGTTCTCGGCCGTGACCATGTTGAACTCGCGGCCCGCGATCGAGGTGTACGTCGAGTCGCCGAGCCTGCCCGAGGCGATGGCGGTGCCGAAGTAGCGTCCGCTCTGCGCGGCCGCGGCGCCGAGTGTGCTCTCGGCGGCGTGTGCGGCCGGAGGTGGTGCGGCCAGTGCGGTGGCCGCACCGAGGGTGCCGATGGTCAGCGCCAGCAGTAAGCCGCGGATCTTCCCGCGGACGGCGGGTCCGGTGAGGGCGTACGAGCCCATGGCTGTGCCTCCAGGGGGCATAGGGGGCGGGCGGAGGCCGGCGCCTGTTCGACATATCGAGCCGAGGCCGGTTTCTCAGACAGGAATGATTGAGGCGTTGATGATGCTCCGTCAACACTCCTGACGGGAAAAGTTTCTGTCGTCACTCCGAAACTTTCGAACAATTGTTGACGGTGTCGTTGACAGGCTTTACTTGCGTACTTCGCTCGCGCATCGGTGTTCTTACTTCGGGTTACCCGCCCCATAGCCCCCGTGACGTGCGGTGCTCCATGGGGGCGGTCCCGAGAATGTTTCGGAGTCAATGGCGACGCATGCGAGGGGTATTGACGCCGTTCAACGGCTCCCTATCATTCAGGCTGCTCGATACTGCGACACTCGTTCGACATATCGAACACTCTCCCCGGGTGTCGTCACCTCGACCGTCCACTCGAGTTTGGGGAAGTCTCCATGCGTAGACGAAGTTTCAGCCGCCGGTATCCGTCCGCGGTGCTCGCCGCCGTAGTCGCTGCCCTGGCCGCGCTGGCGGCGCTGCTCGTGGCCACTCCGGCCCAGGCCGCCGAAACCGGGGCCTTACGCGGTACCGGTTCGAACCGGTGCCTCGATGTGCTGGGCGCCGCACAGACCGACGGTACGCAGCTGCAGATCTACGACTGCTGGGGCGGGACCAACCAGCAGTGGACGCTGACGGACGCCGATCAGCTGACCGTGTACGGCAACAAGTGCCTGGACGTCCCGGACCACGCGACCACGGCCGGTACCCGGGTACAGATCTGGAGCTGCAGCGGGGCCGCGAACCAGCAGTGGCGGGTGAACTCGGACGGCACGGTCGTCGGCGTGGAGTCCGGGCTGTGCCTGGACGTGAAGGACCACGGCACCGCCAACGGCACGGCGGTGCAGCTCTGGACGTGCAACGGAGGCAGCAACCAGAAGTGGACCGGACTGACCGGGACGCCGCCGGACGGCACCTGCTCCCTTCCGTCGACGTACCGCTGGTCCTCGACGGGCGTCCTGGCGCAGCCGAGGAGCGGATGGGTCGCGCTGAAGGACTTCAGCGCGGTGAAGTACAACGGCAGGAATTTGGTCTACGGGTCGACCTCGAACGGAACGTCGTACGGCTCGATGGTGTTCAGCCCCTTCACCAACTGGTCCGACATGGCGTCGGCCGGCCAGAACGCGATGAGCCAGGGCGCGGTGGCGCCCACACTGTTCTACTTCGCGCCCAAGAACGTGTGGGTGCTGGCGTACCAGTGGGGTTCGGCGGCCTTCATGTACCGCACCTCGAGCGACCCCACCAACGCCAACGGCTGGTCCGCGCCGCAGCAGCTGTTCACCGGCAGCATCCCCCGCAGCGAATCCGACACCGGCCCGATCGACCAGACACTGATCGCCGACGGCCAGAACATGTACCTGTTCTTCGCCGGTGACAACGGCAGGATCTACCGGGCGAGCATGCCGATCGGGAACTTCCCGGGCAACTTCGGCTCCTCGTACACCACGATCATGAGCGACACCAAGGCCAACCTGTTCGAGGGGGTGCAGGTCTACAAGGTCAAGGGCCAGAACCAGTACCTCATGCTGGTCGAGGCGATGGGCGGGAACGGGCGCTACTTCCGCTCCTTCACCGCGTCCAGCCTGAACGGGTCGTGGACCCCGCAGGCCGCCAGTGAGGGCAACCCCTTCGCGGGCAAGGTCAACAGCGGCGCCACCTGGACCAACGACATCAGCCACGGTGACCTGGTCCGCGACAACCCCGACCAGACCATGACCATCGACCCCTGCAATCTGCAGCTCCTCTACCAGGGCAAGGACCCGGCTGCGGGCGGCGACTACAACGCGCTGCCGTGGCGCCCGGGAGTCCTCACCCTGCGGCGCTGACCGCACGATCCCTCTCGCCGCCCCGTGAGTTGTCCGCGGGGCGGCGTGTCCGCCGGGCGCGGCGGCGATGATGGATTCATGCTGGATGAACTGACCCCTCCCACCCGCCCCGGACGGACGAGGTCCCCCGTCCTGCCACCGCCGCTGCGCCGGCGGCTCGCCGTGATCGCCGGGCTCGCCGCGCTGGTGACCGGGGTGTTCGCGGTCCTGTACGCCGGGGACGGGGAGCCCGGTGGCGTGGATGCGCGGGTCGGGACGGCGGTGTACGGGGCGGGGTGGCAAGTCGCCCAGGTCGTCGACTTCTTGGGGGACCCCGGGGGAGCGGCGCTGCTGGCCGTGGGCGGTGCGACGGTGTGTCTGCTGATGCGGTGGCCGCGCGCGGCCGTGTTCGTCGTGGCCGGGCCCGGAGCGGCCGCGGGAACGACGACGTTGCTGAAGCCGTTGGTGGGGCGCACCATCCACGGTGACGAGAACCTGTCCTACCCGAGCGGGCACACCGCCTTCCTCACCGCGTTCGCCGTCACGGTGGCGCTGCTCGTGGCCGGCCGGCTCGGCCTCGGCAGAACGGCGGGGCCGGCACTGGTACTCGGCGTGGCCCTCGTCGCCGGGGCCGCCATGGGGTGGGCGCAGGTCGCCATGGGCTCGCACTATCCGACCGACGCCCTCGGCGGCTGGTGCACCGCCCTCGCGGTGGTTCCGGCGACCGCGTGGACCATCGACGCGGTCGGCCGGAAACACCTCTGACGTACGGTCACGCCCGGCTGCGGAACACCGGTTTCACCGGGCGTCCGCCCAGCCAGGGCGTGGGGTCGCCGGCGTCCAGTGCCTTCCGGTACACCGCGCACGCCCCGGCGACCGCCTCGACGGTGTGATCGATGTCGGCGTCGTCGAGCGCGGCGCTCACCACGAACGACGGTGCCAGCACCCCGCCCGCCAGCAGCTGCCGCAGGAACAGGGTCCGGTACTCCTGTGAGGGCCGCCCCCGCTCGTCCAGGGTGGCGTAGACCAGGTTGCTGTCCCGGCCCCGGACGACGACATGGTCGGCCACGCCCATGCCGGCCGCGGCCTCCCGGACACCGGCCGCCAACTTCGCGCCCAGCGTGTGCAGGTGGGTGGTGACGCCCTCCCGCGCATACGTGGTCTGCACGGCCATCGCCGCCGCCAGCGCGTGCGTCTCCGCGCCGTGGGTCGTGGACAGCAGGAACACCCGGTCACCGGAGTGGCGCAGTCCGCCCTGCTCCATCAGGTCCCGGCGCCCCGCCAGCGCGGAGACGGCGAAGCCGTTGCCCAGCGCCTTGCCGAAGGTGGAGAGGTCCGGGACGACGCCGTACAGGCCCTGGGCGCCCGCCTCGGACCAGCGGAAACCGGTGATCATCTCGTCGAAGACCAGCACGCAGCCGTGCCGGTCGGCGAGTTCGCGCAGTCCGGCGAGGTAGCCGGGCGGCGGTTCGGTGTGGGTGGCGGGTTCGAGGATGACGCAGGCGATCTCGTCCCCGTACCGGGTGAGCAGTTCCTCGGTGGCGGGCAGGTCGCCGTACGGGAACGACACGGTCAACTCGGTGGTCCGCGCCGGGATTCCGGCGGACATCGGCGTGGTGCCGATGAACCAGTCGTCGACGGAGAAGAACGGGTGGTCGGCGCAGAGGGCCACCCGCGGGCGCCCGGTGGCCGCGCGGGCCAGGCGTACCGCGGCCGTCGTGGCGTCGGAGCCGTTCTTCGCGAACTTCACCATCTCGGCGGTCGGCACCGTGGCCAGGAAACGTTCCGCCGCCTCGACCTCCACGAGGGACGGGCGGACGAAGTTGCTGCCGCGGTCCAGTTCGCGCCGCACGGCCTCGGTCACGCGCGGGTGGGCGTGACCGAGGCTGACCGAGCGCAGACCGGAGCCGTATTCGACGTAACGGTTGCCGTCGACGTCCCACACATGGGCGCCGCGGCCGTGGCTGATGACCGGGGCGAGATGCTCGGGATACTGGTCGTCGCCCTTGGCGTAGGTGTGCGCGCCGCCGGGGATCAGGGCGTTCAGCCGCTCGTTCGCCTCCCGCGAGCGGGGCAGCGAGAAGCCGACGGCGTCCGGGGTGTCCGGGGTCTCCACGGTGTGCTCAACTCTCCCTGTTCTTCAGGACGTCGGCCAGGCTCGGCGCCTCACGGTCCCGCTGGGACATCGATACGGCCGGCAGCGGCCAGGGGATGGCGAGTCCGGGGTCGTCGAAGGCGATCGTCACGTCCTGTGCCGGGTCGTGCGGGCGGTCGATCCGGTACGACGTGTCGGCGGTGTCGGTGAGCGCCTGGAAGCCGTGCGCGCAGCCCGCCGGGATGTACAGCGTCGCCTGCGTCTCGCCGGACAACTCGAAGAAGGCCCGGCCCAGATACGTCGGCGAGTCCGGCCGCAGATCCACGACCACGTCGAAGATCCTCCCGTACGAGCAGCGCACCAGCTTGGCCTCACCCGTGCCGGAGCGCAGATGCATGCCGCGCAGCACGCCCCGTACCGAGCGGGAGACGCTGTCCTGGACGAACGCGTGCGGGTCGAGGCCCACCGAGCGGACCACGTCGGCGTCGAACGTGCGGCAGAAGAAGCCGCGTTCGTCGGTGTACGGCGTCGGCTCGAACAGGAACGCGCCCGCGACCTCCGGGACTTCGGTCACTTTCATGGAGTCTCCTGCCGTGCGGGGGTGCCGGTGCCGAAGAGAACGGCGTCCATGTCGGTGAACTGGCGCTCGACGCGCCGGGCGGCGGCCAGATTGCGCTCGGTGAGTGTCCGGCGTAACTCGGGTGACCTGCGCTCCAGTTCACGGAACCGCTCCAGCAGCCGTTCCGCGTCGGCCTCGCGTGCTGGGTGGCAGAAGTCGCCCAGTCCCATGTCGGCCATGAGCGCGTCACTCTTCGCCGAATAGCTGAGGGCGAGCGTCGGAACGCCGACCTTCAGCGCGCAGACCAGATTGTGGTACCGGGTCGCCACCACGGCGTCGGCGCACGCCGTCTCCTTCATCAGATCGGCCAGGGACGCCGCCTCGGCCACGGTGACCAGCGGCGAGCCCACCGCGTCGGCGATCGCGGCGGCCACCGGCCGGTCGAGCTCGTCCCCGGTGAGCAGCCGCACGGGCCGGCCGTCCTCGGCCAGCGCCCGGACGAACCGGGTCGTCCCCTCCAGATAGCGGTGGTGGATCTCCTCCGCCCGGTCACGCTCGTCGTTGTTCCCGTGGAAGTCCATGACACCGACGCACACCGGGCCCGACGTGCCCGCGGCCTCGTTCGTCGCCGGGGCGGGCAGCGCGAACACGAGGTCCGCGTAGATCCCGTCCCGCGAGGTGTCCACGCCCATCGCCCGCATCGCGTCCCGCGAGTGGGCGTCCCGGTAGGACCGGTACGCGGCCAGCCGGGTCGACCAGCGGGTCAGGAACCGGGTCGGCCGGTTGCCGATCGGCCCGGCGCCGACGCTGACCAGCGCCACCTTGGTGCCGAACAGCCGCCCCGTCGCGCACAGCAGGACCAGCGAGTACGGGAACCCCCACGGCCGCAGCGGCAGCGTGGTCTCCAGGACCCCCGTGCCCGGCACGATCACCGCGTCGTGCCGGCGCACCCAGGCGGCGGTGCGGACGACGTCGACGAGTTTGCCCAGCGCCTTGCCCGCCATCGCGCCCACCCGGGACGCGGTCCGGTACTCCCCGCGGTACCAGTTCAGCCGCGTCGTGTGGATTCCGTACCGGGTGGCGACCACCTCGGGCCCGCCGCACATCGAGTCCACGACCGCCTCCGGGTGCGCGGCGCGGAGGTGGTCGAGCACGGCCTCCAGCGAGCCGTCGTTGCCGCTGTTCCCGGAGCCGAGCAGACCGAACACACCGACCCGTAACGGCTTCTCCTGCGCAGACCTCATGCCTGCCTCCCTTCACGGCCGGCGACGAGGGCGTCGACGGAGACGGTGAGCCGGGCCGGGTCGACCGGGGCGCGGTCCTCGACCCGCTCGCCGGCGCCCGGACGGACCCTGCTGGTCATCCACGAGGCGAGGTGCCGGTAGCAGGCACGCCGGTCGGCCGCGGACAGCGGCGCCCGCCGCACCGCCGACATGAACCCCAGGACGTATTCGGCGAGCAGCCGGGGTGTCGGATGCAGCGGTCCCGCCCTGCGTGGGTCCAGATTGACGCACCTGGACCGCTTGGAGGGGTTCGCCCGCTCGGCGCGGGTGGGATGGTCGCGGCGGAAGTACAGCAGCTCCGGCACCTGGTGGAAGGGGCCGTGCAGGGTGATCTCGGCGACGAAGGTGCGGTCGGCGTGGTGGTAGCTGTCGTGCGGCTTGACCCGGCGCAGCACGTCGGCCCGCATCACCCCGTAGAAGTCGTCGCCCCCGGGCTCGAACAGCAGACTGCGGAAGCGCTCCGGCGCGTGCGGCGAGTCGGTGGCGAGCTTGTACTCGTACGGCACCTTCACCTTGCCCTCGCCGTCGATGACCGCCTGACCGGAGTGCGCGAGGATCACGTCGGGGCGCTCGTCGAGCGCCTCCACACAGCGCCGCAGCAGATCACGGGCGTACAGGTCGTCGTGCGAGGCCCATTTGAACAACTCGCCCCGGCACTCGGTGAACACGAAGTTGTGGTTCGGCGCGGCACCGATGTTCCGGGTCAGCCGGACATAGCGGATACGCGAGTCCTTCGCCGCGTAGCGGCGGCAGATGTCCTGGGTCCCGTCGGTCGAGGCGTTGTCGGAGATGACCAGTTCGAAGTCCTCGTAGGTCTGGCCCAGCAGGGCGTCGAGCGATTCGGCCAGATACTCCTCGCCGTTGTAGACGGGCAGGCCGATGCTCAGCCGGGGGTGGGGGGTCATGGATTCCTCACTTCGGGAACGGAATGGTCTTGGCGCTCACGCAAAGCGGCCCGCAACTGCAGCCACCACACGGCGGAGCCGCACACGGACGCGGCGGCGGCACCCCAGGCCGAGCCGACCACGCCGCCGGCGACCGCGCCGCCGAGCCCGCCGGTGACATAGCAGGCGGAGGCGAACAGCTGGGAGCGCAGGCTGCGCCGGGCCGCCGCGAGCGCGCGCAGCCCGGACGCCGCGCCGGTGCCGAGGCCGGCGGCCGCGACGCCGAGCGTGACCGGCACGATGAGCTCGGCGGCGGAGCTCCAGACGTCACCGAGGACGAGCTCGCCGAACCGGTCCGGCACCAGCAGCAGTACCGCGCCCCACAGCAGCGCGGCGACGGCCTGTCCGCCGCCGAGCAGGAAACAGAACGGTCCGAGCCGGTGCGGAGCCTGCCGCAGCACCCGCGCCGCCTCCGCGACGGTGACCAGCGACAGGCCCATCAGGATGGCGAGGAACGGGCCGAGCAGCAGCTCCGCGCCCCGGATCACCCCGACCGCGCCGACGCCGACGATCACGCCGAGCCCGTACGCCCGTATCTGGCCGGCGCCGCTGACACCGACGTTCTCGGCCAGATACCGGTAGCCGAGGTCGCGGTGGTCGCGGTGCCAGTCGCGTGCCCCGCCCGGCCGGGGCCGGATGCCGGACTGCAACCAGCCGTACGCTCCCGCCACCGCGGCGGACCCGCCCCAGGCGAGCAGGAACGCGGTCACGGTGCCCACGCGGGCCGCGACCACCATGGCCGGGACGAGTGCGACACCCCACACGACGTCGTTGACGAACGCCTTCCGGCCGACGCCGGCGGCGAAGAACGCGTACCGCCAGGCGTCCTGCAGCAGCAGCCCCGGCAGTACGACGCCCAGACCGGCGAAGGCGGCCCCCACCTGGCCGCCGATGGCCAGCCCGGCGGCCAGCGACACCGTGCCGATGCCCGTGCCGACGAGCAGCGCGGTGCCCGACGACCGGGCCACGGCCCCGCGCCAGACCGCTTCCGGCACGCCGCTGAAGCGCACCACGAGAGGGTCGGTGGCCAGCCCGCGGGAGACGTTGAGCACCACGCCGTACGTCACCCAGGCCAGACTGAACACGCCGAACGCGGTCAGTCCCAGTGAGCGGGCCACATAGACGCCGACCACGAAGTTGGACAGGCTGGAGGCCGCCTGGTCGGCCAGCCCCCAGGACAGCCGCCCGACGACGCCCCGCCGGGCGGGCCCCGGCGGTGTCGTCGTCTCCTCCCCCTCGGCGGTCATCGCCGTCACGCCTTGATCAGCCCGGCGCCGTGCAACGCGTCGGCCGCGTCGGCGATCGTGTCGAACGGCAGCCCCGACCGCTCCGCGACGTCCAGCAGACCGTGCTCGCCGTCGGAGAGGCTGAGCACCCAGAGCATGGCCAGCTGGGCCTGCTTGGCGTCGCTGCGTCCGCCGAGCGAGTCGTACAACCCCCTTCTGCCCAGCTGCGGTTCGCCGTACGGGCTGAGGTTGACGTACCGCCGGTTGCGGTCGAGCACGGCGAACGCCTCACGGCAGACGGCGAGCGTGTCGGCCATCGCCTCCGGGGAGACGAAGTCCAGGTTGTCCGCCGAGGTGTGGTACTCGGGGTAGCCCGCGTACGGGGTCCGGGTGAGTGAGCCCACGCCGAGGTCGAACCCGGGGGAGCAGTACTGCCGCTCGTCGTAGCCGTACGGAGTGAACTCGGTGATGCGGTGCGGCCGTTCGGAGGCGGTCAGGACGTGCCGCAGCACCCGGTCGATCTCCGCGTCGCCACGCCGGCTGCGCTTGTACGTCAGCTGTCCCGGGTCGCCCGCGCAGGCCAGTACGAGCCCGTGCCTGACCCGTTCCACCCGTTCCCTGTTGCGGGCCAGCCAGGTGATCGCCCCGATCGTGCCCGGGGCGAAGACGAACCGGTAGGTGTAGTACGGCCGTTGCTCCGCGAGCGCGCGGGCCAGGAAGACCGCGACCGCGATGCCGGCCAGGTTGTCGTTGGCCAGCGACGGATGGCAGACATGGCAGGAGACGAGCACCTCGTCGGGAACCCGGCCGGGGACGACATGCTCGCCGTAGGTGAGATGACCGTCGGCGAGCGTGGAGTCGACACGCACCTCGTAGTCGCCGTCCGGGAGCGCGTCCAGGGTCTCCTGGGCCAGGCAGAAGCCCCACTTCGGCTCGTAGTAACTGGTGCGGTACGGCACCCAGGACGGATGCTCCGGCAGGGTGTGCAGGTGTGCGCGCAGCTCGGCCAGCGGCATGGTCGCCGACACCGGCACGCTGTAGCCGAGCACATGCAGGCTGGACGCGCGGAAGTCGACGACCCGGCGGCCGCCGGCGTCCGCGATGTACGCGTCCCGGATGTTCCACTCCTGCGGCACCGTCCAGTCGAGGACCCGTGTCCCGGTCGGCACCTCGTGCATGCGCAGGGGGATGTACTCGTCGACGATGCCCAGGGTGGCGCGCACACCGTCGCCCGTGATGCTCCGGCACAGCGGGTACATCCGCTCCACCAGCGCGTACATCTCCTCGCCGGGCTGGGTCATCGGCGCCACCGCAGGGTGTCGTCGACGGTGCCGGCGTCGGACGCCGCGCGCAGCACGGCGAGCCGGGTGAAGCGCTGCTCGAAGTCCTCCCGGGTCAGCCCGTGCCGCCGGTAGGCGTCGGCGAGTTCGAGCGCGCCCTGCTTCACCGTCCACTCGCAGTCGAAGCCGGGTATCGCGGCCCGGAACCGGGAGAAGTCCACCCGGTAGGAGCGCGGGTCGGCACCGGTCTCCCCGGTGATCACGACCTTGGCGCCGGACACCGCCTCGGCGACCTGCTCGGCGATCTCGGCGACGGTGACGTTGTTGACCTCACTGCCGATGTTGAACGCCCGGTCGTGCACCGCCTCCCGGGGCGCGACCAGCGCGGCGGCGAAGGCGCGCGCGATGTCGGCGGCGTGCACCAGCGGACGCCACGGGGTGCCGTCGGAGAGCACGAGCACCTCGCCGGACAACAGGGCATGCCCGACGAGGTTGTTGAGCACGATGTCGGCACGCAGTCGGGGGGAGTGGCCGAAGGCGGTGGCGTTGCGCATGTACACCGGGCTGAAGTCGCCGTCGCAGAGCGCGTGCAGATCGTCCTCCACCCGCACCTTGGACTCCGCGTACGGCGTCACCGGCCGCAGCGGGGCCTCCTCGGTCACCAGCTCGTCGCCGCCGGCGGCGCCGTACACCGAGCAGGTCGACGCGTACAGGAAGCGCTGCACGCCGGCGTCACGGGCCAGCCGGGCCAGCCGTACCGACGCGTGGTGGTTGATGTCGTAGGTGAGCTCCGGGGCGAGCGAGCCCAGCGGGTCGTTGGAGAGCGCGGCCAGATGGATCACGGCGTCCACCCCGGCCACATGCTCGGCGGTGACGTCCCGCAGGTCCACCCGCGGCCCCGGCGGGTCCGCGGGCGCCGGGCCGAGGACACAGTCGGCGAACAGGCCGGCGTCCAGGCCGACGACCTCGTGTCCGGCCGCCGTGAGGACGGGTGCCATCACGGTGCCGAGGTAGCCCTGGTGTCCGGTGAGCAGTACGCGCAAGGTTCAATCCCCCAGGTCGAGAGTGAGTTTGGTGACGGCGAACGCCTCGGCGTAGCGCGCCTGGCATTCGATACCGCGGATCCGGGCGAGCCCCAGGAAGGCCTCCCGGTCGTACCAGGGCCGGTGCCGCTGTGAGGCGTAGTGCTCCTGCAGCAACCGCACCTTCCGCTCGGCGGTCCGCGGTGTCAGCGGCTGGTAGGCCACCATCCGGCCGAGATCGCCGTCCCACTTGACGATCTCGTAGCCGAGGACGAGATGGTCGCGGAACGCCGTGGGTATCAGCCGCGCCAGGCCGCGGTGGTCCTGGTGCGCGTCGTCGGTGCGCGGGGCAAGGATCACGTCCGGCTCGGTCCGCCCGCGCAGTTCCTCCACCGCGGCCTTGGCCTCCTCCCAGTGCACGGGCAGCCGCCCGTCCGGAAGTTTGAGCACGGTCAGCCGCAGATCGGCGCCCGGGCAGAACGCGGCGAGCGCCGCCCGTTCCTCCTCCTCCCGCTCACCGCCGCCGCCGGAGAGCACCAGCGCGTCGACGCGGACGCCCGGCCGGGCGAGGCACAGCGTGAGCAGGGTGCCGCCGGCACCGATGGCGATGTCGTCGCAGTGCGCGCCCACCGCCACGATCCGCTCCAGGCTGCCCGTACCGAGCCGGATCACACGCCCACCCCCGCCCCGGCCCGCTCCCACACGGCCCACGGGCGCTCCCCGCGGGCGTAGGCGGCGTCGAGCGCGGCCCGCTCCTTCACGGTGTCGGTCGGCCTCCAGAAGCCGCGGTGGCGGTGCGCCACCAGCCGCCCCTGCTTGGCCAGCCCGCCGCAGCCGTCGGCGACCAGATCGCCGCCCTCGGGGATGTGGTCGAACACCTCCTGGCGGAGCACGAAGTAGCCGCCGTTCTCCCACAGCGGCATGTCGCTCACCGCCGTGATGCCGTCCACCAGCCCGTCCTCGCCCAGCTCCACGCAGTGGAACGACGACTGCGGCGGCACCACCATCATCGACGCGCCCGCGTCCCGCCGGGCGAACCTCTCGATCATCTCCGGCAGCGGGGCGTCGGTGAGCACGTCGGCGTAGTTCGCGAGGAACATCTCGTCGCCGTCCAGATGGTGCCGGACCCGGCGCAGCCGCTCCCCGATGGGCGACTCGATACCGGTCTGCGCGAACGTGATCGTCCAGTCCGAGATGTCGGTGGACAGCAACTCCGTGCGTCCGCCGCGCAGGACGAAGTCGTTGGACGTCGTCTCCTCGTAGTGGAGGAAGAAGTCCTTGATGTGGTGGGCCCCGTAGCCGAGGCACAGGATGAACTCCCGGTGCCCGTAGTGCGCGTAGTAGCGCATCACGTGCCAGATCAGCGGGCGCGGCCCCACCATCGCCATCGGCTTCGGCACGTCGTCGGCGGCGCCGCTGCGCATCCGCATCCCGTAACCGCCGCAGAACAGTACGACCTTCATCGCTCGACCTCGACAATGCTCAGTTCCGGGATGGGGAAGACCAGCCGGCCGCCCCACTCGTGCACGAAGGACAACTGCTCGCTCAGCTCCTCGCGCAGGTTCCACGGGAGGACGAGGACGTAGTCGGGCCGGTCGGCGGCGATCCGCTCCGGCGGCAGCACCGGGATACGGGTGCCGGGGGTGAACCTGCCGTGCTTGTACGGATTGCGGTCCACCGTGTACGGCAGCAGGTCGGGGCGGATGCCGCAGTGGTTGAGCAGGGTGTTGCCCTTGCCGGGAGCGCCGTAGCCGACGACCGTCTCCCCGCGCTCGGCCGCGTCGATGAGGAACCGCAGCAGATCCCGGCGCACCTTGGCCACCCGGGCGGAGAACTCGGCGTACCCGGTCAGCTCCTGCAGTCCGGCCGCCTTCTCGCGGTCCAGCACCTCGGCCACCCGCCGGGACGGCTCCCCGGCCACCTCGGCCGGCCGCGACCACAGCCGGATGGAGCCGCCGTGCGTCGGCAGCAACTCCACGTCCACGAGCGTGAGTCCGCCGCTCGCCAGGGCCCGTGCCGCGGACGCGACCGTGTAGTACTGGAAGTGCTCGTGGTAGATCGTGTCGTACTGGTTCTCCTCGATCAGGGTGAGCAGATGCTGCACCTCGATGGAGACCCAGCCGTCGTCGGCGACCAGGGCGCGCAGGCCCCGGGTGAAGCCGACCACGTCGGGGATGTGCGCGTACACGTTGTTGGCCACGACCAGGTCCGCCGGGCCGTGTCCGGCGCGGACGGCCGCACCGGTCTTGGGACTCAGGAACTCCGTCACCGTGGGCACACCCGCGTCCCGCGCCGCCGCACCCACGTTCACCGAGGGTTCGACGCCCAGGCAGCGGATGCCCCGGTCCACCACATGCCGCAGCAGGTAGCCGTCGTTGCTCGCGACCTCGACCACGAACGAGTCCGCGCCGAGCCCCAGCCGTCCCACGGCATCCTCGACGAACGTCCCCGCGTGCTCCACCCAGGACTTCGAGTACGAGGAGAAGTACGCGTACTCGCTGAACGTGTCCTCGGGTGTGATCAGCGGCGGGATCTGCGCGAGCCAGCACTCGGTGCAGACCCGCAGATGCAGCGGGTACGCGGGCTCCGGCCGGTCCAGTTGCTCCGCGGCGAGGAAACTCTCGCACGGCGGTGTCGCCCCGAGGTCGACGACGCTCGCCATCGCCTCCGAGCCGCAGAGTCGGCATCGTGTCATCTGCTGTTCCCATCCCCCCTGCCCGCGCGCGTGTCCCCGCCGCGAGCCAGTGCCGACCGCCCCGCGATCGCGGTGCGGTACCCCTCCACCAGGCGCTCCAGCCCGACGGCCGGGCTGAAGCCCTGTTCGTAACGGAGCCGGGCCGCCCGGCCCATCTCCGCGTTGCGCCCCCCTTCGGCCGTGATCCGGCGCAGACAGGACGCGAGCGAGGCCGCGTCGCCCGGCCGGTGCAGCAGCCCCGTCCTCTCGTCCTCGACGAGTTCGGTGAAGGCGCCGTGACCGGCGGCGACGGCCGGCACCCCGGCGGCCATCGCCTCCACGACCACCAGCCCGAACGCCTCCAGCCAGGTCGAGGGCGCCACCACGGCGACCGCCCGCGCGAGCGCCCGCCGGCACTGCTCCGGGTCGTACAGGCCGACGTACCGCACGTCGCCGCGGCCCGCCGCCCACGCGGACACCTCCGCCTCCAGCGGCCCCGTGCCGGCGATCACCAGCGGCACCCCCGCACCACCGCCGGCCGCGATCTCGTCCCAGGCGGCCATGAGCAGCCGTACGCCCTTGGCCTCCGCGAGCCGGCCGAGATACAGCACATGCTCGCCGGGGCCCGCGCGGCGGGCGTCGGTGTCGGGCACGAAGTTGTGCTTCACCGCCATCCGCCCGGCCGGCATGCCGGCCCCCACCAGGACGTCACGCTGCGCCGCCGAGATGCAGAAGAACCGCTCCACCCCGGTCCACCAGCGCCGCCGGTTGGCCGCCAGACTCACCGCGAGCGGCACCGTCGCCAGCCGGGAGTTCCGGTAGCAGCCGTGCCGTACGGCGGGCAGCGGGGCGGACCCCACGCACTCCGTGCACGGACGGCCGTCCCGCTGCAGCGTGCCGGGCGGACAGACCTGCGTGTAGTTGTGCAGCGTCGCGACGGCCGGCACCCCCGCGTCCGCGCAGGCCGCGAGGACCGACGGCGACAGCAGCGGGAACACGTTGTGGACGTGCACCACGTCCGGCCGCTCGGCGCGCAGCCGCGCCGCCAGCTCCCTGCGGACCCCCGGATTCCACGGCACCAGGAGCGGCACCGCGGCCTTCCCCGGCAGCGACCGGCCGGCGATGTCGTCGCTGCGCCGCTCGAACACCCCGACCTCGTGACCCGCGCCGCGCAGCAGCTCCACCTCCTGGCCGACGACCTTGTTCTCCCCGCTCGGCTGCGCCGAGCCGTAGTGGTTGTGCACCACCAGGACACGCATGCTCACGTCACCTCCGTTCGCCGGGCCCAGCCCGGAACACGTCGTCGGGGCGCCTGTGGCGCCGGGGAGGTGTCCGCGGCCGGTGCCGCGAGCAGCGAGGCGGCCAGCGCCAGATGCAGCAGATACGGCGACGCGTCGCCCAGCCCGGCCTCGGTGTACGACGCGAGCGCGCAGTAGCCGATCAGGAAGAGCGCGCAGGCCCGCGCCAGTGACGGCGGCCGCAGCAGCGCCACGGCGCCCAGTACGGCGATGAACGCGGCCACCAGGACGACACCGGTCATGCCCTGCTCCTGGAAGACGGCCAGCCAGGAGTTGTCGATCGGCAGCCCGCCGTACGACTTGTCGCCCAGGCCCGCGCCGAACAGGTACTCCGAGGTCGACCTGGGCGCCGCCAGCAGCGCGTCCCACACCTTCTGCCGGCCGGTGAGACTGGCGAAGTTCTCCTGGCTCTGCCCGCGCAGGAACCACGACTGCAGCCACGAGCTGAACCCCACCGCGGCCACGGCCGCGCACAGCACCGTCCAGGCGAAGAACCGGCGGGCGGCGGAACTGGTCAGCACGAGTGAGCCGATCGCCAGCAGCAGCCCGGCGAGCATGCCGAGCGTGGCCGTCCGGGTGTGGGTCAGCGCGAGCAGGATCAGCGACGGTACGACGACCAGCGCCGCGCTCCTCCTGTCGGTCCGGCCGCCGAGCACGAGCAGCACGGTCAGCCCGATGATCACCGCCGCGTACTGTCCGATCTGCGGCGGGGTGAGCGGCCACAGCGCGCCGACCAGCCGCCCGCCGTACAGGTCGGGCAGGGCGGCGCCCGGCGAGATCACCGCGCCTGCGGCGACCGACGCGAGGACCGCGAAGTACATCCGGATGTGATGCCGTACGAACGTCAGACCGCCGTCCCACCAGCGGCTGAGCAGCCACAGCGTCCCGATGAACAGCGCCAGCCGGGCGCAGCGGAACAGCGCGCCGAACCCGGACCCCAGGTCCGCGCTGGAGAGGAGGCTCGGCACCAGCAGCAGGGTGAGCAGGAACAGGTAGGCGTTCGGCCGCACGCGCAGCCGCAGATTGACCGCGAGCGCCAGCACGAACGCGGCGACCAGCGCGCCCATGGTGACCATCTGGATGAGGGAGCGGGGGAGCGGGACGATGGTCTCCGCCCCGGTGGAGCCGAGGGTGTTGAGGATCAGCAGTCCCCACACCGTCCCGACGGTCTTCGGCGTGCGCTCCTCGTTCATCTCAGTCACCGCCCCGCGCGCGGAAGGTGCTGCCCGCGTCCTGCCGGTACGGCGCGCCCCGCCACTGTGTGGAGTCGACCACCTGGCTGGGGTCGTGGACGACGAACTGCCACGGTCCGACGTAGACGTTGTCGTGCCAGCGGTTGTGCTGCTCCAGCGTGATCGCCTCGGCGACCCGCTCGCCCTGGTACGGCGACCAGTCCGGGTAGGTGCCGTAGTTGGCCAGCACCGCCATGCGGTCGCACGTCGACGTGCAGTCGAGGACCGACTTGTCCAGCACGAAGCGGTTGTCGTGGATGTCCACCCGCTGGGTCCGCCACCGGCAGTCGGAGTAGAGCGGCTCGGAGGCGATACCCGGCTGGGCGCAGCGGCCGGTGTCCTCCACCAGGAGGGTGCAGTCACCGGAGGAGGTGTTGGCCGGGCTGTTGCAGAACCGGTCGGCGTTCTCCCACAGGGTGATCCCGGACCAGTTGTTCTCCAGCAGGTTCCGGTACACCTCGATCCTGTCGGTGCGGGCCGGGACGCGCGGTTCACCGCCGGACTCGGACAGATAGACCGTCGCGAACGGGAAGGTGTCGCCCCGGTCGGCGTACTTGCGGCCCTCGACCACGTTGTTGCCCCGGACGGTGTTCTTCCGGATGATCGCGTTGTAGCTGGTCTCGTAGATCAGCGCGGCACCGTCGTTGGCCTCCAGCACGTTGTCCTCGATGAGGAAGTCGTTGTTGTTGGTGTCCGCCCACAGGCCCGTTCCGCGGTTGTCGTGCACCCAGTTGCCGCGGATGTCGGCGCCGTCCACGGCCCAGAACTTGATGCCGCCGGTGCAGCCGCAGCCCTGCTCCCGCCGCTCCCAGTCGCCGGTGTTGTTGCCCGTGATCTCGTTGCCCTCGACGACCAGATCCGCGATGGAGTCACCGGCCTTGTACGCGTTCATGCCGTACTGGCCGTTGTCGCGCAGACAGCTGGCGCGGACCTCCTGGCGGGCGCCCGCCATCAGCCCGGCGCCGGAGTTGTCACGGATCGTCGCGTGCTCGACCTTCCAGCCGTCGGCCGAGTCGTGGTTGACCACGCCCTCGTTGCGCGGCGCGACGAAACGCCGCACGGTCAGATGGCTGATGGTGACATCGCGGGCGTCGCCCCCGAACGCGTACCGGTTGGTCGTACGGCCGTCGAGCACCGCGCCCGGCGCGCCGATGTAGCTGTTCCCCTCCTTGGGGGCGACCTGGGCGTACGGGTCGGGGTCGAGCCGGTGCGTGCCCGGTGCGAGCCAGAACGTGGTGTGCGCGGGGCTGCTCTTCGTCTTGGCGGCAAGGTCGCCGGGGACCGCGGGGTCGACCTTCACCGCGCCCGCCGGAGCCTTCGCCGGCCCGGCCGGGGGCTTGGCGCACACCCGGGCCACGGACGCGGCCGGCGCGGAGGTGGGCGCCGCGGTCGGCGCCGCGGTCGGCTTCGGCCGGGCGTCGTCCGGCGTACCGCTGTCACAGCCGGCCGCCGCCAGCAGCGCCAGCGCCAGCGGTAACGCCCGCCATCTGCTCCCCACGTGTCCTCCTCCCCTAGCCCCGGAATCCGAGTACGGTGACGAACTCCCTTGCGCCGTCGGTGAATCCGGTGCCGATCAGCGTGGTGGCGGGTTCCTTGCGGCCGAAGCCCGGCGAGTACCAGCCCAGCGGCGGCCCGCTCTCGCCGCGGTGCGCCCGCCAGGACAGCTGCGCGGGCAGTTCGAGCACGGCCGAGCGGTCCTCGCCGTCCCGGGTCCAGGTGAGCACCGCCCGGTCGTCCGTCAGTTCCGCCGTGACCGCCGGCCCGAGGTGGAACGCCAGCCGCACCTCCCGGCGTGCGCCACGCACCTCGTCGACCACCTTCAGCTCACGTGTGCCGGCGACGAGTTCTACCTTGCGGCGGTGTACCGAGGGCCGGTAGCCGTCGTGTTCAGCGCACCAGCGGGTGGTGTCCGCGGTCAGGACGCGGCTGCGCGCGTGCCGGGTCCACAGGAACGGGCCGCCGGAGACGGACTGGTCGGTGCCGTCGAGCTGCAGGGTGTTGTGGCCGAGGGTGGAGCGGAAGTACCGCCGCCACTCGGGCTGTCCGTGATAGCAGTACGTCCCCGGGTCGGCGAGCACCTCGACCCCGTCGTGCCGTACCTCCACGGACAGCGCGTCCGCGTGGGCGTGCGCGGCGATCGACAGGAACCCGTGCGGACCGCCGTCGCAGCGGCACCAGATCCCGCCGGGACCACGCAGGATCGTCATCCCCGCGTCGGCGAAGTGCCCCGGCCTGCTCGCCGGGCGGGCGGTACCGCTTCTCGGGTACGGCCGGAGCAGCGCGGCCAGCAGCGGGGTGCGCACATCGGTGCCGGTCACCTCCGGCCACCAGTCGAGCCGACCGAAGACCGCGTCGCCGGTGGCGAGCAGCGAACCCCAGCGGCCGGTGCCCGCGCCGTCCACGACCAGACCGTGGCCGTCGTCCGCGTCCCCCTGGCGCGGCGGCCGCAACGCGTCGTCCACGACGGCGGCGAGCGCGTCGGTCATCCGCAGCAGCACCAGCCGTACCGACGCGGGTACCGGCACCCCGGCGGCATCCGCCTCGGCCACCGCGGCCAGACCGAGTTCCAGCACCAGTCCGTGGTATTCGGTGGCCAGTTCACGGTTGAGTCCGGAACGGAAGGTGTTGTGCCGCAACTGCCGCTCCAGCGAGCGCGACGCCTCGGACCGCCAGCGCGCCGACTCCGGGAACCAGCCGAAGGCGCAGGACGCGGCCAGCTGTCCGGCGGCTTCGGCGATCACATGGTTGTTCGCCGACGAACCCCGGCTGGGGAAGGCGGCCAGCCAGCGCTGGTGGTGCCAGATCTGCGCCGTCGCCACCGGGTTGTCCTCGAACAGTGCGGCCGCGCCCGGCCAGCCGTCGAGCAGCCGGCGGATCCACACCCAGGACAGCAGCCGGATCCCCAGCTCGATACCGCTCGTCCAGTGCACCCCGCGCAGCGGCGGGTTGGCCGCCCACCACGACCGCAGCAGCCCGTCCACCCGCTCCGCGTACCGCTCGTTCCCGGTGACCGCGTACGCGGCGGCGAGGACGGTGAGGAACTGGTGCCGGGACGGCTCCCAGATCTGCTTGACGTCCCCGACCGCCTCCTCGTCCCGGTACGGCACGTCGAAGGCGTAGCCCGACGGGGCCCGCCGCCCGGTCTTCGGGTCGTAGGCCCAGTCCGGATGGGCCAGGTCGTCACGGTCCACCCCGAAGAACCCGCCGTGCCCGCCCATCAGCCGGTCCGCCTCGGCGACCAGCCGCTTCGCGGCGTCCGGCGGCACCGCGGCGACCGCTTCGGCGGGCAGCACGGCGGTGAACCGGGCGCCGGGCGTCTCCGGGCCGGCCGGCGGCGCCACCGACCGCCACCGCCGCCGGCGCAGCGTGTCGCCCACCCGGCCGCCGATCTCCCGCGGCCCCATCCGGGACAGCCGCCGCAGGTACCAGGTCGTGCTCGTGGTCATCGCGGCCCCGCCAGCGTCACCGGCGCCCCCGCGGCCAGGGCGGCCGGTACGGCGAGGGTGGCCGCCGTGGTGGCGACCAGCGACTTCAGCGGCACCGGCATCGGGCCGCCGGTCCGCACCGCCCTGACGAACGCGGCCAGTTCGGCGGACTGGCCCTTGTCCCGCGCCTTGGGCAGCCGCGAACTGACCCACCGCTTGCGGCCGTCGTACACGGAGGCGCGCACGAAGTCGTCGAGCCGCAGCGCGCGGCCGTCCGCGACCAGGTCCAGGGTCTCCTTGGGGAATCCGGACGGGCCGGTGGTGACATAGCCGACGGTGGCGGTCGATCCGTCCGGGTAGCGCAGCACGACCTGGAGGTCCTCGCCGCCGGGTGTGGTCACCGCGTACACCGACTCGGGGTCGGCGCCGAGCAGCCAGCCCGCCGTGTCGATGAAGTGCCCGCCCTCACCGGCGAACCGGGAGCCCTCGGTGCCCTGCCGCAGATACCAGCTGCCGTGGTCGAGCCGGCCGGCGTTGACCAGATAGCGCAGGTGCCCCGGCCCGCCCCGGGCACCGAACCGCTCACCGGCCTCCCGCAGCAGCGGCGCGAAGCGGCGGTTGAAGCCCACCTGCAGCCGGTCGTTGCCGGACTCCTCCACCGCCGCGAGCACACCGGCGAGTTCGTCCTCGGTGAGCGCCAGCGGCTTCTCCACGAAGACGGCCTTTCCGGCCAGCAGCGCCCTGCGGGTCAGTTCGGCGTGCGAGCTGTGCCGGGTGACCACGAACACCGCGTCGACGGACGCGTCACCGAGCACGGCGTCGAGATCGGTGGTCGCCTCACGGAAGCCGAACTTCCGCTGGGCGTTGGCCGCCGACAGGGCCGTCGTGGTGACGACCGCGGACAGTTCGACTCCGTCGCGCTGGGCCAGGTGCGGCAGCAGCATCGAGGTCGCGTAGTTGCCCGCGCCGACGAACGCGAGGCGTACCGGCGTCCGCACGGCCCTCGCCGGACTCCGCCCGACCCGCACCGGCGGCACGGTCACCTCGGGGGCCCCGGCCTCGGTCTCCGGGCCGCCGGGGTACCGGAACAGCACCGCCACCGCCTTCAGGCCGCCGTCCTTGAGGCTCTGATACGTCTCCACCGCGTCGGCGAAGTCGGCCGTGTGGGAGACCAGGGGCTCCACGTCGACCCGGCCGCGGGCGACGAGGTCCAGGAAGCACGCGAGGTTGCGGCGCTCGGTCCAGCGGACGTAGCCGATCGGGTAGTCCCGCCCCTCGAGTTCGTACTCCGGGTCGTAGCGCCCCGGGCCGTAGCTGCGGGAGAAGCGGACGTCGAGTTCCTTCTCGTAGTAGGCGTTCCAGGGCAGGTCGAGGCTGCACTTGCCGATGTCGATCACCCGGCCGCGGTCGCGGCTCAGCCTGGCGGCCAGCTCGACGGGCTGGTTGCTGCCGCCGCCGGCGGCCAGATACACCTGGTCCACGCCGTGGCCGTCGGTGAGTTCGGCGACGGCGCTCTCCACGGCCGACGACGCCGGGTCGCCGCAGGCATCCGCGCCCATGCGTTCGGCGAGCTCGCAGCGCGCCGGGTCGGGGTCGGCCCCGACCACCCGGACCCCCGAGGCGGCCAGCAGCTGCACCACCAGCTGCCCGATCAGCCCCAGGCCGATCACCAGGGCCACCTCGCCGAGCCGGGACTCGCCCTGGCGGACGCCCTGCAGCGCGATCGAGCCGACGGTGCCGAACGCCGCGTGCCCAGGCGCCAGACCGTCCGGCACGGGGACGTAGAGGTTCTTCGGCACCCAGTTCAACTCGGCGTGCAGCGCGTGCTCGTTGCCCGCGCAGGCCACGAGGTCGCCCACCTTCACGTCGTCGACCCCGGCACCGACCCGCTCCACCACCCCGCACAGCGAATAGCCCAGCGGCGTATAGGAGTCCAGCTTGCCCATCACCTTGCGATAGGTGGCGGGCACCCCGTTGACGGCCACGCTCTGCACCACCTTGGCCACCTGGTCGGGGCGGGAACGCGCCTTGCCCACCATCGACATGCCCGCCTCGGACACCTTCATCAGCTCGGTGCCGGTGGAGATCAGCGAGTACGCGCTGCGCACCAGCACACCGCCCGGCTTGCACCCCGGCACCGGCACGTCGAGCAGGGCCAGCTCACCGCTCTTGTAGTTCTGTACGACCTGTTTCACCGAAGTCCTCTTCGTCTCTACGCCGGTTCTCTACGCCGTTGCCTACGCCGCTTCTCCACGCCGTCAGGGAGCCCGGCCGGGCCCGGAGGTCGCGCCGCGGTACCAGTACTCGAGGGTCAGGACATGCCACAGATGCTTGGAGAAGTCCTGCTGCCCGGCCGCGTCCTCGGCGACCATCCGCCGCAGCGCGTCACGGCGCAGGAACCCGGACCGCACCAGCTCGCCGTCGTTGACCACCTCACGCACCAGCGGTGCCAGATCCCGGCTCATCCAGGCCCGCAGCGGGGCGCTGAACAGGCCCTTGGGCCGGTAGACGATCTCCCGGGGCAGCACGGACGCCGCCGCCTCCTTGAGCACGGCCTTGCCCTGCCGCCCGGCGATCTTGCGGTCGCCGGGGAAGGCGAACGCCGCCCTGACCACCTCGACGTCCACGTACGGCACCCGTACCTCGGTCGACGCGGCCATGCTGGAGCGGTCCGTGTAGGCGAGGTTCAGGCCCGGCAGGAACATCCGGGCGTCGCCCAGGCACATACGGTTGACGAAGTCGTCGAGCGCGTTGTCCTCGTAGACGTCCGCGTGCTCGGTCAGCACGTCGTCGACCGTGCCCGCCAGGTCCGGGTCGATCAGGCCGAGCAGTTCACCCCGGTCGTACATGGTGTAGCTGCGCCGGAACGCGGTCTCCTCCGGCAGTTCGGCGAAGGAGAGGAACCGCTTCGCGAACCGCACCGACCGGTACCCCCGGGCCGCCGAGGCGACCGGCAGCCGGTCCACGAGCGCCGACACCCCGCGCCGCAGGGGCCGCGGCACCCGCTGGTAGCGCAGCGCCAGCACATTGGCCAGGTGTTTGCGGTAGCCCGCGAACAGCTCGTCCGCGCCCATCCCCGACAGCATCACCTTGACCCCGGCCTCCCGGGCGGCCGAACAGATCAGGAACGTGTTGATCGCGGCGGGGTCGCCGATCGGCTCGTCCAGGTGGTACGTCATCCGCGGCAGCAGATCGAGCACGTCCGGGGCGATCTCGATCTCGTGCAGATCGGCGCCGTACCGCTGCGCCACCTGCCGGGCGTAGCGCAGATCGTCCGGCATCGCCTCGAACTTCGCGTCCTCGGCGCGGAACCCGATCGTGTAGGCGGAGATCCCGGGCCGCTCGCGGGCCGCCAGCGCGGTCAGATAGCTGGAGTCGAGGCCGCCCGAGAGGAACGTCGCCACGGGCACGTCGGAGAGCAGATGACGCCGGGTCGACTCCTCGACGACGGCGGCGAGATCGGGCAGCCCCCCGCCACGGGCCCCCTCCCGCGCCTCGGCGGCGACGTCCCTCAGGTTCCAGAACCGGCCGCGCTCCACCCGGCCGTCGGGCCGGCACCGCAGCCAGCTCCCCGGCGGCAGCTTCTCCGCCTCACGGAACGCGCACCGCGAGTCCGGCACCCAGTAGTACAGCAGCGACGCCACCAGCGCCGTGTGGTCCAC
Organism: Streptomyces sp. NRRL WC-3626; assembly: GCF_000718785.1. Taxonomy (GTDB): domain Bacteria; phylum Actinomycetota; class Actinomycetes; order Streptomycetales; family Streptomycetaceae; genus Streptomyces; species Streptomyces edwardsiae. Next base: position 35,906 of record NZ_JOCA01000022.1, on the reverse strand, counting down.
CTCCAGCTTCCCGCCGGTCACGGCGGCGAGCGCCTTGAGTTCGGACGCGAACACCAGACCCTCGCCGCGCCGCAGCACGAACAGCGGCTTGATGCCCAACTGGTCGCGTACGAGCACCAGTTCACCGGTCCGCTCGTCGAATACCCCGAACGCGAACATGCCGCGCAGCCGGGGCAGACAGTCCGTGCCCCAGCGCCGCCAGGCCTCGAGCAGCACCTCCGTGTCGGACGTGCCGCGGAAGCGCACCCCGGCCGCCGCCAACTCGGCCCGCAGCTCCGGCGCGTTGTACAGCTCGCCGTTGTAGGTGAGCACGAGACCGCCCGACGCCATCGGCTGGGCGCCCGTCTCGGACGGGTCGATGATGGCCAGCCGACGGTGCCCGAGGTGCACCTCGGCGTCACCGGCGGCGTGGCTGTACCGGCCCGCCCCGTCCGGGCCCCGGTGCGCGAGGACTTCGGTGAGCCGGTCGGTCACGGCCTTCCCGTCCGGCCACCGGTAGGTGCCTGCTATGCCGCACATGTCTACCGTGCCTCCTGCTCACTGTCCGGGACCCGGCCGGCCGGTGTCGGCAGCCGTTCCGCCCGCGGCCGTTCCGGCCCCATCTGCCGGACCGGCGGCGGAGTGCCGCGGTCGCGCCGCGCGGTGCGCGGCCCGTCCCACAGCGTGCCGTCGGTCCGGTCCCGCGGATCGGGGTCGATCAGCACCACGCCGATCACCGTTATGCGCTGGTCCGCGAGCTGCCGGGCCACGGTGTGCAGCCACGCCGTGCCCGCGTGCCCGGCCCGTACGACGAGCACGGTCCGGGTGCCGAGGAACGGGAGGTCGGTCCACGCCGTGCCGGGCGCCACCGAGCCGACGCCGATGCGGATCTCCGGCCCCGCCTCGTCCGCGGCGCCGGCCACCTCGGGGTCCCCCGGCTTCGGACGGCGCCGGGTCAGGTGCGGGCGGGGCAGCCCGTCGACGAGGACCACGGGTTCGTGCGCCTTCACCTCCCTGGCGACATCCAGGGCGATCCGGCTCGCGCCGCGCGCACACCCCAGCTCCAGCAGCGACACCGGCTCGGCGGAGCCGCGCACGGTACGGGCCAGCGACAGGGCGAGCCGCGACCGGGCCCCCCGAAACCGTCGGCGCCGCAACGGCCCGCCCGGCCGGCGGGGCAGCTCGGCTAGGACCGAGGCGCCGAGGTGCGCCGCGATGTCCCGGCGCAGCACCGGGCGGTCCGCCACCACCGCGCCGACCGCCGCCACCGCCAGCCCGAGGACGAGCCCGAGGACGAGCCCGATCGCGGCGTCGGTGGCCAGCGTCCTGGGCAGCGACTGCCGTACGACATGCGGGGCGTCCACGATCTGCGTGCCGGCCACGAGTTGCGGCGTACCGATGCGCGCCTCCCCGGCCCGGTCCCCGAAGGCGGTGATCTGCGAGGTGAGTTCCGCCCGGCGGGCGAAGAGCGACTCCAGGTCCGCCGCCGCCTTCGGATCGCTGCTCGGCTCTCCGTCCCCGATCTCCTCGTTGACCTCCGCGAGTTCGTCCCGCAGCCGGTCCCGCTGGGCCAGCAGGGTCTTGGCCTCGGCGTCCGCGGCCTCCCGGATCCGCCGCACATGGTCCGCGACGAACGCCTTGGCCACCGCCTCGGCACGGGCCAACGCCTGGGCGTCGCTGTCGCCCGTCGCGGTGATCTCCAGCAGGTTGTTGGTCAGCCCGGCCCCCTCGTAGTGCTCCATGAAGTCCTCGGGCTTCTCCGGGGACTTCAGGGACCGCAGCGCCTGATCGGCGATCCGCGTGGTGTGCAGCAGCGCCGCGTCGGTACGGATCAGCGTGCCGGGATCGTTCGGCTGGTCCTGCTGGTGCGCGACCAGCACCTTCGTCACCGCGGTCGGCGGCTTCGGCAGCAGCACCGCCACCGCACCGCCGGCGAGCAGCCCGAGCAGCGCCGCGGAGCACCACAGACGGCGCCGTCTGCGCACCGCCACCACCAGCACATGCAGATCCAGCAGCGGAGCGGCGGCCGGTGACTCCGTACTCGTACGTGTCGTCACCCTGTACCTCCCGGCGCGTCGTGACTCCCCGCCAGCGCGGGGGCGGCGGCGTCCCGGGGACGGCCGGCGGACCGCGCCGTACGCGCCCGGTCCCGGACCGGGGCGGCGAGGACGACCCCGACGACCTCGTGGCCCGCGTCGGCGCACGCCTCCGCGATGCCGGCGAGTTCCCCGGCGGTCCAGTGGCCGGCGCCGATCACGACGAGGGCACCGGACTCCTCGCCGGAGTCCGGCACCATCGGCCGGGACACCGGCACCTCCACCACCCGCAGCAGCGGATCGCCGCCGGCCTCGGCGGCGAGCTGTCCTGCGGCCAGACGGGCGATGCCGTCGCCGTCCGGGACGACGACGAGCAGCCGCCGGGGAGCGGGCAGCCGGCCCCGGAGACGGGCGAGCACCCGCCGGGTACGCAGCCGCCGGCCGGCCTCGTCGGCGGAGACCGGCGGAGCGGGCAGGTCCCAGCGGACGTCGGCACCCAGCAGCCGGCGGACCCCGGCCCACCGGCCACGATCCCGCGGCCCGAGCGCGTGCCCGTCCGCCGGCACATCGACGGAGCCCAGCAGCGCCGAGCCCAGCGCCGAGGCGATCTCCGGCTCGCCCCGCAGCCGGCGGCTCATCCGCGCGGCGGTGAGATGGCCGATGACCGAGACCAGCAGGAACAGCAGCGCCCCGCCGACGACCAGCTGGACCCGCGTGGGCGGCGCCTCACCGGACGGCCGGGCGGCCGGACCCATGACCACCATGTTCGCCTTGGTGCCGGCCGGACCGGACTCGTTCAGCGCGGTGACGGCCTCCTGCAGGGCGGTACGCAGCTCCGCGAGCTCGGTACGGGTCTGCACGCTCTCCACGGTGCTCCCGGGATCGGCCGCGTCCGCCAGTTCGGTGATACGGCGGCTGGTCCGTGTCACCAGCTGCCGCAGCTCCTCCGGCCGCGCCGACGCCTCCGGGGCGGTGGTGTCGTCCGCGAGCCGCGCGCTGAACGCGACGAACTCCTGGACCACCTGATCGGCGAGCTGCTGCGCCCGCCCCGGTGTCTCCGCCGTGCCCGAGACCTCGATGATGTTGCCGTCGGCGGCCTTGGCGCTCACCCGGTCCTTCAGTTCCTCGCCGTCCACACCGGCCCAGCCGAGTGCGGCGGCCGCGCGGTCGACCACCACCGAACTGGTCGCGATCTGCGTCCGGGTCAGCAGCTCACGTTCCTCCCACGCGCCCGGCAGCAGCACCGAGGCCGACGTGGTGTAGCGCGGCGGGAACAGAGCGGAGACGCCGTAGCCGACGAGCGCCCCCACCACGGTGAGGACGACGAGAAGCCGCCGGCGCCGGCGGACGATCCTGCCGATCGTGACCAGACGTATGGTGTCCTCGCTCAACGGCGCAGCCTCTTCCCTGCCCTGTTCGGGCCGTCCGCCGCCACCGGGGCCCGGTCACGGCAGGCGGCGTCGTACGCGGCGAGCAGCGCCGCCTGCGAATTCCGCCAGGCGAGCGCCCCGTTGATCCGCTCCCGGCCGATCTCGCCCATCCGCGCCCGCTGGTCCGGGTCGTCCAGCAGCCGTGCGATGAGCTTCGCGAACGCGCTCTCGTCGTTCGCGGGCGCGTAGAGGGCGGCGTCACCGGCGGAGACCCGCGCCTCCTTCAGCTCGAACGACACGATCGGCCGGCCCATCACCATGTACTCCAGGACCTTGTTCATGGTGGACACGTCGTTGAGCGGATTGCGCGGGTCGGGGGAGAGGCACACGTCCGCGGTGGACAGATAGCGCACCAGGTCGGCGTCCGGTACGCGCCCGGTGAACCGCACCTGCCCGTCGAGCCCGAGCCGCCGGGACAGCTCCACCATCGCGTCGAAGGTGTCGCCGCCGCCGACGAACACGGCGTGCCAGTCGGTCCGCCCCATCTCGTCGCGCAGCTTCGCCAGCGCCCGCAGGGCGTAGTCGACCCCGTCCTGCGGCCCCATCACGCCCAGATAGCACAACAGATGGGGCTTGCCGCCCTTCAACTCCGGCTCGGGCGGCACCGGGTGGAACCGCTCGGTGTCGGGCGCGCTGCGCACCACGAACACGTCCTCGGGCCGCCGCCCGCCCCGGCGCACCGCGACGTCCTTGTAGCTCTCGTTCGTGGCGAGTACGACGTCGGCGGCCCGGTAGGTCGCCCGCTCCAGCGCGCACACGGCCCGGTAGAGCAGGTCCTTGCCGCGGTCGAACCGGGACAGGTACAGCTCCGGCACCAGGTCGTGCTGGTCGAAGACGAACCGCGCCCCGCGCCGCTTCAGCCACCGGGCGGGCAGGAACAGCAGGTCGGGCGGGTTGCAGGCGTGGACCACGTCGACCGGGCCGACCTTCCGGGCCAGCCGGACGGTGTGCCACAGCGCCGATCCGTACTCCCGGGGATACCCGGCGGGCCCTCCGGTGGCGGCGCGCAACGGGTAGCGGTGGATGCGTATCCCGTCGATCACCGCCTCCGGCTCCGTGTCCCGCTTGGTTCCCCGGGGGCAGATGACGTGCACCTCCCAGCCGGCGTCGCGCAGAGTGGCGCACTCCTGCCACACCCGCCGGTCGAACGGCACCGACAGGTTCTCCACCAGGATCAGCGCGCGACGGCCGCGGCCACCACCGCTGTTCGTGTCGTTGAACGACGTGTCACCAGGCAAGGCCCATGTACCCCGGTTCGGCCCGGCGCGTCTCGGCGTCGGGGAGGTGGACGAGATCGACGATCACCGGGCCGCCGCCATGGGGCAGCGCCGACAGCACGGCCGGGTCCCTGGTCCCGACCAGGCACACCTCGGAGTGCTCCAGCACCTCGTCCACGGAGTCGGCGAGGAGCTGCGCGAGATGCGGCAGCCGGGTCTCGATGTACTCGCGGTTGGCGCCCAGCAGCCGGGAGAGGCTCACATGGGCGTCGAAGATCCGCAGGTCGTACCCCTTGCCGAAGAGCCGCTCCGCCAGCTCGACGAGCGGGCTCTCCCGCAGGTCGTCGGTGCCGGGCTTGAAGGACAGCCCGAACAGGCCCACCCGGCGCTTCCCGGTGCGTTCGACCAGCTCCACCGCGCGCTCCAGATGCGCGGAGTTGGACGGCAGTACGTGGGAGAGGATGGGCACCGACACATCGGCCCGCTGCGCCGCGTGCACCAGGCTGCGCAGGTCCTTGGGCAGGCAGGAGCCGCCGAAGGCGAAACCGGGCCGCAGATAGGCGGGGCTGATGTTCAGCTTGCGGTCGGCCAGGAACACGTCCATCACCTGGTGCGAGTCCACACCGAGCGCCTGGCACACCGCGCCCAGCTCGTTCGCGAAACCGATCTTGAGGCCGTGGAAGGCGTTGTCCGCGTACTTGATCGCCTCGGCCGTCGGCACCGGCACCCGGAACACCTCGCCGGGCAGACCCTCGTACAGCCGCGCCACCACATCGCCGCTCGACGGGTCGAGTTCGCCGATGACGGTCTTGGGCGGGTCGAAGAAGTCCCGCACGCTGGTGCCCTCGCGCAGGAACTCCGGGTTGACCGCCACCCCGACGTCCACCCCGGCCGTACCGCCGACGTACTTCTCCAGGATCGGCAGCAGCAGGTTCAGACAGGTGCCCGGGAGCATGGTGCTGCGGAACACCACCGTGTGCCGTCCGCCCCGCTCGGCCAGCGCGGCACCGATCTGCTCGGTGACCCGTTCCAGATACGTCGTGCACAGGCTGCCGTTGGGCTCCGACGGCGTGCCCACGCAGATCAGCGACACCTCGCTGGCCATGATCGCCTCGCGTACGTCGTCGGTGGCGCGTAACGCCCCGCTCCGTACGACGTCGGCGATGAGCTCACCGATCCGCTCCTCGACCACCGGGGCCTTGCCGTCGTTGACCAGGTCGACCTTCACCTGGTTGACGTCCACCCCGACGACCTCGTGCCCCATGCTGGCCAGGCACGCGGCCGACACGCAGCCCACGTAGCCGAGCCCGAACACGCTGACTCTCATGACCCGTTCCTCCCCCAGGGCAGGCCCCTTCGGCCTGCGGTCCGCGCGCCGTCCATCAGTAGGCCCCCTGCCCGTAGAGCACCGCACGCAGCGTCTTCCACAAGATCACCGTGTCCAGGGCGAGCGACCAGTCCTCCACGTACCGCAGGTCCAGCCGTACCGCCTCCTCCCACGACAGATCGCTGCGCCCGCTGATCTGCCACAGGCCGGTGAGGCCCGGCTTGACCAGCAACCGCCGCCGGATGTCGGGGCCGTACGCCGCCGACTCCTCCGGCAGCGGAGGCCGCGGGCCGACGAGCGACATCGATCCGGTGAGTACGTTGAACAGCTGCGGGAGTTCGTCGATCGAGTACCGGCGCAGCACCGCCCCGACCCGTGTCACCCGCGGATCCCGGCGGAGTTTGAACAACAGGCCGGCGCCCTCGTTGAGCTGGGCCAGTCCGGCACGGGCCCGGTCGGCGCCGGCGACCATGGTGCGGAACTTGAGGATGGTGAACTCGCGGCCGTCCTTGCCGACTCGGCGCTGGCTGTAGAAGGGCCCGCCCCGGCTGGTGGCCGTCACGAGCAGCCCGACGCACAGCATCAGCGGCGAGAACAGCAGCAGCAGCACCGCCGCGCCCAGCCGGTCGACGACCCCTTTGACGACCCGGCGGCCCCCGGTGAAGACCGGCATGCTGACCCGCAGCAGCGGGATCCCCAGCACCGCGTCGATGTGCAGCCGGGGTCCGGCCACCTCCATCAGCACGGGGGCGACGACCATCTCCGCGTCGCTGCCCTCGAGGTTCCAGGCCAGCCGCCGCAGCCGGTGCGGTGACCAGTGCGGGTCCGGGGTGACCGCGACGACCCGGTACCCGTCCCGGCGCACGCGGCCCGCCACGTCGGCGAGTTGGCCGATGACCGGCACCCCGTCCACGTGATTGCCGTCGGGCGCCAGACCGTCCGGGGTGCACACCCCGTCCACCCGCCAGCCGAGGTGCGGGAACTTACGGGTGCGGGCGATCAGATCGTGCACGGTGTCCGGGCTGCCCGCGGCGAGGACCGGCCTCAGGCACCGGCCCTCCTTGCGCTGCCGGTGCAGCCACAGGCGCAGCAGATACCGGGCCGTCATCGCGACGATCGCGATCGCGGGGACCGCGACGAAGATCCAGAGTTTGATGTTGCGCGAGGTGAGCGCTATCCCCCCGAGTGCCAGGACGACGGTCGCCGCGAACAGCGCGCGCCCGAGCCGGCGGAACTCCTCGGCTCCCTGGCCGAGTACGGCAGGGGACCAGGCCCTGCCCACCGCCAGCGCCCCCAGCACCAGCAGCCAGGTGCCGAAGGCCAGAATCCCCCATTTCTCATGCCAGTTGGCCGCGTCCCGCGCCCCGAAGAAGTTGCCGATCGACGCCACCACGACGGCCGTGGTGACGGCGTCGCCGGTGATCACGGTCCGGCGGTACCGATGTTCCCAGTCGGCCGCCGGCTGACGGACCGAACTGCCCGCCAGACGCCCCCGCTCCGACGGAAACGGGCTGAGTAATCCCCCTTGCCGCACAGAACCCCCCAGGTTCCCAGTGGTTCGACGTGTTCCCCTGACACCGTTTCTCCACCCGGGAGGCCCCCGCCCCCCGCGCCGCTCTGTTCTCCCCCGCGAGAGGCCCCCGCCTCCCGCACAAGCCTTGTCGGCCCTTTCAGCACCGGTCGGACGGCCCACCCCGGTGGCACCAGAAATAACGGATGCTCCCCGCACCCAGGGTCATCACTGGTCACCTTGTGTCCGAACGGCTGAAGCAAGGTCAATCTAGACCATCGGGGCCGGTATGAAGAGAGGGTGTGTGGAATTTGTGTCTACTTTCCAGAACGCCGGACAACTGCCGGAAACAAGGGGGGTCAGTGGGACGCCGGCCCGGCCGATCGAGGCCATGGCGGGCGTACGGCCGAGGCCGGGCGGGCGGGCCGGCGGCGGACGCCCGCCCGAGGTTGACCGAAACCGTGAACGCGGACGGGAGCGCGGAGATCCACCGGCGACGGGCCGCCGCCGGCCGCGGCAGCGGACCACGGCGCCGGCGGCGAGGGCCCATTCCGGGGTATGTCGCCCGCCGACCCCAACTCGTCAGTAGGTGTGCGGACTTGCTGGTCGGGTTGTGAAGATTGGATGGATGAGGACACTCCGGTCGCGCGAAGTAACGTTTCCGATTCGGAATGGCCGTGCGGCGTCCGGAACGAAGATCCGGAACCGTTCCATCCATAGGATCCCCGTGTGCTGGTCCAGCACTTGAGACAACTGGCGTGACTCTTTCACCACGCATCTCGTGTGAACACATCTCGTGTGTCCCGTTGCGGGTCCCGCCGGAGGGGAAATCTGTGTTTGCTCTTCATTCCGCGTCCGCCACGACCGGGCGGCGCACCACAGGGCGGCGTATGGCCGCAGGGGCGGCCACGGCCGGACTGCTCACCATGGGCCTTCTCGCCGGGGCGGGCAACGCCGCCGCCGACGAGGGGGACACGCACCACCAGGGAGGTGCGGTCGCCACGCTCGACGGGCTGAAGACGTACGACTCGGCCCGGCTCGACCTCGGCGGCGGCAAGACCCAGAACATCGCCGCCGGACTGTTCGAGATGAACGTCGAGGGCAGCGGCCGTCTGCAGACGTACTGCATCGACATCCACAACCCGACCCAGAACAAGGCGAAGTACCTGGAGACCCCCTGGGCCGGTACCTCGCTCGGCGCCAACGAGAACGCCGGCAAGATCCTCTGGATCCTCGAGAACTCGTACCCCCAGATCGGCGACCTGGCCGCGCTGGGCCAGAAGTCGGGTGCCGAGGGCCTGACCGCCAAGACCGCGGCGGCCGGCACCCAGGTGGCCATCTGGCGCTTCTCGGACGGCGCGAAGGTCGAGGCCCGCGACGCGCAGGCCGAGAAGCTCGCCGACTGGCTCGAGGCCGAGGCGCAGAACCTGAAGGAGCCGAAGACCTCCCTCACGCTGGAGCCCAACGCGGTCTCCGGCAAGGCCGGCGGCAAGCTCGGCCCGGTGACCGTGCACACCGACGCCGGTCAGGTCTCCGTCGCCGCCTCCGCCGACGCGGCCGGTGCCGGCGTCAAGGTGACCGACAAGAGCGGCAACGCCGTCACGTCCGCCAGCGACGGCACCGAGCTGTACTTCGACGTGCCCGAGGGCACGGCCGACGGTTCGGCCGCGCTGACGGTCCAGGCCACCACCGAGATCCCGGTCGGCCGCGCGTTCGCCAGCCCCAGCAAGAGCCAGACGCAGATCCTGGCCGGCTCCAGCGAGTCCACGGTCACCGCCGAGGCGACCGCGAACTGGGCCACCAAGGGCGCGATCCCGTCGGTCACGGCCGAGAAGAACTGCGCCAAGGACGGCGTCGACGTCACGGCGAGCAACCAGGGCGACTCCCCGTTCACCTTCGAACTCGCGGGCACCGAGCACACGATCGGGGCCGGCGAGTCCAAGACCGTGACCGTCCCGGTCGACGAGGACGCCAAGTACGACATCACCGTCAAGGGCCCGAACGGCTTCTCGGAGCGCTTCGAGGGCGTCCTGGACTGCAAGACCCAGGGCACCCCGGGCACGGAGACGCCGGGCACCGACGGTGACACCCCGTCCTCGGCCCCGAGCCCGGCCGGCGGCTCCTCCGACGAGGCCACCGGCGGCGAGGGCGACCTCGCCAACACCGGCAGCTCCAACGCCACCCCGGTGATCGCGGGCATCGCGGTGGCCCTGCTGGCCGCGGGCGGCGCGGCGATGTTCTTCCTCCGCAAGAAGAAGGCGGCCGCGGGCGAGTAACCGGCCCCGTCCGACCAACGATCGGAGCGCATCTCCCGGCCGCAGCGCCGGGAGGTCCGCTCCGATCGGCGTTCCGGAACCCGGTCGGAGGTACGACGTGATCACCACGACCGAGACGAGGTCACCGGTCGCGGAGCGACCGAACCACACCGGCCAGGTGCCGTCGCCCCCGGTGCGGAACGACACCAGATCGCTGCCGGTCGTGTCGTCGGCCGCGTGCAGATGGCCCTCGCCGAGCGACCCGCACGCGTCGCCGCCCTGCTCCGAGCAGGAGCGTCTGACCTTGCCGGACAGGGTCTCCCAGGCCGCCGCGTCCGCGACGGCGCCGGCCGCGCCGTCGGTGCCGAACCCGTAGGCGTGGCCGTCGAGCAGCAGACGGGGGTCCTCGTCCTCACCGAGCGCCAGCTCCCAGGTGACGGCGGGCTCGTCCCGGACCCGCAGGCGTACGGCGAGCTCCTCGGTCACCGGGTCGCGCTCGTCGCCGTACGAGCCCTCGCCGACGATCACGGCCGCCTCCAGCGCGTACTCGCCGGGGGGTATGCGCTCGGTGAGTTCCCGGGGCTTCTCGTCCATGGGATCGGAGATGGCGAGACGCCCTGCCGGGATCCGCACCGTGGCGATGTGCCGTGGTGCGGCCGTCCTCGTCTTCTCCCAGGGCTCCACGGGGAAGGGGACGCCCGGCCGGAAGAGGTCGTCGGCCGCCCGGACACCGAACCCGGACCGGTCGTGCCACCGGCGCTCCTCCGGCACATCGGCCGGGGTGTGCGACGACCCACCGCCCTCGCCGCGCTCCTGCAGGATCTTCCCGCCTCTGCCGTCGGGCAGCAGCTCCACCGTGAGCCGCCAGGCGTCCGGGGCCAGATCCCGCTGCTCCGGTGAGGAGTACCGCCGCAGGAACAGCCGGTCGTCCTCAAAGAGCCGGAGGTCGACCTCCAGCGTCCGACGCCCGAGTTCGTCGTGGACCCACTGCCCGACGAAGTGGTCGCGCCAGGCGATGAGATGAATCTCGGCCGGAACCTCCCGCCCGGCGACCCGGTGCAGCACCGCGTACGGCTCCCCGGCCGCGTCCCGTTCCTCCGCCGCCACCCGCGACAGCGGCCTGAACGCACACCGGGCCTCGGCGTCCCAGCCCCCCGGGTAGGAACCGCCACCATGCCCCGTCCCCCGCTGTGAACCGGCGACAACCCGTCGATCTTCCTCGCGCAGCGTCATCCCCGCCTCCGACGGCGGCTTCCTCGCGGGGGCGCGCCGTCGTGCGCGAGCAGCGGGCGTTGCGCGCGTGGCCGCGCCCCGCGCGACCCGTGCTTCCGGTTCATTCCTTCAGGGACGACGACGCCGTTCTCCGCGCGGCGGGGTCTCCAGCCCCCCAGGATCGTCACGTGCTGTGAACGATTATGGGAAATCGTCACGTGGTGTAAGTGATCGTGACGTGGTGGAACAGGAGAGGGGGACCCGTATGCATCTGACTCCGCATGAGCAGGAGCGGCTGCTGGTCCATGTGGCGGCGGATGTCGCACGGCGGCGGCGTGAGCGTGGGCTGCCGTTGAACTACCCCGAGGTCATGGCGCTGTTGACGGCGCATGTGTACGAGGAGGCCCGGGCGGGGGAGACGGTCGACTCGGTGATGGAGTCGGGACGCCGTGTGCTGCGACGTGACGAAGTCATGGACGGCGTACCGGAGATGATCACCAACGTCCAGGTGGAGGCCACGTTCCCGGACGGGACGAAGCTGGTGACCATCCACGATCCGTTCGACGCGGCGGACACCGAGGTACACGTCCATCCGGGGAAGCAGGAGCTGCTGCCGGACGAGGACGAATACCGGATCGCGTTCAACGAGAGCGCCACACCTGTGCCGTTGGAGGTGTCCAACCCCGCGGACCGCCCGGTCCAGGTGGGCTCCCACTTCCACTTCGCCGAGGTCAACGAGGGCCTGGACTTCGCCCGCGCGGACGCCCACGGGATGCGCCTGCACATCGCCTCCGGCACCTCCGAACGGTTCGAGCCCGGCGACGCGCGCACCGTGATGCTGGTGCCGATCGCCGGGGAGCGGATCGTCCGGGGGCTCCAGGCCGACAAGAGCGAAGAGGAGAAGCACCTTGACGTCCGACACGGCTGAACGCGACGAGCCCTGGGACCCGCTGTCGCGCATCCAGTACGCCGAGCTGTACGGGCCGACCACCGGGGACCGGATCCGGCTCGCCGACACCAACCTCCGGCTGCGGATCGACGCCGACTGGTGCGGCGGGCCTGGCCGCAGCGGCGACGAGATGGTCTTCGGCGGCGGCAAGGTGATCCGCGAGTCCATGGGGCAGTCGCACATCCCGCGCGACGACCCGCGCAAGCCGGTGGACACGGTGATCACCGGGGCGTTGATCCTGGACCACTGGGGTGTCGTCAAGGCCGACGTCGGACTGCGCGACGGCCGGATCCAGGCGATCGGCAAGGCGTACAACCCGGAGACCATGACGCCGCCCGACAACGACGACCCGCGCGCGTCGGCCTTCGTCGTGGGACCCGAGACGGAGGTGATCTCCGGCCATGGACGCGTCCTGACCGCCGGCGGCGTCGACACGCACGTGCACTTCCTGGGTCCGGGCCAGATCCACGAGGCCCTCGCCTCGGGTGTGACAACGCTGATCGGCGGCGGCACCGGTCCCGCCGAGGGCAGTACGGCCACCACCGTGACGCCCGGAAAGTGGCATCTCCAGCGGACGTTCGAGGCGCTGGACGCCTTCCCGGTCAACATCGGCCTGCTCGCCAAGGGCAGCACCGTCTCCGAGAAGGCACTGCACGACCAGGTCGCGGCCGGTGCCCTCGGTTTCAAGATCCACGAGGACTGGGGCGCGACCCCGGCAGTGATCGACGCGGCCCTGACGGTGTGCGAGGAGACCGGAGTCCAGGTCGCCCTGCACGCCGACTCCCTCAACGAGTCCGGCTTCGTGCAGCACACCTTCGCCGCGACCAAGGAGAACCGCAGGACCAAGGACGCCAAGTACCGCGGCCTGCACATCTTCCACATCGAGGGCGCCGGCGGCGGTCACGCCCCCGACATGATCAGCCTCGCGGGCAAGCCGAACGTGCTGCCCGCGTCGACCAATCCCACACGGCCCTTCACGGTCAACACCGTGAAGGAACACGTCGACATGATGATCGTGTGCCACCACCTCAATCCGGAGGTCGAGGCGGACATGGCGTTCGCCGAATCCCGGATCCGGCCGTCCACCATGGCCGCCGAGGACCTGCTGCACGACATGGGCGCCATCTCGATGATGTCCTCCGACGCCCAGGCCATGGGCCGCATCGGCGAGATGATCCTGCGGACCTGGCAGACCGCGCACGTCATGAAGTCCCGCTACGGACACCTGCGCGAGGACGACGCCGACGCGGACAACTTCCGGGCCCGGCGCTACATCGCCAAGTACACCATCAACCCCGCCCTCACCCACGGCATCGACCACCAGGTCGGTTCCGTCGAGGACGGCAAACTCGCCGACCTGGTCCTGTGGGAGCCGAAGTTCTTCGGCGTGAAACCCCACATGGTCATCAAGGGCGGCCAGATCGCCTACGCGCAGATCGGCGACGCCAACGCCTCCATCCCCACCCCGCAGCCCTATCTGCCGCGCCCTGTCTGGGGTTTCCAGGGCCGCGCCCCGGCGGCGAACTCCTTCAACTTCGTCGCCGAGGCCGCCCTCGACGGCGAACTGTCCGAGGCCGGGTTGCTCAAGCCGCTGCGCGCGATCCGGTCCACCCGGGGCGTCACCAAGGCCGACATGATCCACAACAACGGGCTGCCGGAGATCGACATCGACCCCGACACCTTCGACGTCACCATCGGCGGCGCCACCACCTCCGACGTCCGCGCCGCCATCGACGGACAGCAGGTCGCACGGAACTACGCGACGGAACTCCCCATGGCCCAGCGGTACTTCCTGTTCTGAACCCCGGCCGGCCCCGGCCCTCATGCGAAAGGCGGGCCATGAGCCGCACCGCCCTGCTCCTGCTGGCCGACGGCCGCTTCCCGGCCGGCGGGCACGCCCACTCCGGCGGAATGGAGGCGGCCGTCGCCTCCGGATGCGTGCACGACACCGCCGGCCTGGAGGCGTTCTGCCGCGGGCGGCTGCACACCGCAGGACTGACCGCCGCCGGTCTCGCCGCCGCGGCCGCCACCGGACACGATCCCCTCGCCCTCGACGAAGCCGCCGACACCCGCACCCCCGCGCCGGCCCTGCGCCGCATCGCCCGCAGCCTCGGCCGGCAGCTGATGCGCGCCGCCCGCGTCACCTGGCCCGGTGCCGAACTGGACCACCTCGCCCGCCATCGCCCCCAGGGCGCCCACCAGCCGATCGTCCTCGGCGTCACGGCCCGCGCCGCCGGACTCAGCCCGCTCGACGCCGCCCACGCCGCTGCCTACGAGAGCGTCGGCGGCCCGGCGACCGCGGCAGTACGCCTGCTGAGCCTCGATCCCTTCGAGGCCACCTCGGTCCTGGCCCGGCTCGCCGGCGACTGCGACGCCGTCGCCGCCGCCGCGGCCGAAGCGGCGGAACGCGTGGCCGCCGAGGGCGTCACCGTTCTGCCCGCCGTGTCCGCCCCGCTGCTGGACATCACCGGCGAGCAGCACGCCGCCCGGCCCGTCCGCCTCTTCGCCTCCTGACCCGCCCCCACCGCACCGACCTGGAGCCCCCGTGCATCTGGACCATCCCCTGACCATGCCCCACCGCTACACCCACAGTGCCGACCCAGAGCGCCCGGACGGCAGCCACCGCGCCCTGCGGATCGGCTTCGGCGGACCGGTCGGCTCGGGCAAGACCGCGACCGTGGCCGCGCTGTGCCGCACCCTGCGGGACCGGCTCTCCATCGCCGTGGTCACCAACGACATCTACACCCAGGAGGACGCAGCCTTCCTGCGCCGCGAGGCCGTACTGCCACCGGAGCGCATCACCGCCGTGGAGACCGGAGCCTGCCCGCACACCGCCATCCGTGACGACATCTCCGCCAACCTCGAAGCGGTCGAACAGCTCGAACAGGACCTGGGCCCGCTCGACCTGATCCTCATCGAGTCCGGCGGAGACAACCTCACCGCGACCTTCTCCCGCGGACTCGCCGACACCCAGGTCTTCGTCATCGACGTGGCCAGCGGCGACGACATCCCGCGCAAGGGCGGCCCCGGCATCACCACCGCCGATCTCCTCGTGGTCAACAAGACCGACCTGGCACCGTACGTGGGAGCCGACCTGGACACCATGAGGGCCGACACCCGCAGGCAGCGGGGGGACCTGCCGTACGCCTTCACCAGCCTGACCGCGCCCGACGGCATCCGCCCGGTCACCGACTGGGTCACCGAACGCCTCGCCGCCTGGCACGCCGGAGTCCCCCGGTGACGGCCGCCGCCGCCCAGGTATCAGCCGGGGAATCCTCGACGCCCCGCGCGAAGGATCTTCCGACGGCCCGCGCCCACCCCGCCGGCCTCCACGCCACCGCCCGGCTGACGGCCGTCCACAACGGCCGTACGACCACACTCCCGCTCCTGCACAGCGACGGCCCGTTCCATCTGCGCCGGCTGCGGCCGCGCGGGGACCGGGCCCGGGTCTGCGTCCTCGGCGCGATGAGCGCACCGCTCGGCGGAGACCGGCTCGCCCTCGACATCACCGCGGGGGCGCGCACCCGGCTGGAGGTGACCACCGCCGCCGCCACCATCGCCCTGCGCGGCTCCACCACCGACCCCGCCACCTACGACGTACGACTCACCGCCGGCGAGGACGCCTCGCTGCACTGGCTGCCCCGGCCGCTGATCAGCACGCGGGGCAGCACCCTGCACCAGACCTACCGGGTGGAACTCACCGCGACCTCCCACCTCCTGCTGCGCGAGGAGCAACTCCTCGGCCGCACCGCCGAACCGCCGGGCCACCTGTCCACCCGTCTGACCGTACGGCGCGACGGCCGCCCGGTCCTCGACCAGCACACCGTCTACGGTGCCCCGGCCCCGGCGTGGGACGGCCCCGCCGTACTGGGCGGCCACCGGGCGACCGGCCAGCTCCTCCTCGTCGCCCCCGAGCCGGTGCCGCTCCCGGCGCCCGTCCTCCTCGGCGACCCGGAACGGGGCCACTGCGTACTGGCGCCGCTCGCCGACGGCGCGGCGCTCCTCGCCACCGCCGTCGCCCCGACCCCGGCCCGGCTCCGCGTCCTCCTCGACACCGCACTCGCCCACGTCCGCGACGCGACGTCGTCGCTGTAGCCGCTTGTTCGTGACCAGGATCTCGGAGAAGTGGGTGCTCGACGCGATCCCTGGGCGATGTGGCGGGCCGGGGCGGCTCCGGTTCGTCTCCGGAGCCGCCCCGGCCGTCACGGGTGGGTCAGTTGGCGTCCACCAGGTGGTGCGGGGGGACCGTCACCGTACGGGCACCCTTCTCGCCGCCCAGGACGACCTCCCGCAGCGCGCTGTTGTTGCTGTGGTCGGTCTCCTTGAGCCGGTTCTCCGGGTTGGCGAGAACCTGGATGTAGTACGTGCCGTTCGGCAGGTCCGTGATGTCGAACGACTGGCCGGGCAGGTCCTGGGTGTAGGTGTCGCCGGAGCCGACGTCGAGCACCTCGCGGACGGAGATGGAGTTCTCCTGGCCGCACGCGGTGGACAGGTCCGTGTTGCCCGGGTGCCAGTCGGCGTTCTTCACCGTGTAGTCGACGGCGTCGGTGTTGGCCAGGCAGAACGCCTCCTTGCCGCTGCGCACCGTCTCCTTCTGGTCGGCCGTCAGCAGCCGGTAACTGGCGAAGTCCAGGAAGTGCCAGTGCTCGTGGCCCGGACGCGGGTCCCACTCCAGGCCGCCGGTCGGGGTGTATCCGACCTGGGTGCCGTCGGTGTCGTAGAAGTACTGGTAGGCGTCCATCACCTCCTTGCCCGGGGAGCGGAAGCCGTCCACGACGAGCTTGGCCGGGCCCGCGTTCCACACGTTGGCGCTGAAGGCGAGGTAGTCCTTGCCGGGCACCTCCTCGTAGCCGTCGCTGACGGTGATGCCGTACGCCGGCAGCGAGCGCAGGTCGGGCTTCGGTACGTCGGGCACGGATGCCTTGCCCGCGGGCCGCTTCGCGTTGGGCAGGGCACCCGGTGCCTGCCGCGAGCCGTCGGTCTGCCCGGGGCTGTCACCGGCCTCGGCGGTGGTGAGGGCCTGCCGCCCCAGGGCCTTCCGCTTCATCGCCCACGGCAGCGCGGGCGGAGCCGACGGGTAGGGTCCGTGGCCGGCGTTGTACGAGGGTCCCGCACCGCTCGTCACGGCACCGGGGGCCGGGGTGTCCGCGCCGGCCCCGTGCCGCGCGTGCGCGCTGTGCTCGGCGTGTGCGTCGTGCTCCGCGTGGGCGCTGTGCCCGGACGCGGTTGTCTTCGCCGAACCGCGGGCGCCGGCGCTCTCCTCGTCCTCCCAGCTGCGCTCGCGGACGACCACCTTGACGGTCTGCGGCTTGTCGGCGATGCCGAAGAGATCACGGTACTTCTCGGCCACGTTGATCTCGGCGGTGTAGGTGCCGGCGGCCAGCTGGACCGGGGCGGTGTAGAACCCCGAGTAGGTGTTGGACGCCCAGCCGTTCTCGACGCCCCATACCGAGCCGAGGGTGAAGGGGTTCGTCGGACAGCTCTCCGGATACTTCGAGTTGGCGGGGGCGTCCGGCCGGACCCGACCGGAGGCGTTGTTGGGACAGAACGCCTCGCTCTTCTCCAGCACCGTCGAGCCGGCCTCGTCGGTGAGGGTGATCTGCGTGAAGTCCGGCAGACCGGCGAAGTCGTTCACGAGCCCGGCGGGAAGTGTCCGGGTCCGGGTCTTCTTGCCGTTCCGGAGGATCTGCTGGGCGACGACCGGGTCCTTGTAGGACTTCCGGGTCACCTTGAGCTCCAGGGCGCCGTTCTCGGAGGTGAGGTAGGTCCCGAGGTCGAGATAGACCCCGGGATCCTCCTTCCACGAGTCGAGCGTGACGGAGGTGGAGGCGGCGATCAGGCTGAGCTTCGGCGTCGGCTCCTCGGACTTCGCGTCCGGTGCGGCGGCGACGACACCCGCGACCACGGCGACGGCCGCGGCGACGGCGAGGTAGGGGCGGTTCAGGTGGCTGGGGCGGCCCTTTTGGAGTTTGGTCATCAGTCCTCGTGCTTCCGGCTTTCGAGTGGGTCATGGAACGTGGACGAGCAGCACGACCCCAACTGGCTTGCGGAGCCGTGGTGTTCGGACCATGAGAGGCGGATGGGCACCCTCCGGGTTGTCTCTGCTCACCCGGATCGCCCGCAGTTTGTCCGAAAAGCGCTTACCGGCTTCCGGACTTGGCTCACGTTCATGCGGAGTCCGCCCGGCGCTCCGGGGCTTCCAGACATCGCGCCGTCCTTCACCGATGAGTTCAGGCCCGCGGACCTCGCCCCCCCCGCGCGACACGGATCTCCTCGCCGGGCCTCGATCACGCCCTCGGCGGTGACGGAGCCGACACGGTCGCCGCCCCACTCCGTGCACCACAGGGCGCCGTCCGGTCCGGTGGTTGTGATCGTCGGCCCGCAGGCAGGGGCGAGCCGGTGGCCCTTCGGCGCGGCGCCGGGCACGAGCCGGCCGATCCGGCCCTACGGACCGGACCGCGTCCGTCCGGGGGAACCGGCCGCGAACAGAGCACGCCGTGGCGATGGCGGGCGCGCCGTGGGGCCATCGTGGTGCGGCACGCTGTAGGCGCTACGGATGGGGTACACGGATGCCGGAATCGACACGGGCCATGAGCCGCCGGAGTCTGCTCGTCGCCGGTGGGGCGGTGGCGGCCACCGTCTCCGCCGCGGGCGGGGCCACCGCGCAGGCCGGGGAGAAGAAGCCGCCGCAGGGCTCGGGGAACGGGGGTGACAGCCGCCGGGCAAGGATCGACGTCCACCATCACTTCACCGCTCCGGCATGGGTGGACTGGGCCGAGCGCGAGGGCCTGGTGCGGCGGGAGGAATTGCTGTGGTGGGCGCGTTGGGATCTCGACTCCACCCTGGCGCTGATGGACCGGGTGGGAATCGCGACCGCGGTCCTCAACCCGACCATGCAGGACCGCTACCGCTCCGCGGCTCAGGCCAGGGAGGGCCTCACGGTCGTCTTCGAGGCGATGTCCGGCCTGATGGCCGCACACCCGGGCCGCTTCGCCGTCCTCGCCCCCGCCGTCCTGGACCATCCCGAGGTGACCACGTGGGCTCTGCGACGTGCCTACGACGACCTCGGTGCGGTGGGAGTCAGCGTGAAGGCCAACTACAACGGGGTCTATCTCGGTGACCCCGCGTACGACCGCTTCCTCGCGGAACTCGACGACCGCGCCGCCGTCCTCTTCACCCACCCGCTCGACCTCCCGGGCGGACCACCCGGCGTGCCCACCGTCCCCGGGATTCCCAACTTCATGTGCGATTTCCTGCTGGACACCACGCGTGCCGCCGTGAACCTGATCCGTACCGGGACGCTCGACCGCCACCCGCACCTGTCGGTCGTCCTGCCGCACGCCGGCGGGTTCCTCCCGCAGATCGCCACCCGCATGGCGGCCTTCGGCGACTTCTGCACCCCGCCCCTCGACGCCGCCCGGGTACGGGACCATCTTCACCGCTTCTTCTACGACACGGCGGGCCCACTGGCCCCCTCGGGCACTCTGGTGGCCACCGCCGGTGCCGACCGGGTCCTCTTCGGCACCGACTGGCCGGCCGCCTCGGCCGACGTCATCACCGGCTACACGGTGCCGGCCGTCGAGACCGACCCCGCCTTCACCGACCAGCAACGCCGCGGCATCAACCGCGACAGCGCACTCCGCCTCATGCCCGCGCTGAGGCGCGCCCTGCGGTGAGGCGTCGCGCCGCCCGCCCGCTCCTCGACCGGCACACCGTCCACGGCGCCCCGGTCCCGGATCTGCTCCGCGCCCTCCTGGACAGGGCGCTCGCCCACGCCTCCCCGCGCTGAGAGACCGCATGGCGGGGCACGCCGAGGGTGTTGACGGGTCTCGGTCAACAGCTCTAGGTTCTGACCGGCTTATCGAACTGCGTTTGAAATATCGAACACCGGTCATGTGCCCCGCACCCACCTGGAGAGCCGATGAGCGCACGCCCGCACAGCCAGGCCATGCCCTCCCGCAGACTGATCCTCGGTGCCGCCGCCGCCACGACGGCGGCCCTGGCCGCCGATCTGTCCCTCGGCGCCCGGTCCGCCCGAGCCGCCGACTCCGCCTACGTCATGGGCTACTTCACCGAGTCGCCGAGCGGCCTCGGCACCGACTACGGCCTCCACCTGGCCGTCAGCACGGACTCCCTCAACTGGACGCCGCTCAACCAGAACAACCCCGTCGTCACCCCCACCGCCGGGGCCGGCGGACTGCGCGACCCGTTCATCCTGCGCAAGCGCGAGGGCGGCTTCATCGTCATCGCCACCGACCTCAAAGGCACCGACTGGGGTTACAACAGCCAGACGATCCACGTCTGGGACTCCGCCGACCTGCGCTCCTTCACCAACTACCGCCGCCCCCACCTGCACGACATGGTCACCCACAGCTGGGCCCCGGAGGCCTTCTGGGACGCGAGCCGGGGCCAGTACGGGATCATCTACTCCTCGGTGAACAGCAGCGGTCACAGCGTCCTGATGGTCAACTACACCAGCGACTTCACGACGGTCTCCGCACCGCAGGTGTTCTTCGACCCCGGCTACGACATCATCGACGGCGACATGGCCGTCGGCGTGGGCGGCGTCAACTACCTCTACTTCAAGAGCAGCAGCACCGGCGGCCTGGTCGGCGCCCGTTCCACCTCACTGAACCCGGGCAGCTTCACACCGTTCAGCACGTCGGTCGCGCACGGCGGCACGGAGGCGCCGACGCTCGTGAAGTCCCTGACCTCCAACACCTGGTACCTGTGGGGCGACACCTACACGCCCAACGGCGTCTTCTACGCCTGGCAGACCACCAACCTCGCCGCCGGCACCTGGACCCCGGTCGACCAGAAGCTCTACACCCACCCGGTCAACGCCAAGCACTGCACCATCGCCCCGATCACCGCCGCCGAGTACACCAACCTGCTCGCCCGCTGGGGCGCCCCCGCCTGGAACCGGCTGAAGTCGTACAACTTCCCCGACCGTTACGTCCGCCACGCCAACTACCTCGCCCGGATCGACACCTACCCCTTCGACCCGTACACCGACTCCCAGTGGAAGCTCGTCCCCGGCCTGGCGGACTCCTCCGGCGTCTCGTTCCAGTCGGTCAACTTCCCCACCCGCCATCTGCGGCACTGGGACTACGCGCTCCGCCTCGACCCGAACGACGGCACCAGCGCGTTCGCCCAGGACGCCACCTTCCAACGGGTGGCCGGTCTGGCCGACGGCTCCTGGTCCTCCTTCCGCTCCCACAACTACCCGGACCGCTACATCCGCCACTCCGACTACGCCCTGCGCGTCGACCCGGTCACCACCACCACGGACCGAGCCGACGCCACGTTCTCGGTCGGCCACTGATCCCCTCACGACGACCTGGCGGAGGCCGGCTCCCGTGGCCGGCCTCGCCGGCGGGAAGGGGTGACGTCGGCCCGCCGCCTACCGGCCGGCGGCGAACCCGACGAACGCGGTCCACCGCTCCGCACTCACGGTGATCGAGGGCAGGGCGCGATTCTTGGAGTCCCGGACGTAGACGGTCGAGAAGGCCGGGGCGACCTCGACGCAATCCCCTCCGTCGGACCCGCTGTAGCTGCTTTTCCGCCAGCACAGTTGTGTGGTGACGCCTGCGTATGCGGTGGTCATAGCTCTCCTGCGATGCGCTCGATGAGTCGCGCCGACTCCTCGGTGTTGAGGGCCTGCGACCGCAGCTTGCCATACCGAAGCCCGAGCGAACTTACCTTTGCGGCATGGGAGATCACCAGACCGACTCCCTGTGACTCGAAGTACCCCACCTGCCTGTGCTCCAGCGTCTCCAGCACGACCATCGGCCCGTTCAGCCCCGGATGGAAACCCCGAACCGTGGGCATGACCTGCACCTCCACGTTGCGCAACCTCCCTTGCTGGAGCAGGTGTTGAAGTTGCTCACGCATCACGTCCGCGCTCCCCAGCGGATTCCGCAGTGCCGCCTCGCCGATGACGAAGCTCAGCTCCGCCATTGGCACCCGCGTCAGCAGCTTCTGCCGGTTGAGCCGCGCCTCCACATGCTGTTCGGCCGTCTCCTCGCTGAGCTGCGGGCAGTGCCCTGCGAACAGCTCCCGCGCGTACGCCTCCGTCTGAAGCAGCCCCGGAACCAGCAACGGGTCGTAGGAGAACCGGCTGACCGCCTCCGTCTCGATGAGCGCGAAGTCCTGAAAGAAGGTCGGCAGTTTCGCCCGTTCCACCTCGTCCTGGAGCGTGGCCAGCACCCCACCCGCCCCCAGCACCCTCTCCGCCGCCTCCGTGAACGCCGCCTTCGCCGGGCGGCGGCCCTGTTCGATGGAGGCGACCTGCTCGTACGAGTACTGCACGGCATCGGCCAGTGCCTGCTGTGTGAGCCCCGCCCTGTCCCGGAAGAGCCTGACCAGTTTGCCGTAACCGGCCCAGATCGCCGGCTTGTCGTCGCCGCCGTTGCACGGCTTCTTCTGTTGGCGGGCCGCCATTGACACCACATCCCCAGATCCGCGAGTTGTCCCTACCAACCCGGCTCGCCGGTCCCAGGACACGCGACCGGACCAGTACAAGCCCGTACACGACCCGTACAGCGAGCCCGGGTACGTCGAAGTACCGGTTCGGTCGCGTGCGGTGTGAGCGTGATGGGCGGCCACGTGTCTCAGGTGCCTCCAGAGGAGCGACCACGGTGTTCAAGGCCCGAGCGTCTCCCGCAACACTCTGAAGCACATCTGGCCTGGGCACTCATCGCGCCCATGACTCGCAGGCCCACCCGCCGGGGACCTCAGCCCGATGGGACGGAAGGCTGCCATCAGCGCGAAACCTCGAGCAGGTACTGGGCGAGGGTGCGGCCAGGAATCGACCCGGAGGGAACCCGGCTGGCAAGGATGCCCCCCATGGCCTGGTAAAAGGGCTCAGCGTTCGGGTCCGCGTCAATGGTGAACCGGGTGAATCCCGACGCTCGCGCAGTCTCCACAGCATGGCTGAACAACAGACGCCCGATGCCCTGTCCGATCGCGTCCGGGTCGACGAACATCATGCCCAGGACGCCCTGCGGCGGCTCACCCTCCAAGGTCGTGAATCCCACAACGCTGCCGTCTCGCTCGGCAACAGTCGTGCGACGAATGTCCAGTTCGGCATCCGTGAGGGTGAGTTCCTCCCGACATGACTCAAGAAATTCCGCGTCATACCCCCAGTGAGCCTTCGAGCGGAGCGCTAGATCAGATAAGGAGCTCGCTTCCTCAGGCGCGGCGGGCCGGATCGAGACTGTCATTCAGCACCTCCACGGTGTTGTGGTCATCACCTCATGATCAACCCGTGCGGCACCGAGGAACAGAGGACGAGAGGGAACTGTCGGCCGGGGTCCGCCGACTCAGCCCTGGCCGAACAGCGTTCGACCGGTTCGTGACAGAGCTGCTCGTGTGTGTCACGCGGTCGTCCCGCCCGCCCGAGTCCGCGCCACCAGGGACGCGGTGACGGGGTGGGCCGGCGTGGTCAGGATCTGTGGGGCCGGGCCCTGTTCGACGAGCTCGCCGGCGTCGAGTACGGCGATGCGGTGGGCCAGGGACGCCGTGTCCAGGTCGTGGGTGATGAGCACCAGGGACAGCCCGTCGCGGCCGCGGACCAGCCCGGTGAGCACGTCGAGGATGCCCCGCCGGGTGACCGGGTCGAGGCCCGAGGTGATCTCGTCGCAGACGAGGACGCGGGGGCGGGCGAGCAGCGCGCGGGCGAGGGCGGCGCGCTGGAGTTCGCCGCCGGAGAGCCGGCCGGGGTGCCGGCGGGCCAGTTCCTCCGGGAGGCCGAGGCCGGCCAGCGTGGTCAGCGCCTCCCGGAGCGCCGTGTCCTCGTCGGTGCCGCGCAGCCGTACGGCGGTGCGGGCGACCTGGTGTACGACGGGACGGTGTTCGTCGAAGGCGGCGTGCGCGTCCTGGAAGACGTACTGCACGGCCGCCAGTTGGCCGCGGTCGCGGTCGCGCAGACTGCGCGGCAGCGGGGCGCCGTCCAGCAGCACCTCTCCGTCGTGGTCCCGGTGCAGTCCGGCGACGCAGCGGGCCAGGGTGGTCTTCCCGCTGCCGGAACGGCCCACGACGGCGAGCGACTGCCCCGGAAACAGGTCGAGTTCGGGCGTGCGCAGTACGACGGTGGCGGCGCGTGAGCCGTCCCGGTGGCGGGCGGTCAGGGCACGGATGCGGAGTACGGGCTGTTCGGTGGTCGGTGCCTCAGCAAGGGGCAACTCCGGTTCAACCGACAGTAGTTCGCGGGTCCACGCATGCTGGGGGGCGAGCAGGAGCCGCTGGGCCGGGCCCGATTCGACGACCCGGCCCGCCCTCAGTACCACCACCTCGTCGGCGAGTGCCCGCACCACGTCCAGGTCGTGGCTGAGCAGCACCACCGCGATGCCCCGCGCCCTGACCGCCGTGAGCTGCTCGACGATACGGCTCTTCGTCAGCGCGTCCTGGCCCGTGGTGGGTTCGTCCGCCACGACGACCCGCGCGCCGAGCAGCAACGCCTGGGCGAGGACGACGCGTTGCTGCTGGCCGCCGGAGAGCTGGTGCGGGTAGCGTCGCAGAAGCTCCGCGGCGGAGGGGAGCTGGGCCTCGGACATGGCCTCCAGCACGCGTTCCCGCGCCGCCAACCGGCGCCGGCGCACAGGCAGATGACGCACCCGCGCCCGCGCGATGTCCGTCAGCAGCGCCGACACCCGGCGGGCCGGGTTCAGCGCCGCCGCAGGATGCTGGGGGACGTAGCCGACCGGGCCGCCGCCCTCCACGCGTACCTCGCCGGTGACTTCGGCGCCCGCCGGGTACTCGCCGAGCAGGGCGAGCCCGGTGGTGGTCTTGCCGCTGCCGGACGCGCCGATCAGCGCCGTGACCCTGCCGGGCGGCACCCGCAGGTTCACACCGTCGACGATCAACCGGCCGTCGACCCGCACGCGCAGGTCGCGGATCTCCGCCACCGTGTGCTCGTGGTTCACGGACGTGCTTCCTTCCCGGTCCGTCTGCCGCCCTTGTCCAGCGCGGCGTCGAAAAGCAGATTCGTCCCCGTCGTCAGCGCGACGATCAGCACGGCGGGGACGACCACCGCCCACGGCTGCACGAACAGTCCGGTGCGGTTGCGGTCGACCATGACCGCCCAGTCGGCGGCGTCCGGCGCCACACCGACACCCAGGAAGGCGGCCGTGGCGACCAGGTAGAGCACGCCGGTCAGCCGGGTGCCGGCGTCGGCGGCCAGGGTGCGCAACATGGAGCGGCCGACATAGCCGACGGCGATCCGCCACCATGTCTCGCCCTGCATGCGCAGCGCCTCCACCGCGGGCCGGGCGGCGGCCTCCGCGGCCGCGGCCCGCACCAGACGCGCCGCGTCCGGCACCTGGGCCAGCGCGACCAGCAGCGCCAGCCCGACGGCGTCCGGCTCGAACACCGTGGCCGCCAGCAGGATCAGCAGCAGCGACGGGACGGCCAGCAGCACGTCCAGGGGCCGCATCAGCAGGTCCTCCAGGCGGCGGTGCCGGGTGAGGGCACTGACGAGACCGACCGGGAGGGCCACCAGATAGGCCAGGGCGGTCGCGGCGAGCGCGGTCAGCACCACCGGCCGCCCGCCGTGCAGGACCTGCCGCCACACGTCCCGGCCTACGAAGTCGGTGCCGAGCCAGTGCCCCCCGCCCAGTGTGAACGACGTGGCCCGCGGCCCCGGTCCGCCCGCGAACACCGGCCCGAGGAGGGCGAGAAGCAGCGGTACGGCGACGACGGTGACACCGAGGGCGAAGCGGCCCGTACGAAGCCGGCTCACGCGGCCACCCCCGCCCGCGGAGCCAGCCGGTGCGCCACCAGATCGGCACCGAGGTTCAGTACGACGGTCACCACACCGAACACCACCGCCAGCCCCTGCACCACCGGCACATCGCGTTCCGCCACGGCGCCCAGCAGTACGGTGCCGAGCCCCGGGATCACGAACAGGGCCTCCACGACGACGACCCCGCACAGCAGCCAGTCGACGGTCCGGGCGAGTTGCTGGGCGGCGGGCGCCAGCGCGTTGGGCAGCGCGTGCGTGTACCTGATCCGGGCGCCGGACACGCCGTACCGCCGGGCCTGCGCCACGTACGGGGAGGCGAGCGCGTCGATCATGCCGGCGCGCACCAGCCGCACCAGCGAGCACACCGGCCGTGACAGCAGCACCAGCACGGGCAGCACCAGCGCGGCCGGATGGGCGGCCAGATCGGTGCCGTAGCCGACGGCGGTCGGCGGCAGCCAGCCGAGCCGCAGCGCGAACACCGTCACCAGCAGCACCCCGAGGGCGAACTCGGGGACCGCGTACACCGCGAGCGTGACGGAGCTGATCAGCCGGTCCACCGGCCGGCCCGCGTGCCGGGCGGCCAGCACCCCGAGCCCGAACCCGGCCGGCACCAGGAGCAGCACGGTCAGCGACGCCAGCAGCAGGGTGGGGCCGAAGGCGTCGGCGAGGTACAGGCTCACCGGACGGCCGGACACCAGGGAGGTGCCGAGGTCGCCGTGGAGCAGCCCGGCCGTCCAGTCGGCGAGCCGTTCCCAGGCCGGCCGGTCGAGTTTCATCGCCTCCCGGATGGCCGCGATCCGGGCCGGGTCGGGCTGGTCCCCGGCGAGGGCGACCGCGGCGTCGCCCGGCAGCGCCTCGGTGAGCGCGAAGACCAGCAGCACCACGGCCACGGTCTGCGCGACGCCGAGCAGCAGCCGCCGGGCGACGAAGGAGCGTGGTCCGCTCACGCGAGCCACACCTTGTCGAAGCGCGCCCAGTCGAGCGTGTTGGCGGGCGCGTCGGTCTCAACCCCCTTGACCTGACGGCCGGTTCCGATGATCCAGTCCGCGAACCCCCAGACGAGGAAGCCGCCCTCGGAGTACAGCCGGCGCTGCATCCGCTCGTAGACGGCGGCGCGCTCGGCCGGGTCGCGGGTGGACTGGGCCTGCTGGTACTGCGCGTCGAAGTCCTTGTGCCGCCACCGGGTGGCGTTGGTGGAGGAGTCGGTGAGCAGCCGCTGGGAGATGTGCGCCTCGATGGGCATGGCGCCCGAGCGGTAGCAGCACAGGGTGCCCTGGTCGAGGATGTCGCTCCAGTAGGAGTCCTTGCTGCCCATCCGCACCTCGACCGTGACCCCGGCCTTCTTCGCCTGGTCGCGGAAGATCCCGGCGGCCTCGGTGAATCCGGCGGCGACGGCGGAGGTGTCCAGGGTGACCCGCAGATCCTCGGCACCGGCCTGCTTCAGCAGCGCGCGGGCCTTGCCGAGGTCCTGTTCGCGCTGGGGGAGGCCGTCGGCGTAGTACTGGTAGCCCTTGCCGAACAGGTCGTTGCCGACCTCGCCCGCGCCGGACAGCGCGCCGTCGACGAGTTCCTGGCGGTCGGCGATGAGGAAGAGCGCCTGGCGCACCCGCGGGTCGTCGAACGGCGGCCGGTCGGTCTTCATGCAGAAGGCCTGCATGGCACTGCCCCGCAGCCGCACGATCTCGATCTGCCCCTTGTCCTCGTGGGCGCGCGCGGTGGTGGGGTTGAGCTCGTGGGCGTACTCGATCTGCCCGCCGAGCAGCGCGTTCACCCGCGCCGACTCCTCGTTCGCCACGAGGAACTCGATCTCGTCGAGGTGCGGGGCGCCCTCCCAGTGGTCGTCGTAGCGGCGGAACACCGCGGAACGGCCCGGCGCGAACGACACGAAGCGGAACGGCCCCGAACCGACCGGCGCCTTGTCGAACTCGGTCGCGCCGTCGGGCACGATGTACGCGCCGAACGCCGCCAGGATGTTGGGGAACTCGGCCGTGGGCCGCTTGAGCACGAACTCGACCGAGCGTTCGCCGGTGGCGCGGCTGGCGTCGAGGTCGATGGGCTCCAGGGACGCCTTGGCGCGGAACGCCTGCTTCGGGTCGGCTATCCGGCGGTAGCTGTAGAGGACGTCCTTCGCGGTGACCGGTCTGCCGTCGTGGAAGGCGGCCTCGCGCAGGGTGACCTGCCAGCGGTCCAGCGCCGTGTTGGACTCCCACTTCGCGGCGAGGCGGGGTACGGCGGACAGATCGGCGCCGTAGTCGGCGAGCTTGTCGAACAGGGCCTTGGCGCGGGCGGCGTCGGCGAACAGGTTGGCGAGGTGCGGATCGAGGGTCTCGCTCGCGCCACCGCCCGCGAACGCGGCGCGCAGCCGCCCGCCCTTCTTCGGCGCACCGTCACCGGCACCGTCGTCGGAACCGGAACCGGAGCCGCCGCAGCCGGCCAGGGTGAGCGCGCCCACCCCGGTCGCGGCGAGGAAGCCGCGCCGGCGCAGGGCGGAGAAGGAGAGGGAACGGGTCGTATCGTCGTGCATCAGGATTCCTCGGATTCGAGACGGGCCACGAGGTGCAGCCGGTCGGCATCGGTGGTGCGGCCGGGGAGCAGGCCCTCGTGCCATGGGGGTTCGGTGCGCGGCCCCGGTCCGTCGTGGAGTTCCAGGACCTCGAGGCCGTGCGCGGCCAGCAGATGGCGCAGCTCCTGCGGGAACAGCAGCCGCCACGCGGACCGCTGCTCGACGGGCGGCGACGACCCGTCGTCGGTGGTCCACACGCGCCTGCGGCGCAGAAGTTGCTCCGTACGGTCCACCGTGAGGGTGGTGACGGACCGGTGGACGGTGCCCTGCCAGACGAACTCGTTGCTCCGGGGCGTGTCGAGCAGGTCGGTACGGCCGAGGAAGTACGCGC
Source organism: Streptomyces sp. NRRL WC-3626 (assembly GCF_000718785.1). GTDB lineage: Bacteria > Actinomycetota > Actinomycetes > Streptomycetales > Streptomycetaceae > Streptomyces > Streptomyces edwardsiae. The sequence continues at coordinate 7,353 of NZ_JOCA01000022.1, read as the reverse complement.
CGTTGCGCATCTCCGCGACGAGCAGCCCGCCCGGCACCAGGGCACGGCGGCAGGACGACAGGAAGCCGTCGAGCTGGTCGTTGGTGTGGCAGTACAGCAGGGCGCTGTCCAGGCACACCACCGCGTCGAACACCCCCTGCCCCAGGTCGAATCCGTGCAGATCGGCACGGACGTACCCGGGTCCGGGGTGCTGGTCGCGGGCGTGGGCGAGCATGGCCTGGGAGAGGTCCGCGCCGGTCACCTCGCGGCCCGCGTCGTGCAGCCACGCGGCGTCACGGCCGGTGCCGCAGCCCAGGTCCAGCACGCGCCGTCCCGCGCCGTGCCGCCGCAGATAGTCCTCCGTCCAGCGCCCGGCCAGCCGGGCCGGGTCGGGGAACCGGGCCTCGTACAGCGCCGGGTTGTCGGTGAGCAGGTTGCCGCTCATGCCGGGGTCCTTCCTCGTACGGCCGTGGGGACGGCGGAGTGCGGCGGTGCGGGCAGCGAGCCCAGGCGGCGCAGCCGTACGACGCCGAGTGCGGAGGCGAGCCCGGCCAGCGCACAGCACGCCCACGGCAGCCACGCGGCGCCGCCGTCCCGCCCGGTGTCCATGGCCCAGCCGACGCCGGCGTTGCCGGCCGCCGCCACGACGCCCGAGATCATGTAGAAGACGCCGAAACTGGTGCCGGTCAGTCCGGGGCGGCCGAAGGCGGGGACCAGGTCCATCACGAACGGCTGGGCGACCATCACCCCGAGGTGCAGCAGCAGGGCCCCCGCCAGCACGGGCAGCAGCCGCAGTACCGCGTCGGCCGCACCGTCCGGGCTGCCGGACGCCCCGGCGACCAGGGCGGGCGGCAGGAAGGCGGCCGCCATCAGGCCCAGCCCCACCGCCGTCCAAAGGGCCCTGTCCCCCCGCTGTCTGAGCGCGCGGGTGAGGCGCAGCTGGAACAGCAGACCGGTGACCGCGCCGACCACGAAGACGAGTCCGGCGGCGCCGTCCCAGCCGGTGGCGTGACGCGCACCGTCCGGCAGCAGCAGATACAGCTGGCTCTCCAGGGTGAACAGGCCGGACATGGCGAGCGCGAAGGCCAGGAACGCGCGGTTGCCGAGCACCTCCCGCCAGTCGGCGAGGACACCGCCCGCGCTCGGCTCGGCCTTCCGGGCGGGCAGCACCAGGGCCTGTGCGACGGTCAGCACCGCGAAGATCCCGGCGGCGGTCAGCGCCGACGTACGGAAGTCCACCAGCAGCAGCGCGCTGCCCAGCAGCGGCCCGATCAGCGAGCCCGTGGTGGCGAACACGTTGAACAGGGCGAACGCCTCCACCCTGCGGTCCTCGGCCTCCCGCGCGAGATAGGCGCGTACGGCGGGATTGAACAGCGCCCCCGCGAACCCGCTGAGAACGGACGCCCCGAGCAGCACGCCCAGGCCGTCGCCGAGCGCGAACAGCGCGAACCCGGCGGTGCGCAGGGCGCATCCGGCGATGATGACGCCGCGCGCCCCGAGCCGGTCGGAGGCGGAACCGCCGATGACGAACAGGCCCTGCTGGCTGAGGTTCCTGACCCCGAGGACGACGCCGACGACGGCCGCCGACATCCCCAGGTTCTCCGTGAGATGCGTGGCGAGATAGGGGACGAGGAGATAGAAGCCCGTGTTGACGCCGAGCTGGTTGACCAGCAGCAGCTGTACGGCGGGCGGGAAGCGGCGTATCTCATGCCAGGTCCGCACGGTCGCCCTCCCGCGGTACGACGCCCAGTCCGGGCAGTCGGCTCGTCCTCACGCGGCCGTCCTGGCCGCCGATCCCGGTCCACGGGTCGCGGGCGAGCAGCAGATGCCCGTCCAGGTCGGCCCAGCGGGCCCGGTCGGCGAGATGCACGGCCGGCGCGAGACCCAGGCTGCTGGCGGTCAGGCAGCCCAGCATCAGCTCCGTGCCGCTGCCGGCGGCCGCCTCCGCGATGCGCAGGGCCGCGTGCACCCCGCCGCACTTGGCGAGCTTGACGTTGACGCCGTGCACCCGCCCGGCCAGCCGGCGTACGTCGTCCAGGCTCACGGCGTCCTCGTCGGCGACGACCGGCAGCGGCGAGCGTGCGGCCAGCGCCGCCAGGGCCTCCGGGTCGCCCGGGGCGAGGGGCTGCTCGACGGCCTCGACGCCGAGCTCGGCGAACCGGGGGAGCAGTGACGTCGCCTGCGCCGTGGTCCAGGCGCCGTTGGGGTCCAGGAGCAGCCGGGCGTCCGGCGCGGCGGCGCGGACGGCCCGTACGCGCTCGACGTCCTCCTCGGGATCGGCCGCCCCCGCCTTCACCTTGAGCATCTCGAATCCGCTCGCCGCGAGACCGCGCGCCTGCGCCGCCGCGTGGGCGGGGGAGACGATGCCGATCGTGCGCGCGGTGGCCACGACCGGCGCGACGGCGGCGCCCAGAAGCCGGTGGACGGGGCGGTCCGCACGCTTGCCGACGAGATCCAGCAGAGCCGCGTCCACGGCGGCGGTCACCGCCGGGGGAGTGTCCCCGGCGGCCAGCTCGCCCGTGCGCAGGGCGTCCAGGGCGGCCTCCGGGTCGGGGAAGCGGGCCAAGTCCGCACCCGCGTCGGTGAGACGACGGCCCAGAGCGGCGGCGTCGAGGCCGTAGTAGACGCTGCTGACGGCCTCGCCGTGACCGGTCACGCCGTCGTGCTCGACGCTCAGCCACACCGCCTCGCGGGCGGACATCGTCGAGCGGGAGATCCGCAGCGGCTCGGTCAGTTCGAGGCGCACGGTGCGCAGACCGGTCCTCACCGTCCCTCCTCCGGACGGGTGAGCGGATCGGTGACGCGCGTGCACCGGGCCCAGCCGGTGGCCTCGGCCGCGTACGGGTGCGGCAGCTGCACCGGGCGGGTGGCCGCGGTGGCCGGGTCGACGCCGTGGGCGGTGGTGAAGTCGTCGTCGTAGACGGTGGAGAGATAGCGGTGCGGCCCGTCGGGGAAGACGGTGGCGACGACCGCGCCCGGATGGACGCGGGCCGCCCAGGCGGCGACCCGGGCGACCGCGCCGGTGCTCCAGCCGCCGCTGACGAAACTGCCCCGTGCCAGCCGGCGACAGCTGTCCACGGCCTCGGCGGGACCGAGCCAGTGCACCTCGTCGAAGGCGTCGTAGGCGACATTGCGCGGATGGATGCTGCTGCCGAGGCCGCGCATCAGCCGGGGCCGGGCGGGCTGGCCGAAGATGGTGGAGCCGGTGGAGTCCACGCCGATCAGGCGGAGTCGGGGCCAGTGCCTGCGCAGTGGTCCGATGACACCGGCACTGTGCCCGCCGGTGCCCACACTGCACACCAGCACGTCCACATGGTCGAGCTGGGCGGCGAGCTCGGCGGCCAGGGAGGCGTAACCGGCTGTGTTGTCCGGGTTGTTGTACTGGTCCGGCCAGTACGCGTCCGGCAGTACGGCCAGCAGATCGCGCAGCCGGGCCAGACGGGCGGCCTGCCAGCCGCCCTGCGGCTCGGGCCGGTCCACGATCTCCAGCCGCACCCCGTAGGAGCGCAGTAACTGCCGCATCGTCGGCTCCAGTTCACTGTCACCGACCAGCACGACGGGATGCCCGAGCGCCTGTCCGGCGAAGGCGAGCCCGATACCGAGGGTGCCCGAGGTGGACTCCACCACCGGGGCTCCGGGCCGCAGCTCGCCGCGCTCACGGGCGCCCATCAGCATCGACACGGCGGCCCGCGCCTTCATCCCGCCCGCGGAGAGTCCCTCGAGCTTGGCCCAGAAACCGGGGTGCGGTCCCGGCAGTCCGGCGGTGATCCGTACCACGGGGGTACGGCCGAGCAGGGTGAGCAGTTCCGGACGGGCGGCGGAGCGTACGGCGGCGGTGGTCACCGGGTGCCTCCCGGACAGTCGACGCGGTAGCGGTGCAGGGTGCCGGGGCCGCCGTCCAGCCAGAAGAAGGGGTACGGCTCCGCGCACACGGCGCTCACCCCGTGCCCCAGGAGGCGGGGGAGTACGGCGCTCCCGGTCTGGGCGAACATCACCAGCTGCTTGCCCTGCCGCAGCGCGTGCTCCCGCAGCGGCTCGAAGGTGCCGTTGCCCAGCGTCATCCCGGACACGAGCAGCGCGTCGCACCGGCCGGCGGCGCCGAGGGCGTCGGTGACGACCGGCTCGCCCCATTCGGTGACCCCGCCCTTGAGATCGCACGGGACATAGCCCAGACCGCGCGAACGCAGCGCTTCGAGAAGGGAGTTCACCACGCCGACCACGAGCACCGTCGCCCCGGGCGGCAGGACGAGCAGCCCGGCGACGGCCTCGGCCCGGACCCGGGACTTCTCCAGCGACGTCCCGGACGGCAGCGTGAGGGGCCGCGCCCCGTTCTTGGGGGTGTGCGGGGTGACGTGCATCAGATACGCGTCCAGCGCGGCGACCCGCACCGGCGGCGTCGGATGCTCCAGCAGCCGGGCCACGTCCGCGCCGGCGCAGTCCTCCACCGCGCCGTCGGGCAGCGTGCCGGGCTCGACCGCGCAACTGCCGACGGCCTCGGCGAGGCGCAGACTGAGCACCTCGTTGCGGTACCCGGTGCCGCGCCCCTCGTGCCGTACGGCCTGCCGGGTGGTGAAGGCCACGGAGATCCGCAACCCGGCCGGATCCGGGCCGAGTTCACCGGCACGGGCGAGGGTGAGCAGTTCGTCGTACGTCGTCGCCGTGCGGGCGGACGCGGGGGCGGCGGGGCTCATCGGATCACCAGCCCGGACCGCACCTCGCCGAGCAGGGCCTCGACCCGGGCGCGGGCGCCGGTCCCCGCCGGGTCGGCCGCCATCACATGGCCCAGGTACTCGTTGTTGCTGCCGGCCGCCCTCACCTGCCGTCCCGGCTCGGCGAACTGCGCCTCGAGGACGTCCGGCGCGGTCCGCACCCGCTCACCGTCCAGCGTCTCCAGCGTGCCCGTCGCCTCCGGCACCAGAAAGCCGACGGCGGCGCTGCGCAGCCCGGTGTCCGTGCGCCGCAGGTCGGGGGCGCGGCCCAGGGACACGTCGACGAAGGCGGCGGCGAGGTCGATGCCGGTGACATGCCGTACCAGTTCGGTGATGCGGTTCCCGGCGGGGCGAGGGTTCACCTCGACCACGCGCGGACCGGCCGACGTCAGCTTGATCTCGGTGTGCGCCACCACGCCGTCCGTCAGCCCGAGGGCCTTGAGCGCGCCGAGCGCGGTCTGCTCGGCGGCGTCGGCGTCCGCCGCCGACAGCGCGGCCGGGAACATGTGGCCCGTCTCGATGAACGCGGGTGCCCCGCCGACGCTCTTGTCCGTCACCCCGATCACGTGCACCGCGCCCGCGTGCGACACGGTCTCGACACTCACCTCCGGACCGTCCAGCAGTTCCTCCAGCAGAACGGCGGGTACCCGGCGCTGCCCGCGCGCGTTGACCGGGAAGTCGGCCAGCGCCCCGACGGCGGCGGCGAGCTGCTCCTCGTCGTCCACCCGGCGCACGAACATGCCGGCGCACAGGTCGACGGGCTTGGCCACCAGCGGATAGCCGATCTCCCGTGCCGCACGGGCGAGTTCGGCCCACTCCTCGTGGACCGCGAAGCGGGGCCCGGCCACTCCCGCCTCGGCCAGGACCCGACGGGTGGCGTCCTTGCGGCAGGCGTGCCCGACCGCCTCCGGAGCCGGTCCTGGCAGCCCCAGCGCGGCGGCCGTGCGCGCCACCGTGGGCAGGTAGTAGTCGCACGACGTGAGCACGCCGTCGAAGCCCAGCACCTCGTGCAGCCGCCGCACCCGGGGCAGCAGGGCCTCGGTGTCATTGGTGTCGGCGGTGATCACATTGCGTGCCCCGAGCAGCGGGTGCGCCACACCCTCGGGCGCGGACCGCAGGTAGTGATGCAGGTCGCGGGTGAGGAACGTGAACTCGTGTCCGCCCTCCCGGATCGCCCGTGGCAGCAGCCTGCTCATCGAACCGACCCAGCTCTCGACCACCAGCAGATGAGCCACGGCTCCCCTTTTCGTGTCGTCGCGTACGACGCCGCCCTGACGACAGGGCCGCGACCGGTCGACACGATATCGGTAATCATTTTCATTGTCAGGTACTGTGAGGTCCCCGATACGAGAGGACCCCACGATGAGTCGGAACACGCCCGCCGGTTACACCGTGCGTCCCGCGACACCGGCGGACGTCGACGGTGCCCGGGCCGTCATGCTCGACACGTTCTACAAGGAGTTCGGATACGGCTATGTGCCCCGCTGGCACCGTGATGTGACGGACCTCAAGGGCACCTACCTCGACGATCCCCGGCACACCCTGCTGGTGGCCGTCCACGACGGCGAGGTGGTCGCCACCACCGCCGTCCACTCCCGGGGACCGGCCCACCCGCCGCACCCCCGCTGGCTGGCCGAACGCTATCCGTCCGGCACCACCGCCCAGCTCGTCCGCGTCTACGTCCGCCCGGAGCACCGGCGCCGGGGCCTGGCGCGCACCCTGGTGAACGCGGCCCGCGACTTCGTCGCCGGCACCCCCGGCTACGACTGCCTCTATCTGCACACCAATGTGGACGTCGAGGGCGCGGAGGCGTTCTGGCGCGGCATGGCCAAGGAGATCTTCGACGCCCGGACCACCGGCGAACACGGCCCGGGGGTGGCCACGGTCCACTTCGAGATGCCGTTCTGACCGATCAGGTGCCCACGTGCCACGCCGGGACGTGGGACACCGCCTCCGTCGCGGCCGCCCGCGGAGCCGAGGCGTGAACGGCGGCGATCAGCCGGGCGTGATCGGCCGAGGAGCAGCCGGCCCGGTCCTCGCCGGACGGCAGCAACTCGGTGAGGTCCGAATGCAGCGTGATCAGCGCCTCGTTGTGGGAGGCGGCCACCAGGGCCCGGTGAAAGGCGGGGCCGCCGTCCAGCAGCCCGTTCATGCGCCGCAGGTCCTCCTCCGTTCGGCGCAGCGCGGCCAGCCTCGCCGCCGCCACCTCCAGGGCATCGCGTACGTCGACGAGATCACGTTCCCCGACGGCGGCGAAGCGGCGTCGCATCACCCCCTCCAGCTCACTGGTCGCCACCACATAGGTGCCGGAACCGTGGCGGATGTCCAGGAGTCCGTTGTGGGCGAGCGCCCGCACGGCCTCTCGGACGGTGTTGCGGGCCACCCCGAGCTGCCGGACCAGTTCCGGCTCGGTCGGAATACGGGAGCCCACCGGCCAGACCTGCGAGGTGATCTGCTGCCGCAGCCGGGCCACCACCTGGTCGAACAGCCCGGCGGGCCGCGGCACCGGACGCAGCATCGCCTACCGGACCTTCGACCCGGCGACGGTCCAGGTGTCGGCGCCGGCGAGGAGGGATCCGAGGTCGCCCTTGCCCTGTTGTTCGAGGGCGGTGTCGAGCTGGTCGGCCATGAGGGTGTCGTAGACGGGCCGGTCGACGGAGCGCAG
>NZ_JOCA01000021.1 GCF_000718785.1 Streptomyces sp. NRRL WC-3626 | reverse complement strand
GCCGATGGGCGACCGCCAGAAACCCCAACCACCCGAAACAGCAGACCGCGCACGCCAGGACCCCGCCCACGGACCCCCCACCCGCCAGCGCGGCCTTGACCGCCAGCACGGCCACCACCGTCCCCGACAACGTCGTACGCCGCCAGGCCAGCCGAGTCCGCTCGGGCTGCAGCCCCGGGTCCCGCTCCACCACCCCTCGCGGCAGCGCCCCGCTCACCCCTCCCACCCCACCAGCACGACCACGACCATCACACCCGCCACCACCGCCACCACGAGACTCAGCAGAGCCGGAAACCGCGACACCGGCAGATCCTCCCCCCGCCGCATCGCCCGCTCGCACCGCACCCAGTGGTTGACCGCCCGCAACGCGCACAACGCGCCCGCCGCCAGCAGCGCCAGCGCCAGCCCGACCCGCCACCCCCACCGCAGCTCCGGCAGGAACTGGTCCACGGCGAACCCGCCCCCGATCAGCGCGAGCGCGGTACGCAGCCACGCGAGGAACGTCCGCTCGTTCGCCAGGGAGAACCGGTAGTCGGGCGTGTCGCCCTCCCGGCGCACCTCGTCGGGCGCGAACCACAACCGGACGTTCCGCACAAAGTCGATCACCCCGCGACCCTACCGGGACCACCCCGGCACCACCCCGGCGGCCAGGAACCGACCCCGGCTCGGCCCGGGAGCGAACCCCGGCTCAGCCCTCCGCCGCCCGCCCCGCGCGGTACGCCTTGAACCGCTCGTACGCGGCCAACCCGTCCGGAGTCCACTCCCACTCCCCGAGCCGCCGCTCCAGCTCCGCCTCGGACAGAAAGTCCCACCACTCGACCTCCTCGGCCTGCGGCCGCACGGACCCGTCGCACCGCACCTCGTACACCGCCGACCACCAACTCCGGCCGCCCTCCCCGTCGTACCGGAACGTGAAGGCGTACTCGGGGCGCGGCAGCCCGCTCACCCCCAGCTCCTCCTCCGCCTCCCGCAGCGCGGCCTCGTCGTAGCTCTCGCCGGCCCCGACGACACCGCCGACGAACATGTCGTACAGGGAGGGAAAGACCAGCTTCGTCGGCGTACGGCGATGGACGAAGATCCGTCCCCCGGCATCCCGCGCGAGCACGAAGGCGCAGCGGTGGCGCAGTCCGCGCTCGTAAGCCTCCCCGCGCGGGGACCGCCCGACGACCCGGTCGTTCTCGTCGACGATGTCGATGATCTCTTCGGCACTCATGCATCCCATCCAACCAGCGGACGCCCCTCGGCCCCGCTGTCACAAGTAGCCCGTTCGTGATCGCAGTTGACGCGTGTAATACCGAGGGTGCCCTTGACGTGATCCGTTGGCTGACGGTTTGCTGTGAGTGATCAGCTCATGGCGTTCGGCAGCCGACCACTGCCACCACCGACCACCGGCCGTGAGCGGACGACCACAAGAAGAGCGCGTGAGGAAGTTCCGCGGTGCCCCCACCCCCGCCTCCCCTCGGCCGTGCCCGCAGAAGGGCGGCACAGGCCTTCGACGAGGCCTTGGACGATGCCGAACTCATCGCCGCGCGGACCGCGTTGGCGCAGGGCCGGTGGCAGAGCACCCGTTCACTGCTGGTCCGCACGGGGGAGGACTGGGACCGCAGGGGCCACCGGATCACGGTGCTGGCGGGGGAGCCGTACTGCGCCGCCTGGACCCGTGAGTGGCTGCTCGCCGAACCCGACTCCGCCGACGCGTCGGTGCTGCTCGCCCTGGCCCAGGTGCGGCGCGCGCTGCGCGGCAAGGAGAAACCGGCCCGCGCCCGCGAGGCCTGCATCGAAGCGGCGGAGCCGGTGCCGGCCGACCCCACCCCCTGGCTCGGACTGCTCCTGCTGGAGAGCGCCCAGGGCGCCGAGGGCGATGTGATCCGGCTCTTCGAGCAGGTGCGCACCCGGTACGCCGATCACCACCACGCCCACCACCTCGTGGTCGCCTGGCTCGCGGAGCGCCGCGTGGAGGCGGGCCCCGACCCGCTGCACGAGGTGTACGACTTCGCCAACTGGGCCGCCGAACAGGCGCCCGCCGACTCCCCGCTGGCCATCCTCCCGGTCATCGCGCACGCCGAGCGCTACCGCACCCTGGCCGCCGCCGGGCACGAACCCGCCGACCCGGTCGCCTCCGGCCACTGGGTCGGCCGCCGGGCCCGGCAGGTGATGAAGGCCGCCTTCGACTGGTGGCTGGAGTGGGAGCACGAAGGCCACCCGCGCCGCCTGGTCGACCTCAACTTCCTCGCCCACGCCAAGGTCTGCGAGGGCCGCGGCGCCGAGGCCGCCGCCCTCTTCCACCGCATCGGGGACCACGCCACCCCCGACCCCTGGTCCTACCCCGCCCGTGACGCCCTGACCGCCTTCCGCACCGCCCGTGCCACAGCCCTGGGCACGGCCTGACCCCGGCTCCCCCCAACCCTCCACGTCCCTGTACGCCGACAACCGCAACCGACCAAGGACGGCCGTTCGATGACGACTGACAGTTCGAGCACGAGCAGAGCCACAGCCGACGGGATCAGCACCTTCAAGGGCCAGGAGCGCGCCCTGCGCGCCGACCGCCTCGGCACGGGGGGCCTGCTGCTCTCCGTCCTCGCCGCGACCGCCCCCCTCATGGTGGTCGCCGGTGTCATGCCCACCACATTCGCGGTGATGGGCATCGTCGGCCAGCCGCTCCTCTTCGTCGCCCTCGGCGTCGTACTGGTCCTGTTCAGCCTCGGCTACGCCGAGATGAGCCGGCACGTCCACAACGCCGGCGCCTTCTACGCCTACATCTCCCGGGGCCTCGGCGGCACCGCCGGAGCGGGCGCCGCCATGGTCGCCCTCGTCGCCTACAACTCCCTCCAGGTCGGCATCTACGGCATCTTCGGCTTCGAGGTCTCCGGTCTCTTCGCCACCTACGCCGACCTCGAGGTCGCCTGGTGGATTCCGGCGCTCGTGGCCGTGCTCGCCGTCGGCGCGCTGGGCTGGCTCAAGATCGACGTCAACGCGCGCGTGCTGGGCGTGCTGCTGGTCATCGAGGTGCTGCTGGTCGTCGTCTTCGACATCGCCGCCGTCGCCGACCCCGGCAAGGAGGGCCTGTCACTGCACGCCTTCAACCCGGACACGCTCACCGGCGCCGGCGTCGGCACCGCCCTGTGCTTCTGCATCGCCGCCTTCCTCGGCTTCGAACAGGCCCCCGTCTACGCCGAGGAGACCAGCAGGCCGCACGAGGTCGTCCCCCGCGTGATGTTCCTCGCGGTCACCGGCGTCGCCGTCTTCTTCGCCTTCAGCAGCTGGGCCCTCACCATCGCCACCGGCCCCTCCGGGATCATCGGCGCCTCCCAGGAGCAGAGCGCGGGACTGCTGTTCTTCCTCACCGAGGACCGCCTCGGCTCCACCTTCACCGACGTGCTGCACATCCTCTTCGTGACCGGCATGTTCGCGGCCATGCTCAGCTTCCACAACGTCGTCGCCCGGTACGCCTTCGCCATGGGCCGCGAGAGCCTGCTGCCCGCCGCCTTCGGCCGCACCACCGGCACCAGTGGCGCCCCCGGCACCGGCTCGCTGCTGCAGACCGGCATCGCCGCCGCGCTGGTCCTCGCCTTCGCCCTCACCGACGACAAGCCCACCGGCGACCCGACCGCGCCCGTGCTGCACCTGTTCACCTGGGGCGGCAACATCGGCGCGCTCGGCGTGATCGTGCTGATGGCGATCGCGTCCCTGTCCGTCGTCGTCTTCTTCGTCCGGCGCGGCGCCGCCGGCGCGCAGAGCTGGCGGCTGGTCACCTCCGCGCTCGCCGGCCTCGCCCTGGTCGTCATCGCCGGCTACACGGTCAAGGACTTCGACGTCCTGGTCGGCGCGGGCCCCGGCTCCGCCCTGCCCTGGCTGCTCCCCGGCATCATCGGGCTCGCCCTCGCCGTCGGCCTCGTCCAGGGCGCCGTCCTGCGCTCCCGCGACCCCGGCAAGCACGCCCGTATCGGGCTCGGCAACGAGGCGTTCCAGCTGGAGAAGGAGGCCGAGCGCACCTCGTAGCGGCGGCTTACGAAAGTCTGACGGGCGCCCCGCGATCCCTGGCCCCACGGGGACGCGGGTGCTCGAATGGAGGAGTGAACCCCGAACAGCCCCCGCAGGCCCCGGACGACGACGGCAGGGACACACGGGGCACACCCGTCGGCCGCCGCGTCTTCCTCGGCACCCTCGCACTGGGTGCCCTCGGCGTGGCCGCCGCGCCCACCCTGCAGCGCGGCCTGGAGTCCTTCCTCGCCGGAGCCTCCGACAAGGACCCCACCGGCCTGACCGGACTCCTGCCCAACGGCGGCGGCTTCCGCTACTACTCGGTCACCTCGTCCGTCCCGAAGAAGAACGCGGACACGTACCGCCTGACGGTCGACGGCCTCGTCGACCGCCCCACCACCTACACCCTGGCCGCACTGAAGGCCCTCCCGCAGACCCGCATGGTGCAGGACGTCCAGTGCGTCACCGGGTGGCGGGTACCGGACACGCCGTTCGAGGGGGTGCGTCTGTCCCGGCTCCTCGACGCCGCGGGAGTGCGCTCCTCGGCCGGCGCGGTCCGCTTCACCTGCTTCGACGGCGCCTACTCGGAGAGCCTCACCCTGGACCAGGCCCGCCGCGCGGACGTCCTGGTCGCCCTGCGCATGCGGGACGAGGACATCGGCCACGCCCACGGCGGCCCCGCCCGTCTCTACGTGGCCCCCATGTACTTCTACAAATCCGCCAAATGGCTTTCCGGCATCACCGTCACCGAGGACGTCGAACCCGGCTACTGGGAGGAGCGCGGCTACGACATCGACGCCTGGGTCGGCCGCTCGAACGGACGCGACGATGAGCCCACGAGCTGACACCCTGCCCGCCGCCACCGCCGTACGCCGCTTCGGCCGCGCGCAACGCGGGGTGCACCGCGCCACCGCCGTACTGATGGGCGTCTGCGTCTTCACCGCGGCCTGCCTCTACGTCCCCCAGCTCGCCCAGCTGGTCGGCCGCCGCGCTCTCGTCGTCACCCTCCACCAGTGGTCCGGGCTCGCCCTGCCCGTCCCGGTCCTCCTGGGTCTGGCCTCCCGTGCCTTCCGCTCCGACCTCGGCCGTCTGAACCGCTTCGGCCCGCACGACCGGACCTGGCTGCGGGCCGCCCTGCGCCGCGACAAGCGGCCCTCGTCCCGCCCCGCCGGCAAGTTCAACGCCGGGCAGAAGGTCTACGCGGCCTGGATCGCGGGTGCCACGCTGGTGATGCTCGGTACCGGGCTGATGATGTGGTTCACCCACCTCACCCCGCTGGTGTGGCGCACCAGCGCGACCTTCGTCCACGACTGGCTGGCGCTGACCGTCGGCATCGTCCTCGCCGGGCACATCGGCATGGCCCTGGCGGACCCCGAGGCCCGGCGCGGCATGCGCACGGGCTCCGTCGACCGCGACTGGGCGGAGCGTGAGCACCCGCTGTGGCGACCCTGAAACGACGTACGGCCCACCCGCCCCTCGAAGAGGAACGGATGGGCCGTACGCGTACGGTCTCCGTCTAGATGATCAGCGACAGCAGCAGCACCAGGGCACCGGCGACCACCGAGATGATCGTCTCCATGATCGACCAGGTCTTGATCGTCTGTCCGACGCTCAGCCCGAAGTACTCCTTCACCAGCCAGAACCCGGCGTCGTTGACATGGCTGAAGAACAGCGAACCCGCACCGATCGCCAGCACCAGCAGGGCGGCGTGCGTGGTCGACATGTCGGCCGCCAGCGGCGCCACCAGACCGGCCGCCGAGACGGTCGCCACCGTCGCCGAACCGGTCGCCAGCCGGATCGCCACCGCGATCAGCCAGGCCAGCAGCAGCGCCGGGATCGACCAGTCCTCGGAGATCTCCAGGATCATCCGACCCACACCGGTGTCGATCAGCGTCTGCTTGAAGCCGCCGCCCGCACCGACGATCAGCAGGATGCCCGCGATCGGCGCGAGCCCCTTCTCGACCAGCTGCTGCATCCGCTCCTTGCTGAACCCGGCGGGCATGCCGAGGGTGAAGAATCCGACCAGCACCGCCGCGAGCAGCGCGATCAGCGGGGAGCCGATCACGTCGAACACGCGCTGCACGCTGTTCTCGGGGTCGTCGATGACGATGTCGACCAGCGCCTTGGCGAGCATCAGCACGACCGGCAGCAGGATCGTGGCCAGCGTCGGGCCGAAACCGGGACGCTTCTCCAGGTCCTCGGACGGCCGCTGCGGAATCATCCGCTCGGGCGCCGGTACGTCCACCCGGCGGGCCGCGTACTTCGAGAACAGCGGACCGGCGATGACGACCGTCGGAATCGCGATCAGCACACCCAGCGCCAGCGTCACACCGAGGTTGGCGCCGACGGCGTCGATCGCGACCAGCGGACCGGGGTGCGGCGGAACCAGACCGTGCATCACGGACAGACCGGCGAGCGCCGGGATGCCGATGCGCATCAGGGAGTAGTTGCCGCGCTTGGCGACCATCAGCACCACGGGGATCAGCAGCACCACGCCGACCTCGAAGAACAGCGGCAGACCGATCACCGAGGCGATCAGCACCATCGCCCACGGCATGGTGCGGCCCTTCGCCCTCGCGAGGATCGTGTCGACGATCTGGTCGGCGCCGCCGGAGTCGGCGAGCATCTTGCCGAGGATCGCGCCGAGCGCGATCAGCACGCCCACGCCGGCGACGGTGGAGCCGAGGCCGGTACTGAAGCTGACGATGACCTTGTCGAGCGGCGCGCCGGCGAACGCGCCGAGCGCGAGCGAGCCGATGGTCAGCGCCAGGAAGGCGTGCAGCTTGAACTTGGTGATGAGCAGGACGATGACGGCGATGCCCAGGAGCACGGCTATGCCCAGCTGGGCGTGGCCGGCCGAGGTGATCGGCTCGGGTACGTCCGCCGCCAGCATCTCAACGCTGAGTCTGGTCACGGTGGTTCCCTTGTTCTACGGGGGTCGGGGAGATGACCGGGGACGTGGGGGCGCCCCGGAGACTGCGGGGTCCGGTCAGGGACCTACGGGGTCGGCTCGGAGAGGGCGTCCAGGGCGGCGGCCGCCCGTTCGCCGATCTCCTCGGGGCTTCCCGCCACGTCCACGGCGACCCCGGCCTCGTCCCGCTCCAGCGGCTGGAGCGTGGCGAACTGGGAGTCGAGCAGTGCCGTGGGCATGAAGTGGCCCTGCCGGTGCGACATCCGGTCCTCGATGAGCGCGCGGTCACCGGTGAGGTGCACGAAGACCACGCCGGGCGCGGCGGCCCGCAGCCGGTCGCGGTACGACCGCTTCAGCGCCGAGCAGCTGACCACCCCGCCGAGCCCGGCCCGGCCGTGCGCCCAGTCGCCTATGGCGTCCAGCCAGGGCCACCGGTCGTCGTCGGTGAGCGGGGTGCCGGCCGACATCTTGGCGATGTTGGCCGGCGGGTGGAAGTCGTCGCCCTCGGCGTACGGGACGCCGTACCGGGCCGCGAGCAGGGGACCGATGGTGGTCTTGCCCGTGCCCGCGACGCCCATGACCACGACGACATGGGGGGTGTTCATCGCTGCCTCACTGTCTGCTGTCTTCGTCGACACGTGATGTCGACGCAACTGAAGCTCATTAGGTACGACGAATTCAAGACTCTGTGACATATAAGTCTGACTTTTTATTCCCGTGACCCGCCCCGTACTCTGAGTGCATGAGCACCACGGGCCGGGGGCTGCACGGCCGCGTACTGGACACCCTCGGCCCCGAGATCACCGCCGGCGACTACCCGCCCGGCAGTGTCCTGCGTACCGACGAGCTCGCCCAGCGCTTCGACGTCTCGCGGTCCGTGATGCGCGAGGTCGTCCGCGTCCTGGAGTCCATGCACCTGGTCCAGTCCCGCCGCCGCGTCGGCGTGACGGTCCTGCCGACCTGCGAGTGGAACGTGTACGACCCGCAGGTCATCCGCTGGCGCCTGGCCGGCGCGGACCGCCCCCGCCAGCTGCGCTCGCTGACGGTGCTGCGCTCGGCGATCGAACCCGTCGCGGCCGGCCTCGCCGCCCGCCACGCCACCCCGGAGCAGTGCGCCGAGCTCACCGAGTGCGCGCTCGGCATGGTCGCCAACGCCAGCGGTCACCGGCTGGAGGGCTACCTCTTCCACGACGTGGCCTTCCACCGCGTCATCCTGACCGCCTCCGGCAACGAGATGTTCGCCCGGCTCGGCGACGTCGTCGCCGAGGTGCTGTCCGGCCGCACCCACCACGCCGTGATGTTCGAGGACCCCGACCCCGCCGCCGTCACCCTCCACGTCCAGCTCGCGGAGGCGGTCCGCGAACGCGACGCGGCCCGCGCGGAGAAGCTGACCCGCGAGATCACCGAGGGCGCCCTCCAGGAACTGGACATCCTGGCGCCCTGACGGACGCTTCCCGCAACGTCAGCCCAGCAGCGCGAGCAGCCGGCCCACCGCCTCCGCCGCGGGCCGGCCGACCTCGCCGACGGTGGCCGCGATCTGCGCGAGGGACGCCAGGACGATGCCGCGCTCGCGCAGGGCGTCCCGGTCGGGAACGAGCTCGGGCAGCGCCTCCCCGACGGTCCGGTCCTGGTCCGGGGCGAGATGCGGGCGCAGGTCCCGCAGGAGGTCGGTGAGATCCCCGACGGCGGCGCGGAGCTCCATGTCCCCGGCCGTACCGGCGTAGTTGATGCCGATGTTCTCGCGGCCGCCGTTCATGTTGACCACGGGCCCGTAGTAGTTCGATTCCCCGCTCACAGTTTGAACCCCGTGTTCTCCCGGCCGCCGGTCATGTTGACGACGGGTCCGTAGTTGTGCGTGTGTCGGCTGGTGAACTGCTGCACGATGGCGGTGAACTCGGCCGCCGGATTGTCGATCGCGTCCACGATCCGCCCGGCGATCGCCCGCAGCTCCTCCACGGTCGGCAAGGTCACGATCACGCGGGAGCCGCTGTTCATCTCCACGACGAGCACCGGCTTCTTCGAGGAGAACAACTCGATGAAGGTGACGACCAGTCCGATCACGAGGACGACGACCGCGGGACCGCCGCCGTCCCCGAGGCGCGCCTCGCCCTCGCTGACGTAGTAGATCGCGGCGTAGACGAGGAAGGCGCCGAACAGCCACTTCAGGATGCGGAGGAAGGCCGCGCCCCAGTCGGGCTTGAGTCTGAAGGCGTCGACCCAGGCGATGTTGTGCAGTGGGACGGCGGCCGTCCCCACCCACAGGATGCGGCGGCTGACCCGGAGGACCAGAGGGCCCCCCTTGGGAGGAGCCGGCGGTGGCGGGGGAGGCTGGGGCGGCGGTGCGCCGATGTTTCCCGTGTAGTTCATGGCCGCCCCCCGACTCGCCGTCACCCGGTCCCGCACCCGCGTATCGCGCGGGAGCACCATTAAGCGCCTGACGGGGGTGGTGAGGCAGACGAGAAACGGCCAATCTGCCCCGCGATGGCCGGTACGCGACCGGTCAGTCGAGGAACTCCCCGTCGACGTACACCCAGGCCCCGTCGACCCGCTCGAACCGGCTGCGCTCGTGCAGCGAGCCGCCCCGGTAGGACGCCCGGAACGTCACCGTCCCGGCGGCGTGGAAGGCCGACCCGTCGCCCGTCTCCAGGATCTCCAGCCCGGTCCACCGCATCCGGGGATCGAGCTCGAGCCGCTCCGGCCGCGTCCGCGGATGCCAGGTCCGCAGCAGGTAGGCGACCTCCCCCCGAACGAACGCGCAGTACCGCGACCGCATCAGCCGCTCGGCGGTGGGCGCGGCGGCGGCCCCCGAGTGGAACCGCCCACAGCAGGCCTCGTACGCCTCGGGGAGCCCGCAGGGGCAGGAACGCGTGGTCAAAGGTCACCCTCCGCGACAACGCCCGAGGGCCGCGACCTCGCGGTCGCGGCCCTCGCGCTTCATGTGTCCGAGGGGGGACTTGAACCCCCACGCCCGATAAAGGGCACTAGCACCTCAAGCTAGCGCGTCTGCCATTCCGCCACCCGGACAAGGTGTCTGTCGCGCGGGATTTCCCCCGTGGCGACGACGTAAACATTACCAGGTGTTCCGGGGCGGCCGATCACCCCCGCCCGGCCGCGCCGAGGTGTGAACGGCGGACGACGGGCGGGGCCGGGTCTTGGGGCCCGCCCGCGGGGGAGGGAGGATGGGGGGACGACGACCCACCAGCGGGAACACCACCAGCGGGAACACCAGCAGCGGGAGGCAGCACGTGAGCGGGACCGACACGGCCAGGAGCGTCACCGGTGAGGACGAGGTCGTGGACCTCTGCCGCGAGCTGATCCGGATCGACACCAGCAACTACGGCGACCACTCGGGTCCCGGCGAGCGCAAGGCGGCCGAATACGTCGCCGAGAAGCTCGCCGAGGTGGGCCTGGAACCGCAGATCTTCGAGTCGCACCCGGGGCGCGCCTCCACGGTGGCCCGGATCGAGGGCGAGGACCCGTCCCGGCCCGCGCTGCTCATCCACGGCCACACCGACGTCGTACCGGCCAACGCGGACGACTGGACCCACCACCCCTTCTCCGGCGAGATCGCCGACGGCTGCGTCTGGGGGCGCGGCGCCGTCGACATGAAGGACATGGACGCGATGACCCTCGCGGTCGTCCGCGACCGGATGCGCAGCGGACGCAAGCCCCCGCGCGACGTCGTCCTCGCCTTCCTCGCGGACGAGGAGGCCGGCGGCACGTACGGCGCCCGGCACCTGGTCGACAGGCACCCGCACCTCTTCGAGGGCGTCACCGAGGCGATCAGTGAGGTGGGCGGCTTCTCGTTCACCGTCAGCGAGCAGCGCCGGCTGTATCTGATCCAGACGGCCGAGAAGGGCATGCACTGGATGAAGCTGACCGTGGCCGGGACCGCCGGGCACGGTTCGATGATCCACCGCGACAACGCCATCACCGAGCTGTCGGAGGCCGTCGCCCGCCTCGGCCGCCACGAGTTTCCCGTCCGCGTCACGAAGACCACCCGGGCCTTCCTCGACGAACTGGGCGACGCCCTCGGCACCGAGCTCGACCCGGAGAACATGGAGGGCACCCTCGCCCGGCTCGGCGGCATCGCCAAGCTCATCGGCGCGACGCTCAGCAACACCGCCAACCCCACCCAGCTGGGCGCCGGCTACAAGGTCAACGTCATCCCGGGTGAGGCGACCGCGCACGTGGACGGCCGCTTCCTGCCCGGACACGAGGAGGAGTTCCTCGCCGACCTGGACCGGATCCTCGGCCCGAACGTTCGGCGAGAGGACGTCCACTCCGACAAGGCCGTCGAGACCACGTTCGACGGCGCCCTCGTGGACGCGATGCAGTCCGCGCTGGTGGCCGAGGACCCGGCCGCCAAGGCCGTCCCGTACATGCTCTCCGGCGGCACGGACGCCAAGTCCTTCGACGACCTCGGCATCCGGGGCTTCGGCTTCGCCCCGCTGAAGCTGCCCCCGGAGCTGGATTTCGCGGGCATGTTCCACGGGGTCGACGAGCGGGTGCCGGTGGACGGTCTGAAGTTCGGCGTACGGGTGCTCGACCGGTTCCTCGACGCGTCCTGACCCTGGTGCCGCAAGGGATCAACAATCGTGCAGACGTACGGAGTTGACCGGTAAGAGTGAATGCGACGATAAGCTCGTAGCCTCATTACTCCCTCCTCGTTACCCGTGATGTGATCCGCGACTTTGGATCGCTTTGCCAACTAGGAGGAACAATGCTCAAGAAGGTCGTCGCCGTCGCCGCTGCCACCGGTGGTCTGGTTCTCGCGGGTGCGGGTCTGGCCGCCGCCGACTCCGGTGCCCAGGGTGCCGCGGTGCACTCCCCGGGTGTCCTTTCCGGCAACGTCGTGCAGGTCCCGGTTCACGTCCCCGTGAACGTCTGCGGCAACACGATCTCCGTCATCGGCCTGCTGAACCCCGCCTTCGGCAACGTCTGCATCAACAAGTGACGTTGTGCCTCGCCCTCTAGGGCACGCCCGCTGAGGGCTTGAGCCCGTCGGCCCCGGAGCGCGCGCCATGCGCTCCGGGGCCGACCGGTCTCACCGAACGTCGGAACACGGGGAATGCGGCGCAGCGCCCATTCCCGGCACCAGGTCGAAGGCAGGGATTTCAGCAATGCGACAGGTCACCCGCAAGGGCCTGATGACGATGGCGGCCGCCACGGGCGTGCTCGCCGCCGCCGGCGGGGCCGCTCACGCCGACTCCGGCGCGACGGGCCACGCCTCCGGCTCGCCCGGCGTCCTCTCCGGGAACACCGTGCAGGTGCCAGTGCACGTGCCGCTCAACGTCTGCGGCAACACCGTCAACGTCGTGGGCCTCCTCAACCCGGCCGTGGGGAACTCCTGCGCCAACCGGGGAGGCTCCTCCGCGGGCGGTTACGGCGACTCCGGCGGCCACGGTGGCGCGCACGCCGGCGGACACGCCACCGGCTCTCCCGGTGTGGCGTCCGGCAACCATGTCCAGGCACCGGTCCACATCCCGGTGAACGTCTGCGGCAACAGCGTCGACGTCGTCGGCGTGGGCAACGGCACGGCGGGCAACGCCTGTGCGAACGGCGGCTCGGGGCACCCTGGTGACCCGGGTGAGCCCGGCGATCCGGGTGACCCGGGGCAGCCCGGCGACCCCGGCGACCCGGGTGACCCCGGTGATCCGGGTGACCCGGGCAATCCCGGTAACCCTGGCGACCCCGGTAACCCTGGTGACCCCGGTGACCCGGGCAACCCTGGCGACCCCGGCAGCCCCGGACAGCCGGGCACCCCGGACCGCCCCTCCACCGGCGACGAGCCGGGCGGCACCCAGCCCCTGCCCGACACCCAGCTCGCGCAGACCGGCAGCGAGCTGCCGATGGGCCTCGTCCTGCCCGTCGGCGCGGGCGCGCTGCTCGCCGGCGCGGTCCTCTACCGCAAGGCACGGGCCGCCGCGTGACACCCCACATAGGGAGCGGACCCCGCGCTCGCGGGGTCCGCTCCCTATGTGATTCCGGTCGGGTGTCCCAGCCAGGGCCCGGACAGGCCCTGGATCACCAGGTGGCTCGCACCTGGCGGATGATCCGCCTCCGCAGCCGCACCCTGCGACTGCCGTCACGCATCAGCGTCAAGCGGTACAACTCCCAGTGACCGTACTCGGCATGGTCCGTCAGCAGGCGTGCCGTCTCCTTGCGGGAGACCCCGCGCGGTACGTACACGTCGGCAAATTCGTATTCCGGCATCGCATCTATTGTGCGGGCCGGGCCCCGGTACGGATAGCGTCTGCACTATGTCTGATGCTGCGCAGTCCACCGCTGCCGAGGTACGCGCCGCCGCCGAGGCGGTCAAGACCGCGCTCGACCGCCACCTGGCCGCGGTCGAACGCCGGTCGGGGGAGGACGACCCGGCCGTCTACGAGGCGTTCAACCAGCTGGCCGCGGCCGCGGAGACGTACGACGAACTGCTCTACGACCGCTACGACGAGGTCACCCCCTTCGAGATCCCCGGCGCCGAGGACGCGCCGCCGTACACCGGTCCCGAGGAACCGGCGGCGGTCAGCGTGCTGATCCGCCGCGACTACGCCGTCGTGGAACCCCAGCGGCTGCGCGCCCACGCCCAGCGCATCGAGGCGGCGGACGACGACGAGAGCACGGAGGCGTCCGGGACCGTCCACGGCGCCCTCGGTCTGCTGTTCGGCGAGTTCGAGCCGGACGAGATCGCCTCCCGGCACAAGGAGTTCGGGCTGGAGGAGGGCGACTCCACGCTCTGGGTCGCGGCATCGGACGAACCCGCCGAACCCGGCGAGTGGCTGGAGTCGCCGTTCGAGCAGGTGGACCCGCAGCAGGTGGTGTGCCGCTTCGACGTCAGCGCGGTGTTCGACGACGACGACCTCGAGGACGACATCGAGGACGAACTGGACCCGAGCCTGGACGAGGACGAGGACCTGGACCCCCTCGACGCCAACCACCGCTGACCCCGACGGGCACCCGCGCGCAAGGTGGCGTGGCCCCGCCACCGCACGGTGGCGGCACGACCCGGTGCCGCCACCCGCGAACGACGCCGCGGCTCAGGCCTCCGCCACCGGCGGCACCTGCGGGGCCAGCAGGAACGGCAGTCGCGTGGTGCGCGGCTTCGCCGTCACCTCGGCCACGGCGCGCGGCAGTGCCTGTTCCACACCGTGCACCACGGACAGATGCCGGTCCGCCCGGCTGAACGCCGTATAGACCCACGGCCGGCTCAGGACCTGCGCGGCGTCACCGGGGAGCACCACGACCACCGCGGGCCACCGGCAGCCCACCGCCTGGTGCGCGGTCAGCGCCCAGCCGTGCCGCACGGCCGACTCCACCCGCTCCCGCGGTACGACGATCTCCTCGCCCCCGCACTCCAGGTGCAGCCCCTCGGCGTCGGCCGAGGCCACGCGGCCCGGCAGCGTACGCCCGGGAGCGGGGGAGTAGGCGATCCGGTCACCCGGATCGAACCCGCCGAAGCGCCCCGGTCCCGGATTCAGCCGCTCCTTCAGCGCGGCGTTCAACGCCCGGGTGCCCACGGCGCCCCCGTGCCCCGGCGTGATCACCTGTGTCTCCTCGACCGGCACACCGATGGCGCGCGGCACCGAGTCCACCACCAGCTGCACGGCCCGGTGCACGGCCTCTCCCGCGTCCCGCACCGGCACGATCACGACCTCCTTGCCGGGCGCCGCCACCTGGTTCAGCTCGCCGACGCCGATCCCGGACACCAGCTCGCCCAGCGGCCCGGGATCCGGGCGCCGCGAGGCGATCTGCGGGCAGACCCGCGCCGCCAGCAGATCGGCGAACACCCGCCCCGCCCCCACCGACCACAGCACGCCCGGATCACCGGCCAGCACCAGCCGCGCCCCGTCCGGCAGCGACTCCGTCAGCAGCGCGGCGGTCTCGACGTCCAGCTGCGGGGCGTCGAGCACCACCAGCAGATCGACGTCCAGCGCCCCGTCGGCGTCCCGCCCGGGCCCCTCGGCACCGGACAGCAGCCCCGCCACGGTGACGACGCCGGTGCCCTCGCCGCCCACGAGGGCCGCGAACCGCGCACGCCCGACCGGGCCGTGGGCCACGGCCCACACCCGCAGCCCCACACCCCGCGCGGCGGCCACCAGCGCCGCCGGTTCGGCGAGCGAGGCCTCCCCGCCGGTGTGCAGCACCAGCCCGTGCCCCGCGACGGCCCGGATCAGCTCCCCGGCCGGACCCTCCGCCGAGGTGGCCGCCCGCTCC
This sequence comes from Streptomyces sp. NRRL WC-3626, assembly GCF_000718785.1. Classification (GTDB taxonomy): domain Bacteria; phylum Actinomycetota; class Actinomycetes; order Streptomycetales; family Streptomycetaceae; genus Streptomyces; species Streptomyces edwardsiae. Next base: position 122,851 of record NZ_JOCA01000021.1, on the reverse strand, counting down.
CACTCCGCGCCCCGCTCGGTCACGGAGTTGATCAGCCGCCCGAGCCCGTCGGCCAGACTCTCCTCGGCCAGCGCGTACCGCTCCAGGCCCACCAGCACCCGAACCGGCCGCTCCTCGTCCTCCTCGTCGTCCCCGGCTTCGCCGACGACGTCCTGGAAAACGAGGACGTCACCCTCGGAGATGGCGTTCTGCACGGCCATCTCGGCCTCCGGCACTCCCTGCCGCTCCAGCGCGACGACCAGTGCGGCCGTCTCCAGCGCGGTGTGCCCGGCGAGCGCGGCCTGCTCCAGCAGCCACACGGTGACCGCCCGCCCCCGCCGCTCGTCGTCCGGCCCGGCCCCGGCACCGAGCAGCGCCCGGGCGAACCCGTCCGCCTGCTCCGGCCGCACCCCGGGGACCCGCAGCAACTGCCAGGGATCCGCGCGCAGCACATCGGCGCCGACCTCGGCCGCCTGTACGGCGATGCCCTCCGGCGCACCCCCCTGGACGAGAACCTCGCGCACCTCCTCGACGGCTCCCGCGGCGGGCGCCACCGGCCCGGGAGCCACCGCCGGAGCCCGCCGTGCGGGTTCGGGCGCGGGCCTCCGCGGTGCCGGCGCGGCCTCCTCGAACACGGTCGCGGCCGGCTTCTCACCGCTCTCCACGGCCCTGACGGCGGCCAGGAGATCGGCGGCCGTGCCGCTCAGCTTGGCCCCGGCCTCGATCGGCTCCTGCCGCTCCGCCCTGCGCCGCTCGATCCGCTCCCGCTCCAGGCGCTGCGCGGCCAGCTCGGCCTCGGCCTCGGACACCTGCGCGCCCTCGGCGGGCGTCCCCGGCTTCTCGGCGTCCTCCGCGGTCTCGGGCGGCTCCGTGCTCACAGCGTGCTCCAGTCGTGATCGGGATAGCGGTGCACGGGCGCCGACACATCGTCGAGCGCCCGGCAGATCTCGTCAGGAAGACTAAGGGCCTCCACTGACAACGCCGCCGTGAGCTGCTGCGCGTGGCGCGCGCCGACGATGGGGGCGGCCACCCCGGGCCGGTCACGGACCCAGGCGAGGGCCACCTGCAGCGCGGTCACGGCGAGGCCGTCCGCGGCGGTGGTCACGGCGTCGACGATCCGGCCGGCCGTGTCGTCGAGATACGGCGCGACGAAGGGGGCGAGATGCTCCGAGGCGCCGCGGGAGTCCCGCGGCGCGGAGTCGTTGCGGTACTTGCCCGTGAGCACGCCCCGGCCGAGCGGTGAGGACGGCAGCAGGCCGATGCCGAGATCGAGGGCGGCGGGCAGGACCTCGCGCTCCACGCCCCGCTGGAGCAGCGAGTACTCCATCTGTGTGCTCGCCAGCCGGGTGCGCGCGCCGGGCGCGGCGAGCTGCCAGGTCGCTGCCTTGGCGAGCTGCCAGCCGCAGAAGTTGGAGACACCGGCGTAGCGCACGCGGCCGCTGCCGACGGCGACGTCGAGCGCCTCGAGGGTCTCGTCGAGCGGGGTGGCGGGGTCGTAGGCGTGGACGTGCCACACGTCGACGTGGTCGGTGCCGAGGCGGGCGAGGGAGGCGTCGAGGGCGGAGAGCAGATGGCCGCGCGAACCGTCGAACCGGCGGTCCGGGTCGGGCACGCTGCCGGCCTTCGTCGAGATGACGAGGTCCCGGCGGGGTACGAGGCCGTCCATCAGCCTGCCGAGCAGATACTCGGACTCGCCGTCGCCGTACACATCGGCGGTGTCGACGAGGTTTCCGCCCGCTTCCCAGAACGTCTTCAAGAGGTCCGCGGCGTCGTGCTCGTCGGTGTCCCGGCCCCAGGTCAGGGTCCCGAGCCCGATCCGGGACACACGCAGGCCGGTACGGCCGAGATGCCTCTGCTCCATGAACGCCGAGATTACTGGGCGGAGCGTTGGGTGTGGCGGCCTGTGGACAACGGATTTGCCCGGGGCCGCGGAGGCGAGCCGGGGGCGCGCGCGGACCGGCGCTCGCGGGGTGCCGTCGCGTCCGTCCTCCCCACGGGGAGGTACCCCTCTCGCCCCGGGGGCACCTCGCATGCCGTCACGGCACCGGGGAGGCACGGGAGGTACCCACCCACCACGCCACGGGAGGTATATGGTCTCCGCAAAGCGACGTTACTCATCGGTAAGGGGAGACGGTCATGCAGCTAGGGATCAACCTCGGCTACTGGGGTGCCGGAATGGACGCGGACAACCTCGCCGTGGCCCAGGAAGCCGACCGCCTCGGATACGCCGTCTGCTGGGCGGCGGAGGCGTACGGCTCCGACGCCGCCACCGTACTCACCTGGGTCGCCGCCCAGACCAGCCGTATCGACGTCGGCTCGGCGATCTTCCAGATCCCCGCCCGCCAGCCCGCGATGACCGCGATGACGGCGGCGACCCTCGACTCCCTCTCCCAGGGCCGCTTCCGCCTGGGCCTCGGCGTCTCCGGCCCCCAGGTCTCCGAGGGCTGGTACGGCGTCAAGTTCGACAAGCCGCTCGCCCGCACACGCGAGTACGTCGAGATCATCCGCAAGGCGATGACCCGGGAACGCCTCTCCTACGACGGCGACCACTGGACGCTCCCCCTCCCCGGCGGCCCCGGCAAGCCCATCAAGCTCACCGTGCACCCCCAGCGCGAGCACATCCCCCTCTACATCGCCGCCATCGGCCCGAAGAACCTCGAACAGACCGGCGAGATCGCCGACGGCGCCCTGCTGATCTTCCCCTCCGCCGACCACCTCGAGGACACGGCCGTCAAACACCTCCGCGCGGGCCGCGAAAAGGCAGGCAAGACCCTCGACGGCTTCGACATCTGCCCCACCGTCCCCCTCGCCGTAGGCGACGACAAGGACGTGAGCACGCTCGCCGACACCTTCCGCCCGTACACCGCGCTGTACGTCGGCGGCATGGGCAGCCGCAAGCAGAACTTCTACAACCAGCTGGCACAGCGCATGGGCTACGAGCGCGAGGCCGCCGAGATCCAGGACAAGTACCTGGCCGGCGACAAGCAGGGCGCGGCCGCCGCCGTACCGCACGACCTGATCGACAGGACCACCCTGGTCGGCTCCGTCGACCGCATCGCCGACCGGATGAAGGCGTACGCCGCTGCCGGGGTCACCACTCTCACCCTCGCCCCGGCCGGTTTCACGCTCGACGAGCGCCTCGCCTCGCTCCGCGCCGGCACCGAGGCCCTGGAACGCGCGGGCCTGGCGTAAGTCACCGCGGCCGTGGTGGGGGTTCGGGGCCCACCCCGCCACGGCCGTCCCCCGCGGCAACGCCCCGCGTCCCACCCGGTTACGCCCGCGCGACCCCCACCCCGTACTCCGTTCGGCGGAGTTACCCGCCGCACCTGTTGCCGCCCCGCGCCCCACGCACTTGACTCGTTCTTTGCAGAGTCCGCGTGGAGAGGCGGCCCACCATGCTTTCGGCCAAGACGCTGTTCCAGGAGATCGTCGACAACGACGACTCCTTCGCACTCTTCTGCTCCATCGCCGCGAGCGGAGAGTCCCAGGGCGGCTGGGAGAACGCCCGCATCGCCGCGCTGGTGCCCGAGACCCAGCGCGACCTCGCCCCCAAGATCACCAGGCACGGCGCCGACGAGGACAAGCACGGCCGCATCTTCAACGCCCTGATGAAGAAGCGCGGCCTCGAGCCCGTCCCGGTTCCCCGGGACACCGACTACACGATGCTCCTGGAGAGCAACGGCATCGGCCTCGCCCACGACAAGCTCAAGCGCGACGAGCCGCTCACGGTCCAGGACATCGTCACCTACCTCGCCCACAGCAGGGTCACCGAACAGCGCGCCTCCGAGCAGATGACCATGCTCCGCAAGCACTTCGCCGACCACCCGGACCTCGGCCGCGCGGTCAGGATGATCTCCGACGACGAGGACAACCACCTCGCCTACTGCCACGAGGAACTGCTGCGCTTCGCGTACGCCGGACACGGCCGCGCGATCCAGCGCACCCTGCGCGAGTGCGCGCTCGCGGAGATCCGTGTGTACCGGGACGTCAGCCTGGCGGTGATGGCCCACATGGGCCGCATCCTCGGCTGGTCCGGACCCAAGGCGGCCGTCCTCGCGGCCGGCATCCACGCGGTGTACGCGTACGAACGCGCGGGCGGCTGGCGCCGCATGGTGTCGCTCAGGACGCCGGAACGCCGTGACGCGCTGGGGGGCCCGGCGAGCCCGGAACCCGAAGCGGCCTGAGAGGGCGGGCCGCCCCCGGCCCCACGCCCGTCCGCTACATCCACCCCCGCCGCTTGAACAGCCGGAACAGCAGCACCTCCAGCGCGACCATCGCCACGATCACCACCGGATACGACCACTCCCAGTGCAGCTCCGGCATGTGCTCGAAGTTCATCCCGTAGATCCCCGCGAGCATCGTCGGGATCGCCGCCATGGCCGCCCACGCGGAGATCTTCCGCATGTCGTCGTTCTGCCGCACGCTCATCTGCGCGAGATGCGCCGAGAGGATGTCGGAGACCAGCCGGTCCAGCCCCTCCACGGACTCGTTCACCCGCGTCAGATGGTCGTGCACATCACGGAAGAAGGGCCGCGCCCTGTCCTCCACGAACGGCACCCCGGCCCCGTACGAGCCCACACCCGCCAGCCGTGCCATCGGCGGCGCCAGCGGCCCGGTCGCCCGCCGGAACTCCAGGATCTGCCGCTTGAAGTTGTAGATGCGGGAGGCGGTGTGCCGGGAGCCGCCCCCGTCGGGGGTGAAGACCTCGGCCTCCAGTTCCTCCAGGTCGGTTCCCAGCTCGGTCGCCACGTCCAGATAGTGGTCGACGACGGCGTCGGCGACCGCGTACAGCACCGACGTCGGCCCCTCACCGAGCAGTTCGGGCTCCCGTTCGAGCCGCTGCCGTACGGCGGCGAGCGGCGCGCCCTCGCCGTGCCGCACCGTCACCGCGAAGGAGTCACCGAGGAAGATCATGACCTCGCCGGAGGAGACGGTGTCGCTCCGCGGCTCGTACTCGACCGGCTTGAGGACCACGAACAGCGAGTCGTCGTACACCTCCAGCTTGGGCCGCTGATGGGCCTTGAGGGCGTCCTCGACGGCCAGCGGATGCAGTCCGAACTCCTGCGCGACCAGGTCGAACTCGCCGGCCGTCGGCTCGTGCAGCCCGATCCAGACGAATCCCCCCGCCGCCCGCGCCTCGTCCAGCGCGTCGGAGAAGTCCCGGGGCCCCTCCGACCGGTGCCCCTCCCGGTAGATGGCACAGTCGACGATCACGAACCGCACTCCCCTTCTCTTCGGCGGACACGACACACACGCGTGCGCCTACCCTGGGCCGCATGCCCACATTGCTCCTGGTCCGGCACGGACGTTCCACCGCCAACACCGAGGGACTGCTCGCCGGGTGGACACCCGGTGTCGCCCTCGACGACCGCGGCGCCGCCCAGGCCGCCGCCCTGCCCGGACGGCTCGCCGCGCTGCCGCTGGCCGAGATCGTCACCAGCCCGCTCCAGCGCTGCCAGGAAACGATTCAGCCGCTGCTGGACGAACGCCCCGGCCTCACCCCGCACACCGACGACCGCGTCGGCGAGTGCCACTACGGCGACTGGTCGGGCCGCAAACTCGCCGAGCTCAAGGACGAGCCCCTGATGGAGGTCGTACAGGCGCACCCGTCGGCGGCGGCCTTCCCCGGCGGGGAGTCCATGCGCGCGATGCAGACACGCGCCGCCGAGGCGGTACGCGAGTGGAACGCGCGCGTGGAGCGCGATCACGGCGCCGACGCCGTGTACCTCATGTGCTCGCACGGCGACATCATCAAGTCTCTCGTCGCGGACGCACTCGGACTTCATCTCGACCTCTTCCAGCGGATCGCCGTTGAACCGTGTTCCATCACCGCGATCCGTTACACCCGGTTGCGGCCCTTTCTCGTCCGCCTCGGCGACACCGGCGACCTCGCGTCCCTGGCGCCGCGCGAGGAGCCGCCGGCCGGCGACGCCACGGTCGGAGGCGACGCGGGCGCACCGTGATCGTCGGGCGCAGTAGGGTGAAGCGGTCGCCGCAGTGCGGCCCGTTCACACGGCCGCCCGTACCCCCACGACTCTCAATGGAGACAGGACGTGTCCCGTCAGGTGTTCCTCTACGACCAACCGGAACGTTTCGTGGCCGGCACGGTCGGCCTGCCAGGGCGCCGTACGTTCTTCCTCCAGGCCTCCGCCGGCTCCCGGGTGACCAGCGTGGCCCTGGAGAAGACCCAGGTCGCCGCCCTTGCCGAGCGCATGGACGAACTGCTCGACGAGGTCGTGCGCCGCAGCGGCGGCAGCGCCTCGGTGCCGGCGATGGCGCCGGCCGAGATCACCGACTCCGCCCCGCTGGACACCCCCGTGGAGGAGGAGTTCCGCGTCGGCACGATGGCGCTCGCCTGGGACGGTGAGGAGCAGCGCATGATCGTCGAGGCGCAGGCCCTCGTCGAGCTGGACGCCGACACGGACGAGGACCTCGCGGAGGCCGAGGAGCGGCTGCTCCAGGACGAGGAGAACGGGCCCCCGATGCTCCGCGTCCGGCTCACCGGCACGCAGGCCCGGGCCTTCGCCAAGCGCGCCCTCGACGTCGTCAACGCCGGGCGGCCGCCGTGCCCGCTGTGCAGTCTCCCGCTCGACCCGGAAGGACACGTATGTCCGCGCCAGAACGGATACCGCCGCGGAGCGTGAAGGCCGCCGACCCGGCCGCGGCCGTGCTGCTCGCCGAGGGCGAGCTGACCGTGCGCGGACGCATCCGTGAGGCGTCGAACGCGGCGCTGTACTGCACCGTGACGTACGACGGCCGCGAGGCCGCGTGCGTCTACAAGCCGGTCGCGGGGGAGCGGCCCCTGTGGGACTTCCCCGACGGCACGCTCGCCGGGCGCGAGGTCGCGGCGTACGAGGTCTCCCGGGCGACCGGCTGGGGCCTCGTCCCGCCCACCGTGCTCCGCGACGGCCCGTACGGCGAGGGCATGTGCCAGCTGTGGATCGAGACGGCGCCGGGCGCGGAACTCCTCGCCCTGGTGGACGGCGAGGAGCCGGAGCCCGGCTGGAAGGCGATCGGTTTCGCCGAGGTCGGCGAGGGCCGTACCGCGCTGCTCGTGCACGCCGACGACGAGCGGCTGCGCCGGCTCGCCGTCCTCGACGCGGTGATCAACAACGCCGACCGCAAGGGCGGCCATCTGCTGCCCACCGCGGAGGGCCCGCTGTACGGCATCGACCACGGCGTCACCTTCAACGCCGAGGACAAACTCCGCACCCTGCTGTGGGGCTGGGCGGGCGAGCCCCTGACGGCCGAGGCCCTGAACGTCCTGGAGGCCCTCAGCGCGGCCCTCACCCCCGCCGGCCCCCTCACCACCGCCCTGACCCCCCACATCACCCCCACGGAGATCGCGGCCACCCGCACCCGCGTCGAAACCCTCCTCACCACCGCCGTCCACCCGCAGCCGGGCGGCGACTGGCCGGCCATCCCCTGGCCCCCGGTCTGAACAGACCCACCCCCTGCCGGAACCCGGCGGCCCACCCGAGAACACCGGCAACCGGTCCGGGACGGGCAGCCGGCCCCTGCCCGACCGGCATCCGACCGGCGACGCACCGCACCCCGCCCGGGACGGGAACAACAGCCTGCCCGAGCCGAGACCGGCGCCGGCAGCCTGCCCCGGACCGGACCGGACCGGCACAGGTCCGGGGCCGGACGGCCACGTGACGGGCGCCGCGCGCGCAGCGACGGCATACCCGCCCCGGGGGCGGAGTCGATAGCTTGTCCGGGGCCGGACCGGCGTCGTGTCGCCGGGAGCGTTGGGCCGGCGTCAGGCCCGGGACAGGGCCGGCATCCGGCCCGGGGTAGCACCGGCAGCCCGATGGGACGGGGACGGCAGCCCGGCCCGGACGTGAGCGACGGCATGCCGGAGGGCGTCGCGCAAGAGGGCCTTCCCGGTCATCCGGCCCGCTCCCGTTCGTTTTCCGAACCGCGGTCCGGTTAGGCTCATGACATGCATGCCTGGCCCGCTTCCGAGGTCCCCGCCCTGCCTGGTCAGGGCCGCGACCTGAGGATCCACGACACCGCGACCGGCGGCCTGATCACCTCCGCTCCCGGTCCCGTCGCCCGTATCTACGTCTGCGGCATCACCCCCTACGACGCCACCCACATCGGACACGCGGCGACCTACAACGCGTTCGATCTGGTGCAGCGTGTGTGGCTCGACACCAAGCGGCAGGTTCACTACGTCCAGAACGTCACCGACGTCGACGACCCGCTGCTGGAGCGGGCCGAGCGGGACGGCGTCGACTGGGCCGAGCTCGCCGAGCGCGAGACCTCGCTGTTCCGTGAGGACATGACGGCGCTGCGGATGCTGCCCCCGCGGGAGTACATAGGCGCCGTGGAGGCGATACCCGGCATCGTCCCGCTCGTCGAACGGCTGCGCGACCTCGGCGCGACCTACGAGCTCGACGGCGACATCTACTTCTCCGTGGAAGCGGACCCGCACTTCGGCAAGGTCTCCAACCTCGACGCCGCCGCGATGCGGCTGCTGTCCGCCGAGCGCGGCGGCGACCCGGAGCGTCCGGGCAAGAAGAACCCCGTCGACCCGATGCTGTGGATGGCCGCCCGCGAGGGCGAGCCGAGCTGGGACGGCGGCTCGCTCGGCCGGGGCCGCCCCGGCTGGCACATCGAGTGCGTGGCCATCGCCCTCGACCACCTCGGCATGGGCTTCGACGTCCAGGGCGGCGGCTCCGACCTGGTCTTCCCGCACCACGAGATGGGCGCCTCGCACGCCCAGGCGCTCACCGGCGAGTTCCCGATGGCCACGGCGTACGTCCATGCCGGCATGGTCGCCCTGCACGGCGAGAAGATGTCCAAGTCCAAGGGGAACCTGGTCTTCGTCTCCCGACTGCGCCGCGACGGCGTGGACCCGGCGGCGATCCGGCTGGCGCTGCTCGCCCACCACTACCGTGCCGACTGGGAGTGGACCGACCAGGTCCTCCAGGACGCGGTGACCCGTCTCGGCCACTGGCGCGCGGCGGTCTCCCGCCCCGACGGCCCGCCCGCCGAGCCGCTGGTCGAGGAGATCCGCGAGGCCCTGGCCAACGACCTGAACGCCCCGGCCGCCCTGGCCGCCGTGGACCGCTGGGCCGTCCTCCAGGAGGAATCCGGCGGCACGGACCCCGGCGCCCCCGGAGTCGTCTCCCGCGCGGTGGACGCCCTGCTCGGCGTGGCCCTGTAACGGCGGCCGCACACCCGGCGCCGCGTCCCGCACGGTGGACACACGACGGACCGCCCCCTTCGGAAGCGGAGCGGTCCGTGTCGCCGTAGCAGCCCGCGACGGCGGGCGGCCCCGCGGCGAGACCGCCGGGCGGCGCCCCGGTATCGCCGCCCCGCGCGGCACCGCAGCCGGCCACGACGGCAAAAAGGGGCGCCCCGTCAGAAACGGGGCGCCCCTTCTCGTTCAGTCCTCCGACGACTCCTCGCCGCCCGTGTCGGAGTCCGCTTCCGGATCCGGCTTCGGGGGACGAGGCGGGCGGGGGCGTCCGGACGGACCCTCGCGCCGGTACGACGTACCGTCCGAGCCATCCGCCGTCGCATGCCCGCCGGGCGGACCCGACGCACCGTCACGGCGCCGCAGATAGCGCTCGAACTCGCGGGCGATCGCCTCGCCCGACGCCTCCGGCAGCTCCGCGGTGTCCCGCGCCTCCTCCAGCGACTGGACGTACTCGGCGACCTCGCTGTCCTCCGCGGCCAGCTGGTCCACGCCCACCTGCCAGGCACGCGCGTCCTCGGGCAGCTCGCCCAGCGGGATCCGTACGTCGATCAGGTCCTCCAGCCGGTTCAGGAGGGCCAGCGTGGCCTTCGGGTTGGGCGGCTGCGAGACGTAGTGCGGCACCGCCGCCCACAGCGACACGGCCGGCACGCCCGCGTGCGCGCACGCCTCCTGGAGGATGCCGACGATGCCCGTGGGACCCTCGTACTTGGTCTCCTCCAGATCCATCCGGCGGGCCAGGTCCGGGTCGGACGTGGTCCCGCTGATCGGGACCGGCCGGGTGTGCGGGGTGTCACCGAGCAGCGCGCCCAGCACGACCACCAGCTCCACGCCGAGTTCGTGCGCGAAACCGAGGATCTCGTTGCAGAACGAACGCCAGCGCATGGACGGTTCGATCCCGCGGACCAGCACCAGGTCACGCGGCTTGTCCCCGCCGACCCGGACCACCGAGAGCCGCGTCGTCGGCCAGGTGACCTTGCGCACCCCGCCGTCCATGAACACCGTGGGACGGTTCACCTGGAAGTCGTAGTAGTCCTCGGCGTCCAGCGCCGCGAACACCTCGCCCTTCCACTCCCGCTCCAGATGCGCGACCGCGGTGGAGGCGGCGTCACCGGCATCGTTCCAGCCCTCGAACGCGGCCACCATGACCGGGTCGATCAGCTCGGGTACCCCCTCGAGCTCGATCACCCAGCGCCTCCTTCCGACGTGCCCTCGCGTACGCCCCAACCTTACGGCGTGCCCAGGGGGCGCCCGCGACCCCCTTCACAAGGGGAGTGCCCCCATCACTGCCCCGCCGGGCACACGGAAACACCCGTCACAGCGTCGACCGCAGCCACTGCTCCACGCTCGCGATGTGCACCGTCGCCCAGGACCTCGCCGCCTCCGCGTCCCGGTCCCGCAGGGCGGCGAGGATGGCCCGGTGCTCGCGCAGGGTGCGCCCGACGGCGTCCTCCTGGGTGAGCCCGCGCCAGATCCGCGCCCGGGTGGTGGGCCCGGACAGACCGTCGAGCAGGGAGCAGAGCACCGAGTTGCCCGAGCCGCGCACGATGGCCCGGTGGAACTCCAGATCGGCGGCCACCAGGTCCTCCAGCGACGGCTCGTCACCCAGCTTGTCCAACTGCTCCGTCAGCTCGTCCAGTTGCTCCTCGCGGAGCCGCCCGGCCGCCAGGGCCGTCGCGGCCGGCTCCAGGATGCGGCGTACGGCGAGGAACTCCAGGACCGTGTCGTCCCGGTGGAAGTCGACGACGAAACTCAGCGCCTCCAGCAGGAGTTGCGGGTCCAGACTGGTGACGTACGTGCCGTCGCCCTGCCGTACGTCCAGGATGCGGATCAGCGACAGGGCACGCACCGCCTCGCGCAGCGAGTTGCGGGACAGCCCCAGCTCGGCCGCGAGCTCACTCTCCTTGGGCAGCCGGGCGCCGGGACGCAGCGCACCCGAGACGATCATCGACTTGATCTTCTCGATCGCCTCGTCGGTCACTGCCATACCGCGCCTCCCTGCGGGCCAGACCTCCGATGTATCCGGCCATTATGTACGGGCCGGGGGCGGCCCCGTCGGCGCGGAGCCGCCCCCGGCGGCGTACACCCGGCTCCCGCGCGGGGGAGCCGGACGAACTGCGGCTACTTCTTGTCGAGCAGCTCCTGCACATCCGCGCGGACCTCGTCCGTGGCCAGGCCCCGGATCGTCAGCGTCGTACGGCGGCGCAGCACGTCGTCCGCGGTCTCGGCCCACTCGTGGTCCCGGGCCCAGACGACCTGCGCCCGGATCTCCGGGGCGTCCGGGTGCACACGCCGGGCGAGCGCCGGGTCCTCGTTGGCGAGACGGGCGATGTCGAAGGCCAGCGAACCGTAGTGGGTGGCCAGGTGCCTGGCGGTGTCCGCCGCCATCCGCGGGCCGGGCGCCGGACCGTCCACCAGCAGCCGGTGGGCGACCGCGCGGGGGTTGGCCACCCCCGGCAGCGGCAGCTTCTTCGGCAGCGCGGCGACCGGCTCGAAGTCGTCGCCGAGCGGGTGGCCGGGCAGCGCCTGGAGCTTCTGCATCACCGTACGGCCGATGTGGCGGAAGGTGGTCCACTTGCCGCCCGCGACGGACAGCATCCCGCCCCGGCCCTCGGTGACGACGGTCTCCCGCTTCGCCTTGGCCGTGTCCCCGGGACCGCCGGGCAGCACCCGCAGACCCGCGAAGGAGTACGTGATCAGATCACGGTCGAGCTGCTGGTCGCGGATGGAGAACGCGGCCTCGTCGAGTATCTGCGCGGTGTCCTTCTCGGTGACCGCGACGTCCGCCGGGTCGCCCTCGAACTCCTCGTCGGTGGTGCCGAGCAGCAGCATGTCCTCCCAGGGGAGGGCGAAGGTGATCCGGTACTTGTCGATCGGCGTGGCCAGCGCGGCCTTCCACGGCGAGGTCCGCTTCAGGACCAGGTGGGCGCCCTTCGACAGCCGGATGGACGGCGCGGCCTCCGGGTCCTCCATGCGGCGCAGGTGGTCGACCCACGGGCCGGTCGCGTTGAGCACCAGCCGGGCGTTCACCCCGAACTCGTCGCCCGAGAGCCGGTCGCGCAGCTCGGCGCCGGTGACCCGGCCCCGGGTGAAGCGCAGGCCCGTCACCTCGGCGTGGTTGAGGACGACCGCGCCGGACTCGGCCGCCGCGCGGACCGTCATCAGCGCCATGCGCGCGTCGTTCATCTGGTCGTCGCCGTACACGGCCACGGCCTTGAGGTTGTCGGTGCGCAGCTCCGGCACGTCCCGCGCGGCCTTGGCCGGCGAGAGCAGATGCCCGACGCCGTCGCCGAAGGCGGACAGCGCCGAGTACGCGAAGACACCGGCGCCGAGCTTCGCCGCGCCGTGCGGCCCGCCCTTGTACACGGGGAGGTAGAACGTGAGCGGGTTCGCCAGGTGGGGGGCCACCTCGCGGGAGACCGCACGGCGCTCGAAGTGGTTCTCCGCCACCAGCTTCACCGCGCCGGTCTGCAGATAGCGCAGACCGCCGTGGAGCAGCTTGGACGAGGCGGAGGAGGTGGCGCCGGCGAAGTCGCCGGCGTCCACCAGGGCCACCCTGAGGCCGGACTGCGCGGCGTGCCAGGCGGTGGAGATGCCCAGGATGCCGCCGCCGATCACGAGAAGGTCGTACGACGCCTTGGAGAGCTGCTCCCGGGTCTCGGCGCGGCTCGGGTTCGAGCCGGACGCCGGGCGCGTCCCCAGGGCAGGCACGGACTGCAGGGTGGACTGGGTGGTCATGGTGGTTCCTACTCCTCGTCCTCGAGCCAGCCCATGGTCCGCTCGACGGCCTTGAGCCAGCTCTTGTACTCACGGTCGCGGATTTCCGCGTCCATGCGGGGGGTCCACTCGGCGGCCCGCCGCCAGTTGGCGCGCAGGTCGTCGGTGCTGTTCCAGAAGCCGACGGCGAGGCCGGCGGCGTAGGCGGCGCCGAGGCAGGTGGTCTCGGCGACCATCGGGCGCACCACGGGGGCGTCCACGAAATCGGCGAGCGTCTGCATCAGCAGGTTGTTGGAGGTCATGCCGCCGTCGACCTTGAGGGCGGTCAGCTCCACGCCGGAGTCCTTCGTCATGGCGTCGGCGATCTCCCGCGTCTGCCAGGCGGTGGCCTCCAGCACGGCGCGCGCGAGGTGCGCCTTGGTGACGTACCGGGTGAGGCCGGCGATCACACCGCGGGCGTCGGAGCGCCAGTACGGGGCGAACAGGCCGGAGAAGGCCGGCACGAAGTAGGCGCCGCCGTTGTCCTCGACGGACAGGGCGAGGGTCTCGATCTCGGCGGCGGTGGAGATCAGGCCCATCTGGTCGCGCATCCACTGCACCAGCGAACCGGTGACGGCGATCGAGCCCTCCAGGGCGTAGACCGTGTCCTGGTCGCCGATCTTGTAGCCGACGGTGGTCAGCAGCCCGCTGTAGGAGTTGATGATCTTGTCGCCGGTGTTCATCACCATGAAGGTGCCGGTGCCGTACGTCGACTTGGTCTCGCCCTCCGCGAAACAGGTCTGGCCGAACAGGGCCGCCTGCTGGTCGCCCAGCGCGGAGGCGACGGGGATGCCGCCGAGCAGCTCGCCCAGCCGGCCGCCGGTGATCTCGCCGTAGACCTCGGCGGAGGAGCGGATCTCCGGCAGCATCGCCAGGGGGACGCCGATGGACTCGGCGATCTTCTCGTCCCACTGCATGGTGTGCAGGTTCATCAGCATCGTGCGGGACGCGTTGGTGACGTCGGTGACGTGGTGGCCGCCGTTCGCACCGCCGGTCAGGTTCCAGATGACCCAGGTGTCCATGGTGCCGAAGAGGATGTCGCCCGCCTCGGCGCGCTCCTTGAGACCGTCGACGTTGTCGAGCAGCCAGCGGGCCTTCGGACCGGCGAAGTAGGAGGCGAGGGGGAGGCCGGTCTCGCGGCGGAAGCGGTCCTGGCCCACGTTGCGCCCCAGCTCGCGGCAGAGGGCGTCGGTGCGGGTGTCCTGCCAGACGATGGCGTTGTGGACCGGCTCACCGGTGTTCTTGTCCCACAGCACGGTGGTCTCGCGCTGGTTGGTGATGCCGATGGCCTTGATGTCGTCGCGGGTGATGCCGGCCTTGTCGATGGCCCCGGCGACGACCTCCTGGACGTTGGTCCAGATCTCGTTGGCGTCGTGCTCGACCCAGCCCGGCTTCGGGAAGATCTGCTCGTGCTCCTTCTGGTCGACGGAGACGATGCGCCCGTCGCGGTCGAAGACGATGCACCGGGAGGAGGTGGTGCCCTGGTCGATGGCGGCGATGAACGGGCCGGCGGTGTGGGCGTCGGTCACTGTGTGCTCCTGGGAGTTCCTTGGTTACGGGGCAGTACGTACGGCGCTGTCGAGGATTCCGCAGCTACGCGAAGGCGACGTTGTAGAGGCCAGCCGCGAGGGCACCGCCGATCACCGGACCCACCACGGGTACCCACGCGTAGGACCAGTCGGAACCGCCCTTGTTCGGCAGCGGCAGCAGGGCGTGCACGATGCGCGGGCCGAGGTCGCGGGCCGGGTTGATGGCGTAACCGGTCGGGCCGCCCAGCGACAGGCCGATGGAGACCACGACGAGCGCCGTGATCAGGCCGCCCAGTACGCCGAGTCCGTTGCCCGCGTCGTTCAGACCCTGGGTGAGGATGGCGAGCAGCAGTACGAAGGTGCCGATGATCTCCGTGGCGAGGTTCTGCACCGTGTGCCGGATCTCGGGACCCGTGGAGAAGATGCCGAGCACCGGGCCCGCGCCCTTCTCCTGCGCCTCGACCGCCTTGGCGGCCGTGGACTGCGCGCCCGGCCCGCCGACGATCTCCCGGTCGGTGAGGTGGGCCAGGAACTGGCCGTAGTAGGCGAGCCAGACCAGGGTCGCGCCGATCATCGCGCCGAGGAACTCTCCGGCGAAGTAGACCGGAACGTTGCTCCACTCGCCGTCCTTGACGGCGAGGGCCACGGTCACGGCCGGGTTGAGGTGGGCGCCGGAGAGCGGACCGGCTATGTAGACCGCCGTCATGACGGCGAAGCCCCACCCGAAGGCGATGGCGAGCCAGCCGGCGTTACGGGCCTTGGAGGCCTTCAGCGTCACGGCGGCGCACACGCCGCCACCGAGCAGGATGAGTATGGCGGTACCGATGGTCTCGCCGATGAAGATGTCGGAGCTGGACACCCGCGACTCCTTTGTCCTTCGTCCAGGGAAGCCGACCCCCGGGTCCCACCGGGGATTGGCGCCCTCAGGGGTGAGAGCGATGCCGGCCCTTGGCATTGTCCTACTCTAGCGCGTATTGCCGGTAGGTGTTCGACAATGCCGACCGATGGACGGGAGTCTTTCCCGGCGCCCGGCACCCGTCAAGGGTTTGGTTATCGAAAACGCGATCGTTATTGATCGCCCCGGGTTATCGATCTCTGCCCAGGGTCCGGCCCCGGAACGCCCGCGTCGGGACATGCCTTCGACCGGAACGCCGTACGGCGTCCCGGTCCCGTCCGTGATGCGCTCAGAAGCGTCCGGCGCCCAGGTCCCGCGACACCGCGCGGGCGCAGTCCCGTACCGCCGCGATGAGCTCGGAGCGCAGCTCGCCGTCCCGGCGCAGCCGCTCCACCGCCCCCGTGATGCCCACCGCGCCCACCGGCATACGGCGCCGGTCGTGAATGGGGGCGGCGACGGCGGCGACGCCCTCCCAGGTCTCCTCCACGTCGGCCGCGTACCCCCGCGCGCGCGTGAGGTCGAGGATGTGCTCGAAGGCGTCCGGATCGCACACCGTACGTTCGGTGAACGCTTTGCGGTCGGCCTCCAGGGCCTCGCTGTGGGCCACCGGGTCGTAGGCCGACAGCACCTTGCCCAGCGCCGTCGAGTGCAGCGGCTGCATGGCCCCTATCTCCAGGACCTGCCGGCTGTCGTCCGGCCGGAAGACGTGGTGCACGATCAGCACGCCCTGCTGGTGCAGCACGCCCAGGTAGACGCTCTCGCCGCTGGAACGGGCCAGGTCGTCGGTCCACACCAGGGCGCGCGCCCGCAGCTCGTGCACATCGAGGTAGGTGGTGCCCAGGCGCAGCAGCTCGGCGCCCAGCTGATAGCGCCCGGAGGCGTCGTCCTGCTCGACGAACCCCTCCTGCGCGAGGGTGCGCAGGATGCCGTGCGCGGTGCCCTTGGCGAGGCCCAGCGACGAGGCGATGTCCGACAGGCCGAGCCGCCGCTCGCCACCCGCGAGCAGCCGCAGCATCGCCGCCGCCCGTTCGAGCGACTGGATGTTCCGTGCCATCGCCGTACTGCCTCCGTCCCCTTCGGCCGTCGACCCGCGACGCGCCGCTGCCACTGTTCGGCAATGCCGAACACTACCGGTCGATGGCGACCTCCCGCCAACGATCGGACGTGATCGGTTCCCCGACCCGTACTCCGAACGTCGGACACCGGCCATCATCGTCCGCCCCGTGGACGCCCTGAACATCAGGGCGTGGTCCCGGATACCCTGGCGAGGTGCGCCCAGCCGGGGACGCTCCGTGAGGGGATCCCGGGCAGCCGCAAAGCCGACAGCCGTCGCATCTAGGGAGCCCCGTACATGGCCTCGTCGCCGCTGACCCCTTCCGCCGACAGCCGGACCCGTGTGTCCGCCCTCCGTGAGGCGCTCGCCACCCGCGTGGTGGTCGCCGACGGAGCGATGGGCACCATGCTCCAGGCACAGGACCCCACGCTCGAGGACTTCGAGAACCTCGAGGGCTGCAACGAGATCCTGAACCTGACGCGCCCGGACATCGTCCGTTCGGTCCACTCCGCGTACTTCGACGCCGGAGTCGACTGCGTCGAGACCAACACCTTCGGCGCCAACCTCACCGCGCTGGGCGAGTACGACATCCCCGAGCGCGTCACCGAACTGTCCGAGGCCGGCGCGCGCATCGCCCGCGAGGCCGCCGACGGGTTCACCGCGCGGGACGGCCGCCCCCGCTGGGTCCTGGGCTCGATGGGCCCCGGCACCAAGCTGCCCACCCTCGGCCACACCTCCTTCGGCGTCATCCGCGACGCCTATCAGCAGAACGCCGAAGGTCTCCTCGCGGGCGGCGCGGACGCGCTCCTGGTGGAGACGACCCAGGACCTGCTGCAGACCAAGGCCTCCGTCATCGCCGCCCGCCGCGCGATGGAGACCGCCGGGTTCGAGGTCCCGCTGATCGTGTCGGTCACCGTCGAGACCACCGGCACCATGCTGCTGGGCTCCGAGATCGGTGCCGCGCTCACCGCGCTGGAACCGCTGGGCATCGACATGATCGGCCTGAACTGCGCCACCGGCCCGGCCGAGATGAGCGAACACCTGCGCCACCTGGCCCGCCACTCCCGCGTCCAGCTGTCCTGCATGCCCAACGCCGGCCTGCCGGAACTCACCAAGGACGGCGCCCGCTACCCGCTCTCCCCGGGAGAGCTCGCCGACGCCCAGGAGAACTTCGTCCGCGACTACGGCCTCTCCCTGGTGGGCGGCTGCTGCGGTACGACGCCCGAGCACCTGCGGCAGCTCGTGGAACGCGTGCAGGGCCTCGCCCCGGCCGGCCGCGACCCGCGCCCGGAGCCCGGCGCCGCCTCCCTGTACCAGAGCGTCCCCTTCCGTCAGGACACCGCCTACCTGGCGATCGGCGAGCGGACGAACGCCAACGGGTCGAAGAAGTTCCGCGAGGCCATGCTCGAAGGCCGCTGGGACAACTGCGTGGAGCTGGCCCGCGAGCAGATCCGCGAGGGCGCGCACATGCTCGACCTGTGCGTGGACTACGTGGGCCGCGACGGCGTCGCCGACATGAAGGAACTGGCCGGCCGCTTCGCCACCGCCTCCACCCTTCCCATCGTCCTTGACTCCACCGAGGTCGACGTCATCCGGGCCGGTCTGGAGAAGCTCGGCGGCCGTGCGGTCATCAACTCGGTGAACTACGAGGACGGCGCCGGCCCCGAGTCCCGCTTCGCCCGCGTCACCCGGCTGGCCCAGGAGCACGGTGCCGCGCTGATCGCGCTCACCATCGACGAGGAGGGCCAGGCCCGTACCGCCGAGAAGAAGGTCGAGATCGCCGAACGGCTGATCGACGACCTCACCGGCAACTGGGGCATCCGTGAGGAGGACATCCTCGTCGACTGTCTGACCTTCACCATCTGCACCGGCCAGGAGGAGTCCCGCAAGGACGGCCTGGCCACCATCGAGGGCATCCGGCTGCTGAAGGAACGCCACCCGCGGGTGCAGACCACCCTCGGCCTGTCGAACATCTCCTTCGGCCTCAACCCGGCCGCCCGCATCCTGCTGAACTCGGTCTTCCTCGACGAGTGCGTCAGGGCCGGCCTGGACTCGGCGATCGTCCACGCGTCGAAGATCCTGCCCATCGCGCGCTTCAGCGAGGAGGAGGTCCGCACCGCCCTCGACCTCATCCACGACCGCCGCGCCGAGGGCTACGACCCGCTGCAGAAGCTGATGCAGCTCTTCGAGGGCGCCACCGCCAAGTCCCTCAAGGCCGGCAAGGCCGAGGAACTGGCCGCGCTGCCGCTGGAGGAGCGGCTGAAGCGGCGCATCATCGACGGCGAGAAGAACGGCCTGGAACAGGACCTCGACGACGCCCTCCGGGAGCGGCCCGCCCTCGCCATCGTCAACGACACCCTCCTGGACGGCATGAAGGTCGTCGGCGAGCTCTTCGGCTCCGGCCAGATGCAGCTGCCGTTCGTCCTCCAGTCCGCCGAGGTCATGAAGACCGCCGTGGCCCATCTCGAGCCGCACATGGAGAAGACGGACGAGGCCGGCAAGGGCACCATCGTGCTCGCGACCGTGCGCGGCGACGTGCACGACATCGGCAAGAACCTCGTCGACATCATCCTGACCAACAACGGCTACAACGTCGTCAACCTGGGCATCAAGCAGCCGGTCTCCGCGATCCTGGACGCCGCCGACGAGCACAAGGCCGACGTCATCGGCATGTCCGGACTGCTGGTGAAGTCCACGGTGATCATGAAGGAGAACCTGGAGGAGCTCAACCAGCGCGGCCTCGCCACCGACTATCCGGTGATCCTCGGCGGTGCCGCCCTCACCCGCGCCTACGTCGAGCAGGACCTGCACGAGATCTACCAGGGCGAGGTCCGCTACGCCCGCGACGCCTTCGAGGGCCTGCGCCTGATGGACGCCCTCATCGGCATCAAGCGCGGAGTGCCCGGCGCCCAGCTGCCCGAACTGCGCCAGCGCCGGGTCCGCGCGGCCACCGTGGAGATCGAGGAGCGCCCCGAGGAGGGGCACGTCCGCTCCGACGTCGCCACCGACAACCCCGTCCCCACCCCGCCCTTCAGGGGCACCCGCGTGGTCAAGGGCATCCAGCTCAAGGAGTACGCGAGCTGGCTCGACGAGGGCGCCCTCTTCAAGGGCCAGTGGGGCCTCAAGCAGGCCCGCACCGGCGACGGACCGACGTACGAGGAACTGGCCGAGACCGAGGGCCGCCCCCGACTGCGCGGACTGCTCGACCGGCTGCAGACGGAGAACCTGCTGGAGGCCGCCGTGGTGTACGGCTACTTCCCGTGCGTCTCCAAGGACGACGACCTGATCATCCTGGACGAGCAGGGCAACGAGCGCACCCGCTTCACCTTCCCGCGCCAGCGCCGCGGCCGCCGGCTGTGCCTGGCGGACTTCTTCCGCCCGGAGGAGTCCGGTGAGAGGGACGTCGTCGGTCTCCAGGTCGTCACGGTCGGCTCCCGCATCGGCGAGGAGACCGCCCGGATGTTCGAGGCCAACGCCTACCGCGACTACCTGGAGCTGCACGGACTCTCCGTACAGCTGGCGGAGGCCCTCGCCGAGTACTGGCACGCCCGGGTGCGCTCCGAACTCGGCTTCGCGGCCGAGGACCCGGCCGCGATGGAGGACATGTTCGCCCTGAAGTACCGGGGCGCCCGCTTCTCCCTCGGCTACGGTGCCTGCCCCGACCTGGAGGACCGCGCCAAGATCGCCGCCCTGCTCGAACCCGAGCGCATCGGCGTCCAGCTGTCCGAGGAGTTCCAGCTGCACCCCGAGCAGTCCACGGACGCCATCGTCATCCACCACCCGGAGGCCAAGTACTTCAACGCCCGCTGAGGCCGCGGGCGCCACACCGGGCGTTCGCGTCCCGCACGACGTACACTGGTCGGTCCACCGCAGGCCGGTTCCCCTCGTGGGAACCGGCCTGATCGTCCCTGTGAAGGAGGTACGCGGATGACCAGTACGGTTCCCGCGCTCGGAACCCGGACGGCCGAGGGGTCGGCCCTGCAGGCAGTGCTCCTCGACATGGACGGCACCCTGGTCGACACCGAGGGCTTCTGGTGGGACGTCGAGGTCGAGGTCTTCGCCTCCCTCGGCCACACCCTCGACGACTCCTGGCGCCATGTCGTGGTCGGCGGCCCCATGACCCGCAGCGCGGGCTTCCTCATCGAGGCCACCGGCGCCGACATCGGCCTCGCCGAACTCACGGTCCTGCTCAACGACGGTTTCGAGGACCGTATCGACCTCGCCCTGCCGCTGATGCCGGGCGCCGCGCGGCTGCTCGCCGAACTGTCCGAGTACGAGATCCCCACGGCGCTCGTCTCCGCCTCCCACCGGCGGATCATCGACCGGGTGCTGACCACGCTGGGCCCCCAGCACTTCGCACTGTCGGTCGCCGGCGACGAGGTGCCACGCACCAAGCCGTTCCCCGACCCCTATCTCGCGGCCGCCGCGGGACTCGGTGTCGACCCGGTGCGCTGCGCCGTCGTCGAGGACACCGTGACCGGTGTCGCCGCCGCCGAGGCGGCGGGCTGCCGTGTCGTCGCCGTGCCCTCCGTGGGCCCGATCACTCCGGCCGCCCGGCGGACGGTCGTCCCGTCCCTGGAAGTCGTGGACCTGTCATTCCTGCACGGTGTGATGACGGAAATGCGCTAGGCGTTCACCCAGCGCAGCGGTGTTACCGCCGGAATTCCCGCGATCCGGTCCCGGAGACTCCCGGGTGTACGCCCCCGAAAGAATTCGACGCGTCGCCGGCGGCCGCATTCCCGTGCCGCCGAGCACGTTTTCACATGTGAGGTTCACCACATGAAGGGGGGTCGACAACGATGTCTGCATGTGCCTTCCGCCCCCTTTCGGTAGTCGGCGGTGCGCCCTTGTGTCCCGATTCATAAGAAGCTGCACCAATCGTGCCCCGGTCGCCTTTACCGGTGCGTTCACACCCGGTCTCACTGCGTGATGAGCCCTCAACTCCGGCGGCTGCGAACCGTCCTGCGGGCGCGGACTAATGTCATCGCGAGAACCTCGCCCCCATCCTGTGGTCCGCCGCGACAACCCCCGCATGCCGGATACACGGAGTCGACAGTCCTGGAGAAACTCGAGCATGAACCGCAAGACTTTGGTGCTGGCGGCCGCGATGGGCCTGCTCGCGCCGGTGCTCGCCGCCTGCGGCGACACCGAGGGCGGGAGCGGAGACGGCGACGCGATCGTCGTGGGCACCACGGACCGGTTCACCGCATCCAAGGAGGACGGCCCCGCGCCCCTCGACCCGGCCTGGGCCTACGACGTCGGTACCTGGAACATCCTGCGGCAGACCGTGCAGACCCTGATGGTCCAGCCCCGCGGTGACGGTGAGCCGGTGCCCGAGGCCGCCGAGTCCTGCGGATTCACCGACGCCGGCAACGAGCGCTACAGCTGCACCCTGCGCGACGGCCTGAAGTTCTCGAACGGCGACGGGATCACCGCGGAGGACGTGAAGTTCTCCATCGAGCGCGCCCTCGACATCAAGGGCGACAGTGGCGTGTTCGCGCTGCTGTCCACCATCGACACCGTCGAGACGCAGGGCGACCGCGAGGTGATCTTCCACCTCAAGAGCGCCGACGCGACCTTCCCGTACAAGCTGTCCACTCCGGTTGCCGGCATCGTCAACCCGGACGACTACGAGAAGAACAAGCTGCGCGAGGGCTTCGAGATCGACGCCTCCGGCCCGTACACGCTGAAGAGCAAGGTCGAGGACGGCACGATGGTCAGTGCCACCTTCACCAAGAACCCCTCCTACAAGGGCGCTCTGGAGGTGAACAACGACAAGGTCGAGATGGTCTCCTTCGACAGTGCCGACGACATGGGCGACGCGCTGGACAAGGGCGACATCGACCTCATGACCCGCACCATGTCACCGGAGCAGATCCAGGAGCTCGGCACCTCCACCGACGACGAGATCGAGCTGGTCGAGTCGCCCGGTCTCGAGATCCGCTACCTGGCCTTCAACACCGAGGCCCCCACGGTGAAGGACAAGGCCGTCCGCCAGGCGATGGCCCAGCTCATCAACCGCAGCGAGCTGGTCGGCACCGTCTACGGCTCCCAGGCCCAGCCGCTGTTCTCGCTCGTCCCCGCCGGCGTCACCGGTCACTCCAACGCGTTCTTCAACAAGTACGGCGACCCGAGCGTGTCCAAGGCCCGCGACCTGATGGAGGAAGCCGGCGTCAGCCTCCCGGTGAAGCTGACCCTGCACTACACGCACGACCACTACGGCCCCGCCGCCAAGACGGAGTTCGAGCAGCTGAGCAAGCAGCTCAACGACAGCGGTCTGTTCGAGACCGACATCAAGAGCGAGACCTGGAACAAGTACAAGACGGCCGCTCAGAACGAGAAGTACGACGTCTACGGCATGGGCTGGTTCCCCGACTTCCCGGACGCGGACGCCTTCACGGCCCCCTTCCTGGACAAGGACAACTTCCTCAGCTCGCCCTACGCCAACACCGAGATCATCAAGGAACTGATCCCCGAGTCGCGCCGCCAGGCCGACCGGCTGTCCGCCTCCGACAGCCTCACGGAGATCCAGAACATCGTCGCCACCGACGTCCCGGTGCTCCCGCTGTGGCAGGGCAAGCAGTACGTCGCCGCCCGCGACGGCATCACCGGCACCGCCTACGCGCTCAACTCGTCCTCCACGCTCCAGCTCTGGGAGCTCGGACGGGGCGTCAGCGGCTGACCCCGGCCTCTGAGCCGACACCGTGGCGACACGACGAGGGCGCCCTCCCGGTGGGGAGGGCGCCCTCGTCGTTCGACGGCCGGGCCGCACTACTGCGCGCCGGGACGCACCAGCCCGCTCTCATAGGCGTACACCGCGGCCTGCACCCGGTCGCGCAGCCCCAGTTTGGTCAGCACATGGCCCACGTGCGTCTTGACCGTGGTCTCGCTGACGAACAGATCCGCGGCGATCTCCGCGTTCGACAGCCCGCGCGCCACCAGTTTCAGCACCTCGACCTCACGCTCGGTCAGCGTGTGCAGGGTGTTGGGCACCGGCTCGTCGCCGGACGGCAGATGCGTGGCGTATTTGTCCAGCAGCCGGCGCGTGATGCTCGGCGCGAGCATCGCCTCCCCGGCGGCCACCACACGGATCGCCTGTACCAGCTCATGGGCCGGGGCGTCCTTCAGCAGGAAGCCGCTGGCCCCCGCCTTCAGCGCCTCCACCACGTACTCGTCGAGATCGAACGTCGTCAGCACCAGCACCTTCGCCGGCCCGTCCCGCTCGGGCCCCGTGATCTGCCGGGTCGCCTCCACCCCGTCCATCCGCGGCATGCGGATGTCCATCAGCACCACGTCGGGCTGCAACGCCCGCACCTGGTCCAGGGCCTGGAGGCCGTCCCCGGCCTCGCCGACGACCGCGAGATCCTGCTCGGCCTCCAGAATCATCCGGAACCCGGTACGCAGCAGCGGCTGGTCGTCGACCAGTAGGACGCGGATGGCCACGTAAGTCTCCTTCGCTAGTCCGCACCCATTCTGCCCTCCGGGCCCCCGCCGGACTCGGGCGCCCTCACCGGCAGCGGATACGGCGGGGGAGTGCCCCCGAACTCCGGGCAGTGTGCCCGGTGATCGCACCAGCCGCACAGCTTGGTGGGCCGCGGACGCCAGTCACCCGTCTCGGTCGCCAGCCGGATCGCGTCCCACAGCACGAGCAGCTTGCGCTCCACCCGCTCCAGATCCGCGAGCACCGGGTCGTACGTCACCACGTCACCACTGCCGAGATACACCAGCTGCAGCCGGCGCGGGACCACCTTCTTCAGCCGCCACACCACCAGGGCGTAGAACTTCATCTGGAACAGCGCGCCCTCGGCGTACTCCGGCCGGGGCGCCTTACCCGTCTTGTAGTCGACGATCCGCACCTCGCCCGTCGGCGCGACGTCCACCCGGTCGATGATGCCGCGCAGCCGCAGCCCGGTGTCCAGCTCCGTCTCGACGAACAGCTCCCGCTCGGCGGGCTCCAGCCGGCTCGGATCCTCCAGCGAGAACCAGCGCTCGACCAGCCGCTCCGCCTCCGCCAGCCAGCGCGCGAGCCGCTCGCCCTCCGGATCGTCGGCGAACAGCTCCACGACCTCCGGCCTGCTCTCCCGCAGCCGGTCCCACTGACCCGGGATCAGCGACTTGGCCCGCGGCGCGGTCCGGTCGGCGGCCGGCGCGTCGAAGAGCCGCTCCAGCACCGCGTGCACCAGCGTGCCCCTGGTCGCCGCCTCGCTCGGCTTCTCCGGCAGCTTGTCGATCACCCGGAACCGGTACAGCAGCGGGCACTGCATGAAGTCGCTCGCACGCGAGGGCGACAGCGAGGAAGGCGCCACGGCGGTGGCCGTGTCCGCTCGTACGCCCTCTGCGACCGGGCCGGCACCGGCCCGCTCCCCACCCTCGATGCTCGTGTCCATGCCCCAGACCCTACGGCCCGCCACCGACAGCGCGTACGCGACCGGCCGCCACCACGAGCGCACACCGGCGGGTGACAGGTGAGAGGGAAGGGGAAGGAGAGCAGAGACAGGGTGCCGGGGCGGAACGCACGGCACAGGCCGCATACCATCGACACGAGACCCTCCCGCCCGGCAGGCGCGGGAGACGCAGCGAACGAGGGGACACCGGTGGACGTAAGCGGCGGGCGCGGACAGCCGCGGCCCGGCAACGACGAGTCGCCCGACCGCACGGGCACTCGGCCCCCTGCCGAGCCCGGCCACCCCACCGACGAACGGCCCGCCGCCCCCGAGGAACCGCGACCCCCGGCCGCGGAACCGGACCCCCCTGTTCCGGATGCCGGTCCTGACGCCGGGCGGGAGAAACCGCCCCCCGCCGACACCGGCACGGGACGCCACCTCGCCCACTCCGGCACCGGCCGGACGCCACCGCCCCAGCGCCCCCAGGAGAAGCAGCGCGGCGGCCTGCTGATGGGCCGCCCCTTCGGCGTGCCCGTGTACGTGGCGCCCAGCTGGTTCCTCGTCGCCATCCTCATCACCTGGGTGTTCGGCGGACAGATCGACCGCGTACTGCCCGAGCTCGGCGCCGTCAGCTATCTCGTCTCCCTCTTCTTCGCGGTCGCCTTCTACGCCTCCGTCCTCGTCCACGAGCTCGCCCACACCATCGCCGCCCTCCGCTTCAAACTCCCGGTGCGCCGCATCCAGCTCCAGTTCTTCGGCGGCGTCTCCGAGATCGAGAAGGAGGCCGAGACCCCCGGACGCGAGTTCGTGCTGGCCTTCGTCGGCCCCCTGCTCTCCCTCGTCCTGTCCGGCCTGTTCTACCTCGCGCTGCTGGCCGTCGACCCCAGCAGCGTCCCCGGCGTCCTGCTGGCCGGCCTGATGATCTCCAACCTCATCGTGGCCGTCTTCAACCTGCTGCCCGGCCTCCCGCTCGACGGCGGCCGGATGCTCCGCGCCGTCGTCTGGGCCATCAGCGGCAAACCCATGACCGGCACCATCGCCGCCGCCTGGGTCGGCCGCGCCCTCGCCGTCGCCGTCCTGATCGGCCTCCCGCTGCTCACCCAGTCCGGCGTCCTCGGCTCCGACGCCGTGGACAACGTGGGCATGGACACCGTCATGGACGCCCTGCTCGCCGCCATCCTCGCCGCGATCATCTGGACCGGCGCCGGCAACAGCCTGCGCATGGCCCGGCTCCGCGAACACCTCCCCGAGCTGCGCGCCCGCAACCTCACCCGCCGCGCGGTGCCCGTCGAGACGGACACCCCCCTCTCCGAGGCCCTGCGCCGCGCCAACGCGGCGGGCGCCCGCGCCCTCGTCGTCGTCGACCCCGACGGCGTCCCCCTCTCCCTGGTCCGCGAGGCCGCCATCGTCGGCGTACCCGAGCACCGACGCCCCTGGGTACCGGTCGGCGGACTCGCCCAGGACATCACCGACGGCATGCACGTCCCCGCGGAGCTCGCCGGGGAGGACCTCCTCGACGCCCTGCGCGCCACCCCCGCCACCGAGTACCTCGTGGTCGAGGACACCGGCGAGATCTACGGCGTCCTGTCCGCGGCCGACGTCGAGCGCGCCTTCGTGAAGGCCATGGCCAGGCCCAGCTGACCGGTCCGCCCGTGGTCGGCGGCCCCCCGGGAGACCGGTAGGCTGGTCACATGTCCGAACCGACCGGTGCCGCCCGCAGGCGCGGGCCCTTCAAGGTCGGGGACCAGGTTCAGCTGACCGACCCCAAGGGCCGCCACTACACGTTCACGCTCGAGGCCGGGAAGAACTTCCACACCCACAAGGGTTCCTTCCCCCACGACGAACTGATCGGTGCTCCCGAGGGCAGCGTCGTCCGCACCACCGGGAACGTCGCCTACCTCGCGCTGCGCCCCCTGCTCCCCGACTACGTCCTGTCCATGCCCCGCGGGGCAGCCGTCGTCTACCCGAAGGACGCGGGGCAGATCCTCGCCTTCGCCGACATCTTCCCCGGCGCACGCGTCGTCGAGGCCGGCGTCGGCTCCGGCTCGCTGAGCAGCTTCCTGCTGCGCGCCATCGGCGACCAGGGCATGCTGCACTCCTACGAGCGCCGCGAGGACTTCGCCGACATCGCCCGGCAGAACGTCGAGCGCTACTTCGGCGGCCCGCACCCCGCCTGGCAGCTCACCGTGGGAGACCTCCAGGACAACCTGTCCGACGGCGACGTCGACCGGGTCATCCTCGACATGCTCGCCCCCTGGGAGTGCCTGGAGGCCGTCTCCAAGGCACTCGTCCCCGGCGGCATCCTCTGCTGCTACGTCGCCACCACCACCCAGCTCGCCCGGACCGTGGAGTCCATCCGCGAGATCGGCTGCTTCAACGAGCCGACCTCCTGGGAGACGATGATCCGCAACTGGCACATCGAGGGCCTGGCCGTCCGCCCGGACCACCGGATGATCGGCCACACCGGCTTCCTGCTCACCGCCCGCCGCCTCGCCGACGGGGTCGAGCCGCCGATGCGCCGACGACGCCCCGCCAAGGGCGCCTACGGCGAGGACTACTCGGGACCGAACGCCGACGCGGGCGCCGCCCGCTGACGCGGTCCGTCCTTGCAGCAACGCACAGGCGCCGTGGCGCAGTTCCCGGCCCGTACCGGGAACTGCGCCACGGCGCCGTCACGTTGAACCGGCGGCACCCCGCGCTCCCGGTCCCCCGCACCGGTACCGCGCACCCCGCCGTTCCCTCTTCCCTGTGACGTGTGGCACGATGCTGGCCACCCCCCACCGGCACAGCCCTCACAGGAGACACTCCTCGTGCAGCCTTCCGTTGTCCCGGAGCTCGCCCACACGCACACCCGGCCCATCCACTGGGTCGCCACGGCCACGGCCCTCGCCGGTGTCGTGGCCTTCTCCTCGGTCCTCCAGCCCGACGCCGCCACCGCGGCCCCGCCGCCCGGACCGCAGACGAAGAGCGCCCCGGCGCACACCGCCCCGCCCGACCCCGCGGCCGCCGACTTCCCGCTCGACTGCGGCCGGCTGAAGACCGTCGTGAAGAAGAGGGCTTCCGGCGACCTCGACGGCGACGGCCGCCCGGAGACGGTGGCCGTCGTCCACTGCGACTCCCCGATGGGGACCCCGCCCGACGGCGTCTACGTCCTCACCCGGGGCGCGGACGGCGGCGAACCGCGCGTGGTGGCCACCCTCGTCGACCCCGCGGACCGCAACAACGTCGACGACTTCGCCGTACACGACGGGGAGGTCGTCACGACCCTCTTCGGCTACTCCGCGTCCGATGTGCCCAGTTGCTGCCCCGATGTGCACGAGAGCGTGAAGTGGCGCTGGGAGAACGGCGCGTTCGTACGCTCCGCCCCCTCCGTGGCGAAGAGCGTCTGACCGCGCGGGCGTGCGGCGGGGCGCGCACGTCCCGCCGCACGGCGCGTGTGCCGCGTGTGAGAAATCAGACAGACGTGACGCACCGTGCGAAACCGGTCACCCGGCGTCCGGGCCGTACACCTCGACGCTGTCCGAAACCCGGCGGACGTGGATGCACTCGCCCGGACACTCCTTCGCCGAGTCGACCACATCCGTGAGCAGCGGCAGCGGGACCGGCGTCGTCGCCCCCCTGTCCTGCAGCAACTCGTCCTGCGCGCTCTTCACATAGGCCAGACCGTCGATGTCCAGCTCGAACACCTCGGGCGCGTACTGGGCGCAGATGCCGTCACCGGTACACAGGTCCTGGTCGATCCAGACCTCAAGGGCCTCGCCGCCGACACCGGCCTCCTGCTGCACGCTCATCTCTCCTGCCGTCTCTCGTGTCGGGCCGGACGGGAATCCGGCCAGCTCCGACGGGTGTTGAACACTTCGACCCTACCTTCGCCGGGGTTCCGATCATCCTCGGTGGGTATTCCCCTGGCGTGAGGGAGAGCGCAAGGGTGAAGATCGGACACACCCCGACCGTCTTTGTGATCTAGGGGTTTCAATCGACACCCGCCCAGGTAGGGTCTGGAAGCGTCCAGCTCCCCTTGGAGGAGGTGAGGACCGTGGCAGCCCACGACGACGACATGAACCGCGGCATCCGCCCAGGACGCGGGTCCGACGACCCGGCCGGGCAGATTGCCTACCTTGAGCAGGAGATCGCCGTCCTGCGACGCAAGCTCGCCGACTCTCCGCGACACACGAGGATTCTCGAAGAGCGGATCGTCGAGCTGCAGACCAACCTGGCCGGCGTGTCCGCCCAGAACGAACGACTCGCGGGCACACTCCGTGAGGCACGCGACCAGATCGTGGCCCTCAAGGAGGAGGTCGACCGGCTCGCACAGCCACCGGCAGGCTTCGGCGTCTTCCTCACGGCGAACGAGGACGGCACGGCCGACATCTTCACCGGCGGCCGCAAACTGCGGGTGAACGTCAGCCCCGGCGTCGAGCTCGACGAGCTCCGGCGCGGCCAGGAAGTCATGCTCAACGAAGCGCTCAACGTGGTCGAGGCCATGGCCTTCGAGCGCGTCGGCGACATCGTGACCCTCAAGGAGATCCTCGAGGACGGCGAGCGGGCCCTCGTGCTCGGGCACACCGACGAGGAGCGGGTGGTGCGGCTCGCCGAGCCGCTGCTGGACGTCACCATCCGCCCCGGCGACGCCCTGCTCATGGAGCCCCGCTCGGGTTACGTCTACGAGGTCGTCCCCAAGAGCGAGGTCGAGGAACTCGTCCTCGAGGAAGTCCCCGACATCGGCTACGAGCAGATCGGCGGCCTCGGCGGCCAGATCGAGGCCATCCGCGACGCGGTCGAGCTGCCGTACCTCTACCCGGACCTGTTCAAGGAGCACGAACTGCGGCCGCCCAAGGGCGTGCTGCTCTACGGGCCTCCCGGATGTGGAAAGACGCTCATCGCCAAGGCCGTCGCGAACTCGCTGGCCAAGAAGGTCGCCGAGGTCACCGGCGTGGCCGCCGGCAAGAGCTTCTTCCTCAACATCAAGGGCCCCGAGCTGCTGAACAAGTACGTCGGCGAGACCGAGCGGCAGATCCGCCTGGTCTTCCAGCGGGCCCGGGAGAAGGCCAGCGAGGGCACCCCCGTCATCGTCTTCTTCGACGAGATGGAGTCCCTCTTCCGCACCCGCGGCTCCGGCGTCAGCTCGGACGTGGAGAACACCATCGTCCCCCAGCTGCTCGCCGAGATCGACGGTGTGGAGGGCCTGCAGAACGTGGTCGTGATCGGCGCCTCGAACCGTGAGGACATGATCGACCCCGCCATCCTGCGCCCCGGCCGGCTCGACGTGAAGATCAAGATCGAGCGTCCCGACGCCGAGGCCGCCCAGGACATCTTCGGCAAGTACCTCACCGAGCGCCTCCCGCTGCACGGCGACGACCTCACCGAGCACGGCAGCGACCGGTCCATGACGGTCCAGAGCATGATCCGGACCGCCGTGGAACAGATGTACGCCGAATCCGAGGAAAACCGCTTCCTGGAAGTCACCTACGCCAATGGCGACAAGGAAGTCCTCTACTTCAAGGACTTCAATTCCGGCGCCATGATCGAGAACATCGTGGGCCGCGCCAAGAAGATGGCGATCAAGGACTTCCTGGAAAAGAACCAGAAGGGCCTCCGCGTCTCCCACCTGCTCCAGGCCTGCGTGGACGAGTTCAAGGAGAACGAGGACCTGCCCAACACCACCAACCCGGACGACTGGGCCCGCATCTCCGGAAAGAAGGGCGAACGGATCGTTTACATCCGTACGCTCATCACCGGAAAGCAGGGCGCGGACACCGGACGCTCCATCGACACGGTGGCGAACACCGGTCAGTACCTGTAAAAGCCAGGGCGGCTGCGGGTGCCCCCGACGGGTACCCGCAGCCGATTGCTTTTCGGGCCACCGTTGGAGCACAGCAATGACGCAAATGATCTCCCCACCAGCGCAAAGGCGTTCTAGGCTCTTCCGTATCGCCGAGTCGCGCAGTGCGGGGACGGGCACCGCACACGCACCGGAGCGCCGGCGGTACAGCAGCGTCCCCGACCGGGGACGCCGCCGGGCAAGGAGGGCCGCATGACCGTACGGCGAGTAATGGGCATCGAGACGGAGTACGGCATCTCCGTCCCCGGCCATCCCAACGCCAATGCCATGCTCACCTCGTCCCAGATCGTGAACGCCTACGCGGCGGCGATGCACCGGGCCCGCCGGGCCCGCTGGGACTTCGAGGAGGAGAATCCGCTGCGGGACGCGCGAGGCTTCGACCTCGCCCGTGACGCCGCCGACTCCACCCAGCTCACCGACGAGGACATCGGCCTGGCCAACGTGATCCTCACCAACGGCGCACGGCTCTACGTGGACCACGCCCATCCGGAGTACAGCGCCCCCGAGGTCACCAACCCGCGCGACGCCGTCCTCTGGGACAAGGCCGGTGAGCGGATCATGGCCGAGGCGGCGGAACGGGCCGCCCAGCTCCCCGGCGCCCAGCCGATCCACCTGTACAAGAACAACACCGACAACAAGGGCGCGTCCTACGGCACGCACGAGAACTACCTGATGAAGCGGGAGACCCCCTTCTCGGACATCGTGCGCCATCTGACGCCGTTCTTCGTCTCCCGTCAGGTCTTCACCGGCGCCGGCCGCGTCGGTATCGGCCAGGACGGCCATGAGCACGGCTTCCAGCTCAGTCAGAGGGCGGACTACTTCGAGGTCGAGGTGGGCCTGGAGACGACCCTCAAGCGGCCCATCATCAACACGCGCGACGAACCGCACGCGGACGCCGAGAAGTACCGGCGGCTGCATGTGATCATCGGTGACGCGAATCTGTCCGAGATCTCGACGTATCTGAAGCTGGGCACGACCGCGCTGGTGCTGTCCATGATCGAGGACGGGTTCATCGCGGTGGACCTGGCGGTCGACCAGCCGGTGCGCACGCTGCACCAGGTCTCGCACGATCCCACGCTGAAGCGGCTCGTCACGCTGCGCAGCGGGCGGACGCTGACCGCCGTACAGCTCCAGATGGAGTACTACGAGCTGGCCCGCAAGTACGTGGAGGAGCGCTTCGGGGCCGACGCCGACGAGCAGACCAGGGACGTCCTCGGGCGCTGGGAGGACACGCTCACGCGGCTGGAGAACGATCCGATGAGTCTGGCCGGTGAGCTGGACTGGGTCGCCAAGCGGGAGCTCATGGAGGGCTACCGGCGCAGGGACGGCCTGGACTGGGACGCCGCCCGGCTGCACCTCGTGGACCTGCAGTACGCCGACGTACGCCCGGAGAAGGGGCTGTACAACCGTCTGGTGGCCCGCGGGCGGATGAAGCGGCTGCTGGACGAGGGCGACGTCGAGCGGGCGCGTACGGCACCTCCGGAGGACACCCGCGCGTACTTCCGCGGGCGCTGTCTCGAGCAGTACGCGGACGATGTCGCGGCGGCCTCCTGGGACTCGGTGATCTTCGATCTGCCGGGCCGGGACTCGCTGCAGCGGGTCCCAACCCTGGAACCGCTTCGCGGAACGCGTAATCACGTCAAGGAGCTCCTGGACCGGTGCCGCACGGCGGAAGACCTGGTCAGGGTGTTGTCGGGGAACTGAGCGGGTACCGGGGGTACCCGGGAAGGGCCGGCCGGACAGGGTGGAAATCACCGGGTCCGGGAATCATCGAGGTGGTCCCCGTACGTTGGAGCAACTGCGGGGGCACTGTCGGACCCGGCGAGTAGGGTCTGATCTTGACCGAGCAAGTGTGTCGGGCGAACCGAGCGGGGTGAGGGTGATGGCGACCAAGGACACCGGCGGCGGACAGCAGAAGGCCACCCGGTCGACCGAGGAGGTCGAGGAGCAGGCGGCGGAGACGCAGGCTTCGGAGGACCTCAAGGAGCGGCAGGAGAAGCTGAACGAGGACGTGGACGACGTCCTGGACGAGATCGATGACGTGCTCGAGGCCAACGCCGAGGATTTCGTTCGCTCATTCGTTCAAAAGGGCGGCCAGTAACCTTCGGACCGAAGGTTGCGGGGGCGTCCGGGGTGAGAGTCGAAGACGGCGTGGAGCGCTGTCCGTGGTGCGGGATCGGCCGGCCGCGGGCAGCGTTCGCGCTCCGGGGGGCGGGCCGCGAGGGCTGCCCGAAAGCCTCCGCCGGACATGTGGATCATTGCCGCAGGGCGGGTAGGGTCCGTGGCGTACTGTGCTTCAACTGCAATTCGGCCATCGGCAAGTTGGGAGACGATCCCGACGCTGTTCGTCGGGCAGCCGCCTACCTGGAAGGAACTTCGTGGAAGCGAACACTCGTAGCACCGGGCGTCTGCCGGCTGCCTTCCTGACGCCGGGGTCCTCCTCCTTCATGGACTTCCTCTCCGAGCATCAGCCGGAACTGCTGCCGGGCAAGAGGTCGTTGCCGCCCGTGAAAGGTGTGATCGAGGCACCGCACGGCACGACGATCGTCGGCGTGACGTTCCCCGGCGGAGTGGTTCTCGCCGGTGATCGGCGGGCCACCATGGGGAACGTCATCGCGCAGCGGGACATCGAGAAGGTGTTCCCGGCCGACGAGTACTCGGCGGTGGGCATCGCCGGTACGGCCGGTCTCGCCGTGGAGATGGTGAAGCTGTTCCAGCTGGAGCTGGAGCACTTCGAGAAGGTCGAGGGCGCGCAGCTGTCGCTGGAGGGCAAGGCGAACCGGCTGTCGACGATGATCCGCTCGAACCTGGGCATGGCGATGCAGGGGCTGGCCGTGGTGCCCCTGTTCGCCGGGTACGACGTGGACCGGGAGAAGGGACGGATCTTCTCCTACGACGTCACGGGCGGGCGTTCCGAGGAGCACGGGTACGCCGCGACCGGGTCCGGGTCGATCTTCGCGCGCGGTGCGATGAAGAAGCTGTTCCGGGACGATCTGAGTGAGGCCGAGGCCACCACACTGGTGGTGCAGGCGCTGTACGACGCGGCAGACGACGACTCGGCGACCGGTGGTCCCGATGTCGCCCGCCGGATCTATCCGATCGTCACCGTGATCACCGATGACGGCTTCCGCCGGCTCACCGAGGACGAGTCGTCCGACATCGCCCGGTCGGTGCTGGAGCGGCGGCTGGAGCAGCCGGACGGGCCGCGGGCCTCGCTGCTGTAGGCGGCGCGGGCGGGTTGTTCGGTTGATTGGTGGTCCAGTGACTTCGACAGAAAGGGACGGATAACCGGTGTCGACGCCGTTCTATGTCTCACCCCAGCAGGCGATGGCGGACCGGGCGGAGTACGCCCGTAAAGGCATCGCCCGTGGTCGCAGCCTTGTGGTGCTGCAGTATGCCGACGGGATCGTGTTCGTCGGTGAGAACCCGTCCCGTGCGCTGCACAAGTTCAGCGAGATCTATGACCGGATCGGGTTCGCCGCGGCCGGCAAGTACAACGAGTACGAGAACCTGCGGATCGGGGGCGTGCGGTACGCCGATCTGCGGGGTTACACCTACGACCGGGACGATGTGACGGCCCGGGGCCTGGCGAACGTGTACGCGCAGACGCTGGGGACGATCTTCTCGAGCGTGGGGGAGAAGCCGTACGAGGTGGAGCTGGTGGTGGCCGAGGTCGGGGAGACCCCGGAGTTCGACCAGATCTACCGGCTGCCGCACGACGGGTCCATCGTGGACGAGCACGGCTCGGTGGCGGTGGGCGGCAACGCGGAGCAGATCAGCGGGTACCTGGACCAGCGGCACCGGGACGGGATGACGCTGGCCCAGGCGCTGAGGCTGGCGGTGCAGGCGCTGTCGCGTGACACCAACGGGAGCGAGCGGGAGATTCCCGCGGAGCGGCTGGAGGTGGCGGTGCTGGACCGCACACGCCCGCAGAAGCGGAAGTTCCGGCGGATCAGCGGGGGGCCGCTGTCGCGGCTCCTGGAGGCCGGGGCCACGGAGTCGGTGTCGAAGACGGACTCCGACCCGGAGACGGACTCCGGCGGAGACGTCGAGTAACTGTCACGCCGCCCTGACGGGTGCGGGTGCGGTCGGGCTGCCCCCGCACCGGGCCACCCGCGACGGCAGCCCGTAGGCGCCGGGCCGCCGGCCAATCCCACCTGCGTGGGTGGGTGCGGCGGGGCCCGGTAGGCGCCGGGACGCGCGATCCCCGGCTCGCACCCGCGTGGCGATGGGGTGCGGAGCCGGCTCGAGCGATACCTGGGTGCCCGCTGCCGCGGGAGCGCGGTCGTCAGGGGTGCGGCG
The DNA here is from genome assembly GCF_000718785.1 of Streptomyces sp. NRRL WC-3626. GTDB lineage: Bacteria > Actinomycetota > Actinomycetes > Streptomycetales > Streptomycetaceae > Streptomyces > Streptomyces edwardsiae. The sequence continues at coordinate 87,902 of NZ_JOCA01000021.1, read as the reverse complement.
GCGCCGTGGAGGCGCGGAGGACCAGTTCGACCGGGATGTCGCCGGAGGCGGGCGCGCGGCCCTCCAGGACCGCCAGCAGCGCCTCCATCCCCCGCTCGCCGAACAGCTCCGCGTCCAGCCGCACCGTCGTCAGCTCCGGATCGATCGCGCTCGCGAGGGCCAGATCGTCCAGCCCCGTGACGGACAGATCCTCCGGCACACGCAGCCCCAGCCGCCGCGCCGCCTTGTACGTGCCGGCCGCCAGATGGTCGTCGTCGCACACCACGGCCGTGGGCCGGTCCGCGGCGGCGGACAGCGCCGTCTCCGCCGCCGCCTGAGCCCCCTTGATCGAGAAGGGCGCCCGCGCCGTGCGCAGGGAGGCTCCCGGCACATCCCCCAGCCGCGCCGCCAGCTCCCGCGCGCGCACCTCGAAGGTCCAGGACGCCACATCCGCCGCCAGATGCAGGAACCTGCGGTGCCCCAGGGCCAGCAGGTGCTCCGTGACCTGGCGGACGCCGTCGGCGATGTCGAGGTTGACCGTGGCAGCGCCCACACTGCCCGCGGGATCGCTGTCCAGCATCACCAGCGGCAGCGCCTCGCCGCGGATCGCGGTGAGCGCCTCCGCGGCCATCGAGGAGGCGATCACGCCGTCCAGGGCCGCCTGGGCGGACGCGAAGGGGTCGCGGGCGGGGCCGATGCCCTCGGGGGAGGGGTAGAGCACCACGCCGAAGCCGTGCCGGGAGGCCACCCGGGCCGCACCCGTGTAGACACCCGCGAAGAACTCCGTGGGGAGCGCCGGGACGACCAGCAGAACCGTACGGGTGCGGCCCAGGCGGAGATTGCGGGCGGCCAGATTGGGCCGGTAGCCCAGGGTGCGCGCGGCCTCGCGGACACGTTCCGCGGTGGCCTCGGAGACCCGGCCGCGCCATTTGTCGCCGAGGACCAGGGAGACCGCGGCCTGGGAGACACCGGCGGCCCGGGCGACGTCCCGGCTCGTGGGGCGGGTGCCGGCTCGGGGCATCGTCGTGCCGCTCCTTCGTCTGGACTGGTGAACAGCCGACATGGTACGTATGGAGAACCAAGTTATACGTAAAACCTACAGAGGAGAGGCCCGTATGGCCACGGGGTACCTGGAGATCCTCCGGGCGCGGCACGCCACCCGGCTGCTCGTGGGCACGCTCGTGGGACGGCTGCCCAACGCGACCGCCGCCATCGCGATCGTGCTGTTCGTGCGCGCGGAGGGCGGTACGTACAGCCTGGCCGGCGCGCTGGCGGCGGTGTACGGCGTCGCCAACGCCGTGGGACAGCCGGTGCTGGGGCGGCTGGTGGATCTGCGGGGGCAGCCGCGGGTGCAGCTGCCCGCCGCGGTGCTGTCGGCGCTGGCGATGGCCGTGTTCGCCTTCACGGGCACCGGCTCACCGGCGGTGGCGTACGGCGCGGTGGCCGCGGCGGGGCTCTTCACACCGCCCCTGGAGGGCGGGCTGCGGGCCCTGTGGTCCTCCGTGCTGCCCAAGGAGGACCACATCCACCGGGCGTACGCCATGGACGCCGTCGCCCAGGAGGTGATGTTCACCGTCGGGCCGCTTCTGGTGACGGTGTGCGCCTCCTTGTGGTCCGCGCAGGCCGCACTCCTCGTGCTGAACGTCATCGGGGTGCTGGGCGCCCTCTCCGTCGTCGTGTCGCCGCCCTCGCGCGCGTGGCGGTCCGCGCCGCGCGAGGCGCACTGGCTGGGCGCGCTGCGCTCCCCGGGACTTCTCGCGCTGCTGGGTGCCTTCCTGGCCGTCGGCATGGCACTGGGCTCCATCACCGTCGCGGCCTTGACGTACGCGGACGAGCACGGCGGCGACCAGGTGTACGGCTGGCTGATGGCGGGGATCGGGCTGGGCGCCCTGATCGGCGGCATGGCGTACGGGGCGCGGCAGTGGGCCGGTGACCCCGCGCGGCGACTGCGGGTGCTCGTGGCCCTTCTGGCGGTGTGTTACCTGCCGCTGATGCTGATGCCCGGCCCGGTGGCCATGACGCTGCTCACCGTGGTCGCGGGCCTCTTCCTGGCCCCGGCCATCGCCTGTGCCTTCGTGCTCGTGGACCGGCACGCACCGCGCGGGACCGTCACGGAGGCGTTCTCCTGGCTGGTGACGACCTTCACCGTCGGCGCGTCGGTCGGCACGGGCCTGACCGGTCCGGTCGTCGAGGCGGGCGGGGCGCTGTGGGGCTTCGCGATGCCGGGCGTCGCGGGCGGCGTGTCGCTGCTGGTTTTGATCGCCACCGGACGGGTATTGGCAGTTCCCGCCGGGCGAGCGGTTGTTGCGGCCGGTTCGGAAAATGATCCAAATCGTGCTGTCGAACCTCGTTTCAGGTCGGGTGATCGGGCGTAATGTTCCCTCATGGACCGCCGCATTTTCGGGCTGGAGAACGAGTACGGCGTCACGTGCACGTTCAGGGGACAGCGCCGCCTGTCGCCTGACGAGGTGGCGCGGTACCTCTTCCGCCGTGTCGTGTCATGGGGCCGCAGCAGCAATGTCTTTCTGCGGAACGGCGCCCGCCTCTATCTCGACGTGGGATCACATCCGGAATACGCAACGCCGGAATGTGACAACGTGACCGAACTGGTCACCCACGACAAGGCCGGCGAGCGCATTCTCGAAGGACTCCTGGTGGACGCCGAACGACGCCTGCACGAGGAGGGAATCGCGGGCGACGTCTACCTCTTCAAGAACAACACCGACTCCGCGGGCAACTCGTACGGATGCCACGAGAATTATCTGGTGGCCCGGCACGGGGAGTTCTCGCGGCTCGCGGACATCCTCATCCCGTTCCTGGTGACAAGACAGCTCCTCTGCGGCGCCGGCAAGGTGCTGCAGACGCCGCGCGGCGCCGTGTACTGCGTGAGCCAGCGGGCCGAGCACATCTGGGAGGGCGTCTCCTCGGCGACGACCCGCTCGCGGCCCATCATCAACACGCGCGACGAACCGCACGCGGACGCCGAGCGCTACCGGCGGCTGCATGTCATCGTGGGCGACTCCAACATGTCCGAGACGACCATGCTGCTCAAGGTCGGCGCCACCGACCTGGTGCTGCGCATGATCGAGGCGGGCACCGTGATGCGCGACCTCACCCTGGAGAACCCGATCCGGGCGATCCGCGAGGTCAGCCACGACATCACGGGACGGCGCAAGGTGCGCCTGGCCAGCGGCCGGGAGGCGTCCGCCCTGGACGTGCAGCGCGAGTACTACGAGAAGGCGGTGGACTTCTGCGAGCGCCGCGGCATCCGCACGGGCACCGTCGAGCAGGTGCTGGAGCTGTGGGGCCGCACGCTGGACGCGATCGAGGCCGAGGATCTCGACCGTATCGGCACCGAGATCGACTGGGTCATGAAGTACAAGCTCCTCGAGCGGTACCGGGCCAAGCACAACATGACCATGTCGCACCCGAGGGTGGCGCAGATAGACCTCGCCTACCACGACATCCACCGCCGGCGGGGCCTGTACTACCTGCTGGAGAAAAAGGGACAAGCGGCCCGGATCTGCAACGATTTGAAGATCTTCGAGGGCAAGTCCGTTCCCCCGCAGACCACCAGGGCCCGGCTGCGCGGTGACTTCATCCGAAGGGCCCAGGAGCAGCGCCGCGACTTCACCGTCGACTGGGTGCACCTCAAGCTCAACGACCAGGCCCAGCGCACCGTGTTGTGCAAGGACCCGTTCCGCTCGGTGGACGAACGCGTGGAGAAGCTGATCGCCGGAATGTGAGAGAGACGTTCCACCGGGAGATCCCAAAATTCCCGGAACGTCACACGGGCGCCGTACGTTACACCGTGCGGCGCCCTTCTCACGCCGTAGAGTTGCGCGGACGCCATCCACAAGATCGACGATTACGAGGCCCCCACCGTGCGCCGACGCTCACTTCTCATTGCCGTTCCCGCCGGACTGGCCACGCTCGCCGCGTGCGGCGACGACAAGTCCGACTCGGGCAAGGCCAGCGACAGCGCCTCCCCCTCGGCGCCCCAGACGTCCGCGGCGCCCTCGCCGAAGATCGTCGACGGACCGCTGCCGGCGATCACGGCGGGCACGAAGTTCGGGGAGAAGCCGACGGTCGCCAAGGGCAGCGGCGACCCCTCCAAGGACCTCGCGGTCAAGACGGTCATCGCGGGCAACGGCAAGACGGTCGCGGAGAACGACTTCGTGGTGGCCCACTACCTCGGTCAGGTGTGGAGCACCGCGAAGGTCTTCGACAACTCCTACGACCGCAAGGCCCCGCTGGCCATCCAGCTCGCCCAGGGCACCATCATCGACGGCTGGCGGTACGCGCTGACCGGCAAGAAGGCCGGCAGCCGCGTCCAGATGGCCGTCCCGCCCACCTGGGGCTACGGCGAGCAGGGCAACGCGCAGGCGGGCATCAAGGGCACCGACACCCTGGTGTTCGTGGTCGACATCGAGGACTCGTACAACGCCAAGAGCTCCGCCAAGGGCACCGACGTCGCCCAGGACGACACCGCCCTGCCCAAGGTCGGCACCAACACCGACGGCAAGGCACCCTCCATCGAGGTGCCCGACGCGGACGCCCCGAAGAAGCTGGTGTCCAGCTATGTCATCGAGGGCGACGGCGAGAAGGTCGCGGCCGACAGCAGTGTCCTGGTGCAGTACAAGGGCGTGCTGTGGGACGGCGGCAAGGAGTTCGACTCCACGTACGCCCGGGGACAGCTGACGTCGTTCTCGCTCCAGCAGGTCGTCAAGGGCTGGGCGCAGGGACTGACCGGCAAGAAGGTCGGCAGCCGGGTCCTCATCGTCATCCCGCCGGAGCTGGGCTACGGCGACAACCCCCCGCAGGGCAGCGGCATCAAGAAGGACTCGACCCTCGTCTTCTCGGTCGACATCCTCGCGAAGCTGTGACGCCGTGAGGATGTAAGACTGTGCGTGTTCGCCTTTCCGCAGACAAGCAGGAGCGTTAGACGTGAGCAGCGACAAGCCCGAGATCGACTTCCCGGGCGGCGAGCCCCCGGCGGACCTCGAGATCAAGGACATCTGGGAGGGCGACGGCGAGGTGGCGCAGGCGGGCCAGACCGTCACCGTGCACTACGTCGGTGTCGCTTTCAGCACGGGCGAGGAGTTCGACGCCAGCTGGAACCGTGGCGCCCCCTTCCGCTTCCCGCTGGGCGGCGGCCGGGTCATCAAGGGCTGGGACCAGGGCGTGCAGGGCATGAAGGTCGGCGGCCGCCGTCAGCTGACCATCCCTGCGCACCTCGCCTACGGCGACCAGAGCCCCACCCCGGCGATCAAGCCCGGTGAGACCCTGATCTTCGTGGTCGACCTGCTAGGCGTCTGATCCGACCGGAGCCGATCATCCGTGGCCCATGCCTGTCCGGGCATGGGCCTCCGGCTTTTACCGCGCCACCTCGGGGCGGTACGGTCATCGCTCGTAAGCACCATAGGGAGGCGAAGCGGGTCGATGGCCATTGCCAAGGCCGAGCGGCTGATGAATCTGGCGCTGTGTCTGCTCGGGACACGGCGGCCGCTCAGCAAGCGTGAGCTGCGGGACTCCATCGAGGCGTACGTCGAGGCCTTCAGGGGAATCGGCGCGGCGGGCTCGGACGACTCCTTCAACCGCATGTTCGAGCGCGACAAGGACGATCTGCGCGAACTCGGACTCGTCATCGAGACCGTGGAGAACCTCGACGGCGAGGTCGGCTACCTCGCCCGCCGTGACAGCAACCGGCTGCCGCCCATCACCCTCGACGCCGAGGAGGCCGCCGCGCTCGGGCTCGCCGCCAAGGTGTGGCAGCAGGCCCGGCTCGCCGGAGCGGCCAGCGGCGCCCTGCAGAAGCTGCGCGCGGCCGGACTGCCCGAGGACGTCGACCCGTACGGCGCCCATGGTGCGCTGGAGCCGCGCATCCCCGTGCACGAGGCCGCGTTCGAGCCGCTGATGCTGGCCTGCCGCGACCGCCGGCCGGTCGTCTTCGACTACCGCAAGGCCAACGCCGCCCAGCCCGGTCAGCGGCATGTCGAGCCGTGGGCGCTGGAGTGCTGGCGGGGCCACTGGTATCTGGCCGGCTGGGACCGCGACCGGGGCGCCGAGCGCGTCTTCCGGCTGTCCCGGATCACCGGGAAGGTGCGCTCGCGCAGCGGACGGTTCACCGTCCCGGTGCCGGACGTCGTCACCGTGCGGGAGACCGTGGCGAGCTGGGCGGGGGAGAGCGCGGACCGTTCGGCGCGGATCCGGCTGCGTTCCGACGCCGGTTACCCCCTGCGGGCGAAGGCCACCGTGGTGCGGGAACTCGGCGACGGCTGGGACGAGTTGGAGATTCCGTACGGGCACGGGCTGGACGCCTGGCTGGTGGAGTTCGGGCCGGACGTGGTCGTTCTGGAGCCCGCCGAGCTGCGGGCCGACGTGGTGGACCGGCTGCGTGCCGTGGCCAAGGGCTGAGGGGGAGCGGACAAGAACGTGGCAGGCAAACCGGTCAGGCCCGTGAACGCCATCGACCAGACCCGGCGGATGCTCTCCCTGGTCACCTATCTGCGGGAGCGTCCCGGCGCGCGGATCGAGGACGTGGCGCGCGCCTTCGGCATCACCGAGGACGAACTGGTCTCCGACCTCGACGTGCTGCCCATGTGCGGCACCAGCTTCCGTGGCGGCGATCTGCTCGACATCGACACCGACGGCGAGCGCATCTGGTGGCACAACCCGGCCGCCCTCGGCGCCGAGGCGGCCGAGCCGCTGCGGCTCGCCGCCGACGAGGCCACCGCCCTGCTGGTCGCCGCCCGCGCCGTGGCCACCCTGCCCGGACTGCGCGAGAGCGACCGGCAGGCGCTGCTGCGGGCCACCGCCAAGGTGGAGACCTCGGCCGGTGAGGCGGCCGGCGCCAGCTCCCGGCTGTCGGTGACCTTCGAGTCGGAGGGCGGCGTCTTCGCGGACGTCGACCGGGCCATCGCCGAGCGCCGCAGACTGTGGATCCGCTACTACTCGCCCGCCCGTGACGAGGTCACCGAGCGGGAGATCGACCCGATCCGCCTGGTCAGCGTCGGTCATACGTACGTCGAGGCGTGGTGCCGCCGCTCCGAGGCACGCCGCACCTTCCGGCTCGACCGGGTCGCCGAGATCCGCATCCTCGACGAGCCGTCCGCGCCGCCCGAGGTCGAGCTGCGGGACCTGTCGGAAGGGCTGGTGCAGCCGGCGGCGGAGGACCCCGAGGTCGTGGTGGAGGTCGGACCGGGCGGGCGCTGGGTCGCCGAGTACTACCCGCACGACAGCGCGGATGAGCTTCCCGACGGCGGGCTGCGTATCACTCTGCGCACCCCCGAGCCGGCCTCGCTCAGACGGCTGGCCCTGCGGCTGGGCCGCGACGGCCGCATCGTCGCGCCCCAGGCGCTGGCCGACAGTGCCCGGCAGGCGGCCCGTGAGGCGCTCGCGGCGTACGACGGGGCCGAGGCGGCGGGATGACCGCCCCCGCGCAGGGTGCGGGACGGGCAGGACGACAGGCAGGAGCGAGGGCTTTGAGCGAGTCGGCGACGTCCGGTACGCGTGGCATGACGGCGGCGTCCGCGTTCGCGGGGATGAGAAGCGTGGCCCCGGTGCTGTTCCGGGCGGGGTGCCCGGACTGCCGGGAGCGGTTCGAACTCGCCGCCAGTGCGTTGCGGCTCGCCATCGGGGCGAGCAGCCGTACGACGTTCTACTCCTTCACCTGCCCCGAGTGCGGGGTGGCCGTCCGCAAGCCGGCGGGGGAGCGGATCGTGGAACTGCTGACCGGTGGCGGGGTGCGTACGCTGCGGCTGCACTCGACGGTCTAGGCTCGCGTCATGTTCTGGCCGATGTTCGCTGTTGCCGTGGGGTTTCTGGGTCTGCTGGTGCTCGCGGTTCTCGCCGTCCGGGTCTTCGTCGAGGCGGAGCGGCTGGGGAGACAGGTCGCGGACTCGGCCGGCCGGATCGGCCGCGCGGCGGAGGAACTGGAGCGGGCGGCGAGCAGTACGGCTCGGTCGGCGGAAGCGCTGTAGCCCACCCACCCGCACCCGAAGTCCGGCCCGCGGGGCCGATGCCCACCTGAGCCGCGACTCCCAGCCCGTCCGGCGTTTGAGGACGAGGCCCGTCCAGGGCCGAAAGCGGGTCTGGGGCGCAGCCCCAGGGACGGGACGGGAAGGGGCGGCGGGGGCGAGGAACTGAGGCGCTGCCCGCTGGTGGGGGTGCCGCCTGCGCCCACCCGTGCCGCCCCAGCGGCACGACTGCCCGCAGGCTGCGGGGAGTGGGGCGGCAGGCTGCGGAGGCGAGGCCGGCCGGGGAGTGGGGGTGCTGCCCGCTGGTGGGGGTGCCGCCTGCGCCCACCCGTGCCGCCCCAGCGGCACGACTGCCCGCAGGCTGCGGGAGTGGGGCCGCAGGCTGCGCGCGGGCTGCGGGAGAAGCGGGGCTCGCCGCGGGGTCGGCGGGGTTCGGCCTGTTGGGTGGCGGGGCGTGGCAGGTACGCTGCTGATCGCGGCCCGGAGACGAGGCCCGGACCGCGGACGGGAGTACGCACGGGGATTGCCTCACGTTCACCCCCGAGCGTTACGATCGCTGACGACACGATCGTTCGGACGCGTGTCCGACCGGTCGGACGGTCTGGTCGGACGGCATCCCACCCCCAACAGCCTCGGTGAGAAGGTAAAGACTTATGTTCGGTGGCAAGATCGGCGCTCCCGAGTTGATTCTCATCCTCGTCGTCGTCATTTTGTTGTTCGGCGCCAAGAAGCTCCCGGACATGGCGCGGTCGCTCGGCAAGTCGGCCCGCATCCTCAAGAGCGAGGCCAAGGCGATGAAGGACGACAAGTCCTCCGCCCCCGCCGACCCGCCGGTTCCCCCGGAGGAGCCCTCCGCTCAGCGCACCATCCAGGCCGCCCCCGGAGACGTGACCAGCGCCCGCCCGGTGGCGGAGCCGACGGACACGACCAAGCGCTGACGCAGGGCCGGTGACCACCGGCCCGCCGCACGAGATGGGAACGTGGGTTGCTGAAGCCTGCCCGCAAACAGGAGAAGGATCCCGAGGGGCGGATGCCCCTCGCGGAGCACCTTCGTGAGCTCCGCAACCGGCTCGCGAAGGCCCTGCTGGCCATCATCGCCGTGACGGTCGTCGCAGCCTTCTTCTACAACGACATCATCAACTTCTTCACCGAGCCGGTCTTCAAGTCCGTCGGATGCGAGAAGTCCTTCGCGGAACTCGCCCGCTCGGACACCGAAGAGCCGTGCGCGCAGATCACGATCAACGGTCTGCTCACGCCGTTCACGCTGGCGTTGAAGGTCTCGCTGATGGCCGGTGTCGTACTGGCCTCCCCGGTCTGGCTGTACCAGCTGTGGGCCTTCGTCGCGCCGGGCCTGCACCGGCACGAGAGGAAGTACGCCTACGCGTTCGTCGCGACGGGCTTCCCGCTCTTCCTGGCCGGCGCCTACTTCGCCTACGCGGTGCTGCCGACCACCGCCGAGGTGCTCCTCACCTTCACGCCGTCCAACGTCGACAACCTGCTGCCGCTGGACGACCTGCTGGACCTCGTCACCCGCATGGTGATCGTCTTCGGCCTCTCCTTCGAGCTGCCGCTGCTGCTGGTGATGCTCAACTTCGCCGGTGTCCTCACGGGCCGGCGGATGCTCGGCTGGTGGCGCGGCATGATCATGGGCATCACCCTGTTCGCGGCCATCGCCACGCCGAGCACCGACCCGCTGACCATGCTCGCGCTGGCCGGGCCGATCTGGATCCTGTACTTCGCCGCGGTCGTCGTGTCCCTGCTCAACGACCGCCGCAAGCGCCGTCGCGAGGCCATGGGCCCCGCCGACGACGAGGCCTCGGACCTGGATCTCACCCCCGAGGACATCGATCCCGTCGAGCCGGTGGCCTCCGTGCCCGAGCAGACGACGCGGGACCGGGTCAACGGTTATGACGACGTGACCTGAGGAGCGTCCCGCAGATCGTAGGGTCACTCCCGTGACCAGCGAGATCACCCTCTTCGTCAACCCCACCGCGGGCCGCGGCCGGGGCGCCCGCGCGGCGCGGCCGGCCGCTGCCGCGTTGCGGGACGCCGGCTTCTCGGTGCGGACCGTGCTCGGCGACGACCCGCAGGACGCCCTGGCCCGGGCCCGTACCGCCGTCGAGGAGGGCACCGGCGCCCTGATCGCGGTCGGCGGCGACGGCATGGCGAACCTCGCGCTGCAGGCCGTCGTCGGCACCGGCACCCCGTTCGGCCTGGTGGCCGCGGGCACCGGCAACGACTTCGCCCGCGCGCTCGGCATGCCGCTGCGCGAACCCGCCGCGGCCGGCCGGATGATCGCCGACGCCCTCAAGTGCGGCCGGGTGCGCGACATCGACCTCGGCAGGGTCGGCGACCGCTGGTTCGGCGCCGTACTCGCCTCCGGCTTCGACTCCCGGGTCAACGACCGCGGCAACCGCATGCGGATGCCCCTCGGACGCTTCAAGTACGACCTGGCGATGGTCGCCGAACTGGCCGCCTTCAAGCCGCTGCCGTACCGGATCACCCTCGACGGCGGCGAGGTCCGCGAGATCGAGGCGACGCTGGTGGCCGTCGGGAACGGGCCGTCGTACGGCGGCGGCATGCGGATCTGCCCCGGCGCGGACCTGACCGACGGACTGCTGGACATCACGGTGGTCGGCGAGTGCAGCCGGGCCACGCTGCTGCGGGTGTTCCCGAAGGTGTACCGGGGCACGCACATAGACCACCCGGCGATCACCGTGCTGCGGGCGGCGACCGTCGAGCTGGCCGCCGAGGAGGTCACGGGGTACGCGGACGGGGAACCGGTGGGACCGCTGCCGCTGACCGCCCGGTGCGTGCCGGGGGCGCTGCGGGTCGTCGGCCCCTGAACGGATAATGATCGTCCTGTTGTCGGTGCGGCCGGTACGCTCGAAAGCACGATGACAGAGGACCTCTCACCGGCCGAGCGGTACGCGGCAGCACGCATGCGCGCTGCCGAGCAGGCCACCGCGCTCGCCTCATTCCGCGAGATGTACGACTTCGGCCTCGACCCCTTCCAGATCGAGTCCTGCCAGGCGCTCGAGTCGGGGAAGGGCGTCCTGGTCGCCGCGCCCACCGGCTCCGGCAAGACGATCGTCGGCGAGTTCGCCGTCCATCTCGCCCTCCAGCAGGGCAAGAAGTGCTTCTACACGACACCCATCAAGGCGCTGTCGAACCAGAAGTACGCCGACCTGTGCCGCCGCTACGGCGCGGAGCGGGTGGGCCTGCTCACCGGCGACAACAGCGTCAACTCCGGTGCCCCGGTGGTCGTGATGACCACCGAGGTGCTGCGGAACATGCTGTACGCCGGTTCGCAGACCCTCCTCGGCCTCGGCTACGTGGTGATGGACGAGGTGCACTACCTCTCCGACCGCTTCCGCGGCGCCGTCTGGGAGGAAGTGATCATCCACCTCCCCGAGTCCGTGACCCTGGTGTCACTGTCGGCGACGGTGTCGAACGCGGAGGAGTTCGGCGACTGGCTGGACACCGTCCGCGGTGACACCCAGGTGATCGTCTCCGAGCACCGGCCGGTGCCGCTGTTCCAGCACGTGCTCGCGGGCCGCCGGATATACGACCTGTTCGAGGAGGGGGAGGGCCGCAAGAAGGCCGTCAACCCGGACCTCACGCGCATGGCCCGCCTGGAGGCGAGCCGCCCGTCCTGGGGGGACCGCAAGCGCGGGCGGGGCAATGTGCGCGAGGCCGACCGGGAGCGGGAGCGCAGACAGCGCTCGCGCGTGTGGACGCCGAGCCGTCCCGAGGTCATCGAGCGGCTCGACGCCGAGGGCCTGCTGCCCGCGATCACCTTCATCTTCAGCCGCGCCGGCTGCGAGGCCGCCGTGCAGCAGTGCCTGTACGCGGGCCTCAGACTCAACGACGACGAGGCGCGGGCACGGGTCCGCTCCCTGGTCGAGGAGCGCACGGCCGCCATCCCGGCCGAGGATCTGCACGTCCTCGGCTACTACGAGTGGCTGGAGGGCCTGGAGCGCGGCATCGCCGCCCATCACGCGGGAATGCTGCCGACGTTCAAGGAGGTCGTCGAGGAACTCTTCGTCCGCGGCCTGGTGAAGGCCGTGTTCGCGACCGAGACCCTCGCCCTGGGTATCAACATGCCCGCCCGCTCGGTGGTCCTGGAGAAGCTCGTCAAGTGGAACGGCGAGCAGCACGCCGACATCACCCCCGGCGAGTACACCCAGCTGACCGGCCGGGCCGGCCGCCGCGGCATCGACGTCGAAGGCCACGCGGTCGTGCTGTGGCAGCGCGCCATGAACCCCGACCATCTGGCGGGACTGGCCGGTACCCGCACCTATCCGCTGCGGTCCAGCTTCAAGCCGTCGTACAACATGGCGGTCAACCTGGTCGAGCAGTTCGGCCGGCACCGTTCGCGCGAGCTCCTCGAGACGTCGTTCGCGCAGTTCCAGGCGGACAAGTCGGTCGTCGGCATCTCCCGGCAGGTGCAGCGCAACGAGGAGGGCCTCGAGGGCTACAAGGCCTCCATGACCTGCCATCTCGGCGACTTCGACGAGTACGCGCGGCTGCGCCGTGAACTCAAGGACCGGGAGAACGAACTGGCCCGCCAGGGCGCCGTGCAGCGGCGTGCGGAGGCCGCCGTCGCGCTGGAGAAGCTCAAACCCGGTGACGTCATCCACGTACCCACCGGAAAGTACGCGGGGCTGGCGCTGGTCCTCGACCCCGGTCTGCCCGCGGGGCGGACCGACGGCCACCGCGGTTACGAGTACTCCGACGGTCCGCGCCCGCTGGTGCTGACCGCCGAGCGGCAGGTGAAGCGGCTGGCGTCGATCGACTTCCCGGTGCCGGTCGAGGCGCTGGAGCGGATGCGGATCCCGAAGTCCTTCAACGCGCGCTCCCCGCAGTCCCGCAGGGACCTCGCCTCCGCGCTGCGCACCAAGGCCGGGCACATCTCCCCGGACCGGCACCGCAAGAAGCGTTCCCAGGCGGCCGACGACCGGGAGATCGCGCGGCTGCGCAAGGCACTGCGGGCGCACCCGTGCCACGGCTGCCAGGACCGTGAGGACCACGCCCGCTGGGCCGAACGCCACCACCGGCTGCTGCGCGACACCTCGCAGTTGGAGCGGCGCATCGAGGGCCGGACGAACACCATCGCCCGGACCTTCGACCGTATCGTCGCGCTGCTGACCGAGATGGACTATCTGCGTGGCGACGAGGTCACCGAACACGGCAAGCGGCTGGCGCGGCTGTACGGCGAACTCGACCTGCTGGCCAGCGAATGCCTGCGCGAGGGCGTGTGGGAGGGGCTCGCCCCCGCCGAACTCGCCGCGTGCGTCTCGGCCCTGGTGTACGAGGCCCGGGTCGCCGACGACGCGATGGCGCCCAAGCTGCCGTCGGGCGGGGCGAAGGCGGCGCTCGGCGAGATGGTCCGGATCTGGGGGCGCCTGGACGCCCTGGAGGAGGACTTCCGGATCAGTCAGACGGAGGGTGTCGGCCAGCGCGAGCCCGACCTCGGCTTCGCCTGGGCCGCCTACACGTGGGCCTCGGGCAAGGGCCTTGACGAAGTGCTGCGCGAGGCGGAGATGCCGGCCGGTGACTTCGTGCGCTGGTGCAAGCAGGTCATCGACGTGCTCGGCCAGATCTCGGCGGCGGCACCCACCGGCGACGGTTCGACGGTCGCCAAGAACGCCCGCAAGGCGGTCGACGGACTGCTGCGCGGGGTGGTCGCCTACTCGTCCGTGGGCTGAACACCGCCCGGACGAAGGAGACTTCGAAGCCCGGTGCGCCAGGTGCGCGCCGGGCTTCCGCCGTTCCCGGAGCGTCAACGCCCCGTTCGGCGGGCAGGATCAGGGAGGCCCGCCGCCCTTCTCACTCATTACGGTGAGTGGTTTTCGTACGCCCGAACGCCGTGACGCACTGCGTTCGAACGGCCGCGCAGCGTGCAAACGACCCGAGCGTACTCCTGCCCCAGGGGTCGTTTCCGGCACTTGCGGAATATGACATGGCGATGATCCCGTCGGACTAAGCTCGCCCGCAGCGCACCGAGTTGAGATGAATTCGTGCGCTTGTTCCCCTATGTGCATGTTCCCCGACCATCAGTCGATTCGTTTCAGAGGGCTCACATGGCGAGTGTCCAACTTTCCCACGCACGCGTGTTGTTGCTGCCGGCCATAGTGATGGCCGCGGCGACCGGAGCCGCCGTCGCCCTGGTGACGGAGCCCGCCCGGATCGCCGTCGGCGTGTGCGGCGCCGTCGCGACCCTGCTGGTGACCGTCGCCGCGACCGAGGCGGTACGCCGCGGCCGGGTACTGCGGGAGTCGCAGGCCGAGTACGACCGTCACCGTGCGTATCTGGAATCCCGGATCGCCGCCCATGACACGGAGACGCAGTACTTCACCCAGCGGGTCGTCCCCGCGGCCCTGGACTTCCTGCACAGCGGGAACGACCCCGACGAAGTCATCCGCGGCCTGCCGCAGCTCAACCCCGCCTGGCGCGATCTGCCCAAGTACCAGATCGACCTGCTGCGCACGATCCTCAAGATCATCGACGACGAGGAGAACCTGCGCGACTCCGCCCAGCGTTCCTTCGTCAGCATCGCCCGCCGCGTCCAGGCGATCGTCCACCAGCAGGCCAACGAACTCCGCGAGATGGAGGAGGACCACGGCCGCAACCCCGAGGTCTTCGACGACCTGCTGCGCATCGACCACGGCACCGCGCTGATCGGCCGCCTCGCCGACTCCATCTCCGTCCTCGGCGGCGGCCGCCCCGGACGCCAGTGGCCCATGCCCGTCGCGCTCTACAGCGTGCTGCGCGGCGCCATGTCCCGCATCCTCGAATACCGCCGCATCGACCTGAAGTCGATCGCCAAGGTCAACATCAAGGGCATCTACGTCGAGCCGGTCATCCACGCCGCCGCCGAGATCCTCGACAACGGCACCCGCTACTCGCCGCCGACCAGCAAGGTGAGCGTCACCGCCACCGAGGTGCAGACCGGCGTCGCCATCGAGATCGAGGACGCCGGCGTCAGCCTCGACGAGCAGGCCCGCGCCCGTATCGAGGGCATCCTCGAGCAGGCCCAGAAGGGCACCGACCTCCAGGAGATCACGGAGAACCCGCGCCTCGGCCTCGCCGTCGTCGGCCGCCTCTGCACCGCCTTCGACATGAAGGTCTCACTGCGCGCCTCCGCCTACGGCGGTGTCCGCGCCGTCCTCATCGTGCCCAGCGAGATGCTCACCGACGAGCCCGGCGTCGGCCTCGCCCACGGCATCGGCGCCACCGCCGTGCCCCGCCCGGTCGACGCCCTCCCGGGACCGGAGCGCACCCCCAAGAAGCGCCGCCCCACCAGCCCCCGCATCCCCGAGACGGTGTCCATGGAGGACGACGTCCCCGAGGTCACCGAGTGGACCGCGGGCGGGCTGCCGCAGCGCCGCAGCCGGGTGAAGACCCCGATCCACCAGCGCTACGCCGAGCAGGCGGCCGCCGAACGGGCCGAGCGGGAGGCCAGGGAACGGGGCGAGGAGTACCACGACATCTGGGCCAGGCCCGAGCCCGAGAAGAAGCAGGACGACCGCGAACCCGGCCTGTGGGTCGACGCCTTCTGGGAGGGCATGCGCAAGGGCCTCGACCCGGACGTCCCCACCACCGACTTCACCCGGAACCCGACCGCCTACCTGCATCTCATCAACGAACCGGCCCGCACCGAGGCCGATGACGAGGGGGACCTCAAGTGATCCAGCAACGAGCCAACTTCGACTGGATGCTCAAGGAGCTCGCCGACGGCGTACCCGGCGTCGAGATGATCGTGGTGCTCTCCGCCGACGGCCTGCGCATCGCCCGCTACGGCGGCGAGCCCGACGCCGCCGACCGGGTCGCCGCCGCCTGCGCGGGCGTACAGAGCCTCGCCGGGGCCGTCGCCCAGGAACTCCCTTACGGCAACGGCGAGATGAAGATGGTCCTCATCGAGATCAACGAGGGCTACTTCTATCTCATGGCGGCCGGCGCCAACGCCTATCTCGCGGTGCTCTCCGACATGACCTGCGAGCCGGGCCGCATGGGCGGCATGATGCGCGACCTCGTCGTCCGTATCGGCGCCCATCTGACCAGCCCGCCCCGACGGAACGGGCAGACCGTATGACTCCTCCGCAACGCCAGAGGCGCTTCCCCCGGGCCGCACCCTCCCCGAAGCCGGCCGAACCGGCCAGGAAGAAGGAGGGCGGCGGCAACCCGGAGCGGCTGTACGTGGTCGCCGGACCGGACGGCGAACGGGCGGACCTCGATCTCGTCACGCTCATCGTGGCCGGTTCCCCGGACCCCCCGCCCTCCGCCACTCCCGAGCAGGCGGCGCTGCTCCGGCTCTGTGCCGCCCCCCTGTCCGTGGCCGAACTGTCGGCCTATCTCAGCCTGCCGTTCGGCGTGGTGACCGTGCTGCTCACCGACATGCTGGCGGCGGAACTGGTCCAGGCGCGCTTCCCGATCGTCCGCGAGGCGCTCCCGGACCGTTCCCTTCTCGAAGCGGTGATGCATGGACTTCAAAGGCTCTGAGACCATCCCGGGCCCCCGCGCCGAGGACCAGCTGCCGCAGACGGCACAGGCCGCGGTGAAGATCGTGATCGTGGGCGGGTTCGGGGTCGGCAAGACGACCATGGTCGGCTCGGTCAGCGAGATCAAACCGCTGACCACCGAGGAGACCATGACCCAGGCCGGCGTCGGGGTCGACGACAACTTCGGCTCCGCGTCCAAGACGGCCACCACCGTCGCCATGGACTTCGGCCGGATCAAGATCACGGACCAGCTGGTGCTGTACCTGTTCGGCACCCCCGGCCAGGAACGCTTCTGGTTCCTCTGGAACGGGCTGTTCGAGGGCGCGCTCGGCGCCGTCGTCCTGGTCGACACCCGCCGCCTCGAGGTCAGCTTCGATGTCATGGGGCGGCTCGAGGAACGCGGAGTGCCGTTCGTCGTCGCCGTCAACTCCTTCCCCGACGCCCCCCGCTACCCCATCGCCGACCTGCGGTCCGCCCTCGATCTGTCCGAGCGGGTCCCCATCCTGGAGTGCGATGTGCGGCGCCGCGCCTCCAGCCGTGACGTCCTGATGACCCTGATGCGGTTCCTGCACTCGCTCGCCATGACGGGTTCGCTCACCTGACCCCGGGATCCGTCCCCTCCCCAGCCCCCCGTTCTTCCCTCCGGAGCGACCACTGTGACGACTGAATCGAACCCCCTGACGGGAGACTCCCCGGCCGGCGCGGACTCCTCCCGGCCCGCCCCGCCCCCCGGCTGTCCCGCGCACGGCCGGGGTCCCGGAGGGCTGAGCCGGCTCCATGAGTCGCCGGACCTGAAGAAGCTGTACGAGGAACTGCGGGCCGAGCACGGCCCGGTGGCGCCCGTGCTGATCCACGACGACGTACCACTGTGGGTGGTCCTCGGCCACGCCGAGAGCCAGCAACTGCTGCGCAGCCCCGCGCACTTCTGCAAGGACAGCCGCATCTGGTCCGCGCTCGGCGACGGCCTGGTCAAGCCGGACCACCCGCTGATGCCGCACATCGCCTGGCAGCCGATGTGCGCCCACGCCGAGGGAGACGAACACCGGAGGCTGCGCGGCGCCATCGACGTCGCGGTGGCGGCCACCGACTTCCGGGGCCTGCGCCGGCACGTCAACCGCAGTGTGCAGCGCGTCGTCAACCGGTTCTGCGAGGCGGGCGAGGCCGAACTGGTCGGCCAGTACGCCGAGCATCTGCCGATGGCCGTGATGTGCCATGTCCTCGGCATGCCCGACGAGTACAACGACCGGATCGTCGAGGCGGCCCGCGACATGCTCCGGGGCACCGAGACCGCGATCGCCAGCAACGCCTACATCATGGACGCCCTGCAGCGCCTCACCGCCCGCAGCCGGGCCGAACCGCTGGACGACTTCACCGGCCACCTCACCAGGCACCCGGCCGGGCTGACCGACGAGGAGATCGCGCAGCACCTCCGGGTGGTCCTCATCGCCGCCTACGAGGCCACGGCCAACCTCCTCGCCAATGTGCTGCGCCAGGTGCTGATCGACCCCCGCTTCCGCTCCCAGCTCAACGGCGGGCAGATGACCGTGCCCCAGGCGGTGGAGCAACTGCTCTGGGACGAACCGCCGTTCAGCACCATCTTCGCCTACTACGCCAAGCAGGAGACCGAGCTCGGCGGGCAGCGCATCCGCAAGGGCGACGGACTGCTCTTCGCGCCCGCACCGGCCAACGTCGATCCGCGGGTACGTCCCGACCCGACCGCCGACATGATGGGCAACCGCTCGCACCTCGCCTTCGGCGGAGGCACGCACGAGTGTCCCGGGCAGGACATCGGCCGTGTCATCGCGGAAGTCGGCGTCGACGCGCTGCTGATGCGGCTGCCCGATGTCGAACTGAGCGTGCCGGAGTCGGAGTTGCGCTTCACCGAGTCCATCGCGTCCCGGCATCTCGTGGAGCTGCCCGTCAACTTCATCCCCCGGCCGCAGCAGGACGTGCTGCAGCGGCCGAGCCACGAGAACGACGCGCCACCGCGGCAGGACTGGCACATTGGGGTGAGCCGGCCGGACGCGGCCCCCGCGCCCCGCGTGGAGGCGCCCGCGCAGATGCCGATGCCGGTGCCCCCGCCCCCGCCGCCGACGCGGCCTGAGCCGCGGGGCGCCTGGCAGCGGTTGCTGCGCTGGTGGCGCGGCTACTGACCGGCCGCCGCCCAGTCGTCGTACGACGTCCAGGCCGCGAGTTCCCGTCCGCTGACGAAGCGGTGCTCCACCCCGGTCACCGGGTCGGTGAACTCCATTCTCCGTGCGAGGAGTTGCAGCGGGCGCCGGAAGTCACCGGCCGGGACGGGCGGGGTGACCTCGGGATACAGCGGGTCGCCGAGGATCGGCAGGCCGAGCGCGTTCATGTGCACCCGCAGCTGGTGGGTCTGGCCGGTTCCGGGTACGAGCCGGTACCGGGCCGGACCGTCCGCGCGGTGGGCGGCGATGTCGACCAGGGTCTCGGCGTTGGGCTCGCCCTCGACCTCCTCGGCGGTGAGCACCCCGCGCTCCTTCACGATCCGGCTGCGTACGGTGCGGGGGAGTGCGAGCGCCGGGTCGTACGGGGCGACGGCCTCGTACTCCTTGCGCACCAGGCGGTCGCGGAACAGGGTCTGGTAGGCGCCGCGCTCCTTTGGCCGGACGATGAACAGCACCAGGCCGGCGGTGAGCCGGTCGAGGCGGTGCGCGGCGCCGAGTTCCGGGATGCCCAGCTCGTGGCGGAGGCGGGTGAGGGCGGTCTGGGTGATGTGGCTGCCGCGGGGGGTGGTGGCGAGGAAGTGGGGTTTGTCGACGACGACGATGTGCTCGTCTTGGTGGACGACCTCCAGCGGGAACGGCACGGGTACCTCGGCGGGCAGCTCGCGGTGGAACCAAAGGAACATGCCGGGTGCGTACGGGGTGTCCGCCGGTACGGCCCGTCCGTCCGCCCCGACGATCAGGCCCGCGGCGAACATCGCGTCCACGACTCCGGGGCCGGCGGCTGAGAGCCGCTGCGCCAGGTGCTCCCGTACCGTAGCCCACTGTCCCCCGGCGGGCAGCCGGACCCGTACCGGGTCGACACCGTCGCGCTGCGGCAGGGGGGAGGGCGGGATCGGCCGTCTGCGTCTCACATCGGGCAAGCGTACGGGCGCCGCCCCGCGCACGGGCCGTCCGGCGGACCACGGCGGCTTTCCGTGGCGTACCGCGTGTGCCGGTTCCGCCTCGGTCTGGTGCGGCGGTCTGCTCCAAGCACGGGCGCAGCCGTTCACCCGCCAGGCCGTCTCCCACGTTGCCCGCTGGTGTGCGCGCCGGCGGCGCCGTGCGGGCCGCCGAATCTCAGAGCCCTCTGATGTGGCGTCGCTACCGTCCGGCGCATGGTGCGCGACTATCTCATCATCGGGGCCGGGCCGGCCGGACTTCAACTCGCCGCTCTGCTGGAACGCGACGGGCGCGACTACGTCGTCCTGGAGCGAGGGAGAGGACCGGGCACGTTCTTCACCCGGTATCCCCGTCATCGGCGGCTGATATCGACCAACAAGGTGAACACGGGTTTCACGGACCCGGAACTCAACCTGCGCATGGACTGGAACTCGCTGCTCAGCGACGACCCGGAGCTGCTCTTCACCCGGTACAGCGAGCGCTACTTCCCGCCGGCGGACGACCTGGTGCGCTACCTGGCCGACTTCGCGGCACGCACCGGGGTGCGCGCCGAGTACGGGACGGAGGTCGTCCAGGTCTCCCGCGCGGACGGCGTCTTCTCCGTCCGCGACGACGAGGGACGCACCTGGCGGGCCAAGCGGCTCGTCATGGCGACCGGCGTCTCCCGGCTCTACGAGCCTCCCGTCCCGGGTATCGAACACGCCGAGAGGTACGACACCTTCGACCCCGACCCGGCATCCTTCACCAACCAGCGGGTGCTGGTCATCGGCAAGGGGAACTCCGCGTTCGAAACCGCCGACGGGCTCATCGAGAAGGCCGCGGTGATCCACGTCGCCGGCCCGCACTCGGTCAGACTCGCCTGGAAGACCCACTACCTCGGGCATCTGCGCGCGGTGAACAACAATTTCCTGGACACCTACCAGCTCAAGTCGCAGAACGCGGTACTCGACGGCACCGTGGAGAGTATCGAGAAGTCGGCGAGCGGCGGCTTCCGGGTGATGCTCCGCTACGCGCGGACCGAGGAACCGCTGCGCGAACTGCACTACGACCGGATCATCGCATGCACCGGCTTCCGCTTCGACGCGTCCGTCTTCGACGAAACCTGCCGCCCCGCGCTCGTCATCAACGACCGGTTCCCCGGACAGACCTCGTCCTTCGAGTCGGTCAACGTACCGGACCTGTACTTCGCCGGGACCCTGATGCAGCAGCGGGACTTCAAGAAGTCCACCAACGGCTTCATCCACGGTTTCCGCTACGCCACCCGTGCCCTGCACCGCATCCTGGGCGCTCGCCATCTCGGCACCCCCTGGCCGGCCCGGACGTTCACCGCGACGCCGGAGGCGATCGCCGACGCCCTCATCGGCCGCGTCAACCGCTCGTCGGGCCTGTGGCAGCAGTTCGGGTTCCTCGGTGACGTGGTCGGCGTGGACGGCGACCACGCCGTGTACCAGGAGGAGGTCCCGCTCGACTACATCACCGACGGCGGTCTCGGGCCCGCCCCGCACCGGTTCGTCGCCGACCTGGAGTACGGACCCGAACACGACCGGACCGACCCGTTCGACGTCGGTGTCCCGCGCGTGCTCGAGAACGACGTCGAGCACGCCGCGGACTCCACGTATCTCCATCCCGTCGTCCGCCACTACCGGGACGGCGTACTCGCCGGGACCCACCACCTGGCGGAGAATCTGGAGAACGAATGGAACCTGACGGCGGTCCACCGGCAGCCGCTCACCACGTTCGTGAGGGAAAGCCTTGGCTGAGCAGTTCCCGGGCGGCGTACTCGACCTTCTCGACGCGGCGGGTGACCGTACGGTGTTCGAGCACGCCGGCCGGGAGGTGTCGGGAGCCGGGCTCCTCGGCATGGTGCGGCGCGCGGTGAACGGCATGCGGCAGCACGGTGTCGGGCCCGGCGACGGGGTCGCCATGCTGCTGGGGGCGGGGCCCCGGGAGTTCGCCGCGATCATCGCCGCCCATGTCGTCGGGGCTCGCGTCGTCGGGGTGCGGCCCGGCCTGACCGGGCGGCAGCGGGAGCACCTTCTGCGGGACGCCGGTGTACGGGTCACCGACCGGTCGGACGGTCCCGGCGCCCGTGGGCCCGGAACCCTCCTCACGCTCGACAGCCTGCTGTCGGCGGAGGATGACGGTGTCCGGCCAGGGGTCCTGGCACGGCCCGAGGACGTCGCCCGGCTCCTGCACACCAGCGGCAGCACCGGCGTACCCAAGGCGTGCGCTCAGACCTACGCGGCGATGACCGCGGGCTGGGCGCACCGGCCGGACGCCTGGCCGCCCGCCGTCCGTCGACTCGCGGGGCGCATGGACCGGTTCCTGGTGTTCGGCACCCTGGCCAGCCAGGTGATGATGGAGTACGGGTTGCTGGCACTCGCCGCCGGCGGCACCCTGGTCACCGCCGACCCACCGGACTTTCCCGACGCCCTGGTGCGGCACCGGGCGACCGCGAGTGTCGTGACGGTCGCCCGGTTGGCGAGACTCGTGGCGGACCAGCGCGAGTCGCCGGTGGACCTCGGTGGTCTCCGCGCGCTGATGGTGTCGGGGTCACCGCTGGAGCCGGGACGGCTGCGGGAGGCCGTCGAGGTGCTCGGCCCGGTCGTCTTCCACGGCTACGGACAGACCGAGACCGGCATGATCTCCATGGCGACCCCGGAGGAGCCGGCAGGCTCCCTCGGGGTGCCGCCCGTCGCACTGGAGATCCGCGACGCCTCCGGCCGCCCGGTCCGGCAGGGGACCGACGGCGAACTCTTCGTCCGTACCCCGGCGCAGAGCTCCTGCTACTGGCGGGAGCCCGCCCTCACGGCGGAGGTGTTCTCCGGCGGATGGGTGCGGACCCGCGACCTCGGCCATCTCGACGCGTCGGGCCGGCTGTGGCTCACGGGACGGATCCGCGACGTGATCATCGTCAACGCCAACGTGTACTACGCCGGGCCCGTCGAGCGGCTGCTCGCCGGGCATCCCGCGGTGGCCGAGGCGTACGTCGTCGCCGTGCCCGACGACAGTACGGGCGAGGCCGTCCACGCCTTCGTCGTACCCGCGGCCGGTCACACCCCGGACCTCGGCGAACTGCGCGCGCTGGTGGCAGCGGACCTGGGTGAGGCATGCGCTCCGACCCGGCTCACCCTCATCGGCGAGGTACCGCTCACGGCTGCCGGGAAACCCGACAAACGGCGTCTCGCGGCCGGGGGTTAGCGGGCCCGGCCGGAGCCCCGTCCCGGGCCGTGTCCCGCCCTCGCGTGAACCGCGAGGGCGGGACACGGCCCGTTCCGGTGACGCCGTTCATGGCGCCGCCGTGCCGTCCCCGCCCGCTGCGGGCGCCGTCGGCGTGGTCCGCTCGGCGGGAAGAGCCTCACCCCTTATCAGATCGTCGAGTTCGGCGTTCAGCCTGGCGTCTTCGGGGCGCTGGGCGGCGGCCCCCGGGTCGCTCCCGCGGAAGGCGACGGCTCCGCCCGCCACGGCCATGGGGAGAGCGGCGAGGACCGCAGCAGTGCGCATGCCTCCCGGCGCGGAGAGGACCAGGGCGATGAGAGGGGGCCCGAAGGCTCCGCCCGACTTGCCGACCGCCGCGGCCCAACCGCCGGCGGTCCCCCGGATGGCCATGGGGTAGATCTCGGCCGTGTAGGGGCCGATGAGCGCGATGACACCGGCGGTTCCGGCGAACAGCAGGATCACCGCGGTCAGCAGGACAGGCCGGCTGCCGTCCATTCCGACGGCGGCCAGAACGAGCAGCGCCGCGACGGTCAGGGCCGCGTAGACGACCATGGTGCCCTTCGCCGACCAGCGCATGTAGAGCCACGCGGCCACGACGCAGGTGGGGATGGACAACAGCGACGAGATGAACAGCAGCGTGGCGGCGGACATGCCCTTCTCGCCCGAGGCCTCCAACTGACTGGGCAGGAAGGTGATGAAGCCCCAGTAGACGAGGCCCCAGGCCAGTGCGTATCCGCTGACCACCAGCGTCTTGGCTGTCTGAGGGCGTTTGAACAGGGTGGAGGCGGGGACGCGCCCGGCCTGTGACCGCCGGGCTGCCGTGAAGGCAGCCGATTCCGGGATCCACCGGTTCAGCGCGATCAGGATCAGGACCAGCGGAAGCTGGGCGAACCACAGAACGCGCCACCCGGTCAGCGGGATCAGCACCGCGGCCAGTCCGGCGGCCGCCATGTAGCCCCCCGTGGTGGTGAGCCCGGCCTGGAGCACCATGACGGCCGCGCGCCGGCCGGGCGGCAGACTCTCGGTCATCAGGGCGTAGACGACGGGCAGCATGCCTCCGGCCGCCATCCCCATCAGAGCGCACATGACCAGGATGCCGCCGTACGTCGGCATGGCACCGCACACCGTCGTACCGAGGAAGAGAAGGGACGCGATGAGGACCGTCGCCCTGCGCCCGATGCGGTCCGCGGCACGGCCCCCCACCAGTGATCCCACTACCGTGCCGCTGAGCGCCACGGTGGGCAACCACGAGATCTCGGCGGCGCTGAGATGGAATTCGGCACGCATGCCGGGCTGGATGAACGCCAGGGTGGCCGGCTTCATCTGGTCCACCATCAGCGCGAAGCTCAGCACGGCGATGAGGCTGCGCCGGTTCGCCCGGGTCGTCCGGGCCGGAGCGGGGGTGGCCGCGGGACCTGCTCCGGGAGGCTGCACGACCGCGAACCCGGAGAGCAGCACGCCCACGACGATGGCGGCCATGGCGGCCCACATCACCCCCGACATGCCCATCATGGCCATGTGGAAGTCCATGGACGCGGAGTCGACGAACATCCACACGTGCTGGCCGACTCCGGCGCACGTGAGAGCGACGCCGGTCCAGAACAGCGTGGGCCGGGGTATCAGCGAAGCTGGTTGCGCGGGCAAGGCCGGTTCTCCACCCTGTAGAAGATCGGACGCGGATCGCCGCGGAACCGGAAGCCGGCCGGGATCGCCACGACTGCCGGAAGCGACGCGGGGCCGGGCTCCGTGCGGGTCATCCGTTCCCCCGTCCCGGGTGGGGGACCGGACAGCGTCCTGCCCGCTGCTCGGCGAAGTACCGTGCCGCCGGACGCAGTCGGCGGGCGTGCAGGACCATGACCGTGCCGAGCACCAGCTGGCGTACGCCGCGGGTGACGTCCTCCAAACCGTCCCGCAGCCGGACGAAGCTCCGCAACGCGCGCAGGCGGCGGGGCTCGGCAGGCAGGCCGCGCGGAATCAGCAGACACGGCGCCCGGTGCGGATTGGAGCGGGTGTGCGCGGCCGTCGAGTCCAGCCGGAAGCGGCCCAGCACCTCGCGGACCGCGGCCCGCAGCACGAGCGGCGAGATCCGCCAGGCCGGACAGGGACGGTTCGCCGCCACGCCGTACGGGATGTGATGAACGTCCTTGGCGGTCAGGCGGGTCCAGCGGTCCGGGTCGAACACGTCGGGCCGTTCGTACCCGGTGGCGTGGTAGCCGGGGTAGCTGAAGCACACCACGGAGCCGGCCGGCAGCACCGTCGTCGCGTCGAGTGGGATCTCACCCGTGGTGATGCGGTGGGCGATGCCGAACAACGGGTACAGCCGCATCGTCTCGTCGAGCACCCGCGTCAGGTACCGGTCGTCCTCGGGACCGGCGGCCAGGCGCTGCTGCACCCGCGGGTGGCGGGCGAGGGCGAGCAGGACGTGCGCGGTCGCCTCGGACAGTTGCACGACCGCCGTGTTGAAGAAGGTCCCTTGCAGGTAGTGCACCTGTTCCGGCACCGACAGGGAGGCGGGCAGCCGGTGCGGAACGTGGCCGGCCGCGACCCGGTCCCGCAGATAAACGGTCAGCCGGGCCCGGCGCCGGGGATGGCGCAGACCGGTGCACTTCAGCGCGGTGATCACGTCATCGGCGTGAGCGGTGATCAGATCCCGGGCACGGGGCGGACACGGCTCCCGGAAGACCAGCTCGTAACAGAACTCGGCCCACGCGGGCATCATCAGGTCCCGCAGCCGTACGAGGCTGATCCGTGTGTCCGGCAGCGTGTCCAGCGCACCGGCGACGGCGCGGGCGGCCGCCGTCGTGAGCTCGGCCGAGTTCCCGGCCAGGATGCGCCGCGTTGTCGCGGCGACGTCCTCGTAGCGTTCGCCGGGCTCCAGGTGCTCCTGGTGCACCTCGGGCCCCGGCGCCAGCCAGTACCAGAACAGGTCGGACAGGCCCGCCCCCTCGCTCCGTCCGTTCGCGGCCGGGTGGGCGTAGACCCGCTCGAACACCTCCGGCCCGTGGGCGGCGTCGGGCAGGGTCACCACCCGGTCGCCGTTGACCTTCTCGAAGATGCGTACCCGCAGCGCCACTACGGCGCGCGGCAGCCACCATGCCTCCGTCCCCGTCCGGTTCCTCACCACGGTCCCCCGTTCCGTACGACCATGTCGACCGTGAGATCGGCGTTCCGGCGCCCGCCGCACAGGGCGAGCGTGTGGTCGTACTCGTCGCAGAGTGTCGCCAGGACCCGACGTACCCCCGTCTCCCCCTCGGCCGCCAGACCCCATACCACCGGGCGTCCCACGCCGACGGCGCTCGCGCCCAGCGCGAGCGCCACCGCGACGTCGCTGCCCCGGCGCACCCCTCCGTCGAGCAGCACCGGCACACGGCCCGCGACCGCCTCGGCGACGGCGGGCAGGCAGTCCACGGCTGCCGGGACCGCGTCGCACTGGCGGCCCCCGTGGTTGGAGACGATCACCCCGGCCGCACCGTGCTCGACGGCCAGGCGTGCGTCGTCCGGATGCAGTACCCCCTTGATCAGCACGGGAAGCGAGGTGCCGCGCAGGGACTCGGCGAAGTCCGGCCAGCGCACCGCCGGGGACATGGGGATGGCGGTGAGCGCGCCCGGCTCGGCGCCGGGCAGGTCGCGCATGTTCTCCGCGGCGAATCCGGGCGGCAGGTCGGTGAACCCGTTGCGCAGGTCTCTGGTGTGCCGGCCGAACACCGGCGAGTCGACGGTGACCACCAGCGCCGTGCAGCCCGCCTCCTCGGCGCGCCGGACGAGGGCCCCGGTGACCTCCCGGCGGGGGTGCAGATACAGCTGGAACCACACGGCAGGGTCGGGCGCCGTTTCGCGCGCCGCGGCGACGACGTCGAGGACCGCGGTGGTCGCGGTGGTCCCCGTCACCAGGACGGCGCCCTCGGCCGCGGCGGCACGGGCGGTGGCCCGCTCCCCGTCCGGGTGCGCCAGCCGGTGGAAGGCGGTCGGTGCGACGATCACCGGCGCCGCCTGCCGGGCCCCCGGCAGATCGACGGCGGTGTCCCGCGTCTCGCCGCCGCTCAGCACCCTCGGCAGCAGCGCGTACCGGGCGAACGCCTTCTCGTTGCCGGCGAGGACGCGTTCCTCGCCCGCGCCGCCCGCCACGTAGTCGTAGCGCGTCGGATCCAGTGCCTTCCGTGCGCTGTCGTGCAGTTCCCGGAGCGTCACGGCGCCACCGGGGCGGCCGGGCTCCGGTGCGTGGTGAGAAAGGCGTCCAGCGGGGCGCGGTGGACGTCCTCGCTGTCCCACTCGTTCTCCAGGTTCTCGGCGAGGTGGTGCTCGGCGACGAACTCGCCGCCCCGGTACCAGCGGACGACCGGGTGCAGATAGCGTCCGTCCAGGCCCGACACGTCCTGCTGGGACTTGCGGCCCGCGGTGACGTCGAAGGGGTCCACCCGGTCGTGGTCCTCCCCGTACTCCAGCGTGATCACCGCGTAGGCGTCCACCTCACCGAAGTCCCCGGCGCCCACGGCGCCCGGCACATGGGCGACCGGCACCTCCTCGGCGTAGCGCAGTGTGCCGTCCGGGTCGAGGAGCAGCAGGTCACCGAGGACGGCGAACTGCTGCCACAGCGCGGAGGACCGGTTGACGCGGGCGATCACCGTGTCGACGGCCCGCTCCATGGCCCGGCCGAGGACCGTCGTCGGCCAGGGCACCTTGTCGTGGCGCTGCCGCAGTCCGCGGTGCAGCGCCCGCACCGTGTAGCGGAAGCCGTGGATGAAGCCGGTCGTGGCTTTTCCGAAGTCGCGGCCCTGCATCAGCGTCCCCGCGAAGTACAGGCCGGGCACGTTGACCGACTCGCCGAGAGGCGTCAGCTCCGGGAAGCGGCCGTCGACGATCAGCTCCGGCGTGCAGGTGTCGTCGAAGACCGAGCCGTCGAACCGGAAGCCGGTCGCGACGATCACCCGGTCGTAGCGGATCTCCTTGACCACCTCGTCGACCCGCTCGAAGGAGACCGGCACGTGAAAACCGTCCGGCTCACGTCTGATCGCGAGTACCCGGCCGTCGAGGAGAGCGTTCTGCGACTTCAGCTGGTAGCTGTCCAGAAAGTTGTTGTAGACCGCGCGCAGGTGTCCCACATAGTGCGTCCGCCAGGCCATCTTCAGCGAGCCCGAGCCGACCACGTGGATGACCGCCGCGGTCTCCATCAGGTTCTCGGCCGTCTCGAAGGCGGAGTTGCCCCGGCCGATGATGAGCACACGCTGATCGGTGAAGGACTTCGGATCGGTGTCGATCGTGTCGTAGCGTTCGGCGAGCTCGATGCCCGGGATCGACGGCAGGTTCGGTACGGGCACTCCGGTGGCGGCCACCAGACGCCGTGCCCGCCACGTCCTTCCCGTGTGGTCGGTGACGGTGAACCCCCCGGAGTCGCGGGAGACCTTCTCGACGGTGGTGTCGTAAAGTACGCGCACCCCGGTCCGGGAGGCGAAGTCCGACAGGTAGCGCACCAGGTCGTCGGCCGGCGGGAAGTAGCGGGGACTGTACCGGGTGAACAGCAGCTCCGGGTCGTCGCTCAGCAGGGAGTTCCAGTCCATCCGCAGCCGCAGCTCCGGATCGTCGTACCCCGTGTGCACCTTGTTGTTCGAGATCAGATAGCGGTGCCGGGGGAACCGCGTGAAGAACGTACCCGGACCACTGCCGCGCTCCAGAACGACGTAGTCCGCGCCGTCCCGCTCGAGCAAGGCGGCAAGCTGGAGTCCCGCGGGCCCCGCACCGATGATCAGGTAGTCATGGGTCATGCTCCGGAAGCTAGTCACCGGAATTCAGAGCGCTCTGAGATTCCCCGGCTACGTTTCCGGACGTGCTCACCCCTACGGACACGGTCTCACTCACCGGCCCCCTGGACCCCGCCGCTCTGCGCCGCGCCGCGACGCCGCTCACCGTCGGCGTGGACGCCGAGGTCCGGGCGCGGCTGGGCCGCGGCCGCCGGTTCCTGCACGGCCTGCGGCACGGTGACGGCGGTGGCGAACCCCCCAGGATCTACGGCGCCACCACCGGATTCGGCGCACTCGTGGGGTACGCCGGACGCCCCGACGAGGCGGATCAGTGCGACAACACCCTGGCCCACCTCGGGGCCGGTCAGGGACCGGACCTGCCGCACGAGATCAGCCGTGCCGCCCTCCTGCTGCGCACCTGGTCCCTCGCCCAGGGGTTCTCCGGCGTGTCCACGGAGGTCGTCGACCGGCTCGCCGCGATGTTCGCCACGACGTTCTCGCCCGCGGTCCCCCGCTACGGCTCTGTCGGCGCAAGCGGCGACCTGATCCCGCTCGCCTACGCCACCCAGGCACTGCGCGGGCGGGGGCACGCCTACGTGGACGGCCGCCGCATGCCGGCCGCTGAGGCACTGACCGCCGCCGGGCTCCGCCCGCTCGCACTGGACGGCCGCGACGCGCTGGCCCTCGTCAACGGCACCTCCGTCACCACCGCCGCGCTGGCACTCGCCCGCGACACCGTCCGCACCGCGCACCGCTCACTCATGGCCCTCACCTGTCTGCTGGCCGACACGCTCGGCTGCGAGCCGGGTTTCCTCGACGGAGACCTGCTGCGCGTCTACGGCCACACCGGAGCGGTCGACGCCGGCGCGCGGATGCGGGAGACGCTCGCCGGCATCGTCCCCTCCGGCACCCGGCCGCTGCAGGAGCCGTACAGCATCCGCTGCGCCCCGCAGTTGCTCGGCGCCGCCGAGGACGCGCTGCGCTACGTCGACGGTGTGGTCGCCGCGGATCTCGGCGGTGTCAGCGACAACCCGCTGTTCTTCCCCGACGACGACGCGGAGAACGGGAAGGTGGTGCATGGCGGGAACTTCTTCGGGCAGCCCGCCGCGTTCGCGGCCGACCTGCTCGCCTCCGTCACCGCCCAGCTGGGCAACCTCGCCGAACGCCAGCTCGACCTGCTGACGGATCCGGCACGCAACGGAGGGCTGCCGCCGATGCTCGCCACCGCACCGGGCCTGCAGCACGGTCTCCAGGGCGTCCAGCTGGCCGGCACCGCCTTCGTCGCGGAGATCCGCCGCAACGCGACACCGGCAGGCATGCAGAGCCTGCCGACGAACCTGCACAACCAGGACGTCGTACCGTTCGGCACCCAGGCCGCCCTGCGCTCCTTCGACATGGCGGAGCTCCTCGGCCTGCTGGCCGGCTCGCTCGCGCTCGGTCTGCGCCAGGCCGTCCACGTCGGCGCCCGCCGCCCCACCGCGCCGCGCTGCGCGGAACTCCTCGACGCCCTCATCGAGGTGATCCCCCCGGTCGAGCCGGATCGTCCGCTGGACGCGGACGTCCGCGCCGCGGCACGCCTGCTCGCCGCACGCGAGCTGCCGTGACCGGACCCGCGGGGGCCGGGACGCCGGGCAGGGGCCCGTACTCCGGCAGCCGGATGACGAACCGGGCGCCGTGGCCCGGACGGCCGGTGGCGGCGACCGTGCCCCGATGGTGCGTGACGACCTCCCGCAGCAGCGCGAGCCCCAGCCCGTACCGTCCGCCGTCGCCGCGGTGGAACCGCTGGAACAGCTGCTCGACCGTCGCCGGTTCGAACCCGGGCCCGGAGTCCGTGACGGTCAGTACGGCCATGCCGGCGGAGCGCGACAGCGTCACCTCGATCCGCCCCCCGGCCGGGCTGTGGCTGATCGCGTTGGACAGCAGCTCACCGGCGGCGCGGCGCAGCGCGGACTCTATGCCGTCGACGAGGAGGGGATGTGGAGGTCCGTCCACGACGACGGTGAGACGACGGGCCCGCGCCCGGTCCGCCTCCTCCGCCACCACGGTCCGGGCCAGCGCGACCAGATCGACCGGTCGGCGTTCCGGCCGCCGTGCCGGGCCTGCCGCGAGGCTCGCGGACAGCAGCAGGTCGTCGAGCACCTCGCCGAGCCGGCCGGCCGAGGCGACCAGCCGGGCCAGCCCGTCGCGATGCGGGACCGGCAGATCCTGGTCGGCCGCTTGCCGGGCCAGCACCTGCGCCCGCGTGTGCATCTGGGTGATGGGGGTGCGCAGCTCGTGACTGGCGTCCGTGACGAACTGATGCTGCCGGGTGAGGGCCTCCGCCAGAGGGGCCACGGCCCGTCGCCCGAGGAGCGCCCCGGTGACGGCGGCGGCGAGCAGTCCCACCAGTTCGGCCACACCCAGTGCGAACCACAGATGGTTGCGGTCGGCCAGCTGGAAGCGCATGTCGAACACCGCCTGCACCACGTCCCCGTCCGCCCTGACCTGCGTACGCACCCTGTAGACGGTGTGGTTGCGCTCCACGGTGCGCTCCACGGCCTCGCCGGTGACGCGCACCCGGCTCACGTCGGCGCGCAACGGGAATCCGTCCGGTGCGTTGGACAGGGGGGTGGTGCCGGGTGCGTACAGCCAGGTGCACACCGGAGGGCTGGTAAGATCGCCATAGCCCGCGCCGTAGCGCAGCTCACGCCACACCTGATCGTTCTGCGCCCGCACCATCACGGTGTGCGAGATGCCGCCGACGACCGTGATCAGCAGCGTGATGATCGTCCCGGTGATCACGGCGATCCGCAGACGCGCCCGGCGCACCGCCGCCCACTCGGCGGGCGGCGGCCTCACAACCGCCCCAGGCGGTAGCCGAGACCGCGGACCGTGCGCACGATCTGCCGGCCGAGCTTGCGGCGGAGGTAGTAGACGTAGGTGTCGACGATGGAGGACGCGGGCGCCTCCTGGAACACCAGCCGGCGCAGCTCCGCCCGCGAGTGCACGATCGCCGGACGCGAGGCGAGCGCCCACAGTAACGCGAACTCCCGGGCGGCGAGGGCGACCTGCTCGCCGCTGGCCAGCTCGACCTCCCGGCGTCCCACATGCAGACGCCCCGATCCGATTCTGAGCACATCGGTGGTGTCGAGCGCCCGTCGGCACAACGCCCGTAATCGGGCGCTCAGTTCGTCGAGCTCGAACGGCTTGGCGAGGTAGTCGTCGGCGCCGGCGTCCAGCCCGTCCACCCGGTCGTGCACCGCACCCATCGCGGTCAGCAGCAAGACCGGCGTGCGGACGGTGCGGGACCGTAACCGTCTCAGGAGGTCGAGGCCGTCGAGTGCCGGCAGACGCCGGTCGACGACGAGCACGTCGTACCGCCGGGAGAGGCCGAGATGCAGGCCGCGCTGCCCGTCGGGCGCGATGTCGACCGCGTACCCCTCCTCCCGCAGTACGCCGGAGAGCATGTCGGCCAGTTCCCGGTCGTCGTCGACCAACAGCAGCCGCCAAGGATCCCGTGAGTGTCCCTGTGTCACAGTCGTCCTCCCCTCGCTCTCCCCGCAACTCCTGTCAACGCCCGTGCCCGGAAGGGGGTTCCCGGACGGGCGACGCCTCGTACCGGCCGAGGACGCGAGGCCGGCGTCCCGGGCCTCTTCCCGTACGCCGGGACCGCCCCGGCCTGCCGCCCCCTCCGTCGCCGTGCTGCCGGTGGTGCCGGGGCGCGCCCTGAGGAAGCGCGTGGACAGCGCGGTGCCCTTCCCCGCGGCGGTTCTCGGCACCGCTGGTCCGGCCGCTCCCTCGAGCGGCCACCCGGCCGGTCTACACTCGGCCTCATGAACCGCTGGACCGAGTTGGCCGGGAAGACGTCCGGAGAGGACTACGCCGCACGGTTCGCGGCCCTGGCCCGTAGCGGCGAGGACGTGCATGGGGAGGCGCGGTTCTGCGCCGCGCTCGTGCCTGCCGGAGCACGGGTGCTGGACGCAGGATGCGGTACCGGGCGGGTCATGATCCGGCTCGCGGAGCTGGGATACGACTGTGTCGGGGTGGATCTCGACGCGTCGATGCTGGCGGTGGCACGGAAGCAGGCACCCGGACTGCCCTGGTTCCAGCATGATCTGGCGGAGTTCGAGCCGGTCCCGCTCGGCATCACCCCGGACTTCGATCTCGTCGTCGCCGCAGGCAATATCTTCCCGCTGCTCGCTCCCGGCACCGAGACCACCGTGCTCGAGAACCTGTCCGCCGCCCTGCGTCCGGGCGGCCTGCTGGTCGCGGGCTTCGGCCTGGACGAAGCACACCTGCCCGTGCCGCCCGGCCTCACGCTGCCGGAGTACGACGACTGCTGCGCCGCGGCCGGCCTCACCCTCGTCGACCGCTTCGCCACCTGGGACGCCGATCCTTACGACGGCGGCGGCTACGCCGTCAGCGTCCACAGTCGGTGAGGACGGAGCCGTACGTCCCGGTCGCCGGGCCGCCCGCCTGCGGGGACCCGGCCCCGTGCTACGGCGGGCACACCTGACCGGCATCCCGACCGGTCAGGCGGGCGGGGGTGTGGGTTCCTGTTCTGCTTCGATTCGGGCGTTCCAGTCGCGCTTCGAGGCCTGCCAGCCGTCCTCGTTGTGGCCCAGGCGCCAGTAGCCCGAGATGGACAGGTCCTCGCGGGGGATGGCGCGTTCGACCCGGAGCAGTTGGCGCAGGGCCTTGACGCAGTGGGCCTCGCCGTGGACGAAGGCGTGTACCCGGCCCTCCGGGAAGTCGAGACCCCGGACGGCTTCCACCAGTGCCTCGCCGACCGGGCGGCCACCGCGGTGCAGCCAGCGGACCTCCACGTCCGAGTCGATCTTCTGCTCCTCCTCCGGACCGGAGATCTCCACGAAGGCGAACGCCCTCGCACCGTCCGGCAGCGCCTCCAGCGAACGCGCGATCGCCGGCAGCGCGCTCTCGTCGCCGGCCAGCAGATGCCAGTCCGCGGCCGGGTCGGGGGCGTACGCACCGCCGGGGCCGATGAAGCGGACGAGCTCACCCGGCCGGACGTTCGCCGCCCACGGCCCGGCCAGCCCCTCGTCGCCGTGGATGACGAAGTCCAGCGTCATCTCACGGTGCACCGCGTCCCACTGCCGCACCGTGTACGTCCGGGTCACCGGCCACTGCTCGCGAGGGAACTCCTCCCGGACGCGCTGGAGATCGAACGGCTCCGGATACGTCGCGCCCCCCGCCGGGAACAGCAGCTTGACGTAATGATCGGTGCAGGTGTCCGCCGAGAAGTCGGAGAGTCCCTCACCACCGAGCACGACACGCTGCATGTGCGGGGTCAGCCGCTCGGTGCGGACGACCTCGGCGGTGTGCGGCGCGCGCGGGGCGCGTCCCGGTCGCTCTGCCATGAGGAGCCTCCCAGCTACCACAGTTAGGGTTACCTAAGTTAGCACCTCGGGTCTGTGGCTCACACCGACAGCGTGGTCAGCAGCCGCTGCAGCGAGCCGCCCAGTCCCCAGCGGGCCGCCAGCGCCTGCACCGCGGCCGGGTCGCGCGGCCCGCGGGGCAGTGCCGTGTCGACGTCCGGGAGCGGGACGTCGTCCGCGACCCGGACGACCTTGGGGGCGACCGCGAGATACGGCCGCGCCTCGTCCAGACGCTTGCGCTGCGACGGCGTGAGCCTGGCCTGCCGGTCGTCCACGGCCGCGAGGATCCCGGCCAGGTCGCCGAACTCGGCCAGCAGCTTGGCCGCGGTCTTCTCCCCGATGCCCGGTACGCCCGGCAGGCCGTCACTCGGGTCACCGCGCAGCAGCGCGAGGTCCGCGTACCCCTTGCCGTCCACCCCATACTTCTCGCGCAGCAGGGCCTCGTCGGTGATCTGGAGCGTGCCGACGCCCTTGAGCGGGTACAGGACGCGCACCGCGCGGCCGTCGTCCACCAGCTGGTACAGGTCGCGGTCGCCGGTGACGATGTCGACCGGGCCGGTCGCGCGGCCGGTGAACGTGCCGATCACGTCGTCGGCCTCGTACTCGGCGACTCCGACCCGGGCGATGCCGATCGCGTCGAGCACGCTCTCGATGACCGGGACCTGGGGGGACAGGGTGTCGGGGACCTCCTCCTCGTCCGGGCCCGAGGGGCGCTCCTCGGCGACGCGGTGCGCCTTGTAGGAGGGAATCAGCTCCACCCGCCAGTGCGGGCGCCAGTCGGCGTCCATGCAGGCGACGAGGTGGTCCGGGCGGTGGTCCTTGACCAGGCGGTCGATGAACTCGAGCAGTCCGCGGACGGCGTTCACCGGGGTGCCGTCGGGGGCCCTGACGGAGTCGGGGACGCCGAAGTAGGCGCGGAAGTAGAGGGAGGCGGTGTCTAGGAGCATGAGTCGTCCGGTCACGTTGCGCATCATGCCGCACCGG
The DNA here is from genome assembly GCF_000718785.1 of Streptomyces sp. NRRL WC-3626. GTDB lineage: Bacteria > Actinomycetota > Actinomycetes > Streptomycetales > Streptomycetaceae > Streptomyces > Streptomyces edwardsiae. Next base: position 52,996 of record NZ_JOCA01000021.1, on the reverse strand, counting down.
GCTGACAACGCGAGCGAGTCGGTGCGGGCCGGCGGCGGGTCTCGCGGCCCTGCGCCCACGGGGTGCCGCCGCGCCGGCCGAGCGGCACGACCGTCCGCGAAAGCGGCAGATGCAACCTGTTGCGCCCAGCGCGACCAGTGTGAGGCGGCGCACGAACCCGTTTGCGTCAAGGGAAACCGGGGAGGCGCGGCCACGGAGCGATGCCGGTTACGGATTCAACTGTTTTGGGCCGCGTGCAGCTGCCCGTCCGGCATCGCTTCAGCCATTTGCCGTCGAGACAAGAGGTACGCGTGTCATCCAGGCTTGAGGCCGAGCGCCTGTTCAAGGTGTTCGGCAGACGACCGGACCAGGCGGTCGAACGACTGCGCCAGAAGAAAGCCGACCGGGAGGAACTGCGCGCCGACGGCACCACCGCCGCCGTGATCGACGCCTCGTTCACCGTGGAGCCGGGCGAGATCTTCGTCGTCATGGGCCTGTCGGGCTCCGGCAAGTCCACGCTGTTGCGCATGCTGAACGGACTGCTGGAGCCGACCGCCGGACATGTGCGCTTCGACGGCGAGGACCTGACCGCGCTGCCCGACCGGGAACTGCGCAAGGTCCGTTCCAAGAAGATCAGCATGGTCTTCCAGCACTTCGCGCTGTTCCCGCACCGCAGTGTCCGTGACAACGCTGCCTACGGTCTTGAAGTGCAGGGCGTGCCCCGCGCCGAGCGCGAACGCCGCGCCGACGAGGCGCTCGCCCTGTGCGGCCTGGCCGGCTGGGAGAAGTCGTGGCCCGACGAGCTGTCCGGCGGTATGCAGCAGCGGGTCGGTCTCGCCCGCGCGCTCGCCACCGACGCCGACCTGCTGCTGATGGACGAGTCCTTCAGCGCGCTCGACCCGCTGATCCGCCGCGACATGCAGGACCAGCTGATCGAACTGCAGAAGAAGCTGAAGAAGACGATCGTCTTCATCACCCACGACCTCAACGAGGCCATGCGCCTGGGGGACCGGATCGCGATGATGCGGGACGGCCGTATCGAACAGATCGGCACCGCGCAGGACATCCTGATCCGGCCCGCCAACGACTACGTCGCCTCCTTCACCCAGGACGTCGACCGCTCGCGCGTCCTCACGGCCGGTTCCGTGATGGAGCGCGAGGTGCGCGGTGACGAGGCCGACTGCGGCTGTGAGACCGCGTCGACGGACACGCCGTTCACCGACCTGTGCGCGATCAGCGCGCGTGTGCCGCACCCCGTGGCCGTGCTCGACAAGGAGGGCGCGCTGGTCGGTGTCGTGCCCCGGCAGCGCCTCATCGGTTTCCTCGGCGACGAGGAGGCCGATCCCGGGGTGTGCGACACCCCGCGCGACAAGGGCGGCGAGAAGGTGATGGCCCGTGCCTAGGATTCCGCTCGGCGACTGGGTCAACAGCGCCGTCGACTGGCTGCTCGCCAACGTCAGCTGGCTGTTCGACTTCTTCAAGGCCGTCTTCACGGGTGCCTACGACGGTGTCAACGCTGTACTCCAGGCCCCCGAGCCGCTGATCCTCTGCGGCATCTTCGCGGTCATCGCGTTCTGGCTGCGCGGCACCTTCGCCGGTGTCCTCACCTTCGTCGGTTTCGCCTTCCTCGACTCCATGGAGTTGTGGGAGGACTCGATGGTGACGCTGTCCCTTGTCATCGTCGCCACGGTGATCGCGCTGGTCATATCGGTGCCGGTGGGCATCTGGGCGGCCCGCTCGGACCGGGTCAGCGCCGTGGTCCGGCCGATCCTGGACTTCATGCAGACGCTGCCCGCGATGATCTACCTCATCCCGGCGATCCTGTTCTTCGGGACCGGATCCGCCCCGGGCATCGTCGCCACGCTGATCTTCGCGCTCGCTCCGGGCGTGCGCATGACCGAGCTGGGCATCCGCCAGGTCGACAAGGAACTGGTCGAGGCGGCCGAGGCGTTCGGCACCACCCCGCGCAACACCCTGCTGCGCGTCCAGCTGCCGCTGGCGCTGCCCACGGTGATGGCGGGCGTCAACCAGGTGATCATGCTCGGTCTGTCCATGGCCGCCATCGCCGGCATGGTCGGCACCGGCGGACTCGGCGGCGCCGTCATCGAGGCCATCGGCCAGCTGAACATCGGTCTCGGCGCCGAGTCCGGCATCGCCATCGTCATCCTGGCGATCTACCTGGACCGGATGACCAGCGCCCTGGGCACCCAGGTCTCCCCGCTCGGCCGGCGTGCCGCCGCCAAGGCGCGCGCCACGCAGGGGCTGAAGATCTGGTCGTACCGGCCCCGTCCGCAGGTCGCCGTGGTCGGTGTCGTCGTCCTCGCGCTGGTCGCGGGCGGCATGGGGATCTTCGGCTCCGGCTCCGGCGGCTCCGCCCCCGCCGCGGACGGCAAGAACGTCGGCAACGGCAAGAAGATCACCATCGGCTACATCCCCTGGGACGAGGGCGTCGCCTCCACCTTCCTGTGGAAGGAGATCCTGGAGCAGCGCGGTTTCGAGGTCGACGCCAAGCAGTTCGAGGCCGGCCCGCTGTACACCGCCCTCGCACAGGGCAACATCGACTTCCAGACGGACTCCTGGCTGCCCACCACCCACGAGGCGTACTGGAAGAAGTACGGCAAGCAGCTCGACGACCTCGGCTCCTGGTACGACGAGACGTCGCTGGAGCTGACCGTCCCGTCGTACATGAAGGACGTCAACTCCCTCGAGGACCTCAAGGGCAAGGCGTCCGCCTTCGGCGGGGAGATCACCGGCATCGAGTCCAGCGCCGGCATGATGGGCCTGCTGAAGAGCAAGGTCCTCAAGGAATACGGCCTGGACAAGGAGTACAAGGTCGTCGACAGCTCCACGCCGGCGATGCTGGCCGAGCTGAAGCGGGCCTACAGCAAGAAGGAACCGGTCGTCGTCACCCTCTGGTCGCCGCACTGGGCGTACAGCGACTACGACCTGAAGAAGCTGAAGGACCCCAAGGGCACCTGGGGCAAGGGCGACGGCGTGCACACGCTGTCCCGCAAGGGCTTCGCCGGCGAGAACCCCGCCGTGGGCCAGTGGCTGAAGGACTTCTCGATGACCGAGAAGCAGCTCACCAGCCTGGAAGCCGAGATCAACAAGGCCGGCAAGGGCAAGCAGCAGGACGCCGTCCGCGCCTGGCTGAAGGACAACCCGGGTGTCGTCGACAAGCTGGCGCCGGTCGAGTCCGGCTCGGGCGGTACGCCCGCCGAGGCGAAGCGGGCGCTGGACGTGGCCTGGTTCCCGTGGGAGGAGGACGTCGCCGTCACCTACCTGTGGAAGAACGTCCTCGAGCGGCGCGGCTACAAGATGAACCTGAAGCAGATGGACGTCGGCCCGGTCTACACCGGCCTCGCCTCCGGGGACCTCGACCTCAACTTCGACGCCTGGCTGCCGTACGCGCAGAAGAACTACTGGGACAAGAGCAAAGACCAGCTCACCGACCTGGGCACCTGGTACGAGCCCACGTCGCTGGAGATCGCCGTCCCGTCGTACGTCAAGGACGTGAAGTCCCTGGCGGACCTCAAGGGCAAGGCGGACCTGTTCGACGGGCGGATCATCGGCATCGAGCCGGGCACCGGTGAGATGCAGCTGCTCAAGAACGAGGTCATGCCGGGCTACGGCCTGGAGGACGAGTACGAGGTCGTCGACGGCTCCACGCCGGCGATGCTGGCCGAGCTCAAGCGCGCCCTCGCCAAGAAGGAGCCCGTCGCGGTCACCCTGTGGTCCCCGCACTGGGCGTACAGCGACTACGAGCTGACCAAGCTGAAGGACCCGAAGAAGGCCTTCGGCGAGGGCAACACGATCCGCACCATCTCCAGCAAGAAGTTCCCCGAGCAGTATCCGCAGCTCACCGAGTGGATCAAGAACTTCAAGATGAGCGAGGACGAGCTCGGCAGCCTGGAGGCCGAGATCAAGGACCGCGGCCAGGGCAACGAGGAGGAGGCCGTCGCGGACTGGCTGAAGGAGCACCCGGGCATGGTGGAGCGGATGACCCCGCAGTAACCGCCGTACCGGCCGCGCCCGAGGGGGCGGGCCCGGACCCGCACCTGACGGCGCGGCCCGGGCCCGCCCCTTCGGCCTCTCCCGGGCCTTCGAACCCCTCCCGACCTGAACGGAAACACGGAAAGAATCCGGACAACCACGCAACGTAAAGCCCTCCCCGGACCTACCCCGTGACCTACGGGCGGAGGAGGTGAACAATGGCGGGAACACCCCTTATCGCATGCGGGGGAAATCGAGGGGGCCCCGCGGCGGCTGGCGCGAACTGGCGGGTCGGCGCCGGTCGGGCACGACGGCGACGTGACAGGCGCCTGAAACGGTTTGCCGAACATGCGTAGGGTGCAGACAACCCAACAGAAGGAGTGCGCCCGAACAGCGGCGCACGGGGTGCGGGACGATCGGTGAGGAGGGAGCCGGAGCGATGGGCGACCACAAGGAACAGCCCCTGCGGGTGGGCGCGGCCGTCCGGCGGCGACGCCGTGCGCTGGACCTCACGCTCGCCGTCGTGGCCGAGCGCAGCGGCCTGTCGGTCCCGTTCCTGAGCCAGATCGAGAACGAGCGGGCGCGGCCCAGCCAGACCTCGCTGGAGAAGGTCGCCGACGCCCTGCGCACCACCGCCGTGGAACTCCTCGCCGCCGCCGACCCGGCGTGCAGCGTGGACGTCGTCCGCGCCGACGGCGCCGAGCCGTGGACCGAGCCACGGGTGCGGTCCCTGGTACGCGGTCACCATCAGATGTACGCCTCGGAGTTCACCGGCGACCATGACGCGGGCCGTGAACTCCAGTTCCGCAACGACCAGTTGATGTATGTGGCGGACGGCGCCGTGGAGATCGAGGCGGAGGGCAGGGCGTACCGGCTCGGCCGCGGCGACACCCTGTACCTCACCGGCGGCGTACGGCACCGCTGGCGGGCCACGGTGCCGGAGACCCGGCTGCTGGTCGTCGCCGTCGCCGAACACATCGAGGCGGTACGGGACAAGCCGCGCCGATGAGCCCCGCCAGGATCGTCTCCCTCGTCCCGTCGCTCACCGAGGCCGTGGCGCTCTCCGCCCCCGGCGCCCTGGCGGGCGCCACCGACTGGTGCACCCACCCGGCCGGGCTGGACGTCGTACGCGTCGGCGGCACCAAGAACCCGAAGGTCGAACGGATCGTCGCCCTCGCCCCCGATCTGGTGATCGCCAACGAGGAGGAGAACCGCGAGCCGGACCTGGAAGCCCTGCGCGCGGCCGGAATCGACGTGCTGGTGACCGAGGTACGGACCCTGCCTGCCGCGTTCCGTGAACTGGACCGGGTGCTCACCGCGTGCGGGATCACCGCCCGCCCCCGCTGGCTGGACGAGGCCGAGGCCGCCTGGGCGGCGGTGCCCGAGCCCGCGGAGCGCCGGACGGCGGTCGTGCCGATCTGGCGGCGGCCCTGGATGGTGCTGGGCCGCGACACCTTCGCGGGCGACCTGCTCACCCGCCTCGGCGTCGACCACCTGTACGCGGGCCATCCGGAGCGCTATCCCCGGGTCCCGGCCGACGTGCTGCGCGCGGCGGAGCCGGACCTCGTCGTGCTCCCCGACGAGCCCTACCGCTTCACCGCCGACGACGGCCCGGAGGCCTTCCCCGGACTGCCCTGCGCGCTCGTCGACGGCCGGCACCTCACCTGGTACGGGCCGTCGCTGACCGAGGCCCCGGCAGCGCTGGCACGGGCCCTGCGAGCAGCGCGCCGCTGACCAGCCCGCGCGCGGTGCACCGGGCGGCGACGGCCCAGGCCACCAGCAGCAGGGCGTACAGGACGAGCGTCAGCACGTCGTAGGCGGCCAGCCCGGTGTGCGCGGCGAGGGCTCCCGCGCCGGTGACACACGTCCCGACCGGGAACGTGAAGGCCCACCACGTCATCGCGAACCGCATACCCCGCCGCCATGCCCGTACGACCAGCGCGGCGGCAAGGCCCAGCCACAGCAGCGCGAATCCCATGACCGGCACCCCGTACAACACCGCGAGCACCCGGAAACCCTCGGCGTACGGCGCCGCCACGACCCCCGGTGCGACGTCCGCGAACGCGCCGACGGCGGTCGTGGACTGGCCGAGCGGCCCGAGCACCAGGAACAGCGCCGGGGTGAGCGCGAGGGGCGGCGGACCGCCGGTGAGCAGCCGGCCGAAGACCAGCGGCAGCGTGATCAGGGTGGCCAGCAGGGACAGCCCGAACATCGCGACGCAGGCGAGCAGCAGGGTCGCGCGGGCCTGGCCCTCCGGGAGGTACGGCACCAGGCGGGGACCGAGCGCGGCGGACACCATGGGCGCGACCAGCGGCAGCAGCCAGACGGGCGACGCGTCGTCCGCCGTCACCCGGTGGCGTACGGCCATGAGGTACGGGACGGCCACGGCCGCCGCCAGTCCGACGGCCGTGCCGGCGGTGAACAGCACGGCGTCGAGGACGACCGCCGCGCGCAGCCCGATCCAGTCCCGGCCGAGGGCCGGACCGCCGCCGCCGACGGCCAGCAGGGCCATGGAGAGACAGCCGTAGAAGGGGGCCATGGCCGGGTCGAGGAGGTGGGCGCGGGCGCGGTCGCGATGGTGGGCCCAGTGCAGGGCGCGGGCGGTGAGGAGGACGCCGAGGAGAACCAGGGACAGGGCCCAGACGGTGGTGAGCGCGAGGCGCGGGCCGGGTGCGTGCACGGGGACGACGGGGAGCGTGGCTCCCGCTCCGGCGACGATGGCGGTGCCCATGACGCAGGCGTACCAGTTGGGTCCGAGGTGACGGACGGCCGTGGTGCGCGGGGGCCGTGCGGTGGCACGGGGGAGGGGCGGCAGGCGCCGGGTTGCGGTGACCATGGTCCTACGGTCGGACGGGCGGGGCGCCGTGACCAGGGAGCACTCCTCTATGGCGGCATAAGCTGGGCTTATGAGCAAGACGGACGACCACGATCATCCGGGGCAGCGCACGGTGAGTCCGGGGTCCCTGGCGCACCGGGTGCCGGACCTCGGCGCGCTGGAACTGCTGCTGGCCGTGGCCCGGTTGGGGAGTCTGGGCGGGGCGGCGCGGGAACTGGGCATCACCCAGCCGGCCGCCAGCAGCCGTATCCGGTCGATGGAACGGCAGTTGGGGGTGGCGCTGGTCGACCGGTCGCCGCGCGGGTCGCGGCTCACGGACGCGGGGGCGCTCGTCACCGACTGGGCGCGACGGATCGTGGAGGCGGCGGAGGCGTTCGACGTGGGCGCGCAGGCGCTGCGGGACCGCAGGGACTCGCGGCTGCGGGTCGCCGCGAGCATGACGATCGCCGAGTATCTGCTGCCCGGGTGGCTGCTCGCGCTGCGCGCGGAGCGGCCGGACACGGCGGTGTCGCTGCTCGCGGGGAACTCGGCGGCGGTGGCGGAGCGGTTGCTGTCCGGGGAGGCGGACGTGGGGTTCGTGGAGGGGCTCACGGTGTCGACGGGGCTGGACTCCGCGGTGATCGGGCACGACCGGCTGATCGTGGTGACGGCGCCGTCGCATGCGTGGGCGCGGCGGCGGCGGGCGCTGGCGGCGGAGGAACTGGCGGCGACGCCGCTGATTCTCCGGGAGGAGGGGTCGGGGACCCGGCAGGTGCTGGACGCCGCGCTCGGGGGGCTGGCTCGGCCGCTCATCGAGCTGTCCTCGACCACTGCGGTGAAGGCCGCGGCGGTGGGTGGGGCGGGGCCGGCGGTGCTGAGTGAACTGGCGGTGGGGGAGGAGCTGGCGTTGCGGCGGCTGGTGCGGATTCCGGTGGACGGGGTGGCGCTGGCTCGCGACTTGCGGGCGGTGTGGCCCACGGGGCACCGGCCCACGGGGCCGGCTCGGGATCTGTTGTCACTGACGCGGGGGTGAGGTCGGCCGGGGCCGCGGGCGGGGGTGTTCGCGCGGCCCGGCGTTTGCAGGGTGCCGTCGCGCCCACCCGTGCCGCCCCAGCGACACGATTGCCCGCGGGAGCGGGGGCGGGGGCGGGGGGTGTTCGCGCGGTGCGGTGTTTACGGGAGGCCGCGGATCGAGTCGACCAGGGACCGCATGATGCTGAGGTCGTTGGACATTTCCGGGTGCCATTGGATGCCCAGGGTCCATGCGGGTGGGGGGAGTTCGATGGCTTCCACCGTGCCGTCCTCCGCGTGGGCCGAGGGGGACAGGTCCTTGCCGAGTCGGTCCACCGACTGGTGGTGGTGGGTGGGAACCGACATCTGGGCGGGGGACGCCGCGGCGTAGAGGGTGCCCGGGACCGGTTTGATCGAGTGGTGGGTGAAGGTGCCCGGGGCGGTCGCGTGGCCGTCGATGTGCTGGGTCAGGGTGCCGCCCAACGCGACGTTCAGGAGCTGCATGCCCCGGCAGATGCCGAGCAGCGGGACCCCCTGGGCCAGGGCCGCCTTGATCAGGGCCAGTTCCCAGGCGTCCCTCGCCCGGTCGGGCGGGCCCGTGCGGGGGTCCGGCTCGGCGCCGTAGTGGACCGGCTCCACGTCAGGACCGCCCGCGATGACCAGGCCGTCCAGGCGGGCCACGGTCGCCGCCGCGTGCTCCGGGGCGTCCGGCGGGAGCATCGCGGCCAGCCCTCCCGCCCGCTGCACCAGCCTCGGATAGCCGGCCGGCAGCAGCGCGGCGTCGAGCCGCCACGCCCCCCAGCTCACCTCGGGCTCCGCGTACGTACTGATGCCGATGAGTGGCCTCGCCGTCATGCCGTTCACCTTTCCCGTGTCAACTCCGCCTCGGCCGCCGCCAGCGCCGCGAACTCCTCCTCCGGTGCCCTCGCCACCAGATGCTTGCGGCTGTACAGCCCGAAGTAGGCGACCGCCACGCCGTACACGGCCAGCGCGATGAACGCCGCCGTCACATCCACCAGGAACGTCGCCACCAGCGCCGCACAGGCCAGCACCAGCGCGACGGAGGAGGTCAGCACCCCGCCCGGGGTCCGGTACGGCCGCGGCAGTTCCGGTTCCCGGCGGCGCAGCACGATGTGCGAGAGGGACATCAGCGCGTACGAGATCGTCGCGCCGAAGACGGCGATGTTCAGCATGCGGGCGCCGTTGCCCGTCCCCGCGGCCAGCGCGAAGCCGATCGCGCCCGGCACGAGGAGACCGAGATACGGAGCCCTGCGACTGCTGGTGAGGGACAGGAACCTCGGCAGATAGCCCGCCCGTGACAGCGCGAACAGCTGGCGCGAACCGGCGTAGATCAGCGAGAAGAACGAGGCGACGAGCCCGGCGAGGCCCGCGTAGTTGACGATCCGGCTCAGCGTCGTCGCCTCGCCGTCCGGCTGCAGCGCCTCCACCAGCGGGTTGCCCGCGTCCTGGACCGCCGCCGAGCCCCGCGCCCCGGCCGCCGCGACGAAGGTCACCACGGCCAGCACCACCAGGATGCCCATGGACCAGCGGATCGCCCTCGGCAGCGTACGGGCCGGTTCCCTCGTCTCCTCGGCGGCCAGCGGTACGCCCTCCACGCCCAGGAAGAACCACATGCCGAACGGGAACGCCGCCCAGATGCCCAACAGACCCATCGGCAGCCAGGAGTTCGCCCCGAACGCCGAGGAGTCCACCGGGATGTCGTCGAGCGAGGACGCGTCGAACCCGGGCAGCGCGCCCAGCGCGAACACCACCAGCGCCGCCACCGCGATGCCCGTGACGACGAAGCTGAAGCGCAGCGCCTCCCCGACGCCCCACAGATGGATGCCGATGAAGACGACGAAGCAGACGAGGTACACCGGCCAGCCGGACTCCAGGCCGAACAGGCCGAGGGACTCGACGTAGTCGCCGATGAAGATGGAGATCGCGGCCGGGGCGAGGACGTACTCGATGAGGATCGCGGTCCCGGTGAGGAATCCGCCCCACGGCCCGAGCGCCCGGCGGGCGAAGCCGTAGCCCCCGCCGGCCGTGGGCAGGATCGACGACAGCTCGGCCAGCGCGAACACCATGCAGGTGTACATGGCGCCCATCAGCACCATGGCGATGGCCAGGCCGCCGAAGCCGCCCTCGGCCAGGCCGAAGTTCCAGCCCGAGTAGTCGCCGGACACGACGTAGGCGACACCGAGCCCGGTCAGCAGCAGCCAGCCGGCGCTGCCACGGCGCAGTCTGCGGCGTTCGAGGTAGTCGTCCGCCTCACCGGCGGGCTCGGGGGACGCGGATGGAAGGCTCACGGGGCGACTCCGCAGGGGGCGGTGGCGAGCAACGGGTAATGGAGCTGATCCAGACCTTTGTCGGCCCATACCTTCCTGGCGTGAACGGCGTGAGCGCAAGACCCGTGCATCAAGCCGCGGCAAACCATCCGGATCACCTCACGCCAGGAACCCCCGCAGCAGCGCCGCCGTCCCCGCACAGTGCTCGCGCGCCGTCTCCCGCGCCCCGTCCGCGTCCCCCTCCAGCACCGCCTCCACGAGCGCCGTGTGCTGCCGCTGCGAGTGCTCCAGGTTGCGCACCAGCAGCGGGATGCAGTCCAGCAGGTCGTTCACCGACGCCCGTACCGCCGCGTACCGCGCCGTCAGCGTCGGCGAACCGCACAGCTCCGCCAGCGTGAGATGGAACAGCGTGTCCAGGCGGCGGTACTCCGCCAGCGGCGCGTCCCGCGTGCCGGACAGCGCCTCGCGCAGCCGCGCCGCCTGCTCGGGGGCCAGCCCGTGCGCCGCGCACAGTCCCGCCGCGCCCACCTCCAGCACCTCCCGGAAGCGCAGCACGTCCTCGATGTCGACCTCGGCGATCCGCCGCCGCAGCTCCTCCCCGCCGGTGTCCGTCGGGCGGGGCAGCACGAACGTCCCGCCGTACCTGCCGCGCCGCGACTCCACCAGCCCCTGGTCCTGGAGCACCTTCAGCACCTCGCGCAGCGTCACCCGGCTGATCCCCAGCCGCTCCGCCAGCTCGCGCTCGGCCGGCAGCCGCTCCCCGTCCGCCACCAGACCCAGCCGCACCACCTGGAGGATCTGCTCCAGGGCCTCCTCGAAGCCGTTGCCCGCGCGGACCTGCCGCAGCACCGGCGCCAGCCGGTCACCGACCCCGCCGCCCGCATCGTCCGGCATCCCGCCGCGCCCCCTTCCCAAGCAATGGTTCCCCGCAATACCTTATGGCTCCCGGCCCGACCGCAGAAGCCCGCACCCTCCCCACAGCAACTCGCAGCGGCCCGAGGAGGCCCTCCCGTGGCAGACCGCACACCCCCGCTCTCCGTCGAGGAACTGCGCGCCCTCGTCGCCGGCGGCGAGATCGACACCGTCGTCCTGGCCTTCCCCGACATGCAGGGACGCCTCCAGGGCAAGCGGTTCGCCGCACGCTTCTTCCTCGACGAGGTCCTCCGCCACGGCTCCGAGGGCTGCAACTACCTGCTCGCCGTCGACGCCGACATGAACACCGTCGACGGCTACGCCATGTCCTCCTGGGAGACCGGCTACGGCGACTTCGCCATGTACCCCGACCTCGACACCCTGCGCCGGGTGCCCTGGAACGAGGGCACCGCCCTGGTCGTCGCCGACCTCGCCTGGGCCGACGGCTCCCCGGTCGTCGCCGCCCCCCGGCAGATACTGCGCCGCCAGCTGGACCGTCTCGCCGCCCTCGGCTACACCGCCCAGGTCGGCACCGAGCTGGAGTTCATCGTCTTCAAGGACACCTACGAGCAGGCCTGGGACGCCGGCTACCGCGGGCTCACCCCCGCGAACCAGTACAACGTCGACTACTCGGTGCTCGGCACCGGCCGCGTCGAGCCCCTGCTGCGCCGTATCCGCAACGAGATGGCCGGCGCCGGACTCACCGTCGAGTCCGCCAAGGGCGAGTGCAACCCGGGCCAGCACGAGATCGCCTTCCGCTACGACGAGGCCCTGGTCACCTGCGACCAGCACGCCGTCTACAAGACCGGCGCCAAGGAGATCGCCGCCCAGGAGGGCGTCTCGCTCACCTTCATGGCGAAGTACAACGAGCGCGAGGGCAACTCCTGCCACATCCACCTCTCCCTCGCCGGCCTCGACGGCGGGACCGCGATGCCCGACTCCGCCGCGGTACCGGACGCCATGTCCGAGGTCATGCGGCACTTCCTCGCCGGGCAGCTCGTCGCGCTCCGCGAGTTCTCGCTGCTCTACGCCCCGCACATCAACTCGTACAAGCGGTTCCAGCCCGGCTCCTTCGCCCCCACCGCCGTCGCCTGGGGCCACGACAACCGCACCTGCGCGCTGCGCGTGGTCGGCCACGGCCGCTCCCTGCGCTTCGAGAACCGGCTGCCCGGCGGCGACGTCAACCCCCACCTCGCCGTGGCCGGCATGGTCGCGGCCGGGCTGTACGGCATCGAGCAGAAGCTCGAACTGCCCGAGCGGTGCGCGGGCAACGCCTACACGGCCGACTTCGCGCACGTCCCCACCACCCTGCGCGAGGCCGCCGAGCTGTGGGAGACCAGCCCGATCGCCAAGGCGGCCTTCGGCGACGAGGTCGTCGCGCACTACCGCAACATGGCGCGCGTCGAGATCGACGCCTTCGACGCCGCGGTCACCGACTGGGAGCTGCGCCGCTCCTTCGAACGCATGTGAGGCCCTCCGTGTCCGACCAGCCCCCCGAGCTCCAGGTACGCAACCCCGCGACCGAGGAGCTGATCGCCACCGTCCCGGCCACCACCCCCGCCGACGTCGACACCGCCGTCGTACGCGCCGCACACGCGCAGACCGCCTGGGCCGCCCTCGCCCCCGCCGACCGGGCCCGGCTGCTGCGCGGGTTCGCCGCCACCGTCGACGAGCACCTCGAGGAACTGGCCCGCCTGGAGGTCCGCGAGGCCGGCCACACCCTGGGAAACGCCCGCTGGGAGGCAGGCAACGTCCGCGACCTGCTCGACTACGCGGCCGGGGGAGTGGAACGCCTCACCGGCCGGCAGATCCCGGTCCCCGGCGGCGTGAACGTCACCTTCCTCGAACCGCTCGGCGTCGTCGGCGTCATCGCCCCCTGGAACTTCCCGATGCCCATCGCGGCCTGGGGCACCGCACCCGCCCTCGCCGCCGGCAACGCGGTGCTCCTCAAACCCGCCGAGACGACCCCCCTCACCGCCCTGCGCCTGGCCGGACTCGCCCTGGAAGCCGGCCTGCCCGAGGGCCTGTTCCAGGTGCTCCCCGGACACGGCCCGGTCACCGGGAACGCCCTCGTCGAACACCCCGGCGTCGCCAAGATCGTGTTCACCGGGTCCACGGCCGTCGGCAGACAGGTGTGGGCCAAGGGCGCCGCCCACCTCAAGCGCGTCACCCTCGAACTCGGCGGCAAGAGCCCCAACATCGTCTTCGCCGACGCCGACCTGGAGGCCGCCGCCGCGGCCGCCCCCATGTCCTTCCTCGACAACGCCGGGCAGGACTGCTGCGCCCGCACCCGCATCCTCGTCCAGCGCTCCGCGCACGACCGGTTCCTGGAACTGCTCGCCCCCGCGATCGAGGCCGTCCGGGTCGGCGACCCGGCGGACGAGAGCGTCGACATGGGCCCGCTGATCTCCGCCGCCCAGCTCGCCCGTGTCCGCTCCTACGCCACCGACGGCCTCGACGGCATCCGCGGCAAGGCCCCCGAGGGCCCCGGGTACTGGTTCCCGCCCACCGTCCTCACCGGCGTCGACCCGCAGGCGCGGGTGGCCGTCGAGGAGGTCTTCGGCCCCGTCGCCGTCGTCCTCCCCTTCGACGACGAGGCCGACGCCGTACGCCTGGCCAACGCCACCGACTACGGCCTCTCAGGCTCCCTGTGGACCCGCGACGTCGGCCGCGCCCTGCGCGTCTCGCAGGCCGTCCGCGCGGGCAACCTGTCCGTCAACTCCCATTCCAGCGTGCGCTACTGGACCCCGTTCGGCGGGTTCAAGCAGTCCGGGGTCGGGCGCGAGCTCGGCCCGGACGCGCTGACCGCCTTCACCGAAACCAAGAACGTCTTCATCAGCACGGAGGCCTGACCGCACATGAGCGAAGAGATCATCTGCCGCCGACTCGTCGGCCGTACCGCCGTCGTCACCGGAGCCGGCAGCGGCATCGGACTCGCCACCGCCCGCCGGCTCGCCTCCGAGGGCGCGCACGTCGTCTGCGCGGACGTGGACGAGGTACGCGGCAAGGCCGCGGCCGAGGAGACCGGCGGCATCTTCGTGCACGTCGACGTCACCGACCCCGAGCAGGTCGAGGCGCTGTTCAGGACCGCGTACGACACCTACGGCAGCGTCGACGTCGCCTTCAACAACGCGGGAATCTCCCCGCCCGACGACGACTCCATCCTGGAGACGGGGCTCGACGCCTGGAAGCGCGTCCAGGACGTCAACCTCACCTCCGTCTTCCTGTGCTGCAGGGCCGCCATCCCCTACATGCGGCGCCAGGGCAGGGGCTCCATCATCAACACGGCGTCCTTCGTCGCCCGGATGGGGGCGGCTACCAGCCAGATCTCGTACACGGCCTCCAAGGGCGGCGTGCTCGCCATGTCCCGCGAACTCGGGGTGCAGTTCGCCCGCGAGGGCATCCGGGTCAACGCCCTGTGCCCCGGCCCGGTCGACACCCCGCTCCTGCGGGAACTGTTCGCCAAGGACCCCGAACGGGCCGCCCGCCGGCTGGTGCACATCCCGCTCGGCCGGTTCGCCGACGCCGCCGAGATCGCCGCCGCCGTCGCCTTCCTGGCCAGCGACGACTCCTCCTTCGTCAACGCCACCGACTTCCTCGTGGACGGCGGGATCTCGGGGGCGTACGTCACGCCGCTGTAGCCCTCGTCGTTACAGTGCCGGGATGAGCATGACGCCCCCGCCCGGCTGGTACGCCGACCCGCACGGCCCGCACCTGGAACGCTGGTGGGACGGCACGGCCTGGACCGAGCACCGGCGCACCCCCGGGGCTCCCGCCGTGCCGCGGGCGCCGTCCGGCGGCCGTACGAAGGCGATCGCGCTCACCACGGCCGGGGCCGTGCTGGTCGCGGCGGTCGTCACCGGTGCGGTACTGCTCGGCGGTGACGACGGCGAACCGAAGACGCGGAGCGGCCCGACGGGCTCCACGTCCGCCCCGCCGCCCCTGCCGTCGTCACCGACGCCGTCGCCGTCCTCCTCCGAGGACCCGAACGTGGTCGAGGACCAGCTCAACGGGATCACCCTCCCGCTCCTCGACGGCTGGGTCCGGCCGAAGAACGTGCCCCAGGACGACGTCGTCATGACCACCGACGGAACCTACGACTGCCCCGGCGACGGCACCGTCTGCCGGCACGGCCTCGTCATCTCCCGCACCGTCACCGGGAAGGACGAGACCTCGCCCGAGGCGCTCGCCGAGGAGGACGTCTCCGACGCGGCCGACGCGGCCTTCGACAAGGACGCCCTCGGCCAGCGCCCCTATGGCGGCCTGACGTCCCACGAGGTCGTGAAGTCCGGTCCGGTCGCGGTGGCGGGCCGCGCCGGATATCTCGTGCGGTGGCGCGTCACCACCGCCAAGGGGCCCGGCGGCTACGTGCAGTCACTGGTATTCCCCTCCAGCGTCGGCACCGGCTCCCCGGTCCTCGTCCGCTACGTCTTCGACGCCGGCGAGGACGGCCCGCCCCTGGCCGACATGGACCGCATCACGAACGGCATCCGCTCGGTCACCGACACGGCCTCCTCCGGTGGCGTCGGCAGCAGCATCGGCCCCGCGGACTGAGCGGCTACAGGAACGTGTGGCCCTCGCCGCGATACGTCGGCACGGTCGCCGTCACCGTGTCGCCCTCCACCAGACGCAGCGCGTCGAACCGCTCGCACAGCTCGCCCGCCTTCGCGTGCCGGAACCACACCCGGTCGCCGATCAGCAGATCGTCGGCGGGCGACCCCAGCAGCGGCGTCTGCACCTCGCCGGCCCCCTCCTGCGGGTCGTAGCGCAGCCCCTCCGGCAGATACGGCACCGGCAGCCGGTCCGCGCCGGGCGCCCCCGACGCCGGATAGCCCCCGCCCAGCACCGTCACCACGCCGACACCGGGCCGCCGTACGACGGGCAGCGCGAACAGCGCGGCCGGACGGCCGGCGAACGACGTGTAGTTGTCGAACAGCCGCGGCACGTACAGCCCCGAACCGGCCGCGATCTCGGTGACCGCGTCCTCCGCGGCGGTGTGCTGCACACTGCCCGTGCCGCCGCCGTTGACGAACTCCAGCTCCGGTACGACCTCCCGGACCGCCCGTACCACCGCGGCCCGCCGCTCGGCCAGCTCCCGGCGCGCGGCGGTCTGCATCAGCCGCACCGCACGCGACCGCAGCGGGCGCCCGGCCACCGCGTCACCCACACCGGCCACATGACCCTCGTACGCCATGATCCCCACGACCCGGAATCCCGGCCGCCGGGCCACCGCGCGCGCGAACTCCGCGACCTGGGCGGGGGAGTGCAGCGGGGAACGCCGGGCACCGATCCGCACCCGCCCGCCGAACAGCTTGAGTGACGTGTCCAACTCCAGGCACACCCGGACCACTTCGCCGCCGCCCCCGCGCGAGGCGTCGATCAGGTCCAGCTGCGCCGGATCGTCCACCATGACCGTCACGGCGGCGGCCGGCTTGGGATCGGCGGCGAGCTCCGCGTAGGCGGACCGGTCGGCGGAGGGGTAGGCCAGCAGGACGTCGTCGAATCCGGAGCGGGCCAGCCACAGGGACTCGGCCAGGGTGAACGACATGATCCCCGCGAAACCGTCCCGCGCGAGCACCCGTTCGAGCAGCGCACGGCAGCGTACGGACTTGCTCGCGACCCGGACCGGCTTCCCGCCCGCCCGGCGGACCAGATCGTCCGCGTTGGCGTCGAAGGCGTCCAGGTCCACGATCGCGAAAGGGGCGTCGAGCGGTGCGGTGGCCCTGTCGTAACGGGCCCGGTCGGCGGCGCGCACAGTCATGAACGCAGCCTGCCAGACGCGATTACCGCACGGTAGGGGATGTTCCGGGCAGATGCCGCGGGCCTGCGGACTGGTTCCCGTTCGACGCGGATCACGCCGTAGAGTGACGCGCACGCAGGGCGGAACAGGCGCCGGCCGTCGGGCCGGGCCGGGATGACGCGCCGTCCGTGCGGGTATCTGTGCCCGGGACGAGTCCGTGCCGGGCGGGCACGACGGAACGGGGGGTGCATGAGCACGGAAGCGCGCCGCGCCTCCCACCCGCCACGACCCGCCGTCCCACCGCGCCCCGCGCATCCGCCGAAACCGAACGAGTCCCCGACGGACGAACGCGACGGCCAGGACGCCCCGGAACCCAGCGTCCCCCGAGGCCGCACCTCGGGCGGCGCCGGCCTCTTCGACCCCCGCGAACCGGTCGCCACGGACGCCGACGGCACGGGCGGGCCGCGTGGACGCGCCTCCGGCGCCTTCGAACGGCGCGAACCGCCGGCCGGGAACACCGGCCCCTCGGCGCCCCGCCCGCGCACCGGCGACGGCACGCCCCCGCCGCCCCGCGCCTCCGCCCGCTTCCCCGACACCCCGCCGACCGTCGGCGGCGAGACCCGCTCCGTCCCCCCACAGCCCACCCACCGCCCCACCCCGCCCGAGTCCCCCGCGGAGACGACCACCCGCCTGCGCCCCCTGCGCACCCGGGACGCCCACACACCCCCGCCGGGGGACACCGGCGAACGCCCCCCGGTCACGCGCGAAACACGCGGCCCCGGGACGCCCCCGCCGACCGACCCGCCGCGCCCCGCGCGCCGGCAGTCTCCGGGCGCGCGCCCGGGCACGGCCGCTGCCGGGGCGGCCCCGGCGTACCCGCCGGCCGACGCGTCCCGCCCGGCGCGGCGACCGGAGGCCGGCCGACCCTGGGACGGACGTCCGGGCACGGGCGACGCGCGCGGTGCCGGTTCACCACCGCCGTACGCGCCGACCGACGTACCCGGCCCGGCCCGGCGCCCCGGCGCCGATCACCGGGCCTCGGACCCGCGTCCGGGCGCGGGCCCGGCGCACGGCACCCCGTCCGGGGCCGGCAGCGGTCGTGTGCCCGATCCCGCGTTCTCCTGGAGTGCGCCCATGGCGCCGGGCGGTGCGTCCGGGGCGGGGCGGCCCGTGGTGTCGTTCGGGGAGCCGGAAGGGTACGGCGAGGGCGCGCGGCCCCGGCCGCTCGGACGGCGCGGACGGTCCCAGGCCATCGCGGCAGCCGCCTGCCTGGTCCTCGGGACCGGACTCATCGGCGGCGCCGTCACCGGGAGCTGGCTCACCGGCGACTCCGACGGGCCGGGCGCCCGGCCCGGCTTCGCCGCCGCCCAGGACATGTGGCACGACGTCCCGGTCGACCAGCTGTTCCCGCCCACCGTGCAGGGCAAGGGCGCGGGCCCCGGCGGCGCCGACCGCGTCTGGACCCGTATCGCCGTGGCCCCCGACAGCGACTGCGACGGCGCCTTCGACGCCCTGATGCGCAAGGTCCTCGCTCCCGTCGGCTGCGAGCGCCTGCTGCGCGCCACCTACACCGACGCCACCCAGAGTCATGTCACCACCGTCGGCCTGCTGTTCACCAGGGCCGACGCCGCCGCCATGACCACCCTCGCCCGCCGCTTCGAGAAGGAGCGCCTGGACCGCCGCAGCGACCTGATGCCCCTGCCGTACGCGGCCAAGGGCACCGCCGCCGCCGGGTTCGGCGCGAAGCAGCGCGCCTCCTGGACGGTCTCCGTCCTCACGGACGCCCCCGTCGTCGTCTACGCCGTCACCGGCTGGGCCGACGGCCGCACCGTCGACACCCCCCAGCCCGCCGAGGACGCCATGGAGTCCGGAGCCACCACCGCCCCCGCCCAGGCAGGCCTCGGCCACGAGGCCCAGGGCCTCGCCGACCGCGTCGAACGCGGCCTGCGCAAGAAGGCCGGCACCGCCACGGAGCAGCCGTCATGAGCCCTCGCACCGGCACCGCCGCACTCGGCGGCCTCCTCGCCGCCGCCCTCGTCCTCGTCCCCGCCACCGAGGCGCACGCGGACGGCATCCGCGCCCGGCAGTGGGCCCTCGAGGCCATGCACACCACCGAGGCGTGGCAGACCACGAAGGGCGCGGGCGTCACCGTCGCCGTCCTGGACACCGGCGTCGAGGCCGACCACCCCGACCTCGACGGCAACGTCCTCACCGGCACGGACCTCGTCGGCTTCGGCGCGAGCGAGGGCGACCGCGCCTGGGCCCGCCACGGCACCGCCATGGCCGGCATCATCGCCGGCCACGGACACGGCGCCGGCAACGCCGACGGCGTCATGGGCATCGCGCCCGAGGCGAAGATCCTCCCCGTCCGCGTGATCCTCGAGGACGGCGACGACGCCCGCGCCAAGGCCCGCCGCACCCGCGGCAACGCCCTCGCCGACGGCATCCGCTGGGCCACCGACCACGGCGCCGACGTCATCAACCTCTCCCTCGGCGACGACTCCGCCTCCGCGCACCCCGAATCCGGCGAGGACCAGGCCATCCAGTACGCCCTGCGCAAGGGCGTGACCGTCGTCGCCTCCGCCGGGAACGGCGGCGAGAAGGGCGACCACGTCTCCTACCCGGCCGCCTACCCCGGCGTCATCGCCGCCACCGCCGTCGACCGCTACGGCACCCGCGCCCCCTTCTCCACCCGCCGCTGGTACGCCACGGTCAGCGCCCCCGGCGTCGACGTGATCATCGCCGACCCCGACCACAAGTACTACGAGGGCTGGGGCACCAGCGCCGCCGCCGCGTTCGTCTCCGGTGCCGTCGCCCTGATCAAGGCGGCCCACCCGGACCTCACCCCGGCCCAGGTCAAGGACCTCCTGAAGGACACCGCCCGCAACGCCCCCGCCGACGGGCGCGACGACTCCCGCGGCTTCGGCTTCATCGACCCGGCCGCCGCGATCGAGGCCGCGTCCCGGCTGAAGCCGGAGGGGCTGAAGGCGGCGGCCTACGGGGACCGGTACTTCGGCCCCGGACCGGACACCGCGGACTCCGGCGGCGACACCGCCGACTGGGCGGCCCCCCTGGCGGGCGGCGCGGGCGGAGTCCTGCTGGTCGCCGCCGTGGTCCTGTGGCGAGGCCGCCGCCCCCGCTACGACGAGGTCTGAGCCCCGGCCGGTCCGCCCCCGCTGAACACCGACACCGCCGCCCGCGCCGCCGCCTCGGTCAGCGCGATCCCCTCCTCCCGGGTCGCGCTGCCCCGCGACAGCGCCGCCACCAGGTAGTCGTGGCCGCCCGCCGTCACCCGCCCGATGCTGTTGATCACCCACAGGCCGGTGGTGCCGCGCCGCAGCCAGCCGTTCTTCAGCGCCCACCCCGCGCCGTCGGCCGCCGCCGACACCCCCCACCGCTGCCCCGCGGCGATCCGCCCCATCAGCTCCCGCGCATACGCCCGCGAGGCCTCGCTCAGCCGCGACCCCTGCGCGACGAACACCTGCCGCAGCAGCCGGATCCGGTCGTCGGCCGTGGTCTGCGTCAGCCCCCACAGCGGCCCGTCCCCGCCCGCCGTGTCCGTCAGCCCGAACCGCTCGTTCGCGGCGTCGAGCCCCTCCGCCGTGCCGATGGACCGCCACAGCGCCGACGTGGCGTCGTTGTCACTGTTCTCGATCATCGCGGTGGCGTACGTCCGCTCCTCGGCCGTCGGCGCCCGCCCCGCGTCCTGCGCCCGGAGCAGCAGCGCCGTGAGGACGTCGACCTTGACGACGCTCGCCGTGTCGAAGACGCCCGCGCCGTACGAGGCACCCTCCCCGGAGCCGGTCTCCAGCACCGCCACCGACACCTCGGCGCCGTCCGCCACGTCCACCCGCTCCATGGCCGCCGCCAGCACCGCGTCCCGGTCCACCGCCGCCTCCGTCGCGCTCTCCACCGCGTCCTCCCTGTCCGCCGTCCGCACCGCCGCCGGGTGCGCGGTCATGTACATCGTCCCCGCCGCCGTGAACCCCGGCCCGCCCCCGATAGGGTCGGTGACCGTGGCGAACAAGAACATCCCCGACTCCCCGTTCCGCGACGACGACGGCACCGCCGACCCCCGGCTGAGCGCCGCGCTCGCCGGCTGGGCGGAGGACGGCAACGCCGTCGGCCCCGTCCTCGCGGCACTCAAGGACGCCCGGCTGCTCGTTCCCGTGGTGGCCGTACTCGGCGAGGTGGAGCGGGACGAGAACGGGCTGCGCCGTGAGAAGACCAGCGACATGGCCGTACCGACGCTGAAGGCGGGCAACCGCACCGCCCTTCCCGCCTTCACCTCCACCGAGTCGCTCGCCCGCTGGGACCCGGAGGCCCGCCCCGTCGCCGTACCGCTGCGCCAGGCCCTGGAGGCCGCCGCGCACGAGAAGGCGGACACCGTCGTACTGGACCTGGCCGGGCCCGTGCCCTTCGAACTGACCGGCCCCACCCTGCTCGCCCTCGCCGAGGGCCGCACCAGCACCGACCCGCTCGCCGACCCGGCCGTCGTCGAGGCCGTACGCGCCGCGGTCGCCGCGGAACCCGCCGTCCTGCGCGCCCACCTCGGGCCGGGCCAGGCCGACGGCACCCTCGCCCTCGTCCTCGACCCCGCCGTGCCGGCCGCCGAGGCCGCGCGCGCCATGGCGCGGCGGCTGGCCGCCGACGAGACACTGAGGGCCCGCCTGGTGCGCGGCCTCGACCTGGCAGTCCTGCCGGCCGGGACCACGCCTCCCGGCGAGCCCTTGTACGTACGTCCCTGAGACCTCAGCCGTAGACGGCGCCCGTGTACTTCTCGCCCGGACCCTGACCCGGCTCGTCCGGGACCAGCGAGGCCTCGCGGAACGCCAGCTGGAGCGACTTCAGACCGTCGCGCAGCGGCGCCGCGTGGAACGAGCTGATCTCGGTCGCGGAGGCGTCCAGCAGACCGGCCAGCGCGTGCACCAGCTTGCGGGCCTCGTCCAGGTCCTTGAACGTGTCGCCCTCCTCGGTCAGACCGAGCTTCACGGCGGCGGCGCTCATCAGGTTGACGGCGACCGTCACGATCACCTCGACGGCCGGGACCTCGGCGATGTCGCGGGCCATGGCGTCGAAGTCGGGGTCACCGGAGGTTCCGGGGGTGTCCGAAGGGGAGGTCTCACTCATGCCCCACACGATAGGCGCAAGGGGGGCGCCCCCCTGACGGCAGGAGGCCGGTACGGCCGGTTGGTGCGGCCCACCGGGAGCTGCTAACCTTGTGTAACGACCGGTCGGACCCGTGTGCCTCGCAGCATATGAGCCCGGCCCACAAGTGGAGGCTTCGAACTCCCACCTGACCGCCCCCCGGGCGGCAGGTCACCGGTCAGGCGGTCCCGTCCCCCGAGGCGGCGATCGGCCCGAAAGCGCGCCCCGCGATCATCGTGGCGGTGTTCCGGTAGTTCGAGGAACCCCGCCTGTGATCGGCCGGGGCATTTTTTCTGTTTCGGCGCGGTTAGGTCTCACGAATACAGACGTTACGCGGCTGTCCGCCAGACCGTCGCGTGGTGCTACCGAGGAGGATCCATCAGCGCCGAGCCCCGCATCAACGACCGGATTCGCGTTCCCGAGGTGCGACTTGTCGGTCCCAGCGGCGAGCAGGTCGGGATTGTCCCGCTTGCCAAGGCCCTGGAGCTTGCGCAGGAGTACGACCTCGATCTCGTCGAGGTCGCGGCGAACGCCCGTCCGCCCGTGTGCAAGCTCATGGACTACGGGAAGTTCAAGTACGAGTCGGCCATGAAGGCCCGTGAGGCGCGCAAGAACCAGGCGCACACGGTCATCAAGGAGATGAAGCTCCGGCCGAAGATCGACCCGCACGACTATGACACCAAGAAGGGTCACGTCGTCCGGTTCCTCAAGCAGGGCGACAAGGTCAAGATCACGATCATGTTCCGTGGTCGCGAGCAGTCCCGGCCGGAGCTCGGTTACCGACTGCTGCAGCGTCTCGCGGAGGACGTGGCCGACCTCGGGTTCGTGGAGTCGAACCCGAAGCAGGACGGCCGGAACATGATCATGGTTCTCGGTCCGCACAAGAAGAAGACCGAGGCGATGGCCGAGGCCCGGCAGGCGCAGGAAGCCCGCAAGGCGGACGCGAAGGCCAACCCCGGCAAGTCGCAGAACGTCGCGGAAGCCGAGGACCTGCCGGCCGAGGAGCCTGCCGAGGCGTGACTCCCCGGGGTGCGAGCCCCAGGAAGCAACCGACAACAAGTACGACGCTCCACCGTGCCCGGTTCTCAAGACCGGGCATCGGAGCGCCACCGACGAGGAGAGAACGGCGCTATGCCGAAGAACAAGTCGCACAGCGGTGCCAGCAAGCGCTTCAAGATCACCGGCTCCGGCAAGGTGCTGCGTGAGCGCGCCGGCAAGCGCCACCTGCTCGAGCACAAGTCGTCCCGCGTGACGCGTCGCCTCACCGGCAACGCCGAGATGGCCCCGGGCGACGCCGCGAAGATCAAGAAGCTTCTCGGCAAGTGAGGTCGGGCGCACCGCGCCTGATCCACGCACACCGGGACCCAATCGTTTCCGGGCCGTGTGGCGACAACCACGGCCCCGCTACAAGGAGTTAACAAGTGGCACGCGTCAAGCGGGCAGTCAACGCCCACAAGAAGCGCCGGGCGATCCTCGAGCAGGCCTCCGGCTACCGCGGTCAGCGCTCGCGCCTGTACCGCAAGGCCAAGGAGCAGGTCACCCACTCGCTGGTCTACAACTACAACGACCGCAAGAAGCGCAAGGGCGACTTCCGTCAGCTGTGGATCCAGCGCATCAACGCCGCTGCCCGCGCCAACGGCATCACGTACAACCGCTTCATCCAGGGCCTGAAGGCCGCCAACGTCGAGGTCGACCGCAAGATCCTCGCGGAGCTGGCCGTCAACGACGCGACGGCGTTCGCCGCGCTGGTCGAGGTCGCGCAGAAGGCGCTGCCGGCGGACGTCAACGCGCCGAAGGCCGCGTGACGCTGCGCTGGCCTTGAGCCGGACGTGAGTGCAGGACCCGCAGGCTTATGGCTTGCGGGTCCTGTTGTTTGCCGTTCCTCGGCGGTCCTTCGGGTGCGGGCCCGGCTGCGGCTGGTCGCGCCCACGCGGCGGAGCCGCACATCGAAACAGCCCCGCGCCCCCAGGGGGTTGCGGGCGCCGCTGTGTGCAGGGCGGCGCAGGGCCACCAGGGAGCTGCACCGTTGCCGCGACCCCGTACATTGCGATTCCTCCGAAGGTGAAGACATGGCTCCCGTCAGCCCCGAGCTGATCTCCCCCCGTTCTCCGCGTGTTGCCGCCGCTCGGCGGCTCGGGAAGCGGAACTTCCGGGGGAAGGAGCGGCTGTTTCTCGCCGAGGGGCCGCAGGCCGTGCGGGAGGCGGCCGGGCACGGGGACACGCTCGTCGAGCTGTTCGCCACCGTCGAGGCCGCCGAGCGGTACGCCGACATCGTCGGGGCGGCCCGTGACGCCGGGGCGCGTGTCCACCTCGCGTCCGAGGACGTCATCGCCGACATCTCCACCACCGTCACCCCGCAGGGGCTGGTAGGGGTGTGCCGGTTCCTGGACACGCCGTTCCAGGAGATCCTCGCCGCCCGGCCCAGGCTCGTCGCCGTCCTCGCCCATGTGCGCGACCCCGGGAACGCCGGCACCGTGCTGCGCTGCGCCGACGCCGCCGGAGCCGACGCCGTCGTCCTCACCGACGCCTCCGTCGACCTGTACAACCCCAAGGCCGTACGCGCCTCCGTCGGCTCCCTGTTCCACCTTCCCGTCGCCGTCGGCGTTCCCGTCGAACAGGCCGTGGCCGGACTGCGGGACGCGGGCGTACGCCTCCTCGCCGCCGACGGCGCGGGCCACCGGGACCTCGACGACGAGCTCGACAAGGGCACCATGGGCGGCCCCACCGCCTGGGTCTTCGGCAACGAGGCCTGGGGTCTGCCCGAGGAGACCCGCGCCCTCACCGACGCCGTCGTCCGCGTTCCCATCCACGGAAAGGCGGAGAGCCTGAACCTCGCCACCGCCGCCGCCGTATGTCTCTACGCGTCGGCCCGTGCACAGCGCGCCGCCGGAGGGTGCCGCTCCGTCACCGGGAGCTAGTAGGGTGACCAGCCCGGGGGACCCTCCCCAAGCTCTCGGCAGGGGCTCGAGCACGGGGCGCCCCGAGGATGGTCCGAGAGGTGGGGTACGGGGATGAGTGTCGGCACGAGCAGCGCACCGGGGGCACGACGGGCCGCGCGCCCGCCCGCGCCCCGGCCCGGTGATCTCGCCGAACTCGGCATCGACCCCGACCAGCTGCCCGACGGACTCGTCGTCGCCGACGAGCACGGGCGGGTGATCTGCTTCAACACGGCCGCCGCCCGTATCACCGCCGTCCCCGCCGAGCGCGCCCTCGGGCAGCCGCTGGAGACCGTCCTGCCGTTAGAGGACCTGGAGGGCCGCCGCTGGTGGCAGCTCACCGACCCCTACGGCGGCCTCGCCATCCGCGTCCGCCAGCCCGAACGCAACCTGCTGCTTCCCGGCGGCCGCGAGGTCCTCGTCTCCGCCCGCTACGTCCGTACCCGGCCCACCGGCCCCGTCCGCCGTGTCGTCGTCGGCCTGCGCGACACCGAGGCCCGGCGCCGCACCGAGCGCAGCCACGCGGAGCTGATCGCCACCGTCGCCCACGAACTGCGCTCCCCGCTCACCTCCGTCAAGGGCTTCACCGCCACCCTGCTCGCCAAGTGGGAGCGGTTCACCGACGACCAGAAACGGCTGATGCTGGAGACCGTCGACGCCGACGCCGACCGGGTCACCCGGCTCATCGCCGAGCTGCTCGACATATCCCGTATCGACTCCGGCCGGCTCGAGGTGCGCCGCCAGCCCGTCGACATCGGGGCCGCCGTCGGACGGCACATCCAGGCCTATGTCGCGGCGGGCCAGGAGGCAGACCGCTTCCTGCTCCGGGTGCAGCACCCGCTGCCCGACCTGTGGGCCGACCCCGACAAGGTGGACCAGGTGCTCAGCAACCTGCTGGAAAATGCGGTGCGCCACGGCGAGGGAACCGTCACGATCGACATCACGCCCTCGGCGTCCCCGCGCGAACGGGAGACCGGCGAGAGCGCGGCCACGTCGGTCACGGTGAGCGACGAGGGGCCCGGCATCCCGGAGGAGTCCATGAACCGCGTCTTCACCCGCTTCTGGCGGGGCAGCAAACGTGGCGGCACGGGCCTCGGGCTGTACATCGTCAAGGGCATCGTCGAAGCCCACGGCGGCACCATCACGGTCGGACGCGCCCCCGGCGGCGGCGCCGAGTTCCGATTTACGTTGCCCGTGGCGGCACCCGCGTATCTCAGCTGAGATCCGGGCCCGGCGCCACGGGCGCATTCGCTCACCACCACACCGTTAGACTCGGCCTTTGGCACCTTTGTGTCCCAAAAACCTGGACGCACCGTCCGGGAGTCGGTACGGGGACCATCAGCCCGGGGGCACCTCCCAGTGGTAGCTGGGGGACAATCGGAAGTACGGGAAGAGATGTCGGCACCGAATAAGTCGTACGACCCTGTCGAGGTCGAGGCGTTGAAACCGGAAGAGATCGAGCGCATGCGGGACGAGGCGCTCGCCGCCTTCGCCGCCGCGGACTCCCTCGACGCGCTCCAGGAGGCCAAGGTCGCCCACACCGGCGGCGCCTCCCCGCTGGCGCTGGCCAACCGTGAGATCGGCGCCCTGCCCCCGCAGGCCAAGGCCGAGGCCGGCAAGCGCGTCGGCCAGGCACGCGGCGCCGTGAACAAGGCGCTCGCCGGCCGTCAGGCCGAACTCGAGGCCGAGCGCGACGCGCGCGTCCTGGTCGAGGAGGCCGTGGACGTCACGCTGCCCCACGACCGCGTCCCGGCCGGCGCCCGCCATCCGCTCACCACGCTGTCGGAGCGCATCGAGGACGTCTTCGTGGCCATGGGCTACGAGGTCGCCGAGGGCCCCCAGGCCGAGGCCGAGTGGTTCAACTTCGACGCCCTCAACATCGGCCCGGACCACCCGGCCCGCGGCGAGGCCGACACCTTCTTCGTGCAGGGCCCCGAGGGCGGCACCGAGTCCGGTGTCGTCCTGCGCACCCACACCTCGCCCGTGCAGATCCGCTCCCTGCTGGAGCGCGAGCTGCCGGTCTACGTGATCTGCCCCGGCCGGGTGTACCGCACCGACGAGCTGGACGCCACACACACCCCCGTCTTCCACCAGGTCGAGCTGCTCGCCGTGGACGAGGGCCTGACCATGGCGGACCTCAAGGGCACCCTGGACCACATGGTCCAGTCGCTGTTCGGCGCGGAGATGAAGACCCGGCTGCGGCCGAACTTCTTCCCCTTCACCGAGCCGTCCGCCGAGATGGACATGCTCTGCTACGTCTGCAAGGGCGCGTCCGTCGGCAACCCCGACCGGCCCTGCCGCACCTGCTCGTCCGAGGGATGGATCGAGCTCGGCGGCTGCGGCATGGTCAACCCGCGGGTGCTCACCGCCTGCGGCGTCGACCCCGAGAAGTACAGCGGCTTCGCCTTCGGGTTCGGCATCGAGCGGATGCTGATGTTCCGCCACAACGTCGAGGACATGCGAGACATGGTCGAGGGTGACGTCCGGTTCACCCGGCCGTTCGGGATGGAGATCTGATGCGGATCCCGCTTTCTTGGCTGCGGGAGTACGTCGACCTGCCGGCGACGGAGACCGGCCGTGACGTACAGGCCAAGCTCATTTCGGCCGGGCTGGAGGTCGAGACCGTCGAGCACCTCGGCGCCGACCTCAAGGGCCCCCTCGTCGTCGGCCAGGTGCTGACCATCGAGGAGCTGGAGGGCTTCAAGAAGCCGATCCGCTTCTGCACGGTGAACGTGGGGCGGGCCAACGGCACCGGTGAGCCGCAGGAGATCGTCTGCGGCGCCCGCAACTTCGCCGTCGGCGACAAGGTCGTCGTGGTCCTCCCCGGCGCCACCCTGCCCGGCGGCTTCTCGATCAGCGCCCGCAAGACGTACGGCAAGACGTCCCACGGCATGATCTGCTCCGCCGACGAGCTGGGCATGGGCGACGACGGCACGCACGGCATCATCGTGCTGCCGCCGGAGACCGAGGTCGGCAAGGACGCCATCGAGCTCCTCGAACTCGTCGACGAGGTCCTGGACATCGCCGTCACCGCCAACCGCGGCGACTGCCTCTCCCTCCGCGGCGTCGCCCGCGAGACCGCCATCGCCTACGGCCTGCCGCTGCGCGACCCGGCCCTCCTCGACGTGCCCGGCCCGAACGCGTTCGGCTACCCGGTGAAGGTGTCCGACCCGGCCGGCTGCGACCGCTTCACCGCCCGTACGGTGACCGGCCTCAGCCCCGAGGCGCGCTCCCCGATCTGGCTGAAGCGCCGGCTGCAGAAGGTCGGCATGCGCCCGATCTCGCTCGCCGTCGACGTCACCAACTACGTGATGATGGAGCTCGGCCAGCCGCTGCACGCCTACGACCGCTCCCTGGTCCAGGGCACCATCGGCGTGCGCCGGGCCGCCGAGGGCGAGAAGATCGTCACCCTCGACGGCGTCGAGCGCACGCTGCACGCCGAGGACCTCGTCATCACCGACGACCGCGGCCCCATCGGCCTCGCGGGTGTCATGGGCGGCGCCGACACGGAGATCGCCGACCACGACGACCTCGAGAAGCCGACCGGTGACGTGGTGATCGAGGCCGCCCACTTCGACCAGGTGTCCATCGCGCGCACCGCCCGCCGCCACAAACTGTCCTCGGAGGCGTCCCGCCGCTTCGAGCGCGGCGTCGACCCGCAGGCCGCCGCCGCTGCCGCGCAGCGGACCGTCGACCTGCTGGTGCTGCTCGCGGGCGGCACCGCCGAGGCCGGCGTCACCGAGGTCATCGCCCCGACCGCGCCGCACACCATCACCGCGCCCGCCGACCACCCGGACAAGGTCGCGGGTGTGGCGTACGGCCGCGAGACCGTCGTACGCCGCCTCCAGGAGGTCGGCTGCGACGTGTACGGCCAGGACGAGCTGATCGTCACCGTGCCGTCCTGGCGGCCCGACCTCACCGACCCGAACGACCTGGCCGAAGAGGTCATCCGGCTGGAGGGCTACGAGAACCTGCCCTCCACGCTGCCCAAGCCGCCGGCCGGCCGCGGGCTCACCGCCCGTCAGCGTCTGCACCGCCGGATCGGCCGCGCCCTGGCCGGCGCCGGCTACGTCGAGGCGCTGAACTACCCGTTCGTCAGCGAGCAGGTCTTCGACCAGCTCGGCCTGGACGCCGACGACCCGGCCCGCCGTGTCGTGAAGCTGGTCAACCCGCTCAGCGACGAGGAGCCCGCGCTGCGCACCTCGCTGTTGCCGGGCCTGCTCGGCGCGCTGCGCCGCAACGACGGCCGGGGCTCGCACGACCTCGCCCTGTTCGAGACCGGCCTGGTCTTCCATCCGCGCGACGAGCGGCGGGCCGCCGCGAACCTGCCCGTGGACCGGCGCCCCAGCGTGGACGACATCGCCGCGCTGGACGCCGCGCTGCCGGAGCAGCCCCGGCACGTCGCCGTGGTGCTGGCCGGCGCCCGCGAGCAGGCCGGCTGGTGGGGCGGGGGCCGCTCCGGCGACTGGGCCGACGCGGTCGAGGCCGCCCGGACCGTCGCCCGTGAGGCCGGCGCCGAACTGGGCGTCCGCAAGGGCCAGTACGGCCCGTGGCACCCCGGCCGCTGCGCCGAGCTGACCGTCACGGCCGACGGCGAGGAGCGGATCATCGGCCACGCCGGCGAGCTGCACCCGCGGGTCCTGAAGACCCTGGGCCTGCCCGCGCGCGCCTGCGCGATGGAACTGGACCTGGACGCCCTGGAGCAGGTCGGCGACGACACCCCGCAGGCGCCGGGCATCTCCACCTTCCCGGTCGCCACGCAGGACGTCGCCCTGGTCGTCGACGCGTTCGTACCCGCCTCGGAGGTGGAGGCGGCGCTGCGCGAGGGCGCCGGCGAACTGCTGGAGTCCATCCGCCTGTTCGACGTGTACGAGAACGCCGACCAGCTCGGCGAGGGCCGCAAGTCCCTGGCCTACGCCCTCCGCTTCCGGGCCACGGACCGCACCCTGACGGTCGACGAGGCGTCGGCGGCCCGGGAGTCGGCGGTGACGCTGGCGGGAGACCGCACGGGGGCGGTACTGAGGGGCTGACCCTCAGCCGCTCCGGGAGTTCGAGGACGAGGACCGAAGGGCCGACATGAGGGTCTGGGGGCGCAGCCCCCGGGGACGGGAACGGGAAGGGGCGGCGGGGGCGAAAAACTCCGCCCCCGGAGGCCGCGGGGGGCGCGACATGCCGCCCGCGCCTCCCCCGCCCCCCTCAACCCGCCGGTCACCTCACTCGTTCGGGTGACTAACCACCCCGATACCCCCATTTCACGCCACCCACTGGACAGAATCAGACCGGCCTCGAGAGGCCGGTCTGCGCTGTCCGGGCCAAAATGGGGGGCCATCCGCATGATCCGCTTCAAGCCTGGGGCTCCCCACAGGGTGCCACCGAGGTTCCAGCCCACAAGGCTGCCCACCTACGCCGTACCCACAGCCCTGGGCGCCACCGCGGTGGCCTACCGCGCGACCTGCCCACTCGCCCACGACGACGCCCTCACCGCCCGCCTCATCAGCAGCGCCGTCATGTGCGCGCTCATCACCGGCCTGGTGATGCACGTACGCCACCGCCTCCTGCGCGACCTGCGCGAGGCCCGTCGGACAGCCGAGGCCGCACAGAGCGCGCTGCTGAGGCCGCCGCCCCCGAAAGTCGACGGCCTGGCCGCCGCCGCGGTCCACCTCTCCGCCGACCCCGGCGCCCGGATCGGCGGCGACCTGTACGAGGTGGTCGCCACCGAGCACGGCGTACGCGCCGTCATCGGCGACGTGCGCGGCCATGGCCTCGGGGCCGTACGGACCGCCGCCGCCGTCCTCGGCAGCTTCCGTGAGGCCGCCCACGACGAGGCGGACCTCGCCGGCGTGCTGCGCCGACTGGACCGGGCGATGGCCCGGCACCTGCGCGAACGCGCCCAGGACGGCCCGCCCGGCGAGGAGTTCGTCACCGTCCTGCTCCTGGAGATCCTCCCCGACGGCGTCGTACGGGCCCTGAACTGCGGCCACCCCTGGCCGTATCTGCTCACCGGCGCACGGGCCGAACCGCTCGCCCGCACCGAACCGCTCCCGCCGCTCGGCCTGTTCCCGCTGCCCGCGGACCTCCCCGCCGTCCTCTGCGGCCCGCTGCTGCCCGGCGACACGCTCGTCCTGCACACGGACGGAGCCGAGGAGGCGCGGGACGCCGAGGGCCGGTTCTTCCCGCTGCGCGACGTCCTCACCGCGGCCGCCCGCGAACGCCCCCTCACGCCCCGCTCCGTGCTGTGCGCGGTCCTGACGGCACTCCTGCAACACACCGCCGGCCCGCCGAACGACGACGTGGCGCTGCTGATCCTCAGGAACGAGCGGCACGTGGGCATCACCCCCGCGCACCCGCACGCGAAACCCCACCTCCAGTCCCCCGCGTGACCGGCCGCGCCACGCCGTCCGTCCCACCACGGAGTGTCGGGCAGGCAGCGGGGCGGACGGCGTGGAATCGGGCCGCCGCACTGTACGAGGGGGAGCCGGCGGCCCGGCCGGCCTCTTTCGAGGCAGTTCAGTCAACCGGCCGGACACGCTCAGCGACAGTGTGCGCACACTACGGATCGGGGCACTCCGTTCGCACCCCGTGTGAACGGCAGGCCATTACTCTGTCCGCCACCGAGCCAACGGGGGGCCTGGAATGCAGCCCAACACTTTCCTCGACGCGATCCTGGACGAGTCCGGGATCTCGCACGCGGGCCTGGCGGCCCACGTCAACCAGGCCGGTCGGGCCCGCGGACTGTCGCTCCGCTACGAACACACCGCCGTGGCGCGGTGGCTGAAGGGACAGCGGCCCCGCGGCCAGGTGCCCGACCTGATCTGCGAGGTGCTCGCCGCCCGGCTGCGGCGCCAGGTCACGCTCGACGACATCGGTCTCGGTGTGCCCGGCGGACCGGCCGACCCGCACGCCGGCTCGCTCTCCGGGTTCGTCGAGCGGGCCACCGCCCTGTGGCGCTCCGACCAGCAGCGCCGCCCGCACATACTCGGCGCCCCCGCCGTCACCGGCACGCCCGCCGTGATGCCCGTATGGGAGTGGGAGAACCCGCCCGAGGACGTGGACGTCTCCCGCGGCGGCCGGCACCGCGTCACCTCCGGCGACCTCGACATGCTGCGCACCGCCCGCACCCACTACGAGCAGCTGTACCGCAAGGCCGGCGGGGTCGCGACCCGCGCCCGGATCGTCGGCTTCCTCAACGCCGAGGCCGCCCCCCTGCTGCGCGGCAGCTACACCGACGCCACCGGCCGCCAGCTCCACCGCGCCACCGGCGGCCTGGTGGCGATCGCCGGCATCTGCGCGTACGACTCCGACGCGCACGGGCTCGCCCAGCGCTACTTCCACCAGGCGCTGCGGCTGGCGAAGGCCAGCGGCGACCGGGGACTGGGCGCCTATGTGATCGCGCTCCTCGTCAACCAGTCGCTGTTCATGCGGGAGTACCGGCAGGCCGTCGCCTTCGCGGAGGCCGCGCTGCGCGCCGCCGGCCCCCACATCACCCCGGCGCTCGCCTCCGACCTGTACGCGATGCAGGCCAAGGCGTACGCGCACCTCGGTGACGGCAGCGGCGCGCTGTCCCGCATCCGGCGGGCCGAGCAGGCCGCCGAGCGGATCCGGCCCGGCACCGAACCCGACGAGACCGGCTATGTCCAGCCGGGCCTGGTCAACGTCCAGGTGGCGGAGGCGCTGCTCAGCCTCGGCGAACTGGCGGCGGCCGGCGAGCACGCGGCGGCGGCCGTGGACACGCCCGCGCACGACCGGGGCCGTGTGCACCGGCTGGCCATGCTGAGCACCGTCGAACTGCGCCAGGGCAATGCCGACAGGGCGGTCGCCCTCGCCGTGCAGATGGCCGAACTGGCCCGGGGAATGGAGTCGCAGCGGGTGCGGGACCGGCTGCGCGCGGTGCGTGAGCACCTCGTCCGCAGCGGCGGCGCCGGCACCGCCGAGGCGGCCGAACTCATCGACGGGGCACTGCGCGTACCGCTCTAGAGGGCGTCCGACGCATGCCCGCGGCGTCGCGCGCTCCTGTGTCGCGCGCCCCCTGGCGACCGGCGCATCCCCCGGACCGCGTGCCCTGTCCGCGCCCCCGCCGCGCCCGTCGCTGCGCCGCGGGCGGCCTCCCGTGCGCCTGCCTGCGGGGCCACCGCTGCTGCGATATTGCGCCTTACCCGTCGGAAGGTGGCAGCACCGTGCAGTGGACGAAGCAGAGCGAAGAGACCGTGTACGCCAACCGCTGGTTCAGCGTCAACCTCGCCGATGTCGAGCTGCCGGACGGCCGGCACCTCGACCACTTCCTCGTACGGCTGCGGCCCGTCGCCGTGGCCACGGTGGTGAACGAGGCCAACGAGGTCCTCCTGCTGTGGCGCCACCGCTTCATCACCGACAGCTGGGGATGGGAGCTCGCCGCCGGCGTCGTCGAGGACGGCGAGGACATCGCCGTGGCCGCCGCGAGGGAACTGGAGGAGGAGACCGGCTGGCGCCCGGGACCGCTGCGCCATCTGATGAGCGTGGAGCCGTCCAACGGCCTCACCGACGCCCGGCACCACGTCTACTGGTCCGACGAGGGCGAGTACGTCGGCCACCCGGTGGACGACTTCGAGTCGGACCGCCGGGAGTGGGTGCCCCTGAAGGTGGTCCCCGATCTGGTCGCCGCCCAGGAGGTCCCGGCCGCGGGCATGGCCGCGGCGTTACTCCTGCTGCACCACCTCAGGCTCGGCCAGGACGGCAGTCCCTGAAACGCCGAAGGCCCGGCACCCCGCGGGGATGCTGTCGGGCAGCTTCCCGCGGGGTGCCGGGCCTTCACCGGAGCTCAGTAGGTGTAGAAGCCCGAGCCGCTCTTGCGGCCGAGGCGGCCCGCGTCGACCATGCGCTGGAGCAGCGGGGGAGCGGCGTACAGCGGCTCCTTGTACTCCTCGTACATCGAGTACGCCACCGAGGCCACCGTGTCCAGGCCGATCAGGTCGGACAGCTTCAGCGGGCCCATCGGGTGGGCGCAGCCCATCTCCATGCCGTTGTCGATGTCCTCACGGCTGGCGATGCCCGACTCGAACATCCGGATCGCGGAGAGCAGGTACGGGATCAGCAGCGCGTTCACCACGAAACCGGAGCGGTCCTGCGCGCGGATCGCGTGCTTGCCCAGCGTCTTCTCGGTGAACGCCTGGGCGCGGCTCAGCGTGCCCTCGGAGGTGGTGAGCGCGGGGATCAGCTCGACCAGCTTCTGCACCGGGGCCGGGTTGAAGAAGTGGATGCCGATGACATGGTCCGGCCGCGCGGTGGCGACCGCCAGCTTCACCAGCGGGATGGAGGAGGTGTTGGACGCCAGGATCGCGTCGGGCCGGGTCACGACCTGGTCGAGGACCTGGAAGATCTCGGTCTTGACCTGCTCGTTCTCGACCACGGCCTCGATCACCAGATCACGGTCGGCGAACTCGCCGAGGTCCGTGGTGAAGCTCAGCCGCGCCTGCGTGGCCTCCAGCTCCTCCGTCGAGATCTTGCCGCGCTCGGCCGCCTTCGACAGGGAGTTGAACAGCCGGGTGCGGCCGATCTCCAGGGCCTCGCCGGTGGTCTCGGCCACCTTGACGTCCAGTCCGGCCCGGGCGCACACTTCGGCGATCCCCGCACCCATCTGACCGCAGCCCACCACTCCGACGCGTTCGATGTCGGTCACATCGGTCCTTTCGCTCCTGCTTACGGCTGTGGCAGGTTCCGGTCCCGGGGCCTGCTCCGTTCGTGCACGTTACCCGGAAGTATCGATGATCGATCGCGGGGGTGGGGCATCCTGGCCGCAGGACCGGACCCGACCAGGTGTTTCGACGGTGTTGCAGGGGGATGCGATGGGGCGGGTGTCACGCAGGGCGTTCGCCACGGCGGCGCTGGCCGCGCTGGCGACGGTGCCGCGGGCGTCGGCCGCGCCCGGCCGGCGCGAGGTGCCGGCCGCCGCGACCGGCGAGATCGCGACCGGTGAGATGCGGGGCATGTGGGTGGCCACCGTCACCAACCGGGACTGGCCCTCCCGGCCGGGGCTGAGCGCCGCGCGGCAGCGCGCCGAACTGCTCGCCCACCTCGACACGGCCGTCCGGAACCGTCTCAACACGGTGGTCTTCCAGGTACGGCCCACCGCCGACGCGCTGTGGCCGTCGCCGTACGAACCCTGGTCGCGGTACCTCACCGGTACCCAGGGCGCGCATCCCGGCTGGGACCCGCTCGGCACGGCCGTCGAGGAGGCGCACGCGCGCGGGCTGGAGCTGCACGCCTGGTTCAACCCGTACCGCGTGGCCACGCACGCCGACCCCGCCCGGCTCACCGCCTCCCATCCCGCCCGCCGCAACCCCGGCTGGGTCGTGACGTACGGCGGCAAGCTCTACTACAACCCGGGCCTGCCCGAGGTCCGCGCGTTCGTGCGGGAGGCGATGCTCGACGCGGTGCGCCGCTACCCCGTCGACGCGGTCCACTTCGACGACTACTTCTACCCGTACCCGGTGGCCGGGCAGACCTTCGACGACGACCTCGCCTACGACGCCTTCGGCGGCGGCTTCGAGGACCGGGCGGCCTGGCGGCGGGACAACACCGACCGCCTGGTGCGCGAGACGGCCGACCACATCGAGCGGATCCGGCCCGGCACACGCTTCGGCATCAGCCCCTTCGGCGTGTGGCGCAACGCGGAGACGGACGAGCGGGGCTCGGACACACGCGCGGGCGTGCAGACGTACGACGATCTGCACGCCGACACCCGCCGGTGGGCGCGGGAGAACTGGATCGACTACATCTGCCCGCAGCTGTACTGGAACATCGGCTTCGCCGCCGCCGACTACGCGAAGCTGCTTCCCTGGTGGGCCGAGGTCGTCCGGGGCACCGGGACCCGGCTCTACGCGGGGGAGGCGCTCTACAAGGCGGGCGATCCGGCCCAGCCCGCGCCCTGGCGGGATCCGGCCGAGCTGTCCCGTCACCTCACGCTCGCCGGGACGTACCCGGAGGTGCGCGGGCATGTCTACTTCGCCGCCCGTGAGGTGGCGGCCGATCCGGCCGGGGCGATGGCGCGGGTGGTCGCCGACCACTACGGCCGGCCGGCGGAGCCCCCGCGCTGAGTCACCTCCGCCGAGCCGCCCGGTGCCGGATCTCGGTGTCGGGGCCGGGTGAGCACACGCCCTCGTGCCCGTCCTCGAAGCGGACGCGGAAGGGCGGGTTCCCCTCCTGGCCCATCACCTCGACGATCTCTCCGACCTTGTCCTGCTGGCCGACCACCCTGCCGTGCTGGACAAGCTGGTCACCCTCGGTTGCGCGCATCGGGGCCTCCTCTCAGCCGCGTGCCCGCTGGGTGACGGCGATGCAGACGAGCACGGCCGCTGCCGTCAGCGGGGCGGCCACCGTCAGCTGTTCGTTCAGCAGCAGCACCGACCACACCAGTGTGAGCAGCGGCTGCGCCAGCTGCAACTGGCTGGCCTTGGGTATGCCGATGGCCGCCATGCCCCGATACCACACGATCAGCCCGAGAAACTGCGAACCGGCCGCCACCCACAGCAGTCCGGCCACACTGTGCGCGGTCGGCTCCACCGGCTCCACGCTCAGCGCGACGGCGGCGACGGGCAGGGTGAGCGGCAGACACAGCAGCAGCGCCCAGCCGATCACCTGCCAGCCCGGCAGCACCCGGGCCAGCCTGCCGCCCTCGGTGTAGCCGGCCGCGCACACCAGGAGCGCGCCGAAGAGATACAGGTCGGCCGTGGTCAGCGCGCCGCCGCTCTGCTGCACGGTGAACGCCAGCACCGCCGCCGCGCCCGCCAGGGCGGCCACCCAGAAGGTGCGCGAGGGGCGGGAGCCGACCCGCAGGGCGGACAGCAGCGCCGTGGTCAGCGGGAGCAGGCCCACCACGACGGCCGCGTGCGCGGTGGTGGAGGTCCGCAGGGCGAGCGTGGTCAGCATCGGGAAGCCGAGGACCACTCCGGCGCCGACCACCGCGAGTCCGGGCCAGTGCTTCCGCTCCGGCGGCGGCACGCGGAGCGCGAGCAGACAGCCGCCGGCGATGAACGCCGCGAGCACACTGCGCACGGCCACCAGCGACCAGGGCCCGAAGCCCTCGAGACCCCAGGCGGTGGCCGGGAAGGTGAGGGAGAAGGCGATCACGCCGAGGGCGGCCTGGACGGTGCCGAATCCGCGCCGGTCGTGCGGGGCGGTGACTGCTATCGGTGCCGGGGCGGTAGCGCTACTCTGAGCTCTCATGCATGAGCGTAGCAGTGTCGGTGAGCTGACGGACAAGCTGCGAAGGGAGCTGGACCGCTACTCTCCCGGTGGAAAGCTCCCGTCCAGCCGGGCTTTGGTGGAGCGGTTCCGGGTCAGTCCGGTGACCGTGTCCCGCGCGCTGGCGCAGCTCGCCGCCGAGGGGCTGGTGGTCACCCGGCCCGGCGCCGGCGCCTTCCGCGCACAGCCGCGGGTGACGTCCGCGCCCGCCGGGGACACCTCCTGGCAGGAGGTCGCCCTCAGCGCCGACGGCGCCGCCGACCTCGTACCGCGCTCGGTGGACGCCTCCGGGGTGCTGGTCTCGCTGGCCGCCCCGCCGCCCGGGGTGATCGAGTTCAACGGCGGCTATCTGCACCCCTCCCTGCAGCCGGAACGGGCCATGGCGGCGGCACTGTCCCGCGCCGGGCGCCGGCCGGGAGCCTGGGGGCGGCCGCCCATGGAGGGGCTGCCCGAGCTGCGCGAGTGGTTCGCGCGCAGCATCGGCGGGCCCGTCACGGCGGCCGGTGTGCTGGTCACCGCGGGCGGACAGTCCGCCCTGACCACCGCCCTGCGCGCGCTCGCCCCGCCGGGCGCACCCGTCCTCGTCGAGTCGCCCACCTATCCGGGCATGCTCGCCATCGCCCGCGCGGCCGGACTGCGCCCGGTGCCCGTCCCGGTGGACGCGGACGGCGTACGGCCCGGACTGCTCGCCGACGCGTTCCGGGCGACCGGCGCCCGGGTCTTCGTCTGCCAGCCGCTGTTCCAGAACCCCACCGGGGCCGTGCTCGCCCCCGGGCGGCGCGGCGAGGTGCTCCGCATCGCCCGCGAGGCGGGCGCCTTCGTCGTCGAGGACGACTTCGTACGGCGGCTGGTGCACGAGGACGCGGGCCCGCTGCCGCGTCCGCTCGCCGCCGACGACCCCGACGGGGTGGTGGTGCACGTCTGCTCGCTGACCAAGGCGACCTCGCCCAGCTTCCGGGTGAGCGCGCTCGTCGGGCACGGGCCGGTCCTGGAACGGCTGCGGGCCATCCAGATCGTCGACACCTTCTTCGTGCCCCGGCCGTTGCAGGAGGCCACGCTGGAACTCGTCGGCTCGGCGGCCTGGCCGCGCCATCTGCGCGCGATCTCGGCCGCGCTGCGCACCCGCCGGGACGCGATGACCGCCGCGCTCCGCCTCCATCTGCCCGAACTCACCCTGCCGCACATCCCGTCCGGCGGCTACCACCTGTGGCCGCGGCTGCCCGACGGCACGGCGGAGTCCGCCCTGACCGCCGCGGCCCTGCGCGCGGGCGTCGCCGTCACCCCCGGCCGCCCCTACTTCAGCGCCGAACCCCCGGCCGCCCACCTCCGCCTGAGCTTCGCGGCGGTGGCGGGCGCCGAGGAGATCACGGAAGGCGTACGACGACTGCGCGCGGCCTGGAACGAGGCGCGGCGGGGATAAGTGTTCGACGCCGCCTCGCGTGAGCTGCGAGCATCCCGTCATGACCGACACCCCGCCCCTGCCCGACGGCTACGAGATCTCCACCGACCCCGCCCGGATCGACGCCGAGCGCGTGCACCGGTGGCTGGCCGGCGACGCCTACTGGGCCCTGGGCCGCACCCGTGAGAAGCACGACCGGGCGGTCGAGGGCTCGCTCAACTTCGGCGTCTACGACACGCTTTCGGGTGAGCAGGTGGCCTACGCCCGCATCATCACCGACCGGGCGACGTTCGCGTGGCTCTGCGATGTGTACGTGGACCCCTCCGTGCGCGGCAAGGGTCTGGGCACGGCGCTGGTGGCGGCCGTACGGGAGGAGCTGCGGCCGTACGGGCTGCGCCGGATCGCGCTGGCCACGCACGACGCGCACGAGGTCTACGCCAGGCTCGGGTTCCGGCCGCTGGAGCGGCCGGATCAGTGGATGGCGCTCGTCGACGAATGAGGGGGCGCCGGGGGCGCTCGCCCGCCTGGCCCTACCAGCCGGTAAGGCCGGATGTACCGTGAGTGACGTCTCGGTGACACCCCTTGACCCGGACCCGTGGGCGTCTCACGATCGCCGCATGGCACTTCGGGTCACGTTCGTCGCCGCCGCGGGGAGCTCCTCGGTGCTCGCGGAACGTTTCGAGGACGACCGGCCACTGGACCAGGCCGGCTGGAGCGCGGTGCAACGGGTCGCGCACGAACTGCTGCCCCTCGCCGCCGCCGATCTGCGCTACTGCTCGCCGGCCCCGCGCAGCCGCGCCACCGGGGAGTGCCTCGGCTACGCGCCGCTCGTGCAACTCGCCCTGCGCGACTGCGACATGGGCCGCTGGCGGGGGCTGACCCTGGGGGAGGCGATGGCCCGCGAGCCGGGTGCCGTGGACGCCTGGCTCGCCGACCCGCGCTCCGCCCCGCACGGCGGGGAGTCGCTGCTGGGGTTCATCGGCCGGGTCGGCGGCTGGCTCGACACCCGGCCGGCCGAGGACGACTGCCGGGTCGTCGCCGTGGCCGAGCCGTCCGTGATCCGCGCGGCCCTGGTGTATGTGCTCAAGGCGCCGCCGTCCGCGTTCTGGAGCATCGACGTCGGCCCGCTGTCGACGATCGGCGTCGCCGGCCTGGCGGGCCGCTGGAGCCTGCGCCTCGAAGGGGTGTCCGCTCAGCCCACGCGCGCGTAGGCGGTGGTGAGCTCCAGGTCCTTGGCGGGGCCGCGTACCCTCCACACCGTCCGCCAGTGGTCCGCGTCCCGCACGGTGAACTCGCCCCGGTAGAGATCCGCCGAGCAGGGGTGGTCGGCGATGTGGTGGCCCGTCGTGAGATCCAGGCCGTGGAAGGGCCGGCCGTCCGCGAACCGTACGTCCGCCGTGCCGCCCGGACCGGGCAGAAAGCGCAGGGTCCGCTCCGCGGGCCGGGTGACCCCCCGCCAGGTGAAGTCGCCGGACTCGCTCTGCAGCAGACCGCCGCCCTCCAGTGGGCCGAAAACGACCGTCCCCTCGAACCGGCCCTCCTCCCCGCCCGTCAGGTCCCGCACGGTCCGTTCAGCCCGCCAGCGGCCGTTCAGATAGTCCAGTACATCGGGCACCGGCCAGAACTCGCCCATCCCGCCTCGTTCCCGCATGGTCTCCGCCCTCGCGCGACCCATTGACGTGCTCCTGCCTCCTCCCTATCTTGCCGTTCGAAGTGCTGACCACTGATCGATATATCGAACACCTCCTAGAGTCACCCCAACTCCTAGAGAGAGCCGCTGAGTATCCATGTCACGCACAGCACGCCACCGCGCCCGGCTCGGACTCGGTACCGCCGCCACCGCGCTGCTGACCGCCGCCGCCCTCGTCCCGGTTCCCGCGCACGCCGAGGACGCCCCCGACTACACGATCACCGTCGACCCGGACGCCAGGGGCGCCGAGATCGGCGACAGAATGTACGGCGTCTTCTTCGAGGACATCAACCGCGCCGCCGACGGCGGTCTGTACGCCGAGCTCGTGCAGAACAGGTCCTTCGAGTACTCCACCGCCGACAACGGCTCCTACACGCCGCTGACCTCCTGGACGGTGGGCGGCACGGCCGAGGTGCTGAACGACTCCGGCCGACTCAACGAGCGCAACCGCAACTACCTCTCCCTGAACGCCGGTTCGTCGGTCACCAACTCCGGCTACAACACCGGCGTCCGGGTGGAGGAGGGTGAGCGCTACGACTTCTCCGTGTGGGCCCGCGCCGGGGGCGCGAGCACCCTCACCGTCACGCTGAAGGACGCCGCCGGTGACCTCGCCAGGGCCCGCAAGGTGGCCGTCCGGGGCGGCTGGGCCAAGTACACGGCCACGTTCACCGCGTCCCGCACCAGCAACCGCGGCCGCCTCGCCGTCGCCACCACGGACGCGGCGGCCCTCGACATGGTGTCGCTGTTCCCGCGCGACACCTACAAGCACCAGCCCAACGGCCTGCGCAAGGACCTCGCCGAGAAGATCGCCGCCCTGAACCCCGGATTCGTCCGCTTCCCCGGCGGCTGTCTGGTCAACACCGGCTCCATGGAGGACTACAGCGAGGCCTCCGGCTGGCAGCGCAAGCGCTCCTACCAGTGGAAGGACACCGTCGGCCCGGTCGAGGAGCGCGCCACCAACGCCAACTTCTGGGGCTACAACCAGAGTTACGGCCTCGGCTACTACGAGTACTTCCGCTTCGCCGAGGACGTCGGCGCGATGCCGCTGCCCGTCGTCCCCGCCCTGGTCACCGGCTGCGGCCAGAACAGGGCCACCGACGACGAGGCGCTGCTGAACCGGCACATCCAGGACACCCTCGACCTCATCGAGTTCGCCAACGGCCCCGCGAACTCCACCTGGGGCAAGGTCCGTGCCGAGATGGGCCACCCCAGGCCCTTCGGCCTCACCCATGTCGGCGTGGGCAACGAGGAGAACCTGCCGCGCGAGTTCTTCGCCCGCTTCCAGAAGTTCCGGAGCGCCATCGAGGCGGAGCACCCGGACATCACCGTCGTCTCCAACTCCGGCCCCGACGACTCCGGTACGACCTTCGACACCGCCTGGCAGCTCAACCGCGAGGCCGGCGTCGACCTGGTCGACGAGCACTACTACAACAGCCCGCAGTGGTTCCTGCAGAACAACGACCGCTACGACTCCTACGACAGGAACGGGCCCGACGTCTTCCTCGGCGAGTACGCCTCCCAGGGCAACGCCTGGAAGAACGGTCTCGCCGAAGCCGCGTTCATGACCGGCCTGGAGCGCAACGCCGACATCGTGAAGCTGGCCTCGTACGCGCCGCTGCTCGCCAACGAGGACTACGTCCAGTGGTCCCCGGACATGATCTGGTTCAACAACCGCGCTTCCTGGGGCTCGGCCAACTATGAGGTCCAGAAGCTGTTCATGACCAACACCGGCGACCGGGTGGTCCCCTCGCAGGCGACCACCACCCCCGACGTCAGCGGCCCGATCACCGGCGCCGTCGGCCTGTCGACCTGGGCGACCAGCGCGGCGTACGACGACGTGAAGGTGACCTCCGCCGACGGCGCGTCCCTGCTGACCGACGACTTCTCCGGTGACGCCGGACAGTGGACCCACAGCGGCGGCGGCAGCTGGAGCGTCCAGGACGGCCAGTACGTGCAGAGCGACGAGACCGCCGAGAACACCCTGGTCACAGCCGGCGACCCGGCCTGGCGCGACTACGACCTCCATGTGAAGGCCACCAAGAGGGCCGGCAAAGAGGGCTTCCTCGTCGCCTTCGGCGTCAAGGACACCGGCAACTACTACTGGTGGAACCTCGGCGGCTGGAACAACACCCAGTCCGCCGTCGAGCAGGCCGTGGACGGCGGCAAGTCGACGCTGATCTCCAGGGCCGGCTCGATCGAGACGGGCCGCGCCTACGACATCGACGTCAAGGTGCGCGGCCGCCAGGTCACCCTCTACCTCGACGGCCAGGAGTGGGGGAGCTTCACCGATGACAAGCCGGCCGAGCCGTTCCGCCAGGTGGTCACCGAGGACACCCGCACCGGTGAGCTGATCGTCAAGGTCGTCAACGCCCGGCCGGCCGAGGCCCGCACCGCGATAGACCTCGGCGGCGCCAGGGTCTCCCCGAAGGCCCGCGTGACCACGCTGGCCGCCGACGCGGACGCGGTCAACACGGAGACGGACGCCCCGGTCACCCCGGTGACGTCCACGTTCCGGGGCGTCGACGGCGCGTTCACGTACACGTTTCCGGCCAACTCGGTGACGTTCCTGCGGATCAAGCAGCGGTGACCCGGGACCCTCCGGGTTACGCTCTCATGCTCATGAGCGTCCTGAGGGTCTGGAAGAGGGTGCGGCGGTCCGACAGGTCCGTCGCACTCTTCGTCATGGCGGCGAACGCCCTGGTCGGCGGCATACTCCTGTGGCTGGCCATCGGTGGGATCGGCAACCCGGCGACCCGCGAGGAGGAGACTGCCGCGCAGGAACTGGCGCTGCGGATCTACGGCTGGTGGCTGGTCGGCGGAGCCGTGCTGTTCGTCGCGCTCGGCCTGCCCCGCACCCTGATCGGACACCTCGCCGCCCTGCTCCTCACCCCCGTCGTGATCTTCGTCGGCCTGACACTCCTGGCCTGACCCCCGCCACCGCAGCCGCGGAATCGTTTCGGGGACACATTGCATAAACGTGCATGGATACGTATAGTCATGCTCTCCAGGAGGAGGGTTTTCCATGGTGGTACGTGCGGCGGTGGCCGGAGCGAGCGGATATGCGGGCGGAGAGCTGCTGCGTCTGCTCCTGACGCACCCCGGGACCGAGATCGGCGCCCTGACCGGCAACTCCAACGCCGGACAGCGGCTGGGCGCGCTCCAGCCGCATCTGGCGCCCCTGGCCGACCGCGTACTG
Source organism: Streptomyces sp. NRRL WC-3626 (assembly GCF_000718785.1). Taxonomy (GTDB): domain Bacteria; phylum Actinomycetota; class Actinomycetes; order Streptomycetales; family Streptomycetaceae; genus Streptomyces; species Streptomyces edwardsiae. Next base: position 9,673 of record NZ_JOCA01000021.1, on the reverse strand, counting down.
GAGCCGACCACGCCCGAGGCGCTCGCCGGGCACGACGTCGTGTTCCTCGCGCTGCCGCACGGCCAGTCCGCCGCCGTCGCCGAGCAGCTCGGCGAGGAGGTGCTCGTGATCGACATGGGTGCCGACTTCCGGCTGCGGGACGCCGCCGACTGGGAGGCGTTCTACGGCTCCCCGCACGCCGGCACCTGGCCCTACGGCCTGCCCGAACTGCCGGGTGCCCGCGCCGCGCTGGAGGGGTCCAAGCGCGTCGCGGTGCCCGGTTGCTACCCGACCGCCGTCTCCCTCGCCCTCTTCCCGGCCTACGCCGCGGGGCTGGCCGAGCCCGACGCGGTGATCGTCGCCGCCTCCGGCACCTCCGGCGCGGGCAAGTCCGCCAAGCCGCACCTCCTCGGCTCCGAGGTGATGGGCTCCATGTCGCCGTACGGCGTCGGCGGCGGGCACCGGCACACCCCCGAGATGATCCAGAACCTCAGCGCGGCGGCGGGGGAGCGGGTCACCGTCTCCTTCACGCCGACCCTCGCGCCGATGCCCCGCGGCATCCTCGCCACCTGCAACGCCAGGGCGAAGCCCGGCGTCACCGCCGAGTCCCTGCGCTCCGTCTACGACAAGGCCTTCGCCGACGAGCCCTTCGTCCGGCTGCTCCCCGAGGGCCAGTGGCCGGCGACCGCGTCCGTCCACGGTTCCAACGCCGTTCAGATCCAGGTCGCGTACGACGCCGCCACGCACCGGATCATCGTGATCAGCGCCATCGACAACCTGACCAAGGGCACCGCGGGCGGTGCCGTCCAGAGCATGAACCTCGCCCTGGGTCTCGACGAGACCACCGGGCTGACGACGATCGGAGTGGCGCCGTGAGCGACGCGCGGGCAGCCGCCGGGCCGCAGACGAGCACGACGCCCGCACCTCCGCGCCGCACGGGCGGAGAAGCGAACGAGGAGACACAGTGAGTGTGACGGCAGCACAGGGATTCACGGCGGCGGGCATCGCCGCCGGGATCAAGGAGAACGGCAACCCCGACCTGGCCCTCGTGGTCAACAACGGCCCCCGCCGCGCCGCCGCCGGCGTCTTCACCTCCAACCGCGTCAAAGCGGCACCCGTGCTCTGGTCCGAGCAGGTGCTGAAGAGCGGGCAGCTGTCCGCCGTCGTCCTCAACTCCGGCGGCGCCAACGCCTGTACGGGGCCCAAGGGCTTCCAGGACACCCACGCGACCGCGGAGAAGGCAGCCGAGGTGCTCGGCACGGGCGCGGGCGAGATCGCCGTGTGCTCCACCGGGCTCATCGGCGTCCTGCTCCCCATGGACAAGCTGCTCCCCGGCGTCGAGACCGCGGCGGGGCAGTTGTCCGAGCACGGCGGGGAGAAGGCCGCCATCGCCATCAAGACCACCGACACCGTGCACAAGACGTCCGTGGTGACCAAGGACGGCTGGACCGTCGGCGGCATGGCCAAGGGCGCCGGCATGCTCGCCCCCGGCCTCGCCACCATGCTCGTCGTCCTCACCACCGACGCCGACCTCGGCCCCGACGTCCTCGACAAGGCCCTGCGCGACGCCACCCGGGTCACCTTCGACCGCGTCGACTCCGACGGCTGCATGTCCACCAACGACACCGTGCTGCTGCTCGCCTCCGGCGCCTCCGAAGTCGCCCCGGAGTACGAGGACTTCGCCGACGCCGTACGGGCCGTCTGCGACGACCTCGGCCAGCAGCTCATCCGCGACGCCGAGGGCGCCAGCAAGGACATCAAGGTCGAGGTCGTGGGCGCCGCGACCGAGGACGACGCCGTCGAGGTGGGCCGCTCCATCGCCCGCAACAACCTCCTCAAGTGCGCCCTGCACGGCGAGGACCCCAACTGGGGCCGCGTCCTCTCCGCCATCGGCACCACCCGGGCCGCCTTCGAGCCCGACGAGCTCAACGTCGCCATCAACGGCGTCTGGGTGTGCCGCAACGGCGGAGTCGGCGAGGACCGCGACCGGGTCGACATGCGCTACCGAGAGATCCACATCGTCGCGGACCTCGCCGCCGGCGACGCCACCGCCACCATCTGGACCAACGACCTCACCGCCGACTACGTCCACGAGAACAGCGCGTACTCCTCATGAGCAACGGACCCACGCGGAAGCACACCGCGCTGCCCAAGGCGCAGATCCTCGTCGAGGCACTGCCCTGGCTGACGCGACACCACGGCAAGACCGTGGTCATCAAGTTCGGCGGCAACGCCATGATCGACGAGGACCTGAAGGCCGCCTTCGCGCAGGACGTCGTCTTCCTGCGGCACGCCGGCCTCAAGCCCGTCGTCGTGCACGGCGGCGGCCCGCAGATCAGCGCGGCCCTCGACCGGCACGGCATCGTCAGCGAGTTCAAGGCCGGCCTGCGCGTCACCACCGAGGACGCCATGGACGTCGTTCGCATGGTGCTCGCCGGACAGGTGCAGCGGGAGCTGGTCGGGCTGCTCAACCGGCACGGACCGCTCGCCGTCGGCCTCACCGGCGAGGACGCGCACACCCTCACCGCCACCAAGCACCGGCCCACGATCGACGGAGAACCGGTCGACATCGGGCGGGTGGGCGAGATCACCGCGATCGACACGGGCGCGATCGAGGCACTGCTCGCCGACGGCCGCATCCCCGTCGTCTCCTCGATCGCCCGCAGCCAGGACGACCACCATGTCTACAACGTCAATGCTGATACGGCGGCTGCGGCACTCGCTGCTGCACTGGGCGCCGAAACCCTCATGGTCCTCACGGACGTCGAGGGACTCTACGAGGACTGGCCGGACTCCGACGAGGTGATCAGCCGTCTCACCGCCTCCCAGCTCGAGAAACTCCTGCCTGAGCTGTCCTCGGGCATGGTGCCGAAGATGGAGGGCTGTCTGCACGCCGTGCGGGGCGGCGTCACCACCGCCCGCGTCATCGACGGCCGGGTCCAGCACTCGATCCTGCTGGAGATCTTCACCGACGAGGGTATCGGCACGATGGTCGTGCCCGACCCGACGACCGACGCACAGGGGGAGTCGTGAGCAACGAAGAGCTGACCCGGCGCTGGCAGGGCGCCCTCATGGACAACTACGGCACCCCGCGGCTGCCGCTGGTACGCGGCGAGGGCGCGCGGGTCTGGGACGCCGACGGCAGGGAGTACGCCGACTTCGTGGGCGGTATCGCCGTCAACGCGCTCGGCCACGCCCACCCGGCCGTCGTCGAGGCCGTGAGCCGGCAGATCGCCTCCCTCGGCCACATCTCCAACCTGTTCGTCGCCGAACCGCCCGTCGCGCTCGCCGAACGGCTCGTCCAGCTCTTCGGCCGCGACGGCAGGGTCTTCTTCTGCAACTCGGGCGCCGAGGCCAACGAGGCCGCCTTCAAGATCGGCCGGCTGACCGGGCGGGGCCACATGGTCGCCACCGACGGCGGCTTCCACGGCCGCACCATGGGCGCCCTCGCCCTCACCGGCCAGCCCGCCAAGCGGGCACCCTTCGAGCCGCTGCCCGGGGACGTCACCCACGTCCCCTATGGCGACGCCCAGGCGCTCGCCGCCGCGGTCACCGAGGACACCGCGCTCGTCGTCATCGAGCCGATCCAGGGCGAGAACGGGGTCGTCGTGCCCCCGCCCGGCTATCTCAAGGCGGCCCGCGCGATCACCGCGGCCACGGGTGCGCTGCTGGTGCTGGACGAGGTGCAGACCGGGGTCGGCCGGACCGGGACCTGGTTCGAGTACCAGGCCCACGAGGGCGTCCTGCCGGACGTCGTCACCCTGGCCAAGGGGCTCGGCGGCGGGCTGCCGCTCGGCGCCACCGTCGCCTTCGGCCGCGCCGCCGATCTGCTCAAGCCCGGCCAGCACGGTACGACCTTCGGCGGCAACCCCGTCGCCTGCGCCGCCGGTCTCGCCGTCCTCGACACGATCGCCGGGGAGGGGCTCCTCGAGAACGTCAAGCGGCAGGGCGAGCGGCTCCGCGACGGGATCGAGGCGCTCGGCCACGCCTTGATCGACCATGTCAGGGGTGCGGGACTGCTCCTGGGTATCGTGCTCACCGAGCCGCTCGCGCCCCAGGCGCAGCAGGCGGCCCAGGACGCCGGCTTCCTCGTGAACGCGCCCGCCCCCGATGTCATACGGCTCATGCCGCCGCTGACCCTCGGGGACGACGCGGTGGACGCCTTCCTCGGGGCGCTGCCCGGCATCCTGGACCAGGCCGGTACGGCGGGCGGGGAAGGACGATCCGGAGAATGAGACGACGATGAGCCAGGAGCAGGACCAGGGACAGCAGGCGGGGCCTGCCGTGCCGCAGACGCGTACCGCGCGCCACCGCCGGATCGTGGACATCCTCAACCGGCAGCCGGTGCGGTCGCAGAGCCAGCTGGCGAAGCTGCTCGCGGACGACGGGCTGAGCGTCACCCAGGCGACGCTCTCCCGCGACCTGGACGAGCTGAACGCGGTGAAGATCCGCAACCACGAGGGCGACCTGATCTACGCGGTGCCCAGTGAGGGCGGGTTCCGTACGCCGCGGGCGCCGCTGGGGGAGTCCGCGAAGGAGGAGCGGATGCGGCGGCTGTCGCAGGAACTGCTGATCTCCGCGGAGGCTTCCGCGAATCTCGTGGTTCTGCGCACCCCGCCCGGCGCCGCGCAGTTCCTCGCCTCGGCCATCGACCAGGCGGAACTCCACGACATCCTCGGCACGATCGCCGGCGACGACACGCTGATGCTGATCAGCCGGGAGCCGGCGGGAGGACAGGCCCTGGCGGACCACTTGCTGCGGCTGGCGCAGAACGGCCACTGAGCGCTCCGCGGGGGTCTCCCGGGTACGCCCCCTGCGGCGGCGTCGTGGCCGGTCGCGCGGTTCCCCGCGCCCCTGGGGAGTCGTACCGCCGTCGGTTTCGAAGTCGCCGCGGTTGCGGGCGGTCGTGCCGGTGCGGCGGCGTCGTGGCCGGTCGCGCGGTTCCCCGCGCCCCTGGGGAACTGCGGGCAGTCGTGCCGCTGGGGCGGCACGGGTGGGCGCGGCGGCACCTTGCCAACGCGGGGGAGTGACACGCCGGTACCCCGGCTGACGGCGTGAGCGCCGCTCAGCCGAGCCGGCCCGCCAAACCTCCCGTGCAGCGGACCTCGTCGCCCGCCGTGATCAGCAGGGCCTCCACCCCCGGCAGGGATTCCAGCCACGCCAACCCCTCCCGCGCACCCATCGCGAACGCCGCCGTGGCCCAGCAGTCCGCCCACGTCAGCCGTGCCGCGACCACCGTCACCGCGACCAGATCGGTCACGGCCGACCGCCCCGTCCGCGGATCGACGATGTGATCCCCCCGCTCCGCCGTCCCGGACGTGGCCACCGCCAGCTCCGAGGCCCCCGCCGCCGAGACGACCGCCGCCAGCCCTCCGGGCCGCAACGGATCCGACACCCCCACCCGCCAGGGCCGCCCCGCACCGGGCACCCCCAGCAACTGCACGTCCCCGCCCCCGTTGACGCTCACCCCGGTGGCCCCCGCCGCGGCGAGCCGCCGCGCGGCCCGCTCCACGGCCCACCCCTTGACGATCCCCGTGGGATCCAGCGACCCCCGGTAGCGCGGACTGAACCAGCCCTCACTCACCCGCTCCGCCTCCGCCGCCAGCTCCAGCACCTCGGCGACCTCGGCAGCACACTCCCCGACGTCCAGCTCCCCGCGCGCCAGCCGCGAGATCTGGCTGTCGTCGCGGTACGTGCTGAACACCTCGTCCACCCGGTGCAGCCCCGCGACCGCCTCCTCCAGCGCCGCGCGCACCACAGCGGGTTCCCCGCCGCGGACGTCGATGGAGAAGACGGTCCCCATCGTCTCCTCCACGTGACGCACCGCGGCGGGAGCCTCGGCCGGCTCGGCCACCGTCTCAGCCACCGGCCTTGTCCAGCGCCGACTGCAGCGACTGCCGGTATCCCGCGCTGGTGTACGTGGCCCCCGACACGGCGTCGATCTCCGCGTCCCCGGCCGCCACGGCGGCCTGGTTGAGCTTCGGCACCGCGTTCGCGGTCACCTGGTCGCTCTGCCCGCCCTTGGGCGTCTGCACCGCCTCCGCCTTGGTGATCTTCCCGCCGCTGACGGTGACGCGTACCTGGACCGGTCCGTACTGGGTCTGCGCGACGTCCCCGGTGACGGTCCGCGCCTGAGCGCTCCCACCGCCGGCATCCTCGCCGGAGCCCTGCCCGGACCCGGCCGCCGCCCGCGCCTTGTCCAGCGCCGACTGCAGCGACTTCTTGTACCCGCCGCTCGTGTACGTCGCCCCCGACACCACGTCGATGTCCGCGCTCTGCGCCGCCACGGCCGCCTGGTTCAGCCGGGGCACGGAGCTGGACGTGACCTGGTCGCTCTGCCCGCCCTTGGGCGCCTGTACCGCCTCCGCCCTGGTGATCTTCCCACCGCTCACCGTCAGCCGGACCTGCACCGCCCCGTACTGGGTCTGCGCGGCGTCACCGGTGACGGTGCCGTTCCCGATCGGCTGGGCGGCGCCGCCCTGCGGGGACTGGGCCGCCACGGGCGGGGCCGCCCCGCCGGCCGCAGCGGCCGAACCGGGGTCGGACGCCGGCTTCAGCGACAGCAGCAGCACGATGCCGGACACGGTGGCGGCGGTCGCGAGCACGGCCCGCCGGACGGGGTGACTCTTCCTCATCGTTTCTCAGGCTCCTGATGGGTGTGGACGACCCGGCTGGATCGCGTGGCTGATCCGGCGCTCACATCTCGAACGACTCGTGGTGGATACGGCGCGCGGGGACCCCGGCGCCGCGCAGCGCCTCGTACACCGACTGCGCGAACCCGGGCGGACCGCACATGAACACGTCGTGACGGTCGACGTCCGGGATCTTCCGCTGCAGGCTCTCCGCCGAGATGTCCGGGCGCTCGCCGTCGGGGCTGTTCACCGCGTACATCAGCCGGGCCCCGCGCTCGTCGGCGATCTTCGCCAGCTCGCCCCACAGCGCCAGGTCCTGTGTGCTGTTCGCCCGGTAGAGCAGGGTGATGTCGCCGGAGGCGCCGGGCAGCGTCTCGAACAGCGCACGCATCGGGGTGATGCCCACCCCGCCCGCGACCAGCAGCACCTTGCCCCGGCTGCGCCGCTGCGCGGTCAGCGCGCCGTACGGGCCCTCCGCCCACACCTTCGTGCCGGGCGTCAGTTCGCGCAGCCGGGAGGTGTGGTCGCCGATCGCCTTGACCGTGATCCGCAGCATGTCGGGACGGGGCGCCGCCGACAGCGAGTACGGGTGGGAGCTGAACCGCATGCCCGGCGCCTTGAACCGCCAGCGGAAGAACTGTCCGGCCTCCGCGCCCATCCGGTGCAGCTTGCGCCCGCCGATCAGGACGGACACGATGCCCGGCGTCTCCTCGATGACCGCCTCGACCCGCATCCGGTGCCGCATGTTCAGCCGTACCGGGGTGATGATCCGGTACCACAGCACCAGCGCGGTCACCACGCCGTAGAGCCCGTACCAGAAGGTCTTCGCCGCCGGCTGGACGGCGAACTCGTTGCCGGTGGTGATCTGGTGCCAGAACGTCAGGAAGACCGCCGCGTACGTCAGCAGGTGCACGTGGTACCAGCCGTCGTACGGCAGCCGGCGCCGGATCGGGCCGATGGAGATGAACGCGATCACGAACAGCAGACCGGTGCCGATCGCGGCCTTGCCCATGTCCGGCAGCGTGTTGATGGACGTGATCGTCTGCTGCACGATGTCGCCGAGGCTTTTGCCCGCCTGACGGGCGTAGCCCCACATGATCAGGAAGACGTGCGCGATGACCAGGCTGACGGTGTAGCGGCCGCTCATCGCGTGCCAGCGGGCGACCCGGTCGGAGCCCACCCGGCGTTCCAGCGCGGGCACGCGTGCCATCTGGAGCACCACCAGGGCCATCAGATAGCCCGCCAGCAGGCCGGTGATCCGGCCCGCGGCGATGATCTTCCCGGTGGTGTCGGCGATGGACGGTGTGTTGGTCCACCACAACCACAGCACGGCCACCGCGCCCGCGGCCACCGCGAGCAACAGGGGCACGGCGGGGGAGCGGCGCGGACGGATGCGGCGCATCGTCTGGCGGCGGGCGGCACGGCCGCCGGCGAGCGTGGTGGTCACGGTTCCTCCGTGGGGAATTGACCCTTGGCCCACACATACGTGCCATCACGCTGGAGTGTTCAGAGGAAAATCCGGTTTCAGTACCGGGTGATCGCCGTGCGTCCGCCTTCGGTGCCGATCGCGAGGTGCGGACCCCGCGCGGGATCGGCCCAGCGCAGGATCTCGCGCATGGCCGCCTCCGGCACGGACACGCATCCCGCGGTCGCCCCGCGCCCGTTGACGTGCAGGAAGATCCCGGCGCCCCGGCCGCGGACCGGGCGCCGGTAGTTGAAATCGACGACGAGGGCATGGGCGTACTGCGCGCGGTAGCCGATCAGATGCTCGGCCCGGGCGGCCCGGCAGTCGGCCGCGCGGGGCTCGGTCCAGCGGTTGTAGGAGCGCGAGTCGTTGTCCTGGCACCACCAGGAGTTCTGCCGCACCGGACGGTACGTGTACGCCGTCCCGCGCGGTGCGGCGTCGATGCCGAAGGCGTACGGCATCCCGTACAGCCCGGTCGGAGTGGTGTTCGTGCCCTGCCGCCGGGCCGCGCCCTCGGTGAGGCCGTTCGCCCCGAAGCGGGCCGGGGCGGAGCCCGCCGCGACCCAGCGGCCGCCCTCGCGGTCCCACCAGGTGACGGTCCCGGTCGTCGAGCCGGTGGCCGGAGCCACCGCGGTGATCAGCTGGGTGCCGCCCCCGGTGTCCGCCATCCGGTCCGGCAGCGGCGCGGACGGCCGTCCGGCGCCGAGCAGGAGCAGGGACAGACAGACGAGTACGGCGGTGGGGGCGGCACCTGGACGCATGGCTCAGACGGTAGAGGGGGGCAGCGGCAACGGCAGCCCGGGAAGACCGTCCATGCTGGTCGCGATGTACTCCTTCTTGGTGAAGTACGCGTCGAGCGAGGCGTCGTCCTCCCGCGCGAACCGCCTGGCGTGCAGGTCCCGTTCGCTCTCGTACGCCATGAAGGGCACCGCGTAGCCGCAGGTGTCCCGGATCAGTTCGGCCGTCACGACGACGACGGCGCGCAGCCCGTGGGCCGAGGGGTCGATGTCGGGGAAACGGGCGAGCAGGCCCGCGAAGCGGGGGTCGTCACGGAAGACGGGCTCGCCCCGGCCGTGCACTCGCACGATGTTGGGCGGCCCCTGGAACGCGCACCACATCAGGGTGATCCGGCCGTTCTCCCGCAGGTGCGCGATGGTCTCGGCGTTGGATCCGGCGAAGTCGAGATAGGCCACGGTGAGCTCGTCCAGGATCGCGAAGGACCCCTTGAGCCCCTTGGGCGAGAGATTGACCGTGCCGTCGGCGGACAGGGGGGCGGTGGCGGTGAAGAAGACCGGCTGTTCCTCGATGAAGGCGCGGAGGCGGCCGTCGATGCGCTCATACGTCTTTCCCATGGTCACCGATTATGGGACACGGTCTTTCGTTTGTCTAAACAATTGACGGCGGGTCCTCCGCCCGCCGTGGCCGCCCCGGCCGGCGTTTGTGCGGGGCGGCCACAGCGCCTGTCACCTCACTTGGTGAGCGTGCAGGCGGCCAGGGAGTCCAGTCCCGCGGGGCGTTCGGCGGTGCGGCCGATGGCGGTGGCGATGCGGTTGACGACGGCGACGCGCTTGTCCTCGAGGGGGCCGAGGATGGCGTT
>NZ_JOCA01000020.1 GCF_000718785.1 Streptomyces sp. NRRL WC-3626 | reverse complement strand
CCGCCGTATCGAGCGCCAGCACCCGAACCGCCCCCGCCCGAAACGCCTCCCCCACCGTCCGCCCCTCCAACTGCGGATGCCCCCGCACCCCCACCGCCGCGAACAGCAACACCCGCCGCTCCACAGGAATCGCCCCCAGAATCTGCCGCCCCATCATCGCCCCGGCGAAGGCCGGCGCAGCCAGATGCGACACACTCCGGCTCCGCGTCAGCGCCCCCGGATGCGCGGTCCGCAACGTCCGGTACACCGCCTTCGCGAAGTCGTCGTCGTACAGCCTCAGCACCGTCCGCAGATCCTGCCGCACCGACCGCGCATACAGCACGGCCTCCAGATTCGTGGTGTCCACACTGGTCAGCGCGAGCAGCGCGTCCGCCCGGTGGATCTTCGCGGCCTCCAGCACCCCCTCCTGCGTCACATCGCCCAGCACCACCGGCACCCGCAGCCGCCGCGCCACCGCCATCCCCCGCGCGTCCGGATCGCCCTCGACGCACACCACGGGAATGTGCAGCTCCCGCAGCCGTGTCAGTACCCGCGTCCCGATCTTGCCGAGACCGAGCAGCACCACATGCCCGCTCAGCCCGCGCGGCGGCTTCCGCAGCGCCGACGCCGTACGGAAGGTCCCCAGCGCCTCGAGCACCGCCGCCAGCAGCACCGGAAGCAGCAGCAACCCCACCAGCATGGACAGGAGTTGCAGCACCTGCCGCCCGGTGGACTCGTGGTGCGCGGGCTCGTTGATCGCGAAGAGGTCGAGCAGAGTGACGTACGTGGCGTGCAGCGGATTGTCCCGGTTCACGATCGTCAGCGCGACGGCGAGCGCGATCACCGCCGCCACCAGCCCCGCCAGCGACCACCGCAACCGCCGTGAGAACAGAGAGGCGAACGGCGGCCCGCCCCGCCGCGCCGGCAACGGCGGCCCGGAGTACGACACCTGCTCCAGTACGACCGTCCCGCGCCCGGTCGCGGCCGCCACCGCCGCCGCGTCGGGCAGCAGTCGCGGCCCCTGGTCCCCGCTGTCCTCCGAACCCTCCGCGCCGGCCGGGTCGTTGCTCGTCGCGGAGAGCAGCGCCAGCGTGCACAGCCCCGGATCGGCCACCTCGCCCGGTGCGGGAGGCCGGCGTTCCACCGCGCGCAGCAGCAGCCCCTCCGCGTCGACGACCTTGCTGGTGCCGACGAGCGCGGTGGCGACCAGCGCGGGCGCGGCCGTGTCGGCGTCGGACAGCACGGTCGTGGCGATGTCGGCCCCGCCGCGCTCCACCGGACCGTCGTTCCCCAGCGCCGCCGCCTGGTCCAGCAGTTCCTCGATGTGCTGCCCCAGCCGCCGGTTGTACAGCCGCAGTACGAGCCGCAGCCGGGGGTTGAGCCGGCGGGCGGTCAGCGCGGCACGGATGTTGGTCTCGTCGTCGTCGTACACCAGCGCCAGCGCGGCGGCCCGGTCCACACCCACCTCGGCGAGCACGGCCTCGCTCGGTTCGGCGGCCTCCACGATCCGTTCGCCGGGGGCCAGGGTGTCGTCGGATCCGCCGGTGTTCCGGTTGACGGCGGTCACCATCCGGTCGAGCAGCGCCGCGGAGGCCGCGCGGGCGCGCCCCACCATCGGCTCCCGTACGCGGCGCCCGGCCGGCGGTACGACGAGGACGACCTGTTCGCGGTACACCTCGCGCAGTTCGGCGGCGAGCCGGTGGGCGAGTCCGTCGTCGCCGCACACCACCATGTGCGCCGAAGGGTCGCTGGGCGGGGCGGGGTTGGGAAGGAGGCTCACCACAGGGAAGAGACTGCCTCATCGTGACGGGTGGTTCCAGGCCGCCCCTGAACGGCCGCGCCCCGCCCCGCGTATGAAGGGGGAGGGGCCCGAGCGGGCCCCTCCCCTCGCGCGCGCACATCCGGAGGTGCACCCGGCCCGTGGCCACCACCACCACACCCACGCGCGGAACGGAAGAACCGCCGCGACACGATGACGAGCGGGCCCCCGACGAGGACTCCCGCCACCTCACCTCCCCCCTCCTGCTCACCCTCGTCCTCCTCACGGCGGTGATGTTCCAGGACCCCGTCCGCCGCGCCCTGGCCGCCCCGGTGATGCAGAGCTGGATGACGGTGTTCGTGGCGGTGGTCCTCCAGGCCCTCCCCTTCCTGGTGCTCGGTGTCCTGCTGTCGGCGGCGATCGCGGTGTTCGTCCCGCCGTCGTTCTTCGCCCGCGCCCTGCCGAAACGCCCCGCGCTGGCGGTCCCCGTCGCCGGCGCGGCGGGCGCGGTGCTGCCGGGCTGCGAGTGCGCGTCCGTCCCGGTGGCGGGCGCGCTGGTACGCAGGGGAGTGGCCCCCGCGGCCGCCCTGGCGTTCCTTCTCTCCGCACCCGCGATCAACCCGATCGTGCTGACGGCGACGGCGGTCGCGTTCCCCGGCAACCCCGAGATGGTCCTCGCCCGTTTCGTCGCGAGCCTGCTGGTGGCGTGCGCGATGGGCTGGCTGTGGCAGCGCCTCGGCCGCGCCGACTGGCTGCGTCCGCCCGCTCGTTCGTCGTACGAGGGTCAGGGCAGGGGGGTGGCGTTCTGGGGCTCGGTCCGGCACGACGTGATGCACGCGGGCGGTTTCCTGGTGGTCGGCGCGATGGCGGCGGCCACGCTGAAGTCGGTGGTGCCGGGGGAGTGGCTGCGTGCGGCGGCCGGCAACCCGGTCCTGTCGGTGCTGGCGCTGGCGGCCCTGGCCGTACTGCTGTCGATCTGCTCGGAGGCGGACGCGTTCGTGGCGGCGTCGCTCACCCAGTTCTCGCTGACGGCGCGGCTCACCTTCCTGGTCGTGGGGCCGATGATCGACCTGAAGCTCTTCGCCATGCAGGCGGGCACGTTCGGCCGGACCTTCGCCCTGCGCTTCGCCCCGGCGACCTTCGCACTGGCGGTGCTCGTCTCGGCCGTGACGGGAGCGGTGCTGCTGTGAAACCCGAGAAGCCCCTGGAACCCGAGAAGCCCCTGGAATCCGAGAAGCCCGCGAAGTCGCGTCTGAACCACCAGGCGCAGGCCGCCCTGCTGTTCCTCCTCGGCGCGACCGTGCTGCACGCCGGCCTGACCGATCTGCACCTGCGTTACGTCAAGTCCGGCCTGCGCCCGCTGCTCCTGCTGTCGGGCGCGGTACTGATCGCGGCGGCCGCCGCGACGGTCTGGTACGAGTGGCGCCGCCGTCCGCACTCCGGGCACTTGGGTGAGCCGCACCGGGAGCCCCGTGTCTCCTGGCTCCTCACCCTCCCCCTCTTCGCCCTGATCCTGGTCGCCCCGCCGGCCCTGGGCTCGTACAGCGCGAACCACACCGGTACGGCCCTCACGAAACCCCTCGGCTACCCGGACCTGCCCGACAAGGGCCCTCTGCGTCTGGGGGTGGGGGAGTACGCGGCCCGCGCGGTCTACGACCACGGCCGTCATCTGCGCGGGCGCCCCATCAGCATCACCGGTTTCGTGGCGCTGGACGGCACCGGGGCCCCGTACCTGGTCCGTATGAGCCTCAACTGCTGTGCCGCGGACGCCCAGCCGGTCAAGATCGCCCTCACCGGTGAGGTCCCGCCGGTGCTCCAGCCGGACACCTGGCTGGAGATCACGGGCACCTACACCCCGCGCCGCACGAAGGACCCGGTCAACGACGGCCCGGTCCCGTACTTCCGGATCACGCATGCCAAGCCCGTCCCGGCCCCGTCGGACCCGTACGACGACGCCTGGAACGGCTAGGACCGGTACGGCTAGGACTGGTACGGCTGCTGCTGGGACTGCTGCCGGTACCCCTGCCCGCCCTGCCCGCCGCCGAGGGCCTGCGCCTGGAGCTGCTCGGCCTGCTCGCCGGTCACCTTCTGTTCCGCGCCGCAGAAGGTGCACTGGGTCGTGTACTTCGTGGAGACCGGGAACAGCGGCACGAAGAACAGGGTGAACTTGGTGACCCGCTTCCTGAGCGTGTGCGCGGCGGGATTCCCGCACTGCGCGCACACCAGCGTCAGTATCGCGAGCTGGTACAGATACCCCTTGGTACCAAAAATGATCATGTCGTCGATCCTTCCCGGGCCTCGGCCCCCCAACCACCACCCGCACCGGACGGTGAGAGCGGTCGGCAATGTCACCGGCCACAACACTGCCGCACCCTGCACAAGCGCGCACGGCCCTCGCCCCGCCATCCTGAACCCGTGATCGAAGCCGGTGGTGACGCGGGTGTCGTCACGCAGGCATGCCCACCGCGGAGGGACCGGACCCTCGGAGCGCCCTCCACCCCTCGGAGAGAAGAGGCAACCGTGCAGATCACCGTCTCCACCGTCTCACTGACCGTCGACGACGTGAACGCCTCGCGGGCGTTCTTCACCGACCACCTCGGCTACCAGGCGATCGCCGCCGCCGACGGATTCGCCTCGCTGACCCGGGGCGACGCCGCGGTCGACATCGTGCTGCTGCGCGGCGCCGCCGAGGACCGGGACGACGCCGGGTTCGCCCTGGCCTTCACGGTCACCGGCATCGAGGGCGAGGAACGGCGGCTGCGGGACCGGGGCGTCGCCATCACGACGCCGCTGCGCAAGGAGCCGTGGGGCGAGCGCCTCTTCCAGGTCACCGACCCGAGCGGTGTCGTCGTCCGGTTCGTCGAGTGGGCGTCCCCGTTGGAGTGAAGCGGGTCCTCACCGGGACCTGCGGTGGATCCGCCCGAAGACGATGTTGAGGAGCACGATCCCGAGCCACATGGCGAACACGGAGTCCGAGTCGGCTCCCGCGCCCGCCGTCAGCCAGATCGAGCCGCCGACGCCGAAGAGCAGCGAGAACACCGGCACCGCCACATGGGAGTTGTCGGGCTGCTGCCGGGCCGCCTCCGGGGCCCGCTGCGCCAGCCGCGCGTCCACCCGCCGGTCGATCGCCTCGGCGGCGCCGGCGGCGAAGGAGTCCAGCACGGCCCGCTCGTACTCCGGGCCCAGCTCCTTGCGGGCCTCGTATGCCACAGAGATCTCGTCCTGGAGGTCGGGAGATACCATGTCTCGCGCACCGTCCTTCCCGTTTTCCGGCATCAGGCAGTCCGATCGTTCCGGCGGTCCCGGACGGGGACCGGGGAAGAGGTGTACGGCGTACACCCCTGTGTGGGCAAAGTAGGTGGACGCTGTACACCTGTCAAGGGAGGACGGCCGGGCTCCGGGTTCCGTCCGCGGACGGCCCGGACGAGAGGGGATGGTGGAGATAACCAGGCAGGCCGACACCGTCCGGCAGGCGCGCACCCCCCTGAGCAGGGAGCGGGTGCTGGACGCCGCCGTCGCCCTGGCCGACGAGGGCGGGGTCGACGCGCTCAGCATGCGCAGGATCGCGCAGGAGCTGGGCGTCGTACCGATGGCGCTGTACAAGCACGTCGCCAACAAGAACGAGCTGCTGGACGGCATGATCGACGCCCTCGTCGGCGAGATCGACCCGCCGGCCGGCGACGCCGGCTGGAAGACCGTCGTCCGGCTGCGGGTGCTGTCGGCCCGGCGCATGCTGCTGCGGCATCCGTGGGCGTCGCGGGTCATCGAGGTGCGGATGAGGGAGCGGGCGGCGCCGACGCCCGCGGTGATGGCGTATCTGGACTCGATGATCGGGATCTTCCGGGCCGGGGGCTTCTCGGTCGGCCTGGTCCATCACGCCATGCACGTCATGGGCAGCCGGCTGCTGGGCTTCTCGCAGGAGCTGTTCGACGACAGCTCCGACCGTGAGCCGGACCCGGACGCGCTGCCGCCTCAGGAGATGGCCGCGCGCTTCCCGCACATCACCGAACTGGCCATGGCGGTCGCCCATGACGAGGAGTCCGTGGTCGGCTCGGGCTGCGACGACCAGTTCGAGTTCGAGTTCGCCCTCGACCTGACCCTCGACGGCCTGGAACGGCTTCTGCCCTGACCCCTTGCGCGGGTGTACGCCGTACACTCATGATGAGTGGTGTACGGCGTACACCCGTGTGCGCCGGTCCGCACCGAACGCTGGGGGAACATATGAAAGCGATGGTCCAGGACCGCTTCGGCCCACCCGAAACCCTGAAACCGGCCGACGTCGACCGCCCCGAACCCGGCACCGGCCAGGTACTGGTCCGGGTGTACGCCGCCTCGGTGAACCCCTACGACTGGCACATGCTGCGCGGCGACCCGTACGCGGCCCGGCTGACCAAAGGCGTGGGGCTGACCCGTCCGAAGTCCCGGGTGGCCGGTATCGACGCGGCCGGCCGCGTGGAGGCCACCGGCCCCGGCGTCGACGGCGTCCGCCCCGGCGATGAGGTCCTGGGCTTCTGTCCGGGCGCCTTCGCCGAGTACGCCCTGACGGCGGCGGATCTCCTGGTCCCGAAACCGGCGAACCTGACCTTCGCGCAGGCGGCGGCGGTACCGATGGGCGCGGTGACGGCGCTGCGCGGCATCCACACGGTGGGCGGGGTCCGGGCGGGACAACGGGTGCTGATCAACGGGGCGGGCGGCGGTGTGGGCACCTTCGCCGTCCAGCTGGCGGCGGCCGCGGACGCGGAGGTCACCGCGGTCTGCGGCACCCGCAACACCGGCCTGGTCCGCTCACTGGGCGCGGCCCACGTCATCGACTACACCCGCGAGGATTTCACGGCGTCCGGCCCCCGCTACGACGTCATCCTGGACAACGTGGGCAACCACCCGACGCGCGTCCTGCGCCGCGCCCTCACCCCGACAGGCACCCTGGTGGCCAACGGCGGCGGCTCCCCGGGCCATGTCTTCGGCCCGATGGCGTCCATGGCGAAGCTCCTGGCGGCCAACCTCTTCACCCGTCACCGGCTCCGGGTCATCCTCCCGGCAGCCCCGTCCGGGCCCACCCACAGGGACCTCCTCACCGTGACGTCCCTGATCGAGTCGGGCCACCTCACGCCGGTGACCGGCCGCGCGTACCCCTTGCGGGAGGCGGGGGCCGCGCTGCGTGAGGTGGAGGGCGGCCACGCCCGCGGCAAGATCGTGCTGACGGTGGGGTGACGGCCGCCGGGCGGGGTCACACCGTGAGCTTCACGGCTTCCAGCCAGACGTCGTTGTCGAGGGTGCCGCCGAAGACGAAGTCGGGGCGGGGCTTGGCACACACGCGGCCACCCCAGTCGCGCTGGCGGAGGCGCACGGTGTTGCAGATCTCGCCGCCGCCGACGTTCAGGGCGAAGCCCAGCATGTCCGGGGCGTCCTTCTTCGGGTTGCCGATGGTGAAGTTCTTGCCGTCCCCGGTGACGGCCGTCCACGAAGGCTGCCACTCGCCCCGGCCGTCGACCGGCTTCGAGGCGTGCCGGAAGGCGTTGCCGGCCGAGCCGTCGACACCGTGCACCGCGATGTTCAGGGCCTTGATGGGCCGGTTCTGGCCCGTGGTGCCGGCCATCGTGCCGTCGCACACCGGCTTCTGCCAGCCCTTCCCGGAGACGTACGCGCGGTAGCAGATGTGCCGTCCGGAGGGGTCGCTCGCGGCGAGCCGCCGTACGGCACTGGCGGCCGTGTCCTGCGGGGGCTTCGCCGTGACGGTGGTGGTGCTCGCGGGCGGTGTGGCGGTCACGGTGACGGTGACGCCGCCGCCCTTCACGTTCGCGGTGTCCTTCGGTTTCGGCTTGTCCTTGTCCTTGGTTTTGTCCTTGGTCTTGTCCCGGGCCGACGGTGAGGCGGGGGAAGGGGGCGGGACCGGCAGGGGGGTCGAGGTGCGGGCCGGTGACGCCTCGGCCGAGGGCGAACTGCTCGCGGCGGCCTGTTCCTGTTTCCCGCCGTCGTCCGAGCCGCCGCTGCCCAGGACCACCAGCGGGATGATCACCAGGGCGGCCACCCCGAGTGCCACGGGCCCGACGACCAGGGGCCTGCTGAGCGGTCCGGGGCCCTCGAACTCGTCGTCCGACTGACGGGAAGCGGTTCTGCGGGCGGGGCGTGGGGGCGGGACGGGAAGAGGGGCCGCTTCCAGGCGGTCCGGTTCCCGTCGGTCCGGGTCCTGCCGGTCCGGTTCCTGTAGGTCCGCTTCCCGGCGGTCCGGCGCCGGCAGGCCGTCCGGGCCGCCGGACGCAGGCGCAGGCGGGGGCGGAGGGCTCTCCGGTTCGGGCAGCCTGTACGCCGCCTCGTCGACGGCGCCGGGAGCGTCACCCGGCGCACGGGACGGCGCCGCCTCCGGCTCCTGTTCCAGCAGCGAACTCGAGCCGTCCGGGGAGACCTCGACGAATGCGACGTACCCCGCGGCGGGGTCGGATATCGCCGCCGTGACGGTGGTGTCCAGGTCCCGTGCGTGGCCGTGCAGCAGGTCCAGGACGGCGGCGTCGACCGCCGTCCCGTCCGCCACCGGCACCGGTTCACCGTCGACGGCGGCCGAGCCGTCACCGGAGATGACCACGGTGAAGTGCGGGAACGGCCCATCGGACGCGCCGTGTTCACCACCGGTGACCTGCTCCTGCGCCTTCTCTCCCTCGCCCCGGCTCATAAGCGTTCCTCCCTGAGGTTCCCGTTCGCACGGCACGGCCGGCCGCCGTATCGGCGTTGCCCGCCACCGCAACGGGCGTCGGCCGAAAAAGGTTCAACCGCGGTGTGCGGAACGGGACATCGGCGGTATGGGCGACGGACGGGACGGAATGGCATGTTCCGCCGTACCGACGGGTACAGAGTGGTGTCGCACTAGAGTCCGAGCGTGGACCATTACGTGAATTCCCTTCGCTTCGCCGTACTGGGTCCAGTCCGGGCATGGCGCGGAGAACGTGAACTGGACCTCGGCTCGCCGCAGCAGAAGGTGGTGCTGGCGGTGCTGCTGTTACGGCGCGGAAGGCCCGTCCCGCTCGGCGAACTGCTCGACGCCGTCTGGGGTGAGGAACCGCCGGCCGCCGCCGTGTCCGTCCTGCGGACCTATGTGTCGCGCCTGCGCAAGGTGCTGGAGCCGGACCGCGGCCCGGCGGGGCAGCCCCGGGTGGTCGTCTCCGTCGGGGACGGATACGCGCTGCGGATCCCGGACGACGCCCTGGACCTCGCCGTGTTCCAGCGCCGGGTCGTACAGGCGAAGCAGGCGCGCGCCGCGGGCGACGTGTCCGGCGCCGCGGAACTGCTGCACACCGCGCTCGGCGGATGGCGGGGTGCCGCGCTGGCCGGACTGCCCGGCCCGCTGAGCGAGACGGTGTGCTCCTGGCTGGACGAGGAGTGGCTGACCGCGCTGGAGGCACGGCTCGACCTCGACATCGCGCGGGGACGCCACCACGAAGTGATCGCCGAGCTGATCCCGCTCACCGGAACGTACCCGCTGCGGGAGGAGCTGTGCCGGTTGCTCATGCTCGCCCTGTACCGGTCCGGGCGGCAGGCCGAGGCACTGGCCGCGTACCGCGGGACCCGCGGGGCCCTGGTGAAGGAACTGGGCATCGAACCGGGCGCCGCCATCCAGGAGTTGCACGACCGCATCCTGGCCGCCGACCCGACGTTGCTGCCCCCGCGGGACCCGGAGCCCGCTGCCGGTCCCGCGCCCGCCGCCGCTCCGGTGCCCGCGCGGGCCGGCGCCGTACCGGCGGACGGACCGGCGGCGTCCGGCGAGCCGGAGCCGGACGTGCCCGGGGCCACCGACCCGCACGGCCGCCGCTTCGAACCGGCCCGTCCCGCCCAACTTCCCCCCGACCTGCCGACCTTCGCCGGACGGCACACCGAACTGGACCGTACCGGGGCCCTGCTGCCGCAGGACGGCAGCCCTCCGTCGACCGTGGTGGTCAGCGCGATCGGAGGCATGGGCGGGATCGGCAAGTCGACCCTGGCCGTGCACTGGGCCCACTGCGTGGCCGGCCGGTTCCCCGGCGGGCAGCTCTACATCAACCTGCGCGGCTTCGACCCGACCGGCTCGGCGGTGACGCCGGACGACGCGGTACGCACCTTCCTCGACGCGCTCGGCGTCCCCCCGATGCGCATCCCCGCCGGCCGTGACGCGCAGGTGGCGCTCTACCGCAGTCTGCTCGCCGGGCGCAAAGTGCTGATCCTGCTCGACAACGCCCGTGACGCCGAACAGGTCCGTCCGCTGCTGCCCGGCTCCCCGGGCTGCCTGGTCATCGTCACCAGCCGCAACCGGCTCACCGGACTCGTCGCGAGCGAGGGCGCGCACCTCCTGACGCTGGACCAGCTGCCCCCCGCCGAGGCGTACGACCTGCTGGCCCTGCGCCTCGGCGCCGACCGGCTGGCCGCGGAACCGGAGGCGGCGGACGAGATCATCGCGCGCTGCGGCCGGCTGCCGCTGGCGCTCGCCATCGTCGCCGCCCACGCCTACGCCCACCCCGCCTTCCCGCTCAGGGCCATCGCCGACGAGGTGAGCGAGAGCCACGGCAGCCTGGACGCCTTCACCGGCGGCGACGACATCACCACCGATGTGCGGGCCGTCTTCTCCTGGTCCTACAGGGCGCTGACCGCCCCGGCGGCACGCCTGTTCCGGCTGTTCGGCGTGCACGCGGGCCCGGACATCTCCGTGCCCGCGGCGGGCGCGCTCGCCGGACTCCCTCCGCGTGAGGCCCGGGGACTCCTCGCCGAGCTGACCCGCGCCCACCTGCTCACCGAGCACTACCCGGGCCGCTTCACCCTGCACGACCTGCTGCGCGTCTACGCCGCCGAACGCGTCCGCGCCGAGGAGACGCGGGAGGAACGGGAACTGGCCCTGCGGCGGCTGCTGTGCTGGTACCTGCACACCGCCGACGCGGCCTACGCGCACATCACCCCCAACCGCCGCCGCGTCCCCCTGGAGCCGCGGCCCGAGGAGTGCCGGCCGCTGCGCTTCACCACGCACGAACAGGCACTGGACTGGTGCGAGACCGAACGCTCGAACCTGGTCGCCGCGGTGCACGAGGCCGAACGGGCCGGACAGACGGGCATCGCGTGGCGGCTGCCCGCCGTCCTGTGGGGGTTCTTCTACCTCCGCAGCCATGTGCTCGACTGGCTGGACACCTCCCGTACCGGGCTGGCCGCCGCCCGCGCCGCCGGCAGCCGGGAGGGGGAGGCCCGCGCCCTGTCCGACACGGCGGCCGCACTGCGCAACGCCGGCCGGACCGACGAGGCCATCGCACACCTGCACAAGGCACTGGAACTGCGGCAGGAGCTCGGGGACCGGGAGGGCAGGTCGTCGGTGATCTCCAACCTGGGGGACGCCTACCTGCACGCCGGCCGGCTCGACAAGGCCGTCGAGTACAGCCGTCGCGGGCTGGCCGTCGACCGCCTCACCGGGGACGTCTGGGGGGAGGGCATCGCCCTGTCCAACCTGGGCGACGCCTACCAGCGGATGGGCCGCTACGACGACGCCCTCGGCTGCCTCGAGCGGGCGCTGGTGGTGCTGCGGGCCGGAGGCAACCGCTGGGTCGAGGGCGTCACGCTCGACATCCTCGGCACCGTCCACCACCGGCTCGGCCGGCACGGCGAGTCCGTCGAGCACTACCGCCGGGCGCTCGCGACGCACCGCGACATCGGCAACCGCTGGGGCGAGGGCCACACCCTGGGCCACCTCGGGGACGTCCGTCTCGACGCCGGGGAGCCCGAGGCGGCCCGGACGAGCTGGCGGCAGGCCCTGGCGATCTTCGCCGAGTTCGGTCATCCGGACGCCGAGGGAATCCGTGAGCGGCTCGCCCGGCTGCGCGGTGGCACGGCCGAAGCCCGTGCCACCGCGCAGCGACGCACCGCCTGACATGGATCTCCCCCGATCGTGAGGCGCGCGCGGGGCGACTCCCGGCACGCACCCGCACAACGAACGGAAGGTGAGGACGGTTCAACTCCGCCGGACCGTCCTCACCTTTGATCCGCAGGACCTACGGCACCTCGCGGTAGGCGCGCCCGCTCGCACCCGCCACCGCCCCGTCGTAGAGACCGGTCGGGCTCGTCTCCTTCGACAGGGCGAACCAGGCGTACCGCTCGACGAAGTCCAGCCCGTTCAGCATGGTGGTCGAGGACCGGACGAAGTCGGTCTGCTGCCGCTCGTCGGGGTAGCGCGGGGTGCCCCCGGAGAAGTCGGTCAGGGCGTACTCCGTCAGCCAGACCGGCTTCCCGTAGCGCTCGTGCACGGCCTGGAGGTAGCCGCGCAGCTGGTCGGCGGCGCCGGGGCCGAAGTCGGCGCCGTACCAGTGCAGGGGAATGAAGTCGACGCGCAGGCCGCGCTGTTCGGCCCCCCGCATGAACCGGTCCAGCCACCCGCCCGGGACGTCGCCGCCGGAGGCGACCGCGGGTGCGCCCAGCCGCAGGCCGGTGGACTCCAGCCGGGGCCACAGGTCCAGGGCCTGTTCGGGCGACATGTTCGCCTGGCCCGGATGGTCCGGCTCGTTGAAGCCGAGCAGCGCCTCGCCCTCGGCGGCTGCCTGCCCCAGTTCTGCGTCGGTGACCGAGCCGGGTCCCCAGATCATCGGGACGAACTCGACACCGTCGGGCCGCGTGACGCCGTTCGAGGAGGACGACCAGTCGTAGTACCAGGACGAACCGGAGTCGGCCAGGGCCTCGGAGGCGCCGGCGACGGGGTTCAGGGCGACGCCCTTGCGGGAGACGGCCGGGGTGCTCTCACGGGGTTGTTCCGTGACCGCGGGGGCGGGCGGGACCGGTGCGCCGGTGCCGTGGAAGGTGACGGTCATGCCGGTGCACTGACGGCACTGGTAGACGACCTGGTTGCCCTGCTCGGCGTCGTGCTTGGACCAGCTGTACGCGGTCGGGCACGTCGCGGCCAGGGCGTCGCTGTACGGGGTCTTCGCGTCCCGGTTCGGGTTGACGCACACCAGCGGCCGTCCGGTGGCCGGGTCCTTGACCAGGTTGTCCGCGGGGCAGGCCGCCAGCAGGTCCACGGCGCAGCCCGCCGCCGCGCACTCGCCCGACCGGGGCGGCGTCACGCCGTCCGGGGCGATCGTGACGGCCGAGGCGACGGCGTTGACGTAGCTGACGTTGTACCAGGGCGCCAGTCCGTCCTTGGGGTCGAAGTTGAACTCGGCCAGGCCGGTGGGCTGTTCACCGGTCGAGCACCGGTCGGCGTAGGGCCCGCAGTCGCCCACGGCGCAGTGGAACGTACTGCCCTCCTCCCCGGTGCAGCCCTCGCGGGCGAAGAACTTGCCGCGCCAGTGCCCGGCGCCGGAGTGCTCGGGGATCGTGACGGTGGCCGACTGGCCCGGGTCGAGCGTGGGAAGCCCGGTCAGCGCGGCCGAACCGTCGGCGTTGACCGTGCTGCCGATCCAGACGCGGTGGTCGGTGGAGTTGCGGAAGGTCACGGTGTGCTCGGGTGAGCCGGCGGCGGCCGGTGTCCCGGCGATGCTCACGTCGTCCGAGCGCTGGCCCTGGACCAGCCACGCGGTGCCGGTGACGGCGGCGGCGACCAGGAGCAGCGCCAGCAGGAACGAGGTGCGTCGGCGCAGGAGGGGTCTACGCATGGACCGCGCCTTCGGCGGGGACGTCGTACGTCATCTGCGTCCTCTCTGGGGGAGTGTCGGGTGGGGGAGGGGTGGCCGGGCCGTGCTCATCCGGCGTCCTGGGGTGACGGCGGGGGCGGTCCGAACGGGTCGAGGGCGTCGACGGGCGGAGGCTGCTTCCCGCGGTGGGCGCCGGGCTTGCAGCCGGCGAAGGGCCCCGAGGGGTCCCTGAGGGACGCCATCACCGGCAGCAGGTAGTCGCGGTGCCAGTTGGCGGGCCCGCTCGGCCCGGACCCCGTGCCGGTCAGCTCCAGCCAGGCCAGCCACAGGCCGTGGAGCTGTGCCACCGCCTCCTGGTGCTCCCACCAGCGGGAGCACCAGGGAGCGGAGGAGGTGACCTCCCGGCCGTAGACCGGCAGCAGCACATGGTGTGCCCACAGGGTCAGT
The DNA here is from genome assembly GCF_000718785.1 of Streptomyces sp. NRRL WC-3626. GTDB lineage: Bacteria > Actinomycetota > Actinomycetes > Streptomycetales > Streptomycetaceae > Streptomyces > Streptomyces edwardsiae. The sequence goes on along the minus strand of NZ_JOCA01000020.1, from coordinate 137,665 downwards.
CCGCGCAGCTCCTCGACGTACCGCTGACCCTCGAAGTAGAGGATGAACAGCGGCGCGGACGCGGGGGCCTGGGGGTCGGGAACGGGAGCGTTCATACGGGTGTACCTCGGGGCTGGGTTTCGCGGTTCGTCCTGGCCGAGGACCACAACGGGCGTGCGGGGGCGCGCGGTTCACCGGCGCTGAACCCGCCGCGCGCCGTTCCCGTTGTGCTGACGACTCCCCGACGGAGTCGCACGTGACGATCTCGCAGGAAGTGAGTGCTTCACATGTCAGGAAACAACTCGGACGACAGCTTCCGGACCGCGCGAAGTCGGCAGAGCGCAAGCAGCCGGCACAGCACCGCACACCAGAGCAGCACGTCGGAGCGGGAGCGCAGCACCAGCCCGGAGAGCGACGGCTCCGGGCCCTACCCGGCCTCCACGACCAGCAGTTCGCAGTCGCAGTCGCAGTACTCCCAGTACTCGCAGTCCCAGTACTCGCAGTACTCCTACTCCCCGTCCCAGTCCACGCAGCCCGGCCCCCGGACCGACGACAGCGCCTGGACGCGCGGGGCCAACGCCGCCCTGGCGGGGGCCCCGCTGGCGGGTCAGGGCGCCGCCATGCTCGGCGTGCAGTACGGGTCCGACCCCACCGCCGCCGTGCAGGGCTACGGCGGCGCGGTCGGCGCGACCGCGGCCGCCAACGCCGCCGAGGTCGCCCGCCAGCTCTACTACGCGCGCAACGTCAGGACCAACCCCCAGACGCCGCAGCCCGCCCCCTCCTACACCAGGATGGCGGGGTCCGCGGTCGCCGTCGCCGGAGGGGCCGTCTACGGCGCCGGGGCCGGCATGAACAACGCCGGCATGCAGGGCTACGGGGCCATGGCCCAGGCCGTGGGAACGGCCGTGGCGGTGTCGGCACCGCAGCCCATGCACGATCCGTCCCGGCAGCCCAGGCCGCAGCAGATGCCCACCGGCGGCTACGGTCCCACACTGCCGCAGTACAACCAGCAGGTCGCGGGGTACCTCGCTCAGCAGCAGCAGTACCCGCAGCAGTACCAGCAGCCCGCCCAGCAGAGTGACAGCTCGGCGGCCCGCCGGCCCGCCGGGTCGCACTCCTCGTCGCACAGCCACGGACAGGGAGGCCGCCGCAGGGCCGCGGGCGGAGGTGGTGGCGGAGGCCGCTAGCCGTTCCGTCCGGCGGGGCGGGTCCTCGTACAGGGGGCCCGCCCCGCCCCCGCGTCACGCGTCGGGCCGCACCACCCCGAGGATCTCCATCGACCCGGCCGGTGCCACCGTCACCGAACGGCCGGGACGCGGGGCGTGGATCATCCGGCCGTCGCCGATGTAGAGGGCGACATGACCGGCGTCGGCGTGGTAGATGATCAGATCACCGGGGCGCATGTCCGCGACCGCCACGCGGTGGAGACGGCGCCACTGCTCCTGCGAGGTGCGCGGGACGGCCACGCCGGCCGCCAGCCACGCCTGTGAGGTCAGGCCGGAGCAGTCGTAGGAGCCGGGGCCCTCGGCGCCCCAGACGTAGGGCTTGCCGAGCTGCCGGGTGGCGAAGGCGATGGCCTCGCGTCCGGCGTCGCCGGCCTCGGTGGCGGCGCCGTCGAGGACCCCGGACTCCACCCAGTCCGCCTGGGCCGCGTCGGCGGCCTCCTTCTCCAGCGCGGCCAGTTCACGGCGCTGCTTCTCCGCCAGCCGCGACTCCACCCGCTCCGCCGCGCCGATGCGGGCCAGGACCGTGTCGCGGTGGGACTCCAGCTTGCCGCGGTTCTTGCGCAGCCGCTTCAGCTCGGCGGCCGCCTCGTCGCCACGGGTGCGCAGCTCCTGCTCGGTCCCGGCCAGGGCCTCCAGCACGCGGCGGGTGCCCAGGTGCGCCTGCCGGGCCAGGGACGCGTTGTCCAGCGCGTGCGCGGGGTCGCCGGCGAGGACGAACTGCACCTCGGCGGGGACCCCGCCCCCGCGGTACTGGGAGCGGGCCGCCGCCCCGGCCAGTCGGCCCAGGCGGTCCAGCTTCCGCTCCGTGGCGGCCATCCGGCCCCGGAGCGTGCCGAGGCGCTTCCTCTGCCGGGTCACCTCGGCGTCGACCGCGTTGTACTTCTCCGTGGCGGCCTCGGCCTCGTGGTAGAGGCGGTCGAGTTCGGCGCGCACCTCCGGGAGGGTCGCCGGTTCGGCTACGGCGGGCCCGTGCGGCACCGCCGTCAGTACGAGGGCCAGGGTGACGGCGGCCGTCGCACGGCGGCCGCGGGGGCCCGGGCTCCGTCTCATGGGGTCGTCGCTCCTTTTCATGGGTGCCCGCGTGGGCGGGCAGGCGGGACGGGGTACGGCACGGGGCCGCCCACACAACGCGCCCGTGTCGTCCGGGGGTTCAAGGGCCGGATGAACCGGGGTGGCCGCGGCGGCCGTTGTGCGATCGGGCGCCGGGGCGAAAGGGTGTGTATGAACGCGCAGTTGGTGCTGCTCGCGCTGAGCACGGGGTGCGGTCTCGGCTTTCTGCTGGCCGGGGTCCGGGCGACGGCGGCGGCCGCGGCCCTGTGGGCGCGCGGGCGGCGGACGAGGGGACGGGTGACGCCGCGTGCGGCGACCGACCGGCGGCGCGGCGGGCTCGTCGTGTTCTCCGACCACTTCGGAAGGGACTTCGTCCTCGATCCGGGCCGGTACGGGCCGTTCTACGGCGTGCCCCCGGTCGGCGGCGAAGTGCCCGTCGTGTACAAGCGGGAGTGCCCCGCGCGGGCCAGGCTGTGGACGCCCCGGCATCTGCTGGCGCCGTCGTTCGGCTGGTTCCTGTCCGCCACCGTGGCGTTCGGCACCGGGGTCGTGGTGGCGGGGTGAGGCGTGCCGCGGCCCCGTCCGGCCGTCCCCGGCGCGTCGGCGAACTCGATGTGCTGCGCGGGTTCGCCCTGTTCGGCGTCCTGGTGGTCAACGCCCAGTTGATGGCGGGCCCGTACACCGCCCTCGGCGGAGGACCGGGCGCGTCCGCGGCGGACCGGGTCGCCGCGTGGCTGGTGACCGCGCTGGTCACCGCCAAGTTCTACGTGCTGTTCTCCTTCCTGTTCGGCTACGGCTTCGTCCTCCAGGAACGGGCCGCGCGCCGGGCGGGCGCCGCGTTCGCCCCGCGCCATCTGCGGCGCGCCGCAGGGCTGTTCGTGCTCGGGGCGGGGCACGCGGTGCTCCTGTACCCGGGCGACGTCCTGACGACGTACGCCGTCCTGGCCCTGGTGCTGTACGGGCTGCGCGGGCTCTCCGTACGGGCCGCGCTGCGGGTCGCCGCGGCCCTGCTGCTGGGACTCTCGGCGCTGCTGCTCGGGTACGGGCTGCTGACCGTCGCCCTCACCGAGCCGGTCACCGCGCAGGCGTACGCGCCCCGCGTCGCCGAGCGGGTCGCGGCCCTGAGGGGCGACGCCGGTTCGGTGCTCGGCGCCCGGCTGCGCGAGCTGCCCGCCGCGATCGGCACCGGTCTGCTGTACGCGCCCGCCATGCTGGCCGCCTTCCTGGCGGGGCTCGCGGCGGCGCGGTCCCGGCTGGTCGAGCGGCGCGGCCGGGACCGGGTGTGGCTGCGCCGGACCGCCCGGCGGTGGCTGCCGCTCGGGCTCACCGGCGGTGTGGCCGCCGCCTGCTGCTCGAGCGGGCCACTGGACAGCCGCTGGTTCCTGGTCGGACAGGCGGTGACGGTGCTGACCGCCCCGGCGCTGACGGTGTCGTACGCGTGCGGAGTGCTCCTGCTGCTCCGGCGGTACGAGACCCGCGTCCCGGCGGCGGCCGGCGCGCTGGCCGCCGCCGGGCGCATGACGCTCAGCCACTACCTGACCCAGTCACTCGTCCTCGCCTGGGTGTTCACCGGTTACGGTCTCGGCCGGTACGACCGGGCCGGCACGGGCGCCGTCCTGGCCGGGTGCGTCGTCCTGTACGTCCTCCAGCTCGCCGCCGGCGCCCGGCCGGCGGCGCGGACGCGGTACGGGCCGGCCGAGCGGGTGCTGCGCACCGTCACCCTGGGCCGGCGTCCCGGTGCCCCGGTCAGGGGACCGGCTTCGACAGCGGCACACCCGGCGGCTGCGCCCCGGGAAGCGGACGGCGTGCGGCACGCTCCGTGATGGCCGCCGTCTCCGCCTTCGCGGCCGCCGAGATCGCCGCGGCGCCGGGCTCCTTGTACCAGGGGCGCAGCCGGATCAGCGCGGGCCGGACGCCGGTGGCGAGGAGCAGTGCCGTGCCCTTGGGCAGCGCGCGGATGCGGTCCGGCGGCAGGACGGACTCCTGACGGTAGGAGTACGACCGTGAGGTGCCGTCCCCGCTGCGGGAGACGGTGGGCGTACGGACGTCGTGCTGGCCGACCAGGGTGGAGATCTTCTGGACGAAGTCGGCGTCGTCCAGGCCCGCGCCGAGCAGCTTGATCGTGGCCGCGCTCCACAGCGCGTCCATCCCGACCTCGCCCCACACCCGGGCGCCCTGCCGGTAACTCTGCAGCAGCGTCACGACGTTGATGCCGCGCGAGCCGAAGTGCGAGTAGAGGTCGGGCAGATCGGAGATGCGGCACACGTTGGCGGCCTCGTCGAGGACCGCCGTGAGCGGCGGGTCGAGCCGGCCGCCCATGCGTTCCGCGGCGACCACGCCGGCCCGCATCGTCGCGTCGGCGAGCCCCGCGATGACACCGGCCGCGGAGCCCCCGCCGTCCTTGGAGAGCAGGTAGAGCGTGTCCCGGCCGAGGACGTGCCGGTCGGGACGGAACTCCGGCAGCCGGGGGTCGGGCGAGACCCAGGCGAGGATCTCCGGGTCGAGCAGGCAGGACACGGTCTGGCGGGCGGTCTCGTAGATACCGTCCCGGGTCTCCACGGCGCCGCGCACGGTGCCCTGCAACTGCTCGGCCATCGCCACGAGTCCGGCGTCCCGGAGCAGGTCGACCGGGGTGCGGTCCGCGGGGTCGGCGAGCCAGGCGAGCAGCTCGGTGAGCGGGGTGCGGCTGCGGGCGGCGGCCAGGAACAGGGCGGTGAGGGTGTTCTGGGCGGCCGAGATCCAGAAGTCCTTCTTCGCCGTGTCGTCGTTGACGGACGCGACGAAGTGACCGGCGGTGCGGCGGGCGCCCTCGATGGTGTGGCACTCGCCGAGCAGGTCCCACCACATGGCGCGCGGGGTGTGGGCGATGCCCTGCGGATCGAACGTCCAGACCGTGCCCGCCTTCTCGCGCTCCGCGCGCGTGACGGCGTACACGTCGGACTTGTTGGAGGTGAGCAGCACCGCGCCCTGGGCGCGCAGCACCCGGGGGACCGCGATGCCGGTGGACTTGCCGGCCCGCGGCGCCATGAGGTCGAGCTCCACGTCCTCGTGACTGCTGCGCAGCTCGGGGCCCTTGGGGTCGAGGTCGCCGAGGAGGTTGCCGGTCTCGTCCGGGTGCACACGGCCGCGGCCGTGCAGGGTGGGGCGCATTTCACGGGCGCGGGACTCGATGCCCTTGGGGCACAGGGAGGCGAGCTCGCGCCGTCCGGCCAGGCCCTTGGGGCGGCCGGCCCGGTCCACGAGGAGCCGTACGAGGAGGGTGCCGGGCACGGCGACCAGCGCCAGCAGGCCGAGCATTCCCCCGTAGAGGGCGCCGGTCGGCGCCCCGGGCCACAGGCCGGAGGGACCGTCTGCGGCCAGGCGCGACACGGTCGACAGGGCGAACGGGGGTGCGCCCCAGCCGTGACCGGACAGACCCGCCCCGAGGGTTCCGCCGGCCCAGGCGACGGTGAACGCGGTCAGCGCGGTACCGGCGACCGCCACGATCGCCCACGGCAGCCGCTCGTGCGGGGAACCGGCGCCCGGGGCGCTCACGCGGTCCACCTCCCGGCTCCGGCTTCGGCGGCCGGGCCGCCGGGGGCGCCCGGCATCCCGTACGTCCCCTCCTGCGCCGCTCGCGCCACCTGCTCGGACGTCCGGGCGAGCTCCCGCCGGACGGTCTCCTCGTTCGGCGTCCACCGGGTGTTGGTGTTGTGCAGCCGGCGTTCGGCGTCGGTGATGGCGACCTTGATCGGGATGCCGGGGCGTCCGCCGACCTTGATGAGGAAGCGGCCCCGGCCGGGCGGCTCCTCGTGCTCCCCGGACACTCCCCAGCCGGGCGGTGAGGACCACGACGACACGAGCTCGATCTCCCGCCGGGACAGCCCCACCACCTTGCCGAGATCCTCCATCTCCGCCTTCGGCAGTCCCGCGCACACCACCATGCCGGCCCGCTCCACGAACCCGCGGGCCTTGGCCCGGTCGGCGTCGGTGCCCAGGGCCTCGGCGTCCTTGAGCGTGTGGGTGATCTTGGCGTCGCCGAGGCCGAGGGAACGGTTCAGACGGGTCAGCGCGTCGATGCGGTCGACGATGCCGGAGGCGGCGCGCAGCGGACGCCACAGCTCGTCGAGCACGGTGAAGAACCAGCGCCGGGGTTCGAGCCCGGCGTCGGCGAGGGCGTGCGAGGCGGCCACCGTGCCGAGCCCGTCGGACCAGGCGGCGAGCATCGCCGCGGCGGTCAGCTGGGTGTCGGCCTCCCCGATGCCGGAGATGTCGATGCACACCGCGGGAGCCCCCGGGTCGATGCGGGTGGACGTCTCGGAGGCGAAGGTGTCGCCGAGCGGACCGTCCAGGATGCCGAGCAGGGAGCGGTGCAACGGGTCCACGGCGTCCCGGTAGCGGGCGTCGTCCCCCCGGTCGAGGGTGACCGCGCGCACCCGGTCGGGGCCTTCGGTGAGCACCCGGAGCACGTCCGGCAGCAGCACCGTACGGCCGGGCGGGGTGCGTTCGCGCAGGTGGTGCAGGACGGCGGAGAGCACGGACTGCTCGTGGTCGTCCATCGGCCGGCCACGCACGATGGTGATCAGCGCGGCCACCATGTTCAGCACCCGGCCGTGCGTCTCGGCCTTCAGCACCTCGCCGGCCTCGCCGCCGATCCTGGCCGCCGCCGCGCCCATCGCGCCCGGGTCGAGGACGTTGATGCCGCCCCGCCCGCGGCCGATGGAGATCACCTGGCCACCGAGCGCACGGACCGTGTCGGCGTAGTCGGGCTTGAGGTCGCCGAGGACCAGCGGGACGACCCCGGTGGCGGACAGCCCGATGAGCATGCGGTTGACCAGCGTGGACTTGCCCAGACCCGGCATGCCGAGCATGAACAGCGACGGGTTGGAGATGTAGCGGGCCCGGGTGAACCAGTTCAGCGGATCGCCGCAGACCGTGGCCCCGGTGAAGAGATGCTGCCCCAGGGGCACGCCCGTCATGGGGGCGCCGGAACCGGCGGCGAAGGGCCACATGCCGCACGCCTGCACAGTGGTGGCCCGCCACATGGTGGGCGGGTCCAGGTAGCCGACCCGCCCCCCTCCGGCGCCGTACCAGCCGCGCGGCGGGACGTAGAGCTCGCGCGGGCGCGCGGCGTCCTTCTTCCCGCCGGACGGCTCCCCCCGCCCGGCCCGCTCCCGCTCCTTGCGTTCCTTGCGGCTCGTACGGTCCTTCCGCCCGGCCTTCTCCGGGCGGCCGGTCCCGGCGCCCCGTTCCTCGCGGGCCCGCTGCTCGGCCAGGCGGTCGGCCCGCTCGGCCTTCTTCTCCTCGCGGCGACGGCTCACAGCGCCTCCTGGAGCTCGTGCGGGATCAGGGTCTGCTCCCAGGGGAGGATCCCGGCGGGCAGTGTGCAGCTGAACGCCGCCGCCTGCATCCGGTCCGCGGGCCGCATCAGCACCCGCGAGGCAGCGGTCAGATTGCGTACGGTGACGCTCGCGTCGGCCAGCTGCTCCATGGTGTCCACGGTGACCGTCAGCATCAGGGAGAACTCCACGAGCCCCGCACCCGACGCCTCCTCGGCCGCGGTCTGCTCCGCCGCCCGCATCTCGGAGGCCGCGCGGGCCTGGACCATGCCCCGGCCGGACGTCGCCATGAACTGGGCGCTGCGCCGGTCCGCCTCGACGATCCGGGCCGAGGTGGCCGGGTCGATCGGCCGGTACACCAGCGCCACCCGCTTGCGGCGCGTGCCGGGCGCCGCCTCCAGCATGCCGCGCAGCACCGAGGACCGTACGGTGCCGCGCGGCGCCAGCGTCATCAGCCAGGTCCGGGACACCCCCGAGTCGTGCTGGTAGCTGCCCACGGTCTCGACGGCGGCGGCGGGACCGGCGTCGGCCCACTCCAGGCCCGTGCCCCCGTGCTGGGCGCGGGCGTCGAGGACGTCGGGGGCGACCGCCGGGTCGTAGGCGACCCGCACGACCTCCGCGATGCGCTCCGACGACAGCGGGTACGCCGCTCCGCCGCCGGCCGCCACCAGACCGCTGAGCAGACCGGGAATGCGGATGGCGAGGTCGGTGATCACGTCCTCCTTCTTCCGCTTCTGGTTCGCGGGGACGCCGTAGGTGAGGCTGACGTAGGTGTGCATCTCGGAGGACGCGGTGGGGTAGCGCTCGACGACCTCCTCCATGACGGCGCGGGCCGCCGCGGGCGCGTCCGGCCGGATGCGGGGGAGCACCTCGTGGGCGAGCCGGGTACCGGGGTCGGGAGCGGTCTCCACGATCACGGAGGCGCCGCGCAGCCCGGGTTCATGGGCCAGCCGGGCCAGCCACTCGCCCCACAGGGCGACCCAGACGTCGACCTGGTCGGGGTCGACGAGCGAACCGCCGTCCGGGTCGCAGCCCAGGACGATCGTGTACAGGTTGCGGTTGGGGTGGTGCAGCACGCCGAAGGGACGGTCGTAGGCGTCCCGGCCCTCCGTCGCGGTCACCTTGTTGAGCAGTCCCGGCGGGCGGAACCGGCCGCCCGGCCGGGCGGACAGCGGCCCCGAGACGTACAGGTGCGCCCCCCTGGCCCGGCGCCGGCGCCAGCCGATACGCAGGGCGATCAGCTGGTAGACGTTCCGGCCGTCCTGGGTGCGGATGGCGAGCGGGACCAGGAACAGCGCGATGGGGGTGAACACGATCATCGCCGCGTACAGCGAGATCAGTGACGCGAGCAGGGTGAGGACGAGCCCGCCGAAGACACCGAAGGTGCCGACGAGCCCGAGCGGACCGAGTCCCGGGCGCCGGGGGCGGCGCCAGTTCCCGTAGGTCGGATGGGTGACGGCTTCCGTGGTCATGAGGGTCCGTTGTCCCTTCGTGGAGTGATCGGATGACGGGGACGGGCCGGCGCGGACCGGGAGGGAGGGGACCGCCGGACTCCGCGGGGGGATCGGGAGTCCGGCGGCCGTTTCGGGGCGGGGCGGGGCCGTCAGGTGTTGTGGCCCTTGTCGCCGTCGGCGTCCTCCACGGAGCCGGAGGCGGTACGGCCGACGACCTGCGCCGCGGTCACGGCCGCCCCGACGGCGACCCCGACCGGACCCGCCGCCGCGGCGGCCCGGCTCGCGCCGGCGGCGGAACCGCCGCTTCCTCCGCCCCCGCCGCCTGCCGCGGGACTCGGGCCGGGCGGCGGACCTGCCGGGCCGGATCCGCCGGCGGAACCGCTCGAACCGCTCGAACCGCTGGAGCCGCCCGCACCGGACGCCCCCGACGCGCCGCGCGGCCCGCTCTCTCCGCCGGCGCCCCCGCTGCCGCTGCCGCCCACGCTGCCGCCGAGGGAACGGGCGCCGGACGCCAGGCCGCCGCCCACCGTCGACATCGCCCCCGACATCGCGGAGGCCCCGCCGAGCGCGGCGGTGGCCGGCACGACCAGCTTCAGCAGCGCGGGCAGCGCGACGGCGGACAGCAGCATCACGCCGATGCCGGCGATGCGTTCGTTGATGTCGCTGCCGCCGTCCTGACCCGAGCTGATCATCGCCGAGCCCGCGTACAGCACCAGACCGGCCGCCGGCTTGTACAACAGCCAGGCGATCATCCAGCCGAGGTGCTTGCGCCACCAGCCGCCGCCCCAGTCCGTCATCGAGGCGGCGGCGGCCAGCGGAAGGGTGCCCAGCAGCAGGATCATGACGCCGAGGCGGATGTAGAGCAGGATCGTGTGGATGATCCCGGCGATCAGCAGCAGGAAGGCGAGGACCAGCAGCAGGAAGGACTCGATGCCGTTGCCGTCGGAGCAGGCGCCCACCGCGTTCAGCTGCTTCTCCGCGCCCGCGTTGAAGAGGTACGTGGAGTAGTCGTCCGAGAGGGCGGCGGCGGCCGTGACGACGGTGGTGGCGGCGCCCGAGACCAGGATGACCCGCAGGATGCCCTTCAGCGCCGTCGTACCGGCGTCGCCGCGCCGCTCGATCGCCATCCGGGCGGCCGCGAACAGCAGCGAGCCCACCGCCAGATAGACGACGATCCACTGGGTCTGGCCGTTGATGTCCTGGGCCGTCCTGGTGCCCGAGAGCGTCGGGATGCCCGTGGTCAGTGCCCCGAACACCGCGATCGCGCCCGCGAGTACGGCGTTGGCGACGCCCTCGACGATGGTGCCGATGGGGTCGCCGAGGAAGCTGAAGAAGCCGACCGCGATGTCGACGATGGGATTGCCGGTCGGGCACGCCATGTCAGACCTCCCACATGAGATGGCCGTTGGTGCCCTGGACCGCCTTCACGGGCGTGTGCAGGGCGCCGTTGTCGGAGGGGCGGACCTTCCAGTCACCGCCGCTCCAGCGCAGTGCGACCGAGGTGGTGGCGTAGCCCTGACCGGTCTTGAGCAGCAGCTCGACGACCGCCGCCTCGCGCGAGTACGCGGGCACCGAGAAGCCGGCGTAGGAGGCGGCGGAGGAACTGCCCGCCCCGGCACCGGAGCCGTCGTCGCCGACCGTGGAGCGTTTGAAGACGAACAGGTCCCGTCCACGGCCGGACACCACCTGCTCCCGCGCGATCGTCCGCCAGTCGGACCCGCTCATCTGCGAGGGGATGACGTGGGCGGCCAGCACCGCCCCCGCCGGGGTGTGCGCGAAGCACCACCACACGGGCCCCTCGGCCAGGGTCGGCCCCGCCGAGGCGGAGACGGGCACCCGGGTGACGTCGAGGGCGCGCCAGTCCACGTCGTCGGGCGGAGCCGAGGGCAGGGTGTCGCCGGCGCTGTCGTCCGTACGGCACCCCTCGGGCCGGCCGTCCTTCATGGCGGCGGTGCCGGACAGCGGTCCCTCGGAGGCCGGGGCACCCGCACCCGTGCGGTCGGCGTCCTCATCGGCCGTCAGCGCGACGATCCCGCTCAGCAGGACGACGACACCGAGGAACGCCGCCGACACCTGCCAGCCCCGCTGCCTCCAGTACGGACCCTGGGGGTCGGGCCGGTCGCGGCGCGGCGCCCGGTACTCCCTGCGTGTGAACATCTCGACCGTCCCGTCCGCCTGATCAGTTGAAGACGAAGCCGACCAGCGGACCGGCGGTGGCGACCAGGACACAGCCGCCGAGCACCATGCCGAGGCGGCTCATGTGCTCCGAGCTCTCACCCCGCTTGAGGGAGACGGCCATCATCGTGCCGGTGATCAGCACCCCGAGGACGCCTGCGGCGGTACCGGCCCAGGCGGCGATCCCGAGCACGGTGTTGACCTTGGAGGTCAGCTCGCCGGGGGCGTTGCTCACCGGCTGGGGGACGCCGGCGGCGAGCACGTTGGTGGCTTCGAGGAGCAGGGACATGGGGTCTCCGGGAGGTCGGCGCCCGCGGCGTGGGCGGTGGGCGTGGGGAGGGGGTGGGCTATGTGGTGGCCGGGAGGCTTGAGGGCCTCGGGAGGCTTGTGTGCCGGGGAGGCTTTGCGGGCCTCGGGAGTGTCCGGGTCCTCAGAGGAGGGACAGGTTGCCGAGGAAGGCGACGAGCGGGCCGGCGGTCGTGGCGAGCAGACAGCCGAGGGTGACGTAGAAGAAGCCGCGGAAGAACGCGCCGCCCTCGCCCGGTTCCCCTCGGCGCAGCTGGATCGACATCTGGATGCCGACGATGATCAGACCGGCGACTCCCGCGGCCGAGGCACACCAGGCGAGAACGCCGAGGATGGTGCCCGCGTCGGCGGTGGGCTGGTAGGCGGCCAGCCGCTCGCCGAGCGGGAGGGCGAGGTGCACGAGGGGAGGGGTCATGACACGGTTCTCTCGCGGTCGGTGGGGGTGTCGGTGCGGGTGTCGACGCCGACGACGTCGGCCAGCGAGCCGAGTTGCCGGGGCAGGTACGTGGGCTGACCGCCGGTTCGCCAGGCCGGGATCCACGGCACCCGGTGCACGTGGGTGACCGACCGGACGACCCGGATGCGGCGCAGCAGAGCGAGAGGGAGCCGTCCGGGGGCGTCGGCGACGAGGACGACACCGAGCAGGTCGATCCCCGGCGGGGCCTTTCCGTCCTTCAGCGCGCCCAACGCCCGTGACACGGCGCGCAGTCCGCGCGCACTGGTCCGGCCGACCAGCATGATCCGGCGCGGCTCCCCTCGCGCGGGCTCCGGCCAGCGGGCGCCCACGTCCACGCCCCCGAGCGTCTCGGCGAGCGAGGAGGCGCCGGCTCCCCCGTGCGCCTTGACCCACCCGATCTCGTCCCGCGACCTGCCGTGCGCCGGCGTCCGTGGCCTGGGCTCCGCCCAGGGCGCCTCGCCGTCGGGGGACGGGACGGCCTTGCGGCGGGCGGCGGGCGCCTTGGGCCGGACCTGCTGAATCGGCCGGACCGGCTGGTCCGGCTGTGCGGGCGCGGCCGGCTGTGCCGGTTGTGCCGGTTGTGCGGGCTCGCCCGGTTGTGTCTGCCGTGCGGGTTTCGGTCCTCGCACCCATGACAGGGGCGGACCCGACGGAGGTGTCTCAGGAGTGCCCATGGGCGGCCCGCCCCCTTCTCCGCTCGTGCTTCGGCTACTGCTCTGGATCATCTGATTTCCACAGTTTTGAACCTCTTTGCGCCGGGCTCCGTTTGGATCTCCCGAGCCCGACGGACAGCACAACGGACCGTCCGGCCGTCGCGGTTCAAGACGAGAGGAAGAAGGCGGACACCCATGAGCGCGGGCACGGGAGGCAGCGGGGAGGGCGGGACCTCCACCGCCGTCAGGAACACCATCGCGGCCGGCACCGGCTGCGGCTGTCTGCTGTCGCCGCTCGCCCTGCTCGGCGCCCTGGTGGTGATCGTCATCATCGGCGGGTTCGGGGTCCTGCTGGCCCCCCTCATCGCGCTGATCCTGCTGTTCTCGGGCGGCGGGGACGGCTCCGCGGGCCCGGACGACGCGGACGAGGTGATCGCCGTCTTCAACGGCGACGGCGGGGGCGAGCTGGAGGCCTCGACCGTGCCCGAGGACCTGGTGGACCCGATCGAGGAGGCCGGCGGTCTGTGCGACGCGGTCGGTCCGGTCGTCATCGCCTCGCAGATCGAACGGGAGTCGGCCTTCGACGGGACGCTGGTCGGCGAGAACGGCGAGAAAGGGGTGTCGCAGCTGCCGCCCGAGATCTTCGACGAGTACGGCGAGGACGAGGACGACAACGACGAGACCTCGGCCCTGGACGCGGCGGACTCGATCCTGGCGCAGGGCCGCTATCTGTGCCACCTCGCCGAAGAGGCCCAGCGGATGATCGACGCGAACGAGGCCACCGGCAACGTCCTCGACCTCGCGCTGGCCGGCTACCACGTGGGGATGGACGCCGTACGCGCGGCCGAGGGGGTGCCGCAGACGAACGAGGCACAGGGCTATGTCCTCGCCATCCGCGCACAGTTCGCCAAGTACGCGGGCGTCGCCGCCCCGCCGCCCGGCGCGACGCCGGGCGTCACCCCGGGAGCGGTCCCGGAGTCCACGGGTTCCCCTTCCGCCCCTTCCGCCGAATGAACAACAGGAGGACAGCAGCCATGGCCCCGTTCGCGGTGCGCATCTCGGACGACGGCATCGCCGAGATCGACGGAGAGCCCCTGGTCGCCGAGCCGGGACAGTCCGTACACGACGCCGTGCTCGACCGGTTGCAGCAGTACGCGCAGCAGCGCGCCACCGCCGTCGAGGCGACGGTGACCGACGGTCCGGGCGCCGCCCACTTCGTCCTGGAGGTGTCTCCCGACGGCTCCAGCCGCCTCGTCGACCGACAGCCGACGCCGGCCCCGACGCCCGCCCCGGCGCCGGCCCCGACGCCCGCCCCGGCGCCGGCCTCCGCGGTGGCCACGGCGATCGCCCGTGCCCGGGCCGCGGCGACGGCGCCGCCCCCTGTGCCGTCGCGCCCGCTCCCCCCGCAGCTGGCGCAGCCGGTCGCGCGCATCAACGCGCTGGTGACCGAGGGCCGGCTGGAGGAGGCGTCGGCGGAGGCGACGGCGCTGCGCGAGACACTGACCCGCTCGGCGGGCACGGAGCATCCGGACGCGTTGGAGGCACGGGCCATGGAGGCCTACCTCGCGCATCTGCTGGGGGACCACCGCGAGGCCACCGTGCTGGCCCTGTCGGTGGCCCGCATCCTGTGCGGGGCCGGCGATCCGCAGGCACCGGCGGCGGTGGCCCGGGCGACGGCGGCATGGCAGCGGCTGGACGAAGACCGGGCGATCGAGATCCACGGCAACGAACTGCTGCACATGTGGGACAGGTTGCACGAGGCCGGCCGCCTCACCGCCGCCGACGAGCGCCTGGCCCACCGGGTCCGCCGCCGGCTGGAGGCTCCGATCACCTGCGTCTGACCCGCGGGGCGCGATGTACGCGCCGTGGACCGGGCGTCAAACGAACGTGGACCCCTCCTGAGCACACTCCGTTCCTCCCAAGGCCACTCCGAGGAGCGGGAGCACATGATGAACGTGACAGTGATCGGGTCGGCGACCGCCGTCTCCGCTGACGAACGGGCGCTGAGGGACCTCTTCCTGGAGCACGGCCCGGCCCTCCACGCGTACGTCCTGCGCATGCTCGGCGGCGACACCCACCGCACCGAGGACGTCATCCAGGAGACGCTGCTGCGCTGCTGGAACAAGCGGAACCTGAAGGACCGAGAGGGCATGGCCGTACGCCCCTGGATGTTCCGTGTCGCCCGCAACCTCGTGATCGACGCACACCGCACCAAGGCGGCCCGGCCGCCGGAGATCGGCGGTGCGACCTGGCTGACCGAACTGGGCGCCGAGGGCGACGACATAGAACGCATGCTGTCGTCCATCGTCCTGCACGACGCCCTGCGGGCGCTGACCCCCGCCCACCGCGAGGTCCTGGAGGCCACCTTCTTCGCCGACCGCACCACCCAGCAGGCGGCCACCACCCTCGGCGTCCCCCAGGGCACGGTGAAGTCCCGCGTCTACTACGCCCTGCGCAGCCTCAGAACAGCCCTGGAGGAACGAGGCGTCCACTGACCCCGCCCGCTCTTGTGAGCCTACGAACCCAGCTCCTCCTGCGCGTCCGCCGGCGGGGCCTCGATGGTCACGGGCCGGTCGATGTCGAGGAAGGTGATGGTGAGGTCGAGCGGCCCGCCATCGCTCTGGGCCTGCCAGCGGAACCGCTTGGCGTGGTCGTCGCCGTCGATCCACAGGTCCATGGTGAGTGTGTCGGAGACACGGAGCCCCATGAACTGATCAAGGCTCGCGGTCAGCCGTTCCCGGGCCGCCTCGCCCCGCGCGGCCTTGCCGGCGGCACGCAGGCCGTCGAAGGTGACCGTCCCCCGGTAGTGCGTGGTCCGGGTGCCGTCGACGGTCTCACTCCCGACCTCCCGCACGTCCTTCGCCCCGGTCAGGAGGGTGGACTGGACGAGCGGGCTGCTCTCCAGCTGCCGGGGCAGCGCGCCGTAGGAGTTGTTGTCGACGGTGAGCCCACCCCACACGCCCGCATCCGCCCTGAGCCACTTCTGCCCGTCCGGCGCCTTGCCGACGTACATCACGTCATCGACGAACCGGACCGGCACCGCACCCTTCCCACCCGTACTCACCTTCATGCTCACGGCCGCGGGCTCGGACCGCATGACCGCGTCGGCCTCCACCCGCCCGGTCTCCGGCAGCTCCCCGGCCACCCGGTACCGCACGGACTCGACCCCCTCGGCCCGGGCAGCCGCCTCCGCCACGGCATCAGCGGGCTCCACCTCGGCCGCCTCACCCCCACACCCGACCGCACCCCCGAGGACCAACACCCCGACAACCACGGCACGACGCACCGAACACCCCACGATTCCCCCCGGGAAACACCCCGTTGACCGACACCAAGGGCGTGAGCGTATCCCGCCGGGCCGCTGCCGACGCCGACGTTCAGGCCCGCGGGCACGACGAACTCCCAGGGTCGCGTGCGGAGTCACGTGACCTTCCCAAGAGCTGGCCCGTAAACGATCGCTCTGCCGGGCGAGACGTGTCCTGCCGGCGCGTCCCTGACGCGTAAAGGCCCATTCCCTGCGAGGAATTGCCGGTCTCCACCGTCCCCCGCAGGATCTGGTCCGAACAGACCTGCCCGGGCAAGGAGACGAAGATGATCGAGATCGACCCGCAGCAGCTGGCCGAACGCTACATGGCTCAGTGGAACCTGCCCGACGCCGCGGAGCGCCGCGCGGCCATCGAGCGACTCTGGGCCGAGGACGGCACCCACATCCTTCACCCGCCTGCGGAGATACGGGAGACCGCCGCGGAACTCGGCTTCGACCACACGACCCTGGAGGCTCAGGGATACGACGCCATCGAGACCCGAGTGGCCCGAAGCTACGAGCGGTTCGTCGAGAAACAGGGATTCGCCTTCCGGGCGCGCCCCGGTGCGATACGTCTCAATGGCGCGGTCAGGTTCGGCTGGGAGGCGGTGTCCACCGCGACCGGCGACGTGGTGGGTGGTGGTTCGGACATGCTCGTACTCGACGACAGCGGCCGCATCCAGACCGATTACATGTTCCCGGGCTCCTGACCGGGGGTGGCGCAGGCCATTGCCCCGGCGGCTGCCGAGAGAGCCTCGGCCGTCGCCGGGTCGGCGGGCAGGAACGCCTCCAGTTTCAGTTCCGCAAGCGTCACGTCGACGGCGGTGGCGAAGGTCGTCACCGTCGTCATCAGGCGCAGCTCACCGTAGGAGGACCGCAGGCGGAGCGGCACCGCGAAACCGAGTTGCCCGGCGGACGGCTCCAGTTCGGGGACGTACCCGGCGAGTTCGGCGTGCAGCTCCTCCAGGTGGCCAAGGCGCACCAGGATGTGGCGCGCCCACTCGGCGAGGTTGAGGATTCGGGGGGCCAGACCGTCGGGATGCAGCGCAAGGCGGTAGACGTTCGTGCCCGGACCCACCAGCTCGGGGGCCACCCCCTCGGTGATCAGGTCGAAGGCGGTGTTCGCGGCGATCAGGTCACCGCCCCGGTCCACGACCAGCGCCGGATACGGCAGATACCCGCGGAGGATGTGGTCGATCGCCGTGCGCACGGGGGCCAGCGCCGGATCGTCCAGTGAGCTCTCCGGGTAGGCGGGCGCGTAACCGGCGGCCAGCAGCAGCTCGTTGCGCTCCCGCAGCGGCATCTCCAGCGACTCCGCCAGGCGCACGACCATGTTCCGGCCCGGGACGGACCTGCCGGATTCGATGAAGCTGAGGTGGCGCTGGGTGGTGCCCGCCCGCAGCGCCAGGTCGAGCTGGCTGACATGACGGCGGGTGCGACGTTCGCGAAGCGTACGAGGAAAGTCCACGGGCCTGTTGTAACGGCAGCGGAGGGTCCCGGGCCATTCCCCGCAGGGAATTGCCGCCACTCGTACCGGTCGTGAACATGGCCGACATGGACATCGGTGTACTGCTTCCGACGGGAACCGCCCAGTGGGGCGCGGCCGACGACCCCCGCGAGCTGATCGCGTTCGGCCGGTACGCCGAACGCGCGGGCTTCTCCTCGCTCTTCGCCAACGATTCCCTGATCAGCCCGCGCATCGAGGCACTCACGATGCTGGCCGCACTCGCCCCGGTGACCGAGACCGTGACGCTGGGCACAGCTGCACTGATGCCATTCCTGCGTCGGCCGATCCAGGCCGCGCAGTCACTCGCGTCGATCGACCTGCTGTCCGGTGGCCGACTCACCGTGGCCGTCGGTGCCGGCTTCCCCGGCCGGTTCGGGCGGCCCCTCTACACGCTGTCCGAGCTGCCGTGGGAAAGGCGCTTCGCCCGCCTGGACGAGACCGTCGCGCTGTGGCGGGCCCTGTGGGACGGCGCAGACACCTTCCACGGCGAGATCCTCCGCTTCGACGACATCCCGCCCACGACCAGGCCGGCCAGCGCCGGCGGCCCACCCGTCTGGCTCGGCGGCGCGACACCCGCGGCTCTGGCCCGCACCGGCCGACTGTACGACGGATGGCTGCCCTACCCGCCCGACCCCGCCGACTACGCGTCCGGCCTCCGCGAGGTCCACAGAGCGGCGGCCGACGCCGGACGTGCGGCCGAGGACATCGCCCCCGCCCTGTTCGTCTCGGTACGGATCGACGACGACATCGAGACCGGCAGCCGGGCACTGGACGACTACGCGAGGGCCACCTACGGAATGCCACTGGCGGAGCTGGAAAAGATCCAGGCAGTCGTCACCGGCTCCGCAGACCAGGTGCGTGAACGCCTGGGACGGTACGTCGCCGCCGGCGCCCGGCACATCGTCGCCCGCCTCGCTGCCCTGGACCCGCACTCCCAACGCACCCAGCTCGAACGCCTCGCAGACCTGATCCCCGCTGTCCAGGGGCCGGCTGATCACGCCTCCACCCCGGAAGCCCCCTGAGTCTGCCCCAACGGACACGAAGCGCCGATCACGGCCCGGCCGATGCACACGGGCCACGAGGAATCCTCCAGCCCCACGAGATCACCGTCCAGCTCGGCAACGGCCTCGGCGACGGGCGCAATCAGCTTGGAAAGCCCGAAGCTGCGCGAAGAGGTCGCCCCGGCTGAGATGCGTGGTGCCTGGGCCGGTCACGGGAGCACCAGGCAGGTGAGCGGCGGCTACCTCGGAGTTCCACCAGTGGGCAGGTATGGCAATGGTGTGATCGTCGATCCGCTCTGACCGCTGCTGGGCAAGAGCCTCACGGCACGCGTGTGGCAACTGCAGGCGAGACAGGTCGCGCGTGCACACGCCGTGGGCATCGCTCGCTTTCGTTGTTGCCGCGATCACGGCGTTTCCCGCCCACCCGCGCTTGCTGAGCCGCGGCTGGCTCCCGTCGGACTTCGAGCAGAGATGCGCCCTCTTGGCCGGCCCTGTCGTCCGGCGGCTCAGCGCACTGCCGAGCGACGGGCTCACTGAGACGGGACGGGGACCAATGCGACTGGCAGGCACTCGGCGGGGCATGTAGAGGCCATGGGCGAGGAGATGGTGGGCTGGGCCAGGCGAGTTGCGGCGGCTGAACTCGGGAATGTGTTCCCACGACGGTGGGCGCACAGCTGTGGAGTCGCAGCCCGGGCGGCCGATGTCGGCCTGATCTTGGGGAAGGACGCTGACCTGCTGATCTCGGCCGCGATCCTGCATGACGTGGGATATGCGCCTCGCTTGGCGACCACCGGGTTCCATCCGCTCGATGGCGCACGCTTCCTACGGGACGAGCACGGTGTCGTTGAGAGGCTGGCCCGTCTGGTAGCGAACCACTCGTTCGCGCTGCTGGAGGCGGAAGAACGTGGGCTGCGAGAGGAGTTGACGAGGGAGTTCCCGTTGCTGGACGATCCGCTGTTGGTGGACGCCCTCGTGTATTGCGACATGACGACGACGCCCGACGGCGGCCGGACGACCGCGCGGGAACGGGTTGCGGAGATCGTCGACCGTTACGGCGCGGACAGCGTGGTCGGTCGGTTCATCCGGCGCGCGGCGCCGGAGATTTTCTCGTCTGTCGAGAGGGTCGAAGCTGCCGTGGCGAGTCAGCCGAGGTAGGGATAGGTGCCGGCGAGGTAGTCGCCGATCTGCTGGCGCATGCTCGGGTGGATGTCGTACTGGTCCAGGTCTGCGGGCTGGATGAAGCGGACGCCGTCGGCCTCGTCGTTGATCGTGGGAGCTCCGCCGACGGGGCGGCCGATGTAGGTGTTCTCGTACTGCTGGCGGATCTCGCCGTCGGTGTAGGCGACGATGTGGTTCGGGTTGGTGTAGACGCCGAGGAAGCCGGTGATCTCCGCGATGATGCCGGTCTCCTCCAGGCACTCGCGAACCGCGCAGTGGGCCGCGGTCTCGCCGATGTCCTGGGCGCCGCCGGGGAGTGCCCACTGTCCGGTGTCGCGGCGGCGCTGGAGGAGGATGGCGCCGGTCTCGTCGACGACGAGCAGGTTGCTGGCCGGGATGAGGGTGTTCGCCTTCGGCGCGGCCGGGTCGTTGTAGTACTCAGTCCTGCCCATGGTCGGCGGTCCTCTCCTGGTCGGGTGCCCATGGCCGTGCGGCGGCCCAGACGGCGTCGAAGCTCTGTGCGTAGTTGTCGAACCACCGCATGCCGTCGGCTCTCTTGAGGTGGAGGAGGGGGTTGGCGCTGGCCGGCTGCCCCCAGATGTGGGGATTGACGAGGAGGTCGTCGTCGTAGCGGAACATGGACGTGTAGAGCGTGGTGTCGTGCAGACGCACCGCACACCCGGGCTCGCCCAGCAGGGGGCGGTAGTAGGTCAGCGAGGCGCGGATCTTGGCGGCGAGTGTGTCGCCGATTCCCTCTTCGCGGCCCCGGACGGCGACCGCCTGTCCGTCGGGGTCACCGAAACACAGGCGAACCCGGACGCCCTCGGCGGCGCGTTCGGAGAGCATCTCGGCGACATGCGGGTTGGACTGTGCGAAGAACGTGCCGGAGAAGACGAGGACGCCGATCTCCTGCCGGGCCTCCCGCAGGAGCGAGAGCCATACGTCCCGCGGCACGCTGGCTCGGTTCTGGTAGGTGCCGACCAGTTCGGTGCCTAATCCGTCGCGGGGTGGACCGGGCCGCTTTGAGGGCGTCGGCCAGAGGAAGGTCTCCGCCACGCGCAGGTGACCCGCCACGCGAAAGCGATGCCGCGCGTGAGGAACCCGCCCGCCCAGCCACCGGCTCACCGTCTTGGGGTCGACCTCGCAGATCTCCGCGAGCGCGTCGGGCGAGACCCCTCGTTGGGCGAGCACGGTATGCAGTCGGTCGTTCACAGAAACCATGCAAGCGGTGCAACGCGTGATCGCGCAAGGACGTTGTGGGACGTTGTTGCGGAACCACAGCGTCGCCGACTGCTGCTTACGCTGGCGTCATGGAGCTCATCGTCCTGTGGGACATCGACCACACCCTCATCGAGAACGCGGGGGTGAGCAAGGAGATCTACGCCGCCGCCTTCTCGGCGCTTGCGGGGCGCGAGCCGACGGGGCCGGCACGGACCGAGGGGCGTACGGACCGACTGATCATGCGCGACATGTTCGTTCGGGATGGGTTGCCCGTGCCCGACTGGCCCGGCATCGAGGCCGCCCTCGAACGGGCAGGGAATGAGCGCCGGGACGCTCTGCGCTTGCGTGGATGGGCCTTGCCAGGAGCCCATGAGGCATTGAAGGCCGCCTCGGCACGGAGCGGCTGGGTCTCCTCTGTCCTGACCGGCAACATCGCGGCCAACGCCCGTGTGAAGCTCTCCGCGTTCGGCCTCGAATCCTTGCTGGACCTGCCGGTGGGCGCCTACGGAGCGGACGCCGATCTCCGTTCCGATCTGGTCTCGGTCGCCCGCGAGCGAGTGCGGCGGCTTCGTGGCGTCCGGGTCGACACGCCCATCGTCTTGGTCGGGGACACCCCTCGCGATGTGGAGGCTGCCCTGGCCACGGGGTGCGGGATCGTCGCCGTCGCCTCCGGTCTGCACGGTCGCGCGGAGCTCGCAGCGGCTGGCGCCCCCGAGGTTCTGCCGGACCTGGCAGACGCCCAACGCCTTCTAAGCGTCCTGGAGTCGTTCGCAGGTGACGGAAAACGTCCCAGGACGTCCTCGGGCCGTCCCTGAACGCGGTGACGAGGTCCCCGGGCAGACAGCCACGATCGGGTTCCCGAAAGGCAGCCAGCCGAAGGAGCCCAAGTGATCAGGGAAGTTACCGGGATCAGGAAGATCCGGATGCTGTACCTGCAGCTGCTCTACCGCTGCAACTTCACGTGCCTGCACTGCTTCCACGGCAAGCGGCTTCAGTACGCGGACGCCTTCACCGCCGACGAAGCCGCTTGCCTCCTCACTCTGATGCGCGACGAGTACGGCACGGAGGAGGTCACCCTGCTCGGCGGGGAGCCCTTCGTGTACCGGGATCTCCCGCAGGTCGTCCATCACGCCAAGGAAGCACTGGGCCAGCGCGTCGAGATCTGCACCAACGGGTACCGGATCGAGCGACGCTTGAAGGAGATCGCGCCGCATCTGGACCTCCTCAGGGTGTCCCTGGAGGGCGTCGGATCGACCAACGACGGCATCCGCAGGCACGGCAGCTACCAGAGCGCCCTCAACGCACTGAGCCTGGCACGGGACCTCGGAGTGCCGACCGGCGCGACCATGACCGTGACCTCACGGAACATCGGTGAGGTACTCCCCCTCGCCGGCATCATGGCCCGACTCGGGGTCCAGCAACTCAAGCTCCACCACCTGCGGCCCGTAGGCAACGCCGCCGACCACCCCGAGCTACTGGTCACCGGGCCTGCCGCCTACGGCCGGCTCCGCGAAGAGCTCGCGGCGGCCAACCTGCCCCTGGAGGTGATCGTCGACGAGGACCTCTCCGAGCACGGCGCCCCACAGCTCTGCGCCCCGACCGGCGGGCCCCGCGAGATCGACCGCATCGAGGCCGACCCGCGTGGTGCCCTGACCATGTCCTGCAAGGCCGTGGGCAAGGACTCTCACGCCTTCTGGTACGAGAAGAGCGCCGGCCGCATCGTCCACCAGCCCTCGGCCAGCGACGAGCTCACGCTCGCGGTGCCGGACGTGGTGTACGCCCGTGCCTGATCACCCGCGATTCGAGAGCCTGGAGGGCTTACGAGGCACCGGCAAGTCGACCGTCGCCCCGATGCTCGCCGCCGCCCGCCAAGCCGTCCTCGTCCCCACCGTGCCCGCCCTGTACCAGCCCCTCAGAGCGGCCGTGGACCAGCGGACCAACGTCGAAGCGCGAATGTGCCTCTACCTCTCCGCGCTGTTCACCGCGGCCGAGGAAATCCAGAGCCACCTCAACGCCGGCGTCCCCGTAGTCGTCGAGAGCTACTTCGCCCGGTGCCTCGCCACCCACCGGGCCATGGGGGCTCGGCTCGGCGTCACGCTGCCGCGTCGGCTCCCGACACCCGTCACGTACTACCTCGTCTGCGGCGACGACGAACGCCGCCGTCGTCTGGCCGCCCGGGACAAGCCCGCGACGTAGTGGGACGCACTGATCGAAACCGTCCCGGACCAGATGACCGACGCCTACGCCTCGTTCCCGATGCGCCGCGTCGACACCACGGGGCGCAGCCCCGAAGAGGTCCTCCGCGTGATCACAGAAACCGACAGGCAAGGAGCGAACTCCCATGCAGACCCAGAGCCTGTGGGAGCACACCCTCACCTTCTTCCCCCAGTTCCTCGGCACACTGCGCGAGCGCGTCGCCCCTGATGCCACCGTCGCGGTCGTCGGCGCGAGCGACGGCAAGTTCGTCCTGCCGCTGGCCGCCGCCGGCTACCACGTGGTCGCCATCGAACGCGACACGCTTGCCCTGCACGGAGGCGAGGTACGCCTTCCGGGTGACAGCGAGGCCCACGCGATGGGCCTGATCGACCGGCTGAAGCTCGAAGAACTCCATTCCCGCGTCCACGTGGTTGAGGACGACTTCCTCGAGGGCAAGCCCCTGGGCGTGCAGTGCGAGGCGGTCTGGACGAGCTGCTCGTGGCACTACAGTGCCAACCACCACCGCCCGCTCGCCGAGTTCGTCGACCGCATGCAACGCCTGGTCCGCCCGGGCGGTGTGTTCGGTGCGGAGTTCATGATGCCCGTCGAAAGACGCCACCACATGACCGAGCACTACACCTCCCCCGAGCGCCTGCTCCCTCACTTCATCGGTGACTGGGAAATCCTGCTCACCCTGCGCACGAACGAGTTCACGGAACGGGCCCACGTCGGCCAGCCGAACGACCACACCCACCGCATGGGCCTGCTCATGGCAGCCCGAACGTCCCCCTTCACCGACCACATCTAAGAGAAGGACCCCATGGATCACGAGTACGAGGCGAAGTTCCTGGCCGTCGACGCCGCCGACCTCCAGGCCAAGCTGACCGCCCTCGGAGCCGTCCAGGCGTTCCCCCGCACCCTCCTCACCCGCAAGATCTTCGAGAACGACTCCCTCGACGGCGGGGCCTGGGTCCGCCTTCGGGACGAAGGCACCCGGTCTACGCTCACGCTCAAGCAGGTCACCGACGCCACCACGATCGACGGCACAAAGGAGATCGAGACCGAGGTGTCCGACCTGCACGCCATGGCCGACATCCTGCGCCGGGTCGGCCTCACCGAAGTCCGCTACCAGGAGAACTACCGCGAGGAGTGGCGCCTGGGCGAGGTCGCCTTCGACTTCGACACCTGGCCCGATCTCCCCGCCTTCCTGGAGATCGAGGGGCCCGACGAGGCATCGGTCCGCCAGGCCGCCACGTTGCTGGACCTCGACTACTCCGAAGCCCGATTCGGCAGCGTCGACGAGATCTACAAGAGCGAGGTCGGCCGCGACATCCTCGCCGAGCCCACCCTCCTGTTCTCCGACGCCGAGAAGCAGGAGGACGCTGCCTCCGCTGTCCGCAGCCACTGATCAAGAGGTCAGACAAGTCATGCTCACGGAAGCCGTACCGTTGCGTACCGCTGGAAGTGATCTCCCGGCTCGTCGGGCACTCCGGGACGGCCGTGACCGAGGAGGTCTACTGGAAGCAGATCCGGCCCGTGATCCAGACCGGCGCCGTGGTCATGGACGGGATCTTCGGTGCTGATCCGCAGCGGCCATAGACACGCGGGACGCGGTAGTCACGCAGATAGACACGCACACGAAACAGGTGAGGCACCTACTCAATTGAGTAGGTGCCTCACCTGGTGTTTCGGCTGTCGGGGTGGCGGGATTTGAACCCACGACCTCTTCGTCCCGAACGAAGCGCGCTGCCAAGCTGCGCTACACCCCGATTGTCGCTGCTGTCGCGGCGACGACGTTTACTTTAGCCCACCGGAGGCCGTGGACGAAATCCGGTTTTGCGGGGGCGGGGGCGGGCGTGGTCCAGGGCCACGAGGAGGACGGCGAGGGCGTAGCAGGCGAGGCCGAGGAGGAGGGCGTTGGCGAGGACGCTGCGGTAGCCGTGCCGGGCGACGTCGAGGAAGGGGTAGAGGTAGCCGGGGGCGAGTTCGCCGCGGACCAGGGTGAAGGCCAGGTAGGCCAGGGGGTACAGCATCCAGGTGGTGGCCTGGCGGAGGTGGGTGCGGGCCGGCGGGGTCAGGAGGAGCCAGTCCAGGGCCGCCGCGACGGGGAGCACCGTGTACAGGGTGTGGGCGGCGAGTGAGTCCAGGCGGGAGGTGTCGCCGGTCATCGTGGAGGGCGCCACGAGGATGTGGTGGACCAGGGATGCCGTCGCCACGTAGAGCAGGGTCGCTCCCGTGAGGGCGGCCGGGAGCGGGTGGCGGGCGCTCCAGGCCCGGTGGGCCGAGGCCAGCATGACCAGGGCCAGCAGGACCGTGCTCTGGATCACGAAGTAGCTCAGGATCCGGGGCGCGCTGCCGAGGAGGGCCTCGGCCAGTACGGCGGCCGTCGCCAGCAGGGCCAGGAGCAGGCGGTACGCCGCTGCCAGCGGGCGGCGTACCAGGGGGACGACGGCTCTGGCGGGGGCGTAGAGGGCGGCCGACGCCGGGTGCGTGCGCGGCAGGGCGGGGATGTCCGGGAGGTCCCTGGGTATCGGGGCGGTCATGCACCCCAGCGTGGGCGGATGACCGGTCCGGGGCGATGCGGGTGGGCCGGACGGGTGATCGTGCGGGGACCCGGCCCAGCGAGGGCGTCGGCCTCCGGCCGGCCCGAGGGCGTCAGCCCCGGCTGGCCGAGGAACCTCGGTCCCGCCCCGCCGAAGGGCGTCAGTCCCGGCTCACCAGTGTCATCAGCGTCGCCTCCGGGGGGCAGGCGAAGCGGACCGGGGTGTAGCGGCTGGTGCCGCAGCCCGCCGACACGTGGAGGTAGGACGTGTGGCCGCCGGAGGTGTGCGTGGACAGGCCCTTCACGCGGTCCGTGTCCAGGTCGCAGTTGGTGACCAGGGCGCCGTAGAAGGGGATGCAGAGCTGGCCGCCGTGGGTGTGGCCGGCCAGGACCAGGGGGTAGCCGTCGGCCGTGAAGGCGTCCAGGGCGCGCAGATACGGGGCGTGGACGACGCCCATGGAGAAGTCCGCCGCGTCCGAGGGGCCGCCCGCGACCTCCGTGTAGCGGTCGCGCTTGATGTGGGGGTCGTCCAGGCCGGTCAGCTCGATGGACGTGCCGTCGATCTTCAGCGTGCCCCTGGTGTTCGTCAGGTTCAGCCAGCCGGCCGTGTCGAAGCCGTCCCGCAGGTCCTCCCACGGGTTGTGGACGACGCCGGTCACCGGGGCGTTGCCGTTCAGGCCGTGGCGGCCCTGGACCTTCTCGACCAGGTAGCGGCCCGGGTTGCGGAGCGTGGGGCCGTAGTAGTCGTTGGAGCCGAAGACGTACGCCCCCGGGAACTCCATCAGGGGGCCGAGCGCGTCGAGGACCTCCGGTACGCCCTCGGGGTCGGACAGGTTGTCGCCCGTGTTGAGGACGAAGTCGGGGCGCAGGCCGGCCAGTGAGCGCAGCCAGCGCTGCTTCTTGCGCTGCCCGCCGACCATGTGGATGTCGGATACCTGGAGCACGCGCAGGGGGCGCATCCCGGAGGGCAGGACGGGGATGGTCACCCGTCGCAGGCGGAAGGAGCGGGCTTCGAAGCCCGCCGCGTACAGCAGCCCGGCGGCGCCGGCCGCCGTGATTCCCAGGGGGATTCCGTATCGCGCGCGCATGCGTCCATCGTGTCAGACCCGCGAGGTGCCGCCGAACGCCCCATGGGCCAGGGGCCCTTAAATCGGCAGGCGTGCCCGGGCCCGTACCTGCGACAATCAAGTCATGACCACGCTCAAGTCGAAGCTGCACGACGACCTCAACGCCGCGATCAGGGCGCGTGACGAGCTCCGCTCCTCGACGCTCCGGCTGACCCTCACCGCGATCACCAAGGAGGAGGTCGCGGGCAAGGAGAAGCGCGAGCTGTCCGACGACGAGGTGCAGAAGGTGATCACCCGCGAGGCGAAGAAGCGGCGGGAGGCGGCGGAGGCGTTCGCGCAGGGCGGCCGTCCCGAGCAGGCCGAGCGGGAGAAGGCGGAGGGCGAGGTGCTGGCGCAGTACCTGCCCAAGCAGCTGTCGGACGAGGAGCTGAACGCGATCGTCGCCCAGGCCGTCGAGGAGGCCAGGTCGGCGGGCGCGGAGGGACCGCGGGCCATGGGCGCCGTGATGAAGATCGTGAACCCGAAGGTGGCCGGGCAGGCGGAGGGCGGCCGGGTCGCCGCCGTGGTGAAGAAGCTGCTCGCGGGCTGACCCGCCGCCGGTCCGGTTCCGCGGCGTCCCGCCCGTCCGTATCTCAGCCATTGCGGCCGGAGGTCTTGATCAGAG
The DNA here is from genome assembly GCF_000718785.1 of Streptomyces sp. NRRL WC-3626. Lineage (GTDB taxonomy): Bacteria > Actinomycetota > Actinomycetes > Streptomycetales > Streptomycetaceae > Streptomyces > Streptomyces edwardsiae. The sequence goes on along the minus strand of NZ_JOCA01000020.1, from coordinate 110,387 downwards.
GCGGCTCGGCGGCGAATGCTTCCGCCGGGCCGGTTCCGTGTGGCCGGCCGGGCGAAGGGGGTCATGGTGGAATCGGTCATCCGGGGAGACGAAAGCGATCGCGACTTACTCACGCTGCTTTATCAGGGGTTCGACGACGCGACCGTGGCCCGACGGCTCGGGGTCAGTCATCGGACCGTGCAGCGTCGCGTTCAGAGGATCATGTCGGATCTCGGAGTGAGCGGCCGTTTCGCCCTGGGGGCGAAAGCGCAGGAGCTCGGGCTCATTCCCGACATCACCCCGTCCCCGAATTCAGGTGGCGGCCGTACGGGATGAGCGGCATTCCGTGAGGAATGTGATGTCACGGGCATGCCGCCGCCCTCGCGGCTTTTCCTGGAAAGCGCGAGGGCGGCGGCAGGGCGGTGTCAGCCGGGTCCGGTCATCCGCAGTGGACGCCCTTGACGGACCTGCCCGCCCAGATGCCCCCGTTGTCCTCGCCGCCGCCGACGTCGATGCAGTGCCCGTTGGTACCGGTGACGGTGACGGGCCCCGCGTAGTACTTGTACGCACCGGAGTCGAGCTTGCCGCTGCGGCCGGAGATGTTGATGCCCACTTCCATGTAGTGGGACGAGCCGTAGTACTTCTTCGCCAGCAGCACGGCACAGTTGGTGCCGCTGTTCGCGGAGGAGTAGTACACGCGCAACTGGCCCCACACCTCGCCCGACGCCGGCGTGTTGTACGTGCCGACGAGGCTTCCCGGACAGCCGTACTCGGCGGCGCCCGACGTTGCGGCGGAGGCACTCGGGGCGGTGGCGACACCGAGGCCGGTCAGCGACAGCGCGAGGGCGGCCGCGGTGGCGAACGTTCTGCGCATGGTGATCACGCTCCTGTTCCGGTCGTTACGGGCGGAAGATCGGTGCGGGCGAGCTGGGTGGATCAGGCCACGGCGTGGCAGTTCGAGACGGCGTTGGACGTGAAGTCGATGCCGCCCGTGACGGTGCCGTCCCAGTTGCCGAGCCAGGCGTTGATGACGACGGTCGTCCCCTCGGCGATGTCGAGGTTGACGTCGCGTACGCCGCCGTCCGCGCTGAGCCGGTTCCAGTAGAAGTAGTGGCCGTCGCCGTAGATCTCGATGCCGCCGACGGCGGAGTTTCCGTCGGCGTAGATGTCGTCGACCAGCAGATGCTCGCCGTACGCCTTGAACTGGGCCTTGGCTCCGCCGTTGTCGGAGTAGTCGGTGCAGTCCGACTCGGCCTGGGCGGTCGCCGTCATGCCGACGCAGAACGCGGCGACGATCGGAAGTATGGCGGCGGCGCGTGCGATCTTGCGCATGGGATTACCTCGTCATTCTCTGGTGGTGGATCCGTCGGTTGCCGGGTCAGTCCTGGGCGCAGGAGGCCGAGATCACCAGCCGTGGCTCCAGGTCCGAGGAGAAGGGGGTGCCGGCCGCGGGGCTCTGCCGGCAGACCTCGTACGACCAGCTGCGTGCCTCGGACACGGGTTCGCCGTCGACGTCCACGTGGATGTGCTTCGGCGGGTATCCCGTCAGTACGAGCTGGTCGGTGGCCTTGCGCAGCCGTGTGCCCACGACGTCCGGCGTTCCGTCGGCCTTGCCTCCGGTGCCGACCTCGTGCGGGCACGTCTCGGAATTCCGGACCGCGTAGAGGACCACTGCTCTGAGGTTCGGTTTCTCCTTCTCGAAACAGACCTTGAATTTCTTCGCGTGAGCCGGACTCACATGCCGGTCCAGGCCCGTCGCGTCGCGGAGCGAGAACCCCTTGCCCTCGTCCGCCTTTTCCGTCATGGCGGTGTAGAGCGGGCCCTCGGCCGGGCGGGTGGGGGATTCACTGGCGTCGGATGCCGCGACAGGTTCCTCGCGCGTTTCCCCGGCTGTGTCCGAGCCGCACGCGGTGATACCGGTCAGAACGGTCAGAGTGACCACCGCGCTTGTCAGGAAGCGGCGTATTCGCCTCTCGCGGATGTTCCGGAAACCCATGAATCACTGTCCTCCCCTCATGCACATGATGATCAAAGGAACACCAGGGAAATGGGGGGAGTCAAGGGTTTTGATGCTGCCCGAATTGGGTGCTTGCTGAGTGCTTCTGCGACTTCGTGTGCGTCTCGTGTGGTGATCTTCGCGAGCCCGGACCGGTCCCGGTCCGCTGTCCGGCCCGCAGTGTCGCGGCCTTCGCGATCACGGCGGCCCAGTCGGCCTCGCCCGCGCCCGCGAGCCCGTCACGCACCGCGGCGCGGTGCAGCCGTTGCCACACGCCCGCCTTCGTCCAGCCGGTGAAGCGGCGGTGCGCGGTCGCCGGTGAGATCTCGAGCCAGGCCGGCAGCGACCGCCAGGCGCATCCGCTGGTCAGCACGTAGACCACCGCGGTGAACACCACCCGCTCGTCCACGGGAGCCGTGCCCCCGCCCTGCCGGCGGGGTGCGAACGCCGGCAGCAGCGGCTCCGTCAGCGTCCACAACTCGTCGGTGACCAGCCGTCGGGAAAGATCGCCAGTCATGCTCACCATCGTCGTCGGCACCACATGAGACGGCGACAGGGGGAGGCCAGGTTGTCGCAATTACGCCAGAGCGGCGTTACGCCGGAACGGTGTTGCGCCAGAGCCGCGTTACGCCAGAGCGGTGTCACGTCAGAGAGGTGCTGTGCCAGGGCGTGACCCCCCGGCAGCCCGCCGGGAGACGACACCGGGTGCGGAACGGCGCAGGGCCCGCCGGTTGGCCGGCGGGCCCTGCTTTCGTCGCCGTACGGGCGCGGATCGGCCGAGCCGTTACCCGCGTCCGCCGCCGTTGTCGTTGCCCCGGAAGAAGCCCTCGGGGAACGTCGGCTCGGTGCCGCCGCCTCCGTCGTTCCCGCCGTTGTTGCCGCCGTCGGTCAGACCGCCGAGGAGGCCTTCGCCCCCGTTGCCGTTGCCCTCGTTGTCGCCGTTGCCGCCGTCGTCCTGGCCGCGGCCCGGCTTTGCGCGGTCCTCGCGCTCCTCGCGCTCCTTGTCCGGGTCGGGGATGTTGACCGGCACGAAGGAGTCGGCCCCCTTGCCCACCAGGGCGCCGGTCATGGCGTCCTTCCAGATCGGGCCCGGAGTGTCGGAGCCGTAGACCAGGTCGTGGTAGACACCGCCGATGGTGATGTTCCGCATCTTGACCTGCTGGGTGGCGCTGCCGACCCAGACGGCGCCCGAGAGGTTGGGCGTGTAGCCGACGAACCAGGCGTTGCGGCGCTCGTCGGTCGTACCGGTCTTGCCCGCGTTGTCCCGGTCGCCGAGGCCGGCCTGCTGGCCGGTACCGGAGTCGACCACGCCCTTGAGCAGCGCGTTGATGGTGTCGGCCGTGCCCTCCGACATCGCCCGCGAGCAGGTGGACTTCGGCACCTCGAGGCTCTTCTTCGTCTCGCCCACCCGCTGCGTGACCGCCTCGATGGCGATGGGCGTGCAGTACATGCCGCGGTTGGCGAAGGCGGCGTACGCGGACGCCATGGTGAGCGGGGAGACGGACTCGGTGCCGAGGGCGATCGAGGGGACCTGCGGGAGGTTCTTGCCGGTGCCCTGCTTGATGTGCAGCTTGTCGGTCATCTTGGTGACCGGGCAGAGGCCGATGTCCGCGACCATCTCGATGAAGTAGGTGTTGACCGAGAGGGCCATCGCCTTCTTCAGCCGGTAGGGGCCCTTCTCCGACTCGTTCTCGTTCGGGATCTTGGTGCCGTCTTCGTTGGTGTACGGCTTGTCGCACGTCTGGATCGGGCTCGGCACCGTCAGTTCGTACGGCGAGGGGTACTCCTGGGTCGCCGGGCGGCCCTCCTCGAGGGCGGCGGCGGCCACGAACGGCTTGAACGTCGAGCCCGTCGGGAAGCCGTTGCTCGTCCCCATCGCGTAGTCGACCGAGTAGTTGATCACGGTCTCGTGCTGCTTGGCGTTGGTGCCGTACGGCTTCGACTGCCCCATCGCGACGATCTTGCCGGTGCCGGGCTCGACCAGGGTGGTCGCGGCGGAGACCTCGTCGCTGGCGTTGACGTGGTCCTTCAGCGACTGCCGCACCGAGCTCTGCGCCTGCGGGTCCAGCGTCGTACGGATCGTCAGACCGCCCTGGTTCCAGATCTTGGCCCGGTCCTCCTTGGTCTTGCCGAAGACCGGGTCGTTGAGGAACACGTTGCGCACGTAGTCGCAGAAGAAGCCGGCGTCGTCGACCGCGGTGATGCAGCCGTTCTTCGGCTTGCTGATCTTCAGGCCCAGCGGGGCCTTCGCCGCCTTGTCGGCCTGCGCCTGCGAGACGTCGCCGACCTGGGCCATCCGCGCGATGACGACATTGCGCCGCTTCTTCGCCTCCGCCTCGTCGTTGACCGGGTCGTACCGGCTCGGCGACTGGACGATGCCGGCGAGGAGGGCGGACTCCTGGAGGTTGAGGTCCTTGGCGGACTTGGAGAAGTAGCGATGGGCGGCGGCCTCGACGCCGTACGCCTGCTGGCCGAAGAAGGTGATGTTCAGATAGTTCTCGAGGATCTTCTTCTTGCCCAGCTCCTCCTCGACCTGGATCGCGTACTTCAGTTCCGCGATCTTGCGGCCGATGGTCTGCTGGGTGGCCTGCGCGACCTTCGTCGGGTCGTCGCCCGCCTCCTCGACGAAGACGTTCTTCACATACTGCTGGGTGAGCGTGGACGCGCCCTCGGAGACCTCACCGCTGCGCGCGTTCTTGTTGAGCGCGCGCAGGACGCCCTTCAGGTCGACCGCGCCGTGCTCGTAGAAGCGCGAGTCCTCGATCGCGACGATCGCCTTCTGCAGATACGGCGAGACGTTCTTGAGGGGGACCACCGTGCGGTCGCGCGAGTAGACGGTGGCGATCTGGCCGCCGTTCGCGTCGAGGATGCTGGTGCGCTGGCTCAGCGGCGGCGTCTTGAGATTGGCCGGGAGCTCGTCGAAGCTCTCGACCGATCCCTTGGCCGCCAGGCCGAGCGCGCCGACGGCGGGCAGCGCGATGCCGGCCATGACGGCACCCGCGAGGACACTGACACCGAGGAACTTGGCGGCCTGCTGCGTGGAGGACAGACCACCGCCCGAGCGCTTCTTTGGCATGGGAGCAGCCTACGTTCTCATTCGCCGGACAAGCGTATATGCCTTGGCCTAAGCTGCTCTCAACTGTCACAGCAGTGAGGCCACGTATCAATACGTCCGGCGACCCCGAATCGTTCCGGATCTCCTCGACTTTTTTCGTACGGGTTTGCGTCGAGGGATGTTGAGTGCGTGTCCGGATCCGCCTCGTGTGTCATGCGGTGTCCGTTGTGACGCAACTGAATTGACCAGGATTGCCGGTTTCGTCACGCATGTCGCCCCCTCACTCCCCCGGGTGATCTGCCGCTTACCCATAGTCCGTTCGGGCCATTCAAGATTGGGCCCGCTGGGGGTGTTGCGCCGTGCCCACCTTCCGTAACGTCCTCAACTGGCGGCGGTGAATATGCCGCTGCCGCCGTGGGGGAGCCTCGATTCGGGAGAGGACGGCGCCGGTATGGGCTGGGTTACCGACTGGAGTGCGCAGGCTGCCTGCCGCACTACCGATCCGGATGAACTGTTCGTTCAGGGAGCAGCGCAGAACAGGGCCAAGGCGGTGTGCACCGGATGTCCGGTACGTACCGAATGCCTGGCCGACGCGCTCGACAACCGCGTCGAGTTCGGCGTATGGGGAGGCATGACGGAGCGTGAGCGCCGCGCGTTGCTGCGCCGGCGGCCGACCGTGACCTCATGGCGCAGGCTGCTGGAGACCGCGCGCTCGGAGTACGAGCGGGGGTCGGGTGTCGTGCCGCTCGACGACGACGAGGTGTACGAGAACCTCGCGGCGGTGGGCTGAGGGCCCTCGGGGGGCACTCAGCCGGGGCCGGGGGTTCCTCGGCTCCGGAGCCGGGCGTTCGCCCGTCCGGTTCAGGGTGTTTCGGGCAGCTCCGGCCGGTCGGTCGCGAGCCGGTCGCCGATGTCCCGCAGCCCCGCGAGGTCGTGCACGTCGCCGGGCAGCGCGGCCACCTCGGTCACCGCCACCTCGGGGTGCAGCGCGGTGAAGCGGTCGCGTGTGCGCTGCTCGCGTGAGAGCAGCCGCATCCGCTCGGCGTGCAGCCTCAGCAGGCCAGCGGTGAGCCGGTCGACGGACCGGTCCGCGTCCGTGTCGTCCGTGCCGTCGAGGCCGGTGTCGTCGACGTCCGTGCCGTCTGTGTCCGCGCCATCGGTGTCCGTGTCCGTGTCTGTGGCGTCGGTGTCCGTGGGGGCGGGGGAGCCTCCGTCGGGGACGTCCGATGACGCCAGGGGTTCTGAACTGCCGTACGTTTCGGGAGAGTTACGAAGTCCAGCTTTCCCGCCCTCCTGATCCACAATGCGGGAGTCCTCAAGATTTTCCGCGGCGGCCAGCGCCCGCTCGGCCGACAGCCCGTCCGCGCCGCTGCCATGGACCCGGTTGAGCACGAGGCCGGCCAGGGGCATGTCCTCCGCCGCCAGCCGCTCCACGAAGTACGCGGCCTCGCGCAGCGCGTCCCGCTCCGGGGCCGCCACCACCAGGAACGCCGTCCCGGGCGCCTGCAGCAGCTTGTACGTGGCGTCCGCGCGCGTACGGAACCCGCCGAACATCGAGTCCATCGCCGCCACGAACGTCTGCACGTCCTTCAGCAGCTGCCCGCCCAGCACCTTGCCGAGGGCGCCGGTCATCATCGACATCCCGACGTTCAGGAACTTCATCCCCGCGCGGCCGCCCACCTTCGCGGGGGCCAGCAGGACACGGATCAGCTTGCCGTCGAGGAAGGACCCGAGCCGCTTGGGCGCGTCCAGGAAGTCCAGCGCGGAACGCGAGGGCGGGGTGTCGACCACGATGAGGTCCCACTCGTCCCTGGACCGCAGCTGGCCCAGCTTCTCCATCGCCATGTACTCCTGCGTGCCCGCGAAGCCCGCCGAGAGCGACTGGTAGAAGGGGTTGCCCAGGATCGCGGAGGCCCGCTCCGAGTCCGCGTGCGCCTCGACGATCTCGTCGAAGGTGCGCTTCATGTCGAGCATCATCGCGTGCAGTTCACCGCCCGCGGAGTCGTCGATGCCCTTCACCCGGCGCGGGGTGTTGTCCAGCGAGTCGATGCCCATGGACTGGGCGAGCCGGCGGGCCGGGTCGATGGTGAGGACCACCACCTTGCGTCCCCGCTCGGCCGCGCGCAGGCCCAGCGCCGCCGCGGTGGTCGTCTTGCCGACCCCGCCCGAGCCGCAGCACACCACGATCCGGGTGGCGGGGTCCTCGATCAGCGGGTCGACGTCGAGCGTGCGAGTGGGGGAGAGGCGGTGACGTGCCGGGTCCTGGGACCGCGCCGGTTGTGGACTCATGACATCCCCTGCTTCCGGTGCTTGCGGCTCGTGACGGGGCCGGTACGGCGATGGCGGCGGCCCGGGTGGGGGTGGTGCCGGACGCCGTCGCGGGCCGTGCGGGCGTGACCGGTCATGACACGCCCTGGCCGCGCAGATTCCTCGCCAGTTGGTACAGGCCGGCCAGGTCCATGCCCTCCGCGAACAGCGGAAGTTCGTGCAACGGCACGCCGAGGTCCGCCAGCACGGCGCGCTGCTCGGTCTCCAGCGCGTACCGCTCGGCGTACTCCCGCGCCTGCGCGAGCAACGGGTCCACCAGCCGCTCGGCGTGTCCCCCGCGCCGCGCGCCACCGAGGCCGGCGGACGACAGTGCCCGCGCGATGGAGGAACGAGGGACCGACTCCGTGAGTTCCAGGCCGTCCCCGTCCAGTACCTCGGGCCGGACCATGTTCACGACGACACGCCCCACCGGAAGCCGCGCGGTGCGCAGTTCCGCGATGCCGTCGGCGGTCTCCTGGACCGGCATCTCCTCCAGCAGCGTCACCAGGTGCACGGCCGTCTCCGGCGATTTCAGCACCCGCATGACGGCCTGCGCCTGATTGTGTATCGGGCCGATCTTGGCGAGCCCGGCGACCTCGTCGTTGACGTTGAGGAAGCGGGTGATGCGGCCGGTCGGCGGGGCGTCCATCACGACGTAGTCGTAGACGAACCGCCCGCCGCGGTCCTTGCGCCGTACCGCCTCGCACGCCTTGCCGGTGAGCAGGACGTCCCGCACGCCGGGTGCGACGGTCGTGGCGAAGTCGATCGCGCCGAGTTTTCGGAGGGCGCGGCCCGCGCCGCCCAGTTTGTAGAACATCTGGAGGTAGTCCAGAAGGGCCAGCTCGGCGTCGATGGCGAGGGCGTACACCTCGCCGCCGTCCGGAGCGACCGCGATCTTGCGTTCCTCGTAGGGCAGTGCCTCCGTCTCGAAGAGCTGTGCGATGCCCTGCCGGCCCTCGACCTCGACGAGAAGCGTCCGCTTCCCCTCCGTGGCCAGGGCCAGCGCGAGGGCGGCGGCCACCGTGGTCTTGCCGGTTCCGCCCTTGCCACTGACGACCTGGAGCCTGCTCACGCCTTCGAGCCTAAATGCTCCCCGCGCGCACCGGCGGCTCCGGGTGGCGGTTCGCGCGCGGACGGCGGCTAGAGTCGGCCGCATGACCAAGTGGGAATACGCGACTGTGCCGCTGCTCGTCCACGCGACCAAGCAGATTCTGGACACCTGGGGCGAGGACGGCTGGGAGCTCGTCCAGGTCGTACCCGGGCCGAACCCCGAGCAGCTGGTGGCCTACCTGAAGCGCGAGAAGCAGGGATGAGCGCCGTCGAGGCGAAACTGGCCGAGCTGGGCCTGAGCCTGCCGGAGGTCGTCCCGCCGCTGGCCGCGTACCAGCCGGCCGTGCGCTCGGGGCGCTACGTCTTCACCGCGGGCCAGCTGCCCATGGTGGACGGCAAGCTTCCGCTGACCGGCAAGGTCGGCGCGGAGGTCACCGCCGAGGAGGCGAAGGAGCTGGCGCGCACCTGCGCGCTGAACGCCCTCGCCGCGGTCAAGTCCGTCGCCGGGGACCTGGACCGTGTGGCACGTGTGGTGAAGGTCGTCGGCTTCGTGGCGTCCGCCGCGGACTTCACCGGCCAGCCGGGCGTCCTCAACGGCGCGAGCGAACTCCTCGGCGAGGTCCTCGGCGACAAGGGCGTTCACGCCCGCAGCGCCGTGGGCGTCGCGGTCCTCCCGCTGGACGCGCCGGTGGAGGTCGAGATCCAGGTGGAACTCACGGAGGCGTAGGCCTCGGCGGGGCGGGGCGGGGCGGGTGCGGGCGGGGTTCGCCTCCCGGTCCTCGCCCCGGGTCGTGCCGGTGTCGCGGGCCCGGGTGGCCGACGCCCCGCGTGGGAGGTGCTCGTCGGCGTCCGACGCCGGAGGGCGGCCGCGCGGTGCGCGCCCCGGGGGCGTACGTCGAGTGGCGGCCCCGCCGCCGATGGCGGGCACTCGAACATCCGCGCGTCACGGGATAGCCTCCGGCCATGGTGAATGCGCAGGCCGGCGGGCAGTGGTACCCGCCCGAGTGGCCGGAGCGGATCCGTGCGCTGGCGGGCGGCGGCCTCACGCCGGCCGTGCCGAGGCGCGCGGCCACCGTCATGCTGCTCAAGGACACCGGCGACGGACCCGCCGTACACATGCTGCGCCGGCGTACGTCCATGGCGTTCGCCGGCGGCGCGTACGCCTACCCCGGCGGTGGCGTCGACCCGCGCGACGACGACCGGCACGTCCGCTGGGCGGGGCCCACGCGCGCGTGGTGGGCCGACAGGCTCGGCGTCGACGGGACGGACGCCCAGGCGATCGTCTGCGCGGCCGTACGGGAGACGTACGAGGAGGCGGGCGTCCTGCTCGCCGGGCCCACCCCCGACTCGGTGGTCGGCGACACCACGGGCGAGGACTGGGAGGCGGACCGTGCGGCACTGGTCGCGCGGGAGACGTCGTTCGCGGAGTTCCTCGACCGCCGGGGGCTGGTCCTGCGCTCGGACCTGCTCGGCGCGTGGACGCGCTGGATCACCCCGGAGTTCGAGCCGCGCCGCTACGACACGTGGTTCTTCGTCGCCGCGCTCCCCGAGGGGCAGCGCACCCGCAACGCCTCCACGGAGGCCGACCGCACGGTGTGGATCACCCCGCGCGGGGCGGCCGCCGCGTACGACCGGGGCGAGCTGCTGATGATGCCCCCGACCATCGCCACCCTGCGCCAGCTCACGGCGTACGGCGCGGCCGCGGAGGCGCTCGACGCGGCTCCCGCGCGGGACCTCACGCCGGTGCTGGCCACCGCGCGCCTGGTGGAGGGCGAGATCGTGCTCTCCTGGCCGGGGCACGACGAGTTCACCAAGCACATCCCGACCGGGGGAGCCCCCGCATGACGGACGCGAGCACCCTTCCCGGCCAACCGCGGGGCGGAGTCCTCTCCGGTCCCGCCACCGCGCGTGCCGTCAACGTCCTCGCCCCCAACCCGTCGGCGATGACCCTGGACGGCACCAACACGTGGATCCTGTCGGAACCGGACTCCGACCTCGCGGTCGTGGTCGACCCGGGCCCGCTGGACGACGGGCATCTGCGGCACGTCGTAGCGACCGCGGAGCAGGCCGGGAAGCGCGTCGCCCTCACCCTGCTGACGCACGGTCACCCCGACCACGCCGAGGGCGCCGCCCGCTTCGCCGAGCTGACCGGCACGAAAGTACGGGCACTGGACCCGGCGCTGCGGCTCGGCGACGAGGGGCTGGCCGCCGGGGACGTCGTCACCGTCGGCGGCCTGGAGCTGAGGGTCGTACCGGCGCCCGGCCACACGGCCGACTCCCTGTGCTTCCATCTCCCGGCCGACCGGGCGGTCCTGACGGGCGACACCGTCCTGGGCCGGGGTACGACCGTCGTGGCCCACCCCGACGGCCGTCTCGGCGACTACCTGGACACGCTGCGCCGGCTCAGGTCGCTCACGGTCGACGACGGCGTCCACACGGTCCTGCCCGGCCACGGTCCCGTCCTGGAGGACGCCCAGGGCGCCGTCGAGTTCTACCTCGCCCACCGCGCCCACCGCCTCGCCCAGGTCGAGACGGCCGTCGAGAACGGGCACCGCACCCCGCCCGAGGTCGTCACCCACGTCTACGCCGACGTCGACCGCTCCCTGTGGCCGGCCGCGGAACTCTCGGTCCGCGCCCAACTGGAGTACCTGCACGAGCACGGGCTCATCTAGGGCCGGAAGGCCGCGGACACGACGCGGCCCCGCCTTCCGGGAAGACGGGGCCGCGAGGGGTCAGCGGGAGCGCTTGGCAAGGCGTTCGACGTCCAGGAGGATCACCGCGCGGGCCTCCAGGCGGAGCCAGCCGCGCTGCGCGAAGTCCGCCAGGGCCTTGTTGACCGTCTCGCGGGAGGCGCCGACCAGCTGGGCCAGCTCCTCCTGCGTGAGGTCGTGCACGACGTGGATGCCCTCCTCGGACTGCACACCGAAGCGGCGCGAGAGGTCCAGCAGGGCGCGCGCGACACGGCCCGGGACGTCCGAGAAGACCAGGTCCGACATGGCGTCGTTGGTCTTGCGCAGCCGGCGCGCGACGGCCCGCAGCAGCGCCGTGGCCACCTCGGGGCGGGCGCTCAGCCAGGGCGTCAGGTCGCCGTGGCCGAGGGCCAGCAGCTTGACCTCCGTGAGCGCCGTGGCGGTCGCGGTGCGCGGGCCGGGGTCGAACAGCGACAGCTCGCCGATCAGCTCGCCCGGGCCGACCACGGCCAGCATGTTCTCGCGGCCGTCGGGGGACGTGCGGTGCAGCTTGACCTTGCCCTCGGTGACCACGTACAGGCGGTCGCCGGGGTCGCCCTCGTGGAACAGGGAGTCGCCCCGTGCGAGGGTCACCTCACTCATGGAGGCGCGAAGCTCGGCGGCCTGCTCGTCGTCGAGCGCCGCGAAGAGCGGATTCCGCCGCAGAACGTCGTCCACGAGTTCTCTCCTTGTCGACCTGCTCAGGGGATCTTGTACCCCCACGTACCAGGGGACCGTGGTTCCCATTTTGCAGGACGGTCCAAACAGTGTGATCTGTCACAAGGATGCCGTACGGGCCGGTCGGGGTGAGCGGCAGGGGTCCAATTGGACGCCGGTCCTCCGGGTCCGGGGCGGATGTCGGTGCCGGGCCGTAGGCTGGCCGGGTGTCCAAATCGCCGGTGAGAGCACAGGCCGAGGGGGCTGCGCGGGTGGCAGTACGTCGCGATTCCGCTGTGGGCGAACAGGGCTCCGATGGTGGTAGGGAACCGGCGAAAACGGCAAAGAGGTCGCCGTTGAAGAAGGAACGACCGACGCCCCGCGCGAGCGGGACGGCCGAGGAGGCGAGCACACCGGTGGAGAAGCCGGGGAAGAAGAGTCCCGCGGCGGCCAAGAAGGCGCCCGCCGCGAAGAAGACGGCCGGCGCCGCGAAGTCCGCCGCCGTCAAGAAGGCCCCGCCGCCCAAGAAGCAGCTCGTCGCCCCCAAGAAGGCCACCGCGACCGTGCGGGCCGCCCCGGTGAAGACCGTCGTCAAGCCGGTCGAGGACGAGTCGCGCACCGCGCTGGTCCGCCGTGCGCGCCGGATCAACCGTGAACTCGCCGAGGTGTTCCCCTACGCGCACCCGGAGCTGGACTTCGAGAACCCCTTCCAACTCGTCGTCGCCACCGTGCTGTCCGCCCAGACCACCGACCTGCGCGTCAACCAGACGACCCCCGCCCTGTTCGCGAAGTACCCCACCCCCGAGGACCTGGCCGCCGCCAACCCCGAGGAGGTGGAGGAGATCCTGCGCCCCACCGGCTTCTTCCGCGCCAAGACCAAGTCGGTCATAGGGCTGTCGAAGGCGCTGACGGAGGACTTCGGCGGCGAGGTGCCGGGCCGGCTCGAGGACCTCGTCAAACTGCCCGGCGTCGGCCGCAAGACCGCGTTCGTCGTGCTCGGCAACGCGTTCGGGAGGCCCGGCATCACCGTGGACACCCACTTCCAGCGCCTCGTGCGCCGCTGGCGCTGGACCGCGGAGACCGACCCCGACAAGATCGAGGCGGCCGTCGGCGCGCTCTTCCCCAAGAGTGACTGGACCGACCTCTCCCACCACGTGATCTGGCACGGCCGCCGCATCTGCCACGCCCGCAAGCCCGCCTGCGGCGCCTGCCCCATCGCCCCGCTCTGCCCGGCGTACGGCGAGGGCGAGACGGATCCGGAGAAGGCGAGGAAGCTGCTCAAGTACGAGAAGGGCGGCCTCCCCGGCCAGCGTCTGAAGCCCCCGCAGGCCTATCTGGACGCCGGCGGCAGGCCCGCCCCGCCCCTGGGCGCCGGATGACGCGGTGGTACCCGCGGCGGCCCGCGGAACGATCTCGGGGCCGCCGGGCGTTGAGCGTGTGGGACGCGGCCGGACGACGGGGGTGGCGATGACGCGGACAAGCGGTGCCCAGGGCGGTCCGGTGACGGTCAGCAGGGCCGGGCTGCCCGGCTGGCTGGACCCGGTGGCAGGCGCGGTGGAGACGATACGGCCGCGACAGCTCAGCCGCTTCCTGCCCCCGGAGAACGGCTCGGGACGTCAGTCCGCCGTCCTCATCCTCTTCGGCGAAGGTGACGGCGAGCGCGGCCCGGAGCTGCTGCTCATGGAGCGCGCGAGCTCCCTGCGGTCGCACGCCGGACAGCCGTCCTTCCCCGGCGGCGCCCTCGACCCCGAGGACGGCGACCCGCACGGCGACGGTCCGCTGCGGGCCGCCCTGCGCGAGGCCGAGGAGGAGACCGGACTCGACCCGACGGGCGTTCAGCTCTTCGGCGTACTGCCGAAGCTGTACATCCCCGTCAGCGGCTTCGTCGTCACGCCCGTCCTGGGCTGGTGGCGCGTCCCCAGCCCGGTCGGCGTCGTCGACCCGAACGAGACCGCGCGGGTGTTCACCGTCCCCGTGGCGGATCTCACCCACCCGGACAACCGGGCGACCACGGTTCACCCCAGCGGCTTCCAGGGCCCGGCGTTCCTGGTCGAATCGGCCCTCGTATGGGGCTTCACCGCCGGTGTCATCGACCGGTTGCTGCACTTCGCCGGGTGGGAGCGCCCCTGGGACCGCGACAGGCGGGTCCCGCTGGACTGGGGGTCATGACAGGGTGGGCGCGGTGCTGGGTAGGACGAGGCGAGGCTTGAAGCGGTGAACGTGCTGGACATCCTGTTGCTCGTCGCCGCCGTGTGGTTCGCCGTCGTCGGCTACCGCCAGGGCTTCGTCGTCGGCATCCTTTCGGTGATCGGCTTCCTCGGCGGCGGTCTCGTCGCCGTGTACACGCTGCCCGTCATCTGGGACGCCCTGACGGACAAGTCGGAGGTCGGGACGACGGCCGCCGTCGTCGCGGTCGTCGTCGTCATAGTCTGCGCCTCCGTCGGCCAGGCCCTGACGACCCATCTGGGCAACAAACTGCGCCGCTACATCACCTGGTCCCCCGCCCGCGCGCTCGACGCCACCGGCGGCGCCCTGGTCAACGTCGTCGCGATGCTCCTGGTCGCCTGGCTGATCGGCTCCGCCCTCGCCGGTACGACACTGCCGACGCTCGGCAAGGAGGTCCGCGGCTCCAAGGTGCTGCTCGGCGTGTCCCGGGCGCTGCCCGACCAGGCCGACACCTGGTTCGCCGACTTCTCCTCCGTCCTCGCGCAGAACGGCTTCCCGCAGGTCTTCAGTCCGTTCTCCAGCGAACCGATCACCGACGTACGGCCACCCGACCCGGCCCTGGCGGGCAGCCCCGTCGCCCTGCGCGCACAGCGCTCCATCGTCAAGGTGATGGGCACCGCCCCGAGTTGCGGCAAGGTCCTGGAGGGCACCGGCTTCGTCTTCGGCGACCGCCGCGTCATGACCAACGCGCATGTCGTGGGCGGCGTCGACGAGCCGACCGTGCAGATAGGCGGCGAGGGCAGGAAGTACGACGCCACGGTCGTCCTCTACGACTGGAAGCGCGACATCGCCGTCCTCGACGTACCCGATCTGGACGCGCCCGCGCTGCGGTTCACGACCGACGACGCGAGCAGCGGCGACAGCGCCATCGTCGCCGGCTTCCCGGAGAACGGGGCGTACGACGTCCGCCCGGCGCGCCTGCGCGGACGCATCACGGCCAACGGCCCCGACATCTACCACCGCGGCACCGTCCGCCGTGATGTGTACTCCCTGTACGCGACGGTCCGGCAGGGGAACTCCGGCGGCCCGCTGCTCACGCCCGACGGCGAGGTCTACGGCGTGGTCTTCGCGAAGTCGCTCGACGACGCCGAGACGGGGTACGCCCTCACCGCGGACGAGATCCAGGACGACATCACCAAGGGCCGTACCGCGAACCAGCAGGTGGACAGCGACAACTGCGCTCTCTAGAGCCCGTGGTGTGCCGGCTCGCGGTCGTACGGACCGTCAGCCGCGCGGATGGCGCAGACGGACGGAGACCCAGCGGGCCCTGCGACGGAGGATGTGCGGAATTCCCACCCTGAGATCCGTACCTGCCATCCGTCGTGCACCGCCTCGCTGGTGGGAACCCACACCGCCCGCCGAGCGGCGGTCGCGGCTTGCGTCACTGTAGTCGTGCGTCCAGCCCATACCCGGACGTCTGCCCCTGCCCCATGGTCGATAACCACCTCACGCGCCCTCAATTGGCGTATGCGCCCGGCAATTGGCCGATCGTCAGACAAGTGCTCGGCCGGCCTATCGATCGGGTTCCGGATCCTTCAGCCAATTGATCAGTTCGGTGGAGAAAGCGACCGGATCCTCTTCGTGCGGGAAGTGCCCCAGCCCGTCGAACAGCCGCCAGCGGTACGGCGCCTCGACGTACTCCCCGGACCCCGCGGCACTGCGCGTGCGCACGACCGGGTCCAGCGAGCCGTGCAGATGCAGCGTCGGCACCCGCACCGGCCGCTTCATCCTGCGGTTGAACTGGATGCCGTCCGGGCGGGCCAGGGAGCGCACCATCCAGCGGTACGGCTCGATCGAGCAGTGCGCCGTGGACGGGATGCACATGGCCCGCCGGTAGTTCTCCAGCGCCTTGTCGTCCGGCAGGCGCGGCCCGGACCAGTCCCGGATCAGCTCGGCCACCAGCGCCCCGTCGTCAGCGGTGAGCCGGCGCTCCGGGATCCAGGGCCGCTGGAACCCCCAGATGTGGGACAGGGCGGCCGACTGCCGGGCGTCGGAGACCAGCGCCGAGCGCCAGCGCCGCGGGTGCGGCATGGACGCGACCGCGAGCCGCCGTACCAGCTTGGGGCGCATCGCCGCCGCCGTCCACGCCAGATATCCGCCCAGGTCATGGCCGACCAGCGCGGCGTCCGGTTCGCCCAGGGAACGGATCACGCCGGTGATGTCCAGCGCGAGGTTGGCCGGGTCGTAACCGCGCGGCGTGCGGTCGCTGCCGCCGACGCCCCGCAGGTCCATGGCGACGGCCCGGAAACCGGCGTCCGCGAGCGCCGTCAGCTGGTGTCGCCAGGTCCACCAGAACTGCGGGAAGCCGTGCAGCAGCAGCACCAGGGGGCCGTCGCCCAGCTCCGCGATGTGGAAGCGGGCGCCGTTGGCCGCGACGTCGCGGTGGATCAGCCCGGCGCCGCCGGGGATGTCGAGTCGTACGACCGAAGCGGGTTGCGCCGCAGGAGTGGCGGGATCCGTCATGAGGACGAGCGTGCCACAGCCTCGATGGCCTGGGGGACCCGGTCCTCGGGCAGTTCGGGCCGCGGGTGCGGCTTGGCCTTCTGCAGCACGCCCGCCGTCTCCTTCACCGAGGCGGCGACCTTCTGCGGGCCGCGTCCCTTCTTCGCCTTCTTCGCGAAGACGACGCCGATGAGCGCGAGGACCAGCGCGATCAGCACGTTCGCGGCGAAGGACAGCAGGAAGCAGAGCGCGAGGTTCCAGTCGCTCCAGGTGTGGATGCCGTAGGCGAGGGCGAAGTTCAGCATCGGCAGGGAGAACAGCAGCAGCACACCGGCCGCCGTGAACGCGCTGCCGCTGGTCGCACCCCGCTTGACGTCCTGCTTGAGCTGCGCCTTCGCCAGCGCGATCTCGTCGTGCACCAGCGCCGACATGTCAGCCGTCGCCGAGGCGAACAACTGGCCGATGCTGCGTTCGGCGCCGACCGGGCTGCCGTCGGGTGCGCTCATCGCGGTCTCCCTCTCCTGCGTACGTTCCCCGTACGTTCCTCATGCCTGCACATACGGTTCCGTCTTTTGTACCGTCTCGTCAGATCATGCCGGACCGTGGTGCTCCTCGCCTGCCCCGCCCGTCACTTCGGCAAGCGCGTCACGCTCCGCGGCCTTCTCCCGGGCGAGTCGCCGGTGCTCCGCGGCCTTCCGCTCGTGGATCTCCGCCATCCGCAGGTGGTACGCCGGGTCGTCCTGCTCGTAGACGTCCGGGACGCCGCTGAGGTCCTCGTCGCGCTCCTCGTCCTCGGTCAGCCTGCGGTACTTGGCGTTCCTCATCCGCAGCAGCACCGTCGCGACAGCGGTGGCGATCAGCGAGCCGGTGAGGACTGCGGCCTTGACGCTGTCCGTCATCGCCGCGTCGCCCTCGAAGGCGAGTTCCCCGATGAGCAGCGAGACGGTGAAGCCGATGCCGGCGAGCGTCGCCACCGCGAACACGTCCGGCCACGCGAGGTCGTCGCTGAGCGACGCCCTGGTGAAGCGTGCCGTCAGCCAGGTGCCGCCGAAGATGCCGAGCGTCTTGCCGACGACGAGTCCGAGGACGACGCCCAGCGTCTCCGGCTGCGCGAACACGTCCGCGAGTGCCTCGCCGGAGATCGCCACACCCGCGCTGAACAGGGCGAACAGCGGGACGGCGAGGCCCGCCGACAGCGGCCGGACGAGGTGTTCGACACGCTCGCCCGGTGAGCGCTGCTCGCCCTCGTGGCGGTGGCAGCGCAGCATCAGGCCCATCGCGACACCGGCGATGGTGGCGTGGATGCCGCTGTTGTACATCAGCGCCCATACGACCAGCGCGAGCGGCACGTACACGTACCAGCCGCGTACCCCCTTGCGCAGCAGCAGCCAGAAGAGGGCCAGGCCCGCGAACGCGCCGCCGAGCGCCGCGAAGTCCAGGTCGTCGGTGAAGAAGACCGCGATGATCAGGATGGCGAACAGGTCGTCGACGACGGCGAGGGTGAGCAGGAAGGCGCGCAGCGCGCTCGGCAGGGAGGTGCCGATGACGGCCAGTACGGCGAGCGCGAAGGCGATGTCGGTGGCGGTGGGTACGGCCCACCCGGCCAGGGAGCCGCCGCCCACGCCGCTGGTGAGCGTGTAGACCAGCGCCGGTACGGCCATGCCGCACAGGGCGGCGACGACGGGCAGCATGGCCGCCTTGGGGTCGCGCAGATCACCGGCGACGAGTTCGCGCTTGAGCTCGACGCCCGCGACGAAGAAGAAGACGGCGAGCAGTCCGTCGGCGGCCCAGTGCGCCACGGACAGATTGAGCCCGAGGGCGTCGACACCGAAGTGGAAGTGGCTGACGGTCTCGTAGCTGCCGTGCGGACCGGAGATGTTCGCCCAGATCAGCGCGGCGACGGCGGCGAGGAGCAGCAGAACACCGCCGACCGTCTCGGTGCGGAGCGCGTCGGCGACGAACGTCCGCTCGGGCAGCGAGAGACGTCCGAGGGCCTTACGGGGGGTGGGGGTGCGGGGCGCGGTCACTGCGGGTGAGTCCTCTGGTCGGGCGGGCAGCACGAATCGTGTGCCGACCAGACTTCCCGGCGCCCCATGAGACAGCTTTTCGTTCAGCTTATCCAAGGTGCTCCCGAGGTGCACCGGGGCGCGCCTCGGGAGCGGTCCGGGGCGCACCCGCGCGTGGCCGCGTGGGTGCGCCCCGGTCGGTCTCCGACCGCTCAGTCCTCGCCGGGCGCCTGGGGCAGCTTGGCCTGGATGAGGTCCATGACCGTGGAGTCCGTCAGCGTGGTGACGTCACCGAGCTGGCGGTTCTCGGCGACGTCACGCAGCAGACGGCGCATGATCTTGCCGGAGCGGGTCTTCGGCAGCTCGGCCACCGGCAGGATCCGCTTGGGCTTGGCGATCGGGCCGAGCGTGGCGCCCACGTGATTGCGCAGTTCGCCGACGAGGTCCTCGCTCTCCGCCGCCGTGCCGCGCAGGATGACGAAGGCGACGATGGCCTGTCCGGTCGTCTCGTCCGCCGCGCCGACGACGGCCGCCTCGGCGACCGACGGGTGCGAGACCAGCGCGGATTCGACCTCCGTGGTGGAGATGTTGTGCCCGGACACCAGCATGACGTCGTCGACCCGGCCGAGCAGCCAGATGTCGCCGTCGTCGTCCCTCTTGGCGCCGTCACCGGCGAAGTACTTGCCCTCGAACCGCGACCAGTACGTGTCGATGAACCGCTGGTCGTCGCCCCAGATGGTGCGCAGCATCGACGGCCACGGCTCGGTGAGCACCAGGTAGCCACCGCCGCCGTCCGGAACCTCGGCCGCCTCGTCGTCGACGACGGTCGCCGCGATGCCGGGCAGCGGGGTCTGGGCGGAGCCGGGCTTGGCGTCGGTCACGCCGGGCAGCGGGGAGATCATGATGCCGCCGGTCTCGGTCTGCCACCAGGTGTCCACCACGGGGGTGCGGTCCCCGCCGATGTTCTTCCGGTACCAGATCCAGGCCTCCGGGTTGATCGGCTCACCGACCGAGCCGAGCACCCGCAGCGAGGACAGGTCGAACTTCGCGGGGATGTCGTCGCCCCACTTCATGAACGTGCGGATCGCGGTGGGCGCCGTGTAGAGGATCGTGACGCCGTACTTCTCCACGATCTCCCAGAAGCGGCCCTGGTGCGGCGTGTCCGGCGTGCCCTCGTACATGACCTGGGTGGCGCCGTTGGCGAGCGGGCCGTAGACGATGTACGAGTGCCCGGTGACCCAGCCGACGTCGGCCGTGCACCAGTACACGTCGGTCTCGGGCTTGAGGTCGAAGACCGACCAGTGCGTGTACGCCGTCTGGGTCAGATAGCCGCCGGAGGTGTGCAGGATGCCCTTCGGCTTACCCGTGGTCCCGGAGGTGTAGAGGATGAACAGCGGGTGCTCGGCCCCGAACGCCTCAGGAGTGTGCTCGGCGCTCTGCCCCGCGACCAGGTCGTGCCACCACACGTCGCGGCCCTCGGTCCAGGCGACGTCCTGGCCGGTGCGGCGGACGACGAGGACGTGCTCCACGGTGCCCGCCTTGGCGATCGCCTCGTCGACGGCCGGCTTGAGCGCGGACGGCTTGCCGCGCCGGTAACCGCCGTCGGCCGTGATGACGACCCGCGCGTCGGCGTCCTGGATCCGGGTGGCGAGCGCGTCCGCCGAGAAGCCGCCGAAGACGACGGAGTGCGCGGCGCCGATGCGGGCGCAGGCCAGCATCGCGACGGCGGTCTCCGGGATCATCGGCATGTAGACGGCGACCCGGTCGCCCTTCTGGACACCCAGCTCCAGCAGGGCGTTGGCCGCCTGGGAGACCTCGTCCTTGAGCTGGGCGTAGGTGATGGCGCGGCTGTCGCCCGGCTCGCCCTCGAAGTGGATCGCGACCCGGTCGCCGTGCCCGGCCTCCACATGCCGGTCCACGCAGTTGTAGGCGACGTTGAGCTCGCCGTCCTTGAACCACTTGGCGAACGGCGGGTTCGACCAGTCCAGGGTCTCCGTGGGCTCGGTGGCCCAGGTCAGCCGGCGGGCCTGCTCGGCCCAGAAGCCGAGCCTGTCAGCCTTGGCCTGTTCATACGCCTCCGCCGTGACATTGGCGTTCGCGGCCAGGTCGGCGGGGGGCGAGAAGCGACGCTCCTCCTTCAGAAGGTTGGCCAGGCTTTCATTGCTCACGGCATCTGCCTTTCCCAGGGTGTCCGTTGTGTCCCAGGCCACAGCTCATCAGACCCGGGGGTGCGCTGACAAGGGCCGACGGCGAATTGGTTTAGACCTATCGAGGGCTGTCGGTGCGGCCTGCGACACCCTTTCCCACGGGGCCCGGAGCAACCCGGTTCAAGGTGTGTAACGCCTCTCACACCCGGACGTGTCACCTCACCTCGTCGGGTCCGCCGACCGGACCCGGTCGAACACCCATTCCTCGCCCCGCTCGGTGAGGAGATACGCCTGGGCCTCACCCACGTGGAAGTACATGCCGTGGAGTTCCAGAGCACCGTCCTTCAGGGCACGGGCCACCGCTTCATGGGCGCGCAGATGCTCCAGTTGCTGCACCACGTTCGTCAGACAGAGCCGCTCGGCCGCGTCGACGGGTGCCCGTCCGGCCAGCAGCGACGGAGGGCCGCCGCCGTCGGCCATGCGCTCCAGGCTCGGCCGGCCGTGCCGCAGCCACCGTCTCAGCGGCGTACGGGCGCCGTCCGGATCGGTGTCGAGCAGTGCCTGCATGGCACCGCACCCCGAGTGCCCGCAGACGGTGATGGACCGGATCGCCAGCACGTCCACGGCGTACTCGATCGCGGCCGCCACCGAGTCGTCGCCGCTCTCCGCACCGGGGGGCGGTACGAGATTGCCGACGTTGCGCACCACGAACAGGTCTCCCGGACCACTGGACGTGATCATCGAGGTCACCACGCGCGAGTCGGCGCAGGTCAGGAACAGCTGAGCGGGCTGCTGTCCTTCACGGGCCAGCCGGGCCAGCTCACCGCGGACCAGGGGAGCGGTGTTGCGCTGGAACGTGCTGATACCGCGTACCAGTTCGTGGCCGCCGGTGCCGGCCGGCTTCGGCTCGCCGTCCTCGCCTCCCTCCGCTCCCTTCTCGGTGGCGGACTCGCCCGGCCGCGGGTCGTCGGCCGGCAGGGGGCGTGGGCGGTCGCACTGGTGGTTGCGCCAGGCCGTCCAGGGCCGGCAGCGGCAGTCGGCGCCGGATGCGCCGGCCTCCTCGCTCCCGTCGGGCGGGTGCCCGGAGAGGAGGGCGGCGGGCTCGGCGATCCGGACTCCCGCGTGGCGACCGGTGATCTTCACGGTGCCGCCCCGCGCGGTGTGCGTGCCCTGCCAGTCCTGCAGCGTCTCGTAGGCGGCGTGGTCCATGAAGGAACCGTCCAACGCCAGGACCACGCCGGCCCCTTGGGGGACGAGATGCAGGGCCCGGCTGAGCCGTGGCACCGCGAGGAACGTCAACTGCCCCCGGACGTGTACGTGATGGACCCCTTCCTTCTCGTGGTGCGTGATGCGGGTGCGGGTGAGCCGGTGCAGGGCCACACCGACGGCCACGGCGATGCCCAGCGCCACGCCCTCCAGGACGCCGAGGGAGACGACGCCGAGGGTGGTCACGGCGTAGACCAGGACTTCGCGGTGGCGGGTCACCGTGCGGATGTGGTGCAGGGACACCATCTGGATGCCGACGGCCATCACCAGGGCGGCGAGCGAGGCGAGCGGGATGAACTCGAGGAGCGGGACCATCAGCAGCGCGGCGATCACTACGAGAACGCCGTGCAGCATCGTGGAGTTCCGGCTCACGGCACCCGCTTTGACGTTAGCGGAACTGCGGACCGCGACTCCGGCGACCGGCAGTCCGCCGAGTGATCCGGAGACGATGTTGGCCGCGCCCTGTCCGAGCAGTTCACGGTCCAGATCGGAGCGTGGGACGGGGGCGGGGCCCGGGCGGCCGGACACCAGCTTGTCCACGGCTACGGCGCCGAGCAGCGACTGCACGCTGCACACCAGTGTCGTGGTGAGCACGGCGGCCGCGAGGCCGAGCACGGGGCCGTCGGGCAGCCCGGCCAGGGCGTAATTGCGCCACGACGGCAGATCCACCTTGGGCAGGACGAGGCCGGCCGCGGCGGCGGTCGCGGTGGCTCCGGTGACGGCGACGAGCGCTGCCGGAACCGTACGGAGCACGCGCCCGGCGCGGCCGGGCAGCCGGGGCCAGAGGAGCAGCAGGGCCAGGGTCAGCAGGCTCACCGCCAGGGCCTCGGGCTGCAGGTTCGCCAACTGGGCGGGAAGCGCGAGGAGGTTGTCGGGGACGGAGCTCTGCGGGGTACCGCCCAGGACGATGTGCAGCTGGGCGACCGCGATGGTGATGCCGATGCCGGCGAGCATGCCGTGCACGATCGCGGGACTGACGGCGAGCGCGCCGCGTGCCACACGCAGGCAGCCGAGGCCGAGTTGGGCGAGTCCGGCGAGGACGGTGATGGCACAGGTCGTACGCCAGCCGTAGCGCAGGATCAGGTCGGCCGTGACGACGGTGAGTCCGGCGGCCGGGCCGCTCACCTGGAGCGGGGAGCCGCCGATCCGTCCGGCGACGATGCCGCCCACGGCGGCGGCGACCAGGCCGGCCTGGAGCGGCGCGCCGGTGGCGAGGGCGATACCGAGGGACAGCGGAAGGGCGATCAGGAAGACCGCGACGGCGGCCGACAGATCGGCCCCCGCGACGCGCAGGCGCGGAGGCCCGGCCGGCGGCGGGCTGTGGGGTGGGTGGGCGCGCTCGGTCCGATCCGAGTCGGCGGCCTTCGCGGGAACGCAGGCTGACACGGTTTCCCCTCTCTCGAGTATCAACAATCAGTAAACGGATCGTAATTGAGAGTAAAGGGCTGGCATAGGCTTTCCGGGCAAATGGTCGAATCAATCACTCCAGCGAGTGAAGTGACCATTTCATCGGCTTGTCGTATTAATTCATTTCTTCCTTCGTGCGACTTTGACGGCGCTGTCGCCGTGCACCGGAACAGCACCAGACAAAGCCCTCATCGAGCTCGGCCCGAGACAAGGAAGAAGGTGGGCGGATGGCCGCCACCCACAGGATCGCCACGGGCACCGTGATCGCCGCGGTCTGCGTCGCATCGCTTGCCGGCTGCGCCACCGGCACCGACGGGCAGGCGCCGGACAGGGGGAAGGCCGAGCCGGCCCCCGCACCGAAGAACGTCGTCCGGTTGATCGGAGACGGCTCCACCGCCTATACCGGGGCGCAGCCGCACCTTTTCCGGCCCGAACGGCTGAAGCCCGGCGAGAAGCCCCCGCAGTTCGTGGTCTTCTCCTGGGACGGCGCGGGCGAGGACAGCCAGAGACTCTTCTCCCATTTCCGCAAGGTCGCCAAGGAGAACGACGCGACCATGACGTACTTCCTCAGCGGGGTGTACATGCTGCCGGAGGAGAAGCGTGATCTGTACCGCCCGCCACAGCACTCCCCGGGCCGCTCCGACATCGGCTTCAACGACGCGGAGGGCATCGCCGACACCGTGAAGCAGCTGCGCCTCGCCTGGCTCGAGGGCAATGAGATCGGCACCCATTTCAACGGGCACTTCTGCGGCAGCGACGGCGGGGTCGGCGAATGGTCGGTGGACGACTGGAAGGACGAGATCGCCCAGGCCAAAAGCTTCGTGAAGGCCTGGAAGACCAACACGGGCATGAAGAACTCGGCCCCGCTGCCCTTCGACTACGACAAGGAGCTGATCGGCGCCCGTACCCCCTGCCTGGAGGGGCAGAAGAACTTCATGAAGGCCGCCCGCGACCTCGGCTTCCGCTATGACACCAGCGGGGTCAACAACCAGGTGTGGCCGAAGAAGAAGGAGGGGCTGTGGGACCTGTCGATGCAGCTCGTCCCCTTCCCCGGGCACTCGTTCGAGCAGCTGACCATGGACTACAACTTCATGGTCAACCAGTCCGGCACCACCACCCAGGGCGACCCCGCCAAGCGCGAGATGTGGGGTGACCAGATGCGGGACAGCCTCCTCCAGGGCTTCGAGCGGGCCTACGACGGCAACAGGGCGCCCCTGATCATCGGCAACCACTTCGAGTCCTGGAACGGCGGCACCTACATGCGGGCCGTCGAGGAGGTCGTCGAGGAGGTGTGCACCAAGTCCGACGTGCGCTGTGTCTCCTTCCGCGGCCTCGCGGACTGGCTGGACGCCCAGGACCCCGAGACACTGGCGAAACTGCGCACGCTGAACGTCGGCGAGGCGCCGAAGAAGGGCTGGAAGTCCTTCCTGGCCGACGGACCCGCTCCGGCCCCCAAGGGGGTGCCCGGCGCTCCCGCGGAGAAGCGGTGAGCGTCAGGCGGACACCGTGACGTCTTCGCCGAGCACGAAGCCGGGGTCGATCTGGGCCGACAGATCGGCCCCGGTGCGCTCGTCGCCCCACGACCGGGCGTTCTTCAGATGGAAGTGCGCCATCTGCCGGGTGTAACGCTCACGGTCGCGTGACGCGTACGTCGCGTCGGCCGCGGAACGCAGCAGGCGCAGTGCGTGCCGGTTGGGCTCCTCGAGGAGGCCGAACCGGGGCGGCCGGCCCTTCTCCATCGCCCGGACCCAGTCCGAGTGACCCACCGTCACCAGCAGGTCCTCCCCGACCTCCGTACGCAGGAAGTCGAGGTCGTCGGGCCCCTGCACCTTGTTGCCGACGACTTTCAGGGTGACGCCGAAGTCACGGGCGTACTCCTTGTACTGGCGATAGACGGAGACCCCCTTCCGGGTCGGCTCGGCCACGAGGAACGTGATGTCGAAGCGGGTGAACATGCCGGAGGCGAACGAGTCCGATCCGGCCGTCATGTCGACCACGACATACTCGTCGGGGCCGTCCACCAGGTGGTTCAGGCACAGCTCCACCGCTCCGGTCTTGGAGTGGTAGCAGGCGACCCCCAGGTCGGCTTCGGTGAAGGGGCCGGTGACCATCAAACGGACGGTCCCGCCGTCGAGTTCCACCGGCCGGGCGCAGGCGTCGTAGACCGGATTGTCCTCGCGCACCCGCAGCAGCCGGGAGCCCTCTCCGGGCGGGGTGGTCTTGATCATGGTCTCGGCGGACACGATGCGCACATTGGTGCCGCGCAGATAGTCCTTGATCAGCGGCAGGTGCTCGCCCATCGCGGGCAGCGCTGCCGCTTCCGCGTCGTCCAGGCCCAGCGCGGCCCCGAGGTGCTGATTGATGTCGGCGTCGAACGCGACGACGGGGGCGCCGGTCGTCGCGAGGTGACGGATGAACAGGGAGGACAGGGTCGTCTTGCCGCTGCCGCCCTTCCCCACGAAAGCAATTTTCATGTTCACCAAGCGTAATGGAGGTGTAGCTGATTGTGGCGACCGGGCGTGAAGAAGACCACTCCATCGTGGGGCGGGCGGCGGGGGTGCGTAGGGTCGTACTCATGAGTACGACAGGCGCGTCCGCCGACCCCCTCGCGGCCCTGGGGTCCCTGCCCGCGGTGGCCGGCTCCGTGGAGTCCGTGCGCAAGGCCGTGGACCGGGTCTACGGACACCGGGTCATGCGGCGGCGCAGCAACGAGATCACCTCCGAGGCGGCGCTGCGCGGCGCCCGTGGTTCGGCGGCCCTGTCGGGGGCCGACTGGGCCCTGGAGGAGGTGCGCCGTCGCACCGACTTCAGCGGCGACGACGAGGCGCGCACGGTGGGTGCGGCGCTGCGGCTGACCGCCGAGGCGGGCCAGTTGCTCTCCATCTGGCGGCAGTCGCCGCTGCGGGTGCTGGCGAGGCTGCACCTGGTCGCGGCGGCCGACAAGGCCGAGCAGGTCGGGCGTCCCCGGCAGGAGGGCGAGCCGGTCGACGAGCCCTTGATCGGGCTCGGTCTGCCGAGTGCGGCGGAAGCGCACGGCCGGCTGGAAGGGCTGGCCGAGCTGATCATCGCGGGCGGTTCCGCCCCGGCCCTGGTGACGGCCGCCGTCGTGCACGGCGAACTGCTCGCGCTCCGTCCCTTCACCTCGCACAACGGCCTGGTGGCGCGGACGGCCGAACGTATCGTCCTGATCGGCAGCGGCCTCGACCCCAAGTCGGTCTGCCCCGCCGAGGTCGGACACGCCGAACTGGGCCGGGCGGCGTACGCGACGGCGCTGGAGGGCTATGTCTCCGGCACCCCCGAAGGCGTGGCCGCCTGGATCACCCACTGCGGGCGCGCGGTCGAGCTCGGCGCGCGTGAGTCGACGGCGGTGTGCGAGGCGCTTCAGCGCGGAGCGGCATAAAGGGGCGCGGCAAGGGCCGCGCAGAAATGCGGCGGTACGAATACTCGTACCGCCGCTGCATGTCCACCGCGTTACCAGGCGTCCTCGATATGTGCCCATCAGGCCGGGAACTTCGCCCGTGGCCTGGTGCGGCTGGCCCGTAATCGACGGGTCGACGTCGCGTGGGTGCCCGGTGTGCATGCTCGGTCCGTGGGGCCAGATGCGTTGCGAAGGTGATCCTCTCGGATGTCCCTTGGTCTCGCGGGCCGTCAAGTCCTTTGTACTCCGGGTTCCGGGGAAGCGGAAGTCCTGGCCCCCGTTCTTTACTTTTGGGTTCAAACACGCCTTAAACGGCGCCGATGCGGCGTGCGCGCGCCGCGATCGACGGTGCGCCCGCGCGGGAGGCGGTCGGGCGGCCGTCGCGCGGGAGGCGGTCAGGCGGCCGTCGCGCGGCGCCGGCTCGCGTACCAGACGAGTCCCGCGGTGGCCGCCGCGGCGCCCAGGGCGGCCGCCGCGACCAGGGCGGGACGCGGCGGTACGGAGAACGCGGGGAAGCGCTGCTTGAGCCGCACCGGCCGGTGGAAGTCGAGGATCGGCCACTCCCGCGCGACGGCCTCCCGGCGCAGCGCGCGATCCGGGTTCACGGCATGCGGGTGGCCCACGGACTCCAGCATCGGGACATCGGTCACCGAGTCGCTGTAGGCGTAGCAGCGGGTCAGGTCGTAGCCCTCCGACTCGGCGAGCTCCCGGACCGCTTCGGCCTTGGTCGGGCCGTACGCGTAGTACTCCACCTCGCCGGTGAAGCACCCGTCGTCGCCCACGACCATACGGGTGGCCACGACCCGGTCCGCGCCGAGCAGTTCGCCGATCGGCTCGACCACCTCGGCGCCCGAGGTGGACACGATCACGACATCGCGTCCCGCGGTGTGGTGCTGCTCGATGAGGGTGGCGGCCTCGTCGTAGATGATCGGGTCGATCAGGTCGTGCAGGGTCTCGGCGACGATCTCCTTGACCTGCTGGACGTTCCATCCGCGGCACAGTGCGGACAGGTACTTGCGCATCCGCTCCATCTGGTCGTGATCGGCGCCGCCGGCCAGGAACACGAACTGGGAGTACGCCGTACGCAGGACCGCCCTGCGGTTGATCAGGCCGCCTTGATAGAACGACTTGGAGAACGTGAGCGTGCTCGACTTCGCAATGACCGTCTTGTCCAGGTCAAAGAAGGCGGCTGTGCGGGGCATCGAGTGGTTTTCCACGTCCCTGAGCATAGGCGCAGCCCATTCGGCGTAAGGTGGGGCGTGTGGGTTTGCCTGAGAAGGCTCTCGGGTACACCATGGAAGTCACGGATCGTTCGCGACCGTGTCTAACCCGGTCCGGCTCCTCCCCCCCCCCGAGTCGGCCGTGGAGACGACCCCCGCTCTCCCCCCCGGCGGGGGTCGTCGCATGTCCGGACGCGTTTTGGTCGCCCTCCCCGCCCCCTGCACCTGCCGCCGGTGCCGTTGCAGGAGTCATCTGTCATGGGCATGACCTAATTACCGTCGGTAGCCGTCGGACTGCTCTGCGGAAGTCGTACAAGGGGTGCGCGGGACTCACCGGTTTGGGTGACCGCGATATTCACAGCCGTCGAGGCGTCCACAGATATCGACCAAGATCCACATGTTTTTCCGGATCCCTGCACCGTGATTCCCACGCACCCGCTCGCCGCGAGTTCACACCCGGTTCGTTTGCCGGGCGCGTATGGCCGGTTTTCGTCGGCCGTTTTCAAAGCGGGGCCGCTGGCCGGCCCTTCACCCGACCGGGAATCGCGGGGCTGCGGAAGCCGCGCGAAAGACGCAGCAAAGGGGGACAACATGTCCGGAACCATCACCCACGATCCACCGCCGCCGACCACGGGAGGAGGCGGGCCGGGTGCACCGCTGATCGTCACCGAGGACGCCGGCCTCCTCGACGATCTGCTGCGCCTGTGCGCCGCGGCCGGCGCCACGCCGGAGGTCCATCACGCGGTGCCGGAACCGAGGGGCAGCTGGGAGGCCGCACCGCTCGTGCTGGTCGGGGACGACGCCGCGCGACGGGTGCGCGGAGCGGCGCGCAGGCCGGGGGTGGTGCTGGTCGGCCGGGACCAGGACGATTCCGGGGTCTGGCGGCGGGCCGTCGAGATCGGCGCCGACCACGTACTGATGCTGCCGGACGGCGAGCAGTGGCTGGTCGACCGTATCGCCGACGTCGCCGAAGGCGTCGGACGGCCGGCCCTGACCGTCGGCGTCATCGGCGGCCGGGGCGGCGCCGGGGCGTCCACCCTCGCGTGCGCCCTCGCCGTCACTTCCGCGCGTGAAGGGCTGCGCACCCTCCTCGTGGACGCCGACCCCCTGGGCGGCGGACTCGACGTGGCCCTCGGAGGGGAGACCGCCAAGGGCCTGCGCTGGCCGGCGTTCGCCGCGTCACACGGCAGGGTCGGCGGCGGCGCCCTCGAGGAGTCCCTGCCGGAACTGCACTCGCTCCGGGTGCTCAGCTGGGACCGCGGCGACTGTCTCGCCGTACCGCCCCGTGCCGTTCGCGCGGTGCTCGCCGCCGCCCGGCGCGGGGGCGGCATCGTCGTGGTCGACCTGCCGCGTCGCGTCGACGACGGGGTCGCCGAAGTCCTCACCCAGCTCGACCTCGGGCTCCTCGTGGTCCCCGCCGAACTGCGCGCCGTCGCGGCGGCGGGCCGCGTCGCCTCCGCCGTCGGCATGGTCCTGCGTGATCTGCGGGTGGCGGTACGCGGGCCGTACACGCCGGGACTGGACGACCGGGAGGTGGCCCGGCTGCTCGGGCTGCCCCTCGCGGGAGACGTGCCCGTCGAGCCCGCGCTGCGACGCCCGCACCAGGCGGGGCGGCCGCCCGGGGTGTCGGGACGGGGCCCGCTGGCCCGTTTCTGCAAGGAGTTCTGGGAGCGGGCGCTGGTGGAGGCGAGGGCGGCATGAGGAGCACGGTGACCGGAGCGGCGATGCCTCCCGGACTGCTCGACGGGGTACGGCGGTGGCTGGCCGACAGCGGCGCCGAACCGACGCCCGCGCGGGTGGCGCAGGCGCTGCGGGACCAGGGACGGGTGCTCGGAGACGCCGAAGTGTTGGGAGCGGCCGAGCAGTTGCGCTGCGAACTGGTCGGCAGTGGTCCGCTGGAACGGCTCCTGTCCGACTCCTCGGTGACCGACGTGCTGGTCTCGGCACCGGACCGGGTCTGGGTGGACCGGGGCAAAGGACTGGAACAGACCGACGTGTCCTTTCCCGACGAGCCGGCCGTCCGGCGTCTCGCGCAACGGCTCGCCGCCGTGGCCGGCCGGCGCCTGGACGACGCCCGGCCCTGGGTCGACGCACGGCTGCCCGACGGGACCCGGCTCCACGCCGTACTGCAGCCGGTGGCGGTCGGTTCCTCCTGCCTGTCGCTCCGGGTGGTACGACCACGTGCCTTCACGCTCGACGAACTGGTGGCGGCCGGGACCATTCCGCCCGGCGGAGACCTCGTACTGCGGGCACTGCTGGACGCGAGACGGTCGTTCCTCGTCAGCGGGGGAACCGGCAGCGGGAAGACGACCCTGCTGAGCGCACTGCTGGGACTGGTCCGGCCGGACGAGCGCATCGTCCTGGCCGAGGACTCCGCGGAGCTGCGGCCCGATCACCCGCACGTCGTACGCCTGGAGACCCGGCCCGCCAACCAGGAGGGCGCGGGCCTCGTCACCCTCGAGGACCTGGTGCGCCAGGCGCTGCGGATGCGGCCCGACCGGCTGGTCGTGGGCGAGGTGCGCGGCCCCGAGGTGGTCCATCTGCTGGCCGCCCTCAACACGGGCCACGACGGCTCGGGCACGGTCCACGCCAACGCCGCCACCGACGTACCGGCCCGGCTGGAGGCGCTCGGTACGGCGGCCGGACTCGACCGGTACGCGCTGCACAGTCAGCTGGCCGCCGCCGTCTCGGTGGTCCTCCATCTCGTACGCGACCGGAGCGGGCAGCGGCGGATCGCGGAGGTGCACGTGCTGGAACGGGACCCGTCGGGGCTGGTGCGGACGGTACCGGCGCTGCGGTGGGGCTCGGGAGCCTTCACGAAGGAGCGGGGCTGGCAGCGGCTTCGGGAGCTGCTGCGGAACGCGAACACCGACGGACCGGGCGAGGGGGCCGGGCGGTGACCGGGGCGGCCGAGGTGTCGACGGGTGCTGCCGTGGCCTGCCTGGGGACCGCGGCCTGGCTGCTCGGCGGTGGGCACACCGGAGCCCGGCGGGCGCGGCTGCTGCTGGCCGGCGGCGAAGCGGCGGGCGGCGGACCCCCGGGATGGGCACGGGTGACCCGCGCGTGGGAGGGAATCCGCGGACGGCTGCGGGCCGAGTGGTGGTCGTTGGCCGTCGGAGTGCTGCTGGCGGTGCTGGGCGCGTCGTTGCTGCCGGTCGCCGCGGGGGCGGCCGGGGTGCCCCTGCTGCGACGGGTGCGGCGGGCTGCCGCCGAGCGCCGGGCCCGGGAAGGACGCGGCGACGCGGTGATCGCGCTGTGCGGTGCCCTCGCCGGAGAGGTGCGCGCCGGGCGGCAGCCGGGCGAGGCGCTGCTGCCGGCCGCGCGGGACTCCGGCGGGCTCGGCGAACTGCAGGCGGCGGTACTGGCGGCGGCGCGATTCGGCGGGGACGTGCCCGACGCGCTCGCGCAGGCGGCACGGCAGCCGGGCGCCGAAGGGCTGCGGGGACTCGCCGCCTGCTGGCGGGTGGCGGTGGACCAGGGAGCCGGGCTAGCGGCCGGGCTCGACCGGCTGGAAGCGGCACTGCGGGCCGAACGCGACCAGCGGGCCGACCTGCGCGCCCAGCTGGCCGGGGCCCGTGCGACGGCGGTACTGCTCGCGGGGCTCCCCGTCGTGGGCCTCGGACTCGGTGCGGCGCTCGGTGCCGACCCGCTGCACATCCTGCTGCACACACCGTCGGGGCTGGTCTGTCTGGCGGCCGGCGCGGTGCTGGAGGGCCTGGGGCTGTGGTGGGCGCTGTGGATCATGCGGGGCGCGGAGAAGGGGACGACGGCATGAACGGGGACGTCGTCCACAGGCTGGGGGCGGTGGTGGGGACGGTGTCCGCGCTCGCCCTGCTGGCGGGATGGTGGAGCCGGACGCGGCGCGAGCGCGGAGCACGGCGGCGAGCGGCCGAGGTGCTGGCCCTGGAACGCCCGGCGGCCGCAGCACACCTGCCGCTGCTGCGCGGCGCGCGGCGCTGGCTGCCGTACGCGGGCGTGGCGGGCGCCGGGTGGGTGCTGGTCGGCGGACTCGCCGGAACGGTGGCGGGCCCGGCCGTCGCCGCAGGACTGTGGTGGTGGCGACAGCGGCAGACGGCCGCCGCTCCCCACCCGCAGGGGACCGACACCGCCGGAGCGGAACGGCAACTGCCGCTCGCCGCCGACCTGCTCTCCGCCTGCGTCGCGGCCGGGGCAGGACCCGTACCCGCCGCGCAGGCCGTCGGGGAGACCTTGGGCGGACCCGTGGGGGAGGCGCTGGCGCGGGGCGCGGCGGAGGTGCGGCTCGGCGGTGAACCGGCCGAGGCATGGCGCCGGCTGGCGTCGGTGCCGGGCGCCGGACCCCTGGCCCGGCTGCTGGAACGCGCCGATGTCTCCGGGCTCCCCCTGGCCGTTCCCGTGGCCCGGCTCGCGGCCGACGCCCGCGCGGAGTGGGCCCGGGCGGCGACGGCACGCGCCCGGCGGGCGGCCGTCATGGTCAGCGCGCCGGTCGGGCTGTGCTTCCTGCCCGCCTTCATCGCGGTCGGCGTGCTGCCCGTGGTGATCGGGCTGGCCGGCGGGGTCCTGGGGGGAGGTGGTCCCTGACCGGAGACGGCCCGCGGCAGCGGCGGCACCCACAAGATCAAGACGATTTACTCCATACGGAGGTTGAGATGTATCAGGCGGTACGGGCACGGCTGCGTGCCCTGGTGTGCGGGACGCGCAAGGCACGGAGGGACGCCGGAATGGTGACCTCGGAGTACGCGATGGGCATCGTGGCGGCGGTGGCGTTCTCCGTCGTGCTCTACAAGGTGGTCACCAGCGGGCCGGTCAGTACGGCGCTGCGGAACATCGTGCAGCAGGCACTCGATGGCCGGATGTGAGCGGCGTGCGGACCGCGGGTTCGTGACGGCGGAGTCGGCCATGGTGCTGCCCGTGCTGGTGATGTTCGCGATGGCGCTGGTCTGGGGTCTGCTGGTGGTGGGCGCGCAGATCCGGTGCGTGGACGCGGCCCGCGCGGGTGCCCGCGCGGCGGCCCGGCAGGATCCCGCCGACGCCGTCGTACAGGTGGCCCGCGAGGCGGCACCGCCCGGTGCGGAGATCACGGTGAGCCGGGAGGCCGGGCAGGTCCGGGTGGTCGTGGCGGCCAGGCCGCCCGTCCTGCACGGACTGCCCTTCGAGCTGCGGGAGGAGGCCGTGGCCGCGGACGAGGAGACGGTGGAGGTGGCGACGTGAGGTCCCGGTGCCGGCAGCGGTGGACGGCACTCTGCCGGTGGCGGGTCCGGCCCTCCGACCGCGGGTCGGTGACCGTCTGGAGCCTCGGGGCGATCGCCGTGCTGTGTGTGGTGTTCGCCGTCGTCCTGGCCCTCGGGCAGGCCGTCGTGATCCGGCACAGGGCGGCAGGGGGCGCGGATCTGGCCGCGCTCGCGGCGGCGGACCACTGGGCGGCGGGCGGTACGGCGGCCTGCGCGCGGGCGGACCGGGTGGCGCGGGCGCAGGACACGCGGCTCATACGGTGCGAGCTCACCGGCGAGGTGTCGGACGTGTCGGTGGCGTCGGGCCGGGGACCGTTCGCGGCGGAGATCAGGGCCCGGGCGGGACCCGCGGGACCTCCGCCCGCGGCTTCGGCTCCGCCGACGGCCGGGGACCACCCGCCCCCCGGATCCGGCTGAGGTCCGCCGGCGGCCCCGGCACGGCTACCCCTCGGTGCCCCTCGCCGCCCCGGCGTCCGTGCCCTCCTCACCCCCCGGCTTCTCCGCCGGTGCCCCCTCCAGCAGCACCGTGAGGAGGCGCACGGCGCCCCGCTTGTGCAGAGGGTCGTTGCCGTTGCCGCACTTGGGGGACTGGATGCAGGAAGGGCAGCCGGCGTCGCACTCGCAGGAGGCGATGGCCTGGCGGGTGGCGGTGAGCCAGGCCCGGGCGGTGTGGAAGGCCCGTTCCGCGAAGCCCGCGCCGCCCGGATGGCCGTCGTAGACGAAGACCGTGGGCAGCAGCGTGTCGGGGTGCAGCGGGACGGAGACACCGCCGATGTCCCAGCGGTCGCAGGTCGCGAAGAGCGGCAGCATGCCGATCGAGGCGTGCTCGGCGGCGTGCAGGGCGCCGCCGAGGATCTCCGGGTTGATCCGGGCCCGGTCCAGCTGGTCCTCGGTGACCGTCCACCACACCGCGCGGGTGCGCAGCGTACGAGGAGGGAGGTCGAGTTTCGTCTCGCCGAGCACTTCGCCGGTGATGACCCGCCGGCGCAGGAAGGAGACCACTTGGTTGGTGACCTCGACGGAGCCGTAGCACAGGCGTCCGTCGCCCCACGGGATCTCGGTGTCCGTCTCCAGCACGGAGATCGACGTCGTGTCCCTGGCCACCGTCGTGTACGTCGGCGTCGCCCGCTCGACCAGGGCGACGGAGTCCTCCAGGTCGAGGGAGCGGACGAGATACGTCTGGCCCTGGTGCAGATGGACGGCGCCCTCGTGGACGCTCGTGTGCGCGGCGCCCGCGTCCACCGTGCCGAGCAGTCTGCCGGTACCGGCCTCGACGACCTGGACCGGCTGGCCGCCCTGTCCCCGGATGTCGGTCAGGTCGGCGGCCCGCTCCCGGCGGGTCCAGTGCCAGGCCCTCGTCCGCCGGCGCAGCAGCTTCGCGGCCTCCAGCTGCGGAAGCAGCTCCTCGGTGGCCGGGCCGAACAGGGCCAGGTCCTCCTCGGTCAGCGGCAGTTCCTCGGCCGCCGCGCACAGGTGCGGGGCGAGCACGTAGGGGTTGTCGGGGTCGAGGACGGTGGACTCCACGGGCCGGTCGAAGAGGGCCTCGGGGTGGTGGACGAGGAAGGTGTCCAGGGGGTCGTCGCGGGCGACCAGGACGGCGAGGGCGCCCTGCCCCGACCGGCCCGCGCGCCCGGCCTGCTGCCACAGCGACGCGCGGGTGCCCGGATAGCCGGCGATCACCACGGCGTCCAGACCGGAGATGTCCACGCCCAGTTCGAGCGCGTTCGTCGCGGCGAGGCCGAGGAGTTCGCCGGAGTGCAGGGCGCGTTCCAGGGCGCGGCGCTCCTCGGGGAGATAGCCGCCCCGGTACGCCGCGACACGCCGGGCCAGTGAGCGGTCGACCTCGCCGAGGCGTTCCTGGGCGATCACGGAGATCAGCTCCGCGCCACGCCGGGAGCGTACGAAGGTGACCGAGCGCACGCCCTGCACGGTGAGATCGGTCAGCAGGTCGGCGGCCTCGGCGGTGGCCGTACGGCGGACCGGCGCGCCCTTCTCGCCGTGCAGTTCCGTCAGGGGCGGTTCCCAGAGGGCGAACACCAGTTCACCGCGCGGTGAGGCGTCGTCCGCCACCTCCACCACCGGCAGGCCGGTGAGGCGGCGGGCGGCGACCGCGGGGTCGGCGGCGGTCGCGGAGGCCAGCAGGAACACGGGCGAGGCGCCGTAGCGGGCACACAGCCGCCGCAGCCTGCGCAGCACCTGGGCGACGTGGGAGCCGAAGACGCCCCGGTAGGTGTGGCATTCGTCGACGACGACGTACTTCAGCGATTTGAGGAAGGAGGACCAGCGGGAGTGAGCCGGCAGGACGCTCCGGTGCAGCATGTCCGGGTTGGTCAGTACGTAGTTGGCGTACTGCCGGATCCACTCGCGTTCCTCGAACGGAGTGTCGCCGTCGTGGACGGCCGCGCGCACCGAATGGCCCAGTGGTTGTGAAAGTTCCTTCACGGACCGGCACTGGTCCGCCGCCAGGGCCTTCGTCGGGGCGAGGTAGAGGGCGGTCGCGCCGCGGCCGTTCGGGGCCTCGGAGCCGTCCAGGAGTGCGGACAGGACCGGCATGAGGTACGCCAGGGACTTGCCGGACGCGGTGCCGGTGGCGACGATCACGGATTCGCCGTCCAGCGCGTGCTCGGCGGCGCGTGCCTGGTGGGCCCAGGGGTGTTCGATCCCCGCTGCCCGCACGGCGGCGAGGACCTCCGGGCGGATCCGGTCCGGCCAGAGCGCATGGCGGCCCTCGCGCGGGGGCAAGTGCTCCGTATGAGTGATGCGCGAAGCCCGGCTGGGTCCGGACGCGAGCCGGTCCAGGACCGCGCCCGGGGCCGGTCCCGGAGGGCGGTCCACCGGGGGTCGATCGGATCGGTGATTCTTGGCCATTGGCACCGAGTGTGTCACCGGCGTGACGGACAATGGAGCCAAGGCGTCGTGCACGCCTGCCGGTAAGTGATTGAATGCCA
Source organism: Streptomyces sp. NRRL WC-3626 (assembly GCF_000718785.1). Classification (GTDB taxonomy): domain Bacteria; phylum Actinomycetota; class Actinomycetes; order Streptomycetales; family Streptomycetaceae; genus Streptomyces; species Streptomyces edwardsiae. Next base: position 74,324 of record NZ_JOCA01000020.1, on the reverse strand, counting down.
TCGCGGCTGGCGAACCGTCCAGGGGGCTGAGCCGAGATGCCCCAAGGGCGACCGCTCGATAGCTAGGTGCTGGAGGATCCGTGGACCTGTCCCTGTCGACCGAGACCATGGGCGATCGCACGATCGTCAGGGTCGGTGGCGAAATCGACGTATATACCGCGCCCAAGCTGCGCGAGCAGTTGGTCGAGCTGGTGAACGACGGCAGTTTCCACCTTGTCGTCGACATGGAGGGCGTGGACTTCCTCGACTCCACCGGACTCGGCGTGCTGGTCGGCGGCCTGAAGCGCGTCCGTGCCCATGAGGGCTCACTGCGACTGGTCTGCAACCAGGAGCGTATTCTCAAGATCTTCCGCATTACCGGCCTCACCAAGGTGTTCCCGATCCACACCTCGGTCGAGGAAGCGGTGGCGGCGACCGACTGACCGCCCCGCCGCCCGGGCCACCGCGCCCGGGCGGCGGAAGTGAACCAGGAGGGCCGGGCCTTCGGCGGCCCGGCCCTTCCACCGCACGCCCGTAGTCGCGAGGGGGATGCATGGCCACCGTCGAACTTCGCTTCAGCGCGCTGCCCGAGCACGTCAGGACCGCCCGGCTCGTGGCGGCGGCGGTGGCGCGCAGGGCCGGAGTGGACGAGGCCGTCCTCGACGAGGTCCGCCTCGCCGTCGGTGAGGCGTGCTCCCGCGCCGTGGGACTGCATCAGAACGGCGGAATCTCGGCACCCGTGAAGGTGCTGCTGATCGAGGAGGAGAAGCAGTTCTCCATCGAGGTCGGCGACGAGGCGCCGCACGCCGCTTCCGGCGGCCGGGCACCCGGTGACACGCCGGGCGACACCGACGCGGAGACCGAGGAGGACGAGATGGGCCTCGCGGTCATCAGCGGACTCGTCGACGACGTCGAGGTCAGCGCGGGCGAGAGCGGCGGATCGATCCGTATGCGGTGGCCCATCGTGCCGCCGGCCGGTCTCCTCGACTGACCCGTTCACCCGGACGGCGACGTTTTTTCGAAGGGCCCCCTCGTGGGGCCCTTCGTCATGTGCGGGTGTCGGTGCCCGCGCTTACAGTGGTCTCGTGCGGTTGATCGCGTGAATTCGTTCACGACCGGAGCCGCGACATGGAAATGCGATCACGTGAATGCTCCAAAGGCATTACCGATTCCGGCCGCAGGACGCCCGGCGATCATTAGGTATGTGCGCGTCCACGATATTTACATTTCGCGCACTCTGTTTTGATCAGGTTCCGGTACCTACAATCCCGTCCACATCTTGAGCTCAGCCCAAGCGTCAAGGAGGACGAATGGCGGGGCTTTCCATCGCACAAGAGTCGGGACAACCCACATCCCTCGCAGCCGCCGTGCTGACCGATGACAACCGCCTGCTCGTGGTGGCCATCGGCGTCGTCGCGCTGGCGGCGCTGGCGGTCGCGGGAGTCCTGGTGCGCCAGGTTCTCGCGGCCGGCGAGGGCACCGACGGCATGAAGAAGATCGCGGCAGCGGTCCAGGAGGGCGCGAACGCCTATCTGGCCCGCCAGCTGCGCACCCTCGGCGTATTCGCCGTTCTCGTGTTCTTCTTGCTCATGCTGCTGCCCGCGGACGACTGGAATCAGCGTGCCGGGCGGTCGGTGTTCTTCTTGATCGGAGCGGCGTTCTCGGCGGCCACCGGTTATATCGGTATGTGGCTCGCCGTACGCAGTAATGTGCGGGTCGCCGCGGCGGCGCGTGAAGCGACTCCGGCCGAGGGAGAGCCGGAAAAGGATCTCACCGCCGTCTCGCACAAAGCGATGAAGATCGCTTTCCGTACGGGCGGCGTCGTCGGCATGTTCACCGTCGGCCTCGGCCTGCTGGGCGCCTCCTGCGTGGTGCTGGTGTACGCGGCCGACGCCCCGAAGGTGCTCGAGGGGTTCGGCCTCGGGGCCGCCCTGATCGCGATGTTCATGCGGGTCGGCGGCGGCATCTTCACCAAGGCCGCCGACGTCGGCGCCGACCTGGTCGGCAAGGTCGAACAGGGCATTCCGGAGGACGATCCGCGCAATGCCGCGACCATCGCCGACAACGTGGGCGACAACGTCGGCGACTGCGCGGGCATGGCGGCCGACCTGTTCGAGTCGTACGCCGTGACCCTGGTGGCCGCGCTGATCCTCGGCTCGGCGGCGTTCGGCGACGCCGGGCTCGCCTTCCCGCTGCTGGTGCCCGCCATCGGTGTCCTCACCGCGATGGCCGGCATCTTCGCGGTGGCCCCGCGGCGCACCGACCGCAGCGGCATGAGCGCGATCAACCGGGGATTCTTCATCTCCGCGCTGATCTCGCTCGTCCTGGTCGCGATCGCCGTCTACGTCTATCTGCCGTCGTCGTACGCCGATCTCGACGGCGTCACCGACGAGGCGATCCTCGGCAGGGACGGCGACCCGCGGATCCTCGCGCTCGTCGCGGTGGCCATCGGCATCGTGCTCGCCGCCCTCATCCAGCAGCTCACCGGCTACTTCACCGAGACCACCCGGCGTCCCGTGCGGGACATCGGCAAGACCTCGCTCACCGGCCCGGCCACCGTCGTCCTGTCCGGTGTCTCCCTCGGTCTCGAGTCGGCGGTCTACACGGCCCTGTTGATCGGCCTCGGCGTGTACGGGGCGTTCCTGCTGGGCGGTACGTCGATCATGCTGGCGCTGTTCGCGGTGGCGCTGGCCGGCACCGGACTGCTCACCACGGTCGGTGTGATCGTCGCGATGGACACCTTCGGCCCGGTCTCCGACAACGCGCAGGGCATCGCCGAGATGTCCGGCGACGTCGAGGGCGCGGGCGCCCAGGTGCTCACCGACCTGGACGCCGTCGGCAACACGACCAAGGCCATCACCAAGGGCATCGCGATCGCCACGGCCGTTCTGGCGGCGGCAGCGCTGTTCGGCTCGTACCGCGACGCCATCACCACCGGCGCGAGGGACGTGGGCGAGAAGCTCAGCGGCGAGGGCGCGCCGATGAGCCTGATGATGGACATCTCCCAGCCCAACAACCTCGTCGGCCTGATCGCGGGCGCGGCGGTCGTCTTCCTCTTCTCGGGGCTGGCGATCAACGCGGTGTCGCGGTCGGCGGGTTCGGTCGTCTTCGAGGTGCGGCGGCAGTTCCGCGAGAAGCCCGGGATCATGGACTACAGCGAGGAGCCGGAGTACGGCAAGGTCGTCGACATCTGTACCAAGGACGCCCTGCGCGAGCTCGCCACGCCCGGTCTGCTCGCCGTGATGGCGCCCGTCTTCATCGGGTTCACGCTCGGCGTGGGCGCCCTGGGCGCGTTCCTCGCGGGCGCGATCGGCGCGGGCACCCTGATGGCGGTGTTCCTCGCCAACTCCGGTGGCGCGTGGGACAACGCGAAGAAGCTCGTGGAGGACGGCCATCACGGCGGCAAGGGCAGTGAGGCCCACGCGGCCACCGTCATCGGCGACACCGTCGGCGACCCCTTCAAGGACACGGCCGGACCCGCCATCAACCCCCTGCTGAAGGTGATGAACCTGGTGGCGCTGCTCATCGCGCCCGCGGTCATCAAGTTCTCCTACGGCGCGGACAGGAGCGTCGGGATGCGGGTGCTCATCGCGGCCCTGGCGCTGCTCGTCATCGTCGTCGCCGTGTACGTGTCCAAGCGGCGCGGCATCGCGGTGGAGGACGAGGACAACTCGGAACCGGAACCCAAGTCGGCCGGTGCGGCGGTGGTTTCCTAGCGGCTGGGAGCGGACACCGGATCAAGGTGCGGGCGGGCAGCGCGTATTGACGCGCCGCCCGCCCTCTCCCTGCGCCCGGTGCCGCGCCGTGAGCCTTCTCTCGCCTGGTGCAAATGGCTTCAAAAGTGTCTTACCGGACGTTCGGCGAGTGGGTGTAGGCCATCTGGCGTGTATGTTCCGGGGCCGAAGGCCATGGAAGGGACCAATCCGGTGAACAAGAAGCTCGCGGTCGCACTGTCCGGCGGTGCGGTACTGGTACTGGCGCTGACGGGATGCGGCGGCGACGACAACAACGAGAAGCTGGACGCCTGGGCGAAGCAGGTCTGCGACGCCGTGCAGCCACAGGCCGCGAAGATCAAATCGGCCAACGCCGCGATCCAGAAGGAGACCTCGGACAACAGCACCCCGGAAGAGGTCCAGAAGGCCGACTCGAAGGCCTTCCAGGACATGTCCGACGCCTACAAGGCGATCGGCGCCGCCGTGAGCAAGGCCGGGGCGCCGGACGTCGACAACGGGGAGAAGAAGCAGACCGACGCGGTCAAGGAGCTCAACGGCATCTCCGCGTCGTACGCCTCCCTGAAGAAGCAGGTGGACGGTCTCGACACGGACGACCAGGCGGAGTTCGCCGACGGGCTGAAGGACATCGCCGCCGAGCTGGACAAGCTCGGCAAGAGCGGCAGCGACGCCCTCAGCACGCTGGAGGAGGGCGAGGTCGGCGAGGCCATGTCCCGCCAGGAGAGCTGCCAGACGGCCACCGCGACGGCCGGTACGGCCAAGAGCTGACGCGGAGGCAGCGGCCGCGGGGACGCGCCGGGTGAGGGCGGCGGCCACAATGGAGGGCGTGAGTGACGCCAGCCTGCCGCCCCTGCCCTCGTCCGACCGCCCCGACGCCGCCGCCCGGCTGAGGGACGCGCTGCTCGGAGCCTCCTTCACCGCCGACGGACTGCTCGAACTGCTCGGCGCCCCCGCCTACGCGGCACTGGCCCGCAGCGAGACGGTGCCCGCCCTGCGGGCCACCAGCGGAGACACACCGCTGGAGGCGCTCGTACGGCTGTTCCTGCTGCAGCAGCCCGTGCCGCACGCGCGTGCGGCCGCCGTACTGCCCGTGGACGTCTGTCTGGAGAGCGGGTGGCTGACGCGCGCCGGCGCGGACGCGCTCACCGCGACCGTGGACGTACGGCCGTACGGCGGGCCGGGTGGGGAGGACTGGTTCATCGTGTCCGACCTCGGATGCGCGGTCGGCGGCGCCGGGGGCATCGGCAGCCGCGACGAGGGCGTCGTGCTCGGCGTCGGCGGCGCGTCCACCACCCTGGCCGGCATCACCGTCCGTACGCCCGTGGCCTCTGCCCTGGATGTCGGGACCGGCTCCGGCATCCAGGCGCTGCACGCCGCCCGGCACGCCACGCGCGTGACGGCCACCGACGTGAACCCGCGCGCGCTGCACATCACCGCGCTGACCCTGGCCCTCTCCGGCGCCCCCGCCGCCGAGTTGCGCGAGGGGTCGCTGTTCACGCCGGTCCGGGACGACGAGACGTACGACCTGATCGTGTCCAACCCGCCGTTCGTGATCTCACCGGGTGCCCGCCTCACCTACCGCGACGGCGGGATGGGCGGGGACGATCTGTGCCGCACGATCGTTCAGGAGGCGGGGGAGCGTCTGAACACGGGCGGGTTCGCACAGTTCCTCGCCAACTGGCAGCACGTCGAAGGGGAGGACTGGCAGGACAGACTCAGGTCATGGGTGCCCCGCGGATGCGACGCGTGGATCGTGCAGCGCGAGGTGCAGGACATCACCCAGTACGCCGAGCTGTGGCTCAGGGACGCGGGCGACCACCGCGGCGACGAGGCCGAGTACCGGGCGCGCTACGACGCGTGGCTGGACGAGTTCGAGGCGCGCAAGGTGAAGGCGGTCGGCTTCGGCTGGATCACCCTGCGCAAGTCGGGCTCGGCCGCGGAGTCGATCACGGTGGAGGAATGGCCGCACCCGGTCGAGCAGCCGCTCGGCGAGACGGTCCGGGCGCACTTCGACCGGCTCGACTATCTGCGCACGCACGACGACGCGGCGCTCCTCGAGGCGCGCTTCGCGCTGGCCGCCGAGGTCGTGCAGGAACAGGTCGGGCTGCCCGGCGCCGAGGACCCGGAGCACGTCGTGCTGCGGCAGAACCGCGGGATGCGCCGCGCCACCAGGGTGGACACGATCGGCGCGGGCTTCGCGGGCGTCTGCGACGGCACCATGGGCGCGGGCCGGATCCTGGACGCCATCGCCCAGCTCCTCGGCGAGGACCCCGTCCTGCTGCGCGACCGCACGCCGGCCCAGATCCGGCTGCTCGTGGAACAGGGGTTCCTGGAGCCCGTCGGCTGAGGCGGGCGGCGGGTTCGGAGCCGGTCCCGGCCGGTTCGGGCGACAGCGGTCCCGTGGGCATCACGGAGGGCCGGCCTCGCGCGTCACCTCCTCATCACCGGTCTCGTACGTCACATCAGGCACCCCCGCCACAGACGCTCCCGGCCCTTTCCCCGCCGATCCGGAATGTCCGCGGAACGGCCATCCGGCCGTCCCGCGGACGCCCGCTCCGCCCCCGTGGCCCTCGCGTTCACCTCCGCTTCGCCTGCCCGCCGCCCGGGCGTGGCAGCGTCACCCGGAGGCTGGCCACAGCGGACGGGAAAGAGGGCGACGGGCGACCATGGAGAGCGGACCGGCGATCTTCGCGGGGATGGTGTTCTGCCTGTTCGGAGGCGGTTTGCTGGCCTGGACCGTGACCCGCGCGCGACAGCACCGCCCCGTCGCCCAGGGTGTGAGCCCCGTCGCGTCGGCCACCGTCGCCGGACTCGCCGCGACGATCTTCCTGGCCCTCGGCGCGTGGTGTCTCACCCGTCTGTGAGGGGCGCGTGATCCTGACCGCTCCCGGTAACCGGTAGGTCGCGCTCCGCATGTGTGCGGGCGCAGTCTGGACACTCCGGGCGGCAGGAACGGTGGTAGTCGGGTTACCGTTCGAGTGGCCGTTGCGGGCTTTTCCCGTTTGACACGGGGGCGGGATGTACCGTCACACTCCGCAGCGTCACCATGACCCGACCCCGGGGAGACCGTCCGGGGAACCCCGAGCGCCGACCGGAGAGAAGAGCGAAGTTGTCCCCGACCAGCGAGACCGCGAAGGGCGGCCGCCGACTCGTCATCGTCGAGTCGCCTGCCAAGGCGAAGACGATCAAGGGCTACCTGGGCCCCGGCTACATCGTCGAGGCGAGCGTCGGGCACATTCGCGATCTTCCCAACGGTGCCGCCGAGGTGCCGGAGAAGTACACCGGCGAGGTGCGTCGCCTCGGTGTGGACGTCGACCACGACTTCCAGCCGATCTATGTGGTCAACGCGGACAAGCGGGCCCAGGTCAAGAAGCTCAAGGACCTGCTGAAGGAGTCCGACGAACTCTTCCTCGCGACCGATGAGGACCGCGAGGGCGAGGCCATCGCCTGGCATCTGCAGGAAGTGCTCAAGCCGAAGATCCCGGTCAAGCGGATGGTCTTCCACGAGATCACCAAGGACGCGATCCGCGCGGCCGTGGCCAATCCTCGCGAGCTCAACCAGAAGCTGGTCGACGCCCAGGAGACCCGCCGCATCCTCGACCGTCTCTACGGCTACGAGGTGTCGCCGGTCCTGTGGAAGAAGGTCATGCCCCGGCTGTCCGCCGGCCGCGTGCAGTCCGTCGCCACACGGCTCGTGGTGGAGCGGGAACGCGAGCGCATCGCGTTCCGTTCGGCCGAGTACTGGGACCTGACGGGCACCTTCGCGACGGGCCGCGCGGGGGACGCTTCGGACCCGTCGTCGCTGGTCGCCCGCCTTCAGACCGTCGACGGCAGGCGGGTCGCGCAGGGCCGCGACTTCGACTCCCTGGGACAGCTGAAGAGCGCGAACACGCTCCACCTCGACGAGGCGAACGCCCGCGCGCTCGCCGCCGCCCTGGAGAACACGCGGTTCGCCGTGCGTTCCGTCGAGTCCAAGCCGTACCGCCGCTCGCCGTACGCCCCGTTCCGTACGACGACGATGCAGCAGGAAGCCTCGAGGAAGCTCGGCTTCGGCGCCAAGGCGACCATGCAGGTCGCCCAGAAGCTGTACGAGAACGGCTACATCACCTACATGCGTACGGACTCGACGACGCTGAGCGAGACGGCGGTCGCCGCCGCCCGCGCCCAGGTCACGCAGCTGTACGGCGCCGACTACCTGCCCCCGCAGCCGCGTACGTACGCGGGCAAGGTGAAGAACGCGCAGGAGGCGCACGAGGCGATCCGTCCCTCGGGCGACCGTTTCCGTACGCCCGCCGAGACCGGGCTGACCGGCGACCAGTTCAGGCTGTACGAGCTGATCTGGAAGCGGACCGTTGCCTCGCAGATGAAGGACGCCACCGGTAACTCCGTCACCGTGAAGATCGGCGGCACGGCGGCCGACGGCCGGGACGTCGAGTTCAGCGCGTCCGGCAAGACGATCACCTTCCACGGCTTCCTGAAGGCGTACGTCGAAGGCGCCGACGACCCGAACGCGGAGCTGGACGACCGCGAGCGCCGGCTGCCGCAGGTCGCCGAGGGCGACGCCCTGACCGCCGACGAGATCACGGTCGACGGGCACGCCACCAAGCCCCCGGCCCGCTACACCGAGGCGTCGCTGGTCAAGGAGCTGGAGGAGCGGGAGATCGGCCGTCCGTCGACGTACGCGTCGATCATCGGCACGATCCTCGACCGCGGCTACGTGTTCAAGAAGGGCACGGCCCTGGTGCCGTCGTTCCTCTCCTTCGCCGTGGTCAACCTGCTGGAGAAGCACTTCGGCCGGCTCGTCGACTACGACTTCACCGCGCGGATGGAGGACGACCTCGACCGCATCGCGCGGGGCGAGGCGCGTGCCGTGCCGTGGCTGAAGCGGTTCTACTTCGGCGAGGGAACGAGCAACGGCGACGCGGCCGAGGCGGGCAACGGCGACGGGGACCACCTCGGAGGTCTCAAGGAGCTGGTGACCGACCTGGGCGCGATCGACGCGCGCGAGGTGTCGTCGTTCCCCGTGGGCAACGGAATCGTGCTGCGGGTCGGGCGCTACGGCCCCTACATCGAGCGCGGCGAGAAGGACACCGAGGAGCACCAGCGCGCCGACATCCCCGACGACCTGGCGCCGGACGAGCTGTCCGTGGAGTTCGCCGAGGAGCTGCTCGCCAAGCCGAGCGGCGACTTCGAGCTGGGCGCCGACCCGGTGACGGGGCACGCGATCGTCGCCAAGGCCGGCCGCTACGGCCCGTACGTCACGGAGGTGCTCCCGGAGGGCACCCCGAAGACGGGCAAGAACGCGGTCAAGCCGCGTACGGCCTCCCTCTTCAAGTCGATGTCGCTGGACACGGTGACCCTCGACGACGCGCTGCGGCTGATGTCGCTGCCGCGCGTGGTCGGCGCGGACGCCGAGGGCCAGGAGATCACCGCGCAGAACGGCCGTTACGGGCCGTATCTGAAGAAGGGCACCGACTCGCGGTCCCTGCAGGCCGAGGAGCAGCTCTTCACGATCACGCTGGAGGAGGCGCTGGCGATCTACGCCCAGCCCAAGCAGCGTGGCCGGGCCGCGGCCAAGCCGCCGCTGAAGGAGCTGGGCACCGACCCGGTGAGCGAGAAGCCGGTCGTGGTGAAGGACGGCCGCTTCGGTCCGTACGTCACCGACGGGGAGACCAACGCGACGCTGCGCTCCGGCGACAGCGTCGAGGACATCACCCCGGAGCGCGGTTTCGAGCTGCTCGCCGAGAAGCGGGCGAAGGGCCCGGCCAAGAAGACGGCAAAGAAGACCGCCAAGAAGACGGCGGCCAAGAAGGCCCCGGCCAAGAAGACGGCGGCCGCGAAGAAGACCGCGGCGAAGAAGACCACGACCGCGAAGAAGACGGTGGCCAAGAAGGCGGCCGCCTCGAACGGCGCGGACGACTGAGCCTGCCCGTCGGCCCTCGGTGAAAGGTCCGTACGGATCTTCACCGGGGGTTCGGAATGCGAACGCCCCGGCAACACTTCGGTGTCGGGGCGTGTGCATGTCAGGCGCGTCGTGCCCGGGCTGTCGGCGCGGGCCGATAGGCTGAACGCATGACGCGAGCCGAGCAGCCAACGGCCCCACCAACGGCCCCCGACGACGCACTTGTCGCGGACTCACGCGAGCGTGCCGTCCGCGCCCTGCTGCGCCGACCGCAGCTGAAACGGCTGTGGAGTGCGCAGCTCGTGGGCGGGGTCGGCGATGTCCTCGCCCTTCTGGTGCTGGTCCTCCTCACCCTCCAGACGGCGGTCGCCGAGCAGTCCTTCGGCGGCGGCTACCGGGGCGCGGCGTTCGCAGTGGCGATCGTTTTCGGGGTGCGCATCCTGGCGACCCTGCTGTTCGGCGCCGTACTCCTCGGCCCGCTCACGTCGCTCACCTCGCAGGACGGCCCGCTGGACCGCCGCTGGACCATGGTCGGTGCGGACGGACTGCGGGCCGCGCTCCTCATCGTGGCGCCGCTGTGGATCGACTGGACGCCGGACAACGCGCTCGCCGTGCTCCTCGTCACCGCCTTCGTGACGGGTGTCGCCGAGCGGTTCTGGACGGTGTGCCGCGAGAGCGCCGCCCCCGCGCTGCTGCCCACCCCGCCCCCGGAGGGCGCCACCGTCCGGCCGCTGCCCGACCACATGGACGCGCTGCGCCGGCTGACACTGCGTACGAGCTTCGTCGCGATACCGCTCGCGGCCGTCACACTCGTCGTCGCGGCCCTCCTCAACAACCTGCTCGCCACGGGCATCGACTGGTTCGGCGAGCACCGGGCGGCCCTCGCCTCGTACGTCGCGGCCGGACTGTTCGCCGCGTCGCTGTCCGTGCTGACCTTCCTGGAGCTCCCCGGAACCCGCACCCCGCGCGCCCGGTCGCCGCTGGAGGGACTGCGCCGTCCGAAGAGCGCCGCCGGCTCCGACCGGGGCCGCACCGGCGCGCTGCCGCTGCTGGTGCTCGCCTCCGCGTCCGTCGCCGCCGCCGTGGCGGCCGCGGTCGCCGTGTCGGTGCTGCACGCCAAGGACCTCGGCGGCGGCCCCGTGCTCTACGGCCTGCTGGTGGGCGCGCTGACCGGTGGTGTCGTCGTCGGCATCCGTACGGCGCCGGCCCTGCTGCCCGCCCTGTCCCGGCGCCGGCTGCTCGCGCTCGCCCTCGCGTTCACAGGCGTGGCGCTGCTGGCCGCCGGACTTGTGCCGGACGTCACCAGCGTGGTGCTGCTCATGACGCTGGCCGGTGTCGGCGCCGGACTCGCCGCCAACACCGGGCACACCCTGCTCGACCAGGAGACCGAGGACCAGCGGCGGGCCCGTACGACCGAGCACCTGCACGCCGTGGTGCGGGTCTTCGTGGCGCTCGGCGCGGTGATCGCCCCGCTGGTCGCGGCGGGCATCGGACCGCACCGGCTGGAGAACGGCCGGTTCGTGTTCGCGCACGGCGGAGCCGCCTTCACCCTGATGCTGGTCGGCGCGCTGCTGCTGCCGTTGGCCGCGCTGGTGCTGGCCAAGGTCGACGACCGCTCCGGCGTGCCGCTGCGGCAGGATCTGCGCGACGCGCTCCTCCGCGGCGACGATCCCGCCCCGGCGCTCGCCGGGGCCGGCTTCTTCATCGCCCTGGAGGGCGGCGACGGCGCGGGCAAGTCCACCCAGGCCGAAGCCCTCGCCGAGTGGATCCGGGCCAAGGGCCACGAAGTCGTCCTCACCCGTGAGCCCGGCGCGACCCCGGTCGGCAAGCGGCTGCGGTCCATCCTGCTGGACGTCTCCAGCGCCGGACTCTCGCACCGCGCGGAGGCACTGCTGTACGCCGCCGACCGCGCGGAGCACATCGACACCGTCGTACGGCCCGCCCTGGAGCGCGGCGCCGTCGTCATCACCGACCGGTACATCGACTCCTCCGTCGCCTACCAGGGCGCCGGACGCGATCTGTCGCCGACCGAGATCGCCCGCATCAACCGGTGGGCGACCGACGGGCTGGTCCCGCATCTGACGGTGCTGCTCGACGTCGCCCCGGAGACCGCGCGGGAGCGCTTCACCGAGGCACCGGACCGGCTGGAGTCCGAGCCGGCCGAGTTCCACGCGCGCGTGCGGACCGGTTTCCTCACCCTGGCCGCCGCCGACCCCGGCCGCTACCTGGTGGTCGACGCCGGCCAGGAACCGGAGGCCGTGACCACGGTGGTCCGGCACCGGCTCGACCAGGTGCTGCCGCTGTCCGAGGCCGAGATCCAGGCCCGCGAGGAAGCCCGCCGCAAGGCCGAGGAGGAGGCCCGCCGCAAGGCGGAGGAGGAGGCGGCCCGCAAGGCCGAGGAGGAGCGACTCGAGCGCGAGCGCCAGGAGCAGCTCGCCCGGCTGCGCGCCGAGGAGGAGGAGCGCAAGCGCCGCGAGCTGGAGGAGGCGCAGCGGCGCGAGGCCGAACGGCAGGCGGAGGAGGCCCGGCAGCGGGCCGAGGAAGCACACCGGCGCGCGGAGGAGGAGCGGCAGCGGCTGCTCGCCGAGGAGAAGGCGCGCGCCGAGGAGGAGGCCCGCCGCAAGGCGGAGGAGGAGCGCCGCCGCAAGCAGGCCGAGGAGGAGGCGCGGCTGCGCGCCGAGGCCGAGGCGCTGCGCCTGGAGAAGCAGCGCAAGGCCGAGGAGGCGTTGCTGCGCGCGGAGCAGGCCCGGCGGCTGGCCGAACAGGCGGCGGCCGCCGCCGAGGCGGGCCCGGCGACGACCGGCCCGACGGCGACCGGAACGACGACAACCGGCTCGACGGCGACCGGCTCGGCGACGACCGGCGGCTCCGGGGCGGCGCGCCGGCGCCCCGTCGACGAGGCGGCGACCGTGCCGACGCCCGTGGTGAAGCCGGCCGACGCGCCGGGCGGCCCGGTCGACGAGACGGCCGTGCTGCCCCGGGTGCCGGACGAGGCCGCCGGGCGGCGGCCCGGTCGGACCCCGGTGTCCGAGGCAGAGGTGACGACCGAGCTGCCGAAGCCCCCGGTTCCGCCGGGCGCGGCCGACGAGACGGCGGTGCTGCCTCCCGTGCCGCCGGGCGCCGCCGACGACACCGCCGTACTGCCTCCCGTACGGGGCGACGCTCAGGGCCCGGCAGACCGGCGGGTGCCGTCCGGCTACTTCCGGGACGAACGCCCGGAGGCGCCCGACGACCGCACGCGTGAGCTGCCGCAGATCGACCCCGAGGACGCGGCGCGGCACCGCCCGCGCCCCGACTGGGCCGAGGAGACCCCGCTGGACGATCTGCCGACCCTGGCCGACGAACTGCTGGGCGCGCGCGACGGCGAGGACGAGGACGACGAGGGGGACGGCCGCCGGGGCCGCCGGCGCTGACCGGTGGGGTCCACGGGTGCGGGTGATGTCAGTGGTCACCCGCACAATGGATCCGGTGAGGCAGACGTGACGGAAGGGCGGGCTGACCCATGACCGTGTGGGACGACCTGGTCGGGCAGGAGCGGGTGAGCGAACAGCTCGCCGGCGCGGCCCGGGACGCGGACGCGTTCGTCACCGCCGTCGGGGCAGCGGGGCCGCCTCCCGGAGCGTCGAGCATGACGCACGCCTGGCTGTTCACCGGCCCGCCCGGCGCGGGGGTGACCCGGACGGCGCGTGCCTTCGCCGCCTCCCTGCAGTGCGTGAGCCCGGACCGGGCCCTCGGCGGGGCCCCCGGGTGCGGCTTCTGCGACGGCTGCCACACGGCGCTCGTCGGCACCCACGCGGACGTCAGCACGGTGGTCGCGATGGGCGCGGAGATCCTGTTCAAGGACATGAAGGAGACCGTCCGCAAGTCGTTCACCTCACCGGCGAACGGCCGCTGGCAGATCATCCTCGTCGAGGAGGCCGAGCGGCTGAACGAGAAGTCCGGCAACGCCGTCCTCAAGGCCGTCGAGGAGCCGGCGCCCCGCACCGTCTGGCTGCTCTGCGCCCCCTCCATCGAGGACGTCCTGCCGACGATCCGCTCCCGCTGCCGCCACCTCAACCTGAGCACGCCCTCGGTGGCCGCCGTCGCCGACATGCTCGTCCGGCGCGAGGGCATCGAACCGGACGTCGCCGCCTCCGTGGCCCGCGCCACCCAGGGCCATGTCGACCGGGCCCGCCGCCTCGCCACCGACCCGGCCGCCCGCGCCCGCCGGGCCGCCGTGCTCAAGCTGCCGCTGCGGGTCGACGACGTCGGCAGCGCGCTCAAGGCGGCCCAGGAACTCGTCGACACGGCGGCCGAGGACGCCAAGCAGCTCGCCGAGGAGACGGACACCAAGGAGACGGAGGAGCTGAAGGCGGCACTGGGCGCGGCCCAGGGCGGCCGGCTGCCACGCGGCACGGCGGGCGTGATGAAGGAACTCGAGGAGGACCAGAAGCGCCGCAGACGCCGTACGCAGCGCAACACCCTCGACATCGCGCTCAGCGACCTGACCGGCTTCTACCGCGACGTCCTCGCCCTCCAGCTCGGCTCCCGCGTCGCCATCGCCAACGCGGACTCGGAGGACGTACTGCAGCGCCTGGCCCGCGCCGGTTCCCCCGAGTCCACGCTGCGCCGTATCGAGGCGATCGCGGCGTGCGGCGAGGCCCTCGACCGCAATGTGGCCCCGCTGCTGGCGGTCGAGGCGATGACGATGGCCCTCAGAGCGGGCTGACCGCCCCGCCCGTCCGGCGGCTCGACGCGGTAACTCGTACGAGGCACGGCGTGCGCGCAGAGCACTCATGTCATTGCACACAGTTACGCTCGCAGCATGCACACATGGCGCACCCACCGCGGGACCCGCACCGCAGCCACCCTGCTCGCCGCCACCGCACTGCTGATCTCGGGCTGCTCCTCCGGGAGCTCGACGAGTACGGCCAGTTCGGCGGCGGAGGCGGCGGCAGCCCTCGCCCCCCTGCCCCGCTCCACACCCGCCGCTCTCACTCCGTACTACGAGCAGGAACCGGCCTGGCGCGACTGCGGCGTCCCCGGCTTCCAGTGCGCCACGCTGAAGGCCCCGCTCGACTACACCGAACCGTCCGCCGGTGACGTCCGCCTCGCCGTCACCCGCAAGAAGGCCACGGGTCCGGGCAAGCGGCTGGGCTCCCTCCTGGTGAATCCGGGCGGCCCCGGCGGCTCGGCGATCGGCTACGTCCAGGCGTACGCCGGCATCGGCTACCCCGCCGAGGTGCGCGCCCGCTACGACATCGTGGGCGTCGACCCGCGCGGCGTGGCCCGCAGCGAACCCGTCGAGTGCCTGGACGGGCCCGCGATGGACGCGTACACGCGGACCGACATCACCCCGGACGACACGAAGGAGACCGGCACGCTGGTCGCGGCGTACAAGAAGTTCGCCGAGGGCTGCGGGGCGGACGCGCCGAAGCTGCTGCGCCATGTGTCCACCGTCGAGGCGGCCCGTGACATGGACATCGTGCGGGCCGCGCTGGGCGACGCGAAGCTGCACTACGTCGGCGCCTCGTACGGCACCTTCCTCGGCGCCACCTACGCCGGGCTGTACCCGGACCGGGTGGGACGGCTGGTGCTGGACGGGGCGATGGACCCCTCTCTGTCGGCGCGGCGGCTCAACCTCGAACAGACGGAGGGCTTCGACACGGCGTTCACCGCCTTCGCGAAGGACTGCGTCCGGCACGACGACTGCCCGCTCGGCGGCCGGGACACCGGCCCCGAGCAGGTCGGCAGGAACCTCAAGGCGTTCTTCGACCGGCTCGACGCCCGCCCGATCCCCACCGGCGACGCCGACGGCCGCCGGCTCACCGAGTCACAGGCCACGATCGGCGTGATCGCCGCGATGTACGACGAGGGCGCGTGGCAGCGGTTGCGCGAGGCACTGACGGCCGCGATGAAGGAGAGCGACGGCGCGGGACTCCTCGTCCTCTCCGACAGCTACTACGAGCGGGACGCGGACGGCGAGTACAGCAATCTGATGTTCGCCAACGCGGCCGTGAACTGCCTCGACCTCCCGCCCGCCTTCGACACCCCGGACGAGGTGGCACGGGCGCTCCCCGCCTTCGAGAAGGCGTCCCCCGTCTTCGGCGAGGGCCTCGCGTGGGCCTCGCTGAACTGCGCGTACTGGCCGGCGAAGGCGACCGGTGGGGCCCAGCGCATCGAGGCGAAGGGCGCCGCGCCGATCGTCGTCGTCGGCACGACCCGGGACCCGGCCACCCCGTACCGCTGGGCCGAGGCCCTGTCCGGCCAGCTCTCCTCGGGCCGCCTCCTCACCTACGAGGGCGACGGCCACACCGCCTACGGCCGCGGCAGCGCCTGCATCGACTCCGCGATCAACACCTACCTGCTCGACGGCACCCCGTCGGCGGACGGAAAGCGCTGCTCCTAGCCGGTACCCCCGCCCCGGAGGCGGCCCCTCCGCGCCGCCTCCGGGGCCGGTACGAAGCACCCCCCGAAACTGTGTAGACTTACCGACGTTGCTGATCGCACCATAGGTGCGCGGCGCGCCGCCTTAGCTCAGATGGCCAGAGCAACGCACTCGTAATGCGTAGGTCTCGGGTTCGAATCCCGAAGGCGGCTCATTGATGAACCCCGGGTCGGATTCGATCCGGGGTTCTTTCGTGTCCGGTTCGGGACGCGGGTGGCTGCTCCGGGGTGATCGGTGCCGAGCGGTTCCGCGGACCGGCCCCGGTGGCCCGTCAGGCGGCGTTCGTCGTGGTCAGACGGGCGGTGATCTCCTCGGCGGGCAGCACGAGTGCGAAGCCCTTGCGCAGGACGGCGAGTTCGGGTTCCTGGCGTGACTCGTCGTCGGTGGCCGTGACGTCGGAGCCGAAGACGACCTTGTATCCGCGTTCGTATGCCTGGCGGGCCGTGGTGCCGCAGCAGTAGTTGGTGAGGGTGCCCGTGACGATGACGGTGTCGCGGTCGAGGTTGCGCAGGACGGTGTCGAGCGGGGTGTCGTAGAACGCCCCGTAGGAGGGCTTGCGGATCAGGACCTCGTCGGGGCGGCGGCCCATCGCGTCCCACACCCCGGCGGGGCCCGGCCGGTGCCAGTCGCTGTGGGCGTGCGGGAAGGAGCGCAGGGTGCGCGGCCGGTCCAGACCGAGATGGGTGTCGTCGAAGATGGTCCAGATCACCGGGACCGAGGCGTCCCGGCAGTCCTCGGCCAGTCGCCGCAGCCGGGGCGCCATCCGGGTGGCCGCGGGCACCCAGTGGGGACTCCAGCCGGGGCGGACGAACTCGTCCTGCATGTCGACGACCAGCAGAGCCGTCCGTTCGGGCCGTATGCCGAACGACGCCCGGCCCTGCTCGTAGGCGTCGCGCGCCCGCTCGGTCACCCATTCCTCGGTGTACGTCATGCCCTGCCCCCATCTCGTTTCGAGGTACCTCGATTCGATGTGCGACAGTAGCAGCATGCTCGAACTCGCGATCCTGGGATTCCTGGCCGAGGGGCCCCTGCACGGCTACCAACTGCGGCACCGGATAGCCCACTTGTCCGGTCATGCCCGACCGGTCAGCGACGGCAGCCTCTATCCGGCGATCAGCCGGCTGGTCGAGGCCGAACTGCTCGGCCGGAAGACCGAACCGGGCGCCTCGGCCGCGCAGCGGCACACCCTGAGCCTGACCGACGCCGGCCGCCGTGAGCTGCTGCGCAGGCTGCGGGATGCCGACGGTCTGGACATCAGTGACAGCACCCGGTACTTCACGGTGCTCGCCTTCCTCTCCCGGCTGCCGGACATCGCCGACCAGCACGCGGTGCTGCGCCGCCGTCTGGATTTCCTGCGACAGCCCGCGAGCTTCTTCCACGACGGTGACCGCCCGCTCGGCGCCGAGGAGACCGGCGACCCCTATCGGCGCGGCATGCTCACGATCGCCCGCGCCACCAGCCACGCGGAACGGGTCTGGCTCCGGGAGGTGCTGGGCTGACACGCCGCCGGGGCGTGATGCCGGCACGTCGACTTGCCTTCCGGGAAAGTCGAGCGTTAGCTTTCCCGGGAGGAAAGTAAGCGTGGGGGAGGCGATGACGTGAGTACGTCGGTCGATGCCGAGCGGGCCTGGCAGGATCTGCAGCGGATCCGGGTGCCGCAGGAGCGGGTGTACGACGAGGTCGAGCGGAGTGCGTCCGGCGAGCCGGGCGCCACCTACGCCACGGCCGCGAGCATGTGGATCTTTCTGGCCGGCCTGGGGCTCGAGCCGCCCACGTGGGGTGTCTGGGTGGCCGTCGTGGTGTACGCCGTGCTGCTGGTCGGGCTGGTCGCGTTCCTCAACCGCGGGAACCGGGTGCGGCTGCATCACTCCCGCTACGACTGGCGGACGTCCGTCACCTTCCTCGGGGGGATGGTGGTCACCGGCGGGACCGTTCTCCTGTCCGGACGGCTGGCCGAGTCGCTGACCGGAGAGCCCATGGCCGTCGGTCTGATCCAGGCCACCGTCACGTCGGGCGTGTTCGTCCTGTGCGTCGGACCGGCCAACCGCTGGGCGGTCGGCTCGCTGCGGGCGGGCCGATGAGCACCCCCGCCGGCTTCGACGAGCTGATCCATCCCGCCACCCGGCTGTCGGTCGTCGCGCTGCTCGCCACCACCGAGTGGGCGGAGTTCGCGTTCATCCGCGACAGCCTCTCCCTCAGTGACTCCGCGCTCTCCAAACAACTGCACACCCTGGAAGAGGCCGGATATCTGGAGATCCGCAAGGAGGGCGGCGGCCGCAAGCGGCGTACGACGGTCCGGCTGACGGACCGGGGGCGTACCGCCTTCGACGGGCACGTGGCGGCGCTCCGGGCGATCGTCGAGGGCGCGGCGGCCGGGCACGGGCGGCGGCAGCAGGCGGAGGCGGCGCGATGACGGCGGCCGGTTCCGCGACCCGACCCGTCATAGAGGTACGGGATCTGACCATGGCGTACGGCGATGTCGCCGTGCTCCACGGTGTCGATCTGGACATCCACCGGGGCGAGGTGTTCGCGCTGCTCGGGCCCAACGGGGCCGGGAAGACCACCACCGTGGAGATCCTGGAGGGCTTCCGGCGGCGGTCCGCCGGCGAGGTGCGCGTCCTCGGCGTGGACCCCGAGCGGGGCGACGACGTCTGGCGGGGCCGGATCGGACTGGTGCTGCAGTCCTGGCGTGACCACCGCCGCTGGCGGGTCGCCGAACTGCTGACCCACTTCGCCATGTACTACCCCGACCCGCGCGACCCGGCCGAACTGCTGGCCCTGGTCGGCCTCACCGAGCAGGCCGGCCGGCAGGTGGACCGGCTGTCCGGCGGGCAGCGGCGGCGGCTGGACGTCGCGCTCGGCATCGTCGGCCGCCCCGAACTCCTCTTCCTGGACGAGCCGACCACCGGCTTCGACCCGGAGGCACGGCGCGAGTTCCACGTCCTCGTCGAACGGCTGGCCCGCGACGAGGGCGTCACCGTCCTGCTCACGACACACGACCTGGCGGAGGCCGAGCGGCTCGCCGACCGGATCGCCGTGCTGGTCGCCGGCCGGATCCGGGCCTGCGGCACCCCGGCCGAGCTGGCCCGGCGGGCGGCGGCACAGGCCGAGGTCCGCTGGACGGACGGCGACGGGACGCGGCGCCGCGAGCGCACCGAGGACCCCTCCCGGCTGGTCTGGGAGCTCCACCAGGACGCGGACGGCCCGATCGCCGGTCTGGAGGTCCGCCGGCCGACGCTGGAGGACACCTATCTGCACATGGTGAACCAGGGTGACGGGGAGGAGCGGGCGGCATGAAGGGGGTCCATGTGATGAATCGGGGGGCGCGTCACTGGCGTGCCGGCTTCCTCCGCGGCGGCATCGAACTGCGGCATCTCCTGCGCAACCCCAAGGAGATGTTCGGCCACCTCAGCAATGTGGTCGTCGCCCTGCTGGTCACCTACTACATCAGCGACAAAGTGCCCGGCACGCAGATCCCGATGTCCCATCTGGCGCTCGCGGGCTTCGCCGCCTATCTGCTGTTCCAGATCGGGCTGCTCAGCCTCCCGCAGATCCTGGTGACCGAGCGGGAGGAGGGCGCGCTGCTGCGGCTGCGCGCCACACCCGGCGGGATACCGGCCTACCTCGTCGCCAAGTGCCTGCTGGTGGTCGTCACGGCGGTCGCCACCCTGGCGCTGCTCCTCGCGGCTGCCGCGCTGCTGACCGACGGCCCGCTGCCGCAAGGGCCGGCCGGCTGGCTGACACTCGTGTGGGTCACCACACTGGGACTGCTCGCCGTCGTACCGCTGGGAGCGGCCATCGGGGCCGTACTGCCCAACCCGCGTGAGGCGCTGGCCCTGATCATGCTGCCGCTGCTGGGCCTGCTGATCACCTCCGGAACGATGTTCCCCATCACCAAGCTGCCGGAGCCGGTCCAGCAGGTGTCCGCGGTCTTCCCGCTCAAGTGGATGGCGCAGGGCCTGCGTTCGGCGCTGCTGCCGGACGCGGCGCAGGCCGCCGAGCCGGCCGGTTCCTGGGAACTGCCCATGGTCGCCCTCGTCCTGACCGCCTGGACGGTCCTCGGATTCCTGCTGGCCGTTCCGCTTCTGCGCCGCGCCGCCCGTCGCGAGTCCGGGTCCCGGCTGACCGCCCGTCATGAGAAGGCGGCACGGAGCGGGGCGATGCCCGCGTAGGGCTCGGCCGCTCGGACGCGACGTGTGTCGTCCTACGTTCACTTGGGCGAGGTTTTGACGCAACCAGGCGTGATCCAGAGTGGGTTGGGTCGAGTGACTTACGTGCACCCGGAGTGAGGAGCAGCGTTTCATGCCACGTCAGCACGAACCTCCCACCGGCGGGACGCCACCTTCCATGGCCGTCCGCCGTGCGGTTTCCGTGCCCGCGCCGGGCCGGGATCCCGGCGCGGAACTGAGACCGCGGAGCCCCGAGCCCGCCCGCGCCGCCGAACCGGCCCGCGCATCCGAACCGGCCCGCGCATCCGAGCCCGCCCGCGCCGCCGAGCCCGTTGTCGAGCCGGAGGCTCCGGAAGTGATACCGGCGCCGTCCGATACCGGCACCGCTGCCGAGAAGGAGCGAGAACAAGAGCGGAAGCCGCGGCCGGCCGCCGAGCCCGCCGCCGCCGAAGGCGAGGCGACGGCCGCTGCCGGCTTGGCCGCCACCGGTGACGCAGCGGGCGACGCGAAGGCGAACGCGGACCCGGCCGCCGACGAGACGGCGCCAGGACGTCTGCGCGGCCCCATGGTCGCCGCCGCCGCCCTCGTCGGCGCGGTCCTGATCTGCGTACCCCTCCTGGTACTCGCCCTGAGCGGTGAGGAGGAGCGTACGGTCGAGACGGCTCCCGTCGGGGGGACGACGCTCGACCCCGGTGCGTCCGACGACCTGCCGGCCGCCGCCTATCAGGCCGCACCCCCGTCCCCCTCGGAGTCGCCGAGCGCGGTGAAGCCGTCGTCCGCTTCCCCGGCCGCGCCCAAGGCCGGACCGGCGCCCGCCGGTCCGGTCACGGCCGAGGCCGAGGGGAAGTCCGAACCCCGGCCGCAGACCGAGAAAACGGCTGAGGACAAGGCCGAGGACAAGGCCGAGGACAAGGCCGGGCCGAAGACGAAGAAGAGCCCCGAGATCACCGCCCGCCAGTTGGCCAACGCCCTCTCCACCCGGGTCAACGCGCAGCTGAGGAACGTCGCCACCGGCAAGTGCGCCGACCTGCCCTACTACGACAAGGGTTCGGTCGACGGCCCGGTCAGCCAGTACAACTGCCGGCCCACGGGGGACAACCAGCTCTGGGACCTGGTGGTGGCCGACGCGGACGGCGGGCCCCGGGGGGCGAGCCTTTTCGTCGTCAAGAACCGCAAGGACGGGCTGTGCATGGACCTGCCCAACTACGGCAGTGTCGCTCCCGGGACCAAGGTCACCGAGTACCACTGCAGGCCGGCGGCCGACAATCAGCTCTGGTGGCTGGAGCCGTCGTCGGGCGGCTACCGGATCCGCAACGCCGCGAGCGACCTGTGCATGAGCGTGGCCGGCGGCGGTTCCGCCGGGAACGACGCGAGGCTCCAGGTGGTGCGGTGCGGCTCGGGGTCGAGCGCCCTGCGCTGGTCCGTCGTCTCCGTCGTCTAGCCCTCCTCCTCAACGGCGGCCGCTGACGTCCTCCCTCGTCAGCCCGGTGAACACCCTCCCGTCCCCCGCGTGGAAGAGCGTGCGCCGCCGCGCGGGCGCCGATGCGGCCCACCCGGGATGTCCGGGCCGGTCACTTGGCGTCCGCGTAGCACTCCACCACCGCCGTCGTGAACGGGAACCGTACCGGTGTGTCGCCGAAGGTGAGCCGGCCCGCCAGGTCGGCGGCCTGCCGGATCGCCTCCGCCACCGTCGCCGCCTCCTCCTCGGGGCAGTGCACGATCACCTCGTCGTGCTGGAAGAAGACCAGCTCGGCCGCCATCCCGCCGAGGGTCTGCCGCAACGCGGCGAGCAGCAGCAGGGCCCAGTCGGCGGCGCTGCCCTGGACGACGAAGTTGCGGGCGAAGCGGCCCCGGGCGCGGGCGTTGGTCGATGCGTAGCCCGGGGTCCACTGGCCGGACCCGTCGTCGGTGGGCGGGATGCCCGCCTCCTCCGCCGCGTCGTCGCCCGTACGGGCGGCCGGCGGGCAGGTGCGGCCCAGCCAGGTCCGTACGAGTCTGCCCTCCTCGCCCGCGCGGGCGGCCTCGTCGACGTACGCCACCGCCCTGGGGAAGCGGCGTCTGAGCGCGGCGAGGTTCTTCAGGCCGTCGCCGGAGGTCTGGCCGTACACCGCGCCGAGGACGGCGAGTTTGGCCTGGGCGCGGTCGCCGGAGAAGGCGCGGTCGGACACCGACTGGTAGAGGTCGGTCTCCCGGCCGGCCACCTGCATCAGTCCGGGGTCGCGGGAGATCGCCGCCAGTACGCGGGGTTCCATCTGGTCGGCGTCGGCGACGACGAGCCGCCAGCCCGGGTCGGCGACGGCCGCGCGGCGGATCACCTTGGGGATCTGCAGGGCGCCCCCGCCGTTGGTCACCCAGCGGCCGGTCACGGTGCCGCCGGCGAGGAACTCGGGCCGGAAGCGGCCGTCGCGCACCCAGTCCTGGAGCCAGGACCAGCCGTGGGCGACCCAGATCCGGTACAGCCTCTTGTACTCGAGCAGGGGTTTGACGGCCGGGTGGTCGACGGACTCGATCTCCCAGCGGCGGGTCGACGTGACCTTGACGCCGGCCCGCGAGAACGCCTTCACCACCTCGGCGGGCAGGTCCGGCCGGACCCGGTGGCCGAAGGCGGCGGACACCTCGTCGGCGAGCTCGGCCAGCCGGCGCGGCTCGCCACCGCCCGCGTACCGCTCGCCCAGCAGGTCGTGCAGCACCGCGCGGTGCACGTCCGCCCGCCAGGGCAGCCCGGCGCGGTTCATCTCGGCGGCCACCAGCGTCCCCGCCGACTCGGCGGCCGTCAGCAGCCGCATCCGGTCCGGGTGCGCGGTCGCGTCGGTGCGCCGCTGCTGCTCGGCGTAGACCGCGAGGAGGTCCGGCAGGGGCAGCGGGACGCCCCGGGGTTCGAAGAGGGAGGACTGGGCGCCCGGTTCGGCATGGCGCTGCGGCGGATCGGGCGGTACGGGGCCGCCGCGCAGCCGGGCCAGCGCGGCCGCGGCCGAACGGGGTTCCCCGTACCGCCCCTCGTGGCCGAGGAGAAGTGTCTCGGCGGTCTCGACGTCGTAGGCCCGCTCCACTCGCACCCCCGTGGCGAGCAGACGCGGGTACACCTCGGCCGTGGACCGCCACACCCATCGCGTGACACCGGGGCGTCCGCGCACGGCCTCGGCGAGGTCCGGCTCCCGGTGCACCGGGCCGGCGGGCAGCCCGTCCGGGCCGAGGAGGGCGACGTCCACGCCACCGTCCCCGGCCGGAGCGAGTGCCCACCGGTCGGCCATGCTGCGAGTGTGCCAGGGGGGTCTGACAACGGTCCCCGGTCAGTCTTCCCGGCCGGTCTCGTCGGCCGTTTCGGTCTCGACGTACTGCGCCAGCATGTCGGCGACGTACCGCTCGGTGGCGGGCTTGGTGACGCCGAGACCGCTGAGGAGGCCCTCGCCGTTCTCGTGCTCGAGCAGGGCGAGCAGGATGTGCTCGGTGCCGATGTAGTTGTGGCCGAGGCGCAGGGCCTCGCGGAAGGTGAGCTCGAGGACCTTCTTGGCCGCCGGGCCGTACGGCACCAGCTCCGGGGCGTCCTCGACGGCCGGCGGGAGCGCCGCGCGGGCGGCCTCGGCGACCGCCCGCACGGTGACGCCCTGCTCGTCGATCGCCTTGACCGCGAGGCCCCACGGCTCGGCCAGCAGACCGAGGACCAGGTGCTCGGGCAGTCCCTCGGCGTTGTGCGCGGTCTGGGCCTCGGTGTGCGCGGCCATGATCACGTTGCGGGCACGGGGCGTGTAGCGGTTGAAGCCCTGGCTCGGGTCGAGCTCGTTGCCCTCCTTCGGTACGAAGCGCTTCTGCGCCGCCTGGCGCGTGACGCCCATGCTCCGGCCGATGTCGGTCCAGGAGGCGCCCGAACGGCGGGCCTGGTCCACGAAGTGGCCGATCAGGTGGTCGGCCACGTCGCCGAGGTGCTCACCGGCGAGCACCGCGTCCTGGAGCTGTGCGAGCGGCTCCTCGTGGACCTTCTTGATGGCCGCGATGAGGTCGTCGAGACGGATGGATGACTTGATGGCGGGGTCCTTCGTCATGTGTCAACCGTAAGTTGACACCCCACCACTGTCAACCTGCGGTTGACACCTTCGGGTGAACGCTCCGGGCATGGCACGATCGGCCCGTGAGTACGTCCAGCACCGTCGACCGCGCCTTCCGGGCCGCCCTCTACGACACCGGCGACACCGCCCTCGACACCGGCGCGTCCCTGCTCGCCGCCGATCCCGCGGCCGACGCGGAACTCGCCCGGCGGGGCGAGGAGTTCGTGGCCACCGCCTGGCAGCGCGGCTGGCAGCCCGCCGATGTCGTACGGATCGTCCGCCGCGAGCTGGACGACATCCACGTACGGCTCGTCACCGCGCTGATCCTTGCGCGGGCACCGCGCGACGACCGGCCGCGCGGGCCCCGCTGGCAGGCCCAGCTCGACGGGCTGGAAGCGGACGACGTCCCGCGCGGTGACCGTTTCTCGTACGCCTCGGCCGTACTGGAGCTGTACCGCCTGCTGCTGCGGCTGCCCGCCCTCGAACCCCTCGACGAGACCGCCGCCCCGGATCCGCGCGACCGGCGGCCCGAGTCCCGCATGCTCGGCCGCATCCGCGCGCTGCTCGCCAAGGCGGAGGCGACCGGGTTCCCGGACGAGGCGGAGGCACTGAGCGCCAAGGCGCAGGAGCTGATGGCCCGGCACAGCGTCGACGAGGCGCTGCTCGCCGCGCGGGCGCCCTCGGCCGCGACGCCGGGAGCCTGCCGGATCGGGGTGGAGCCGCCGTACGAGCAGGCCAAGGCGGTCCTGCTGGACGCGGTCGCCGGCGCGAACCACTGCCGGGCCGTGTGGAACGAACCGCTGGGCTTCTCCACCGTGGTCGGCTTCGCCGTGGACCTGGAGGCGGTGGAACTCCTCTACACCTCACTGCTGGTGCAGGCCACCACCGCGATGACCAGGGCGGAGGCCGCGCAGCGGGCCGGCGGACGCAAGCGGACCAAGACCTTCCGGCAGTCCTTCCTCGCCGCCTACGCGCACCGCGTGGGCACACGTCTCGCGGCCGCCGCCGAGACCCGGGTGAGCGACGACCTGCTCCCGGTCCTCGCCTCCCGCGCGGTGGCGGTCACCGAGCGGACGGACCGCCTGTTCCCGGAGACGACGACCACCCGGCTGCGCGGGGTGAGCGACGCGGCGGGCTGGGAGGAGGGCGCCCGCGCGGCCGACGACGCCCAGGTCAGGGCCCGCCCGCACCTTCCCGGTGCGTCCTAGTCACCCACCTGCTGGTACGCGCCCACGGAGATCTTGTGGCCGCCCCCGCCGTCGGACGCGACCGGGCCGTACGTCCAGCGGAAGGTACGGCCGTCCGAGTCGCCGGGGAGTTCGACCCGCAGGTTCTCGGCGTCGAAGGAGCCGTCCCCGCGCGGGCCGCGCTCGTAGGTGAGGGTGAAGGACGCGGACTCGCCCTTGGCCAGGGTCAGCTTCTGCGCCTTGGCGCCCTTGGTCGGCGGCACGTCCAGGCTCTCGGAGTCACCGGCCCCCGCCAGCAGCACCTCGGGGAAGCCGTCGAGAGTGCAGGCGGCGCTCTGGTTGGTGAAGCCGACGGGAACCTCACCGGTGTCCCCCGCGGCCGGCGCGATGCTCGCGGGACCGACCTCCATGCTCACCGTGGCGGCCGAGCAGGGGCTGCTGTCCGGCTTCCCGTCGTCACCGTCCGGGCCGCCGCAGGCGGCCAGCAGGAGAAGCGCGGCGAGGACGGCGGGTACGGCGATCGGCGTGGTGCGCATGAATGATCCTCTGGGGTTCGCGGAAGTGCCCACCGGCCATCATCACGCACCCGCCACCGGTTCGCCGGAGAAGGGGACCCCGCCGGTCGAGGCGCTACGGACCCACCCCCTCCGTCGGCAGCCCCGACGGGAAGGAGCCGCCCTCCGCCCTGGTGTACGTCTCGGTGCCGAGGGGGCTCTTCCAGGTGACCTTCAGGGAGTCCTTGTCGACGGAGACGACCGTGCCGTTCGCCCGGTCCTCGTCGTCGCCGCACTTCAGGCGGATCGTCCGGGTCCCGCCCTCCTCCCGCGCGGTACCGCTGCACACGGTGCCGCCGGTGGCGAAGAGGGCGGCCTCCTCGCCGCTGACCATCAGGACGACGGCCTGGCTGTCGACCGTGACGAGCCAGCTGCCCTCCAGCGGGCCCGCCGGAGCCCTGCTCACGTCGGGGCTCGGGGCCGCCGTGGCCGACGGGGCAGGCGTGGGCTTGGTGTCCGAGTCGTCGGAGCCGCCCCCACCGCACGCGGTCAGCGCGAGCGCGCCGGTCAGCCCCACGGCCGCCGTCGCGACCCGCGTGCGCCGGAACCGCCCGCCGCGCGGTGCCGGCGGCGATACGCGTGAGTGCCCCACCCAAGCCCTCGAAGTCACTGCGAGCCCCCTAGCTGAATCCGGCCCCGGCGGCCGGACGACCGCCGTCAGCTAACAGGACCCACCCTCCGGCCCACCAGCCTCCGTGACGCACCTCGCACAGCGTGTCCACTGCTGAACGGCGGGGCCGGGACGTGGAATGCGGGCAGCACGCAAGGGAACACGAGGGAACACATGCGCCCCCGCGCGCGTCTCATAGGGAGCGGGGTTCG
The DNA here is from genome assembly GCF_000718785.1 of Streptomyces sp. NRRL WC-3626. Lineage (GTDB taxonomy): Bacteria > Actinomycetota > Actinomycetes > Streptomycetales > Streptomycetaceae > Streptomyces > Streptomyces edwardsiae. The sequence goes on along the minus strand of NZ_JOCA01000020.1, from coordinate 47,510 downwards.
GTAAAGCATCCGCCAAAGCGGACACCACACGACCGCCGAGGCTGTAATCGCGGGAACACCGCGCGTGCACGTGCATATGCCCATGCATCTGCACATGAACAAAGCTATGATCCGCATCAGTTGACCACTGCATCAATGGCCACACCAGCCAGTGCACCAGCGGGGAGCGACTTGTGGACCACGACGTGTACGACGGCGACGTCTACGACGGTGCCGACGCGTCCGGCGTGTACAACGGCATGGCGGCCACCGGGCTCGACGGTGTGGCCTGGCAGAAGAGCCGGCACAGCAACTCGCAGGGATCCTGCGTGGAGTTCGCCCGGCTGCCCGGCGGCGAGGTGGCGGTGCGCAACTCCCGTTTCCCCGACGGCCCCGCGCTCGTCTACACCCGCGCGGAGATCGAGGCCATGCTGCTGGGCGTGAAGGACGGCGAGTTCGACCATCTGGTCGCCGGCTGACCGGTGCGCCGGGGCGGATGGGAGCGCCCTGAGGTGCTCAGGAGGCGATGACGCGCGTAGAACCGCGGCGCACGGACGCGCCGCGGTTCGTCATGCGCCGGGGCCGGAGCGGTCCGCCGTGTGCGGCAGCCGGAACAGCGCCCAGACCACCTTGCCGCCGAGCCGTCCGGCCATCGGGTGCCAGCCCCAGCCGTCGCTGAAGGAATCGACGAGGAACAGTCCCCGGCCCGACTCGGCGGAGAAGTCGGCGGGGAGGTCCTCCGGGGCGCGGGCGACGGGACCGTCGTCGCTGGGGTCGCGCACCGCGCACACCAGCCGCTCGGTCCACCGCAGCAGATGCAGCCGTACCGGCAGGTCCGGCGCCGTCGGCCGCGGGGTGCCGGCCGGCAGCGCGTGCCGCAGGGCGTTGGTGACCAGTTCGGAGACGACCAGGCACACGTCGTCGAAACGGTCCCCGGTGTCCCACTGCTCGAGTGTCTTGCGGGTGAACCGCCGGGCCTCGCGGACCGCTTCGTAGCGAGCGGGGAGGGCGCAGGAGGCGGCGTCGGAGGCGGCCGCGAGGTTCAGCGGCGGAAGGCCCTGCCGTAACGGCTCGAGCATGGTCGATCCATTCGTCCCCATGCGAGGCACTCCCGGGAATTCGCGGTCGTAGCGAGGCTGCGGTGGTGCGGGACCATGGTTTCCGATACGTACAGCAGATGCAAGGGCAGATGCACGTGCAGCTGACCGAAATCAGCGCCCCCGTGCTGGTTTGTTGGGCATTTTTTCCGTCAACTTCATGTTCTCTTCCGCCTGTTCCCTGGCCTCGTCGTGACTTCTCCCCTCTCCTCTCTTGCTGTTTCCGTGCCCGTTCCGTGCTCGTTCCTGATCGGATTGATCGGCTGGATTCCGTTTCCGTAACCGGACGAGTACTGCTCGAAGTGTTTTAGTGGCAGACTGCGGGCCCTGAAGACGTTGGGGAGGCTGGCGAACGTGAGCGCGGGAGAGCCGGGATCGGTGGTGCGGCGCATGCTGCTCGGATCACAACTGCGGCGACTGCGTGAGGCGCGGGGGATCACGCGCGAGGCCGCGGGCTACTCGATCCGCGCCTCCGAATCGAAGATCAGCCGCATGGAGTTGGGCCGGGTGAGCTTCAAGACCAGGGATGTCGAAGACCTCCTGACGCTGTACGGCATCACGGACGAGCAGGAGCGCCTGTCGCTGGTCTCCCTCGCCAAGGAGGCCAATGTGGCGGGCTGGTGGCACAGTTACTCGGACGTGCTGCCGAGCTGGTTCCCCACATACGTGGGCCTGGAGGGCGCGGCCGCCCTGATCCGGGCGTACGAGGTGCAGTTCGTGCACGGCCTGCTGCAGACCGAGGAGTACGCCCGCGCGGTGGTGCGCCGGGGCATGAAGGGCGCGAGCGAGGAGGACGTCGAGCGGCGGGTGACGCTGCGCCTGGAGCGGCAGAAGTACCTGGTCTCGGAGAGCGCCCCCGAGTTCCACGTCGTCCTCGACGAGGCCGCCCTGCGCCGGCCGTACGGGGACCGCGCGGTGATGCGCGGCCAGCTCCAGCACCTCATCGACATCTCCGAGCGGTCCAACGTCCGGCTGCAGGTCATGCCGTTCAGTCTCGGCGGGCACTCCGGTGAGTCGGGCGCGTTCACCCTCCTCAGCTTCCCGGAGTCCGACCTCTCGGACGTCGTGTACCTGGAGCAGCTGACCAGCGCGCTGTACCTGGACAAACCCGAGGACGTGGCCCAGTACGAGAAGGCCCTCAAGGACCTCCTGCACGACAGTCCGGGCCCGTCGGAGAGCCGGGACCTCCTGCGCGGACTGCTGCAACTGTCCTAGGGGAGCCCGTACGGCTGTCCGGATGACCCCTACAACTCGTATGAAACATAAGTACGATGACGTCCGGTCAGACAACGCGGTCGATCAGTGCTCCGCTGATGCAGCAAGGGATCGAGGAATCACATGTCGTCGTACTTCACCGACCTCGCTCAGCAGTACATCGACGGTGAGTGGCGCCCGGGCACCGGCTCCTGGGACATCATCGACTTCAACCCGTACGACGACGAGAAGCTCGCGTCGATCACCATCGCCACGGTCGGCGAGGTCGATCAGGCCTACAAGGCGGCCGCCCGCGCGCAGAGGGAATGGGCGCAGACCAACCCGTACGCCCGCCGCGCGGTGTTCGAGAAGGCGCTCAGGCTGGTCGAGGAGCGCGAGGAGGAGATCGCCGAGGCGATCGTCGCCGAGCTCGGCGGCACCCGCCTGAAGGCCGCCTTCGAGCTGCACCTCGCCAAGGAGTTCCTGCGCGAGGCGGTCCATCTGGCGCTGGCCCCCGAGGGCCGGATCATCCCCTCGCCGGTCGACGGCAAGGAGAACCGCGTCTACCGCGTGCCCGTCGGCGTCGTGGGCGTGATCAGTCCCTTCAACTTCCCGTTCCTGCTCTCCCTGAAGTCCGTCGCCCCCGCCCTTGCGCTCGGCAACGGCGTGGTGCTCAAGCCGCACCAGAACACGCCGGTCGTCGGAGGCTCCCTCGTCGCGAAGATCTTCGAGGACGCGGGCCTGCCCGGCGGTCTGCTCAACGTCGTCATCACCGACATCGCGGAGATAGGCGACGCCTTCCTGGAGCACCCGGTCCCGAAGGTCATCTCCTTCACCGGCTCGGACGCGGTCGGCCGCCATGTGGCCACCGTCTGCGCCTCCCTCTTCAAGCGCTCGGTGCTCGAACTCGGCGGCAACAGCGCGCTGGTGGTGCTCGACGACGCCGACCTCGACTACGCCGTGGACGCGGCCGTCTTCAGCCGGTACGTCCATCAGGGCCAGGTCTGCATGGCCGCCAACCGTGTGCTGGTGGACCGCTCGGTGGCCGACGAGTTCACCGAGAAGTTCGTCGCCAAGGTCCGCTCCCTCAAGGCCGGCGACCCGCGCGACCCGGAGACGGTCATCGGCCCGGTGATCAACTCCCGCCAGGCGGACGCCCTGTCCGGCGTGGTCGAGCAGGCGCTCGCCGAGGGCGCCACCGCCCTGGTCCGGGGCGCGCGCCGGGACAACCTGGTCGAGCCGTCCGTCCTCACCGGTCTGCCCGCCGACTCGCCCCTGCTGAAGCAGGAGGTCTTCGGACCCGTCGCCTTCCTCGTCCCGTTCGACGGCGAGGAGGAGGCCGTACGCCTCGTCAACGACACGCCGTACGGCCTGAGCGGCGCCGTGCACACCGGGGACATCGAGCGGGGCGTCCGCTTCGCCAAGCGGATCGACACCGGCATGTTCCACGTGAACGACGGCACCGTGCACGACGAGCCGATCGTCCCCTTCGGCGGCGAGAAGAGCTCCGGCATCGGCCGGCTCAACGGCGACACCATGCTGGACGCCTTCACCACGGTGAAGTGGATCTCGGTGCAGCACGGCCGGAGCGGCTTCCCGTTCTGAGCGGGCACGCGCGGGCACGCGCGAGCACGCGCGGGCGGGGACCGGCGGAAGACCGCCGCGGCCGGCCGGCGACGGGCAGGGCAGCCCCCGGGCATGATCCCGGGGGTCCTACGCTGGCCCCATGTCAGCAATCCGTCTCCTGGTGCTCGGCGCCGTGCGCCAGCACGGGCGGGCCCACGGCTACCAGGTGCGCAACGACCTGGAGTACTGGGGCGCGCACGAGTGGTCCAACGCCAAGCCCGGCTCGATCTACCACGCGCTGAAGCAGATGGCGAAGCAGGGACTGCTGCTCGCGCACGAGATCGCGCCGTCCACGGCGGGCGGGCCCCCGCGCGTGGAGTACGAGATCACCGCGCGGGGCACCGAGGAGTACCTGACACTGCTGCGCGCCTACCTCACCGCCTACGACCAGCGGCCGGACGTCCTCACCGCGGCGCTCGGCTTCATGGTCGACCTGCCGCGTGAGGAGGCCCTCGCCCTCCTGGAGGAGCGAGTGCGCAGGATCGAGGAGTGGCGGTCCTCCGTCACCGAGTACTACACGCCCGAGGACGGTCCCGGCCAGCTCGGGCACATCGGCGAGATCATGAACTTCTGGGTGCACTCCGCCGACTCCGGCGCGGAGTGGACGAGGGGCCTGATCGAGCGTGTCCGGGGCGGCGCCTACACCTTCGCCGGTGAGGGCGACCCGTTCGTCGGGGTGCTGGCGGAGGGGCAGGAGAACCCGTTCGGGTCGGGACGGCCGCACGCCGACGATCAGGACGCCCGCTAATCAAGTTTGACCAATCACTCCGCGCGCGTTACGTTCTCCAGGTAGTCAAATTTGTCTAGCGAGGGAGTCCGAGTGGCCGACGCGGCGATCACCGTCGAAGGGGCACGCAAGACATTCGGTGGCAAACACGCATTGGACGGCCTCGACCTGACCGTCACCCGCGGCACCGTGCACGGGGTCCTGGGGCCCAACGGCGCGGGCAAGACCACCCTGGTCCGCATCCTGTCCACCCTGCTCCGCCCCGACGCGGGCCGGGTCGAGGTGGCGGGTCACGACGTCGTGCGCGAGGCGTACGCCGTACGGCTGCGCATCGGCCTGCTGGGCCAGCACGCGGCGCTCGACGAGGAACTCGGCGGACGGCAGAACCTGGAGCTGTTCGGCCGGCTGCACCACCTGGGCGCGCGCCGCGCACGCGCGCGTGCGGACGAACTCCTGGAGCGCTTCGAGCTCTCCGGCACCGGGCCCAAGGCGGTGAAGCAGTACAGCGGCGGCATGCGGCGCCGCCTCGATCTCGCCGCCTCCCTGATCACCGAACCGGAGGTGCTGTTCCTGGACGAACCCACCACCGGCCTCGACCCGCGCGGCCGCGCGGAGGTGTGGGACTCCGTCCGCTCCCTGGTCGGCGGCGGTACGACGGTCCTGCTCACCACCCAGTACCTGGAGGAGGCCGACCAGCTCGCCGACCGCATCTGTCTGGTCGACGCCGGCCGGGTCGTCGCCGACGGCACGGCGGACACGCTCAAGGCGGCCATCGGCGGCGACCGCATCGACGTCGTCCTGCGCGACGCGGGGCAGCTGGGCGCGGCCGTCGCCCTGCTGCCCGTGGCCAAGGACGCGGTCACCGTGGACACCGACCGGCGGCTCCTCAGCGCCCCGGTCATCGACCGCATGGCGGCCCTGACCGGGGTCGTGCGCGCGCTGGAGGAGGCCGGTATCGAGGCCGAGGACATCGCCCTGCGCAGGCCCACCCTCGACGAGGTGTTCCTGCGGCTGACGGGACACGACGACCGCACGACGGAGGCCGCGTGAGCAGCACGGCGTACGCCCTGACCGACTCCTGGACCATGACCCGCCGCGAACTCGCCCGCTGGGGACGCCGGCCGGCGGCGGTGGTGGTGAACCTGGTCTTCCCGGTGATGCTGCTGCTGATGTTCGGCTACCTGGTCGGCGGCGGCCGGGGCGTCAGCGGCGACTACCTCGACTTCCTGGTGCCCGGCATGCTCGCGCTCACCATGGCCTTCGGCCTGGAGGGCACGATGATCGCCGTCACCCAGGACCTGGACAAGGGGGTCATCGACCGCTTCCGCTCCATGCCGATGGCGAACGGCGCGGTCCTGGTCGGCCGTTCCGCCGCCGACATGCTCCAGTCGGCGCTCGGCCTGACGGTCCTCCTCGGCGTCGCCGCCGCGCTCGGCTGGCGCCCGCAGGGCGGCCCGGACGGCTTCCTGGGCGCCGTGGGACTGCTCCTGCTGTTCCGGTTCGCCATGCTGTGGATCGGCATCCACCTGGCCCTGATCGCCGGGAAACCGGAACTGGTGCAGGCCGTGCAGATCCTGGTCTGGCCGGTCGGCTTCCTGTCCAACGCCTTCGCCGCCCCCGAGTCCATGCCGGACTGGCTGGGCACGGTCGTCGAATGGAACCCCATGTCCCAGACCGCCACCGCCGTACGCGACCTCTTCGGCAGCCCCGGCGGCGAACCGGGCCACGTGTGGGCCGCCGTCGTATGGCCCCTGGCCCTGCTGGCGGTGTTCTTCCCGCTGGCGGTACGGAGGTTCTCGCGGCTCAGCCGTTAGTGATGGATGCCGGTGGCCGCGTTCCCGCGGCTCGGCCGGGAGGGCTGCCGCGCGGTGCGGCAGCCCTCCCGGGACGTGGCCGGGCGGCTCGCGGAGCGGATCGCGGAAGGCGCGGAACCTGTCCCGGGCGGGCCTGGACGTCGACGCCCATGACGAGGTTCGGACGCGCGGGGAGGAGCGGGGGGACGGTCAGCGCACGGCGGTTCCGTCCGCCCGCAGCTGCATGTGCGGACGCCCCGTCACCAGCAGCCAGGCCGGGAGCGAGGCGACGCACAGAAGGGCGAGGATCCCGGGGGAGGCGACCAGGACGGCGGCGACGAACAGGCTCACCCAGCCCTGCCGGGTGACGGCCAGCAGAACCCCCAGCACGCCCGCCGACACGCCCACCGCGGGCTGCACCCCGGGCACCAGCGCGTGCGCGCACAGCCCGAGCGCGGTGCCGACGAACACCGCGGGGAAGATCCGCCCGCCCCGGAAGCCGCAGGACGCGGCGACGAGCAGTGCGGCCAGTTTGACGACCGTCATCCTGGCGAACCCGCCCGCCGACCAGCCGTCGGGGTCGCGCGCCAGCTCCGCGATCTCGTCGAGCCCCTTGAACAGCGTCAGATGCCCGCCCAGCGCCGCCAGGGCGCCCAGCACCACGCCACCCGCCGGCAGCATCAGCATCGGGTGCCGCAGCCGCCGGAACACCCCATGGACGTACGGGAAGGCGTAGACGGCGCACATGCCGAGCACCGCGCCGACGGAGGCGACGACGAGGGACGCCAGCAGGTCGCCCCAGCCGGGCCGCCCGAACGGGGGCAGATGGAGGTCGAAACTCGGCTGCGACACCAGCGTGGCGGTGAGCGCGCCGGCCCCGGCGGCCGCCAGCGGCGCGAAGAGGCTGTCCCACAGCTGCCCCTTGATCCGCTGCCCCGCCAGCGCCTCGGAGATCACCAGTGCGGCGGCGACCGGCGTCCCGAACAGCGCCCCGATCGTCCCGGCCTCCGCCAGCGCCACCCAGCCCCGCTCCGGAGCCTTCGGGAAGGCCCTGGCGCCCAGCCACACCGCCAGCGAGACGTTCACCGCGATGATCGGGTTCTCGGGCCCCAGGCTCGGCCCGCCGGCCAGCATGAACGCCGTCGCCAGCAGCAGCCCCGGCAGCACCGCCGGAGGCAGCACCGGCGCCTCGAGACCCGTGGTCGCCGGATCGGGCCCCGCGTGCCCCGGCGCCTTCCACACCACCAGCCCGACCGCGATCCCGGTGGCGACGAGCATCACGAACATCCACAGCACGGAGTACCGGCCGACGCCCAGGGCGTCCGGCACGTCCTGCCAGAGCACGTCCTGCAGCTCCTCGGCCGCCGTGCTCACCCCCACCAGGACCAGGCTCGTCACCACGCCCACGAGCAGCGCGGGGACGATGGTCGGCAGCAGGGAGCGCGCCTCGGCCGCCGGAGCGGTGGCGGCGGGTGCCTGCGGTGCGCTGTCCTGGGCCACGCGCACACGATAAACGGACGAAGCGGACAAAACCGTGTGCGGCTTGCACCTCACGCGACGTGAGGGCCGAAGGTGGAACGCGTACCGAGAAGGGAGCGGAAGTGAGCTACACCGTGGGACGGGTCGCCGGATTCGCCGGAGTCACGGTGCGCACCCTGCACCACTACGACGACATCGGCCTGCTCACCCCGAGCGGGCGCAGCCACGCGGGCCACCGGCGCTACAACGACGCCGACCTCGACCGGCTGCAGCAGATCCTGTTCTACCGCGAGCTCGGCTTCCCCCTCGACGAGGTCGCCGTCCTGCTCGACGACCCGGACGCGGACCCGCGCGCGCATCTGCGCCGGCAGCACGAACTGCTGACCGCCCGGATCGAGAAGCTGCGGAAGATGGCGGCGGCCGTGGAGAACGCCATGGAGGCACGCACGATGGGAATCAACCTCACCCCCGAGGAGAAGTTCGAGGTGTTCGGGGACAAGGACCCCGAGCAGTACGCCGAGGAGGCCGAGGAACGCTGGGGCGGCACCGAGGCGTACGCCGAGTCGCAGCGCCGCGCGGCGGCCTACACCAAGGAGGACTGGAAGCGCGTCCAGGCCGAGGTCGACGACTGGCAGGAGCGGTACACCGCCCTGATCGCCGCCGGGGGACAGCCGGCCGACGAGGCCGCCATGGACCTCGCCGAGGAGCACCGGCGGCACATCGGCACGTGGTACTTCGAGGTGCCGTACGAGATGCACCGGTGCTTCGGGGAGATGTACGTCGCCGACGAGCGCTTCAAGGCGTATTACGACTCCATGCGGCCCGGTCTCGCCGAGCACCTCAGGGACGCGATCCTCGCCAACGCCGCGCGGCACACCTCCTGAGCGTCGCGGCCCGGCCGACACCCGGGCCGCGACCTGCGGATTGCGTGTCCCGGCACCCCCGCGGAACCCGGGCGTCCACGGCTGCGTTCATAATTTGGGCAGCGAACCCAGCCCTGACCCCCAGCTGCAGGAGCCACATCCCCGTGACCACGCTTGCGCTCGGCCCTGAGTGGCTGAGCCCGGACTACCTGATCGAGACCTTCAGCCTTCCCGGCATTCTGCTGATCGTCTTCGCGGAGTCCGGACTCTTCGCGTTCCTGCCCGGTGACTCCCTGCTGTTCACGGCGGGTCTCTTCGTGGCCGAGGGCAACTACATCACCCAGCCGCTGTGGCTGGTGTGCACCCTGATCGTGGCGGCCGCCGTCATCGGCGACCAAGTCGGCTACATGATCGGCAAGTTCTTCGGGCCGAGGCTGTTCAGCCGGCCGAACTCCAAGCTCTTCAAACAGGAGAACCTGGAGAAGGCCCACGAGTTCATGGAGAAGTACGGTCCCAAGGCGATCGTCCTGGCCCGCTTCGTCCCCATCGTGCGCACGTTCGCGCCCATCGTGGCCGGCGCCGGCCGCATGAAGTACCGCACGTTCCTCACGTACAACCTCATCGGCGGTATCGCCTGGGGCAGCGGCGTCACCCTCGCGGGTTACTGGCTCGGACAGATCGAGTTCATCAAGACCAACGTCGAGGCGATCCTCGTCCTGATCGTCGTCGTCTCCGTGGTGCCGATCCTCATCGAGTACCTGCGCGAGCGCGGCAAGAAGAAGCGCGCCGCCGCCGAAGCGGCCGCGGCCCCGCAGCAGCCCCAGTACCCGGTCATGGACGACGCCACGACCCAGCTCCGCCGCATCACCCCGTCCCAGCCCCAGCAGCCCCACTACGGCAACCAGGGCCACCCCCAGCAGGGCTACCAGCAGCAGCCGTACGACGATCAGGGCTACGGCGACGACCACTACAACCAGCAGCAGCCCTACAACCGCGGATACTGAAACCCCCAGGGGCGCGGGGAACCGCGCGACAAACCCCCGCCGGCCCGCGGGCCGCCACCCCACCTCGACTGCCGAGCTGGATGGCGCCCGGGGCCGGACGGCGCTCACGCCGGAAAAACAGCGCCCGGCGCTAGAAACCCCGCGTCCGCTTGGCCGCCCGGCGCTTCTCCGCGGACCCGATCCGCAGGAAGATCCGCGAGATCTCCGACCCGAGGTTCACCCCGATCGCGATGGCCATGGCCAGTGCCACGGCCTGCGTGAGGGACGCCAGCCCCGAGTCCACCTCGTTCTGCGCGATCCCCAGCAGACCGAAGTACGTCGCGGAACCCGGCAGCAGCGGTCCGATCGCCGCCGTGGTGTACGGCAGCGCCGACGCGAACCGGTACCGGGCCAGCAACTGCCCGAACAGGCCCACGAGTCCCGCCGCCACGGTCGTGGAAGCCACCGGCGAGATATCGCCCGTCGCGTGCATCGCGCCGTACACCACCCAGGCGACCCCGCCGTTCAGGGTCGCCATCAGCACGGTGGACCGTTCCTGCTGGAGCAGGACCGCGAAGGCCAGCGACAGCATCATCGACGCGCCGATCTGCCACAGCGGGTCGTCGGAGGCGCCGAGCGCCGCGTCCGGGTTGAGGTTCGCGCCCAGCTGTACGCCGAAATACAGGACCGTCAGCACCCCGGCCACGATGCCCACGAAGAAGTACAGGACCTCCAGCAGACGCGCCGACGCGGTGATGTAGAAGCCGGTCAGACCGTCCTGCACGCCCGCCACCAGCGCCCGCCCGGGCAGCAGCGCGAACAGCCCACCGGTGATCACCGCGGACGCCTTCACATCCGCGTGCGCCAGCGTCAGCGCCACCCCGATCGCGGCCGGCGGCATCGCGGCCACGGTGAACTGGTAGAACTCCGGCAGCCCGCGCCCCGCGCACAGCCAGGCCAGCCGGTCGCCGAGCATCGCGCCGATCGCGGCCGACACGAACACGACGAAGCCACCGCCGACGAGCACCGACGCGGCCCCCGCGAGCAGCCCGCTCGCGAGCGTCAGCGCCCACCCGGGGTAGGGGTGCCGGTTGCGGCGGATCTCCGCCAGCCGGCGGTAGGCCTCCTCCAGGGAGACGTGGGTCTCGTCGTCGCTGAGGTCGTCCACCAGCTGGTAGACGGCCGCCAGCCGGGTGTAGTCGGGGCTGCGGCGCCGCACCGTGCGCGACGCGGTCACCGGGTCGTCGACCAGGGACGGCTGGTGGGAGATCGACAGCAGGGTGAACGTGACGTTGGGCTCGCAGCGGTCCAGGCCGTAGGAGCGGCACACGGCGAACATCGCCGCCTCCACGTCCTCGGCGCCCTCACCGCCCGCCAGCAGCAGCTCCCCGATACGCAGGGTCAGGTCGAGCACGCGCGGGACGGCCGGCCCGGCCTCGTCGTGCCGCTGCACCGGCTCCGGCGCCGGACGCTCCGTCACCGGCATGCGCAGCATGGTGCGCATCCGGTCCTGCCACGGAACGTCCTGGGCCAGCCGGACCAGCGGTATGCCGCTCGCGGGGGTGAACGCCGCCGTCTGCTTCGCGCTGTAGGTGCGCGGCGTGCTGAACGCCGACCCCTCCGTCTCGTCCGCGGCGGCCGGGGCCATGTCGAGACCGTCCGGGACGGAGAACTCCGAGGTGGTCTCGGACTCCGTAGCGTGCTTCGGGACGGCCAGCCCGTCGGGGACGGCGAACTCGGACGTCGTCGACGACTCGGCCTCGGCCGGCGCCGCGACCACGGCGGGAGGCGTGAACGCGCTCCTCGCCTCGTCCGACTGCGGCTTGCGGTCCTCCGCGTCCGTCACCTGCTCCGCTCTCCCTGTACGACACCGTCCGTCAGATGTCCGTAAGCCTGCCCCGTACCGCCTCAGTATGCGCACGCACAGCAGAAACGGGCCGCACACGTGTGTGCGGCCCGTTCGCGCGTCGTGCGGCGGGAGGGCTCAGTGGCCGCCCGTCTCCTTGAAACGCTTGTAGGACCGCTCGATCTCGACCTCGGCGTCCACCCGGCCGACCCAGTCGGCGCCCTCGACCGACTTGCCCGGCTCCAGGTCCTTGTAGACCTCGAAGAAGTGCTGGATCTCCAGGCGGTCGAACTCCGACACGTGGTGGATGTCGCGCAGGTGCTCCACGCGCGGGTCCGTCGCCGGGACGCACAGCAGCTTGTCGTCGCCGCCGGCCTCGTCCGTCATACGGAACATGCCGATCGCGCGGCACCGGATCAGACAGCCCGGGAACGTCGGCTCGTCCAGGATGACCAGCGCGTCCAGCGGGTCGCCGTCCTCGCCGAGGGTGTTCTCCACGAAGCCGTAGTCGGTCGGGTAGGCGGTCGACGTGAAGAGCCGACGGTCCAGGCGGATCCGACCCGTCTCGTGGTCCACCTCGTACTTGTTCCGCGAACCCTTCGGGATCTCGATCGTGACGTCGAACTCCACCGGACGCTCCTCCATGATCAGCACATAGTTCTGGTGGTTAAGTGTCCCTCACGCAGGTGTGTGATCGCGAAAGGGGCTGGTGGTCGTGCCGGAGCTGAGGCCTTGGCGGGCCGCGAGGCCGCATGTCGTGCGGTTCGCGAGCGCTGTACGACCTCGTCTCACCCGGGCCGCGGAGACCGTACGGCCACGTCTGGCGCGCATCGCCGCGGCCACCGTGCCACGGTTCGCGCGGCCCGACCGGCCGGGATCGCCGCAGGCCGCGCGGGGTGCGCGACCGGGGACCTGGCTGTTCACCGCGACCGCCGGCACCGCCGGTCTGGCGCTCGCCGCGGGTGTGGTGACCGCCGCCGGTCCCTGGGACTCCTCGGGTCAGCGTACGGCCGAGCGGGACCGTGCCGTGGCCCTGCAGGCCGCGCGTGGCACAGATCACGGCGGCGTCCGCGCCAACGCCGGTACGCCGCCCCGCGGGCCCCGGGCGGCCCCACCGGCCGCTTCCGTGCTCACCGGCCTCGGCGGCACCGCGACCACGGTGAAGTCGGCACCCGGCGGCAAGGCCCTCGGCGCCGTCCTCGACCCGCTGCTGAGCAGCCCCGCGCTCGGCCGGCACGCCGCCGCCGTGCTCGACGTCGCCACCGGCGAACAGCTCTACGGCACCGGCTCCGCGGACGCCCTCACCCCCGCCTCGACCACGAAGATCGCCACGGCCGTCGCCGCGCTCTCCGCGATGGGGGCCGACCACCGCCTCACCACCCGAGCGGTGTACGAACCCGACACCAAGGAGGTCGTACTCGTCGGCGGCGGCGACCCCACGCTGACCGCGCGGAAGAAGGCCGGCGATCTCGCGAGCCTGCGCGACCTCGCCGAGCGGACCGCCGCCGCCCTCGCCGGGCAGGGCGTGCGCGAGGTGACGCTGTCGTACGACACGACCCTCTACCAGGGCGCCACGATCCACCCGATCGGGGTCAACCCGAACATCGCGGCCGTCACCCCCCTGATGGCCGACGAGGCCCGCACCGACGACTCCACCAGCGGGCCGGCTCCGCGGATCGCGGACCCGGCGGCGGACGCCGCGCGCAAGTTCGGCGACCTGCTGACGGAACACGGCGTCAAGGCCACACCTCCCGGCCCGTCGAAGGCCACCACCCGCGCGTCCACGCTCGCCACGGTCTCCTCGCCCCCGCTGGCCGCCCTCGTCGAGCGGATGCTGACCAACAGCGACAACGACCTCGCCGAGGCCCTCGCCCGCCACACCGCCCTCGCGGCCGGTGAGAAGCCCGACTTCGCCGGCGGCGGAGCGGCGATCACCGCCCGTCTGAAGCAGCTCGGGCTCCCCGTGAAGGGCGCCGACGTCAAGGACGGCAGCGGCCTCGACCGGCGCGACCGACTCACCGCCGGCCTCCTCACCGCCCTGCTCGCCAAGGCCGGCGACCCGGCCCACCCCGAACTGCGCCCCGTCCTCACCGGCCTGCCCGTCGCCGGTTTCACCGGCACCCTCACCGGCCGCTACACCGAGGGCGCGGCCGGCGTCGTGCGCGCCAAGACCGGCACCCTGACCGGCGTCAACACCCTGGCGGGCACGGTCGTCGACACCTCCGGCCGTCTCCTCGCCTTCGCCTTCCTGGCCAACGACACCACCAACCCGACAGCGGCCCAGGGGGCCTTGGACAAGGCGGCGACAGCGTTGGCGGCCTGCGGCTGCCGCCTTTAGACGGGACGGGACGGGGCGGCGGGGGCGGCAAACCGGAAGCGCCACCGCCCACCCCGCCGCGCACCGCCACCCTGCCCCGAACCGCCCCCCTCACGTACCGTTGACACATGACGAGCATCGGTGGTGCCGCTTCTTCCGGGATGGTCGACTGGAACCTCGCGGTCGCGACCGCGACCCGCCTCATGCGCCCGGGCCCGGACGTGAGCCGCGACGAGGCCCGCGCCGTGGTCGCCGAACTGCGCCGGCACGCGAAAGCCTCGGAGGAACACGTCCGGGGCTTCACTCGTCTGGGCACCGAGGAGACCCACGACACCCCCCTCCTCGTCGTCGACCGCCCCGGCTGGGTCCGTGCCAACGTCGCCGGCTTCCGCGAACTCCTCAAACCGCTCCTCGACAAAATGCAGGAACGCCGCGGCACCGGCCCCGGCAACATGGTCCTCGGCGCCGTCGGCGGCAAGGTCACCGGCGTGGAACTCGGCATGCTGCTGTCCTTCCTCGCCTCCCGCGTCCTCGGCCAGTACGAGACCTTCGCCCCCGCCACCCGCGACCTTCCGTCCGGCGCGAACGGCGGCGGCCGACTGCTGCTCGTCGCCCCCAACATCGTCCACGTCGAACGCGAACTCGACGTCGAACCGCACGACTTCCGCCTGTGGGTGACCCTCCACGAGGAGACCCACCGCACCCAGTTCACCGCCGTGCCCTGGCTGCGGGACCATCTGGAGGGGGAGATCCAGGCGTTCCTCGAGCAGACCGACGTCGACCCCATGACCGTCCTGGAACGCATCCGCGAGGCAGCCCAGTCCCTGGCCGGCGGTCGCCCCGAGGGCGAGGACGGCGACGACGGACGCTCCCTCGTCGAGCTCGTGCAGACCCCCGCCCAGCGCGAGATCCTCGGCCGGCTCACCGCCGTGATGTCCCTCCTCGAGGGCCACGCCGACTTCGTGATGGACGGCGTCGGCCCCGAAGTCGTCCCGAGCGTCAACGAGATCCGCGAGAAGTTCCAGCAGCGCCGCGCCAAGGGCGCCTCCCGCCTCGACACGGCCCTGCGCAAGCTCCTCGGCCTGGACGCCAAACTCCGCCAGTACCGCGACGGCGAACGCTTCGTGCGCGCCGTCGTCGACGAGGCGGGCATGGACGGCTTCAACCGGGTGTGGACCTCGCCCAACACGCTCCCCACCAAAGCGGAGATCGCCAAACCGGCGGACTGGATCGCACGGGTGCACCGCAAACCGGAAGCCTGAACCCCCGCGCCCCGTCATGCGCCGCACACGGCCGACGGCAGACGGACGCCCCTGCAATCACCCGTCCGAGGGACCGTGAGTCCGGAGTAGGCGTGCAATGCTCGGGGAACGGCCCGGTTCTGTCACCATCTACACACTCTGAGTGACCGAATCTCGGGCTCACCCCCCGACAACTTCATGAAGGGAACCGGACATGGGTCCCCACCCCGCGGTCGCGGCGATACGCCTGGCGGTCCGCCGCGTCCTGACCGACATCCTCGACGACCACGGCCGCATCCCCGGCCCGTCCACGCACGAGCGGCCCCCCTCCCCTCTCGTGCTCGTGGCCTGCTCCGGCGGCGCCGACTCCATGGCGCTCGCCTCCGCCCTCGCCTTCGAAGCCCCCCGCCTCGGCGTCCGCGCCGGCGGCGTCACCGTCGACCACGGCCTCCAGGCCGGCTCCGACCTGCGCGCCGCCGACGTCGTCACCCGGCTGCGCGAACTCGGCCTCGACCCCGCCGAGTCCGTCGCGGTCACCGTCGGCCGCGACGGCGGCCCCGAGGCCGCCGCCCGCGACGCACGCTACGCCGCGCTGGACGCCGCCGCAGAACGCCACGGCGCCGCCGCCGTCCTGCTCGGCCACACCCGCGACGACCAGGCCGAGACCGTCCTCCTCGGCCTGGCCCGCGGCTCCGGCATCCGCTCCCTGTCCGGAATGGCCGCGGTCTCGGGGGCCGACGGCCGTTACCGGCGCCCCTTCCTCCAGGTCGACCGGCAGACCGCCCGCAAAGCCTGCATGGCCCAGTCCCTGCCCGTCTGGGACGACCCGCACAACGCCGACCCCGCCTACACCCGCTCCCGCCTCCGCCACGAGGGCCTGCCCGCCCTCGAGAAGGCCCTCGGCAAGGGCGTCGTCGAGGCCCTCGCCCGTACGGCCCAGCTCTCCCGCGACGACGCGGACGCCCTCGACGCCTGGGCGGGCCGCGCCGAAGCCGGCGTACGCGACGCCGACGGCCGCCTGGAGTGCGCCGCACTGCACGATCTGCCGCCCGCCGTGCGCCGCCGGGTGCTGCGCCGCGCCGCCATCGAGGCCGGCGCACCGGCCGGTTCGCTGTTCGCCCGCCACATCGAGGAAGTCGACCGGCTGATCACCGGCTGGCGCGGCCAGGGGGCCATCAACCTCCCCGGCCGGGTCGTCGCCCGTCGGCAGGGTGGCAGACTGGTGATTCGGCAGGGCTGAATCCGGACCCCACCGACCCGTACGAGTCGCGGGACGGACCGGACCGGCCGGTGGGACGACCGAAAGTGATGCGGGTGGACGCGAAAGACATGGGTGCCGACCTCGAGAAGGTGCTCATCACCAAGGAAGAGATCGACGCCAAGCTGGTGGAGCTGGCCGCGAAGATCGACGCGGAGTACGCGGGCAAGGATCTGCTGATCGTCGGCGTGCTCAAGGGCGCGGTGATGGTGATGGCCGACCTCGCGCGGGCGCTGTCCACTCCCGTCACGATGGACTGGATGGCCGTGTCCTCGTACGGGGCGGGGACCCAGTCCTCCGGTGTGGTGCGGATCCTCAAGGACCTCGACACCGACATCAAGGGCCGGCACGTCCTGATCGTCGAGGACATCATCGACTCGGGACTCACCCTGTCGTGGCTGATCTCCAACCTCGGCTCGCGCGAGCCCGCCTCCCTCAAGGTGTGCACCCTGTTGCGCAAGCCCGACGCCGCCAAGGTCGCCATCGACGTGGAATGGGCCGGCTTCGACATTCCCAACGAATTCGTCGTCGGCTACGGCCTCGACTACGCCGAGAAGTACCGCAACCTCCCGTTCGTCGGTACGCTCGCGCCCCACGTCTACGGCGGCTGAACAAGGGGGCCCGGTCCGCCGTACGTGATCGGGAACCCCGGCAGGCTCCGCGGCGTTGGAGCATGCGTGGACGGGATCGCCGGCTGTCCCCCGCAGCTTCGGGGGACAAAGCTGGGGTACCGTCCGAAGAACAGTCTTTATCAAACTCACTATGGCAGGAGGGACGGGGCGGCACCGCTCCGTATGGATGGACGTGAAGCGATACTTCCGTGGGCCGGTCATGTGGATCGTGCTGGCCGTCCTCGCCGTGGTCGTGTTGATGCAGGTCGTCGGCTCGTCCGGCGGCTACAAGACGGTGGACACCGGCGAGGTCGTCCAGGCGATCAATGAGAACAAGGTCGAGTCGGCCAAGCTGACCACCGGCGACGAGCAGACCATCAAGGTCCAGCTCAAGGACGGCGTCAAGGTCAAGGACAGCTCGAAGATCCAGGCGAGCTACATCGGTGACCAGGGCGTCACCATCGCCAGCACGCTGCAGGACAAATTCCAGAACAAGCAGATCCCGGACGGCTACACGGTTTCGCCGTCCAAGCAGAACCCGTTCGTGAGCATTCTGCTGTCCCTGCTGCCGTTCGTCCTCATCGTCGTGGTCTTCCTGTTCCTGATGAATCAGATGCAGGGCGGCGGCTCCCGCGTCATGCAGTTCGGCAAGTCCAAGGCGAAGCTCATCACCAAGGACACCCCGAAGACGACGTTCTCCGACGTCGCCGGATCGGACGAGGCGGTGGAGGAACTCCACGAGATCAAGGAGTTCCTGCAGGAGCCGGCCAAGTTCCAGGCCGTCGGAGCGAAGATCCCCAAGGGCGTCCTGCTCTACGGGCCGCCCGGAACCGGCAAGACCCTGCTGGCGCGCGCCGTCGCGGGCGAGGCCGGTGTCCCCTTCTACTCGATCTCCGGTTCCGACTTCGTCGAGATGTTCGTCGGTGTCGGTGCCTCCCGGGTCCGTGACCTGTTCGAGCAGGCCAAGGCGAACGCCCCGGCGATCGTCTTCGTCGACGAGATCGACGCGGTCGGCCGCCACCGCGGCGCCGGCCTCGGCGGCGGTCACGACGAGCGCGAGCAGACCCTGAACCAGCTCCTCGTCGAGATGGACGGCTTCGACGTCAAGGGCGGCGTGATCCTCATCGCCGCGACGAACCGGCCCGACATCCTCGACCCGGCGCTGCTGCGCCCCGGCCGCTTCGACCGCCAGATCGCGGTCGACCGCCCGGACATGCAGGGCCGCCTCGAGATCCTCAAGGTGCACCAGAAGGGCAAGCCGGTCGCCCCGGACGTCGACCTGTCGGCCGTCGCCCGCCGCACCCCCGGCATGACCGGTGCCGACCTGGCCAACGTGCTGAACGAGGCCGCGCTGCTGACCGCGCGCAGCGATCAGAAGCTGATCGACAACCACATGCTGGACGAGGCGATCGACCGTGTGGTCGCGGGCCCGCAGAAGCGGACCCGGATCATGTCGGACAAGGAGAAGAAGATCACCGCGTACCACGAGGGCGGACACGCCCTGGTCGCGGCGGCCTCCCCGAACTCCGACCCGGTCCACAAGATCACGATCCTCTCCAGAGGCCGTGCTCTCGGCTACACCATGGTCCTGCCGGACGAGGACAGGTACTCCACCACGCGCAACGAGATGCTGGACCAGCTCGCCTACATGCTGGGCGGCCGCGCGGCGGAGGAGCTCGTCTTCCACGACCCGACCACCGGTGCGGCCAACGACATCGAGAAGGCCACCGGAGTGGCCCGCGCGATGGTCACGCAGTACGGCATGACCGAGCGGCTCGGCGCCATCAAGTTCGGCGGCGACAACACCGAGCCGTTCCTCGGCCGCGAGATGGCGCACCAGCGCGACTACTCGGAAGAGGTCGCCGCGCTGGTGGACGAAGAGGTCAAGAAGCTCATCGAGACCGCGCACAACGAGGCGTGGGAGATCCTCGTCGAGAACCGTGACGTCCTCGACAACCTGGTCCTGGCCCTCCTGGAGCGGGAGACGCTGGGCAAGGAGGAGATCGCCGAGATCTTCGCGCCGATCGTCAAGCGCCCGCCCAGGCCCGCCTGGACCGGCTCCTCGCGCCGTACGCCGTCGACCCGCCCGCCGGTCCTCTCCCCCAAGGAGCTGGCCCTGACGAACGGGGCGAACGGCGCGACGCCGGCCATCAGCACGGCCAAGAGCACCGCGGCGGACCCCGCCCCGGCGCCGGAGCGCACCCCGGAGGAGCGCCCCGAGAGCTGACCGGCCCGGAATGGATGCCGCGCCCCCCAGGTTCTAGCCTGGGGGGCGCGGCATTTTGCGTACCCGCAGTTGAGACGCGTGCCCGTCACGCGTGATGGCACAGGAACGAGGCACCTCATGACCGACCCCGTGACGCTCGACGGCATGGCCCCCATCGGCGAGTTCGACGAGAAGCGCGCGGAGAACGCCGTACGCGAACTCCTGATCGCGGTCGGCGAGGACCCGGACCGAGAGGGCCTCCTGGAGACCCCGGCGAGGGTGGCGCGGGCGTACCGGGAGATATTCGCGGGCCTGTGGCAGAAGCCCGAGGACGTCCTGACGACGACCTTCGACCTGGGCCACGACGAGATGGTGCTCGTGAAGGACATCGAGGTGTACTCGACCTGTGAGCATCATCTGGTGCCGTTCCGGGGCGTGGCGCACGTCGGGTACATCCCGGCCACCAGCGGAAAGATCACCGGCCTGTCGAAGCTGGCCAGACTGGTGGACGTCTACGCCCGGCGGCCCCAGGTGCAGGAACGTCTCACCACGCAGATCGCGGACTCGCTGATGGAGATCCTGGAGCCGCGCGGAGTGATCGTGGTCGTGGAGTGCGAGCACATGTGCATGTCGATGCGCGGCATCCGCAAGCCCGGTGCGAAGACGCTGACCTCGGCCGTGCGAGGTCAGCTGCGGGACGCGGCGACGCGCAACGAGGCGATGAGCCTCATCATGGCGCGCTGACGCCTGGTCTCACGCCGCCCGGGCCGTGCCCTGGCCGTTGTCGTCGTCGTCTTCCGGGAGTTTGCAGACGCGTTCCAGGAAGATGGCGGCCGCTATGACGCCGATGCCCGCCAGGACCGAGGAGCCGGCGTAGATGGCCTGGTCGCGGCGGGCGGGGATGTCGAGGGACTCCAGGAGGAAGACGCCCGTGCCGCCGTACATGCCGGCGACGAGGGCGGCGACCAGGGCGCTGGCCTGTCCGAACACGACCGCGCGGGCCGCCATCAGGGGGTCGACGCCCTTCGCGCCGGCCTGCCGCTCGCGCTGGGCCTTGAGGCGGGCGCGCAGCGAGAGCGCGGTGGCCGCGAGGACCACCGCGATCAGGGCGAGGACGATGGGCGCGGCCACGGGCACGCTCGGCAGCGTGCCCACGGAGTTCCAGAGGCGGGCGCCGGCCCAGGACAGGACCCCGGCCACGACGAAGACGCCGGCCAGCACCCTGATGCGCAGCTCTTTCACGGTGTCCCTTCGCGTTCCCCCGGACGACGGCGCCCCGGAATGTGGTCCTGTCGACCTTAACGGCTACTCGGGCAGCCGGAGTTCCAGGTCCGCGCGGGGGGCGACGCCCTCCCGGGTGACCGTGCCGAGGAGATCGGCGACGGGGCCGCGGCCGGGGAGCTCCGCCCCGGGGTCGACGTCGTGCCACGGGGCGAGGACGAAGGCCCGCTCGTGTGCGCGGGGGTGGGGGAGCGTGAGCTGCGGGTCGTCGGAGTGGAGGTCCGCGTAGGAGACGATGTCCACGTCGAGGGTGCGCGGTCCCCAGTGCTCGTCCCGGACCCGGTGGAAGGCCTCCTCCACGGCGTGGGCCCGCTCCAGCAGGGAGGACGGGGGCAGGGTGGTCTTCAGGACCGCGACCGCGTTGAAGTACGAGGGCTGGGTGCCGGGCTCGACGCCCCAGGGCTCCGTCTCGTACACGGGGGAGACCGCCTTTACCCGGATGCCGGGGGTGTCCTCCAGGGCGTCGACGGCCCCCTGGAGGGTCTCCAGCCGGTTGCCGAGGTTGGCGCCGAGGGAGATCACGGCCCGCTTGGGGTTGTGCAGTGTGGTGTCCGCGGCGTCGACCTGCTCGACCACGGCGGCGGGAACGGGCTGGACGGTCGGGTCGGTCTGGCCCTGGGTGGACGGCCTGGTCATACGCGGCTCCGGATGATGGTGACGGTCACGTCGTCGAAGGGCACGGTGATCGGCGCGTCCGGCTTGTGGACGCACACCTCGACCTCGCGCACCACGTCGTGCTTCAGACAGACCTGGGCGATGCGCTCGGCCAGTGTCTCGATGAGGTTGACGGGTTCGCCGCTGACGACGGCCACGACCTCCTCCGCCACGATGCCGTAGTGCACGGTCCTGGTGAGGTCGTCGTCGGCCGCGGCCGCCCGGGTGTCCAGGCCGAGGACGAGGTCCACGATGAAGGTCTGGCCCTCTTCGCGTTCCTTGGGGAACACACCGTGGTGCCCGCGGGCCTTCAGGCCGCGCAGCGCGACACGATCCACGCCTATCACTCCTGCAAAGTCGTCGGTCCGGCCGGGCGGTGCCTGTGCGGACGGCACACCGGCCACCACTCGAATCTACCCGCGGCCACCGACAGTGCCGGTGGCCCGGGGGTGCGAAAGCGTACGGTGTCCGGCGATTTCACCGCCCGTCTCCTCCCGGGGCGGCGGGGGCTCACGGGGCGGCGGCCGTTTCCGCCCGGCCTGTCGTGATTCCCGCCACTTGTCGCGCCCCGGCGGACGGGTACCCGCTCAGGCCGGGGTGTCGTCGTCCTCGCCGTCCTCGTCCTCGGCGAGGACGGGGGAGGCGTGGTGGGCCCAGAGCTTCCAGCCCTCCGGCGTGCGGCGGAACACGTTCGTCGCGACGACGAGCTGGCCGACCAGGGGACCGAGTTCCTCGCCGGCCTCGGGGGCGGGGCCGCCGCTGAGGATGTTCTCCGTGCAGGTCACGAGGGCGGTGTCACCGGTGACGGAGACATGCGTGTCGGTGAGGAAGAACTGGATGTAGTCGGTGTTCGCCATGATCAGGGCGTACGACCTGAGGACCTCGCCGCGTCCGGTGAGCACCGGCCAGCCGGGGTGCACGCAGGAGACCACGCCGGTGTCCGACGGGTCGTGGTACGACTCGTCGACGCCGAGATCGCCGGGGGTCAGCCAGAGCGACGCCACCCCTTCGAAGTCGCCCCTTTCGAGTGCCTCGTAGAAGGCGGTGTTGGCGGCCTCGACCTGCTCGACGTCGGTGTGGGGCGCGCTCACCGGGCTCCTTCTGCGCCGTGCGCGCCGGGTTCGGGGGGCGCGGTGCGCGCCTGTGTGATGGCGCGGGTGACCCGTACGGCGTCCGCGGTGGCGCGTACCTCGTGCACGCGGACCGCCCACGCGCCGGACCGCGCGGCGAGCGCGGAGACGGCGGCGGTGGCCGCGTCGCGCTCCCGCGCGGGCGGGGGCGCGCCGTCCGGGCCGGCCAGGACACGGCCGAGGAACCGCTTGCGGGAGGCGGCGACGAGCACCGGGTGGCCGAGGGCCAGGAGCCGGTCGAGATGGGCGAGGAGGGCCAGGTCGTGGTCGGCGCCCTTGGAGAAGCCGAGGCCGGGGTCGACGATCACACGGTCGGCGGCGACGCCGCCCTCCAGGACGGCCGCCACGCGCGCGTGCAGTTCGTCGGCGACCTCCGTGACCACGTCGGCGTACACGCCTTTGATGGTGCCGCCCTCCAGGAAGCCGCGCCAGTGCATGACGACGAAGGGGGCGCCCGCGTCCGCGACGACGGGGATCATGGCGGGGTCGGCGAGTCCGCCGCTGACGTCGTTGACCAGGGCGGCGCCGGCCGCGAGGGACTGCTCGGCCACGGAGGCGCGCATGGTGTCGACGGAGATGGTGACGCCCTCGGCGGCGAGGCCGCGGACCACGGGGATGACGCGTTTGAGCTCTTCGGCCTCGTCGACACGGGTGGCGCCGGGCCGGGTGGACTCGCCGCCGACGTCGATCAGATCGGCGCCCTGGGCGACCAGGTCGAGGCCGTGCTTGACGGCGGTCGTCGTGTCGAACCAGCGGCCGCCGTCGGAGAAGGAGTCGGGGGTGACGTTCACGACTCCCATGACCGCGCAGCGGTCCCATTGAGGAAGGCCCGCGACCTGGCGGCGTCCGCTGTGGTTGCTCATATGTTCAGCGTAGGCCCAGGGAAGGGGCGGGGGACGCCTCGGGCCGGTGGGGTGCCGGTGGTCCGGGGAGGGCGCGCGGGGCCTGTCGGGGCGGGACCGGAATCGGGGCCGGCCCGTGCTCCGGGGAAACCTTGCGCCCGTATTGCGGTGATGCCCGATGCCCGGCGGATCGGCGCACGCGGGACGGCTCGCGATTCGCGGTTCCCCGGGGGTCCGGAACTCGGACCGGAATGCGCGCGGGGATTCGCTCCCGGTACCGGGGGAGGGGCCGGACCGGGTGCCTCGGGGCCCTGCCGTCCGGGGCGGGGCGGCCCAGGGCCCGGCTGCGGGCCGGGTAGTTGGGCAATGGACGATCTTGATATTTGGGCACTATGTGTATTCACGCGCGGCCCGCGTTCCCTGATGCCCTGTGAAAGTCTCGGTGTGGCTTTGTTTTTACGGGGCGGGGCACCATCATTCGCCTACGCGCGGTAAGTTTCTGGCCATGCCACGTGGACGTCACCGTCATTCCCCGCCTCTGCACAGGATGCTGCCCCCGTCGGCGATCGCAGGCGTCTCCGCCGTCTGCGCCCTGGGGTCCTGGGTGTTCACACAACCGATGGTGCTTCGTGTCCTGGCCGCGGCCGCCGCGGTCACGGCGATTCTGAGCGCCGTCGTCATGCGGCACTGGGATACCCAGGCGGGCAAGCGCGTCGCCGATCTCACCCGCGCGCGTGCGAGTGACGAATGGCGTTTCGAGGAGCGGATCGCCGAACTCGAGTCCGACCTCGAGGAGTCGCGCGAGCTGCGGACGAAGCTGGACCAGCGGTTGCGTGCCAAGCGTGCGGAACTCGCGGGGCTGCGCAACGAGCACGCTGCTCTGCTGCGGCGGTACGCCGCGGCGGAGGTCGACCGGGCGAGCGTCCTGGAAGAGCGCCGGGTGCTGGAGATAGAGGCCGCGGTACCGGCCCGCGCGCTGCCGGCCGGGACGTCCGACGCGGCCGGCGACGCGGAGACGGAGACGCCCGCGCCGGAGTCCGCGGAGGTGGCGGCCGAGACGGTGGAACCGGACGGCGCGGTGGAGCCGGACGGGACCGTGGAGCCGGACGAGGCCGTCGCCGAGGAGGAGACCTCCGCGTCCGTCTTCTCGCCGGAGGGGTCCAAGCTGTTCCTGCGGGCCGACGCGGCGCTGGCGCGGCTCGCCTCCGACGCAGGCGAGGACGACGCAGGCGAGGACGAGGCCGCCGACGCGAGCGGGGAGGACGGCGCCGATCCGGCCGCAGCGGCCGACGACGCGCCGGAGGAGGCCGACGAGGCCCCGGCCGGGTCCGGTGACACGCCTGAGGACGAGGGCTCCCCGGACGACGAGGACGACGATGCCTCCGCGGAGGGCCCCGAGGACGACGGGCCCGAGCCGACGAGGGAGCCCGAGCAGGAGGACGAGACCGAGGCCGAGGGGCGGATCGAGGAGGCCGGCGAGCACGAGCGTACGACGGCCTCTCCGCCGCCGGCCGCTCCGCCCGCCCAGTCCGTGCGCCGGCCCTCCGGACACTTCACCGTGCCGACGGCGGTGGCGGTCGTACCGCCGACCGCGCCGGTACGGCGGCCGGTGTCCGGGGGCGACTTCGACTTCTTCGGGACGAAGAGGGACGCGGACGGCACCGCGATGGACACCGTGCACAACGAGGACCTCGCCGATGTCGTCGGCCAGGAGGCGCTCGCGCTGCACAAGGCGGAGGCGGAGGCGGAGTTCAAGCCCGCCGACGAGCAGGCGCGCGGCGTCGGCCAGGTCATCGACCTGACGGCCCACGACGAGACGGAACACATCGACGTCGAGGGCCTGCGCAGCGCGGTCTCCTGACCCCCGGCCACCCCGACGGGCCCCGCGCACACCGCGCGGGGCCCGTCGGCGTTCCGCGGCCGGACCCGCGGGTCAGGACATCCAGCGGTCCGGGAGGGCGTCCCTGCGGCCGGTGCGGGAGCGTTCCGCCTGGGAGTGGAGGAGGGCGGCCGCCTCCGCGGTGTCGCGGAGACGGGCCGTCACCGACTTGTTCGCGCCGGTGTCCACGTGGACGTCCGCGACGCCCCGCGCGCGCTGCCAGGGGCCCTGGACCAGCCGTACGCTCTGCACCTTGGCGTGCGGCACCAGGGACAGGCTGCGGCGCAGCAGGCCGTGCCGGGTGGCGAACACCGCGTCGGTGACGGCGAGTCCGTATCCCCGCCACCACAGCGGGACGCACCACCGCGCGCGGCGCGGTGGCGGGACGAGTGCCTCGCGCGGGGGCACGGTCACGCCGGGCAGCACCCGCGCGACGACCGATTCCGCGAGTTCGCGCGGGGCGACCGGCAGCAGCAGCGAGTTGGACGAACCCGCCACGTCCAGTTCCACGCGTACCCAGCCCCGGCGCCGCCACAGCAGCGGCTCGACGAGCCGTACCGTCTGCACGCGCCCCGGCGGCACCGTCTCGTGGGCCCGGTCGAGCAGCCCGTGGTCGATGCGCAGCCCGTCCGGTGACTCGGCCAGCGTCCAGTCGTACTCGGTGACGTACCGGCCCACACTGCTCGCGCCCGCCGCGCCCAGCATCGGCACGGCCGCGGCGAGCACCGTCCACAGGCTGTGAGTGGCCATCCACAGCAGCGGCACCACGACGCCCGCGACGAGGAGCCAGCCCCAGGTCGCCCCGGTCAGCAGGAGGGAGACGGCGAGGACGCCCGCCGGCACCCGCAGCATCTGCCGGGCCGGCGCCTCGCCGACCTCGTGCGCGGTCTCGGGAGCGAAACCCGCCGCCCGCGCGAGCAGTTCCGCGCGCAGCGCGCGTGCCTCGCCGGCCCCCAGGAAGGCGAGTTCGTCCTTCTTGTCTGCCCCTATGACGTCGAGTTTGAGTTTCGAGACGCCCGCCACCCGCGCGAGCAGCGGCTGGGTGACGTCGATGGCCTGGATGCGCTCGAGGCGGATGTGCGCGGTGCGCCGGAACAGCAGTCCGGTCCGGATGCGCAGCTCGCTGTCGGTCACCGCGAAGTGGGTGAACCACCAGGTCAGGAAGCCGTAGAGGGCGGCGGCCGGAATGAGTACGGCGATGCCGATCAGCAGGGTGGTCGTGGTCAGCCGGTTCAGCTGGCGCTGTGCCTGGTCGGGGTCGTGCAGCGCCCAGCCGATCAGCACGGCGACGGGCGCCCACGCCCGCCTGAGGGGTGTGACGGGGTGCAGCCGCCGTTCCGTCACGGGCGGCCGGCCGCGCACGGCCTCGGGGGCGTCGGGGACGTCGGGGGTGGTCACAGCCCCGCCGATCGGGCTTCACCGAGCTCGGTGAGCCGGTCGCGCAGGCGCTCCGCCTCGGCCGGGTCGAGGCCGGGGATGGTGGCGTCGGTCGCCGCGGCCGCCGTGTGCAGTTGCACGCTGGCCAGCCCGAAGTGCCGTTCGACCGGCCCGGAGGTGACCTCGACCAGCTGCATCCGCCCGTACGGTACGACCGTCTGCTCGCGCCACAGCACGCCCCGGCTGATCAGCAGGTCGTCGGCGCGTTCCGCGTACCGCCAGGAACGCCAGTTCCGCTCCAGCAGTACCCAGCCCCAGAGCAGCAGGGCCAGTGGCAGCAGCGCGAAGGCGGCCCAGACGGGTCCGGCGAGCAGTCCCGGCACCAGCGCGGTGGCCAGGGTCAGCAGCCCCAGCCACACCCCCAGCAGCAGCCGCCGCATCCGCAGCAGCCCCGGAGGCAGCGCGATCCACACCGGCTCATCGCCGTCCGCGACCGCCGGCCTGCCCGTTGCCGCTGTTCCCGTGTCGTGCGGGCTCCCCGTCTCCATACGGCCAGCGTACGTAGGAGAGACTGTGTTCATGACTCCTACGACGGAGACCATGGTCGGTATCGGCGGCGCGGCGGAGAGCACCGACATGGTGCTCAACATCGGCCCCCAGCACCCCTCCACCCATGGCGTGCTGCGGCTGAAGCTCGTCCTGGACGGTGAGCGGATCGTCAGCGCGGAGCCCGTGATCGGCTATATGCACCGGGGCGCGGAGAAGCTGTTCGAGGCCCGTGACTACCGGCAGATCATCATGCTGGCCAATCGTCACGACTGGCTGTCGGCGTTCTCCAATGAGCTCGGTGTGGTCCTGGCCGTGGAGCGGATGCTCGGCATGGAGGTCCCCGAGCGCGCGGTGTGGCTGCGCACACTGCTCGCCGAGCTGAACCGGGTGCTCAACCACCTGATGTTCCTCGGCTCCTATCCGCTGGAACTCGGCGGCATCACCCCGATCTTCTACGCCTTCCGGGAGCGCGAGGAGCTCCAGCACGTCATGGAGGAGGTCTCCGGCGGGCGCATGCACTACATGTTCAACCGGGTCGGCGGTCTCAAGGAGGACCTCCCGGCCGGCTGGACCACCCGCGCGCGTGCCGCGGTCGCCGACGTGCGCTCCCGTATGGACCGCTTCGACGACCTGGTCCTCGGCAACGAGATCTTCCGCGGCCGCACGCGCGGTGTCGGCGTGCTCTCCCCGGAGACGGTGCACGCGTACGGGGTGAGCGGGCCGATCGCCCGCGCGTCCGGCGTCGACTTCGACCTGCGCCGCGACGAGCCGTACCTCGCCTACGGCGAACTCGGCGACGTCCTGAAGGTGGTGACCCGCGCGGAGGGCGACTGCCTCGCCCGCTTCGAGTGCCTCCTGGAGCAGACCCACAACGCCCTCGACCTCGCCGACGCCTGCCTCGACCGGCTCGCCGAGCTGCCCCCGGGCCCGGTCAACCAGCGGCTGCCGAAGGTGCTCAAGGCACCCGAGGGGCACACGTACGCGTGGACCGAGAACCCGCTCGGCATCAACGGCTACTACCTGGTCAGCAAGGGTGAGAAGACCCCGTACCGGCTGAAGCTGCGCTCGGCGTCGTACAACAACATCCAGGCGCTCACCGAGCTGCTGCCGGGGACGCTGGTCGCGGACATGGTGGCGATCCTCGGGTCACTGTTCTTCGTCGTCGGCGACATCGACAAATAGGTCCCCCGCGTCCGCGATCCCCACCGGCTGCGCCAGCCACCCGAAGTCGCCGAGCCCGCCCGGCGCGGTGAGTTCGGCGGCCTGCCCGGCGTCCGCGAGGGCACGTACGTACCCGGCCGGGTCGGTGGACGCCAGCGAGAGCGGGGGGCGTGCGCCGCTGATGCCCAGAGCACGCAGGGCGTCCCGCTGGGGCAGCAGGCGCGTGCCGGGGAGCGCGCAGGCCGCGGCGCACGCGTCCAGGGCCACATGCGCCGTGAGGTCGCACGACCCGTCCGGCACGGGTGTCGTCTCCCGCCCCTCCCGGAACGCCGTGAGCGTCCCGAACGGCGGCCGCGCGGTGGCCGTGTGCGCGTAGTCCACGGCGACGGCGAGCCCCCGCGCAAGCGTGCCCACGGCCGACGCCCAGGCACGGTCCCGCGGCAGTCCGATCTCCGCGCGGAGCCCCTCCTCGGCCCCGAGCGGCCACCACCGCGCCAGCCATCCGGCGTCCGCCCCGGTGACCGGCTCCCCGAGCTCCTCCGTGCCGTCCCGGCGCACCAGTACCCGCCGCGGGACGCCCGCCGGGTCCACCTCCGCCACGTCCACGGGCACGTTGTCCAGCCACTCGTTGGCGAAGAGCAGCCCCGTGACCCGTTCCGGGGGCAGGACCAGCCGCCAGTCGACCCGTGGGTCCAGCCCGTCGGGCGGGTCGGCGAGCTCGACGGCGTACGCGTGCACGCGTGCCGCCACGTCGGTGGGCAGCGCGGCGAGGACGCCGGTGACCAGTTCGCCGCGCCCGGCCGCCATGTCCACGAAGTCGAGCACCTCCGGACGCCCCAGCGCCTCGTCGACCCGGCACAACAGCCGCGCCACGGCGCCCGCGAACAGCGGGGAGGCGTGCACGGACGTACGGAAGTGCCCGGCCGGCCCCGGACCGGGCCCGCGGTAGAAGCCGTCCGGCCCGTACAAGGCCTCCTGAGCCGCCTCCCGCCAGCCTCGCGGGCCCCGCCCGCTGCCCTCCGCCTCGCCCGTCGTCGCCGTCGTCACCGGCCCAGGTTAAGGGCGCGGATATGCCGGACCTCCACCTTGCGGAGTACACGTGCCGACCAGGGATCGGCCCTCCGGTTGACCCCTGCACGCATTTCGCTTCCCTACGCTGGGTTACGTGCAACTCCTCTATGACTTCCTCCGCAGACACCCGACCTGGGTGGACGGCTTCTGGGCCGTGGTCCTCTTCGGGATCTCGGTGCTCAGCGGAACCACCATGGAGGAGAGCCGGGGGACGGATCTGCCGGCCCTCACCGTGCCGGTCATGCTGCTGCTGTCGCTGGTCGTCGCCCTGCGCCGCCGGATGCCGGAGCGGATGCTGATCCTCGCCCTCGCCGTGGGTGTGGGACAGCTGATCACGGACGTGGCGCCGATGCCCGTCGACTTCGCCCTGCTGGTGATCGTCTACACGGTCGCGGCGGTCGGGGCGCGCTGGTCCTCCCGGCTCGCGCTGTCCGCCGCCCTGGTCGCGGCCCCGCTGGCGCAGTTGCGTTGGCCCAACCATGAGGCGAACACGGTCGAGAACATCGCCATAACGGTCTTCCAGGCGGTGCCCTTCGCCCTCGCGTGGGTGCTCGGCGACTCCATCCGCACCCGCCGCGCGTACTTCGCGCAGCTGGAGGAGCGGGCCGCCCGGCTGGAGAAGGAGCGTGAGGCGCAGGCCAAGGTCGCGGTCGCCGCCGAACGCGCGCGGATAGCCCGCGAGCTGCACGACGTCGTCGCACACAACGTGTCGGTGATGGTGGTGCAGGCCGACGGCGCCGCCTACGTCCTCGACGCCGCACCCGACCAGGCGAAGAAGGCCCTGGAGACGATCTCCTCCACCGGCCGCCAGGCCCTCGCCGAGATGCGCCGCCTGCTGGGCGTACTGCGCACCGGCGAGCACCAGGAGGCCGGGGAGTACGTGCCCCAGCCCGACGTGCAGCAGATAGAGGACCTGGTCGAGCAGTGCCGGGGGTCCGGACTGCCGGTGGACTTCAAGGTCGAGGGCACGCCGCGCCCGCTGCCCAGCGGCGTCGAGCTCACCGCGTACCGCATCGTGCAGGAGGCGCTCACCAACACGCGCAAGCACGGCGGCTCCGACGTGGGCGCCAGCGTGCGCCTGGTGTACTTCGACGACGGCCTGGGCCTTCTCGTGGAGGACGACGGCAAGGGCGCCCCCCACGAGCTGTACGAGGAGGGTGGTTTCGACGGCCAGGGCCACGGCCTGATCGGCATGCGCGAACGGGTCGGCATGGTCGGCGGCACCCTGGACGCGGGCCCGCGCCCGGGCGGAGGATTCCGCATCAGTGTGCTGCTGCCGCTCAAACCCGCGCATTGACGCCCGCGCACGCCCCCGCCGACACCTGTCACACCCCCTGCGACGAACCAACGGAAGAGGCCCCCGATGACGATCCGCGTGATGCTCGTCGACGACCAGGTGCTGCTGCGCACCGGGTTCCGGATGGTGCTCGCCGCCCAGCCGGACATGGACGTCGTGGCGGAGGCGGGCAACGGCGTCGAGGCGCTGGAGGTGCTGCGGTCCACCGCCGTCGACGTCGTCCTGATGGA
Source organism: Streptomyces sp. NRRL WC-3626 (assembly GCF_000718785.1). Taxonomy (GTDB): domain Bacteria; phylum Actinomycetota; class Actinomycetes; order Streptomycetales; family Streptomycetaceae; genus Streptomyces; species Streptomyces edwardsiae. The sequence continues at coordinate 16,819 of NZ_JOCA01000020.1, read as the reverse complement.
CGTCCGCATGCCCAAGCTCGACGGCGTGGAGACGACCCGCCGGATCTGCGCGGACACCGACCCGCCGAAGGTGCTGATCCTCACCACCTTCGACCTCGACGAGTACGCCTTCTCCGGCCTCAAGGCGGGCGCGTCCGGCTTCATGCTCAAGGACGTGCCGCCGGGCGAACTGCTCGCCGCCATCCGCGCGGTGCACAGCGGTGACGCCGTGGTCGCGCCCTCCACCACCCGCCGGCTCCTGGACCGGTTCGCGCCGATGCTGCCCAGCACGGGCGCGCAGCCCGAGCACAAGCAGCTGGAACGCCTCACCGAGCGTGAGCGCGAGGTCATGGTGCTGGTCGCGCAGGGCCTGTCCAACGGCGAGATCGCGGCCCGCCTCGTGCTCTCCGAGGCGACCGTGAAGACACACGTGGGACGCATCCTCACCAAGCTGGGCCTGCGCGACCGCGTACAGGTCGTCGTCCTCGCCTACGAGACGGGCCTGGTACGGGCCGGCGGACACGGCTGAACGGACGGCCGCGCGCCGGTAGCGTGCGCGCACGCCGCCGCCCGGACTGCGGCGGCGACTTCCAGGACCTGGAGTCCTGGCGGCGGGGCTCCGTCGAGGTCCTCGACCTGGCCCGTGACCGAGCAGGACGGCGTGGTGACCGCCCCCATGACCGTCACGGACTCCGGCCACTTCGCGGGCATCCGGCACATCCGCTGGGACTGACCGCACGCGCGGTACGCGTCCTCAGCGCAGAATCCCCTCCAGGAAGTCGCTGCCGAGCCGGGCCACCACCGTCACGTCCAACTGGTGCAGCACGTAACGCCCACGGCGGCGGGTGGTGACCAGGCCGGCCTTCTTCAGCACGCTCAGGTGCCGGGATATCTCCGGCGCCGTCATACCGTGCACCTGGACCAGCTCGCCCGTGGTGTACGCGCTGCGGGCGAGGTGGCGGCACATGTGCATGCGGACCGGGTGGGACAGCGCGGTCATCCGCAGGGCCAGCTGCTCGACCGTCGGCGGGGCGGCCGGTTCGGAGGAGCCGACCGGGTAGTGCAGCACCGGCTGCCAGCCGTACCGGTGCAGCACCATCAGATGCGGCCAGCCGAGACTGGTCGGGATCAGCAGCAGCCCGCCGTCCCCCGTCGCCGTACGGCCCTCGCCCAGCTTGTCGACGGTGATCCGCGCGGTGGCCTCGTCGAGCGTCACCGCGGGGGACACCGCCGCCAGTGCCCCGGCCAGTCCCTTGTGCCGGAGCAGGTCGGTCTTGTGGCGGGTGTCCGCGGCGAGCTGATGCCGCAGCCGGGACCACGCCTCGGCGAAGAACGCCTCGTCGCAGTCCCGCAGGAAGCGCCGCAGCCAGGCCCTGATCCGCGGCGGGTCGGCGAGCAGCCGCTCGGTGAACTCCGTCTGGCGCGGCCCCCGCGCGGCGGCCAGCTCCAGCGAGCGGCGCCGCAGGTTCTCGTCGGTGAGCGGGCCCGCGCCCGGAGCGCCGTAGGGGAGCGCGCAGGTGAACTCCAGGGCGGCGCCCACGAACTGCTCGTCGGACAACTTGTCCAGCAGGTCCAGTTCCTCGTCGAGGGTCCCGCCCGGAAGCGTCGCGCGGCCCGGTAGGCCGGCGCTCGGCAGGAACAGGTCCGAGAACGTCGTGCGCCACAGGAAGTCGGCCTCGCACATCCGGTCCGCGAGATGCGGGTCCAGCCGTGCGGTCACGCCCGTCACCCAGCCCTGGAGTCCCGGGTGGTGCCCCGGCTCGGACAGCGCGTGCAGCGCCATGCCGAGCTCGGCGAGGGGCGAGGGCACGACGGCGACCCTCTCCGGCCGGAGCCCCGCGATGTCGATGCTCACGCTCATGCCCACATGGTGCACCTTGTCCGCGCCGGGCCTGAGAGCGAGGGGGGTCTCGCCAGGGCGAGTAAACCCTCAGGCCCGGAGCAGCCGCCGCGCGAACTCCACCGCCGCCGCGCGGACGTCCTCGGCCGTCCACTCCAGCCCCGCGGAACGCACGTACACCTCCGTGAAGGACAGCCCCGGTCCCTTCGGATCCCAGTGGTTGGCGAAGAGCACGGTTCCCGTCTCCTCGGCCGCCCGGATCGCCACCTCGGCGACCACATCCGCGTCATACGGCAGCGACACCTGGAAGTCGTACGTGTACGGCACCTCGGGATGCACCCGGAACCAGGGCAACCCCCCTGCCTCCAGCCCCTCCCGCAGGGCAGCCGCCACCACACGCGCGTGCCGCACGTACGACGGCAGCCGAGGCAGCTCCCGCTCCAGCCCGATCAACGCCGACAGCGCGGTCGGGAACTGCTGGAACACATTCCCCCCGTACCGGTGCCGCCACGCGCGCGCCTCCTCGATCAGGCTCGAGGGCCCGGCGAGCGCGGCGCCGCCGAACGCGTCGAGGGACTTGTAGAACGACACGTAGACGCTGTCCGCGAGGCCCGCGATCTCCGCCAGCGGCCGCCCGAAGTGCTTGGTGCACTCCCACAGCCGGGCCCCGTCGAAGTGCACGACCGCGTCGCGTTCCCGCGCGGCGTCCACGACCTCGGTCAGCTCCTCCCACGTGGGCAGCACGAAACCGGCGTCCCGCAGCGGCAGCTCCAGCATCAGCGCCCCGAAGGGCTCCTCGAAGTCGCGCACCTCTGCGGCGGTGGGCAGCCGGGGCTCGTTCGTCATCCGCACCGGGCGGAGGCCGCTGACCTGGCTGAACGCGTTCCGTTCGTACACCTCGGGGTGGCTGAGCGGGTGCAGGGCCACCGCCGGGGTGCCGGTGCGGCCCGCCCAGCAGCGCAGGGCGACCTGCTGCGCCATCGTGCCGGTCGGGAAGAACGCGGCGGCCTCGGTGCCGAGCAGGCCGGCGACCCGCTTCTCCAGGGCCTCGACGACTCCGTTGCCGTAGATGTCGGACGTCTCGTCGAGGTCGTACACGCCGCCGGCCGCCTCCAGGAGGGCCAGCCGCTCCCGGAGCGGGGCGAGGAAGCCGAGGCGCGCGAGCACGCGCGGGGCCGCGCGCCAGGCGGCGATCCGGCGTTCGCGCAGCGTCGGGGTGTCGCTCGTGTCGCTCGTGGCGTCGTCGGTGTCACTCATGCGCGCGATCATCCCCGTCCGCGTCCGCGCGGGCACCCTCATTTCCGTACGGCCGCGACTTTCGGCGGGCGCGCGGAAACCCACAGCCTGTGGACAACCGGTCGCCCCCGGAACCGATCGCGTTAACATGACGAGAAATCGTCCGGTACCCCGAGCGGACTGGAACGGGAAGGCCGCCGTCGCGTGAACACAACCCCACAGCCAGATCCCCGGGACCGCCCCGCGCGGCTCACCGTCGGCGTCGTAGGCGCCGGACGCGTGGGCCCCGCTCTGGCCGCGTCCCTCCAGCTCGCCGGGCACCGCCCGGTGGCGGTCTCCGCCGTCTCCGAGACCTCCCGCAGGCGTGCCGGGCAGATGCTCCCCGACGTGCCGGTGGTGCCGCCCGCCGAGGTCCTCCAGCGGTCCGAACTGGTGCTGCTGACCGTCCCGGACGACGCGCTGCCCGAGCTGGTCTCCGGACTCGCCGACACCGGCGCGGTACGGCCGGGCCAGCTGCTCGTGCACACCTCCGGGCGCTACGGCGCGAAGGTCCTCGACCCCGCCCTGCGGGCCGGCGCCCTGCCGCTGGCCCTGCATCCCGCGATGACGTTCACCGGCACCCCCGTCGACGTGCAGCGCCTCGCCGGGTGCTCGTTCGGCGTCACCGCCCCCGAGGAGCTGCGGCTGGCCGCCGAGGCGCTCGTCATCGAGATGGGCGGCGAGCCGGAGTGGATCGCCGAGGAGAACCGCCCGCTCTACCACGCCGCCCTCGCCCTGGGCGCCAACCACCTGGTCACCCTGGTGGCCCAGTCCCTGGAACTGCTGCGCACGGCCGGCGTCGAGGCGCCCGACCGGATGCTCGGCCCACTGCTCGGCGCCGCCCTGGACAACGCCCTGCGCTCCGGTGACGCGGCCCTCACCGGCCCCGTGGCGCGCGGTGACGCGGGCACGGTCGCCGCGCACGTCACCGAGTTGCGCCGGCACGCCCCGGGGGCCGTCGCCGGCTATCTGGCGATGGCCCGAGCGACCGCCGACCGCGCCCTCGCCCACGGCCTGCTGAAGCCGGAACTCGCGGAGGACCTCCTCGGGGTGCTCGCGGACGGAACCGACGGCAAGCGAAGCAACCCGGGAGAGGACCGATGACCGCCACCCTGCTGCGCACCGCCGCCGAACTGCGCGCACGCGCGCGTGCGGGCCGCCGTGCCGTCGTGATGACCATGGGCGCCCTGCACGAGGGCCACGCCACGCTCATCCGCACCGCGCGGGAGACCGCAGGCCCCGAGGGCGAGGTCGTGGTCACCGTCTTCGTCAACCCGCTGCAGTTCGGCGCGGGCGAGGACCTGGACCGCTATCCGCGCACCCTCGACGCCGACCTCGAGCTGGCCGGACGGTCCGGTGCCGACGCCGTCTTCGCCCCGTCCGCGGACGAGGTCTACCCGGGCGGCGAACCCCAGGTCCGCGTCAGCGCCGGCCCCATGGGCGAACGCCTGGAGGGCGCGGCGCGCCCCGGCCACTTCGACGGCATGCTCACCGTCGTCGCCAAGCTGCTCCACCTCACCCGCCCCGACATCGCCCTGTACGGCCAGAAGGACGCCCAGCAGCTCGCCCTGATCCGCCGTATGGTGCGCGACCTGAACTTCGGCGTCGAGATCGTCGGCGTGCCCACCGTCCGCGAGGAGGACGGGCTCGCCCTGTCCAGCCGCAACCGCTACCTCTCGGCCGCCGAGCGGCAGACCGCGCTCGCCCTGTCGCAGGCCCTGTTCGCCGGCCGCGACCGGCACGCCGCGCAGCAGGCGCTGCGCGCGCGGGCGAGCGAAGTGCCCGCCACGCGCGCGCGTGCCGAGGCGCTCAGCGCCATAGGAGAGTCCCGCGCGGCGGCCGACACGCACGCCGTCGCCACCACCGCCGGCGGCCCCGCCGCCGTCCGGGCCGCCGCCCGCCTGGTCCTCGACGATGCCGCGCGCCTCACACCGCCGCTCACACTGGACTACCTGGCCCTGGTCGACCCCGCAGACTTCACCGAGATCGGCGACGGGTTCAGCGGCGAGGCCGTCCTCGCCGTGGCCGCACGCGTGGGCTCCACCCGCCTGATCGACAACACCACCCTGACCTTCGGAACCTTCGGAGCCGCCTCGTGACCAGCACAGGCATACGACTGCACGCGCCCGCGCCCGGGTGGTCCATCGACGCGGACGTCGTGGTCGTCGGCTCCGGCGTGGCCGGCCTCACCGCCGCCCTGCGCTGCGAGGCCGCGGGCCTGACGACGGTCGTCGTCACCAAGGCCCGCCTCGACGACGGCTCCACCCGCTGGGCCCAGGGCGGCATCGCCGCCGCCCTCGGCGACGGCGACACCCCCGAACAGCACCTGGACGACACCCTGGTCGCCGGTGCCGGCCTCTGCGACGAGGAGGCGGTGCGCATCCTCGTCACCGAGGGACCCGACGCCGTACGCCGCCTCATCGCGACCGGCGCGCACTTCGACGAGTCGACCGACGGCGCACTGGAGCTCACGCGCGAGGGCGGCCACCACCGTCGCCGCATCGCCCACGCGGGCGGCGACGCCACCGGCGCGGAGATATCCCGCGCCCTGGTCGAGGCGGTCCGCGCACGCGGGCTGCGCACCGTCGAGAACGCCCTGGTCCTGGACCTCCTCACCGACGCGGACGGCCGCACCGCCGGCGTCACCCTGCATGTCATGGGGGAGGGCCAGCACGACGGTGTGGGCGCCGTCCACGCGCCCGCCGTGGTCCTGGCGACCGGCGGCATGGGCCAGGTCTTCTCCGCGACCACGAACCCCTCCGTCTCCACGGGCGACGGCGTGGCGCTCGCGCTGCGCGCGGGCGCCGAGGTGAGCGACCTCGAATTCGTCCAGTTCCACCCCACGGTGCTCTTCCTCGGCCCGGACGCGGAGGGCCAGCAGCCGCTGGTCTCCGAGGCGGTACGCGGCGAGGGCGCCCACCTGGTGGACGCCGACGGCGTGCGCTTCATGCAGGGGCAGCACGAACTCGCCGAACTGGCCCCGCGCGACATCGTCGCCAAGGGCATCATGCGGCGTATGCGGGAGCGGCACGCCGAGCACATGTATCTCGATGCCCGCCACTTCGGCGCCGAGATGTGGGAACACCGCTTCCCCACGATCCTCGCCGCCTGCCGCGCCCACGGGATCGACCCGGTCACCGAGCCCATCCCGGTCGCCCCGGCCGCCCACTACGCCTCCGGCGGCGTCCGCACCGACTCCCGCGGCCGCACCACCGTGCCCGGCCTGTACGCGTGCGGCGAGACCGCCTGCACCGGTGTGCACGGCGCCAACCGGCTGGCCTCCAACTCCCTCCTGGAGGGGCTGGTCTACGCCGAGCGGATCGCCGCCGACATCGCCCGCGCGGGACACACCCTCCCCGCGCGGGTGCCGCAGCCGCTCCCCGCGACGGAACGCCCCGCCTACCCCCTGCTCCCTCCGGAGGCCCGCCTCACCGTCCAGCGGGCCATGACCAGGGGCGCGGGCGTCCTGCGCTCCGCCGACTCCCTCGCCGAGGCCGCCGACCGGCTCCACCGGCTGCACGCGGACGCGCGCGACGCCCTCGACGAGAACGGCAAGACCGCCGAGCCCGGCGTCGACACCTGGGAGGCCACCAACCTCCTGTGCGTGGCCCGCGTCCTGGTCGCCGCCGCGCAGCGGCGCGAGGAGACGCGCGGCTGCCACTGGCGCGAGGACCGCCCCGAGCGCGACGACGCGGCATGGCGCCGCCACATCGTCGTACGGCTGAATCCGGACCGATCGCTGGCGGCGCACACCACCGACACCACAGACTTCCCCCCGACCCTCACCGACGCCCAGGAGCAGTGACAGCAGTGACCACCCCCGACCTTCCCCTCGTCTCCTCCGGCGGCTGTGGCGACGGCTGCGCCTGCGGCGCCGACGAGGACACCTACCTGGAGTGCGGCCTCGACCCCGCGCTCGCCCAGCTCCTGGCCGACGCCGGCCTCGACCCCGTCGAGGTCGAGGACATCGCCAACGTCGCCCTCCAGGAGGACCTGGCCCACGGAGTGGACGTGACGACGGTCGCCACCATCTCCGAGGACGCCGTCGCCACCGCCGACTTCACCGCGCGGGAGGCGGGCACCGTGGCGGGCCTGCGGATCGCCGAGGCGGTCATGTCGATCGTCTGCACGGAGGAGTTCGAGGTCGAACGCCACGCGGAGGACGGCGACCGCGTCGAGGCCGGCCAGACCCTGCTCTCCGTCACCACCCGCACCCGCGACATCCTCACCGCGGAACGCAGCGCCCTGAACCTCCTGTGCCGGCTGTCGGGCATCGCGACCGCCACGCGCGCGTGGGCGGACGTTCTCGAAGGCACCAGGGCGAAGGTCCGCGACACCCGCAAGACCACTCCCGGACTGCGCAGCCTGGAGAAGTTCGCCGTGCGCTGCGGCGGCGGCGTCAACCACCGCATGTCCCTCTCCGACGCGGCCCTGGTCAAGGACAACCACGTGGTGGCGGCCGGCGGTGTCGCCGAGGCGTTCACCGCGGTCCGCGAGCGCTTCCCCGACGTCCCGATCGAGGTCGAGGTCGACACCCTGCACCAGCTGCGCGACGTGCTGGACGCCGGCGCCGACCTGATCCTGCTGGACAACTTCACGCCGGGCGAGTGCGCGGAGGCGGTGGCGCTGGTCGACGGCCGGGCCGCGCTGGAGGCGTCGGGCCGCCTCACGCTCGTCAACGCGAAGGCGTACGCGGACACGGGCGTCGACTACCTGGCCGTGGGCGCCCTGACCCACTCCTCGCCCATCCTGGACATCGGCCTCGACCTGCGGGCTGCGGAGTAGGACCGGCCATGCTGCTGACGATCGACGTAGGCAACACACACACCGTCCTGGGGCTCTTCGACGGTGACGACATCGTCGAACACTGGCGCATCTCCACGGACGCGCGCCGTACGGCGGACGAACTCGCGGTCCTCCTCCAGGGCCTGATGGGCATGCACCCGCTGCTCGGCGAGGAACTGGGCGACGGCATCGACGGCATCGCGATCTGCGCGACGGTGCCGTCCGTGCTGCACGAGCTGCGTGAGGTCACCCGCCGCTACTACGGCGACGTGCCCGCGGTGCTCGTGGAGCCGGGGGTGAAGACCGGCGTGCCGATCCTCACCGACAACCCCAAGGAGGTTGGCGCGGACCGCATCATCAACGCGGTCGCCGCGGTCGACCTCTACGGCGGGCCGGCGATCGTCGTGGACTTCGGTACGGCGACGACGTTCGACGCGGTCTCCGCGCGGGGGGAGTACATCGGCGGTGTCATCGCCCCCGGCATCGAGATCTCCGTCGAGGCGCTCGGGGTGCGCGGTGCGCAGCTGCGCAAGATCGAGGTGGCCCGGCCGCGGAGTGTGATCGGCAAGAACACGGTGGAGGCGATGCAGTCCGGCATCATCTACGGGTTCGCCGGGCAGGTCGACGGGGTGGTGAACCGGATGGCCCGTGAGCTGGCGGACGATCCCGACGAGGTGACGGTGATCGCGACGGGTGGGCTGGCGCCGATGGTGCTGGGGGAGAGCTCGGTCATCGACGAGCATGAGCCGTGGCTGACGCTGGTGGGGTTGCGGCTGGTCTACGAACGCAACATGTCGCGCATGTAGGCGCATGGAGGGGGCGCGCGTCCCCGCGCGGGCGTCGGCGCCGCTGCCCGGTGCCGTCGCGCCCACCCGTACGGCGGGGCCCGGTGCGACGGCTGGGCGGGGGGTGTCGGCGCAGCCCGGCGCCTGCGGGGTGCCGTCGCGCCCACCCGTGCCGCCCTGCGGCACGACTGCCCGCGGAAACGGCGGGAGCGGGGCGGGGAGTCGCGGGAGCGCCGGGAACCGCGGGAGCGGGGGAGTCGCGAGAGCGGCGGGAGCAACCGCGGGCGCGGATGCGCGGGAAACGGGTGCGGATGCGCGGGCGCGGAGGCGCGGGAAACGGGCGGCGGGAACGGCGGGAACAGGGCGGCGGGAACCGCGGGAGCGGGGCGGGGGACCTGCGGGAGCGGAGTGGCGGGCTGCCCGGGGGTGTGGGGCTCCGCCCACCCGGGTGGCGTCTCGCGCCACGTATGTGACACGCGTGGGGGTTTGTCTGATTAGCGCGTACTGTCGGTGCATGCCCACGCCTTACGGATCTCGCGGTGGACTGGCGTTCGGAGTGGAGGAGCTGCGTGTGCTTCGGCGCGCTCTGGTCCTCGCCCTGGACCCCGCCCCCGCCCCCGCCTCGGCCGACGACCTCCAGGACTGCCTCCGCCTCGCCGAAGACCTCGACGAGGCGACGCGGGAGAGCGGCCGGCTGCGCGCCTTCCTCCTGGCCGACCTCGGCCGCTACCGCGCCGCCCTTCCCGGCACCGCGGCCGGCTACCTCACGCTCCTCGAGGAGGCGCTGGGCGCCGGGTACCGTCCCCGCCCCGACGACCTGGCCGCGCTCAGGGCCCTGCGCGGCAACCCCACCGCCGCCGCCCTTCTGCACCTCAGCCGGCGCACCCTCCTCCTGGCCCTCCCCGGCGGCCGCGCGGCGGCGGAGAAGGACCGGGAAGAGGAGAAGGACCCGGCGCAGCAGCCGCCCGCCACACCGCGGCCCCAGCCCGGCCCGGCCCCCAAGCCGCCCCGCCCCGTCCCCACCCCCGGCGAGGTCTTCCCCCGTCGCAAACCCGCCCCGCCCGCGCCGGACCACCACCTGGCCGCCGGCTGAGAGCCCTGTCCTACCCTGGAGCCATGGACTACGTCTCCGCGCTCCTCCCCCCGGCCGTCATGGCCGTCCTCTTCGTCGGCGTCATCCGGGTGATCGTGAAGACCCAGGGCGGCGCCAACAAGACCAAGGAGGACGCGGTCGTCGACGCGGCCCTCGCGCGGGCGCAGGGCTCCCAGCCCACCGCGCCCCGCACCGAGGCCTGATCCGCCCAGGCCGGCCCCTCCAGGGCGTACGACCCACGGTCGTACGCCCTTTTTGTTCGTATGTGCAGCTGAACATGCCTGTTCGGCACGCCATCGCCGGGATTTCCCACTATTGTTCTGAGTTGTGCCTCGCCCCTTGGGAGAACTCGAAGACACGGTCATGACACGGGTGTGGAAGTGGAACCGCCCGGTGACCGTTCGGGAAGTCCTGGAAGATCTTCAGAAGGACCGGTCCATCGCGTACACCACGGTGATGACCGTTCTGGACAATCTCCATCAGAAGGGCTGGGTGCGCAGAGAGGCGGAAGGCAGGGCCTATCGATATGAGGCGGTCTCCACTCGCGCCGCCTACGCCGCCGCCCTCATGAACGAGGCGTGGTCGCAGAGCGACAACGCCGCCGCCGCTCTCGTCGCCTTCTTCGGCATGATGAGCGAGGAACAGCGGCAGGCTCTCACCGACGCGGTCCGCATCGTCCAGCTCCCCCAAACGCCGGCGGAGCAGAACCCCGGCGCCGCGGAGGAGCCCGGCGGACGATAGCGTCCGCTCATGTCAGCAGACAGTCCCGAAGTCACCGCAAAAGCCATCACCGTCAGACGGGCCCGCACCAGCGATGTCGCCGCCGTACGCCGGCTCCTTGACGCCTACGTCCGCGGTCGCATCCTGCTCGACAAAGCGACGGTGACGCTTTACGAGGACATCCAGGAGTTCTGGGTCGCGGAACGGGACGACAACGCGGAGGTCGTCGGCTGCGGCGCCCTGCACGTGATGTGGGAAGACCTCGCGGAAGTCCGTACTCTCGCGGTCAAGCCCGGCCTCAAGGGCGCGGGCGTGGGCCACCGGGTGCTGGAGAAGTTGCTGGAAACCGCCCGCTGGCTCGGTGTTCGCCGCGTATTCTGCCTGACCTTCGAAGTGGACTTCTTCGGGAAGCACGGCTTCGTGGAGATCGGGGAGACCCCCGTCGACACCGACGTGTACGCGGAGTTGCTGCGTTCCTATGACGAGGGTGTCGCGGAGTTCCTCGGTCTCGAACGCGTGAAACCGAACACCTTGGGCAACAGCCGGATGCTTCTGCATCTGTGATCTGCGCGCGGTGCCCTATGTCCGAAACGCGCATGTTTCCGTGCCGGGAGAGGACCGCGGGTCTCTGCCAGGGGTTTGTGTTTTTACGGCAAAAGCGGTTTGCTTTCCGGAGTACTGCAGTACTGCATATAACAAGGGACGGCGATACGGCGGACGCCGGTACGGCCCAGCCCTCAAGTTATCGATGAAAGGAAATCCGGTGGCACAGAAGGTTCAGGTCCTTCTTGTCGACGACCTCGACGGCGGCGAGGCGGACGAGACCGTGACGTTCGCGTTGGACGGCAAGACGTACGAGATCGATCTCACCACCGCCAATGCGGACAAGCTCCGCGGCCTTCTCGAGGCTTACGTGAAGGGCGGTCGCCGCACCGGAGGCCGCGCTTCCGGCGGTCGTGGAAAGGCGCGCGCTTCTTCCGGCGGCAGCCAGGACACCGCGGCCATCCGCGCCTGGGCGAAGGAGAACGGCTACGAGGTCAACGACCGCGGCCGTGTCCCCGCGTCCATCCGCGAGGCCTACGAGAAGGCCAACGGCTGACCGACGGCCCCCGCGGCGGCGGCACCCGCACGCCGCAGCCGGGCCCGGTGGACCTGTGTCGCCACCGTGTCCACCAGCCGCACGAGATCCGGGGGGCCGGCACCGTCCCCCCGCGCACCCCTCGTACCCATCGCCGACAGCGTCGGCAGCGAGGCCCCGGCCCCGCTCCCCGGCTCGGGGGGCCGCAACCACACGGCGGCCCCCTGCGGACCGCCCCGGCCCAGGGGAAGCGGCCGGGCGGCACCGGGACCGTCGCTGCCGGACGCCGCGACCGGCGGACAGGGCGCCTCCATGAGGCCCCCCGTCCCGACCGCCACGAGGTCCAGCTCCAGCGCACCCCAGTCCAGCCACTCCAGCAGCCCCGGCAGCTCCTCCGCGCTGCCCGCCGCCACGAGCAGGCTCATCCGGCCGCCGCACAGCGCCACGGGAAACCCCCGCCCCAGAGCGCCCGAACGCCCGAGGCGTTCCAGCGCCGCGCACCCCGCCTCCGCGGGCACGTCCAGGACGTCGAAGCGCACCCCCACCACCAGCCGCGGCGGCTCCCCGGGCACCGTGGGCCACCCCAGCACGTCCTCGTACCAGTGCCGTACGTCGTCGTCGCCCGGCGTGAGCGGGCGGCGGGCGGGCGGTACTGCGGGGGTGACGGCGCGAACCATGCCAGACGCAACCGCCCCGACGCCCCGCGGGTTACGCTGGGTGCTCACCCGTGAGCGAACGGTGTCGAACGGGGGGGTGCGCGGGGGTGCGGGGAGGCGCAAGGTTGTTCGCCCGTAGCGGAGGGAACCCGTGCACTCGGCATGGACTGTCCGTAGCAGCGGGTAAGACATCCCTAGTGGGAGGGGGCGACACGCAGGGCGGGACGTCTCCCGTTCGCCATGGGCGTACTGGCGATGGGGGTAACTGCCTGGCCTGCGGGAACATCGTCTCGCACCATCGGGTTGGAGCAGATGTCGGCGTGAGCGGGGTCAGGAGGCCATCGACGGTGTCGGCAGTTGGAATGAGCGGTCCCCGCTTGCGGGACTAAGCTGCGGAAGGACAGGGAGGGGAAGTTCCCCCCACTGCCTGACCGCTCTGAGGAGCGATTAACGATGTTCGAGAGGTTCACCGACCGCGCGCGGCGGGTTGTCGTCCTGGCTCAGGAAGAAGCCCGGATGCTCAACCACAACTACATCGGCACCGAGCACATCCTCCTGGGCCTGATCCACGAGGGTGAGGGTGTCGCCGCCAAGGCCCTTGAGAGCCTCGGGATTTCGCTCGAGGCGGTCCGCCAGCAGGTGGAGGAGATCATCGGGCAGGGCCAGCAGGCCCCGTCGGGTCACATCCCCTTCACCCCCCGTGCCAAGAAGGTCCTGGAGCTGTCGCTCCGCGAGGCCCTTCAGCTCGGCCACAACTACATCGGCACGGAGCACATCCTGCTCGGCCTGATCCGTGAGGGCGAGGGTGTCGCCGCCCAGGTCCTGGTCAAGCTGGGTGCCGACCTCAACCGGGTGCGGCAGCAGGTCATCCAGCTGCTCTCCGGTTACCAGGGCAAGGAGACCGCCACCGCCGGCGGTCCTGCCGAGGGCACGCCCTCCACGTCCCTGGTCCTCGACCAGTTCGGCCGGAACCTCACCCAGGCCGCTCGTGAGTCCAAGCTCGACCCGGTCATCGGGCGCGAGAAGGAGATCGAGCGGGTCATGCAGGTGCTGTCCCGCCGTACGAAGAACAACCCGGTGCTGATCGGTGAGCCCGGCGTCGGCAAGACCGCCGTCGTCGAGGGCCTCGCGCAGGCCATCGTCAAGGGCGAGGTGCCCGAGACCCTCAAGGACAAGCACCTCTACACCCTGGACCTCGGTGCGCTGGTCGCCGGCTCCCGCTACCGCGGTGACTTCGAGGAGCGCCTGAAGAAGGTGCTCAAGGAGATCCGCACCCGCGGCGACATCATCCTGTTCATCGACGAGCTGCACACGCTGGTCGGTGCGGGTGCCGCCGAGGGCGCCATCGACGCCGCGAGCATCCTCAAGCCGATGCTGGCCCGCGGTGAGCTGCAGACCATCGGTGCCACCACGCTGGACGAGTACCGCAAGCACCTGGAGAAGGACGCCGCCCTCGAGCGCCGCTTCCAGCCCATCCAGGTCGCGGAGCCGTCCCTGCCGCACACGATCGAGATCCTCAAGGGCCTGCGCGACCGCTACGAGGCGCACCACCGCGTCTCCATCACGGACGAGGCCCTGGTGCAGGCGGCCACGCTCGCCGACCGCTACATCTCGGACCGCTTCCTGCCGGACAAGGCGATCGACCTGATCGACGAGGCCGGCTCCCGGATGCGCATCCGCCGGATGACCGCGCCGCCGGACCTGCGCGAGTTCGACGAGAAGATCGCCGGTGTCCGCCGGGACAAGGAGTCCGCGATCGACTCGCAGGACTTCGAGAAGGCCGCCTCCCTGCGCGACAAGGAGAAGCAGCTCCTCTCCGCCAAGGCGAAGCGCGAGAAGGAGTGGAAGGCCGGCGACATGGACGTCGTCGCCGAGGTGGACGGCGACCTGATCGCCGAGGTCCTCGCGACGGCCACCGGTATCCCGGTCTTCAAGCTCACGGAGGAGGAGTCCTCGCGCCTGCTGCGCATGGAGGACGAGCTCCACAAGCGGGTCATCGGCCAGAAGGACGCCGTCAAGGCGCTGTCCAAGGCGATCCGCCGTACGCGTGCCGGTCTGAAGGACCCGAAGCGTCCCGGTGGCTCGTTCATCTTCGCCGGCCCGTCCGGTGTCGGTAAGACCGAGCTGTCCAAGGCGCTGGCGGAGTTCCTCTTCGGTGACGAGGACGCGCTGATCTCCCTCGACATGTCGGAGTTCAGCGAGAAGCACACGGTCTCGCGTCTCTTCGGTTCGCCCCCCGGCTACGTGGGCTACGAGGAGGGCGGTCAGCTGACGGAGAAGGTGCGCCGCAAGCCGTTCTCGGTCGTCCTCTTCGACGAGGTCGAGAAGGCCCACCCGGACATCTTCAACTCGCTGCTGCAGATCCTGGAGGACGGTCGCCTGACCGACTCCCAGGGCCGGGTCGTGGACTTCAAGAACACGGTCATCATCATGACGACCAACCTCGGCACCAGGGACATCTCCAAGGGCTTCAACCTGGGCTTCGCCGCCGCCGGCGACACGAAGACCAACTACGAGCGCATGAAGAACAAGGTCCAGGACGAGCTCAAGCAGCACTTCCGGCCCGAGTTCCTCAACCGGGTCGACGACGTGGTGGTCTTCCCGCAGCTCACGCAGGACGACATCCTGAAGATCGTCGACCTGATGATCGAGAAGGTGGACGAGCGCCTGAAGGACCGGGACATGGGCATCGAGCTCTCCCAGTCCGCCAAGGAACTGCTGTCCAAGCGGGGCTACGACCCGGTGCTGGGCGCCCGGCCGCTGCGCCGCACGATCCAGCGCGAGGTCGAGGACAGCCTGTCGGAGAAGATCCTCTTCGGCGAGCTGCGTCCCGGTCACATCGTGGTCGTGGACACCGAGGGCGAGGGCGAGACCGCCACGTTCACCTTCCGGGGTGAGGAGAAGGCGGCCCTGCCGGACGTCCCGCCGATCGAGCAGGCGGCCGGCGGAGCCGGTCCGAACCTGAGCAAGGACGCGTAGGCGTCCCACGGCGACGAGAAGGGGCCGGTGCCTGAAGGCGCCGGCCCCTTTCGCATGCCCGCGTTACGAGAGCTGACCGTCGTAGTCCGGCAGCTTGAACGTCCTCTCCGCGTGCCCGCCCGACAGATCGGTCGCGCTGTTGCCGATGTTCGCGACGATCGTGTACCCCTTCGCCTCGATGGCGGCGCGCCGGGCCGTCTTGTACTCGGCCACGTCCCGGAACAGGTCGAGGAAGCCGCGTACGTGGAGTCCGGCGGGCTCGTAGCCGGCGTGCTCCAGGTTCCACTCGGTGGGCGCGTGGATGATGCCGGGGCGGGCGGTCACGAAGAAGACGGCCACCCCGTGGTCCTGGGCGTACTCGGCCACGTCCAGCACGGGCCCGTTGGCGGGCTGCGGGAAGCTGAAGCCGAAGTCGGTCTCCAGCGCGGTGTTGTCGACGTCGAGGACGATCGCCTGCTTCTCGCCGGGCCCGGCGTCCCCGATCCGCTCCTTCAGATACGGCAGTGCCTGGTCCATGACCGCCCTGCAGTCGCGCTGCCAGGTGTCGTAGTCGACGTCCGCCGCGGCGGCGGCCGCCACCGGGGACGCGGTCGCCGCCGTGGGGGCGGCGGCCCCGGCCGGGGCGGCCAGGGCCACCAGAGCGACCGCGGAGACGGCGGTGACCGATGCGCGGACCGGCCAGGAGCGTCGGGTTGTCATATCGAGGTCCTCTCACGTCCGTGACGCTGCAGGATGTCGTGTGCATGCTCGTCTGCGAGGGTGACGCGAGGTGAACCGTAGGGTTACCGGGCGGTAGGCGCCTAGAGGCCTGCGCCACATTTATGGAATGGCCGAACCCGGTCGCCGGTGACATGCTGCACAGCCCCTTTGTCCGGTACTAGCCGGAATAGTGGCTAAAAAGATCCAACAAAACGGACATTTGACGCACGACGCTGATCGATCAGCTCTAAATGGGCGGTTTCACCCCGTAGAGGTGGTGCGTCAAGAGATCTGCATCTCAGTACCGTTCTACGACTTTCCGTCGTAGGTCACACCTTTGCGCGGTTATGTCCGGAAGGGCTACCAATGAATCACCACCGAGGCGCGGATCCGTCCGCCGGGTGGTTTTCCTACGTCCCCTTCCCGATGAGGTTCAGATGTCCCAGCGCGTCACGCCCCGCTTCTTCCGCACGTCCCAGATCCGCACCCGTGCGGCCGTCCTGGCCGCCGGTCTGGGGGCTTCGGTCGTGATGGGAGCCGGGGTCGCGGCCGCCGCCGACATCACGGCCGCGTCCGGTGCCGCCAGTGCCGCCACTGCCGTCGAGGCGCAGGCCGCCGCCCAGGCCAAGGCCGCGAAGATCCAGGCGGCGAAGGCGGAGAAGGCCGCGAAGGCCCAGGCGGCGAAGGCGGAGAAGGCCGCGAAGGCCCAGGCGGCCAAGGCGAAGAAGGCCGCCCAGGCGAAGAAGGCGGCGAAGGCGGCCGCCAAGAAGAAGGCCGCGTCCTGGATCGACCCGGTCAAGAGCTACAAGCTGTCCGCGAGCTTCGCCGCGAACGGCGGCATGTGGGCGCACAAGCACTCCGGCCAGGACTACGCCGTCCCGACCGGCACGAAGGTCATGGCCGCGCACGGCGGCACCGTCGTCAAGGCCG
>NZ_JOCA01000019.1 GCF_000718785.1 Streptomyces sp. NRRL WC-3626 | reverse complement strand
GCTTCGCCCGGGAGAAGGCGAGGATGAAGTGCCGCCGGTCCCAGAGCTGACGGACGTACTCCCGGAGGGTGGGCCGGGCGCCGCTGACCGTGAGGCCGTGCCGGGCGGCGAGGGCCGCGAGGTCGCCCTCGTCCGGTATCGGGCGGGCCGGCGCGGGGGGTGGTGTGTGGAGGGCCTGACTCACATCCGGCGCTTTCGCTAGAGGGAGGGGGGACGACGAAGCTACGTCGGGACGGGACCGTATCGTCGCAACGGGAGCGTAAGTCGAAAGAACGTCGGAACGCAACCGTTTCGTCGTGACGGTGGCGGCCTATGCTGTTCCGTATGACGACCCACGCAGACGAGCCTCAGCCGCGTCCGCGCCGCAGGGCACCCGCGGGGGCCGCAGTACTGCGGGCGGACGTGACGGAGGCCATCCGGGCGGCCGTCTTCGAGGAACTCGCCGCGGTCGGCTACGCGCGGATGTCGATCGAGGGGATCGCGCGCCGCGCGGGCGTCGGCAAGACCGCGGTGTACCGCCGCTGGCGCTCCAAACTGCACCTCGTCCTCGACCTGGTCTCCGCGATCGCCGTCCAGGGCCTGCCCGCGCCGGACACCGGCTCCCTGGAGGGCGACCTGCGTCTGCTGTACGAGGTCACCTCCCGCGCCCTGCGCCATCCCGTCGCCTCGCAGATCCTCCCCGACCTGCAGGCCGAGGCCGCCCGCAACCCGGACATCGCGGAGGCGCTGCAGACGGCGCTGCGCGAGGGCCAGGACGGAGTGGCCAAGGGCATCGTCGCGGCGGCGCAGCGGCGCGGCGAACTCCGCCCCGGCACCGACCACGCCCTCGCCCTCGACCTGATCTCGGGCCCCCTGTACTGGCGCTCGGTGGTCATCCGCAGCCCGAAACTCCCGAAGGGCTACCTGGCGGCCCTGACCCGGGCCACGACGGAGGCGCTGAAGGCGCTGTGAGGCGGCCGGCGCCGGCTCCTGCCTCGACGGCATGCGCCGACACCGCGCGCCGCGCAGGGGTCGCCGCGCCGAGGGTGTCAGTAGTGTGCCGAGAGGACAAGAAGCGAGCGGCCTGCGGATCAGCTGGACCAAGCCGCGGTGCGCCGTATGTGAACCGGCGGTCGGCTCAGCCGTGCAGACGCAGGGCCAGGCCGGTCAGGTCCGCCGTGGACAGGACGCGGTCGGCGAAGCCCGGGAGGGGGACGTGCAGAGGGTCCGTCCAGCGGGTGGGGACGGCGGTCACGCCGTGGACCGCTCCGGCCAGGGCTCCTGTCACCGCCGCCACCGTGTCCGTGTCGCCGCCCAGGTCGACCGCCGTGCGGAGGGCCTCCTCGAAGGACGACGTCGTGCGAAGGGACCAGACGGCCGAGGCCAGGCAGGGCCAGACCGCGCCGTTGAACTCCGTCGCCAGGTCCGGGTGCCAGTCGGGGGCGAGGACGGTCGCGTAGCGGGAGTGGTGGCCGGGGTGGACCGCGGCGAGGGCGTCGGGGAGGGCGGCCAGCGGGTCCGCGCCGGTCAGGGCGACGCGGATCAGGTCGTGGAGGATCGCGGTGCCTTCCCAGGCCGCCCGGTCGCCGTGGGTGAGCGCGGAGAGGCGGCGGGCGGCGTCCATGGTGGCGGCGCGGCCGCTCCGGGCGAAGTACACGGCGGAGGGCGCCGCCCGCATCAGCGCGCCGTTCCCCGCCGCCCGCTGACTGGTCTGGAAGTGCAGCGCCGCGGCCAGGTCCCAGGGGTCGCCGCCGGTCAGCACGGCCTCCGTCTGCAGGCCGATGTCCTTCGGGTCCGCGGCGGCCCACCGCCGGAAGCGGTCAAAGACGTCCGGGAGGTCGAGACCGTCGTGCTCCAGGAGCGATTCGGCGACCAGGACCGCCATCTGGGTGTCGTCCGTCGCCTCGCCCGGCTCCCAGCCGCCGCCCCCGCACATCTCCCCGCCGGCCCCCGGCGCCGGGAAGCGGGCCGAGAACGCGCCCTCCGGGCCGAACTCGAAGGGGGCGCCCAGGGCGTCGCCCACCGCGGAGCCGATGACCGCGCCCAGGGCGCGGGCGGTGGTGGTGGGCATCAGGGGCGGGTCCGCTGCCGGGCGGACCAGGCCGAGGTGATCATGTCGTCGAGGCCGAGGTGGGCCTTCCAGTTCAGTTCCGCGGCCGCGCGCTCGGCCGAGGCGACCACGCACGCCGGGTCGCCGGGACGGCGCGGGGCGATCACCGGTGGGCGGTCGTGGCCGGTGAGGGTGTTGACGCGGTCGATCATCTCCCGGACGGAGACGCCCTCACCGCGGCCGATGTTGACGGTGAGGTTCCGGCCCGGCGCGGAAGCGAGGGCGTGGGCCGCCGCCACATGCGCCTCGGCCAGGTCCACCACGTGGATGTAGTCGCGGACACAGGTGCCGTCGGGGGTCGGATGGTCGTCGCCGAACACGCGCGGGGGCAGACCGTCCGCCAGCCTCTCGAAGATCATCGGGATGAGGTGGGAGACGCCCCGGTCGGCGAGGTCCGGGCGGGCGGCGCCGGCCACGTTGAAGTAGCGCAGACAGGCCGTCGAGAGCCCGGTCGCCGCGCCGGCCGCGCGGACCAGCCACTCCCCGGCGAGCTTCGTCTCGCCGTACGGCGACATGGGCAGGCACGGGGTCTCCTCCGTGACCGGGCCGGCGGTGTACGGCGTGCCGTACACCGCCGCCGAGGAGGAGAAGACGAGGGAGCGCACGTCCGCCGACGTGACCGCGTCCAGCAGCACACGCAGGCCCTCGACGTTCTCCCGGTAGTAGTGCAGCGGGAGCGACACCGACTCGGCGACCCGCTTCTTCGCCGCCAGATGGACGACGCCGGTGATCTCGTGGTCCCTCAGGGCGCGCGCCACCCGCCCGCCGTCCAGGGTCGAGCCCACCACCAGCGGCACCCCGTCCGGCACCCGGTCGGGGACACCGGTGGACAGGTCGTCGTACACCACCGTCCGCTCACCCGCCCCGGTCATCGCCCGGACGACGTGCGCCCCGATGTAGCCGGCGCCACCGGTGATCAGCCAGGTCATGGTCGGCCGCCCCCTCGTTGTTGGCCTGCGCGGTACCGAAATGGTCGGAGTTCAGTCAATCAGGCGCCGCAGCCCCGCGTGCAGCATCGGTACGACTCCGTGGACGCCGGCGGCCACGCGCAGGGCCAGTGAGCCCGAGTGGGTGGCGTACGGCCGGACCAGGACCACGCCGTGCCGGGCGCTCGGCACCGCGCTGCGGCGCAGCAGGCCAGGTCCGGCGAGCGCGTGCGCGGTGACGCGGCGGCTCGAGCCGTCCCGGAAGCGCACCCGCAGCCGCAGGTCCCAGGCGCCCGCGCCGAGCGTGGCCAGCCGGTCGAGGCGGACGGGCGCGGCCGCGGCCCAGGTGCCGTCGGCGGCCGCCCGCAGCGGCAGGGTGTCGCGGTCCACGGCCCCCTCGCGCTCCCGGTGGCGCCACTCGACCTCCACCGACACCGGTCCCGCCCGCCCCACCCGGCCGTACAGCTCGTGCAGGCGCAACCGCAGGCCACGCGCGCGCGGGCGCAGTTCCGCGTCCACGGCGAGCGGGAGCAGGGGCGCGGGCCGGTCCGGCAGCGGCTCCAGGGTGACCCCGGGCAGCTCCTTTGACCAGCACGGTGTGCCGTCCCGCGCGCGGGCGTACGGCGGGTACAGCCGGGCCGGCCGCGCCGCCAGCTCCCGCAGCCGGGGCAGGTCGCGCGGCCCGGGGGAGGCCAGCACCACCCGCCCGATCAGCCGGCCGGGGGCGACCGGGTCACGGGCCCAGTCGGCGGCGTCGTACTCCGCGAGGAACTCCCGTGTGTGCGCCCACCACGCCCGCCGGTACCCCTCGTCGCGCAGGAGCAGCTCACGCGCGTACATGCGCAGCTCGTGGTCGAGGAACTTGGCCCGTGCCCTGCGCGCCAGGCGTTTCTGCCCGGCGTCCAGCAGGATCCCGTGGGCGGTGCGGCACGCGTGGGTGCGGGCCCGCCAGTTGCCGATGCCCGCGCGGTCCAGCGAGATCGACAGCCGCCGCGCGGACCGGCGGACGTGCCAGACGTACACCCGGTCCGGGACCAGTGCCACGCGCGGGGCGGCCGCCCACACGCGCGCGGTGAACACGACGTCCTCATAGGGGAAGCGGCCGTCGGGGAAGCGGATGCCGTGCGTGCGCAGGAAGGCCGTGGCGTAGAGCTTGTTGACGCACAGGGTGTCGTGGACCAGGCGCGGGCGCAGGGCGGGCCGGGCGTGCACGGCGGGCGCCGCGTACAGGGCCGGCTCCCACGGCACCTCGCGCCCCGAGGGCAGCTCCCGGCGCACACACAGACCACCGGTGACCTGCGCGTCTGCCCCGGTCGCGGCCGTGAGCAGGGCGTCCACCGCGCCGGGCGGCAGGATGTCGTCGCTGTCCAGGAACATCACGTACGGCGAGGTCACCGCCGCGAGACCGGTGTTGCGCGGGGTGCCGCAGCCGCCGCTGTTGACGGGGCACCGGATCACCCGCAGCCGGGGTTCGCGGGCGGCGAGCCGGTCGAGCAGGTCCGCGCTGCCGTCCGTCGAGCCGTCGTCGACGGCGACGACCTCCCGTACGGCGGGGCCCTGCCGGAGTGCCGAGCGCACGGCGTCGGTCACATGGGCGGCGTCGTCATGGCCGATGACGACGACGGCGACGGCGGCCGGGGGGAGGTGGGGGCGCATGACATCCTCGTGGTGTTATGGGCTGATTGTCAGCATTCTGTTCATCAGTACCCCGGTACCCCGGCCGGATGGCGCCCCCGCTCGTCCGCTCACACGTGCGAGGCCGTCACGCCCGCGTGCAGCCACCGCACGACCTCCGCGGCGCTGTACGGACCCCCTTCGGGCGCGAGATGGCGCAGGAACCCCAGGTCCTGGCCGATGGTGACGACGGGCGGTTCCACCACGCCCCGTGGGCGGCGCTGCCCGAGGCCGACGGCGGCCAGCAGCCCGTTGCACAGGCAGTGCCGTCCCTCGGTCCGCTCGGCGTCCCCGCCCTTGCGGACGTACGCCGCCCGCGGTTCCGCCGGGCAGCGGTAGCCGATGGTGCCCTGAGGGGTGCGGTAGGGAGTCCGCAGATAGCCGAGGTCGCAGACGCGGGCGCGGTCGGCGCCGACGCCGGGGTCGGACAGGGTGCCGGGCAGGTCGGCGACCTTGAACGGGAAGCCGGTCGGGGAGGCCGCCGGATCGTTGCGCACCCGCAGTCCGCCGGCCAGCTCGCGCTCGATCAGCCGCCGCCGCAGCCCGGTGTCCATGCCGGACTCCTCGCAGAGCGCGAAGACGCTGCCGAGCTGGACGCCGGCGGCACCCGCCGCCCTGGCCTCGCGCACCTGCCGCGGCCCGCACTGGCCGCCGGCGATCCAGAACGGCAGCCCGAGGCGGGCCATCTTCGCGAAGTCGGGGACGTCCCTGGGGCCGTAGACGGGTTCACCGGACTCGTCCAGGCCCAGCGGTCCGCGCGGCGGGGCGCTGTGGCCGCCCGCGCGGTGGCCCTCGACGACGAATCCGTCCGGCCGGGTCTCCTCGTCGCGGTTCAGGTACGCGGCCAGCGCGGGCAGCGAGACGATGGCCAGGACGCGGGGGCGGCGCAGCCGGCCGACGCGGCCCGGATCCGCCCCGCGCAGCACCGAGGAGGGGTCGAAGCGCAGCTCGTGGGGCCGGTCGTCACCCGCCACGTCCACGCGTACGGTGACCGGTTGCGACCGGGCGAGACCGTCGGCGATCCCGGGTATCTGCGCGGGGATGCCCGCGCCGACCAGGACGTAGTCGACGCCCGCCAGGATCGCGCCGAACAGGGCGGGCACGGTGGCGAGCTGGAGCTTCTCCAGGTAGTTGATGCCGACCGGTCCGCCGTGGCCCTCCTTGGCGAGCCAGACCTCGCAGAAGTTGGCGGCCACGGTCAGCGCCCGCGCGGGGCACGCCTCGTCGGCGGTCGTCATGGGGGTGGCCGCGAACCGCTCGCCGGGTCCGATGCCGCCCTCGACGAAGTAGCGCTCCCGCAGCTCGGCGGCGAGCGACGGCACGGGGAAGGCGGCCAGCGCCCGCCGGAGGTGACCGCCCGGGTCGCCGCTCTGGAGCACCCGGATCAGCAGGGTGTCGAGAGCGGTGCCGGAGACGACTCCCAACTGCCCGGTGCGGGCGACCGCGCGGGCGAGCCGCCGGCCGGACACCCCCACACCCATGCCGCCTTGGATCAGCCAGGGCGGCTCGGCCGCCGTCCGGGATTCGTTCATGCGGTCCTCGCAAGGGTGACGGCAGGACCGGGGTGACGCACCGGGTCCGTACCGGCGTATCCGTTAACTTACGGTTCCGTAAGCTACGGCATCGTAACCTACGCAGGCGTAGGTTACGGGGGCCCGGTCGCTACGCGCCCTCCGCCGTGCCCTCCGCCGCGGCCGCCGCCGCGTCCAGTGCGGTCGTGAGCCGCTGGAGGACGGCGCTCAGTTCGCGGATCTCCTCCACCTCGAAACCGGTCGCGGCCGCGATCCGCAGCGGCACCTCCAGGGCCTGCCGGCGCAGCGCGGTGCCCTCCTCGGTGGGCCGGACCTCCACGGACCGCTCGTCGCGCGCACTGCGCTCCCGGCGCACCAGACCGGCCGTCTCCAGTCGCTTGAGCAGCGGGGACAGGGTGCCGGAGTCGAGCCGCAGATGCTCGCCGAGCTTCTTCACGGGCAGCGTGCCGTGCTCCCACAGCACCAGCATGACCAGGTACTGCGGGTAGGTGAGCCCGAGGTCCTTGAGGATCACCCGGTAGACGCCGTTGAAGGCGCGGGAGGCCGCGTTCAGCGTGAAGCAGACCTGCTGGTCGAGGCGGAGCCAGTCGTCCGCGGAGCCCGGTGCCGGGACCGTCGCGGGTGGGGGGCTCGGGGTGGCAGTCATGCGTCCAGCGTAGCGCTAGCGAGCCATTTGGTTGCGCGCAATTAAATTGCGTGCTCTACTTGTGGTCGTACGGCAGCCGGACCCGCCCCGGGCCGGCCGTGTCACGACTGAAGAGGGAAGGTCCTTCCATGGACGCGCTCTACACCGCTGTCGCCACCGCCACCCACGGCCGCGACGGCCGCGCCGTCACCTCCGACGGCAAGCTGGACCTCGGCCTGAGCATGCCCGTCGAGCTCGGTGGCGACGGCGTGGGCACCAACCCGGAGCAGCTGTTCGCGGCCGGTTACGCGGCCTGCTTCGGCAGCGCCCTCGGTGTGGTCGGCCGGGCGGCGAAGGTGGATGTGAGTGACGCCGCGGTGACCGCCGAGGTGGTCCTCGGCAAGCAGGGCGAGGGCTTCGCGCTCGCCGTGACGCTGCGCGTCGAGCTGCCCGAGGGCATCGAGGAGGAGACCGGCCGCAAGCTGGTCG
Organism: Streptomyces sp. NRRL WC-3626; assembly: GCF_000718785.1. GTDB lineage: Bacteria > Actinomycetota > Actinomycetes > Streptomycetales > Streptomycetaceae > Streptomyces > Streptomyces edwardsiae. The sequence continues at coordinate 148,417 of NZ_JOCA01000019.1, read as the reverse complement.
AGCAGGCCCACCAGGTCTGCCCCTACTCCAACGCCACCCGCGGCAACATCCCGGTCGACCTCGTCATCGAGTAACCGGCGGCGGGCTCAGCCCCCGACCCGCGCCAGCACCTCCCCCGTCCGCCGGCTCCACGTCACCACCACCGCCTCGCCGGGCACCCGCTGTCCGGGCGTCAGCAGCAGCCAGCGCGCGTGGTACCGGCGGACGACCGCGGCTCGCTCCGCGCGGGTCGAACCCGGATCGAGATACGCCCGCACATCGGCCGCCCGCCGCAGCCGCTCCCCTTCGTCCAGCGAGGGGTCCGGCCAGGCCGGCGCCGCGAGGTTCGGCCCGTATCCGGCGATGGCGTGGACGGCGAAGTACCCGTCGGTGATCACCACCTCGCCCGGCCCGATGTACCGCGTGGCCCAGACGTACGACGGCCAGTCCGGCGGCCGTTCGAAGCCCGCCGGCAGCAGCGCCCCCGCGTGGACGGTCAGGAACCCGGCGCACGCCCCCGCCGCCGCGGCCCCGCCCAGCAGCCGCCGCCACACCGGCCACGGCCGGGGCGCCGCCAGCTCCACCGCCAGCGCGAACTGCAGCGGCGCCAGGGTCAGCCCGAGGATCCTGCCGTAGGTGTAGTGGCCGCCGGCCCAGCCGTACGCCACCACCAGGCAGTCCAGTACGAACATCAGCACCAGCGGATCGCGCCACGAGACGCGCCGGGCCCGCAGCCACAGCGCGGGCAGCCCCAGCAGCGCCAGCCCGAACTGCCCGCCGAGGTCCAGATACAGCCGCCGGTGCATGGCGTCCACGCTGTCGTCGCCGGCCAGCGTGAACACGTCGAAGTACGGCCAGGACGCGGCCGCCAGCACCGCCACCGCCCCCGTCAGTGCCCACCGCGCGACGACCGCCGGCCGCCACCGGCGCTGCCAGCCGGCGACCAGCGCCACCGCCCCCAGCACCGCCGCGACCGACGTGATCGGATGCACCAGCAGGATCACCGCGTACAGCACGCCCAGCGCCACGTACCCGGACACCGGCCGCAGCCCGCTCGGCCCCACGTACCGCACGGCCCCCGCGTCCCGCGCCCGCGCACCCGTCAGCGCCCACGCCCAGAAGGTGAGCCCGATCGCGAAGGCCGACGGGTAGGACAGGTTGCCGGTCATCGACATCACGTTGATGAAACCGCTCCACCAGGCCCGCTCCACCCCCCACAGCAGCGACATCGCGCCCAGCGCCAGCACCGGCGCCCAGGGGCGCGGGGTCAGCACGCGCACGAAGCGGCCGATCCCGGTCAGCAGCACGATCAGGTTCAGCGGCCCGGTGAGCCGGAGCACCTCCCAGCCGCCCAGCCCCGTCAGCCGGGCGGCCACCCCCTGCGCCAGCGCGAACGGCGAGTAGTAGGGGCTGCCCGCCCCCGGCAGGTCCGCCATCGGATGCCGGGGGTGCAGCAGGTCGTCCCTGAGGCGCTCGACGACGGCCGCGTGCTGCCCGGCGTCACAGCACAGCGGCACACTCCAGTACGCCAGCGACATCACGATCCAGAACAGGAACCCGAAGAGCTGGTACGGGGTCGGGCGCCAGGTCCGGTCGCCGCGCAGCGCCGTGGCGCCGTGCCCGGGCCCGCGTACGAGGACTCCGGAGCTCATCGGATGGCAGGCAAAGGGGGCATCTTGGGCATTTGTCGTACGTTCCCGAAACGATCAACGACATGACCTCCCCTCACTCCATCGAGTGAACGGGGCGGGTCAGCGCACCGGCTCCACCGGAGCCCCCTGCGCCGGCACCACCGCCCGCAGCACCACCGGTTCCAGCAGCAGCGGAACGCCGAGCACCGGCAGCAGCCAGGCCAGGACGATCAGCCGGTCGCCCCAGATGTTGATGTCCGGATGCCCCGCCTGGTTGAGGAACCCCGTGCAGGCGGCGGCCACCAGGAAGGCACCGAACGCCGGCCGCCGCCGCGCCCCCAGGACACCGGCCGCCAGGAACGCCACGAACAGCGGCTCCCACAACCGCCGCCGCAGCCACTCCGTCCAGAAGTTCCCCTGCAACTGGAAGAACTCCGCCCACGGCCGCTCCCGGTCCGGACGGGCGAAGTGATCGGTGAGCAGATCCTGCACACTCTCCGACACCGACGGATAGTGCAGCAGCCGGGCCAGCAGCACCGTGCCCAGCACCCCCGCGCACCCCGCCGCCGCGAGCGCCACCACCCCGCGCCCCGCCGGCAGACCCCGCCACCGCCGCCGTACGGCGACGACCGCGCCCGCCACCGCCAGACACAGGCCGAGGAACAGCGCCTGCGAGTGCTTGACGGTGAACAGCGCGAGCAGCGCCCCGCACACCAGCGCCAGACCCTCCCGTCTCCCTCGCCCCTCGAGGAGCAGCGCACAGCCCCACAGCGCGGCCAGGGTGAGCGCCAGCAGCAGCCCCTCGGTCATCGGGCGCATCGCGGTCGTCCCGCACGGCAGCACCATGAACAGCGCCTGCCCGGTGAGCGCGAGCGGCACCGACAGCGCCAGGGCGCGCAGCACCAGGAAGGCGAGCACCCCGCCCAGACAGGTGACCGCCACACCCGCCGCCCAGACCCCCCACGTCACCCCGAACGCGCCGACGAACGGCGCCAGGAACACCGGGTAGCCGGGCCGCGTCTCGAAGATCCGCATGAACCGCTCCGGCATGAACGGCACGGTGTGCCCGCCGGTCTCCCCGGCCGCCAGCCGCGCCTCCACCTGCCGCCACTCCCGCTCCCGGCACTCCCGCAGCACCTCCGGGGCGGGGTCCGGGGCGTGGAAGCGCACCACGTTCACGTTCTGCCCGCGGTGCGCGATCACCGCCCGGCCCGCGCAGTAGTAGTCGATGGTGGCGGCCGCCGCCTCCCGCTTGTCCGCCCCGGTCAGGTTCAGCGCGTACGACAGATAGTTCTTGCTGTCGGGCGTGTCCCGGCCGGTGACGTTGGCGAGCTGCAGCAGCGCGAACACGCCGGCCAGCAGCAGGACCCAGGCGCGCGGCCTCACGACGGGGCCGGCAGGCCGGCGCCGGCGCCCTGGGACGGCACCGGGACCGGACCGGACGCCGCCTTGGGCATCGGCTCGCCCAGCATCAGCGTCCGCACCACCCGCTCGGCGGCCCGCCCGTCGTCGAACTCGCAGAACCGCTCCCGGAACGCCGACCGCAGCCGCGCCGACTCCTCGTCCCGCCAGCTCCCGGAACCGAACAGCCGCGCCAGCTCCCCGTAGGAGCGCGTGACACGGCCCGGCGCCTCGGCCGTGATGTCCAGATAGGCGCCCCGGCTCGCCCGGTAGGCGTCCCAGTCGTCGGCGTGGAGCACGATCGGCCGGTCCAGGAGGGCGTAGTCGAACATCAGGGCCGAGTAGTCGGTGACCAGCACGTCGGAGGCGAGCAGCACGTCCTGCACCTCCGGTTCGTCGGTGGCGTCGACGAGCACGCCCCGCCGGTGCAGCTCCGCGAGACCGAGCCCGCGCGCCGGTCCGGCGGCGAGGGAGGGGTGCAGACGGACGACGAGGGTGTGACCGGGACCCAGATCGGCGGCGAACCGGGCGAGGTCGATCCGCTCCACCAGGCCGTCCCTGCGGTAGTCGCGGCGGGTCGGCGCGTACAGCACCACCGTGTCGCCGTCCGGGACACCGAGCCGTGCGCGGACCGCGCGGCCCCGCTCCCCGGGCGCCGCGACCAGGACGTCGTTGCGCGGGCTGCCGGTTCGTGCGGAGGCGAAGTGGCAGGGGTAGGCGCGTTCCCACACCAGCTCGGAGTGCCGGTTGGCGACCAGGCTGTGGTCCCAGCGGTCGGCCCGGCGCAGCATCCGCGGTACGTCGGTACCGAGCCGGGCGCCGGGCCGGCCGAGGAGATCGGCGCCCATGTACTTCAGGGGGGTGCCCTGGTGGGTGTGGATGTGCACGCTCCCCGGGCGTTTGACCAGCGCGCCCGGCCAGTTGACGTTGTTGACGAAGTAGGTGGCCCGCCCGGTCACCCGCCGGTACTCGGGCGAGCCGAGCAGCACGTAGTCGGTGTCCGGCGGCAGCGCGGCGGCCCGCTCCTCGTCGGCGACCACCCATACGCCCCTGATGTGCGGGGCGAGTTCGCGTGCCGCGCGGTGGATCGCGGCCGGGTCGCCGAGCACGCCCCGGTGGGAGAACGCCGAGTACACGGCGAGGTCCGGGTCAAGGGAGTGGGGGAGCGCGGCCCGGGCGCGGGCGTACCGCGCCGCCGAGGCCGTACGCGTCTGACGCGCCCGCCGTCCCAGCTCGCGTCCGGCCCGTCCCGCCTGCCGCCGCAGGACGTACCCGGCGTAGCTGCCCTCCAGCACCCGCAGTTCGGCGGGGACCGGCGCCCCGTCCGGCCGGTGCGCGCGGAACATCTCGGCCGTACGGCGGAAGAACTCGCCCCGGTCGGACGGGGGCAGCCGGTCCGGTTTGGAGAGGATGTCGAGACAGTGCTCGCCCATCTTCGTGTGCAGGAACGGCCGCCAGTGCGCGAGCGCCGGGCGGGCGTCGACGAAGCGGAACACCCGCGCGTACTGCTCGTGGACGTCGAAGTGCTTGCGGCTGGTGGTGGACAGGATGCTGCCCCGGCGGCGCTGCCGGTAGTACACGCAGATCCGGTCCAGGGTGGCGACGCGCTCCGCGCTGAGCAGCACCGGGAACGTCCAGGGGGTGTCCTCGTAGTAGCCGGGCGGGAAGGTGAAGCCCTCCCGTTCGACGAAGTCCCGGCGGTAGACCTTGTTCCACACCACCATCAGCAGATCGAGGATCTCCGGCCGCTCGGCCGCCGTGAACACGTCGTCGACGGCGAGCAGCCGGGCCAGCGCGTTGCGGCGGGTGCCGCCCCACCAGTGGGTGCGGGCGTAGTCGAAGACGAGGACGTCCGGGTCGCCGGTCTCGTCGAGGCGGTCGGCCAGGGCGCGCAGCGCGCCCGGGGTGAGGGTGTCGTCGCTGTCGAGGAAGAACAGGTAGTCGCCGGTCGCGTGCGGCATCCCGGCGTTGCGGGCCCGGCCGAGGCCCACGTTCTCGGGCAGCCGCAGGACCTGGAGGCGGTCGTCGCGGGCCGCGTACGCGTCGAGGATCGCCCCGCACTCGTCGGGCGAGCGGTCGTCGACGGCGATCACCTCGATGTCGCGGTACGACTGCCCGAGCACCGAGTCGAGGCAGGCGTGCAGATATCCCCGCACCTTGAAGACGGGGACGATGATGCTGAAGCGGGGCACGTCAGTTCCTCACCAGGGTGGCGGCCGCGGGAGCGGGGACACGCTCCGCGAGCGGGATCACGGGCGGCAGGGCCTCGGGCGGCTCGCCGAGCAGTACCCGGCGCACGACCCGTTCGGCGGCCCGCCCGTCGTCGAACGGGCAGAACCGCTCCCGGAACCGGGCCCGCAGCGCGGCCGACTCCGCGTCCGCGTACGAGCCGTCGCGGAACATCCGGGCCAGTTCGCCGGGGGTACGGGCGACCCGGCCCGGCGGCTCCTCCATCAGGTCGAAGCAGACGCCCCGGGTCTCCCGGTAGACGTCCCAGTCGTCGGCGTACACGACGATCGGACGGTCCAGATTGGCGTAGTCGAACATGATCGACGAGTAGTCGGTGATCAGGGCGTCGGCGGCGAGGCAGACGTCCTCTGCACAGCGGTGCGCGGTGACGTCGATGACCCGGCCGGTGTTCCCGCGCGCGCCCCGGTCGTAGAAGTAGTGCGCGCGCAGCAGGACGACGACGTCCTCGCCGGCCGCCGCGCAGAACGCCTCCAGGTCGAGACCGGTCTCGAAGCCGGTGTGGTGGTCGCGGTGCGTGGGCGCGTACAGCACCGCCCGCGCGCCCTCGGGGATGCCGAGCTCCGCGCGGACGCGGGCCACGTCGTCGGCGCCGGCCGTGCAGTACACGTCGTTGCGCGGATAGCCGTACTCCAGGTGCTCGTAGGAGCCGGGGAAGGCGCGCTCCCACACGCGGGTGGAGTGCGGGTTGGCGGAGAGGTTGTAGTCCCAGCGGTCCACCCGGCCCAGCAGTTTGGTGAAGCTGCCGGACGCGGCGGCCACCACCGGGTACGTCGACTGGTCGACGCCCATGGTCTTCAGCGGGGTGCCGTGCTGGGTCTGGAGGTGGACGCTGCCGGGCCGTTTGACCACGCCCTCCGCGAAGTTGGCGTTGTTGACCAGGTACGTGGCGCGGGCCAGCACCTCCCAGTAGCGGTGGCTGCCGATGACCGCGTACTCGACGCCGTCCGGCACGGTGTGCGCCTGGTCGGCCTCCACCAGGAACACCGAGCGCAGACGCGGGGCGAGTTCGCGGGCCTTGGCGTGGATCGCGGCCGGGTTGCAGGCGTAGCCGCGGCCCCAGTAGGCGCAGTACACGACCAGGTTCGGATCGAGGGGGCGGCGCAGCCGCATCCGGTACCGCAGCCGGGTGCGCAGCCCGCCCGGGCGCGGCAGCGGGGCCACCGCCCGGGTCACCGCGCGACGGACACCGCGCAGGGCGGCGAAGGCCCCGTAGGAGCCGGACGCCAGCAGCCGGTGCTGCACCCCGAGGCTGCCGGACGGCGGCCGGAACCCGGCGGGGCGGTGCCGGCGGTACAGGGTGCTCGCCCGGCGGAAGAAGGCCCGCCGGCCCGACGGCAGCCGCCGGGGGTGCGCGGCCGTCTTCAGTACGGCGGTGAAGAGCTGTTCGAACAACGGCCCCGACCGCTCGGCGGACAGCCCCAGTCCGGCGGCCCGTACGAGTGCCAGCTCCACCTGGTCCAGGAGTTCGGCGTGGTGTTCCCCGGGCAGGTTCAGCCGGCTGCCCTGCCGCCGCACCAGATGCCGTACGACGACCGACCGCAGCACCGCGACCCGCCCGGCGCCCGCCATCGCGACCCCGCCCCAGCCGATGTCCGTGAAGTGGCCCTCGGGAAACACGAGTTCGCGCTCGGCGACGTACGCCCGCCGCCAGGCCGCACTCCACGCCGGGAGGCTCACGCCGGTGAGACGCGGGGCGTCCGCGGGCGCGAACGCGCCGTCCGGGGTCCGCGCCAGGAGAGGCGCGGCCGGGTTGGTGGGCTCACCCTCCCACCAGGGCGCCCGCTCGTGCTCGAAGTACAGCACGTCCACGGGGCCGGTCTCCGTCAGCCGCCCGTCCAGCGCCGCCAGCGCGCCCGGCACGAGGACGTCGTCACCGTCGAGGAACAGCAGATACGTCCCCGTGGCCGCCCGCAGTCCCGCGTTGCGCGCCCCCGCGAGTCCGGCCGACGGCGGCGCGTGCACGGGCGTCACCCGGGAGTCCCGCGCGGCGTGCCGGGCGGCCACCCCGTCGGCCGGGGAACCGGGCGCTTCACAGACCGGGATCAGCTCGAAGTCGCCGAAGGACTGGGCGAGGACCGAGTCCAGCGCCTGTCCCAGCCTGCCTGCGACCCCGTGGGACGGGACGATGATGCTGAAGCGGGGCATTCTCTTCTTTCCGTAGCGGATGTCTGGCGCCCTCAGCGGGAGGGGCGCCGGCCGGGCCGCCCCGCCGGCCGCCAGGTGGACGGCCGGGTCGGGGTGGGCCGCGACGAGCCGGAGGGCATGGGCACTCCCTGTACGTGGGGGAAAACGGCGGTCAGCCGTGGTCGGTGACGGTCCGCAGGCCGGCGGGCTGCTGCGGCGGCACCGTGGTGAGCGACGCGGGACCGGTCACGTCGGCGGCGGACGGCACCGGCCGGCGCTCCCCGCGCGGGACCACCGGCGCGGGCCGGGCCTCGCCGAGCCAGACCCGCCGCACCACCCGCTCGGCGGCGCGGCCGTCGTCGTACGCGCAGAAGCGCGCGCGGAAGTCCGCCCGCAGCCGGGCGGAGCGGGCGCCGCACCAGTGCCCGGTGGCGAAGATGTCGATCAGTTCGTCCGCGCTGCCCGCGACCGCGCCCGGCGGGAACGCCCGCGGGTCGAAGTAGGCGCCGCGGGCAGCCTCGTACGCCTCCCAGTCCTCGATGTGCAGCACCACGGGCCGGTCAAGTCCCGCGTAGTCGAACATCACGGGGGAGTAGTCGGTGACGAGGACGTCCGAGGCCAGGCAGAGCGCGGTGAGGTCCGGGTGGCCGGTGACGTCCAGGACCCGGTCGGAGGCGGCCTCCAGCGGTCCGCGGTGCGGGTGGTGGGCGCGGGACAGGACCACGAAGCGGGGGCCGAGGCGGCGCACCAGGCGCTCCAGGTCGAGGAGCCGGGGCTGGGTGCGCCGGTAGTCGCGGTGGGCCGGCGCGTACAGGACCGCCACCGAGCCCTCCGGTACGCCCAGCGACCTCCGCAGCCGGGCCACGTCCGCCGCGGTCGCGGTGTGGAAGCGGTCGGTGCGCGGGCGGCCGTACTCCAGGGTGGTGTAGCGGCCGGGGCACACCCGCTCCCAGGTCAGGGTGGAGTGGCGGTCGGCGGAGATCACGTAGTCCCACTGGTCGACGCCCCGCAGCAGCCGTGCGAAGTCGGTGCCCCGGGCCGCAGCCGGACGTTCGAGGAGGTCCAGGCCCGCATGCCCGAGGGGGGTGCCGCGCCGCGTCTGCACCACGACCTGCCCCTTGCGCTTGACCAGCCCCGGCACCACGTCGGCGTCCGTCACCAGATACGCCGACCGGGCGAGCGCGCTCCAGTGCGCGGCCGTCCCCGGCACCAGCCGGGCGGTGGCCGAAGGGAGGGTGTGGTGGTACTCGGGGCGGGCCACCCACGCCGTGCGGATGTGCGGCGCGAGATCGCGCAGCGCGGACTCCAGCGCGCCCGGGTCACCGCCGTGACCGCGGCCGCCGTGCACGGTGAACACGGCCCGGTCGGCGCGCAGCGGCAGCAGGCGCTGGACGCGGTAGTGCAGCCGCAGGGCGGCGCGGCCCAGGGCGCGCGGCAGCCGCCCGGCGATCCGGGTCCACCTGCGGCGCAGGGCGGCCGCCAGCCGCAGCGACCGGTAGGTGCGGTGCAGTCCGAACCGGACCATCGCGTGGTGCGCGCGGGCGCGCGCGGACACGGGCGCGCCGGGCGTCCGGTAACGCCGGTAGTGGGTACGGGCCCGGCGCAGGAAGGCGGTGCGCGAACCGTGCGGCAGCCGGTCCCGGCGGGCGTACACGGTCACCAGGTGGTCGACCATGCGGCGGAACAGCACCGGCCGCCAGCGCCGGAGTTCCGGCCGCTCGTCGAGGAACGCGAAGACCCGGTCGTACTGGTCGAAGACGTCGAAGTGCCGTTCGCTGGTGGTGCGCAGGATGCCGCCGGTCCGCCGCTGCCGGTAGTGCACGCACACCCGGTCCAGGGTGGCGATGGACCCCGCCGTCATCAGGACCGGGTACGTCCACGGGGTGTCCTCGTAGTAGCCGGGCGGGAAGGTGAGGCCCGCCCGCTCGACGAACGTCCGCCGGTACGTCTTGTTCCAGGCCACCATCAGCAGATTCAGCAGCCCCGGCCGGTCCGTGAGTCGGAACGGCGCGGGCCCGGCCTCCCCGAGTTCGGCGGCGGCCCGGTTGCGGACGGTCTCGCCCGACCAGTAGGTGCGGGCGTAGTCGTAGACCAGGACGTCCGGCTCGCCGGTCTCCTTCAGCCGGTCGGCGAGGGCGAGCAGCGCGTCGGGGGTCAGGGTGTCGTCGCCGTCCAGGAACACCAGGTAGTCGCCGGTCGCCCGCTCCATGCCCGCGTTGCGGGCGGGCCCGAGGCCGCCGTTCTCCGGCAGGTGCACGGCCCGTACGCGCGGGTCGCGGGCCGCGAACTCGTCGATCACCGCACCGCAGGCGTCCGGCGAGCAGTCGTCGACGGCGATCAGTTCGAGATCGGGGTACGACTGGGACAGCACGGAGTCCAGGCACTCGTGCAGATACGCCTGGACCTGGTACGCGGGGACAATGACACTGAACCTGGGCAAGGGGCGTCCAACGGTCGGTGCGGGTGCTCTGCCCGGCAACGGCCGCCCGCCCTACTTGGTTACGCGCCCTGCGGCATCCGGGGGACTCCCGTCACACGAAGGGGCGGTCCCGGGCGGACCCGCCCCCTCAACTCGGCATTGCGTTCGGCTACTTCACCGCGCCGGCCATGACACCGGAGACGAACTGCCGCTGGAACGCGAAGAACACGACCAGCGGGACCACCATCGAGATGAACGCGCCGGGTGCCAGGACGTCGATGTTGTTGCCGAACTGCCGTACCTGCGTCTGCAGGGCGACCGTGATCGGCTGGCTTCCCGAGTCGGTGAAGATCAGCGCGACCAGCATGTCGTTCCACACCCACAGGAACTGGAAGATACCGAGAGCGGCGATCGCGGGACCGGCCAGCGGCATCACGACCCTGACGAACAGCCGCAGTTCGCCCGCGCCGTCCAGCCGGGCCGCCTCCAGCAGTTCGCGCGGTATCTCCGCGAAGAAGTTCCGCAGCAGGAACACCGCGAACGGCAGACCGAAACCGACGTGGAAGAGGATCACCCCGGTCAGCGAGCCGAAGATGCCGAGAGTGCCGAAGAGTTCGGCGATCGGGATCAGCGCCACCTGCACCGGCACCACCAGCAGCCCCACCACCGCGAGGAACCACCAGTCGCGGCCCGGGAACTCCATCCAGGCGAAGGCGTATCCGGCCAGGGAGCCGATCACCACCACCAGCACGGTCGCCGGGACGGTGATGTACGCCGTGTTCAGCAGCGAACCGGTGATGTCGTCGTTCTTCAGCAGGGTCTCGTAGGCGCCGAAGGTGAGCTGCGACGGCTCGGTGAACACGTTCCACCAGCCGTCGGCGGCCATGTCCTCCGGGGTGCGCAGACTGGCCAGCAGCAGCCCCACCGTCGGGACCAGCCAGAACAGGCCCACGACGATCAGGAAAACGCGCACCAGACCGCCGCCGACCCACCGGCTGAGCCGGGACCCGAGCGGCTCGTCGGCCTTGGCGACACTCATCGCCGCACCTCCCGCCGCAGCCGACGCACGTTGAACCACATCACCGGGATGACGAGCAGCAGCAGGAACACCGCGATCGCGCTCGCGATGCCCGGCTGGTCCGACGCGAAGCCCTTGCGGTACAGCTCCAGCGCGAGCACGTTGGCGTCGTCCTGGGACGAGCCCGGCGCGATGATGAAGACCAGGTCGAACACCTTCAGCACATTGATCATCAAGGTGACCGTGACGACCGCGAGGACCGGCGCCAGCAGCGGCACCGTGACACGTCTGAACACCTGCCACTCGTTCGCGCCGTCCACCCGCGCCGCCTCCAGCAGTTCCCTGGGCATCCCCGCGAGCCCGGCCGCGATCAGCACCATCGCGAAGCCCGCCCACATCCAGATGTACGACCCGATGATCGCCGGCGTGACCAGTGACGGGCCCAGCCAGTCGAGGCCGTTGTACGGCTGCGCGAAGTTGTCCGCCGGGAGCCGCAGCAGGGCCCCGTCGGCCTTCGACGAGAGGGAGAACGTGCCGTCGTCGCCCGCCGTGGCCGTCTCCACCACCTTGCCGTCCTTCACGGCCTCGATCTTCATCCCCGGATAGCCGAGCTCGGTCGCGTCGACGCCGTTCAGCGTGCCGACGCCCTTGCCACGGGTGAAGTCCTGCCAGGTGGTGCCGGTGATCCGGTCGTCCTCCGGCTTCGGGGCCGCCGCCCGCCGCGCCTCCTTCGGCATCAGATCCGGGGCGACACCGACGAGCGGCAGCGTCACCGTGTCACCGGCGCTCACCGTCGATGTGGTGACGAACGCGCCCCCGCCGGCCGGCTCCAGCGGTGACTCACGGCCCGGGTGCGCCTTCGGGAACGCCGACGACTGGGCGAAGGTGTCGTGGACCCCCACCCACACCGCGTTCGCCACGCCCTTGTCCGGGTCCTGGTCGTACACCAGACGGAAGATGATCCCGGCCGCCAGCATCGAGATCGCCATCGGCATGAAGACGACCAGCTTGAACGCCGTGCCCCAGCGCACCCGTTCGGTCAGCACCGCGAAGACCAGACCGAGCGCGGTCGCGACCGTCGGCGCGAACACCACCCAGAGGACGTTGTTCTTCAGGGCGGTGCGGATGCCGTCGTCGGTGAACAGGGCCTCGTAGTTGTCGAATCCGGCGAAGCCGTCGCCGGACTGGTCGTAGAAGCTGCGGACGACGGAGTACCCGATCGGGTAGACCACGAGCGCACCGAGCAGCACCAGCGCGGGCAGCAGGAACAGCGCCGCGACGGTCCTGCGGGTCCCGGTGACGCTCCTGCGCGACTTGGGAGCGGCGGGGGCCGTCCCCGGCGCCCCTGCCGCCGTGTCCGACGCCATCGCCGGATCAGTTCCCGTACGCCGCGGCCGCGTCGGCCTCCAGCTTCGCCTGTGTGCCGGCGATGTCCCCCGGGTTCTTCAGGAAGTCCTGCAGCGCCTTCCACTCGCCCTTGCCGGGTGTGCCGCCGAAGGCCTGCGGGGCCTGGTCGGACATGTCGAAGCGGAAGTCGTCACCGGACGCGACCAGCGCCTCGGCGATCTTCCTCTGCACCTCGTTCGGATACGTCGACGGGTCGACGTTCTTGTTCGGCGAGAGGAAGCCGCCCAGCTTCGCGTGGATCTGCGCCGCGTCCGGCGAGGCCAGGAAGGTGGCCAGCGCCTGCGCCGCCTTCGAGTCGTCCAGGATCACGGCCGCGTCACCGCCGGAGACCACCGGCGCGGTGTCGCCGACGGCCGGGAACGGGAACACCTTGGCGTCCGTGCCCACCTTCGCCTTGGTCTCACCGATGTTGACCTGCGCGAAGTCGCCCTCGTAGACCATGCCGGCCTTGGGCTGGTCGCCGCCGGTGAAGGTCTGGGTCACGGAGGTCGGGAAGTCGGTGCCGAGGGCGCCGGTCGCGACGTAGTCCTTCTTCCCCCAGATCCCGGCGAGCGTGGTCAGGGCCTCCTTGACGGACGGGTCCGTCCACTTGATCTCGTGCCGGGCGAGCTGGTCGTACTTCTCCGGGCCGGCCTGCGAGAGATAGACGTTCTCGAACCAGTCGGTCAGCGTCCAGCCGTCCGCCCCACCGACCGAGAAGGGTGTGACACCGGAGTCGTACACCGTCTGCGCGGCGGTGAGGAGTTCGTCCCACGTCTTGGGCTCGGCGGCGCCGGCGTTCTCGAAGACCTGGGCGTTGTACCAGATCAGCGACTTGTTGGCGGCCTTGTAGTAGACGCCGTACTGCTTGCCGTCGATCGTGCCGATGTCCTGCCAGCCCTGCGAGTAGTTCTCGCCGAGCTCCTTGACCGCGTCGGCGCCGAGCGGTTTGGCCCAGCCCTTGTCGACGGCCTGCTTGATGGCGCCCGGCTGCGGCAGCATCGCCACGTCCGGCGGGGCGCCGCCCGCGACCTTCGAGCCGAGGAAGTTGATGATCGGGTCCTGGGCGGGGACGAAGGTCACCTTGGCGCCGGTGCGCTTCTCGAACTCCGCGAGGACCTTCTTGAAGTTGGCCTGCTCGGCGCCGGTCCACACGGCGGCGACCTCGAGGGTCTCGCCGTCCAGCTTCGGCAGGGTGACGGTGGTTCCGGTGTCGCCGGTGCCCTTGTCCTCGTCGTCGCCGCCGCTGTCGTCGTCGCCACCGCCGCCGCACGCGGTCAGCGAGACCGCGAGCACCCCCGCGGCGAGCGCGGCGGCACCACGTATCCGGATGATCCTGCTCGTCCTGCGCATCACTGCCCCGTTCTTCGTACGCCGTCGAACGCCGAGCACTGTTCCCGTGCGCAATGGTCTACGCCCGGCGGGTGGGGGTGGCAAGACCGCACCCCACGTCAACCTCACGATCGTAACCACGCCGTGACCCCACGTCACCAAGCCCCACACACCCGCACCGCCGGGACGGCGAACCCACCCCCGCCCCTCCCGCCCTCCGCGGGCAATCGCACCGCTGGGGTGGCGTCCCTCCCCAGCCCTCTGCGATCCGCGGGCATTCGTGCTGCCGGGGCGGCAGTCCCACCCCGCCCTCCGCGATCCGCGGGCATTCGTGCCGCCGGGGTGGCAGTCCCACCCCCGCCCTCCGCACTCCGCGGGCAATCGTGCCGCAGGGCGGCACGGGTGGGCGCGACGGCACCCCGTGGGCGCCGGGCTGCGCGACCCACCCCCGTCCAGCCTTCACACCGGGCAGCCGCCCAACCCCTCCGCAAGGGGGGGCGCGGCACCCCGCACACGCCGGGCCGCCCGCAACCAGCTCAGAGCAGCGACGGAACCTCCGCCGCCGAAACCTGCCGCGCCGCCCGCTCCAACGCACTGGCGAGCAACGCCAGATCGGTGGGCCCGTTCCCCAGCTCGCGAACCTGCCGCCGAGCCGGCGGATCCCCCATCCGATGCCACTCCAGCGGCACCACCGTCGGCCGCAGCGTCGCCGTCCGAGGGATACGCCCGGTCACCCGCCCACCCTGGAACGCCGTCTCCCACCCGTCCGCACGGGCCAACCGCCCCCGCCCCGGCGCCGGTTCGTCAGGACCACCCCCCGGCACCACCGCATCGAGCACCACCCGCAGCGACGCCTGCCGCACCGGCTCCGTCTGCGCCGTACGCGCACACGGCCCGGTGGCCGCCACCAGATGCACCCCCAGCCGCTCCCCGTCCCGCGCCACCGCCTCCAGCGCCCGCATCACCGATCCGGCGGCGGGCCGCCCCGGTGAGCCGAGCGCCGGGGACACCAGCGCGTCCAGGTCGTCCACGACCACCACCAGCCGGGGCAGCGGCGGCGCCGGCTCCGCCCTGCGCCGGTCCGCGCCCGGCCGCAGCCGCAGCGTCGAACTGGGCGGACTGTCCAGGTCCCCGTTCCGGTCCTCGCGGGACGCGGCCGCCGTGCGCTGGGCGACCATCCGGTCCGACAGCTCCCGCCCGGTGTGCCACTCCGCGAAGTCCGACCGGCCCAGCAGCTCCGCGCGCCGCTTCAGCTCGGCGCTCAGGGACTGCGCGAACTCCCGCATCCGCACCGGGTCGTGGGCGGACAGATGCGTGGTGACATGCGGTACGTCCGTGCACACCCGCAGGCCCTCGCCGGGCGTGGCGTCCGGCGTGGGGACGCCCCGGCCGTCGACCAGGACGACGGCCAGCCGGTCGGGACGCTCGGCGGCGGCGAGCGAGGCGACGACCGCCCGCAGCAGTTCCGTACGGCCGCTGCCGGACGGCCCCTCGACCAGGAGGTGCGGCCCGTCGGCGGCGAGGTCGGCGGTGACGGGCCCGCGCGGGCCGGCGCCGAGTACGGCGGTGACGCGTCCGCCGAGCGCCTGGGTGTCGTCGGCCGCGTCCGCCCAGCGGGCCATCAGCGAGGCCGGGGTGGCGCGGGCCAGGCCCAGCTCGTCCAGCAGCCGGGCCGACCGGGGCAGCGGCGCCGACACGCGCGCGTGCCGCCCCCCGCCGGTGCCGTCGGTGCGCAGGGGCGCCAGCGCGCGCGCGAAGCGTTCCGCCCAGGCGGGGGAGACCGCGTCGACCGTCGCGAGGGTGCCGTGGCCGACGGGGCCGGTCCCGCCGACCCGCAGCAGCCGCAGGGTGGTCGCCACGTCCCCGCTGAGCAGGGCGACGGCCCCGCACTGCCGGAACGTCGGCGCCACCGCGCAGGCCGCCTCGTACGTCTCCGTCACCGGGGACGACGGGGAGGCGGCGGCCGTCTCGGCGAGACACACCACGTGGATACCGGCCCGCGGCCCCTCCAGGGCCAGCCGGGCCACGGCCTCGCGCACCTCGGCACCGCCCGGATCGCCGTCCACGACGACGACGGTGTACGGCCCTCCACGGCCTCCGGATATGCGGGGCGCCGTGTGGTCGTGGTCCTCCAGCCGGCGCAACAGCTCCTCCGCGCGGGCCGCCGCCTGATCCCGGTCGTGCGCGAGCAGTAGCCGGCAGTCCTGCCCGTGCGCCGGGCGTACATGCGGCAGCCAGCCCGCCCAGGACCACTCGGCGGTGCGCTCCGCCAGCGGGCGGGAGGGGTCGGCGGCGATCAGGACGAGTTCCAGCGAGTCGGGGGAGTGCAGCGCGGCGAGCTGCGCGACCACCGCGCGGGCCAGCCCGGCGAGCCGCTCACGCGGACCGGCCAGTCCCAGCGCGCCGGCCTCGCGCAGGCCCGACGTCACCGGTACGGCGGGCAGCAGTCCGGAACCGTCCGGCGCCGGCCGGTCGGCCGTGCCGAGCCGCACCGCGAGCGCCTCGGGGTCGTCCGGCCCGCGCTCCCACAGCCGGGGGCCGGGGCCCAGCGCGGTCAGCAGCAGCGTGGCGGGGTCCGGCCAGGTCTCGGGCAGTACGGGGGCGACGTGGACCGGTTCGGCGGCGAACCCGGCCGGCTCGTCCCCGTACGCGTCCCGCGCGGAGGTGTCCTCCCGCTCCTGCCGTCCCGCGGCCAGCCGCCGGGCCCAGGCGCCGATCCCGCCGCGCCTGCGGGCGGCGGGCGGCTGCGGGCGGTCGGTGCCGCGCGCAGGGGTGCCTTCGCGGGAGGCGGCGGGCGTGCCGTCGACGCCGTCGCGGGGGCCGTCGTACCGGTCGTGCCGTCCGCCCCGCGCGGGGTCGTCGGCGCGGGTGGGCCGCTCGGTGTGCGGTGCGGCTGCGGGACCGCCGTCGGCGTACCGGCCGTACTCCCCGTCACGTGTGCCGTCGTCCCCGCGGACGGAGCCGCGTCCCGGCGCCCCGCCGTGCCGCGCCGCGGCGGGTGACTCGTCCCGGGAGTCGCCGTGCGCGGCGTCGGGGCCGCGTCGATCCGGAGCGACGGTGCCGTGACCGAACCCGGGGTCGAGGGCACCGCTCCCCGCGTGCGTCTCGTCACCGGCGGGCCGGGGCCGGGACACCCGCCGCCCCCCGGGCATGGGCGGAACGCCGTCCCCCCGGGTCGCGACCCGTACCGGCCGCCGGCCGGTGGTGCCGTCCGCCCCCTCGATGTCCGGCGCGCCGCTCTGCCCCGGCACCACCGGCGTACGGCCCGCGCGCGGGCCCGCCGCACCGGACGCCTGCCCCTCGGCGGCGTCACCGGACGCGGCCCACTCCAGGGAGCCGTACGCGTGATGCGTCCCCGCGCGCGGGCCGGCACCCGGTTCCGTCCGCTCGCGTGCGGCACCGCCGGTGTCCTCGCCCGCCCGCGCCCCCGGCACCCGTACGTGCCCCTCGCCGTCCGGTGTCGTCGCCGCACGCGCGCGGGGTCCCGCCGCCGGGGTCAGCCGCAGGGCCGACTCGCCGATGCGCAGCAGCGCGCCCGGGGTGAGCCGGATCGGGCGGGGGCCGACGCGCCGGCCGTCCAGGGTCGTGCCGTTGGTGGAGTCGAGGTCGGCGACCGAGACACCGCCGTCCGGGGCGACCGTCACCGCGCAGTGCAGCCGGGAGACGTCCGGGTCGTCCAGCGGTACGTCGGCGTCGGCGGAACGGCCTATGCGGATCTCCCCGCCGTGCAGCAGATGCACCCCGCCCGCGTCGGGACCGGCGACGACATGCAGCCGCGTGGGGGTCCCGTCCAGCTCGGGATGCGGCTCGGGCTCACCGGGGGCGCCCACGGCCAGCACCGCGCCGTCGATCAGCGGCGGCTCCCCCAGCGTGCAGCGCTGGGCGTCGAGCCGCAGGTCACCGGCGTACAGCACCGGGGTGCCCGACGAGCCGTCCCCACCGGCGACCGCCGAGGCCAGCGCGGAGGCGACCGCGGCCAGCGCCGTGCCCGCGGGTGCCGTGACCAGCACATCGCAGCTCGCCGCCCGCTCCCGCGCGGGGGAGGAGGAGCCCAGCGGGTCTACGACGGTCAGCCGGATCTGCATCGCCGTCAGCGGTCCCTTCTGCGAGGGCGCCCGCGACGCGGGGGGACTCGGCCGGTCCGCGGTCCCCCACCGTGGACTTCCCCCACCGCCACACGCGCACGTACGGCCAGTACTGCACGCATCCTCGCACCTGCCACCGACAACGCGCCCGCCTTCCACCATCAAATGATCTTGATTGGTCGGCTCTGCCCGCAAAAGTGCCTGACAGGTGAGGAGTGAATGATCGTTGTGGCTCCACTTGAGATCGGTCACGTTCGGCATACGGCAACCAAGGGACCGGGTCGGGCGTCTTTCCCGCCGACCTCCGAACACGGACGGGAACCGGTACGTATGGACCACGGGGAGATCACGTCGAGGACGACCGGCCGGTATCCCGGGCGGCGGCACTACAGTGGGTCGGAACGTTCCGTAGCACCGTGGACCAGGGTGTACGCCAAGCAAGCAGCAGGGAGTGCGTGACGTGCGGCCAGTCGGCAGCAAGTACCTGCTCGAGGAGCCGCTCGGACGCGGCGCCACGGGCACCGTCTGGCGAGCCCGCCAGCGGGAGACCGCGGGCGCCGAGGCGGCCGTGGCCGGACAGCCCGGCGAAACCGTCGCGATCAAGGTCCTCAAGGAGGAGCTCGCGAACGACGCCGACGTCGTGATGCGCTTCCTGCGCGAGCGCTCCGTCCTGCTCCGGCTCACCCACCCCAATATCGTCCGGGTCCGCGACCTGGTCGTCGAGGGCGATCTGCTGGCGCTGGTCATGGACCTCGTCGAGGGCCCCGACCTGCACCGCCAGCTGCGCGAGAGCGGGCCGTTCACCCCGGTCGCCGCCGCCCTGCTGACCGCGCAGATCGCCGACGCGCTCGGCGCCAGCCATGCCGACGGCGTGGTCCACCGCGACCTGAAGCCCGCCAACGTGCTGCTCAAGCAGCAGGGCGGCGAGCTGCACCCGATGCTGACCGACTTCGGCATCGCCCGCCTCGCCGACTCCCCGGGCCTCACCCGCACCCACGAGTTCGTCGGCACGCCCGCGTACATCGCGCCCGAGTCCGCCGAGGGCCGGCCGCAGACCTCCGCCGTCGACATCTACGGCGCCGGCATCCTCCTCTACGAGCTGGTCACCGGCCGCCCGCCGTTCTCCGGCGGCTCCGCCCTGGAGGTGCTGCACCAGCACCTGAGCGCCGAACCGCGCCGCCCCTCCACGGTCCCCGACCCGCTGTGGACGGTCATCGAGCGCTGTCTGCGCAAGAACCCCGACCAGCGGCCCAGCGCCGAGAACCTCGCGCGCGGCCTGCGTGTCGTCGCCGACGGCATCGGCGTGCACGCGAGCTCCGCGCAGATCGGCGCCGCCGAGAACGTCGGCGCGCTCCTCGCACCCGACCCGGCGCCCACGGCCGTACCCGGCGTGCCGGGCGACGCCGACCCCACCCAGGTGCTGCCGCACGGCGCGGGCGCCTACGACCCGAACGGCGCCACCAGCGTCCTGCCGCAGACCGGCGGCCCGGCGGGCGCCGCCGACCCCACGGCCGTGATGCCGCCCGTACCGCCGGGCGGGCCCGGCGGCGGGCCGGAGGACCCGCACCCCTGGCAGAACCAGCTCCGCGCGGCCCGTGACCGCAACGAGCAGACCCAGGTCCAGTACCTCGACCCCCACCAGGACCCGCTGCGCCGCCGCCCCCAGCGGCAGGTGTCACGCCCCCCGCAGCCGCCGCAGCATCAGCCGCCGCAGCGTCAGCAGCCGGGGTACGGCTACCAGCCCCAGCCCCAGCAGCAGTACGCCCCGCCGCCGCAGCAGCACCAGCGGCCGCAGCAGCCCCCGCCGCAGCGGTACGCGCCGCAGCCCCCGGAGCCGCAGCGTCCGGCCCCCGAGCCCCGGCAGCCCCGGCAGCGCGGCGCCAACCGGATGCGCATCCCCGGTCTGGGCTGTCTGAAGGGCTGCCTGTTCACGCTCCTCATCCTGTTCGTCGCGAGCTGGCTGATCTGGGAGCTGACCCCGCTCCAGGACTGGATCGGCACCGGCCGGGGCTACTGGGACCAGATCGGCGACTGGTTCGGCAAGGTGGGCGGCTGGATCGAGGACCTGGGCGGCTCCGACGAGCCCTCGGTGCCCTCCGGGACGAACTGAGCCTGTTTGCTGATTTGTCGACATCTGGGGAGCAATTTCCGTATCCCCGGTGAAGGTCGCCGCACCGGACGCGTAGCTTTGGCGACAACACGCGTCGGTAGGAGCAGTCTTGGCACGGAGAATCGGCAGCCGGTACACCGCCCATCAGATCCTCGGGCGGGGCAGCGCCGGGACGGTGTGGCTGGGCGAGGGCCCCGAGGGGCCCGTCGCCGTCAAGCTGCTGCGTGAGGACCTCTCCTCGGACCAGGAACTCGTCGGCCGCTTCGTACAGGAGCGCACGGCACTGCTCGGCCTGGAGCATCCGCACGTCGTCTCCGTACGCGACCTCGTGGTCGACGGCAACGACCTCGCGCTGGTCATGGACCTCGTCCGGGGCACGGACCTGCGCACCCGCCTCGACCGTGAGCGCAGGCTGGCCCCCGAGGCAGCCGTGGCGATCGTCGCCGACGTCGCCGACGGTCTGGCGGCGGCGCACGCGGCCGGGGTCGTGCACCGGGACGTCAAGCCGGAGAACGTGCTGCTGGACATGCAGGGCCCGCTCGGTCCCGGCGGCTCGCACCGCGCCCTCCTCACCGACTTCGGTGTGGCGAAACTCATCGACACCCCGCGCCGCACCCGCGCCACGAAGATCATCGGCACGCCGGACTATCTCGCCCCGGAGATCGTCGAGGGCCTGCCCCCGCGCGCCTCGGTCGACATCTACGCGCTGGCCACGGTCCTCTACGAGCTGCTCGCCGGCTTCACCCCGTTCGGCGGCGGCCACCCGGGCGCGGTACTGCGCCGCCACGTCACCGAGACGGTCGTCCCCCTCCCGGGCATCCCGGACGAGCTGTGGCAACTGCTGGTGCAGTGCCTGGCGAAGGCCCCGGCGTCCCGGCTGCGCGCCTCCGAGCTGGGCGCCCGGCTGCGGGAGCTGCTGCCGCTGCTGGCGGGGATGCCCCCGCTGGACGTGGACGAGCCGGACCCCGAGTCCGCGGAGGACACGGGCGAGGACCTCCAGCCCTCCGGCACGGCCCCGGCCGCCGGAGAGCCGGTACGCCGCCGGGGCGCGGTCCCCCTGGTACCGGGCGCCAGACCGGCCGACTCCAACCGCGACACGCATACGTCGATGAGGGTCCCGGGCCCCGACGAACTGGCCGGCGGAGCCCGCGGCACGGCCCGCGCCCCTCGGGCGGCGGGCGCCCGCCGCCCGGGCTCGGCCCGCAACCGTACGATCACCCGCCGCCGTCGCCTCACGGTGGCGGTGGCGGCGGTGATCCTGGCAGCGGCGGGCGTGGGCACCTGGCTGGCCGTCACGGAGGACGCTCCGCCCCTGCCCGAGGACACCCGGAACTCGGCCCCGGCTGCCCCATAACTGCGGGCAGTCGTGCCGCTGGGGCGGCACCGTGTGGAGCGCGGTGGGCTGCCCTTCCCTGCGGTACTGCGTGGCCCACCCCGGGGAACCGTTACGCTGGAGAACGTGGCAGTCGTCGACGTATCCGAAGAGCTCAAATCCCTCTCCTCCACCATGGAGTCGATCGAGGCCGTTCTGGACCTCGACAAGCTGAGGGCAGACATCGCCGTGCTCGAGGAGCAGGCGGCCGCGCCGTCCCTCTGGGACAACCCGGACGAGGCGCAGAAGATCACCAGCAAGCTCTCCCACCTCCAGGCCGAGGTGCGGAAGGCCGAGGCACTGCGGGGCCGCATCGACGACCTCGCGGTCCTCTTCGAGATGGCCGAGGAGGAGGACGACCCGGACACCCGCGCGGAGGCCGAGTCCGAGCTCGCCCAGGTGAAGAAGGCCCTGGACGAGATGGAGGTCCGTACGCTGCTCAGCGGCGAGTACGACTCCCGCGAGGCGCTCGTCAACATCCGCGCGGAGGCGGGCGGCGTCGACGCCGCGGACTTCGCCGAGAAGCTGCAGCGCATGTACCTGCGCTGGGCCGAGCAGCACGGCTACAAGACCGAGCTGATCGAGACGTCGTACGCCGAAGAGGCCGGCATCAAGTCGACCACCTTCTCCGTCCAGGTTCCCTACGCCTACGGCACGCTCTCCGTCGAGCAGGGCACCCACCGTCTGGTGCGCATCTCCCCCTTCGACAACCAGGGCCGCCGCCAGACCTCCTTCGCCGGCGTCGAGATCCTCCCCGTGGTCGAGCAGACCGACCACATCGAGATCGACGAGTCCGAGCTGCGGGTGGACGTGTACCGGTCGTCCGGGCCCGGCGGCCAGGGCGTGAACACCACCGACTCCGCGGTGCGGCTCACCCACATCCCCACCGGCATCGTGGTCTCCTGCCAGAACGAGCGGTCGCAGATCCAGAACAAGGCCACCGCGATGAACGTCCTCCAGGCCAAGCTCCTCGAGCGGCGCCGGCAGGAGGAGCAGGCCAAGATGGACGCCCTCAAGGGCGACGGCGGCAACTCCTGGGGCAACCAGATGCGTTCGTACGTGCTGCACCCGTACCAGATGGTCAAGGACCTGCGCACCGAGTTCGAGGTCGGCAACCCCGAGTCCGTGTTCAACGGTGAGATCGACGGTTTCCTGGAGGCCGGAATTCGCTGGCGCAAGCAGCAGGAGAAGTAACTCCTCGCACGAGCGCCGATTTGTCGACAAGGCAACTGCCGTCACTTTGACGGCAGTTGCCTTTTTCGTGCCGGGGATGTCCGGGATTTACATCACACTCACAGCTTCCTTCTCCCGCAAAGCGTGCGTAGCGGGACATCGCGTACGCAACGGCCTTGACGTTCTTTTGGAAAATGGGAAGGGTGAAGCGTGGCATGCGTATCTCTGGGGCGCATGTGAACCGGGGGGCGTTTCACCGCAGTTACCCCCGTTGATCACGGCCCCGGGCGCCGCCTCACTGACGATGAGCTACTGGGGGTAGCAAACATATGACCAAGAAGACGCGGATCCGTGTCGCTCGGATCGCGGCCGGCGCCGTGATCGCGGCCGGGGCCTCGCTGTCGGCGGCCGGCGCCGCTTCGGCGCTCGACCTCAACATCGGTGTCACCGTCGCGGACGAGCCGGACCCCGGCTGCGACATCGCGGTCGACCCGGAGTGCGAAGGGGAGGGTGGAGAAAACCCCGGCGGGGAGAACCCGGGCGGGGAGAACCCCGGTGGGGAGAACCCGGGTGGGGAGAACCCCGGTGGGGAGAACCCGGGCGGGGAGAACCCGGGCGGGGAGAACCCCGGTGGGGAGAACCCGGGCGGGGAGAACCCCGGTGGGGAGAACCCCGGTGGGGAGAACCCGGGCGGGGAGAACCCGGGCGGGGAGAACCCGGGCGGGGAGAACCCGGGTGGGGAGGACCCCGTGGAGGAGCCCTCCGAGAACCCGACCACCCCGGGTGACGACAACGACCCCGGCACCAAGCCGGACGGCGGCAACGGTGCCTCGCCGCAGGACGAGGGCTCCTCGGCCCTCACCGACACCGGCGACGACGCCCCGGCCACCTCGGCCCAGGGCAACGGCAAGGAGCTCGCCGAGACCGGTGCCACCGAGACCACGTTCCTGCTGATCGGCGCCGCCACGATGATCGCCGGCGGCATCGGCTTCCGGGTGCTGCCGCGCCTGGCGAACGGCCGCGGGGGTGCCGCCGCCTGACGGTGGCCGCGCGTCCACGCACCGTAGCGTGAGATGACGGAAGGGCCCGGAGCGCGACCGCGCTCCGGGCCCTTCCCTCGCTACGTCAGACGGTCTGGTGCGCGAGCAGCGCCACCGCCGCGATCAGCACCGCCAGCAGTGCGATCAGCGTCATGGGGTTCAGCCCCGCGAAGAAGTTCTCCTGCTGCAGCCGCTCGCGGTTCGCACGGCACACCGGGCACCGGCCCTCGCTCACGGGCGCGGCGCAGTTCGCGCACACCAGCCTGTCGTACGTCATGCGCTCGCCCTCCTCGCACCGGTCTCAGTGGAACAACGTCCACGCTTCCGTGAACGTTCCCCTCTACCACTCTGCCAGGTTCCCGCGGAAGCTGCGCCGGGTCGCTCCAGGAGGGGTGATTCGGCCTGCTTTCGCGGCCGCGGGCCGCGGGTGCCGGCCGTGCCCACGCGGCGGAGCCGCACATGTCACAGCCCCGCTCCCTCGGAAAGAGGGCGCCACCCCGCCCGGCACGGCAGAACAAAAGGGCGTAAGTCTTACGCAACCGCTATCGGCGCCTGCGCTCGACTGCCCCGGTCGCGTATGGTCACGCTCATCTACCCCCGGCTACCCGTGGTGCATCCGTGATCCGATTCGACAACGTGTCCAAGGCCTACCCCAAGCAGAACCGTCCTGCACTCAGGGATGTCTCCCTGGAAGTGGAGAAGGGCGAGTTCGTGTTCCTCGTGGGGTCCTCCGGCTCCGGAAAGTCCACCTTCCTGCGGCTGATCCTCCGCGAGGAGCGGGCCAGCCATGGACAGGTGCACGTTCTGGGCAAGGATCTCGCCCGTGTCTCCAACTGGAAGGTGCCGCAGATCAGGCGCCAGCTGGGGACCGTGTTCCAGGACTTCCGTCTGCTGCCGAACAAGACGGTCGCCGAGAACGTCGCCTTCGCGCAGGAGGTCATCGGCAAGTCGCGCGGCGAGATCCGCAAGTCCGTGCCCCAGGTGCTCGACCTCGTCGGGCTGGGCGGCAAGGAGGACCGGATGCCCGGCGAGCTCTCCGGCGGTGAGCAGCAGCGCGTGGCCATCGCGCGGGCTTTCGTCAACCGGCCCAAGCTGCTGATCTGCGACGAGCCCACCGGCAACCTCGACCCGCAGACCTCCGTCGGCATCATGAAGCTGCTCGACCGGATCAACCGGACGGGCACCACCGTGGTGATGGCGACGCACGACCAGAACATCGTGGACCAGATGCGCAAGCGCGTCATCGAGCTGGAGAAGGGCCGTCTCGTCCGCGACCAGGCGCGCGGCGTCTACGGCTACCAGCACTGACGCTCCACGGAAAGGCTTGATCAGACGCCATGCGCGCCCAGTTCGTCCTGTCGGAGATCGGTGTGGGTCTCCGCCGCAACCTGACGATGACCTTCGCGGTCGTCGTCTCCGTCGCCCTGTCGCTCGCCCTGTTCGGTGGTTCGCTTCTGATGAACGACCAGGTGAACACGATGAAGGGCTACTGGTACGACAAGGTCAACGTCTCCATCTTCCTGTGCAACAAGGCGGACGCCGAGTCCGACCCCAACTGCGCCAAGGGCGCGGTGACCGACGATCAGAAGGGTCAGATCAAGACCGACCTGGAGAAGATGTCGGTCGTCGACTCGGTCACCTACGAGTCGCAGGACGAGGCGTACAAGCACTACAAGGAGCAGTTCGGCGACTCCCCGCTGGCCAGCTCCCTCACGCCGGACCAGATGCAGGAGTCGTACCGCATCAAGCTGAAGGACCCGGAGAAGTACCAGGTCATCGCGACCGCCTTCGACGGGCGGGACGGCGTGCAGTCGGTGCAGGACCAGAAGGGCCTCCTGGAGAGCCTCTTCGGGCTGCTGGAGGGCATGAACGTCGCCGCGCTCGCGGTGATGGCGCTGATGCTCGTCGTCGCGCTGATGCTGATCGTCAACACGGTGCGCGTGTCCGCGTTCAGCCGCAGACGTGAGACCGGCATCATGCGGCTCGTCGGCGCGTCCGGCTTCTACATCCAGACGCCGTTCATCATGGAGGCCGCGGTCGCCGGACTCATCGGCGGCATCCTCGCGTGCGCGTTCCTTGTGGTGGGCCGGTACTTCATCATCGACAACGGCCTGGCCCTGTCGGAGAAGCTGAACCTGATCAACTTCATCGGCTGGGACGCCGTACTGACGAAGCTGCCACTGATCCTGGCGACCAGTCTCCTGATGCCGGCGCTGGCCGCGTTCTTCGCGTTGCGCAAGTACCTCAAGGTGTGACTCTCGCCAAATGGGGCGTGCGGCCAACCGGCCGTGCGCCCCTTCTCGTTGTCCTAGACTCACCGGCATGTCAGGTCGTGCCCTGTTCTGTCAGCCCCGCCGCATCGGCCGTGGGGCCGCCCTGACCTTGGTGTTCGCGAGTGTCCTCGTCGCCGGAGCCGCCACGGGAAGCCTTCCGGGAGCGGGCGGCAAGCCCCGTTCGGACGGGGCCCCTTCGGCCGCTCCCGTCGGCCATGACGTCGCCCGCGCGGCCGAGGAGGCCGCCGCCGACGGCACGTCCCCCATGGAGGCCGCCCAGCGCGCCGTCAGCCGCAGCGGGGACCGCTGGGCCGCCGTCTACTCGCCGGGCGAGTACGAGGAGTTCGAGGAGACGCTGGACGGCCGCTACACCGGCGTGGGGCTGTGGGCCCGCGAGCGGGAGGGCCGGATCGAGGTGACGAAGGTGGGCGACGACACGCCCGCCGCCGACGCCGGCATCCGCGCGGGCGACCGGCTG
Organism: Streptomyces sp. NRRL WC-3626; assembly: GCF_000718785.1. Lineage (GTDB taxonomy): Bacteria > Actinomycetota > Actinomycetes > Streptomycetales > Streptomycetaceae > Streptomyces > Streptomyces edwardsiae. Next base: position 122,346 of record NZ_JOCA01000019.1, on the reverse strand, counting down.
CGCAGCGTCGACGGGGAGAAGGTCGACGGGCGGCCCGTCACCGAGGTCGTCTCCTTACTGCGCGGCGAGACGACGGGCGAGTCGGCCGGCAGCACCGTCCGCCTCGGTCTGGAACGCGGCACGCGCGCGTGGCACGAGACCGTACGCCGGGTCCGGCTGTCCCGGGACACCGTCACCGTCCGCGAGCTCGCCTCCGGGGTCACGGTCGTCGAGGTGGGTGCCTTCACCAAGGGCTCCGGCGACGAGGTCCGCACCGCCGTACGCGAGGCCCCGGCCGGCGCCGGCATCGTCCTCGACCTGCGCGGCAACTCCGGAGGGCTGGTCGCCGAGGCCGTCACCGCCGCCTCCGCCTTCCTCGACGGCGGCCTGGTCGCCACGTACGACGTCGAGGGCGAGCAGCGCGCCCTGCACGCCGAACCCGGCGGCGACACCACCCGACCCCTGGTCGCGCTCGTCGACGGCGGCACGATGAGCGCGGCCGAGCTCCTCACCGGCGCCCTCCAGGACCGCGGCCGCGCGGTCGTCGTGGGCTCCCGCACCTTCGGCAAGGGCTCCGTCCAGATGCCGACCGAGCTGCCCGACGGCTCCGTGGCCGAGCTGACCGTCGGCCACTACCGCACCCCCTCGGGCCGCGGCGTCGACGGCCACGGGCTCACGCCCGACCTGGAGGCCGACGGAGAGGCCCTCCGGCGCGCGGAAACGGTCCTCAGCGGACTCGGCCGTTAGCGAACCCCGATAATCGGCTTCCCGCCGGACCCCTCCGTAGTGCGAAAATGGGCCGCACTATGGCTAAGGAAAAAGGGCGCAAGCTGATCGCGCAGAACAAGAAGGCGCGGCACGACTACCTCATCATCGACACCTACGAGGCCGGCCTGGTCCTCACCGGCACCGAGGTGAAGTCCCTGCGTCAGGGGCGGGCGTCGCTGGTGGACGGGTTCGTCCAGCTGGACGACCACGAGGCGTGGCTGCACAACGTGCACGTGCCGGAGTACAGCCAGGGCACGTGGACCAACCACAGCGCGCGGCGCAAGCGGAAGCTGCTGCTGCACCGCGCGGAGATCGAGAAGCTGGAGTCCAAGTCCCAGGAGACGGGGCACACGGTCGTGCCGCTCGCCCTGTACTTCAAGGACGGCCGCGCGAAGGTGGAGATCGCGCTGGCGAAGGGCAAGAAGGAGTACGACAAGCGGCAGACGCTGCGCGAGAAGCAGGACCGGCGCGAGACCGACCGGGCGATCTCCGCGGTGCGCAGGAAGCAGCGCGCGTAGGGCTCTCACGGAGGGCCGGGGAATACGCTGGCACCGACCCGCGTTGGTCACGTACGATGGCGACAGCACCTCACAGAGGGTGCGAGCCCCCTCCTCGGAGGGTTTTGAAAAAACAACATGGGGATGATCGGTTTCGACAGCGGATGTCGAAGCAGGGGAAGCGTGTCGAGGAAGCGGCCATGATCTCGTAAACCACAGGCCGAAAAAAACAATCGCCAATTCCAAGCGATCTGTCTCCCAGGGCGAGCTCGCCCTCGCTGCCTGATTTTCAGGTAGCGAGCAGCGGCTCCCCTACTTAAGGGAGTGTCAGCCCGGGGATGTTCCCGACCCGGATCCTGGCATCAGCTAGGGGACTAAACCTTGATCCCGGTCACGGGGTGAAGAGGGAAACCTAACAGTGACTGAGCCCGTCGGAGACTTGTCGACGTGATCTCCGGGGCCGAGAAAAGCACAGTCGACTGCACACGGAGAAGCCCTGGTTCCGCACCGTTGGACGCGGGTTCGATTCCCGCCATCTCCACTCATCCCATGTGGGCACAGGCCCCGTCGCTTCGAGCGGCGGGGCCTGTGTCATGCCGTCCGTCATGCGGTCCCACGACCCGCACCCGCCCCGTCACGCCCCGCGCGGGGCCGTGCTCGCCCGTTCCGTCAGCCGGGGCGGCAGCAGCGTGGCCCCTGGCACGGGGGCACCGGCCAGCTTCCGTACGAGGAGGTGCACCGCGCGGGTGCCCAGTTCCGCCGACGGTACGGCGACCGAGGTGACCGGGACACGGGCCGACGCGGCGACGGGCGCCGGGCAGACGGCCGTGAGGGACAGGTCGCCGGGAATGCTCAGCCCCAGTTCCTCGAAGGCGTCGATCAGCGGATCGACCAGCGGTTCGTTGTGCACCACGACCCCCGTCAGCGAGGGCAGCTCCCGCACCAGCCGCCCGGCGATCGCGCGGGCGGCCTCCCGTCCGGTGCCGCAGGGGTGCACGGCCGAGGTGAGCCGGTGCCGGTCGGCGGCCCCGGTGAACCCCTCCACCAGCCGCCGCGCGAACGCCGTCCGCCGTACGTACACCTCCGGCGGCGAGCCGACCAGCGCCACCGCCCGGTGCCCCAGCCGGGCCAGATGGTCCACGCACAGCTCGCCGGCCGCCCGGAAGTCCAGATCGACACAGGTCAGCCCGTCCGGCTCGGCGGGCACGCCGATCAGCACGGACGGCAGGGACCGCGAGCGCAGCAGCGGCAGCCGCGGATCGTGCAGCTGTACGTCCATGACGATCACCGCGTCCGCGAGGCCCGTGTCCGCGACTCTCGCGAGCCCGTCCTCGCCCTCGCCCTGGGTGAGCAGGAGGACGTCGTGGTCGTGCGCGCGGGCCGCGGTGACCACCGACACGGCGAACTGCGTCACCACCGGCACATGGACGCCGGAGCGCATCGGGACCGCCAGCGCCAGCACCTTCGACCTGCGGCCGGCCGGGCCCCGGCCGCCACCGTCCGCGCGGTAGCCCAGCTCGCGGACGGCCGCCTGGACGCGCAGCCGGGTCGCGTCGGAGATCGGCCGCTTGCCGCTGAGCGCGTACGAGACGGTGCTGGGGGAGACCCCGGCGCGCCGGGCCACATCCGTGATCTTCACCATCGGGGGTCCTCGTCTGCATGGTCCGTGGGGATGCAGAAAGCGGTTTCGAAGCGCTTCGACGGGTGAAGGTATGTGCGGGACCTGTGGTCGTCAATGGGTCGGGAGACAATCGTTGGAGCGGTTCGACGGCCCGAACGGCACAACGGTGCAGAGGGACACGAGAAGGGCGGTCGCGGCCGCCGCCACCGGAACCCCGTACCCGGCGGTCGCGGTGACGTGCTCCACCGTCCAGCCGCCCGCCGCGCTGCCGCAGGCGATCCCGCCGAGCAGACCGGTCACCGCGAGCGTCATGCCCTCGTTCAGCCGTTCCCCGGGCGTGTACCGCTGCACCAGGGTCATGGTGGTGACCATGGTGGGCGCGGTCGCCATCCCGGCGATCAGCAGCGCGCCCGCCAGCACCACCAGCGAGCCGGTGGCTTCGGCGGCGAGCAGTGGCAGCGTCATCAGCGCCGTCATCGCGGCGAGGCACCACGGCAGCCGGGACCGCGCGGAGCCCGCCGGGCGCATCGCCCCGTACAGCAGTCCCGCCGCGCAGGAGCCGGCCGCCTGGAGCGCCAGCACCGCGCCGGACGCGGTGCGGTGCCCCCGCACGTCCGCGAACGCCAGGGTGACGACCTCCAACGAGCCGAACACCGCCCCCGTCGCGAGACAGACCACGAGCAGTGGCCGCATCCCGGGCGACCGGAACGGCGCCCGCGCGGAGGAACGCCGTGCGGCGGGCGGCTCGGTCGACCGCTGGGCGGTGAACAGTGCGACGCCGGTCAGCAGCAGCACGGCGCCCACGAGCGTGCCCGCCTCCGGGAAGAACGTCCCGCACAGGAAGGCCGCGAGGACCGGGCCGAGCATGAAGCACAGCTCGTCCGCGGCCTGCTCGAACGAGTTCGCCGTGTGCAGTGCCTTCTCGTCCCCCTTCAGCAGATGCGTCCAGCGGGCGCGGGACATCCCGCCGGTGTTCGGGGTGGTCGCGGTGGCGGCGTAGGAGGCGAACAGGGTCCAGTCCGGGGCGCCCTGACGTACGCACAGCAGCAGGGCGAGGGAGCCGAGCACGGCGAACACCGTGGCCGGCAGCGCGACCCGGGCCTGCCCGTACCGGTCGACCAGGCGGGCGGTCCAGGGGGCGACCACCGCGGTCGCCGCCAGGCCCGTCGCGGTGACGGCGCCGGCCAGGGCGTACGACCCACGCGTCCCGGCGATCATCACGACCGCGCTCACGCTGAACATGCCCATCGGCAGCCGCGCGATGAGGTTCCCGGCGGTGAACGCGCGGGCGCCGGGCAGGGCGAAGAGGCGGCGGTACGGGCCCGGCGCGCGGGGTCCGCTCCGCTCGCGCGGGTCCTCCGGGCGGGGCTCGCCGCGCCCGCGCGGGACCTCGGCGCGAGGCCTGTCGCGCCCGCGCGGGCCGAAGTCGACGGCGACGAGGGTGTCGGCGGTGACGGTGAACAGGGGTGTGTTCCGGGTGGCCCCGGTGGTTGATTGCGGCATGACACCACCGTCGCCCCCGCTCACGTGCGGGGTCCAACACCTTCCCTGCGCCGATTGACGCACTCCTGTTGTAAATTCACGGGATGTCCGCCCACGTCGACCCCCGTCTCCTGCGTGCCTTCGTGACCGTCGCCGAGGAGCTGCACTTCACCCGTGCCGCCGCCCGTCTCTATGTCGCCCAGCAGGCCCTCAGCAGGGACGTACGGCGGCTGGAACGGGAGCTGGGCGGCGAGCTGTTCGTACGCACCACCCGGCACGTGACCCTCACCGCCGACGGCGAACGCCTGCTGCCGTACGCCCGCGCGGTGCTCCAGGCGCAGGACGACCTCCTCGCCGCCGCCGGCCGGGCCCGCCCCCTGCTGGTCGACCTCAACTCCCCGGGCCTGATCACCCCGCGTCTGGTGCTGCACCGGGCCCGCGAACTCGCCCCCGGTCACGAGCTGATGGCCCGCTACGAGAGCGGACTGACCTGGGCCGCGGGGGAGGTGCTCGCGGGCCGGCTCGACGCCTCGTTCGGACGCTTCGCGGGCCTCGCCCCCGCACTGCGGTCGGGGCTGGAGCACCGGCCCGTGCGCTACGAGCCGATGGCGGTCGTCCTGCCCGAGGACCACCCGCTGGCCGCGCGGCCCGAGGTGCCGCTCGCCGCGCTCGCCGGCGAGACGGTCTACGCGGGCGCCGGCAACCCCCGTACCCCGGAGTGGACGGACCTCGCGCGGGCCCTCTTCGAGGGGCGGGGAATCGCCCTCGCGCCGCCCGCTCCGCTGGCCGTGGGGGACGAGGAGTTCCAGCGGATCATGAGGAGGACCCGCCATCCGATCCTTGCCGTAGTCGACTTTCCGCCACTTCCGGCGACGGTTCTACGCCCTTTGGTGGACCCCGTCCCGCTCTCACCCGTGTCTCTTGTGTGGCGGAAAGGGATGCTTCATCCCGGTCTGGACGCTCTGCGGCGGGCCGCGGCACTCGTCGCCGCCGAGGAGGGCTGGCTGCGGCGGCCCGAGGGCGCATGGATACCCAAACTGGATATTGTCGCCATGGCAGCCCACTGATGTCTCGCTACTGACACGAATGACTGCCCCGGAAACACAGAACCTCCGCGTGCGCTACATTCAATGCCCGAGCTCAGTGTGATAAACGGGGCGCTCGGAGCGGGTGGGGGCCCGGTCCGACGACGAGGGCTCGGTCGTGTGCGCGCCGGTAAGTCCTGTGGGGGGAAGTGCGTGCGCGTGAGAAATTGGCCAGAAGACGCCCAACCGGATCGGCCTGAGGGCGTCGGGGCGTCCGGCGAGAACACCGAGGACGAGGACCCGCGGGAGACGCGGGTCCTTCCCCTGAACGAGAAGCCCGTCAGACCCGGCACGGGTCCCGACTCCCTCGAGGACCGCTGGGCCCGCCTCGGAGTCTTCCCCGGCGGAACCGACAGGACCCAGGTCCTGCCCGACGCCACCACGCACCGCGCGGAGCCCCCCTCCGGCGGCCCCGCGACACCGTCCCGGGACGCGCGGGAGAGCCCCTGGGACGCCGAACGCACCACGGCCCTGCGGGTCCCCCGCGACCCGGGCGGCACCCCCGGCGACCGGCCGACGGGTCCCGCCCCCCGGCAGGGCGGGCCGCGCCCGCCGTACGACTCCGGCCGCCCCGGCGCCCCGACGGCGCCCCGGCGTCCGTCGTCCGGCGTCGGCCGCCCCGCGCCCGGAAGCCCCGCGAACGGCTCCCCGTCCGCGTCCTCGGAGGCCGAGACCTCCGTCTTCCCGCCCGTCACCGGACGCCCGCCGTCCGGTGCCGCGACCGGTCTCGGCCGTTCCGCGTCCGGCCCGGCGAACGGGCCGTCGTCCGAGGCCGAGACCTCCGTCTTCCAGCCGGCCACCGGGCGTCGGCCGTCCGGTGCCCCGGGCGGCCTCGGCCGTCCCGTGGCCGGCGGGCCCCGCCCCGCGTCCGCCGACCCCGCGACCGCCGTCTTCCCGCCGGCCACCGGCACCGGCGCCCCCGGCTCCCCGGCGACCGCCGGCACCGGCGCCCCGACCGGGCTGCCGAAGCCCGCCTCCCGCGCGACCGTCCGCGACCCGTGGCAGGAGGACGCCGGTGATTCCGGCGCCGCCACCCACGATCCGCACGAGGTCACCGTCCAGCTCGACTCCGTACAGATAGGGGAAGGCCTGGAGCTGCGCCGGGCAGCCCCGGGCCGGGCGGGCGGAGGGCAGGAGGCCGCCGCCGGACCCGTGTTCGTCGACGAGTCCGGACGCCGCAGCCGCCTCTACCGCCGTATCGGCATGGCCGTGGGCCTCGCCTGCGCCGGTTACGCCGTCGTCATGGTCGCCACGCTGCTGTCCGGAAACTCCGACGCCCCCTGGATGCCCGTACCGGGCCAGGAGGACAAGCCCGCGAGCCAGGTCGAGACCACGCCCGAGCCGGCCGAGACGGACACCCCGCCCAGCGCCGGCGCCGACGAGACCCCCGGCAGCACGCCGACCACCGGCGCCCCCACCGCCACCGCGCCCGGCGCCACCGCGCCCGCGACGGGCGGCGGGGCGGGCAGCACCGCGGACCGGCCCGGATCCGTCGACCCGTCACCCACGGCGACCCGGCGGAACGACACCGGAAAGCCGGCCACCGGTGGGGGTGGCGACACCACCTCCACACCCTCGGGCGACACCGTGAGCACGGCGCCCGCGAGCCCGCCGGTGTCGGAAGAACCCGACCCCGTGACGACCGCTCCCACGGCCGACGGCAGCGACCCCCGCGTCGCCGGTGCGCCCGCCGGTCAGCCGGTCGTCGTCTCCGACGGCTCCGCCGCCCCGCCGGCCACGTCCACCACTCCCGCCGCACCGTCCCCGGAGAACGTCGTCTGATGGCATCCCGTTCCCACCGTCGCAGGGCCACCCGCCGGCCCCGCGACGGCGCCCCGCGCCGCCGTGTGCCCTTGCGCCTGCTGCTCCCCGTGCTCGTCCTCGTCGCCCTGGCCGCGATGCTCATGCTGCGCGGCTATGTGCACAGCGAGATCCTCGCCGACCACCGCATCCAGAGTCCCGCGCCCACCACACAGGTGCCGGAGAAGATACTGGAGGGCGGCCCGGTCATCGACGCCCGCGCGGGACACACCGAGGGCCTGCGCATCCCCGACCACCGTCTCGTCCTCACCTTCGACGACGGCCCGGACCCCACCTGGACCCCGAAGGTCCTCGACGTGCTGAAGAAGCACGACGCGCACGCGGTCTTCTTCGTCACCGGCACCATGGCCTCCCGCTACCCGGACCTGGTCAGGCGCATGGTCGACGAGGGCCACGAGATCGGCCTGCACACCTTCAACCACCCCGATCTCTCCCTCCAGTCCAAGAGGCGCATCGACTGGGAGCTGTCGCAGAACCAGCTGGCGATCACCGGCGCGGCCGGTATCCGCACCTCGCTCTTCCGTCCGCCGTACTCCTCGTACGCCGACGCCATGGACAACAAGTCCTGGCCGATCACCCAGTACATCGGCAGCCGCGGCTACCTCACCGTCGTCAACAACACCGACAGCGAGGACTGGAAGCGGCCCGGCGTCCACGAGATCATCCGCCGCGCCACACCGCACGGCGGCAAGGGCGCCATCGTCCTGATGCACGACTCCGGCGGCGACCGCAGCCAGACCGTGGCGGCGCTCGACACGTTCCTGCCCGACATGAAGGACGAGGGCTACGCGTTCGAGAACCTCACCGAGGCCCTGGACGCGCCCAGCGCCCACAGCCCCGTCACCGGCGCCGAACTCTGGAAGGGCAAGGCGTGGATCTTCCTGGTCCAGGCCTCGGAGAACATCACCGGAGTCCTGGTGGTCGGCCTCGCGATCATCGGCACCCTGGTCATCGCCCGCTTCGTCCTGATGCTCGTCCTCTCCGGCTTCCACGCCCGCCGGGTGCGCCGCAAGGGCTTCCGCTGGGGCCCGCCGGTCAGCGAACCGGTGACGGTGCTCGTGCCGGCGTACAACGAGGCCAAGTGCATCGAGAACACCGTCAACTCACTCATGGCGAGCGAGCACCCGATCGAGGTCCTCGTCATCGACGACGGTTCCACCGACGGCACCGCCCGTATCGTCGAGGCGATGGGCCTGCCCAACGTACGGGTGATCCGGCAGCTCAACGCCGGTAAGCCGGCCGCCCTCAACCGGGGCCTGGCCAACGCCCGCTACGACATCGTCGTGATGATGGACGGCGACACCGTCTTCGAGCCGTCCACCGTCCGCGAACTCGTCCAGCCCTTCGGCGACCCGAGGGTCGGCGCGGTGGCGGGCAACGCGAAGGTCGGCAACAAGGACAGCCTCATCGGCGCCTGGCAGCACATCGAGTACGTGATGGGCTTCAACCTCGACCGCCGTATGTACGACATCCTCGGCTGCATGCCGACCATCCCCGGCGCGGTCGGCGCCTTCCGCCGCTCCGCCCTGGAGCCCATCGGCGGCATGAGCGAGGACACCCTCGCCGAGGACACCGACGTCACCATGGCACTGCACCGCGCCGGCTGGCGGGTCGTCTACGCCGAGAACGCCCGCGCCTGGACCGAGGCCCCGGAGACCGTCCAGCAGCTGTGGTCCCAGCGCTACCGCTGGTCGTACGGCACCATGCAGGCGATCTGGAAGCACCGCCGCTCCCTGATCGAGAAGGGCCCCTCGGGCCGCTTCGGCCGCGTGGGCCTGCCCTTCGTCTCCCTGTTCATGGTGGTGGCCCCGCTCCTCGCCCCGCTCATCGACGTCTTCCTCCTCTACGGCATCGTCTTCGGCCCGACCCAGAAGACGATCGTGGCCTGGCTGGGCGTCCTGGCCATCCAGGCGGTCTGCGCGGCGTACGCCTTCCGCCTCGACCGCGAACGCATGACCCATCTGATCTCGCTGCCGCTGCAGCAGATCCTGTACCGCCAGCTCATGTACGTCGTGCTGCTCCAGTCCTGGATCACCGCGCTCACCGGCGGCCGCCTGCGCTGGCAGAAACTGCGGCGCACCGGCGTGGTCGGAGCACCCGTCGCCGACGGGGTGCCGAGCCAGAACCGGCGCAGCGATGATCGGAGGCCCGTGGCATGACCCACGGATACACGACCGGTACGGGCACGAGCCCGGAACCGGCAGGACCGTACGGCACGCCGTACGCCGACGTCCCGCCGCAGCACACGACCGAGCCCGCCCCCGAACCCGCACCCGCCCCGGCGCCCGGAAAGCCGGGCCGCGACCGCTACCTCGACCTGCTGCGCTCCATCGCCCTGGTCCGCGTCGTGGTCTACCACCTGTTCGGCTGGGCCTGGCTGTCGGTGCTGTTCCCGTCGATGGGCGTGATGTTCGCCCTGGCCGGCTCGCTGATGGCACGCTCGCTGAAGCGTCCGGCGTGGGGTGTGATCCGCGGGCGGGTCCGCCGGCTGCTGCCGCCGATGTGGGCGTTCGGCGCGGTCGTCCTGGTCCTGCTGTTCCTGACCCACTGGAGCCCCTCGAAGGACCCGGACCAGGACGGCGTCTGGGGCCTGGTGAGCCTGGTCAACTACGTCTTCCCGTTCGGCGCCCCGCCCTACCCGGTGGACGCCGGAGTCATCGGCCCGCTGGAGAGCACCTGGGCGGAGGAGACGGTCGGGCCGCTGTGGTACCTGCGCGCCTACCTGTGGTTCGTCTTCGCGTCGCCGCTGCTGCTCTGGCTGTTCCGGCGGGCCCCCTGGCCGACGCTGCTCGCGCCGCTCGGCCTGACGGCGGTCGTCGGCACCGGCCTGGTCACCATCCCCGGCGAACTGGGCAACGCGGTCACGGACTTCGCGGTCTACGGCGGCTGCTGGATCCTGGGCTTCGCCCACCACGACGGCATGCTGAAGCGGATCCCGCGCTACGTCACCGTCTCCTGCGCGTCCCTGGTGATGGCCTTCGGCCTGTGCTGGGCCTCGAACCACCTCGGCTCCTCGGGCTGGGACCTCAACGACATCCCGATGGCCGACGCCGCCTGGTCCTTCGGCTTCGTGGTGATCCTGCTCCAGTACTCCCCGTCCTGGAGTGAACTCCCGGGCCGTCTGGCGAACTGGGACAAGCTGGTGACCCTGTCCAACAACCGGGCCGTCACCATCTACCTGTGGCACAACATGATGATCATGGCGACGTTCCCGATCATCGACCTGCTGTACCGCCTCCCGTTCATGCAGAGCGAGAAGGCGGCGTCCGCCCTGGACAGCACGTACACCCTCTGGACGTTCGCCCTGGTCTGGCCGCTCATCGGCCTGATGATCCTCACCGTGGGCTGGGTCGAGGACCTCGGCGCCAAACGCAGGCCACGCCTGTGGCCGAACGGCGCCAAGAGGAAGCGCCCCCAGCCGGGCACGTCCGGCTCGCGGCGGGGCTGACACGGCAAACGGGTGACGGCCGCCGAAGAACACTTCGGTGGCCCTCACCCGTTGTGCTCAGCCGATGGCGATACGTGTCTTCCAGTAGGAGGCCGTCCCGATGATCTCCGTGCCGGATCCGGACAGGACGGTCCTGCCGCCCGCGTAGAACCGTACGGTTCCGTCGGTGCGCACGGTCCAGATGTCGGGGATCGCGTCGCCGTTGGCGTCCGGCGTGCCGATGAGCAGGTAGATGCTGGAGCTGCCCCAGCCGGAGGCGCCGTAGACGGCGTCGACGCCGTCGGCGGAGTTCGCGGCGGAGGCCAGGGAGGTCAGGTCGGTTCCACCGCCTGCGGCCTTGATGCCCTTGCGGAAGAGGAGCCGGCCCGAGACGTCGGTGCGGTAGACCAGGTCCGTGACCCCGTCGCCGCTGATGTCCGCCACGGTGACGATGTCCCGTTCGGCCCACGGTGTGGAGGACAGACGGATCGCCTTGTCGATGGTGGCGCCGTGGTAGCCGGTGAGGGCCCAGATCTCCTCGCCCACGGTGGCGAAGAAGTCCGTGCGGCCGTCGCCTGTGGCGTCGCCCGCCGAGACGATCTGGGTGAGGGCGGCGGGGTCGGGCGCGTTGGACGGGAGAAGCAGTTCCACCCGGCGGTCGATGTTGACCGCGCCGTAGCCGTCACCGGGGTAGACCCACAGCTTGCCGCCGACGCGGACGACCAGGTCCTGGAGGCCGTCACCGCCGTAGATGTCGCCGTTGTGGGTGATCAGGGCGCCCTTGAAGTGGCCGGAGGGTGCGGCGATGTACGGGGGCAGGTCGTCGCCGCCCGGGTCCTTGGCGGGGTTGGAGCGGTAGGCGCCGGACATGGAGTAGTCCAGGTCGCCCGAGCCCTTGGCCAGGTCGTTGGTGGCCTGGGAGGGGTACAGCACCAGATTGCCGCCCTCGCTGACCACCATCAGGTCCGGCAGCTTGTCGCCGGTGAAGTCGCCGGGGGCGTCGGCCTGGTCGCGCGGTGTGACGTAGAAGAAGTACTTCGTCGCCTGGGAGACATTGCCCGCGCCGTCGACGACGCGTACGTACAGCACGTTGGGTCCGGCGGTCGGCGGCTTCGCGTTCGCGAGTGTCGCGCTGACGCTCGTGGCCGTTCCGGAGGTGCGGCTGACGGAGAACGGGTAGTTCGCCGAGTTGAAGCCGTACTCGTAGCGGACGACGTCCGTGTCCAGTGCGCGCACGGTGAACGAGCCGGGTGTGCCGAACTTCTTGGTGGACCAGTTGGCGTCCTCGGCGTCGTTGCCGAAGCCGTTCTCACTGCCGTCGGCGTTGGGGAAGTCGGTGGAGCTGACCTTGGGCGGTTTGGGCGCGGCGGTGTCGAGGACGAAGCGGCAGGGAGTCTTGGACGGGGTCCAAGCGGAGGTGGAGTTGGCGTCGTCGACCGCGCGCACCCGCCAGGAGTAGAGCGTGCCGTGGGTGAGCTTGCCGGTCGAGAATCCGCTGGTGGTGCGCAGTGCGGTGTCCTTGTCCCCGCCGACGGAGACCTTGCCGGTGGAGCCGAGCAGGTCGCCCGTGGTGTCCCACTTGCCGGTGGGCCACAGGTCGAAGTCCAGGTAGTCGAGGTTCTTGTCCTTGTCGGAGCCCCGTGCGGTGAAGGTCAGGCTGCCCGAGCCCATGCGGACGTACGGCTCGGTGGTGGTGCACTTGGCGTCGGGGCCGAGGTCGAGGGACTTGGAGTCGATGGTCGGTTTGCGGTTGTAGACGAGCTCCAGGACAGGTGCGTGATCGCCGTTGGCCCGGAACTTCTTCCACGCGTACTGCGAGTCCTCGTCGCGGGCGCGCAGCCCGAACGTGATCATGTCCTTGCCCTGGTCGGCGCGCTGCTGCGCGGCCTTTCTCACGTCGAAGGTCTCGTAGGCGTCCCGGCAGCCGGACTTGTAGCCGTGCGCGAAGCTCTTGGTGGCGAACTTGTTGCCGTCGGTCAGCTTGGGGGCGTTCTTCCAGTTGGTGTGCCCGTTGACCGCGCCGGTGAGGTGCACGCTCATCGAACGGGCGCTGCACGACCAGGAGTACGTCTCCAGCATCCGCAGCTTCGCACTGGTGATCTTCGTGCCCTTGAGGTCCTTGTCGAAGGCGATGTTGAAGTAGGAGCGCGAGGTGCCCCAGGTGTCCGACTCGAATCCGACGCGCGCCTCGTGCGTACCGCCCTTGTTGAACCCCTTGCCGTTGTAGAACGTGGCGTTGGGGTGGCGGCTGTAGGCGGTGGTCCAGTTCTGGGTGTGCTTCTTCACCGACGGGTCGACGAACACCGGATAGGTGGTCGCCGGGTCGTCGAGGAAGGAGAGATCGGGGGAGATGATCCAGTTCGCCCCGGACAGGTCGGCCTCGACCAGCTCACCGCGGGAGTCGGGCGAGGGCCCGTCCAGGCCGGCCAGGCCGAGCGTCGCCGCCGGGCCGGTCGGGGACGGCGCCGGGGTCGGCTCGGCCGGGACGGACGGCAGCGGTGATTCCGACACGCTCGGCACGGGTCCGTCGCTGGCCGTGGGCAGGGTCTCCGGATTGGTGTCGGCCTGCTCGTCGGTCTCGATCAGCTCCTCGGTGGGACCGGGGCTGTCGCTCGGCTCGTCGGTGGCCGGCTCGCTGGGGCCGGGGGTCTCCGAGGCGGTGGGCTGCGCGGTGGCGCCGACCTCTCCGTCCGTCACGGCCGGGGCTCCGCTGCTGTCCCACATCAGTGGCGTCGGCGAGACCGCGATCTCCTGGGAGTAGACGTTCTCGGCGGACAGGACCCCCGTGACCGGGTCCAGCCGGAAGGTCAGGTCCGGTGAGGTGATTCCGTACGACAGCCGCTGGGCGCGGGGGTCGGCCGCCGCCTGCCGGTTCTTCAGGACGAGCAGCTGGGCGAAGCCCTCGTCGTCGGCCGTGAGCACCAGATCGGCGCCCGGGAAGATCTCCGGGTACAGGGCCCGTGAACCGTCGATGACGGGGGCCGGGACGGCGCCCGGCCAGGTGAGCTGGATGTCGTAGCCGTCGACGGTCAGGGTGACGAGCGGGTTCGCGGTCTCGTCCGCAGCGGCCCGGACTCCGGTGAGCAGGGAGGCGCGGCGGACGGTCGCGCGCGACGCGCGCTGTTCCTTCCGCGTCGGCGACCCCTCCTCGGAGCCGGCCGAGAACACCATGCGCGCGTTGGTCGCCTTCGGCTCCCAGCCGTCCTCGGTGCGGTGGAGGTCGTAGTCGATGTCCTTCCACTCCCCGCCCGCTTTGGCCCGGACCGGTGAGGAGTGCAGGTGCTTGACCATGAGTCCGTCGGGCCGCGCCCACGTGGTGGAGCGCGCCGTACGCGATGCGGTGACCTCGACGAGCTCGCCGGTCTCCCGCGCCCGCGACGCGGCGGCCGCCTCGGTCACCGGCTTCGCGCTCCTGTCGCGGTGGGGGTCCCCGCGTGAATCGGAGCGGTCCAGGCCGAGGCCGGCGAAGGTGATGCCGGTGGCGGCGAGAGCCGCCGTCAGGACGACGGCGGTGGTCCGATTTCCGGGCAGGCCCCGGCGCCGGGTGCGCTCTGTGCGCCTCATCGGGCGAGTTCCCCTTCCCCCCTTGGAGCCGGCGCGCAGTCAGGCGCGGCCGGGCGAGCCGATGATGACCCATGAGCGCGCCGGCGTCACGCTTCGCGCCGAGCGCGCGGGATGAGCGGAACGAGCGCCGGGGCCGTACCTCCGGTGGATGCCGTTTCCCGGGAACTGCCGTGTGCCGCACGGCCGTTGACGTCAATTCAGTCGCAAGCCGGACAAAGGTTCCCGGCACCGATGGGTATGTGGGACGGAATCCGATGAATCGCGTGCTATATCAGTGAAATATGGGTGCTGGCGTTACCCCGGATAGGTGAGAACTGTGCGTTACGCAAGGTTATGAATCGTTACGTACCGTGATGGTGATCACATCCGCAGAGTCGATCTGGCGGAACTTCACAGCCGCTGCACAAAATCAGCTCATCTGATGCGTCATCACGCGTGGTCCGAACCTGGTCCCGCCTCACTGGTCCGGGGGACCTCGTCGTGTTCGGTCGTTACTCGTCTGTCCGTCGTGGCCGCACACGCCGTGTGCGCATGGCCGTGGTGCCCGCCCTCGGGGCGGCCCTCCTGGTAGGTCTCCTGCCCGCGCAGTCGCTGGCCCTGCCGCCCGATCCGTCCGCGGCCGAGAAGGGCCGCGAAACGCTGGAGCTCGAGGCGCTCGACCAGGACAAACCGCTCACGGGCGAGGCCTTCGAGCGGGACCTGGAGTCCCTGAAGGTCGACGTCCCCGCAGACCTCGAACAGGCTCCGGCCGGCACGGCGACGGCTCCGGCCGCCGACTCGGGGCTGGTCAGCTTCGGCTCCGCCGCGTCCGCGGACCAGGCCACCCTGCGCGCGGGCACCACCGCCCGGCAGGCCGGTCTCACCCCTGTCGAAGACCTTCCCGTCAGCCTCGGGCAGGCCGCCGACCAGCCGGAGCCCACGGGTACCTGGCAGGTCTCCGTCGCCGCCCGGACCTCGGCCGTCGCCCAGGGGGTCGACGGCGCGCTCATCACGATCCAGGCCCCGGCGACCGGCTCCGTGCCCGTCTCGGTCGAGCTCGACTACGCGAAGTTCAAGAACCTCTACGGAGCGGACTGGGCCTCTCGGCTGCGCTTCGTCCAGTTCCCGGAGTGCTACCTCGTCACCCCGGAGGACGAGGCCTGCCGGACGTACGAGGAACTGGAGACGACCAACGACACCAGGACCCAGTCGATCACGGCGACGGTCGACACGGCGGCCGACGGCACGGTCACACCGGCCGTGGCGAAGGACCCAGGAACCACCGGCCCCTCCGTCGCCCGGGCCGCCTACCGGACCTCGGCCACGCGGGTCGCGGCGGGCGGGGACACGGCCGTCGTCGGCGCGGTCGATTCCGGCGGAGGCGCGGGAGGGACCTTCAAGGCCACACCCCTGGCCTCCAGCGGATCCTGGCAGGCCGGCGGCTCCTCGGGGGCGTTCACCTGGTCGTACCCGCTGACGGTTCCCGCCGCACCGGCAGGCCCGGCTCCGCAGATCACCTTCAGTTACAACTCCCAGTCGGTGGACGGCCGCGTCGCGGTCTCCTCACCCCAGTCCTCCTGGATCGGCGAGGGCTGGGACTACGACCCCGGCTACATCGAGCGCCGCTACCGCTCCTGCCAGGACGACCGCAAGACCCTGGACGCCGGCACCCCCAACAACACGGCCAAGAAGGACAAGACGTCCGACCTGTGCTGGGTGTCGTACAACGCGGTGATGTCCCTGGGAGGCAGGAACGTCGAGCTGGTGCGGGACGCTCCCGCGGGCAGCGATCCGGAGACCGACACCGAGGTCTACCGGGCCCAGACCGACGACGGCACCCGCGTCGAGCGCAGGACCGGCGGGACCAACGGCGACGACAACGGCGAGTACTGGATCGTCACGACCACGGACGGCACCAAGTACTACTTCGGCCTCAACGAGGTCGGCGGTGGTCACGCCGACTCCGACTCCGTGTCCACCGTGCCCGTCTTCGGCAACCACCCCGGGGAACCCTGCCACGCCACCGCCTTCGCCGACTCCCGCTGCGGGGCCGGGCGGCAGCAGGCCTGGCGCTGGGGACTCGACAAGGTCGTCGACGTGCACGGCAACGTGATGGTCGTCAACTGGAAGCAGGAGACGAACCACTACGCGGTCAGGAAGAAGTTCACCTCCCCCGAGCAGTACGAGCGTGCCGCCTACCCGGCCACCATCGAGTACGGCATGCGCTCCGCCGACCTCACCAAACCCTCCGCGACGGTCGAGTTCGGCGCGAAGCAGCGCTGCCTGAAGTCGGAGACGGCCTGTGACTCCGCGAACTTCGCCAAGACCGACGACCCCGGCGCCTACCGGCCCTGGTGGGACACCCCCGGCAACCTGAACTGCAAGTCGACGTCGGAACTGTGCCCGGCCTTCCCGTCGTTCTGGACCCAGATGCGTCTGGACACGGTGACGACGAAGGCCGCCCGCGCCGGCCAGACCGGCCTGGGCAAGGTCGACACCTACCAGCTCCACCAGTCCTTCCCGGAGGACTGGTACGACACGGCCCCCGGCCTGTGGCTGAACTCGGTCACCCGCCGGGGCTTCGCCCCCGGTGACACCACCGGCACCCTCCAGCACAAGGACGGCGTCAGCTTCGCCGAGTACTCGGTCGGCTCCACCTCGCCGCTGCGGACGCGACTGAAGGACCGCCAGCTTCCGAACCTGGTGCCGAGCGGCGCCAACGACCAGCGTCCCGCCTTCACCCGGCCCCGCATCGGCACGGTGGCGACGGAGCACGGCGGCGACATCGAGGTCGAGTACAAGGGCGGCTGCGCCGGCGAGCCGGCCGAGGACAAGGGCAAGGACAACGGCACCTGCTACCCGGTCCGCTGGTCGCCGGACGGTGACGAGAAGACGCCGGCGAAGTCATGGTTCAACAAGTACGTCGTCCACTCCGTCACCCAGACGGACAAGGTCACCTCGCACGGCAGACCCATCCACACGACGTACAAGTACACCGGCCCCGCCTGGGCCAAGAGCGACGACGAGTTCACCCGGCCGTCCCTGCGGACGTTCAGCGCCTGGCGGGGCTACCGCCAGGTCGCGGTCACCAAGGGGAGCAAGACCACCTCCCAGTCGGGCGAGCCGCAGGGGCAGTCGTACTCCGAGACCCGGTACTTCCAGGGCACGGGCGGGGAGGTCAAGGACTCCACCGGCACGTACACGCTGATCACCGACGACGCACCGCAGTACGCGGGCATGACGGCGGAGAGCATCACCTACCTGGACTCCGACAAGCGGGTGCAGAAGCGTGCCCTGAGCTTCCCCTGGTCGAGGCAGACCGCATCCCGCGCCCGTGAGGCGGAGAACGGCACCGCTCTCTCCCCGCTGCTCGCCCACCGCACCGGCGTCAAACGGTCGGACGAGATCCAGACCGTCGACACGAGCTGGCGGGCGGTTCGGACCCTGACGACCGTCGACGACACCTACGGCCTTCCGGTCCAGGTGGAGACGTCCGTGGTCAAGCCGAACGGATCCGGCGAGACACTGTCCGACCAGAGCTGCACCAGGACGTCGTATGTGCACAACACCACGGCATGGCTGATCGGTCTGACGAAGGAGCAGCGGGCCACGGGCACCTCGTGCGCGGGGTACGACACCGCGGACCCGGCGACCAAGCTCGTCAAGGCGGTCCGCAACAGCTACGACAACCTGTCGTACGGCGCGACCCCGACCAAGGGCCTGCTCACCTCCCAGGCCGGTGTCGACGGTGCCGGAACCTCGTACTCGGTCGTCACCGGCACGACGTACGACCCGCTGGGCCGTGTCCGCACGGTCACCAGCCCGGGCGTGGGCACGACCGAGACGCAGTACACCCCCGCGGACGCCGGCGGACCGGTCACCGCCACCAAGGTGATCAACGCCAAGGGCCATGCCGTCACGACGACCTTCGACCCCGGCCGCAGCCTCGCGCTGACGGTCACCGACGCCAACGGCCGGGTCACACGCAACGAGTACGACGCCCTCGGACGCCTGGTCAAGGGCTGGTCGCCGTCCCGCTCCTCCGGCGGCAGGTCGCCCGACGTCGAGATCTCGTACCAGGCGGCGATCGCCACGTCCGAGACGACCCGCCCCGCCGCGGTCACCACCAGGAGCCTCAAGGACGACGGCACGTACAGCCGTCAGGTGGCGATCTACGACGGTCTGATGCGTCCCGTGCAGACGCAGTCCGAAGCCCACGGCCCCGGCCGCGTCGTCACCGACACCACCTACAACGACCACGGCCTGGTCGACGAGCAGACCAGCGGGTACCTCGCGAAGGGCGATCCGGCGGCCGAGCTCTTCGCGCCCAGATCGCGGACCCTGATCCCGAGCTGGATCAAACACCGCTACGACGGCCTGGAGCGCAAGCAGCGCGAGTCGACGTACCACGACGGCGACTTCGCCTACGCGACCTACACCTACTACAGCGACACCAGCACGTACGTCGACCCCGCCGGGTCCACGGTCCCGCGGACCCGCACCTTCACCGACGCCCTCGGCCGGGTCACCTCCATCCGCCACTACAAGGACGACGGGAGCACCAGCGAGGGGCGCGTCACGTCGTACGAGTACGACGCACGCGGCTACCGCACCAAGGTCACCGACCCGGCAGGGAACGCCTGGACGTACTCGTACGACGCACGGGGACGGGTGATCTCCACCAACGACCCCGACACGGGCGAGACGAAGACGTGGTACGACGAGGCCGACCGGCCTCAGAAGGTGACGGACGCCAAGTCCAGGACGACGTACACCGAGTACGACGAATTGGGCCGGGTGGAGTTCGTCCGTGAGGGCTCCGCGACGGCCGTCCCGGTCAAGGAGTTCACGTACGACAGCCTGCCCGGGGCGCTCGGGCAGCCGGTCGCCTCGATCCGGCGCACCCTGAACGGGGACTACGTCGAGCGCGTCACCGGCTACGACACCGAGTACCGGCCCACCGGCACGGAGACGGTGATCCCGCCCAGCTCGCTGACGACGGGCGTCGCCGGAACGTACGCCTACGCGTACACCTACACACCCGTCACGGGACAGGTCCAGTCGGTCACGCTGCCCGCGGTGGGCGGACTGGCGCAGGAGAAGGTCGTCACCCGCTACAACGCCGACGGCCTCCCCGAGTCGACGGCGGGCGCGGCCTGGTACACGTCCGACGTCACCTACTCGCCCTACGGCGAGGCCCTGCGCACGGTGTCCGGAGCCCAGCCGTACCGGGTGTGGACGACGAACTTCGTCGACCCGCACACCGGCCGGCTCCAGCGCACGGTCGCCGACCGCGAGACCTCCGGCCCGCACCGCATCGCCGACGGCTACTACTCGTACGACAAGTCCGGCACCATCACCTCCCACGCGCGCCAACTGACGGACGCCTCGGGCTCGTCGTGGGACACCCAGTGCTTCACCTACGACGTGATGGGCGAGCTGCTCAACGCCTGGACGTCGAACATCACCCCGACCGGCTCCGACGACGGCTGCAAGGCGTCGAACGGCGCGACCTGGGGCCCCCGCACGGACTACATGGCCTCGTCCGGCCCGGTGGCCGACGCCCCCGACGCGGCGACGGACGTGTCGAGCCCGGACACCGCGCTGGCCTCCACCCGGTCGGCCACCGCCCCCGACGCCGCCACGGTCTCCACGGGAGCCACCGCCTACCGCCAGTCCTTCACCTTCGACTGGCTCGGCAACCGCGCCGCCATGACCGAGCACGACCCGGCGGACGCCACGAAGAACGTCTCCCTCACGTACGGCTACGGCACACCCCAGCCGCACACCATGAAATGGATCAGCTCCGCCCCGGCCGGCCGGGGCAGCAGCTACACGTACGACGCGGTGGGCAACACCGAGGCCCGCGATCTGCCCGCCACCACGCAGAACCTCACCTGGACGCAGGAGAACAAGCTCGACACGATCACCGACGACGGCAAGAAGACGACCTACGTCTACGACACCGGCGGAAACCGCGTCCTGGAGAACTCCCCGTCGGGCTCGACGCTCTACCTGGGTGAGACCGAGGTGACGACCGACGCCGCCGGGGCGGTCGTTCGGGCTTCCCGCACCTATGGACAGTCCGGCGCACCCTCCGTGACCCGCACGGCAAGCAACGGCGCCACGACGGGTCACCAGCTCAGCGTGCTGCTCACCGACCACCTCGGCACGGCGAACACGGCGGTCTCCCTGTCGAGCGGCCAGGCCGTCACCCGCCGGGCCTTCAAGCCCTACGGCGAGACCCGCGGGGCCAAGCCGCCGGTCTGGCCGAACAAGCGCGGCTACCTGGGCGTCGGCATCGACGACACGGCCACCGGCCTGACCCACATCGGCGCCCGCGAGTACGACCAGGACTCCGGCCGCTTCCTCTCGGCGGACCCGGTCATCGACATCGCCGACCCGCTGCAGATGAACGGCTACGCCTACAGCGGCAACAGCCCGGTCAGCCACGGCGACCCGAGCGGCCTCTGGTGCGACAGCTGCAACGACGGCAAGGGCTGGACCCGCCCCGACGGCGGCACCCAGGGCGACCCGAACGGCGGCCTGAACTCCGACGGTTCGGTGCGGGGGACGCCGCACGGTAGTGACGGCTGGGAAGACCCGACCGTATGGATCGCCAGCCAGACGCCCCGGACCAACGATATCGACGAACTGCTCAAGCACTTCCTGATGAACAGTCCGAACGGTGACTCACCCGAAACCGACTACTGGGTGACGCCCGTCTATGAGAACGACGGACCGGGCAACGCGTGCTTCGGCCGGGAGGCCTGCCGCCAGGCGTACAAGTACCTGCTGCGCCACGACGACGTGGCGGAGGCCAAGCGCATCGCCGCCAACTACTGCGTCTCGAACTTCAACGACTGCGTGGCGGACGCCAAGGCTTTCGAGCGCGGCAAGCTGGTCGAGGCATTTATCGGTGCCCTGGTCACCGGAGGAAGGGGCTCCTCGGCGGCCGCGGCCACCGGAAAGCGTTTGAAGGGAATAAGCTGCTTCAGATGTTTCCTGGCCGGGACGGATGTACTCATGGCCGACGGGACCACCAGGGATATCGAGGATGTGGAACTCGGGGACGAGGTCCTGGCCACCGACCCCGAGACCGGCGAGACCGGGCCCCGCAGGGTCACCCGTCTCATCGTCACCGAGGACGACAAGCACTTCAACGAGTTGTCGATCGCCACAGCGGAGGGTATCGAGAAGCTCACCGCGACGTACGAGCACCCCTTCTGGTCTCCGTCCGAACACGACTGGATCGATGCCGGCGGACTCGTCGCGGGCATGACCCTGCGCACGGACACCGGCGACACCGTGATCGTCACCGGAAATCGCGCTTTCACCAGGCACGCCCGCACTTACAACCTCACGATCGAAAACCTGCATACGTACTACGTGCTGGCGGGGGAAACGCCGGTCCTGGTTCACAATGCCGGGAATGAACCGGTAACGCCGAATATCATTCTGCGAGGGCTGCAGCAGATTCAAGATGGAACGCTGCAGCAGCGCAGGAATCCTGATGGCACATTGGATCACTTCGAAAATCGCGAGAACAACAGAAGAAATGTCTGGTGGGAAGGTGCCAAGATCTACGCGCCGGATCCCAATAATCATGATTATCGAATTCTTGAGAAGGAGGGGCAATTCAAATGGGTGGGCCCGAAGGGGAATGTCAAGGGTGCGGGGCATTTCTATGGTAAGCTCATGAATATTACGAATTGCCCCTGAGGTGAGGTGGCGGATGTCCGCGAATGCTGATTCCCTGGCGCAAGCGATGAAGGATTGTGGCCTCAGATTTCTGGGATTCAGGCGCGGAACGGGAATTCCGCCTTACGTCGCCGGCATGGTCACGTCCCGTCATCCCGACGAAGGCCGCCGGGATCGAACCGTCGCGATCGATGACCCTGCCGGGGTTTCGAAGGCAAACGCCGACTGGTTCGAACTGGGCGCGCAGTTTGGTCTGTTCTCCGCCGATCGTCAGTTCCTGCTCTCCATCAGCGTGCCGTCCCCCGGGGCGGTCGACGATACGGATGTCGAGGGGGTCTGGGGGCTTGTCGAGTTGCTGGATGACTGGGACATCATGGGTGCGGGCTGCGCGGTCGGTGTCACCGGGAGCCGATATGGCCGGCCCGCGTTCGTCATGTCCGCCCTCGATGGTTCGGTCTTTGTGCAGGGCACGGTGTGGCAGGACAGCATCGGGACCGCCGTCCTCCCCCACCCTCGGCGAGTGCGGTCTCTCCGGGATGTTGCCCGGTTGAACGTCGGGAAGCCGTACCGCACAGCCGCCGAGGACGAGGACACGCTGGCCTGGCTTGCCGAGCAGGACGAGAGCTGAAATACCGACGATCACTCGGGGACGGGTTGCTGAGGGGGTCGGAAGCTGCTCTGGTTCCAAGTAGGTGGGCGTGACACACTTCCGCTGTTGCGGAAGTGAACAGAGTGGCCAGGGGGCGTGGGCGGATGAGCAAGCGGCAGACGCGGAAGATGCTGCGACTGATGGCGAGCGGGGAGCCGGTCGAGCTCACCAGTGCGATGGCTTCCGTGAAGAAGCTCGCCCGACTCGCTTTCACAGCGCAGCAGTTCGGGTACGAGTACGCGGACGTACGGCAGGGCGGCGGGAACAACAGCCAGCTGAAGATGCTGATCGTGCCCGATCACAGTCCGCAGGCCCGCGCCCGCGCCGCGCAGAACTGGGCGCAGTATCCGAACGCCCACGACGGCGTGTCGCTGCCGCCGCTCGTGCCGGACGCGTTCGAACTGCTCAAGGCCCGCATCAACTTCGACCTCACCGGAAAGAGCGCCGAGAAGCGGATGGGGTACGGCGCCCTCGGTGTCTCCATCGGCTGTGTCGTCCTCGCCTACCGGCTCGGGGGCACGTCCGACGACTTCGTCATCTCGGCCGTCATCTGGCTGGTGCTGATGGCCGTCTTCGGTATCGGCCTCGTCGTCACCCGTAAGCGGAACGCCAAGTTCGCCGCACGGCTGCAGGCGGCCGGGTTCGCCCCGGTGGCGGACGAGACGGGGCGGGTGCGCTATCTGCCTCCGGGCGGGCAGATGCCGGGACAGCACGGCAACCCCTTCGGGGCAGGCCCGTACGGGGCTCAGGGCCCGGGGATGCCCGCCCCGGCGGCCCCCGCGCCGTACGGCCAGCAGCCCCCGATGCCGTACGCCCAGCCGCAGCCCCAGCCTCCGATGCCGTACGCCCAGCCGCAGGCCCCTGGCCCCTATGCCCAGCCCCAGCCGCAATACCCCCAGCCCCCCTACCCCCAGCAGAACCCCCACTGGCAGCCCCCGCAGCGCTGAGGGGTCCGGGGCAGCTCTCATCCCGGCCCTGCCCGAGGTGAGAGCAACGTTCCCTGCCGGTCACCGGCTGCCACAGCGCCGAAACGCTCCCTCCCTACCTTCGGGATCAGCCCCTCGCGGCACCGCCCGCGCCCCCGGAGAGCAGTGGAGGCCTGATGACAGTCCGCAGCGGCCGTTGGATTCAGCAGTGGGATCCGGAGGACGAGGTCTTCTGGAACGCGACCGGGGAGAAGACCGCCCGGCGCAATCTCCTCTTCTCCGTGCTGTCCGAGCACATCGGGTTCTCCGTCTGGACCATGTGGTCCGTGCTCGTCCTCTTCATGGGCCCCGAGTACGGGCTCACCCCCGCCGACAAGTTCCTGCTGACGTCGATGGTCACCCTGGTCGGCGCCGTGGTCCGGGTGCCGTACACCTTCGCCGTCGCCCTCTTCGGCGGGCGGAACTGGACGGTGATCAGCGCGGCGCTGCTGCTCGTGCCCACCGTCGCCGCGTTCGCCGTGATGGAACCGGGGACGTCCTTCTCCACCTTCCTCCTCGTCGGTCTGCTGGCCGGTGTCGGCGGCGGCAACTTCGCCTCCTCCATGACCAACATCAACGCCTTCTTCCCGCTCAGGAAGAAAGGCTGGGCGCTGGGACTGAACGCCGGCGGCGGCAACATCGGCGTCCCGGTGATCCAGCTCGCCGCCCTCGCGATCATCGGCGCGAGCGGCGGACCGCGCGTGCTGCTCGGGGTCTACATCCCGCTGATCGTCGTCGCCGCCGTGCTCGCCGCGCGGTACATGGACAACCTGGCCTCGGTGAAGAACGACACCGGTGCCGCCAAGGACGCCGCCAGGGAAGCGCACACCTGGATCATGTCCTTCCTCTACATCGGCACCTTCGGCTCGTTCATCGGCTACAGCTTCGCGTTCGGGCAGGTGCTGCAGAGCCAGTTCGACCGCACACCGCTCGAGGCCGCGTACGTCACCTTCATCGGGCCACTGCTCGGCTCGCTGATCCGTCCGGTGGGCGGGTGGCTCGCCGACCGGTACGGCGGCTCGCGGATCACGCTGTGGAACTTCGTCGCCATGGGCGCGGCGACCTCCGTGCTGATCGTCGGCTCCGTGCGGGAGTCGCTGGCGCTGTTCACCGTCGCGTTCGTGGTGCTGTTCGTGCTGACCGGCCTGGGCAACGGGTCGACGTACAAGATGATCCCGGGCATCTTCCAGGCGAAGGCGCTGGCGAGGGGGCTGGTGGGGGAGGAGGCGGCGGCGTACGGGCGGCGGCTGTCCGGGGCGGCCATGGGACTGATCGGCGCGGTGGGGGCGCTCGGCGGCGTCGGCATCAATCTCGCCTTCCGTCAGTCCTTCCTCTCCTACGGCTCCGGCACCGGCGCGTTCGTCGCCTTCCTCGCCTGCTACGCGGTCTGCTTCGCGGTCACGTGGGCGGTGTATCTGCGCCGGCCGGTGGACATGAACCAGGCCTTGGAGAAGAAGCCGCAGCTCAGCTACGCCGACGTATGACGGGAATTGACGTCCTCCCCGCCCTGAAGGGCGGGGATTCCTGGCTCACGTTGGCCGGGGAGCAGCGGTCCTCCGGCTCTTACACGATCAGCACCAGTCGGGTTGAGACCAGCCCGGACCAGCATCACGCGGGCGGAGTTCTTGTCCCTGGGGGACACCACTCCGCAGGCGGTGCAGGTGTAGGTACGTTCCGAAAGAGGTAGCGCGTGCTTGGTTCTCGCTCCGCACGACGCGCAGTCCATGGTGGTGTGCGCGGGATTGACGAGGCGGATGTCCCGCCCGTGCTTGCGGCCCATCTCGATCAGGGCCGTTTTGGTGGCGCCGATCGCCGCGTCGGCGGCTTTGCGGGCCATGGTGGTCTTCGCGAGGAACTTCGGCCGGAAGTCCTCGACGGCGATCGCGTCGTGGTCACGGACTACGGACTTGGCCCACTTGCGGGCGGTGTCCTGCCGCTGCCGGGCGGTCTTCTTGTGCAGCTTCGCGGTCTACCGCCGGGCTTGGCGGTAGCCGTTGGATGCGGCCTGGCCGCGCGCGGGGCGGCGGCGGGCCATCATCCGCTGGTAGCGGGCGAGTCGCTGCGCCGCGCGCTTGCCGTGCTGTGCGGGGGAGAGGTCGTGGGCGTCGGATGTGGTGGTGGCGGTCTCTTTGACGCCCCAGTCCACGCCGAGCACGGCGCCCGTGGCGGGGAGAGGCTGGAGCTCGGTGGCGACGACGAACGACGCGTACCAGTGGCCCAGGCTGTCCTGGTACACGCGCACCGAGGAGGGGGCGGCCGGGAGGCCGCGGGACCAGACGACCGTCAGGACGATCCCGCCCGCGACGTGGAGTCGGCCGTCCTTCAGCCGGAACCCGCGCTGTGTGTAGTTCATGGTGGGCAGCGCGTCCCACTTGCGCTTGATGCGGGGCATACCGGCGCGCTGCCGGTGCGGCAGCTTCGCCTTGATGTCCTTCATGGCCTTGGCGCGGGACTTGGCGAATTCGCGGATGGTCTGCTGCTGCGGCACCGACGCGCCTTCGCGCAGCCATCCCATGGCGTTGCGGGCCTCGGTCAGCATCTTGTCGAGCTGCGCCGGACCGCACGTCACCCTCTCGGCGGCGTCCCGGTTCGCGGCGTGGACCTTGCGGGACACGGCCACGCATTCGTTCCACACCCAGCGGCAGCGCGCCCACTCGGCCTCCAGGCCGGAGCGGGCGGTCGACGACACCCGGAGCCGGTAGGTGTACCGGGCGTGCCCGGCACCCTCCGAACCCTCACATCGTGTCGTCATGGTGTCACTCTACCACTGGTCAGCCACTCGAGGCCCACTACCCTGGGGTCATGGATGAAGAGAAGCGCATCACCCTCCGTCTGCCCGCAGACCTGCACGCGTGGCTGGTCACTCAGGCCAGGTCCGCCCGCAGATCCCTCAACTCCGAGATCGTCTACCGGCTGGAGGTCGAGCGCGACGCCGCCGTGGCAGACGCCGAATCGCCCTGACGGCGATTCGGCTATTCCTGCCCTGCTCCGCAGGGGTCCGATTCCTCCCCGGCCTGAAGGCCGGGGCATCCTCGGAGGAACCCGGTGACGTAACACTGGTGACATGAAGCCGAACCGAGCCTGTCATGGAGCGTTGACAGGCTCGATCGGCGTGACGGCGGAGCCGCGACCTCACGCACCCCCTGCAGTACACCGACTCGATCCGGGACGAGAGAGCCATGTACGACGAACAAGAGCAGCCATCCGACCACGGACCCCTCGCCGGGTTCACCGTGGGCGTGACCGCCGCGCGCCGGGCCGACGAGCTGGGCGCGCTGCTTGAGCGGCGCGGAGCCGCCGTGCTGCACGCCCCTGCCCTGCGGATCGTGCCGCTCGCCGACGACAGCGAACTGCTGGCCGCCACCAAGGACCTCATCGGGCAGGCCCCGGACATCGCGGTCGCCACCACCGCCATCGGGTTCCGGGGCTGGGTGGAGGCCGCCGACGGCTGGGGGCTCGGCGAGGATCTGCTGGCGCGGCTGCGCGGGGTGCGGATCCTGGCGCGCGGGCCCAAGGTGAAGGGCGCGATCCGGGCCGCCGGGCTGACCGAGGAGTGGTCGCCGGCGTCGGAGTCGCTGGCCGAGGTGCTCGACCGGCTCCTCGAGGAGGGCGTCGACGGGCTGCGGATCGCCGTACAGCTGCACGGGGAACCGCTGCCCGGGTTCGTGGAGGCGCTCAGGGACGCGGGCGCGGAGGTGGTGGGGGTGCCGGTGTACCGGTGGCTGCCGCCGGAGGACCTCGGCCCGGTCGACCGTCTGATCGACGCGGCCGTCGCCCGCACCCTGGACGCCGTCACGTTCACCAGCGCGCCCGCCGCCGCGTCCCTGCTGTCCCGCGCGGAGGAACGCGGACTGCTCGACGGACTGCTCGCCGCGCTCGGCCACGACGTGCTGTCCGCCTGCGTCGGACCGGTCACCGCCCTGCCGCTGCAGTCCCGCGGCATCGACACGGTGCAGCCCGAGCGGTTCCGGCTCGGCCCGCTGGTGCAGGTGCTGTGCCGGGAACTGCCCGCGCGGGCCCGCGCGTTTCCCGTCGCCGGGCACCGGGTGGAGATCCGGGGGCACGCGGTCCTGGTGGACGGCGCGCTCAAACCCGTACCGCCCGCCGGGATGTCGCTGCTGCGGGCGCTGTCGCGGCGGCCCGGCTGGGTCGTCTCCCGCGCGGAGCTGCTGCGCGTCCTTCCGGGCGCGGGCCGCGACGAACACGCGGTGGAGACCGCCATGGCCCGGCTGCGCTCCGCCCTGGGCACCCCGAAACTGATCCAGACGGTCGTCAAACGCGGCTACCGCCTCGCCCTGGACCCGTCGGCGGAGTCGAAGTACGCGGACGGGTGAGCGTTCCCGGCCCGTGGACGTCCACTCACGGGCCGGAGGGGTTACGGCGGCCGGAACGGGCAGGCACTGTGGGAGGGAACGGTTTCCCGGATCGCTCACCGGCCCCGGGCGCGGGGCCAACCTAGGCGGTGGCAGGAACATGGCACTGGGTACGGTCACGGCGGGCTCCTACGAGCTGCGGTTCGACACCGGGCGGATCTGCCTGGATCTGCTCGCGACCTCCCATCCCGTGGAACGGCTCGGCTCCGCGGAGGTGCTGCGCGTCTGGATCGCGGGCTGCGGACTCGTCCCGGCGGACACCCCGCTGGCCCACGTCGACGCCTCCTGGCCGGCGGCCTTCCGCGAACTGCGCGGACAGCTCGCCCCGTTGGTGCGCGGAAGGCCGGCGTCGTACGACCGCCCGCTCGCGCGCGTCAACGAACTCGCCCGCGCCGCACCGCCGGTGCCCCGCGCGGTACCCGGCGAGGACGGGGTCCTGGTACGCCGGCTCGACGGCCCGCCCGGCCGGGCCGCGCTGCTCGCGGCCGTCGCGCGGGACGCCGTCGACCTGCTGACCGATCCCGTCGCGCGGGCGAGCCTGCGCCAGTGCGAGGGCGACAACTGCCCGATCGTGTACGTCGACACCTCCCGCGGGCGCAGGCGCCGCTGGTGCTCCAGCGAGGTCTGCGGCAACCGGGAGCGCGTGGCCCGTCACCGCAGGCGCGCGGCACTCGCACGCGCGTAGACGAACTCCACTGCCCCGTATGCGGCTTCTGTACGCCGCCCACGAGAAATCGCCGAAGTGATCTCGGTTACACGGAAGTTCGGCCCGATCGCGCTGTGATCACCGTCACAGGGGCGTCGATGTGTCGGAAATGTAAAGAAGCAACGGTGGAATTGTGGGTTCATGTCCCGGTCGTCATGTCACCCCACAGAAAACTGTCACCTCGCTTTGAACACCCAACACCCCGCTTCCGTACCGGTTGTCGAGCGACCGACTGGGGGATCCCCCGGACACCGGAGGTGGGCGTGCGCAAGGATGCGGCCGTGGCCAATGAACGTGGAGCGAGGGCCCGACATCGCATGTCCTCACAGCCCAAGGAACCTGACGAGGAGTTGATGCGTGCCCTGTACCGGGAGCACGCCGGACCTTTGCTCGCCTATGTCCTCAGGCTGGTCGCCGGGGACCGGCAGCGCGCCGAGGACGTTGTTCAGGAAACGCTCATCCGTGCCTGGAAGAACGCCGGTCAGCTCAATCGGGCGACCGGTTCGGTACGCCCCTGGCTGGTGACGGTCGCCCGGCGCATCGTCATCGACGGCCACCGCAGCCGGCAGGCCCGGCCGCAGGAGGTCGATCCGTCGCCGCTGGAGGTCATCCCCGCGGAGGACGAGATCGACAAGGCGCTGTGGCTGATGACGCTGTCTGACGCACTCGACGACCTGACCCCGGCGCACCGGGAGGTACTCGTCGAGACGTACTTCAAGGGACGTACCGTCAATGAGGCGGCCCAGACACTCGGCATACCCAGCGGCACCGTCCGCTCCCGGGTGTTCTACGCCCTGCGTTCGATGAAGCTGGCACTGGAGGAGCGGGGGGTGACGGCGTGACGAAGGTCTACGGGGGATACGGAGAGGGCGGTACGGGTATGACTGGTCCCATGCAGGGATCACCGGTGCCGAACGAACACGAGACCGTCGGCGCCTACGCCCTCGGCATCCTCGACGACGCCGAAGCAACCGCTTTCGAG
This sequence comes from Streptomyces sp. NRRL WC-3626, assembly GCF_000718785.1. GTDB lineage: Bacteria > Actinomycetota > Actinomycetes > Streptomycetales > Streptomycetaceae > Streptomyces > Streptomyces edwardsiae. The sequence continues at coordinate 92,747 of NZ_JOCA01000019.1, read as the reverse complement.
GCCCACCTCGCGACCTGCGAGTGGTGCGCCCAGCAGCTCGACGAGCTCGCCGGGATGGAGCCGATGCTGGCCGCGCTCGCGGACCTGCCCGGCACCGGGACGCCCGCGCTGGGCGAGTCGCTGTCCGCCAGGCCCGCCCCGCGCGTGGTGGAGAAGCTGGTCGACGAGGTGGCCGAGCGCCGCGCGCGCAAGCGCCGCCGCAACTTCTACATGGTGGCCGCCGCCGGCGCGCTGATCATCAGCGGCCCGTTCGTCGCCGTCGCGGCCAGCGGCGGGAGCGACGAGGGCGGAGGTGGGAGCGGTACCAACCGTACGCTGGCCGCCAACCCGGCGAAGGACGCCTTCGACAAGAGCACCGAGAAGATCATGGCGACGGACCCGGCCACCCAGGTGACCGCGACCGTGGCGATGGAGAAGAAGCTCTGGGGCACCGGCACCACCCTCGAGCTGAAGAACGTCAAGGGCGAGCAGAAGTGCTCCCTCGTCGCCGTCGGCAAGAACGGCGAGCGGGAGACCATCACCTCCTGGTCGGTCCCCGGCGAGGGCTACGGCATCCCGGAGGCCAAGTCCGACAAGGCCAAGCAGCCGCTGTACGTACAGGGCGGCGCGGCCTTCCAGCCGAACGAGATCGACCACTTCCAGGTGATGACCTTCGACGGCGAGCTGCTGGTCGAGATCGACGCGTAGGGGCCGGCCCGCAGGACGTCGCCCCGCTCCGACCGGCACCGGTGAGCGGGGTCCGGTGCGTGCCGGGCCCCGCTCACCGGTGGGCCCGTAGCCGACAGGCCTCCCCTTCGCGTACGGTTGACGGCTGCCCAGCACGTCAGAAGGGGGCCCGGTGGCCGCTCAGGCTCAACAGGGAACCGCGGTCGATCCGGTTCACGACTCCGTTCGCGACCGGGAGATCCGAGTCGAACAGGAACACCTCGACCGGGTGTACCGGCGCCTCGAGGAGAAGATCCACGAGGCCGAGTTCCTCATGCGCGACGCCGCCCGGCGCGGCCATGTCGGCACGCCCGGCGCGCTCGCCGAGCGGGACGCCCAGGTCTTCCGGGCCGGCATCCACCTCAACCGGCTGAACAACGAGTACGAGGACTTCCTCTTCGGCCGGATCGACCTGCTGCCCGGCAAGGACGGCAGGAAGGGCCCCGACGGCGCGTACACCGCCGTGGAGCCCGCCGAGGGCGCCGTACGGCCCGACAACACCGCGGACATCGCCGAGACCCTGCACATCGGCCGGATCGGCGTCCTGGACGAGGACTACGCCCCGCTGGTCATCGACTGGCGGGCGCCGGCCGCCGCGCCGTTCTACCGCTCCACCCCCGTCGACCCCGGCCGGGTCGTGCGCCGCCGGGTCATCCGCTCCAAGGGCCGCCGCGTCCAGAGCGTCGAGGACGACCTGATGCGCCCCGAGCTGACCGCGTCCCTCGACGGCCGCGAGCTGCCCGTGATCGGCGACGGCGCCCTGATGGCCGCGCTGGGCCAGGCCCGTACGCACACCATGCGGGACATCGTCGCGTCCATCCAGGCCGAGCAGGACCTGGTGATCCGCGCCCCCGCCGCCTCCGTGACCTACGTCGAGGGCGGCCCCGGCACCGGCAAGACCGCCGTCGCCCTGCACCGCGCCGCCTACCTCCTCTACCAGGACCGCCGCCGGTACGCGGGCGGCATCCTCATCGTCTCGCCCACCCCGCTCCTCGTCGCCTACACCGAGGGCGTGCTGCCCTCCCTCGGCGAGGAGGGCCAGGTCGCCATCCGCGCCATCGGCTCGCTGGTCGACGGCGCCGAGGCCACCCTGTACGACTCCCCGTCGGTGGCCCGTGCCAAGGGCTCGTACCGCATGCTGAAGGTGCTGCGGAAGGCCGCGCGCGGAGCGCTCGAGCCGCACGACTCGCCGCAGCGGCTGCGTGTCGTCGCCTTCGGCCGGCGGCTGGAGCTGGAGGCCGGTGAGCTGGCGGACATCCGCCGTACCGCCCTCGGCGGCACCGCCCCCGTCAACCTGCTGCGCCCGCGCGCCCGCAAGCTGCTCCTCGACGCCCTGTGGCAGCGCTCCGGCGCCGGGAACCGGCACACCGACCCGGAGCTCGCCGCCGAACTGCGCGCCTCCTTCGACGAGGACATCACCACCGAGGACGACTTCATCGCCTTCCTCGACGCCTGGTGGCCCGAGCTCACCCCGGCCGCCGTGCTGGACGCCATGGCCGACGAGCGGCGCCTCGGCCGCTGGGCCCGGCGGATCCTCAACCCGGGCGAGGTCCGCAAGGTCGCCCGGGCGCTGAAACGCGGCGGCCGCTCCGTGCACGACATCGCCATGCTCGACGAGCTCCAGGCGATCGTCGGCGCCCCCGCCCGCCCCCGCAGGAAGCGCGACCTCGACCCGCTGGACCAGCTCACCGGGCTGGAGGAGCTGATGCCGGTGCGCGAGGAGACCCAGCGCGAGCGCGCCGAGCGGCTCGCCCAGGAACGCGTCGAGTACGCGCACGTCATCGTCGACGAGGCGCAGGACCTCACCCCGATGCAGTGGCGCATGGTCGGCCGCCGCGGCCGGCACGCCACCTGGACGGTCGTCGGCGACCCGGCCCAGTCCTCCTGGTCCGACCCCGACGAGGCCGCCCAGGCCCGCGACGAGGCCCTCGGCAGCCGCCCGCGCCGCCGCTTCGAGCTCACCGTGAACTACCGCAACCCCGCGGAGATCGCCGAACTGGCGTCGAAGGTCCTCGCCCTCGCCATGCCGGGGTCCGTGTCGCCGAAGGCGGTGCGCTCCACGGGCGTCGAACCGCGCTTCGCCGTCGCGGCCGGCCCGCTGGGCGAGACCGTGCGCGCGGAGGCGGCCCGGCTGCTGGAGCGCGTGGACGGCACCGTCGGCGTGGTCGTCGCCATGCAGCGCCGCGAGGAGGCCCGGCGCTGGCTCGACGGGCTCGGCGACCGGGTGATGGCGCTCGGCAGCCTGGAGGCCAAGGGCCTCGAGTACGACGCCACGATCGTCGTGTCACCCGCCGAGATCGCCGACGAGTCCCCGGCCGGCCTGCGGGTCCTGTACGTCGCCCTGACCCGCGCCACACAGCAGCTGACGGTGGTCTCGGCGGAGCGGGACGAGCCGGACCCGGACGGAGTGCCGGATCTGCTGAGGGACTGAAGGGCACGGTGAAAAAGCACGTGCGCCGGGGGAATGGTCTTACGGGATCCGTTTGTTAGCCTGGACGTGGCACCGGCCCGATCCAAGCCCCCGGGCCCAACCTTAGTCGCTGCGAGCGACCACTTGCCGCGAGGCGAGCATGGCGGGTCGGTGTCATATGAACGACGGGGACCCACGTCACGGAATGTGACGTGGGTCTCTTTTTCTTCGCTCTTCCTCTTGTCCGATCGGCTCCCGCGTGGTGGAAACTGGCTTCCGTCGCACGCACACGCCGATGAACAAAACGTCCGCAATCCACGGCGGCTACCGCCTACCCAGGGGTAGGTGCGACGATCGGACGGCACATTGAGCGACACGGTAAAAGCAGAGGAAGTCGGCCATGGCAACGGCGCCCAGCGTCTCCTACTCGATGACGATCCGGCTGGAGGTGCCCGCGAGCGGAACGTCCGTATCGCAGCTCACCACGGCCGTGGAGTCCTCCGGAGGCTCGGTGACCGGCCTCGACGTCACCGCGTCCGGCCACGAGAAGCTCCGTATAGACGTCACCATCGCGGCGTCCTCCACCTCGCACGCCGACGAGATCGTCGAGCAGCTGCGCGGCGTCGAGGGCGTCATCCTGGGCAAGGTCTCCGACCGTACGTTCCTGATGCACCTCGGCGGCAAGATCGAGATGGCGTCGAAGCACCCCATCCGCAACCGTGACGACCTCTCCATGGTCTACACGCCCGGTGTGGCCCGCGTGTGCATGGCGATCGCCGAGAACCCCGAGGACGCCCGCCGCCTCACCATCAAGCGGAACTCCGTTGCGGTTGTGACGGACGGCTCCGCCGTGCTGGGCCTCGGCAACATCGGCCCGAAGGCCGCCCTGCCGGTCATGGAGGGCAAGGCCGCCCTGTTCAAGCGGTTCGCGGGCATCGACGCCTGGCCGATCTGCCTGGACACCCAGGACACCGACGCGATCGTCGAGATCGTCAAGGCCATCGCCCCGGGCTTCGCCGGCATCAACCTGGAGGACATCTCCGCGCCGCGCTGCTTCGAGATCGAGGCCCGGCTGCGCGAGGCCCTCGACATCCCCGTCTTCCACGACGACCAGCACGGCACCGCGATCGTCGTCCTCGCCTCCCTGACCAACGCGCTGCGGGTCACCGGCAAGTCCATCGAGAACATCCGCGTCGTGATGTCCGGCGCCGGCGCGGCCGGTACGGCCATCCTGAAGCTGCTGCTCGCCGCCGGTGTGAAGAACGCCGTGGTGGCCGACATCCACGGTGTCGTGCACGCCGGCCGTGAGGACCTGGTGGACGCCGCGCCCGGCTCGGCCCTGTGCTGGATCGCCGACAACACCAACCCGGAGAACCTCACCGGCACCCTCAAGGAGGCCGTGCGCGGCGCCGACGTCTTCATCGGCGTCTCCGCCCCGAACGTCCTCGACGGCGACGACGTGGCCACGATGGCCGAGGGCGCGATCGTGTTCGCGCTCGCGAACCCCGACCCCGAGGTCGACCCGGCAATCGCCCGTCAGACGGCGGCCGTTGTGGCCACCGGACGCTCGGACTTCCCCAACCAGATCAACAACGTGCTGGTGTTCCCGGGCGTCTTCCGCGGTCTGCTCGACGCCCAGTCCCGCACCGTCAACACCGAGATGATGCTGGCCGCCGCGCAGGCCCTCGCGGACGTGGTGACCGAGGACGAGCTCAACCCGAACTACATCATCCCCAGCGTCTTCAACGACAAGGTCGCGGGCGCCGTGGCCGGCGCCGTACGCGACGCGGCGAAGGCGGCGGGGGCGTCGGCCCCGTAGGGCCTCCGGCCCCACGGGGGCTGTGAGGATCACCACGGCCGGTTGGAACCGGCGCGTCGGGGCACCCGAAGATCCCGGCGGCCCTTTAAGGTGGGCGGCCGGGCCGTGGCGCCCTTCGTGTGACTCCCTCGGGTGTTCTCACGACTCCTGCGGGTGCCGGATTGGCATTACCGCCGCAGGTAGAGGCAGGATGCGTCCCTGGGCGCGAGGGTCTGACGACGGACCCGGGTCCGGGGACTCTCCGAGGAACCTGGCAGCATCGGCTTGGCCGTGCCCGACATGCGGCTCCGCCGCGTGGCACGCCTCAAACGGCAAGAAGAACACGGGAGTAACAACATGAACCGCAGTGAGCTGGTGGCCGCACTGGCCGACCGCGCCGAGGTGACCCGCAAGGACGCCGACGCCGTGCTGGCCGCGTTCGCCGAGGTCGTCGGCGACATCGTCTCCAAGGGCGACGAGAAGGTCACCGTCCCCGGCTTCCTGACCTTCGAGCGCACCCACCGCGCCGCGCGCACCGCGCGCAACCCGCAGACCGGTGAGCCGATTCAGATCCCCGCGGGGTACAGCGTGAAGGTGTCGGCGGGCTCGAAGCTGAAGGAAGCCGCCAAGGGCAAGTAGCCTTGCGTCTTTGAGCGCCTCAGGGGCGGCCGCGGGTCCGTTGTGGCTGGTCGCGCCCGCGCGGCGGAGCCGCACATGTCTACGGCCCGCGCCCCTTCAGGGCGCTTGCAGCAACGCCGATGGGGCGGTCACCCGACTCGGGTGACCGCCCCATCGGCGTTGCTGGTGGCTGTCTGTCAGCCCAGGGCCTTGCCCGGGAGTTCCACCTTGGCGCCCAGTTCCATCAGCTTGTCCATGAAGTTCTCGTAGCCGCGGTTGATCAGGCCGATGCCGTGGACCCGGGAGGTGCCCTGGGCGGCGAGGGCGGCGATGAGGTACGAGAAACCACCGCGCAGGTCGGGGATGACCAGATCCGCGCCCTGGAGCCGCGTCGGGCCCGACACGACCGCCGAGTGGAGGAAGTTGCGCTGGCCGAAGCGGCAGTCGGAGCCGCCCAGACACTCGCGGTACAGCTGGATGTGGGCGCCCATCTGGTTGAGCGCGGAGGTGAAGCCGAGCCGGGACTCGTAGACCGTCTCGTGGACGATGGACAGGCCCGTCGCCTGCGTCAGCGCGACCACCAGCGGCTGCTGCCAGTCCGTCTGGAAGCCCGGGTGGACGTCCGTCTCCAGCGCGATGGACTTCAACTGCCCGCCCGGGTGCCAGAAGCGGATGCCCTCGTCGTCGATCTCGAAGGCGCCGCCGACCTTCCGGAACGTGTTCAGGAACGTCATCATCGAGCGCTGCTGGGCGCCCCGGACGTAGATGTTGCCCTCGGTCGCCAGCGCCGCGGACGCCCACGAGGCGGCCTCCAGGCGGTCCGGCAGGGCGCGGTGGGTGTAGCCGCCGAGCTTGTCCACACCGGTGATGCGGATCGTGCGGTCGGTGTCCATCGCGATGATCGCGCCCATTTTCTGCAGTACGCAGATCAGGTCCTCGATCTCCGGCTCCACCGCCGCGTTGGACAGCTCGGTGACGCCCTCCGCGAGCACCGCGGTCAGCAGCACCTGCTCGGTCGCGCCGACGGACGGGTACGGCAGTTCGATCTTCGTCCCGCGCAGCCGCTGCGGGGCCTCCAGGTACTGGCCGTCCTCCCGCTTCTCGATCGTCGCGCCGAACTGCCGCAGTACGTCGAAGTGGAAGTCGATGGGCCGGCCGCCGATGTCGCAGCCGCCCAGACCCGGGATGAACGCGTGCCCGAGCCGGTGCAGCAGCGGGCCGCAGAACAGGATCGGGATGCGCGAGGAACCGGCATGGGCATCGATGTCGGCGACGTTGGCGCTCTCCACGTGCGTGGGGTCGAGCACCAGTTCACCGGGCTCCTCGCCCGGACGGACCGTCACGCCGTGCAGCTGCAGCAGCCCCCGTACGACCCGGACGTCCCGGATGTCCGGGACATTGCCCAGACGGCTCGGTGCGCTGCCCAGCAGCGCGGCGACCATGGCCTTCGGTACGAGGTTCTTCGCACCGCGGACACGGATCTCACCCTCCAGCGGGGTTCCGCCGTGGACAAGCAGTACGTCATCAGTGCCGTTGACGGTCATGGATCTCGCGTTCCGTGGAGAGTGGGGCAGGGGCCAGAAGGGAAAGGGTAGTCGCCCCTCACCCCCCTTCTGTAAGCCCGTACGGGCCCTTTGGACGTCATGGATCTGTCACAACACGAACGGTTCCGATCCGGCCACGCGGGGTCACCGTCCCCGTCGTGCGCCGGGGATGCTCCCGTCCGCCCTGAGCTGCCTTCACTCCCGTACACCCGTTGCCTCCCCATGCGGGAGCGGGATGCGGGATCATGTCTGGCATGACCGAGGTGTCCTCGCTCACAGGGCGGCTGCTCGTGGCCACTCCCGCCCTGGCGGACCCGAACTTCGACCGTGCGGTCGTGCTCCTCCTCGACCACGACGAGGAGGGCTCCCTCGGTGTCGTCCTCAACCGTCCGACCCCCGTGGACGTGGGTGACATCCTCGAGGGCTGGGCGGACCTGGCCGGCGAACCGGGGGTCGTCTTCCAGGGCGGCCCGGTGTCGCTGGACTCCGCCCTCGGCGTCGCCGTCGTCCCCGGCGGGACGGGCGGTGAGACCGCGCCGCTGGGCTGGCGGCGGGTGCACGGCGCGATCGGACTGGTCGACCTGGAGGCCCCGCCGGAGCTGCTCGCCTCCGTCCTCGGCTCCCTGCGCATCTTCGCCGGATACGCGGGCTGGGGCCCCGGCCAGCTGGAGGACGAGCTGGTGGACGGCGCCTGGTACGTGGTGGAGTCGGAGCCCGGCGACGTCTCCTCCCCGTCGCCGGAGCGGCTCTGGCGCGAGGTGCTGCGCCGCCAGCGGGGCGAGCTGGCGATGGTGGCCACGTATCCGGACGACCCTTCGCTCAACTGATGCCTGTGAGCTTCAGTACCCTTGGCTGTTATGAGCACTCTTGAGCCCGAGCGCGGGACAGGTACGGGGACCCTCGTCGAGCCGACGCCGCAGACCTCCCACGGCGACGGTGACCACGAGCGCTTCGCCCACTACGTCCAGAAGGACAAGATCATGGCGAGCGCGCTCGACGGCACGCCCGTCGTGGCGCTGTGCGGCAAGGTGTGGGTGCCCGGCCGCGACCCGAAGAAGTACCCGGTGTGCCCCATGTGCAAGGAGATCTACGAGTCCATGGGCGCCGGCGACGACGACAAGGGCAAGGGCAAGGGCGACAAGTAGTCCGTCCCCTCTCTCACCTCCTTTCCGTCCGTCCGATTCCTTCCGAGGCCCTCGGAGCGCGCTTTGCGTGCCCTGGGGGCCTTTGTGCCGTCCGCGCGTTGCGCAGGATGCTTCCGCCGGTCACAGAGTGGTTGAGACCTCTTGTGGCGCGGTTCACGTAGTCCTTAGCCTCCGATGTTGTTGTGCACAGCGAAACCGCCATTGCATATGTTGCAACGCGTTCGGAGGAGCAACTCCATGAAGCTGTCCGCCCGTCTGGTCGCCGCCGCGGCCGTCCTCGCCACCGCCGCCGCCTGCGCGCCCCAGACCTCCGGCACCTCCTCCTCCGACAAGGACGAGAAATCCGGCACCCTCCGTGTCTGGCTCTTCCAGGAGGTCAACAACAAGCCCAAGGAACAGGTCGTCGACTCCGTCCTCGCCGAGTTCGAGAAGGCGCACAAGGACACCGAGGTCACCGTCGAGTACATACCCGTCGAGACCCGCGCCCAGCGCATCAAGGCCGCCTTCAACGACCCGAAGTCCGCCCCCGACCTCATCGAGTACGGCAACACGGACACCGCCGGCTATGTGAAGGACGGCGGACTCGCCGACGTCACCGAGGAGTTCGCGGACTGGAGCGAGGCCAAGGACACCGACCCGACCGCCAGACAGTCGGTCACCGTCGACGGCAAGGTCTACGGAGCCCCGTACTTCGTCGGGGTCCGCGCGCTCTACTACCGCACCGACGTCTTCGACGAACTCGGCCTCGACGTCCCGAAGACCCAGGCCGAGCTGATCTCCACCGCCAAGGAGATCCACGCCGCGAAGCCGGAGCTGTACGGCATCGCGGTCGGCGGCGCCTACACCTACGGCGCCATGCCCTTCATCTGGGCCCACGGCGGTGAACTCGCCACCGGCAAGGGGGGTTCGTACGCCTCCGCCATCGACAGTGCCGACGCCCGCAAGGGCATCGAGGCGTACACCTCGCTCTTCGGCGACGACAACTGCCCGGCCGCGAAGTGCGCCGGCATGGGCGGCAACGACACGGTGACCGCGTTCGCCTCGGGCAAGGCGGCCATGGCGATCGGCGGCGACTTCAGCCACGCGGCCGTGGAGGCCGGGAAGGTCAAGGGCAAGTACGCGGTCGTACCGCTGCCGGGCGTCGAGGCCGGGTCCATCGCCCCCGCGTTCGCCGGAGGCAACAACCTCGGCGTGCTCAAGTCCACCGCGCACCGGACCCTTGCCGTCGATCTGATGGAGCGGCTGGCGTCCAAGAAGGCGCAGGGGGCGTTGTTCGAGGGCATGGGCTTCCTGCCGACGTTCTCCGACGTGCGGGAGCAGGTGGCCGCGAAGGAGAGCTTCGTGAAGCCGTTCGTGGAGACTCTGGCCGCGGACACGAAGTTCGTGCCCGCCTCGCCCGCGTGGGCGCAGATCGACTCCTCGTTGGTGCTGCCGACGATGTTCCAGGAGGTCGTGAGCGGTAAGAAGGGCGTGGACGCGGCCGCGCGCGACGCGGCGGAGAAGATGAACGCGGCGTTCGGCTCCGCCGGATGAGTTCGCCCACGAGCTCGGGAGCTCTCGCGCGGCGGCGGGTGCGGGTGCGTCGTGGCCTCTCGCGCCCGCCCGGCGGCAGCCGCACATCGCACACGGCCCCTCGCCCCCGGGCGGGTTCCAGGACCCCCTGGTTGTATCTCGCGCCCGCTCTGGTGGTCCTCGGGGGGCTGCTGGGCTACCCGATCTATCAGCTCGGGCTGATCTCGCTCTTCCATTACACCCAGGCCCAGGTCAGTGGGGGCGAGGCGACCACCTTCGAGGGGCTGGGGAACTACGCCCGGCTGTTCGGGGACGAGCAGTTCTGGCAGGTGCTGCTGGCCACCGTGGTGTTCGCGGCGGCCTGTGTGGTGTGCACGCTGGCCGTGGGGTGTGCGCTCGCCGTGCTGCTGACGCGCGTACGGGCCGTGCCGCGGCTGGCGTTGATGCTGGCCGGGCTCGGGGCGTGGGCGACACCGGCGGTCACCGGGTCCACGGTCTGGCTGTTCCTCTTCGACGCCGACTTCGGGCCGGTCAACCGGGTGCTGGGGCTCGGCGACCACTCGTGGACGTACGGCAGGTTCAGCGCGTTCCTCCTCGTCCTGCTCGAAGTCGTCTGGTGCTCCTTCCCGTTCGTGATGGTGACGGTCTACGCCGGTATCCGCGCCGTACCGTCCGAGGTGCTGGAGGCCGCCTCCCTGGACGGGGCCTCGCAGTGGCGGATCTGGCGCTCGGTGCTCGCGCCGATGCTCCGGCCCATCCTGGTGGTGGTGACCATCCAGTCGGTCATCTGGGACTTCAAGGTCTTCACCCAGATCTACGTCATGACGGGCGGGGGCGGAATCGCCGGCCAGAACCTGGTCCTGAACGTCTACGCCTACCAACAGGCGTTCGCGTCCTCGCAGTACAGCCTCGGCGCGGCGATCGGTGTGGTGATGCTGCTGATCCTGCTCGCCGTGACGCTGGTGTACCTGCGGCTGCTGCGCCGCCAGGGGGAGGAACTGTGACACTTGTGAGCCGGGACGGGGAACCCCGGGTGAAGCCTGTGCGCCGGTCCGTACGGCGTCCGGGGCGGCTGGCGGCCGAGACGGCGGCGCTGCTGACCGCGGCCGTGGTGGCGTTCCCGCTGTACTGGATGGTGCTGAGCGCCTTCAAACCGGCCGGGGAGATCGAGTCGACCGAGCCGCGGCCCTGGACGCTGGCGCCCTCCCTCGACTCGTTCCGGCGGGTGTTCGGGCAGCAGGAATTCGGCCGGTACTTCCTCAACAGCGTGGTCGTCGCGGTCGCCGTGGTGGTCGCCTCCGCGCTGATCGCCTTTCTCGCCGCGACCGCCGTGACGCGATTCCGGTTCCGCCTGCGGACCACCCTGCTGATCATGTTTCTGGTGGCCCAGATGGTGCCCGTGGAGGCGCTGACCATCCCGCTGTTCTTCGTCATGCGGGACCTCGGCCAGTTGAACACGCTGTGGTCGCTGATCCTGCCCCACATCGCGTTCTCCCTGCCGTTCGCGATCTGGATGCTGCGGGGGTTCGTGAAGGGGGTTCCACAAGCGCTGGAGGAGGCCGCCTACATCGACGGGGCGAGCCGTGCGCGTTTTCTGTGGCAGATCCTTTTCCCGCTCGTTCTGCCGGGCCTCGTGGCCACCAGCGTTTTCTCCTTCATCTCCACCTGGAACGACTTCCTGTTCGCCAAGTCCTTCATCATCAGCGACATCTCGCAGTCGACCCTCCCGATGGCGCTGCTGGTCTTCTACAAACCCGACGAGCCGGACTGGGGCGGGGTCATGGCGGCGTCGACGGTGATGACGATTCCGGTACTGGTCTTCTTCGTACTCGTACAGCGGCGCCTGGTCTCCGGACTGGGCGGCGCGGTAAAGGACTGACATGACCGAACTGATTCCAGCGCCCCGCGGTGTCGTCGCCGGATCCGGCGAGGTGCGGCTGACGGAGCGATCCCGGCTCCACGCCGGCCACGGCACGGAGGGCGTCGGCCGCTGGCTGCGCACCGTCCTGTCGCAGGCGACCGGACTGCCGCTGCCCGAAGGGCGGACACCCGACGACACGGACCGGGACGGCATCGGGCTCCGGCTCGGCCCCGGACTGGGCCCGGAGGAGTACCGCCTCGTCAGCGACAGTGGCGGCGTCCTCGTCGAGGGCGGCAGTGCCGCCGGTGTCTTCTGGGGCGCGCAGACCCTGCGCCAGCTCCTCGGCCCCGACGCCTTCCGCCGGGCGCCCGTCCGGCGCGACGGCGGATGGGCCGTGCCCCATGTCACCGTCGAGGACGGGCCCCGTTTCCGCTGGCGCGGACTGATGCTCGACGTCGCCCGGCACTTCATGCCCAAGGAAGGCGTGCTGCGCTATATCGATCTGATGGCGGCGCACAAACTCAACGTGCTCCACCTCCATCTGACGGACGACCAGGGCTGGCGCCTCGAGATCCAGCGGTATCCGAAGCTCACCGAGATCGGCTCCTGGCGTGCCCGGACGAAAATCGGACACCGCGCGTCACCGCTGTGGGACGACAGCCCGCACGGCGGTCACTACACCCAGGACGACATCCGCGAGATCGTCGCCTACGCCGCCGAGCGGCATATCTGCGTCGTCCCCGAAATCGACGTACCGGGGCACTCGCAGGCCGCGATCGCCGCGTATCCGGAACTCGGCAACTCCGATGTCGTCGACACCGCCTCCCTGACCGTCTGGGACACCTGGGGGATCAATCCGAACGTACTCGCCCCCACCGACAACACCCTGCGCTTCTACGAAGGGGTGCTCGAGGAGGTCCTGGAACTGTTCCCCGCGGACGCCGGGCCGTTCTCGCCGTTCGTGCACATCGGCGGCGACGAATGCCCCAAGGACCAGTGGCGCGCCTCGGACACGGCGCAGAAACAGATCAGCAACCTCGGACTCGCCGACGAGGACGCGCTGCAGTCCTGGTTCATCCGGCACTTCGACGGCTGGCTCGCCGAGCGGGGACGGCGGCTGATCGGCTGGGACGAGATCCTGGAGGGCGGCCTCGCACCCGGCGCCGCGGTGTCCTCCTGGCGCGGCTACTCCGGCGGGATCGCCGCCGCACGCGCGGGGCACGACGTGGTCATGTGCCCCCAGCAGCAGGTCTACCTGGACTACCGTCAGGACGCGGGCCCCGACGAGCCGGTGCCGATCGCGTACGTGCGCACCCTGGAGGACGTCTACCGGTTCGAGCCCGTACCGGCGGAGCTGACCGGCGACGAGGCCGCGCGGGTGCTGGGCACCCAGGCCAATGTGTGGACCGAGGTGATGGAGGACCAGGGGCGCGTCGACTATCAGACGTTTCCCCGGCTCGCGGCGCTCTCCGAGGTCGCCTGGAGTGCCCTGCCGGACTCCGAGGACCGGGACTTCGCCGACTTCGAACGGCGGATGGGCGCCCACTACCGGCGTCTGGACGCCCTCGGAGTCGCCTACCGTCCTCCCACCGGCCCGCTGCCCTGGCAGCGGCGTCCCGGGGTGCTGGGACGCCCGCTCGACGGCCCGCCGCCCCAGGGGTGACCCGCGCCGCCCGAGGGTCCCCGAACCCTCGGGCGGCGCCCGCCCGTCCGGCGCCGAACAGCCTGTGCGAAACGGGAACAAGGGTCACCGAAGAGTGGCAATTCCCGGCGCACCGGCGATGCCGTGCGAAAACCGGCCACGACCGGGACGAGGTGGGCGAATGCCTCCTAGCGGACCCCCGTCTTCGGCACCTGTCAAGATGTGCCAGAGTTGCCACGTCCGCCCTGTCAGGCCGTACCGTACGGCAGCACAGGTGGGACCAGGTGGGGCAGCGGGAAGGGGCAGCCGGACTTGAGCACGCACGCACCGCAGGCGGCGCAGGCCGTGACGCTGCCCACGACACTCGACGAGGCCGTGGCGGTCCTCACGGCGATGCCCGCCGCCGTGCCCGTCGCGGGCGGCACCGATCTGATGGCCGCCGTCAACTCCGGGCAGCTCAGGCCCGCCGCGCTGGTCGGCCTCGGCAAGATCAGCGAGATCCGCGGCTGGCAGTACCTGGACGGACACGCGCTCCTCGGCGCCGGCCTCACCCACGCGCGTATGGGCCGCCCCGACTTCGCCGCCCTCATCCCGGCGCTCGCCGCCGCCGCGCGCGCGGCCGGACCGCCGCACATCCGCAACGCGGGCACCCTGGGCGGCAACATCGCCTCCGCAGCCCCCACCGGGGACGCGCTGCCGGTGCTCGCCGCGCTGGAGGCCACCCTGGTCGTCGCCGGTCCCGGCGGTGTCCGCCGTGAGGTCCCGGTGTCGCACCTGCTGGCCGGGATGGACCTGTTGCGCCCCGGCGAGCTCATCGGCTTCGTGCGCGTGCCGCTGCTGCACGCGCCCCAGGTCTTCCTCAAGGCGACCGGCCGCACCGGGCCGGGCCGTGCCGTCGCCTCCGTCGCCCTCGTGCTCGACCCCGCCCGCCGCGGGGTGCGCTGCGCGGTGGGCGCCATCGCGCCGATGCCGCTGCGGCCCCTGGACGCCGAGCAGTGGGTGGCGCAGCTCATCGACTGGGACAACAACCGCGCGATCGTGCCCGAGGCACTGAACGCGTTCGGGGAGTACGTCGCCGCGGCCTGCATCCCCGACGCCGCCCCCGGCGAGGACGGCACCGCCGCGCCGCTTCCGCCCGCGGTACTGCATCTGCGGCGCACCGTCGCCGCGCTGGCCCGACGAGCACTGGGGAGGGCGCTGTCGTGACCGACGACCAGCAAGGACAGGGCAGGCCCCCGGGCGGCAGCCGCTGGGACCCGCTGCCGCAGGGCGACTACGACGACGGCGCCACGGCCTTCGTGAACCTCCCCGAGGGCGGCATCGACGCCCTCCTGGACGCCATGGAGAGCCCGCTCGCCGCGCCCGGCCACGGTTATGTGCCGCCGCAGATCACCGTCGACCCGGCGGCCACCGCGGGCACCGACCCGGCGGCCACCGGCACCTGGGGCGTGCCCGGCGCGCCCGTCGACGGCGCCCAGTGGCACGACCCGGCGACGGGCGGGACGCAGGGGGACCGGTTCACGTACAACCCGGGCGCCACCGGGCAGTGGGCCTTCGAGGAGCGCTCCCCGCAGAACCCCGCGCCCGGACAGGACGTCACCGGCCAGTGGTCGATCCCGGTGGCGGACGGCGAGCTGCCGGACGAGTCGGGCGAGTTCACCCAGTCCTCCCTGGTCGAGCAGTGGGGCGGCACCCCGCCGCCCACGCTGCCCGGCGGCGCGGCGGCCCCCTGGGCGCCCCCGCAGGACATCGGCCGCCCGTGGGGCCCCGGCGTCCCCGGAGTCCCGCAGGAGGGCGACGAGCACGGCCCCGTACGGGACGAGCGCGCCCACGACGAGAACCCCGCCCCGCGGCAGCCGCAGGACACGGGCACGTACGGCGGCCGGCCCCTCCCGCACGCGGACGGCCACGCCCAGGCCCCGTACGGCGGAACACCGGCCCAGGGCACGCCCGTACCGCCCGCCGGGCAGGCACCGCGGCAGGACGTCTTCGGCGGGACACCCGCCCAGGGCACGCCCCTGCCGCCCGCCGGGCACGCGCCCGGGCAGGACGTCTTCGGCGGCACGCCCGCCCACGGCACGCCCACGGGCGAGCACGCGTCCGGGCAGCACGACGGGCCGCGGTCGGCCGGTGTGCCCCAGCCGCTGCCCGCCGACTCCTACGCCGGGCAGCCGCGGTGGCCGGCCGGCGCGGAGAGCGCCGAGGGCGCCCCGGACGGCCTCCGGGAGCACCCGCGCCCGGGCGGCCAGGACGCCCCTGAGCCCGCTTCCGGGGCCGCGGACGCCCCGCAGGGCCCCGAGGCCGCCGACGACCCCTCCGAGCCGTCCGACGCCCCCGACGCGGAACCGGTGACGGAGCCCGCCGACGCCCCGGACGCCGCCACGGAGTCCGGCACTTCGGACACCCCGGCCGATCAGGGCGGGCCCGCCCCGGACGCGCCGCACGAGCCGCCCCACGACGACCACCCCCTCGCCTCCTACGTGCTCCGCGTCAACGGCACCGACCGGCCCGTCACCGACGCCTGGATCGGCGAGTCGCTGCTCTACGTGCTGCGCGAGCGCCTCGGTCTCGCCGGGGCCAAGGACGGCTGCTCGCAGGGCGAGTGCGGCGCGTGCAACGTGCAGGTCGACGGCCGTCTCGTCGCGTCCTGCCTGGTCCCCGCCGTCACCGCGGCCGGCACCGAGGTCCGTACCGTCGAGGGCCTGGCGCAGGACGGCCGCCCCTCCGACGTGCAGCGGGCGCTCGCGCGGTGCGGCGCCGTGCAGTGCGGCTTCTGCGTGCCCGGCATGGCGATGACCGTGCACGACCTCCTCGAGGGCAATCCGGCACCCACCGACCTGGAGACCCGCCAGGCCCTGTGCGGCAACCTGTGCCGCTGCTCCGGCTACCGGGGCGTGGTCGACGCGGTCCGGGAGGTCGTCGCCGAACGCGAGGCGCACGCGGCCGAGGACGACGGCGACGGCGACGCCGACACGCCCCGCATCCCGCACCAGGCGGGTCCCGGCGCCGGCGGTGTCAACCCGTCCGCGTTCGGCGTCACCGGACCCGGCGAACCCCATGACCAGCCCTACGGCACGGACGGAGGCCAGGCGTGACCAACGAAGCAGCCACCGCGCAGGCCACGGAGGCCGCCCCCGAGCCGGAACCGCTCCCGCGCGGGCTCGGCGTCTCCCTCCCGGCCGCCGACGCCCGCGCCAAGACCGAGGGCACCTTCCCGTACGCGGCCGACCTGTGGGCCGAGGGCCTGCTGTGGGCGGCCGTGCTCCGCTCACCGCACCCGCACGCGCGCGTCGTGTCCATCGACACCACGCACGCGCGGGAGATGCCCGGCGTCCGCGCGGTCGTCACGCACGAGGACGTCCCCGGCGACCCGCTGCACGGCCGCGGCACCGCCGACCGGCCCGTCTTCGCCTCCGAGGTCGTACGCCACCACGGCGAGCCCCTCGCAGCCGTCGCCGCCGACCACCCCGACACCGCGCGGATGGCGGCCGCCGCCGTCATCGTCGAGTACGAGGTCCTCGACCCGGTCATCGACCCCGAGCAGGCGTTCGAGGCCGAACCGCTGCACCCCGACGGCAATCTGATCCGGCACATCCCGCTGCGCCACGGCGACCCCGACGCGGCCGGTGACGTCGTCGTCGAGGGCCTGTACCGCATCGGCCGCCAGGACCCCGCCCCCATAGGAGCCGAGGCCGGACTCGCCGTGCCCCGCCCGGACGGCGGCGTGGAGCTGTACCTGGCCTCCACCGACCCGCACGGCGACCGGGACACCGCCGCCGCCGCGTTCGGCCTGGAACCCGAACGGGTGAAGGTCGTCGTCACCGGCGTCCCCGGCGCCACCGCCGACCGCGAGGACCGCAGCTTCCAGCTCCCGCTCGGCCTGCTCGCGCTGAAGACCGGCCTCCCGGTGAAGCTCGCCGCCACGCGCGAGGAGTCCTTCCTCGGCCACACCCACCGCCACCCCACCCTGCTGCGCTACCGCCACCACGCCGACGCCGAGGGCCGACTCGTCAAGGTCGAGGCGCAGATCCTGCTCGACGCGGGTGCCTACGCCGACACCTCGTCCGACGCCCTCGCGGCCGCCGTCGCCTTCGCCTGCGGCCCGTACGTCGTCCCCAACGCCTTCATCGAGGGCTGGGCCGTCCGCACCAACAACCCGCCCTCCGGCCATGTGCGCGGCGAGGGCGCCATGCAGGTGTGCGCCGCCTACGAGGCGCAGATGGACAAGCTCGCCAAGAAGCTCGGCGTCGACCCGGCCGAACTGCGCCTGCGCAACGTGATGGCGACCGGCGACGTCCTGCCCACCGGCCAGACGGTGACCTGCCCGGCCCCGGTCGCGGAACTCCTCGAAGCCGTACGGGACTTCCCGCTGCCGCCGCTGCCGAAGGACACTCCCGAGGACGAGTGGCTGCTGCCCGGCGGCCCCGAGGGCGCGGGCGACCCGGGCGCGGTGCGCCGGGGTGTCGGCTACGGCCTCGGCATGGTGCACATGCTCGGCGCGGAGGGCGCGGACGAGGTGTCCACGGCCACCGTGCGCGTCCAGGGCGGCGTCGCGACCGTACTGTGCGCGGCGGTCGAGAACGGGCAGGGGTTCTCCACCCTGGCCCGGCAGATCGTCCAGGAGACCCTCGGCATCGACGAGGTGCACGTGGTGCCCGTCGACACCGACCAGCCCCCGGCCGGCCCCGGCTGCCGGGGCCGGCACACCTGGGTGTCCGGCGGCGCGGTGGAGCGGGCGGCGAAGATGGTCCGCACCCAGCTCCTGCAGCCCCTCGCGCACCAGTTCGGCATGTCCCACGAGCTGCTTCAGATCACCGACGGCAGGATCACCTCGTACGACGGTGTGCTGTCCACCACCGTCACCGAGGCGATGGACGGCAAGGAACTGTGGGCCACCGCCCAGTGCCGCCCGCATCCGACGGAGCCGCTGGACGAGGCCGGACAGGGCGACGCCTTCGTCGGCATGGCGTTCTGCGCCGTCCGCGCGGTGGTCGACGTCGACATCGAGATCGGCTCCGTACGGGTCGTCGAGCTGGCCGTCGCCCAGGACGTGGGGCGGGTGCTCAACCCGGCGCAGCTGGCCGCGCGGATCGAGGCGGGCGTGACCCAGGGACTGGGCGCCGCGCTCACCGAGAACCTGCGCACCCCGCGCGGCCTGGTCCGCCACCCCGACCTGACCGGCTACGCCCTCCCGACCGCCCTCGACGCGCCGGACATCCACATCGTCAAGCTGGTCGAGGAGCGGGACGTGGTCGCGCCGTTCGGCGCGAAGGCCGTCAGCGCGGTACCGGTGGTGACCTCACCGGCGGCGATCGCCTCCGCCGTACGGGCCGCCACGGGCCGTCCGGTCAACCGGCTGCCGATCCGGCCGCAGGCCGCGGTGGTGACCGGCGGCTGAATTCCCCCGGGTGATTCTCGCCGCGGAAGGCAACGCGGACGGCCGCTCAGGCGTCTTGTGTGGTGGGGGCGTTGGATGGCGTCCCCGGGTCCGGGGCGTTGTCAGTGGTGGCGCGTAGTCTTCCGAGAAGTGGGGGACGGCCGCCGGCCCGGAAGGGTCCGGTCCGTCCTGCCCGGGGCGGGGTGTTCGCGGGCCCGGGACCGAGCACACGTATCGCGGGGGAATCATGAGCACGACCGACACCGTTGTCGCGGCGGCGATCACACTCACCGGCGCCGACCTCGATCCCCACATCACGCACGCGTCCACGCGCGGCTGGCTGACCGGCCCCGGACTGCCCGCCGACAGCGGCCTGTTCGGCTTCGCCGAACTCGCCCGGGAGGGCGGCCCGCGCACGGTGCGCGATTCCACCGGCGACCCCGAGGACCGGCTCCCGGCCGAGCTGCGGGACCAGCTCGTCATCGGCGGCATGCTGGGACCGGGCGGACTGGAGACGGAGTCGGTACTGCTCGACGGCGCGACCGGCGAGGTGTCCACGACGTTCTTCCTCCACGACCGCCCCGATCTGATGGACCGCCGCCCGCTCGCCCCGTCCCTGCCGACGCTGGTGCGGTTCGCGGCGGCGACGGACGAACTGGCGGGACTGCGAGGCCAGTTCGCCGCCTACGCGGGCCGGTACGGCACGAAGGCGGTCGCCGAGGCGTCCCGGCAGCTGCTCGCGGTGTTCGAGGAGGGCACGGACGGCGAGCCGGCACCGTTCTGGAAGATGGCCGCGCTGATCAGGCCGCTGGCGCTGATCGCGGGCCCCGGCACGGCATCGGGTCTCGCCCTGGACCTCCCCCGGCGGCTGCTGGACGACGAGTTCGGGCGGGGCGGAGTCGTCCGCTTCGAGGAGGTCGACTTCCCCGGCACGCTCACGCACGAGCCGACCCGCCGCTTTCTGCGCGAGACGGGGCTGCCGGAGGACGGTTTCCTCTTCCAGCTGGACACGGATCTGCCGCTGCGTACGCTCGCGGAGTACTACGCGGACGAGGACTCGCTCGCCGACGCGGGGCTGCCCGCGCGGGCCGAGCGGTTGATCCGGCTGGGGTATCTGGTCGAGGACACCGCGCTGGTCGTCGACGGGGCGTCGGGGGCGGTGTTCAGCTGGAGCGAGAGGGACTGCGTGCTGTCGCCGCTGAACACGGACATCTCGACGCTGGCGTTCACGCTGTGGCTGCTGCATCGGGAGCACGCGATCGACGAGGCGTCGGGGCATGCGCTGACCAGCGACACGTATGACCAGCTGGCGTTGACCATGTTGCAGGTGCTGTCGTCCATCGACCCCACGGGGGCGGGAGCGGACGCGGAGTGGCACTACTGGACGGAGCTGTTCCAGGACGAGGCGGGGGGCGTTCTGTAGCCCCGCGCCCCCTTGGGGCGGGGTGCCGGAGAGCACCCCGCCTCCTCGCGGAGGCCGTGGCGGGAATCGAACCCGCGTAACTCGCTTTGCAGGCGAGTCCCTGAGCCACTCGGGCACACGGCCGTGTCGTGCGGTTTCTCCAGGTCGACCGTAGGGCGGCGTGGGGGTGGGGCTCAAGGGAATCGCGGGGGGCGCAATGGGACTGCCATACGCCGTTCATGAATGACACGGCGGTCCTACGACCAAGGTCCCGGTAGGGACCCCTCCCCCCGACAGGGGTCAAACCGGGGCTTGGCCCTTACTCTGGCGGTCATGACCGCCCCGAACCCGCGTGACACCGATGTCGCCGAGCCCGCCGACGCCCCACCCCTGGAAACCACCTCCGACGAGACCGTGCTGAGCCGCCCCTACCGGGCGCTGAGCATCGGCGTCGTCTCCGTGGTGCTGCTGATCGCCTTCGAGGCGACGGCGGTCGGTACGGCGATGCCGGTGGCCGCGCGGGAGCTCGACGGGGTGTCGCTGTACGCGTTCGCGTTCTCGGGGTACTTCACCACCAGCCTCTTCGGCATGGTGCTGTCCGGCCAGTGGTCCGACCGCCGGGGCCCGCTCTCCCCGTTGGCCTGGGGCATCGCCTCGTTCGCGGTCGGACTGCTGCTCGCCGGGACGGCGGGGGCGATGTGGCTGTTCATTCTGGGGCGGGCCGTACAGGGACTCGGCGGCGGGCTGGTGATCGTCGCGCTGTACGTCATCGTCGGGCGGGCCTACCCGGAGCGGCTGCGGCCGGCCATCATGGCGGCGTTCGCGGCGAGCTGGGTGGTGCCGTCGATCGTCGGCCCGCTGGCCTCCGGCGCGGTGACCGAGCACCTCGGCTGGCGCTGGGTGTTCCTCGGCATACCGGTGCTCGTGGTGTTCCCGCTGGCGCTCGCCCTGCCGCAGATACGGCGCCTGGCGTCCGGCCCGGTGGACGGGGACGCGCCCGCCTCCTTCGACGCCCGCCGTATCCGGCTGGCGCTGGCGATCTCCTTCGGTGCGGGCCTGCTGCAGTACGCCGCCCAGGACCTGCGCTGGCTCTCCCTGCTGCCGGGCGCCCTGGGCGTGGCCCTGCTGGTCCCGGCCGTACTCGGCCTGCTCCCGCGCGGCACCTACCGCGCGGCCCGCGGACTCCCCTCGGTCGTCCTGCTGCGCGGGGTCGCGGCCGGGTCCTTCATCGCGGCGGAGTCCTTCGTCCCGCTGATGCTGGTCACCCAGCGCGGCCTCAGCCCGACGCTGGCCGGTTTCTCCCTCGCGGCCGGCGGCGGCACCTGGGCCCTGGGCTCCTGGGTCCAGTCCAGGCCCCGCCTGGAGCCGTACCGGGAGCGTCTGATGACCCTCGGGATGGTCCTGGTGGCGGCGGCGATCGCGGCGGCCCCCAGTGTGCTGATCCAGTCGGTGCCGGCCTGGACGGTGGCCGTCGCCTGGGCCTTCGGCTGCTTCGGCATGGGTCTGGTGATCTCCTCCACCAGCGTCATGCTGCTCAAGCTCTCGCCGCCCGCGGAGGCCGGCACCAACTCCGCCGCCCTCCAGATCTCCGACGGCCTCTCCAACGTCCTCCTCCTCGCGGCCGGCGGCGCGGCCTTCGCGGCCCTCGGCGGCGGCACGGTGACCCACGCGGCCACACAGGCCACGGGCTCCCACCCGGCCGCCTTCGCGGCGGTGTTCCTGCCGATGGCGGCGGTGGCCCTGGCGGGGGCATGGGTGGCGGGACGGGTCCGGACGGAATCAGCATGACACCGAGTGGTACCACGTAGTACCGTGATGGCATGGCTGGATTGAACCTGCGGTTTACAGACGAAGAGCTCGATGCCCTGCGTGAGCGCGCGGCTGCGGAAGGGCGGAGCATGCAGACCTTCGCGCACGATGCGGTGATCAAGGCCATAAACGAACACTCACGGCTGTTCAATGAGGCGGCCGAGCATGTACTGAAGGCGAGCGCGGAGCTCAACCGGAGGCTCGCCTGATGCACTACCTCACCTTGCCCAAGCTGCTGAACCTTGCGAAAAGGCTCGGGGAGGACGCGGTGCGTGATTACGGACTGCTGGACTCGGCTCTGGCGCGTCCGCAGTCCAGCGTGTTCGGCCAGGACGCGTACCCGGACGTGTGGCAGAAGGCTGCGGCTCTGATGGAGTCCCTCGCCCGTAACCACGCCCTTGTCGACGGAAACAAGCGTCTCGCCTGGTATGCGACCTGGGTTTTCCTGCAGATGAACGGACATCCGCTCGATCCGGATTTCGACGTGGACGAGGCGGAGCGGTTTGTGCTGGACGTCTGTCAGGGGGCACTGGATGTGCCCAAGGTCGCATCCCTGTTGCCACGCTTCGCGCGCTGACTGTGACCTCGGTCCCACCCTTGGGTGGGACGGGCATGTGGCGGCACGGCGGCGGTTCGCGCATCGGTAGGGTGGCCCGTTGTCGTACGCCGCCGAGCCACCCCCATCGGAGATCGTGACTACCACCGCCAGCTCCGCGTCCCACTCGCACCACCTGTCCCCGGCCTTTCCCGGACGTGCCCCCTGGGGTACCGCCGGAAAGCTGCGGGCCTGGCAGCAGGGGGCGATGGAGAAGTACATCCAGACCCAGCCCCGGGACTTCCTGGCGGTCGCCACGCCCGGCGCCGGCAAGACGACCTTCGCGCTGACGCTGGCCTCCTGGCTGCTGCACCACCACGTCGTGCAGCAGGTGACCGTCGTCGCGCCCACCGAGCATCTGAAGAAGCAGTGGGCCGAGGCCGCCGCGCGGATAGGCATCAAGCTCGACCCGGAGTACAGCGCGGGCCCGCTCGGCAAGGAGTACGACGGCGTCGCCGTGACGTACGCCGGTGTCGGCGTGCGCCCCATGCTGCACCGCAACCGGGCCGAGCAGCGCAAGACCCTCGTCATCCTCGACGAGATCCACCACGCCGGTGACTCCAAGTCCTGGGGCGAGGCCTGCCTCGAGGCGTTCGAGCCGGCCACGCGGCGGCTCGCGCTCACCGGCACGCCGTTCCGCTCCGACACCAACCCCATCCCCTTCGTCGCGTACGAGGAGGGTGACGACGGGATCCGGCGGTCCTCCGCCGACTACACGTACGGCTACGGCTCCGCCCTCGCCGACAACGTCGTCCGTCCGGTCATCTTCATGTCGTACAGCGGCAATATGCGCTGGCGCACCAAGGCCGGCGACGAGCTCGAGGCCCGCCTCGGCGAGCCCATGACCAAGGACGCCGTCAGCCAGGCCTGGCGTACCGCGCTGGACCCGCGCGGCGAATGGATGCCGGCCGTGCTGCGCGCCGCCGACCAGCGGCTCACCGAGGTCAGGAAGGCCATCCCGGACGCAGGCGCCCTCGTCATCGCGGCCGACCAGGACTCCGCGCGGGCGTACGCCAAGCTGATCCGCGAGATCACCGGCAGCAAGGCCACCGTCGTCCTGTCCGACGACACCGGCGCGTCGAAGAACATCGACACGTTCAGCGAGAGCACCGACCGCTGGATGGTCGCCGTCCGCATGGTGTCCGAGGGCGTCGACGTGCCGCGCCTCGCGGTCGGCGTGTACGCCACCACCATCTCCACCCCGCTGTTCTTCGCCCAGGCCGTGGGCCGTTTCGTACGGTCCCGGCGGCGCGGCGAGACCGCGTCCGTGTTCCTGCCGACGATCCCGGACCTGCTCGGCTTCGCGGGCGAGATGGAGCGCGAGCGCGACCACGTCCTCGACAAGCCCAAGAAGGAGGGCGAGGAGGACCCGTACGCCGAGTCCGAGAAGGAGATGGAGGAGGCGAACCGGGAGGAGGACGAGGACACCGGCGACCAGGACATGCTGCCCTTCGAGGCACTGGAGTCCGACGCCGTCTTCGACCGGGTGATGTACAACGGCGCCGAGTTCGGCATGCAGGCCCACCCCGGCAGCGACGAGGAGCAGGACTACCTCGGCATCCCCGGCCTCCTCGAACCCGACCAGGTGCAGATGCTGCTGCAGAAGCGGCAGGCCCGGCAGATCGCGCACAGCCGCAAGAAGCCGGACACCGAGGCCGATCTGCTCGAACTGCCCGCCGAGCGGCGGCCCGTGGTCTCCCACAAGGAGATGATGGAACTCCGCAAGAAGCTCAACAACCTCGTCGGCGCGTACGTCCACCAGAGCGGCAAGCCGCACGGCGTCATCCACACCGAGCTGCGCCGCGTCTGCGGCGGCCCGCCCTCCGCCGAGGCCACGGCGGGACAGCTGCGCCAGCGGATCGAGAAGGTGCAGGAGTGGGCCACGCGTATGCGCTGACCTCGCGTGTACGTATGAGGACAAACGGAACCACTTCGCTGTGAGAGTGCCCGGATTCTGGACGGAGCCTTCCGCTCACCGAACCGGCTCGCTACTGTCCCCGCTACGCACACGCCCCGTGGCAGCGCCGCCGCGGAGCGCAGCCGTGAAGCGACTGTGCCCGGACACAGCCGGGCCGCCGGCCGATCGGCGGCCTCTGAAGCGCGTGACCGACGGGACTCGGTGACGCATCTGCCGCGAGGGGACCGCCGACCTCACCACTAAGGAGTGGGCGTCGTGACCGCGGAGACCTCTCAGACGCTCGACCGGGGACTGCGCGTCCTCAAACTGCTGGCCGACACGGACCACGGGCTGACCGTCACCGAGCTATCCCACAAACTGGGCGTGAACCGGACCGTCGTCTACCGGTTGCTCGCCACGCTGGAGCAGCATGCCCTCGTACGACGTGACCTGGGCGGACGGGCCCGGGTCGGGCTGGGAGTGCTGAGGCTGGGCCGTCAGGTGCACCCGCTGGTACGGGAGGCCGCGATGCCGGCGCTGCGGTCGCTGGCGGAGGACATCGGGGCGACCGCGCATCTGACGCTGGTGGACGGGTCGGAGGCGTTGGCGGTGGCGGTGGTGGAGCCGTCGTGGACGGACTACCACGTGGCGTACCGGACGGGGTTCCGGCATCCGCTGGACCGGGGGGCCGCGGGCAAGGCGATCCTCTCCGCCCGGCAGCGGGGGGCGGACGAGCCGGGGTACACGCTGACGCACGGCGAGCTGGAGGCGGGCGCGTGCGGGGCGGCCGCGCCGCTGCTGGGGGTGACGGGGGTGGAGGGCAGCGTCGGCGTGGTCATGCTGTCGGAAGTCGTCCCGGAACGGGTCGGCACACGCGTCATGGACGCGGCGCGAGAGGTCGCGGAAGCCCTGCGCTGACCCTTCACCGGCGCGTGTGCGGGCGCGGCACGCGCCGACATCCACGCGTGCCGCGCCCGCACTCCGCCGCCGATCCGCGGGCAGGCGTCCCCGCCCCTCCGCGGGCAGGCGTCCCCGCCCATCCGCGGGCAGGCGTGCCGCAGGGCGGCACGGGTGGGCGCGACGGCACCCCGTCAGCGCCGGGCCGCGCGACTCCCCCCGTCCCGCACCCACACCGTTGACCCGTGCGACGCAGGGCTGGGTTCACTCGCCGGCGCTCGCCGGGTGCCGCTGCGCCCACCCGTGCCGCCCCAGCGGCACGACTGCCCGCAGCTGCGGGGGAGTGCGGGGCTGGGTTCACTCGCCGGCGTTTGCCGGGTGCCGCTGCGCCCACCCGTGCCGCCCCAGCGGCACGACTGCCCGCAGCGGCGGCGGAGTGCGGGGGTGGGTTCACTCGCCGGCGTTTGCCGGGTGCCGTTGCCGCCCCTGCGGCGCGACTGCCCGCGGCTGCGGGGGACGGTGGCACGTTAGATTGGGGGCGTGTTCTCCCGTCTCTCGCGTTCGCAGGCCCTCGCCGTGCTCGGTGTTCCCGTCGTGGCCCTGCTGGCCACCGCCGGCTTCGCCCCGCTGCCCTTCTCCGTCGCGCAGCCCGGGCTGACCGCGAACGTCCTCGGCGAGAACAAGGGGACGCAGGTCATCACGATCACCGGCGCCCCCGTCAGGAAGACCAGCGGGCAGCTTCGGATGACCACCATCGAGGCCACCTCCCCGGACACCCACGTCGACCTCCCCGACGTCATCGACAGCTGGTTCAGCACAAAGCAGGCGGTCATGCCCCGCGACTCCGTCTACCCGAGCGGCGACAGCGTCAAGGAGATCGAGCAGTACAACCGCGCCCAGATGAAGGAGTCCCAGGACGAGGCGACCCGCGCCGCGCTGCACTACCTCGACCGCGAGGACGACGACATCGAGGTCACCCTCGAGCTCGCCGACGTGGGCGGCCCCAGCGCCGGCCTGCTCTTCTCCCTCGGCATCGTCGACAAGCTGAACGGCGACGGCAGCGGCGGCGACCTCACCGGCGGCCGCGTCATCGCCGGCACGGGCACGATCGACGCGAACGGCACCGTGGGCGCGGTCGGCGGCGTACCCCTCAAGACACAGGCGGCCAGGCGCGACGGCGCCACCGTCTTTCTGGTCCCGAAGGACGAGTGCTCCGACGCGCGGGCCGAACTCCCCGACGGCCTGCGCCTGATCCCGGTCACCACCCTCGAGAGCGCCGTCGACGCCCTCGTGTCCCTGGAGAACGGCAAGGGCCAAGTCCCCAGCTGCTAGCTAGCCCTTCTTGACGAACCCCTCGTCCACCATCCAGTCCAGCGCCACCTGGTGCGGATCCTCCCCGTCGACGTCCACCTTCGCGTTGAGGTCCTGCGCCACCGTGTTGTCGAGCTTCGCCGTCACCGGCGCCAGTACCTCCGCGATGGCCGGCCACTTCTCGAACGTGTCCGAGTTGACCGTCGGCGCCGCGTTGTAGTTGGGGAAGAACTTCCTGTCGTCCTCCATCACCACCAGGTTCATGGACTTGATGCGCCCGTCGGTGGTGAAGACCTCGCCGTACGTACAGGCGCCCTTGGCGGTCTGGGTGTAGATGATCCCGGTGTCCATCTGCGTGACGTTGCCCGCCGGGATGTTCATGCCGTACGCCTTCTCCATGCCCGGCAGCCCGTCCGCCCGGTTGGCGAACTCGCCCTCCACGCAGAGCGTCACCGCCCCCGGATCGGACTTCGCCAGCTCGGCCACCTCGGACAGGGTCCGCGTACGGTACTTCTTGTAGTTCGCCTGGTTCATGGCGAGGGCGTACGTGTTGTTCAGCCGCGACGGCGCCAGCCAGGTCACCCCGTTCCTCACATCCGCGTCCCGCACCGCCTCCCACTGCTCGCGCGGGTCCGGGATCGGCTTGCTGTTGCCCTGGTACGTGATCCAGGCCGTGCCCGTGTACTCGAACCCGGCGTCCGCCTCCCCCTTGACGACCGCCTCCCGGGAGCCCACGGACCCCTGGATGCCGGTCCGGTCGACGACCTCCGCACCGGCCGCCTGGAAGGCGATGCCCATGATCGCGCCGAGGATCAGCTGCTCGGTGAACTCCTTGGAGGTGACGTTGAGTTTCGCGCCCTCCAGCGGTTTCCCCCGGCCCACGGAACCGGGTTCCACATCGTCGACCATGGGGGAGCCGCTGGTCAGCCCGCAGCCGGCGGCCGCCAGCAGCAGCGCCCCGGCGAGCAGCGGACACAGACGTCGTCTCATGCCCCCGCCTCCAGCCCGCGCGGCCGCAGCAGCAGCTCCGCCAGCGACGCCAGCCAGTCCACCAGCAGCGCGAGCGCGACCGTGAGGACCGAGCCCACGATCAGTACCGGCATCCGCTGGCTGGTGATCCCGGTGGTGATCAGCACGCCCAGTCCGCCGCCCCCGCCGAAGGTCGCCAGCGTGGCCGTGCCGACGTTCAGGACGAGCGCCGTGCGCACACCGGCGAGGATGAGGGGCACGGCGAGCGGCAGTTCCACGCGCGTGAGCACGCCCATCGGGGACATGCCGATGCCGCGCGCCGCCTCCAGCAGCGTCGGGTCGTTGGCCCGCAGCCCGGCGATGGTGTTGGAGAGCACCGGCAGGATGGCGTAGGCGATGATGCCGATCAGGGCGGCCCTGCGGCCGATGCCCAGCCAGATCACCAGCAGCGCCAGCAGACCGATCGCCGGGGTGGCCTGCCCCATGTTGGCGAGGGCCATGGCCGCCGGGGTGGCCTTGCGGAACATCCGGCGGGTCAGCAGGATGCCCAGCGGGATCGCGATGATCAGCACGAAGAACGTCGAGATCACGGTGAGTTCGATGTGCTGCCACAGCGCCTTGGACACCTGCCCGTTCGACAGCGCGTTCCGGGTCAGCGCGTCGAGGTCGGCCTGCTCGAACCACAGCCAGGTCACCAGCAGCAGGACGATCAGCGCGACGGGCAGGAACGTCAGCTTCCGCCAGGTCACCCGGGGCGGCGAGACCGGGGCGGGGGCCGCGGCCTCCTCGTCCGACGACCCGCCGCCGTCGTCCCGGAAGACATGCCCCCGCACCTCGTGCTCACCGTCGGGCCGCCACGCGGACGAGCCGGACCGGCCGGAGGAGCCGGGCGTGGCCGCCCTCACGCCTTCTCCTCCCCGCCGAAGCCCTCCTGCTCCGCGTGGGTCTGCGCGGACCGGTGCTCCTGCAGGTCGTGTTGGGCGTCCATCGCCTCCAGCCGGTCCGCCTCGAGGAGTTCGTGCACGGAGTTCATCAGCGTCTCCACGTCCACGACACCCTCGTACGCCCCCCGCCGCCCGGTGACGGCGACCCGCCCCGTGTTGTCGGTGAGCACCGCCTCCAGCGCGTCCCGCAGGGTCGCGTCCCGCGTCACCGTGTCGTGCACCAGCGTGCCCGCGCGAGCCAGCGAACCCTTCGCGCGCATCATGTCGCCGCGCCGCAGCCACTTGTAGGGACGGCCCCGCTTGTCGAGCAGCAGGATCTCGTTGTGACCGCCGGCGCGCAGCCGGTCGAAGATCTGCTGGATCGGGTCGTCGACGGACACCGTCGGATAGTCGGTGATCTCCACGTCCCGCACCCGGGTGAGGTTGAGCCGCTTCAGCGCGGCCCCGGCGCCCACGAAACCGGACACGAAGTCGTCGGCGGGGTTGGTGAGGATCGCCTCCGGCGTGTCGAACTGGGCGATGTGGGAGCGCTCGCGCAGCACCGCGATCCGGTCGCCGATCTTGATCGCCTCGTCGAAGTCGTGGGTGACGAAGACGATCGTCTTGTGCAGCTCCCGCTGGAGCCGGATCAGCTCGTCCTGGAGGTGGTCCCGGGTGATCGGGTCGACCGCGCCGAACGGCTCGTCCATCAGCAGCACCGGCGGATCCGCCGCCAGCGCCCGCGCCACGCCCACCCGCTGCTGCTGACCGCCGGACAGCTGGCGCGGATAGCGGCCGTGGAACTCGCCGGGGTCCAGACCGACCAGGTCCAGCATCTCCTCCACCCGGTCCCGCACCCGGGCCGCCGGCCAGCGCAGCATCCTCGGCACCAGCGCGATGTTCTGCGCCACCGTCATGTGCGGGAAGAGCCCGCTCGCCTGGATCGCGTACCCGATCTTGCGGCGCAGCCGTACCGGATCCATGTCGGTGACGTCCTCGCCGCCGATCCGGATCCGGCCGCCCGTCGGCTCGATCAGCCGGTTGATCATCTTCAGGGTGGTGGACTTCCCGCAGCCCGAGGGGCCGACGAAGACCACCGTCTCGCCCGCGCTGATGTCCATGCTGACGTCGTCGACGGCCGGCAGCGCGCTGCCCGGGTACCGCTTGGTCAGCCCTTCCAGCTCGATGGTCGCCCCGACCGACCCGGACTCCTTCCCGGGTGCGTCGGCCTCGGACACGGATCGGTCAGGCACGGATCCCCCTGGAAATGGTCAGCCGCCCGATCAGGACGTACGCGGCGTCGAACAGCAGGGCCAGGATGATGATCCCGAGGGTGCCCGCGAGCACCTGGTTCAGCGCGTTCTTGCTGCCCAGCGAGGCGATCCCGCGGAAGATCAGGTTGCCGAGCCCGGGCCCGGAGGCGTACGCGGCGATGGCGGCGATGCCCATCAGCATCTGCGTGGAGACCCGGATCCCGGTCAGGATCGGCGGCCACGCCAGCGGCAGCTCGACGCGCGCCAGCCGCGCCGCCCGCGACATCCCGATCCCCTTGGCCGCGTCCACCAGCGACGGATCGACCCCGCGCAGTCCCACGATCGCGTTCCGCACGATCGGCAGCAGCCCGTACAGCGTCAGCGCGATCACCGTCGGCGGCACGCCCAGCCCCACGACGGGGATCAGCAGACCGATCATGGCCAGCGCCGGGATGGTCAGCAGGGTGGCGGTGGTGGTCGTGGCGAGGTTCCCCGCCCACTCGCTGCGATAGGTGACCACCCCGATCAGCACCCCGATCAGCGTCGCCACCACCATGCACTGGAAGACCACGCTGGCGTGCTGGTAGGCGTCGGTGAGCAGTTGCTGATGGCGGCTGCCCAGGTACTCCCAGAAGTTCACGTCCGCTCACTCCAGGTCGGTTCACTCGCCGAGCGCGGCCTGCTCCACCAGCGGGATGATCCGCAGCGGAACGGGGTTCTCCATGACGATCGCCGTGGAGGCCCGCACGATGCCATCAAAACCGACGACACGGTCGATCACCCGCTGAAGATCGGCGTTGGAACGCGCCACCAGCCGGCACAGCATGTCCCCGGTGCCGGTGGTGGTGTGCAGCTCCAGCACCTCGGGAACGGTCGCCAAGTGGGCCCGTACGTCGGCCCCTTGACCCTGTCTGATCTGCAGCGTGGCGAACGCCGTGACCGGGTAGCCGAGGGCCGCCGGATCCACCTGGGGGCCGAATCCGCGGATGACTCCGTTCGACTGAAGCCGGTCGAGGCGGGCCTGCACGGTGCCGCGCGCCACGCCCAGCCGCCGGGACATCTCCAGCACCCCGATGCGCGGCTCCCGCGCGAGCAGCAGGATGATCCGCCCGTCCAGATGATCGATCGCCATACGGTCCTCCCCGATGGTCAGCCTGTACGGAAAGCCCGCCGATACAGGCGTACGACTGAACACATTGCCCAGTGAACAGCCGAACTATTGCGCACCTTGCGGTACTGGCCCACGCTGCCCCTATGACGCAGACCACACACCACACTCCCGAAGCGACCGCCCGGCAGGCCGACCCCTTCCCGGTCAAGGGAATGGACGCGGTCGTCTTCGCCGTGGGCAACGCCAAGCAGGCGGCGCACTACTACTCCACCGCCTTCGGCATGAAGCTGGTCGCCTACTCCGGACCGGAGAACGGCAGCCGCGAGACCGCGAGCTACGTCCTGGAGAGCGGCTCCGCCCGCTTCGTGTTCACCTCGGTGATCAAGCAGGCCACGGAATGGGGCACCTTCCTCGCCGACCATGTGAGCGCGCACGGCGACGGCGTCGTCGACCTCGCCATCGAGGTCCCGGACGCCCGCGCCGCGTACGCCTACGCCATGGAGCACGGCGCCCGCTCCGTCGCCGAGCCGTACGAGCTGAAGGACGAGCACGGCACGGTCGTCCTCGCGGCGATCGCCACCTACGGCAGGACGCGGCACACCCTCGTCGAGCGCGGCGGCTACGACGGGCCGTACCTGCCCGGGTACGCCGCCGCCGACCCGATCGTCGCACCGCCGGAGCGGCGCACCTTCCAGGCGGTCGACCACTGTGTCGGCAACGTCGAGCTCGGGCGGATGAACGAGTGGGTGGAGTTCTACAACAAGGTCATGGGCTTCACGAACATGAAGGAGTTCGTGGGCGACGACATCGCGACCGAGTACAGCGCGCTGATGTCGAAGGTGGTCGCCGACGGGACGCTGAAGGTGAAGTTCCCGATCAACGAGCCGGCGATCGCGAAGAAGAAGTCGCAGATCGACGAGTACCTGGAGTTCTACGGCGGTGCGGGCGTGCAGCACATCGCGCTGAACACGAACGACATCGTGGAGACGGTGCGGTGGATGCGGGCGTCGGGGGTGCAGTTCCTGGACACGCCGGACTCGTACTACGACACGCTCGGGGAGTGGGCGGGGGAGACGCGGGTGCCGGTGGACACGCTGCGTGAGCTGAAGATCCTGGTGGACCGGGACGAGGACGGCTATCTGCTGCAGATCTTCACGAAGCCGGTCCAGGACCGGCCGACGGTCTTCTTCGAGCTGATCGAACGCCACGGCTCGATGGGCTTCGGCAAGGGCAACTTCAAGGCGCTCTTCGAGGCCATCGAACGCGAACAGGAAAAGCGCGGCAACCTGTAGCCCGTAGCCCGCTTAGCTGCGGGCAGTCGTGCCGCTGGGGCGGCACGGGTGGGCGCAGCGGCACCCCTCCAGCGGGGCGAGCGCACCCCCACCCCCGCCCAGCAGTCACCCGGGGTGACGGCTGAGCGGGGGACATCGCGCGGCCCGGCGCTTACGGGGTGCCGTCGCGCCCACCCGTGCCGCCCTGCGGCACGCCTGCCCGCGGAGTGCGGAGGACAGCGCCAGTCACGCGGCGCGCGGAGTGCGGAGGGCAGCGCCAGTCACGCGGGGCGCGGAGCGGCGGCGGCAGGCGCGCGGCACGCGGAGAGCGGCAGGCACGCCTGCCCGCGGACCGGCGGCAGGCGTGCGCGTGGGCGCGGGGGTTCACAGTCGTGGGTGGGGGTGCGACGCTGTGATCATGAGCCGTATCGAAGCGCTACGCGATGAAGACACGGTGCCCCTGGTGGGCCGGCTCCTCGACGGCCTGCCCCGCGAAGCCGTCCTCACCGACCCCGACATCACCGCCTCCTACGCCCACGACATGGCGAGCTTCTGCCCGGCCGGCACCCCCGCCGTCGTGGTCCTGCCGCGCACCGTCGAACACGTCCAGCACGTCATGCGCACCGCCACCGAACTGGACGTCCCCGTCGTCCCCCAGGGCGCCCGCACCGGCCTGTCCGGCGCCGCCAACGCCACCGACGGCTGCGTCGTGCTCTCCCTGACCAGGATGGACCGCATCCTGGAGATCAGCCCGGTCGACCGGATCGCGGTCGTCGAACCAGGCGTCGTCAACGCCACCCTCTCCCGCGCCGTCGGCGAACACGGCCTGTACTACCCGCCGGACCCCTCCAGCTGGGAGACCTGCACCATCGGCGGCAACATCGGCACCGCGTCCGGCGGCCTGTGCTGCGTGAAGTACGGCGTGACCGCCGAGTACGTCCTCGGCCTGGACGTCGTCCTCGCCGACGGCCGGCTGATGTCCACCGGCCGCCGCACCGCCAAGGGCGTCGCCGGCTACGACCTGACCCGTCTGTTCGTCGGCTCCGAGGGCTCCCTCGGCATCGTCGTCCGCGCGGTCCTCGCCCTGCGCCCCAAGCCGCCCGAGCAACTGGTGCTGGCCGCCGAGTTCGCCTCCGGCGCCGCCGCCTGCGACGCCGTGTGCCGGATCATGGAGGGCGGGCACGTCCCCTCCCTCCTCGAACTCATGGACCGTACGACGGTCAAGGCGGTCAACGACATGGCCCGCATGGGCCTCCCGGAGTCCACCGAGGCCCTGCTGCTCGCCGCCTTCGACACCACCGACCCCGCCGCCGACCTCGCCGCCCTCGGCGCGCTCTGCGAGGCCGCCGGCGCCACCCAGGTCGTCCCCGCCGAGGACGCCGCCGAGTCCGAACTGCTGCTCCAGGCACGGCGGATGTCCCTGGTCGCCCTCGAAGCCGTCAAGGGCACCACGATGATCGACGACGTGTGCGTGCCCCGCTCCAGGCTGGGCGAACTCATCGACGGCGTCGAGCGGATCTCGGAGAAGTACGGGCTCACCATCGGCGTCGTCGCCCACGCCGGCGACGGCAACACCCACCCGACGGTCTGCTTCGACGCCTCCGACCCCGATGAGTCGCGGCGGGCCCGCGAGTCGTTCGATGAGATTATGGCGCTCGGCCTGGAACTCGGCGGCACCATCACCGGCGAACACGGCGTCGGCGTGCTGAAGAAGGAGTGGCTGGCGCGTGAGATCGGCCCCGTCGGGCTGGAGATGCAGCGGGCCGTGAAGCAGGTCTTCGACCCGCGGGGCATTCTCAACCCCGGCAAGCTCTTCTGAACGAGAACGTGCCCGAAACGGGTGGGGTCCGGCCGGACGGGCGGTCAGGTCCCCGCTCGTCTGATAGATGTGGTTCCCTCCGACCCACCCCTCGAGCAGATACGGGACGACGGACATGAGCGCCCCAACCCCGGCCCCCGGCGACGACAGGCCCCGCGAAGGGTATTACCCGGACCCCTCCATTCCCGGATACGTCCGGTACTGGAACGGTGCCTCCTGGGTACCGGGCACGAGCCGTCCGGCGCCCAAGGACGGCGAGCCGCTCGCCTCACCGGGCGGCGCGGGACCGGCCCGGCCCGCCGTCGAGGAGACCGGCCCGCACTTCTTCGACGAGGACCCGGCCGAGGCACCGTCCCCGGCCTTCCCGGCCCCGGCCTCCGAGCCCGCCGTCTCCCCGGCCGAGGCACAGCACGGCAGCCGGCCGGAACCCGCCTCGGCCTGGGGCGCCGACCGCTCCCACCAGACCGGCTTCGGCGGCGACCAGGACCGCAAGGTCTCCTGGGGCGCCGACCCGAGAATCCCGCACACGGCGGCGCCGGCGCCGGCGCCCGCTCCGCAGACCGCGGACACCCCGGACGGGGAGGCGGAGGCCGCCTCCGGCAGCACCTTCGTCTTCCGCCGCCCGGCCGGGCAGTCCCGGCAGGAGCCCGCCGCCGCCACGGACGACGGCACGATGACCTTCCGCGCCGTGCCCCCGCGCACGGGCGAGCCCGGCACCGGAACCGCCGCCCCCGGGCGGCCCGGTTTCGGCGCCGGCAAGGCGGCGGCCGCCCGGGCAGCGGCGGCGGCAGCCGCGACGCCGTCCGCCCCGCAGCAGGCCACCGCCCCCGCCGTCCCCCCGCAGGCGGCGGCCGCCCAGCCCGCCGCCGCGCCCCTCGCGAGCGGCCCCGGGGGCGGCCAGTCCTCCTGGGCACAGCAGGTGCACCGGCTGGCGGGCGACGGGGAAGCGCCCGTCGCGCCCTGGAAGCCCCCGGTCGACGACGTGTTCCAGGCCGCCGCCCGCCGCCAGGCGGCGGCCCGCCCCGCCCCGCTGGGCAAGCGGCTGGCCGCCCGGCTGCTGGACACCGTCGTCCTCGGCGCCGTCACCGCCCTCGCCGCCGTCCCGCTCGGCACACGGGCCATGGACCACATCGACGCGAAGATCGAGGCGGCCAAGCAGTCCGGCCGGACCGTCACCGTCTGGCTCCTCGACGGCACCACCGCCGTCCACCTCGGCATCGTCCTCGCCGTCCTCCTCCTCGCCGGTGTCCTCCTCGAGGTGCTGCCCACCGTCAAGTGGGGCCGCACCCTGGGCAAGAGGCTGCTGGGCATCGAGGTACGGGACATCGAGGGGCACGACGCGCCGTCGTTCGCCGCGGCCCTGCGCCGCTGGCTGGTCTACAGCGTGCCCGGACTGCTCGTGATCGGCGTCGTCGGCGTCGTATGGTGCCTGTTCGACAAGCCGTGGCACCAGTGCTGGCACGACAAGGCGGCGCACACGTTCGTCGCCGCCTGACCCGGCGTCACCCGGACCGCCGCCCCTTCGTACGGCCGCTACTCCGGACGGCCGCTCGCCGGATGCGGCGGCCGGGGGTTCACGGTCGACTCGGGGCATGACCACCGAACCGCCCCCCGGCTCCGGTCAGCCGCCGGACGACGACCCGTTCACCAAGCACCCCCCGCCGGGCGGCCCGGAGACCCCCGGGCCGGGCTCCCCGTACGACACCCCCGGCGCGGGCGGCGGTCCGTACGGAGGCGGTCCCCCCGATCCGCTGGCCGGCATGCCCCCGCTCGCCGAGAGCGGCAGGCGCACGCTCGCCCGCGTCATCGACATGATCCTCGTCGGCATCGTCGTCTGGCTGCTCACCTGGCCGTTCGGCGTCAGCGAGTACAACGTCGACGGCGACGACGTCAACGTCGGCAACTCGCTGGGACAGTCCGTCATCGCCGCCGTGCTCTACATCGCCTACGACACCATCATGATGTCCCGCAACGGCCAGACCCTGGGCAAGAAATGGCTGCGCATGAGGGTGGCGGACCTCGCCGACGGCTCCACCCCCTCCACGCAGACCGCGTTCGTCCGCGCCCTGGTGCTGTGGCTGCCGTTCGCGTTCTGCTGCGCCTGTGTGTGGACGATCATCGCGGGCGGCTGGAGCTTCTTCGACCGGCCCTACAAACAGGGCCTGCACGACAAGGCGGCCAAGACCGTGGTGGTCAGCACCAGATGACGGCCGTACGAGACGAAGGCCCGCCCGGGACGACGGCTCCGCGGGACGACGCCCCGCACACCACGACGCTCAGGACGCCGCCCGCTCCCGCACCGGCTCACGCGCCGGCGACGGCACGGTGGCCCGTACCGGCCGCATGGACCGGACCGGCTCCGGAGCCGCGGACGCGACCGCCGCGACGGCACGACGGGGGTGCGCCACCGCCATGGCGACCAGCAGCCCGAGGGCGAGCGCCGACACGGCGACGACGGCGACGCCCGCGGCCGAACTCGCGCCCGACAACAGCAGCAGGGCGAACGTCGAGAAGATCACGGTGCACGAACCGTAAACGAGCTGAGCGACAGTCGGACGGGGCATGGCCATCGTGTCCTCGGGAGTCGGGGTGTGTCCGCCTGGCTTTCCACCGGTTCGGGGCGGTTGTGCCAAGCGACTCTAACCGCGAGCGTGCCCTGGGGGAACGCGCGGTAAGCGTGACCTGACCTACAGGGCCGGTGCACAGGGGGCGCACGGAGTCATAGCGTCCGACAAGTGGACGGTTGTGCGCGCCCGCGAGGGTTCGTGCGGACGCGTCCGGTAAGCGAACGACGTCTCCGCATAGTGCACTTGATTTGTTCAAGTCAAGGTCTGTTTTTTCTGGCGAACCTCTAGTCAAATGTCGTCACTTGACTACACGCGTTGATCACGTGCGTGCGGGACCTTCCATAGACGGAACCTCCTTCGGCCGCGCGCACGCACGCGGGAGGGGATCTCAAGTGAGTAGTAGACCCTGGACGTTCAGAGCGACCGCGATAGGCGTGGCCCTCGCGGCGGCCACCGCCACGTGCTCTGCGTTCACCGTGGCCCAGGCCGATTCGGCGGACAGCGCCGATCGTCCCAGCGCCGTGGACCGGCACGACCCGGCGTCGAACCAGCACGTCGAGCACGACCTCGAGGGCCCGCTCTCCAAGACGCAGGCAGCCCAGCGCGAGGAAGCTCTCAACCAGGTCATATCCGGTAAGACCTCGGTCAAGAACCGTGATGGTTCGAAGGTCGTCCAGCTCAAGAGCAAAAAGGGCGACAGCAAGTACGTGGAACTCGGACGGGAGAAGACCGACAAGATCTTCACCATCCTCGTCGAGTTCGGCGACCAGGTCGACAGCCGCTACGGCGGCGACGCCGGTCCGGAGCACAACCAGATCGCCAAGCCGGACCGCAAGACCGACAACTCCACGGCCTGGCAGGAGGACTACGACCAGCAGCACTTCGACGACCTGTACTTCGGGTCCGGCAAGGGCGTCGACTCGGTCAAGACCTACTACGAGAAGCAGTCCTCCGGCCGCTACTCCGTCGAGGGCGAGGTCTCCGACTGGGTCAAGGTCCCGTACAACGAGGCCCGTTACGGCAACAACGCCTGCGGCGACACCAACTGCCCGAGCGTGTGGAACGTCGTCAGCGACGGTCTGAACGCCTGGGTCGCCGAGCAGAAGGCGGCCGGCCGTACCGACGCCCAGATCAAGGCGGACGTGTCCCGCTTCGACGAGTGGGACCGTTACGACTTCGACGGCGACGGCGACTTCAACGAGCCCGACGGCTACATCGACCACTTCCAGATCGTGCACGCCGGCGAGGACGAGTCCGCGGGCGGCGGCGTCCAGGGCACCGACGCCATCTGGGCCCACCGCTGGTACGCCTTCGGCACCGACGCCGGCGCCACCGGCCCGGACCAGAACCGGCTCGGCGGATCGCAGGTCGGTTCCACCGGCATCTGGGTCGGCGACTACACCATCCAGCCGGAGAACGGCGGACTCGGCGTCTTCGCCCACGAGTACGGCCACGACCTCGGTCTGCCGGACCTCTACGACACCGCCGGCGGCGAGAACTCCACCGGCTTCTGGACGCTGATGTCCTCCGGTTCCTGGCTCGGCACCGGGAAGAAGGAGATCGGCAACCTGCCCGGCGACATGACCGCCTGGGACAAGCTCCAGCTGGGCTGGCTGAACTACGACACCGCCAAGGCGGGCGTCAACTCCTGGCACAAGCTGGGTGTCGCCGAGTACAACACCAAGCACAAGCAGGGCCTCGTCGTCACGCTGCCGAAGAAGGCCGTGACCACCGAGATCGTCCCGCCGGCCGAGGGGCAGACCCAGTGGTGGAGCGGCAGCGGTGACAACCTCAAGAACACGCTGACGCGTTCGGTCGACCTGACCGGCAAGTCTGCCGCCGATCTCACCTTCGACGGCTGGTACGAGATCGAGGCCAACTACGACTACCTCTACACCGAGGTGTCCACCGACGGCGGCGCCAACTGGACCGCCCTCGACGGAACGGTCGACGGCCAGCCGATCCCGCGCGACGGCAGCGACAAGCCGGCCCTGCACGGCACCGTCGACGGCTACAAGAAGTTCGCGTACTCCCTGGACGCCTACGCCGGCCAGAAGGTCGACCTGCGCTTCCGCTACCAGAGTGACGGTGGCGTGGCCCTCAAGGGCTTCACGGCCGACCAGATCACGGTGACCGCTGGGGGTACCCCCTCTGGGGGAGGCACGCCGGTCTTCTCCGACAACGCCGAGAGCGCGGACGCCGCCTGGACGGCGAACGGCTTCACCCGCCAGGGCGCGTCCTTCACCAAGGACTACGCCCAGTACTACATCGCCGAGAACCGCCAGTACGTGTCGTACGACAAGACCCTCGAGGTCGGCCCGTACAACTTCGGCTTCACGTCCCGCCCGGACTGGGTCGAGCACTACGCGTACCAGAACGGCCTGCTGATCTGGAAGTGGGACACCTCCCAGGCGGACAACAACACCAGCCAGCACCCGGGCGCCGGTCTGATCCTCCCGATCGACGCGCACCCGGCCGCGCTGAAGTGGTCCGACGGAACGCTGATGCGCAACCGCGTCCAGACCTACGACGCCACCTTCAGCAAGTTCCGCACCGACGGGATGCTGCTGCACAAGGCGGACGTGGCCACGTGGATCCCCTCGTCGAAGGGCGTGCCGGTCTTCAACGACCGCACGAACACCTACTACGACGCGGCGAACCCCGGTGGGGGCGTCAAGGTCACTGACACCAACACCAAGATCAAGATCAACAAGGAGGCCAAGGACGGCTCGACCATCGAGCTCGAGGTCGGCCCCGCAGGTAGGTAAGTAGCATCTCCGCAGGTCGGAGCATGATCGGCGGTGACCCCCTGGCGGGTCACCGCCGATCCGTGTTTAGGTGCCTCCCGTGGCTCTCTTATTGACACCTGTGACGACACAGGCCGACCCCGGGGGTACGACCGCATGAGCGTCGGAGGTTACTCCAAGCTGCCGAACGGTACGGTGGTGGTGGCACTCAACCTGCCCAGCCCCGCCGCCGACGCCCCCGCCGGAGTCCGCGTCCTCGTCCACGCCCGAAACCGCGCCCGGGCCCTGACCAGGCTCCGCAACCTGGGCCTGCGCGCCGTCTACCTCCGAGGCAACGCGGCCCCGCCCACCCCCGACGAGATCACCGCGGTCCTCCACCACCCGGACGGCCTCATATGGCGCACCGCGGACACCCTGACCCTGGAACTCTGGCACCCCATAAAAGCCCTGCTGAGGCAGTAGCCGCGCAGCTGCGGGCAGCCCCCACCCCCGCCGCTGCGGGCAATCGTGCCGCAGGGCGGCACGGGTGGGCGCGGCGGCACCGGCTCGGCGCCGCGAGCCGAACCCACCCCCGGCCCCCCCCCGCCACTCAGCTACTGAACGACGGGCTTCCCGGAAAGCTCCACCCCCGCCGAGCGCAGCTCATCCAACGCCCGCTCCGTGGTCCCCGCGGCAACCCCCGCCGTCAAGGACAACAGCACCCGCACCCGAAACCCCTCCCGCGCCGCGTCCACCGCGGTGGCCCGCACACAGTGGTCCGTGGCGATCCCCACCACGTCCACCTCGTCCACCGCCCGCTCCCGCAACCACTCCGCCAACGACTCCCCGTTCTCGTCGACCCCCTCGAACCCGCTGTAGGCGGCCGAGTAGGCCCCCTTCGAGAACACCGCGTCCACCGCCCCCGACGTCACCGCGGGTGCGAAGTTCGGATGGAACCCGACCCCCTCCGTCCCGGCGACGCAGTGCGCCGGCCAGGACCGTACGAAGTCGGGGTTGTCGGCGAAGTGATTACCGGGCGCGATGTGGTGATCGCGGGTGGCCACGACATGCCGGTACCCGCCGGCCGGCGCGGCCTGCCCGATCAGCTCGGTGATGGCGGCGGCCACATCCGCCCCGCCGGCCACGGCGAGGCTGCCTCCCTCGCAGAAGTCGTTCTGCACGTCAACGACGATCAGTGCGCGGCGCATGACAGGTGTCCTTCGGCTATGAGACGGACGGCCCGGGAACGGGTAACCCCCGAGCCTATTGAACGACGGACGACACGGACAGGGGCGGGAGCGGCTAGCCGCCCGACCCCACATGGACGTACTCGGTGGGCAGGACCGGCTCCCCCCGCGACAGCTGCGTGGCCGACAGCGGCAGCCCCGCCCGCGCCGCCGCGTGCCGCTCGCGGACCACGTCCAGCGGCTCCCGGGCGATCACCTCACCGCCCGACACCAGCGGCACCAGCAGCTCCCGCCCGGCCAGCTCCTCCGGCAGGTCCCCGGTGCCGATCACCTCCGCCTCGGCGACGCCGTACTCGTCCAGCCGCCGCGCGGCCCACTTGCGGCCGCCGATGGAGGTCTTCCCGCCGGTGGATCGTTTCGCCACCGGCACCAGTGGCGCCTCCGGGCCGGCGGACTCGGCGCGCGCGACCAGCTTGTACACCATGGACGCCGTCGGGTGCCCCGAGCCGGTCACCAGCTGGGTGCCGACCCCGTACGCGTCCACGGGCGCCGCCGCCAGCGAGGCGATGGCGTACTCATCCAGGTCGGAGGTCACGATGATCTTCGTGCCGGTGGCGCCCAGCTCGTCCAGCTGCTGCCGCACCCGGTGTGCCACCAGCAGCAGGTCCCCGGAGTCGATCCGTACGGCGCCCAGCTCCGGCCCCGCGACCTCCACGGCCGTACGGACCGCCTCGGCCACGTCATAGGTGTCCACCAGCAGCGTCGTACCGCCGCCGAGGGAGTCCACCTGGGCCCGGAAGGCGTCCCGCTCGCTGTCGTGGAGCAGGGTGAAGGCGTGCGCGGAGGTGCCCACGGTGGGGATGCCGTAGCGGAAGCCGGCCGCGAGGTCGGAGGTGGAGGTGAAGCCGCCGACGTACGCGGCCCGCGAGGCGGCCACCGCGGCCAGCTCGTGGGTGCGCCGGGCGCCCATCTCGATCAGCGGCCGGTCCCCGGCGGCCGACGACATCCGGGAGGCCGCCGCGGCGATGGCCGAGTCGTGGTTGAGGATCGACAGGATCACCGTCTCCAGCAGCACGCACTCGGCGAAGCTGCCCTCGACCCGCATGATCGGCGAGCCCGGGAAGTACACCTCGCCCTCCGGGTAGCCCCAGATGTCACCGGAGAAGCGGTAGCCGGCGAGCCAGTCCAGGGTCTCCTCGTCGACGATGTCGTTCGCCCGCAGGAACCGGATCATGTCCGGGCCGAAGCGGAAGTTCTCCACCGCGTCCAGGACCCGCCCGGTGCCGGCCACCACGCCGTAGCGGCGGCCGTCCGGCAGCCGCCGGGTGAAGACCTCGAACACGCTGCGCCGCCCGGCCGTGCCGGCCTTCAGCGCGGCGCGCAGCATTGTCAGCTCGTACTGGTCGGTGAAGAGCGCCGTCGACGGAACATCCACCGGCAGCCCAAGATCCGCTGTGTTCATGTGGGGGATGGTACCCCCATCTCGTCAGTTTGACGATTTCAGTTCGGGGACCGGAACAGCGGGCCGGTTTGTGCGTCCACCCCCCTGCGGTGGCAGCATGGGGCGTGTGACGTCACCCGCACCCCTGGAGATCGAACGCACCGAGTCGGCGGAGGAGGTCTTCGCCGTACCCGAGCCCGACGTCCCGTGGGTCACGATCGTGCACAACGACCCGGTCAACCTCATGAGCTACGTGACGTACGTCTTCCAGTCGTACTTCGGCTATCCCAAGGACAAGGCCACCAAGCTCATGCTGGACGTCCACCACAAGGGCCGCGCGGTCGTCTCCAGCGGCACCCGCGAAGAGATGGAACGCGACGTCCAGGCCATGCACGGCTACGGACTGTGGGCCACCCTCCAGCACGACCGCAAGTGACCGATCCGGACATGACCGAACCGGACATGACCCGCCCCCGCCCGCAGGACCGGAAGCAGCGAATCGCCGCCATGCCAGGACACTTCGAACCGCTCCCCGGCGGCGGCGCGGCCGTCGCCCTCGACGACGTCGAGATCTCCATCATCCGGTCCCTCGCCGTGCAGCTGCTGGAGCTCATCGGCCCCGGCCCGGCCGAGGACGCCTCCGGCGACCCGCTCGCCGAACTCTTCGCCGAGGGCCCGAGCGAACCCCCCTCCGACCCGGTGCTGCACCGCCTCTTCCCGGACGCCTACCGCGACCCCGAGGGCACCCCCGGGCCCGAGAAGGCCGAGGAGCAGAAGGCGTACTCCGCCGAGTTCCGCCGCTACACCGAGAACGACCTGCGGGCCGGCAAGCGCGACAACGCCCTCGCGGTGATCCGCTCCCTGGACGCGCTCAGCCCGGCCGGCGAGAGCGCGGCGATGCTGGAACTCTCGCCGGAGAAGTCCCGGCAGTGGCTCGGCGCCCTCAACGACCTGCGCCTCGCCATCGGCTCCCGCCTGGAGGTCAGCGACGAGGACGACAGCGACCTCCTCTTCCACCTTCCCGACGAGGACCCGCGCAAGCCGATGGTGATGGCCTACCTGTGGCTCGGCGGCCTCCAGGAGACCCTCGTCAACACCCTTATGCCTTAGGGGGTGTCCGGCACATGCCCGCGGCGTCGCGACGCCTGGCACGCACGATCGCCGCGTTGCCGAACCGCCCACGTGGCTCCGCCACGAGGACGCTCCGGCGCCTTGCGCTCGCACGCACCAGACGCCGCTCCTTCTTCCGCGCTCATGTGCCGGACACCCCCTGACCCCGTCCGGGTGACCACCATGCCGTGAGTCGGCGCGGGATGTCCGGAAAAGTGCGCTGACGTGTTCGCTCAGAGGACACTCAAATCCGGATAACGAATCCGTCAAAGAGCCCGCCATCTATGGGCTCTTCAGGTGTCTTTTGTCCGCTTCTTCCTGTGAAGCACGCCACAGAGCGACCCTGTGATCAGTATTGCGGCCGTGATAAATCT
The DNA here is from genome assembly GCF_000718785.1 of Streptomyces sp. NRRL WC-3626. Taxonomy (GTDB): domain Bacteria; phylum Actinomycetota; class Actinomycetes; order Streptomycetales; family Streptomycetaceae; genus Streptomyces; species Streptomyces edwardsiae. The sequence continues at coordinate 49,473 of NZ_JOCA01000019.1, read as the reverse complement.
TCACGACCGCCCGGCGAACACCACCCGAATGTTCCGCCGGGTGCGCCACCGAGCCGGCGACCGCCAGCCAGGCACGGGCGGACTCCCAGAGCCCGCCCAGCTCCATCAGTCCGGGGGGATCGAGACCCGATCCGGGGCCGACAGCGGCCCGGGTCGGCATGGAGAAAGGCGCATCACACATGGCCTCACCGCAGGTCGACACGGAGTCCGTACCCGAAGAGGGGTACGAGCGCGGCCTCAACAGCCGTCAGGTCCAGATGATCGCGATCGGCGGCGCCATCGGCGTCGGCCTCTTCCTGGGAGCCGGCGCGAACATCGCCAAGGCGGGCCCCAGCCTGATCGTCATGTACGCCCTCGCCGGCGTCATCATCTTCTTCATCATGCGGGCCCTCGGCGAGCTGCTGCTCTACCGTCCCGTCTCGGGCTCGTTCGCCGAGTACTCGCGCGAGTTCCTCGGCCCGTTCTTCGGCTACTTCACCGGCTGGACGTACTGGCTGATGTGGGTGGTCACCGGCATGGCCGAGCTGACCGCCGCCGCCATCTACATCAACTACTGGTTCCCGGCCATCCCGCAGTGGACATCGGCCCTGGTCTTCCTGGTCATCCTGTTCGCCGCCAACCTGATCTCGGTGAAGCTGTTCGGCGAGATCGAGTTCTGGTTCTCGATGGTCAAGGTCACCGCCATCATCGGCATGATCGTGATCGGCCTCGGCGTCCTCACCCTCGGCTTCAGCCAGGCCGGTGACACCGCCGCCGTCTCCAACCTCTGGGCCTTCGACGGCTTCTTCCCCAAGGGCATCGGCTCGTCCCTGATGACGCTGCAGGGCGTCATGTTCGCCTACCTCGCCGTCGAACTCGTCGGCGTCACGGCGGGCGAGTCCGAGAACCCCGAGAAGACCCTGCCCAAGGCGATCAACACCCTGCCCTGGCGCATCGCCCTCTTCTACGTCGGCGCCCTCACCGTCATCCTGTGCGTCGTCAAGTGGACCGAGTTCTCCGCCGACGCCAGCCCCTTCGTGAAGGCGTTCGCGGTCATCGGCATCCCGGCCGGCGCCGGCATCGTCAACTTCGTCGTCCTCACCGCGGCCCTGTCGTCCTGCAACTCCGGCATGTACTCCACCGGCCGCATGCTGCGCAACCTCGCCGACAACGGGGAGGCCCCGCAGATCTTCCGGCGGCTGTCCTCCACCAAGACCCCGGCGCTCGGCATCACCACCTCCGTGGTCTTCATGGGCGTCGGCGTCGTCCTGAACTACATCGTCCCCGAGAAGGCCTTCGGCTACGTCACCTCCATCGCCACCGCGGCCGGTATCTGGACCTGGCTGATGATCCTGATCAGCCACGTCCTCTACCGCCGCAAGGTCGTCGCGGGCCGGCTGCCCGCATCGTCCTTCCCGGCACCCGGCGGCTCCGTCTGCTCCTACATCGCCATCGCGTTCCTGGTCTTCGTCCTGGGCCTGATCGTGATCGACGAGGATGCCAGGATCTGCCTCTACGTGATGGCCGGCTGGGCCGCGGCCCTCGGGGTCGGCTGGGCCGTCCTGAAGTCCCGCAATCCGCAGGTCACCCGCCGCGACGAAGGCGACTTCGAGAAGGTGGGCTGACCACCACCCGGGACGCCGGGACGCAGGGAGTACTCGTGGCACCCCCTGCGCCCACCGCTCAGGCGTCCGGCATACGGGCCGTTCCGTACCACCCCTCGGTACGGAGCGGCCCGTTGCCTATCCTGGGCCCCATGCTGACCATCACCCAGGACCTGTACGACCGGATCGTCGCCCACGCCCGCGAGGACCACCCCGACGAGGCGTGCGGCGTGGTGGCGGGCCCGGTGGGCGCCGGCCGCCCCGAGCGCTTCATCCCCATGCTGAACGCGGCGCGCTCGCCCACCTTCTACGAGTTCGACTCCCAGGACCTGCTGAAGCTGTACCGGGAGATGGACGACCGGGACGAGGAGCCCGTGGTCATCTACCACTCCCACACCGCCACCGAGGCCTACCCCTCCCGCACCGACGTCACCTATGCCAACGAGCCCGGCGCCCACTACGTCCTGGTCTCCACCGCCGACACCGACGGCGCCGGAGAGTTCCAGTTCCGCTCGTTCCGCATCCTCGAGGGCGAGATCACCGAGGAGGAGGTCAAGATCGTAGAGGCGTACTGAACCGGCCGACCGACCCCCGATCTCGTATCGCGGAAGAAAGGTGTCCGAAGCGTGAGATCACACTCCGGGAACCCGTCCGGGAATCGATACGATGACCCCATGGTTCTCCATGACGTGAGCGAAACGACGCCGGGCACGCTGCTCGTGGCGCGGCTGCACGTCGACCTGTGCAGGCTGAACAGCGCCATCTGTTGATCTTCCGCTGCCGCCGTGGGCCGTGAGCCGCGGCGGACTGCCGCGCGCCCCCGCGCGCCCTTACGTACCCACGACAGACACTTCCGACAGGAGCCCTCAGCCATGGCCATCGAGGTCCGCATCCCGACCATCCTCCGCCAGTACACCGACGGTCAGAAAGCGGTGGACGGCACCGGGAACACCCTCGCCGAGCTCTTCACCGACCTCGAGACCCGGCACACGGGCATCCACGCCCGCATCGTGGACGGCGAGCAGCTGCGCCGCTTCGTCAACGTCTACCTCAACGACGAGGACGTCCGCTTCCTCGACGGCATCAACACCAAGCTGACCGACGGCGACAGCGTCACGATCCTGCCGGCGGTCGCCGGCGGCATGGCCTGATACCCGATGCGTTACGACTCCCCGCTGGCCGCGGTGGGCAACACCCCTCTGGTGCGCCTGCCGCGGCTGTCGCCGTCCGCCGACGTCCGGATCTGGGCGAAGCTGGAGGACCGCAACCCCACCGGCTCCATCAAGGACCGCCCCGCCCTCTTCATGATCGAACAGGCGGAGAAGGACGGCCGCCTCACCCCGGGCTGCACCATCCTCGAGCCCACCAGCGGCAACACCGGCATCTCCCTGGCCATGGCCGCCAGGCTCAAGGGCTACCGCATGGTCTGCGTGATGCCCGAGAACACCTCGCAGGAGCGCCGGGACCTGCTCGGCATGTGGGGCGCCGAGATCATCTCCTCCCCGGCCGCGGGCGGCTCCAACACCGCCGTACGCGTCGCCAAGGAACTCTCCGCCGAGCACCCCGACTGGGTGATGCTCTACCAGTACGGCAACCCCCACAACGCCGGTGCCCACTACGCGACCACCGGCCCCGAGATCCTCGCCGACCTGCCGTCCATCACCCACTTCGTGGCCGGACTCGGCACCACCGGCACCCTCATGGGCGTCGGCCGCTACCTGCGCGAGAACAAGCCCGACGTCAGGATCGTCGCCGCCGAACCGCGCTACGACGACCTCGTCTACGGCCTGCGCAACCTCGACGAGGGCTTCGTCCCCGAGCTGTACGACGCCTCCGTCCTCACCACCCGCTTCTCCGTCGGCTCCGCCGACGCCGTCACCCGCACCCGCGAACTCCTCCAGCAGGAGGGCATCTTCGCCGGCGTCTCCACCGGCGCCGCCCTGCACGCGGCGATCGGCGTCGCCAACAAGGCGGTCAAGGCGGGAGAGAGCGCCGACGTCGTCTTCGTCGTCGCCGACGGCGGCTGGAAGTACCTCTCGACCGGCGTCTACACCGCCGCCACCACCGAAAAGGCCATCGACACCCTCCAGGGCCAGCTCTGGGCGTGACGCCACGTGTGAACCGGGGCCCAGGGGCCGGAGCCCGACTCCGGCCCCTTTCGCATGCCCCGCGCGGGATCACTCCCGCTCGCCGTCACCTCTCCTCGGCCCACGCCGTCGCCGGGGCCGGTGCCCCCGGCCCCACCCGTCGACGAGCGCCGTGACGAACCCGAGCAGTACCACCGCGGCGAGCGCGAGCCACCAGGCCGTGTCCATGCCCCGACCGTACCGGCGCACACCACCACCGCGCGCCCCTTCCCGCCCCGGCATGCGCCCCATCCAGCCGAACCGGTGACAGCACAGGTGAGTTCGCCCACAACAGCCCCTGGCGGAGGAGCGACCACAGGTTTTGCGCCTTACGCTCGACGAACCGCACGACCCCCGTCTTCCCACACCCGCAGCGGAGGTTTCTGCTTCATGAAGCTCACCGTCGTCGGCTGCTCGGGGTCGTTCCCGTCCGCGGAATCGGCCTGCTCGAGCTACCTCGTCGAGGCCGACGGCTTCCGGCTGCTCCTCGACATGGGCAACGGCGCCCTCGGCGAGCTGCAGCGCCACTGCGGTCTCTACGACCTCGACGCGATCTTCCTCAGCCATCTGCACGCCGACCACTGCATCGACATGTGCGCCTACTTCGTGGCGCGTTACTACCGGCACGAAGGCGGCCGCTGCGCCCCCCTGCCGGTCTACGGCCCCGAGGGCACCGAGCACCGGCTGACCACCGCCTACGCCGACACGCCCACGGCCTCCTCCATGAGCGAGGTCTTCGACTTCCACACCGTCAAGCCCTCCACGTTCGAGATCGGCCCGTTCCTCGTCCACACCGAGCGCGTCGCGCACCCGGTCGAGGCGTACGGCATCCGTATCGAACACGGCGGGAGGACGCTGACGTACTCCGGCGACACCGGAGTGAGCCCCGCGCTCGACGACCTCGCCCGCGACGCCGACCTCTTCCTGTGCGAGGCCGCGTTCACGCACGGCAAGGAGAACATCCCCGACCTGCACCTCAACGGCCGCGAGGCGGGTGAGACGGCGGCCCGCGCGGGCGCCCGCCGCCTGATCCTCACCCACATCCCCCCGTGGACCGACCCGCAGATCAACCTCACCGACGCCCGCGAGGTGTACGCAGGCTCGGTGGGCCTGGCCGCGCCGGGAGCGACGTACGTGATCTGAGCAGCTGCAAAGGGGAGGGCCCCGGAACCGAGTTCGGTTCCGGGGCCCTCCCGTTCGTACGGGGACCGCTCACGCCTTGGTGGCGTCCTCGAGTTCCTCCTCCGGCTCACGGCCCGGAGTCGGCAGGTTGAACTTGGTGATCGCGAAGCGGAAGACCACGTAGTAGATCGCCGCGAACACCAGACCGATCGGGATGATCAGCCATGGCTTGGTCGCCAGGTTCCAGTTGAGCCCGTAGTCGATCGCGCCCGCGGAGAAGGTGAAGCCCGCGTGGACACCGAACGCCCAGGTGATCGCCATGGCCGCCGCGGTGAGCACCGCGTGGATCACGTACAGCAGCGGGGCGATGAACATGAACGAGAACTCGATCGGCTCGGTCACACCGGTCACGAAGGACGTCAGCGCGAGCGAGACCATCATGCCCATCACGGCCTTGCGGCGCTCGGGACGGGCGGCGTGCGCGATGGCGATGGCGGCGGCGGGGAGACCGAACATCATGATCGGGAAGAAGCCCGACATGAACAGACCGGCGTCCGGGTCACCGGCGAAGAAGCGGTTCAGGTCACCGTGGACGACCTCGCCCGCCGCGTTGGTGAAGTCACCGATCTGGAACCAGGAGACGGTGTTCACGAACTGGTGCATGCCGATCGGGATCAGCGCGCGGTTGATCAGACCGAACAGACCGGCACCCGCGGCGCCCAGACCGGTGATCCACTCACCGGCGTCGGAGATGACCTCACCGATCGGCTCCCAGACCAGACCGAAGAAGACGCCCATGAGGGTGCCGACGAAGGCCATGATGATCGGCACGAGCCGGCGGCCGTTGAAGAAGCCCAGCCAGTCCACCAGCTGCTTGCGGTGGTACCGCTGCCACAGCACCGCCGCCAGCAGACCCATCAGGATGCCGCCGAGGACACCCGGGTTGTTGTACGTCGCGGCTATGTCCGCGCCGTCCTGCACCTTGGCCTCGGTGACCGGGAACGCCTTCAGGACGTTGCTGTAGACCAGGAAGCCGACGAGGGCGGCGAGGGCGGTGGAGCCGTCGGCCTTCTTGGCGAAGCCGATCGCGACACCGATGCAGAAGAGCATCGGCAGGTTGTCGAAGATCGCACCGCCGGCGGTGGCGAACACGGCCGCGACCTTGTCCCAGCCGAAGCCTTCGGCGCCGAACACGTCCGGCTGACCGAGCCGGAGCAGGATGCCCGCCGCCGGCAGGACGGCGATCGGGAGCTGAAGGCTGCGGCCGACCTTCTGCAGGCCCTGGAACAGGCCGGATCCCCGCTTCTTCGCGGGGGCCGCCGAGGCGGTGGCGGTGCTCATACTTCCTCCATCGGTGGTGGTCTACACCACTAGTGGTGTAGACCTGTTGTAGCACGATGAAGGCCGCATAAGGAACCCACGATTCCTGCTACCGCCGGGCTACACACGGTGTCCGCCGCACCGGTGAAACGGAACCCGCGCGAAGGCGCACCGAAAAGCCCCCGGACCACCAGGTCCGAGGGCTCCACAAGCCGCCTCCAGCCTACGAGATCACCCCTTCGCCGCGTCCTCGACCTCCTCCTCCGGCTCCCGCCCCGGAGTCCGCAGATCGAACCGCGTGATCGCGAACCGGAAGATCGCGTAGTACACCGCCGCGAAGCACAGCCCGATCGGGATGATCGCCCACGGCCGGGTCGCCAGGTTCCAGTTGATGACGTAGTCGATCAGCCCCGCCGAGAAACTGAACCCGTCGTGCACCCCCAACCCCCACGTCACCGCCATCGACACACCCGTCAGCACCGCGTGCGCCACGTACAGCAAGGGGGCGACGAACAGGAACGAGTACTCGATCGGCTCCGTGATCCCCGTGACGAACGACGTCAGCGCCACCGACAGCATCAGCCCGCCGACCTCCTTGCGCCGGTGCGGCTTCGCACAGTGCGTGATCGCCAGCGCCGCCGCCGGCAGCGCGAACATCATGATCGGGAAGAACCCCGAGGTGAACTGCCCCGCGTCCGGATCACCCGCCAGGAACATGTTGATGTCCCCGTGCACCACCGTGCCGTCCGGCCGCGTGTACGAGCCGAACTGGAACCAGATGGGCACGTTCAGGAACTGATGCAGCCCCACCACCAGCAACGCCCGGTTCGCCAGACCGAACACACCGGCGCCCCACGCGTCCAGCCCGTCCATCCAGTCGCTGAAACTCTCCAGCGCGTCACCGATCGGCGGCCACACCCACAGACACAACGCGGCGAACACGATCGCCGCGAACGCCATGATGATCGGCACCAGCCGCCGCCCGTTGAAGAAGCCGAGCCAGTCCACCAGCCGCGTACGGTGGAACCGCTGCCAGAAGTACGCCGCCATCAAACCGATCACGATGCCGCCGAAAACCCCCGGATTCTGGAACGTGAACGCCGTGACCGTCCCGTCCGACACCTGGCAGCCCACCATCGGCACCGCCTTCGAGCCCCCGGGACAGTCCTCCGGGAACTGGCGCAGCACGTTGTAGTAGACGAGGAACCCGGCCACCGCCGCGAGCGCCGTGGATCCGTCCGACTTCTTCGCCATCCCGATGGCCACACCCACACAGAACAGCAGCGGCAGCCCCAGCGAACCGTCCAGCAGCGCCCCGCCCGCACCCACCATCACCTTGGAGACGTCCGTCCAGCCCAGACCCTCGTCCCCGAACACGTCCGGCTGCCCCAGCCGGTTCAGAATGCCCGCGGCCGGCAGCACCGCGATCGGCAACTGCAGACTCCGGCCCATCTTCTGCAAACCCTGGAACAAACGGTTCCAGCCCTCCCGCGCGGGAGAGACCGCACTCCCGGCGCCGGAACTCTCGGCACTCATCAGGGCCCCCTCGATCCGCGGCGGTGACGACGGGTTTGGCGGCAGTCCACCCGGTGGTGTAGACCAGTGAGGCAGGACGGTACCGCTGTCGTGACGCCATCATTCGGCACCCACGACGGGACCGCTCGCAAAGATGGGCCAACTGTGGGTTACTGCGACAAAGCGGTTCGGATCAGGGAGAACGAACATGGCCACCAAGGCTGAGAAGATCGTTGCCGGGCTCGGCGGCATCGACAACATCGAAGAGGTCGAAGGCTGCATCACCCGCCTCCGCACCGAAGTCGTGGACCCCGCCAAGGTCGACGAAGCCGCCCTCAAGGCCGCCGGCGCCCACGGCGTCGTCAAGATGGGCAGCGCCATCCAGGTCGTCATCGGCACCGACGCCGACCCCGTCGCGGCCGAGATCGAAGACATGATGTAAGCACCCCCGCTTACACCTTCGGGGCCCCGTCCACGCATCCGGAAGGGGCCCCCACCCCTGTACGGCTAGGCTCGGCGCCATGTCTCGAATCGACGGCCGCACCCCCGAACAACTCCGCCCGGTCACCATCGAACGCGGCTGGAGCAAGCACGCCGAAGGCTCCGTCCTCGTCTCCTTCGGCGACACCAAGGTCCTCTGCACCGCCTCCGTCACCGAAGGCGTCCCCCGCTGGCGCAAGGGCAGCGGCGAGGGCTGGGTCACCGCCGAGTACGCGATGCTGCCCCGCGCCACCAACACCCGCGGCGACCGCGAATCGGTCCGCGGCCGCATCGGCGGCCGCACCCACGAGATCAGCCGCCTCATCGGCCGCTCCCTGCGCGCCGTCATCGACTACAAGGCCCTCGGCGAGAACACCGTCGTCCTCGACTGCGACGTCCTCCAGGCCGACGGCGGCACCCGCACCGCCGCCATCACCGGCTCCTACGTCGCCCTCGCCGACGCCATTCACTGGGCCCAGGGCAAGAAGCTCATCCGCGCCGGCCGCCAGCCCCTCACCGGCACGGTCAGCGCCGTGTCCGTCGGCATCGTCGCCGGGGTCCCCCTCCTCGACCTCCGCTACGAGGAGGACGTCAAGGCCGACACCGACATGAACGTCGTCTGCACCGGCGACGGCCGCTTCGTCGAAGTCCAGGGCACCGCCGAGGCCGAACCCTTCGCCCGCGACGAACTGAACGCCCTCCTCGACCTCGCCGTCACCGGCTGCGCCGAACTCACCGCGGTCCAGCGCGCCGCGCTTGAAACGGTCCTCGAAAGGTAAAAGACACACCAAGGCGCGTGGCCGACGCGGGCAACCGCGCCGGCCACCGCCGCGTCTCAAGGGGTACGGGCGCACGGATCGACCCCGGGCGCCCGGCCGACGACCAGGGCCCCACCGGCCCTACAAAGGGGAGGGACCCATCCATGGCCGCGAGCCGCCGACGCCGCACCGCAGCCGTCGCCGCCACCCTGGCGGCCGTCGCGCTGACCGCCGGACTCACCACCGGCTGCGCCGCCGTCGACAAGGCACTGGACTGCGTCCAGACCGCCGACGCCATCGCCGACAGCGTCACCGACATGCAGCAGGCCGTCGAGAACGCCGGCGACGACCTGACCCAACTCGAGGAATCCCTCGACTCCATAGACAAGAACCTCGGCGAGATCGGCGACAAGACCGACAACGCCGACGTCGGCAAGGCCGTCGACGACCTCCAGACGGCCGTCGGGAACGTCCGCACCTCCATCCAGAACGGCGACGAGACCCCCGACATCAGCCCCGTCACCGACGCGGCCGGCGAACTCACCAAGGTCTGTACGCCGTAAGGACCCGAGCATGGGCCCAGGGATACTTGGGCCCATGACCCGCCTCATCCTCGCCACCCGCAACACCGGAAAGATCACCGAACTCCGGTCGATCCTCACGGACGCGGGCCTGCCCCACGAACTCGTCGGCGCCGACGCCTACCCCGACATCCCCGACGTCAGGGAAACCGGCGTCACCTTCGCCGAGAACGCCCTGCTCAAGGCCCACGCCCTGGCCCGGGCGACCGGCCTCCCCGCGGTCGCCGACGACTCCGGCCTCTGCGTCGACGTCCTGAACGGCGCCCCCGGCATCTTCTCCGCCCGCTGGTCCGGCACCCACGGCGACGACAAGGCGAACCTGGACCTGCTCCTGGCCCAGCTCGCGGACATCGAGCCCCCGCACCGGGCGGCCCACTTCGCCTGCGCGGCGGCCCTGGCCCTGCCCGACGGCACGGAACGAGTGGTCGAAGGCCACCTGAAGGGCACCCTCCGCCACACCCCCTCCGGCACGGGAGGCTTCGGCTACGACCCGATCCTCCAGCCGGAGGGCGAAACGAGGACGTGCGCGGAACTGACGGCCGCCGAGAAGAACGCGATCAGCCACCGGGGCAAGGCGTTCCGCGCCCTGGTCCCGGCGGTACGGGATCTGCTGGGCTGAACACCGGTGCGGCCGGAGGGACTCGAACCCTCACGGGAGTTACCCCACTGGGACCTAAACCCAGCGTGACTGCCAGTTCCACCACGGCCGCGTGATGCTGCCCGGCCATGCTAGCGGCCGGGCAGCGGGGTCAGATCCCCAGATCCTTGATGATCTTGGCCACGTGGCCCGTCGCCCGGACGTTGTAGAGGGCGTGCTCGACCTTGCCCTGCTCGTCCACCACGATCGTGGAGCGGATGACGCCCAGGTAGGTCTTGCCGTAGTTCTTTTTCTCGCCGTAGGCGGCGTAGGCGTCCAGGACCGTCTTCTCCGGGTCGGCGAGGAGGGTGACCTTCAGGGACTCCGCCTCGCGGAACTTGGCGAGCTTCTCCGGCTTGTCGGGGGAGATGCCGATGACGTCGTAGCCGGCGCCGGCCAGCAGGTCGAGGTTGTCCGTGAAGTCGCAGGCCTGCTTGGTGCAGCCGGGAGTGAGGGCGGCCGGGTAGAAGTAGACGATGACCTTGCGGCCCTTGTGGTCGGCCAGGGACACCTCGTTGCCGTCGGCGTCGGGCAGGGTGAAGGCGGGGGCCTCGTCCCCGGGCTGGAGGCGTTCACTCATCGGTCGGGTCTCCTCGTGCGTGGATCGGGTGCCGGGATCGAGGGTAACCGGGGGTCCTGACCGTGCGTGGCGGTGTGAAGCTGACAGACTGTCCGGCACAGGTACACACAGGTATCAGCGGATATCGGAGGCGGCACGGTGGCGGACACGGCGGACACCAGAACCCCGGCGCAGATCGAGGCGGACATCAGGCGCCGCCGTGCGGTGCTGGCCGAGACCCTGGACGAGATCGGTGTGCGGGTGCATCCCAAGACGATCGTGGGGGATGCCAAGGCCCGCGTGGTGTCGAACGTGGATCACACGCTGGGCCGGGCGTACGTCCGTGTCAACGGTGTGGTGAGCGATGTGAAGGCACGGTTCGTGGACCCGGAGGGCGCGCCGCGGCTGGAGCGGGTCGTTCCGGTGGCGGTGCTGGTGGTGGGTGCCGTGGGGCTGCTGGCCCTGGGGACCCGTCGGCGCAGGCGTTGACCCCGGCGGCGTGCGGCCGGCGCGGAGGCAGGTAGGTTTCAGGACGTGAGCGCCAAGAGACTCGAGCACGGTTCCCAGGACGACAAGCTCCCCATCCGGATGCTGCACGATCGCGTACTCGTGCGGCAGGACGCGGGTGAGGGCGAGCGGCGTTCGGGGGGCGGCATCCTGATTCCCGCGACGGCGGCGGTGGGCCGCCGGCTGGCCTGGGCCGAGGTGGTCGCGGTGGGGCAGAACGTCCGGACCGTGGAGCCGGGCGACCGGGTGCTGTACGACCCGGAGGACCGGGCGGAGGTCGAGGTGCGGGGCACGGCGTATGTGCTGATGCGGGAGCGCGATCTGCACGCGGTGGCCGCGGACCGTTTCGAGGGTTCCGAGGATTCGACGGGTTTGTACCTGTAGTTCAATGGCCGGGAAGGGCTGGTGACCATGGTCACCAGCCCTTTTCGTGTGTCCGGGCCGGGGCGGGGCCTAGGCTGGGGGGACCCGTGAGGGCCCCGACGAGACGCGCCGTACCGGGGTGAAGGCAAAGACGACGCACCCCCGTTTCCGTTCGTGTCCCGGAGGTGCCTGTCATGGCGTGGGTTCTGCTTGTGATCGCCGGTCTGCTGGAGGTCGGCTGGTCGGTGGGGATGAAGTACACCGACGGTTTCACCCGTCTGGTCCCGAGTGTGCTGACCGGCGCGGGCATCGTGGCGAGCATGCTGCTGCTGTCGTACGCGGCTCGTACGCTGCCGATCGGTACGGCGTACGGCGTGTGGGTGGGCATCGGCGCGGCCGGGGCCGCGGTGCTGGGCATGTGGGTGCTGGGTGAGCCGGTGACGGCGGCGCGGATCTTCTTCATCTGTCTGCTGCTGGTGGCGGTGGTGGGGCTGAAGGCGACGTCCGGGCACTGAGAGCGGAGGGCCGGGTCACTCGTCCCAGCGGGTGCCCTGGGTGAGTGCGCCGGTGAGGCCGTCGGAGACGGGGTTCTCGTCTCCGTTGGCGTCGCTCTCGCCGGTGTCGTCGGTGGGCGCCGCGCTGCCGTCGGTCTGCCGCCGGGGTGACTCCGGCTCGTCCTGGCCGTCGGCGGACTCCTCGTCCGTCCCCGTCCCCGTCTCCGTCCCCGTGTCCCTCCCGTCCGGCGCCCCGCTGTCGCTGTCGTCGGGTTCGCCGGAGAAGGACGGGCTGTTGCTGGAGTCGCTCGGCGGCGGCTGGGTCTTGTAGGCGCCGGGCTGGAGCCGCAGGCTGAAGGGCGTGACCGGTACGCCGTCGAGGGCTTCGCGGGTGTACTGGCCCCAGATCTCGGCCGGGGCGCCGCCGCCGTTGATCCTGGGGAGGCCCATGACGCCGTAGAGGGGTTTGTGGCCGGCGGTGACCGGGTCCTGGCCCATGACGGCGACGACGGTGGCGAGGTCGGGGGTGTAGCCGGCGAACCAGGCGGCGGTGTCCTCCTCGGCGGTGCCGGTCTTGCCGGCGGCGGGGCGGCCGGCGGTCTGGGCGGCGGTGGCGGTGCCGTTCTCGACGACGCCGCGCAGCACGGAGGTGGTGGTGTCGGCGGCCTGGCGGGTGACGGCCTGGCGGGTGTGCCGTTCGGGCAGTTCGACGTTCCGGCCGTTCTGGGTGATCTTCTCGATCATGGTGTAGTCGCCGTGTTTGCCGTGGTTGGCGAGGGTGGCGTAGGCCTCGGCCATGTCGAGGACGCTGGCGGTCGCGACACCGAGGGCGATGGAGGGCCCGGCGTCGTCGAGGCTGGGGGTGTCCTCGGACAGGCCCAGGGCGACGGCGGTCTCGCGGACGCGGTCGGGGCCGACGTCGGTGGCCATCTGCGCGTAGACGGCGTTGACGGACTTGTCGGTGGCCTCGCGGACGGTGATGTCGCCGTAGTCGCGGTGGTCCTCGTTCTCGGGGGCGTAGCGGGCGCCGGGCCAGCCCTGGACGGGGCGTTCGCTGTTGCCGTCGTAGATGGCGTTGGGGGTGATGGGGCGGCCGTCCTGGGTGCGGGAGCCGTTCTCGACGGCGGCGGTGAAGACGAACGGCTTGAAGCTGGAGCCGACCTGGAAGTCCCGGCGGGTGGCGTTGGGGGTGTACTGCTTGACGTAGTCGATGCCGTTGTACATGGCGACGACCTTGCCGGTCTTGACGTCGACGGAGGCGCCGCCGGCCCGGACGTAGGTGTCGGCCTTGCGGTTCTTCTGGTCGAGGCGGTCCATGAGGTTGTCGTTGACGGCGTCGACGAAGGCGTCCTGCTTGTCCTTCTGCAGGGTGGTGGTGATGCGGTAGCCGCCGGTGCCGAGGGCGGCCTCGTCGACGATGTCGTTCTGGACGAGGTGGTTCTTGACGATGTTGACGATGTAACCGCGCTGGCCGGAGAGGCTGGTGGAGACGGTGGTCTTCTCCGGCATCGGGAACTTCATGCCGGCGCGTTCGGCGGCGCCGAGCCAGCCTTCGTCGACCATGCCGTCGAGGACGTAGTTCCAGCGGTGTTCGACGGTGTCGCGGTTCTCGGGGTGGGTGATGACGTCGTACTGGCTGGGGGCGTTGACGAGGGCGGCGAGGTAGGCGGCGCGGCCGGCGTCGAGCTCGGCGGCGTCGATGCCGTAGTAGGCGTGGGCGGCGGACTGGATGCCGTAGGCGCCGCGGCCGAAGAAGCTGGTGTTGAGGTAGCCCTCGAGGATCTGGTCCTTGGTCTGTTCGCGGTCGAGCTTGATGGAGATGAAGAACTCCTTCACCTTGCGGGTGACGGTCTGCTCCTGGCGGAGGTAGTAGTTCTTCACGTACTGCTGGGTGATGGTGGAGCCGGACTGGCGGCCTTTGCCGGTGGCGGTGTTCCAGGCGGCGCGGACCATGGCCTGGGGGTCGATGGCGGACTCGGTGTAGAAGTCCCGGTCCTCGGCGGCGAGGACGGCGTGCTGGGCGTCCTCGGAGATCTGGGAGAGGGTGACGTTCTCCCGGTTGACCTCGCCGTCGCGGGCGATGACGGTGCCGTCGGCGTAGAGGTAGACGTTGGCCTGCTGGGTGGCGAGGGCGTTGGCGGCGGGGATCCGTACGAGGTGGTAGCCGAGGAAGAAGCCGCCGACGACGACGGTGGCGGTGATGAGGAGCCCGCCGAGGGTCATGCGCCAGGTGGGGACGAACCGGCGCCAGCCGGTGCGTCCGGGCTTCTTGGGGGCGCCGGCCGCCCGGGGGTCTCTCGGCGCCCAGCCCTTCTCCGGCTGCTGCGGCTGCGGCTCGTCGCTCATGTCGTGCACGGACTCCTGTTTCGCCTTGTTCGTTCCACTGCGCCGTAGTGTGTGCGGCTACGCCGTGTTGTGTGCCTCTTATTCAAGACTGTCCCATCCGGCGGGGCGTGCCCGGTGACGCCGCGCGTGGAGCGCGCACCCGGCTTGTCACGCGCATGGCCGCACCTCGCGGGGGAGGGCCGCCGTCGAAAATGCGTGGCAGGGGGTGTGGCGGGCGGTTTAGGCTCCTGCGCTTTGGTGCCGATTGCGGGAGGAGGGTGGGGCGTGGGCTCGGCGCGGTTGTATCTGTCCGTCGCGGTGGGGGGTTTCAGGCGGTACGCGTCGTATCGGGCGGCGACGGCGGCGGGGGTGTTCACCAATACGGTGTTCGGGCTGATCCTCGTGTACACGTATCTGGCGCTGTGGGACGAGCGGCCGGGTCTGGGCGGCTACGACCAGGCGCAGGCGGTGACGTACGTGTGGCTGGGGCAGTGTCTGTACGCGACGCTGGCGATCCAGGGCGGGGGTGCGGAGAAGGAGCTGATGGAGCGCATCCGCACCGGTGAGGTCGCCGTGGATCTGTACCGGCCGGTGGATCTGCAGCTGTGGTGGCTGGCGGGTGATGTGGGGCGGGCGGCGTTCCAGTTGCTGGGGCGCGGGTTGGTGCCGTTCCTGTTCGGTTCGCTGTTCTTCACGATGGCGCTGCCCACGGAGGCCGCCGCGTGGCTGGCGTTCGCGGTGACGCTGGTGCTGGCGGCGGTGGTGAGTTTCGCGATCCGCTATCTGGCGGCCCTGTGTGTGTTCTGGCTGATGGACGGCATGGGCATCGGCCAGGTGCTGATGATCACGGGGGTCTTCTTCTCGGGCATGGTGCTGCCGCTGAACGTCTTCCCGGGCACGCTCGGCGAGGTGGTGCGGGTGCTGCCGTGGGCGGCGCAGATCCAGGTTCCGGCGGATGTGCTGATGGGGGAGACGGATCCGTCGGCGGCGTTCGCGTTCCAGGCGGCGTGGGCGGTGGCGCTGCTGGCGGCGGGCCGGCTGCTGCAGTCGGTGGCGACGCGCAGGGTGGTGGTGCAGGGTGGGTGAGCGCGCTGTGTTCGTGGAGGGGCTGCGGGCGTACGGGCTGATCGCGGGGATGTGGGTGCGCTCCGGGATGACGTACCGCACGTCGTTCGTGTTCACGGTGTTCGGGAACCTGCTGATGACGGGCCTGGACTTCGTGGGGATCCTGCTGATGTTCACGCAGGTCGACTCGCTGGGCGGCTGGTCGCTGCCGGAGATCGCGATGCTGTACGGGCTGTCGGTGACGTCGTTCGGCATCGCCGACATGCTGCTCGGCTCGATGGACGTGCTGGGCGCGCGGATGCGGGACGGCTCGTTCGACGTCCTGCTGGTGCGTCCGGTGCCGGTGCTGGCGCAGGTCGGCGCGGACCGGTTCGCGCTGCGCCGGCTCGGCCGGGTCGCCCAGGGCGCGGTGGTGCTGGGCTGGGCGCTGTCCTCCGTCGACGTGGAGTGGACGGCGGTGAAGGTGCTGCTGGTGCCGGTGATGGTGCTCAGCGGTGCGGCGATCTTCTCGGCGGTGTTCGTGGCGGGCGCCGCGTTCCAGATCTTCGCGCAGGACGCGGCCGAGGTGCAGAACGCGTTCACGTACGGCGGGACGACGCTGCTGCAGTATCCGCCGACGGTGTTCGGGAAGGATCTGGTGCGCGGGGCGACCTTCATGCTGCCGCTCGCCTTCGTCAACTGGGTGCCCGCCGCCCACATCCTGGACCGCCCGTACCCGATCGGTCTGCCCGGGTGGGCGTCCTTCGCGTCGCCGCTGGTGGCGGTGGGCTGCTGCGCGCTGGCGGGACTGGCGTGGCGGACGGGACTCAGGTCGTACCGGAGCACGGGGAGTTAGCGGAAGATGGACGACGTATTCATCGAACTCGACGGCGTGGAGAAGGTCTTCGACGTCCGCAGGAAGACCGGTTTTCTCAAACGGGAGCGGCGGCGGGTGCGGGCGGTCGACTCGATCTCCTTCACGGTGGCGCGGGGCGAGATGGTCGGCTACATCGGCCCGAACGGTGCCGGGAAGTCGACGACGATCAAGATGCTGACCGGGATTCTCACGCCGAGCGGGGGACGGCTGCGGGTCGCCGGGATCGACCCGTCCCGTGAGCGGACCCGGCTGGCGCACCGGATCGGGGTGGTGTTCGGGCAGCGTACGACGCTGTGGTGGGACCTGCCGCTGATCGACTCGTACAAGCTGATGCACCGCATGTACCGCATCCCGGACGCCCGTTACCGGGAGAACCTGTCCCGGCTGACCGAACTCCTGGACCTGGGAGACCTGTTGGACGTACCCGTGCGCCAGCTCTCCCTCGGTCAGCGGATGCGCGGGGACATCGCGGCGGCGCTGCTGCACGACCCCGAGGTGCTGTACCTGGACGAGCCGACGATCGGCCTGGACGTCATCTCCAAGACCAGGGTGCGGGACTTCCTGCGGCAGTTGAACGCCGAGCGGGCCACCACGGTCCTGCTGACCACGCACGATCTGCAGGACATCGAGCAGTTGTGCTCGCGGGTGATGGTCATCGACCACGGCCGTCTGGTGTACGACGGTGCCCTCGACGGGCTGCACGAGGCGGGGGAGAGCGAGCGGACGCTGGTGGTGGACCTGGAGCGGGAACTCCCGCCGATCGAGGCGCCGCCGCCCGCGCGGGTGGTACGGGTGGAGGGGGCGCGGCAGTGGCTGGCGTTCCCGGCGTCGGCGTCGGCGTCGGAACTGGTGTCGCGGATCGCGGCGGAGTACCCGCTGGTGGACCTCTCGGTACGGGAACCGGACATCGAGGCGGTGATCGCGAAAATGTACGAAGACCGGGCGGGCCGGCCCGTCACGTGACCCTCGTAGCCGTGTGGCGGAGATAACTCGTAGGCTGCTGTGTATGACCGAAGACGCAGCCGTCCCGGACCTTCGTGCCTCCGACGCCGACCGTGAACGGGTCGCCGAGATCCTGCGGGACGCCCTCGCGGAGGGCCGCCTCGACATGGAGGAGTTCGAGGAGCGGCTGGACGCGACGTATCAGGCGCGCACCTACGGGGAACTGACGCCGATCACCCGCGACCTGCCGGACCACGCGACGGCCGTACCGGCGGTGTCGCTCACCAAACAGCCGGAGCGCGGCGGCGGTTGGGCGAGCCGGATCGTCGGCGGCGACGACTCCGGCACGTCGTCGTGGGCGGTGGCGGTGATGTCGGGCTTTCAGCGCAGGGGCCACTGGACGGCACCGCGCCGCTTCAACTGCCTCGCCTTCTGGGGCGGCGGGGAGATCGATCTGCGGGAGGCGAACTTCGCGGACCGCGAGGTCGTCATCAACGCGGTCGCGATCATGGGCGGGGTGGAGGTCATCGTCCCGCCCGGTGTCGAGGTCATCGTGCGCGGCATCGGCGTGATGGGCGGCTTCGACCACCGCGAGGAGGGCGTGCCGGGTGACCCCGGCGCCCCGAGGGTGATCGTCACGGGCTTCGCCTTCTGGGGCGGGGTGGGCGTGGACCGCAAGCTCCCGCGCGCGGAGAAGCAGCGCCTGCGGGAGGAGCGCCGCAGGGAACGACTGGAGCGCAAGGAGGACCGCCGCCGGGAGCTGGAGGGCTCCCCGGAGCGCGAGGACCGCGGCTGAGGTCTCCTGGGGGCTCTTCAGCCCCTCCGGCGTTTGAGGAGCGGGGGTCCGGGGGCAGAGCCCCCGGTTCGGGACGGGAAGGGGCGGCGGGGGCGAGAAAACCCCGCCCCTACAACCGTGCCGGCGCCCCGCCCCTCAGCACATCGAGGTCGAAGACCTCACCCATCCGCGCGAATCCCCGGTCGCTCGGATGCAGATGATCCCCGGAGTCGTACTCCACCCGGAACCGCCGCGGGTCGTACCCGTCCCGAACCGCCCGGTCGAAATCAACCACCGCGTCGAACACCCGCCCCGCCCGAACCTCCGCATTAATAACCTCCCGCACGCCTTCCCGTCCCTCACTCCAGCCCCGATGCCCCCCGAACGGCATCAACGTCGCGCCGACCACCTTCACCCCCCGCCCATGGGCCCGCTCGACCAGCGACCGCAGCCCGTCCACGATCCGCCCCGGATCAGCCACCCCCGGCGTCCGCAGAATGTCGTTGATGCCCAGCACGACCACCACGACCCTGACATTCGGCCGCCCCAGCACATCCCGCTCGAACCGGTTCACCCCGCTCGGATTCTCCGCGGGACGCCCCAGCCCGTCCGCCAGCACCTGGTTCCCGCTGATCCCGGCGTTGACGACGCTGTACCGCGGCACATCCCGCCCGTCCCCGATCGCGGCCCGCAGCCGGTCGGACAGCACATCGGGCCACCGCCGGTTCGTCCCGGTCGTCGAGCTGATCCCGTCGGTCAGCGAGTCCCCGAGGACGACGACGGTCCCCTCCGCCTCGGCACTCAGCACATCGAGCGCGGTCGCATACCGCCAGACCACGCTCTGCCCGCCGTACGGCACCCCCGTCGCGTCCCGGGTGTGCTCGCCGTCCGCGACGTACGAGATCTGACGGGCATGCGGATGATAGGTGACGGGCCCGGACGCGCTCGGCGAGTACGTCGTGATGAGCACGTCCCCGTCCCGCGGAACGGCGACACGCACCGCATCGCTCACCACCTCCCCGCCCGCCGGAACGACGACCCCCGCGCTCCCCGCGAAGGCCAGCGGCCGCACGCTGTCCACGACCGCCGCCGCCGTCCCCGCCCCCGCGGACACCGCGACCGACGCGTGCGTGATGGTCAGCGGCGCCTGCCCGTACAGGTTGGACAGCGTGACCCGGGCGCTCGTACCGCCGACGCTGGTGTGCACGACGTTGCGCACCGAGCGTCCAGCGAGACCGCCGGTCTCCGTGCCGGGCTCGCCCCCGACCGGGGAGGCCGCCCAGGAGGCGACCCAGGTACCGCCGGCGACGGGCGCGGCCGGACCGTTCTGCGCGCCACGCCCCCCGGCGAGGGCGTCGCGCTCCCGCGTACCGTCACCGGACCCCACCCCGACGCCGGCTCCGACGTATATGGCGGCGGCGACCGCCACGATCGCGGCGACGACCGCGGCGAGCAGCGCGCGCTGCTTGGCGTCAGGCGCGTCCGCGCCCCCGTCACGACCCCGGGTCATGCTGTTCTGTCTCCTCGGGCGATGGGGAGCCCGAGGCTCCGATCCGATGAACCCATGATGATCCATGAGCAGGGAAGACTGTCTGGGGGGACCCGCACGGGAGCCCCCGGGGAGCCCCCTGGGAGTCCCTAGGGGATCCCCCTGGACAAACCCCCTCCGAACAGACGCCGGGAACTCCTGTTCCGTTCCAGGAGTCGGTCAGGAAGGGACAATGTGTGAGGGATCACCGAACGGGTGGAGTGGATGGAACGGACCGAAGAGGCCGAAGCGGCCGGCACGGCGGAATCCGGCGACCGGATCGCCGGCGGGCAGCATGCCCCCGCCGGCGCTTTCGTGAACCGCGCGATGGCGACGTTCAGCCCCGCGGACGAGGAGAAGCGGCGCGGAGTGCGCCGTATGAAGCTCACCGCCACCGGGCTGCTGCTGTTCGTCGCCGTCGTCTACGTCCTCACCACATGGGCGTCGCACCAGGGCGCAGGCCCGTGGGCGGGCTATGTCGCCGCCGCGGCCGAGGCGGGCATGGTCGGCGCGCTCGCGGACTGGTTCGCCGTCACCGCCCTGTTCCGTCACCCGCTGGGGCTGCGGATCCCGCACACGGCGATCATCCCCACCAAGAAGGACCAGCTGGGCGTCTCCCTCGGCGAGTTCGTCGGCGAGAACTTCCTCTCCGAGGCCGTCGTACGGCAGCGGCTGCGCGCGGTCGGCATCGGCAGCCGGCTCGGCGCGTGGCTCGCCGTCCCGGAACACGCCGACCGGGTGACGGCGGAACTCTCGGCGGCGCTGCGCGGCGCCCTCACCGTGCTGCGGGACTCCGATGTGCAGGCGGTGGTCGGGGAGGCCATCACCCGCCGGGCCGACGCGCAGGAGATCGCGCCCGGCATGGGCAAAATGCTGGAGCGGATCGTCGCGGACGGCGGCCACAAGCGGGCCGTGGACGTCATCGTCACCCGTGCGCACGACTGGCTGGTGCTGCACAGCGACACGGTGATGGACGCGGTCCACGGCGGCGCGCCCGGCTGGACGCCCAGGTTCGTGGACCGCAAGGTCGGCGAGCGCGTCTACAAGGAACTGCTGCGCTTCGTCACCGAGATGCGCGACATGCCGTCCCACCCCGCGCGCGGCGCCCTCGACCGGTTCCTCACCGACTTCGCCTCCGACCTCCAGTCCGACACGGACACCCGCGCCCGCGTCGAACGCCTCAAGAGCGAGGTCCTCGGCCGGGGCGAGGTGCAGGACCTGATCGCGTCCGCCTGGACGGCCGTACGGTCCATGATCGTGTCGGCGGCGGAGGACGAGCGCAGCGAACTCCGCCTGCGTGTACGTGCCTCGCTGCTCTCGCTCGGCGCGCGCATGTCGCTCGACCCGAAGCTCCAGGGCAAGGTGGACGGCTGGCTGGAGAGCGCGGCGGTGTACGTGGTCACCACCTACCGCAAGGAGATCACGTCCCTGATCACGGACACGGTGGCGGGCTGGGACGCGGAACACACGACGAAGAAGATCGAGGCCAACATCGGCCGCGACCTCCAGTTCATCCGCATCAACGGCACGGTGGTCGGCTCCCTCGCCGGCCTCGTGATCTACACGGTATCCAGAACACTGGGCGCGTAACGCTCCGCGCGGGCGCGGGGGGTTGCTCGCGCAGTTCCCCGCGCCCCTAGAAGGGTGGGTGCGGGTACGCGGGGGTTGTTCGCGCAGTTCCCCGCGCCCCTGAGGGGACGATCCCGCCCCGGGCCCCCAAGCCCCTCGCCCATCGGCCGGACGACGCCCACAACCCCCAGGGGCGCGGGGAACTGCGCGACCAACCACAACGCACCCGCACCCACCCACGACGAGCAGCGCCCCTCCCCCCCCCAGGGGCGCGGGGAACTGCGCGATCAACCACAACGCACCCGCAGCGGCCTACGACGCCCACAACCCCCCAGGGGCGCGGGGAACTGCGCGATCAACCACAACGCACCCGCAGCGACCTACGACGGTCACGACCAGGGGCGCGGGGAACTGCGCGACCATCCCCCACGCCCCGGCACGACAAAGCGGGCGGGCGTGCAAAACGCCCGCCCGAGGGCACACGACCCCCATGACCACCGCCCAGCCCGAGACCGGCCGCACCATCACCACCAGCATCCCCGCCCGCCTGGACCGCCTCCCGTGGTCCCGCTGGCACTGGACCATCGTCATCGGCCTCGGCACCGTATGGATCCTCGACGGCCTCGAGGTCACGGTCGTCGGCAACATCGCCGGCCGTCTCTCCGAACCCGGCAGCGGACTGCCCATCAGCTCCGGCCAGGTCACCGGCATCGCCGCCGCCCTCTACGTGGCCGGCGCCTGCTCGGGCGCCCTCTTCTGGGGCCGCCTGACCGACATCTGGGGCCGCAAGAAGCTCTTCATGATCACCCTCGCGGTGTACCTCGGCGCCACCGCCCTCACCGCGATCGCCTTCGACACCTGGTGGTTCTTCCTCTTCCGCTTCCTCACCGGCTTCGGCATCGGCGGCGAGTACGCGGCCATCAACTCCGCGATCGACGAGCTGATCCCGGCCCAGTACCGGGGCCGCGTCGACCTGATGATCAACGGCAGCTTCTGGCTCGGCGCGGTCGGCGGTTCCCTGCTCTCGATCCTCGCCCTGAACACGTCGATCTTCCCGGCGAACGTCGGCTGGCGCCTCACCTTCGCCCTCGGCGCCGTACTCGCCCTGGTCATCCTCCTCGTACGCCGTCACGTCCCGGAGAGCCCACGCTGGCTGCTGATCCACGGCCGTGACGACGAGGCGGAACGCATCGTCGGCGACATCGAGCGACGCGTCGAGGCCGAGCGGGACGGGCGGCCGCTGTCCCGCGCGGAGGGCGAGCTGACGATCCACCAGCGCAAGAGCGTCACCTTCGCGGAGATCGCCCGTACCGTCTTCGCCAAGTACCGCAGGCGTTCCGTCCTCGGCTTCTCCCTCTTCATCGGCCAGGCGTTCCTCTACAACGCCATCACCTTCGGCTTCGGCGCGATCCTGACCACGTTCTTCGACGTCCCGACCGGCAACACCGGCTACTACTTCGCGGTGATCGCCGTCGGCAACTTCCTGGGCCCGCTGCTGCTCGGCAAGCTCTTCGACACGGTCGGCCGCCGGGTGATGATCTCCGGCACGTATCTGCTCTCCGGCCTCCTGCTGTTCGGCACGGCCTGGCTCTTCGACCGCGGCTCGCTCAGCGCCACCACCATGACCGCCTGCTGGTGCGCGGTCCTGTTCTTCGCGTCGGCCGGCGCGAGCAGCGCGTACCTCACGGTCTCCGAGGTCTTCCCCATGGAGACCCGCGCGATGTCCATCGCCTTCTTCTACGCCCTCGGCACCGCAGCAGGCGGCATCAGCGGCCCCCTGCTCTTCGCCGACCTCACCGGCACGGGCAAGGTCGGTGACACCGTCCTAGCCTTCCAGATTGGCGCGGGTCTGATGTGCGCGGCGGGCCTGGTGGCCGCGTTCCTCGCGGTGAAGGCGGAACGCCGCTCCTTGGAGGACATCGCCAGGCCGCTCACCGCGGCGGCGTCCGGGCCGAAGGCCACGACGACGGGCGCGGACCCGGACGGCTCGAACCCGGCGACGACGTAGCAGAGTGGAACCAGCCGCACCACGCGCGCGCCCGTCCGCACCACGCGCGCCCGCCCGCCCGCTCCGGGCCGACCGACAGGAGACGCAGCCCCGATGACCGTCCGCCGGATCATGCCCGACGTCCAGGTCGCCTCCGAGGAGGCCCTGCACACCAACCGGGACTTCTACGGCCTCCTCGGTTTCGAGGAGGTCATGAACATGGGCTGGATGACCACCCTGGCGTCACCCGCCAACCCCACCGCCCAGATCAGCTTCTTCACCGAGGAGCGCACGGCACCCGTCGTCCCCGACCTCAGCGTGGAGGTGGAGGACGTCGACGCGGTGTACGAGCGGGTACGGGCGTCGGGCGCGGAGATCGTCCGCGAGCTGCGGGACGAGGAATGGGGCGTACGGCGTTTCTTCACCCGCGACCCGAACGGCCGAGTGGTGAACGTGCTGACGCACCTCTCCTGACGGGGGACGCTCCCGGCCCGCGAAGGGCGGCTCAGCCGCGCCGGTCGGCCACCGCCCAGGACGCCAGCGCCACAGCGCCCGCCACCCCGAACACCGCAGGCCACGCGCCCACCTTCTTCGACAGCGGGTGCGACCCCGCGAACGCGGCGACGTACGCCACCGTCAGCGCACCCGCGGCCTTGCCGCCGGCCCGCTCCCGCCACTGCTGCGCGGCAGCGGCCCCGGCGGCGGCGAGGACGACCCCGCCCAGCTGCCGCTTCCGGGTCCAGCGGGCCACGCCGTACCCTCCGACGAGCCCGCTCGCGGCCACCACGGAACTGGGAACCTTGGCCATGCCTGCCTACCTCCTGCCACACCGCCCACCCGGACGGCCTCTCACCGATCTCCGAGGCTAACGCCCCCGCAGCCGGTTGGCGCATTCGCCCACGGCAGCCCCCGAGAAGCGGCAAACCGCGCGCCGCCCCCCGCCCCCTGGAGAGCCACTTCCTCCCACCGGCCCGCTTCCACCGTCAAACGGTTGGACGCGCACCCTCCCCGGACGGCATCCTGCGACCGGCCGATCGGCCAAACGCGTCACCAACCGACCGTCCCCGGAGGACCGTTGAACCCCACCATCCGCCACATCACCTTCGACTGCACCGGCGACCCCTACGACCTGGCCCAGTTCTGGGGCGCGCTGCTCGGCAGGCCGCTCGCCGACGACGACAAGCCGGGCGACCCGGAGGCCTTCATCGCGGACCCGGACGGCGGTCCGGGCCTGCTGTTCGTCCGGGTGGAGGAAGGCAAGACCGCCAAGAACCGAATCCACTTCGACCTGCAGCCGAAGGGCCGCACCCGCGCGGAGGAAGTGGAGCGCGCCATAGCCCTGGGCGCCCGCCAACTGGCCGACCACACCCGTCCCGACGGCAAGGGGTGGATCACGATGACGGACCCGGAAGGCAATGAGTTCTGCGTGGAACGGGGTGAACGGGGCTAAACCCTCCCCCTCCCGGGGAGTGTACGGTCGTACACCTTCGAGGCGTACGATCGTACGCATGCCGACGGACGACTACTTCGCGAACGACCCGCGCACCAACCTCGAGCGCATGCTCGCGGGCGACCTCTACATCGCCGACGACCCGGAGATCGCCCGCCGGCAGCGCGAGGCCATGCGGCTGACCGCCCGATACCAGGCCGCCTATCTGGACGACCCCGCCGAAGCGCGCCCGATCCTCACCGAGCTGCTCGCCTCCGCCGGGGAGGGCATCGACGTACGCCCGCCGCTGTACGTCGACTACGGCAGCAACATCAGCATCGGCGCCCGTACCTTCGTCAACTACAACCTGACCGCGCTGGACGTCGCCCGGATCACCATCGGCGAGGACTGCCAGATCGGCCCGAACGTCCAACTCCTCACCCCCACCCACCCGGTGGAGCCCCAGCCTCGCCGCGACAAGCTGGAAGCCGCGCTCCCCATCACCATCGGCGACAACGTCTGGCTCGGCGGCGGCGCGATCATCTGCCCCGGAGTGACCATCGGCGACAACTCCGTCATCGGCGCGGGCGCGGTCGTCACCAAGGACATCCCGGCGAACGTCGTGGCCGTGGGCAACCCCGCCCGCCCGGTCCGCACGCTCTGAGCCCCGTACACACTCCATGGCCACCGGACACACGGACCCCCACCGCCGCGCGCGCATCCTCGCGGCGGCGCTCGACCTGATCGCCGAGGAGGGCGTGGCCGGCGTCTCCCACCGCAAGATCGCCGTGCGCGCCGGGGTCCCGCTGGGCTCGATGACGTACCACTTCACCGGCATCGACGGCCTGCTGCTCGAGGCGTTCACCGGCTACGCCGACCACATAGTGACCGTCTTCGAACACCACCTGGCCCCCGCCACCACCCCCGACGAGGCCCGCGAAGCCGTCACCGACCTCATCCACACCCTGGCCGAGGGCCCCCGGCGCGACCTGATCCTCACCCAGGAGCTCTACACCCTGGCCGCCCGCCACGAGCCGTACCGCGCCCTGTGCGCCCACTGGATGACCCGCAGCCGCACCCTCCTGGAACACCACTTCCCCCCGCCCACGGCCCGCCAACTGGACGCCCTGATCGAGGGCTTGACCCTCCACCGAGCCCTGGACGACACCCCACCCGACCGCACGCTGACGCGCGACGCGGTGGCCCGCGTGACAGCGGTTTCGTAGCGCTGGGCGCGAAATTATGGCGCTCCCACCGCTGTTGACCCCGTCATGACCAACCGACCCGGGCCACGCCCCCTGTCCGACGAAGCCCTCTCCGACCTCCTCGCCCGACAGCAGTTCGGCACCCTCGCCACCGTCAAGCGCAGCGGCCACCCCCACCTGACCACCATGGTCTACAGCTGGGACCCCGAGTCCCGAACGGCCCGCTTCTCGACCACGGCAGACCGCGTCAAGCTCAAACACCTGCGCCACAACCCGCGCGCCGCGCTCCATGTGAACGGCGGCGACGTGTGGTCGTTCGCCGTGGCTGAGGGCGAGGCGGAGGCCTCGGAGGTCACGACGACACCGGGCGACGCGATCGGCCGCGAACTCCTGGGAATGATCCCGGAGAACGCGAGACCGGAGAACGAACAGGCCTTCCTGGAACAGCTGGTGGCCGAACGCCGACTGGTCATCCGCCTGAAGGCCGACCGCCTGTACGGAACGGCACTCGACATCGAGGGCTGACGGACGGAGGCCGGGGCGTTGTCAGTGGCCCCGGGTACCGTGCTCCGCGTTGGGCCGGACGGAGATCGTGAGGGACTCGCGGCCATGGGGGGTGGGTCGTACAGGCCCCGGCAGCCGGCTCGGGACTGTAGATGATTTGCCGTCACCTCACCCCCCATCCACATCCAACCGGCCCAAAAGGCGTTGCCGGGGCAGGCCGGATTGAAGAAGGATCTCTCCGAGCCGCAAGAGCGCTCACGAGGCGACGGGGAGTACTGCATGGAGCCACCGGAACTCCGCCGAGCGGTCGAGGCGGCACGCGCCACGGCCGCGGAGCTGGGACTCGAGACCGACGACGTGACCGTCATCCACAACTCGGACCGCGTAGTACTGCGCCTACTCCCCTGCGATGTCCTGCTCCGGGTGGCCCCGCCGGGACACCTCGCCGACTCCGAGTTCGAGGTGGAGGTCGCCCGCGCCCTCGCCACCACCGACGCCCCGGTGGCGGAACTGGACCCCAGGGTCCCCCCGAAGGTCCATGTCCGCGACACCTTCGCCATCTCCCTCTGGACCTACTACGAACCGCTGGGCACGGACATCACCCCGCCCGCCTACGCGACCGCGTTCCTGCGGCACCACGCGGCGCTGCGCCACACCGACCTGAACGCACCGCATTTCACGGACCGGGTCACCGCGGCCCTGCGCGTGGTGAACGACGCGGACCAGTCCCCGGACCTCCCGCCGGCCGACCGAAGGTTCCTCGCCGACACCCTCACCGCCCTGAGCGCGGAAATCAGCACAGGCGGGGCCCCCGACCAACTGCTCCACGGCGAACCCCACCCGGGCAACCTCCTCAACACCACCACAGGCCCCCTCTTCGTGGACCTCGCCACCTGCTGCCGCGGACCGATCGAATTCGACCTGGCCCACGCCCCCGAGGAAGTGGCCGAGCACTACCCGGGAGCCGACCAGCCCCTGATCAACCGCTGCCGCGCCCTGAACTGGGCGATGTTCTCGGCCTGGCGCTGGCGCGAAGCCGACCAGATGCCGGACCGGGCCCACTGGAGAGCCGAGGGCCTGAACAAGGTCCGTACCGCACTGGCCCGCTGACCCATCAGGCGCGGGCGTGCACGCCCATGGCTCCGGAGACGGTGAGATCGCCACCAGTGATGCACCGGACGGTGTCCGAGGCGAGGAAGGCCACGGTCTGCCTGAAAGCCACGCCCGACCGCCCTCTGCAGGCCCGCGCGACCCTGGCAACGGCCTCCGCCTGCTTGGACGCGGCGACGATGATGTGGGTTGCACAGGACGGCGACGGCGACATCTTGTTCCTATTCGACACCTGCCTGTCCGCCGTACGCGCCTGACCCCAGGGCCCGCCACCCGGCCCCACTGGGGCGGCTAGCTGTAAAGGTGCCCCTGGTCCGGCCGAAACGCTTCGGACGTTGTGGCGCGATGGCGACCTTGACCTGCCTTCACGTTGCGGCATTCTCTGAGGCAGTTGGGCGCTAGTAGTCGGGGGAAACACAGGTGAGCGCAATGCCGACCGTACCGGCCGTGTACGCGTGGACGGTTCACGGATGAGGGCGCGGCGCGGAGCAGTGATCGCCGCCGTCGCAGCCGGCGGCGCTGTGACGACGATGCTGATCGGGCTTGTGACGAACGCGGTGTCCGAATCCCAGTGGCCGGGCTGGCTCGGATGGCTGCAGGACCACGCCTGGTTGTCATTCGCCGCCCTCGGGGCTGCCATGGTCGGGTTGTCGGTCCTCCTGGCGGCTCTCTCGGAGTCCAGCGGTGCACCGGCCGGAGCGCCGCGCGCTCCCTTACCGGGACGGGACGATGGAACGCAGCCCCCGGGGGCGGCCCTGGTCCTGCGCTCCTTACCGCGCGACACGGCAGCCTTCACTGACCGAGGCGCCGAACTGGATGCGCTGGTGCGATCCGTACAGGAATCCCAGGGCAACGGCACGGCGCTGCCTGTCCATGTGATTGACGGGATGCCGGGCGTCGGCAAGACGACATTCGCCGTCCACGCAGGGCACGTCCTCTCCGAGCGCTTCCCGGACGGGCAACTCTTCGTGAACCTCAACGGGCACACGACAGGCCGTACCCCCGTGCAGGCCACCGAGGCTCTGGCTTCGCTGCTTGCGGCGACAGGCGTGCCGACGCAACAGATCCCCGTGGGCGACGACGAGGGCGCGGTCACCGAGGCGCGGGCCGCGATGTGGCGCAGCCACCTGTCCGGACGGCGAGCGCTGCTGATCCTGGACAACGCGGTCAGCTACAGGCAGTTGGAGCCGCTGCTTCCAGGCGGTCGTGACTGCCTCGTACTGGTGACCAGCCGCAGGCGGCTGGCGGCGTACGAGGAGGTCGTCGTGTCGGTGGACGCCCTGCCGCCAGAACACGCGGTCGACCTCTTCGTACGGCTCAGCGGGCGGCCATCGGACTCACTCGATCGAGTGGTGATTCAGGAGTTGGCCGCGGCGTGCGGGCACCTACCGCTCGGCATCTCACTGCTCGCGGCGCGGCTGCGTCACCATCCGACATGGAGTGTTCAGGTCCTGCGGTCGCGGCTGGTGGCGGCCGGGAACCGGCTGGGTGAGTTCCGGGCGGGAGAACGCGGCGTCGCGGCTACTTTCGAGCTCTCCTACCGAGATTTGGAACCGGGACGACAACACTTCTTCCGCTGCCTCGGCTGCTATCCCGGGACCGACCTCGATGCCTATTCGGGGGCAGCGCTCGCAGCGGTTTCGCCGAGCGCCGCGCAGGATCACCTTGACGGGCTGTACGACGCTCATCTGATCGACGAACACCCGGGAGACCGTTACCGGCTGCACGATCTGCTCAGCGATTACGCCCGCGCGCTCGCCGACGAGGGAGGCACCATGGAACACACTGAGGCAGTCCACCGTGTGGGGACCTACTACCTGGCCGCCCTGGCCACGGCTAACCGGCACATCCTGCGAAGCGGCGCCGCCCTTCAAGCCCTTCCGGTGGGCGGCGACCTGCTGGAAACGCCGCCCCTGGAATCCCGCTCTGCGGCGCTGAGCTGGCTGGAGGACGAGCGAGCCAACGTCCTCGCCTGCATCCGCCGTGCGAACGGATTGAGGCTGCATGACCTGGTGATCCGAATGGCTACCGCCATGGCTCCCTTTCTGCGCCAGGCCGGCCCATGGGACCAGGCCGTCGGCCTCCACAGGACGGCGGTGGAAGCCGCCCGGCAGACCGGAGACCGCCGGGCGCTGGCGGCAGCGCTCGCCGAGCTGGGCGTCATCCGGCGTTTCATGGCCGCCTATCCGGAAGCGATCGCGGCATTGGACCAGGCGATCGCCGAGTACGAGGCCGTGGGGGAGAAGCGTGGCAAGGCGGAAGCGCTCAACCAGCTCGGCATCGTCCGCTACATGATTGCCAATAACGAGGCGGCCGCCGAGGCCCAAACAGAGTCCCTGAGCCTCTACCGCGAGGCCGGCGACCGGCTCGGCCAGGCCAACGCTCTGGCTGACCTCGGCATGGTGCGCCGACAGAGCAGCCGCTTCGACGCGGCCGTGGAGGCACAGAGCGAAGCTTTGACGGTCTACCGTGAGCTGGGCGACCGCTACGGAGAGGCCAACTCGCTGCGCGACCTCGGCATCGTGCACAGCCTGACGGGCGACTACGAGCCGGCGGCACGATGCCAACGCGAGGCGCTGGAGATCTACCGCGACCTCGACGACCGTGTCCACCAGGCCTACGCCCTCAACGAACTCGGCGTCGTGCACCGGCTCACCGGGGACTTCGGCCAGGCCCGCAGCATGCACACTCAAGCCCAGGCGTACTACACGGAGCTTGGAGAACGCTTCGGGCATGCCAACAGCGTCCGCCATCTCGGAGTGCTTGACCGGGCGGAAGGCAGGGTCACCGAGGCCGTAGCCCTGCTCGAGCAGGCGCTGGCCGCCTACCGCGAACTCGGCAGCCGCGGTGGAGAGGCCGCTGCCTTGGGGGAACTTGGCGCAGCACGTGCGGCTGCCGGGGAACGAGAAGGTGCTGCCGAGGCGCTCGGGCAGAGTCTCGCGATCCTGCGGACCCTCGGAGACCGTTGCGGTGAGGCTCAAGTCCTGAACCACTACGGGAACCTGCTCCGCACGTCCGGCGACCAGGCGGAGGCACGCAGCCACCACACCGTTGCCCTGAGGCTGGCCAGGGACGTCCGCTGCCCTCTTGAGGAGGGGCGGGCGCTGGAAGGCGTGGGCCGCTGCGACCGGGTGACCGAAGGCCCCGAGCGGGCGGCGGAATCGCTACGAGAGGCCCTCGAAATCTTCCGGCGCATCGGTGCGGAGACGGAGGCCGACGCCGTACGGACGCTGCTTGCCGCGCAGCCGGGATGACTGGGAACTCTGGCCGGATTGTCCATGCCAGAGACCTCGACGCCACTGCTACGTTCCGAGCAGACAGCGCCTTTCAGCACCCGCCGATGGCTATGCCACGAGGAGCGCCGCATGCAGCCAGACCCGTCCGCATCCGCGACGCACGCAGCGACACCATCGGACTCCCGTACTGTGCAGGAGAGCGCCGTTCTGGCCCGGATCGAGTCCCGAGTGCGAGAACGGCTGGCAACGGAGCAGACCACAGCCGCGCAAGCCGGCGACGGAGGCCACGCCGCTTCCCTCATCCGGCCTTGGCCACTGTGAGCGCGCCCGCTTGAAAGCGCATAACGAAGGCGCCGCACCCTTTACGGCCTTCATTCTCAAGGTCGCAAACCGCTGCAACATCGATTGTGACTACTGCTATGTCTTCAACTCCGCGGACCAGGCATGGCGGCACCTGCCCGCCCGGATGAGCGTGGCCGTGGCCAGATCCGCCGGTCACCGGATCGGTGAGCACGTCGCGGCACACCGCCTGCCCGCCGTACACGTGATCCTCCACGGCGGCGAACCTCTGCTTGCCGGTCCACGCCACATGGCGGACCTGCTCGCCGTCGTGCGGGAGGGCATCCCCACCGGCACCAGGGTCCACATCGAACTGCAGACCAACGGAACGCTGATCACGGAAGAGTGGCTCGATCTCTTCGAAAGGCACCGTGTCGTCGTGGGTGTCAGTCTGGACGGCCCACAGGCCGCCAACGACCGGCACAGGCTGACGCGTTCGTCCCGCTCAAGCGCAGCCTCAGCGGTGCGCGGCATCCAGCTGTTGCGCTCCCGACCACACCTGTTCGCCGGCGTCCTGGCCGTGGTTGACCTGGCCAACGACCCGACAGAGGTACACGAGCACCTGGCCTCTTTCGAGCCACCAACGATCGACTTCAACCTGCCCCATGCCACCCACGACGAACCGCCGCACCGCGGTGATCCGAGCCTGCCCGAATACGGGATCTGGATGAGCCGGGTGTACGACGCGTGGCTGGCCGGTTCCGACAACCAGCACAGTGTGCGCATGCTGGAGGACATCATGGCCCTCACCTCCGGAGTGCGGAGCTCGGTGGAGACTATCGGGCTGGCACCGTCGGCGAGCATCGTTATCGAGTCCGACGGGACCATCGAGGACGTCGACACGCTGAGGTCCGTCGAGGAAGGAGCCTCCAGGCTGGACGCCGACGTGTACCGGCACTCCTTCGACGAGGTACACCAACACCCGAAGCTCGCACACCGCCGGCTCGGGGTGGCCACGCTCGCTGAGAAGTGCCGCGCGTGCCCGCTCCTGGAGGTGTGCGGCGGCGGCTATCTGCCCCACCGTTTCAGCATGGCCCGCGGCTACCGCAATCCGTCGGTCTACTGCGCGGACCTCGAGTACCTCATCCGCCATGTCCAAGGCTCCCTGCGACAGCATGGCTGGCACGTGAACACGGACCGTGCCACCGTGCCGAGCCCGTCCGCTGATGCAGGCCAATGAAGCAACCGACGAACAGGAGCAGCCGATGACCGTGACGATCCGGCCCGCCGACAAACAAGACATCGCGGCCTTGGCCGAACTCATCGAGGAGATCGAGCGGTTCTACGGCTCGGCCGACATTCAGCCGGCGGAGGAACGCCGGGCACAGGTGGAGGAGGCGCTGTTCGGCTCGCTGCCCATCGCGTCCGCCCTAGTGGTGGAGGACACGACCGGAGACCTGGTCGGCCTCGCCGCCTACTCGTTCCTCTGGCCGGCCGCGGGCTCCTCGCACTCCCTCTTCCTGAAGGAGCTGTACGTCCGCGATACGCTCCGCCGCCAAGGCGTCGGCACCCGCCTCATGAACGAACTCCGCGCCCTGGCAGCGGCCCGCCCCGGGTGCAGCAGGGTGGAGTGGATGACGGACCGCGACAATCCACGGGCACGGTCCTTCTACCGGAGGCTGGGCTTCACCGAGTTCAACGGGAAGATCGTGTACCGGGTGGACGCCGGGATGGCGTGAGGCGACCGCCGCTACGCCTCACGAGCTCCGTCATCCGGCGTCACGGCGACGATCGCCACGGTCGGGGGCGGCGGAGACGGCGTGTACACGTACGCCACGGCCAACCCCGGCACGCCGTCGCGGGGCTCGATTCTGGTCTTGCGTACCTCTGTGCCGTCGTCACGGGGAGGTCCGAGCCGCACACCGAGGCGCGGCACCCGTTCAAGCTCCTGCCGCAGAGCTTCCAAGTCCCGCTCGGCTCCCAGATCCTTCGCCCGCTGGGCAGCCCGTACGGTCACGGCTGCAAGCACACTGCTCACGCGTGTGGTTCCTCCTGCTTCAGCTGTGCCGTAAGGTCGAGGCCCTCCTGTATGGCGATGTCGAAGTCAGGGTCTTGGTAAAGACGAATTCGCCCCCGGTAGTCGACGATCACAGCGGCGACTGCATTGAGGTCCGTCTCCGACGAGGCTTCCAGCGCACGCTGGAGATCCGCTTCGAAGGTCTCCTGGTCGCCGGGGAAGCCATGCCCGGACCGCAGAGCGGCCCGAATATCGCCGATGGTCTTCAACGGCAGTGGTGCAGAGATGGGCGTTTCCGCGTGCTGTGCACTCACGATCTTTCACTCCTTGCTCTCCCGCGTCCTACGACGAGTGTCCTACATGCCTGCATCGTGCGCGGGGGTCTGCACGACCGGAGGGGTGAGTCTCGACAGGGGCGACTTGCAGGCTCCCACCAGCGCACGAGTAGCGCGACGGCCCCAACACACGG
This sequence comes from Streptomyces sp. NRRL WC-3626, assembly GCF_000718785.1. Classification (GTDB taxonomy): domain Bacteria; phylum Actinomycetota; class Actinomycetes; order Streptomycetales; family Streptomycetaceae; genus Streptomyces; species Streptomyces edwardsiae. The sequence continues at coordinate 16,132 of NZ_JOCA01000019.1, read as the reverse complement.
CATGGTCGGCCGGCGGCGTACCGGCCGCGAAGGACGCCCAGTGCTCAGGCTCGCTAGGGCGTGTGTGCGGCAGTCCCAGTACGCCGTGCTGCCGGACAAGCGCTACCGCTGCACACCTCGCGTCAGGGACCGTATGAAGACGTGCCAAGGCTCAGCCGTTACGTGGACCATCGGGCCGTCTGTCCGCTTTGAGTCGCGTATGAGTGCCCCGTCGACAGCTTGCGCGCATTCCACGCATTCGGTGCCGCTGCCACCGCTGTAGGAGGACTTGAACCAGGTGAGCTGAGACAGTGTCGCCATCAGGGCTCCTTGCTGATCCGGTCGATGTTGTCGATGGAGGATTCGAAATCGAGTGCTTGTGCGCTGAGGTACTCGAACGCCAACCTATATCGCTCCAGTTCCTCCGGCTTCTCCATGAACAACCCACCGCCGAGGAGATCTACGTACACCACGTCCAACTCGGGAGACTGTCCCCGTAGGAAGGCAAAGCTACCGACGGCCGCCGCGTGGGCACCGCGGGCGAACGGGAGAACCTGCACGTTGATGTGCGGGCGTTCGGCCAGTGCGAGCAGGTGTTGCAGTTGCGTTCGCATGATCGCCGGACCGCCCACTTGCCTTCGCAGTGCTGCCTCATCAATCACCGCCCAGATGCGCGGCGGCTCTTGGCGGTCCAGCAACTCCTGGCGCTTCATGCGGATGTCGACCATGTGCTGGACCTCGCGTTCATCGCATCGGACCTCCGACGCCCGATGCACGGCCTCGGCGTACGCGCGGGTTTGGAATAACCCGGGGATGTACATGCAGGCGTAGTGGTCCTCACGTACGACTTCGTCCTCGAGAGTGAGCATGAGGTTCATGGACTCGGGGATGGGGTCGGCGAGGGATCGCCACCACCCCTGAATCTTGGCGCCCTTGGCAAGCTCGACCAAGGCGAGCCGTTCCTCGTCCGTAGCACCATACTCACGGCAGAGGGCGTCGACTGCTGGCCACTTGACCGTGCCTTCCTTGGTTTCGTAGCGGCTGAGAGTCGCCTTGGAGATGCCGACTCGAGCGCCTGCATCCTCCAGCGTCAACCCCTTCAGTTCACGGAGTCTGCGCAGGTCGACGCCAAGTTGGCGCCTTCGCGTAGTGGGTCCAACTGTCATGACGCAGGCCCTTCTTGTTCGTTGGCTGATCAGGACCGCTCCCTTGCAGGGGCGGCAAGGCGGTGTGCGCCGGGGGCGCGCACGACAGTTGCGCGCTCCAGCGTGACCCTAGTGAGAGTTCCATTTTGAGAGTTTCAATGCAACTCTGAGTGTGGCAAAGCATTCAAGGAGTGACCATCGTGTCGTAGGTGGGAGTAGAACCGTGGACGAATCTGCCAACATCCCCCTTGTCTCCTGGGGGTTCCCGTTCCTGGCTGAGCCGCAAAGGGTCGCAACGCTGCGCGGCCTGGTGCGGAACCGGCTGAGTGACTGGGGTCTGCAAGAGCTCAGCGACACCGCTCAGTTGTGCGTCAGCGAGCTGGTGTCCAATGTGATCACGCACGTCGGCTGCGGCACCCCCGCAAGCCTCACCGTCTCCATGAGGCGCAGCCGGCTCCGGATCGAGCTGCGTGACCCGGACGCTCGCGCTCTCCCCACGCTCGTGGAAGCGGGTGATGACTCGGAAGGCGGACGCGGCATGGCGCTGGTTGACGCCCTGGCGGAATGCTGGGGTGTCGAGCTGCACCACGACAGCAAGGTGACGTGGTGCGAACTCATCGCTACCGCGTCCGTTCCCGATCGGCAGGCTGACAGTGGCACGCGCGTCGCGAGAGCCGCAAAGGTCCTCAGCTCCTACGGTGATGGCGAATTGTTCAGCACCTTGCGTCGCAGTCGACTTGGCGCGATGGCGGCGGAGGCGGCTGCAATCGACGTGATTGCAGATCTGCTGCACTGGCTTCAACTGCACGGTCATGACGCGGACGACATTCTGGACCGCGCCCAAACGCACTTCGAGGCCGAACGGGACGCGGTCAGGCTTTCCTGCTGAACTTCAGCCCGCCGCTACCGCCTTGGCAAACGACAGTACGTCCGCCGGTAGTTCATGCTTTAGCTTCCAGGTGATGGCCATCGGCTTGCTGCCTTCGTGACTCTGGTACTCAGCAGGGCCTAGAAGCATCCACGGCTGGGCACCGCCTATGTCCGTGGTTTTGTAGCGGCGGACAAACAGCAGGACCTGACTGCCCTGCGCGACGTGATGCTGGTAACGCAGTCCAGTCGGGGATGCCTCGGAGGTTTGATTCTGAGATTCCCAGTGGAAGTGCGTCTCGCTCAGCGCGAAGTCGTGGTACCGAGTCTGCGGGGAGAAGTCCTTCTCATCCTTCTCCAGGGTGATGAGAAGCGCGTCCGTCGCGATCGACTCGCACCACTTCACGCCCTCGCGGAAGTCACCTGGCATGAAGCCTTCGATGTATGACTGGCCGAGGGCAGGGAGGATCTCCTCGCGGCTGTACGAGGCATGCACCGTCAGCGGCAAGCCTCGGTCGCCGGCCACCCCGAGGAGGGGAATGGGTACATGCTCGGTACGAGCGAGGTTGTACGCCAGCACTTGGCGGAGCTCGCTACGAAATGCCTGCTGCCTGCGGAGGGAAGCAAACCCAATGGCGTAGCTCGCAAAGCCCTTCCTCGTGATACCGCCTAGTGGCCACAGTTGGAAGAAGAGCATCCGGGCGTAAGCCTTCCCTTGCTCATCGAGGTCGTCATAGGGGATGGCATCGTCTGCCAGCAGGCGCGTGTACGCGTCCACCCGCAGCGGGTCGTCGACATGCAGGAACGCAGGCACCCGCTTGAGGAGAGCCGCCTCCCCTTCGGGTGCCTCGCCATCCATCAGGCCGGAGCGACGGAGTAGCCCTGTCCAGGAGTTCCCGTTCCCTCGGTACACCTCCTTGATTTCTCGGCCGCTTTCCTCCAGGTAGCGGCCAAGAAGGGGCTCGTCGTAGTCGGCCACTTCACGAGCCAAGGTGGTCACATTGACGCTGAGCTGATCCTTGATGTTGGCAATGATCGTCTGCTTGGCCTTCTCCTCCAGAAGGATCTCGCAGCCAGATGGAAGCTTCGGGAAATCATGCTCGATGTGGTCCAGAAGTCGCTTGCGTGTGAGGTTCGTCAAGGCGCGGAACTGGTTCTCGAACCGGAACTCCTTACGGTGCTGGCCGATGAAGTCCAACACGGTCAGCACAGCTTTGTTATCGGAGCGCCGGAGGCCACGTCCGAGCTGTTGGAGGAACACGGTCGCGCTCGACGTGGGGCGCAGGAGGAGCAGGGTGTCCACATCCGGTACGTCAACGCCTTCGTTGAAGAGGTCGACCGAGAAGACCACCTGGAGGGCTCCAGATCTGAGGTCCGCGAGCGCCTGCCGTCGCTGATCGGCCGGCGTCTCCCCAGACACCGCCACAGCGCTGAAGCCAGCCGCGCGGAAGGACTCCGCCATGAAGTGAGCGTGAGCGACGGAGACACAGAAGCCCAAGGCCCGCATACGGCTCGGGTCGGAGACCTTCGCCTTTACCGCCTTGATGACGAGGCCCGCGCGAACCTTGTTGCCCGTCAGGACATTGCTGAGCGAGCTCACGTCATACGCCCCGCGCTTCCACTCCACGGCGCTCAAGTCGGTGGTGTCGCTGATGCCGAAGTAGTGGAAGGGACACAAGAGCTTGTTGTCCAGTGCTTCCCACAGCCGCATCTCGGCGGCGATACGTCCCTCGAAGAACTCGTTCTGGATGTTCTTGCCGTCCATGCGCTCTGGCGTGGCGGTGAGGCCCAGCAGTTCCATCGGCTTGAAGTGATCGATGATCTTCCGATAGGTCGGCGAAGTTCCGTGGTGGAACTCGTCGATCACGATGACGTCGAAGTGATCGGGAGCAAGACGATCGAGCGCCCGTGCATTGAGCGACTGAACGCTCGCGAAGACATGCGTCCAGCGCTCCGGGATCTCACCGCTGTGCAGGGATTCCCCGAAGTTCGCATCCAGCAAGATGTCCTGGTACGTCCGCAACGACTGCTGCAAGATCTCCTTGCGGTGAGCGACGAACAGCAGGCGCAGGTCGCGGCGCTGGTCGTCACGAAGCTGCTTGTAGTCAAGTGCTGCCATGACGGTCTTGCCCGTGCCAGTCGCCGCTACCAAGAGGTTCCGGTGCCGTTCATGGACCTCACGCTCAACGCGGAGACGCTCGAGCATGTCGCGCTGAAAGGGGTATGGCCGTACTTCGAGGCCGGAGAGCGTGATGGCTTGGTTCGCTGAGGGTGCACCGCCAGCGACCGCAAGCGCTTCTTGCAGGCGGCCGCCATCCGAATGAGGGTCGTATGTCTCGAAAGATGGGTCGTTCCAATACGACTCGAACGTGGCTTCAAACTTTCGCACCACATCCGGTGTTGCTACGGACGACAAGCGAACGTTCCACTCAAGGCCGTCGAGGAGGGCGGCTTTCGACAGGTTCGAGCTTCCGACGTACGCCGTGTCGTAACCACTGCTTCGGCGAAACAGCCACGCCTTGGCGTGGAGCCGCGTCGAACGCGTCTCGTAGTTGACCTTGACCTCGGCTCCGAAGTCCTCCACCAAGCGGTCCAACGCTCGCCGCTCAGTAGCGCCAATGTAGGTCGTGGTCAGGACCCTTATCGGCACCTCCCGCTCGCGGGCTGCTCGCAAAGACCGCTCGATGACCCGAAGTCCGTGCCACTTAACGAAGGCACAAAGGAGATCGACACGGTCGGCAGTAGCAAGCTCTGCACGCAGTTCGAAGCCCAGGCTCGGGTCCTCGGGCGAGTTGGTCAGGAGGGCGGTGTCTGATAGCGGAATCCCGGGGCGTACGGCGAAGACTCCCGGTGCCTCCTGTCGCGTGATGGCGAGGAGTTGTTGAGGGCCGTCCGCGATGAGGTCCACCCACTCTTGGGCGCCCTTGAGCGTACCGATGGACTCCAAGATGTGGTTGGCCGCGTGCACACGCTCCTCGACAGGCAGGCTCTGCAGTACGCGGCGCACGGTGAGTGAGACATGCCGTGCAAGCACGTGGGGGACGGACTCCGGGCCCACCGCCTCGCTCACTGGATGCCAGCCAAGTTGGGAGAGTTGCTGAAGCTTCTGCTCAAAGCGGAGTGTGATCAGCTGCTCGTAGAGACCCGCGGCAGGTTGCGACAGATCCTCCAGCTCAGACACACGGACTCCTTCGATCCCGCCGGATAGCTCGGGTCATGTGTAACAGAGGGCACTGACAATCCGGGCGGAGGTGATCCGATGCGGATCACCCTTATGTCTCAACCTCGCTGTTGTGGGCGAGAGTTGTTTGAAAATGATCACGCTCGCTCCAGTATGGACAGATGGGAATCGAACGAGTTGTCGGACACATAGAAGGCGTGCCCGTAGGCGCGGTTTTCCATCGGCGAGGAGACGTGCTGAACGCGCAGCTGCATCGAGCGAACCAGAACGGCATCTCCTGGCTGCAGACCAAGGAGGGACACAAGGTCGGCGATGCAATAGTTCTGCACGGCGGCTACGCGGACGACGAAGACCACTGGGACTGGATCCGATACACAGGGGCGTCGCCAAAGAAGGATAAAGACCCCAAGACCGGCAGGCTCCTTCGTAGCCAGTCGTGGTCCCACGTAGACAATGCTGCACTCTTGCTCAGCTACGAGCAGGGACTTCCCATCCGCGTGATCCGAGGGTACGAGGGAGACTCGCTCTACTCGCCCCACGACTCCTACAGGTACGACGGCCTGTACGAGATAACGGAGGTGCGCACGGCGACGTCCAAGTACCCGGCCCCTGATGGTTCGCCGATCAAAATCTGCCAGTTCGACCTGAAGCGCATGCCTGCGCGAGAGCAGGTGCAGACGCAGGTCGAACGGCACATCATCGACGTGCTGGCGGAACTCGATGGCAAGCAAGGCGAGCCGGACGACGGCGGGCAGGAAGACGAAGAAGCGCCCGGTGAGCAGTGGGATGAGGAAAAGTTCCCCCGCTCGCGCAGCATGCAGGTACGCCGCCTGATCAGGGACACGGCCGCTGTGAAACGGATCAAGAACCTCTACGGCGGGGAGTGTCAACTATGTGGCCTGCGCCTGACAGGCCCGGACGGCAAGCCGTACAGCGAGGGCGCCCACATACGGCCTCTGGGTAAGCCGCATCGCGGACCCGATGTCGAGCCCAACATCCTTTGCCTCTGCCCCAACTGCCATGTGCGACTCGACATCGGCGCGATCACCGTGGATGAAGACTGGTCTATCATCGCGCGACCCGACCTTGTTGGCGCGGGGCTCTTGCCGAAGCTCAACGTGAGGCATGGCCACCGAGTCCACCAGGAGTACATCCGCTATCACAGGGAGTACTGGGAGCGGCGAGCTTCCGACCGTCGGCTGTAAGCGCCCTCCGGTAATAGGCTATGTACATGGTGCAAAGCGCGGCGAAGGATGTCGACGCCTACCTGGCCGAGGCCCCCGAGGGGCGCCGGGAGGTGCTGTCCAGGCTGCGCCGGCTGTGCCAAGCCGAGCTCGGTGGGTTTCGTGAGGGCATGGCGTACGGCATGCCCGTGTACCAGCGGGGCGGGACCGCGGAGATCGCCTTTGCGAGCCAGAAGCAGTACATCTCGGTCTATCTCATGCGCGGCGATGTCCGGGAAGCCTTCGCGGAGCGGCTGGCCGAGAAGGACATGGGCAAGGCGTGTCTGCGGTTCCGTCGGCCGGGGAGCGTCGACTTCGAGCTGGTGCGGGATCTGCTGAGGGCTACCGCGGCCGCGCCGGGTGAGGTGTGCTGACCGTTACGCGGAGTCTGACGAGCTTGATCTCGGCGGATGCTTCTGATGCTTCGCTTCCGCCCCTCCGCCGTGTACCCGTGCGGTAGACACACCTCCTATGGATCAGGGATTGGCTGCGTTACTCGGCGCGACCGTCGGTGTGGCAGGTACCGTCCTCGCCTCGGCGATCACCGGGTGGTCGAGTCGGCAGCAGGTGCAGGCTCAGGCACGGGCCGAGCATGCGCACTGGCGCAGGCAGGTGCGTCGGGACGCGTACGGGGCCTTTCTCGCTCCGGCGACCGAGGCCCAGCACGCGCTGAAGATGGCCGGTCGTGCGTTCGTGGGTGAGCGGGACACCGAGGAGGTCGATCGCAGGATCGGGCATGCCCAGCGGCAGCTGGTGCTCGCGCAGGCGGCCTGGGCCAACCTCGCGGTCGAGGGGCCTGCGACGGTGGAGCAGGCGGCCCGGAGCGTGTACACCGCGCTCAAGTCGACGCAGAACACCCTGCTGGCCTTCCGCGACACACCGCCGAACGCCCCCGACGGCAACGTCCTCTTCGTGGAGCGTCACGCTGTCGAGGTGGCCCGGCTGTCGGAGCGGGTGGGGGAGTTCACGGCGGCGGCACGGTCGGCCCTGGACGACGTCGGAGACTGAACCCCGCGCGTCGCGTGCGGGCCGACGGGCCGTACGTCCGCCCTCTCCCGGGACCCCGGCCGAGGAACGGGCCAGACCGGGGTCTGCCGTTCGTCAGCACACCGCACGGCGCACGCCTGCTGAAGGCTCTGTACGGGTTCCGCCGGGCCACCGGGCTGCGCACTTGGCGGAGCCGGGACCTGCGGCACGGCGACTCCTCCGTGTGCGTCACCTCGCTGCCGGGCCGCCAGGCGTCCGGGACGATTGCGGGCGCTGCTGCCGCCCGTGATGGGCGGCATGCTGGAGTCGATGGGGAAGTACGAGCGGGCGTTGGTTCCCAGGCCGGTCTGTCACCGCTGATGTCCCCGCTCCTTCCGCGTCCGCATCAGGCTCGAGCCGATGCGGGCCCTCCCGGTCGGTCCGTCCCGGTGGTGTTCGGTGGGGGCGGGGTGTGTGGTGGTCCGTTGGGGCGGGGAGCGTCGCCGGCGGGGTTCTCCCCGGGGCCGGGGCCGTGGTCCAGGCAGCAGCGGACGAAGTCCTGGACGACGGGATCCGTGTCGTCGGCGGGCGACCACGCGACGCCGACCCGACTGGGGCCGAGGCCGCTGACGGGGCGGTAGGTCACGCCCGGGCGGGCGTAGAAGCGGGCGGCGGACGCGGGGGCGAAGGCGATGCCGTAGCCGTTGGCGATCGCGCTGAGCCAGTCGTCCGGCTGATCGGTGACCGCGCCGATGGTGACCGGGTGGCCGTCGCGCTCGTCGACGGCCAGCCAGTGGTCCCGCCACCAGCCGGACTCGGGCGGGGCGGCCACGAACGGTTCGTCCCGCAGATCGTCGAAGGCGATCAGGTCGCAGGCTGCCAGGGGGTGTCCCGTGGGAAGGGCGACCCAGCGGGGTTCGGTGAACAGCACCGCCGTCCGCAGGGTGTCCTGGCCGGGGAAGGGCAGCCGTAGCAGGGCGGCGTCGACGTCCCCGTCGGCGAGTCCGGCGCTCGGGTTCGACCAGGTGGCCTGCCGCATGTCCGCCCGCCAGCCCGGTCGGCGCCGGGCGAACTCCGTGATGATGCGCGGGGTCGCCTCGTTGGCGGCACTGGCCAGGAAGCCGACCCGCAGCACGCGGACCGCCCGGCCGGCCGCCCTCTTGGCCTCCCGCACCACCTGGTCCCAGTCGGTCAGCAGGCCGGGCACCCGCTCCGCCAGGGCACGACCCGGCTCGGTGAGCGCCATGCCGGTGCGGGACCGGGTGAACAGCCGCACTCCGAGCCGAGTCTCCAACTGCTTGATCTGCTTGGTGAGGGCTGGCTGCGACACGAACAGCCGTTCCGCGGCACGGGTGAGGGTCCCCTCCTCCGCTACGGCGACGAAGTAGCGCAGCAGCCGAGTGTCCACGTCCATGCCGTCAGGTTATAGGCGCAGGTATTGGCCGTCGCTTCGAAGTCCGAGGAGGCTTGACGCGACGATCGGGCGGCGGCCCGCACAGGACCGCCGCGCGGTCGGCCGAAGGGGAGTCGTCCCGAAGGGGGAGCCCTGTGTTCACCGTCTACGTGATCGTCACCGTCATGGCGGTCATCGCCAATACGGCGATCTCCGTCGCGGACTTCATGAGGGCCGGGTTCGTCCTCGCCAACTCGGCCGAAGTCGGTCTTCCGCGGTCCTGGCTGCCCTGGCTCGGCGCGCTCAAGGCCGCGGGAGCCGCCGGGCTTCTGCTCGGGCTCCTGGGCGTCCGGTTCATCGGCATCGCCGCCGCGACGGGGCTCGTCCTGTTCTTCATCGGCGCCGTCGCTGCGCACGTCCGTGCCCGCGTCCACCACAACATCGCGTTTCCCGGGGGCTACCTGGGGCTGGCCACCGCGGCCCTCGTCCTCGCCGCGGCGCGATAGGCGTCGCCGCCGAGCGGTTGGCAGAGGCAGGGGCAGTACCCGTGTGCCCGTACGCCGGGACCTGACGGACGGGCACGGTTCCTCACCGCCGGTCCGTCAGCCGACGCCGTGGCACTCCCCATACGCCCGCCCCGACCCGCACCAGCACGCCGCCGTCCGCTCCGGGGGCCATGCCGCCGCCCGGCCGCGGGCCGCCAGGGTCGTGGCGTACTGGGGGAGGAGGGACGGGTCGGAGGGGGAGGTCAGTTCCGAGGCGGCGAAGGCCTCGTACGACGGGACCGTGCCCGTGACGATGCCGAGGTTCGGGGTGCCGGACGCGGCGAGTTCGCGCAGGGCCGCCTCTATCGAGGCCAGGTGCTCCCCGTGCGAGGGGTACTCCTCCGCCAGCGTCGGGTACGCCGACAGCAGTTCCGTCAGTTCGCCGGCCGGCCAGTGCAGCACCGCCACCGGGAAGGGGCGGGACAACGCCTCCCGGAACGCGCCCAGTTCGGCGCGCAGGCGGAGGATCTCCGCCTCCAGTTCCGCCGGGTTCTCCGAGCCCAGGGACCACACCCGCTTCGGGTCGTGGAGTTCGTCCAGGGTGATCGGGAGGCTGTGGACGGTGTCCGCGAGGGCGTCCCACTCGTCGTGCGCCGCGCCGAGCATCCTGCGCACGCGGTGGCGGCCGAAGAGGAGCGGGTGGGTGGCGCGCGGGGGTGCGTCGACACCGGTCAGGAGGAGGTGGACGGCCTGCGTGAACGTCTCGTGCGCCTGCTCGAGCTCGTCGTGCGCTTCCAGGGACTCCGCGACGATGACCCAGGGGGCGGGGTCGCGGGGGGCCGTCGTGCGGATGCCGGTGATGATCGCGCGGGCCTCCGCCTCATGGCCGTACTCCCAGAGGTTCGACGCCTTGAGGGCGCGGACCAGGAACGGTTCGTCCAGTTCCCGGGAGGAGGTCAGCAGGCGGTCGTAGAGGGCGGTCGCGGTGGGGCGGTCGCCGGAGAGTTCGCGGTGGGCGGCGGCGCGCAGGAGCAGGGCCTCGGCGTCCTCGGGGTAGAGGTCGGCGGTCCGCTCCAGGCGGTCGGCTTCCGCGGTGTGGTCGACGTTTTCGGCAGGCGTGTCGGGGCGCATGGGGGACACCGTACTGCCGGTGGGTGACAAAGAAGAGACAGCCTCGGGGGACGGGGCCCGTGCGGGCGGCCCGCGCGTCGGCGGGCCGCCCGCACGTCGTACGTCAGTGGCGTCCGCGCAGGCTCACCACCGACACCGCCGCCACCAGCGCCAGGACGGCCGAGACCACCATCGCGATGTCCGTGCCCCGGGCCACCCCGCCGCTCGACGACGTGGCGATGGCGATCGTCAGCGCGACGCCCGCGCAGGAGCCGATGTAGCGGAAGGTCTGCTGGGCGCCGGAGCCCATCGCCGCACGCGCGGGCGGGACGGACTCGACGGCGAGAAGGGGCAGGGCCGCGTTGAGCAGGCCGCTGCCGACACCGGCGATGATCATGCCGGGGACGAAGCGGGCCGCGGAGCCCGAGCCGACCGCGCCGAGCATGGTGAGGACACCGGCCGCGTGCAGGGCGAAGGCGATGGCCAGCTGGACGCGGGTCGGGACGCGCCCGGCCAGGCGGCGGGCCTGGAGGGCGACGGCGAAGGCGAGGCCGGCCCACAGCAGGGTCAGCCAGGCCGTGTCCAGCGCGGACATGCCGAGGGTCCGCTGGAGCACCGCCGGGAGATAGCTGAACAGGCCGATCACCGCCAGGCCCGTGAACAGGCCGCCGAGTGAGGACGCCAGGAAGTCCGGGCGGCGCAGCAGCGCCAGGTCGATCATCGGGGTGCGGGTACGGCGTTCCACCCGCGCGAACGCGGCCAGCAGCACGACCGTCGCCGCGAACAGCAGCAGCACCGGGGCGCGCAGCCAGCCGTCCCGGCCCAGGGTGAGGCCCGCGACGAGGGAGATCAGGGCCAGACCGAAGGTCACCGCTCCGGCGAAGTCGGGGCGGCCCCCGCGCGGGGAGCGCGATTCGGTGAGCGCACGCGTGCCGAGGGCGGCGACGACGAGGGCCGCGGCGCCGAGGACGCCGTACGTCAGCCGCCAGTCCGGTATCGCCGCGGCGAGGAGCGGGCCGACCGCGATACCGCCGGTGACGAACGCGCCCCACACCCCCGTCGCCCGCACCCTGCCCGACGCGGTGGGGAAGGCGTGCACGATCAGGCCCAGGCTGCTCGCCAGCAGCGCCGCGCTGGCCGCGCCCTGGGCGATACGGGCCAGGGTGAACAGCCAGGTGCTGGTGGCGAACGCGCCGAGGGCCGTGGTGACGCCGAGCGCGAGCGTGCCGGAGACGAAGATCCTGCGCCGGCCGTAGTCGTCGGCGAGGCTGCCGGCGACCAGGAGCAGGGCGGCCAGGCCCAGCGGGGTCCCGTTGAGCAGCCAGGCCTGGGCGGAGAGCGGGGTGCCGAGGGCGGCCGCGGTGTCGGGGAGCGTGATGATCGGCGTGGTGTACGTCATCAGCGCCACGGCGGTGGCGGCGCTGGTCAGGGCGAGGGTGGCGCCCGGGTGCGGCGGCGAGTCCCGGCGGGGGGCGGTGTCCGGCGCGTGCTCCCGTACGGCTGTGTGTTCCGCGGTCGCGGGGGAGGAGTCGGTGCCTGTCATGTCTGTCAGGGGTCCTCTGCGGATCGATCGGCTTGCTGGGGCGGGGGTTCCGGGTTTCGGGAAGCGAGTGAGTTCAATGAATGAACTTACCTCGACCCCGTCACCGTAACATCGTCGGTTCGGTCATTGAACCAACAGCTGGAGAAGTGGTTACAGTGGACGGCATGGCACTGGGCAAGGACTACGCGACACAGGAGTGCTCGATCGCGAGCGCCCTCGAGGTCATCGGGGAACGCTGGACGCTGCTCGTGATCCGCGACGCCTTCTACGGCGTACGGCGCTACAACGACTTCCTCGTCCACCTCGGCATCCCGCGCGCGGTGCTCTCCGCCCGCCTCCGTGCCCTGACCGAGCAGGGGATCATGGAGAAGCGCCGGTACCAGGAGTCGCCGCCGCGCGACGAGTACGTCCTCACCGACCGCGGGATCGCGCTGTGGCCCACCATGAGGGCGCTCGGGGCGTGGGGACGCGAGCAGCTCACACAGGTCCAGTTGCGGGTGTTCCGGCACGCCGACTGCGGCACCGAGCTGGGCTCGTACAACGAATGTCCGGCCTGCGGAACCATCGTGCCGGTGTCGGACGTTGAAGTGCTGCCGGGGCCCGGACTCAGCCGGGATCCGGCGGATCCGGTCAGCCGGGCGCTGCTGAAGCCGAAGCGGCTGCTGCAGCCTGTGGTGATCGATCCGGTGTGAGTTCCGGGGGCGACCAAGTGGGGGAGGGGGCCGCGTGATCCGTCAGTGGGTGGGTGCGCGCTTCGTCTTCGCCGTGCTCCCGGTCGTCCTGCTTCTGCTGCCCGTCGCCGGGCTCTCCGTGGTCGATGTCGCCCTGGCCGCTACCGCTGCGGCCGGTACGGCCCTTGTGCTCTGCGCTCTTGCCGCCGCCCGGTGTGCGCCCGTCGTCGCGCCCACGCGGGTGCGTACCGCGATACGGGAGCGGGACCGGCGTACGGCCTTCCTGCCGCAGCGCGATCCCGACGCCAAGGGGCGGACGCGGCCCCGAGCGCCCGGACACGTCCTCCTGGCGACCGCCGCGTAGGGCACCTTCCCTTCTTGTGAGTTCACCGCCCCGCTGCGGGTCGTCATGCCGTTCCTCGTACTTCCGGCACGACGAGACCCCCGGAGGGCTCACCCATGTCCGTATTCGCCAGCCTGGTCGGGCAACTGGCCGACCTGCTCCAGCCGTTGTTCGGCGTCTCCGCGGCGGCTGCCGCGATCGTCCTGTTCACCGCCTCCGTACGGCTGCTCGTGCATCCCTTGTCGCGGGCTGCCGCGCGGGGGCAGAAGGCTCGGGCGGCGTTGCAGCCGCGGATCGCCGAACTGCGCCGCAAGTACCGCCGCGATCCCGAGAAGTTGCAGCGGGCCGTGTTGGAACTGCATACGCGGGAGAAGGTGTCGCCGCTGTCCGGGTGTCTGCCCAGCCTGCTTCAGCTGCCGGCGTTCTTCCTGCTGTACCACCTGTTCTCCAGCGAGACGGTTGGCGGGCGTGCCAATGAACTGCTCGGTCATCGGCTGTTCGGGGCACCGCTCGGCGACCGCTGGGCGGACGCGCTGGCCGAGGGAGGGGTGTTCGGTGGGGCCGGGGTCGTGTACATCGGGCTGTTCGCGGTCGTCGCCGTGGTCGCCTGGTTCGGGTACCGGCTGTCCCGGCGGACGATGGCGGCTCAGCCTGTGCCGGGGGCGGGCGGTGAGGGGGAGCAGGTGCCGGGGCTGGGGGCGGTGACCAAGGTGATGCCGTACATGTCGTTCCTCACCCTCGTCACCGTCGCCGTCATGCCGTTGGCGGCCGCGCTGTATGTGGTGACCAGTACGACGTGGAGCGTGGTGGAACGGGCAGCGCTGTATCGATGAGGGTGGGGGGTGTGGTTCTTCGCCCCCGCCGCCCCTTCCCTTCCCGTCCCCGGGGGCTTCGCCCCCAGACCCCCGTTCGCGCAGTTCCCCGCGTCCCTAAGGCAGGTTCAGGAAGCGTTCCAGGGCTTCCACCACCAGTTCGTGGTCCTCCAGTTGGGGCAGGCCCGAGACCGTGACCGCGCCGATGACGCCCGCGCCCTCCACCGTGATCGGGAAGGAGCCGCCGTGGGCCGCGTAGGTGTCGGGGTCCAGGCGGGAGGACGCCTCGAACGTCGTGCCCTTGGCACGGTGACGGGCTCCCACCAGGTAGGAGGCCGAGTTGTAGCGTTCGACCACCCGGCGCTTGCGGGCGATCCACGCGTCGTTGTCGGGGGCCGAGCCGGGGAGGGCCGCGTGGAAGAGCTGCTGGCCCGCGCGGTGGATGTCGATGGCCACCGGGGCCTGGCGTTCGCGGGCCATCTCCACCAGCAGGGAGCCGAGGGCCCAGGCGTCGTCGTGGGTGAAGCGGGGGAAGACCAGCCGGCGCTCCTGGGCTTCCAGCTCCGCGACGCTCGGGGTGGGTTCGGGGGTGGTCACAGGGTCACCGTCACCTTCTCCAGGGCCGAGCGGCGCGCGGCCTCCAGTACGTCCAGGGTGGCGGCCGCCTCCCGCGCGGTCACCGGGTTGGGGGCGTCGGCGAAGAGGGCCTTCGCCACGGCCGCGTAGTAGGCGGGGTAGTCGCCCGGGAGGGTCGGTACGGGGTTCCCGCCACCCGTCACCGGGGATTCGCCCGCGCCGAGGCGGCCCCACAGGTCCTCCGGCTCCGTACCCCAGCCGAGGCCGGGACGCGCGCCGTCGCGCAGGGCGGCCTCCTGGGGGTCCAGGCCGTGCTTCACGTAACCGGCCTTCGAGCCCAGGACACGGAAGCGCGGGCCCAGCTGGGCGGTGGTCGCCGAGACATAGAGGTGGGAGCGGACACCGCTCGCGTGCGTCAGCGCGATGAACGTGTCGTCGTCGGTCTGCGCGCCGTCGCGGCGGATGTCCGCCTCGGCGTAGACGGCCGTCACCGGGCCGAAGAGGACCAGCGCCTGGTCGACGACATGGCTGCCGAGGTCGTAGAGCAGACCGCCGATCTCCGCCGGGTCGCCGGACTCCCGCCAGCCGCCCTTGAGCTGCGGGCGCCAGCGCTCGAAACGCGACTCGAAGCGGTAGACGTCGCCGAGTCCGCCGTCGTCGATCAGCCGGCGCAGGGTGAGGAAGTCGTTGTCCCAGCGGCGGTTCTGGAAGACGGAGAGGAGCAGGCCGCGTTCGTCCGCGAGGGCGGCCAGTTCGCGCGCCTCGGCCGCCGTGCCGGCGATCGGCTTGTCGACCACGACCGGCAGGCCGGCTTCGAGGGCGGCGGTGGCGAGCGGGACGTGGGTCTTGTTCGGGGACGCGATGACGATCAGGTCCAGTTCGCCGGCGCGGGCGAACAGCTCGTCCGGGCTCGCGGCGACGCGTACGTCCGGGAACTCGGCGCGGGCCTGCTGCTGCCGCTCGGGGTTGGAGGTGACCACCGTGTCGAGCGCGAGGCCCTCGGTCGCGGCGATCAGCGGGGCGTGGAACACGGAGCCCGCGAGGCCGTAGCCGACGAGTCCGACGCGGAGGGGAGTGCTGCTGCTGCCAGTCATGGTCCTACTTTCGCAACGCTGTTGCCAAAGTGCAAGCAGAAGGGACAATGGGCGGGTGAACAGGACGTACGACGGTATCGGCGGGGCGCATGCGCGGGGGGTGGCACGGGGAGTGAACCTGCTTGCCCTGCGGAGCCACAATGCCGCGCTCGTGCTCGAGCTGCTGCGGACCGCGGGGGCGGAGGGGATCAGCCGGCTGGAGCTCGCCGAGCGGACCGGGCTCACTCCGCAGGCGGTCAGCAAGATCACCGCCCGGCTGCGGGAGGACGGGCTCGCGGCGGAGGCGGGGCGGCGGGCGTCCACGGGAGGCAAGCCGCGGACCGTGCTGCGGCTGGTGCCGGAGGCGGGGCACGCGGTGGGGGTGCATCTGGACCGGGACGCGGTGCGGGTGGTCGTCGTCGACCTCGACGGGCGTGTGGTGGGAGAGCGGCGGTCGGCGCTGGGGCTCGGGGCGGGGGCCGAGGCGGTCGTGGACGGGGTGGTGGGCGTGCTGCGGGGGCTGGTGGCGGAGACGCTGCGGACGCCGGGGGGTGCGCTCGGCTCCGCCCCTACGCTGCTCGGTCTCGGTGTCGCCCTGCCGGGGCCGCTTGATCATGCGCGGGGGGTGTTGCACCGGGTCACCGGGTTTCCGGGGTGGGACGGGTTTCCGTTGCGGGAGGCGTTGGAGGGGCGGGTCGGTGTGCCGGTCGTGGTGGACAAGGACACGAACGCGGCGGCGCTGGGGCTCGCGGTGCGGGGGGAGGG
>NZ_JOCA01000018.1 GCF_000718785.1 Streptomyces sp. NRRL WC-3626 | reverse complement strand
GGGCGGGCCGGTGCGGGGCGGGGTGGGGGGTGATCAGGGACGGCCGGTATCGTCGCTGGTGTTCAGGTGTGCCGTGCTTTGCAAGGGGAGATCTCATGTCCGGGCGGGTTGCTGCCAGTCGGCGGGCTGTCTTGCGGGGGGTGGCGCTCGCTCCTGTCGCCGGGCTGGGGGTCAGTGCGTGCGGGGGTGGCGGGGACGGGGCGCAGGCTCCGTTGGCCGGGCCTGTCGAACTCGGTCCCGAGAGCGAGGTCGCCGAGGGTGGGGCGAAGCTGTACCGGGAGCACAACGTCGTGGTCAGCCGGGGCGGGGACGGGACCCTCACGGCGTACAACACCGTCTGCACCCACGCGGGATGCGCCATCAACAAGCTCGAGGGCACGAAGCTGATCTGCCCCTGTCACGGAAGCGAGTTCGACGCCACCACCGGCAAGGTGCTGCGCGAGCCGGCCGTGGCCCCTCTGAAGTCGCTGACCGTCGAGGTGAAGAACGGCACGTTGGTCGCCGAGCCCCGGGGCTGACCCGGGTCGGTCACTCCCAGTCCCAGGCGATTCCCACATAGCCCGACCGCACGCGCGGTTCCACCAGGTGCACCGAGCGGTGCCGTCCGCTGAGCGCCAGTTCCTGATGGCCCCCGCGCGGTGCCGCCGCGGAATGCTGGGTGAACCGGTGGCAGCGCACCGGGAGCGTCCCGGAGTCGAAGCAGACCTGGAGCGCGTACTGGCCGCCGGGGGAGTCCGCCCCGCGGACGTACTCGTGCGACACGCCCGCCGTGCCGTCCTCGACGACGTAGCGGAAGAGGAAGGTGTCACCGGCTCGCAGCCGGATGTCGAAGAGCAGCTCCGCCGCGAGCACTCCGCTGTCCCGGTGCAGGCGGACGCGACCGGTGCGGCAGTTCTCCAGGGCACGCACGGTCATCCGCTCGGGTACCGCACCGGGGTCGCCGTGGTGGACGGCCACATAGCGGTCGACGCCGTCCCGGTGGGCGCGCACGATGTGGTGCGACTCGCGCTCCGCCAGTTCGCGCCGCGCCCCGATCCGTATCCGCTCGTGCTGCCCCAGGGTGTGCAGTCCGCCGTCGCGCGGGGTGCCGAATTCGGTCAGCAGCCGTTCCCGTACGCCCGAGGCCTCGACCAGGGTGCGGTGGGACCGCCCGGTGGAACGCCGGTCGGCGGGATGCTGGTCCGGTTCGGCGAGCAGCCGGATCAGCGACTCCTCCGGCAGTTGCAGGATCTCCTCCAGCGCGCGTACGGCGCGCAGGGACTCCGGGCGCTGCGGGCGGCGGGCTCCCTGCTGCCAGTAACTCAGGCTGGTGACGCCGACCTTCACGCCGTGGCGTGACAGATGGTGCTGCACCCGCTGCAGCGGCAGCCCCCGCGCGGCGATCGCCGCGCGCAGGGCGACGTGGAAGGGGCCGCCGCGCAGGGCCGAGTCCAGTTCCGCGGTGGCGGGGTCCGCGTGCGGTGTGGCGTGCGGCATGCAGGGGCCTTTCTGTGGAGTCCACGACGGCTGGTCAGACCGTTCGCGCGGGCACCCCGGAGCCACCCGGCCGGCGCGGCGGAGTCTTCACATCCGTACGCCGTCGTTCAGGGCCCGGAGTTCCCACGCATTGAAGCGTGTTGACCTAGTCCCGACAACACCTGACGCCCAACGGCGGCCGACACCCGACCCTACGGACCGCCGGCCCCACGAACCATGGGTACGACGACCCACCGCCGGCCGTACGCCCCCTCGGCCCCGCGCCCCACACCGGGCGCGGCGCTCCCGTGCGCCTTGTACCCCGAGGGGCTCCGCGTGCCCATGGCCGTCGCGCCAGGGGGATCAGCGCGCCCACAGGCCGCGCGTCCCCGCCGGGGCTGCCCGCGCGCGGCAGCGCCGTGTTCCTACGGTCCTTGCCCCCACGGGCCCGTGCACCGGCCGGTCCGACTTCCCGCTCCCACGGTTTCTGTGTCTCCCCGTAGGCGCTGCCTCCGCACGGGCCGGTCACTCCCACGGGCCCTGCCCCTCCGGACGCCGTGCCCGCACCGCCGTGAGCCTCGATGGCGCCGTGCCCGCACCGCCGTGAGCCTCGATGGCGCCGTGCCCGCACCGCCGTGAGCCTCGATGGCGCCGTGCCCGCACGGCCCCGTGCCGTCGACCCCTACGGCGTCCCGCCCTCACCCCGCCCCTCCGCTCGTGCCCGCAGCCGCTTCGCGCGGACGATGTCGGGGTCCCGGGGGTCGGTGAGGGGGAACGGGTCGTCGTAGGGGTGGCGGGAGCGGGACGGCCTTCGTGATTTCTCGATCCGTGTCTGTCGCATTCGACCCGCCCTCCGCGTGGTGACCGCCCTCTTCGAACGCCTTCATGACCGCCCGCCGATCACCCGGAGGACGGAACCCCCACCTTCCCGTTCCCGGACCGCCGTAACCCCCGTCCACAGGCCCGTCGCGGTGTCGGTCCCCGCCAGTAGGGTGTGAGACATGGCCGACCCCTCCAGCTACCGCCCCAGACCGGGTGAGATCCCCGACTCGCCGGGGGTCTACCGGTTCCGCGACGAGCACCGCCGGGTGATCTACGTCGGAAAGGCGAAGAGCCTGCGCCAGCGCCTGGCGAACTACTTCCAGGACCTGGCCGGGCTGCACCCGCGCACCCGCTCCATGGTCACCACGGCCGAGTCCGTGGAGTGGACGGTGGTGTCCACGGAGGTCGAGGCGCTCCAGCTGGAGTACTCCTGGATCAAGGAGTACGACCCCCGGTTCAACGTGAAGTACCGCGACGACAAGAGCTACCCCTACCTCGCGGTGACGATGAACGAGGAGTTCCCGCGCGTGCAGGTGATGCGCGGTCACAAGAAGAAGGGCGTGCGCTACTTCGGCCCGTACGGACACGCGTGGGCGATCCGCGACACCGTGGACCTGCTGCTGCGCGTCTTTCCGGTGCGCACCTGCTCGGCCGGGGTGTTCAAGAACGCCGCCCGCACCGGCCGCCCCTGTCTGCTCGGCTACATCGACAAGTGCTCGGCGCCCTGCGTGGACCGCATCTCCGCCGAGGACCACAGGGAACTGGCGGAGGAGTTCTCCGACTTCATGGCGGGCCGCACGGGCACGTATCTGCGCCGTCTGGAGCGGCAGATGGCGGACGCGGCCGAGGAGATGGAGTACGAGCGGGCCGCCCGTCTGCGCGACGACATAGGGGCCCTGAAGAAGGCCATGGAGAAGAGCGCGGTCGTGCTCGCCGACGCGACCGACGCCGACCTGATCGCGGTCGCCGAGGACGAGCTGGAGGCGGCCGTCCAGATTTTCCACGTACGCGGCGGACGTGTGCGCGGCCAGCGCGGCTGGGTCACCGACAAGGTCGAGGAGGTCACCACCGCCGCCCTGGTCGAGCACGCGCTGCAGCAGCTCTACGGCGAGGAGACCGGCGACGCGGTTCCCCGGGAGGTTCTGGTACCCGCCCTGCCCGACCCGGTGGAGCCGGTCCAGCAGTGGCTGACCCAGCGGCGCGGCTCCGGCGTCTCCCTCAGGATCCCGCAGCGCGGGGACAAGAGGGCCCTGATGGAGACCGTGGAGCGCAACGCCCGGCAGGCGCTCGTGCTGCACAAGACCAAGCGGGCCTCGGACCTGACCACGCGCTCGCGCGCGCTGGAGGAGATCGCCGAAGCGCTGGAGCTGGACAGCGCCCCGCTGCGTGTCGAGTGCTACGACATCTCGCACCTCCAGGGCGACGACGTGGTGGCCTCCATGGTCGTCTTCGAGGACGGACTGGCCCGCAAGAGCGAGTACCGCCGCTTCCAGATCAAGGGCTTCGCGGGGCAGGACGACGTCCGCTCGATGCACGAGGTGATCACCCGCCGCTTCCGCCGCTACCTCGCCGAGAAGGAGCGCACGGGGGAGTGGACGGACGGCGACGAGCCCGGCGCCGAGGGGCCCTCCGGCGGTCTCGGCGAGCCGCCCGCGAGCACCCTCACGGAGGACGACGGCCGCCCCCGGCGCTTCGCGTACCCGCCGCAGCTCGTCGTCGTCGACGGCGGCGCGCCGCAGGTCGCGGCGGCCCGGCGGGCGCTGGACGAACTGGGCATCGACGACATCGCCGTGTGCGGGCTCGCCAAGCGGCTGGAGGAGGTCTGGCTGCCGGGCGACGCCGACCCGGTGGTGCTGCCACGCACCAGCGAGGGCCTCTACCTGCTTCAGCGGGTCCGCGACGAGGCCCACCGGTTCGCGATCACCTATCAGCGCGCCAAGCGCGCCAAACGCTTCCGGTCCGGCCCGCTGGACGAGGTGGCGGGGCTCGGCGAGACCCGTAAGCAGGCACTGATCAAGCACTTCGGTTCGGTGAAGAGGCTGCGATCGGCGACAATCGACCAGATCTGCGAGGTTCCGGGCATAGGCCGCAAGACGGCCGAGACGATCGTCGCGGCCCTCGCACAGGCGGCACCCGCCGCCCCCGCCGTGAACACCGCGACGGGCGAGATCATGGAGGACAGGGAAGAACCCGGGCAGCCGACGGGTTTTGCCGGGGAGCCCGTCGCCACGGGCGCCCCAGACGAACGACGGGGGCAGGAGTGATGACGAAGCACGAGGCGGGACCCGCACCGGAGCGGGACCGGACACAGCAGGAGACGGGCGGGAGCGGCGGCGCCGCCGCCCGCCAGGACGACGGAGCACAGGTGGGTACGGGCAAGGAAAAGGCCGGGGTGCCGGAAGCGGCCATCCCCGAGCTGGTGATCATCTCCGGGATGTCCGGGGCCGGCCGTTCGACGGCCGCGAAGTGTCTCGAGGACCTGGGCTGGTTCGTCGTGGACAACCTGCCGCCCGCGCTGATTCCCACCATGGTGGAGCTCGGCGCGCGCTCACAGGGCAACGTGGCCCGCATCGCGGTCGTCGTCGACGTCCGCGGCCGGCGCTTCTTCGACAACCTCCGCGAGTCCCTCGCCGGCCTCGACGGGCGGGGCGTCACCCGGCGGACCGTCTTCCTGGAGTCCTCCGACGAGGCCCTGGTGCGCCGCTTCGAGTCGGTGCGCCGCCCGCACCCGCTCCAGGGCGACGGCCGGATCGTCGACGGCATCGCCGCCGAGCGTGAACTGCTGCGCGAACTGCGCGGCGACGCCGACCTGGTGATCGACACCTCCAGCCTCAACGTGCACGAGCTGCGCGCCAAGATGGACGCCCAGTTCGCCGGCGACGAGGAGCCGGAGCTGCGCGCCACCGTCATGTCGTTCGGCTTCAAGTACGGCCTTCCGGTCGACGCCGACCTGGTCGTGGACATGCGGTTCCTGCCCAACCCGCACTGGGTCCCCGAGCTGCGCCCCTACACCGGTCTCAACGAGGAGGTGGCGTCGTACGTCTTCAACCAGCCCGGCGCCAAGGAGTTCCTCGACCGGTACGCGGAGATGCTGCGGCTGATCGCCGCGGGCTACCGTCGTGAGGGCAAGCGCTATGTGACCATCGCCGTCGGCTGCACCGGCGGCAAGCACCGGTCGGTCGCCATGTCGGAGAAGCTCGCCGCGCGGCTCGTCGCCGAGGGCGTGGAGACGGTGGTGGTCCACCGGGACATGGGACGGGAATGACACGACGTACACCGCGGCTGAGCCGGCTGCGCAGGGCGGTCCCCGAGGGCCGCGCGGGCCGGCCGGCCGAGACCCGTGGGGCGAGACCGCGCCGCCGGGGCACCCAGCCGAAGGTCGTCGCCCTCGGCGGCGGCATGGGCCTGTCCGCGTCGCTCGCCGCGCTGCGCCGGATCACCGGCGACCTCACCGCCGTCGTCACCGTGGCCGACGACGGCGGCTCCAGCGGCCGGCTGCGTGACGAACTGGGTGTGCTGCCACCCGGCGACCTGCGCAAAGCCCTGGCCGCGCTGTGCGGTGACGACGACTGGGGCCAGACCTGGGCGCGCGTCATCCAGCACCGCTTCCAGTCCCAGGGCGATCTGCACGAGCACGCGGTCGGCAATCTGCTGATCGTCGCCCTGTGGGAGCAGCTCGGCGACCATGTCCTGGCGCTGGACCTGGTGGGCAGGCTGCTCGGCGCGCACGGGCGCGTGCTGCCCATGTCCGCCGTGCCGCTGGAACTCGAGGCCCTGGTCAGGGGGCATGACCCGGAGCGGCCCGACGAGATCGGCACCGTCCGCGGCCAGGCCACCGTCGCCCTCACGCCGGGCGACGTACAGTCCGTGCACCTGCTGCCGAACGACCCGCCCGCCGTCCCCGAGGCGGTCGCCGCGGTCCTCGACGCCGACTGGGTGGTGCTCGGCCCGGGCTCCTGGTTCTCCTCGGTCATTCCGCACCTGCTCGTGCCGGAACTGCTGGACGCCCTCATCGAGACCAAGGCGCGCCGGGTACTCTCACTCAACCTCGCTCCGCAGCCGGGAGAAACCGAGGGCTTCTCCCCGCAGCGTCATTTGGAGGTTTTGGGACGACACGCCCCTAAACTCGCCCTGGACGTGGTGCTCGCCGACGAGGCCGCCGTGCCCGACCGCGACTCGCTGGCCGATGCGGCCCAGCGGTTCGGGGCCGCGGTCGAGCTGGCCCCGGTGGCCCGGCCCGACGGAAGCCCCCGGCACGACCCGGAGCTGTTGGCCGCCGCGTACGACCGTATTTTTCGGATGCATGGAAGGATCGGCCCATGGCGATGACGGCAGCGGTGAAGGACGAGATCTCCCGGCTCCCCGTCACCCGGACCTGCTGCAGAAAGGCGGAGGTCTCCGCCATTCTGCGGTTCGCCGGCGGCCTTCACCTGGTGAGCGGGCGCATCGTGATCGAGGCGGAGCTGGACACCGCGATGGCGGCCCGCCGCCTCAAGCGGGACATCCTGGAGATCTTCGGCCACAGCTCCGAGCTGATCGTGATGGCCCCGGGCGGACTGCGCCGCGGCTCGCGTTACGTCGTACGGGTGGTCGCGGGCGGTGACCAGCTGGCCCGCCAGACCGGCCTGGTGGACGGCCGCGGCCGTCCCATCCGCGGCCTGCCCCCGCAGGTGGTGTCCGGGGCCACCTGTGACGCCGAGGCGGCCTGGCGCGGCGCCTTCCTGGCCCACGGCTCCCTCACCGAGCCCGGCAGGTCCTCCTCCCTGGAGGTGACCTGCCCCGGCCCCGAGGCCGCGCTCGCCCTGGTCGGCGCCGCCCGCCGGCTGTCGATCGCCGCCAAGGCGCGCGAGGTGCGGGGCGTGGACCGGGTCGTGGTCCGCGACGGCGACGCGATCGGCGCGCTGCTCACCCGACTTGGCGCGCACGAGTCGGTGCTGGCCTGGGAGGAGCGCCGGATGCGCCGCGAGGTCCGCGCCACGGCGAACCGGCTGGCCAACTTCGACGACGCCAACCTGCGCCGTTCGGCCCGCGCGGCCGTCGCCGCCGGTGCCCGCGTCCAGCGCGCCCTGGAGATCCTCGCCGACGACGTTCCGGAGCATCTCGCCGCCGCCGGCCAGCTGCGCATGGAGCACAAGCAGGCCTCCCTGGAGGAGCTGGGCGCGCTCGCCGACCCGCCGCTCACCAAGGACGCCGTGGCCGGCCGCATCCGCCGGCTGCTGGCGATGGCCGACAAGCGCGCCTCCGACCTCGGCATCCCGGGTACGGAGGCCAACCTCGGCGAGGAGCTGGACGACAAGCTGATGGTCTGACAGCCAGTCAGAGAACCGGCGCAGGCGCCCACTTGGGTGACCGGCGCCGGTTCTCGCGTGTCGGGGCGGCACCCTTGACTCGATCATGTTGTGTCATGAGCCTGGCATCTGTTCGCCGCTGGGGCGGACCATTTCCAGGGGGGCTCATGAGACCCAGAGCGAGATCGATCCTCGCTGTCGGCACGCTCCTGATCGGCGGAGCGAGCGTGGCGCCCATCGCCCAGGCACAGCCCGCACACCCCGTGACCTCGGACACCGACGAGGTCAAGGTCTTCCACGCCGACGTGACCAAGGCGCAGGTGCCCCTGCTGCTCGCGGCGGGGCAGGACGGCCACGAACTCGGTGAGCTGGTGCCCGACCGGGGCACGGCCACCGTCGAGGTCTACCTCACCGAGGGCCAGGCCGGGAAACTGGAGAAACAGGGCGTCGACCTCACCGAACGGACCCTCTCCGCCCGCGCGGAGAGCCGCGTCGCGGACGCCGCCGAGGGCGTGTTCCGTCCGTACGGCGGAAAGGGCGGCCTGAAGGAGGAGATCCTGCGCACCGCGCGGGAGAACCCCGGCCTCACCAAGGTCGTCTCCATCGGCAGGACGATCAAGGGGCAGGACATCCTCGCCCTGAAACTCACCAAGAAGGCGACGAGGACCAAGGACGGCTCCAAGCCCTCGGTCCTCTACATGTCCAACCAGCACGCGCGTGAGTGGATCACCCCGGAGATGACCCGGCGGCTGATGCACCACTACCTGGACCACTACCGCACGGACAAGCGGATCAAGAAGATCGTCGACACCACCGAACTGTGGTTCGTCCTCTCCGCCAACCCCGACGGCTACGACCACACCTTCGCCGACGAGGACAACCGCCTCTGGCGCAAGAACCTGCGGGACGTCAACGGCGACGGCGTCATCGGCACCGGCGACGGCGTCGACCTCAACCGCAACTTCCCCTACAAGTGGGGCTACGACGACGAGGGCTCGTCCCCCAACCCCACCAGCCAGACCTACCGCGGCGCCACCCCCGGCTCCGAGCCCGAGACCAAGGCCGTCGACGCCTTCGAGAAGCGCATCGGCTTCACGTACGGCATCAACTACCACTCCGCCGCCGAACTCCTCCTCTACGGAGTCGGCTGGCAGGTGGCCACGCCCACCCCCGACGACGTCCTCTACGAGGCGCTCGCCGGCACGCCCGGCAACTCGGCGATCCCCGGCTACCACCCGCAGCTCTCCTCCGAGCTGTACACCACCAACGGCGAGGCCGACGGACACGCCGCCAACGTCAACGGCATGGCGATGTTCACCCCCGAGATGTCGACGTGCCAGACCGTCTCCCAGGCCGACCCGGACGACGAGTGGAACGCCGCCGACTGCCAGTCGGGCTTCAACTTCCCCGACGACGAGAAGCTGATCCAGGAGGAGTTCGCGAAGAACATCCCCTTCGCGCTCTCCGTGGCCGAGACCGCCGCCCACCCGGACCGGCCGTCCTCCTCCGTCGGCCTGGACGCCGCCGACTTCACCCCGGCGGCCTTCGGCACGTCGTACGCGCGCGGCGCCGACCAGGAGGTCTCCGTCGTCGTCCGCAAGTCCGTACGCGACAAGGAGCTCAGGTACCGGATCAACCGCGGCCGTACGCACGACGTGGACCTGAGGCCCTGGAAGGGCGGCGAACGGTACGGCGGCGAGGACAACCTCCACTTCGACGAGTACCGGGCCGGGATCAGGGACGCGGAGCCGGGCGACAGGGTCGAGGTGTGGTTCGCCGGCGAGAGCCGCGGCGGCAAGGACGTCGCCAGTGAGCACTTCACCTACACCGTCGCCGAACGGCCCCGCGCGGACGTCCTCGTCGTCGCCGAGGAGGGCGCGAAGGCCACCCAGGCCCAGAAGTACGTCGACGCGCTGAAGGCCAACGGCCGCCGCGCGGTGGTCTGGGACGTCGCCGAGCAGGGCGCCCCCGACGCCCTCGGCGTGCTGAGCCACTTCGGCGCGGTCGTCCACTACACCGGCGCGGCCACCCCCGGCAACGCCACCCAGCTCCAGCTGCGGGCCTTCCTCAACGAGGGCGGTCGGCTGATCGAGGCGGGCGAGCAGACGGGCGGCAGCGTCGACCTCGGCGGCGGCACCCTGTCCGACGACTTCAGTCAGTACTGGCTGGGCGCCTACTCCCGTACCTCCACGCCCGGCGCCACGGCGTTCACCGGCTCGGGCGCGCTGAACGGGTTCACCGGCCCGCTCGGCGAGGCGCCCGGCAACCCGCTGGACAAGGCCGGCACCTACGGCGTCACCTCCGACGAACTGCCCGCCGCCGCCTACCCGCGGTTCGCGAGCGAGGGCGCCGGAGGCTTCCCCGGCACGGTCAACCCGTACGGGCCCTACGCCGGCTCCTCGATGGCCGCCGCCGTGCACACCGACGACGGCTACAAGCGCCTCACCCGCACCGTCGACCTCACCGGTACGACCGCGGCCGACCGGCCCGCACTCCGCACCCAACTGCTGTGGGACACCGAACCCGGCTACGACAACGTCCTCGTCGAGGCGCACACCAGCGGCGCCGACGACTGGACGACCCTGCCCGAAGCCGGCGGCGCGACCCGCACCACCGTGCCGTCCGAGTGCGCGGCCGGGTTCTACCTGGGCGAGCACCCCTGGCTCGCGCACTATCTGACGCTGGGCGACGGCAGCTGCGCGGCGACCGGCACCAGCGGCGCCTGGAACAGCCTCACCGGCTCCTCCAGCGGCTGGCAGCAGGTGAACTTCGACCTGAGCGCCTACGCCGGGAAGAAGGTCGAGATCTCCCTCGCCTATGTCACCGACCCGGGCAGCGGCGGCCACGGCGTCCTCGCCGACGAGGCCTCGCTCGTGATCGGCGGCGCCGCGGCCGACACCGAGGGCTTCGAGAGCTCCCTCGGCGCCTGGACGGTCTCCGGACCGCCCGCGGGCAGCCCCGCCGTACTCAAGGACTGGACGCGCACCGGAGCGCTGTTCCAGACCTACGGGGCGGTCACCACCGGTGACACCGTGCTGCTGGGCTTCGGCCTGGAGCACCTCACCTCCGCAGCCGACCGGACGGCACTGCTGAGGAAGGCGCTGGCCGCCCTGGACGGGTGACCTCACGTCGAGCGGTGCCGGCGATCCGTGGCGCGAACGGGCGCCGGCGGACCGTCCGCCCGGGCGGTCCGTACCCTACTGACGGGTACGGACCGCCCTGCCGGGTATGCGGCAACTCGATGTCACGGCCGGGGCCCCGGAGAGGTAGGGTCGACAGTGGTCGGGGACATCCCAAATACAGCTCGCCGGCACATCGGGCCGGCGTACCAACGAGGAGATCGGTTCGTGACGATCCGCGTAGGCATCAACGGCTTTGGCCGCATCGGTCGTAACTACTTCCGCGCGCTGCTGGAGCAGGGTGCGGACATCGAGATCGTGGCTGTCAACGACCTGGGTGACACCGCGACCACCGCCCACCTGCTGAAGTACGACACCATTCTCGGCCGCCTCAAGGCGGAGGTCTCGCACACCGAGGACACCATCACCGTCGACGGCAAGACCATCAAGGTCCTGTCCGAGCGCAACCCGGCCGACATCCCGTGGGGCGAGCTGGGCGTCGACATCGTGATCGAGTCGACCGGCATCTTCACGAAGAAGGCGGACGCCGAGAAGCACATCGCCGGCGGCGCGAAGAAGGTCCTCATCTCGGCCCCGGCCAAGGACGAGGACATCACCATCGTGATGGGCGTCAACCAGGACAAGTACGACCCGGCGAACCACCACGTCATCTCCAACGCCTCCTGCACCACCAACTGTGTGGCGCCGATGGCGAAGGTGCTCGACGAGAACTTCGGCATCGTCAAGGGTCTGATGACCACGGTGCACGCGTACACGAACGACCAGCGCATCCTGGACTTCCCGCACAAGGACCTGCGCCGCGCGCGTGCCGCCGCCGAGAACATCATCCCGACCACCACCGGTGCCGCCAAGGCCACCGCGCTGGTGCTGCCGCAGCTCAAGGGCAAGCTCGACGGCATCGCGATGCGCGTCCCGGTCCCGACCGGCTCGGCCACCGACCTGGTCGTGGAGCTCCAGCGCGAGGTCACCAAGGACGAGGTCAACGCCGCGTTCAAGAAGGCCGCCGACGGCGGCGACCTCAAGGGTTTCCTGTTCTACACCGAGGACGAGATCGTCTCGTCGGACATCGTCGGCGACCCGGCCTCCTGCACCTTCGACTCCTCCCTGACCATGGTCCAGGAGGGCAGGACGGTGAAGATCCTCGGCTGGTACGACAACGAGTGGGGCTACAGCAACCGCCTCGTCGACCTCACGGTCTTCGTGGGCGACCAGCTCTGATCACGGAGCGGGCAGCCTGATATGAGTGCAGGGCTCGGCCGGTGCGGCAACGCGCTGTCCGAGCCCTGACGCGCGTATCGGAACGGCCGCCCGCTTTCGATCACGAGCGATCACGAGCGAACACGTCGCTGAACACGTTGCTCTAGCCAGGGAGCCCCTATGAAGACGATCGACGAACTCCTCTCCGAAGGCGTCGCGGGCAAGCGGGTCTTCGTCCGCGCCGACCTCAACGTGCCGCTGGACGGCACCACCATCACCGACGACGGCCGTATCCGCGCCGTGCTGCCCACCGTCAGGGCCCTCGCCGAGGCGGGCGCCCGCGTGGTCGTCGGCTCGCACCTGGGCCGCCCCAAGGGCGCCCCGGACCCCGCCTTCTCGCTCGCCCCGGCCGCCGCGCGCCTCGGTGAACTCCTCGGCGCCGACGTGGCGTTCGCGACCGACACCGTCGGCGAGTCCGCCACCGCCACCGTCGCCGGCCTCGCCGACGGACAGGTCGCGGTCGTCGAGAACCTCCGCTTCAACGCCGGTGAGACGGCCAAGGACGACGCCGAGCGCGGCGCCTTCGCCGACCGGCTCGCCGCCCTCGCCGACGTCTACGTGGGCGACGGCTTCGGCGCGGTGCACCGGAGGCACGCCTCGGTCTTCGACCTCCCCGCGCGGCTGCCGCACTACGCCGGCTACCTCATCGCCACCGAGGTCGGCGTCCTGAAGAAGCTCACCGACGACGTCAAGCGGCCCTACGTCGTGGCCCTCGGCGGCGCCAAGGTCTCCGACAAGCTCGCCGTCATCGACGAACTGCTCGGCAAGGCCGACCGCATCCTCATCGGCGGCGGCATGGCGTACACCTTCCTCAAGGCCCAGGGCCACGAGGTCGGCACGTCGCTGCTGCAGGAGGACCAGATCCCGGCCGTCCTGGAGTACCTGGAGCGCGCCGGGAAGAACGGTGTCGAGCTGCTGCTGCCGGTCGACACCCTGGTCGCGGACCAGTTCCCCGACATGAAGGCCAAGGCGCCCACCCACCCCGCCACCGTCGCCGCGGACGCCGTCCCGGCCGGCACCATGGGCCTGGACATCGGTCCCGAGACCCGCAAGCTGTACGCCTCGAAGCTCGCCGACGCCGGCACCGTCTTCTGGAACGGCCCCATGGGCGTCTTCGAGCACCCCGATTACGCCGAGGGCACCAAGGCGGTCGCCCAGGCCCTCATCGACTCGCCGGGCTTCACCGTGGTCGGCGGCGGCGACTCCGCCGCGGCAGTCCGTACGCTCGGCTTCGACGAGAACGCATTCGGCCACATCTCGACCGGCGGCGGCGCCTCCCTCGAATACCTCGAGGGCAAGACGCTCCCCGGCCTCGCCGCACTGGAGGACTGACCCCGATGACCACCCGCACGCCGCTGATGGCGGGCAACTGGAAGATGAACCTCAACCACCTCGAGGCCATCGCCCACGTCCAGAAGCTCGCCTTCGCCCTGGCCGACAAGGACTACGAGGCCGTCGACGTCGCCGTCCTGCCGCCCTTCACCGACCTGCGCTCCGTCCAGACCCTGGTCGACGGCGACAAGCTGAAGATCACCTACGGCGCCCAGGACATCTCCGCGCACGACGGCGGCGCCTACACCGGCGAGATCTCCGGCCCCATGCTGGCCAAGCTGAAGTGCACCTTCGTCGCGGTCGGCCACTCCGAGCGCCGGCAGTACCACGCCGAGACCGACGAGATCGTGAACGCCAAGGTGAAGGCCGCCTACAAGCACGGCATCACCCCCATCCTGTGCGTCGGCGAGGAACTGGAGGTCCGCGAGGCGGGCAACCACGTCGCCCACACCCTCGCCCAGGTCGAGGGCGGTCTCAAGGACCTCCCCGCCGAGCAGGCCGAGACGATCGTGATCGCCTACGAGCCGGTGTGGGCCATCGGCACCGGCAAGGTCTGCGGCGCCGGGGACGCCCAGGAGGTCTGCGCCGCCATCCGCGGCAAGCTGGCCGAGCTGTACAGCCAGGAGCTGGCCGACACGGTCCGCATCCAGTACGGCGGCTCGGTCAAGTCCGGCAACGTCGCCGAGATCATGGCCCAGACCGACATCGACGGTGCCCTGGTCGGCGGCGCCTCGCTGGACGCCGACGAGTTCGTCAAGATCGTTCGTTTCCGCGACCAGTGAGTATGCGCTAGCAGCGATCCGTCGTACCCTTGCGGGGTCCAGCATCGCGCTGGGCCCCGCGTCGTCCATCCGAATCCGAGGAAGTTGGTCCAGCCGTGGTAATGGGGTTCTCCATCGCCCTGATCGTCTTCAGCCTGCTGCTGATGCTGCTGGTGCTGATGCACAAGGGAAAGGGCGGCGGCCTCTCCGACATGTTCGGTGGCGGCATGCAGTCCTCCGTCGGCGGCTCCTCGGTCGCCGAGCGCAACCTCGACCGGATCACCCTCGTGGTCGGTCTGCTCTGGTTCGCGTGCATTGTCGTGCTCGGCATCACCATGAAGATGAACAACTGATCCGAGGGCGTGCCACGCACCCATTTCCCAAGCATTCCGCACGTAAGGCCCCATGTTCGGTACGCGCAGCAGAGCGCGGCCTATCATGGGGCCTGCGTCTGGACAGGGGGCGGTAACTCCCGGCACTGGACGTGCGTTGGGCCTTACGTAGACTGAGGCGCTCGCAGCGAAGCGGAACGCCGACTCGCTTTGCGGCACCATCACGCAGGGAGTTACGACCGTGGCAAGTGGCAACGCGATCCGGGGAAGCCGGGTCGGGGCGGGCCCGATGGGCGAGGCCGAGCGCGGCGAGTCCGCGCCCCGGCTGCGCATCTCCTTCTGGTGCTCCAACGGGCACGAGACCCAGCCGAGCTTCGCGAGCGACGCGCAGGTGCCCGATACGTGGGACTGCCCCCGCTGCGGCTTTCCGGCCGGCCAGGACCAGGACAACCCGCCGGATCCGCCGCGCACCGAGCCGTACAAGACGCACCTCGCCTATGTGCGGGAGCGGCGCAGCGACGCGGACGGCGAGGCGATCCTCGCGGAGGCCCTCGCCAAGCTGCGGGGCGAGATCTAGGGATCGCGGAGCGATCCGCTTCGGCTTCCTTCCCCCTTCTTCTTCCGGCCTGTTCATCGCTGATCAATTAGGTTGGGGTCGGCGGGAACACCCAAGGAAGAAGGCTGAAGTCCGAGATGAACGCAGACGGTCGTACCAGGCTCAATCAGACGCCCGAGTGGACCGCGCTGGCCAAGCACCGTGAGGAGCTCGGCGAGGTGCGGCTGCGTGAGCTGTTCGCCGGCGACCCCGGCCGCGGCACCGCGTACACCCTCCGGGTCGGTGACCTGTACATCGACTACTCCAAGCACCTCGTCACCGACGACACCCTGCGGCTGCTGCGGGAGTTGGCTCTCGCCACCGATGTGTTCGGACTGCGCGACGCCATGTTCGGCGGCGAGCGGATCAACACCACCGAGGACCGCGCCGTCCTGCACACCGCGCTCCGCGCCGCCCGCGACACGGTGGTCGAGGTCGACGGGGAGAACGTCGTCCCGGCCGTACACGCAGTCCTCGACAAGATGGCCGACTTCGCCGGACGTGTCCGCTCCGGCGAGTGGACCGGTCACACGGGCAAGCGGATCCGCAACGTCGTCAATGTCGGCATCGGCGGCTCCGACCTCGGCCCCGCCATGGCGTACGAGGCGCTGCGCGCCTTCACCGACCGCGACCTCACCGTCCGCTTCGTGTCCAACGTGGACGGCGCCGACCTGCACGAGGCGATCCGCGATCTGGACCCGGCGGAGACGCTGTTCATCATCGCGTCCAAGACGTTCACCACCATCGAGACGGTCACCAACGCGACCTCCGCGCGCGGTTGGCTGCTGAGCGCCCTCAAGGACGAGGCCGCCGTCGCCAAGCACTTCGTCGCGCTGTCGACCAACGCCGAGAAGGTCGCCGGCTTCGGCATCGACACGGCGAACATGTTCGAGTTCTGGGACTGGGTCGGCGGCCGTTACTCCTACGACTCCGCCATCGGCCTCTCGCTGATGATCGCCATCGGCCCGGACCGCTTCCGGGAGATGCTCGACGGGTTCCGGATCGTCGACGAGCACTTCCGCACCGCGCCCGCCGAGTCCAACGTGCCGCTGCTGCTGGGCCTGCTGGGCGTCTGGTACGGCAACTTCCACGACGCGCAGTCGCACGCGGTACTGCCGTACTCGCACTACCTGTCGAAGTTCACCGCCTACCTCCAGCAGCTCGACATGGAGTCCAACGGCAAGTACGTCGGCCGGGACGGGCGCGAGGTGGACTGGCAGACCGGCCCGGTGGTGTGGGGCACGCCCGGTACCAACGGGCAGCACGCCTACTACCAGTTGATCCACCAGGGTACGAAGCTGATTCCGGCGGACTTCATCGGCTTCGCCGAGCCCGTCGCCGAGCTGAGCGGTGAACTGGCCGCTCAGCACGATCTGCTGATGGCCAACTTCTTCGCGCAGACCCAGGCGCTCGCCTTCGGCAAGACCCCGGACGAGGTACGCGGCGAGGGTGTGCCGGAGGAACTGGTCCCGCACAAGACGTTCAAGGGCGACCACCCGACGACCACGATCCTCGCGCGGGAGCTCACGCCGTCCGTGCTCGGCCAGCTCGTCGCGCTCTACGAGCACAAGGTGTTCGTGCAGGGCGCGGTCTGGAACATCGACTCCTTCGACCAGTGGGGTGTCGAACTCGGCAAGGTCCTCGCCAAGCGGGTCGAACCCGCGCTCACCGAGGGCGCCGACGTGCCGGGGCTCGATGCCTCGACGAAGGCCCTCGTCGCCACCTACCGGGAGCTGCGCGGGCGGCGGTGACGCCCCTGAGGGAAAGCGGGCGGCACAGCGCCGTCCGCTTCCCGTAGAATCCCCCGCGATCATCACGGCGAACGCTCGGGGGAGCACAAGGTGGCACGTACGCACGGAAGTTGGACCGGCGGCACGCTGACGGCACGCAGCTTCCTGAAACCTCACCAGGTCGCGACGGCGGTGTTCCACCCCGCGTGGATCCCGCCGTCGCTCGACCCGACCATCGAGCGGCTGAAGCGCTTCAGGGTCATCGCCGGGGCGGTCGCCTCCGTCGGCGTCTACACGGTCCTGGAGGGCGGCTTCGAGGTCACGGAGCTGCTGGAGAACGCGCTGACGGCCTCGGCGGTGCTGCTGTTCCTCACGCCGCTGACGGTCGGCGTGATGCTCTTCGTCTGGCGGCGCACCGGTACCGTGCGCCAGTTGCGGGTGCCGCTGCTGAACTCCCTCAAGCTGTTGCTGCTGTTCATCGGGTGTGTGGTGGCGATGGTGATGCTGGTGCAGTGGACGAACGGCTCCAACAGCATGCTCGCGATCATGGGCGTCGGGCTGACGATGATGTGGATGCTGATCTTCGTGGCCTCCGGGGCCGTGCGGGTGTCCGGGAACTTCTTCGGTACGGCGGCCGTGCATCGGTGCCTGCCGGCTCTGCTGGCCACGGTGACCAGTTGGCTGATGGCGATTCCGGATCTTGTCACCGGGGATCTGCATGGGCTCAGCCTCACGATGGGGATCGTGTTCATTCTGGGGGCGCCGGTGACCGTCACGGCGATCGCCTGGGCGGAGGTGGGGCGGTTGAGGCGGCGGTACGGGATTCGTCTGGCGACGCATCCGGCCGGGCTTCCGCCCATGCCGCCGCCTGTGCCGCCGTTCCAGGGGAACCCGTACGTTCACGGCTGACGCCGGGTCTTTCTCGCCCCCGCCGCCCCTTCCCGTCCCGAAACTGGGGCTCCGCCCCAGACCCCGCTCCTCAAACGCCGGAGGGGCTGAAACCAGGAGGAGCGGGGGTCCGGGGGCGAAAGAAGGTCAGGCCACCGCGCTCAGCGTGTCCGCGAGGCGGCGGCGGGTCGAGCGGGCTGCGGGGAGGGCGGCGAGAGCCGCGGCCCCCAGCACCGCCGCCCCGCCGAGCGGCACGAGCAGCGCGGGGGAGGGCAGTTGGGCGATGCCCGAGCCGACGCCGCTCGAGATCCCCTGCGCGTCGATCAGCCAACGGGCCAGCGGCAGCCCCAGGGCCATCGCGAGGAGGACCGCCGCCAGCGCCGTACCGGCCGTGGCGGTGACCGTGACCGCGGTGATCTGCCGGGGGGTCAGACCGATGGCCTTCAGCGCCAGCAGATCACGCTCCCCCTCCCGCACCGTGCCCCCGATCGCCGTCAGCAGCTCGATCAGCCCGATCAGCGCCAGCACCACGATCAGCCCGAGGACCACCGCCCGCAGCGGGGACAGCCCGTCGGCCGGGTTGGTCACGGTGTGCACGTCCAGATGGCCGCTGCCCGCCGCCGTCAGCCGCCCCGCGACCGCCGCCGGGTCCGCGCCCGGGTCCAGGCGGAGCTGGTACTGGGCGGGCCGCAGATCCGGGTCGTTGGCGCGGAGGGTGTCCAGCGAGGTCGAGATGACCCGGCCGGCGTTCTCCGGCTCGATGCTGCGGCCGACGATGTGCAGGATCTGCGGCCGCTCCCCGACGGTCATCCGCACCCAGTCGCCGACCCGTACGTGCAGCAGGTCGAGCAGCCCCTGCCCGGCCACCGCCTCGTCCGGGCCGTGCGCGGCACGCCCCTCGGCCAGGGTGAACGGGTACGGCTCCGCGTGCGTGCCGAGCCCGCGCAGGGCGATGGTCGCGGTCTGGCCGGGGACCAGCGCGGCCACCTCGACGCCCGGGTAGGCGGCGGCCACCTGCGGATCGCGCTCCAGCAGCGCGCGGGCCTCCCCGTCGTCCAGTGAGGCGTCCGCGCGGACACTGAGCGCCGTGGGCAGCCCCATCCGCTCCGGGCTGCTGTGGAACCGGTCGATGGTGGTCCACGCGCTCAGTGCCACCACGATCAGCAGCAGGGGCAGCGCCAGCCTGCCGACCGCGCTCAGCGAACGCGGCCGCCGGGTGAACGCCTTGTGCCAGCCGAGGACCAGCGCCGGCGGCACCCCCGCCCCCAGCGCCCGCCGCGCGACACCGGTCAGCCGTCCGGCCGGGGGCGCCGCCGGCCGGGGGACCGGCACCGGCGGTACGCGTCCCGCCCGCCAGGCGGCCAGCGAGGTGGTCGCGCCGATGAACAGCACCGCCCCGACCGGTACGACGAACAGCGCCGCGGTATGACCGGGCAGCCCCTGCCATACGCCGACCGCGGCCCCGAGCCGCCCCGGCACCGCGCTGCCCAGCGCCTCGGTGAGCACGGCGGCGGCCACGGCACCGAGCAGGGCGTACAGGAGATGCTGGATCAGGAAGACACGGACGACCTGGCCGGGCGTGAAACCGATCGCCTTGAGGATCGAGATGTCCCGCAGATGACCCCGGATACGGGTGCCGATCGCCCCGTGCACGGCGAACCCGGCGGCGGCCAGCGCGCCCAGGCCGAACAGGCCGAGCACCTGACCGAGCAGCCGGTTGTCGCCCTGCGCCTCGGCACGCGCCTGCTGCCAGGTGGCGACCTCGCCGATCGCCCCGGCGCCCAGCTCCGTCACCGCCCGCTGCACGGCGTACCCGGTGTCGCCCGGGTCGGTCAGCCGCAGCCCGACGACCTGGCCGGCCGGGTCCGGCACCGCCGACGGCAGCGCCCACACCAGACCGGCCTGCTCACCGGGCCGGTAACGCGGCTCGGCGCTGTCGGCGACGCCCACCACGGTCAGCCGCCGGGCGGTACCGGGCACGGTGAGCGTGTCACCGGGGGCCGCGAGCAGCGCCCGCGCGAGCCGGCTCTCCAGGACCACGCCGTCGGGCGTCGCGGGGTCCAGCCAGTGCCCCGAGGTGATCAGCGGGCGGCCCACCCCGGGTTTCCCGGAGGTGCCGCGCAGTTCCACGGAGGCACGGCCGCCCGCGGAGGCGAGGGTGAGCGAAGCCGTCGGAGAGGGCCCGGCGACGGACTCCACACCGT
Organism: Streptomyces sp. NRRL WC-3626; assembly: GCF_000718785.1. Classification (GTDB taxonomy): domain Bacteria; phylum Actinomycetota; class Actinomycetes; order Streptomycetales; family Streptomycetaceae; genus Streptomyces; species Streptomyces edwardsiae. The sequence goes on along the minus strand of NZ_JOCA01000018.1, from coordinate 170,666 downwards.
CCAGCCCGGCCAGTCTCCCGGCGTCGGCGGCCGCGGTGGTGTGCAGCGTGACGTGCGCGCCGTGCGCCTGGGCGAAGACGCGCTGCCAGGGGTTGGTGGCATAGCCGAACAGGGCCGTGGCCAGCAGCAGGGACGCGACGATGCCGGCCGTGGCGAGCACCAGGAACAGTGCCTCGCCGCGATGCGTCCGCAGATCGGAGTGCGCCCAGCGCAGGGTCGCCCGCACCGGTGGTCAGCCCCTCACGGGGCGCTGATGGCAGCGCATGTCAGTCCTTGAGCTCCAGCACACCGGATGTCCCGGCCCGGCGCGGCGGCGTACCGCCGTCGAGTGCGGCGTCGTCGGCGATCCGGCCGTCGAAGAAGCTGATCACCCGGTCCGCCGCGCTCGCCAGCCGGGCGTCGTGCGTGACCAGCAGGATCGTCTGCCCGCGCGCGTGGAAGCGGGAGAGCAGCCGCATCACCTCACGGGTGCCCTTGCTGTCCAGGCTGCCCGCCGGCTCGTCGGCCAGCAGCAGCGGCGGATGGTTGACCAGCGCCCGGGCCAGCGCGACCCGCTGCTGCTCACCGCCGGACAGTTCGCCCGGCATGCTCCGCTCCTTGCCGTCGAGTCCCAGCTCGGCCAGGAGTTCCTCCCGTCCGGCGCGGGCCTTCTTCGGCGACACCCCGGCGAGCAGGGCGGGCAGCTCCACGTTGTCGGCGACGGACAGGCCGGAGACGAGGTTGAAGAACTGGAAGACGATGCCGATCCGCTTGCGGCGCTCCACCGCCCAGCGGGCCTCGCCGTAGCCGTCGGTGCACTCGCCGTCCAGCCAGATGCTGCCGGCGTCCGGCCGCTGCAGCCCGCCGAGCAGATGCAGCAGCGTCGACTTGCCCGCCCCGGACGGCCCGGTGATCGCCACGAACTCGCCGGGCGCCACCCGCAGACCGACCCCGCGCACGGCATGCGCCGGGGCGCCCTCGCCGTGGTGCGTCTTGACCAGGCCTTCGGCGCGCAGCACTTCAGCGGTGCGCTCGCTCACTGAAGCTCCTCCAGCTCCTCCTGGCACCGCTCCAGCCAGTCCAGGTCGGCCTGCAGATGCAGCATGGCGCCCTCGATCAGCAGTTGGGAGATGCGGTTGTCCCGGTCCTCGGCGGCGGCCAGCTTCGACAACTGCCGCATGGTGTTCAGGTACTGGCGCCGCTGTCGGTTGATCAGCGCGATCTGGTCGGCGAGACCGGTCTGCGGGGCCAGGGCCAGCTTCATGAAGAACTCGTCCCGCACCCGCGGTTCGTCCGCCGTCTCCTCGTACCAGGCGCGCAGCGCCTCCCGCCCGGCGTCGGTGAGGTGGTAGACCTTCTTGTTGGGCCGGCTCGACTGCTCGACGTCCTCGCCCTCGATCAGTCCCGCTCTCTCGAGGCGGCCGAGGGTGACGTAGATCTGGCCGACGTTCGGCTGAGGGTACGCGGAGCCCAGCAGTTGCTCAAGGTCCTGCTTGAGCTCGTAACCGTGTGCCGGGCCACGGGCGAGCAGCGCCAGGAGGGGCAGCCGCACTCGAGCTCTCCTCCTCGACGGTGGGTAATGTGCCGCAGGGCCTAGTATCGCGCATACCTAACAGGTATACATGGCCTCTGACCCCCGGACGATGGTGCCCGGGTGCCGGTGTACAGGGAGGAACCTATGCGGTGGATCCATGCCGCCGGTAGGGGCCTCCTCGTCCTGATCATCGTCCTGACCGGTTACGTCGCCTCCGGAGCGCAGGCCGACGAAGCCGCCGCGGAGGGCCGGGGACCACTCACCCTGGCCACCGCCGGCGACCTCACCGGCTATCTCGGCTCGGTGCTCGACGGCTGGAACCGCACCCACCCCGGCGAGCGGGTCACCCTCGTCGAACTGCCCGACTCCGCCGACGAGACCCGCGCGCAGATGATCACCGATCTGCGCGGCGGTGAGCGCGGCCGGTTCGACGTGCTCAACATCGACGTCAGCTGGACGTCGGAGTTCGCCGCCGCCGGCTGGATCCGCCCGCTGCCCCGCGAGCGCTTCCCGCTCGGCACCTTCCTGCCCCGGGTCGTGGACACGGCGACCTACGACGAACGCCTGTACGCGGTCCCGTACGTCACCAACGCCGGGCTGCTCCTGTACCGCAAGGACGTCCTCGACGCCGAGGGCGTCCCGCCGCCGCGTACCTGGGCCGAGCTCGAGGAGGCCGCCGAAACCCTCGCCCCGCGGCACGGACTCGGCGGCTACGCCGGCCAGTTCCTGCCCTACGAGGGCCTCACCGTCAACGCGGCCGAGGCCGTCTACTCGGCCGGCGGCACCATCCTCGGCGACGAGGGCGAACGCGTCACCGTCGACTCACGGGCGGCCAGGGACGGCATCGGCTTCCTCGCCCGCGGCGTCCGCGAGGGCTGGATCCCGCGCGAGGCGCTGGCGTACAAGGAGGAGGAGTCCAAGCGGGCCTTCCAGGAGGGCAGGCTGCTCTTCCTGCGTAACTGGCCCTACGCCTACGTCGCCGCCTCCGCCCCCGGGTCCCAGATCGCCGGCAAGGTCGGCGCCGTACCGCTGCCGGGACCGGACGGCCCGGGGACGAGTGTCCTCGGCGGGTCCAACCTGGCCGTCAGCAGCCACGCCCGGCATCCCGACTCCGCCGCGCGCCTGCTCGCGTACCTCACCAGCGAGCGCGTGCAGCGCCAGGTCCTCACACGCGGAGCGCTGCCGCCCGTACGGGCCGATCTGTACGACGATCCGGAACTGGTCCGGCGGTTCCCCTATCTCCCGACCCTGCGCGAGAGCGTGCTCGCCGCCGCCCCGCGCCCCAAGAGCCCGCACTACGACCAGGTGAGCCTGGTGGTGCAGGCGGTGGTGCACGACGCGATGACCGGGCGGCAGACGCCCGAGGCCGCGGTGCGCCGGCTGGCGGGCGAGCTCGCCGCCGTCTCCGCGCGCTAGCGGAGCCCTCCTAGTTACATGTTAGGTAACGCGGGTGTCTCAAAGGTGCCCGCTATGTCCCTGTAAAGACCTCTCTGTACCGGCCAACTCCCGGGTAGCTTACGTACGTTCATTGACACCCTCGCGACCGTGCTACCTAACATGCATGCATAACAAGCTTCCTCACAGACAGGTCCGATGGGGTGAACAGGCACCACTGGTGGCGTGACGCGGTGATCTATCAGGTCTACGTCCGCAGCTTTCTCGACAGCACCGGCGACGGCATCGGTGACCTCGCCGGCGTCAGGACCGGGCTGCCGTATCTGAAGAAGCTCGGCGTGGACGGGATCTGGCTGAGCCCCTTCTACCCCTCGCCGCAGCACGACCACGGCTACGACGTCGCCGACTACACCGGCGTCGACCCGGTCTTCGGCGACCTCGCCGAGTTCGACCTGCTGGTCGCCACCGCCCGGCGGCTCGGCGTCAAGGTGCTGCTGGACATCGTCCCCAACCACTGCTCCAGCGAGCACCCCTGGTTCCGCGCCGCACTCGACGCGGCCCCGGGCAGCCCCGAACGCGCCCGCTTCCACTTCGCCGACGGCCGCGGCCCCGACGGAGCCGAACCGCCCAACAACTGGCACGCCATGTTCGGCGGACCCGCCTGGACCCGGGTCACCGAGGCGGACGGCCGGCCCGGACAGTGGTACCTGCACATGTTCACGCCCGAACAGCCGGACTGGAACTGGCGCGAGCCCGAGGTCGCCGCCGAGTTCGACCGCATCCTCCGCTTCTGGCTGGACCGGGGTGTCGACGGCTTCCGTATCGACGTCGCCGCCGGCCTGTACAAGCACCCGCGGCTGCCCGACTCCCCGGACCCGGAGGCCGACGCCCGCACCCGCGACTCGGTCAACCCGCTCGCCTGGAACCAGCCCGAGGTGCACGACGTGTGGCGGCACTGGCGCACGGTGTGCGAGGAGTACACCGCCCGCGACGGCCGCGAACGCCTCCTGGTCGGCGAGGTGTCCGTCCCCACCGCCCGCGAACACGCCCGCTACGTCCGCCCGGACGAACTCCACCAGGCCTTCTTCTTCGACCTGCTCGGCGCCCCCTGGGACGCCGACGCCTTCCGCAAGGTCATCTCCGAGGCCATGCAGGACATCGCCGGCACCGGCTCCACCGTCACCTGGGTCCTCAACAACCACGACCAGGTCCGCACCGTCACCCGCTACGGCGAACCCACCCCCGACGGCAGCGGACTCGGCCCGGCCCGCGCCCGCGCCGCCGCCCTGCTGATGCTGGCGCTGCCCGGCGCCGCGTACATCTACCAGGGCGAGGAACTGGGCCTGCCCGAGGTCGTCGACCTGCCCGACGACGTGCTCACCGACCCGATCTTCCACCGCACCGGCAGCCGCGCGCGGATACGCGACGGCTGCCGGGTACCGCTGCCCTGGTCCGGACAGGCCTCGCCGTTCGGCTTCACCTCCGGTGCCGAGGGCGTACGGCCCTGGCTGCCGCAGCCCGAGTGGTTCGCCGAGCACGCCACCGACCGGGCGCTCGCCGACACCCGCTCCTTCTGGCACCTGTACCGCGATGGACTCCAACTGCGATGGGCCCTGGAGCAGTTGGGCGAGGGCACGCTCCGCTGGCTGGACACCCAGCCCGGCGTCCTCGCCTTCAGCCGCGGCGACGACCTGGTCTGCGCCGTCAACTTCGGCACCGCCCCCGTACCCGCCCCGGTGGCCGGCACCCCGCTGCTCGCCAGCGGCCCCTGCCCGCCCGGGACGCTCGCCGGTTCCACCGCCGCGTGGTGGATCGACGGCTCCTGAAGACCCGTACCGACGCAACTCCCGTACCCACGAAGGACATCGACGATGATGCGACGACGTACCACCCTGCTCACCGGATGCACCGCCCTGGTCCTCGCCCTCGGCGCGACCGCCTGCGGCAGCGGCGACCCCGTCACCGCCGGCGGCGGCGAAGGCCAGTCGCTCAGCGGCCAGACCGTCACCGTGGCCGGTGTCTGGTCCGGCAGCGAGCAGAAGAACTTCCAGAAGGTGCTCGACGCCTTCACCGAGAAGACCGGCGCCAAGACCGCCTTCGTCTCCACCGGCGACAACGTCTCCACCGTCGTCGGCAGCAAGATCGAGGGCGGCAACGCCCCCGACGTCGTCATGGTCCCGCAGGTCGGCGTACTCAAGCAGTTCGCCGAGAAGGGCTGGCTCAAGCCGCTCGACGAGAAGGTGAAGAGCCAGGTCGGCGGCAACTTCGCCGACGTCTGGCAGAACTACGGCAGCGTCGACGGCACCCTCTACGGCCTGTACTTCAAGGCCGCCCACAAGTCGACCGTCTGGTACAGCCCCGCGGCCCTCGAACAGGCCGGCGTCACCCCGCCGACGACGTACGACGCCATGCTGGAGAACGGGCGCACCATCTCCGACTCCGGACTCGCCGCGTTCTCCGTCGCCGGACAGGACGGCTGGACGCTCACCGACTGGTTCGAGAACGTCTACCTCTCCCAGGCCGGGCCCGAGAAGTACGACGCCCTCGCCGCGCACGAGATCAAGTGGACCGACCCGACCGTCGTCGGCGCGCTCACCACCCTCGGCAAGCTCTTCAAGGACAAGCAGCTCGTCGCGGGCGGCCAGAAGCAGGCCCTCAACACCGACTTCCCCGGCTCGGTGGAGAAGGTCTTCGGCCCGAAGGCCGAGGCCGCCATGGTCTACGAGGGCGACTTCGTCGCCGGTGTCGCCAAGGACCAGTTCGGCAAGGACATCGGCACCGACGCCGACTTCTTCCCGTTCCCGCCGGTCGGCGACGGCAAGGCCCCCGTGGTCAGCGGCGGTGACGCGGCCGTCGTCCTCAAGGACGGCAAGAACAGCGACGCCGGCATGGCACTCGTGGAGTACCTCGCCTCCCCGGAGGCCGCCGCCGTATGGGCCGAGGCGGGCGGCTTCCTCTCCCCGAACAAGAAGCTCGACCTCGCCTCCTACGGCGACGACGTCACCCGCGCCACCGCCAAGTCCCTGATCGAGGCGGGCGATTCGGTCCGCTTCGACATGTCCGACCAGGCCCCCGCCGCCTTCGGCGGCACCAAGGGCACCGGCGAGTGGAAGATCCTCCAGGACTTCCTGCGCGACCCGGCCGACCCGGCGAAGACCGCCGCCGAGCTCGAGAAGGCCGCGGCCAAGGCGTACGGGAACTGACCGCCATGACCGCCACCCTGGTGAAAGAGGCGAGCCCTCCGGCACCCGCACACCCCGACGGCGCGGGCGGCCGGCGCCTGCGCCGTCGGGGGCGCCTGATCGCCCTGCTGTTCGTCTTCCCGGCCCTGCTGCTGCTGGGCGCGCTCGTCGTGTACCCGGTGCTGTTCTCCGTCGGCCGCAGCTTCTTCGACGCCTCCGGCAACGAGTTCGTGGGCGGCGAGAACTACGCCGAGATGTTCCGCGACCCGACCACCCTCAAGGCCGTCCGGAACACCGCGATCTGGGTCGTCGTGGCTCCGACGCTGCTGACCGGGCTCGGGCTGATCCTCGCCGTCCTGGTGGAGAAGGTCCGCTGGGCCACCGCGTTCAAGCTGCTGCTCTTCATGCCGATGGCCGTCTCCTTCCTCGCCGCCGGCATCATCTTCCGGCTCGCCTACGACGACGACCCGGACAAGGGCGTGCTCAACGCGGCGGTCGTCTCCGTCCACGACGCCTTCGAGGGCTCCTCGTCGTATCCGGCCGCGCGTGCGCGGGAGGGGGAGGGGCTGGTCAAGGAGGCCGACGGGTCGTACGTCACCGGGGCGGAGGTGTCGCCCGGGGGAACGGCCGCCGTGCTGGGGCTGGTGGGGGTGGCGCCCAAGGATCTGCCGGGGGGTGCCGAACCCGCCGCCGCGGCGGGGGAGGCCGGCTCGGACGAGGTACGCGGTGTCGTGTACCTCGACTTCACGCCCGGCGGGGGAGGCAAGCCGGGGGTCGTCGACCCGGAGGAGAGCGGGCTGCCCGGTGTCACGGTCGAGGCGGTGCGGGACGGCGAGAAGGTGGCCAGTACGACCACGGCCGCCGACGGGTCGTTTCGGTTCGCGGGGCTCGACGGAGGGGCGTACGCCCTGAAGCTCCCCTCGTCGAACTTCGCGGCTCCCTACGACGGAATCTCCTGGCTCGGCCCGGCGCTCGTCACCCCCGCGATCATCGGGGCGTACCTGTGGATCTGGACCGGGTTCGCGATGGTGCTCATCGGGGCGGGGCTGTCCGCGCTGCCCCGGGACGCGCTCGAGGCGGCGCGGATGGACGGGGCCAATGAGTGGCAGATCTTCCGGCGGATCACCGTACCGCTGCTCGCGCCCGTCCTCACCGTGGTGTTCGTGACGCTGGTGATCAACGTGATGAAGGTCTTCGACCTCGTCTACATCATCGCGCCCGGCCCCGTGCAGGAGGACGCGACCGTGCTCGCGACGCAGATGTGGCTGGTGTCGTTCGGCGGCGGCAACAACCAGGGGCTGGGCAGTGCGCTGGGTGTACTGCTGCTGCTTCTGGTCATCCCCGCCATGGTGTTCAACGTCCGCCGTTTCCGGAGGAGTCAGCGATGAGTGCGGTGCGGCGTGTGCTGGGCAACGTGGTGGTGCAGGCGTTCCTGGTGGTGATCGGGCTGGTGTGGATGACCCCGCTGGCCGGGCTGTTCCTCTCCTCGCTGCGGTCCGCGCAGGACACGGCGGAGGGGGGCTGGTGGACCGTGTTCACCAGCCCGGGGGAGCTGTCCTTCGACAACTACTCCGCGCTGCTGGGGAATTCGGGGATCACTCAGGCGTTCTGGAACACCGTGCTGATCTCCGTGCCCACCACGGTGCTGGTGGTGGTGGTCGCCGCGCTCGCCGGATACGCCTTCGCCTGGCTGGACTTCCCCGGGCGGGAGCCTGTTTTCCTGCTGGTGGTCGCGCTGTTGGTCGTGCCCGTGCAGATCGGGCTGCTGCCGGTCGCCAAGCTCTTCGGGCAGCTCGGGCTGTTCGGGACCATTCCCGGGGTCGTGCTGTTCCATGTGGCGTACGGGCTGCCGTTCGCGGTGTTCCTGCTGCGGAACTACTTCGCGGAGATGCCGAAGGAGATGCTGGAGGCCGCCCGGATGGACGGAGGGAGCGAGTGGCGGATCTTCACTCGGCTGGTGTTGCCCGTGGGCCGGCCGGCCATCGCCAGTCTGGCGATCTTCCAGTTTCTCTGGGTGTGGAACGACATGCTCGTCGCGTTGTTGTTCGCGGACAGTTCCTCGCAGCCGTTGACCGTGCAGCTGCAGTCGCAGATCCGGCAGTTCGGCAGCAATATCGATGTGCTGGCGCCGGGGGCGTTCCTGTCGCTGGTGGTGCCGGTCGCGGTGTTCTTCGCGTTTCAGCGGCACTTCGTGCAGGGGGTCATGGCGGGGTCCGTCAAGTAGCGGGTGGGGGCGGTGGGGGCTTTTTCCCGCCCCCGCCGCCCCTTCCCGTTCCCGTCCCCTGAGGGCTGCGCCCCCGGACCCCCTTCTTCGGCCCTTCGGGCCTCGTCCTCGAACGCCGGACGGGCTGAATCTACGCCGACGCCGGTGGGTACAGCGCCCTTGGGAGCCGGGACGCCGCAGCGCTGTCCAGCAGCCACAGTGTGCGGGTGCGGCCGTACGCGCCCGCTGCCGGGGACTGGATCTCGCCCGCTCCCGACAGGGCGATCTCCGCTGCCTCCGCCTTGTCCTCGCCGGCTGCCAGGAGCCAGACCTCCCTTGCCGCCCGGATCGCGGGGAGGGTCAGGGTGATCCTCGTCGGCGGGGGTTTCGGGGCGCCGTGGACGCCCACCACCGTGCGCTCCGTTTCGCGGACCGCCGGGAACTCCGGGAAGAGCGACGCCACATGGGTGTCCGGGCCGACGCCCAGCATCAGGACGTCGAAGGACGGGACCGGGGCGTGGTGCGACGGGTCCGCCGCTGCCGCCAGTTCCTCCGCGTAGGCGGCCGCCGCCGTGTCGACGTCCGAGCCGTGCGGGCCGTCCGACGCGGGCATGGCGTGCACGCGCTCCGGGTCCAACGGCACCGCGTCCAGCAGTGCCTCACGAGCCTGCGTGACATTGCGCTCCGGGTCGCCCTCCGGCAGGAAGCGCTCGTCACCCCACCACAGGTCCAGCCGGGACCAGTCGATCGCGTCCCGCGCCGGGGCGGCCGCCAGCGCGGCCAGCAGGCCGTTGCCGTTGCGGCCGCCCGTCAGGACGACGGATGCGGAGCCCCGCGACGCCTGCGCGTCCACGATCCTCGTGATCAGCCGGGCCGCCGCGGCCTGCGCCATCAGCTCCTTGTCCCGGTGCACGACCAGCTGCGGTGCCGTACTCACTTCGCCGCCGCCTTCTTCACCGGGGCCTGCGCCGTCGCCTCTGCCGCGGGAGCTTTCGCAGCCGACTCGACGGGAGTGGGGACGCCTTCTCGTTCCCCTGCTCCTTTGGCCGACTTCAGCCGCTCCACGCCGTAGCGCAGCGCCGACGCGTACGTGTCGTCCGGGTCCAGCCGGCGCAGCTCCTCCGCGATCAGCTCCGCCGTGTCCCGGCGCTTGAGCGCCACCGCACGCTTCGGCTGACCCTGGATGGACAGCGTCGCCAGCGAACCGTCGGCACGGTCCAGCACGATCGGACCGCAGTCGGTGTCCATCCGGACGGCCGTCAGCCCGGGACCGCTGGAGCGGGCGCGCCTGACGGGGACGTCCAGCCGGTCCGCGAGCCACATCGCCAGCAGCTCACAGCTCGGGTTGAACTCCTCGCCCTCCACCTCGACGCCCTGCACCTCACAGGCGACCTGGTCCAGCGCCGCGGCCAGCATCGAACGCCAGGGCGTGATGCGGGTCCACGACAGGTCCGTGTCACCGGGGGTGTAGGCGTCGGCGCGGGCGGCCAGCTCTTGCACCGGCTTCTCGCAGGCGTAGGTGTCGGTCACCCTGCGCTGGCCCAGCGCGCCCAGCGGGTCCTTCGCCGGGTCCAGGGGGGAGTTGACCGGCCACCACACCACCACCGGGGCGTCCGGCAGCAGCAGCGGCAGCACCACCGACTGGGCGTGCTCGGCGACCTCGCCGTACAGGCGCAGGACGACGATCTCGCCGGTGCCGGCGTCCGCGCCGACCCGCACCTCGGCGTCGAGACGGGACTGGGTGCGGTCGCGCGGCGAACGGGAGACACGCTTGATGACGACCAGCGTGCGCGAGGGATGCTCGTGCGAGGCGTCGCCGGCCGACTTCAGCGCGTCGTACGCGTTCTCCTCGTCCGTGACGATGACCAGCGTGAGCACCATGCCGACGGCCGGTGTGCCGATCGCCCGGCGGGCCTGCACCAGCGCCTTGTTGATCTTGCTGGCGGTGGTGTCCGTGAGGTCTGTCTTCATGGCCGGCGCCAGCTCCGTCCGTCTCGCTCGAGCATTTCGTCCGCCTCGACGGGCCCCCAGGTGCCGGCCGGGTACTGGGCCGGCCTGCCGTTGCCGTCCCAGTACCGCTCGATCGGGTCGAGGATCTTCCAGGACAGCTCCACCTCCTCCGTACGCGGGAAGAGATTGGAGTCGCCGAGCAGAACGTCGAGGATCAGACGCTCGTACGCCTCCGGGGGGGGAGTGCGGCGCCCGCTGGAAGACCACCGCGATCTCGGTGACCCGGCGGCCCAGCCGCTTGCCGGTGCGCAGATAGAAGGGGACACCCGCCCAGCGGCGGTTGTCGACGCCCAGCCGGATCGCCGCATAGGTGTCGGTCTTCGAGGAGGCGTCGATGCCGTCCTCCTCCAGATACCCGACCGCCTTCGCGCCGCCCTGCCAGCCGGCCGCGTACTGCCCGCGCACGGTGTCCCGGCCCAGGTCCTTCGGCAGCCGCACGGCACCGAGCACCTTGGTCTTCTCCGCCGCCAGCGCGTCCGCGTCGAAGGAGGCCGGCTCCTCCATCGCGGTCAGCGCCATCAGCTGCAGAAGGTGGTTCTGGATGACGTCACGGGCGGCGCCGATACCGTCGTAGTAACCGGCCCGGCCGCCGATGCCGATGTCCTCGGCCATGGTGATCTGCACATGGTCCACGAACGACCGGTTCCAGATCGGCTCGAACATCGTGTTGGCGAACCGCAGCGCCAGGATGTTCTGGACCGTCTCCTTGCCGAGGTAGTGGTCGATCCGGAACACCTGCTCCGGGGCGAACACCTCGTGCACGAGGGCGTTCAGTTCCTCGGCCGACTTCAGATCGTGCCCGAACGGCTTCTCGATCACCGCCCGCCGCCAGGACCCGTTGGTCTGGTCGGCCAGCCCGTGCTTCTTCAGCTGCTGGATGACCACCGGGAAGGACCGGGGCGGCACCGACAGGTAGAAGGCGAAGTTGCCGCCCGTGCCCTGCGCCTTGTCCAGCTCCTCGATCGTGTCCCGCAGCCGCTCGAACGACTCGTCGTCGTCGAAGGTGCCCTGAACGAACCGCATGCCCTGGATGAGCTGCTGCCAGACCTCTTCACGGAAGGGGGTACGGGCGTGCTCCTTGACCGCGTCGTGGACCTCCTGCGCGAAGTCCTCGTTCGCCCACTCCCGGCGGGCGAAACCCACCAGCGAGAAGCCCGGCGGCAGCAGACCCCGGTTGGCGAGGTCGTACACGGCCGGCATCAGCTTCTTGCGCGACAGGTCGCCCGTCACGCCGAAGATGACCAGGCCCGACGGCCCCGCGATACGCGGGAGCCGTCGGTCGGCGGGGTCACGCAGCGGGTTGCTGCTCGACAAGGTTTCAGCCCTCCGAGGGGGCGAGGCGCTGCAGCTCCGCCTCGGTCGACTTCAGCAGGTCGTTCCAGGCGCCCTCGAACTTGTCGACGCCCTCGTCCTCCAGCAGCTGCACCACGTCGTCGTACGCGATGCCGAGCGCCTCGACCGCGTCCAGGTCGGCGCGCGCCTGCTCGTAGGTGCCGGCGACCGCGTTGCCGCGGATCTCGCCCTGCTGCTCGGTGGCGGCCAGCGTCGCCTCCGGCATGGTGTTCACCGTGTTCGGCGCCACCAGCTCGTCGACGTACATCGTCGCCTTGTACGCCTTGTCCTTCACACCGGTCGACGCCCACAGCGGACGCTGCTTGTTGGCGCCCTCGCGCTCCAGCGCGGCCCAGCGGTCGGTACCGAAGACCTCCTCGTACGCCTGGTAGGCCAGGCGCGCGTTGGCGACGGCGGCCTTGCCGCGCAGCGCCTTCGCCTCGTCGGTGCCGAGCGCGTCGATCCGCTTGTCGATCTCGGTGTCCACACGGGACACGAAGAAGGACGCCACGGAGTGGATCTTCGACAGGTCCAGGCCGCGCTCCTTCGCCTTCTCCAGGCCGGTCAGGAAGGCGTCCATGACCTTGCGGTAGCGCTCCAGGGAGAAGATCAGCGTCACGTTGACGCTGATGCCCAGACCGATGGTCTCGGCGATCGCCGGGATACCGGCCTCCGTCGCCGGGATCTTGATCAGCGTGTTGGGCCGGTCCACCAGCCACGCCAGCTGCTTGGCCTCGGCGACCGTCGCCCGCGTGTCGTGCGCCAGGCGCGGGTCGACCTCGATCGAGACCCGGCCGTCCTGGCCGTCGGTGGCGTCGAAGACCGGGCGCAGGATGTCGGCGGCGTCACGGACGTCCGCCGTCGTGATCATGCGGATGGCCTCTTCGACGGTGACCTTGCGGGCGGCGAGGTCGGTCAGTTGCTGCTCGTAGCCGTCGCCCTCGGAAATCGCCTTCTGGAAGATCGACGGGTTGGTGGTGACGCCCACGACGTGCTGCTGGTCGATCAGCTCGGCGAGGTTGCCGGACGTGATCCGCTTGCGCGACAGGTCGTCCAGCCAGATCGCCACGCCTTCGTCGGAAAGGCGCTTCAATGCGTCTGTCATGGAAATTCCATCTCCTACGTGTCGTATATAAGCGTCAGCGCTGGGCTGCGGCGAGTGATTCCCGGGCCTGCGCGGCCACGTTCTCGGCGGTGAAGCCGAACTTCTCGAACAGCACCTTGCCGTCGGCGGAGGCACCGAAGTGCTCCAGGGACACGATCCGGCCGGCGTCCCCGACGTACTTGTGCCACGTGAGACCGATACCGGCCTCGACGGCCACGCGCGCCTTGACGGCCGGCGGCAGGACGCTGTCCCGGTACCCCTGGTCCTGCTCCTCGAACCACTCCACGGACGGCATCGACACCACACGCGTGGGCACACCGTCGGCCTGCAGCCGCTCGCGCGCCTCCACGGCGACGTGCACCTCGGAACCGGTCGCGATGAGAACGACCTGGGCGTCGCCGCCCTCGGCGTCGAACAGCACATAGCCGCCCTTCGCCGCGTCCTCGTTCGGCTCGTACGTCGGCACGCCCTGGCGGGTCAGCGCCAGACCGTGCGGGGCGCCCTTGCCGAACTCCTTCGTCCAGCGGGTGAGGATCTCCCGCCAGGCGATCGCGGTCTCGTTGGCGTCCGCCGGGCGGACCACGTTCAGACCCGGGATGGCGCGCAGCGCGGCCAGGTGCTCGACCGGCTGGTGCGTCGGGCCGTCCTCGCCGAGACCGACGGAGTCGTGCGTCCACACGTACGTCACCGGCAGGTGCATCAGCGCCGACAGGCGCACCGCGTTGCGCATGTAGTCGGAGAACACCAGGAAGGTGCCGCCGTAGATGCGCGTGTTGCCGTGCAGCGCGATGCCGTTCATCTCCGCGGCCATCGCGTGCTCACGGATACCGAAGTGGATCGTGCGCCCGTACGGGTCCGCCTCCGGCAGCGGGTTGTCCGCCGGGAGGAACGACGACGTCTTGTCGATCGTCGTGTTGTTGGAGCCCGCCAGGTCGGCCGAGCCGCCCCACAGCTCAGGGACGACCGCGCCGAGCGACTGGAGCACCTTGCCGGACGCGGCACGTGTGGCGACGCCCTTGCCCGGCTCGAACACCGGGATCGACTCCTGCCAGCCCTCCGGCAGGTCACCCGCGGCGATCCGGTCGTACTCGGCGGCGCGCTCCGGGTTGTTGTCCCGCCACTGCTGGTAGGACTTCTCCCACACCGCGCGGGCCGCCTGGCCCCGCTCCAGCGCCTTGCGGGTGTGGCCGATGACCTCGTCGGTGACCTCGAAGGACTGCTCCGGGTCGAAGCCGAGGACCCGCTTGGTGGCCGCCACCTCGTCGTCGCCGAGCGCCGAGCCGTGCGCGGCCTCCGTGTTCTGCGCGTTCGGCGCGGGCCAGGCGATGATCGAACGCATCGCGATGAACGACGGCCGGTCGGTGACCTTCCTGGCCTCCTCGATCGCGTCGTAGAGCGCGTTCGGGTCCAGGTCGCCGTCCGGCTTCGGGGCGACCCGCTGGACGTGCCAGCCGTACGCCTCGTACCGCTTGACGGTGTCCTCCGAGACGGCCGTCTCGGTGTCGCCCTCGATCGAGATGTGGTTGTCGTCCCACAGCAGGACCAGGTTGCCCAGCTTCTGGTGGCCGGCCATCGAGGACGCCTCGGCGGAGATGCCCTCCTGGAGGCAGCCGTCACCGGCGATGCAGTACACGAAGTGGTCGAACGGCGACTCGCCCTCGGCGGCCTCCGGGTCGAACAGACCGCGCTCGTAGCGCGCGGCCATCGCCATGCCCACGGCGTTGGCGACACCCTGGCCCAGCGGGCCGGTCGTCGTCTCGACGCCCGTGGTGTGCCCGTACTCCGGGTGGCCCGGCGTCTTCGAGCCCCAGGTGCGGAACGCCTTCAGGTCGTCCAGCTCCAGGCCGAAACCGGCGAGGTAGAGCTGGGTGTACAGGGTCAGGGACGAATGCCCGGCGGACAGGACGAAACGGTCCCGCCCGACCCAGTCGGCGTCCGCCGGGTCGTGCCGCATCACCTTCTGGAAGAGGGTGTAGGCGGCAGGCGCCAAACTCATCGCCGTACCCGGATGGCCGTTACCGACCTTCTGTACGGCATCGGCGGCCAGGACGCGGGCGGTGTCGACGGCCCGCTGATCCAACTCGGTCCACTCGAGGTCTGTGGTGGTCGGCTTTGTGCTCACCCTGAGTCAGGGCTCCTCTCCACATGTCGGATGCCGGTGACGGCCCACCGGCGAGGTCGAGCCTACCCCTCTATAACGTGCGTTTTTCCGAGTCATTCCAGAGTGCGGGCACTCCCGTCGATCCGCCTCCTGGCTGGGAAGTTTCCGCATTCGGCAGATGAATACGGAGCCGCTCATCCGGGTGCTCAATCGAGCTTCGAACCGCACCTCGGAGGCTGCCGGCCAACACGAGCGGACCCCCGCGAATGTCCGGGTCTGGGCAACGTCTACAGTGGCGTGGTACGCGCGAGCCCTTACCCCCGCTTCACCTGGGGAGGCTTGCTGGGATGTCTCTGTAGGGGTGTACGTGACGGCCGTTGAATCCCGTCCAGCCGGGGTGCTGGGGACCAGTCAGAGCACTGCCCGTCGGCCGTTCGGGGCGCGTGTGATGGCCTTCGTGGCGCTCACCAAGCCGCGGATCATCGAACTGCTCCTCATCACCACCGTCCCGGTGATGTTCCTGGCGCAGCAGGGGGTGCCCGACCTGACGCTGGTGCTGCTGACCTGTCTCGGCGGCTACCTGTCGGCGGGGGGCGCCAACGCGCTCAACATGTACATCGACCGCGACATCGACGCGCTGATGGACCGCACCGCCCAGCGTCCGCTGGTGACCGGCATGGTCAGCCCGCGCGAGTGCCTCGCCTTCGGCATCTCCCTCGCGGTCGTCTCGACGCTGCTCTTCGGGCTGACCGTCAACTGGCTGTCCGCGTGGCTCTCCCTCGGCGCACTCCTCTTCTACGTCGTCGTCTACACGATGATCCTCAAACGGCGTACGTCGCAGAACATCGTCTGGGGCGGCATCGCCGGCTGCATGCCGGTGCTGATCGGCTGGTCCGCGGTCACCAACTCGATGGCGTGGGCGCCGGTCATCCTCTTCCTCGTCATCTTCTTCTGGACGCCGCCGCACTACTGGCCGCTGTCCATGAAGGTCAAGGAGGACTACGCGCGCGTGGGCGTGCCGATGCTGCCGGTCATCGCCTCCAACAAGGCGGTCGCCCAGCAGATCGTGATCTACAGCTGGGTCATGGTCGCGGTGTCGCTGCTGCTCACCCCGCTGGGCTACACCGGCTGGTTCTACACGGCGGTGGCCCTCGCGGCGGGCGGCTGGTGGCTGTGGGAGGCGCACGCGCTGCTGAACCGCGCGAAGGCCGAGGTGACGGGCGGCAAGCTCAAGGAGATGCGGCTGTTCCACTGGTCCATCACCTATGTGTCGCTGCTCTTCGTGGCCGTCGCGGTGGACCCGTTCCTGCGGTAACCGCTCCCTGCCCGCTCTTTTCCGCCGACCGGGCGGGGTACGTGGTCAAGGCCACGGACCCCGCCCGTCGCCGTTCGATCTACCCGTCGGTAGCATCCTGGTCATGGCAGACACGCAGCAAGTGGACCCGAAGGCCGAGCAGAAGGCGGCCCGGCTCGCCCGGCAGATCACCGGCTTCGCCACGGCTCACGGCGGCGCCGAGGGACAGATCGCGTACCTCGGGCAGCGCGGCGCCCGTATCGTCCTCGTCGGCGAGGACGGCGACTGGGGGGACGTGTTCGCCCCGTCGATGGAGATCGCCGAGAAGGCCGTCGAGAAGGCGGGCATCACCCGCCACGAGACCTTCGACGGCGAGTTCGCGGCGAAGGTGAGGACCGGGCCGTACGAGTGGAGCCGCATGGCGGGAATCCAGGTCGGCGGGTCCTCCAAGGACTGAGTGAAACCGGCCGGTACCCGGCAGGCGCGCGACCTCTTCCGGGGTTCACCCGTTAGGACTGTGACGGCCACGGTCCATCACGGGGAGCCCGGATGATCGAAACACCCTCACTCGTGGACCAGTACTGCCACGGAGTGCTCCGCACCGAGCTGGGCCTGGGCACGTTCGAGGCCCAGCTCACCCCCACCGAGGGCCCGCCCGCCCCCGGCACCACCCTCTTCGACACCCAGACCGGCTTCGCCGTACGCCGCTGGTGCCCGCCCCTGCTCGGCCTGGAGCCGCACTGCCCGCCCGCCAGCTATCTCGCCCGGCGCCGGGAACTGGGCGTGGTCGAGGCCGGGCGGCGGCTGCTGAGGGGCAGCGGGATCACGGCCTATCTCGTCGACACGGGGCTGCCCGGTGATCTCACCGGACCGACCGAGCTGGGCGTGGCCGGGGACGCCGACGCCCATGAGATCGTCCGTCTGGAACAGCTCGCCGAGCAGGTCGCCGACACCTCCGGCACCGTCGAGTGCTTCCTCGCCAACCTCGCCGAGTCGGTGCACGCCGCGGCCGCGCACGCCGTCGCGTTCACCTCGGTCGCCGGGGTCCGGCACGGCCTCGCCCTCGCGCCCGAGCCGCCCGGGCCGGGGGAGGTGCGGGGGGCGGCGGGGCGGTGGCTGGGGGCGCGGCGGGTCGGGGAAGCGCTGAGCGATCCCGTGCTGTTACGGCATCTGCTGTGGATCGCCGTCGCCTCGGGGCGGCCGCTCCAGTTGCACGCCGGGCTTGCGGCGCCGGGGCCGCGTACCGATCCCGTGCTGCTGATCGACTTCGTGCGGGCCACCGCGGGTCTGGGCACCGACCTCGTACTGCTGCACGGGTATCCGTACCACCGGCATGCCGCGCATCTCGCGGGCGTCTTTCCGCACGTGTACGCGGACTGCGGGGCCGCCCTGGTCCGCACGGGTGCCCGGGCGGCGACGGTCCTGGCGGAGCTTCTGGAACTCGCCCCGTTCGGCAAGATCCTCTTCTCCAGCGGGGCGCAGGGGCTGCCGGAGCTGCATGTGGTCGGG
Source organism: Streptomyces sp. NRRL WC-3626 (assembly GCF_000718785.1). Classification (GTDB taxonomy): domain Bacteria; phylum Actinomycetota; class Actinomycetes; order Streptomycetales; family Streptomycetaceae; genus Streptomyces; species Streptomyces edwardsiae. The sequence continues at coordinate 153,022 of NZ_JOCA01000018.1, read as the reverse complement.
GCGCAGTTGTTCCGCGAGGCGCTGGGGCGGGTGCTGGGCACATGGGTGGCCGAGGGCGCGTGGTCGCTGGACGACGCGCAGCGGGTGGCGGGACTGATCGCCTCGGGGAACGCCGGCCGGGTGTACAGCCTGGACTGAGTTGTGAAGACTGGGCGGATGCGGACCGACGCGTTGCTCGACAGCTTCCTCAACGGCCTGGCGCCGCTCGCCCCCGTCGCCGTGTGGGCGCACGGCTCCCTGGCCGGCGGGGACTACCAGGAGGGCCGCAGCGACCTGGATCTGATCGCGGTCCTGGACCACCCCATCGCGCCCCGGACGGTGTGGCGCCTCGCGCTGCTGCACGCACGGCTGCGGAACGAGCCTCTCGCCGACCGGCTGCACTGCTCGTATTCGACACCGAAGACCGCGGCGGACGCCGGGCGGCGCCACCTCACCTGGGCGCACGGGCGGCTGTTCGAACGGCCGGTCACCCCGGTCACCCGCGCCGAGCTGCACACCTTCGGCCGGGTCCTGTACGGGGTGCCGCCCGCGGACGTCCTGCCGCCGGTGCCGGAGGAGGAACTCGCCGCGTTCGTGGTGCGCGACCAGCGTGACTACTGGCGGCGGGAGGTGGACCGGGCCGCCAACTGGACACGGGACGTATGGGTCGACCTGGGCCTGCTGACCTTCGCCCGCGCCACCGTCACACTGCGCGAGGGCCGGCTGATCTCCAAGCGGGAGGCGCTCGACGTACTGCCCGGCCTCGGCGCGCCCGAAGAGGTCGTGGAGGACATCGGGCGGCGGCGCTACGACGATCCCGTACCGCCCACCGAGGAGTGGATCGCGCGCCGGGCCCGGCTGACCCGCGGCTACCTGGGGCCGGCGATCGACGCGCTGGTGGCGGCTGCCGGGTGCGCCCCCGCCGAGACCGGGGCCCCGCCCCGGACCCCGCTCCTCAAAGGCCAAAGGGGCTGACTCTGCCGGACGGGGTGGAAGGCCGGCGGAGGCGACGCGAGCCCGTTCAGCCGGACGCGGGCTCCAGACGGGGCTCCGAGCCGGGGGCCGACTCGGCCGACGGGCCGGCGGGGCGTTCGCGCAGTGACAGGAGGACCCGGACCACCCAGATCCACATCACGCACGAGCCGAACATGTGCAGGCCGACCAGGACCTCGGGGAGATCGGTGAAGTACTGGACGTAGCCGATCGCACCCTGCGCGAGCAGGATCAGGAACAGTTCGCGGGTACGGGCCGGCGGCCCGGCGGGCGCGTCGACCGCCTTCAGGACGAACCACAGCGCGAACGTCAGCGTCACCACGATCCACGCGAGCACGGCGTGCAGCTTGCTGACCGTCTCCCAGTCCAGCGGCATCCGCGGCACCTCGCTGGAGTCGCCCGCGTGCGGACCCGCACCGGTGACCACCGTGCCGACCGCGATCAGCAGGACCGAGGCGGCGACCATGAACCACACCAGCTGCTGCACGGCCCTGCCGACCAGCGGGCGGGGCTCCCCGTCGCCCTCACGCGTGCGCTGCCACATCACCGTGGCGACCGCGATCAGCGCCGTGGACAGCAGGAAGTGTGCCGCGACCGTGTACGGGTTCAGGCCGACGAGGACCACGACGCCACCGAGGATCGCGTTGCCCATGACGACCCAGAACTGGGTCCAGCCCAGCAGGGTGAGGCTGCGCCGGTACGGCTTCTCGGAGCGCGCGGCGATGATCGCCCAGCCGACGGCGGCGCACAGCACGTACGTGAGCAGGCGGTTGCCGAACTCGATGACACCGTGCAGGCCCATCTCGGAGGTGGTGGTGAGCGAGTCGTCGGTGCACTTGGGCCAGGTGGGGCAGCCGAGGCCGGAGCCGGTGAGGCGTACGGCGCCGCCGGTGACCACGATGACCACCGCCATGACGAGTGCGGCGAGGGCCGCGCGGCGGACGGTCCGGGGGTCCGGGGTCCAGCGTGCGGCGATGAAGGCGAGGGGGTTGCGCAGGGCCGTACGGGCGTCGGCGCGGGTCACGTTTGGCACGTACCCCATCGTAGGGGGCCGCTTGTGCACGCGTTCACGAGGGTGCGCCTTGGGTGACGGGGTCCGTGTCGGCCGGGCGGGAGCGGGGCGGAGGAGGTTCTCACTCCCAGCGGAAGAATCTGCCCGCCGCCGCCAGTCCCGCCACCGCCCACGCCGTCAGGATCCCCAGGTCGCCCCACGGGACTCCCGTGCCGTGTTGCAGGACGTCCCGCAGACCCTCGGACAGGGCCGAGATCGGGAGGAGGCCGAGGACGTCCTGCGCCGCCGGCGGGAACTTGTCCAGGGGTACGACCACCCCGCCGCCCACGAGCAGCAGCAGGAACACCAGGTTCGCGGCGGCGAGCGTCGCCTCCGCCTTGAGGGTGCCGGCCATCAGCAGGCCGAGGCCGGAGAAGGCGGCGGTGCCCAGCAGCAGGAGCAGGAACACCGACACCGGGTCACCCTGCGGGGACCAGCCCAGCGCGAGGGCGATCACCGCCACCAGGATCACCTGGAGCACCTCGGTGACCAGCACCGACAGCGTCTTCGCCGTCATCAGGCCCCAGCGGGGCAGCGGCGAGGAGGCGAGCCGCTTCAGCACGCCGTACCGGCGCTCGAAGCCCGTCGCGATGGCCTGCCCGGTGAACGCCGTCGACATCACCGCGAGCGCGAGGATGCCGGGGGCGAGGAAGTCCACCGTCTCGCCCTCACCGGTGTCCACCACGTCCACGGTGCTGAAGAGCACCAGCAGCAGCGTGGGGATGATCACCGTCAGCAGCAGCTGCTCGCCGTTGCGCAGCAGCATCTTCGTCTCGAGCACGGCCTGCGCCGCGATCATGCGGGTCAGGGGGGCGGCCCCCGGCTTCGGGGTGTAGGCGCCGGTGGCCGTCACGAACGCAGCTCCTTGCCGGTCAGTTCGAGGCTGTGTCTTTCCGGGGGGCGACCCCCGGACCCCCGGCCGGTCTCCGTCTGGGCCGGAATCATGAACGCAGCTCCTTGCCGGTCAGTTCGAGAAAGACGTCTTCGAGCGTGTGCCGTTCCACCGAGATCCGGTCCGGCATCACTCCGTGCTGCGCGCACCAGGACGTCACCGTGGCCAGCAGCTGGGGGTCGATCGTGCCCGTGACCCGGTACGAGCCCGGGGTCACCTCGGCGCCCGAGGAGTCGGGGGGCAGGGCCTTCAGCAGGGAGGCCATGTCCAGTCCCGGGCGTCCCGAGAAGCGGAGCGTGTTCTCGGCGCCGCCCTTGCACAGCTCCTCGGGGGTGCCCTGGGCGATGACCCGGCCGGTGTCGATGATCGCCACGTCGTCGGCGAGCTGTTCGGCCTCGTCCATGTAGTGGGTGGTGAGGATCACGGAGACGCCGTCCGCGCGCAGATCCCGGACCAGGTCCCAGGTGGCGTGGCGGGCCTGCGGGTCGAGACCGGCGGTCGGCTCGTCGAGGAACACCAGCTCCGGGCGTCCCACCACGGCCATCGCCAGCGCGAGCCGCTGCTGCTGGCCCCCGGAGAGCCGCCGGTACGACGTACGGCCGCAGGAGCCCAGACCGAGACGCTCGATCAGCGCGTCCACGTCCAGCGGATGCGCGTGCAGCTTCGCCACGTGCCGGAGCATCTCGTCGGCCCGCGCGCCGGAGTAGACGCCGCCGGACTGGAGCATCACCCCGAGACGGGGCCGCAGGGCCGCCGACTGCCTGACCGGGTCGAGGCCCAGGACGCGCACCGTGCCGGAATCCGGCCGCCGGTACCCCTCGCAGGTCTCGACCGTGGTCGTCTTGCCCGCCCCGTTGGGGCCGAGCACGGCGGTCACGCCGCGCTGGGCCTCCAGGTCGAGGCCGTCCACCGCGGTCTTCGTGCCGTACCGCTTCACCAGGCCCTGCACCTGGACCACGGGCTCACTATGCATGGGTCACGAGTCTAGGGACGCGGACCGGGGGCCGGGGCGCCGGGTGACCAAACTCCTTCCCACGGGGAAAGTGGGCCGGTCGGAGGGGGTACGGGCGGTCCGGCGAGGGCCGCGGGGCGCCATCGGTTTGATCGATCAAAGATCGTTTCCGCAGGTCAATTAGGTTTACCTAAGTGATGCAGCGCACCTCTGGGCCGTTCGGGCGCGGCTTGCCCGGCCCAGATGAATTACGCAACAATGGCGTTGTGAAAAACGTTGGCGAGGCTTCCCACGAGGAACTGGCTACCGGTGAGCGGTCCACCCGCAACCGTGTCGCCCGCTCCGTCCTGGACCACGGCCCGTCGACCGTCGCCGAGCTCGCCGAGCGGCTCGGCCTCACCCAGGCGGCCGTGCGCCGGCACCTGGACGCCCTGGCCGCCGACAATGTCGTGGAGGCCCGCGAGCGGCGGGTCTACGGCGCGCGCACGCGCGGGCGCCCGGCCAAGGTGTTCGCCCTGACCGACTGCGGGCGGGACGCCTTCGACCAGTCGTACGACAAGCTGGCCGTGGACGCCCTCAGGTGGATCGGTGAGCAGGGGGGCGGTGACGACGCGATCGCGGCCTTCGCTCGTGCCAGGATCGCCGCCCACGCGGACGCGTACCGCGAGGCGGTCGAGGCCGCGGCCCCCGAGGACCGGGCCGAAGCCCTGGCCAAGGCCCTCACCGCCGACGGGTACGCTGCGACGGCGCGTCACGCGCCGGTCGGTGAGCAGCTCTGCCAGCACCACTGCCCGGTGGCCCACGCCGCCGAACAGTTTCCGCAGCTGTGCGAGGCCGAGACGGAATTTTTCGCCGAGCTTCTCGGTACGCATGTGCAGCGACTGGCCACCATCGCGCACGGCGACGGCGTCTGTACGACGTTCATCCCCAAGATTTCCCACCAAGCATCCGCAAGCACGTCCGGGAGGAACCCCGCATGACTCTCCCCACGGAGACTGCCCACCCCGAGCTGGAGGGTCTGGGCAACTACGAATACGGCTGGGCCGACCGTGACGAGGCCGGTGCGTCGGCGCGCCGCGGCCTGAACGAGGACGTCGTCCGGGACATCTCCGCGAAGAAGGACGAGCCGGAGTGGATGACCAAGCTCCGCCTCAAGGGCCTGCGCCTGTTCGAGAAGAAGCCCATGCCGAACTGGGGCTCCGACCTCTCCGGCATCGACTTCGACAACATCAAGTACTTCGTGCGCTCCACGGAGAAGCAGGCGGAGTCCTGGGAGGACCTGCCCGAGGACATCAAGAACACCTACGACAGGCTGGGCATCCCCGAGGCCGAGAAGAACCGCCTCGTCGCCGGTGTCGCCGCCCAGTACGAGTCGGAGGTCGTCTACCACCAGATCCGCGAGGACCTGGAGGAGCAGGGCGTCATCTTCCTCGACACCGACACCGCGCTGAAGGAGCACCCGGAGCTCTTCAAGGAGTACTTCGGGACCGTCATCCCCGTCGGTGACAACAAGTTCGCGTCGCTGAACAGCGCCGTGTGGTCCGGCGGCTCCTTCATCTACGTCCCGCCGGGCGTGCACGTCGAGATCCCGCTCCAGGCCTACTTCCGGATCAACACCGAGAACATGGGCCAGTTCGAGCGGACCCTGATCATCGTCGACGAGGGTGCCTACGTGCACTACGTCGAGGGCTGCACCGCCCCGATCTACAAGTCGGACTCGCTGCACTCCGCGGTCGTCGAGATCATCGTCAAGAAGAACGCCCGCTGCCGCTACACGACCATCCAGAACTGGTCGAACAACGTCTACAACCTGGTCACCAAGCGCGCCGTGGCCTACGAGGGCGCGACCATGGAGTGGGTCGACGGCAACATCGGCTCCAAGGTGACGATGAAGTACCCGGCCGTCTACCTGATGGGCGAGCACGCCAAGGGCGAGACCCTGTCCATCGCCTTCGCCGGCGAGGGCCAGCACCAGGACGCGGGCGCCAAGATGGTCCACATGGCCCCCAACACCTCGTCCAACATCGTCTCCAAGTCGGTGGCGCGCGGTGGCGGCCGTACGTCCTACCGCGGTCTGATCGAGATCGGCGAGGGCGCCCCGGGCGCCAAGTCCAACGTGCTCTGCGACGCGCTGCTCGTCGACACCATCTCCCGCTCGGACACCTACCCCTACGTGGACGTCCGCGAGGACGACGTGTCCATGGGCCACGAGGCGACCGTCTCCAAGGTCTCCGAGGACCAGCTCTTCTACCTGATGAGCCGTGGTCTGAGTGAGTTCGAGGCGATGGCGATGATCGTGCGCGGCTTCGTCGAGCCGATCGCCAAGGAACTGCCGATGGAGTACGCGCTCGAGCTCAACCGGCTGATCGAGCTGCAGATGGAAGGCGCGGTCGGCTAAAGCACCACGCCGTTCCGTCAAGCCCCTTACGCAAAGGAAAGCGAGCACTACGACAGCCATGGCTGAGGCTCAGAACATCCCCGTGGGTTCCACCACCGCGGGCTCGATCGCGGTCGCCGCCGAGTCGACCGTCGCGACCCGTATGAGCGCGCCCCCGTCCTTCGACGTGGCGGACTTCCCCGTCCCCCACGGCCGCGAGGAGGAGTGGCGGTTCACCCCGCTGGAGCGGCTGCGCGGCCTGCACGACGGCACCGCCACCGCCAACGGCGGCGGCGTCAAGGTCACCGTCGAGGCGCCCGAGGGCGTCAGCGTCGAGACCGTCGGCCGCGACGACGCCCGGCTCGGCCGTGCCGGCACCCCGGTGGACCGTGTCGCCGCCCAGGCGTACTCCGCCTTCGAGCAGGCCTCGGTCGTGACCGTGCCGAAGGAGACCGTCCTCACCGAGCCCATCCGCATCGCGGTGCACGGCGAGGGCGGCACCGCCTACGGTCACCAGGTGATCGAGCTCGGCGCCTTCGCCGAAGCCGTCGTGGTCATCGACCACACCGGCGACGCGGTGCTCGCCGCCAACGTCGAGTACCTGCTCGGCGACGGCGCCAAGCTGACCGTCGTCTCCGTCCAGGACTGGGACGACAAGGCCGTCCACGTGGGCCAGCACAACACCCTCGTCGGCCGCGACGCCTCCTTCAAGTCGGTCGTCGTCACCTTCGGCGGCGACGTGGTCCGCCTGCACCCGCGCGTCGCCTACGCGGGCCCCGGCGGCGAGGCCGAGCTGTTCGGTCTGTACTTCACCGACGCCGGCCAGCACCAGGAGCACCGCCTCCTCGTCGACCACAACGTCCCGCACTGCAAGTCCAACGTGGCCTACAAGGGCGCGCTCCAGGGCGAGGCCGCGCACGCCGTGTGGATCGGTGACGTGCTCATCGAGGCCAAGGCCGAGGGCACCGACACCTACGAGATGAACCGCAACCTGGTGCTCACCGACGGCGCCCGCGTCGACTCCGTGCCCAACCTGGAGATCGAGACCGGCGAGATCGTCGGTGCCGGCCACGCCTCCGCGACCGGCCGCTTCGACGACGAGCAGCTCTTCTACCTGATGGCCCGCGGCATCGCCGAGCAGGACGCCCGCCGTCTGGTGGTCCGCGGCTTCTTCGCCGAACTCGTCCAGCAGATCGGCGTCCCGGACATCGAGGAGCGCCTGATCGGCAAGATCGAGGAGGAGCTGGAGGCGGCGGTCGCATGACCTTCGTACGCGCCTGTGGGCTCAGCGAGCTGGAGGAGGACACCCCGAAGCGGGTGGAACTCGACGGCACGCCGGTCTCCGTCGTGCTCACCGGGGGCGAGGTGTTCGCGATCAACGACATCTGCTCGCACGCGAACGTCTCCCTCGCGGAGGGCGAGGTGGACGACTGCCACATCGAGTGCTGGCTGCACGGCTCGCGTTTCGACCTTCGTTCCGGCAAGCCCGACGCCCTTCCGGCGACGCGCCCCGTCCCCGTATACCCCGTAAAGATCGAAGGGGACGACGTGCTCGTCTCCCTCACCCAGGAGTCCTGAGGCACCCATGGCAACGCTTGAAATCCGAGACCTGCACGTCACCGTCGAGGCCGACAACGCCACGAAGGAGATCCTCAAGGGCGTCGACCTGACCGTGAAGCAGGGCGAGACGCACGCCATCATGGGCCCCAACGGCTCCGGCAAGTCGACCCTCGCCTACTCCCTCGCGGGTCACCCCAAGTACACGATCACCGGCGGCACCGTCACCCTCGACGGCGAGGACGTCCTCGAGATGTCCGTCGACGAGCGCGCCCGCGCCGGCCTCTTCCTCGCCATGCAGTACCCGGTCGAGGTCCCCGGCGTCTCCGTCTCCAACTTCCTGCGCACCTCCGCCACCGCCATCCGCGGCGAGGCCCCCAAGCTGCGCACCTGGGTCAAGGAGGTCAAGGAGGCCATGGAGCGGCTCTCCATCGACCCCTCCTTCGCCGAGCGCAACGTCAACGAGGGCTTCTCCGGCGGTGAGAAGAAGCGCCACGAGATCCTTCAGCTCGAGCTGCTCAAGCCGAAGGTCGCGATCCTCGACGAGACCGACTCCGGCCTCGACGTCGACGCCCTGCGCGTCGTCTCCGAGGGCGTCAACCGCGTCCGCGAGTCCGGCGAGGTCGGCACGCTGCTGATCACGCACTACACGCGCATCCTGCGCTACATCAAGCCCGACTACGTCCACGTCTTCGCGGCCGGGCGGATCGCCGAGTCCGGCGGTGCCGAGCTCGCCGACAAGCTGGAGGCCGAGGGCTACGAGGCATACACGAAGGGTGGCGCATCCGAGTGACACAGCTGCCGGGCCTCCTCGACGCAGAGGCGCTCCGCAAGGACTTCCCGATCCTGGACCGGGTGCTCCACGACGGCAAGAAGCTCGTGTACCTGGACAACGCGGCGACCTCGCAGACGCCCCGCCAGGTGCTCGACGTGCTCGCCGAGTACTACGAGCAGCACAACGCCAACGTCCACCGCGGCGTGCACGTCCTCGCCGAGGAGGCCACGGCGCTGTACGAGGGTGCGCGCGACAAGGTCGCGGAGTTCATCAACGCGCCCTCGCGCGACGAGGTGATCTTCACCAAGAACGCCTCCGAGTCGCTCAACCTCGTGGCCAACATGCTCGGCTGGGCCGACGAGCCCTACCGGGTGGACCACGAGACCGAGATCGTCATCACGGAGATGGAGCACCACTCCAACATCGTGCCGTGGCAGCTGCTCGCGCAGCGCACCGGCGCGAAGCTGAAGTGGTTCGGGCTGACCGACGACGGCCGGCTCGACCTCTCCAACATCGACGAGATCATCACCGAGAAGACGAAGATCGTCTCCTTCGTGCTGGTCTCCAACATCCTGGGCACGGTCAACCCGGTCGAGGCCATCGTGCGCCGCGCCCAGGAGGTCGGCGCGCTCGTCTGCATCGACGCCTCCCAGGCCGCCCCGCACATGCCGATGGACGTCCAGGCCCTCCAGGCCGACTTCGTGGCCTTCACCGGTCACAAGATGTGCGGCCCGACCGGCATAGGCGTCCTCTGGGGCCGCCAGGAACTGCTGGAGGACCTGCCCCCGTTCCTCGGCGGCGGCGAGATGATCGAGACCGTGTCGATGAGCTCGTCGACGTACGCCCCGGCTCCGCACAAGTTCGAGGCGGGTACGCCGCCGATCGCCCAGGCGGTCGGTCTCGGCGCGGCGATCGACTACCTGTCGGCCATCGGCATGGACAAGATCCTCGCCCATGAGCACGCCATCACCGAGTACGCGGTCAAGCGCCTGGCCGAGGTCCCGGACCTGCGCATCATCGGCCCCGCCACGGCCGAGGACCGCGGCGCCGCGATCTCCTTCACCCTGGGCGACATCCACCCCCACGACGTGGGCCAGGTCCTCGACGAGCAGGGCATCGCGGTACGCGTGGGGCATCACTGCGCCCGCCCGGTCTGCCTGCGGTACGGAATTCCTGCGACCACCCGGGCGTCGTTCTATCTGTACTCCACGACGGCCGAGGTCGACGCACTCGTCGACGGTCTGGAGCACGTACGGAACTTCTTCGGATGAGGGGCTGAGGCGTGAAGCTGGACTCCATGTACCAGGACGTCATCCTGGACCACTACAAGCACCCGCACGGGCGTGGTCTCAGGGACGGCGACGCCGAGGTGCACCACGTCAACCCGACGTGCGGCGACGAGATCACGCTCCGCGTGAAATACGACGGCACGACGATCAGCGACGTCAGCTACGAGGGGCAGGGCTGTTCCATCAGCCAGGCCTCCGCCTCCGTGCTGAACGACCTGCTGGTCGGCAAGGACCTCGCCGAGGCGCAGCGGATCCAGGGGACCTTCCTGGAGCTGATGCAGTCCAAGGGCAGGATCGAGCCCGACGACGCGATGGAGGAGGTGCTGGAGGACGCGGTCGCGTTCGCCGGCGTCTCCAAGTACCCGGCACGGGTCAAGTGCGCCCTCCTCAGCTGGATGGCGTGGAAGGACGCGACGGCCCAGGCGCTGGGCGCCGACGCCGAAAGGACTACGGCATGAGCGAGACCCTGGAGATGAAGCCGGCCTCGGAGGAGGAGCTCCGCGAGGCCCTGATGGACGTCGTCGACCCCGAGCTGGGCATCGACGTCGTCAACCTCGGACTCATCTACGGCATCCACGTCGACGACTCCAATGTGGCGACCGTCGACATGACCCTGACCTCCGCGGCCTGCCCGCTGACGGACGTCATCGAGGACCAGGCCAAGTCCGCCACGGACGGCCTGGTCAGCGAGCTGCGCATCAACTGGGTCTGGATGCCGCCGTGGGGCCCCGACAAGATCACGGACGACGGCCGTGAGCAGCTGCGGGCCCTGGGCTTCAACGTCTGAGACACGGTTCGACGGGAACGGCGGCACCCTCCGGGGTGCCGCCGTTCTCCCGTGTCCGGACCCCTCCGACGCCCGTTGTGTACGCCCGTACATTCGTTGTGTACGCTCGTACACATGGGATACCTTCTGCTGTCCGGCGCCATCGCCGCCGAGGTGTGCGCCACCACCGCGATGAAGTACAGCGACGGCTTCAGCAGGCTCTGGCCCTCACTGCTGACGGTGGCCGGCTACGTGGTCTCCTTCGCCCTCCTCGCCCAGACGCTGCGCACCGTCGCCATCGGCACCGCCTACGCGATCTGGGCCGGTGTGGGCACCGCCGCCATCGCCGCGATCGGCGTCGCGTTCCTGGGTGAGGGGCTCACCGCCGCCAAGGCCGCGGGCATCGCGCTGATCATCGTCGGCGTCGTGGTGCTGAATCTGGGCGGTGCGCACTGATGGCCCGGCGCCACGACCCCGAGCGGCGGCAGCGGATCATCGACGCGGCCATCCGGGTGGTGGGCCGCAGCGGCATCGCCGGGCTCAGCCACCGCAGCGCCGCCGCCGAGGCCGACGTCCCGCTCGGCTCCACCACGTACCACTTCAGGACCCTCGACGAACTGTTGGTCGCCGCCCTGCGCCAGGCCAACGAGGGCTTCGCCAAGGTCGTCGCCGCACGCGGCGGTCTGGAGGACCCGCGAAGCGATCTGGCGGCCGAACTCGCGGGCCTGATGGGCGAGTGGCTGGCCGGCGAGCGCACCGGCGTGGAGCTGGAGTACGAGCTGTATCTGGCCGCGCTGCGCCGGCCCGCCCTGCGCCCCGTCGCCGCCGAGTGGTGCGAGGACGTCGCCGAGCGGCTGTCCCGCCGTACGGACCCGGTCACGGCGCGGGCGCTGGTCGCGTTGCTGGACGGCATCTGTCTCCAGGTGCTGCTGACCGGCGCGCCCTATGACGAGGGGTATGCCAGAGAGGTGCTGGGGCGGGTGATCGTGGCCGGTTCCGGGGCCTGAGCCCGGCAGGTGAGATGCCGGTTCGCGTCCGTGGCCGCCGGGCCGTTAGGTTGCCCTCATGACCGACACGACTGCTCAGAGCACCACCGGCGCAGTGGCCGCCGGCCTCGCCACCATCGCCGCCGACGGCACCGTTCTCGACACCTGGTTCCCCGCCCCCGTCCTGGCCGACGAGCCCGGACCGTCCGGCACCGAGCGGCTCTCCGCCGAGCGCGCCGCCGAACTGCTCGGCGGCGGCGCCGGTGCCGCCGCCGGTCCGGACACGCGCCGGGGCGTCGAGGTGGTCGCGGTCCGTACGGTCATCTCCTCGCTGGCCGAGAAGCCGGTCGACGCGCACGACGTCTACCTCCGCCTCCACCTGCTCTCCCACCGCCTGGTCCAGCCGCACGGCCAGAACCTGGACGGGATCTTCGCCCACCTCGCCAACGTCGCCTGGACCTCTCTCGGCCCGGTCGCCGTGGACGACCTGGAGAAGGTACGGCTCAACGCCCGCGCCGAGGGCCTGCACCTCGCCGTCACGTCCGTCGACAAGTTCCCCCGCATGACGGACTACGTCGCCCCCAAGGGCGTCCGCATCGCCGACGCCGACCGCGTACGGCTCGGCGCGCACCTCGCCGAGGGCACCACCGTCATGCACGAGGGCTTCGTCAACTTCAACGCCGGCACGCTCGGCACGTCGATGGTCGAGGGCCGTATCTCGGCCGGTGTCGTCATCGGCGACGGCTCCGACATCGGCGGCGGCGCCTCCACCATGGGCACCCTCTCCGGCGGCGGCAACGTGCGCATCACCATCGGCGAGCGCTGCCTGGTCGGCGCCGAGGCGGGCGTCGGCATCGCGCTGGGCGACGAGTGCGTGGTCGAGGCCGGCCTGTACGTCACCGCGGGCACCCGCGTCACCATGCCCGACGGTGAGGTCGTCAAGGCCCGCGAACTCTCCGGCGCCTCCCACATCCTGTTCCGCCGCAACTCCGTCACCGGCACGGTCGAGGCCCGCCCGAACAACGCCGTCTGGGGCGGCCTCAACGACGTCCTCCACAGCCACAACTGAGCCGGTCCTCGTCCTCGTACGGGTTACTCCCCGTGACCTCCGGGTCGTTGTGGCGGATGAACGGGTGGACGGAGAGTCCGATCGGACGCCGGGACGGCCGGCACAGGGAAATGGGGACGAACGGGCGATGACGAACGAGTGGGCGAGGGGCGTGCTGCGCCGGGCGGTCGCGGTGTCGGGGACGGCCGCCGCGCTGACACTGTGCGGCGCACTGGCCGGTCCCGCGTACGCGGACGAGACCAACTCCGCCTCCCACAACGGCCACCGCGTCGGACTGATCAACGCCGGTCAGATCGACGATCCCGCCGAGGACGTACTGGAACACACCCTGCTGTTCGGGGACGGGTACGTCTGGGACTGAGCACGCGCTTCGGCGTGCCGGGCCGCGTCACGTTCCCACGTGACGCGGCCCTTCCGTCCTGGGCCGAGCGGCTGTCAGGTTCCGGTACTCCGCCTCGAGTCCGGCGGTCGTCGCACGGTCGGCCGGCTGCAGTGGCGGGCGCACCGGGCCCGCGGGGAGACCCAGCGTGGGGAGGAGCGCCTTCGCGGTGACCGTGCCGGGGAGGCCCTTCGCCATCATCGCCTCGATGAGGGGGGTCAGACGGTGCTGGAGGTGGGTCGCCCTTCTCGTGTCACCCGCGTCGTAGGCGTCCAGGACCGCGCGGATGTGGGCCGGGGCCACGTTGGCGACCGTGCTGACGCAGCCGGCGGCGCCCACCGAGTAGAGGGCCAGGTTGTGTTCGTCGCAGCCCGCGTAGTACGCGAGGTCCGTGCGCGACATGAGCTTCTGCGCGGCCAGGAAGTCGTACGAGCAGTCCTTGACCGCCGTGACGCGGGGGTGGTCCGCGAGGCGGAGGATCGTCGCCGGTTCGATGCGGACTCCCGTGCGGGACGGGATGTCGTACAGGACGAGAGGGAGGGCCGTCGCGTCGGCGACGGTGAGGAAGTGGGCCTCGATCGCGTCCTGCGGGGGGCGGCTGTAGTACGGGGCCACCGCGAGCAGGGCGTCCGCGCCCGCCTTCTCCGCCTCCCGGGCGAGGTGCGTGGTGTGGGCGGTGTCGGGGGTGCCGATGCCGGCGACGATCGTGGCGCGTGTGCCGATCGCCTCGCGTACCGCCCGGACGAGGGACGACTTCTCCGCGTCGGTGGTGGTGGGGGACTCGCCCGTGGTCCCCGAGAGGACCAGGCCGTCGCAGCCCTCGGTGACCAGATGGTCGGCGAGACGCTGGGCGCCGTCGAGGTCGAGAGCGCCGGTGGGGGTGAACGGGGTGATCATCGCGCACAGGGTGCGGCCCAGGGGGGCGGAGGGCGGTGGGGTCATGGGGGTAGTGTCTGGCGGGTGGTCGGCGTAGGTCTACTTAAATGTTCTGGCCCTTACCAGTAAGCGTTCCTTGATGGATAGCGCCGCTGGGGGAGGGGTACCCGGGGGGCCCGATCCCGAGAGGAGGCGCATCGTGACCGGAACCATCGAGCGACGGCCGGTACGTGACGAGCACAGTGTGGGTGAACTCGTCGGACAGGCCACCGAACAGATCTCGCGGCTGGCACGGCAGGAAGTGGCGCTCGCCAAGGAGGAACTGGCGGAGAAGGGGCGCCGCGCGGGGCTCGGCGGCGGGATGCTGGGCGCGGCGGGGGCCTTCGGCTACGCCGGACTGCTCGCGATGGCCGCCACCGGTGTCGTTGCGCTGGATCTCGTGCTGCCGCTGTGGGCGGCGGCGCTGATCGTCACCGGGGTGCTGTTCCTCATCGCCGGTGTGCTGGCGCTGGCGGGCCGGGGGCAGTTGCGCCGGGCCACGCCGCCCAAGCCCGAGCGGACCATGGGCAGCGTGAAGGCCGATGTCGAGGAGATCAAGGGAAGGGCGCACCGATGACGCACGAGGTGAGGCGCGCGGGGTCCGGGGCCCATCTGGATGCCGGCGCGGAGGCCGCGGCCGCCGGGCGCGGGGCCAAGGGGCCGGACGAGCTGCGGCGGGAGATCGAGCGGACGCGTCACGAACTCGGCGACACCGTGGAGGAGTTGGCCGGGAAGATGGACGTGAAGGCGCGTGCTCGGGCGCGGGCCGACGAACTCCGTGACCGGGCCGGGGCGATGACCGTGCAGATGCGGAGCAGTGCGGGGGAGGCCGGGGCGCGGTATCGCAAGCCGGTGCTCATCGGCTCCGCGGTGGTGGGCGTGGCGGTCGCCGGCGTGATGGTGCGGCGCCATCGGTGCTGAGGCCCGCGGCGCGGCCTCCGGTGCGGTGAAGGTGCGCGCGGCGCCCTCGGTTCCGTGGTGGGGCCGGGGCGTGTGCCCCGGCCCCGGCCTCCCACCGTCGTGGGCGGTCGTGCTTCCCTACGGGCGGAAGCGGAGCACCTGCGGGTCGTGGTCGCTGACCTGGTCGTGGAACTCCGCGTTGATGTGCACGCTGTCGTAGCTGAAGCGGTGGCCCCGCCTGATCGACGGGCTGATCAGGATCTGGTCCAGGGCCTGGCTGTTGCCCTGGTAGACGTACGAGTAACGCTCCGGGCGGGGGAGGGACCTGATCGCCGACCAGAGGGTGTTCTCGCCTTCGAGGAGTTCCGTGGTCGTGGAGAACTCGAAATCGTTGATGTCGCCCAGGGCCACCACGGCGGCGTTCCTCTGTGCCTTGAGGATCTTCGCCGTGAAGTCGTGGACCGCCTTCGCCTGGAGGTGACGCTGGGTCTCCGAGCCGCGGGACGGGGGCTGGTACTGCGACGTCAGGCCCTGGTCGCCGCCCTTGGAGGCGAAGTGGTTGGCGATGACGACGACCGTGCGGCCCCGGAAGGTGAACTCGCCGGCCAGGGGCTTGCGGCTGTCGGTGAAGGCCTCGGAGCCCGGGTCGATACGGCCGGGGGAGAGGGTCAGGGCCGCCTTGCCCCGGATCCTCGTGATGTCGGTGGGCGTGGTGGCGTCGCCGCCCGCGCGGTCGGTGAAGGAGACCCGCGCGGGGTTGAAGAGGAAGGCCTGGCGGATGTTGCCGCCCGGTTCGCCGCCGTCCTGCTTGTCGGCGGGGTCGATGGAGCGCCAGTCGTAGCGGGGTCCGCCCGCCGCCTCGATGGCGTCGATCAGCCCGGCCATCGTCCGGTCGGCCGCGACCGTGCCGTCGTCCGTGGCGCCGTTGTTGTCCTGGATCTCCTCCAGGGACACGATGTCGGGGGACTTGAGGTTGTTCACGATCGCGGCGGCGTGGGCGGCGAAGGTGCCGTCGGAGGGGTCCAGGTTCTCGACGTTGTACGTCGCGATCGCCAGTTCGCCGGTGTGCTGCGTCCGAGTCGACTCGCGGCGCAGGTTCCCGGGCTTCAGGGTGCCCAGCTCGCCGGCCACCAGGGTGTAGCCGCCGAACTGGTTGTAGTCCAGGGGGCCCGTGGTCCTTCCGGCGAGGGTGTCGCCGACGTTCGCGTCGGGGAAGTCGGACGCCTGGCCCAGCGACTGGATCTGGAGGCGGCCCGTGTTCTGGGCGTCGTAGGAGCCGTAGACCGTGCCGCCCCGCTGGTTGCGGTGCTCGTGGGGCTTCACCGTGACCCAGAGTTCGGTGTACGGGTCGGTGGCGCCCACGACGCGGGTGTCCGCCACCTGTACGGTCATGCCCTCCAGGGACTCGTAGAGGTCCAGGGCGTACTCGGCGGGGCGCAGGGGGAGCGCGTTGACCGAGCCGTTCGGCTCGGCGGTGTAGGCGGCCGGGACCGAGCGTGCGTCGAGCCCGGTGGGGGCGGGGAGGGGGTTGCCGCTGGAGACGACCGTGAAGACGGGCCGGGTGATCTCCGTCAGGGACTGGTTACCGGAGGACGTGCCGCCGGGGACGTACTCCGAGACCGTGCCGGAGACCGTCACGGCGTCGCCCACCGCGACACCCTTCGGCGTGGAGCTCGTGAAGACGAAGACGCCCTCGCTGGTGGCCGGGTCGGCGTCGGGGGCGGGATCCTGGATCCAGAAGCCGCGGGACGAGCCGTAGGCGCGGACACCGGTGACGATCCCGGTCACGTCGGTGACCTGCTGTCCCGCCAGCGGCGAGGTGCGGGTGCCGCCCTGGATGTCATGGATGCGCACCGTGTCGGCGTGCGCGGGAGTCGTGAGGACGACGGCGGACGCCGCGCAGCACGCGGCGGCGACGGTGAGCGCGGCGAGGCGCGCGGACGACTTGCTCGGCAACGGAATTCCTCCGGGAATCATGTGACCCGCCCATTTCTACGCGCGTCAATCTCCAGCCGGGCCAGGCCACTTGTCAAGGTTTCGGCCATGTACGCACCCTGAAGAGGAGATGAAGCGGGCGGCATGGGTGGAAATCCGTCTAGGCTGAGTTGTTGAGACGTGAGAGGTCCTAGGAGAAACAGCCGATGTCAGACAGCTCCATCCTGCCGCCCGCGCGGTTGCGTCCCGAGGCGGAGCTGGCGCGCGACGCCCTGTCCACCCCGCTGCTGTCCCGGGCCGCCCGGCTCGCCCGCTGGGCCGGGGCGGACACCCGGGTCGACGCCGGGGGCGGGCTCGTCGACGAGCAACTGCCCGCGGCCGCCGCCGAACTGGGGCTTACCGGGGACGACGCCGCGGCGGACGCCAGTGAGGCCTGGCGTGTCGCCGTGGACGCCGGACTCGTCGAGGTGACCGACGAGGAGGAGGGGACGGTCGCGGCGGGAGACGCCCTCGCCGCGCTCACCGGGGGCGCGCCGCAGGACGTGCTCGAGGTGTGGCTCGCGGCTCTGGAGACCGTGCTCGCGGACGCGAGCGTGCCCGATCTGGGCGGGCTGGTCGACGCCCTCGCCGACGGCGAGGGCCCGGGGGAGCTGGACCTCGAGGCGCTGGACTGGGATCCCGACGCCGAGGCCGACTTCCTGGACGGGGTGCTCGGAAACCTGTACCTGCTGACCGTCGGGGACGAGACCGGGACCGGGGCGCCGGTGCCGCTGCCCGCGCTGGCCGCGTCCGTGATCGTGCCCGACGACATGGCCGAACCCACCAACGACGTCCTGGAGCAGGTCTCCGACGCCATGATGCGGCTGGACGACCAGTTCCGCATGCTGGAGCCGGCCGGGCTCGTCGCCTACACGCCCGTGGACGAGGCGCTGATGGCCGACGCCGGCGAGGAACCCGCCGCGCCGGTGGACGAGACCGACGTCTCCCGCTACGGCATGGTGCGGCTGACCCCCCTCGGGCTGTACGGGCTGCGCGCCCGGCTGCTGGAGGCCGGGTTCGAGGCACCGGCGGTGGGCGACCTGGTGGACAAGGGCGCGGACGCCCTCCTCGACGGCACCGCCGTCTTCCCGCCCGCCGCCGCCCACGCGGAGACCGTGCGGTGGCTGGACCGGCGTGAGCCGCTGGCCGCCGCCCGCGAGCTGCTGGCCGCGGCACGGGGCGTGGACGAGGGGGCGCCGTTGCGGCGGCTGCGCTGCCAGCAGGCGCTGTCGCTGGTCGGCGCCTCGGCGCAGCCCGCGCTGCGGGAGGTGCTCGACGACCCCGAGCTCGGCGGGCTGGCCCGGGTGTGGCTGGCCGAACACGGCGCCGCCGATGTGCCGGCGCCGTCCCAGAGCCTGATCTTCTGGCTGACCATCGACACGGTCGCCGCCCAGCTGGCCGCCGAGGGCAACTCCGAGGAACTGCGCTCCCTGGTGGAAGGGCTGGCACGGCAGCACAGCGGCTTCTTCGACACCGCCTGGCGCGTGGAGCACCCGGCCACCGCGGACGTACTGGAGGCCATGGGACGGCTGCACCCCGACAAGCGGATCGCCAAGGAGGCGCGGAAGGCCGCGTTCAAGGCCAGGTCGCAGCACGGGGGCTGAGCCCGCGCGGTTCACGGAACCGAGAAGTCCCGTGGCCGCCGGTGTTCAACCGGCGTTCAGGCGAGGGCGGGAGCGTGACGGACGCGCGGGTTCGTCACCCCCGCACGGCCCACGTCACAGGAGACAGCATGTCGCTCACCCGCAGGGACTTCACCAGGACGTCCGCGGTCGCCGGTGCCGGTGTCGCGCTGGCGGGCAGTGTGGCCGTCCTCGCCTCCGCACCCCACGCCCTCGCCACCGCCGGCGCGGACGAGGAGACCGGGCGGCACGGCGGAGTGGGGTACGGACCGTTCCTCGCCGACCCCGCCGGACTGCTGGCCCTGCCCGCCGGGTTCACGTACCGCGTGCTCACCCGGAGCGGCGGAACCCGCCTGGAGTCGGGGGAGTTCACCCCGGCCGACCACGACGGCACCGCCGCCTTCCCCGGACCGCGCGGCAGCACCCTCCTGGTCAACAACCACGAGATCGACGGCCCCCGCGACGAGGTCGAGTTCCCGGTCCCGCTCGCCGAGGGCCTGGTGTACGACCCGGCCGCGCCCGGCGGCTGCACCGTCGTCGAGGTCCGCCCCGACGGCGGCGTCGCCGAATGGGTCGGCATCGCCGGCACCGCCCAGAACTGCGCCGGCGGCACCACCCCCTGGGGCACCTGGCTCACCTGCGAGGAGAACTCCGACCGGGCCGGCGAGAACGGCATGACCAAGGACCACGGCTACGTCTTCGAGGTCGACCCCGTCGACCGGCGCGCCAACCGCGACCCCAAGCCGCTGAAGTTCTTCGGCCGTTACGACCACGAGGCCGTCGTCATCGACGCCAGGCGCGGCCACGCCTACCTCACCGAGGACGCCGACGAACCCAACGGCCTGTTCTACCGCTGGACCCCGCCCGAGGGCTTCCGCCACGGCCCCCGCGCCCTGCGCACCCTCGTCGACGACGCCGGCCTCCTCCAGGCGCCCAAGTGCTACGACTCCGGCGGCCGTTACGTCGACGACCTCTCCCGCGCCACGAGAACCGGCACCGTGTACGGCGTCGACTGGGTGGAGGTACCCGACCGCGACGCCCGGACCACCGACGTGCGCGAGCAGTTCGAGGACGGCGAGGTCACCCGCGCCCGCAAACTGGAGGGCATGTGGTGGGGCGACGGCGGGGCGTACATCGTCTCCTCCTACGCCCGCGAGGAGAGCCCCGTGCGGCACGACGGGCAGGTCTGGTTCTACGACCCCCGGCACCGCACCCTCACCCTGAAGGTGCTGCTCGGCGTCAACCGGGACCCGGCGAGGGACGGCGCCCTCGACGGCCCCGACAACATCACCGTCTCGCCGTACGGCGGCCTGATCATCGCCGAGGACGGGGAGGGCGTGCAGCATCTGTTCGGGGCCACCGACAGCGGACGCACCTATCCCATCGCCCGGAACGAACTGAACATCGGCACCGAGGAGGAACCCGAGTTCAGCGAATTCACCGGCGTGACCTTCTCGCCCGACGGGAAGACCCTGTACGCCAACATCCAGGAACCGGGCATCATGCTCGCCATCACCGGCCCCTGGAAGCGGCAGAAGCGCCGCTGATTAATTCGCTCGCCCGTCCGACGGCCGCCCTCCTAGAGTGATGCACGTCCAGGTGCGAAGGCAGGACCTACTTCCACTCATAATGGGGCGGTCACGGGTTCGAGTCCCGTCGCCGGCACAACATGCCGGTGTAGCTCAGGGGTTAGAGCACCACTGTCGGTTCCGCCGGCCTCGATCTCTGGACACCTACAACTTCATGCACCTCCCGGTGCGCGGGCGACGGCTCCTTCGTTGCGATCGAATCCAGGCCGCCGCCGAATTGATCTCGGGAAGTGCGGCATTCGGTGGGTGCCCGGTGCGCAGGCAGCGGATACTTCTCGGATCGGGTTCACTGCGGGTTCGAATCCCGTCATCGGCTTCGGGCCGGTGTGGCGGAATGGGAAGACGCGCCTGACTCGTCTCCGTCGCCGACTCGTTTCTCGGGCACCCTCCTTTGTCGCGCCTCCCTCCGGAACGGACAGGAATTCGGGGGAATTTCACCATGGCGCGATTCAACACCCGGGCCGCCAAGGCGCAGCCGGCGTCGCGAGTGACGTCGACCGGCCGTGTGCTGCGCACCTACGAGGGCGGCCGGGGCCGCGAGCGGGAGCCGCGCGGCGAACTCTTCCTGCTCGCCGTCTCCAACTTCGTCACGCAGCAGACCTATTACGAGACCGGCGACGACCGTGACGACCGGTTCGCGGCGCTCGTGCGCGAGCTCGCCGTGAGCGACCCGTCCTGGACGGCCGGGCTGCTCGGCTGGCTGCGCGGCGAGGGCAACCTGCGCACCGCGTCGATCGTGGGCGCCGCCGAGTACGTCAAGGCCCGCCTCGACGCCGGCGCGACCGACGGCCCGTCGAACCGGCAGGTCGTCGACTCCGTACTGCGCCGGCCCGACGAGCCCGGTGAACTCCTCGCGTACTGGACGGCCCGGTACGGGCGGAGCATCCCGAAGCCGGTCAAGCGCGGTGTCGCCGACGCCGTACGACGGCTGTACGGGAGCACGTCCCTGCTGAAGTACGACACCGCGTCCAAGGGCTACCGCTTCGGCGACATCCTCAACCTGGTGCACGCGGCGCCCGACCCGGACAAGCCGTGGCAGGGCGAGCTGTTCCGGTACGCCCTCGACCGCCGGCACAACCCGGACACCGCGGTGCCGCCCGCCTCGATGCACGTCCTCACCGCGCACCGCGAGCTGATGGCGCTGCCCGTCGAGGAGCGGCGCGCGGTCGTCGGCGCACCCGACGGGGCCGAACGGCTCGCCGCCGCGGGCCTCACGTGGGAGGCGCTGGCGGGCTGGCTCCAGGGGCCGATGGACAAGGCGGCCTGGGAGGCGGTGATTCCGTCCATGGGAACGATGGCTCTCGTCCGCAACCTGCGGAACTTCGACGAGGCCGGGGTCTCGGACGAGGCGGCGGCCCGGGTCGCCGCCCGGATCGCCGACCCGGCGGAGGTCGCCCGGTCGCGGCAGTTCCCCTTCCGGTTCCTCGCCGCGTACCGGCACGCGCCGTCGCTGCGCTGGTCCTACCCGCTGGAGCAGGCGCTCGGCCACTCGCTGGCCAACGTGCCCGCGCTGCCGGGCCGCACCCTGGTGCTCGTCGACCGGTCGGGCTCGATGTTCTACTCGCGGATGTCGGACCGTTCCGAGCTCACCCGTGCCGACGCCGCGGCGGTCTTCGGCACGGCCCTGGCGCTGCGGTCCGAGAAGGCGGACCTGGTCGAGTTCGGCTCGACCAGCAAGCCGGTGCCGTTTCGCCGGGGCGAGTCCGTGCTGAAGATCCTCGGCCGGTACGGGGACCTCGGCGGCACCGACACCACCGAGGCGGTGCGCCGGCACTACGCGCGGCACGACCGGGTGCTGATCGTCACCGACGAGCAGTACGCCTACAGCCGGCACGGCGACCCGACCGGGCAGGTCCCGGCCGATGTGCCGGTCTACACCTGGAACCTGGCCGGGTACCGGGCGGGCCACGGTCCGTCGGGCACGGCGAACCGGCACACCTTCGGGGGGCTGTCGGACGCGGCCTTCCGGATGGTGCCGCTGCTGGAGGCCGGCCGGGACGCGGACTGGCCGTGGGCCGCGTGAGGGGCCGACCCGGCCCCGGACCCTCCCCGTACCCCGCTCGGTAGGGTACGGGGAGGGGTCCCGGGTCCGAGGAGTGGCTGATGACGCAGGTCAGGTCCATGCGCGCGGACGCCCGCCGCAACCGTGAACTGCTGCTGCGGGCCGCGGTGGAGGCGTTCGCCGCGCACGGCGAGGGTGCCTCGCTCGACGACATCGCCAAGCGGGCGGGCGTCGGCTCCGGCACCCTCTACCGGCACTTCCCGACCCGTCAGGCGCTGCTGGAGGCCGCCTACGTCGACCGCATCGACTCGATCGCGGCGCGGGCCGGTGAACTGGCCGGCCGCCTGCCGCCGGGCGAGGCGCTGGTGGAGTGGCTGAACGAACTCGGCGCCGGGATGCTCCGGATCCGGGGACTGTGCGCGCTGCTGGGCTCCGCCGTCGGGGGCGGTGACACGGAGTGCTGCGACCCGCTGAAGAGCGCCGTCTCCCGGCTGGTGGGGTCGGCGCGCGAGGCGGGGGTGCTGCGCCCGGACGTCGAGCCGGACGATGTGCTGCGGCTGGCCCACGGTGTGGCGACGGCCGCCGGACCGGCGGGCGGGGAGGCCGAGCAGATCCGGCGGATCCGCCGTTATCTGGAACTGCTGATGACCGGACTGCGCGCCCCGGGCGCCCCCTGAGCGGGGACGCCCCGCGGCTCGCGGCAGCGGTCGCCGTCACAGTGCCTGGGCGGCCGGCTTCACCATCCCGCGTACCGTGCGCGACTTCACGAAGTCGCCCATCGCGGTCATCTCCCACTCGCCGGAGAACTGGCGGATCAGCTTCGCCATGATGACGCCCGTCTGAGCCTCGGCGGCGGTGAGGTCGAAGCGGACCAGTTCCTCGCCCGTGGTGGCGTCCAGCAGACGGCAGTACGCCTTGGCGACCTCGGTGAACTTCTGGCCGGAGAACGAGTTGACCGTGAACACCAGGCCGGTGACCTCCATCGGGAGCCGGCCCAGGTCGACGGTGATCACCTCGTCGTCCCCGCCGCCCTCACCGGTGAGGTTGTCGCCGGAGTGACGGATCGCGCCGTTCACGATCTGCAGCTTGCCGAAGTAGCAGCTGTCGATGTGGTTGCGCTGCGGGCCGTAGGCGATGACCGAGGCGTCCAGGTCGATGTCCTTGCCGCGGTAGGCCGGCTCCCAGCCGAGGCCCATCTTGACCTGGGACAGCAGGGGCTGGCCGCCCTTGATCAGGGAGACGGTCTGGTTCTTCTGGAGGCTGACCCGGCCCTTGTCGAGGTTGATCTTCCCCGTGCCGGGGGCGGGGGCGGGGGGTGCGGCCGGGGCCGCGGGGGGCGTGGCCGGCATCGGGGGTGCCTGCGGGGCGGGAGCCGCCGGCTGGGCGGGAGCCGCCGGTTCCTCGACCGTGACGCCGAAGTCGGTGGCGATGCCGGCCAGGCCGTTGGCGTATCCCTGGCCGACGGCCCGGGCCTTCCAGGCGCCGTTGCGCAGATAGATCTCGACGATCACCAGCGCCGTCTCGGTACCGAGGCGCGGGGGAGTGAAGGTGGCCAGGACCGAGTTGTCGTCCGTGTTGCGGATGGTGGCGGTGGGTTCGATGCCCTGGAAGGACTGGCCGGCGGCGTCGGGGCTGGCGGTGACGACGATCTTCTCGATGCCGGGGGGTACGGCCGTGGTGTCGACCGTGATGCCGTCGGGACGGTAGGTCACGCCGGGGCCGCTCGGCTGGTTGTAGAAGATGAAGTCGGCGTCGGAGCGGACCTTGCCGTCGGCGGTGAGGAGGAGGCCCGAAACGTCGAGGCGCACGGGGGCGGCGACGTCCACCGCGATGTGGGCGGTGGGGAGAGGGATGTTCGAGCCGGGGGTCATAGCGGTCATGCCGGATCAACGAGCGAAGCCGTTTTACCGTTCCCTTACCTGTGGCCCGATCGGGTCAGAGGAATGTCGCCCCCGCCGCCCCTTCGCGTCCCGAACCCCGCTGGCGCCGCCCCGGACCCCCGCTCCTCGAACGCCGGAGGGGCTGATTTCAGCATCTCCGGCGTTCGAGGAGGACCCCTACGGCACCACCACGATCTTCCGGCCCACGCCCGACGCGAACTGGTCCAGTGCCTGCGGGTACTGGTCCAGCGGGACCCGGTCGCTGATGAAGACGTCCGGGTTCAGCACACCCCCGGCGAACAGCTCCGCCGCCCGCTCATAGCTGTGCAGCACGGCCATGGACCCCGTGATCGTGATCTCCTGGTTGTAGATCCGGTACGGATCGATCTGCACACGCGTCGCATAATCGGCGACACCGAACTGCAGGAACGTTCCCGCTTTGGCCACCCGCTCCAGCCCGTCCTGGATCGCCGCCGCGTTACCCGTCGCGTCGATGACGAGGTCCCAGCCCTGCGGCCGGTCGAGTTCGTCCGGGGTCGCCGCCGACCCGGAGACCCCCAGCGACCGTGCCGTCTCCAGCCGCGCCGGGTTCAGGTCCACCATGTCGACGCTCGCCGCGCCCGTCCGCTTGGCCAGCTCCAGCATCATCAGGCCCATGGTCCCGGACCCGTAGATCAGGACGTGGGCGCCGAGGCGCGACTGGAGCACGTCGTAGCCGCGCACCGCGCAGGAGAGGGGCTCGATCAGCGCCGCGTCCTGGGTGCGGACATGCTCGGGGAGCTTCACGCAGTTCGCCACGGGCGCCACCGCGTACTGGGCGGCGCCGCCCGCCGTGGTGACGCCGATCGCGGCCCAGCGCTCGCACATGTTGTTGTGCCCGACGCGGCAGTAGCGGCACTCGTGGCAGTACAGGGAGGGGTCCACCGCCACCTGGTCGCCGAGCGACACCTCGGTGACCTGGGAGCCGATCCCGACGACCTCGCCCGCGAACTCGTGCCCGGGCACGATCGGCAGCTTCGGCGCGAACTCGCCCTGGAGGATGTGCAGATCCGTGCCGCACAGCCCGCACGCGGCGACCTCGACGACGACGTCGCGCGGCCCTGGCGTCGGGTCCGGGACCTCGGTGACGACGGCCTTGCCCACGGACTCGATGACGGCGGCCTTCATTTCACGGCTCCCAACGACAGGCCCTGGACGAGTTTGTCCTGGGCGGCGAACCCCGCGGCGAGCACCGGCAGGGAGATGACGAGCGACGCGGCGCACACCTTGGCCAGGAAGAGGCCCTGGCTGGTGATGAAGCCGGTCAGGAAGACGGGGGCGGTCTCGGCGACCACACCCGTCAGGACCCGGGCGAACAGCAGTTCGTTCCAGCTGAAGATGAAGCAGATCAGGGCGGTCGCCGCGATGCCGGGCAGGGCGATGGGGGCGACCACGCGGCCGAGGACGGTGGGCAGTTTCGCCCCGTCGATCTGGGCCGCCTCGATGATCGCGACCGGCACCTCCGCGAGGAAGGACTGCATCATCCAGACCGCGATCGGCAGATTCATCGCCGTATAGAGGATGACGAGCGCCCAGATGTTGTCGAGCAGGCCCGTGTTCTTGGCGAACAGATAGATGGGGAGGAGGCCGGCCACCAGCGGCAGCATCTTGGTGGACAGGAAGAAGAAGAGGACGTCGGTCCACTTCTTCACCGGCCGGATGGACAGGGCGTACGCGGCGGGCACGGCCAGGAGCAGGGTCAGCAGCGTGGAGACCACCGAGGCGGTCATGGAGTTGATCATCGCGGGCCAGGGGCTGGCGCCGCCGGTCAGGCCGAAGAACTCCCGGTAGCTGTCCAGTGTCAGCGGGGCGGTCACCGACGGCGGGTTGGTCGCCGCGTCGGCCTCGGAGTGGAAGGACGTGAGGACCATCCACAGCAGGGGCGCCACGAAGGCGAGTCCGGCCAGCCAGGCGAGGATGCCCAGGGCGCTCGCCCGGAGCCTGCCCGGCCGTCCCGGCCGGGTGGACACGGTCTTTGTGGCGGTGGCGACGGTGGTCATCAGCGGGACACCTCCTCGCGGAACAGCGACGACACGACGCGCAGCGCGAAGGTCGCCAGGATGATCGACCCGATGACGACGATGACGCCCGCCGCGGAGGCGAGACCGTTCTCGTGCGCCTGGTAGAAGGTCTGGTAGATCGTGTAGGGCAGGTTGGCGGTGCCCAGGCCTCCGGAGGTGATGGTGAACACCGCGTCGAAGTTCTGCACGATGTAGATCGAGCCGAGCAGGACGCCCAGTTCGAGGTAGCGGCGCAGATGCGGCAGCGTGATGTGGACGAACACCTGCCAGTCGCTCGCGCCGTCCATCCGGGCGGCCTCGATCAGCTGGGAGTCGCGGCTCTGCAGTCCGGCGAGCAGGATCAGCATCATGAACGGCGTCCACTGCCAGATCAGCGAGGCCTCCACCGCCATCAGCGGCATCTCGGAGATCCAGTCCGGCTGCGCGGCACCTTCGCCGCCGATCGCGTTCAGGATGCCGTTGAACAGGCCGTACTCCGGGTTGAAGAGCACGTGCTTCCACAGCAGCGCGGCGGCCACCGGGACCAGCAGGAACGGCGCGATGAGCATGGTGCGCACCGCCGCCCGGCCGCGGAAGCGGCGGTCGAGGAGCAGCGCGAGCAGCAGCCCGAGGAGCAAACTGACCAGCACCACGGTGACCGTGAGCAGGATGGTCGTCCAGATCGACTTCCGCAGGGCGGGGTCGCTCAGCACATCGCCGTAGTTGGAGAATCCGGCGAACTTGCGGTCGTCGGGGTAGAGCGCGTTCCAGTCGAAGAACGAGATCACCAGGGTGGCCACGAAGGGCAGCTGCGTCACGACGATCATGAAGATCAGCGCGGGCAGCAGGGGCGCCCGGGTGGCCCAGGCGCGGATGCGGTTCGGCGGCGGGGCCGCCGCTCCTCCAGGAACGGCGGCGACCCGGTCGGTCTTCGTCAGCGTCATGATGCCTCGTACTTCTCGGCGACGGCCTCGGCGAGCTTCTGGGCCTTGGCCAGCGCGTCCTCCACCGACTGGCGGCCGGCGATGGCGGAGCTGATCTCCTGGGAGAACTTGGTGCCGAGGTCGGTGAACTCGGGGATGCCGACGAACTGGATGCCGGGCGCGGGCCGGGGCTGCACGCCCGGGTCCTCCGGCTTGGCGCTCGCGATGGCGTCACGGGTGACGTCGGCGAAGGCGCCGGCCTGCTCGCGGTACTCCGGGATGTCGTAGGTCGAGGCGCGCTTGCCGGCCGGCACGTTCGACCAGCCGATCTTCTCGCCGACGAGCTTCTCGTACTCCTTGCCGGACGCCCACGAGATGAACTTCCAGGCGTCCTCGGCGTTGTCGGACGACTTCTGGATGCCCCACGCCCAGGTGTAGAGCCAGCCGGAGCTGTCGGTCTTCTCGACCGGCGCGGGCACGTAGCCGATCTTGCCCTTGACCGGGGAGCCCTCGGCCTCCAGCGAGCCGGCGCCGGCCGTGGCGTCGTACCACATGGCGGTCTTGCCCTGGGTCATGTTGTTGAGGCACTCGGCGTAGCCGGACTGGGCGGCGCCGGCCTCGCCGTGCTCACGGACCAGGTCGACGTAGAACTTCGTGGCCTCCTTGAACTCCTTGGAGTCCAGGCGGGCGGTCCAGTCCTCGTCGAACCAGGTGCCGCCGAAGGTGTTGACGACCGTGGTGAGCGGGGCCGTCACCTCGCCCCAGCCGGGCAGGCCGCGCAGGCAGATGCCCTTCATCCCGGCGTCCGAGCCGTCCACCTTCGCGGCCAGGTCGGCGACCTGGGTCCAGGTGGGCTTCTCGGGCATCTTCAGCCCCTCCTTCTCCAGGACGTCCTTGCGGAACATCAGGAAGGAGGACTCGCCGTAGAAGGGCTCGCCGTAGAGCTTGCCGTCCTCGGCGGTGAGCGCCTTGGTCATCGGGGGCAGGATGTCGTCCTGGTCGAAGGCCTTGTCGCCCTTGACGTAGGAGTCCAGGGAGTGGAGCCAGCCGTTCTTGGCGTAGATCGGGATCTCGTAGTTGCTGAGGGTCGCGATGTCGTACTGACCGGCCTGGTTCGCGAAGTCCTGGCTGATCTTGTCTCTGACGTCGTTCTCCGGCAGCACCGTGAAGTTCACCTTGATGCCGGTGTCCTTGGTGAAGTTGTCCGCGGTGAGCTTCTGCAGCTCGACCATCTGCGGGTTGTTCACCATGAGGACGTTGATCGAGCGGCCGTCCGACGATCCGGACCCGCCGGCGCCGGAGCACGCGGCGAGCGGGGTGATCAGCGCCGCCGAGGCGGCCACGGCGTAGAGGCTGCGGGATATGCGTCGACTCTCGGTTCGCATGCGGTACTCCTGGTCGTATCTGAACAAAACGGGAGTTGTGGGGTCGTACGGGCTCACCCGGGGAGGTGTGCCCGGTGGTTCGGGGACGTGGTGGTGCGGCGGGGCGGCTCGGCCGTCAGACGCGGATGACCTGCGGACCGAGCAGGGAATGGCGGTGTGCCTCGGCGGCGGGGAGGAGGTTGCTGGTGACGATCGCCTCGAGTGCGCCGACCTCGGCGAAGCGGCAGAAGCTGACCGCGCCGAACTTGGTGTGCACCCCGGCGAAGATCGAGCGCCGGGCCGAGCGGATGGCCTGTGCCTTGACCTCGCTGACGGCGGGGTCGGGGGTGGTCAGTCCGTGTTCACGGGAGATGCCGTTGGCGCCGATGTACGCCAGGTCGACGACGAATCCGGCGAGCATCCTGGTGGTCCAGTGGTCGACGGTGGCCAGGGTGCCGGAGCGGACCCGGCCGCCGAGGAGCAGGACGGAGACGTTCTCGGTCTCGGCGAGGGCGCCGGCGGTGGGCAGGGACGCGGTGACCACGGTCAGCGGCCGGTCCCGGGGCAGGGCCTCGGCGATGAGCTGCGGGGTGAAGCCCTCGTCGACGAAGACCGTCTCGGCGTCGCCGAGGAGTTCGGCGGCGGCCGCCGCGATCCTGCGCTTCTCGGGTACGTGGCTGGTGGCGCGGAAGGCGAGGGTCGTCTCGAATCCGGCGCTCTCCACCGGGCAGGCGCCGCCGTGGGTGCGGCGGAGCAGGCCGTGGTCCTCCAGTACCCGCAGGTCCCGCCGTACGGTCTCCCGGGCGACGCCCAGATCGGTGGCGAGGGCGGTGACCTCGACGGAGCCGGTGGCCCGCGCCAGGCGAACGATCTCGCGCTGGCGTTCCTCGGCGCTCTGCGCCGCTCTGGTCGTCGTCATCGGCGACACCCGCTTCCGTACGTTCTTCCTCGCCTCTATCGCCTCCGTCCGGTGCTACGGAAGTGCCCGTTCGGGCTCGGTGGCGTCCATGGGGCAAGTTGTACAGCGGTCCTCGCGGCCTGAACAGGCCTGTTACTGATCCGATGCTGCCCGGTTGTGCCCGTTTGATTCGCCGCGTGCCCGTCTTCGACCTGCATGCCCGTGCGCGGTCACGTGGGTTCGGGCATTGCCGATGCCCGAATGCGGGAGCGGACGGGCCCGTTCGGTGCCCGTCCGCTCCTTTGAGGGTCGTGTTTTCGCCGTGGTGGCCGGTCTCAGTACGGCCAGATCGGCGGGTCGGTGACGAAGGGGCCGCCCAGGCTGGAGTGGGCCGGATTGTCCGGATCCAGCTCGCCCTGCTCGGCGATCAGCTTCTCGGCGTACTGCTCGGAGTCGTCCTGCGGCTCGTAGCCGAGCGCCCGCGCGGAGGTGAGGTCCAGCCACTGGCGGGTGTTCCGGGAGGAGCCGTTGACGACGGTGTGCCCGACGTCCTCGGCGGTGAGGGCCGCGTGGAAGAGGCGGGCGCCGTCCGCCGGGCTCATCCAGATCGACAGCATGCGCACGCTGGTCGGCTCGGGGAAGCAGGAGCCGATCCGCACGGAGACGGTCTCGATCCCGTGCTTCTCCCAGTAGAGCTGGGCGAGGTCCTCGCCGAAGCACTTGGACAGGCCGTAGTAGGTGTCCGGGCGGCGCGGCGTCTCGGCCGGGATGAGCGGGTCGCCGTCCTGTGGGCGGGGGGTGTAGCCGACGGCGTGGTTGGAGGAGGCGAAGACGATACGGCGGACCCCCTCCTCGCGGGCGGCCTCGTACAGGTTGTACGTGCCCTCGATGTTGGCCCTGAGGATCTTCTCGAACGAGGACTCCAGGGAGATGCCCGCGAGGTGGACGATCGCGTCGACACCGCGGACCGCCTCGCGCAGGGCGTCCCGGTCGGCGAGGTCGGCGACGATCGCGTCCGGTTCGCCGTCGATCGGGCGCATGTCGAGCAGGCGCAGCTCATGGCCGTGGTCCGGGAGCAGACCCCGCATCAGGGTGCCGAGGCCGCCGGCGGCGCCGGTGAGCAGAACGGTGCGGGGAGCGGGCATCCTCGGGTCTCCTTGCGTCGCCGGCCGCGAGACCGTACATATGGGCGCACGGCATTCATATTCTTGGACACGCTAAGGAGACGGGGCGCGGCGCGTCAAGTATTCCGCGACTTCCCGCGGAAGGGAAGAATTCGCTGGTGTGTGGCGGAGAGGGGTGCTTGACCGGGGTCCTCGGGGCGTCTTAGCGTGAACATGTTCAGGAATATGGACGTGAATCAGGAATATGGACCCGGGAGAGCTTGTGACGCCAGCCCCTCTCACCACCCGACTCGGTGTCCCCAGCGGGCCGCTGTTCTTCCCGGTCACCGCCTACGGACCCGACGGCACCCTTGATCTGGACACCTACCGGCTCCATGTACGGCGCGGGGTGGAGACCGGGGCCGCCGCCGTGTTCGCCTGCTGCGGCACCGGCGAGTTCCACGCGCTGACGCCCGAGGAGTTCGAGCTGTGCGTGGGCGCCGCCGTCGAGGCCGCCGGCGGTCGCGTCCCGGTCGTCGCGGGCGCCGGCTACGGCACCGCGCTCGCGGTCCGCTACGCCCGCCTCGCCGAGCGTGCGGGCGCCGACGGGCTGCTCGCGATGCCGCCGTATCTGGTGCGGGCCGCGCAGGAGGGGCTGCTGCGGCACTACCGGCAGCTGGCCGCCGCGACGTCCCTGCCGGTCGTCGTCTACCAGCGCGACAACGCCGTCCTCACCCCGGCGACCGTCGTCGAACTGGCCCGCACGGAGGGGATCATCGGCCTCAAGGACGGCGTCGGCGACCTCGACCTGATGCAGCGGATCGTCAGCACCGTACGCGCCGAAGGGCCCGCGGACTTCCTGTACTTCAACGGGCTGCCCACCGCCGAACTGACCCAGCCCGCGTACGGCGCCCTCGGTATCACCCTCTACTCGTCGGCGGCGTTCTGCTTCGCGCCCGAGATCGCGCTCGCTTGTCACAAGGCTTTCCGTACCGGCGACACGGTCACCGTGAACCGGCTGGTCGACGGCTTCTACCGGCCGTTCGTCGAACTGCGGGCCAAGGGGGATGGCTACGCCGTCTCCCTGGTCAAGGCGGGGGTGCGCTTGCGCGGCCTCGACGTGGGAGAGGTGCGGCCGCCGCTGCACGAACCGGCCGGGGATCATGTGAAGCAGCTCGCTCAGCTGATCGAGCGGGGACACGCGCTGCTCGAGGAGGGCAAGTGAAGGCGTCGGCGTTCGTCTATCCCTGGGATGTCAACGGGGACCCGGAGGCGGCCGGGCGGATCGCCGGGCTGGGGGTGGGGCAGGTGACGCTGGCGTCTGCGTATCACTCGACGCGGGCGCTGACCCCGCGGCATCCTCGGCAGCGGGTGGTGACCGCGGAGCACGCGGCGGTGCTGTACCCGCCGGGGGAGCGGTGGGCGGGACGTGTCCCGGGGCCCTACGCGGCCGGCGACTGGGCGCCCGGCGATGCCTTCGGTGAGGCCGCCGGCGCGCTCGCGGACGCGGGTCTCGAGGTGCACACGTGGGTGGTGCTCGCGCACAACTCCCGGCTGGGGGCCGAGCATCCGGACACCTCGGTGGTCAACGCCTACGGTGACCGTTATCCGTGGGCGCCGTGTATCGCGCAGGCCGGCACTCGTGCGTATCTGGTCGATCTCGCCGCCGAGGCGGCGGTGCGGCCCGGCGCGCGCGGTACCGAACTGGAGTCCCTCGGCTGGTACGGACTGGCCCATCTGCACGCACACGACAAGACCGCGGGGGTCGGACTGGGGGACGCCGGCCAGTACCTGATGTCCCTGTGCTTCTGCCCGGCCTGCCGTGAGGGCTACGGGGGCCGGGGACTGGACGCTGATGAGCTCGCCTCCTCCGTACGCGCCGCGCTGGAACCGGTGTGGCGGGGGGCGCCCTCCGACGGGGGGTGGGCGGGGGTTTCGGAACTCCTCGGTGAGGCGTCGGCGAACGCCACGCGTGCGTGGCGGGACGAGACGGCCCGGACGTTGCAGGAGGCGGCGGTCGGGGCGGTACGCCGGGCCGCTCCCGAAGGCTTTCAGGTGCTGCTGCACGCGGATCCGGTGTCCTATCACTGCGG
Organism: Streptomyces sp. NRRL WC-3626; assembly: GCF_000718785.1. Classification (GTDB taxonomy): domain Bacteria; phylum Actinomycetota; class Actinomycetes; order Streptomycetales; family Streptomycetaceae; genus Streptomyces; species Streptomyces edwardsiae. The sequence goes on along the minus strand of NZ_JOCA01000018.1, from coordinate 120,655 downwards.
GGCCAACGCGGGTGTGGATCCCGCGCACATCCTGGGTGTCGCCGATGGCGTGGTCGTGCCGTGCACGGGGGGTGCCGGTCTGCTGAGTCCGTTCGCCCGGGAGGCCCGCGGGGGCGCTGTCCTCGCCGCCAACTTCACCGTGGTCTCCGGCATGGGTGGCAGCCCCGCGGGCTTGGCGGCGGACGTGGTGGAGGCGCGGCGCCTCGGGGCGACGGAACTGCGGCTGTATCACGCGGGGTTGGCCGCGGATGCGGATCTGGAGGCGGTGCGGGGGGTGTTGGCGGGGCTCTGAGCCGCCGGTGCGGGGCTGGGGCGGGGGGTGTTCGCGCGGCCCGGCGCTCGCGGGGTGCCGTCGCGCCCACCCGTGCCGCCCCAGCGGCACGATTGCCCGCGGGAACGTGGGGTGGGTGTTCGCGGGAACGGGGGACGGTGTTCGCGGGAGCGTGGGGTGGGTGTCCGGGGGAGCGGGGGACGGTGTTCGCGGTTGGCGGTGTCAGGCCGGGGTGGGGTTTCGGGGGGTGAGGAGTGGTGTGGCCGTTGCTGTGAGGGCGCAGGCGATGGCGGCCAGGAGCAGGCGGTGGTCGGTGTGGTCGGCCAGGGCCGCCGCTGCGGCCAGGCCCAGGACGTTCGGGGTGTAGATCAGGGTGTTGGCCGTGGCCGTGGCTCTGCCCAGCAGGGCGGGCGGGGTCTCGCGCTGGAGTGCCGTCAGAGTGGCGATCAGTACCGCCGGCAGGGCCGCGCCGATGGCCGCGCTGCATACCCATGCCAGAGGGTCGTTCGGGATCGCGCGCAGTCCCACCGCCGCGGCCAGCAGGGCGATGCCGTACGCCGCGAAGCGCCGTTCGCCCAGGCGCCGCAGGGCCGGGCCCGAGAGCAGGCCGACGAGTACCGAACCCGCGCCCTGGACGGCGTACAGCACGCCCGCGTACGCCGGGGAGTGGCCGAGGGACTCGACCACGGCGTAGATCAGCGCCCCGTTCAGGCCCGCGCACAGCATCGTGGCGCCGGCCGCCAGTACCAGCGGGCGCAGGACCGGATGCGCCCACAGATGGCGGGCGCCCTCGGCCGTACGCTCGCCGGGCGCGCGCACCGGCCGGTCCTCCCGTACCCGCAGCGACGCGTACACGACCGTGGCGAGCAGGAAGGTGACCGAGTCCAGTACCGCGACGCCCGCCCCGCCGTATGCCGCGTACAGGCCCGCGCCCGCCAGCGGGGCCAGCAGTTTCATGCCCTCGTTGGCGGTCATCCGCAGTCCGTTGAAGTCGCCGAGCAGGGAGCGGTCCACGGCGGTGGCGATCAGCGCCGACTCGGCCGCGTCATGGACGACGCCCGTCGCGCCGTACACGAACAGCACCGCGTACAGCAGCCACAGCCCCCGCGGGGAATCGACGGCGCACAGGGTCGGCAGGAGCGCCGCCATCAGCAGGCTCGCGGCGATCAGCAGCGGCCTGCGGCGGAACCGGTCGGCCAGGGTGCCGAGGAGCGGGCCGGCCAGGGTGGGCGCCCACATCGCCAGCATGCACAGCGCCGCGAGACCGTCCGAGCCGGTGAGGTCCTTGACCCACACCCCCGAGGCCAGCCACAGCGCGGAGGTGCCGAAGCCGGAGATCACCACGCCGGTGAGGTAGAGGCCGGCGTTGCGGTCGCGCAGCACGCGGGCCGGCGTCCATGTCGTCGTCATGACTGGTCATCGTGGATCTAAGGCACCCGCCGGGGGATCGGGCAGGTGCCTTAGACGGGCGATGAGTTTCGCCGCCGGGCCCGGTCCACCTCTCAGGAGCACCGTGCGATGAGGAGCACTCCCATGACCGACACCACGCTCGACCTCGGACCGCAGACCCGGATCGTGGCCCGTCTCGCCGAGGGCGTCACCGACGGGCAGCTGGCGGACGGGACACCCTGTCCGCGGTACGCGGTACGCAACATGCTGGGCCACCTCCTCGGGCTGGCCGTCGCCTTCCGGGACGCCGGCCGCAAGAGCCTGGGCGCCACCACCGACACCAGCCCGGAGGCCGCCCTGCCGGACATCGGGCCCGGCTGGCGGGAGCGACTGCCCACCGTGCTCGACGAGCTCGCCGAGGTCTGGCGGGACCCGGAGGCGTGGACCGGCACGACCCGCGCGGGCGGTCTGGATCTGCCGGGCGGGGTCGCCGGTGCCGTCACCGCCGACGAGCTGGTGATCCACGGCTGGGACCTGGCCCGCGCGACAGGGCAGCCGTACGAGCCCGACCCGGCCGCGCTCCAGACGGCGCACGACTTCCTGCTGGCCGCCGCCGCGGAGTCCGACGGAGGCGGCGGCATCTTCGGCCCCGTCGTCCCCGTACCGCCCACCGCCCCCCTCCTCGACCGGACGATCGGCCTCAGCGGCCGCGACCCGGACTGGACGCGTTCCGCCTGACGGCGAACGGTTCAGGGCGTTCGCATCATCGCGGTGGCACACGGACCGGCCCGTCCGGTCCGTGCCGGTCCTCCGCCCGCCCGAAAGCCGGCGGACCGTGTGCCCACCTCGACGAACCGTGCGTGCAGCCGGCCCGACCCGCCCGCGCGCGGCTCGGCGTCCCCCCACCGCGCGCGGCGCCGGACATCGCGAAAGCGAACCCGGGCCACCCCGCCCGGCGCTCGTCTCCCGGCCCACGACCGCCCGCCGCGGCCGCACACGAGCCCCATCAGGCAACTCCAAGTTCCTTTGTCAGAAGCATTGACGAGCACTCTCGGTCACTCCTACGGTCATCCGCGTCGTACTTCGTACGTCATATATGAGACGCGATACGCGAGATCAGATACGCGAGATCCGAGAGGCGCGCATGACCTCTGTGCCCACGCCGATCCCCTCCCGCACGCAGTACGTGCTGGAGGAGATCAAACGCCGCATCCTCACCGGCCGGTTCACACCGGGCCAGGCCCTGGTCGAGACCGACCTCGCCGCACAGTTCGGGGTGTCCAAGACCCCGGTGCGCGAGGCGCTCAAGACCCTGGCCGGGACCGGACTGGTCGTGATGAGCCAGTACAAGGGCGTCACGGTGCGCATGGTCGACGCGGACATGGCGCGCGAGGTCTACGACGTGCGGCTGCTCCTCGAACCCGAGGCGCTGAAGCGCGCCGTGAAGCGCGGCGCCTCCCTGGACGCCGCCCGTGACGCGCTGACGCGGGCCGCCCAGGCCGGCGACACCGCCGAACGCTCCCTCGCCAACCGGGAGTTCCACCGCGCCCTCTACGTGCCCTGCGGCAACCCGCTGCTCGGCCGGATGCTCGACGAGGTCCGCGACCAGGCGGCGCTCGTCTCGGCCGTCGCCTGGGCCACCGACCCCTCCTGGGACCGGGAGGCCAGCGAGCACCGCGAGATCCTGCGGCTCGCCCTCGACGGCGACGCCGACGGCGCGGCGCGCGCCCTGCACTCGCACATCGCGTCGTTCGTACGACGGGCCTTCCCCGAAGCGGAGTTCGACGGGGAATTCGTGGCCCCGGAAGCCCAGAAAGAGGACGGTCAGGCATGACAACGACGTTCGAGACCCAGCGGGCGGCCCTGGCCGACGTGGTGGCGATCCCGGTGACCCCGTTCGCCGAGGACGGCTCCCTCGATTCAGGCACCTACCGGGCTTTGCTGCGTCGTCTCCTCGACGGTGGCATCACGACCCTCACCCCCAACGGCAACACCGGCGAGTTCTACGCCCTGACCCCCGACGAGCGCCGGCTGGTCACCGAGCTGACCGTGGAGGAGGCCGGGGACCGCTCGGTGATCCTGGTCGGGGTGGGCCACGACGTGCCCACCGCCGTCGCCTCCGCACGGCACGCCCGTGAACTCGGCGCGCAGATGGTGATGGTGCACCAGCCCGTCCACCCCTACGTCGCCCAGAGCGGCTGGGTCGACTACCACCGCGCCATCGCCGAGGCCGTGCCCGAACTGGGCGTCGTCCCCTACCTGCGCAACCCCCAGCTGACCGGCGCCCGGCTCGCCGAACTCGCCGACGCCTGCCCCAACGTCATCGGCGTGAAGTACGCCGTGCCGGACGCGTCGAAGTTCGCCGCCTTCGCCCGCGACGCGGGACTCGAACGGTTCGTATGGGTGGCGGGGCTCGCGGAGCCGTACGCGCCCTCCTACTTCTCGGCCGGCGCCACCGGCTTCACCTCCGGCCTGGTCAACGTCGCGCCGTCCGTCTCGCTGAACATGATCGAGGCGCTGCGCTCCGGCGACTACCCGGCCGCGATGAAGGTGTGGGAGCAGATCCGCCGCTTCGAGGAACTGCGCGCCGCAGGCGGCTCCGCCGACAACGTCACCGTCGTCAAGGAGGCCCTCGCCTCCCTCGGCCTGTGCCGCCGCGAGGTCCGCCCGCCCAGCCGACTGCTGCCGAAGAGCGAGCGCGCCGAGGTCGCCGCCATCGCCGCGGGGTGGTCGATATGAACGCCAGGAAGCCCCCGGAGCAGCTGCGCAGCCACCAGTGGTACGGCACCGACGGCCTGCGCTCCTTCAGCCACCGCGCCCGCACCCGCCAGCTCGGCTACCTCCCCGAGGAGCACCTGGGCAAGCCGGTCATCGCGATCCTCAACACCTGGTCCGACATCAACCCCTGCCACGTCCATCTGCGCGACCGCGCGCAGGCCGTCAAGCGGGGCGTGTGGCAGGCGGGCGGCTTCCCGCTCGAGTTCCCGGTCTCCACCCTCAGCGAGACCTTCCAGAAGCCGACCCCCATGCTCTACCGCAACCTCCTCGCCATGGAGACGGAGGAGCTGCTGCGGTCGTACCCGGTCGACGGGGCCGTGCTGATGGGCGGCTGCGACAAGTCCACGCCCGCCCTGCTGATGGGCGCCGCCAGCGTCGACCTGCCCGCCGTGTTCGTGCCCGCCGGGCCCATGCTGCCCGGACACTGGCGCAACGAGGTCCTGGGCTCCGGCACCGACATGTGGAAGTACTGGGACGACAAGCGGGCCGGCCTCATCGGCGACTGCGAGATGCTGGAACTGGAGAACGGCCTGGCCCGCTCGCCCGGCCACTGCATGACCATGGGCACGGCGTCCACACTGACCGCCGCCGCCGAGGCCCTCGGCGTCACCGTCCCGGGCGCCTCCAGCATCCCGGCCGTCGACTCCGGACACGACCGGATGGCTGCCCGGGCGGGCATGACGATCGTCGACCTGGTCCACAAGGACCGCAAACTCGGCGACATCCTCACCGCGGAGGCCTTCGAGGACGCCGTCACGACGGTCCTCGGACTCGGCGGCTCCACCAACGCCGTCATCCATCTGATCGCCATGGCCGGCCGTGCGGGCGTCAAGCTCACCCTCGACGACTTCGACCGCGTCGCCCGCACCGTCCCGGTGCTCGCGAACGTACGGCCCGGCGGACAGAAGTACCTGATGGAGGACTTCCACTTCGCGGGCGGACTGCCCGGGTTCCTCTCCCGGATCCCGGACCTGCTCCACCTGGACCGTCCCACCGTCTCCCACGACACCCTGCGCGAGCAGATCGCCGGCGCGCAGGTGCACGACGACGACGTCATCCGCACCCGGGACAACCCGGTCGCGGACGAGGGCGGGGTCGCCGTACTGCGCGGCAACCTCTGCCCGGACGGCGCCGTCATCAAGCACATCGCCGCCGAACCGCATCTGCTCAAGCACACCGGCCGAGCCGTCGTCTTCGACGACTACAAGCAGATGCAGCGCACCATCAACGACCCGGCGCTGGACATCACCGCCGACAGCGTGCTGGTTCTGCGGGGCGCCGGACCCAAGGGCGGCCCCGGCATGCCCGAGTACGGGATGCTGCCCCTGCCCGACCACCTGCTCAAGCAGGGCGTACGGGACATGGTGCGGATCTCCGACGCCCGCATGAGCGGGACGAGTTACGGCACGTGCGTCCTGCACATCGCCCCCGAGTCGTACGTCGGCGGCCCGCTCGCCCTCGTCCGCACCGGGGACTCGATCACCCTCGACGTCGAGAACCGTCTGCTCCGACTCAACGTCGACGACGAGGAGTTGGAGCGCCGCCGGGCGGACTGGACGCCGCCGCCCGTGCGTTACGAGCGCGGTTACGGCGCGCTCTACAACGAGCAGATCACGCAGGCCGACACCGGCTGCGACTTCGAGTTCCTCGCCCGACCGGGCACGGTCCAGGACCCGTACGCCGGCTGACCGGCCGCAGGTCCGGCCCCCCGCACACCCATGAAGAAAGCGCTTCACCCGCACACGCACCACACAGCACGACGTACCGAGAAACGGAGAACAGTCATGGCCCATGCCGCAGCCGTGGCGAAACCGCCCAGGCCACCCCGGCGGCGCCGTGCCTCCGCCACGCCCCGCAGGCTTCCCTATCTGCTGATCGCGCCGGCCGCCCTGCTCATGCTGGGCTTCATCGCCTACCCGGTCCTCAGCGTCTTCTACTACAGCCTGCAGAACTACAACCCCACCAAGCCCTGGCGCAACGGCTTCGCGGGCTTCGACAACTTCACCCACATCTTCACCGAGGACCCGCTGTTCTGGGACACCCTCGTCTTCAGCGCCAAGTGGGTCTTCGTCGAGGTCGGACTGCAGCTGCTGTTCGGCCTGGCGCTCGCCCTCATCGTCAACCAGACCTTCGTGGGCCGCGCCCTCGGCCGCGCCATGGTCTTCTCACCGTGGGCCGTCTCCGGCGTGCTGACCTCCGCGATCTGGGTGCTGCTCTACAACTCCCAGACGGGCATCACCCGTTACCTCGCCGACATGGGCATCGGCGACTACGGCGTCAGCTGGCTGTCGGACACCTCCACCGTGTTCCCGGCGGCCGTCGTCGCCGATCTGTGGCGCGGAGTCCCCTTCTTCGCGATCCTCATCCTCGCCGACCTCCAGTCCGTCTCGAAGGACCTCTACGAGGCCGCCGAGGTCGACGGGGCCAGCCGCTTCAAGCAGTTCCTGCACATCACGCTGCCGCACCTGAAGGACGCCATCATCCTGTCCACGCTGCTGCGCGCCGTGTGGGAGTTCAACAACGTCGACCTGCTCTACACCCTGACCGGCGGCGGACCCGCGGGCGAGACCACCACACTCCCGCTGTACATCGCCAACACCTCGGTCGACGCCCACAACTTCGGCTACGCGTCGGCACTGACCACGGTCGCGTTCGTCATCCTGCTCTTCTGCTCGATGGTCTATCTGCGGCTGAGCAAGTTCGGAGGCGAGAAGTGATCACCAAGGAGGCCACCGCGGCCGCCCCCGCCCCCGCGCGCACCGCCCCCGCGCCACCCCGGCCGGACAAGAAGCGCCGGGCCTGGGACGAGGCACCCCGCTGGCAGATCTATCTGCCGCTCGGCATCTACCTCGTCTTCACCCTCATCCCCTTCTACTGGATCCTGCTCTTCGCGCTCCGCCCGGCCGGCTCGACCTCGCTCGTGCCCTGGCCGATGACCACCGTCCACTTCGAGAAGGTGTGGACGGACCGGTCCTTCGGCGTCTTCTTCCAGAACAGCGTGCTCGTCGGCGTCGCCACCCTGGTCATGACGACCCTGGTCGCCCTGGCCGGCGGCTACGCCCTCGCCCGGTTCGACTTCAAGATCAAGCGGGCGTTCATGCTGGGCCTGCTCTGCTCCCAGTTCGTGCCCGGCGCGCTGCTGCTCGTCCCGCTGTTCGAGATCTTCGCCGAACTGCAGATGATCAACTCCCTCGGCAGTGTCATCCTCGCCGAGACGGTCTTCCAGCTCCCCCTGTCGATCATCCTGATCAGCAACTTCATCAAGAACGTGCCGTACTCCCTGGAGGAGGCCGCCTGGGTCGACGGCTGCAACCGGTTCAAGGCGTTCCGGGTGGTCGTCCTGCCGCTGCTGCGGCCCGGTCTGATCGCCGTCGGCTCCTTCGCCTTCGTCCACTCCTGGAACCACTTCCTGTTCGCCCTGATGTTCCTCAACAACCAGGAGAAGCAGACCATCCCGGTCGGCCTCAACACCCTGATGAGCGCGGACAGCGTCGACCTCGGCGCGCTCGCCGCGGGCGGCATCATCGCGGCGGTGCCCGTCGTGCTCGTCTTCGCCTTCATCCAGAAGTGGCTGATCACCGGCTTCAGCGCGGGGGCGGTGAAGGGATGACGGCCGGTACGCCCGTTCCCGTCGTCCTCGCGGGCGCCCGCGGCCACGGCCGCTGGCACGTGGCGAACATCCGCCGCCTCCAGGAGCAGGGGCTCGTACGGCTCGCCGGCATCTGCGAGCTCACCCCGCTCACCGAGGACGAGTTCGGCGGCGAACTCCCGGAGCAGTCGGCCGACTTCGGCGCGCTCCTGGAGTCCACCGGTGCCCGGATCGCGGTCATCTGCACCCCGATCCCGACCCACACCGACCTCGCCCTCGCGGCGGCCGGACGAGGCGTGCACATCCTGCTGGAGAAGCCGCCGGCGCCGTCCTACGCCGAGTACCGGCGGATGGCCGACGGGGTCGCCGCGGCCGGGGTCGCCTGTCAGATCGGCTTCCAGTCGCTCGGCTCGCACGCCGTGCCCGCCATCCGCGCCATGGTCGAAGAGGGCGCCGTCGGCCGGGTGGTCGGCATCGGCGGAGCCGGCGCCTGGGTGCGGCCCGAGGAGTACTTCCGCCGGGCCCCCTGGGCGGGCCGGCGCCGGCTGAACGGCGTCGACGTGGTCGACGGAGCGCTCACCAACCCGCTCGCCCACGCCGTCGCCACCGCCCTCGCGCTCGGCGACAGCACCCGCGCCGAGGACGTCGCCGGCATCGAGACCGAACTGCTGCGCGCCAACGACATCGAGTCCGACGACACCTCCTGCGTACGGGTCACCACCGCACGCGGCGGCTCCGTCACCGTCGCCGCGACCCTGTGCGCGGAGCGGGCCGACGAGCCGTACGTGCTGGTGCACGGCACCACCGGACGCATCACCTTCTGGTACAAGCAGGACCGCGTCCTGCTCCAGCGCGCCGACCACGGCCCCGAGGAGACCCGGTTCGACCGCACCGACCTGCTGGAGAACCTCGTCGCCCACCTCACCGACGGCACCCCGCTGCTGGTCCCCCCGGACGAGACGGGCGCCTTCATGCAGGTCGTCGAGGCGATCCGCAGGGCACCCGACCCGGCACCGCTCCCCGACGGCGCCTGGCGGCACGTCCCCGGTGAGAACCGCCGGGTCGTGCCCGGCGTCGACGGACTCGTCGCGGCCGCCGCCGACACCCTGTCCCTCTACTCCGAGCTGGGCGCCTCCTGGGCCCTGCCCGCCCATCACCTGCCGAAAGAGGTGAGCACCCGATGACCGGCAACGACTCCGTGGTGCTGCGCGTCGCCGGCCGGCCCGTCGGCCGGTACGTCACCCGGCCCGAACTGCGGGCCCGGCTCTCCCCACGGCCCTATCTGCACCCCGTCACCACCCTGGCCGGCACGGCGGTCACCGAACTCAGCCCCGCCGACCACACCCACCACCTCGGCGTCGGTGTCGCCGTTCCCGACGTCGAGGGGTTCAACTTCTGGGGCGGACGCACCTACGTCCGCGACCGGGGCCCGACCGAACTGGACAACCACGGCTCCCAGCGGCACGCCGCCTACCAGCTGCGCGACCCCGACGGCTTCGTCGAGGAACTGCGCTGGGTGGCCGCGCCCGGCGAGCTGCTGCGCGAACGCCGTACGGTCGCCGCCACCGGACTCACCGACACGGCCTGGGCGCTGGACTTCACGTTCTCCCTCACCAACGTCACCGGTGAGCCGCTCTCCCTCGGCAGCCCCGCCACCAACGGCCGGCCCGGAGCCGCCTACGGGGGCTTCTTCTGGCGGGCCCGCAAGGAGGAGACGGCACCGGACGTCCTCACCGCCGACGCCGAGGGCGAGAGCGAGGTCCACGGCCGGACGGCCGACTGGATCGCCCTCACCGGCTCCACCTGGACCCTCGTCTTCGCCGGGGCCACCGAACGGACCCGCCGGGACCCCTGGTTCGTGCGCACCGCCGCGTACCCGGGCGTCGGCTCCTCCCTCGCCCATACGGACCGGCTGCCCGTCCCGCCCGGCGAGACCGTGGTCCGCCGGATCGTCACCGTCGTCGCCGACGGCCGGCTCGACCGCACCGAGGCCGCCGCCCTGGTCCGCAAGGCGGTGAGCCCGTGACCGCCGCGCCGACCGACACCACCTACCGCAACCCGGTCCTGAACGCCGACTGGTCCGACCCGGACGTGATCCGCGTCGGCGACGACTTCTACCTCACCGCCTCCAGCTTCGGCCGCGCCCCCGGACTGCCCCTGCTGCACTCCCGCGACCTGGTCAACTGGACCCTCGTCGGCCACGCCCTCGAACGCCTCGGCCCCGAGAGCGAGTTCACCACCCCCCGGCACGACTGCGGTGTCTGGGCACCCGCCCTGCGCCACCACGACGACCGCTTCTGGATCTTCTGGGGCGACCCCGACCAGGGCATCTTCCAGGTCAACGCCCCCGAGATCCGCGGCCCTTGGAGCAGCCCGCTGCTGGTCAAGGCCGGCAAGGGCCTGATCGACCCGTGCCCCCTGTGGGACGACGAGACCGGCGAGGCGTACCTGGTGCACGCCTGGGCCAAGTCACGCTCCGGTGTCAAGAACCGGCTCACCGGCCACCGGATGCACCCCCACGGCACCGAACTCCTCGACGAGGGCAAGGTGATCGTCGACGGCGACGGCATCCCCGGCTGGTTCACCCTGGAGGGGCCCAAGCTCTACCGGCACGACGGCTGGTTCTGGATCCTCGCCCCCGCCGGGGGAGTGGAGACCGGCTGGCAGGGCGCCCTCCGCTCCCGCGCCTTCTTCGGACCGTACGAGGAGAAGGTGGTCCTGGAGCAGAAGGACACCGACGTCAACGGCCCCCACCAGGGCGGCTGGGTGCGCACCCCGTCCGGCGAGGACTGGTTCCTGCACTTCCAGCAGCGCGGCGCGTACGGCCGTGTCGTCCACCTCCAGCCGATGAGCTGGAGCGCCGACGGCTGGCCGGTGCTCGGGGACGACGGCGCCCCCGTCGCCGTCCACCGCCGGCCGGACCTGCCCCCGCAGCCGCCCGCCGCGCCCGCCACCGACGACGACTTCCCCGGCGGACGCCACGGCCGCCAGTGGACCTGGACCGCCAACCCCAGGGAGGGCTGGGCCACCCAGCACTCCGCCGACGGGCTGCGGCTGACCTGTGTCCGCTCCGCCGACGCGCACGACCTGCGCCGGCTGCCCCACGTCCTCACCCAGCGGCTGCCCGGCACCCCGTGCACCGTCGAGGTGGAACTGCGGCTCGACAGCGGGGAACCCGGGGCACGCGCCGGGCTCGCCGTCCTCGGCGACGCCTACCGCTGGATCGGACTCCAGCGCGGCACCGACGGTGCCGTACACCTGGTGCACCGGTTCGCCGAGACGGTCGCCGAGCAGGAACGCGACGCCGGCCACCCTCGGCCCGCACCCGACGGCACCGCCCTGCTGCGGATCGAGATCGGCGCCGGGGCGCGCTGCCGCTTCCTCGCCGACACCGGGGACGGCTTCCGCCCCACCGGCCAGGTCTTCGCGGCCACCCCCTGGCGCTGGGTCGGGGCGCTCCTCGGCCTGGCCGCCGTGGCACCGGCCGGTCAGGGACACGCCGGCACCGCCACGTTCACCCGGTTCCGGATCAGTACCCCCGAGAGGGGCTGAGCGGCGCCGGCCACGCCAGACCCCCCACAACTTCATAGTCCGTTGGATCCAGAAGAAGAGAGCCGACCAATGAAGATCAGCAATCTCAGAAACAGCACGAGGCGCCGTGCATCGGCCGCCGTCGCCCTGGGGGCCGTGCTCGCCCTGACCGCCACCGCCTGTGGAGACGACGGCAGCGGCGGGGGCGGCGACAAGGGCGCCGAGGGCAGCGGCAAGGGCAAGATCGTCTTCTGGGACAACAACGGCGGTGTCCGCACCGAAATCTGGAAGGAGGTCATCGCGGACTTCGAGAAGGCGAACCCGGACATCGACGTCCAGTACGTCGGTATCGCCTCCACCGAGTACCAGTCCAAGGTCGACACCGCCATCCAGGGCGGCGGCCTCCCGGACGTCGGCGGTATCTCCGCCTCGATGCTCGCGGGCTTCGCCGCCCAGGGCGCGCTCGAGACGCTGGACTTCCGGCTGGCCAAGTCCCCGCTGAACGGCAAGCTCAACAAGGACATGATCGAGTCGATGCGCGCCGCGGGCGGCGGCGACGACAAGCTGTACTCGATCCCCACCTCCGCGAACAACGGCGTGCTGTACTACCGCACCGACCTGTTCGAGAAGGCGGGCCTGGAGGAGCCGACCACCTGGGACCTGTTCTACAAGGCCGCCGAGAAGCTGACGAACAAGGGCAAGAACGAGTTCGGCTACACCATCCGCGGCGGCGCCGGCTCCATCGCCCAGGCCCTGGACGCGGCGTACGGCCAGTCCGGCATCACCTCGTTCTGGGACTCCTCCGGCAAGAAGACCACGGTCAACGACCCGAAGAACGTCGAGGCCCTGGAGAAGTACGCGGCCCTGTTCAAGAAGGTCACTCCCGCGGCCGACCTCAACAACGACTTCACCAAGATGGTCGCGCAGTGGGACTCCGGCACCATCGGCATGCTGAACCACAACCTCGGTTCGTACCAGGACCACGTCAAGGCGCTCACCACCGACAAGTTCCGGGGCATCCCGCAGCCGATCGGTCCCGGCGGCAAGCGCGTCCAGGTGTCCAACCCGGTCGACGGCGTCGGCATGTTCCAGAGCTCCAAGAACAAGGAAGCCGCCTGGAAGTTCATCGAGTTCGCCACGTCGGCGGCTTCCAGCTCGAAGTTCAACGAGTCGGCCGGTCAGGTGCCGGCGCACGCGGACGCGGCGAAGGACGACTGGATCGGCAAGGCGGAGCCGACGAAGCTGGCGGCGGACGCGTTGAGTGACGGTTCCACCAGTATCGTGCAGCTGCCCTACTACCTGCCGGACTGGAACACCATTTCCAAGGCGGACAACGAGCCGAACTTCCAGAAGGTGCTTCTGGGGGACATGAGTGCGAAGGAATTCCTGGACACGATGGCTGAGCAGTTGAACGAGGCTCAGGCCGAGTGGCAGGAACAGAAGGGTTAAGAAGCGGTTTCGCCGGGGGCGGCCTGGTCGTCTTTTGGCCGCGGGCCGTCCCCGGCTGGTCGCGCAGTTCCCCGCGCCCCTGGGTAGTTGTCCGTCACCCTCGTCGAAAGGGATACCGGCGTGTCGCTCAGCCGTAGACAGGTTACTTCCGCTGCCGTTGCTTCCGTTCCTCTGGCGTTCGGCGCGGCCGGTGTTGCTCAGGCCGGTTCGCGGCGCCGGCGCACTCTTCACATCGCCGGGGATTCCACCGCTGCTCAGAAGTACGCCGATGCCGCGCCCGAGACCGGGTGGGGGATGGCGTTGCCCTTCCTGCTCCACCGGAGTCTCACCGTCTCCAATCACGCCGTGAACGGGCGGAGTTCCAAGAGTTTCGTCGACGAGGGGCTGCTCGAGGGGATCCTCTCCTCCATCCGGCCCGGGGATCTCCTCCTCGTGCAGTTCGCGCACAACGACGAGAAGAGTGCCGATCCCACCCGCTACACCGAGCCCTGGTCGACGTATCAGGAGTATCTGCGGATGTACGTCGACGGGGCGCGGGCACGCGGGGCGCGGCCCGTGCTGGCGACCGCCGTGGAGCGGCGGCGGTTCGACGCCGACGGGCGGGCCCTGCCGAGCCACGGGGAGTACCCGGCGGCGATGCGGGCGCTGGCCGCCGAGGAGCGGGTCGCGCTGCTCGACGTGCAGGCGCTGTCGCTGGCCCTGTGGCAGGAGCTCGGGGCCGAGGAGACCAAGAAGTACTTCAACTGGACGGCGACCGAGCAGGACAACACGCACTTCAACCCGCCGGGCGCGATCGCCGTCGCGAGGCTGGTGGCCCGGGAACTGCTGCGCACCCGGGTGCTCGGCCCGCGCGACGTGCGGCCGGACGCCGGGATCCCGGAGTCGTGGATCACCTGGCCGGAGCCCGTCGCGTAACACCCCCTGGACCATGAGAAGGAGAGCCGCACCATGAGCAGATCGAAATGGCATGGGCATGCCACGGTGAGAGCCGCCTCGCTGGCCGGCTGCACCGCCCTCGTACTGGCCCTGACCGGGACCGGCGCCCAGGCGCACTCCCCGTCGCACCACCACCGTGACGCCGCCCGGCAGACCCTGGGCGCCCACGACGGCTGGGGCTCCTACGGCACCGGCACCACCGGAGGCGCCGACGCCGACCGCGCGCATGTGTACACCGTGCGCACCTGGGCCCAGTTCAAGGAGGCCCTCGCGGCCGGCGGGGACGCGCCGAAGATCATCAAGGTGAAGGGCACCATCGACGCCGTCTCCGAGGGCTGCGACGCGTTCGCCGCGCCCGGCTACGACTTCGACGACTACCTCGAGACGTACGCACCGCAGACCTGGGGCCTGGAGCAGGACCTCGCCGCGGAGCCCGACGACAGCCCGGAGGGACTCCGCAGGGCATCCGCCGCCGCCCAGGACACGGCCATCAAGGCGAACGTCCCCTCCAACACCACGATCATCGGGGTCGGCCGCGACGCCGGCATCAAGGGCGCCAGCCTCCAGATCAAGAACGTGGACAACGTCATCGTCCGCAACCTCACCCTCGAGAGCCCCCTCGACTGCTTCCCGCAGTGGGACCCGACCGACGGCGACCAGGGCAACTGGAACTCCGAGTACGACACCGCCGTCGTCTACGGCTCCACCCATGTCTGGCTGGACCACAACACCTTCACCGACGGCGAGCACCCCGACAGCGAGGCCCCCACCTACTTCGGGATGCTGTACCAGCAGCACGACGGCGAACTGGACATCGTCCGGGGCGCCAACTACGTCACCGCGTCCTGGAACGTCTTCACCGAGCACGACAAGACGATCCTCATCGGCAACAGCGACAGCGAGTCCACCGCCGTCGGCGACCGGGGAAAGCTGAAGGCCACCTTCCACCACAACCTGTTCGACGGCCTGGTGGAGCGCGCGCCGCGCGTCCGCTTCGGACAGGTCGACGTGTACAACAACCACTTCGTGGCGAAGGCCGGCTACGCCTACAGCCTCGGCATCGGCAAGGAGTCCCAACTCGTCGCCGAACACAACGCGTTCACGCTCGCCAAGGGCGTCAGCCCGGCGACGGTCCTCAAGAAGTGGAGCGAGGCGCCGCTCACCGCCGCCCACAACGTGGTCAACGGCAAGCGGACCGACCTGATCGCCGTGCACAACGCGGAGATCCCCGCCGAGACCCTCCAGTCCGGTGCGGGCTGGACGCCCACCCTGCGGACGGCCGTCCACCCGGCCCGGACGGTCCCGTTCCTGGTCGAGCACGGCGCGGGCGCCGGCCGTATCCGCTGACCCTCCCCGACGGCCGGCCGGTGCGGTCCGCCCCCACTGCGGCCCGCACCGGCCGGTCCGAAGTCACCCAAGGAGCACCCGCGATGCCCTCGCCCCTGTCCCGAAGGAACGTCCTCCTCGCCGGCGCCACGGCCGGCACCGCCCTCGCCCTCGCCGCCGCCCCGGCCCACGCCGGCCACCACCGGCCCCGCCGCCCCTTCGGCCGGTACGGCTCACCGTCCGCCCGGCTCACCCCCGGCACCCTGTACGTCCACCCGGGCGGCGCCGGTGACTTCACCTCCGTCCAGGCCGCCGTCACCGCCGCGACCGGCACCGGACGCACCCTCGTCATCGCCCCCGGCACCTACCGCGGGACGGTCTCCGTCGACGCCGACCGCACCGGTATGACCTGGCTCGGCGCCTCCGAGGACCCCCGCGACGTGGTGATCGTCCACGACAACGCGGCCGGCACCCCCAAGCCCGACGGCTCCGGTACCCACGGCACCTCCGGCTCCGCCACCACCACCCTGCGCCCCGACGGCTTCACCGCCCGCTGGATCACCTTCGCCAACGACTGGCTGCGCACCGACCTCCCCGGCACCAGCGGCACCCAGGCCGTCGCCCTCAAGGTCCAGGGCGACCGCAGCGCCTTCACCCACTGCCGCTTCCTCGGCCACCAGGACACGCTGTACGCCGACACACTCTCCCTGAACACCTTCGCCCGCCAGTACTTCGCGCACTGCTACGCCGAGGGCGACGTCGACTTCGTCTTCGGCCGGGCCACCGCCGTCTTCGAGCACTGCCACTTCCGCACCCTGATCCGCCCCGACCTCGCGCAGGCGCCGTACGGTTTCGTCTTCGCGCCCTCCACGGCCGGCCCCAACCCGCGCGGCTACCTCGTCACCCGGAGCAGGATCAGCAGCGAGGCCCCCGACGGCTACTACAAGCTGGCCCGCCCCTGGGTGCCCAGCTCCGACGTCACCGCCCGCCCCATGCTCACCGTGCGCGAGACCCGGCTCGGCGCCGGCCTCGACGCGGTCGCGCCCTACACCAACATGGCGAGCGGCTACCCGTGGCAGGACCAGCGGTTCGCCGAGTACCGCAACACCGGCCCCGGCGCGGCGATCACCGTGCCCGAGAACCGGCCGCAGCTCACCCGCGCCCAGGCGGCGACGCAGACGCGCGAGGCGTACCTCGGGGACTGGCGGCCGTATGACCGGCACCGCTGACCTGCCCGGCTACCTCACGGCGCTCAAGGACGAGCTGGCCTTCCCGCTGGCCTGGGGCACCTCGCCGGTCCGGGACTTCGACCAGTGGCGGCGCACCGCCCGCGCCGTGGTCGAGGAGCACCTCATCGTCGGCCGGCAGGACGGGACACCGTACGACCCCGAGTTCACCGCCCGTTCGGACGGCGACGGATACACGCGGGAGCTGGTCACCCTCTCCCTCACCCGCCACGGACGGGTGCGCGGCGCCCTGCTCACCCCGCACGGCACCGGCCCGTTCCCGGCGGTCCTGCTGCTGCACGACCACGGGTCCCGGTTCGACATCGGCAAGGAGAAGAACGTCCGGCCCTGGTACGACGACGCCCGGCTCGCCTCCGCCGAGGAGTGGGCCGGCCGGTACTTCGGCGGACGCTTCACCGGCGACGAACTGGCCCGCCGCGGGTACGTGGTGTTCTGCGCCGACGCCCTCGGCTGGGGCGAACGCGGCCCGCTGGCCTACGAACAGCAGCAGGCGCTGGCCAGCAACCTCTACCACCTCGGCTCCTCCCTCGCGGGACTGCACGCCCGCGAGGACCAGCGCGCCGCCGCCTTCCTGGCCGGGCTCGGCCGCGTGGACGCCCGGCGGATCACCGCGCTCGGCTTCTCCATGGGCGGCTACCGCGCCTGGCAGGCCGCCGCGCTCAGCGACGACGTCACCGCCGCGGCCAGCGTGTGCTGGATGACCGGCCTCAGGGAGATGATGGTGCCGGGCAACAACACCCTGCGCGGCCAGTCCGCGTTCCACATGCTCCACCCGGGGCTCTCCCGGCACCTCGACATCCCCGATGTGGCGGGCATCGCCGCGCCGAAGCCGATGCTGTTCTTCCACGGCGGGCGCGACGCCCTGTTCCCCGCCGACGGGGTGCGGGCCGCGTACGACAGGCTGCGGGCCGTCTGGCGTGCGTGCGGTGCCGAGGAACGGCTGCGGCTGAGGACGTGGCCGGAGCGCGGCCACGCCTTCGACGCCGAGATGCAGGACGAGGCCTACGCCTGGCTGGAGTCGGTCACCGCCGCCGCGCGGGGCTGACCGACTCCAGGGTCGGCACCACCGGCTCGATACCGCCGTCGGCCGCGAACTCCAGCCGGTCGACGGTGGTTTCGCGGTGCGTGCCGTCCCCGCCGGACACACCGGGGCCGTTCAGCGCGAACCGGTGGTAGACGATGTACCAGTCGTCCGTGCCGGGCGTGTTCACCACGGAGTGGTGGCCGGTGCCGAGGATGCCGTACTCGGGCCGCTTGGACAGGATGGTGCCGCGCTTCGTCCAGGGGCCGAGCGGGGACGGGCCGGTCGCGTAGGCCACGTGGTAGTCCTCGCTGCGGGTGTCGTCCTCGGACCACATGAAGTAGTACGTGCCGTCCCGCTTCATCACGAACGAGCCCTCACGGAAGCCGTCCGGGGTGATGTCCTTCACCTGCGCGGGGTCGAAGGACACCATGTCGTCGTCGAGCGGCACCACGTAGCCGTGCCCGTTGCCCCAGTAGAGATACGACCGTCCGTCGTCGTCGGTGAACACGGCCGGGTCGATCATCTGGCCGCTGAACCGCGTCTTCCCGATCAGCGGCTCGCCGAGCGCGTCCTTGAACGGACCGGCCGGGGAGTCGGCCACCGCGACACCGATCTGCTGCTCGGCGCAGAAGTAGAAGTAGTACTTCCCGTCGCGCTCCGCGATCGCGGGTGCCCAGGCGTTCCTGTCCGCCCACGGCACATCGGGACCGAGGTCGAGGATCACCCCGTGGTCCTTCCAGTGGACCAGATCCTGCGACGAGAACGCCTTGAACCGCGTCCCGCCCCAGCCGGGGAAGCCGTCCGTGGTCGGATAGATCCAGTACCGGCCGTCCATGTACCGCACATCCGGGTCCGCGTACAGGCCGGGCAGCACCGGGCTGCGGGTCGGTACCGCCTCCACCGTCCAGGTGCGCCGCGTACCGTCGGCGGCCGTCACCGTGTAGGTCCTCGGCTCGCGGAAGTCACGGCGCGCACCGGGCCGCGGGGTGACCGTCGCACCCTCGCCCACCCACAGTCTCGGGGCGAGCCGCCGCAGGTCCGCGCCGGGTTCCATGGGCAGTACGACCCTGCCGGTCTCCTCGCTGACGACGGCGTACCCCTTCTGCCCGGGGGCGGTGGCGT
Organism: Streptomyces sp. NRRL WC-3626; assembly: GCF_000718785.1. Classification (GTDB taxonomy): domain Bacteria; phylum Actinomycetota; class Actinomycetes; order Streptomycetales; family Streptomycetaceae; genus Streptomyces; species Streptomyces edwardsiae. The sequence goes on along the minus strand of NZ_JOCA01000018.1, from coordinate 101,993 downwards.
CCACGACCGAGGCGGGGCTCGCCGGGTACGCGGCCAGCAGCCGGTCGTACTCCGTTTGCGTCACCGGGATGACGGTGCCGTGCCGGGGGCTCGCGGGGAGCTGGTAGCCGGTCGACGGGGTCCACTCGCCCGAGCCGAGGTCGGTGGTCTCGAAGGGGAGGTAGCCGCGGCCGCCGTACTCGTCGATGAACAGGTACCACTTCTCCTCGGTGTTCGACTTGAACACCGTCGGTCCCTCGCCCCGGCTCATCGCACCGCTGCCGATGCAGTCGGCGACGAAGTCGTACGACGTGCCGGTCAGCGACGCCGACTTCTCACCGGTGATGAACTTCGAGCACGGGGAGCCCGAGGACGGGTCGCGCTCGTCCTTGGTGTAGCGGTAGTACGTGTCCTCGTGCTTGACCACGGTCGAGTCGATGACCGAGTAGCCCGGGTCGTTCCACACCTTCGGCTCGCTGAAGGTAAGGAAGTCCTCCGTCGTCGCGTACAGCATCCTGTTGTACGTCGAACCGGTGTGGCCCGGGTCGTCGTCCGCGTACAGCTTCGACGCCCAGAACACGACGTACGCGTCCAGCTCGTCGTCCCAATAGGCTTCCGGGGCCCAGGTGTTGCCCGCATTGTCCGGGGACACCTCCACCAGGCGCCGATCGGTCCAGTGGACCAGGTCGGTGGACTCCCACACCATGACCGACCTGCTGCCGTGCCGCTGGACCTCGTCCCAGCTGCCGCTGCTGTTCCGGTACATCCGCAGATCCGTGGCGATCATGTAGAACCGATCGCCTCCGGGGGAGCGGATCACGAACGGGTCGCGCAGGCCCTTCTCGCCGGTCGTGGAGGTCAGCACCGGCTTGCCCGCGTTGAGTTCACGCCAGTGCAGGGCGTCGTTGCCCCGGCTGAGGGCGTACCGGATCTGCTCCCCGTCGGCGGTCCCCTCGCCGGTGAAGTAGGCGAAGAGATAACCGGCGTACGTGGGCTTCTTCAAGGGCGGTGCTCCGGGGTGTGCGGTGGCCGGCGGGGCGGCGAGCAGGGCGAGGAGAAGGGCGAGGAACGGGACGAGAAGTGTGCGACGGACGGTGTGACGGCGCATGACACTTCCTGTCGGAGTGTGGGGGATTCTGTTGTTTCCCGGAGTCTCGCCAGTGGTGTGCGGCGCGTCAACCGATACGGACGGGACGTGGAGCGCCGAAAGTTTTCGGGTGTTTTCGCTGTTCGGGGTCTCGGACAACGACGGACGCCCCGCCGTTTCACCGTCGGCGGGGCGTCCTGGTGGGCGGGCCCGGATGGGGGTCCGGACCGCCCGGGTTCCGGCCGCCCGAGGGGGGCCCGGGCGAAACCGGGGTCTGGCGAAACCGGGGTCTGCGGGACTACTTGTAGGTGATGTCCGAGGAGGAGAACACGCAGTACGTGCCGTCGGCGCCGGAGCCGAGGTCCTTCGGCTCCTTGCCCGAGCTGTTGCCCTGGTAACGGGTGCACGTCTTGATCTTCTTCTTGCTGTCGCCGTGGATGCGGATCTTCGACAGCGTGGCGGTGTCACCGTAGTTGGTGTTGATGCCGACGATGGACTTGCCGGGTGCGGTCACGTCGATGTCGCTCAGCACGATCGTGCGCTTGTACTGCTTCTTGCAGTTGCCGCAGGAGCGCACCAGCTTGCCGAAGTCCTCGACCTGGAAGCCCGTGACGGTCAGCCTGCCGGCGCCGTTGAACTGCAGCACCTTGTCGTCGGCCTTCTTCGCGCCGCCGCCGATCACCGTGTACCGGGCCGACGACGACGTGCCCTTGAAGCTGGCCGCGTCCTCTCCGACGTCCAGCCACCACACGTTCTGCAGGGTGCAACTGCCCTTGCAGTGCACGCCGTCGGCGGCGGGGGTGCCGATGATCACGTTCTTCAGCGTGGCGCCGTCCGCCAGTTCGAAGATGGGGTCCTGGCCCTCGTCCTGGCCGTCGCCGCCCAGGTCGCCGGTGCCGTAGAACCGCTTCATGCCGCCGTCGTACGTGCCGGAGACCGGGACGGTGCTGGACACCGGCTTGCCGCCGGTGTCGGAGGGCCAGGAGGAGGTGGCGGCGCCCGCGGTGGAGAGCATCGACGTGGTGACGATCGCGGCGCCGGTGAGGCCGAGTGCGGAGAGGCCGGCGATCGTGGCCCGCCGCCCGGCGCTCCCGCGGCGGTGGGAGACGCGCTGTCCGGGTCGTGCAGTCATGCGCTGTGTCCTTGCGTGGTGAGGGTCTTTGCGTCTCCTGGTCGCCGCCGTCGCCAGAAGGGTTGCCGTACCCGACGATCTTTTTCCTACGAGTCCCCGTCGCCCCGCGCCGCGAAGTCGCCGCCGACCGAGAAGTCCCCGGAGCCGCTGGCCGCCGTCGCCCCGTAGGTGTCGTTCCCGGCGTCCCGGCCGCCGCGTTCGTGGTCGTACTGACCGGCGAAGACCCACTCGCCGGGCTCGACCGCGCGGCCCTCCTCCAGGGTCCAGGTGTAGACGAGGAAGCCGTCCCGCTCGTCCACCGTGAGGTCGAAGTCGCCCTCGGGCAGCGAGCGCCAGGCGCCCGTGGAGGTCACCCCGCCGGTCTGCGCGATCCGCAGCCGCACGGTGAGCGCGGTCAGACGGGCGCTCGTCCTCACGGTGACGTTGCTCTGCGCCCAGAACTCGTTGCTGTGCGGGTCCACCGAGCCGTCCGACCACAGCGGCCCGTCCTCGACCCCGGCCGGCGGCCGGGTGGGCCGGTGGGGCGGACTCGGCGTCCCCGACGGCGGGGTGACGGAGTTCCGGGGCGCGTCCGGGGTGTCCGGCGGCGCGGACGGCGCCGGCGGCGGCACGGGTGCCCGGCTCGTCGCCTCCGGGGACGGCGTGGACGTCGGCGAGACCGCCACCTGCCGCTGCGGCGAGGGCTCCTCGCTCCTCACCGCGGACGCGACCGCGTACCCGCCCACCGCCAGCACCCCGGCCACCGCGGCCGTGGCGCCCGCCACCCGGACCCAGCCGAACAGCGGCACACGCGCGGCCCGGTGCTCCGGGCGGGCCGGTCCGGCCATGCCGCGTTCCACCCGGGCCAGCATGCGCTCCCGGTCGGGCTCGTGCGCCCCGGCCGCCTCGTGCAGCCGGGCGCGCAGCTCCTCGTCCACGTCCCGCCGCGTCGTCACCGGTTTCCTCCCGTGGCCCCGCCGGGACGTTCTCGCCCGCCGTCGGCCCTCTCCTCGCGGGTGGCCGCCGCCACCGCCGCGTGCACCCGGTGCGGTACCTCCCGTGTGCCCAGCAGCCGCTGCAGTTCGGTCATCCCCTTCGAGGTCTGGCTCTTCACCGTACCCACCGAGATCCCCAGGGCCAGCGCGGTGTCCTTCTCCGACAGATCGAAGGCGTGCCGCAGCACCACACACGCCCGCTTGCGGAACGGCAGCCGGCGCAGCGCCTCCCGCACATCCACCACGCCCGGCACGTCCGGGTTCTCGGCCCGTTCTTCGCGCGGCGACCAGAACAGCGCGATCCGCCGCCGCTCCCGTACCGCGCTGCGGATCCGGGTACGGGCCAGATTGGCCACCACACCCCGGGCGTACGCGGCCGGATGGTCCGCCGCGCGCACCCGGTCCCAGCGGTGCCACAGTGCGAGCAGCGCGTCCGCCGCCAGATCGTCGGCGGTGTCCGGCTCACCCGTCAGCAGATGGGCCAGCCGGGACAGTTCGGCGTAGTGGCGTTCGAAGAACGCGTGGAATTCCACGGAGGCGGCGTCGTCGACGACGGTGCCCACGGGCGACCTCCCCTCGCAGCGTCGGGCGCCCGTCGGGCACCGGTGACGGTGTGTGTCATGTAGATGACATGTGAATGTCCGGAGTCGACCGGCGCGAGTTCCGGAGCGTAGCAGTGATCATTCACAGGGTCGTGCGGAGGGTCGAACAGCGTCTGGCCGGTCGGCATGTGAATCCGTAACACGAACCACACCTGAACGAGGTTCGGCGCGGGCACAATCCAGCCAGCATCCGCCAGATCAACTCACCGGTATCGAGGAGCAGTCGTATGTCCGAGGCGCAGAAGACGGCCGGCCGACGGGACGCCGGGCCACCCGCGGCGAACAGCCTCGACCGGTTCTTCCGGATATCCGAGCGGGGATCGACCCTCGGCCGGGAGATACGCGGCGGCTTCGCCACGTTCTTCACCATGGCGTACATCCTTGTCCTGAATCCCCTCGTCCTCGGCAGCGCGAAGGACAAGTTCGGCGAGCAGCTCGACGCCGTCCAGCTCACCACCGTCACAGCCCTGGTGGCCGCCGTGATGACGGTCATCATGGGTGTCGCCGGGAATCTGCCGCTCGCGCTCGCCGCCGGACTCGGCCTGAACGCCGTCGTCGCCTTCCAGATCGCCCCGCTGATGAGCTGGGACGACGCCATGGGACTGATCGTCCTCGAGGGCCTGCTCCTGTGCGTGCTGGTGCTGACCGGGCTGCGCGAGGCCGTCATGCACGCCATCCCGCGGCCGCTCAAACAGGCGATCAGCGTCGGCATCGGCCTGTTCATCGCGTTCATCGGCTTCGTCGACGCCGGATTCGTCACCCGCGTCCCGGACGTGGCCGGCACCACCGTGCCCGTCCAGCTCGGCGGCACCGGTACCCTCTCCGGCTGGCCGATGCTGGTGTTCTGCCTCGGCCTGCTGCTCACCGTGGCGCTGCTCGCCCGCAAGGTGCGCGGCGCCATCCTCATCAGCATCGTCGCCATGACCCTGGTGGCGCTCGTCGTCAACGCCGTCGCCGACGTCCCCGGCTGGGGACTGACCACACCCGAGTGGCCCGACCGGATCGTCGACACCCCCGACTTCGGACTCCTCGGCAGCTTCAGCCTGTTCGGCGCCTTCGGGCAGGTGAGCGCGGTCACCGTGATCCTGCTGGTGTTCACCCTGCTGCTGTCCGACTTCTTCGACACCATGGGCACCGTCGTCGGCGTCAGCGCCGAGGCCGGCCTGCTCGACGAACAGGGCAAGGTGCCGAACCTCGGCCGGGTGCTGTTCATCGACAGCGCCGCGGCCGTCGCGGGCGGCGCCTCCTCCGCGTCCTCGGCGACCTCGTACATCGAGTCGGCGGCCGGTGTCGGCGAGGGCGCCCGTACCGGCTTCGCCAACCTGGTCACCGGCGGCCTCTTCGGCCTGGCCCTCTTCCTGACCCCGCTGCTCACCATCGTCCCGCTGCAGGCGGCCGCGCCCGCCCTCGTCGCGGTCGGCTTCCTGATGATGACCCAGGTCAAGCACATCGAGTGGGACCGCTACGAGATCGCCATCCCGGCGTTCCTGACCATCGCCGTGATGCCGTTCACGTACTCCATCACCAACGGCATCGGCGCCGGCTTCCTCGCCTACGTCGTCATCAAGACGGTCCTCGGCCGGGCGAAGGAGGTCCACGGGCTGCTGTGGGGCGCGTCGGCGCTGTTCCTGGTGTACTTCGCGATCGACCCGATCGAGCAGCTGCTCGGCGTCAAGTAGCCGCGTGCGCACGGCGGACGGGCCGCCCCCGGGGGGAGGGGGGCGGCCCGTCCGTGAAGACGGTCACGCGGCCCGCGGGGTTCATTCCTTCAGCGCCGCTTCCATCGCGGCCCTGGCGACCGGGGCCGCCAGACCGTTGCCGCTGACCTCCGAGCGGGCCGCGTCGGACTGCTCCACCAGGACCGCCACGGCGACCTTCTGGCCGGAGTCCGACTCGGCGTACGAGGTGAACCAGGCGTACGGCGTCCTGCTGTTGTTCTCGCCGTGCTGCGCGGTACCCGTCTTGCCGCCCACGGTGGCGCCGGGGATCCGCGCGTTCGACCCCGTGCCCTCCTCGACGACCGTCTCCATCGCCGACCGGAGCTGCCCGGCGGTCGAGGCGCTGACGATCCGCTCCGTCGTGCTCTCGTCGTCGTAGTCCTTCAGCACATCGCCGCCGCTGTCGGTGACCCGGCTGACCATATGGGGCGACACCAGCTCCCCGCCGTTCGCCAGGGCCGCCGACACCATCGCCATCTGCAGCGGTGTCGCGGTCACGTCGAACTGGCCGATCCCGGTGAGCGCGGTCTGTGACGGCTCCATGTCCGACGGGTACACGCTGGGGTAGGCGCGCACCGGCACGTCCTGCGTCTCGTCGTTGAAGCCGAACTTCTCCGCCATCGCCCGCACCTTGTCCTGGCCCAGGGCGACGGCCGTCTTCGCGAAGACGTTGTTGCAGGAGTACTGGAGCGCGACCCGGATCGACGCGTTCTCACAGGGCGCGCTCGGATTCTCGTTGGTGAGCTCCTTCACCGTGCCCGGCAGGGTGTACGGGTCCGGGCTGTCGGTCCTCTCGTCCACCGATGTGTACAGCCCGTCCTCCAGCGCGGCCGCCGCGACGACCAGCTTGAACGTCGAGCCCGGCGGCAGCGGCTGGCGCAGCGCCCGGTTGGTGAGCGGCTTGTCCGGATCCGCGGTCAGCTTCTTCCACGCCCCGCCCGCGGTGTTGGCGTCGGTCAGCGACGACGGGTCGTACGACGGGGTCGACACCGCCGCGAGGATCCTCCCCGTCTCCGGGTCGATCGCGACGGCCGCGCCCTTCTTGTCGCCGAGCGCCTCGTACGCCGCCTTCTGCACCGCCGGGTCCACGGTCGTCACCACGTCGCCCGGCTTCGCACGCCGGTCGGTGACGGTGTCCATCACCGTCTTCAGCCGGGAGTCCGTGCCATTGAGCAGGTCCTCGTAGATGCCCTCCAACTGCGTCGGCGCGTAGGCCTGCGAGGCGTAGCCCGTCACCGCCGCGTACAGCGGGCCGTTCTCGTACGTGCGCTTGTACGCGAGGTCGCCTCCCCGGGTCCGTGCCGAGCCGGTGACCGACTCGCCGGCCACGATGATGTTCCCGAGCGGCTCCGCGTACGTCTCGATCGCGTTGCGCCGGTTGTCACTGTCGTCCGCGAGTGCCCGGCCGTCGTAGAACTGCACCCAGGTCGCCCTGACCAGCAGGGCGAACACCAGGAGCAGGGTGAAGACCGAGGCACGCCTGATCGTCTTGTTCATTACGTCCGGACAGACGAACGGGAGGCGTCGGACCGTTCCCGTCCGCCCCGGTTTCTCATCGGATGTTCATCGGCCGGGCGCGCCGCCGCCGGGGTCAGTGGTCCAGCGTGAGGACGAGTTCGCCGATCTTCTCGCCCCGTGCGGGCGCGTAGCCCGCATCGTGTCCGGAGACCTCGAAACCGCACCGCTCCAGCACCCGCCGCGACGCCACGTTGTCTGCGGCCACCCGCGCGTGCACCGGCCGCTCGGGGACCTCCGCCAGCAGACCGCGCAGCGCGGCCGTGGCGATGCCCTTGCCCCAGTAGGCGCGGTCCACCCAGTACGTCACCTCGCGCTCGCCCGGTTCCCCGTACACCGACACATGGCCCAGCACGTCGCCGTCGACCAGGACCGTGCGGACGACGATCTCCGGCGTGCTGCGGATCTTCGCCCAGTGGGCGTCGAAGCGGTCCCGGTCGGCCGGGTCCTCGGGGGTGAAGGCCGCCATGTGCAGCGACTCCGGGTCGTTCAACTGCCGGTAGAACACCGGCAGATCGCTGTCGTGCACCGGGCGCAGGGCGATGTCCACGGGTCAGAGCCTCCGGGTGGCGAGGGTCAGCCGGTCACGTGCGTCGAACAGGGCGTCCTTGACCATCTGCTCGTGCGCGGGCGTCAGCCGCGCCACCGGCACCGAGCAGCTGATCGCGTCCCGCGCGGGGGTGCGGTAGGGGATCGCCACACCGAAGCAGCGCAGCCCCAGCGTGTTCTCCTCGCGGTCCACCGCGAAGCCCTGCTCCCGCACCAGGTGCAGCTCCTCGATGAGCTTCTCCCGGTCCGTGATGGTGTGCTCGGTCAGCGCGGGCAGCGTCTCCGGGAGCATCTTGCGCACCTGCTCGTCCGGGTACGTGCTGAGCAGCGCCTTGCCGAGGGACGTCGAGTGCGCGGGCAGCCGGCGGCCGACGCGGGTGAACGGCCGCAGGTAGTGCTGCGACTGGCGGGTGGCGAGATAGACCACGTTGGTGCCGTCGAGCCGGGCGAGGTGGATCGTCTCCGTGGTGTCGTCCGAGAGCCGGTCCAGCGTGGGACGGGCCGCCGCGACGACCTCGTCGCCGTCGATGTACGACGTGCCCACCAGCAGCGCCCGTACGCCGATGCCGTACCGCGTGCCCGTGGCGTCCGTCTCCACCCAGCCGAGGTCCACCAGCGTGCGCAGCAGCATGTAGAGGCTCGACTTCGGGTAGCCGACGGCCTCCTGCACCGCGGCCAGGGAGTGCATGCCGGGGCGCCCGGCGAAGTATTCGAGCAGTTCAACGGTCCGCACCGCGGACTTGACCTGCGCCCCGCCGCCCGTCTCGCCAGCCGACATCGCCCTTGACCCCTTCGTTCGCCTGGAAATAGTCTCCGAAGTGCATTCATCAACAGAGACAGCGTTCAGTATATCGAACACCCCTGTTGGATGACGTACATACTGCGGCATTGCATGCGGCAATCAAGTGGAGGTACCCGCGGTGGCAGCAGCACCAGTCTGGAGTGTCGACCCCCGAACCGGGAAGCAGCGTGAACAGGTTGCGGTGGAGGCCACAGCCCAGGAGGTCGACGCCGCCGTCCGCGCCGCGCACGACGCGCGCGGCGCGCTGACCGACCGCACCGTCCGCGCGGCCTTCCTGCGCACGGCCGCCGACGAGCTCGAGGCCGCCAGGGACCAGCTCGTCGAGGCCGCCGACGCCGAGACCGCGCTCGGCCCCGTCCGGCTCACCGGCGAGCTCGCCCGCACCTGCTACCAGCTGCGCGCCTTCGCCGGCATCGTCGACGAAGGCGCCTTCCTCGACGTCGTCGTCAACCACCCCGACGACACCGCGACCCCGCCCATCCCGGACCTGCGCCGCTACAAGCTGCCGCTGGGCGTCGTCGCCGTCTACTCGGCGTCCAACTTCCCCTTCGCCTTCTCCGTGGCCGGCGGCGACACGGCGAGCGCGCTCGCGGCCGGCTGCCCGGTCGTCGTCAAGGCCCACCCCGACCACCCCGGACTGTCCGAGCTGGTCGCCAAGGTGCTGCGCCGGGCCGCAGCCCGCCACGACCTCCCCGAGGGCGTGCTCGGCCTGGTGCACGGCTTCGAGGCCGGCATCGAGCTGATCAAGCACCCGCAGGTCGCCGCGGCCGGCTTCACCGGATCCATCCGCGGCGGCCGCGCCCTCTTCGACGCGGCCGCCGCCCGGCCGGTCCCGATCCCCTTCCACGGCGAACTGGGCTCGCTGAACCCGGTCGTCGTCACCGAGGCCGCCGCCGCCGAGCGCGGCGAGGCGATCGGCGCCGGACTCGCCGGTTCGATGACGCTGGGCGTCGGCCAGTTCTGCGTCAAGCCCGGCCTGGTCCTCGCCCCGGCCGGCGCGGCCGGTGACACGCTCGTCAAGTCCCTCACGGACGCCGTCAGCAACACCGACGCGGGCGTACTGCTCGACCATCGCATGCGCGACAACTTCGTCGCCGGGGTCGCCGAGCGCGCCGGGCTGCCCGACGTGGAGTCCCCGGTGACGCCGGGCGCGGGCGGCGAGCACACCGTCAGCGCGGGGTTCCTCACCGTGCCGGCGAGCAGGCTGGCACAGGCGGGGGAGCACGACCTGCTGCTGGAGGAGTGCTTCGGGCCGGTCACCGTCGTGGCCCGCTACGCGGACGAGGCTGAGGTCCGGGACGTGCTGTCGCGGCTGCCGGGGAACCTCACGGCGACGGTCCAGCTGTCCGACGGCGAGGCCGCGGGGGAGGGGCGCGGGGCGGAACTGGTGCGGGACCTCACACCGTTGGCGGGGCGTGTGCTGGTGAACGGGTGGCCCACCGGGGTCGCCGTCGCGGCGGCCCAGCATCACGGGGGGCCCTACCCGGCGACCACTTCGACGTCCACGTCGGTGGGCGGGACGGCCATCGAGCGGTGGATGCGGCCGGTTGCCTATCAGGCTGTGCCCGAGGCTCTGCTGCCCGCGGAGCTGCAGGACGACAACCCGCTGGGGCTGCCCCGGAGGTTCAACGGCCGGCTGGAGCGCTGAGGCTCACCCCGCGCTCGGCTCCAGGCCCGCGTCGCGGGCCAGGAGCGCCGCCTGCACCCTGTTGTCGCAGTCGAGCTTGGTCAGGATGCGGCTGACGTACGTCTTCACCGTGGCCTCGCTCATGTGCAGGCGGGCGCCGGCGTCAGCGTTGGACAGGCCCTCGCCGAGCAGGGACAGCACCTCGCGTTCGCGTGCCGTCAGCCCGGCCACGCGGCGACGCGCCTCCTCGCCGCGCACGGTGGCGGCGGGGGAGGCGAGGGTGTCCACCACGTGCCGGGTGGCGGCCGGGGACAGATAGGCGTTGCCGGCCGCCGCCGCGCGGACCGCCTGGATCAACTCCTGCGGCGCGGAGTCCTTCAGCAGGAAGCCCGCGCCGCCGTGGCCGAGCGCCCGCAGGACGTTGTCGCGTTCCCCGAACGTCGTCAGGATCAGCACGCGTACCCGCGGCGTTGCGCGGCCCATCTCGGCCAGCGCGGTCAGCCCGTCCATCACGGGCATCTGGATGTCCAGCAGGGCCACGTCGACCGGGGTGCCGCGGGCGGTCTCCACCGCCTCCCGGCCGTCCCGCGCCTCGGCGACGACATCGATGTCGTCGGCCGAGGTGAGGATCATCCTGATGCCGGCCCTGATGAGCGGCTCGTCGTCGGCGACGAGGACCCGGATCACGCGGCCTCCTGCACGGTGTCGGTGTGACAAGCGGATGGCGAAGCCCGCCCATCATGCCCGATCCGGTCGCGAGTGCGGCCATGAACCGTGGGTCATATCTCGTGCTTGTAGGACTCCTTGGAGGACAGCTTGCCGTCGCGGAAGCAGAACCGGTAGACGATGTCCTCCTCGTCGTCCACGAAGTGCTCGCAGGTGGCGTCCTCGGGCAGCGGCGGACCGTCCTTCTCCACGCCGTCGGTGAGCAGCGAATCACCTTCCGGGAACTTCTTCCGGATGTCCGCCTCGGCGTCGCCGACCCGGGCCGACTCGTACACACTCGCCGGGATGACGCCCTTCTCCACCTCGTCCATCAGTTTCGACACCCCCCACACCAGGAGGGCCCCGACACCTGCGACGAGGACCACGGCGGTGAGGGCGCACCCGAGGGTGACGTTCTTCTTGCTGCTCATGATGGCGGCGAACTCCTTCTGCGGATCAGCGCGTTCGATGACGCCACCACCGTCGCCCGCGGAGCCCCCGCCGATCTGCCCCCGGAAGTCGTCGCCCGCGGCGACGGAAGTCGCACCGTCCGGACGGGCCCGCCGCTCGCCGTCGCCGTAGGGCAGCACACCGGCGAGGCGGAATCCACCGCCGGGGGCGGGGCCGGTGTGCACCATCCCGCCGACCAGCCGGGCCCGCTCCTGCAGGCCCGTCAGACCCTGACCGCCGCTGATCGCGGGCGGCCCGGCCGGTGCCCCGGCCGGTACCGGTCCGTTGGCCACCTCGACCACCAGGCTGTCCGGTTCGTAGCGCAGCGCCACGGTGATCGGGGCGCCCGGCGCGTGCTTGTGCGCGTTGGTCAGGCCCTCCTGGACGATGCGGTACACCGCATGGTCGGCGGCGGGCGCGAGGGGCCGTTCGGTGCCGGAGCGGTGCAGCTCCACCGTCACGCCCGCGGCCCGCGACGACGCGACCAGCTTGTCGACGGAGGCCGCCACACGGGCCGTCGAAGGCTCGGCGTCTTCCTCGGGGCCCGGCACGGGCGCTGCCACGCCGTCCCGCAGGATGCCCACCGCCTCGCGCAGCTCCCGCATCGCCGACCTGGATGCCTCCCGGAGGATGCCCACCCCTTCCCGCTGGCGGTCGCCCAGGTCCGGGTCCACCTCCAGCGCCCCGGTGTGCACGGCGATCAGGGCGAGCTGGTGGCCGAGGCTGTCGTGCATGTCCTGGGCGATGCGCTGCCGTTCCAGCAGCCGGGCCTGATGCGCCACCATCGCCTGTTCGCGCACCAGTTGGGCGTTGTGCCGCCGCAGGGCGTCGAGCAGGGCGTGACGCTGGGCGCGGTACCGTGAGGCGAGCCCCGGCACGACCGCCAGCACCAGGAACGGGCTCCCGCTCAGCACGGCCGTCACCAGCAGCGACATCCCGAGCTCGTCGTCGGCCGCGGTGACGGCGAAGTAGAGCGCGAGCCCGGCGGCGTACGCGGCCAGCGCGTGCGCCGGACGCCTGATGCGGCTGCCCGCCGACCAGCTCGCGTAGATCAGCAGCGGGAACGTGCCGACGACCGCCCCGGCCAGGGCCGACGAGACCATCAGCACCGTCGCCGGCAGGGCGCGACGGGCCAGGGACAGCACGGCGACGGCCAGGGCCAGGGCACCGCCCTTCGCCCCGGCCCCGGTCTCCGTCGTGTAGAGGAGACCCGCGATCCCGGAGAGCACCAGGGTGAGCACGACCTCCCCGGCGATCCGCTTGCGGGGCCAGGGGGAGGCGGCGATGAGCCGGGAACGGAGCGGCAGGCCGGTGCGGGGTGTCTCTGGTACGTCCACGCGCAGACGATAGAGGGCAGCCCCCGGACGCCCGCATCCCCCCTTCGGCGCGGTCCCGGACGACGAAAGTCGACTCCCCGCCGCCAAGGGCCCTGTCATCTTTGGTCGTTGCGGGTGGCGACTTACGGAGACTGCTCCGGGCCGGGGCACGCGGTGACGATGGTTCCGCCGGACACGCACACAAGCGACGGCGCGGGGACCAACGGCTCGGGGAGCGGAACAGTGGACGGTGCGGGGCAGTGGACGAACGGACGTTTCACCATTCGGCAGAAGACCGCCCTCACGACCGACCGGTACACCGTGAGCGAGTTGCTGCCCGACGGTTCCGACGGCGGGGTCCTCGCCTTCGCCGAGCTGAAGCGCCTCTCGCTCGAGGAGGAGATGACCTTCTACACCGACGAGTCCAGGACGCGGGTCTCCTTCACCGTCAAGGGACGCAGCCTCCTCGCGGTCGGCGACGGCTACGACGTGCGGGACGCGGAAGGCAACCCCATCGGCGCGTTCGAGGAGAGGTTCTTCGCCTCCCTGCTGCGCTCGACGTGGGTGCTGGACCAGCCGGGCTCACCCGTGGCCGTCGGGCGGGAGCGCAACCGGTTCGTGGCCGTGCTCCGCCGCGTCTGGGACTTCCTGCCGTTGGACCTGGTGCCGTTCGTGTGGCCGTACCACTTCGATTTCGAGACGGACGGCAAGCCGGTCATGAAGGTCGACAAGAAGTTCGGGCTGCGCGACAGCTATGTGGTCGACATGGCCGCGTCCGGTCTCGACCCGCGCCTCGTCATCGCACAGGCCGTGGCCCTGGACACGTTCCAAGGCCGCTGACCGGGACCCCCGGGCCCTCGGCGCCGGGCCCCGCCTGGAAGAATCCCGGCATGGACCTGAACATCCCCGAACTGCCCTTCTCCCTGCGCACCTACGGCCCCGACGGCCACTGGTCCCACGAGGACGGCGTCCTCACCGGGTGGGCCGGGGCCCGGCAGGACCGTTTCGTGCCGCCCACCGGGGAGGGGCTGGAGCCCGCCGCCGACGCTCCCCGGCTGCTGGGGGCTCCCGAAGGGGACTTCCAGCTGATGGCGAGGGTCACCGTCGGGTTCGCCGGGGCCTTCGACGCCGGGGTGCTCTACGTCCATGTGGGCGAGCGGGCCTGGGCCAAGCTCTGCCTGGAGTACTCGCCGGACGTGCCCACCGTCTGCACCGTGGTCACCCGAGGGCACTCCGACGACGCCAACTCCTTCACCGTCGACGGCAGTTCCGTATGGCTCCGGGTGAGCCGCACCGGACGTGCCTTCGCCTTCCACGCCTCCCGCGACGGCGAGCGCTGGACCTTCGTACGGCTCTTCACCCTCGGTGAGGAGAAGGAGACCGGCGCCGCCCTGGTCGGCTTCATGGCCCAGTCGCCGATGGGGGAGGGCTGTGTCGTGACGTACGACCACATCGAGTACCGGCCCCACTGGCCGAGTGATCTGCGCGACGGCAGCTGAGGGAATGCGCGCGGCTCGTTGAACGTTCACGTAGTCGCCGGAGGGAGTCTCCGTACCCGCACGACCTGGAGTGCCGATCACGATGCGCGTCGAAATCTGGTCCGATATCGCTTGCCCCTGGTGCTATGTCGGCAAAGCCCGCTTCGAGAAGGCGCTGGCCGCGTTCCCGCACCGTGAACAGGTCGAGGTGGTGCACCGCTCCTTCGAGTTGGACCCGGGCCGCGCCAAGGGCGACATCCAGCCAGTGATCTCGATGCTCACCAAGAAGTACGGCATGAGCGAGGCGCAGGCCGAGGCCGGCGAGGACAACCTGGGCACCCAGGCCGCCGGCGAAGGCCTGCCCTACCGCACCCGGGGCCGCGACCACGGCAGCACCTTCGACATGCACCGGCTGCTGCACTTCGCCCGCGAGCAGGGCCGTCAGGTGGAGCTGCTCGACCTGCTGTACCGGGCGAACTTCGCCGAGGAGCGGTCCGTCTTCGACGACGACGACCGGCTCACCGAGCTCGCCGTCGCCGCAGGTCTGGACGCCGCCGCCGTGCGCGAGGTGCTGGCCGACCCGAAGGCGTACGCCGACGAGGTCCGCGCCGACGAGCGGGAGGCCGCCGAGCTCGGCGCGAACGGTGTGCCGTTCTTCGTCCTGGACCGCAAGTACGGCGTCTCCGGCGCCCAGCCCGCCGAGGTGTTCACCCAGGCGCTGACCCAGGCCTGGGGCGAGCGCCCGCCGCTGCGGATGGTCGACGGCGACGCGGAGGCCTGCGGCCCGGACGGATGCGCGGTGCCGCAGAAGTAGAACGCGCAGGTCAGCGCGTACCCATAAGGGTCCCTTTTCGGTATCGCGCAGAATTCGGCAATGGACGGGGAGGTCCCGGGGCCGCAGAGTGGTCGCATGGAGACCTTCGAGAATCTCGTCCGTGCCGAGTTCACCCCGAAGAACACCTATCTGAACACCGCGAGCAACGCCCTCCTGCCCGCCCGTACCGTGACCGCGCTCCACGACGCGGTACGGCTGCGCGCGGAGGGCCGTTCGCTGGACCCGCTGCACGCCGACGTCGAGGCCTGCCGTGCCGCGTACGCCCGGCTGGCCGGCGTCCCGGTTGAGCGGGTGGCGGCCGGGGCCACGGTCGCCCTGCACACCTCGCTGGTCGCCGCCTCGCTGCCGCCGGGCGCCGAAGTCCTCACCGTCGAGGGCGACTTCACCTCCGTGCTGAACGCCTTCCACGCCCGCGGCGACCTCAAGGTGCGGGCCGTGCCGCTGGAGCGGCTCGCCGACTCCGTCCGGCCCGGCACCGCGCTGGTCGCGGTCAGCGCCGCGCAGTCCGCCGACGGCCGGATCGCCGACCTCGCCGCCCTGCGGGAGGCGGCCCGCAGCCACGGTGCGCGGACCTACGTCGACGTCTCCCAGGCGGCCGGGTGGCTCCCGGTCGACGCCGACGCCTACGACTACAGCGTCACCATCACCTACAAGTGGCTCCTCGGCGCGCACGGCGTGGCCTTCCTCGTCGTACCGGAGGACTTCGGGGACCTGACGCCGGTGCAGGCGAGCTGGGTGGCGGGGGAGCACCCCTGGGACAGCTGCTACGGCCCCCTCGCCGAACTCGCCCACTCGGCGCGGCGGTTCGACTCCAGTCCGGCCCTGTTCGAGTACGCGGCGCTGCGGGCGTCCCTCGAACTCGTCGAGGAACTCGGCGTGGAAGCGGTCCGCGCCCACGACCTGGCCCTCGCCGACCGCTTCCGCGCCGGGCTCGCGACCCTGGGCCGCGCCCCGCTGCCCGCACCCGGCTCCCCGATCGTGTCCGTGCCCGGACTCGGCGGACTCCAGGAGGAGTTGGCGCGGGCGGGTGTCTCGGTGTCCGCCCGTGCGGGCAATCTGCGGGCTTCCTTCCACGTCTACAACACGGCCGCCGACGTGGACCGCCTGCTGGACGTGCTGTCCCGCTGACACACGGCGGCGGGCCGGTGCCTCCTTGTCCCACACGAGGAGGCCCGGCCCGCGGTCTGTCACGACGCCGCTACCTCACGGGCGTGAAGTCCCGGGCCCCGATGAACTCGGGCCGCCGGATCGGTGCCGCGAACGGCTCGACCGCCGTGTTCTCGACGCTGTTGAAGACGATGAACACATTGCTGCGCGGGAACGGCGTGATGTTGTCCCCGGAGCCGTGCATGGCGTTGCAGTCGAACCACGTCGCCGAGCCGGCCTTGCCGGTGAACAGCTTGATGCCGTACTCCGACGCCATCCTCGTCAGCGCCTCGTCGGACGGCGTCCCCGCGTCCTGCATCTGCAGGGACTTCTTGTAGTTGTCCTTCGGCGTGGCCCCCGCGCATCCGAGGAACGTCTTGTGCGACCCCGGCATGATCATGAGACCGCCGTTGGTGTCGTAGTTCTCGGTGAGCGCGATCGAGACCGAGATCGTGCGCATGTTCGGCAGACCGTCCTCGGCGTGCCAGGTCTCGAAGTCCGAGTGCCAGTAGAAACCGCGGGCGCCGAAGCCCGGCTTGACGTTGATCCGCGACTGGTGGACATAGACGTCCGAGCCGAGGATCTGCCGGGCGCGCCCGACCACCCGCTCGTCGCGCACCAGCCTCGCGAACACCTCGCTGATCCGGTGCACCTCGAAGACCGACCGGATCTCCTTGGACTGCGGCTCCACGATCGACCGCTCGTCCGCGCGGATCGCCGGGTCGGAGGTCAGCCGCTCCAGCTCGCGCTGGTACTCGCCCACCTCGTCCGCTCCGATGAGCTGGTCGATGGCGAGGAAGCCGTCGCGCTCCAGGGCCTGGAGGTCACCGGCCGGGACGGGACCGGGGGTGTCCGGGGAGCCCCAGACGACCGGGTCCTGCCGGGGAGTCGCCACCTCGGTGGCGCCGCGGGTCGGATAGAGATCGGTGACGTTCGTGGTCGTGGTCACGATGACTCACACCTCCTCGGTGAGCAGCGGATAGACGCCGTTCTCGTCGTGGTCCTCCCGTCCGGTCACGGGCGGGTTGAACACGCAGATGCAGTGGAAGTCCTCCTTGACCTTGAGCGTGTGCCGCTCATGGCCGTTCAGGAGGTACATGGTCCCGGGCGTGATGTGGTAGGTCTGCCCGGTCTCGCGGTCGGTCAGCTCGGCATCGCCCTTGGTGCAGACGACGGCCTCGATGTGGTTCGCGTACCACATGTTCGTCTCGGTACCCGCGTACAGGATCGTCTCGTGCACGGAGAAGCCGACCTTCTCCTTGGCGAGGACGATGCGCTTGCTCTCCCAGGTGCCGGACGCCGATTTCACGTGCCGGTCGGTGCCTTCGAGCTCCTTGAACGAACGGACGATCACGGTGTTGCGATGCCTCCTCGGCTCGGTTACGGGTTTCAGGCGGTTTCCCGGACGGCGCGGGCGAGGGTGGTGAGACCCTCGTCCAGCTCGTCCGGGGTGATGGTCAGGGCCGGCAGCAGCTTGACGACCTCGCTCTCGGGACCGGACGTCTCGATCAGCAGCCCCAGCTCGAAGGCCCGCTTGGCGATACGGCCCGCGCGCTCCTTGTCGTGGAACTCGATGCCCCACACCAGGCCGCGGCCGCGGTACTCCTTGACGTCGGCGAGGTTCTCCTCGGTGATGGCGATCAGCGCCTGCTCGACCTGCTCGCCGCGCGAGCGGGTCTGCTTCTCCATCGCCGAGCCGTCGGCCCAGTACGCCTCCAGCGTCGCGGTGGCGGTGACGAAGGCCGGGTTGTTGCCGCGGAAGGTGCCGTTGTGCTCGCCCGGCTCCCAGACGTCCAGCTCGGGCTTGAACAGGGTCAGTGCCATGGGCAGCCCGTAGCCGCTGATCGACTTGGAGACGGTGACGATGTCCGGCGTGATGCCGGCCTCCTCGAAGGAGAAGAAGGCGCCGGTACGGCCGCAGCCCATCTGGATGTCGTCGACGATCAGCAGCATGTCCTGGCGTTCGCACAGCTCGGCCAGGGCGCGCAGCCACTCGGGCCGGGCGACGTTGATGCCGCCCTCGCCCTGCACCGTCTCGACGATCACGGCGGCGGGCTTGTTGAGCCCGGACCCCTGGTCCTCGAGCAGCCGCTCGAACCAGAGGAAGTCCGGGACCTGGCCGTCGAAGTAGTTGTCGAACGGCATCGGCGTGCCGTGCACCAGCGGGATGCCGGCGCCGGCCCGCTTGAACGCGTTGCCGGTGACGGCGAGCGAGCCCAGCGACATGCCGTGGAAGGCGTTGGTGAACGACACGATCGCCTCGCGCCCCTTCACCTTCCGGGCCAGCTTCAGCGCGGACTCCACGGCGTTGGTGCCGGTCGGGCCCGGGAACATGACCTTGTACGGCAGGTCGCGCGGGCGCAGGATCCAGTTCTGGAAGGACTCCAGGAAGGCGCGCTTGGCCGTCGTCGACATGTCGAGGCCGTGGGTGACGCCGTCCCGCTCCAGGTAGTCGATGAGCGCGCGTTTCAGCACGGGGTTGTTGTGCCCGTAGTTGAGTGAGCCCGCTCCGGCGAAGAAGTCGAGGTACTCATGGCCGTCCTCGTCGTACATGCGGCTGCCGTGCGCACGGTCGAAGACGGCGGGCCAGCCGCGGCAGTAGCTGCGGACCTCGGACTCGAGGGTCTCGAAGACACTGAGGTCGGGCTGGGTGATGGTCACGACGAATCGCTCCTCGGTGGCGTGGGAGGTCGGAGGAAGTCGGAAAAAGTCGGGGGCGGGCCGCGCGGTCAGCGCGTGAGCGGCCCGATGCGGTACAGCACCTCGGGGTCGTGCGGCCCGTCGGGGAACTGGCCGGCGTCGAAGAGCACCTCGCGCTCCAGCAGGGCGCCGTGACGCTCCGCGAACGCGGTGAACAGACGCTCGGACGCGGTGTTGCCGGGGGCGATGGTGGTCTCCACGGTGTCCACCGCGTGCTCCTTCGCGGTCCTGGCGGCGAGTCCGTCGAGCATCGCGGCGGCGAGACCGCGGCCGCGGTGCGACGCGTCGACCGCGACCTGCCAGACGAGCAGGGTGCGGGGGCTGTCGGGCCGCAGATATCCGCTGACGAATCCGACCGGTTCCCCGCGTTCGTCGCGGGCCACGGCCGAGGTGGCGGCGAAGTCGCGGCACCACAGCAGATAGCTGTACGACGAGTTCAGGTCGAGGACCTTCGAGTCCCTTGCTATCCGCCACAGCGCGGCTCCGTCCGCCACGGTGGGGCGGTCGATTTGCAGGTCTGCTTGTGCGGCAGTCATGCGAATTGAACTTACCGAGGTAAATTCAAAATTGCATCGTCTGTCGGGGTTACGTGCGGGCTTGATCTATGTTATCGCGCGGGCGGGTGGGACCGCGCGGAAACTCGGCGAGATGCCCCGTTTGTCCCGGTATATAGGCCGCAAACCGGACGCGATGTGGAACCGGTCACAACTGTGTAACTCCCGTGACGGCGTCCGGAATGCTCGCGAGATCGTGTCGTTTAGGTCCGGGGAAACCGGGCAGAAGAAGACGGGAAGCTGCTCGGAAAGCTAATCGTGAAATAGGTCCGGTAATACCTGGGGAGGGATTTCGATAATCCCGGGGAATTCATGGGCCGGCCATGTCGTGGATACGCCCCCGCCGCCCCTTCCCGTCCCGAACCGGGGGCGCCGCCCCCGGACCCCCGCTCCTCGAACGCCGGAGGGGCTGTCTTCAGCCCGTCCGGCGTTCGAGGACGAGGCCCGAAGGGCCGACAGGGGTCTGGGGCGCAGCCCCAGGGAGGGGACGGGAAGGGGTGGCGGGGCGAAGAAGGAATCAGATCCAGGCCGTGTCCGCGGCTCGCAGGGCGGCCTCCACGTCCACGCCCGGCCCCTGCTCACCGAGCGCCGCCCCCAGCGCCGCCAGACTCGCCCGCACCGCCCCCGGCGCCGCCTCGGAACCATAGTGGTTGACCCGGATCATCTCCTTGGCGAGAGCACCCCCACCCGCGGCCAGCGGAAGCGCCGGATCGGCGGCCAGCGCGCGGGCCACCAACTCCGCCGCCACCGTGCCGGACGGCACCCGCAGAGTCGTGGCGACCGGCGCCGCCTCCGCCGCGTCCCGCACATACGGCTCGAGCCCCCCGCCCAACGCCAGCGCCCCCGCCCGCGTGGCAGCCGCGGCGGCCGCGTGCCGCGCCATCACCGCGTCGAGCCCCACCGCCGCGATCCGCTCCACACACGCCTGAAGCGCCAGCATCTCCAACTGCGCCGGAGCGTGGAGCAGCACCTTCCGCCCGCCGTCGATCCAGCGCTCCTTCCAGTCCAGCAGCGACAGATACGATCGCCGCGGCGCCAGCGGGTTCGCCGCCATCCGTGCCCACGCCCGCTCGCTCACCGACACCGCCGACACCCCGGCCGGACCGCCCATCGCCTTCTGCGCCCCGATCACGCACAGGTCCACGCCCCACGCGTCCGGCAGCACCGGCTCCGCCCCGATCGACGCCACCGCGTCCAGATAGAACAGCGCCCCGTGCGCCCGCACCACCTCGCCGATCTCCGCGACCGGGTTGGTGTTCCCGGTCGCCGCCTCCGCGTGGACCAGCGACACGAAGTCGATCTCCGGATGCTCGGCGAACGCCTCCCGGACCTGCCCGGCCGTCACCGCCGTATGGAACGGAACCGCCAGATCGATCACGGTGGCACCGCAGTCCCGCAGCCAGTCGCCAAAGGTCTGCCCGTAGGGGCCGGTGATGACGTTCAGTGCCGTCGTGCCGGGGCCGGCCGTCGCGCGGATCGCGCCCTCCAGCGGCAGCAGCGCCTCACCCTGCATGATCACGACGTCCTGCTCCGTACGCAGCAGCCGTGCCACCCCGTCCTCGACCGACGCGAAGTGCGCGGCGCTCAGCGGGGGCAGATCGAGAAAGGGATGGGTCACGGCGGTGCTCTCTTCACTTCGCGGCGGTGCGGGTACGTACGACGTGATCGAGGGTAGACCTTCGCCCGTGGCGCGGTCCGACCGCAGGTTTCTCAGGCCGGATCGCTCCGCGACCATCGGATTGGTTTGAGAGCCTCAAACCTCTCCTTATAATCGGAACGCAAAGTTCCCTGACAGGAGGCTCCCGTGACAACGCTCCTCGGCCGCCGGACCCGTGTTCTGGCCGCCACCACCGCGACGGCCGGGCTGGTCCTCCTGTCCGCCTGCACCTCCAGCGACGACGGAGGCAGCGGCTCCAAGACCGCCGCCGGCGGAGTCGAGCTCGTCAAGGCGGGACAGCTCACCACCTGCACCCACCTTCCGTACCCGCCGTTCCAGTCGGAGATCGACGGCAAGGTGCAGGGCTTCGACGTCGCGCTCATCGACCTGGTCGCCGACGAGCTGGGCGTGAAGCAGGAGATCCTCGACACCCCCTTCGAGAACTTCAAGACGGGTGCCTTCCTCAACTCCGGCGAGTGCGACCTGGCCGCGGCCGGTATGACCATCACCGACGAGCGGAAGAAGAACGTCGACTTCTCCGACCCGTACTTCAACGCCACCCAGGCCGTCCTCGTCGCCAAGGGCAGCGGCGTCGGCTCCCTCGCCGACGTGAAGTCGAAGAACGTCAAGCTCGGCGCGCAGGCGCAGACCACCGGCGAGGACTACGTCAAGGGCCAGGGCTTCGACCCGGTCTCCTTCGAGTCCTCCGACGCCGTCCTCAACGGACTGCGCACCGGCCAGGTCAAGGCCGTCGTCATCGACTACCCGGTCGTCCAGGGCTGGCTGAAGGACAAGGCCAACGCCGACGCCTTCGAGGTCGCCGAGCAGATCGACACCGGCGAGGAGTACGGCTTCACGGTGAAGAAGGGCAACACCAAGCTGCGCGAGGCCGTCGACAAGGCCCTCGCGGACGCCAAGGCCGACGGCACGTACAAGGAGCTCTACGAGAAGTGGATCGGCCCGTACGACGAGTCCGCCGCCTCGCCGGCCGCGTCCTGATCCCATGGCCGACACGGAGAAGCTCGACCTCCAGCCGAAGAAGAAGGGCCTGACCCGGCGGCAGAAGCGCCGTCTGTCGCGCGGCGTCCAGTACGTCGTCTTCGTCGCGGCCGTGATCGCCTTCGCGGTCGCGGCCGACTGGGGCAGGCTGAAGAACCAGTTCGCGCAGGCCGACATCGCCGAGCGGATGTTCCCGGACGTCATCACGCTGGCGCTGAAGAACACCGTGCTCTACACGGTCACCGGCTTCGCCGTCGGGCTCGCCCTCGGCATGCTGATCGCTCTGATGCGGCTGTCGTCGGTCGGCCCCTACCGCTGGCTGGCCGGCATCTACATCGAGATCTTCCGCGGCCTGCCGGCCCTGCTGATCTTCATCTTCATCGGCGTCGCCGTGCCCCTCGCCTTCCCCGGCACGGAGATCATCGGCGGTACCTACGGCAAGGTCGCCCTCGCGCTCGGCCTGGTGGCGGCCGCCTACATGGCCGAGACGATCCGGGCCGGCATCCAGGCCGTACCCAAGGGACAGATGGAGGCGGCCCGTTCGCTGGGCTTCTCGCCCGCCCGCGCCATGGTCTCCATCATCATCCCGCAGGCGTTCCGCATCATCCTCCCCCCGCTCACCAACGAACTCGTCCTGCTCTTCAAGGATTCCTCGCTGGTGCTGTTCCTCGGCGTCACCCTGGAGGAGCGCGAACTGTCCAAGTACGGCCGTGACCTGGCCAGCCAGACCGCCAACTCCACGCCCATCCTGGTGGCCGGCCTGTGCTACCTGCTGATCACCATCCCGCTCGGCCTCGTCGTGCGCCGGATGGAGGCCAAGGCCCAGGAGGCCGTGAAATGAGCCCGAGCCGATCCGAGATCCACGTCAGCGGACTGCACAAGTCCTTCGGCGACAACCATGTGCTGCGCGGCATCGACCTGGAGATCGGCCAGGGCGAGGTCGTCTGCGTCATCGGCCCGTCCGGCTCCGGCAAGTCGACCCTGCTGCGGTGCGTGAACCTGCTGGAGGAACCCACGAAGGGGCAGGTGTTCGTCGGCGGCACGGAACTCACCGACCCCGACGTCGACATCGACGCCGTACGCCGCCGTATCGGCATGGTCTTCCAGCAGTTCAACCTGTTCCCGCACCTCACCGTGACCGAGAACCTCACCCTGCCGCAGCGCAGGGTGCTGCGCCGGGGCAAGTCCGAGGCGGCGAAGGTGGCCGCCGAGAACCTCCGGCGCGTGGGCCTCGCCGAGAAGGCGGACGCCTACCCGTCCTCCCTCTCCGGCGGCCAGCAGCAGCGCGTCGCCATCGCCCGCGCGCTGGCCATGGGCCCCGAGGTGATGCTGTTCGACGAGCCGACCTCGGCGCTCGACCCCGAACTGGTCGGTGACGTCCTGGCCGTCATGCGCATGCTGGCCGACGAGGGCATGACGATGATGGTCGTCACCCACGAGATGACGTTCGCCCGCGAGGTCGCCGACCGGGTCGTCTTCATGGACGGCGGGGTCGTCGTCGAGGACGGCACCCCCGCACAGGTCATCGGCGACCCACGCCACGACCGCACCCGCCACTTCCTCTCCCGTCTCCTCGACCCCGCCATGGCGAACGTGGAGGAGGAGACCTCGGACCAGGTGGGCAAGTCCGAGTAGCGGGTCATTAGGGTGCCGGGTATGAGCGAACGCGCGGTGCTGCACGTGAAGGGGCGGATCCTCGTCGGCCCGGACGAGGTCCGCGACGAACTGTGGGTGGTCGACGGCCGGATCGCCTACGACCGTCCCGCCGGCGCCCGCGACATCCGTACCGTCGACGGCTGGGCACTGCCCGGTCTGGTCGACGCCCACTGCCATGTGGGCCTCGACCGGCACGGCGCCGTCCCCGAGGACGTCGCCGAGAAGCAGGCGCTCGCCGACCGGGAGGCCGGCGCCCTGCTGCTGCGTGACGCCGGCTCGCCCTCCGACACCCGCTGGATCGACTCCCGCGACGACCTCCCGAAGATCATCCGGGCGGGCCGGCACATCGCCCGCACCCGCCGCTACATCCGCGGCTACGCCTGGGAGGTCGAGCCGGACGACCTTGTCGCGTACGTCGCCCAGGAGGCCCGGCGCGGCGACGGCTGGGTGAAACTGGTGGGCGACTGGATCGACCGCGATCTGGGCGATCTGTCGGCCTGCTGGCCGCGCGGCGCCGTGCGGGCCGCGATCGCCGAGGCGCACCGGCTGGGCGCCCGCGTCACCGCGCACTGCTTCGCCGAGGACTCGCTGCGGGACCTGGTGGAGGCCGGCATCGACTGCGTCGAGCACGCGACGGGTCTCACCGACGACACCATCCCGCTGTTCGCCGAACGGGGCGTCGCGATCGTCCCCACCCTCGTCAACATCGCCACCTTCCCCGCCCTCGCCGACGGCGGCGAGTCCAGGTTCCCGCGCTGGTCGGCCCATATGCGCCGGCTCCACGAACGCCGCTACGACACCGTGCGCTCCGCCTACGACGCCGGCATCCCCGTCTTCGTCGGCACGGACGCCGGCGGGACGCTCCCGCACGGCCTGGCGGGCGAGGAGGTCGCCGAACTGGCCAAGGCCGGCATCCCGCCCGTCGAGGCACTGGCCGCCGGTACCTGGGCCGCCAGGAAGTGGCTCGGCCGCCCGGGCCTGGAGGAGGGCGCCCCGGCCGACCTGGTGGTCTACGGCTCCGACCCGCGCGCGGACCTCCGTGTACTCGCCGATCCGCGCCGGGTGGTACTGAACGGGCGCGTGGTCGGGTGACGGCAGGGAACAGCCGTACCTCCTGATTCGAACGCATCCGCCATATCGACTCGAAGGAGTGAAGAGGTGGCGGATCGCTGACGGTTCGTCGTACATACGGACATTCTTTGCGGGTCCCAGTAATGTCCCATGGGGGTCCCGCCACCGTGAACACCAGCTTCCGTACGCCCGCACGCCGTTGGTCCGCCGTCGCCGCGGCCGCCGTCCTCGCCGCCCTGTCCGGCACGGGCTCCACCGCCGCCCATGCCACCGAGGGCGACCCCGGCAGCGCGAGCGCCGCCGTCCTGCGTACCGGGCTGGACGTGTCCCTGCTCAACAGAACCGTCCACGCGCCGCTCACCGTCTCCCTCAACGAGGTCTCCGCCCCGCAGAGCGCACGCGAGACGGCGCTGACCGCCACCCTCGACGGCGTCGACGGCGGCAAGCCGTTCAGCGTGCTGCGGGCGGAGGCGGCCGACGCGGCCTCCACGGTGCG
This sequence comes from Streptomyces sp. NRRL WC-3626, assembly GCF_000718785.1. Taxonomy (GTDB): domain Bacteria; phylum Actinomycetota; class Actinomycetes; order Streptomycetales; family Streptomycetaceae; genus Streptomyces; species Streptomyces edwardsiae. Next base: position 76,945 of record NZ_JOCA01000018.1, on the reverse strand, counting down.
GGACGGGCGGGCGGAGGCGTCCGCCCACCTGGCCGCCGCCCGGCTCCATGTCCCGGGGCTGCCGCTGCTGTCGGTCGTCGAGCTCGAGACGGTGAGCTCGAAGGCGGTGTGCGTGGCGGGGGAGACGCCGAAAGCCTCCGTGACGCTGCCGGCGGCGGTGACGGTGCTGGGGAAGCGGGTGCGGCTGACGTCCGGGGGGCCGACGGATGTCGAGGTGCCGGGGGTGGGGTCCGTCCGGCTGAACCTGTCCGGGACGAAGACGACGTCGGAGTCGGCTGCGGCGACGGCGCTGCGGCTCGACGTGTCCGTCAACCCGTTGAAGCTGAACGTGGCCGAGGTCGAGGGGACAGTGACGGTGGCGGAGGCCCGGTGCTCGGCTCCGGCGGTCGCGGCCGGGGCTGAGCCGCAGGGGGTGCGGGCGGAGGCGGACCTGGCGGAGACGGGGAGTTCGTCGACGACCCCGTACGTCGCGGCCGGCGCGGTCGCCCTCCTGGCGGCGGGGGGCGGAGCGGTGGCACTGGCGCGGCGGCGGGTGGGGTAGGGGATTTCCTCAAACGCCGGAGGGGCTGAGTTTCAGCCCCTCCGGCGTTTGAGGAGCGGGGTCTGGGGCGGAGCCCCAGGTTCGGGACGGGAAGGGGCGGCGGGGGCGACATCACTCCGTGCCCAGCGCACGCCCGAGCGCCCCCAGAAACCCGTCCACCGTCCCCCGGTCCCGCACCGCGACCCGCAACCACTCCTCACCCAGTCCCGGAAACGTGTCCCCACGCCGCACCGCGTAACCGAGCGCCCGCAACCGCCGCCGCACCACCGCAGCCCGCTCCAACCGAACCAGAACGAAGGGCCCCTCGGCGGGTTCCACGACCCGCAGCCCGTGCCCGGCGAACTCCCCCAGCCCCGCCACCAGATACGAACGGTCCGCCGCGATACGCCGTGCCGCCTCAGCCGCCTCCGAAACCCCCCGCGCCCCCACACACGCCTCCGCCGCCACCAGCGCCGGCGTCGACACCGCCCACAACGCCTGCGCCCGCTCCAGCTCCGCGACGGTCGACTCCGCCGCCAGCACATACCCGATCCGCAGCCCCGCCAGCCCCCACGTCTTCGTGAGACTCCGCAGCACGACGAGCCCGGGCACATCCGTCCGCCCCGCCAGCGCCTCGCGCTCGCCCGGCACCGCGTCCATGAACGCCTCGTCCACCACCAGCGTCCGCCCCGGCCGGGCGAGCCCGGCGACCGTACCGGCCGGATGCAGCACCGACGTCGGATTCGTCGGGTTACCGATCACCACCAGGTCCGCGTCCGGCGGCACCGCCGACGGGTCCAGCCGGAAACCGTCCGCCTCCCGCAGCAGCACCCGGTCCACCGCATGCCCCGCGTCCCGCAGCGCCGCCTCCGGCTCCGTGAACTGCGGGTGCACCACCACCGGCCGGCGCACCTTCAGCGCCCGCGCCAGCAGCACGAACGCCTCCGCCGCACCGGCCGTCAGCAGTACCCGCTCCACCGCCAGCCCGTGCCGCGCCGCCACCGCCGCCCGCGCCGCCCGCCCGTCCGGGTAGGCGGCGAGCCCGGACAGCGACCCGGCGATGTGCTCCCGCAGCCACACGGGAGGCGTGTCCGCGCGGACGTTCACCGCGAGGTCGACCAGCGCGGACCCGTCGTCGCGCACCTCCGCGTCCCCGTGATGCCGCAGATCGTGCCCGCCGCCCCCGGACTCAGTGCGCATGGGAGTGCGCGTGGCCGTGCCCGTGATGATGGTGACCGTCGTCGTCGGGGTGGAAGTGCGGCTGCTGCGCCAGCCCCACCTTGTCCTCGAACCCCGGCAGCGCGATCCGGTACACGCAGGTGTCGCAGTTCATCCGGAGATCACCCTTCACGGCCTCCACGTACCGCTCCCACACCAGGTCCAGCAGTTCCGGCTCCGGGCCTATGACGTCCGCCGACCGCACCTCGGTCTCCGGATGCGCCGCCGCCCACTCCTCCGTCTGCCGCCGCACCCGGTCCGGCAGGATCCCGGTGAACAGGAAGTACGGCAGCACCACGACCCGGCGCGCACCCAGCCGCGCGCACCGCTCCAGCCCGTCCGGCACGTCCGGCGCGGCCAGCGACACGAACGCCGTCTCCACCCCCGCGTAGCCGCGCCCCTCCCACAGCAGCCGGGCCGCCTTGAACACCTCGGCGTTGGCGTCCGGGTCCGTCGACCCGCGCCCCACCAGGAGCACCGTCACCCCCGCCGGATCCCAGGACGGGTCGACCGCCTGGGCCAGCCGCCGCTCCAGCACGCTCAGCAGCGCGGGGTGCGGGCCCAGCGGACGGCCGTACGTGTACGTGATCCCGGGGTGGCGTTCCCTCTCGCGGGCCAGCGCCGCCGGGATGTCGCCCTTGGCGTGACCGGCGGACACCAGCATCAGCGGCACGGCGGCGAACCGTCGTGCCCCCCGCTCCACCAGTTCGGCGACGGCCTCACCCAGGGGCGGCGGGGACAGCTCGATGAACCCTCCGGCGACGGGCAGTCCGGGGTGGCGGCGCCCCAGCTCCCGCACGAAGTCACGGAACGCCTCCGCTCCGGCGTCGTCACGGGTGCCATGGCCGGCGATGAGCAGCGCGGGCGGGGTGGTCACAGGTTCTCCTCGGGTGAAATCGGGTGGTACAGCGGGGCGTTGAGCGCGGCGGCCGCGATGACGCCGGCCGCACGGCGTGCGCCGGAACGGGTCAGGCCGTCACCGGCGACGGCGTCCCCCAGCCGGCACACGGTGGGCCGGCGGCGGGACGTGCGAGGTGCCGAGGCGGGCGCGCAGCCGCCGGAACGACTCCCGCTCGACGGGGTGCACCACGCGGTTCACGGCGTCTCCTCCTGCCAGCGGTAGCCACGCGGGGTGACCATGCGCCCCGCGATCTCGCGGGTCGCCGTGTTGCCCACGGTCACGACCGTCATCATGTCGACCGTCGCCGGGTCCAGCGCGGCCAGCGTGGTCAGCCGGCTCGACTCGTCCGCACGGGACGCGTTGCGCACGACCCCGACCGGCGTCGCCGGCTCCCGGTGCTCCGCGAGGATCGCGAGGGCCTTCGGCAACTGCCAGTCACGGCCCCGGCTGCGCGGGTTGTAGAACGTCACCACGATGTCCGCCTCGGCCGCCGCCCGTACGCGCCGCTCGATGACCTCCCACGGCGTGTGCAGGTCGGACAGGCTGATCGACACATGGTCGTGGCCCAGCGGCGCCCCCAGGATCGCCCCGGCCGCCAGCGCCGCCGTCACCCCCGGCACCCCGACCACGTCGATGTCGTCGGACGCCTCCGCCAGCGCCGGGGACGCCATCGCGTACACCCCGGCGTCCCCGCTGCCGATGAGCGCGACCGCCTGCCCGCGCCGGGCCTCGGCGACGGCCGTGCGCGCCCGCTCCTCCTCGGCGCCGAGACCGGACTCCAGCACGCGCGTGCCGGGCCGCAGCAGATCGCGGATCTGGTCGACGTACTGGTCGAGCCCCACCAGCACGGAGGCGCGCCGCAGTTCGTCCCTCGCGCGCGGGGTGAGCAGGTCCCGGGCACCGGGCCCCAGTCCGACCACCGCGAGCCGCCCGCGCCCCGGCCGCCGTACGACCGCGCAGGTCGCCATCGCGGGCCGCGCCGCCGACTTCCGCTTCGGCACGAGCAGTTCGCCCCCGCCCACCAGCGCCGCGGCCTCCGCGACCGACGGGGTGCCGACGGCGGCGAGCGGCGCGTCGGACGGATTGGGCACGTCGACCCGCGCCAACTCCTCGGCGGAGTACGTCACCAGCGGTACGCCGAGCCGCCGCGCCGCCTCCACGATGCCGGGCTCCCCGGCCTTGGCGTCCACGGTGGCGAGCTCGGCGACCGACGCCGCCGACAGCCCGGCCTCGCGCAGGGCGCCCTCGACCAGAGCGAGTACCTCGTCCGCCGGGGCGCCCTTCGAGGCGCCGACACCGACGACGAGGGCCGGCGGCCGGAGCACCGCCTCCCGCTCGCCGGGCTCGACCAGCCGGTCCGTGACCCGGATCGTGTACGCGCCCTCGTCCGCGACCGGCAACGGCGGCAGCGGCCAGGCCACTTCGGCGCGCAACGCGACCGCCTCGCCGTCCAGCAGCGCCCGCGACACGGCGGCGACGTTCCCCTCCACCGGCAGTCCGAGGGTGTCCAGACCCGGCAGGCCGGCCGCGTCGGTCGCCGTCGTCACCACCGGCTCGGCGCCCAGCACCTCGCCCACCGCGCGGGCCAGCTCGTTCGCCCCGCCGCCGTGCCCGCCGACCAGCGACACGGCGAACCGCCCGCCCTCGTCGACGCAGACGACACCCGGATCGCTCGCCTTGTCACCGAGCAGCGGTGCCACCAGCCGCACCACGGCCCCCGTGGCGAGGAAACAGACGAGCTGACCGCACTCGGCGAACGCGGCCCGTACGGCGTCCGGCACGGGACCCTCGTACACGCGCGTACGACCCGGCCACGCGGCCGCCAGCCGGTCCCGCGCGACCGCGCCCGCCGCGGTGGCGGAGATGAGGCCGATCACTGGGTGACTCCTTCTCTGTGTGCCGGGAGCCGGACGCCCCGCGGCAGGAAGACGGGATGGGCGGCCGCCAGCCGGGTCACGTCCCCGGGCAGCGGTGCGAGGCGTGACGACCGCAGCGCCGGCGCCAGCGGCCCCAGCACGACCCGCTCGGCCCCCCGCGGCAGCCGTACGGCGTCCAGATGCCGCCGCCCGCCGCCCACCAGCTCCGCCCCCGCAGCCACCTCGGAGCCGGCCGGGGCACCGGCCCCCATCCCGACCACGGTGATCATGTGCTCGCACCCCGCGAACGCAACGCCCGGCGTGCCTCCGGATCGGCCTTGCGGAAACCGTGGAAGTGACCCGGGTGGTACAGGTGCGAGCGGGTGCCGTGCGCGTCGAGCGCCGGACCGACCAGGAACAGCGTGTGCTTCCACAGCTTGTGCTCCTTGACCGTCTCCTCCAGCGTCCCGATCGTGCACTTCACGACCAGCTCCTCCGGCCAGGTCGCCTGGTGGGCGACGACGACCGGCGTGGACGTCGGATAGCCGCCCTCCAGCAGCTCCCGCACCAGCTGCCCGCTGCGCGCGGCCGACAGGAAGATCGCCATGGTGGTGCCGTGCCGCGCGAACTCGCGGACCTCCTCACCGGGCGGCATCGGCGTCTTGCCGCCCCCGAGCCGGGTCAGCACGACCGACTGCGCCACCTCCGGAATGGTCAGCTCCCGCCGCGCGAGCGCCGCGACGGCGGAGAACGACGACACACCGGGCACGATCTCGGTCGCGATACCGAGCTCCGCACACCGGTCGACCTGCTCCTGCGTGCCGCCCCACAGCGCGGGGTCACCCGAATGGATCCGTGCGACCCGCAGCCCCTCCGCGCGGGCCCGCCCGTACACGGCGACGACGTCCTCCAGGGACATCGTCGCCGAGTCGAGGATCTCGGCGCCCTCACGCGCGTGCCGCAGGACCTCCTCCTGCACCAGGCTGGCGGCCCAGATCACGACATCGGCCTCGGCGATCGCACGCGCGGCACGGAACGTCAGCAGATCGGCGGCGCCGGGACCGGCCCCGACGAAGGTCACCTTGCCGGTGGGGGCGTCGGCCATGGAAGTGGTCCTCTCCAACGAGTCACGGGAAGAAGTGGGGGGTGAGCGGCTGTCACGCGTGCGCGACCGGCCGCCGATCGGATACGAAGAGCACATGGCGGTCCTCGTCGCGCTCGGCGCGTTCCTGATGACGCTGGCCGGCGGCTGGACGGCGCACCGCGTGACCGACCGCCGTCATCTGGTGCTGGGCCTGGCCGGCGGACTGATGCTCGGCGTCGTCGGCCTCGAACTCCTCCCGGAGTCCCTGGAGACGGCCCCCACCGAGGTCTACGGCGTGCCCGCGGCCCTGCTGCTCTTCGTCGCCGGCTTCCTCCTCGCCCACGTGGTGGAACGCCTCCTGGCCCACCTCCCCCGCTCTCGGCTTCGCTCGAGCGGGGGGACCCCCATGGCCGTCCACGGTGCGGAGGAGAGCAACGGCCGCACCCCCGAGGTCGGCCTTACCGCCGCCGCCGCGATGGTCGGCCACAGCGCCATGGACGGCGTCGCCATCGGCGCCGCCTTCCAGGTCGGCGAGGGCATGGGCGCCGCCGTCGCGGTGGCCGTCATCGCCCACGACTTCGCGGACGGCTTCAACACGTACACGCTCACCCACGTGTACGGGAACGCCCGCCGCCGCGCGCTCATGATGCTGTTCGCGGACGCGGCGGCACCGGTCGCCGGCGCGGCGTCGACCCTGTTCTTCACCATTCCGGGCCCGCTGCTCGGCGGCTACCTCGGCCTGTTCGGCGGCGCCCTGCTCTACCTCGCCGCGGCCGAGATCCTCCCCGAGGCCCACCACGAACATCCCGCCCGCTCCACCCTGCTGTGCACGATCGCGGGCGTACTGTTCATCTGGCTCGTGGTGGGCACCGCGCACGGGTGACCTCCGGGCGGCCCGGCTCACAGTTTCCCGCCCCGTCCGCCGTCCCGCCGGGGCGGCGCGATGAGCGTCGACAGATACGGCAGCGGCTCCCCGTCCAGCTCGGCGGCCGGGCGCACCGACTCCTCCGGCAGCCCCAGCGCCGACCCCCACACCGCGTCACCGATCCGCCCGGTCTCCCGCAGCGCCTCGGCGACCTCACCGGCCAGCCGCCCGAACTTGTACGCGACGACGGTCCCGGGCCCGGCCAGCGCGTCCTTGAGCACGGCGGCCCCCGCGGTCACCGGAACCAGCGTGAGCGGCTCGGTCCCCTCGGTCAGCACGGCCCCGGAACGTGCGGCGAGCTCCTGCATGGCGGTGATCCCCGGAACGGTCTCGACGACGGTGTCCGGCACCAGCTCCACGATGGTGTGGGCGAGATACGTGAACGTCGAGTACACATTAGGGTCCCCGATGGTCGCGAAGGCGACGGCCCCGTGCTCCCGCAACAGCCCGGCGACCCGCTCACCGGCGGCGTCCCAGGCCGCCTCGCGCCGCGTCCGGTCGGTCCGCTCGTTCAGCGCGAACACCACCCGGACGACCTTCCCGGCGGGCACGTAGTGCAGCACGGTCGCCTCGGCCCGCCCGCGCTCGCCGCTGTCCATCACCGGTACGACGACGACATCCGCGGCCCGCAGGGCGTTGACCCCCTTGACGGTCACCAGCTCCGGATCCCCGGGCCCGACCCCGACCCCGATCAGCCTGCTGCTCATGACGTCCGGCACCTCTCCACGAACCGACGGGCGACACCGGGCTCGGACGCCCAGTGCGTGTGCAGATAACTCGCGTGCACACCGCGCTGCACAAATCCCTCGACCCGCCGCTCCGGTGCCCGGATCCCCCAGGCGGGGGCGGCCCCGGAGCCGGGCTCGACCACGGTCCGGTGGAACTCGTGCGCCCGCATCCGCGTACCGGCCCCGGCCAGCGCGCTGTCACTCACGGCCACGGCGTCGCGATACCCCAGCGTCAGCCGCTCCGACATCCGCGCGGAGGCGTCCAGCACCCCGCACATGGGCAGCCCGTCGAGTTCCCGGCACAGGTACAGCAACCCGGCACACTCGGCCGCGACGGGAGCACCGCCCAGCGCCAGCCCGGCAACGGCCTTCCGCAACGACTCGTTGGCGGACAGCTCGGAGGCGTACACCTCGGGGAAGCCACCCCCGATGACCAACCCGGCGGTCCCCTCGGGCAGTTCCTCGTCACGCAACGGATCAAAGGCGACCACCTCGGCCCCGGCGGCGGAGAGCAACTCGGCATGCTCGGCATAGGAGAACGTGAACGCCGCTCCACCGGCAACAGCCACGACCAGCCCGTCCGGCGTTTGAGGACGAGGCCCGTCCAGGGCCGACAGGGGGTCTGGGGGCGAAGCCCCCAGGGACGGGACGGGAAGGGGCGGCGGGGGCGAAGAAGCCAAAGCCTCACCCGCGTCCCACCCCGCACCGTGCAACGGCCCCGCACTCCGCGCCAGCGCGACCAACGCGGACAGATCACACCCGTCCGCCACCCGAGCGGCCATCGCGTCCACCGCGTCAACCGCCGGGGCCCCCCGCTCGGCAACCGGCACCAGCCCCAGATGCCGCGACGGCGTCTCCACCGGCGCGGCCCGCCGCAGGGCACCGAGCACCGGCACCCCGACGGACTCCAACGCCTCCCGCAACAACCCCTCATGCCGATCCGAGGCGACCTTGTTGAGGATCACGCCCCCGACCCGCACCTCCGGATCCCAGCTCACGAACCCGTGCACCAGCGCCGCAACGGACCGCGACTGCGACGACGCGTCGACGACGAGCACGACCGGCGCCCGCAGCAGCTTGGCCACATGGGCGGTGGACGCCAGTTCACCTTGCCCCGCGGCCCCGTCGTACAGCCCCATCACCCCCTCGACCACGGCGACGTCACATCCCCGCGCCCCGTGCGCGAAGAGCGGAGCCACCAGCTCGGGACCGCACAGATACGCGTCGAGGTTCCGCCCCACCCGCCCGGTGGCCAGCGAGTGATACCCGGGATCGATGTAGTCGGGCCCCACCTTGTGCGGAGACACGGCGAACCCCCGCGCGGACAGCGCGGCCATCAACCCCGTGGCAACGGTGGTCTTGCCACTGCCCGACGAGGGCGCGGCGATCACCAACCGTGGGACGGAACTCACCACTCGATGCCCCTCTGCCCCTTCTGCCCGGCATCCATGGGGTGCTTCACCTTGGACATGTCGGTCACCAGATCGGCGGCCCCGACGAGCTTTTCGGGCGCGTTCCGCCCCGTGATCACCACATGCTGTGTCCCCGGCCGCTCCCGCAGCACGGACACCACCTCGTCGGTGTCCACCCACCCCCAGTGCATCGGGTAGGCGAACTCGTCCAGCACGTACAGCCGGTACGTCTCGGCGGCGAGGTCCCGCTTGACCTGCTCCCAGCCCTCGCGGGCCTTCTCCTCGTTGTCCAGCTGCGAGTCCCGCTGGACCCAGGACCAGCCCTCGCCCATCTTGTGCCAGTCGACGGTCCCGCCCTCACCGGAGGCACCGAGCACCCGCAGCGCGTTCTCCTCGCCGACCTTCCACTTCGCCGACTTGACGAACTGGAACACCCCGATCGGCCACCCCTGGTTCCAGGCCCGCAGCGCGAGCCCGAAGGCGGCGGTGGACTTGCCCTTCCCGATCCCCGTGTGCACGACGACCAGCGGCCGATTACGCCGCTGCCGCGTCGTCAGCCCGTCATCCGGTACGACACTCGGCTGCCCCTTCGGCATTACGCGGCCCTCCTCTGCACGTCCTTCACGAGCCCGGCGATGCTGTCCGCCCGCAGCTCGTCCAGCGTCACGGCGCTGCCGCCCAGCTCACCGGCCAACCGCCCGGCGAGCCCCAGCCGCACCGGCCCCGACTCGCAGTCCACGACCACGGACGCGGTCCCCTCGGCCGCGAACAGCCGCGCCGCACGCGAGGCCAGCGCCACCGGCTCAGGACCACCGGTCGCCCGCCCGTCCGTCACCACCACGACCAGCGCCCGCCGTGCCGGGTCCCGCAACCGCTCCACCCGCAGCACGTCGTGCGCCTTGAGCAACCCCGCCGCCAGCGGCGTACGCCCGCCCGTCGGCAGCGACTCCAGCCGCGCGGCGGCGGCGTCCACCGACGAGGTGGGCGGCAGCGCCACATCGGCCGACGCCCCCCGGAAGGTCACCAGACCCACCTTGTCCCGCCGCTGATAGGCGTCGAGCAGCAGCGACACCACGGCCCCCTTCACGGCACTCATCCGCTGCCGCGCGGCCATGGACCCGGAGGCGTCCACGACGAACAGCACGAGGTTCGACTCACGCCCCTCGCGCGTGGCCTGCCGCAGATCGTCCCGCCGCACCACCAGCCCCGGCCCGGACCGTCCCCGCGCCCGCTGATGCGGCGCCGCGGCCTGGACAGTGGCGGCCAGGTGCAACTTGGTCAGCGCACCCCGCGGCCGCCGGGCCCCCGTGGTCCGCCCGTGCTCGGTCCGCGCCCGCGACCGCCGCCCGGCGGCACCTTCACCGATCCCGGGCACGTTCAGCACCCTCGTCCGGAACGGCTCCGCGGCACCCACCGGGGACCGCTCACCGGAGCCGGCCCCCGAGGGCTGCCCCGCCTCCCCGGCCTCCGCCGGCACCTCCGCGTCACCACCGCCCTCCGGGCTCTCCGGACCCTCCGCGGGAGGCTGCCCGCCACCCCCGTCGGGCCCGTCCGGATCGGTGTCGGGATCGTCGTCGCCCCCGAACTCCTCCAGCGTCTCGTCGAGCTTGTCCTCGTCCAGACCGGGCGCGTCGAACGGATTCCGCCGCCGCCGGTGCGGCAGCGCCAACAGCGCCGCCTGCCGCACGTCCTCGGCCAGCACCTCCGTCCGCCCCGCCCAGGCGGCCAGCGCGGTCGCCGTACGCGCCATCACGATGTCGGCCCGCATGCCGTCGACTTCGAAAGCAGCGCACGTCGCCGCGATCTGCCGCAGCGCCCCGTCCCCGAGCCGCACCGACGGCAACAGCTCCCGCGCCGCGACGATCCGCGCCCGTACGGCGGCCTCCTCGCCGGCCCACCGCGCGGCGAATCCGGCCGGATCGTCGTCGTAGGCGAGCCGTCGCCGTACGACCTCGACCCGCTGGTCGGGTTCGCGCGAGGCGGCGACCTCGACGGTCAGACCGAACCGGTCGAGCAATTGCGGCCTCAGTTCCCCCTCTTCGGGGTTCATGGTGCCGACGAGCAGGAACTTCGAGGCGTGCCGTACGGAGACACCCTCGCGCTCGACGTAAGAGGCCCCCATGGCGGCGGCGTCCAGCAGCAGGTCCACGAGGTGGTCATGCAAGAGGTTGACCTCGTCGACGTACAGGATCCCGCGGTGCGCGTCGGCCAGCAGGCCGGGCTCGAACGCCTTCACGCCCTCCGCCAGCGCCCGCTCGATGTCGAGCGCGCCCACCAGCCGGTCCTCGGAGGCCCCGACGGGCAGTTCGACCATCCGGGCAGGCCGCCCGGCACCGCCCCCGCGCTCGTGCGGACCGTCGGGACAGCCGGGGTCGGGCGCCGAGGGATCACAGGAGAAGCGGCATCCGGGCACCACCGTGACGTCCGGCAGCAGCGTCGAAAGCGCCCGCACGGTGGTGGACTTGGCAGTGCCCTTCTCACCTCGGACGAGTACTCCACCGACCTGCGGTGACACCGCGTTGAGCAGCAGCGCGAGCCGCAGGTCGTCCTGACCGACGACGGCCGTGAACGGAAAGGGGGTGGTCACTGGTTGTCTCCCTCCAGATCGCCTTCGAGTTCCAGGTAGGTGGCGCGCAGCCGTTCCAGCGTGTCCGCGTCCGGCTCCGCCCACAGGCCGCGGTCGGCGGCCTCCAGCAGCCGTTCCGTGATGCCGCGCAGCGCCCAGGGGTTGGAGTTCTTCATGAAGTCGCGGTTCTCCGCGTCGAAGACGTACTCGCTGGCCAGCTTCTCGTACATCCAGTCGTCCACGACCCCGGCGGTGGCGTCGTAGCCGAAGAGGTAGTCGACGGTCGCCGCCATCTCGAAGGCACCCTTGTAGCCGTGCCTTCTCATGGCCGCCATCCAGCGAGGATTGACCACACGGGCGCGGAAGACCCGGTGCGTCTCCTCGCCCAGCGTGCGCGTCCTCACCTGGTCCGGAGTCGCAGAATCCCCCACGTACGCCTCGGGGCTGGTCCCCGTCAGATGGCGCACCATGGCGACCATGCCGCCGTGGTACTGGAAGTAGTCGTCGGCGTCGACGAGATCGTGCTCGCGTGTGTCGACGTTCTTCGCCGCCACCGCGATCCGCCGGAACGCCGTCTCCATGTCGCCGCGCGCCGCCCGCCCGTCGAGCCCCCGCCCGTAGGCGTAGCCGCCCCACACCGCGTACACCTCGGCGAGGTCCGCGTCGGAGCGCCAGTTGCGGGCGTCGATCAGCGGCAGCAGCCCGGCCCCGTACGCCCCCGGCTTCGAGCCGAAGACGCGGGCCGTGGCCCGGCGCCGGTCGCCGTGCTCGGCGGTGTCCTCGTCGGCATGGGCGCGGACGTAGTTCCGCGAGGCCGGCTCGTCCAGCTCCGCCACCGCCCGCACCGCGTCGTCGATCAGCCCCACCACATGCGGGAACGCGTCCCGGAAGAACCCGGAGATGCGGACCGTGACGTCGATGCGCGGCCGGCCCAGCTCCTCGAGCCCGACCACCTCGAACCCGGTCACCCGGCGCGACGCGTCGTCCCACACCGGGCGGCAGCCCAGCAGCGCCAGGATCTCGGCGATGTCGTCGCCCTGGGTGCGCATCGCCGACGTACCCCACACCGTGAGGCCCACGGACCGCGGATACTCGCCCGTGTCGTGCAGATACCGCTGCACCAGCGAGTCGGCGAGCGACTGCCCGACCTCCCAGCTCAGCCGCGACGGGATCGCCTTGGGGTCGACGGAGTAGAAGTTCCGCCCGGTCGGAAGCACGTTGACCAGCCCGCGCGTGGGCGACCCCGAGGGACCGGCCGGGACGTAACCCCCGTCCAGCGCACGCAGGATGTGCCCGATCTCGTCCGTCGTACGGGCCAGCCGGGGTACGACCTCCTCGCACGCGAACCGCAGCACGGCCACCGCGTCGGGCAGTTCGGTGCCCAGCACGTCCCGCACCAGCGAGGGGACCGTGCCGGCCGCCCAGCCGCGCTCCTCCATGCCCTCCGCGAACCGCCGGCACAGCTGCTCCAGCAGGTCGATGGCGTCGGAGGCCGACCGCGCGGGACCGTCCACCAGATCCGTCAGCTCCGCCGGCACCTTCAGCGGGGCGCCCGGCTCGGCCAGCAGCTCCTTCTCCACCAGCCCGAAGTGCTCGGCCAGCGCCGCCCGCAGACCCGGCAGGGCGTTCGCCTGCCCGCCCCACACCTGTGCGGCGCGCAGCACCGCCAGCACCAGGTTCACGCGCGGTTCGCCGACCGGGCCGCCGCCGAGGACGTGCAGGCCGTCGCGGATCTGCACGTCCTTGATCTCGCACAGATAGCCGTCGATGTGCATGACGAACGAGTCGAAGTCGTCGTCGTCCGGCTGGTCGTCCACCTGCAGGTCGTGGTGGAGTTCCGCCGCCTTCACCAGCGTCCAGATCTGCGCCCGCACCGCCGGAGCCTTCTCCGGGTCCAGGTCCGAGACCAGCGCGTACTCGTCGAGCAGCTGCTCCAGCTTCGCCAGATCGCCGTACGTGTCCGCCCGCGCCATCGGCGGCACCAGATGGTCGACCACGGTCGCGTGTCCGCGCCGCTTGGCCTGGGTGCCCTCGCCGGGGTCGTTGACGATGAACGGGTAGATCAGCGGCAGGTCGCCCAGCACCGCGTCCGGCGCGCACCCGGCGCTCAGCCCGAGGCCCTTGCCCGGCAGCCACTCCATGGTGCCGTGCTTGCCCATGTGCACGATCGCGTCGGCGCCGAAACCGCTGTCCAGCCAGCGGTAGGCCGCCATGTAGTGGTGGGAGGGCGGCATGTCGGGGTCGTGGTAGATCGCGATCGGGTTCTCCCCGAAGCCGCGCGGCGGCTGGATCATCACGACGACGTTCCCGAACCGCAGCGACGCCAGCACGATGTCGTCCCCGTCGACGTACAGCGAGCCCGGCGGTTCGCCCCACGCCTCCCGCATGCCGTCCCGCAGCCGCGGGTCCAGCTTCTCGAACCACGCCCGGTAGTCCGCCAGCGGCACCCGCGCGGGCGCGGCGGCCAGCTGCTCCTCGGTCAGCCATTCCACGTCGTGTCCGCCGGCCGCGATCAGCCGGTGGATCAACTCGTCGCCCCCGGACGGGTATCCGTCGACGGCGTAGCCCGCGTCCCGGAGCGCGTCCAGCACCCGTACCGCCGAGGCGGGGGTGTCCAGGCCCACCGCGTTGCCGACGCGCGAGTGCTTCGTCGGGTAGGCGGTGAAGACGAGCGCGACCTTCTTCTCCGCGTTCGGCGTGTGCCCCAGCCGGGCGTGGCGTACGGCGATCCCGGCCACCCGCGCGGCCCGCTCGGGGTCGGCGACGTACACCGGGACGTCGTCGGGGCCCTGCTCCTTGAAGGAGAACGGGACGGTGACGATCCGGCCGTCGAACTCGGGGATGGCGACCTGCATCGCCGCGTCCATGGGGGACAGGGCGGCGTCGGACGCCTCCCACGCGGCACGCGAGGACGTGATGCACAGCCCTTGCAGCACCGGCACGTTCAGGTCGGCCAGCGCGCCGATGTCCCAGGCCTCCTCGTCACCGCCCGCCGATGCCTGCGAGGCGTGGGTTCCGCCGGCCGCGAGCACGGTCGCGACGAGGGCGTCGGTCCTCGACAGCAGGGCGTACAGACCGGGATCGGCGCCGCGCAGCGAACCGCAGTACACGGGAAGGGCGTTGGCGCCGCGCGCCTCGATGGCGTCGCACAGGGTGTCCACGAAGGCGGTGTTGCCGCTCAGCTCGTGCGCGCGGTAGAAGAGCACGCCGACCGTCGGCCGGCCGTCCACCGGAACCCGGGTGCCGTGCACGCCGAACTCCGGCATCGCGCACGGCGGTTCGAAGCCCTCGCCGGTCAGCAGCACGGTGTCCGACAGGAACCGGGCCAGCTCGGTGAGGTTCCCGGGGCCGCCCTCGACGAGGTACCGCAGCGCTTGTGCCACCACACCGGCCGGCACCGTCGACTCGGCCATCAGCTCCGCGTCCGGCACGGTCTCCCCGCCGAGCAGCACCGTCGGGACACCGGACGCCCTCAGCGCCGCGAGCCCGTCCTCCCAGGCACGCTTGCCGCCCAGCAGCCGTACGACGGCCAGGTCCGCCCCGTCCAGCAGCGCGGGCAGTTCGGCCGCCACGTCCACGCGGGTCGGGTTGCCGATCCGGTAGGAGGCGTCGGCGGCACGGGCCGCCAGCAGGTCCGTGTCGGCGGTCGACAACAACAACACAGTGCTCATGCGGGCGCTCCCGGTGGAATGAAAGGCAGTCCTCGTGGCGCGCCGGACTCGATGAGCCGCCACAGCGCGTCCGTGTCCGCGTGCTGTTCGATCAGGTCGCCGAGCCGGTCGAGCTGCTCCTCGCGCAGCGCGGCGAACGAGGTGCCGGGGGCGGGCACGAAGCGGCGGCCCGCCGCCCGCGCGACCTCGCGCAGGAAGGCCCGCCGGAAACCGTCCGACTCCAGCGAGCCGTGCCAGTGCGTGCCCCAGGTCCCGCCGACCCGGCAGCCGTCCAAGAAGGCCTCCCCGCCGAGGACCTCGGCGACGCCGTGATGGATCTCGTACCCCTCGACGGGCTCCCCGAGGGCTTCCCCGACGGGCCGGGTGAGGGTCTTCTCGCGGGCGAACCGCACCCGCACGGGCAGGACGCCGAGCCCGTCCACGTGTCCCGCGCGGCTCTCGACGTCGTCCTCGATGTGCTCCCCGAGGAGCTGGAAGCCGCCGCAGATCCCGAGCACCGGACGCCCCTCGGCCGCCCTCCGCTTCAGCGCGTCCGCCAGACCGCGCTCCCGGAGCCACTCCAGCGCCCTCACGGTGCCGCGCGTGCCCGGCACCACCACGAGGTCGGCGTCGGCCAGCTCCTCGGGCCGGTCCACGAACCGCACCACGACACCGGGTTCGGCGGCCAGGGCGTCCACGTCGGTGAAGTTGGACATCAGCGGCAGCGCGCACACGGCGACCCGCAGCACGTCCTCGCCCACCGGCGCGGCGACCACGGACTCCCGCACGGTGCCCCGCAGGGACACCCTCAGTCCGTCCTCCTCGTCGATGCCGAGCCCGTGCCGGAA
This sequence comes from Streptomyces sp. NRRL WC-3626, assembly GCF_000718785.1. GTDB lineage: Bacteria > Actinomycetota > Actinomycetes > Streptomycetales > Streptomycetaceae > Streptomyces > Streptomyces edwardsiae. The sequence continues at coordinate 61,237 of NZ_JOCA01000018.1, read as the reverse complement.
CGGCAGCACGCCGTACGTCCGCCGCCCGGTGAGGCCGTGCAGCATGTCCAGGCCCGGTTCCAGCAGCGACACATCGCCCCGGAACTTGTTCACCAGGAACCCGGCGACCAGGTCCTGGTCCTCGCGCGACAGCAGGGCGACGGTGCCGAAGAAGGACGCGAAGACGCCGCCCCGGTCGATGTCGCCGACCACCAGGACCGGCAGCCGGGCACCCCGGGCGATCCCCATGTTCACGATGTCGGTGCGCCGCAGGTTGATCTCGGCCGGGCTGCCGGCCCCCTCACAGATCACCGCGTCATACGTGCCCCGCAACTGCTCCAGACAGTCCAGCACCGTGCCCAGCAGCCGTTGTTGGCGCCCCCCGTGGTAGCCGCGGGCGCTCATCTCGCCGACCGGCCTGCCCAGCAGCACCACCTGGCTCGACCGCTCGCCGCCCGGCTTGAGCAGCACCGGGTTCATCAGCGCCGTCGGCTCGAGGCGGCAGGCCTGCGCCTGCATGGCCTGCGCCCGGCCGATCTCGGCGCCCTCCCGGGTGACGAACGAGTTCAGCGACATGTTCTGCGCCTTGAACGGCGCGACCTTGACACCCTGCCGCGCCAGCCACCGGCAGATCCCGGCGGTCACCACGCTCTTGCCGGCGTCCGAGGTGGTCCCGGCGACCAGCAGCCCCCCACCGCTCACGCTGCACGTCCCTTCATCAGGCTCCGCGCGGCGACGCCGGCCCCGAGGGCGAGCCAGCCGACCCGCCGCGAGAGCCGTACCGCCCGGTCGATGTCGGCCACGGCCACGGCACGCCCGCCGCCGTTCAGGACGGGCCGGTGCTCGACCCGTCCGCCGTAGGAGAGGGTCCCGCCGAGCCGTACGCCGAGGGCGCCGGCGAAGGAGGCCTCGACGGGCCCGGCGTTGGGACTCGGATGCTTCGCCGCGTCCGCGCGCCACGCCCGTACGGCGCCGCGCGGATCGGGTCCGGTGAGCACGGCGAGTACGGCGGTCAGCCGCGCCCCCGGCCAGCCGGCCACGTCGTCGAGACGGGCGGAGGCCCAGCCGTAGCGGCGGTGCCGGGGCGACTTGTGGCCGACCATCGCGTCCAGCGTGTTGACGGCCCGGAAACCGAGCAGTCCCGGCACCCCGGCGACGGCACCCCACACCAGCGCGCCCACGACGGCGTCGGAGGTGTTCTCGGCGACGGACTCGACCACCGCGCGGGCGATCCCGTCGGCGTCCAGGGCCTGCGGGTCCCGGCCGCACAGATGCGGCAGCCGTGTCCGGGCCGCCTCGACGTCCCCCGCCTCCAGCGCCCGTGCGACGGCGCGGGCCTCACGGGCCAGCGAGGTGCCGCCGACGACGGCCCAGGTGGCGACACCGGTCAGGACGGTGGAGGCGGCGGGGGAGGAGCGTACGAGACGGGCGGCGAGGCTTCCCAGCGCGACGGTCCCGCCGACGCACACGGCGGTGTGCACGGCGCCCCGGCCCCGGTCGTCCCGCCACAGCACCCGCTCGACGGCGGCCGCGGCCCGCCCGAAAGCGGCGACCGGATGCCCCCGGCGGGGATCGCCGAGCAGCAGGTCGCCGAGAAGGCCGGCGGCGGCGCCGTACGCGAACACGCGATCGGCACCCATGGGTTCAGCCGGTGACGGGTCCGGAAGGGGTGGCCCCGAAGTGGGGTGGGGTGTCGCTGGTCGACCTCGGCAGGCAGCCGCGCATGGAGATATGTCCTCACTCAGGGTGTCCACGCCCTGGTTCGACGAGACCGGCGGTGAGAGTTCCTGGCTTCCGGGTGTGCACCCGGTGACAGTGGCGGGACCGCGCCGGAATCGCACCGGCTTCCTCTTCTGCCGCCGTAATGGCTGAGGCAGTCCACCACGGCCCTCGAAGAGCCGTCAACTTGCCGTTGACCTGCGAGGCTGAAGTGTGCTGAGGCCCACAGAGGGGTTCCGGAGGGTGATTCGCGGGAAGGGGCGCGCACACGTGAGCGGGCGGTGCGGGTGCCGAAGCTCCCGCACCGCCCGCTCGTACGCGTGGGCCCGCGATCAGGCCGCGTTCGGTGCGCTGTCCGTGTGCTGTGAGGCCGGTGTCAGGCCATGATCAGGTAGATGCCGTAGCCCACCGCCGCCACGCACGCCGCGAAGCAGGCGTAGGCGCCGGTGACCGCCAGGGCCGCGGACCGGCCCTGTGCGGCGGCCCGCTCCTGGCGGGACAGGCCGTTGATGCCGAGGGTGAACAGGGCCACCAGGGCCACGGTGACCACGAGGCTGACGCCGAAGACGGAACCGAGGGCCGCCCAGTCGATCTTCATGGTGCTCTTCTTCCTTCGTACCGGGTCTCGCGGGGCGCGGTCAGACGGTGGTCGCGGCCGGCGGGGCCGCCGGGTCGGCGGGGACCGGTGCCGGGATGGTGGCCGACAGGTCGTCGGTCACGGTGCCCGTCGGGGGCGGGGTGACCGCGGCCATCGCGGTGGTCACCACACCGGCGGGCTCCTCGTCGGCCGCCTCGGTGCCGTTGACGTTGGTGTGGTCGACGATCTCGCGGCGGGAGATCTTCCAGATGGCGGCGCTGGAGGCGACCAGGAAGACGGCCACGACGGCGGTGCCCCAGTCACCGGCCCGGCAGACCCATTCGGCGAGCGCCGCGACGAGGGCCGCCGCGGGCAGCGTCAGTCCCCAGGCGATGAACATCCGGGTGGCCGTCGACCAGCGGACGACACCGCCCTTGCGGCCCAGGCCCGCACCCATCACGGAACCGGAAACGGAATGCGTGGTGGAGAGCGAGAAGCCGAGGTGCGAGGAGGCCAGGATGACCGTCGCGGCACTGGTCTGGGCGGCGAAGCCCTGCTGCGGCTGGAGGTCGGTCAGGCCCTTGCCCATGGTGCGGATGATGCGCCAGCCGCCGAGGTAGGTGCCGAGCGCGATGGCGAGGCCCGCGGAGAGGATGACCCACAGCGGCGGGTCGGAGTCGGGGGAGACGGCGCCGCCGGCGACCAGGGCGAGGGTGATGATGCCCATCGTCTTCTGGGCGTCGTTGGTGCCGTGGGCCAGGGAGACCAGGCCGGCGGAGGCGATCTGGCCGGCGCGGTAGCCCTTCTCGGAGGCCTTGCCGTCGGCGTTCCGGCCCAGACGGTAGGTGAGCCGGGTGGCGAACATCGCCGCGACGCCGGCCACCAGCGGGGCGGCGACGGCCGGGAGCAGGACCTTGGTGACGAGGACGTCGCCGTGGACCGCGCCGAAGCCGGCCGAGGCGACCGCGGCGCCGATCAGGCCGCCCATGAGGGCGTGCGAGGAACTGGACGGCAGACCGACCAGCCAGGTCAGGAGGTTCCAGAGGATCGCGCCCACCAACGCGGCGAAGATGACCTCGGGACGGATGCCGGCCTCGTCCACGAGGCCCTTGGAGATCGTGTTGGCGACCTCCACCGAGAGGAATGCGCCGACAAGGTTCAGCACGGCGGACATGGCCACCGCGACCTTGGGCTTGAGCGCACCGGTCGAAATGGTCGTTGCCATCGCGTTCGCGGTGTCGTGGAAACCGTTCGTGAAATCGAACGCGAGTGCGGTTACCACCACAATCGCGAGGATCAGCGAGAAGCTTTCCATTTACCCAGGCAATCGTTCGAGGTCATTGGCTGGACGAACGTAGGTAACCAGGGTGAACGGAAGATGAACTGGAATGGGCATCGTGGTGACCGTAAGAGGGGGCGGGTGCTCCGCCGGACGGGGGAGACCGCCTGAAAGGATCACGGCATGGCGGAGCAGTGGGCGAGCGGGCGGATGACAGGGGCCGGACGAGTGCGCGAGGAGGAGGCGCACGCCTGGGCGGAACTAGTCGGCACCGCGCGCCGGACCGTCACCGACGGTCTCGTCGTCGGCACGTCCGGCAACGTCTCCGTACGGGTCGGCGACGTCGTCCTCGTCACACCCTCGGGCGTGCCGTACGACCGGCTGACGCCGGACGACGTGACCGGTGTCGACCTCACCGGCCGGCAGGTCCTCGGCACGCTCGTCCCCACCAGCGAGCTGCCCATGCACCTGGCCGTCTACCGTACGACCGGCGCGCGCGCCGTCGTGCACACGCACGCCGTGCACGCCACGGCCGTCTCCACGCTCGTCGACGAACTGCCGCTGATCCACTACATGGCCGCGGCCCTGGGCGGCCCCGTACGGGTCGCCCCCTACGCCACGTACGGCACCGCCGAACTGGCCGAGAACATGCTCCGCGCCCTCGACGGCCGCACCGCCTGCCTCCTCCAGAACCACGGCACGATGGCCCACGCCCCCACCCTCACCCAGGCCTACGACCACACGGCCCAACTGGAGTGGATGTGCCGGGTCTGGCTGACCGCGTCCTCCCTCCCGGGCCTCTCCCCCCACCTGCTGACCTCGGACCAGGTGACCGAGGCCGGCGCGCGTCTGCGGGGGTACGGCCAACCCGGCTGACCTCTCGCGACCGCGGTGGCCGCACGGGTGCCCGCGGCGGCACACCGTGGCGCCGGGCTGCGCGACCCCACCCGCCCGGCCCCTCGCCGTGGCCGCCCACTGGCCGGGTACCCGTTCCCCCATGACACTGAAGAACGTGCGCACTGTCAGAGCGGCGGCCGCAGCCGTCACCACCGTGCTGGGCGCCGCCGCGGCGGCGGTCGCCGCCGGCCGCCTCGCCAGCGACGCCGCCCTCGGAACACCGCCGGACGGCCCCCTCCCCGGCGACCCCAGGCTCACCGTCCACGCCACCGCCGCGGGCCGCATCGCCCTCACCCGCGACCTCGCCGCCCTCCGCCCCGGCCGCCACGGTCTGACCGGCGACGACTTCCACGCGGTCGTGGGCCCCGTACTGGCCGGCCCCCCGGACTCCGCGGACACCGTCGTACGCCGCCTCGAACACGTCACCCGCGGCACCCCGGAACCCGGCGACCGCGCCTGGCTCACCCCGAACCTGTACGTCGGCGACCCGGGCAGCGCCCTCGGCCTGGACCACACCTCCCTCGACCTCCCGGGCGAACTCGGCCCACTGCCCGCATGGTTCGTGCCGGGCGCCCGCGACACCTGGGTGATCGCCGTCCACGGCCTCGGCACCACGCGGGAACACACCATGAACGTCATGGAGTTCCTGCACCGCCACCGCTTCCCGGTGCTCGCGCCCGCCTACCGGGGCGACCCCGGCGCACCGCGCTCCCCGGACGGTCTCAACCACCTGGGCGAGACCGAATGGCGCGATCTCGACGCGGCGCTCCACCACGCCGTCGACGCCGGCGCCCGGCAGGTCGTCCTGTACGGCTGGTCCACCGGCGCGACCATGGCGCTGCGCGCCGCCGCCCGCTCCGAGGTCCGCGCCCGCGTCGCCGGCCTCGTCCTGGACTCCCCGGTGCTCAACTGGGAGGCGACCCTGCGCGCCCTCGCCTCGGCCCGGCACACGCCCGGCGTGCTGCTGCCGCTCGCGGTCCGCGCCGCCCAGGGACGCACGGGCCTGTACGGCGACCGCAGGCCCGGCGCCGTCCATCTGGACCGGATCTCGGTACCCACCCAGATCTTCCACGGACCCGACGACCGGGTGGCACCCTGGAGGTTCTCCCGGCGCCTCGCCGCCGGCCATCCCCACACCATCACCCTGCACACCGTCAGGGGCGCCCCGCACGCCGCGATGTGGAACGCCGACCCGCACGCCTACGAGGAGGCACTGCGGCGCTTCCTCACCCCCCTGATGTGACCGCGGGAAGCACGGGCCGGGCAGCCGGTGCGGAAGATTCCGTTTAGCGCCGTACCGCTGGCCTGAATCCCTCCCTCCGACGGCATCCGGGACCGGGGCGCACCCCGCCCGATGGGCCCCGTCGGCATTCCGTTTGGGTTTTCGGACCGTCACCCGCGAGACTGCACCCGTGACGTCCCGTATCCCGCGCGACTCCAGGCTTCGAATCGTCCGCCCCCGACCCCTGGCCGCCGCCCCCACAGCGATCAATCAGCGGCGCTCACGCCGCCCAGCGCCACGACCTCCGGAGGGCACGCCGGCACCGGCGGAGCTGGCCAGAATGGCGCGCTCCGGACTGGCGGCCGCGGCCCGCGTCGCCCGCTGGGCCGACGCCGCCCTCGGCCCCGGCGGGGACAGTGCCACCGCCGACGGCAAGGCCACCCTGTCCGACGCGACCGCCGAACGTGCGGCACTCGCCCTGGGCCTGACCCCCGCTCAGGTCCGCGCCGACTGGGACACCGCCCGCCTGGCCGGTCTCATCGAGGTGCACGGCGACAGCGCCCGACCGGGCTGGCGGCTGCGCGCCTGGAACCGCGACGACAGCGCCGTGCTGCGCGGCTGGGTCGCCCTCTGCGACGCGTGGTCGCTGGCCTACCCGGAACCCGAGGAGTACGAGGCCGCGGCCGTCGCCGAGGTCGTCACGGCCATGCCGCAGGTCCTCTCCTTCCTCCAGCTCTCCGCCGGCCCGGTCCCCGTGCCCCAGCTCCTCGACCTCCTCGGGCAGCGCGTCACCGAACTCCGCACGGAACGCTGCGAAGTCGACTACGCCCCGCACCCCGAGGCACCCGGGCTCGAGGCGCCGCGGCCCGGCCCGTCCCGCACCGGCGGCGGCGCACGCCGGCCCGGTACCACCGTCGCCCTCCCCGAATCGGAGGCCGGGCCCGGACCCGACGTGCCGGTTCAGCGGGCCCGGCCGGCCGAACCGCCGGTCACCGACGCCCCGCTCGACGCGCTGCTCGACTGGGCGCTGCGCGCCCTCGCCTGCGTGGGCGCCCTCACCTACGGCGACGGACAGGCCACGCTCACCCCGCTCGGCAGCTGGGCGGTGTGGGTCAAGCTGGAGCAGATCTGCGTCGCCGCGCAGAGCCCGGCCGGGAACATCGAGCAGGGCGCCGAGGACATGCTGCGCGGCTGCGGCCGGCTCCGCCCCAACGCGGCCCGCGCCGAATACCGCGCCTGGCTCGCCGCACGGCCGGTCGGCAGCGCCGTCACCGAGCTGATCAACGCCGCCCGCGGCGAGGACGCCCTGCTGCGCGGCCTCGCCTTCGAGGCGCTGCGCGTCGTCGGAGCCCCCGCCGAACCCGAGGTCCGTACCGTGCTCGACGAGCCGACGCTACGGCCGTACGCCCTCCTGTGGCTCGCGGAACACGACGGCGCCGACCCCGAGGACGCCCACGAGATCCTCACCCGCGAGGAGGCCACCTGGCTGTGGGTGGACACCGCGGCCGCCGTCGCCGACCACGGTGAGGCCCCGCTGCTGGTCCGCCATCTGGAGTCCGCGGTCCAGCCGACCGTCCCCGCGCTGCTCACCGAGGTACGCGCCGTCGGTCACCCGCGCACCGTGCAGGTCCTGGTCGCCCTCGCCGCCGCCCACCCCGACCCGGCCCTGGCCAAAGCGGTCCGCCGGGCCGCCTTCCAGGTGCACACCGGCGGCTGACCGGGCCCGGCGCCCGCTTCAGGCCCCCGTCTCCGTCTCCGGGGCGTAGGTGCCGAAGCTCCAGACGTTGCCCTCGAGGTCGCGGGCCATGTAGTCCCGCGACCCGTAGTCCTGGTCCGTCGGGGGCATCAGGATCTCCGCCCCCTGCTCCACCGCCCGCCGGTGGTGTGCGTCGGCGTCGTCCACGACCACGTACACCCCGGCGGGGCCCGCACCCCTCATCGCCGCGTCGAACGCCCCGCCGCGGCCCTTGGTGCCCAGCATCACCACACCGTCGCCGTGCACCAGCTCGGCGTGCATCACCGTGCCGTCCTCGCCCTCGTACACCGACCGCTCCATGAAGCCGAACGCCTCCGTGAGCTGCCGGATCGCCCCCTTCGCGTCCGCGTACAACAACGTCGGGACGACGCTCGGACGTCCGCCGGCCGTACCTGCCATGGCGATCACTTCCCTGTGTCTCGCACACACCGATTGTCCGGATGCCGCCCAGTGTGGCACCGGCCACTGACAACCGCCGGGCGCTCCCGTACGGGGCCCGCGGGCAGAGAAAAGCGCTTGCACGGCCCCGTTAGAATGGCTCGCATGGCCATTCTCCTCGCGCATTAGACGGCGGGAACGTCCTCAGCCGCCCACCGCCACCCCATACCTGCCCAGGAGTCTGTCCGTGATCTCCGCCTCCGGCATCGAGCTGCGCGCCGGTGCCCGTGTCCTCATCGAGAGCGCCACCTTCCGCATCGCCAAGGGCGACCGCATCGGCCTCGTCGGCCGTAACGGCGCAGGCAAGACCACCCTCACCAAGGTCCTCGCCGGCCAGGGCATCCCCGCCGGCGGCACCGTCACCCGCTCCGGCGAGGTCGGCTACCTGCCCCAGGACCCCCGCACCGGCGACCTCGACGTGCTCGCCCGCGACCGCATCCTCTCCGCGCGCGGTCTCGACGTACTGCTCCGCAAGATGCGCGAGAACGAGCAGCGGATCGCCAATGGCCAGGGCTCCACGCGCGAGAAGGCGCTCAAGCAGTACGAGCGCCAGGAGACCGAGTTCCTCACCAAGGGCGGCTACGCCGCCGAGGCCGAGGCCGCCACCATCGGCGCCGCGCTGAACCTGCCCGACCGTGTGCTCGGCCAGCCCCTGCACACCCTCTCCGGCGGTCAGCGCCGTCGCGTCGAGCTGGCCCGCATCCTGTTCTCCGACGCCGACACCCTGCTCCTCGACGAGCCGACGAACCACCTCGACGCCGACTCGATCGTCTGGCTGCGCGACTACCTCAAGACCTATCGCGGCGGCTTCATCGTGATCTCCCACGACGTCGACCTGGTCGAGACGGTCGTCAACAAGGTGTTCTACCTGGACGCCAACCGCGCCCAGATCGACGTCTACAACATGGGCTGGAAGCTCTACCAGCAGCAGCGCGAGGCCGACGAGAAGCGCCGCAAGCGCGAGCGGCAGAACGCCGAGAAGAAGGCGTCCGCGCTGCATTCGCAGGCCGACAAGATGCGTGCCAAGGCCACCAAGACCGTCGCCGCGCAGAACATGGCCCGCAGGGCGGACAAGCTGCTGGCCGGCCTGGAGGCCGAGCGGAAGTCCGACAAGGTCGCCAAGCTGCGCTTCCCCGAGCCGTCCCCGTGCGGCAAGACCCCGCTCATGGCGGAGGGGCTGTCGAAGTCCTACGGCTCCCTGGAGATCTTCACCGACGTCGACCTGGCCATCGACAAGGGCTCCCGTGTCGTCATCCTCGGCCTCAACGGCGCGGGCAAGACCACCCTGCTCCGCCTCCTCGGCGGCGCCGAGAAGCCCGACACCGGCCAGGTCATCGAGGGCCACGGCCTCAAGCTCGGCTACTACGCGCAGGAGCACGAGACCCTCGACCCGGAGCGCACGGTCCTGGAGAACATGCGCTCCGCCGCCCCCGACCTGGACCTCGTCGACGTCCGCAAGACGCTCGGCTCGTTCCTCTTCTCCGGCGACGACGTGGACAAGCCCGCCGGTGTCCTCTCCGGCGGCGAGAAGACGCGGCTGGCGCTGGCGACCCTCGTGGTCTCCTCCGCCAACGTGCTGCTCCTCGACGAGCCCACCAACAACCTCGACCCGGCCAGCCGCGAGGAGATCCTCGGCGCGCTGCGCACGTACAAGGGCGCCGTCGTCCTCGTCACCCACGACGAGGGCGCCGTCGAGGCGCTCCAGCCGGAGCGGATCATCCTGCTGCCGGACGGCGTCGAGGACCTGTGGGGCGCCGACTACGCCGACCTGGTGGCCCTCGCCTGAGGAACGTCAGCGTGGGTTGATCGAAGGCGTGATCCACTGCGTATGGATCATTCGGCCCATCGGTGATCCATCATTCGTGTGAGATCTCCTCATCCCGAGGTGTGTCCTACACGGAAATCACGGCCGAGCTCCCGGCGAACCGGGGCTCGGCCGTCGCGCGTCTGTGACCAGGCACTTCACGGAAGAACCCGATCGGAGGTACCGCGCGCACACTCCGGAATCCCTCATTCCGTATGTGGGGACGCGCTCCCGTCGTCACAACCTTGTCTCATCGACCTTGCCGAATGGGTGGCCATGAGGGCCGGGAGGGGTGATCATGAGGAGACCAGAGCGCACTTCCCATGAGGAGGCACGGGTGGCCGAGACTCTGAAGAAGGGCAGCCGGGTGACCGGCGCCGCGCGCGACAAGCTCGCGGCAGACCTGAAGAAGAAGTACGACGCCGGTGCGAGCATCCGGGCGTTGGCCGAGGAGACCGGCCGCTCGTATGGCTTCGTGCACCGCATGCTCAGCGAGTCGGGCGTCACGCTGCGAGGGCGTGGCGGGGCGACGCGGGGCAAGAAGGCCCCCTCGGCCTGACCCCGGGCGCGCCACTGTTCCGATGGTGGCCACCCGGTCGGCCGGATGACCGACCGGGTGGTTACTGTGCAGTCACTTGACTGACCGCACCCATCGGAGGCGCCCCATGGCTTCGTCCGCCCAGGACCTCGGTCCGGTACTCGACAAGGACGGCGTACGGCTCACCGTCGACGACGCGATCGCCACGGTGACGCTGACCAACCCGGCCAAGCGCAACGCGCAGAGCCCCGCTCTGTGGCGGGCGCTGACCGAGGCGGGCCGGCTGCTGCCCGGCTCCGTCCGGGTCGTGGTGCTGCGCGGGGAGGGCAAGTCCTTCTCCGCCGGACTCGACCGGCAGATGTTCACGCCCGAGGGAATCGAGGGCGAGCCCTCGTTCATCGACCTGGCGCGCCGCGACGACGCCGCGCTGGACGCGACCATCGCCGCATACCAGGAGGCGTTCACCTGGTGGCGGCGCAGCGACATCGTGTCCATCGCGGCCGTCCAGGGGCATGCCATCGGGGCGGGCTTCCAGCTGGCCCTCGCCTGTGACCTGCGCGTCGTCGCGGACGACGTGCAGTTCGCCATGCGTGAGACCAGTCTGGGCCTCGTCCCCGACCTCACCGGCACCCACCCCCTGGTCGCCCTCGTCGGCTACGCCCGTGCGCTGGAGATCTGCGCGACGGGCCGCTTCGTCACGGCGGAGGAGTCGGTGGCGACCGGCCTGGCCAACGTGGCGGTCCCGGCCGCGGATCTGGACGCGGCGACGCAGGATCTGGCGGCGGCCCTCCTTGCGGCCCCCCGCGACGCGGTGATCGAGACCAAGGCGCTGCTCCGGTCCGCCACCACCCACCCCTACGACACCCAACGAGCCGCCGAACGAGCCGCCCAGTCCCGCCGCCTACGAGCCCTGTCCAACCTCGACGACTAACTTCACCCTAGCTGCGGGCAGTCGTGCCGCTGCAGCCCGCGTAGCTGCGGGCAGTCGTGCCGCTGGGGCGGCACGGGTGGGCGCAGCGGCACCCCCTCCAGCGGGGCGAGCGCACACCCACCCCCGCCCAGCAGTTGCCCGGGGTGACGGCTGGGCGGGGGAGGTCGCGCGGCCCGGCGCTCACGGGGTGCCGTCGCGCCCACCCGTGCCGCCCTGCGGCACGCCTGCCCGCGGATCGGCGGATCGGCGGATCGGTGGGCGCGCGGCCGCGGAACCCCCGGCCACCTTCAGTCGATCGTCGTGACCAGTACGGTCACCGTCGGTCCGCCGGTGACCACGGACGCCACCACCCCCCGAACCTCCCGCGCCACATCCAGCGGCCGCGCCCCCGCCCCCACCGCAAGATCCACCCGCACATGGCGCCGAGGCAATGCGGCGGTACCGCCCTCTCCCGGCTCCTCGGTGATGTGAACCGCCCGCCCCAACACCCCCGTCAGCCGGCTCACCCCCGGCACCCCCAGCACCGCCGCCCCCACCCGCCCCACCTCAAAGTCCCCGGTGTCCACCGGCCCACCGGCCGACTCACGCACCCCCGGTTCAGCAACCGGCTCCGCGTCCAGCAACTCCGTCACCCGCAGATCCACCTCCACGACAGCCAGCCCCACCCCCTCCACCACCGCTTCCCCCAGCACCCCCCGCAGCACCGACGAAGTCTCCGGCAACGGCCGCCCCCCGGTCGCCGCGAACTCGACGACCAGCCGCAACGCCCCCACCCCCAACGCCCCCACCGGCGCCGGCACGACCGGCCGTTCCCCCACCTCCTCCGGATCGACCGGCCCCACCCGCACACCATCCACCCGCACCCCCGGCACCCCCCGCGCGACCGCCCGCCGCAGCACGGCCCCCACCGCCCGCTCCGTGATCCACGCGCCGTCCCGCGCTCCACCCAGGGGCACGATCCTGCCGAGCCCCACCTGTTCCCGCACCACCCGGGTCCACCGATCCGCCGTCATACCACCCAGCCTGCCGCATCTCGGGCGCGAGACCGGGCCACCGCGCATACGGTGGTTGAAGGAGGATGACCGAAGGGACGTACGGCGATGACCGATATGACAGAGGGCGGCTCGGTACGGGCCCCCGACCCGGAGAAGAACCTCTCGGACACCGGCCCCCGCAAGGGCCAGGGAAGCCGCCGCGGCGGCGGCGATGCCGCGACCCGTGGCCGTACCACCATCGCCGACGGCGTCGTGGAGAAGATCGCCGGACTGGCCGCACGGGACGTGCTCGGCGTACACACCATGGGCAGCGGCCTGTCCCGCACCTTCGGCGCCGTACGGGACAGGGTGCCAGGCGGCTCGAAGTCCGCGACGCGCGGCGTGAAGGCAGAGGTCGGCGAGGTGCAGACCGCGCTCGACCTGGAGATCGTCGTCGACTACGGCGTCTCCATCGCCGACGTCGCCAGGGACGTGCGGGAGAACGTCATCGCGGCGGTCGAGCGGATGACCGGCCTCGAGGTGGTCGAGGTCAACATCGCGGTGAGCGACGTGAAGCTGCCCGAGGAGGAGGACGAGGAACCGGAGACCCGTCTTCAGTGAGACTCGGTGAGCGGAGGAGCGCACCATGAACATGGCCGTCGTCGGCATGATCGCCGGCATGGCGTTGGGCTTCGCCGGATACTTCGGCGGGTTCGGAGCATTTCTGCTGGTGGCGGCGTTGGGTGCCGTCGGTTTCGTCGCCGGGCGGTTCCTCGAGGGAGACCTGGAGCTCGGCGACTTCTTCCGGCGCCGTGACGAACGGCGGCGGTGACGGCGTTGGGCACGGTCGCGGAGCCCCGCCGGGGACCGGACGCCGTCGCGCCGGGCGAGCGCGGGGCGACCAGGATCGCCGACCGGGTGATCGCGAAGATCGCCTCGCAGGCGGCCCGCGAGGCGGCCGGCCCTCTCCCACCGGACGCCGCACCACCGCACGCGACCGTGATCGTCAGCCATGAGGCGGCCCGGGTCCGGGTGCACATCGAACTCGACTACCCCGGCGACATCGGCGGCCGCTGCGCGCGGGTGCGGCGCCGGGTGGTCGACCGGGTGCGCGATCTGGCGGGCATGCATGTGCCGGAGGTCGTCGTCCTGGTGGAACGCCTGCATGTGGCGGCGGCCCGGGGGAGGACATGATGAACGAGCCCCGGCGCTTCTGGTCCTCGCGCGCGGTCCCCGCGGGCCTGGTCGCCCTGCTGATCCTGCTGATCGCGGGCGCCTTCCTGTACGACGTCGTCGCCGTACGGGCCCACCGTGCGGGGCTGAGCTGGCGCCGGGACCTGGCGCGGCAGCTCGCCGAACGGCCCCTGGACGACCCCTGGGTACTGACCGGAGCCGGTGTCGCCGCCGCGCTCGGACTCTGGCTGCTGCTGCTCGCGGTGACACCCGGCCTGCGCGCCCAGCTGCCGATGCGCCCCACCGACCCCGACGTCCGCGCGGGACTGCACCGGGACGCCGCCGCGACGGTGCTGCGCGACCGGGCCCTGGAGGTGGCCGGTGTGCGGTCGGTCCGGGTCAGGGTGAAACGCGCCCGCGCGGATGTCCACGCGGTGTCGCACTTTCGTGAACTCGACGACGTACGGGCCGACTTGACCGGAGTGCTCGACGACGCGGTGAAGGGGCTGGGCCTGGCCCGGCCGCCCTCGCTGTCGCTGCGCGTACGGCGGCCCGGCCGGAAGGGGCGGTAGAGGTGCTCGGAGCCGTCAACCGGGTGCTGCTCGGAATCGTGGGGCTGGTGCTGGTCGCCCTCGGCGGGTCGGTGCTGGCCATCGGACTGGGGGCACCGGCGCCGTCCTGGTGGCTGCACGACGGACGCGACGACGTGCTGTTGAACGAGTCCGAGCGGACCCGGTGGCGGGACGAGGGCTGGTGGTGGCCGGTGGTCATCGCGGTGCTCGCCGTCCTGGTCCTGCTCTCCCTGTGGTGGCTGGTCGCGGTACTGCGCCGGCGACGGCTCGCGGAGGTGGTGGTCGACACGGGCGACGACGAGGAGGCGTCACTGCGCGGCCGTGCCCTGGAACAGGCCCTGGCCGAGGAGGCAGGTCACCTGGACGGGGTGGAACAGGCCCACGTCGTCCTGACGGGCCGCCGAGGCACCCCGAGAGCCCGCGTCCTCCTGCTCCTGGACCCCCGCATCGACCCGTCAACAGCCCTGACCACCCTCACCGAGGGCCCCCTGACCCACGCCAGAACCTCCGCAGGCCTCCCCACCCTCCCCACGGAAACCCACCTGAAAACCCAAAAACACCCCCCAGAACGAGTCACCTAACCCCCACGCGCCGCACAGCCGCACTGCCGCCCCTCCGTGCGCCGCACCGCCGCACTGCCGCCCCTCTGCGCGCCGCACAGCTGCACTGCCGCCCCTCCGCGGGCAGTCGTGCCGCTGGGGCGGCACGGGTGGGCGCGACGGCACCCCGTGGGCGCCGGGCCGCGCCACTCACCCCCCGCTCAGCCATCACACCGGGGCGCGGCCCAACTCCGCCGCACGGGTGGGCGCGACGGCACCCCGCAGGCGCCGGGCCGCGCCACTCACCCCCCGTCAGAACCCGTGCCGCACGCCCCCGTCCACCGGCACCATCAGCCCCGTCAGATAAGACCCCGCCGGCGACAGCAAGAACGCCGCCGCCCGCCCGAATTCCCCCGGCGTCCCATACCGCCGCAACGGAATCCGCGACTCCGCCGCCCGCCGAGTAGCCTCCGGATCCGCCGACAACGCGTCCAGCTCCCGCACGCGATCCGTGTCGATCCGCCCCGGCAGCAGCCCCACCACGCGAATCCCCCGCGGCCCCAGCTCGTCCGCCAGCGACTTCGCGAACCCGGCCAGCCCCGGCCGCAGGCCGTTGGAGATCGTCAGCCCCGGAATCGGCTCATGCACCGACCCCGACAGCACGAACCCGATGACGCCGCCCTCGGCCAGCTCCGCCGCGGCCGCCCGAGCCATCCGCACCGCACCGAGGAACACCGACTCGAACGCCGTCTGCCACTGCTCGTCCGTCGTGTCGGCCACGAACCCCGGCGGCGGCCCGCCCACGCTGACGAGAATGCCGTCGAAACGCCCGAACCGCTCCCGCGCGGTCGCGATCAGCCGCGCCGGCGCCCCGGGGTCCGCGTTGTCGACGGCCACCCCCACCACGTCCGGCCCCAGCGCGGCGGCCGCCTCCGCGACGGACTTCTCCTCCCGCCCGGTGATCACCACCTTCGCGCCGTCCGCGACGAGCTCCCGCGCGGAGGCGTTGCCCAGCCCCCGGGTCGCCCCGGTGACGACGTACACCCGGTCCTTCAGTCCAAGATCCATGGCCCTATCCTGCCTCCTCGTCCCCGAACAGGGCGAGAGCGGTGTTCACCAGCCCGATGTGGCTGAACGCCTGCGGGAAGTTCCCCAGCAGCCGCCCGCCCACCGGGTCGTACTCCTCCGCGAGCAGCCCCACGTCGTTGGCGAGCCCCAGCAGCCGCTCGAACAGCTCGCGCGCCTCCTCCGTCCTCCCGGTCATGTGCAGGGCGTCCGCCAGCCAGAACGAGCACACCAGGAACGTGCCCTCATTGCCGGGCAGCCCGTCGACCGCCGTCGCCTCCGGTGTGTACCGGCGCAGAAACCCGTTCTGCCCCAGCTCCGCACGGACCGCGTCGATGGTGCCCAGCACCCGCGGGTCGTCGGGCGGCAGAAACCCCACCCTGGGGATCAGCAGCAGCGCCGCGTCGAGTTCGCGCGAGCCGTACGACTGCGTGAACGTGTTCCGCGCGGGGTCGTACCCCTTCTCGCACACCTCCCGGTGCACCTCGTCACGCAGCTCCCGCCAGCCGTCCAGATCCCCGTCCAGCCCCGGGTTCTCCTCCAGCGTGCGCACCGCGCGGTCGGCCGCCACCCACACCATCACCTTGGAGTGCACGAAGTGGCGCCGGCCGCCGCGCACCTCCCACAGCCCCTCGTCCGGCTGTCGCCACGCCGTACGCAGGAAGTCCATCAGCACCGACTGCAGCGCCCACACGTCCGGCTGTGCCGACAGCCCCGAACTCCGCGCCAGCGAAAGGGAGTCCATGACCTCGCCGTACACATCCAGCTGAAGCTGGTTCACGGCCTCGTTGCCGGTCCGTACGGGTGTGGCGCCGTCGAAACCGGACAGCCACGGCAGTTCGAACTCGGGCAGCCGCCGCTCGCCCGCCAGCCCGTACATGATCTGCAGGTCCGCCGGATCGCCCGCCACCGCGCGGAGCAGCCAGTCGCGCCAGGCCTCCGCCTCGTCCTGGTACCCGGCGGCCAGCAGCGTGTTCAGGGTCAGGGTGGAATCGCGCAGCCAGCAGAAGCGGTAGTCCCAGTTGCGCACCCCGCCCGGCTCCTCCGGCAGCGAGGTGGTGGGTGCGGCGACGATGCCGCCGGTGGGACGGTAGGTGAGTGCCTTGAGCGTGATCAGCGACCGGACGACGACGTCCCGGTGCGGGCCCTCGTAACGGCACCGGCCCGCCCAGGCACGCCAGTCCGTGACGCTGTGCCGCAGCGAGGAGTACGGGTCGACCAGCGGGGGCCGCGGCTCGTGGGAGGGGTGCCAGGTGAGCACGAACGCGACCCGTTCGCCCTCGCGCACCGTGAACTCCGAGACGGTGCTCTGGTTCTCGCCCCAGGTCTCCACGTCCGGGACACTGCGCAGCCACGCCGAGTCCGGCCCGGCCACCGCCACCCGGTGGCCGTCCTCCTTGCGCACCCACGGCACCACGGAGCCGTAGTCGAAGCGCAGCCGCAGCGTGCTGCGCACCCTCACCTCACCCCGTACGCCCTGCACGATCCGTACCACGTCCGGCGCGCGGTGGCGTTGCGGCATCAGGTCGGTGACGCGCACGGCGCCCTCGGAGGTCTCCCACTCGGTGTCCAGGACCAGGGTGTCCTCGCGGTAGGCGCGGCGGACGCAGCGCTCCGCGCCGTCCGGGGCGATCCGCCAGTGCCCGTTGTCCTCGTCCCCGAGCAGCCGGGCGAAGCAGGCCGCCGAGTCGAAGCGGGGCAGGCAGAGCCAGTCGACCGAGCCGTCCGCGCCCACCAGGGCAGCGGTCTGTTCGTCGCCGATGAGCGCGTAGTCCTCGATACGGTGCACGGGGTGCGGGTTCCCGGCAGTCGGGGGCCGCAATCAGGGGTGGACCCGGGGGAGTGACGGACCGTCGGCCGCCGCGGCACCGTCGCCGGAGAAGATGACACCGGGGTCCGAGGGGGCCTGGTTGAGCACCCACAGGCCGATCAGTGTGGCCAGCGCGAAGACGACGGCGACGAGCACGGCGAGGACGAGCCGCCGCCGGCGTTCCCGGCGCAGCCACTCCCCGCGCGCGGTGCGATAGGCGTCCGGGTCGGGCAGCACCCCGCCGGCCAGCGCCTCCAGTGCGTCGCGCAGGTCCCGTTCGGTGCGGTCCGCGCCCGGCGGACGCGGCGGGGCCGGCTCGTGGCCGGTGCGGTCCGGGCCGGTGCCACGCGACGGAGTCGCCTCTCGATGCGTCATCGCCGGGTCTCCATCGCCTGGGTCAGCGCGGCGATGCCGCGTGAGGTGTGCGTCTTCACGGAACCACGGGTGATGCCCATCGCGGCGGCGATCTCGCTCTCCTTCAGGCCGAGCCAGTGCCGCAGCACCAGCGCCTCGCGCTGCCGGGCCGGAAGGTGCTGGAGCGCGCCGATCAGCACCCGCTGGTCGTCACGGAGCAGCGCGGTGTTCTCGGCGGACGCCACGGTCTCGTCCGACGGGCCGGGCGGCTGTTCCCTGCGGGCCGCCTGACGCGTCCGTACGCGGCTCAGATCGCAGACCGTGGAGCGCAGGAACGCCTCCGCCGCGGCCACGTCCCTCAGCCGCCGCCATCTGCGGTAGATCTGGTAGTAGGCCTCCGCCACCACGTTCTCCGGATCGTCCGCGCCGAGCAGCACGGCGAGCCGCAGCATCGACGAGTAGTGCAGCTCGAAGAGGCGGGCGACACCGGCCTCCCGTTCCAGGCCGGCCGGGTCGAGCGGCCGGGCCCCGACCGGTGGCGGCGCGGGCGCCGGGGCCGGGGACAGGGTGGCCCGAGGATGCTCTGCGCGTCTCACGGGTTGTTCGCTCCCGTCTGTGGACGCCGTCCCACCGGCAGGCGGGACGGCAGGTCGGTGGCGTCGGCGCCGCGCGGGACACCGAGCCGGGCGAGGACGGCGGTGCCGGCGATCGCGACGATCAGATTGAGCAGCAGGGCGGCGACACCGGCGTAGATCTCCAGTGGTCCGTCACCGGTGCCGAGCGGCACGATCGAGGAGAACCCCTCCCGCACCACCAGAAACGTTCCGGCGGCCATGCCGACGGCCCACCCGGCGAGCAGCGCCCGCGGATGCAGCCACCGGGTGTACAGCCCCACCGCCACGGCCGGGAAGATCTGCAGGATCCACACCCCGCCCAGCAGCTGGAGGTTGACGGCGTCCTGGTCACGCAGCCCGAACACGAACCCCACCGCCCCGACCTTCGCGGTCAGCGACACCGCCTTGGCGACCCGCACCTGCCGTTTCGGGGTGGCCGTCGGATGCACGTACTCGACGTACACGTTCCGTACGAAACTCGTCGCCGCCGCGATCGACATCACCGCCGCCGGCACCAGCGCGCCCACCACGATCGAACCGAACACCAGCCCGGCGAGCGGGCCCGGCATCAGCCGGTCGACGAGCATCGGCACGGCCGCCTCGGCGGTGCCCGCCGGCGCCCGCACCCCGGCCGCCAGGGCCGCGATGCCGAGGAACCCGAACAGCGCGAGCAGCGCCGTCCACGCGGGCAGGCCCGCGGACACCTTGCGCAGGGTGCGCGTCCCGTCGGCGGCGAACCCGGCGGTGAGCACATGCGGATACATCAGCAGGGCCAGCGCGGAGCCGAGCGCCAGCGTGGCGTACGCCGGCTGCTGCCCCGGCGTCAGCAGCAGCGGGGAGTGGGCCGCGTCCCTGCCGCCGAGCGCGCGGGCCGCCCCGTCGAAGACCGCGCCCGGTCCGCCGAAATGCCGCAGCACCAGCCAGCACACGGCGGTGAGCGAGACGAACACCGCCACCGCCTTCAGCGCGGAGATCACCGTGGGCGCCCGCAGCCCGTGCCGGTAGGTGGCCACCGCGAGCCCCGCGAACACCGCCACCATCACCAGGTCGCCCGTCGCCCCGTGCGGATACAGCCCGCCCGCGGTGAGCACCGCGCGGATGCCCAGCAGTTGCAGCGCCAGATACGGCATCGTCGCCAGGATCCCGGTCAGCGCGACCACCAGCGCCAGCGGCGGCGATCCGTACCGGCCGCGCACGAAGTCGGCGACGGTGATGTAGCCGTGCCGCCGCGCGACGCTCCACAGCCGGCTGAGCAGCACGAACGCCAGCGGGCAGACGATCACCGTGTACGGCACCGCGAAGAAGGCGGGCGCGCCGTTGCCGTACGCCAGACCCGGTACGGCGGTGAAGGTGTACGCCGTGTAGACCGTCCCGCCGAGCAGCAGCCAGGTCCAGCCGGGGCCGAGGCTCCGGTCGGCCAGTGCCCAGCCCTCCAGCGACGGCAGCCGGTCGCCGGGCCGCAGCCGCCGCGCGGTGACGGCGAGCAGTGACGCCCCGCCGATCACGGCGAGGAACGCCGCGGTCATGCCGCCACCGGCCATGCGTCACGTCCTTCGCTGTGCTGTGTCCCGGAGAGCGTCGCGGACGACCGCCGACCGGCCGGGGGCACCCCTCCGGCACGCCGCGTCACTCTCGCACAGACCTCCGCGAACCGGGAGAGGAGCGCAGGTCACAGCACGGACCGGTGATCACCGGCTACGGGGAGTGTCCTCGAGGGCGGCCGGCCGCACCGCCGCCGGTTCGCTCTTCTCGGCGTCCGCCTTCTCCACGGCCGCGCGGGTCCGCTCCCGGGACTCGCGGCGCACCAGCACGAACCAGCCGACCGGCACGGCCGCCGCGAACAGCCACCACTGGATGGCGTACGCGTAGTTCAGCGCCGCGTTCTCCTTGCCGGGGTTCCCGAGCCGCTGCGGGGTGCCGTCCTTCGGCTCGGGGGCCGTCTGCGCCACATAGCCGCCGAGCACCCGGGCGCCGAGCCGCTCCGCCTCCCGCTCGCTGTCGACCAGCATGATCTGCCGGTCCGGCAGCCCCTCCAGATCCTTGATGCCGCTCGCCTCGGTCGTCTCGTCGGGCATCAGCCGGCCCGTGATCGTGACCTCGCCGCGCGGTGGCGCGGGAACCTCCGGGAACGCGGTCTGGCTGGGCCCGTCGGCGGGGATCCAGCCCCGGTTGACCAGCAGGACCTGCCCGTCGTCGAGGACGAACGGGGTCAGGATGTGGAAGCCGATCTCGTCGTCGCCGTTGGTGCGGCGGCGGACGACGACCTCGTCATCGGTGTCGAAGTGCCCCTTGGCGGTCACGGTCCGGTACCGCTCGGCACGCGTCACGGCCTCGCCCGGGGCGGCCAGCCGCTCCACGGGCACCGGATCGGCGGCCAGCGCGTCGGCCACCAGCTGGTTCCGGGCGGCGCGCTCGTCGTGGCGGTCCATCTGCCAGATGCCCAGCCTGATCATCGTAGGGATGAGAAGCAGGGCGACCAAGGTGATGATCACCCATTGCCGGGACAACAGAAAGCGGTACACCCCACGACCGTACAACTCGGCCAGGTGGTGCATTGAGCCGGGTACGTCCCCCCGAGGCCAAGGACCCGGCCGCCCCGGCCTCGTCGTCCCGAGCGGCCCCGGGACGCCGGATCCGGACAGGACGCCTACGCCGACCAGGTGCCGTGTCTCGCCGAGGTGGAGCAGTCGGCTTGCGGGCGCCCTCCCGGCGGCTGACCATGCCGCTTATGACACGTTGTGAAGTGTGCGGCAATGACTACGCGCTGGCGTTCACCGTGGAGACCCGGGACGGTGCCCGCCACGTCTTCGACTCGTTCGCCTGCGCGATCCATCGCATGGCCCCGATCTGCGAGCACTGCCGGGTGCAGATCATCGGCCAGGGCGTCGAGGCCGACGGACACTGGTTCTGCGGCGCCCACTGCGCCCGCGCGGAGGGCAAGGTCGGCATCGTCGACAAGATCGGATCACTGGCGTAGAAGGCGGCGGCCTCCTCCGCGGGGAAGGGGCCCCTTCTCCTTCCCCGCCGCCGTCCGCCCGCCGTCACCCGTCCGTACGGTCAGGCCTCCGCCGCCGGTTCCACGTTTCCGAGGAGCTGGCCGAACGCGGCCTCGTCGACCACCGGGGTGCCGTACTGCCGGGCCTTGAGCACCTTGGACGTGCCCGAGTCCGGGTCGTTGGTGACGAGGAGGCTGGTGAGCCGGGACAGGCTGCCGGCGACATGCAGGCCCGCCTCCGTCGCGCGGTCCTCCAGCAGGTCCCGCTCGGTCGAGGTGTCACCGGAGAACGCCACCCGCATGCCCTGCTTGAGCCGTTCGCCCGGTTCGAACCGCCCCGGATTGGGATACGGGCACGCGGGCCGCTTGCGGGACGGACGCCAGCTCGTCGGCCGGTAGCCGCCCTGCTGCCCGATGCGGGGCCGGTCCGTCCACTCGGTCAGCGGCCGGCACTCGTGCAGCGGCAGCCGTACGCCGCCCGCCGCCGCGGCCCGCAGACTGGGCCGGAACGCCTCCGCGAGCACCCGCGCGTCGTCCAGCGCGTGGTGCGCCCGCTGCTGGACGACACCGTAGTGCGCGGCGAGCGACTCCAGCTTGTGGTTGGGCAGCGGAAGCTTCAGCTCCTTGGAGAGGGCGATGGTGCACAGCCGCTGCTTCACCGGCGCCTCGCCGCGCGCGCGGGCGTACTCCCGGGCGATCATCTGCCAGTCGAAGACCGCGTTGTGCGCCACCAGCACCCGGCCCTCCAGCCGGGACGCGAACTCCGCCGCGACGTCCTGGAAGAGGGGCGCCCCCTCCAGTACGTCACTCGTCAGACCGTGTATCCACACGGGGCCCGGGTCCCGCTCCGGATTGACCACCGTGTACCAGTGGTCCTCGACCTCGCCGCGCGCGTCCAGCCGGTAGACGGCCGCGGAGATGATGCGGTCGTCCCGGGCCAGCCCCGTCGTCTCCACGTCGACGACCGCGTATCCCCGCGGATAAGCGGCCGGCCACGCGGTGGGGGAGGACACTGCGGTCGTGAGGTCATCGAGCATGGTTCACGAGGATACGGCCCCCGGCCGACACCCCGGTCCGTCAGGGCCCCCGTGCGGCACGGGCGTTGAGATGCCGGGAATGTCCGTACGCGTCCCGAAGACCCGTTCACCAGCGGATCGGCACCGGAAGCACCGTCAGCAGCCCCGACACCGCGACCACCGCGCCGAGCGCGTACACCTCCGCCCGCGCGGGGACGCAGGCGGTCAGCGGGTCCTGCGCGCGCGCCAGCCGGACCCGTGCCCACAGGGCGAGCACGGCGACACCGGCCATCAGGATCACCTTGGCCAGCAGGACCCGTCCGTACGCCGTGTCCGTGAGCTGATCCAGGACCGTCTCCGGCGGCATCCGGCGCAGTGAACTCCACACACCCGTCGCGGTGATGGCGACGAGCAGAACGGCCGCCACGCGCGCGTAGCGCCCCAGCAGTACGGCGCCCGCCTCCGCCCGCCCCCACAGCCGCAGGGTGCGCAGCACGTACACCAGACCGCCCACCCAGACCGATGCGCAGACCAGGTGCACCAGGGTCAGTCCGGAGCCGGTCAGCGGTCCGTACTCGGTCGTCGGATGCGCGCGCAGCGCCTCCGCGACCATCACGGCGGCCAGCGGCCACACCTGCGTACCGGGCCGGCCGGAGGCCGCGCACAGGGCGGCCGCGAGGAAGGCGTTGACCTCCAGGAGGGCAAGCTTCCCGTCCCGGGAGTCGTACAGCCCACCGACGTCGATGTCACCGAGCCCGCCGGGCACCAGATTCCCCGTGGCCACGACGGACGCGAGCCCCAGAGCGGCGACGAAGCCGACCGAGTTCGCCACGACGGCCCAACTCCGCGGCGCGGCAGGGGGAGCACCGGGCACGCCACGCACCAGCCGCCGCACGAACAGTTCACCGACGGGCACGGCCAGCACCGCGAACAACACGGTCCGCAGCAGCCCGATCCCCCCGCTTCCGGGCACATCGGCTTCCCCGGTCCCGCGCAACGCGGCCTCCGGCCCCCACACGGGTATCAGCGCCCCGAGAGCGACCAACACGAGCACGGCGACACCCCGCCGCTCCCCACCCACCTCAACCCTGGATCTCACACCGGCAACCGTATCCGCGCCCACACCCCGGCCAACCGCGCCTCGTATCCGCGGGCGCACCCCCCGGCCCGCAGACCGCGGGCAGTCGTGCCGCTGGGGCGGCACGGGTGGGCGCGGCGGCACCCCGCGAACGCCGGGCCGCGCAACCCCGCCCCCGGCTCAGACCCACCGCGCCGAATCCGCACCCCAACGCCCCGGCGCCCGCCCCCAGTCACGCGGCCCACCCTCGAACACCACCGGCGACAACGCGTACCGCAGCCGCCCCAGCGGACTGTCCCGCTCCGTGAGCCACCGCCCGACGGGCACGTCACCACCGACGCCGACGTCTGCGGACCCCGCCAGCAACCACCCCGCCGTCCGCGCCAAAGCGACCCGCACCACCCTGCTCCCACCGACCGACACCTGCTCACCCACCGCCCGCAACACCCCCGCGGCCAGCAGATACCCCGACCCGTGGTCAAGCGCCTGCGCCGGCAGCACCCCGGGCCGCGCCGGCGAAGAGGCCGAATCCAATCCCCCTTCGACCACGGCGATCCCCGTACCCACCTGCACGAGACTGTCGAACCCCCGCCGCCCACCCCACGGCCCGTCCGCCCCCCACGCCGACAACTGCGCCACCACCACCCCCGGCCGCCGAGCGGCCAACGCCTCCGCGGACAGCCCGAACCGCTCCAGTGCCCTTGGCCGATACCCCGTCACCACCACATCCGCAGCGGCCAGCAGCTCCTCGAACACGTCCCGCCCACCCGCCGCCAGATCCAGCAACGCGGACCGCTTCCCGAACCCCGTGTCCGCGTGCTGGTCCACAAGTTCCGGCAACCCCGGCGCGTCCAGGCGCAGCACATCCGCCCCCAGCAGCGCGAGCGTGCGCGTCGCGACCGGCCCCGCGATCACCCGCGTGAGATCCAGTACCCGCAGCCCCGCAGCGGGCAACAGCGGATCCCGGCCCACCGGAGCGAGCACCCGCGCGGGCGCCGAATCCAGCCGCGCGCGCTCCACCAGGGGCCGTGAGGCCACCGCCACGCCCTGCGGATGCGCCGCCCACTCCGAGGGCGTCCGCAGCGCCACGGCCAGCCCTCCGGCCCCGTACACCGCTTCTTCGACCTCATGCGCACGAGCGCGGGCGAGTACCTCCGCCACCGCCTCCGGATCGTCCGGCGCCCCCAGCGCGGCGAGCAGCCGGGCCCGGTGGTGCGGATAGTTCGCGTGCGTCCGCACCCACCCGTCGGCGGTGCGCCAGAACCGGGACAGCGGCGCGAAGCTCTCCGGCGCCCGCCCGTCCACCAGCAGATGCCGTTCGCTGACGAACGCCGTGGCCACCGCCCCGTCGTCCACCCGCACCGCCGGCACCTCGCCCCCGCCCGTCCGCAGCGCCGCCAGCTCGGCGGCGGCCAGCGCGCACGCGCCCACACAGGCGCGCGCCGACCCCCGTACCGGAAGCCGGGCATCCAGCACACCGGGCCGTTCGACGGCCGACACACGTGACAGAAGGGCGGGATCGCCGCCCAGAGCGGACCATACGGACGCGAGATCAGTCATGCCCGCACTATGCCGTCCGGGCCGAAGCGCAAGCGAAAGGGGCCGGGCACGAGCGCCCGGCCCCTCCCACGGAGAACTAGCGCGTCACCGCGTCCAGCGCGTCCGCGGTACCCCAGCCGTAGAACCCGTTGCGGTTCTTCGGCCCCTCGCACACCGCGTCGACCTTGCCGTCACCGTTGATGTCGTACGGGTCCGTGCACGCGGTCGCGTCGGCCTCCGCGTACAGCAGCGCCTTCACCAGCGCCGGCGAGGCGTGCGGATGCGTCGACTTGATGAGCGCGGCGACGCCCGCGACGTGCGGGGACGCCATCGACGTACCGGCCATGTAGCCCCACGACCCGCCGGGCAGCGTGCCCAGGATCAGACCGCTGGTGGCGGGCGGTGCCGGCGTCTGGTACGCCGTCGAGTCGCCGCCGGGCGCGGCGATGTCGATGAAGCCCCGGCCGTAGTTGGAGAACGACGACTTCAGACCCTTCGCGCCGGTCGCCGCGACCGTGACCACGCCCGGCAGCTGCGTCGGGATGTCGAAGCACTCGTCGGGGTCGATCACCCGCTCCGAGGGGGTGGAGTCGTTCGGGGAGACCGGGTCGGGGATCTCGTCGGCGGCGAGGTCGTAGTTCTCGTTGCCGGCCGCGGCCACGTTCACCGCGCCCTTGCGCTCCGCGTACCGCGACGCCCGGGTGACGGCCTCGACGAGCGCCTTCTGGTCCGGGTCGTCCGAGCAGTTGAAGTACCAGGGGTCGGTGTAATAGCTGTTGTTGGTGACGTCGACCCCGTGCTCGGCCGCCCACACGAAGCCGCACACCACGGCCTCGGTGTAGAAGAAGCCGTCCGGGTTGGACACCTTGATGCCCGACACCTTCACGCCCGGCGCGACACCGGTCATGCCGACGCCGTTCTTCGCGGCGGCGATCTCACCGGCGACATGCGTGCCGTGCGGGCTCTCCTGCGCGCCCGGCCGCCAGGCGCCGTCGCTGGTGTCCGGCTTGCCCGACACACAGTTGACCGACGCGGCCCGGTCGAAGTTGGGCGCGATGTCCGGGTGGGTGTCGTCGACCCCGGTGTCGATGACGGCGACGGTCACCTTGGAGCTGCCCAGCGACTTCTCGTGCGCCTTGTCCGCCTTGATGGCGGGCAGGTCCCACTGCAGGCCCTGGAGCGGGTCCTGGCCCTCGGCCGCCGCGGACTCCGCGCGGGCGATCTCGGCGGCGCTGAGCGCCTTCGGGGTGACCGTGTCC
The DNA here is from genome assembly GCF_000718785.1 of Streptomyces sp. NRRL WC-3626. GTDB lineage: Bacteria > Actinomycetota > Actinomycetes > Streptomycetales > Streptomycetaceae > Streptomyces > Streptomyces edwardsiae. The sequence continues at coordinate 35,109 of NZ_JOCA01000018.1, read as the reverse complement.
GCGGTGGCCGCCGACGGCAGCGGCGCGGTGCGGGTGGCACCGGCCGACTGCACCCCGCGCACCTTGCGGATCGTCTTCGCGAAGTCGGCGTTCGAGGAGTGGACGACGATGACGCCGATCTTGTCGTACGACGTCACGACGGTGCCGCCGGCCTTGCCGATCGCCTTCTTCACCTGCGCCGACGTGCCGTGTCCGCCCTTGACGTTGACCACGTAGCTGAGCGCGGCCGCGTCGGCGGAGACCGAAGCCGGCTGCTCGGGGGCCGGGGCGGCCGATGCGGCGGTGTTCGGCAGGAACGCCAGTGCCGTCGCCATGGCCATCCCGGCGGGGATGACGAGCGCGCGGCGGTGACGCGGGTGGGACGCTGTCATGAAGTCTCCAGTTCGTTCACGCGTGTGGAGCGGGCGGAAGGGAAGTGCGGTGCCGCGCCGGTCACTTGACCGCGCGCAGCGCGTCGACGACGCCGAAGCCGTAGAAGCCGTTGACCCGGCTGCCGCCCTCGCAGGTCGCGTCCTGCACGCCGTCGCCGTCCTGGTCGTACGACTCGGGGCAGCCCGGGTTGTCCGCCTGGGCCTTCAGCAGCGCCTGCAACTGGGCGGGGGAGGCCCACGGGTGCTTGGACTTCAGCAGGGCGGCGACACCGGCGGCGTGCGGGGAGGCCATCGAGGTGCCCTGCAGCCAGGCGTACTCGCCGTTCGGCATGGTCGACAGGATGCGGCCGTCCTTCGACGGCGTGTCCGGCAGCTGGTAGCGGCGGTCGCCGCCCGGCGCCGCGACGTCGACGACACCCTTGCCGTACGTGGAGTAGTACGACTTGAGGTTCTGGACGCCCGTCGCGCTGACCGTGACGACACCGGGCAGCTGGGTCGGCACGTCGAAGCACTCGCTCGGGTCGATGGTGCGCGTCCCCGGCGTGGTGTCGTTCGGGCTGGAGTCGTCCACGATGGCGTCGGAGGCCAGGTCGTGGTTGGAGTTGCCGGCCGAGGCCAGGTGCAGCGTGCCCTTCCGCTGCGCGTACAGCTGGGCACGGTTGACCGCGTCGACGATCGCCCTCTGGTCCGGGTCGTCCATGCAGTTGTAGAGCCACGGGTCGACGTAGTAGCTGTTGTTGGTGATCTCCACGCCGTGGTCGGCGGCGAACACGAACGCGCAGACGACGTTCTCCGGGTAGAACAGCCCGTTGTCCGGGTCGCTGACCTTGATGCCGGCCACCTTCACGCCGGGTGCCACACCGGCGACGCCGATTCCGTTGCGGGCCGCGGCGATCTCACCGGCCACATGGGTGCCGTGGTAGTCGTCGGCCGTGTACGGACGCCAGGCGCCCTCGCCGGTGTCCGCCTTGCCGCCGACGCAGTTGGCCGACTGCGCGGCGGAGAAGTTCGGGGCGAGGTCCGGGTGGGTGTCGTCGACGCCGGTGTCGATGACGGCGACGGTCACCTTCCGGCTGCCGTCGTTGATCTTCGCGGCCTTGTCGGCGCCGATCGCCCGCAGGTCCCACTGGTCGGCCTCGAGCGGCTCGCTGCCCGGCGTCTTCGCGGAGACGGCCTTGGTCCGCGCGGCCTCGGCGGCCGTGACGAAGTTGGCGGCGCCCTCGTCCGTCGTTCCGGCCGCGGTCAGCGGCGCGGTGCGGGTGGCGCCGGCGGACTGCACACCGCGGGCCCTGCGGATCTCCTTGCCGAAGTCCGGGTTGGCCGAGTGGACGACGATCACGCCGATCCGGTCGTGCGTCACGACGACCTTGCCACCGGCCGCGGCGATCGCCCGCTCGACCGACGCGATCGTGCGACGGTCCGCCTTGGTGTTGACGACATACGCCAGGGCGGGCGCGTCTGTCGCCTGCTCGGCCGTCACCGTCCGCGGGGCCGCCGAGGCCGCCGCCGGCAGGAAGCCGAGCGAGGCGGTCAGCGACAGTACGACGGGCACGGCGAGAGCGAGCCGGCGTCTGGAACGCAGATGAGCCATGGGGTCTCCACATCATCCGGAAACGAAACCGCCCGAGGCACAAGGGTGGTGCTCGGGCAGGTACATGACGGGGTGGTGCAGGGTGAAGTTATCCCGCGCTCTCGCTGGCCAGCAATGTTTTGCCGGGAACGTCTTCGGAAAACGGCAGGGGAAAAGAATGGGCCGACCGGTTGAACCGGTCCTCGCGTGGCGCCGTGCCCTTGGGCAGGAAGCGCGAGGACACTCGCCTTTCGTCCCCGCCCGTACCAACCGCACCGCGAGGAGACTCCGTGGCCGCCGAAGCACCGCCCCCCTCGACAGAACAACCCAAACTCCCCACTCCCGAGGAGTTCACCGAGGTGCAGGAGAGCGCGGAGTTCGGTGAACTGCGCCGCTCCCACCGCTCCTTCGCCTTCCCGCTGACGATCGCCTTCACGGCCTGGTACCTGCTGTACGTCCTGCTCTCCAACTACGCGGGCGGCTTCATGGGCACCAAGCTGTTCGGCAACATCAACGTCGCCTTCGTCTTCGGCGTCCTGCAGTTCGTCACCACGTTCCTCATCGCATGGTGGTACTCCCGGCACGCCGCCACCAAGCTCGACCCCAAGGCCGAGGCCATCAAGACCCGTATGGAGGGCGGCGCATGAGCCCCGCGATCACCCATGTCACGCTCGCGGCGAACGAGGCCAGCGAACACCGCACGCTGATCATCACCCTGTTCGCGCTGTTCGTCCTCGCCACCCTCGGCATCACCGTCTGGGCCGGACGGCAGACCAAGGACGCCGCCGACTTCTACGCGGGCGGCCGGCAGTTCAGCGCCTTCCAGAACGGACTCGCGGTCTCCGGCGACTACATGTCGGCCGCGTCCTTCCTCGGCATCGCCGGCGCCATCGCCCTCTTCGGCTACGACGGCTTCCTGTACTCCATCGGCTTCCTGGTCGCCTGGCTGGTCGCCCTGCTGCTGGTCGCCGAACCGCTGCGGAACTCCGGCCGCTACACGATGGGCGACGTCCTCGCCTACCGCATGCGCCAGCGCCCCGTGCGCACCGCCGCCGGCACCTCCACCATCGTCGTGTCGATCTTCTACCTGCTGGCCCAGATGGCGGGCGCGGGCGTCCTCGTCTCGCTGCTGCTCGGCATCACCTCCGACGCCGGCAAGATCCTCATCGTCGCCCTCGTCGGCGTCCTGATGATCGTGTACGTCTCCATCGGCGGCATGAAGGGCACCACCTGGGTCCAGATGGTCAAGGCCGTCCTGCTCATCGGCGGCACCATCCTGATCACCTTCCTGGTGCTGCTGAAGTTCAACTTCAACATCTCCGACCTGCTGGGCAGCGCCGCGGAGAACAGCGGCAAGGGCGACGCCTTCCTCGAGCCCGGCCTCCAGTACGGCGCCGACGGAACCACCAAGCTGGACTTCATCTCCCTCGGCATCGCCCTGGTGCTCGGCACCGCGGGCCTGCCGCACATCCTGATCCGCTTCTACACCGTGCCCAACGCCAAGGCCGCCCGTAAGTCCGTGAACTGGGCCATCGGCATCATCGGCGGCTTCTACCTGATGACCATCGCCCTCGGCTTCGGCGCGGCGGCACTGATCTCCCAGGACGAGATCATCGCGTCCAACCCGTCCGGCAACACGGCAGCCCCGCTGCTCGCCCTGCACCTGGGCGGCGTCGACTCCGCCTGGGGCGCGATCCTGCTGGCCACCATCTCGGCGGTCGCCTTCGCGACGATCCTCGCCGTGGTCGCGGGTCTCACCCTGGCCTCGTCGTCCTCCTTCGCGCACGACATCTACGCCAATGTCATCCGCAAGGGGCAGGCCACCGAGAAGGAGGAGATGCGGGCGGCCCGCTGGGCGACCGTCGCCATCGGCGTCGTCTCCATCGCGCTCGGCGCCCTCGCCCGCGACCTGAACGTGGCCGGCCTGGTCGCGCTGGCCTTCGCGGTCGCCGCCTCCGCCAACCTGCCGACCATCCTCTACAGCCTGTTCTGGAAGCGGTTCACCACCCAGGGCGCGCTGTGGTCGATCTACGGCGGTCTGATCGTCGCCGTCGGCCTGGTGCTGTTCTCGCCCGTCGTCTCCGGCGACCCCAAGGCGATGTTCCCGGACGTCGACTTCGCCTGGTTCCCGCTGAAAAACCCGGGCATCATCTCCATCCCGTTCGGCTTCGCGATGGGCTGGCTCGGCACCGTCCTGTCGAAGGAGGAGCCCGACGCCAAGAAGTACGCGGAACTGGAGGTCCGCTCCCTGACCGGCACCGGCGCCCACTGACCCACACCCGCGACGGCCGCGTCGTACGACCCTTCTCCGGTCGTACGACGCGGCCGTTCCGCATCCCGGGACGTGGGCCCCGCCGTCACTTTCCGGCCTGCCGCGCGACGTCATGCGGCTCCCGCGCGGCCCCTGGGGCGCGGGAGGCGCCCCCACTCGCCGCACGGCCCGCCCTCCGGGCGGACGACGGGAATGCGACGAGAGGGCCGAGGCTCCCTGGGGGTTGTCGGTGGCGTCACGTAGGCTCGGAGGAGCCGGGCACGAGTGATCCGCGTCGAGGGAGGGGGCCCACGTGCTCATCGACACCTACGGCCGAGTGGCCACCGATCTGAGGGTCTCGCTCACCGACCGCTGCAATCTGCGCTGTACCTACTGCATGCCCGAGGAAGGCCTGCAGTGGCTGGCCAAGCCCGACCTGCTCACCGACGACGAGATCGTCCGCCTCGTCGGCATCGCCGTCACCTCCCTCGGTATCGAGGAGGTCCGCTTCACCGGCGGTGAACCGCTGCTGCGCCCCGGGCTGGTCGGCATCGTCGAGCGGGTCGCCGCACTGGAACCCCGCCCGCAGATGTCCCTCACCACCAACGGCATCGGCCTGCGGCGCACCGCGGCCGCCCTGAAGGCGGCGGGCCTGGACCGGGTCAACGTCTCGCTGGACACGCTCCGCCCTGACGTCTTCAAGACCCTCACCCGCCGCAACCGCCACCAGGACGTCCTGGACGGCCTGTACGCGGCCCGCGAGGCCGGACTGACCCCGGTGAAGGTCAACTCGGTCCTGATGCCGGGGCTCAACGACGACGAGGCCCCCGACCTCCTCGCCTGGGCCGTGGAGCACGACTACGAGCTGCGCTTCATCGAGCAGATGCCCCTGGACGCCCAGCACGGCTGGAAGCGCGACGGCATGATCACCGCCGGGGACATCCTGACGTCCCTGCGCACCCGCTTCGAGCTGACCCCCGAGGGCGACGAGGCCCGCGGCTCCGCCCCGGCCGAGCGCTGGCTCGTCGACGGCGGCCCGCACCGCGTGGGCGTCATCGCCTCCGTCACCCGCCCGTTCTGCGCGGCCTGCGACCGCACCCGCCTGACGGCCGACGGCCAGATCCGCACCTGCCTCTTCGCCACCGAGGAGACCGACCTCCGCGCCGCCCTCCGCTCGAACGCCCCCGACGAGGAGATAGCCCGCATCTGGAAACTGGCGATGTGGGGCAAGAAGGCAGGAGCAGGCCTGGACGACCCGACCTTCGTCCAGCCGGACAGGCCCATGTCGGCGATCGGCGGCTAGCCGGCCGCTAGTCGGACGGAGATCAAACCCCCGGAGTCTCCCAGTCCTCCAGAAGGACGACGTCCTTCAAGAACCCCCGAACCCCCAGGAACTGGGACAAGTGCTCCCGGTGCTCCTCGCACGCGATCCACGTCTTGCGCCGCTCGGGCGTATGAACCTTGGGGTTGTTCCACGCGAGTACCCACACGGCCGCCGCACGGCACCCCTTCGCGGAACAGACAGGCGTCTCGGAATCAGAAAGCGTCACGCCAGTGACCCTAACCCGCCCGGAAATGGCGACGCCGAGCAGCCACGGGGGGAGCTGCCCGGCGTCGGTCCGTCGCTCCGACGGGGGATGCGGAGCGCGTACGAAGTATGTCATGGGTCACCCCGCCCCCGGCACCGGAACAACATGATTGATCTGAGGTTTTATTGAGCTTGGCGGGGAAGTGTCTTCCGCTTGAGGCCGCCACCCCCCACCCCCCGATCCTCACGCCCGTTCGGAACGCTCCGTTCCTGTGCCCCGCGCCGCCTGTGACGCGACATCTTCCGCATCGGATTCCGCGGAACCGTCATTCGTCCGCGGCGGCGTGATCATCGGCTTCATCGGCGCCGTCACGAACGTCGACGGCAGCGACGGCGCGTTCTCGCGCCCGGCGTTGGCGATCACCACCGCGATGTACGGCAGTACCGCACCGAGCACCAGCGCCACGATCGCAACGTGCCTCTCCACGTTCCAGAGCGTCGCCGCGAGGATGACCGAGATCGTACGGACGGCCATCGAGATCACATACCGGCGCTGCCGCGCCCGCACATCGTCATGGAGACCCGCCCGGGCACCGGTGATCCGGAACACCTGGACGCTGCCGCCGCCATGCTGCTTCCGCATCACATTCCACCATCCGCCCGCTCGGACCTTCCCCGTACCTGACCGGCCGGAGCGCCGTTCCGTGACACCGGTTCCGGACATGTCCACGTTACGCCGCACCCGGGTGCGCGACGAGAGCGGGTCACCCCGGCCGGGCACCGCCCCGGCTGCGCCGTAGCGCGTACGGCATGCCCGACATGCGGCGTACGGCGTACCGGCCGACACTGTCCGTAATGCTCGCGTCAAGCGGTACGAGGAGGCAGCCATGGGCTGGTTGTGGGCGATCATCGTGGGATTCGTGCTCGGTCTGATCGCGAAGGCGGTGATCCCCGGCAAGCAGCACATCCCACTGTGGCTGGCCACCATCTGCGGCATGATCGGCGCCGTCGTGGGCAACGCCATCGCACGGGGCTTCGGTATCGAGGAGACCCGGGGCATCGACTGGGGCCGGCACATCTTCCAGCTGGGCGCGGCCATCGTCGTCGTCCTGCTCGCGGAGATGCTGTACACCGCGATGAAGCGCAGGAAGCACGAGGGGCAGCGGGTCTGACCCCCGCCGTACGGTGACAGAGGGGCGGTCCCCGGCATGCGCCGGAAACCGCCCCCGGGCCCGTACGGGCCACCGGCTCAGCCGGCCGTGACCTCCACCGCCGCCAGGTTCTTCTTGCCCCGGCGCAACACCAGCCAGCGCCCGTGCAGCAGATCCTCCTTCGCGGGGACGGCGTCCTCGGCGGTGACCTTGACGTTGTTCACGTAGGCGCCGCCCTCCTTCACCGTGCGCCGCGCGGCGGATTTGCTCGGCACCAGGCCGACCTCGGCGAGCAGGTCGACCACCGGACCCAGCTCGGTCACCTTGGCGTGCGGCAGCTCGGAGAGCGCCGTCGCCAGCGTGCGGTCGTCCAGCTCGCCCAGCTCGCCCTGGCCGAAGAGGGCCTTGGACGCGGCGATCACGGCGGCCGTCTGCCCGGCGCCGTGCACCAGCGTCGTCAGCTCCTCCGCCAGCGCGCGCTGCGCGGCCCGGGCCTGCGGACGCTCCTCGGTCTGCCGCTCCAGCTCCTCCAGCTCCGCACGGGACCGGAACGACAGGATCCGCAGGTAGCCGGAGATGTCCCGGTCGTCCGTGTTCAGCCAGAACTGGTAGAACGCGTACGGCGTCGTCATCTCCGGGTCGAGCCAGACGGCCCCGCCCTCGGTCTTGCCGAACTTGGTGCCGTCCGCCTTCGTCATCAGCGGCGTGGCGTAGGCGTGCGCCGTGGCGTCCGGCTCCAGCCGGTGCAGCAGGTCGAGACCCGCCGTGAGGTTGCCCCACTGGTCGCTGCCGCCCTGCTGCATCGTGCAGCCGTAGCGCCGGTACAGCTGGAGGAAGTCCATCGCCTGCAGCAGCTGGTAGCTGAACTCCGTGTAGCTGATGCCCTCGGAGGACTCGAGGCGCCGGGCGACGGAGTCCTTGGTCAGCATCTTGTTGACGCGGAAGTGCTTGCCGATGTCCCGCAGGAACTCGATCGCGGAGAGGTTCTGCGTCCAGTCGAGGTTGTTGACCATCGTGGCCGCGTTCTCGCCCTCGAAGGCCAGGAACGGCTCGATCTGGCCACGCAGCCGCTCGACCCAGCCCGCGACGGTCTCCGGGGGGTTCAGCGTGCGCTCAGCGGTCGGGCGGGGGTCGCCGATCTGGCCCGTGGCCCCGCCGACCAGCGCCAGCGGCCGGTGACCGGCCTGCTGGAGCCGGCGCAGGGTGAGCACCTGCACCAGATGCCCCACGTGCAGCGACGGCGCGGTCGGGTCGAAGCCGCAATAGAACGTGACGGGACCGTCCGCGAGCGCCTTGCGCAAAGCGTCCTCGTCGGTGGACTGGGCGAACAGCCCGCGCCACTTCAGCTCGTCGACGATGTCCGTCACGGTTCTCGTGTCTCCTCGATGATCCTCGGCCGGTCGGGTGACGGCCGGTTGTGAACGCCTACGAGGTTATACGCCCTGGCTGACAGAGCTCATATTGAAATCGGGGACCCGCAGCGCGGGCATCGCCGCCCTGGTGAACCAGTCGCCCCACTCCCTGGGCAGCGTCTTCTCCGTACGGCCCGCCTCCGCCGCCCGGCCGAGCAGGTCCACCGGGGACTCGTTGAACCGGAAGTTGTTGACCTCCCCGGTGACCTCGCCGTTCTCGACCAGGTACACCCCGTCCCGGGTCAGCCCCGTGAGCAGCAGCGTCGCCGGATCCACCTCGCGGATGTACCAGAGGCAGGTCAGCAGCAGACCGCGCTCCGTGGCCGCGACCATGTCCTCCAGGGACCGGTCGCCGCCGCCGTCCAGGATCAGGTTGTCGATCCCGGGTGCCACCGGCAGCCCGGTCAGGCCCGCGCCGTGCCTGCTGGTCGTCAGCCGGTTCAGCTCGCCCTCGCGGACCCACTCCGTGGCCTCCAGCGGCAGCCCGTTGTCGAACACCGACTGGTCCCCGCCGGAGGAGTGCGCGAGCACGAACGGCGCCGACTCCAGGCCCGGCTCGCCCGGGTCGCTGCGCAGGGTCAGCGGCAGCTCGGACAGCCTCTCGCCGACCCGGGTGCCGCCGCCCGGCTTGGAGAACACCGTGCGGCCCTCCGCCGCGTCCCGCCCCGACGCCGACCACAGCTGGTAGATCAGCAGGTCCGCCACCGCCGTCGGCGGCAGCAGCGTCTCGTACCGGCCCGCGGGCAGCTCGAGCCGCCGCTCGGCCCAGCCCAGACGTACGGCCAGCTCCGCGTCGAGCGCCGCCGGGTCCACGTCCTTGAAGTCCCGCGTGGAACGCCCCGCCCACGCCGAGCGCGTACGGTCCGGTGACTTGGCGTTCAGCTCCAGCGTGCCGTTCGGCTGGTCGTGCCGCAGCCGCAGCCCCGCCGACGTACCGAGGTAGCTGGAGACCATCTCGTGGTTGGCGAAGCCGTACAGCTCCCGGCCGCCGGCCCGCGCGCGGGCGAACGCCTCACCCAGCGCCGGCGCGAAGTCGGCGAACACGGCCGACGACGTCTCGGCCGGCGCCTGCGTGAACTCCGGCGCCGGGGCCACCCCCGTGACCAGCGGCTGCGCGTCCTCCGCCGGACCCGCACCCCGCGCGGCGGCCTCGGCGGCCCGCACCAGCGGCTCCAGCTCGTCCACGGTCACCGCGGACCGCGACACCACCCCGGACGCCGTACCCCGCGCCCCGTCCACCGTCGCGATCACGGTGAGCGTGCGCCCGCGCGTGACACCGTTCGTGGTGAGCGCGTTGCCCGCCCAGCGCAGATTGGCGCTGGACTCCTCGTCGGCGATCACGACACACCCGTCGGCCCGGGACAGTTCGAGAGCGCGCTCGACGATCTCGTACGGCTTACTGGTGCGCGCGCTCATCGCCCGGCCTCCTGCGTGGTGTTGAGGATGTTGACTCCCTTGAACAGGGCGGACGGGCAGCCGTGCGAGACCGCGGCGACCTGTCCCGGCTGGGCCTTGCCGCAGTTGAAGGCACCGCCCAGCACATACGTCTGCGGGCCGCCGACCGCCGCCATGGAACCCCAGAAGTCCGTGGTCGTGGCCTGGTAGGCGACGTCCCGCAACTGCCCCGCCAGCCGCCCGTTCTCGATCCGGTAGAAGCGCTGCCCGGTGAACTGGAAGTTGTACCGCTGCATGTCGATCGACCACGACCGGTCCCCGACGACATAGATGCCCCGGTCCACGCCCCCGATCAGGTCCTCCGTCGACATCCCCGCCGGATCAGGCGCCAGCGACACATTCGCCATCCGCTGCACCGGCACATGCCCGGGGGAGTCCGCGAACGCGCACCCGTTGGACCGCTCGAACCCGGTCAGCCTCGCGATCCGCCGGTCCAGCTGGTAACCGACCAGCGTGCCGTCCTTCACCAGGTCCCACGACTGCGCCTCGACGCCCTCGTCGTCGTAGCCCACCGTGGCCAGCCCGTGCTCGGCGGTGCGGTCACCCGTGACATTCATCAGCTCGGAGCCGTACTTCAGCTTGCCCAGCCGGTCGAAGGTGGCGAACGACGTCCCCGCGTACGCCGCCTCGTAGCCCAGCGCACGGTCCAGCTCGGTGGCGTGCCCGATCGACTCGTGGATCGTCAGCCACAGGTTGGACGGGTCCACCACCAGGTCGTACAGCCCCGGATCGACACTCGGCGCCCGCATCTTCTCGGCGAGCAGCTCCGGAATCCGCTCCAGCTCGTCGTCCCAGTCCCAGCCGGTGCCCGTCAGATACTCCCAGCCCCGGCCCACGGGCGGCGCGACCGTGCGCATGGAGTCGAACTCGCCGCTGGAGCCGTCGACCGACACGGCCGTGAACGCCGGGTGCAGCCTGACCCGCTGCTGGGTGGTCACGGTCCCGGCGGTGTCGGCGTAGAACTTGTTCTCGTGCACGGTGAGCAGCGAGGCGTCGACATGATCCACCCCGTTCGCCGCCAGCAGCCGCGCGCTCCACTCGGCCAGCAGCCCGGCCTTCTCCTCGTCGGGCACGGCGAACGGATCGATGTCGTACGACGACACCCACGTCTTCTCGGAGTGCACCGGCTCGCCGGCCAGCTCCACCCTCTCGTCCGACCCGGCCGCCCGGATCACCTGCGCGGACAGCTTCGCCATCGCCACGGCCTGCGAGGCCACCCTGGCGGCCGCGTCCAGGGTCAGATCCACCCCGGACGCGAACCCCCAGGTCCCGCCGTGCACCACCCGCACCGCGTACCCGAGGTCGGTGGTGTCCGACGACCCGGCCGGCTTCGCGTCCCGGAACCGCCAGGACGCACTGCGCACCCGCTCCAGGCGAAAGTCCGCGTGCTCGGCCCCGAGCGCCCGCGCGCGGGCCAGCGCGGCGTCGGCGAGGGGGCGCAGGGGCAGGGCCGTGAAGGCTTCGTCAATGCTATGAGGCACCTACGTCTCTTCCTGTCGGCATTCGATGGTCGGTTTCCGGTACTGCTCGGTCGTCGCTGCGCATCATGTCGCGTCGGCCGGTGCCGGACCACATCTTTCCGACGCGAGCCCGGAGCTTTCTGTAGGGACCCGACAGTGACTCCCGTGAGCCACTGTCGGTGCCCCAATGTCCCGGGAGGGGCCGGGACCGATAGGTTTTCGGTGTAGCCGCCTGTCATCCAGGTGTCCGGGCGGTGCACCAGACCGCTATCGAAAGGGTGATCCGTTGAGCCGCTCGGTTCTCGTCACCGGAGGCAACCGGGGCATCGGCCTCGCCATCGCCCGCGCGTTCGCCGACGCCGGCGACAAGGTCGCCATCACATACCGCTCGGGCGAGCCGCCGCAGGGCCTCCTCGCCGTCAAGTGCGACATCACCGACACCGAGCAGGTGGAGCAGGCCTACAAGGAGATCGAGGAGGCCCACGGCCCCGTCGAGGTCCTGATCGCCAACGCCGGCATCAACAAGGACCAGTTGTTGATGCGGATGTCCGAGGAGGACTTCACCTCGGTCGTCGAGACCAACCTCACCGGCACCTTCCGGGTCGTCAAGCGTGCCAACCGCGCCATGCTGCGCGCCAAGAAGGGCCGCGTCGTCCTGATCTCCTCGGTGGTCGGACTGCTCGGCTCCGCGGGGCAGGCGAACTACGCCGCCTCCAAGGCCGCGATGGTCGGATTCGCCCGCTCCCTCGCCCGTGAGCTGGGATCGCGCAACATCACCTTCAACGTCGTCGCGCCCGGTTTCGTCGACACCGACATGACCCGGGAGCTCAGCGAGGAACAGCAGACGAAGATCCTCGCGCAGGTACCGCTCGCCCGGTACGCGCGGCCCGAGGAGATCGCCGCGACCGTGCGGTTCCTCGCCTCGGACGACGCCTCGTACATCACTGGAGCCGTCATTCCCGTTGACGGCGGACTGGGAATGGGTCACTGAACGACATGAGCGGAATCCTCGAGGGCAAGCGCGTCCTGATCACCGGTGTGCTGATGGAGTCCTCCATCGCCTTCCACGCCGCCAAGCTGGCCCAGGAGCAGGGTGCCGAGATCATCCTGACCGCCTTCCCGCGGCCCACGCTGACCGAGCGCATCGCCAAGAAGCTGCCCAAGCCCACCAAGGTCATCGAGCTGGACGTCACCAACGACGAGCACCTCGGCCGCCTGGCCGACGTCGTCGGCGAGGAGCTGGGCGGCCTCGACGGCGTCGTGCACTCCATCGGCTTCGCGCCGCAGGACGCGCTCGGCGGCAACTTCCTCAACACGCCGTTCGAGTCGGTCGCCACCGCGATGCACGTCTCGGCGTACTCCCTGAAGTCGCTGACCATGGCCTGCCTGCCGCTGATGCAGAACGGCGGCTCCGTCGTCGGCCTCACCTTCGACGCGCAGTACGCGTGGCCGCAGTACGACTGGATGGGCCCCGCGAAGGCGGCCCTGGAGGCCACCAGCCGCTACATGGCCCGTGACCTCGGCAAGCAGAACATCCGCTGCAACCTGGTCTCGGCGGGCCCCATCGGCTCCATGGCCGCCAAGTCCATCCCGGGCTTCGGCGAGCTGGCCTCGGTGTGGGACACCCGTGCGCCGCTGGAGTGGGACCTGAAGGACCCGGAGCCGGCCGGCCGGGGCATCGTCGCGCTGCTCAGCGACTGGTTCCCGAAGACCACGGGCGAGATCGTCCACGTCGACGGCGGTCTGCACGCCATCGGCGCCTGACGAACGCACCGCCGAAGGCCCGCGTCCCCTCCGGGACGCGGGCCTTCGCGCGTGTCAGCCGTCGGAGGGCGGACCGAACAGCCCCGGACGGCACATGAACGGATAGGCGGCGGCCTCCTCGGCCGCCTTCGCCGCGTCACCCGCGCGGATCGCGTCCACCAGCCGGCCGTGGTCCATGTGCGCCTCGGGGGACATGCCCCGGTCCATGTCACCGCGCAGCCAGTCCCGCAGCACCTCGCTCAGATCCGCGTACATCGCGGTCATCACGTCGTTGTGCGAGGCGGCCACGACCGCCAGATGGAACGTCGCGTCCGCCGCCACGAACGCCTCCGCCTCACCCGACTCCCAGGCCTCCTCCCGGCGCAGCAGCAGGGTGTCGATCTGCTTGAGGTCCTTCTCCGTCCGCCGCTCGGCGGCCAGCCGCGCGGCCGCCGACTCCAGCGTCGAGCGCAGCTCGGCGATGTGCCGGGGGTCCGCGCCGGCGAAGCGGCGCTGCATCACACCGGCCAGCTCGCTCGTGGCCACGACATACGTGCCCGAGCCCTGGCGGATGTCCAGCAGCCCGTTGTGCGCCAGCGCGCGGACGGCCTCACGGACCGTGTTACGCGCCACACCCAGCTGCTCGACGAGTTCCGGCTCGGTGGGGATGCGCGCGCCGACCGGCCACTCGCCCGACGTGATCTCGGCCCGCAGCGCGGCGATGACCTGCTCGGACAGGGCCGAACGACGGGGATGGCTCAATGACATGGCACACCTTCGCACGACAGCGGCGCCGCGGCACGGCGACCTCGGCATGGACAACCAATCATCCCATGATTCTATGATGGGCGGCATGGCTCGCCAGGAAACCCGGACGCTCACGTCCACGACCGTACGTACGCCGACCGCTCCCGAAGTCCGGACGACCGCCGGGACCGGGCCCACGCGCGCGTGGCGGACACGGCTGCTGGTCCTCGGTATCGTGCTGGCCGCACTCAACCTCCGCCCCGCCATCACCAGCCTGGGCGCGCTGCTCGAGGAGGTCCGCGACGGGCTCGGCATGAGCAGCAGCGTGGCCGGGCTGCTCACCTCCGTGCCCCCGCTGTGCTTCGCCGTCTTCGGCGTCACCGCGCCGCGGCTGGCCCGCCGGTTCGGCGCGGGCGCGGTGGTCTGCGCCGGCATGGCCGCCATCGGCACCGGTCTGCTGATCCGGCCGTACGTGGGCGGCACCGCGGCGTTCCTGGCGGCCACCGCGCTCACGCTGATGGGTATCGCCGTCAGCAACGTCCTGATGCCGGTCATCGTCAAGCGCCGGTTCCCCGACCGGGTCGGCTCCATGACCGGCCTGTACTCCATGGCCCTCGCCCTGGGCACCGCCTCGGCGGCGGCCGTGACCGTGCCGCTGACCGGCGCGCTCGGCGGGAACTGGCGGTCGGGCCTCGCCGTGTGGGCGGCCCTGGCGGCCGTCGCCGTACTGCCGTGGCTGACCTTCGCGCGGGCCCGGGAGCCGGAGCAGGAGCGGGACACCCGCGCCGGGGCGCCGGTACGGCTGCGGATCACCCGGAGCCGTACGGCCTGGGCGCTGGCCGTGTTCTTCGGGCTCCAGGCCACCGCCGCGTACATCACCATGGGCTGGATGGCGCAGATCTTCCGCGACTCGGGCGTCCCCGCCGGCAAGGCCGGGCTGCTTCTCGCGGTCACCATGGTGATGGGCGTCCCGCTGGCCTTCGTCATCCCGCGCCTCGCCACCCGGCTGCCCCACCAGGGCCCGATCGTGCTCGCGCTGGGCGTCAGCGGCCTCATCGGCTACGCGGGCCTGTACCTCGCCCCGGCCGAGGGCGCCTGGGCCTGGGCCGTGCTGCTCGGCATAGCGAACTGTGCCTTCCCGCTCGCGCTCACCATGGTCGGCATGCGCGCCAGGACCGGCGCGGGCGTGGCCCAGCTCTCGGCCTTCGCCCAGAGCACCGGCTATCTGATCTCCATCCCCGGCCCCCTCCTGGTAGGCGTCCTCTACCAGCACAGCGGCGGCTGGGGCCTCCCGATAGCCCTGATGGCAGCACTGATGATCCCGCAAACGGCAGTAGGCATCCTGGCCGGCCGCCCCCGCACGGTAGAGGACGAGGCAGCCGCGTAAGGGGCGCGGAGCTGTGCCGCTTTGCGGCTCCGCCGCGTGGGCGCAAGGGGTTCTGGGGGCGAAGCCCCCAGGGACGGGACGGGAAGGGGCGGCGGGGGCGAAAAACCCCCGTGTCACCCCACCCCCGCCCCCCGGTGAACCCCCGAAAGCCCGCCGCAGGCGCGGATGCGAGACTGACCCCATGCCAGTCCTAGACCCCACCCCCCAGAACGGCCAGAAGAAGCTGCTCCTGGTCTTCGGCGCCTTCTTCGCCATCTTCATCGTCATCGGCGTGGTCGCCACGATCCTCGCCCCCTGAAAACCCCCATGGTGGTGCCAGCACCCCCATCCCCTAGGGGGCCAGGCTCAGGGTCAAGTGGGTGGATCACCGGATGGGTTGAGCCCCGAACAATCCGTACCTTCGAGATGTGGCCGCGAGACGCGACCCACGCACCATCCAAGGGAGCGGAGGCCCCATGTCGGCGCACACGCACACCCGGCCCCACCCGGCCCCCCGGGGCGGCGTCGACACCCGGCTGCCGTGGTGGGCCCTGGCCCTCCCCACCCTCGCGTTCGTCGCCCTGCTCACCCTGATCCTCAACCCCTCCGAGGCCCACGCGGCGGCGGGCGATCCCGGGCTCACCCACCTCGTCGAGCGGGCACAGCGGCTCATAGCCCGCTGAACCCCCGAAAGCGCCGGTCAACTCCCTGCGCCCCGTGGCCTGTTTCATGCGAAGCTGGGTCACATGAGCGTCGCAGAACCCCGCAGGATTGTCCTTTTCCGGCATGCGAAAGCCGACTGGCCCCCGGTGACCGACCATGAACGCCCGCTCGCAGAGCGTGGCCGCATGGAAGCCGCCGTCGCCGGACGCAAGCTCGCGGACACCGGTATCGCCTTCGACCTGGCCGTGTGCTCGACCTCGGTGAGGACCCGCGAGACCTGGAAACTCGCGGTCCACGAGTTCCCGGAGCGGCCGAAGACCGTCTACGAGGAGCGGGTCTACGAGGCCTCGCCCGGCGAGCTCATCGCCCTGCTCAACGAAACCCCCGACGACGCGCAGAACGTCCTCCTGGTCGGCCACAACCCCGGCGTCCAGGGACTGGCCGACATCCTGGCCGGCGCCGCGGAGGGCGACGCCCGGGAGCGCATGAACCGCCTCGGCTACCCGGCCGCCGCCTTCGCCGTCCTGTCGTTCACCGGCTCCTGGAAGACCCTCGAGCCCGGCGTCGGCACGCTCGTCGACTACTGGGCGCCCACGGAGTGACACCCGGCGCGACGGGGGCCCGGCACCGATGTCCATCGGCGCCGGGCCCACCCGTCTCCGTGCTCCGGTGCCCGCACCGGCCCTAGGGCCTGTCTGACAATTCCCGTCTGCCGCGCGACGCCATGCACGCACTCTCGCCGCACCGGCCCCAGACCCGAGTACATCCAGTACGAGGCTCTGGGGCCGGCACACCGAGAGCACGCACCTGACGCCGCGCGGCCGCCCTTCGGGCGACGACGCGAATTGTCAGACAGGCCCTAGCCCACGTCGAGCGTGTCCGCCGCCTCGACCTCTTCACGCGTGACCCCGAGCAGATACAGGACCGTGTCCAGGAAGGGGAAGTTCACCGCGGTGTGCGCCGCCTCGCGCACCACCGGCTTGGCGTTGAAGGCGACCCCGAGCCCCGCCGCGTTCAGCATGTCGAGATCGTTCGCACCGTCACCGATCGCCACCGTCTGCGACAGCGGCACGCCCGCCTCGGCGGCGAACCGGCGCAGCAGCCGGGCCTTGCCCGCCCGGTCCACGATCTCGCCGGTGACCCTGCCCGTCAGCTTCCCGTCGACGACCTCCAGGGTGTTGGCCTGGGCGAAGTCCAGCCCCAGCCGCTCCTTCAGATCATCGGTGACCTGGGTGAACCCGCCCGACACCACGCCCACTTGATAGCCGAGGCGCTTCAGCGTACGGATCAGAGTGCGCGCGCCCGGCGTCAGCCGTACCTCGCTGCGCACCTTGTCCACCACGGAGACGTCCAGCCCCTCCAGCAGCGCCACCCGCGCGTGCAGCGACTGCTCGAAGTCCAGCTCCCCGCGCATCGCCGCGGCCGTCACCTCGGCGACCTTGTCCTCACAGCCGGCGTGCGCGGCGAAGAGCTCGATCACCTCGTCCTGGATGAGCGTGGAGTCCACGTCCATGACGACCAGGCGCTGCGCCCGCCGGTACAGCCCCGCCCCGACCACGGCGATGTCGACCCCCAGCCGCGCCGCTTCCGGCGCCAGCGCGGTGCGCAGCGGTTCCGTCTCCACGCCGGACACCGCGAACTCCACCGCCGTCACCGGGTACTTGGCGAGCCGGAAGATACGGTCGATGTTGCCGCCGGCCTCGGTGATCCGGGCGGCGATCGTCGCCGTCGCCTCCGAGGTGAGGGGGTGGCCCAGCACGGTGACCAGGGAGCGGCCGTGCCCGCGCGGACGGTTGTCGCCCATACCGGAGATGATCTCCGCCTGCATCTTCATCGACTCCGCCCAGCTGTGGACGGTCGCCCGCAGATTGCCTTCGAGCCCCTCGGGCGGCTCGGTCACGAGCGCGCAGAGCACGATGCGGCCACGGGTGACGACCTGCTCGATGTCGACCACGTCGACCGAGTAGGCGGCGAGGGTGTCGAAGAGGCCGGCCGTGATGCCCGGCCGGTCCCTGCCGAAGATCTTGACAAGAAGGGTGGGAACGTCGGTGGTCTGCGATGCGCTCATGGTGTTCCCACCGTATCCGGCACCCAGTGCCCCGCGCCTGCGAGGTCCGCCTTCCGGACAGCGAACACTGCCCGTCCCGGGGATGTCCCCCGCCTTAAGAACGGTCCGGTTTCCGGGGCACCGGCGGAGGATCCGCCGGAGGCGGCGGCTTTTCCGGCCACCCCCGACCCCGACGCGGTTCGATGGGCCCGATCACAGTCGGCGCCCCATAGACGTCCCCGCGCCCGTCCGCCGCACCGCCGGCCTCCGGCGACCCCGGCTCGCGCGTCCCTGGCGCCGGCACGGCGTCCTCGGGTCCGTGGGCCCCCTGCGGTCCCCGCGCGCCGCCCGCTCCTCGCGGCCCCGGCAGCCCCTGTGCACCACCCGGCGACCGCGCCGGAGCTCCCCGCCGTCCCTCCGGCCTCCACGCCGGCTCCTCAACCCCCCGGGGGCCCCGCCCCAGCCGCAGATACGGATTCGTCTCCGGATTCGGCGGCCGGTGAGGCAGCCCCGGCTCATACGGACCGGCGGGCCCCGTCCAGGGCGGGCCCTCGACGCGCCCCGCCGCGCGCCACGCACCCTCCGCCTCCATGTCACCCCGTGCCAGCCGCGCCGCCCGCGCCCCCGCGGCGCCGCTCGCCCAGGCCAGCAGCGCCCCCGCCGCTCCCGCCCCCGCCCCCCACACCGCGCCCAGCAGCAGCGCCATGCCGAGCCGGCCGTGCAGCTCGAGGCCGGCGTCGAACGCGTCGAAGCCCAGCACGGACAGGGAGGCGTTCGCGGACACCTCCGTCAGCCAGGCCAGCAGGGGAAGGGCCAGTGCCGTAGCGACCCCCAGCCCCAGCGCGCACCGCCCGGCGAAGGCGACCGGGCCCGCCTCCGCGGCCGCCGTCACCGGCGTCCGTACCGCCGTCAGCACCCCCGCCAGCAGCATCATCAGCGCGGCGGCCACCGCCAGCAGCCACACCCGGCTGTCGTACTCCGCCAGCCGTCCCAGCGTGACGGGCCGGTCCGAGCCCGCCCGCAGCAGCTCGTCCACGGGATGGGGCAGCACCTCGAGCAGCGCCCCGCTCGCCCGCCCGTCCCACGGCACGAACAGACCGAGCGGCACCCCGGTCCACACCCCGTTCGGCGCCCCCAGCAGCGCGGCCCCCGCGATCCGCCGGGGATGCTCGTCACCGATCGCCGCGTAAGCAGCCGCGGCGCCCCCCGCCGCCACCGCCACCAGCGCCACCGTGACCAGCGCGGACACCACCGGCCGTACGACACGGTGCACGGCGCCCCAGCCGCGCGGCAGGGGAGTGCGGCGGGACGCGAGCAGCGCGACGAGCAGCACCCCCGCCGCCCAGCCGAGACCACCGAGGAGCGTCGGCACGGTGTCGACGGTGAACCCCACCGCCGCCTCCGCGTCGACGAGATCACCCACCCGGTCCGGCAGCAGTCCCCCGACATCCCCCAGCCCCGGGATCTCGAGACCCCCGCCCAGCCCGAGCGCGCTCCCGTCGATGGTGACGACGTCGTGCCCCGCCCACACCAGCCCGCCCGCCATCGCCACGAACAGCGCGGCCACCGCGCCCGCGCGGGCGAGGAGTTCGGCGCCGGAGACCACCACTCCCGCCGCCCGCAGGGACCGCAGGAAGAAGTACGACAGCAGTAGCGCACCCACCAGGCTCACGCCCAACGGCGTGACCGCCATCGACGTACCGGCTTCGGCGCCCGACAGCCCGAACGCGGACATGTCGCCGGACGGAGTGACCGAACCGCCCGCCCCCAGAGCCACCACCGCCGCGGTCATCGGCCCCAGCGAACCGGCCGCGTCCGCGTCCAGCAGCCGCAGCCCGAGCGCCGCCGTGCCCGCCATCCCGATCAGCGCCCAGCTCACCGCCGCGACCGCCGACATCACCACATCGACCCAGGGCACGCGCGCACCGCGTCCCGTCGGTCCAACGCCCGTGGCAGCACTCATGACGAAGCCCCCGATCCGCGACGCGGTGTGACGGCCGCGCGTGTCCCCCTCGCGTGGTTTACCACTCTCCGGGCCGATTTCAACCCCGTCCGCGAAAGGACGGTGAACACCTTGGTGCGCGCTCGTGACAAGGCCCGACTTTCGGTCACGGGGCCGGGCCTGGAATAGTTCCCCCCGATGTTCGACATCCCTAGACTCCCTGCGATGGGGGAAATTCGGGGGACAACTCAGTGGGGCATGGAGTGCCGGAACTCGTACTGGAATCAAACGGACGGACCTGGACGCTCGATCCGTCCAGGGCCTACACCCTCGGACGTGATCCGCAGGGGGACGTCGTGCTGGACGACGCCAGGGTCTCCTGGCGTCACGCCACGATCAGTTTCAACGGCCGCAGTTGGGTCATCGAGGACCACGGCAGCACGAACGGCACGTTCGCGCAGGGACAGCGGATCCACCACCTGGAGTTCGGCTCCGACACGGCGCTGAACCTGGGCAACGCGACCGACGGGCCGCGCGTGACCCTGTCCGGCGTCGCCGCCGCCGCGCCGCAGGCCCAGCCGCAGCAGCCGTACGCGGCGCAGGGCGCGAACGCCGGCTGGGCCTCACAGCAGCAGGCGCCGCAACAGCAGCAGCCCGGCTGGCAGCAGCCGCAGCAGCCGGCCGCGCAGCAGCCCGCGCCGCACTTCCCGCAGCAGCAGGGTCCCGGCGGTGCCGCGGGGGCGCCGCCGGTCTACGGCGACCGCAGCCCCACCACGTTCCACCAGTTCTCCCTCGGCCGCGTGATGCGCATCGGCCGTGCGCTGGAGAACGACCTGGTCGTCTCCGACCTCCAGGTCTCCCGCAACCACGCCGAGTTCCACTCCACGCCCGACGGCCGCATGGAGATCCGCGACCTCGGCTCGCACAACGGCACGTACGTCAACGGTCTGCCGATCGCCAAGGGCGGCACCCAACTGCTCGGCCCCACCGACATCGTGGGCGTCGGTCACTCGACGTTCCGGATCGTCGGCGACCGGCTCGAGGAGTTCGTCGACACCGGTGAGGTGTCCTTCTCCGCCCGCCATCTGACCGTCACCGTCGACGGCGGCAAGCAGATCCTCAAGGACGTCTCCTTCGGCGTCCCCGAGAAGTCGCTGATCGCGGTCATCGGACCGTCCGGCTCCGGCAAGTCGACCCTGCTCAAGGCGCTCACCGGCTACCGCCCCGCCAACCAGGGCGAGGTCCTCTACGACAACCGGAACCTGTACAAGCAGTTCGCCGAGCTGCGTCAGCGCATCGGTCTGGTCCCGCAGGACGACATCCTGCACAAGGAGCTGACCGTCAAGAAGGCCCTCAAGTACGCGGCCAAGCTCCGCTTCCCCTCCGACACCACGGCCGCCGAGCGCGACGCCCGCATCGACGAGGTGCTGCGCGAGCTCAAGCTGGACATCCACAAGGACAAGAAGGTCACGTCCCTGTCCGGCGGCCAGCGCAAGCGTGTCTCCGTCGCCCTGGAGCTGCTCACCAAGCCGTCGCTGATCTTCCTGGACGAGCCGACCTCCGGTCTCGACCCGGGTATGGACCGCGACGTCATGCAGCTGCTGCGCGGCCTCGCCGACGACGGCCGCACCGTCCTCGTCGTCACCCACTCGGTGGCCGAGCTGGCGATCTGCGACAAGCTGCTGGTGATGGCGCCGGGCGGCTCCGTCGCCTACTTCGGCCCGCCCGAGGAGGCGCTGAACTTCTTCGGCTACGACACCTGGGCCGACGTCTTCTCCGCCTTCGAGAACTACCGCGACTACGACTGGGCGGGCCGCTGGAAGGGCTCGCAGCACTACCAGATGTACGCCGCGGACATCGACGCCGTCGCACCGCAGTCCGTACAGGTCCCGGCGATGCAGGCGATGAAACCGCCGAAGCCGCAGGGCTGGATGTCACAGTTCGTGACCCTGGTGCGCCGCTATGTCTCGGTGATCGTCTCCGACAAGGGCTTCCTCGCCCTGATGGTGATCCTGCCCGCCGTCCTCGGCGCGGTCAGCCTGCTGATCGACGCGGACAAGGGCCTGCTGCCCAACCCGCCCAACCCGCAGACCGGCCGGATCATCCCGAACGGCACCGCGACCACCGTCCTGCTGATCCTCGCGGTCGGCGCGTGCTTCGCGGGCGCCGCGAACTCCGTACGTGAGCTGATCAAGGAACGGGTCATCTACGAGCGGGAGCGCGCCACCGGCCTGTCCCGCTCGGCGTACCTGATGTCCAAGGTGTTCGTGCTCGGCATGATCACCGTGCTGCAGGGGCTCCTGGTCGGCGTGATCGGCTTCTCCAGCCGGGAGATCCCGGAGGAGGGCCTGGTCTTCGGCGGCTTCACACTGCTGGAGCTCTCCGTGCCGATCATGGCGCTGGGCTTCACCTCGATGATGTTCGGCCTGATCATCTCCTCGCTGGTGAAGACGGCGGAGAAGACCATGCCGCTGCTGGTGATGTTCGCGATCATCCAGGTCGTCTTCACCGGCTGTCTGTTCACGCTGCACGGCTCGATCGGCGTCAACCAGTTCTCGTTCCTGATGCCGTCGCGCTGGGCGGTCGCCGCGTCGGGCGCCACGCTCGACTTCAACAGGATCAGCCCGCCGGAGACGGCCGGCGACACCGACCCGCTCTGGGAGCACACGGTCGGGGCGTGGGCCATGGACATGGGAGCGATCATCCTGCTCGGCGTGATCTGCGGCTTCTTCGTGGCCCGCTTCCTGCGCCGGCACGAGCCCGAGGTCATGCGCAAGTAACGAGCGCCGTACCACCCCGAAGGGCGGCACCCTGTCAGGAGGGTGCCGCCCTTCGGCGTCTGTGAGTGCGAGAAGAGGTCCGCGCCGACCTCAGTACGCGCTGTCGACGTTGTCCATGGTGCCGTACTTGTCCGCCGCGTAGTTGCAGGCGGCGGTGATGTTGGAGACCGGGTCGTAGATGTTCTTCGGGGTGCCCGGCACGTGGTACGCCTCGAAGGTGGGCGGGATCACCTGCAGCAGACCCTTGGACGGGATGCCGTTCTGGGCGTTGATGTCCCAGAGGTTGATCGCCCGCGGGTTGCCGGAGGACTCCCGCATGACGTTGCGGTGGATGCCCTCGTAGGAGCCCGGGATGCCGTGCTTCTTCATGATGGACAGGGACTCACGGATCCAGCCGTCCAGGGTGTTCGGGTAGCTCTTGGGAGCCGCCTTCTTCACCTCGGCGCGCTGGGCGGCACGGCTGGCGGACTCCTTGGCCTGTCGGGACTTCTCGGCCTTGGCCTTCGCGGCGGCCTTCTTCTTGGCGGCGGCGGCCTTCACGGCTGCCTGCTTCTTGGCGGTGGCCTCGGCGGCGGCCTGCTTCTTCGCCGCGATCTGCTCGGCCTTCACGTTCGCGCCGGCCAGCTGGTCGGTGACGGTCCCGCGGACGTCCTTGATCTGCTCCGTGCTGTACGCGACCTTCGCGGTCGGAGCGGCGGCCTCGGTCGTGGTGGTCGTGGAGGCGTTGCTCGGGATGGCCGAGAAACCGATGGCGGCCGCACCGAGCGCCGCGACGCCGGCGGCGGCGATCCTGTGGTGACGGGTCAGGGCACGACTGTGGCCACGGGTCAGGATGTGCTTGGACATGCGGATCGGACCTCTTCGAATAGCGCGGAGGCCGCTCGACGTCCGGTGGGGACAGGGTGCTTCCGGCACAAACGCCGCGGGGGATACCCACGGCGCCGAGCGACGCAGCCATTCTTAGCGGCCGCAAAATGGCGGGGCAAAGGTGTGACGTACGAAGCCGGGTAGTGGATCAGGGAGGGTGGAATCGGGGCAGAGTGGACTATCCGCCCCGCTCACATGGTCGGTATGTCTCTCCTATGCCTCTTCGTACGTGATGTGCGCCCTATGCCCGGCCTCACACGGCCCACCCCCCGCTCTCACTGCTGGTTGCTGAAGCAATGCTCTGTGTGAGGGTCTTCGATCACTCCGCCAGCACCAGGTGCACATCCCCGAACTCGTGCCACAGATAGCGCCCGCGCAGCGCCTCCTCGTACCCCCGGCCGATGGCCGCCCGCCCGGCCACCGCCTCCAGCATCAGCAGATGCGAGGCCTCCGGCTCGTGCAGCCCGGTCAGCAGCCCGTCCACCACCCGCACCCCGCGCTCAGGGGTCACCACCAGATCCGTCCACCCCGCGCGGGACCGCACCACACCGTCCGCACCGGCCGCCGACTCCACCGCCCGTACGGCCGTCGTCCCCACCGCGATCACCCGGCCGCCCCCGGCCCGCACCGCCCCGATCAGCCGCGCCGACGCCTCCGGCACCACGAACCGCTCCGGATACGGCGGCTCGTGCGCCTCCGCCGACGCCACCCCCGTATGCAGCGTGACCGGGGCGAACTGCACCCCCCGGCTCACCAGCTCCGCCACCATCCGCGCGGTGAACGGACGCCCCGCGCTCGGCATCTCCGCACTCCCCGCACCGTCCGGCGACGGCAGCGCGAACACCGTCTGGTACGCCGACAACGGCTGGTCCCGCTCCGTGTACGCGTACCGGATGGCCCGCCCGTGCTCCCGCAGCACCCCGAGCACATCCCCCGGGACACGCGCCCACCACAGCCGCTCGCCCCGCGCGCTCAGCGGCTCCTCCAGCACCAGCCGCGCACTCCCGACCAGCCGCACCTCCGTAGACGCGCGTACACCCGCGCGCGCACGCGTGGTGCCGCGGCCGTCCGGATCCCGCAGCTCCACCGCCCAGCGGCCGTCGTCACCGCGCGTGGAGAAGTGCACCACCACACGCGTGTGCCCCACCCACCCCCCGACCGCCGCCGCCAGCGTCGGCGACGTGTTCACCACCAGCAGGTCCCCGGCCCGCAGCAGCCCCGGCAGCTCCACGAAGGCGTGATGCGACACCTCCGTACCCCGTGACACCAGCAGCCGCACCGCGTCCCGCTCCAGCCCGGGGCCCCGCTGCTCCACCGGCACCCGCGCGGACAGCTCCTCCGGCACCTCGACGATCACGGTCATCGCCGCTCCTCCAGCAGCGCCGGCGCCGCGTAGCGGCCGCTCGCCGGCCGCTCGTCCAGCAGCCGCAGGAACGCGGGCACCACACTCGCCGGTGCCGGCCGTGGACCGTCGTCGTCCGGTACGGCCGCCACGTACAGGTCCGTCGCCATGTCCCCGGGGTCGACCGACCACACCCGCAGCCCCGGCTCCTCCTCCGCCAGCACCGCCGCCAGCTGGTCCAGGGCCGCCTTGGACGCCCCGTACCCGCCCCACGTCGGATACGCCTCGGCGGCGGCGTCCGAGCTGACCGCCAGCACCGCCCCGGCGGGCGCCGCCCTGAGCAGCGGCAGCGCCTCCTGGACCAGGCCCAGCGCCGCCACCAGATTCACCTCCAGCGCCCGCCGCAGCCCGTCCAGCGGCAGCTCCTCCAGCGGGACCAGCGGCTCGGCGCCCAGCGCGCTCGCGTTGTGCACCAGCAGATCCACCCCGCCCAGCCGCCACGCCGCCGCCACCAGCTCCGCGCGGTGCGCGGCGTCCGTCACGTCC
This sequence comes from Streptomyces sp. NRRL WC-3626, assembly GCF_000718785.1. Taxonomy (GTDB): domain Bacteria; phylum Actinomycetota; class Actinomycetes; order Streptomycetales; family Streptomycetaceae; genus Streptomyces; species Streptomyces edwardsiae. The sequence continues at coordinate 9,868 of NZ_JOCA01000018.1, read as the reverse complement.
CCGGGCAGCGCCGTCACCCGCGTGCCGTGCGCCGACAGCGGCCCGGCAGCCTCCGCGAGCGGCACCGGGTCCCGCGCGTCCAGCACCAGATCCCAGCCGCGCTCCGCCAGCGCCAGGGCGAGCGCCTCCCCGAGCCCCTTCGAAGCCCCCGTGATGATCGCAACCGGCATGGCTACCGTCCCCTCGTCCTTCGACGCCGCTTGATCGGCGTGCCCTCAACGTAGGGACGGGCCCGCCGCCGTCGCCTCGGGCCGGGGACGCAGCAGCCGGGGTCCGTTGGGCCTACGTCACCGTCCCCGGGCCCCCGGCCCTACGCCGCCGTCCGGGACCCCGGGACCTCCGGCCTAGGTCCACCGGCCCGCCGCACGTCCGATCCCGCCGTCAGTGCCCGCCGGTACCGTGAGGACATGAGTCACGGCCCCCGGTCCGGCCTCGCCGCGGTGAGTTCCGCGTTGCTGGCCATGAGCAGGCACCTCGAGGTGCGCGACGTCCTCAAGACGATCGTCGCCTCGGCCCGCGAACTCCTCGACGCGCAGTACGCCGCCCTCGGCGTCCCCGACGACCACGGCGGCTTCGCCCAGTTCGTGGTCGACGGCGTCAGCGACGAGGAGTGGAAGGCCATCGGCCCCCTCCCGCGCCAGCACGGCATCCTCGCCGCGATGCTGAACGAGGCCACCCCCCAGCGCCTCGCCGACGTACGCCGCGACCCCCGCTTCGGGGGCTGGCCCGGCGCCCACCCCGATCTGGTCGATTTCCTGGGCCTGCCCATCCGCGACGGCGACGAGGTCATCGGTGCCCTGTTCCTCGCCAACAAGCGGTGCCCCAAGCCCGAGGGCACCTGCGGCTTCACCGAGGACGACGAGGAACTGCTCGGCATCCTCGCCCAGCACGCGGCGATCGCCCTCACCAACGCCCGGCTCTACGAGCGCAGCCGCGAGCTGACCATCGCCGAGGAACGCTCCCGCCTCGCCCACGAGCTCCATGACGCCGTCAGCCAGAAACTCTTCTCCCTGCGGCTCACCGCCCAGGCGGCCGCCCGCCTCGTCGACCGCGACCCGTCCCGCGCCAAGGGCGAGCTCCAGCAGGTCGCCGCCCTGGCCGCCGAGGCCGCCGACGAACTGCGCGCGGCGGTCGTCGAACTGCGCCCCGCGGCCCTCGACGAGGACGGCCTCGTCGCCACGCTCCGCACCCAGATCCAGGTCCTCGACCGTGCCCACACCGCCCGCGTGACCTTCACCGGCCACGGCGTACGCGCCCTGCCCGCCGCCCAGGAGGAGGCGGTGCTCCGCGTCGCCCAGGAGGCCCTGCACAACGCGCTGCGGCACTCCGGCGGCGACCACGTCGACGTCACCCTGGACCGGCGCGGCGGCGGAGCGGTCCTGCGGGTCAGCGACGACGGCGGCGGCTTCGACCCGCGCATCGTGCGCCGCGCGGGCCGCCATCTGGGCCTGGTCTCCATGCGGGACCGGGCGAGCGGGGTCGGCGGCACGCTGACCGTGGAATCGGCGCCCGGCAAGGGCACCACGATCGAGATGGAGGTCCCCGGTGGCTGACGCAATCAAGGTGCTGCTGGTCGACGATCACCAGGTGGTACGCCGGGGACTGCGCACCTTCCTCGAGGTGCAGGACGACATCGAGGTCGTCGGCGAGGCCGCGGACGGCGCCGAGGGAGTCGCCCTGGCGGGGGAACTGGGGCCCGACGTCATCCTCATGGACGTCAAGATGCCCGGCATGGACGGCGTGGACGCGCTGCGCCGGCTCCGCGAACTGGACCACCCCGCGCGTGTGCTCATCGTCACCAGCTTCACCGAGCAGCGCACCGTCGTCCCCGCCCTGCGCGCGGGGGCCGCCGGCTATGTGTACAAGGACGTCGACCCCGACGCGCTCGCCGGAGCCATCCGCTCCGTGCACGCGGGGCACGTGCTGCTGCAGGCGGAGGTGGCCGGTGCGCTGCTCTCCCAGGAGGAGACCGGCACGGGCACGGGACGCGCCGGGTCCCTCACCGACCGGGAGCGCGAAGTGCTCGGGCTGATAGCCGACGGGCGCGCCAACCGGGAGATCGCGCGCGCCCTGGTGCTCTCGGAGAAGACGGTGAAGACGCACGTGTCGAACATCCTGATGAAACTCGACCTGGCGGACCGTACCCAGGCCGCGCTGTGGGCCGTACGGCACGGTCTGACCGGCTGAGTCCGTCCGATCTGAGATTCATACCGTAGGGGGAATGTCCCCCAGGTGGCCGTATCCCTCGTCGGCACCCGTCGTTCTCCAGTGCACGCCGCGGCGCCTGCCGCGGTCATCACCAGGAGGGCATCGGAAAGTGAAGAACCTGAAGAAGGCAGCGGCCGTGACGATGGTGGCCGGCGGTCTGCTCGCCGCCGGTACGGGCATGGCCTCCGCCACCGACGGCAGCCACGCCCACGGCAAGGCCGTCGGTTCCCCGGGCGTCGTCTCCGGCAACCTCGTCCAGGTCCCGGTCGACGTCCCGGTCAACGTCAGCGGCAACAGCGTCAACGTCATCGGCCTCCTCAACCCGGCCTTCGGCAACACCGCCGTCAACCGCTGACACCCCGCGCGAAGCCCTGGCCGCCCACCAGGCGCCCAGGGCCCACCAGCACCCCCCGCAGCCCGCTCTGCCGCGCAGCTGCGACCGGCCCTGCCGCCGTAGCCCGCCGAGCTGCGGGCAGCCGGGCCACTGCAGCCGCGTAGCTGCGGCCAGCCGCACCGCCGTAGCCCGCGTAGCTGCGGGCAGTCGTGCCGCTGGGGCGGCACGGGTGGGCGCAGCGGCACCCCCTCCAGCGGGGCGAGCGCACACCCACCCCCGTCGGGCAGGCACCCGGGGTGAGGGCTGAGCGGGGGGAGGTCGCGCGGCCCGGCGCTTACGGGGTGCCGTCGCGCCCACCCGTGCCGCCCTGCGGCACGCCTGCCCGCGGATTGGCGGATCGGCGGATCGAGGGATCGGCGGATCCGCGGATCGGCGGCCACGCGAGCCGCGCGGCGCAGGTGCGGCACCGCACACCCCGCACCCGCCCCGGAGACCCGGCTCACCCCACCCCCCGCTCCTCCACAACGGAGTTGTACGCGGCCACCTGCGCCCGCCGCCCCGTCCGCTCCACCGGCCGCAACGCCGCAGCCCGCGCGGTCATCTCCGACGCACTCACCGCACCCCCGTGCCCCACACCCCCCGCCAGCGACACCAGCGCCCCCACTCGCTGAGCCAGCTCCAGCACCCGCACCGCCCGAGCCGGATACCCCGGAGCCAACACCCCCCGCCCCCGCGAGGCGGACGCCCGCGCCCGATACGCGTCGATCGCCGACTCCGCCACCGGCCCCGACCCGGCCACATCCAGCCGCGTCAGCACCTCCGTCGCGTCCCGCAACGCCTCCGCCAGCTCCCGCTCGGCCTCCCCGAGCGACGGCACATCCGCCGGCGGCGCCGACCGCACCGGCAGACAGTGCCAGACCACCTCCACACGCACATCACCCGGGGGCCCGGCCTCGGACACCTCCGGCACCAGCCCCCACGCGGCCCCGGAACACACCACCGCCTCCTCCGCCTCCAGCGCCCGCGCGTTGAACTCCGGCGGCCCGCTCAGCCCCAGCGGATGCCCCGGCGCCGGCAGCGCCAGCCGCAGCCCGCTCACCCCCAGCGTCCGCAACCGCCCGAGCGCCAGCGTGAGCCCCACCGGCGCCGGCTCACCCGGCAACCCCTCCACCCGGTGCACCGCGTCCTCCCCGACGATCGCGAGCACGGCGTCATCCGGCGAGACAAGTCCGGCAAGAAGGGCGTTTCCCCAAGCGGCGAGGCGTCCAGAGCGAGGTTCCGAGAGCATCCCCCCACCCTAGACAGACCCCAAGAAGCGGACCGGAGGAATGTCCGGGACGACCAGTGGCGTAGATTTCATGATGGGCTGCGCCCACGGGTGCGGCGGACCGACGCACAGGCGTACGCGACAGCCGAGACCGGCCACACTGCAAGGGGAGACAACGCGCTCATGAGCGATGTTCTGGAGCTTCAGGACGTATCCGTGGTCCGTGAGGGCCGGGCTCTGGTGGACCAGGTCTCCTGGTCGGTGAAGGAGGGCGAGCGCTGGGTCATCCTCGGCCCCAACGGCGCCGGCAAGACCACCCTCCTCAACATTGCCTCCAGCTACGTCTACCCGAGCAAGGGCACCGTCAGCATCCTCGGCGAGACCCTCGGCACCGCCGGCACCGACGTCTTCGAGCTGCGCCCCCGCATCGGCGTGGCCGGCATCGCCATGGCCGACAAGCTCCCCAAGAAGCAGACCGTCCTGCAGACCGTGCTCACCGCCGCCTACGGCATGACCGCCGGCTGGCAGGAGGAGTACGAGGACATCGACGAGCAGCGCGCCCGCGCCTTCCTCGACCGCCTCGGCATGTCCGACTACCTCGAACGCAGGTTCGGCACCCTCTCCGAGGGAGAGCGCAAGCGCACCCTCATCGCCCGCGCCCTGATGACCGACCCCGAGCTGCTGCTCCTCGACGAGCCCGCGGCCGGCCTCGACCTCGGCGGCCGGGAGGACCTCGTACGCCGTCTCGGCCGGCTCGCCCGCGACCCCATCGCCCCCTCCATGATCATGGTCACGCACCACGTCGAGGAGATCGCCCCGGGCTTCACCCACGTCCTGATGATCCGCCAGGGCAAGGTCCTCGCCGCAGGACCGCTGGAGCTCGAACTCACCTCCCGCAACCTCTCCCTCTGCTTCGGCCTCCCGCTCGTCGTCGAGCAGGTCGGCGACCGCTTCACCGCCCAGGGCCTTCCCATCTCCTGAGCCCCTCCCGGCACCCCGCACCCAAGCCCCGGAGCCACAAGGCGCGTTGAAACTGATCGGCGCCCTGTCGGCGACCGGGTGCGCGGTCCTACCATGGCCGGGTGGACATCGACGCATGGCTGTGGTGGCTGATCGGCGCGGCGGTACTCGGCATCGGGCTCGTGATCACCGCGATGCCCGAACTCGGCATGCTCGCGGTGGGCGCCGTCGCCGCGGCAGTGGTCTCCGGCATCTTCGGCGGCGGCGCCGTCGCCCAGGTCGTGGTCTTCGCCGTCGTATCGACCGCGCTCATCGCCGTCGTACGGCCCATCGCGAACAGACACCGCGCCGCGCGGCCCCAACTCGCCACCGGAGTGGACGCCCTGAAAGGAAAACAGGCCGTCGTCCTGGAGCGCGTCGACGGCTCCGGCGGCCGGATCAAGCTGGCCGGCGAGGTCTGGTCGGCACGCGCCCTCGACGCGGGCAACGCCTATGAAGCAGGCCAGGAAGTGGACGTCGTGGACATCGAGGGGGCCACGGCGATCGTCATGTGATCCGGCACGACACAACTGGGGCGAACAACCTCCCAGTTGTACCGATGGTCTGACAGACTCGACCAGCAAGATCTTCAACCGCGAGATCTTCCACAGGCACACGATCTGCCGCAGGCGCCGAGGCTAAGAAGGGTTCGGGGAACCGACGATGGAACCGATCATCATCGTCCTGATCATCCTGGTGGTGTTGGTCTTCATCGCCCTGATCAAGACGATCCAAGTCATCCCACAGGCAAGCGCCGCCATCGTCGAGCGCTTCGGCCGCTACACACGGACACTCAACGCGGGCCTCAACATCGTCGTCCCGTTCATCGACACCATCCGCAACCGCATCGACCTGCGCGAACAGGTCGTACCGTTCCCGCCGCAGCCGGTGATCACCCAGGACAACCTGGTCGTCAACATCGACACCGTCATCTACTACCAGGTGACCGACGCCCGCGCCGCCACCTACGAGGTCGCCAGCTACATCCAGGCCATCGAGCAGCTCACCGTCACCACGCTGCGCAACATCATCGGCGGCATGGACCTGGAGCGCACCCTCACCTCCCGCGAGGAGATCAACGCGGCCCTGCGCGGAGTCCTCGACGAGGCCACCGGCAAGTGGGGCATCCGCGTCAACCGCGTCGAACTCAAGGCCATCGAACCGCCCACCTCCATCCAGGACTCGATGGAAAAGCAGATGCGCGCCGACCGCGACAAGCGCGCCGCGATCCTCCAGGCCGAAGGTGTCCGGCAGTCCGAGATCCTGCGCGCCGAGGGCGAGAAGCAGTCCCAGATCCTGCGCGCCGAGGGTGAGGCCAAGGCGGCGGCCCTGCGCGCCGAGGGCGAGGCCCAGGCGGTCCGTACGGTCTTCGAGGCCATCCACGCCGGAGACCCGGACCAGAAGCTCCTCTCCTACCAGTACCTCCAGATGCTCCCGAAGATCGCCGAGGGCGACGCCAACAAGCTCTGGATCGTCCCCAGCGAGATCGGCGACGCCCTCAAGGGCCTCTCCGGAGCCATGGGCAACTTCGGAGCCATGGCCGGCGGAAACACCCCGACCGCCAACGTCCCCGCCCAGGAACGCCGGGAAAAGCCCTCGATCGACTGACGGAACCTGAAAGCACGGGATGGCCCGCACCCCTCCACGAGCACGGGGGTGCGGGTCACCTGTCAGCAGAGGCTCCCCGCATCCCCCAGGGGCGCGGGGAACTGCGCGACCAGGCACAGACAACCCGCAGCCGGGCGGTGCCCCCACCCCTACGGCGAGGCCGTCACGCCGCATCCAGCGTCAACCACTCGGGCAACGCCTCGAAATCCTCCGCCCCCAACGCCAAAAGCATCGCATCAGCCGGCGTAGGCTCGAACGGCCGCCGCAACAGCGGCATATCCGCCTGCTCAGGCGTCCGATTCGCCTTCCGGTGATTGTCCTCCGCGCACGAGGCCACCGTGTTCAGCCACGTGTCCTGTCCACCGTGCGACCGCGGCACCACGTGGTCCACGGTCGTCGCCCGCCGGCCGCAGTACGCGCACCGGTGCCGGTCCCGCACCAGCACACCCCGCCGCGACCACGGCGCTTGTCTTCGGAACGGCACCCTCACGTAGTGGCAGAGCCTGATCACCCGGGGCGCCGGTATGTCGACCGCGGCCCCACGCATCCGCAGTTCGGGGTGGGCCTGCTCGACGACGGCCTTGTCCTGAAGCACCAGAACGACGGCTCGGTTCAACGTCACCGTCGACAACGGCTCGAAGCTCGCGTTGAGTACCAGCGTGTCCCGCATACCAGCCCACCTCCCGTGTGCACCGGCCCACCCCTCGGCGGGCTGGGATCAACTCTGGCCGGGCACGCCGGGATGGACAACGCAATATCTGCTGCTTCCACGGGAGATGACCCCGCAACCCCCGGCAACAAAAATGCCCGCCCCTGATCAATTCCAAGACCAGGGGCGGGCAAACGTTCCATGAACGCCCGGGGGAGCGCTCGGACCCTCTCAGGACTCCCCGGGCACCTCGTACTCACCGATCAGCTGGGCGCGAGCCAGGGTGTGGAACCGCAGGTTGAAGCCCACTACGGCAGGGGACGCGTCCGCGTCCGGACCGAGCTTCTCCTGGTCCACGGCGTACACCGTGAACACATACCGGTGCGGCCCGTCGCCGGGCGGCGGCGCGGCGCCGCCGAAGTCCCTGCTGCCGTAGTCGTTGCGCGCGTGGACGGCGCCCTGGGGGAGACCCTCGAACGTGCCGCCGCCCGCGCCGACCGGCAGCTCGGTCACCGAGGCCGGGATGTCGAACACCACCCAGTGCCAGAACCCGCTGCCTGTGGGAGCGTCGGGGTCGTAGCAGGTCACGGCGAAGCTCTTGGTCTCCGCCGGGAAACCCTCCCACCGCAGCTGCGGAGAGGTGTTGCCGGCCGCGTGGACCTGAGCGTCCTTGAGCGCCGCCCCGTCCTGCACATCCTCGCTCGACACCGTGAACGACGGCACGGGCGGATGGAAGTCGTGGGGGAGCGGCCGCCGCTTGAGCTCGGTCACCTCGGTACCTCCTGATCGATCGCGTTCAGTGGGAACCGAGCCTAGAACCAGTTGCGCTTGCTGCCGACCTCCGACAGCCACTGGTTGAGATACGCCGTCCAGTCGGTGCCCTGGTAGTCGTGCAGCCCCACCTTGAAGGAGCGGAAGGTGTCGCTGCCCTCACTGAACAGACCCGGCTTCTTGTCCATCTCCAGGATGACGTCCATGGCCTGCTCGTCGGCCACGAAGCTCAGCTCGACCTGGTTCAGCCCGCGGTACTGCTGCGGCGGGAAGAACTCGATCTCCTGGTAGAAGGGCAGCTTCTGCCGCGTGCCCCGGATGTGACCGCGCTCCATGTCCGCGTTCTTGAAGCGGAAGCCCAGCTGGATGAACGCGTCCAGGATCGCCTTCTGCGCCGGCAGCGGGTGCACGTTGACCGGGTCCAGGTCACTGGAGTCCACCGCACGCGCGATCGCCAGCTCGGTGCTGACCCCGATGTTCATCCCGCGCAGCGCCTGCCCGTCGATCATCGTGATCGGCGTCTCCCACGGGATCTCCAGCCCGAACGGCACCGCGTGCACCGCGCCGGCCTGCAGTTCGAAGGCGCCGCCCAGGCTCGACTTCGTGAACTCGATGTCCTGCTTGTACTCCTGGTCGCCGCTCTCCACCTCGACCTTGGCCTGCAGCCCGACCGAGAGTCCCTCGATCTGCTGGTTCACCGACCCGCCCTGGATCCGCACCTCGCCCTGGACGACACCGCCCGGAACGACGTTGACCTCGTGCAGCACCGTCTCCACCGAGGCCCCGCCGGCACCCAGACTCGCCAGCAGCTTCTTGAACGCCATGTCTCTCCCTCTCCAGGGGACCCCCGTGGGCCACACCTGATCCGTCGTCCTGCGTCGAGTCGTCCATCCCGAGTCGTCCGTATGGACGCTGATCCCTAACAACGCGATCCGGCCGTGGCCGGTTCCGCGTCCACACCCTGGCAACCACGGAGCCCGCTGACCACCCCGTGGCACCGACCGTCTCCAGTACCCTCGGACGGCATGATCGCGACCCCCGACCGTACGCCCCTGCCGAGGAAGTTCTTCGACCGCCCCGTCCTCGAGGTCGCCCCCGACCTCCTCGGCCGGATCGTGGTCCGCGACACCCCGGACGGTCCGATCGCCCTCCGCCTGACCGAGGTGGAGGCGTACGACGGCGCGAACGACCCCGGCTCCCACGCCTATCGCGGTCGTACCGCCCGCAATGAGGTGATGTTCGGTGAGCCCGGACACGTGTACGTCTACTTCACCTATGGCATGTGGTTCTGCATGAACCTCGTCTGCGGCCCCGAAGGCAGGGCGAGCGGTGTACTGCTCCGGGCCGGCGAGATCACCGAGGGCGCCGAACTGGCCCGCACCCGCCGGCTCTCGGCCCGCAACGACAAGGAGCTCGCCAAGGGGCCGGCCCGTCTGGCCACGGCACTCGGCGTCGACCGCGAGTTCAACGGCACGGACGCCTGCGCGACCACCGACACCCCGCTACGGGTCCTCACCGGCACCTCGGTGCCCTCCGGCCAGGTGAGCAGCGGCCCACGCACCGGAGTCTCCGGAGAGGGAGCCGTCCACCCCTGGCGCTACTGGGTCACCGACGACCCGACGGTGAGCCCGTACCGGGCCCACGCGCCACGGCGCCGCCGAAGTTGACTCGTTCCTGGAACATGCGTAATGTGGCCCGAGCCGCTTGACCCGGGTACGGCGATCGCCTGCAGCCGGGAGCGGCCACCCACTACCTACGATCCACCCCTCAGCGGGGTCGAATTCGTCATGTCCGCATGCCTGAATTCTGAACCGCGAAGCCCGATTATGAATCGAGCGGGGGAATCGGTTAACGTAGTGAATGTCGAAAGGCCGACAAGCGAAAGCGGACGGCTCGACGGCAGAACCCACCGACTGGGAATCAGGCCCGAAAGGATCTGATAGAGTCGGAAACGCAAGACCGAAGGGAAGCGCCCGGAGGAAAGCCCGAGAGGGTGAGTACAAAGGAAGCGTCCGTTCCTTGAGAACTCAAC
>NZ_JOCA01000017.1 GCF_000718785.1 Streptomyces sp. NRRL WC-3626 | reverse complement strand
TGAGGCAATGGGCGGGCTGCGGACGCTTGCGGCGCCGTTCGTCGTTTCCGGCCCGTCGGGGGTGGCGGTCCGTACCCGGCTGGGTCAGCTCACCGGTGCGGACGAGAAGGTGCGCATCTGGGCGCGCTGGCCGGGCGTGATCTGAAGGCGCGCTGCCATGACGCTCTGGAACATGATGCCGGGGCGTGGGCGGTGCGCAAGCGGGAGTTGACGCCGCCAGATCGCCGCCCGCGCCCTGCAGTGTCTGGCCGACCGCATCTACAGCCCGCGCAACGAGGTTCCCGCGACCGATCTGACGATCCCGCACCGGCTGGTCGTCCGCGGGAGCAGCGCCCCGCGCGCGGGAACGACCTGACCCCTGGCCCACCGTGCGGCCGGGGGCTTCGGCGTACCCGCTGTCGCGGTAGGGCCGGGTGGCCGCTTCCAGGGCTTCGTCGGTGTCGAGTCGCACCCGGTCGCCGCCGTGCCGGGCGGCGCGGTCCTCGAGTTCGGCCGTCAGCAGCCGCTCCACCTCGGCCGTGGCAGCGGACGGGCTCCGGTCACCGGGTGCCGTACGGATACAGTGCGGGCGGGATGCGAGGAGGGGGCACTGTGGCCAAGGTGAACATCAGTCTGGACGCCGAGCTCGTGGTGGAAGTGATGGTGCTGGCCGGAGTCGGATCACCGCAGGACGCGATCGAGGTGGTCGTGCGGGACTACATCGCGCGCGGCCACCGTACGGAGGCGCGGACCGAGCTCAAGGACGAGGCGCTGCGTGAGGTGGACGCCAAGCCGCAGGAGCCGCAGGGTTGATCGCGCCTCGCGCGCGACGCCGTAGGCCGGGGGCCGGGCTCTCGCGCGGCCGCTTCACGGCCGGGGCCCGGACCCTCGCCGACGCCGGCCTCGCATGCGGGGGCGTCCGCTCTTCCGAGTCGGCCGAGTCCCGGCGTGTCCCGGCGGGCCGTCCGTGAGGGCCCGGAGTCCGTCCGCCGTTGCGGCGGCCGCTTTCGCGTCCGTGGAGTGGGGAAGGCCTGTGCGGCACGGGGTCAGGCCGTGCCGCACAGGTGGTCAGGAGGTCAGTTCGACCTCGCGGGGCCGCTGCGCGGGGGTGCGGAGCACTCCGGCCGCCACGGCGGCGATGGCGCAGAACAGGGCGGGGAGCAGGAACGTGTGGTTGAGGGGCATGACGTGGGTCATCCAGCCGATGACGGCGGGGCCCGCGAGCATGCCGATGTAACCGAGTCCGGCGACCCGGGAGACGTTGGTGCCGGCGGCCGCCGGATCGGCGTGTCCGGCGGCGCTGAAGAGCTGCGGGACACAGCCGGACAGGCCGAGGCCGAACAGGGCCCAGCCGATGAGGGCGGCCCAGATCCAGGGCGAGAGCGCCACGAGCGTGATGCCGACGGCGGCCAGCGCGGAGCCGTACCGCAGGACGGCGACCGGGCCGAACCGTGCGGACACGCGGTCCGCCAGGAACCTGCCGATGGTCATCGTCGCCGCGAAGGTGCCGAAGGCGAAGGCGGCGGTGCTCTCCGGCGCGCCCAGGACGGTCTTGAGGTGCAGGACGCTCCAGTCGTTGGCGGCTCCCTCGCACAGCATGATCAGCAGAGCCAGGACGGCGAGGAGCCAGATCCGGGCGGGGACGGCGCGCTTCTCGGTCTGTAGCCCGTCGGCGGCATCGGCCGCGGGCTCGGCGGGGGCGGACGGCAGCAGGAGACGGGCGGACGCGAGCGCGACGACGACGCCGGTCACCGCCACCGCGGCGAGGGTCGCGGCCGGGCCCCAGCCGATGCCGAGGGCCGCGGCGCCCACGAGCGCGGCCAGGACGCCGCCGATGGAGAAGGTGGCGTGGAAGGCCGACATGACGGGACGTTCGTAGGCCTTCTCCACCTGTACGGCGTGCGCGTTCATGCTGACGTCGAGGGTGCCGTTGCCGAATCCGAAGATCAGCAGGGCCGCTCCGAGGACCCACGGCTGCTGGGCGAGGCCGGGCAGGATCAGGGTGACGCTGCACAGGACGCCGGCCAGGGGTACGACGGTGCGGGGGCCGAGCCGGTCGGACAGCCGGCCGCCGACCTGCATGCCGAGGAAGGCCCCGGCGCCGAGCAGCACGAGGAACCCGCCCAGGGCCGCGTGGCTGATGCCCACCTGTTCCTCGATGGCCGGGATCTGCACGACCCACATGCCCAGCAGGGTGCCGTTGAGCACGAAGTAGATGAATGTCGCAGCACGGGCCGCTCGCAGGGGTCTTTCCATGTCACACACCCTAACGAACAAATTTCAAGTTCAGTAGAGGGTCTTTCAACCATCTTCACTGTTCGTTCTGTGTGGTGTTGAATCACGGCATGAACACCGCGGAGCGCCACCGTCTGATCGCCCAGGCCGTCCAGGAGACGGGCACGGCCACCGTCACCGAACTCACCGGCCTCACGGGGGCGTCGGAGATGACCATCCGCCGGGACCTCGGCCATCTGGCCGCCCAGGGGGTCCTCGAACGGTTCCGCGGGGGCGCCCGCACCCTGCTCCTGCGGGGCGACGAGCCCCCGTTCGCGCTGCGCGCCCACGAAGGCGTCGACGTCAAGCGCAGGATCGCGGCCAGGGTGGCCTCGCTCATCACCGACGGCGAGACCGTGCTGCTGGACAGCGGCACCACCTGCCTGGAGGTCGCCCGTCTGCTGCACGGCCGGCCGGTCACCGTGATGCCCTTGTCGCTGCAGGCGATCGCCGTGCTCGGCGACGCGCCGGAACCGACCGTGCTGCTGGTTCCGGGCGGCCGGCCCCGTGCCGGCGAGGGCGCGCTCATCGGGCCCCTCACCCTCGCGTCGCTGTCGGCGCTGCGCTTCGACACCGCCGTCCTGGGGTGCTGCGGCCTGACCGCGGCCGACGGCATGACCGCCTACGACCTCGACGAGGCGAGCGTGAAGAAGGCGGTGATCGCCTCCGCGCGCCGCGTCGTCGTCGCGGCCGACGGCACGAAGCTCGGCCGTACCGCCCACGCGTACGTCGGCCCGTCGAGCCTCGTGGACATCCTCGTGACCGACAGCGGCGCGCCGAGCGACGAGATCGCCGCGCTCGAGAGCGGCGGCACCACACTGGAGACCGTCTGAGACGTCCGCCCCCCTCACCGTCCGTACGGAGCGGGGGTGGGGCGCGGGACGAACTCGAAGCGCAGGTGCGGGACTCCCTCAAGGCCGATCCGGCCGCCGTCCGCGCCACCGTCGACGAACTGCTGGACAGGCGGCTGCTCGTCATGGACGGCGCGCACCTCGGGCCCACGGACGCGGGACGCGAACTGCTCGCCTCCGTCGGCACGCGGACCGCTCCGATCAGCGCCCGCATCTGGGGCGGTATCCCCGCCGAGGACCTGGCCGCCGCCGGCCGCGTCCTCGCGCTGGTCACCGAGCGCGCCGACGCGGAACTGGCCGCCCTCAACGCCTGATCCGCCGCCGACGCTTTCAAGTCTCCGCCGCGGGCGGGGTATTGACGCCTGATGTTACAACTCAATAGTTTCAGTATCTTCGACTCACGGGTGTTCCCGGTCCGCCCCCGGGCTCCCGGTAGCCAGGCAGATTCCCGAAGCCGGAGGTGCCCATGGTGAGGCCGTGCGCCGTCCCGGCACGACCACTCGTACCGCGAGCCCGCGGCCGCGGTGCCGACAGGAGGGATCACCCATGGGGCGCTACAGCCGGCTCCGCCGGATCCGGCGGATGGATCCGCAGCAGGACTTCGAGCAGATCTTCCGGTGGATCACCCACTACGAGTTCCCCCGCGACTATCTCCAGGGGACGTCGGTCGCGTTTCTGCGCGACTTCGGCGTCCCGCGCATCTCGCGGCTCCTGGACCGCACCCAGGAGTTCGAGCGTGCCGGCCAGAAGCGGTACGACGACACGGTGCTGATCAGCTACGAGATGGTCCGCGAGGGAATGGACTCGGAGCACGGCCGGGCGGCCGCCCGTCATCTGAACCGCATACACGGGCGGTACCGCATCCCCAACGAGGACTTCCTCTACGTCCTGGCCACCACGGTGGTGGGTCCGAAGCGGTGGATCGACCGGTTCGGCTGGCGGCGCCTGTGCGAGCAGGAGACCGAGAGCCTGGCGCTGGTGGGCCGGCGGATGGGCGAGATGATGGACATCGAGGGCGTGCCCGACACCTATGCCGGGTTCGAGCGGCTCCACGACGACTACGAGCGGAAGATGTTCGCGTACGACCCCGCGAACCGCCGGGTCGCCGCGGCCACGCTTCGGGTGCTGACCTCCTGGTATCCGGCCCCCTTACGCGGGGCGGCGGCCCGGTTGTCGCTCGCCGTCCTGGACGAACCGCTGCTGACGGCGCTCGGGTTCAGCCCGCAGCCGCGTCCGCTGCGTGCCGTCGTCCCCCGTGTGCTGCGCGCCCGTGCCGCGCTGATCCGACTGCTGCCGGCACGTCCGGAGCGGTTCCCGCGCAAGCCGAAGGCGCGCACGTATCCCTTCGGCTGGACGCTGGACGACCTGGGTCCGCACTGGGCGCACTCCCGTCCGCCGGCCCCGCTCCCGGACGAGACGCCGCCGGAACAGGCAATCGACACGGCGCAGCCGTCCGCCCCGCACGTCCCCCGTCAGGAGACCCGATGACCGACACCACCCCGGCCACGGCGCCACGCGCCGCGACCTTCACCACGTACTCCCCCGCGACCGGTGAACCGATCGCCGAACACCCGGTGGACGGGCCGCAGGAGGTCTCCCGCGCGGTGTCCCGTGCCCGCTCCGCCCAGGCGGGCTGGGCGGAGCTGCCCGCGTCCCGGCGCCGTGACCATCTGCTGCGCTGGAAGAAGGCGCTCGCCGCCGATCTGGACGCCGTGGCCCGCACCATCTCCGAGGAGACCGGCAAGCCAGCCGGTGACGCCGCGCTGGAGGTCGTGCTCACCCTGGAGCACCTGGCCTGGGCCGCCCGCAACGCCGAACGCGTGCTGCGCAGGCGGAAGGTGGGCACCGGACTGTTCACCGTCCATCAGCGGGCCTCACTGGTGCACCGGCCGCTGGGCGTGGTCGGCGTGATCGGCCCCTGGAACTACCCCCTCTACACCCCGATGGGCTCCATCGGGTACGCCCTGGCCGCGGGGAACGGCGTGGTCTTCAAGCCGTCGGAGCTGACCCCGGGCACAGCGACCCTGCTGGCAGGGCTGTTCGACGGCGCCGTACCCGGGCATGCCGGGCTGCTCACCACCGTCACCGGCGCCGCGTCCACCGGGGACGCGCTGGCCCGGTCCGGGGTCGACAAGCTGGCGTTCACCGGTTCGCCGGGGACGGCCCGCAAGGTGATGGCGGTGTGCGCCGAGACGCTGACGCCATTCCTCGCCGAGTGCGGCGGGAAGGACGCGGTGATCGTCACCGCGGACGCGGACCTCGACGCGGCGGCCGACGCGATCGTGTGGGGCGCGCTGAGCAACGCGGGGCAGACCTGCGCGGGCGTGGAGCGTGTCTACGCGGCCCGCGAGATCCACGCGGAGCTGTGCGAACGGGTGGTGAAGCGGGCCTCGGCACTGCATCCGGGCGGCGGGGCGGACGCCCCCTACGGCCCGATGACGCTTCCGGGCCAGGTCGCGATCGTCGAACGGCATGTGTCCGGCGCGGTGTCGGCGGGTGCGCGGGCCCTGCTGGGCGGGCCCGAGTCGGTGCGTGCCCCGTATGTCGCGCCGGTCGTGCTGACCGGTGTTCCGGAGGACGCGGCGGCGATGACGGAGGAGACCTTCGGGCCCGTCGTGGCCGTCAACGCCGTCGCCGACATGGACGAGGCGGTGGAGCGGGCCAACGCCTCACGGTACGCCCTGGGGGCGGCGGTCTTCTGCCGCAGCGGGCGCACCGGCGCGGCGATCGCGGCACGGCTGCGCGCCGGGGCGGTGTCGGTGAACTCGGTGCTGGGCTTCGCGGCCGTACCGGCGCTGCCGTTCGGCGGCTCCCAGGACTCCGGCTTCGGGCGGATCCACGGTGCGGAGGGGCTGCGCGCCTTCACCGCCGTGCAGTCGACGACGGTGCAGCGGTTCACTCCGCCGGTCGCGCTGACCTCGTTCGCGGTTCCGGCCGCGACGCGGGAGCGCGCGGTGCGTCTGGCGCGGTCCCTGCACCGGCGCCGTTGAACGGCCGGCCGGTCAGGCGTCGAGGAGCGGGGCCAGGTAGCGGCGGGCGAAGGCCCGGGCCTGGTCCTCGTCCTCCATCTCGATACAGCTGGAGGGGTTGAGCAGGAAGGAGACGGCGACCCGCACCATCAGTTCGGCGAGCGGACGCGGGTCCTCGTCGGGACGGCCCTCGGCCTGCTGGGCGCGGCGCAGATGGCCCGTCAGGTACTCGACCGTGGCGGAGAGCGAGGACGTGCCCTGCACGGTCAGATAGGGCAGCACCACCTCGGGTTCCAGGCGCAGCAGGCCCCCGAAGAGCGGATGGGCCCGGGTGTGACGCAGGGCCACCACGAAGCCCTCGACGACCCGTTCCTTCATGGTCGGCAGTCCGGCCACCGCGACGTCCAGCCGCTGGAAGAAGCGGCTGAGCTCACGCAGCAGGGTCTCCTCGACGAGCCGGTCCTTGGTCTGGAAGCGCCGGTAGACGGTGACGCGGGAGACGCCGGCCCGCTTGGCGACGTCGTCCACGGAGGAGCGGCGCAGGCCGAGAAGCGTGAACTGCTCCAGTGCCGCGTCGAGGATCCGCCGCGCCGTCTCGTCCTCGGGCTCCGGCTGGGCGAGCGCCCGTTCGAGCCACGAGTCGTTCGTGTCAGTTCTCATGGTGCTCCTCACGATACCGGCCGGCGCCCTCCCGGATACCATGAGACGTTGGACGTACGTCTGTAAACCGTGCGAGCCGCCCACCCCCTGGGGACGGGGACGGGCGGCAGGTTCTCGTGGCCTGGGGCCGGGTCAGTCGCCGTAGAGCCCGGACAGTGTGTCGGCGTACTTGTCCCGGATGACCCGGCGGCGCATCTTCAGCGACGGCGTCAGTTCACCGGTCAGCGGGCCCCACTCCTCGGTGAGCACTTCGTACCGCTTGACCTGCTCGGTGCGGTTGAGCCGGGAGTTGGCGGCGGCCACCGCGCGGTCGATCTCCGCCCGGACCTCGGGGTGTTCGGCCAGCGCGGCCGGACTCCCCTGCGCCGCGACGCCGTTGGCGGCGGCCCAGGCCGGGGCGGCTTCCGGGTCGAGGACCAACAGGGCGACCAGGTAGGAGTGGTTGTCGCCGTGCACCAGCGCCTGGCCGATCAGCGGGTGTTCCTTGAGCGCGTTCTCCACCAGGGCCGGCGAGACGTTCTTGCCGGTGGAGGTGACGATCATCTCCTTCTTGCGGTCGGTGAGCCAGAGATAGCCGTCCCCGTCGATCCGGCCGATGTCGCCGGTGGCCAGCCAGCCGTCGTCGTCCAGGGCGGACCGTACCGAGCCGTCCGGCCGCAGGTAGCCGGAGAAGACGGAGGAGCCCCGCACCAGGATCTCGCCGTCCTCGGCGACCCGGATCTCCACGGACTCCACCGGGCGTCCCACCGAGCCGAGCCGGAATCCGGCCTTCGGGCTGTTGCTGGTGGCCACGCCGGTGGTCTCGGTCAGTCCCCAGGCGTCCATGATGACGATGCCGAAGCCGGCCCAGAACCGCACCACGTCGATCGGCATGGGTGCCGAGGCGCTGGCCGACCAGGTCACCCTGTCCAGTCCGCCCGCGGCCAGCAACGGCAGCAGGACGTCCTCGCGGGCGCGGGCGTAGCGCTCCTCGAGTTCGGCGGGCGGCGTCTCGCCCCGTTCGCGGTACTCGACGTGCTCGCGGGCCACCGTGAACGCCCGGTCGATGACCACGCGTTCCTCGGCCGGCATCAGCGACAGCACGGCCCGTACGGCGGCGGACAGCTTCTCCCAGATCCTCGGCACACCGAAGAACTGCGCCGGCCGCACCTTGCGCACCACCTCGCCGACGCGCGTCGGGTCGGCGCAGAGGTACACGTGCGAGGCGCGGTGGCAGGGCAGATAGATGCCCAGCATGCGTTCGGCGATATGAGCGAAGGGCAGGTAGCAGATGTGCTCGACGTGCGGGGGCAGTTCCACCACGGCGTCGAGCGCGAGGGCGTTTGACATCACCTGGCGGTGGGTCAGGACGACGCCCTTGGGCTCACCGGTGGTGCCGGAGGTGTAGACGACGGTCAGCGGGTCGTCGGGGCGGGCTGCGTCCAGTTCCTTGCCGAAGTGTTCCGGCAGCGGTTCGTGGAGCAGGGCGGCGTACGGGAGATGGCCGGCCTCGGCGCCGGCCTCGGCCACCACCAGCCGCTCCAGCGGGGTGTCCGGGTCGGCGAGCAGCGGCTCCCATACGGCGGCCTGCGCGGCCCCTTCCACGACGGCGAGGCGGGCGCGGCAGTTGCGGGCGATGTGGGTGATCTGTTCGGGGGCCGCGGTGCCGTAGACACTGACGGGGACCGCGCCGAGCCGGACCAGTGCCAGGTCCGACAGCCAGTGTTCGGGCCGGTTGGACATCATCAGCAGGACGTGGTCGCCGCGTTCGACGCCCAGGGCGCGGAAGCCGGCGGCGAGGGTGGCGGTGCGTTCGTGGACCTCCGTCCAGGTGAGCGTGGTCCAGGTGCCGTCGGGGTCCTTCGACTGCCAGGAGAGGGCGGGGTGTTGGGGGTGCTGGTGAGCGTTGCGGGCGAGGAGCTGGGGCAGGGTGGGGGTGCCGGGCAGGTCGCCGGTGGCGCCTGGTGCTGATGTCATCGGGGCCTCCTTGCGGGTGTCGTAGGGGTAGATCGGGGGGACCGGGGCGCCGGGTGGCGTGGAGCACCCGATGGGGTTGGGCAGTCGCCCGGTGTGGTGGCTGGGCGGGGGCGGGTTGCGCAGCCCGGCGTTTGCGGGGTGCCGTCGCGCCCACCCGTGCCGCCCCAGCGGCACGACTGCCCGCGGAGGGCGGGGACAGCAGCAGCGGGTGCCCCCGAAGGGCGGGAAAGCGGAAGCGGGTGCCCCCGAAGGGCGGGAAAGCGGAAGCGGGTGCACCCGAGGGCGGGGAAGCGGCAGGGGTGTCTGCGGACGGTGGGTGGGTGAGGTGCTGGTGGAGCGGAGTGGGTCAGGTGTCGGTGAAGGTCTCGGCCCATTCGGCCTTGCGGAGCAGTAGTTCGGGCGGGGCGAAGCGTGCGCCGTGGGTTGCGGTCAGTTCGCGGGCGCGGGTCACGAAGCCGGGCAGTCCGCCCTCGTAGCCGTTGATGTACTGCAGTACGCCGCCCGTCCACGGCGGGAAGCCGATGCCGAGCAGCGAGCCGATGTTGGCGTCCGCCACGGAGACCAGCACGCCCTCCTCGAGGCAGCGCACCGAGTCCAGCGCCTCGACGAAGAGCATCCGCTCCATCAGCTCGGCCAGGTCGGCGGGCTGCTTCGCCGGGTCCGTGAAGTGCTCGCGCAGACCCGGCCACAGCCCGGTGCGCCGGCCGTCGGTGTAGTCGTAGAAGCCCGCGCCGCCGGACCGTCCGGGGCGGCCGAACTCGTCGATCATGCGGTCCACCACGGCGTCCGCGGGGTGCGGCTCCCAGGTGCGGCCCGACGCCTCGACCG
The DNA here is from genome assembly GCF_000718785.1 of Streptomyces sp. NRRL WC-3626. GTDB lineage: Bacteria > Actinomycetota > Actinomycetes > Streptomycetales > Streptomycetaceae > Streptomyces > Streptomyces edwardsiae. The sequence continues at coordinate 152,523 of NZ_JOCA01000017.1, read as the reverse complement.
CGCGCCGGGTCTCCTCGCGGATCTTGCGCGGGAGGGTGAGGGTGAGCTCGTCCATCAGGTTGAGGACCTTGGCCGGGTAGCCGGCCTGCGCGGCGGCCTGCTCGACGGAGGCCGGTTCGATGCCCTCGCCGACCATGGCGACGCCTTCGTCGATGAAGCGGCCGATGACCCGCGAGGTGAAGAAGCCGCGCGAGTCGTTGACCACGATCGGGGTCTTGCGGATCTGCCGGACCAGGTCGAAGGCGCGCGCCAGCGCCTCCTCCCCCGTCTGCTCCCCCTTGACGATCTCCACCAGCGGCATCCTGTCGACGGGCGAGAAGAAGTGCAGGCCGATGAAGTCCTCCGGACGCTCCACCCCCTTGGCGAGGACGGTGATGGGCAGGGTGGAGGTGTTCGAGCACAGCAGCGCGTCCGGGGCGACGGTCTCCTGTACCTCCTGGAACACCTTGTGCTTGACGCCGGTGTCCTCGAAGACGGCCTCGATCACGGCGTCGCAGCCGGCCAGGTCCCCGGGGTCGGCGGTCGGGGTGATGCGGGCCAGCAGGGCGTCCGCCGTCGCCCGCGTCGTACTGCCGCGCGACACGGCCTTGGCGCACAGCTTCTCGGAGTACGCCCTGCCCTGCGCGGCCGCTTCGGCGGTGACGTCCTTCAGGACGACGTCGATGCCGGCCCTGGCGCAGGAGTAGGCGATTCCGGCGCCCATCATGCCCGCGCCGAGCACGGCCACCTTGGTCACCGCGCGAGGCTCGACCCCCTTCGGGCGGCCCGCACCGGAGTTGACCGCCTGGAGGTCGAAGAAGTACGCCTGGATCATGTTCTTGGTGATCTGCCCGGTGACCAGTTCGGTCAGGTATCCGGCCTCCACCACGAAGGCGGTGTCCATGTCCACCTGAGCGCTCTCCACGGCCGCCGCGATGATGTTGCGCGGGGCCGGGCAGGGCGCGCCGCCCGTCTTCTTCTTCAGCAGCGCGGGGAGGGCGGGGAGGCGGGCGGCGAGCTGCGGGGAGGCGGGGGTGCCGCCGGGGATGCGGTATCCGGGGGCGTCCCAGGGCTGGGCGGACTCCGGGTGCGCGTCGACGAACGCGCGTGCCCTGGTGAGGAGTTCGTCCCGGTCGGCGGCGATCTCGTCGACGAGGCCGGCCTCCAGGGCGCGCGCCGGCCCGTACTGGGTGCCCTCCAGGAGGACCTTGCGCAGGGCGACCTCGACGCCGAACATGCGGACCGTGCGGGTCACCCCGCCGCCGCCGGGCAGCAGACCCAGGGTGACTTCGGGCAGTCCGACGCGGGCCGCCGGGCTGTCCAGGACGACGCGGTGGTGACAGGCCAGGGCGATCTCGTAACCGCCGCCGAGAGCGGCGCCGTTGATGGCCGCGACGACCGGCTTGCCGAGTGTCTCCAGGACACGCAGGGAGCGTTTGACGCGCATCCCGGCCTCGAAGGAGGCGCCCGCGGTCCCGGGGGTGACGGAGATCAGGTCGCGCAGGTCGCCGCCTGCGAAGAAGCTCTGCTTGGCGGAGGTGACGACGACGCCCCGAATGGTGTCGCGGTGCTCGGTGAGGCGCGCCGCGACGGCGTCCAGCGAGTCGATGAACGCGGCGTTCATGGTGTTGACGGACTGCCCGGGGTCGTCGAGGACGAGGGTGACCACGTGGTCGTCGGACTCTTCCCAGCGAATGGTGGTGCTCTCGGTCATGAGGGGGTCTCCGTGAGTGAGGGGGCGGGGCGCCGGGGGCTCAGAGGCGTTCGACGACGGTGGCGATGCCCATGCCGCCGCCGACGCACAGGGTCGCCAGCCCGTACCGCCGGTCACGGCGCTCCAGTTCGTCCACGAGGGTGCCGAGGATCATCGCGCCGGTGGCGCCGAGCGGGTGGCCCATGGCGATGGCGCCGCCGTTGACGTTGACCCGGTCGAGCGTCAGCCCCATGTCCTTGACGTAGCGCAGGACGACGGCGGCGAACGCCTCGTTGATCTCGACCAGGTCGATGTCGTCGATGGTGAGGCCGGCCTTGGCGAGGGCCTTGCGGGAGGCGGGGGCGGGCCCGGTCAGCATGATGGTGGGGTCGGCTCCGGAAACCGCGGCGGAGACGATCCGGGCGCGCGGGACCAGGCCGTGGCGCTCCCCGGCCTCCCCGCTGCCGATGGCGACGAGTGCGGCGCCGTCGACGATGCCCGAGGAGTTGCCCGCGTGGTGGACGTGGTCGATGCGCTCCACCCAGTGGTACTTCTGCAGCGCCACGGCGTCGAATCCCGCCAGCTCGCCGGCCTGGGCGAAGGAGGGCTTCAGACCGGCCAGGCTCTCCGCCGTCGTGCCGGGCCGCATGTGCTCGTCCCGGTCGAGGACGAGCAGCCCGCCCCGGTTGTGCACGGGGACGACGGAGCGGTCGAAGCGCCCGTCCTTCCACGCGGCGGCGGCCCGCTCCTGGGAGAGCGCCGCATAGGAGTCGACGTCGTGCCGGGAGAAGCCCTCCAGGGTGGCGATCAGGTCGGCGCCGATGCCCTGCGGAACGAAGCCGGTGGCGTGATTGGTACGCGGGTCCAGTGCCCAGGCGCCGCCGTCGCTGCCCATCGGGACGCGCGACATGGACTCCACGCCGCCCGCCAGGACCAGGTCCTCCCATCCCGAACGGACCTTCATCGCCGCCATGTTGACGGCTTCCAGGCCGGAGGCACAGAAGCGGTTCTCCTGTACGCCCGCCACCGTGTCGGGCAGACCAGCGAGGACGGCGGCGGTGCGGGCGATGTCGGCACCCTGGTCGCCGAGGGGGCTGACCACACCGAGGACGATGTCGTCGACGGCCGCCGGGTCGAGGTCCGGGAAGCGGCGGAGGGTCTCGTGGATCAGGCCGACGACCAGGTCGACCGGCTTCGTTCCGTGCAGGGCCCCGTTGGCCTTGCCGCGACCGCGCGGGGTGCGGATCGCGTCGTACACGTACGCTTCGGTGCTCACCTTGGGTGCCTTCCGTATCGGTCTGAGGGAGGCCGCGCGAACGCGACACGCGTGGGGTGGAGGGGTGCCGGGCGGTGTTCAGCGCAGCAGCGAGCGGCCGATGATCTCCTTCATGATCTCGGTGGTGCCGCCGTAGACGGTCTGGACGCGGCTGTCGAGGAACGCCTTCGCTACCCGGTACTCGGTCATGTAGCCGTATCCGCCGTGCAGTTGGAGACAGCGGTCGACGACGCGCTTCTGCAGTTCGGTGGCCCACCACTTGGCCATCGAGGCGTGCACGGCGTCGAGCCGGCCCTCGCTGTGGTCGGTGACACAGCGGTCGACGAAGGTGCGGGTGACCGCGGTCTCGGTGGCCATCTCGGCGATCTCGAACCGGATGTGCTGCAGCCCGGCCAGTGGCCGTCCGAAGGCCTCGCGCTCCTTCACGTACCGGGTGGTGACGTCCAGGATGTCCTCGGCCGCCGCGGCGGCGCCGACGGCGATGGCCAGCCGCTCCTGGGCGAGGTTGGCCATGAGGTGGGCGAACGCCTGGTTCTCCTCGCCGAGCAGGTTCTCCTTGGGGACGCGTACGTCGTGGAAGAACAGCTCGGCGGTGTCCTGGGCCTTCTGGCCGATCTTGTCGAGGTTGCGGCCGCGTTCGAAGCCCTCCGTGCCGCGCTCGACGACGAGGAGGCTCTGCCCGCCGCTGCCGCCCTCGGGGGTGGTGCGGGCGACCACGACGACGAGGTCGGCGAGGATGCCGTTGGAGATGAAGGTCTTGGCGCCGTTGAGCAGATAGTGGTCGCCCCGGTCGACGGCGGTGGTGCGGATGGCCTGGAGGTCGGAGCCGGCGCCGGGTTCCGTCATGGCGATGGCGGTGACGAGATCGCCGGAGACGAAGCCGGGCAGCCAGCGCCGCTTCTGCTCCTCACTGGCCAGCCGGGTCAGATACGGGCCGACGATGTCGTTGTGCAGGCTCAGGGCCAGTCCCGAGGCGCCGGCGCGGGCGAACTCCTCGATCAGGACGGCGCTGTAGCGGAAGTCGCCGGTGCCGCCTCCGCCGTACTCCTCGTCCACGGCCATGCCCAGCAGGCCCTGGCGGCCGGCGGAGCGCCACACCTCGCGGTCGACGACTCCGGCCTTCTCCCAGCGTTCGTGGTGCGGGGTCACCTCTTTGGCGAGGAAGGTGCGCACCGTGTCGCGGAACGCCTCGTGGTCGGGACCGTACAGGTCTCGTTGCAGGGTCACAGCCAGTTCCTCACGCGTTCGATCAGGCGGGCGGGGGCGGGGCCGACGGGGGTGACGTTGAGCATGGTCACGCCCGCCTCGCGGAAGACCTCGACACGGTCGCGGACATGGCCCTCGGGGCCGGCCAGGCACAGGAGTTCAAGGAGTTCGGCGGGTACTGCGGCCTCCGCGTCCCTCTTGCGGCCCGCCAGATAGTGCTCCTGGATCGTGGCGGCGGCCGACTCGTAGCCGTAGGCGCAGATCAGGTCGTGGTAGAAGTTGCGGCCGGGGGCGCCCATTCCGCCGACGTACAGGGCGACGGTGGGGCGCATCAGGTCGTGGACGGCTTCGGCGTCGTCGCCGACGGCGAGCAGGCCGCCCGCTACGACGGACAGGGGGCCGAGCGCGGGGTCGCGCCGGGCGGTGCCCTCGGCGAGCGGTTCGCCCCAGACCTTGGCCGCGTGTTCGGGGACGTAGAGGAACGGCAGCCAGCCGTCGGCGAGTTCGGCGGTCATCCGGACGTTGGCCGGGCCGAGCGCGGCGACGTGTACGGGGATGGTGTCGCGGACCGGGTGGTTCAGCAGCTTCAGCGGTTTGCCGAGGGTGCCGCCCTTGTCGGCCGGCAGGGGCAGCTCGGTGATGCCGTGGTGTTCGATCACCTCGCGCCGCCAGATCCGCCGGGACAGCTCGATCACCTCGCGGGTCCGGCCGAGCGGCTTGTCGTAGCGGCGGCCGTGCCAGCCCTCGACGACCTGTGGTCCGGAGGCGCCGACGCCGAGGATGGCGCGGCCGCCGGTGAGGGCGTCGAGTCCGGCGGCGGTCTGGGCGATCAGTGCGGGGGTGCGCGAGTAGACGTTGAGGATGGCCGAGCCGATCCGCATCCGCTCGGTCTTCGCCGCGAGGTAGCCCATGATCGTCGGGGAGTCGAAGCCGTAGGCCTCGGCCACCCATACGGCGTCGAGTCCCGCGGACTCCAGGGCGGCGGCCCGGTCCGCGGCGGTGCGCGGATCGGCGGCGTACGTCAGGGGTGTGGACAGTTCCATCAGCAGTGGTCCTTCAGCAGTTCGGGCACGTCCCAGTCGTGGGCGACGTCGGGGGTGTGCGCGCCGGGGACGGCCGGGGGGAGCCGGAGGGTGCCGGGGGTGTCGGAGAAACGGGGGGCGGGGGCGGGCTGGGTGACGCCGTACGCCTCGGTGTAGGTGCCCCGTCCGGTGAGGTGGGGGTGGTCCGCCGCCTCGCGCAGGGAGAGGACGGGGGCGACACAGGCGTCGGTGCCTTCGAAGACCGATGTCCACCGCGTCCGGGTGGCGGTCTTGAACCGGCGGGTGAACAGGGCCCGCAGTTCCGGCCAGTTGCGCGGATCGGTGCGGTCGGGCAGGGTCTCGCCGTCCAGGCCGAGCAGGGCGACGAACACCGCGTAGAACTGTGGTTCCAGGGCGCCGACCGCCATCCAGCCGCCGTCGGCGGTCTCGTAGACGCCGTAGTGGGGGCAGCCGCCGTCGAGCAGATTGCGGCCGCGGGCGTCCTGCCAGGTGCCTTCGGCGAGCATGCCCCAGAACATGGCGGTGAGGTGTGCGGTGCCGTCCACGATCGCGGCGTCCACCACCTGGCCGCGCCCGGTGACACGGGCGGTGAGCAGCGCGGCGAGGACACCGGTGGCCAGATAGAGGGAGCCGCCCGCGTAGTCGCCGAGCAGATTGACCGGGACGGCCGGTGGTCCGTCCGGGGCGCCGATCATGGACAGGGCGCCGGCGGTGGCGATGTAGCCGATGTCGTGTCCCGCCAGGGCGGCGAGGGGGCCGCCCTGGCCCCAGCCGGTCATCCGGCCGTACACCAGAGCGGGGTTGGCGGACATGCACGCGTCGGGACCGACACCGAGCCGCTCCGCCACACCGGGCCGGTAGCCCTCCACCAGGATCTCCGCGCGCGCCGCCAACGCCCGTACGGCTTGCGGCCCTTCGGGTGACTTGAGGTCGATCATGACGGAGCGCTTGTTGCGGTTGGTCACGTCGTGGACGGGGTCGCCGCGGAGCGGGGAGGGGCCGGGGCGGTCCACGCGCACCACGTCCGCGCCCAGATCGGCGAGCAGCATCGCGGCGAAGGGTCCGGGACCGATCCCCGCCAGTTCGACCACGCGTACGCCGTCCAGCGGGCCCGCCACGCCGTGGTGAGGAGGTTCGGTGGGGTGCCGGCTCATGGGTTCCTCTCTCGGTGCAGGGCGGACTCGCTGCCGCCGACCGGGGACTTACTGAGCGTTCGCTAAAACGTAGAAGCGTGCGGCCGGACGGTCAACTCCTCACGCACCACTTGTTTTTACGGGCCCGTACGGGGAGAGTGACACGAGATCGAGCGCCGGGCACCACTTCGCACTGAACGAACGCTAAGCCGCCGGAGGGAGGTGCGGCGGGGTCGCGGCCGTACGATGGCGCCGATCGCCACCCGTCCCGAGGAGAGTCGTTGAACGCCGTGCCGAGCCAGGACAGCACACCCGTAGCGGAGCACTGGCGCGCCTATGGACCGCTCGATCTGCACCCGATCCTGATGCGTGCCATGGAAGCGTTCAACGAGCAGGGCTACCACGGCACTTCGGTCCGGGACATCGCCGGCCGGGTGGGCGTCACGGTGCCCGCGCTGTACTACCACTACGCGAACAAGCAGGCTCTGCTGGCCACTTTGCTGGAGACGTCCATCAAGGACGTCCTGGACCGCTGCCGGGCCGCGGCGCGGGAGGCCGGGGACGATCCGCTGGCACGGTTCTGCGGCATGGTCGAGTCGATCGTGCTGTACATGGCCCACCGCCGCCAACTGGCGTTCCTCGACACCGAGATCCGCAGTCTGGAGCCCGAGAACCGGGCGCGCTACGTCGCGTTGCGCGACTATCTCGAGCACATGCTGCTGGACACGGTCGAGACAGGGCGTGCCGAGGGAGTGTTCACCACGCCGATCCCGGCCGACGCGGTGCGCTCGGTGCTCGTGATGTGCCAGGGGGTGGCCAACTGGTTCCGCGACGAGGGCCCGCTCACCGCGGAGGAAGTGGCCGAGCGCCATGTGCTGATGAGCCTCGGCACCGTGGGGCACCCCGCCGCGGTCACCGGTGACCTCCCGCCCGGGTTCTCGAGAATCCCGGCATCCCGGGGTCCGGCTCCGCGCGGCCCCCGGTGAACCGTCCCGCCGCATGACGACGTCACGCTTCCACGAGAGGACACCCGTATGGACGTGCCCGAGGCCCGCGCCCGGTTCCAGGAGCTCCGGGAGAACGACGGTCCGGTCGATCCCGCCGAACTCGACGAGATCTGGGCGGCGTTGGCCGCCGTCCGCCCCGAGGACATCCTCGGTGAGTGGAAGGGCGGCGAGTTCGAGACCGGTCACCCGCTCAACGGCATGCTGGCGAAAGCCCGTTGGTACGGCAAGACGTTCGCCTCCGTGCACGACGTCAAGCCGCTGATGTGCCGGGACGAGCAGGGCGGGCTGTACTCCAACCAGGAGCTCGGCAAGGGTGAGGCCAGCCTGTGGACCGTGGAGTTCCGGGGCGAGACGACGGCGACCATGGTCTATGACGGCCAGCCGGTCTTCGACCACTTCAAGCGGGTGGACGACGCCACCCTGATGGGGATCATGAACGCCAAGGGGGTCCCGCCGGAGGGGCCCTTCTACTACTTCTTCCTCGAGCGCGTCCCCGGAACCCCGGCCCCGCGCGCCCAAGAGGCCGCGTGAGACGGGTCCGTGCCGCGGTCGCCGAGGCGCCGGGCGCCCCGTTCGCCGTCCGGGACGCGGACCTCGAGGAGCCACGGCCGTCCGAGGTGCTGGTGAGGATGGAGGCGGCGGGCCTCTGCCACACCGACCTGGCGATGCGGGACACCTGGCCCCAAAAGCTCACCCCGATGGTGTTCGGCCACGAGGGCGCCGGACGGGTCGAGGCGGTGGGCACGGAGGTGACCTCCGTGGCGGCCGGGGACCGTGTCTGTCTCACCTTCGCCAGCTGCGGCGCCTGCGACCAGTGCGTCGCGGACCATCCGGCCTACTGCAGGGCCGCGCGGGCGCGGAACCTCTCCGGTGGGCGCCCCGACGGCACCACGCCGCTCTCCCTGGACGGGGCGCCGCTGCACGCCGGCTTCTTCGGCCAGTCCAGCTTCGCCACGTACGCCGTCGTCCATGAACGCGGTGTGGTCAAGATGCCGTCCGATCTGCCGTCGGCGGTGGTGGCGCCGCTGGGCTGCAGCGGCCAGACGGGCGCGGGCGCCGTGCTCAACCGGCTGCGGCCGGCACCGGGATCCTCGCTGGTGGTCCTGGGCGCGGGCGGGGTCGGGCTCAGCGCGCTGATGGCCGCGGTGGCCGTGGGCTGCGATCCGGTGGTGGCCGTCGACCCGGTCGCCTCGCGCCGTGCCCTGGCCGTGGAACTCGGAGCCAGGACGGCCCTGGCTCCCGGGGAGGGACTCGTGGCGGCGCTGCGCGACCTCACCGGCGGCGGCGCCCATCATGTCGTCGAGACCACCGGCCGTCCGGAGACGGTCCGCCGGGCCGTCTCCGCGCTGCGTCCGCGCGGTGAGATCGTCCTGCTCGGCCTCGGCGGAGAGGTGACGTTCGACGTGATGGGCCTGCTCTCCAAAGGCGTTCACGTCCACGGGGTGATCGAGGGCGACTCCGACCCCGGCCGCTTCCTTCCCGAGCTGATCGGCCTGCACCGGCGCGGGCTCTTCCCGATCGGGCGGCTGGTCACCACGTTCCCCTTCGAGGAGATCGGCGCGGCCGTGGCCGCCATGGCGGACGGCAGCGCGGTCAAGCCGGTCCTCACCTTCGTCTGACGCCCCCGTTCTCCCGCCCGGCGCGGGGCGGCATCGCAGGAGGCGGAACCGCTGACAGCGTGTGATTGACTGACCGCATGGCTCCCGCCTCCCCGCCCGCCCGTTCGGCCGGTGCCGCCCGTCCCACGGCGGCCACCCGGCCCCGCAACCGCAAGCAGCTCATCGTCGACGCGGCCGGGCGGGTCTTCAGCGAGCGCGGCTACCACAAGGCGTCCATGGAGGAGGTCGCCGCCGGGGTGGGCATCACCGCGACGGCGCTGTACCGGCACTTCCCGAACAAGTACGCCCTGTTCGCCGCGTGCGCCCACCTCATGGTGGACGGGCTGGTGGCCGCGCTCGACGAGGTGCCGTCCGAGGCGCCCCTGACGGAGGTCCTCACCGCCGTCACCCGCGTCACCATCGCCCATCGCGCGTCGGGCGGCGTGTACCGGTGGGAGGCGCGGTACCTCGAGCGTGAGGACCGCCGGCGGCTCGGGACGAAGTTCCGCCGCCTCGTCGATCGGGTCGACGAGGCCGTGCAGCGCGAACGCCCCCTGCCCGACGAGCGGTTGCGGGCCATGGCGGCCCTCGGCGCGATCGGGTCCATCACGATGCACCACACCTCCATCGCCCAGCGCCGGGCCGAGGAACTCCTGGTGGCGTCCGCTCTGCGGGTGGCCGCGACCGATCCGGCGGCGGGCCGGACGGCCGCCCACCCCGTCGAGCTGCCGGCGCGGCCGGTACCGCGGACGCGACGCGCGGAGATCCTCGCGGCCTCCGTCCCGCTGTTCGCCCGGGACGGATTCGCCAACGTCACGAACGGCCAGATCGCCGAAGCGGTGGGACTGACCCCGTCCGCGCTCTACCGCCACTACCCCGGCAAGATCGACATCCTGGCGGCGGCCTGCCTCCAGGCGGCGGGACTGCTCGCGCAGGGCGCGGAGCGGAGTCTGCGCGAGGTGGCCGCCGATCCGCACGACGCCGTCGTCGCGCTGGCGGCGACGTATGTGGCCTACAGCTTCGAGTACACCGAGCTCAACAGCGTCGCCGAGGCCGAGCTGGCCGGTCTGCCGGCCGAGCTGCGGCGGCCGGTGGTCCTCGCCCAGCGCGAGCACATCGCCGTCTGGGAACAGCAGTTGCGGCTGGCCCGTCCCGAACTCGACCCGCGCCAGGCCCGGGTACTGGTGCACGCCGGGTTCGGCGTGGTGGTCGAGGCGGGGCGCCGGCTGCGGTGGCGGGACGGCGCCGAGCATCGCGAGGCCGTGACGGCGCTGGTCGTGGGGGCGTTGGGGCTGTAGCGGGTGTTGGGCCGCAAGGGGTGTCGGACACCCCCTGGGCCGAGCCCCTCCGGGCGGAGTCCCGCGTCTCGGCCGTACTCCGGGGTCCCCCTGATCGCGGGCCCCGAGCCGCGTACCGGCTGTACGTGACCCAGGGCCCGGCGCGGCGGGCGGGGGCACCTGCGGCGCCCCTCCGGACGGCGCTCGGCCTCGCGTCGTGTCGCGCGCCGGGCAGTGCGGGACCCCGGTGCTCAGCCCGGCCTGTTGCCGGTGGGGATGGTGATCGGGGTGGTGGTCCCGGAGGAGCCCTTGTTGAGGAACAGCATGGCCACGGCGCGTATGAACTGGTCGAACATGTAGAAGGTGCCCGGCATGACGGGCGACAGCCCCTCACGGAACACGATGAACGCGGGCCACACGGTGCGCACGAGGGCCGCCGCCGCGTAGTCGCGCCTCAGACCCAGCCAGTCGCCGACCTCGTCGCTCAGGACGTAGCGGACGAACTCGTTGAGGAACCCGCGCGTGACGCCGAGGTCGATCTGCGCGGTCAGGCCCAGCAGTTCCTCGGCGAGGGCGATGCCCTCGGTCGACGGGGTGAGGATCGGGGTGAGCACCCGCGCCGCCTGCGCCTCCGCCTGTGCCCAGGTCCGGGGGATGTGCTCGTACGGCACACCGAGCAGGTGGACGGCGACCTGCCACGAGTGCAGGAACGCCTCCTGGTCCGCCGCCGGGTACGGGATCCTCCAGTCGAGCAGCTTCCGGTGCACGAAGGTGCCGAGGCTGTGGAAGGTGACGAGGATGTCGGCGGCGCTGATCGGGATGGTCTCGTCGGCGACCGCCTTCCAGTGCGGCGACTGCGGAAGCAGATGACGCACGGCGGCGTGCACCACACGCGTCTTGTTGGCGGTGACGACGAACTGTCCCGTCGGCTCGAAGGCACCCCGCTGGGACAGGTCGTAGCCGAACGTGAACGTCTTGGCCGCGCGGTCCTGCATGTCGGCGCCGCCCGCGGACCAGTAGACGCTCTTGGCCTCGCGGGGGATGACGGTGCTCATGATGCCGCTGCCGAGGCCGTACAGCATGAACAGATACGTGTCCTTGCGCCGGTTGAAGTCGGCGGCGCGGGCCAGCTTGGCGGGGTCGGCCCAGGAGGGCATCCGGTTGACCTGCCGCAGATAGGCGGCGAATTCGGTGGGCAGGCCGCTGGGCAGCGGGTCGTTGTTGTCCACCCACGACGCCCACGCGCTGTTGATCGCCGGGACGTGTCCGCCGTCGATCATCGACGCCATCAGAGGGTCCGCGGCGTCGTCCCAGATCCACTCCGGGCCGGTCCCCGCGGCGGCCCCGTTCGCCTGCCCCGTCGACGCCCACGCGGGGCCGGGACCGGCCACGCCCACGAGACCGAGCGCGACGCCCAGCGACAGCGCCTTTCGCCTGCTGAGGTTCTCCATTGACTTACCTGCTTCCCTGATGGGCCGGTTGGTTCCAGATTCCTTCGCAGACTTGCTGGTTGCACGAGCGGGGCGTGGTGATCCCTGCCGCACGGATGTGATTTTCGATTAACATAGCGAGGTGTGTGGCCGTCGGCAATGGTGGCGACCGAGGGCTCGCGCCCCCTCGCGCCGCGCACGCTCCGGCCGCCCGGCCCGCGGCCGTGCCACCCCTTGCTGCGCAAACCCTTGACAACGATGTCAGGGCCGTGATCTAGTCCGCTTCCGTCCGGGAACCGCCGCTCGTGCGACCGATCCGAGGTGCCCCTCCGTCCGTCGCCCGGTGATCACCGCTCGTGTCGCGCAGCACATGAGCGGTGAGGAACAGGAGACCGTTTCCATGCACAGACCTCCGCGCCGATGGCGCGCCCGCGCCTCGACCGTCCTCGCCGCACTGCTCGTCGCGGGCGGCGCCCTGGTCCCGGCGCCGGCCCTCGCCGCGGCCGACGACCAGCTCACCTCGCGGGTCAACCCGTTCATCGGCACACAGAACTTCGGCAACACCTTCCCCGGCGCGAGTGCCCCCTTCGGCATGGTGCAGGTCAGCCCGGACACCGGCGGCCAGGGCGGCTACGACTACCAGCAGGACAGGATCCACGGTTTCAGCCAGACCCATCTGTCCGGTGTCGGCTGCTCCGTGATGGGCGAGCTGCCGCTGATGCCGACGACGGGGGCGGTCGACAGTGTCGACCCCGACGCCTACCGCTCCACGTACTCGCACGACGACGAGGACGCCGAACCCGGCTACTACCGCGTCGGGCTGAAGACGTACGGCATCGACGCCGAGCTGACCGCCACGCCCCGCACGGGCTGGCAGCGCTACACCTTCCCCTCGACCGACCGTGCCAACGTCCTGTTCAACACGGGCAGGGCCAATCAGCGGGTGTACGGCTCGGAGGTGCATGTCGTCGGCGACCGGACCGTCGAGGGCCGGGTCGAGGCGGGCAACTTCTGCGCCGGCAAGGACCGGCACACCGTCTACTTCACGGCCACCTTCGACCGGCCGTTCACCTCGCACGGCACCTGGCGGGGCTCCACCCCCGCACCCGGTGAGCGGGACGCGGCCGGTGAGGGCGGCAACGGTGCCTGGGTGACCTTCGACGCCGGCACCGACCGTGACGTGGTCGTCAAGGTGGGGCTCTCCTACACGGGTATCGAGGGCGCCCGGAAGAACCTGACGGCGGAGACGGACGACTCGTACGACTTCGACGCCACCCGCGCGGCCCTGCACGCCACCTGGGAGCGGCAGTTGGCCGCCGTCAGGATCGACGGAGGGTCCGCCGAGCGGCAGCGCGCGTTCTACACGGCCCTCTACCACGCGCAGCTGCATCCGAACATCGCCGGGGACGTCGACGGCCGGTACGCGGGCTTCGACGGGAAGACCCATACCGCCTCCGGCTTCACGCCGTACCAGAACCTGTCGCTGTGGGACACCCACCGGCCGCAGAACCAGCTGCTGCAGATGCTGCAGCCGAAGGTCGCCCGCGATGTCGCGCTGTCCGTCGTCGCGATCGGACGGGACGGCGGCTGGCTGCCGCGCTGGTCGCTCGCCAACAGCGAGACCAACATCATGACCGGCGATCCGGTGACCCCGTTCCTGGTCGAGGCGTGGTCCAAGGGCCTGCTCGCGGGCTACGAGAAGGAGGCGTACGCCCTCCTGAGGAAGAACGCGCTCGAAACGCCGCCGGACGACTCGCCCTACAACGGCCGTGCGGGAGTGGCCGCTTACCAGGAGCGCGGCTACATACCCAGCGGGCTGGAGCCGGGGAAGGACTGCCCGGACAAGGGGGGTGACAACGACTGCCGTCACCCCGCCTCGGCGACCCTGGAGTACGCGGCGGCGGACGCGTCGCTGGCACTGATGGCCAAGGGGCTGGGGCACTCCGCGGACGCCCGGCTGTTCGCAGCACGCGGCCAGTGGTACCGGAACCTGTGGGACTCGTCCCTCCAGCAGTTCCGGCCGCGTACGGCCGAGGGCACCTGGCTGACGCCCTACGACCCCGTCGAGGCGGGCCACCAGTTCCATGAGGGCGGCGCCTACCAGTACCAGTGGCTGGTCCCCCAGGATCCGGCCGGACTGGTGTCCCTGATGGGCGGCAGGCAGGCGACGGAGAAGCGGCTCGACGCCTTCTTCGCGTACGACGAACTCCTCGAGGACCCCGCCGGTACCGCTCGCGAGGAGTGGATCTCGGCACCGTACGACTACTACGGGAAACCGACCTACAACCCGAACAACGAGCCCGATCTGCACTCCCCCTACATGTACTTGTGGGCCGGCGCACCCGCCAAGACCGCCACCGTGGTCCGGGCCGCGATGACGCTCTTCACCGACGGGCCCGACGGCATGACCGGCAATGACGACCTGGGCACCATGTCGGCCTGGTACGTCTTCTCCTCCCTCGGTCTGTACCCGACGACGAACGGCGGCGACTTCCTCGCCGTCTCCAGCCCGCAGTTCCCGTCGGCGGTCATCCGCATCGGTGACTACGGGAAGCGGCAGGGCGGCACCCTGACCGTCCGGGCGCCGGGCACGAACGACACCGAACGCTATGTGAAGCGGGCGGAGTTCGACGGGAAGAACCTGCGCAGGACCTGGCTGGACTGGGACGCGGTCGCCAAGGGCGGAACCCTCGCCTTCGAGATGAGCGGCAAGCCGTCGGCATGGGGTACGGGCGAAGCGGCGGAGCCGCCGTCGGTGAACCGTGCGACGGCCGACTCCCGGCGGCACCTCGACGCGTCGCTGCGTACCGCTTCCGACGTGCTGCCGACGGCGGACCGCGCGCAGAGCGTCCGGCTGAAGCTGGACGTGCTGGGCCAGTCCCCCGGCACGCTGCGGGTCGGCGTGGACGCGAAGGCGCCCGGCGGCTGGAAGGCGAAGGCCTCGAAGCCGTTCTCGCTCGCGTCCCATCGGCTCCCGGTCCAGCGGACCGCGACGGTCGACGTGACCGTGCCGGCCGGCACCGCGCCGGGTTCGTACACCGTGCGGATCGCGGCGGACGCGAAGGGGGTGAAGGGCGTGGAACGGGTCGCCACCATCGAGGTGCGCGACGCGGCCCGCTGTGCGGCGGACACCGGCGGACAGTGCGCCGTCGATCTCGGCAAGGAGCTGAACCACGACGGCACCGCGACCGTCGCGGCCTCCGGCGAGGGCGACTTCGACGGCGGGGGCTGGAGCTACGACGGTGACCTGCTGCCCGCGGCGGGTCCGGTCGTCTGGGACGGCGTGACCTACGACGCCCCCGTTCCGTCCGGCACAGCCCCGAACTTCGTCGAGGCCCGTGGTCAGGCCATGCTGCTCCCGGCCGGCTCGTACGGCACGCTGCGCCTGGTCGGCGCGTCCCACCACGGCCCGGTGACGACCACCCTCACCGTCCGCTACACCGACGGCACCACCGCCGAACTGCCGGTCACCGTGGGCGACTGGGCCGGCTCGACACCGCAGGGCGGCTCCGTGGTGCTGGAGATGCCGCACCGCATCAAGAGCGGACAGGGCGTGGACGGGCCGCCGGTACGCCTGTTCGGCTCCTCGGCGGACCTCGACGCGTCGAAGACGGTGCGGTCCGTCGGCCTGCAGAACGATCCCCGGGTGCAGATCTACGCGATCACGCTCCGGTAGGGGCTCGTACGTCCGTCGGGGCTCCGGGAGTTCGCCGGGTGGCAGCGTGACCGTACTGGTCGTGCTGCCGCCCGGCGCCTCCGGGCTCCGGCGGGGCGGGCAACGGGCCCGCCGTCCGCGTCACTCAGCCCGCGGGCTCGGACCTGCGCAGCAGCCACTGCCCGAACGTCCGGCGCGGGGGTCGCACCACGACCGTGCCGTGGGCCTTCTGGCCGACCAGTTCCACGCGCAGTCTGGGCGGGGCGGCCGGTGACGTACGCTCCCGGCGGTCCTTGAGCTTGCAGTGGACCAGGGCCAGGCCGTCGACATCGACCTCGACGTCCGGCGCCGTGACGAGTGTCAGGGTCTTCCCCGTCATGGCCACCTCGATCCGCACGGTGTCCTGAGTGATCACGGCCTCGGTGAAGTCGAGCGTCACGTCGCACCACGTCACGGCGAGTTCCATCCGTCGCGGCAGCACCCATCGGCCCGTCCGCTCCACCGTGCCGCTGAACACCTGCTCGATCCGCACGAGGTCCTTGGCCTCCGCCGCCGTACCCTCCACGGTGGCCGGCAAGTCGGTGGTGAGCAGAGCCAGTTCGCTCAGCGTCCGCGCCGACAGGGCCGCTTCCAGGCGCTCGTCCAATTCGTCCGCGGTCAGGAGGCCGTCCCCCGCCGCGACACGGAGTACGTCCACCACCCGGTCCCGGTCCGCGTGGGAGGCGCGCAGCCCGGGCGACGAGCCGGTGCCGGAAGGCGGTTCCATGGGCGAGATCTCTTCGGGCATGCTTCCGTCCTGGTCCGGTCGAACCCAGCCGCGCGAGGGAACGTCCGCGCGAGGGGAAGACCTACGCTATATCGCGTCACCGCTCCCGTTCGGACTCCGTCACGGAGAAAAGACGGTGACCGTCCGGGGGCTGTGCGCGATCATGTCCGGATGCAGACTCGTTTCCTCGGCATCCCCGAGCTCGCCGGACCCCCGTCCGTGGCGGTCGTGATCGACGTCATGCGTGCGTTCACGGTGGCGGCCTGGGCCTTTGCCCGGGGAGCGGAAGAGATCGTGCTCGCCGGGTCGCTGGACGAGGCCCTGGCGCTGAAGGCCCGCCACCCCGACTGGGTGGCGCTCAAGGACGGTGCGCCCGCGCCCGGTTTCGACATGGTCAACTCGCCTGCCCTGCTGCGGACGTGCGACCTCGGCGGACGGACCGTGGTGCAGAAGACGACGGCGGGGACGGTCGGCGCCCTCGCGGTCAGGGAGGCGTCGCTGGTGCTGTGCGCCGGTTTCGTGGTGGCGGAGGCGACAGCCCGGCTCCTGCGGGCACGCGGGTGCGACAGCGTCACGTTCGTGGTCACCGGGGAGGACGGGCGCGCCGACGAGGACCTGGCGTGCGCCCAGTACATCGCCCGGAGGGCCGCCGGGGCCGAGACGGACCCCGCCGGCTTCCTCCACCGCGCGGCCGCCTCACGCGCCGCCGCCGAACTGGCACAGGGCCTGCGCCGGGGAGCCCACCCCGACGACGTCGCCCTGTGCCTCGAACTCGACCGCTTCCCCTTCGCCATGGTGGCGACCGAGGAGGACTCCCTCATGGTTCTCCGCCCGCACACCGCGCTCTCACCCGCCGACGAGACCCTCGGCTGATCACCCGCGAGGAGGGTCGGCGGCGGACCCGGACCGCACCGACGAAGCACGAATCGGGGGGAATCATGCCTTTCGCCGAAGTGATGGGCCTTCTCGCCCAGGGCAACACCGTGCGCCGGGTGATCACCAGCACCGCGATGTCGCGGGCGCTCTCGGCGGCCGGGATGGACGCCGCGAACCTGGCACTCGAACGCGCCGGGAGCGCGAACTCGCCGGACTCGTTCATCCGCTCCGCGGCCACGCACCTGGAAGGCGCCATCAGCACTCAGGTCGCGCAGATGGGCGCACAGCGCTACAAGGGCTACATACGGCCCCACAAGTACGAGTGGGAGATGCACCGGCTCTGGGAGCTCACGTACTTGCTCGCGACCTGCTACGCGGCCCTGAACGAGCATGCCCAGGTGTCCTCGTGCATGGACCACGCCTGGCGGGAGAGCGTGAAACTGGACGTCGACAACGACGGTGACGGTTCGGGCGGGTTCTGGGTCCTTTTCACCGGATACATCTTCAACCCGTTGACATGGTTCGACAAAGCGGTGGGAGAGGAGGCGCCGTTCCCGGACCCTGAAGGCGTGTGCGGCGCGCTGGGCGTCGCTTGGCGCCGCCCGGGCTGACTCGAGGGCCCGGCGCGGGCAGCGCCCGGGAGGCGCTGCCCGATTCCCCGACGTCCCCGTTCAGACGACGATCTTGCGGGGATTGAAGTTGCCGCCCGGGTCGGCTGCGGCGAGCAGGCCGGAGAGGACCGTGACGCCTTGCGGGGAGATGTCCTGCTCCAGCCAGGGCGCGTGTTCCAGGCCCACGCCGTGGTGGTGCGAGAGCGTGCCGCCCGCGTCGATGAACGCCTGCTGGACCGCGCGCTTGACGGTGTCGTACTCACCGAGCGGATCGTCGCCGAAGACGAACGCGAAGGTGAAGTAGAGGCAGGCGCCGGAGTGGTACGAGTGGGAGAGGTGGGACATGATCCAGCCCCGGCGGCCGATCCTCCCGAAGGCGTCGTGGGCCGCCCGGTACGCCTCCGCGTGCACCTGCCGCAGCTTCGACCAGGGAGCGGCGGTCTCGCTGACATCGCCCGCGGCACCGCGGTCGAGCAGGAAGTCCCGGATGTAGGGCGTGTCGAACTTCTTCTGGTCGTACAGCGCGCCGGGGCCCTTGCCGACGCCGAGGCCGTGGTGTCTGCGTACGATCCGGTCGACGATCGCCTTCTGCCGCTTCGCGTGCGCCGCGCCGCCCTCGAAACCGATGAAGGACAGGCACATCTCGTCCAGGTTCCAGCCGCGCTTTTTCAGGAAGGCCATGAGGCCGGCCTGGGCGGCCTTGGCGATTCCCTTGGCCTCCTTGCCGGTCGCCAGGGAGAAGCCCGTCTCGTTGGCGTCGGAGATACGGGTGACCGAGGGCGCGGCGTCGCTCTCGGCGATCTCCCGCATCGCGGCGAGGCCGTGGTCGAGGTTCTTGAAGAAGTAGGCGTAGATGTCCCGCTTCTCGGGGAGCCGGTGGACCTGCGCGGTGACCTCGGTGATGACACCGAGACGGCCCTCCGAGCCGACCACCATCTCCCGTACGCTCGGTCCGGTCGACGCGCTCGGCACGGGCCGGATCACCAGGACGCCGCCGGGCCGTACGACACGCAGCCCCCTGACGATGTCCGCGATGTCGCCGTACTTGTCCGACTGCATGCCGGACGAGCGCGTGGCCACCCATCCGCCCAGCGTCGAGTGGGTGAACGAGTCGGGGAAGTGGCCCAGGGTCCATCCCGCCTCGTTCAGCTGGGCCTCCAGGTCGGGCCCGAGCGCTCCCGCCTGGATGCGTGCCGTACCGGAGTCCGTGTCGATGTCCAGCACCCGGCGGAGCCGCCCGAGGTCGAGCGAGACGACCACCCGGTCCTCGTCGGCGTGCGGTTCGAGACTGCCCGCGATGTTGCTGCCACCGCCGAACGGGATGATCACGGCGTCCAGGTCGACGGCCGTGTCGACGACTGCCCGGACCTCCGCCTCGTCGGCCGGGTAGACGACCACGTCCGGCGTGCGGGCGATCTCGCCGGCCCGGACGCGGACCAGGTCGCGCAGGCTCTTGCCGTACGTGTGGACGACGCGCGCCATGTCGTCTACGACCACGTTCCCGTCGCCGACGATCTGGCCGAGGGCGTCGACGAACTTCTCCGGCGCCCGCGAGTCCGGCACCTTCAGGTCCGCGAAGTCGGGACGCGCGGTGCTCGCGGCCTGCCGCAGATCCAGGCCGATCGCCTTCTCCACGAACGGTGCGAACGCCGGCTTGTCCTCGTGGCGGAAGCCGACGCCCTCGACGCCCCAGCCCCACCACTTCATGTGCTTCACATCGACGGTGCCGGCCGGGCGGGCGGGAGCGGTCACGGACGTTCTCCTTCGGTTGTCGGTACGTGGGACGGGGCGGGGGCCGGGCCGAGGACGCGGTCGGCGTTCTCCTCCAGGAGCTTGACCACGGCCGCACGGATGCGTGCGGTGAACTCGTGTGTCGACTCCCCCGGATGGGCGATGAGGGGGTGGCCGAAGGCGACACCGACCGGCGGCCGGCCCTTCTTGGGCCAGTTCGCTCCGCGGGGGTGGGCCGCGTAGGCGCCGATCACCGCCACGGGGAGCACCGGGAGCCCGGCCGACGAGGCGAGCGCCGCGGCTCCCGGCTTGAACGCGCCGAGCGATCCGTCGCGTGAGCGTGTTCCCTCGGGGAAGATCAGGATCGGCACCCGCCGGTGGAGCAGCGACTTGGCGCTCACGCGGCGGGGGTTGGTTCCGGTGCGGTCGACCGGGAAGGCGTTGCAGAACAGTGCGGTGAGGCCGCGTCGCCACCACACGTCGAAGAAGTAGTCGGCGGCGGCGCCCACGGCGAGGTGGCGGGCCAGCGGGCGGGGCAACGCGCCCATGATGAGCGGTGTGTCGAGGTGCGAGCTGTGATTGGCCACCACCACGAAGGCACCGCCCTTGACGTCCTTCAGACACTCGCGCCCGGACACGGTGACCCTGGTCACGTTCCAGACGACAGCTTTCAGCAGCCCCCGCTGCGCGACGAAACGTGCCGCGGCGTGTGAGCGTGAGGTGTACCGGTCGCGCATGGTGTTCCGTTCGTTCCGCCGAGGGCCGCGGGGCGCGCAGAGGGGCCCGGAGCTGCGGTTCTTCCTCGTCCTTCGGGGTGAGTCACGGCTGGGTGGGCGCCGTACGGCGTCGTACCCACCGTTGTCACACGGTGTCTCCGGCGGGGATGCCGCGCCGGTCCATGGACGTCTCGACTATGCGCAGCCCTTCCATGCCCGGAAGCTTCGCTATGTGCGCGTCGATGTCGCGGACGAGTTTGCGGCCGTCGGCCCCGGCGAAGAGGTGCTTCATCACATGGGTGACCTCGCTCTCCGGCATGACGCCCGAACCCACCGGCCCCCAGGCCTTCTCGAGCGCCAGCCGGGCCACGATCCGGGCCTTCCTGCTCGCCGCGAGCCGTTCCCGGGCCTGGGACGCGTAGAACGCGACGTGCTTGGTCTCCTGTTGCGCGATGCGCCGCAGCAGCGGTGCGAGCACCGGATGCCTCTCCAGTGCGGCGAGCCTTTGGTAGGCGGCGGTCGCCGACCACTCGTTGGCCGCGCCCCACGCCATGTGCACGGCGACGAAGTCGTGGCCGACGAGCCGGCTCGTCACCGTCTGCTTCACCGTACCGAGCCGGTCCTTCCAGCCGAGCTTGAGGCGGGTCGCCTTCAGCTCGTCGAAGTCGACGCGGACACCGTGCCGTTCGAGTACGGCGGCGAGCGCCTCCCCGTGCCAGAACTCCTCACGGTTCCACATCGTCATGAAGGCGCCCACCGCGGGCTCGTCGTGGGACGGGGTCGTCAGCAGATCCCGCAGATAGCAGACCGTGTGATATTCGATGTCACACATGTAGCGCAGGGTGCGCAGGGTCGACTCGGGCAGCGGGTCGCGCTCGAACGCGTCGAAGTCGAGGTCGGCCCACTGCACGCCGGTGGAGTTCTTCGTGTATTTGTCGATGTCGAAGGCCATCAGCCGCTCGTCTCGTCGGTAGGTGCCGAAAGTGCCGCCCGCGCCGCGATGACCTCGCGGCGGGCCGCCGCACCGCCTCTCCTCCAGCGGTGGACGTCCCAGCTTCTGCTGTGGGCCTCGCGGGCCAGTTCGGCGTCGGGGTTGACCGCCGAGGGCCGGCCCAGCAGCGCCAGCCAGGACAGGTCGGAGTGACTGTCGCCGTAGCCGTAGGACGCCGTGAGGTCGTAGCCGCCCCGCTCGGCGTACCGCTCGAGCCAGGCGGCCCGCGCCTCGTCGACGAGCGGCGGCTTGGCGAGGTAGCCGGTGAGCGTCCCGTCCCGCGTGTGCATGGAGCTGCCGACGACCTCGTCGAACAGTCCGGCGAGCGGTGCGGCGAGCAGGGCGATGGAGCCGGTCACCAGAACGGTGCGATGACCGGCCGCACGGTGTTCGAGGACGCGTGCCACGGCCTCCGCGCTGGTGTGCCGCAGCATCGTGTCGGCGTAGCCCCGCCCCACCGCGCTCTCCAGACGAGTCAGGGGCACACCGCGGTAGCGGCGCAGGAAGGCCCGGATGAACTCGCCGCGGTCGCGCTTCTCGGCCCGCAGATAGCCGGGCACCGAGGTGAGCAGGTCCACGGCCTCCCTGGGCCAGGCGGTCCCGCGGACGCCGCAGGAGCGCACCCACAGGTACTGCTCGACGATGTTGGAGTCGACGACGGTCCGTTCGAGGTCGAACACGGCGAGCACGTCCGTGCGCCGGGGCAGTTCGCGCTTCGGCCGGACGCGGGAGGCCGCGGCCGCGGCCTTGCGCCGGCGGTGGGCGGCGGTCAGTTCGTCGAGCGCGGGGAGGTGCACCTTCTGCAGGTACTCCTCCCAGTCGATGCGCTCCACGTCGAAGCCCCGGTCCTCGCGCACCCCGGCGGGGAGGGCGTCGTTCAGCGCGCGGCAGTTGCGGTCGTCGAAGACGATCTCGGTGCGCGCGTAGGCCCGGTAGAGGTCGGTGAAATTGCGCAGGGTGGCCACGCCGGCGCGCAGCTTGGCGGTCCGTGCCGCCAGGGCGTGTCTGCGCTCGTTGTTCGGCAGCAGCCGCAGGGCGGCCTCCTGGAGGTCGGCCCGCCTCTTCGCGAGTGCGAGACCCCGGTTGAATCTGCCCTCGCCCGCGAACTTCCAGGTCGGCACCTTGACGAAACCGTCACCCTTGGGCAGCGGGTTCTGGGTGTAGTAGTCGCGTACGTTCTCGTACATGCGGTGGAACGGCAGCGGGTTCGACGCGCCCGAGGCGATGTGGAAGTACCGGGGCTCGTCGGCGGGCCCCGGGTTGGCCGCCGCGGCGAGGATGGCGTTGACGACGAAGTCGACGGGGATGACGTCGAGGATCGAGTCGGGCAGTCCGGGGAACTCCGGAAGCTCCCCGCGGCCGTAGGCGAAGATCAGCGGGTCGGCGACCTTGAAACCGTCGATCCAGCCGGGGAAGGGGTGTTCCAGGGCGCTCTCGATGACCGCCGGGCGGACCACGGACAGCCGGTGTCCGGCCTCGCCCCACAGCTGCTCGGCGGCCCGCTCGGCGAGCGCCTTCGTCAGGGTGTAGACGTCGGTCCAGCCCAGGCTCTGCGCGCGGCGCCGGCCGGCGTCGACGAGCCGGGAGCGGACCCACTCGCGCCGGGCGCTCTCACTGGCGCGGGCCGCCGCGATCGGGCCCTCCTTGCCGTGTCTGCCGCGGGCGCGGGAGATGAACCGCTCGAGCGTCTCGGGTTCCCGCGAGGCGAGTTCGGCGGCCTCGTGGGTCCTCGTCGCGGCACTCCACTCGGCGCGCCAGTCGACGTCGTGGCCGAGCCTGGCCTCGGGCACGACGCCGCGCCGCAGCCCTCCGACGTAGCAGGTGGACACGTGGACGACGTGCGGGTCCGATCCGGCGGCGCGCAGGGCCTCGTAGAGGTTCACGGCGCCGTTGACGTTGGTGTCGAAGGCCTCGTGGATGGGCGGGTCGAAGGAGACGGTGGACGCCGAGTGGATGACGACGTCGAGGCGGGAGGGCAGTTCGGGCAGGTCGGTGAGGCTGCCGTCCAGCACGGTGACCCGTTCGCGGACGATACGGCCCGCCTCCTCGGCGCCCACCTCGTCGCGCCAGCGCTCGAACACCGGCTTGCGCAGCAGATGCCGGAGACGGTCCTGTCCGCTCTGACGGCCCTTTCCGCGTACGAGAAGCCAGATGTGCGTGGCGGGGTGGTCGCGGAGCAGCCGCTCCAGGACGGCCTGGCCGACGAATCCGGTCGCGCCGGTCAGCAGGACGTGCGCCTCGCCGAGTTCGGACTTCGCGCTCTGCAGTATCACGAAAGGGGCCTCGATTCCATGGTGGACACGGCACCGGGTGCGATGCCGAAGAGCGCGGGGGCGGAGCCCGGCACGGTCCGGGACCGGACCGCGGCGGGCCGGCCCGTGGTGTGGGAGCGCGAGGTCAGACAGTGGCACATGGTGTTCCGTCCGGACCGTCGGGATCCGGCACGTTCCCTCCTCGCCTGGGCACCCGAACACGGGCACTACGATCGTTTACATACGTTTTTTCACTGTACGCCCGGATTTCGCCCCCAGTTCACTTCACTCGACCCTGGTGACAAGACACCGCGCGCATCTGTGACAACTCCCTGACCGGTCCCGTGGATACGCCTCAGTCCGCTCCGGACTTCCCGCCGTGTGGCTCCGGAAGCAGCCTCGACTCCACGGTGGCCGCCACTCCGGCGCCGATGCCGGGAAGGGCGGCGATCCGGTCCCGTATGCGGCGTGCCTGTGCCCGTCCGTCCCCGTCGCCGAAGACCTGGCGTTCGAAGAAGGCGCGTTCGTGGTGGGACCGGTCGACCGCACCGAGTGGCCAGGCCGTACGCCGCAGAGCGCGGCGGGTGACGCGCTGGGCGCCGGCGGAGTGGGTGAGCAGGCGCTCCGCCTCCTCGGCGAGGAAGCGGATGTGGCGCTTCTTGACCTCGATCAGGGGGTCGACGATCGACTCCATGGCCGGGGACGCCCCCGCGAGACGCCGATAGGCGGCCTGGCCGATCCACTCGTCCACCAGACCGGTCGTCATGTGTTCGGCGACGATCCGCGTACCGGTGATGCCGGCGACGACGGAACGTCTGATCGGGCCGCGGCGCTCACGGCGCTCCGCCCGGACCCGTCGGGCCGGCCCCACGGTGGCGGGGAGATGCCGGGCGGCGGGTGAGGCGTCCAGGACAGTGTCAAGGGCATCTGCGATCCAGTACCTCTCGAACATCCATGTGGTGAGAAACGCTGTCACCCGGGCGTCCTTGTGCGTGGCGGTGACGAGGAGGTCGCGCATCCGGTGCAGCGTGGCCCGTTCGCCGTCCCGCAGCGCGCGCAGCAGACGTGCCGAGTCGGAGTCCAGCGGCTCTTCCACCAGGCGCGCGAGGTCGATCGCGGAGCGGTGGCTGCCCTGTGCCGTGCGGGCGAACTCACGTATGTCGAAGCTCGCCGGGCCGTCCTGCGGGTACATGTGTGCGCCTCCGGGGGACGGGCGGAAGCTCGGCCCAACAGTGGGGAAGGTTGGCACTATCGTAGACAGCATGGGAGTCGCACTTGTGACAGGTGGTACGTCGGGCATCGGGGCCGCGTTCGCGCGCGCACTCGCGGACCGGGGCTGGGATCTCGTCCTGGTCGCCCGCGACAAGGACCGGCTCGACCGTATGGCGGTCGAACTCAGGTCGTGTGGCCGTACCGTGGAGATCCTCCCCGCGGACCTGTCCGACCGTACGGACGTCGAACGTGTCGCCGCCCGGCTGGAGGATCCCGGCCGTCCGGTCGACATGCTCGTGAACAACGCTGGTTTCGGTGTGCACGCACCGTTGGCATCGGTGGATACCACGGTGCACGACCGGGCGCTGGAGGTGATGGGGCGCACGGTGCTCGTCCTCTCCGGTGCCGCGGCGCGGGCCATGCGGGACCGGGGGGCGGGCGCCATCGTCAATGTGTCGAGCACGGCCGGTCATGTCACGATGGGCAGCTATTCGGCGGTCAAGGCCTTCGTGACCACACTCACGGAGGGCCTGGCGAACGAGCTGCACGGAACGGGCGTCACCGTGACGGCGCTCTGCCCGGGCTGGGTGCGCACCGAGTTCCACGAGCGGGCCGGGATCCGCTCGTCGGGCATTCCGGGCTTCCTCTGGCTGGACGCCGACCGGCTGGTGGAGACGAGTCTGCGCGATGTGCGCCGGGGACGGGTCATCTCGATGCCCAGCCTTCGGTACCGGGTGCTCATCTGGTTCACCCGTCATCTGCCGCGTCGCACGGTGCGGTGGATCTCACGGAGGATCTCGTCCGGCCGGAGCGACGGTCGCCCGCGCTGAGTGGGCTCTCACGTAACCTCTTCCCGTGCCAGCCTCCCGTCTTCGCCGTGTCGCCGTCCTGGTGCTCGAGGGCGCGAAGCCGCTCGATGTCGGAATTCCCGCGCAGGTGTTCACGACCCGGGCGAGCATGCCGTACGAGGTGCGGGTGTGCGGGGCGGCGCCCGGCCCCGTGACCGGGGGCGACGGGCTGTCGTACGCCGTCGCGCACGGCCTGGACGCGCTCGAATGGGCCGACACCGTCTTCATCCCCGGTTACCGCTTCCCCGACCGTGAGGATCCGCCGGGCGCCGTCGTGGACGCGCTGCTCGACGCGCATGCGCGGGACACGCGGCTCGCCGCCATCTCGACGGGCGCCTTCGCGCTCGCCGCCACGGGACTGCTCGACGGCAGGCGGGCCACCACGCACTGGCACTACACGCGGGCACTGGCGGCGAAGCACCCCCTCGTGCGGGTCGACGAGAACGTCCTGTTCGTGGACGAGGGCAGCGTGCTCACGTCGGCGGGTGCCGCGTCCGGCATCGACCTGTGTCTGCACATGCTGCGCGTCGATCTCGGGGTGGCCGCGTCCAACCACGCGGCCCGGCGCCTCGTCGCCGCCCCCTACCGCAGCGGCGGCCAGGCGCAGTACGTGCCGCGCAGTGTGCCCGAGCCGCTCGGTGAGCGGTTCGCCGCCACCCGCGAGTGGGCGCTGCGCCGTCTCGGTGAGCCGCTCACCCTGGAGGCACTCGCCCGGCACGCGGCGGTCTCACCGCGTACCTTCTCGCGGCGCTTCCTCGACGACACGGGGTACACGCCGATGCAGTGGGTGATGCGGGCCCGCGTCGACAGCGCCCGCGAACTGCTGGAACGGTCACGGCTGAGCGTCGAGCAGATCGCCGACGACGTCGGGCTCGGCACCGGCGCCAATCTGCGGCTGCACTTCCAGCGCATCCTCGGCACCACACCGAGCGAGTACCGGCGCACCTTCGCCCGGGGTGAGGAGCCCTGACACATGCGCCGCGAGGCCCGTGGCACGATCCTTTCGAACCGTGGCGATCGCGCCGCTGTGCCGGGCGGCCGCCGCACGCGACGCTGGTGGGGAACCGAAAGGACACCACTCATGACCCGCATCGCGATCAACGGATTCGGCCGCATCGGACGCAATGTGCTGCGCGCACTGCTGGAACGCGACAGTGACCTCGAGATCGTCGCCGTCAACGACCTGACGGAGCCCACCACCCTCGCCCGGCTGCTCGCCTACGACACGACGGCCGGCCGGCTCGGCCGCCCGGTGACCGTCGACGGGGACGTCCTCGTCGTCGACGGCCGGCGCATCAAGGTGCTGGCCGAGCGCGAGCCGGCGCAGCTGCCCTGGGCGGAGCTCGGTGTGGACATCGTGCTCGAGGCGACCGGCCGGTTCACGTCGGCCAAGGCGGCCCGTGCCCACCTCGACGCCGGCGCGAAGAAGGTGCTCGTCGGCGCGCCCTCGGACGGTGCCGACGTCACGCTCGCGTACGGGGTCAACAGCGACACGTACGACCCCGCCGTGCACACCATCGTCTCGAACGCCTCGTGCACGACCAACGCGCTCGCGCCGCTGGCCGCGGTGCTGGACGAACTCGCGGGCATCGAGCACGCGTTCATGACGACCGTGCACGCGTACACGCAGGAACAGAACCTCCAGGACGGTCCGCACCGCGACGCGCGCCGGGCCCGTGCGGCCGGCGTCAACATCGTGCCGACCACGACGGGCGCCGCGAAGGCGATCGGTCTCGTGCTGCCGAACCTCGACGGGAAGCTGTCGGGTGACTCGATCCGGGTGCCCGTTCCGGTGGGTTCGATCGTCGAGCTGAACGCGACCGTGGCCCGCGACGTGACGCGCGACGACGTCCTGGCGGCGTACCGCACCGCGGCCGACGGCCCGCTGGCCGGCGTCCTCGAGTACTCGGAGGATCCGCTGGTGTCGTCCGACATCACGGGCAACCCGGCGTCGTCCATCTTCGACTCGGCCCTCACCCGTGTCGACGGCCGTCACATCAAGGTCGTCGCCTGGTACGACAACGAGTGGGGCTTCTCGAACCGCGTCATCGACACGCTGGAACTCCTCGCCTCGCGCTGACCGGAGCGGCGGTCGACGGGGCCCTCGGGGCCGACCCGTACGTGCCGGCGTGGCGGTGGACGTCGACGGCCGGGTCGGCCGCGGGACCGGCACGCGCCCGCTCGTCGTGCCGGGACACGGCGGCGGGCAGCGGGAGAACCGGCGACTGCCGCCGGTGCCGGCTCAGCCGAGTTCGGCGACCAGGTCCCCGGCCGTCACCCGGTCGAACGTCTCCGTGGCGTCGCCGGGGCCGGGGAACAGCCGGTAGAGGGTGCCCGAGGCGTGCGCCGGGCCGATGCCTCCGTGGACCGTCGCCAGGAACACCCGTCTGCCGGCGGCGAGTTCGGCCGCCGCCGCGTCGGGGTCCGGGTGCGGCAGGTATTCCTCGCTGTCCTCCATGGAGGACACCCGCGCCGCGAACGCCGCCGTGTCCTCGTCCGGCCGCAGCCGGTACCTCAGCAGTACGGGCTCCGGCTCCCGGGACGTCACGGCCACCTCGGCGGAGCGCGCCGCCGCCCGCCACACCGCGAGGTCCCAGAGCGTGGTGCGGCTGCCGGAGCCGAACTGGTCCCACAGGTCCCGGGCCACCGCGGCCAGCGCGCCCCCGCCGTGCGACCCGACGCTCTGGAAGCCGCCGGTGGACGGCAGATGGGTGTCCGTCCACAGCATCCGGCGACGGCCCAGCTCGACGATCGCCGGCAGGCACACCCGCGAGTCTCCGGCCAGGTCGAAGCGCTGACGGACCGTACGCGGGTCGTAGGAGGAGCCCCGCACACCCTGCGCGGGCAGCGCCATGAAGCCCGCGAACGCGTCCCGCAGTTCCTCGAACGGCACGTTGTTGAAGCTGAACACCAGCGGTACGGCGTACACGTCCCCGCGCTCCGCCAGCCGCTCCAGGTCCAGGTCCACGTACTCGGTGGCACCGCGCGGGGCCGGTGCGGAGGTGAGGTCGCCGGAGTGGACGGCGGCGTCCGTGCCGTGCACCAGGTTCGTGTAGTCGCACAGGCCGGTGAACGTCCACTCGGCGTCGAAGAACGCGACGGAGAGGTCGAGGTCCGTACGGTTGCCGCGCGGTTCGGTCCAGTGCAGGAACAGTCGCAGCACCTCCCCCTCGGGCAGGGTCTGCCAACTGCCCCGGGGAACCGCGACCAGGGCCTTCGCCGTGGACCGCTCGGTGAACGGCACGGTGAGGTCGCTCAGAGCGGCATCCAGTACCGACAGCTCGTACCGCTCCCCGGCGGCGAACCGGCGCAGCACCTCGGCCCGCAGCAGGGCGACCGCCGCCGCTACCAGCTCCGCGGGCAGCGGGGCCCGTCGTTCCGGGACGGTCAGGGCCCGGGTGACCTCCCCGCGCGGGAAGAACACGCGGCGGCGGCCGGTACGGTCCTCGGCCCGTACCCGTAGCGCTCCGAGCGCCGACAGCAGCGGGCCGGGGCCCACCTTCGGCAGCCCGCGCACCAGGGCCTTCTCCAGCTCGGGATCGAGGGAGTCGTCGGTGTGCAGGCGGAGCAACCGGTCGAGGCGCCGTACGAGTTCGCCGGGCCGTTCGCCGGCGAGGGCGGCGGCCCCTCCCGCGTCCGCCCCGGCCAGCTTCTCCTCCAGTCGTCCGGCCCAGGTGGCCGGGCGGATCCGGCTGCCGTCCACACGGACGGCGTCCGGGTGCGCGGCGGCCGTCGCGAGCAGGGCGGCGCCGAAGGCGGCGCCGGGGTCCACCGCGGTGCCGCGCAGCACCGCGAAGGCGAGGGCGGCACGCGGGTGCCGGGCATGCCGCTCGAAGGGGTGCAGGATCTCGGCGGCCCGCTTCCATGCCGTGGGGTGCCGGAGTACGTCCTCCACGAGGTACGGCGTGGGCAACCCGTCCAGGACGGCGAGGAGTTCGCCGCGCAGGGCGCGGGGCGGGCTGGTGAGGCGCGGCGGTGTCACCAGCCCGGCGTCGCCGCCGGACAGCACGGTGAGCAGCCGCAGGACGTCGGTGGCCGTGGTGAGCCGCTCGGCCAGCAGCTTCCGCCGTGACAGGCCCTGCGGTGCCTCGCGCAGCAGGGCGCCCAGCACCATCGCCTTGGTCTCCCGGACGGGGATGTCGCGCGGCAGCAGGCCGCGGCCGGCCGGGGTGAGGGGCAGCAGTGTCAGCAGGTCGTCCCGGTCCTGCGGGGAGAGCGGGGTACGGCGGGCCAGCAGGGCGTCGACCACCGCGGTGGCGTCGGCGGACCGGTCGGCGCCCAGGCGCAGCAGGCGCAGCGGGCCGGGGACCGACGGCTTGGCGGCGCCGACGGCACGGACGGGCCGCAGGAAGGGGTCGTCCGCGTCGATCCGCCGGTGGCAGACGGGGCAGCCGCTGTGATCGGATCCGTCCCAGCACAGCCGGCACACCAGGTGGGCGCAGGGCGACACCGGGAACACCGTGCGCGCCTCGCCGCACAGCACGCAGGGCTGCTCCGGCTGTTGCAGCAGGAAGGCGAAGATGCGGTCGACGTACAGCGCTTCGGTGTCGCGCGGCACGGTGTACGGGAAGCGGCGGAAGAGCGGGACGTGGCTGCGGTCGGAGCCGAGCAGGTCGTCGACGAGGCCGACCACGCGTGCGTGTGCCGCCGCGAGCTGCTTGGGAGCCAGCGAGCCGAGTGCCGTGAGCAGGCCGGGAGTGAGGAGGTGACCGCGGCCGAGGAGTTCGGCCTCGATCCGGCGCAGTGCCGGTCCCGTTGCCGCACCGGACACCGGCGATGTCACGTCGAGGTACACGGTCCGGACGCGGCGCAGCAGTACGGACTCGGCGGCGGACAACAGGGAATCCTCACTCTGGGCCGGGGATGGGAGAACGGGGGCGGAGAGTGGACGCGCCGGGTCTTTTCGAGAGAGTGAGAAGGATGCGCGTCGGGGAGCCGCCCCCGTTGCCCCTGATCCCACCACATGCGCGGGCGGGCGCCAACCGAATAACCGGGGCCGCTCAGTTCGCGAGCAGCCGGCAGGGCAGGGCCTCCTCGTGGACCTGGTCGTGTGCGTCTGCTCGTACCCGGTACAGCCGGGCCTCGCGGCTCCGGGTGACCGCTTCCCCGAGATGTCCGTCCGTGAAGAGGGCTCCCACCCCGTCCTCGACCGCCCAGCCCGCGGGCAGCATGCCGGTGGCCACGGCGTGCCGGTAGGAGGTGCGGCGCCCGGGTTCGCTGTCGTAGTGCGGGCACACCGAGCCGGGCAGGAGGCCGAGTCCGTCCTGGAGGTAGGTCAGCGGGCCGAAGGAGTCCGTGTGCGAGCCGTCGGCCCAGCAGTTGGCGCCGGCGCTGATGCCGCACAGCAGCGTGCCGTGTGCGTGGGCCTCGCGCAGCAGCCGGTCGACTCCGTGGGCGCGCCAGACCGCCAGCAGGTTCGCCGTGTTGCCGCCGCCGACGTACACGACGTCCTGGCCGAGCAGGAACGTCCGCAGGCTCTCGTCGTCCAGCTCGCGCCGGAACAGCGGCAGTACGGACGGTTCGCAGTCGCGTGAGGTGAAGGCGTGCAGGAACCGGTCGGTGTACGCGGGCGCGTCGCCGCTGGCGGTCGGGACGAAGCACACCTTGGGCCGGGGGCTTCTCGCGTGGGTGAGCAGCCAGTCGTCCAGCAGCCCGTCCTCATCGGTCGAGAAGCCTCCCCCGACGAGTGCCAGACGACGGGCTGTTGCGGTTCCCACGGGAGTGCCTCCAGAGCTGGTGCCGGGGTGCGTGCGATGTCTAGCCGGCTCGTACGAGGGCGCGTGCCAGGTCGGTGCTCGCGGACAGGGTGCCGGGCAGGAGCGGCTGTGTGGCGAGGGCGCCCTCGTGGAGCACGAGGAGCCGGGTCGCGAGAGTCGCGGGGTCCGGGCGGTGCGCGGCGGTGGCGAGTTCCTCGAACAGGTCCCGCAGCCAGTGCTTCTGGGCGGCGGCGACGGCATGGGCGGGATGCGCGGGGTCCGGGATCTCGGCCAGGGCGTTGATGAACGCGCATCCGCGGGTGTTGGTCTCGCTCCAGGTCCGCAGGGCCGTGAAGGGGGCGGTGACGGCCTCGACGGGGCTGTCGCAGGCGTCGACGGCGGCGCGGACGAGTGCACGCCAGCGCTGGTCGCGTTCCATGAGATACGCCGCCACGAGATGGTCCTTCGAACCGAACCGGTTGTACAGCGTCCGCTTGGTCACGCCCGAGTGCTCGGCGATCAGGTCCACGCCGACGGCGGTGATGCCGCGGTGGTAGAAGAGCTCCTCGGCGGCCGCCACGATACGGCGGCCGGCCGGCGTCATGGGCCGTGCTTCGCGCATCGGGCGCCCCTTCACTGGTCGGTGTACGGTGGCAGGAGTTCACAGATCAGTATACCTGTGGAGGGTGAGGCGATGACTACGCCCGAGATCATGCGCGCGGTGCGCGCCACCGCGCACGGTGGGCCGGAGGTACTGGAGCCGGCGGAGGTGGCCGTGCCGGTTCCGCGGCCGGGCGAGGTGCTGGTCAGGGTCGGTGCGGTGGCGCTGAACAACACAGATCTGTGGACCCGGGAGGGGGCCTACGGCCGTCCGGGAGCTCCGACGGCCCGGTCGGGCTGGCGGGGCCCGCTCGACTTCCCGCGTATCCAGGGCGCGGACGTCGCGGGCCGGGTCGCGGCGGTCGGCGCGGGCGTGGACGGGAGCCTCGTGGGGCTGCGTGTGGTCGTCGACCCGGCGATCTACGACGGTGACGGGCCGGACGCCAATCCGGTGGGCCTGATGGGGAGCGAACGCGACGGCGGTTACGCGGAGTATGTGACGGCGCCGGCGGAGCGTGTGCACGACGTGACGGAGTCGCCGCTCACGGACGACCAGCTCGCGGCGCTGCCGACGGCGTACGGCACGGCGCTGGGGATGATCGAGCGGGGCCGGCTGCGGGAGGGCGAGACCGTCCTGGTCTCGGGGGCGTCCGGCGGTGTCGGGCTCGCCGCCGTACAGCTCGCGCGGGCGCGTGGCGCGAGGGTCGTCGCGATGAGCAGCGGAACCAAGATCGACGCGGTGCGCGAGGCGGGCGCGCACGAGGTCGTCGACCGCGCCGGGGACGTCACCGGGCAGATCCGCGCGGCCGCCCCGAAGGGCGTCGACGTCGCACTCGACGTCGTGGCCGGAGAGCTGGTGGGTGAGGGACTGCCGCTGCTGCGCGAAGGGGGCCGGTGGGTCGTCGCGGGCGCCCTCGGCGGGTACGACGTCGCCTTCGACGTACGCCGTCTCTATCTGCACAACGCGCAGGTGATCGGTTCCGCGATGCACACGCCGGCGCACTTCGCTCTGCTCATGGACCTGGCTCGTCAGGGCCGGGTACGGCCCGTCATCGCCGCGGTCTTCCCGCTGGCGCGGGCCGCGGCGGCGCAGGAGGAGCTCGCCCGCAGGAGCCATGTGGGCAAGATCGTCATGCGTCCCTAGGGGTTCTGTCCGAAACGCCGCGCGAGCTCGCGATGTCTGTCCGCGGCCAGTTTCCCCTGGTCGGCGCCGATGACCGAGCCGGGCGCAGCACTGAGACGCTCGACCTCCCGCGCGAAGCGCAGGTGTTCGCGCCCGGCGTGCTCGCGGCAGGCGAGGCAGGTGACCCGGTCCGGACGCCCCGAGGTCATCGCGTACGGCACCCGCAGCCCGCAGCCGGCCGTGACGGAGCCCGGCAGATCACCGACGAGGCCGAACGCGGACGCCATGGCATCCTGCGGGCCGGACCGCCGTCACGGCAAGGCGTCGGGGACTTATTCGTTTGCGACCGGCCGATCCGTTCGGATAGGAAGCACGCATGTTGAGCGGCAGCAAGGTCGGGCTCAGGGCCCGGCACGAGGACGACATCCCGGTACTGCGCACCGAGCTCTACGACGACGTGGCCAACGCGTCACGGGCCGAGGCCGGACCCTGGCGGCCGGTCTCGCCCGGTTCGAAGGACCCCCGGCTCTTCGTGGACGACGAGGAGCAGGGCCGTGTCCCGTTCTCCGTCGTGGAGTTGGACGGCGGCTCACTGATAGGCACCGCCAACCTGTGGGGCATCGACACCCACAACCGGAACGCGCACATCGGCCTGGGG
The DNA here is from genome assembly GCF_000718785.1 of Streptomyces sp. NRRL WC-3626. Classification (GTDB taxonomy): domain Bacteria; phylum Actinomycetota; class Actinomycetes; order Streptomycetales; family Streptomycetaceae; genus Streptomyces; species Streptomyces edwardsiae. Next base: position 119,146 of record NZ_JOCA01000017.1, on the reverse strand, counting down.
CTGCTGCCGTCCGCCCGAGGCAAGGGTTACGGCACGGACGTGGTCGCGGTGTTGTGCCACTACGGCTTCGTCGTGCGCGGTCTGCAGCGTCTGCAGATCGAGACGCTGTCGGACAACGTCGCGATGCTGCGCTCCGCCGAGCACAACGGGTTCGTCCGCGAGGGTGTGCTGCGTGCCTCGGCCTGGGTGATGGGCGAGTTCATGGACGAGGTACTGCTCGGGCTTCTCGCCCGGGACTGGAAGCCGAACCCGTAGGATCCTGCAGCCGCCGCAGCGTCTCGGACAGTTCCCCGATACGGGCGTCGACGGTGTCGAGCGCCTCCTGCAGCATCCGCGCACGTGCCTCGAGCAGGGCGGCCTCCGTCGCGAGGGACACACCGGCGGCGGCGAGCTCGGGCTCCCGGGGCGTCATGCGCCCCTCCCCGGCGCGAGCCCGCCGGGGCATCGGTGGTCGCCTGCTGTGGACATACGCGCTCCCTTCGCCGGAGCCCGGGTCGTTGCCGCGGGCCCCCGTCACCGCATTGACCGGGCAGCGGACCGGGCTGTGACAACCGCGTGCGGATGGGGCGTGCCGCGTTCGGAGTAATGGGCGGGCGGCGTTCGCCGACCGTGTCACGCTGGGTGCTTGTCCGCTCACGGTCGAGTCGGGAGGCCGGGTGTACCGCTCGTGTGGAGCCCGGTTCAGCACACCGGGCAGGCGTCCGCTGTGAACGGCGGAGGGCAGCCGGAGGTCCCCGGCCTGCGGCCCGGCACGGGGCTGGAGCAGGTCGGTGCGCGGTTGCGGGCCGTGACCGATGCCAAGGAGCGGCTGCAGGGCCTGCTCGATGCGGTGCTGGCCATCAGCAGGGAGCTGGATCTGTCGGTGGTGCTGCGCCGTATCGTCACCACGGCGATGGAACTGGTCGGCGCCCGCTACGGGGCCCTGGGGGTGCTGCACGAGTCGGGCGAGCATCTCAAGGAGTTCATCACGGCGGGGCTCACGGAGGACGAGCGCGCCGCGCTGTCCGGGGTGGAGTTCCCGCACGGTCGGGGCGTGCTGGGTCATCTGATCCACCATCCCGAGCCGCTGCGCCTCCTCGACATCCCCTCGCATCCCGCCTCGGCCGGGTTCCCGCCCGGCCACCCGCGCATGCGCACCCTGCTGGGGGTCGCCATCAGTGTCCGCGGCGAGATCTACGGCGACCTCTACCTGTCGGAACGCGAGGACGGGCGGCCCTTCGACCGGAGCGACGAGGACATCGTCGTCGCCCTCGCCGGCGCCGCCGGTATCGCGATCGAGAACGCCCGGCTGTTCGCGCAGGTCCGCGACAGCGCCGAGACCTTCCAGCGGCTGCTGCTGCCCACCCTGTCCGACCTGGGCCCCTTCGCCGCGGCCGCCGTCTACCGGCCCGCGGCCGAGCCGAACCGGCTCGGCGGGGACTGGTACGACGCCCTGGTGCTGCCCGACGACTCGGTCGGCGTCATGATCGGTGACGTGGGCGGTCACGACCTGCGTGCCGCCGCCGCGATGGCGCAGGCCCGCAGCATGCTGCGGGCGCTCTTCTACGACCGCCGCACCCCGCCCAGCGGGGTTCTCACCCAGCTGGACCGCACGCTGCACGCCACCGCGGACATCCCCGTCACCACGGCGTGTCTGGCACGTGTGGAGCCCGGGGAATCCGGGTGGGTGCTGCGCTGGAGCAGTGCGGGGCATCTCCCGCCCCTGCTGATCGGCCCGGAGCTGGAGACGGAGTACCTGTACGCCGAACCCGGCCTGCCGCTCGGGGTGAGCACCGGGGAGCCCCGGCCCGATCACACGCGGGAGCTGCCTGCGGGTTCCGTGCTGCTGTTCTTCACCGACGGGCTCGTCGAACACCCCGCGCATCCCATCGACGAGGGCCTGGCCGCGCTCGCCGGGCTCGCCGTCGCCCACGCCTCACTGCCGCTGCCGGATCTCGTGCGGGCGCTGGCGGACCGTCATCCCGGTGACGGCCGCGACGACATGGCGGTGCTCGCCCTCCGCGTGCCGCTCGGACCGCCCGCCTGAACCGTCCCGGGGCCGGAGGTCACCGGTCCCCGGGACGGGCACGTTCAGGACTGCGGCCGCTTGCCGTGGTTGGCGGGGTGGTTGCGGCGTGCCTTCTTCTTGCGGCGCCTCTTCGAGGACATGTGCGTCTCCCTCGTGTCGTACGGCCGTGAGACCGGGTCTCACCCGAAGGTCCCGGACCGGCACACCGCGCCGGCCCGCCCCGCCATTGTTCCGCAGGGCGGCACGGCCCGCGACTCGCGCTCCGGCCGCCGGTTCAGTGGGGAAAGGTGCGGGGCGGGCGGGGCACGACGGAGTCGCGGAACTCGGCTATGCGGGAGTGGACTTGACGTATGAGGTGGGTGTCCTCGATGCGGTCGAGGTAGAGGCACCTGGCTGCCAGGCCCGGCAGGTCGAAGGCGAAGTACAGGGACATCAGCGGGTTGACGAACAACTCGCCGCCCCGTGTGCGGTCGGTGAACCGGACGTCCCCGAACGCGCCGCGCACCGCCGCCGCGATGGACCCGTTCACGATGCTGGGGTGGTCGGGGGTGTGCTCCTGGGCGTGTGCCACCGCGTCCAGGTACAGGGCGCCCTCCCGGGTGGCGCGGGGTATCGAGAACGCGCCCAGGTAGGCACCGTCGCGTTCCAGGGCGGCGATGTTCTGCAGCACCTGGACGTGGTTCACCCCGTGGTAGGCGTCCACGCCGAAACCGACGGACACCACGAACCGGTCCGGTACGCCGTCCAGCGCGGCCAGCGCGGCCACGCTGGCCAGGTCCTCCTCCGGTGTGCCGAGACCTGCCTCGTCACCGCGCAGCAGGATGTCCGTCCCCCCGTCGACCAGCACCACGGCGTCGATGCCGTGCCGTTCGATGAGTGCCCGGTAGGCGGCGCGCAGCGGGCGGACTCCGGTCTGCGGGAAGGCGTACACGGTGTCCGGATAGCCGTGGACGCGCAGCCACCGGGCGAGGGTCCGCTCGGGGAAGTAGCTCTGGTGCGGGGCGGTTTCGGGCGTGACGACGGCCAGGTCCTCGGCGGCCCAGGCGTCCGGCGGCAGGCCGGCGAGTGCGCTGAAGGAGAGGTTCGCGAGGTGGACCTCCTTGTTCTGGTGCAGGAGGGAGAGCGCCAGGGGCAGGCCGGAGTAGATGTCGAAACCGCCGCCCGCGCCCGCGACGAGGATCCGCGTGGAGCCGGCGAGCCGGGTGAGGAGAGGGTTGGTGTGGAGTGACGTCACGACGGTCATTGTGGCCGGTGACCGGCCCGGCCGCTTCCGGCTTTCCGCGCGGTCCGGTCCGGGGTCCGGCGCACCGTGACGCCCGCGGTGTCTACAGTCCGTAGGTCCTGCCGATGATCTCCCGCTGGATCTCGCTCGTTCCGCCGTACACCGTGGAGACGACGGTGGAGCGGAGCAGGGCTTCCATGCCGTACTCGGTGGCGTAGCCGTAGCCGCCCATCATCTGCATGCCCTCCAGGGTGATGTGCTTGGCGAGTTCGGTGCACTTGAGTTTGGCCATGGACGCCTCGCGTGCGAACACCCGGCCGGGTTCGGCGTCGATCGCGGCACAGACGTCGTCCAGGAGCAGCTGTGCGCAGGCGAGTTCGGTCGCCATGTCCGCGATCCGGTGCTTGAGCACCTGGAAGGAGCCGATGGGGCGGCCGAACTGCTCGCGCTGGCGCACATAGGTGAGGGTGTCGTCGAAGGCGCGCCGCGCGACGCCCAGCATCAGGGCGGCGAGGATCATCCGCTCCAGGTTCAGTCCGGCCATGAGCTGGGCCCAGCCCTCGCCGGGAGTGCCCACGACGGCGGAGTCGGGCAGGAAGCAGTCGGTGAGGTAGAGGTCGTTGACGTCCTTGCCGCCCATGGTGTCGATGCCTCTGATCCGCAGGCCGTCAATGCCGGTCGGCACCATGAACTGGGTGAGTCCGTCGTGCTTCCCGCCGCCCTGGCCGGTGCGGGCGATGAGGAGGATGTGGTCGGCGAAGTGCGCGTTGGAGCACCAGGTCTTCTGGCCGTTGATCACATAGCCGCCGTCGGCGCGTTCCGCGCGGCAGGCGAGGGCGCCCACGTCGGAGCCGGCGCCGGGTTCCGACATCGAGATGGCTTCGACACGGCCGTTGACGACGCCTTCGAGCACGGTGCGCTTCTGTTCCTCGGTGCCGAACTTCTCGTACGCCGCCGCCGCGATGACGGTGGTGCCGAAGCCGCTGATGGGCGCCAGTCCGTAGGAGGTCTCCTGAAGGAAGAGGCAGAGGTCGGTGATGCCCTGGCCGGCGCCGCCGTACTCCTCGGGGACCGCGATGCCGAGCCAGCCGAGTGCCGCCATCCTCTCGTAGAGCTTCTGGTTGTGCTGCTCCTGGCCGTCGTCGGTCAGTTTGTCGCGCTGTTCCTTGGTTCCGCACTCGCGGCGGCAGAAGTCCGCGATCGTCCTGACCAGGTCACGGCGTTCGTCTGAGAGGACTCGTGGCATGACGCTCTTGTCTCCTTGGCGCGGTTGTCAGGGTGTGCTCAGTCGTCCCGCAGGGCGGGGAACACGGTGTGCACGAGGTGGAGCACCGTGCGGGTCAGCATGACGTGCAGATCGCTCCGGCCGAGGGTGCCGCGGACCAGCCATTCACGGGAGGCGGCCTTCAGCATGCTGCTGTGGGCGCGGATCATCGCCCGGAGTTTCTCCCGGCCCTCGGTGATGTCGGCCATCATGGCGGCCTCGAGGACCCGGTCGGTGGCGATCTCGTCGGCCTCGAGCATGATCCGGTCGATCTCCGGGTCGTTGCCGAGGGCTTCCAGGCCGATGGCGGAGAGCCACATCTCCCGGTTGCGTTCGACGACTTCGAGCCACCGGTCGACGCAGATCGACACGCGTTCCTCGGCGGTGGTCGGCGGCAGCCGTTCGGAGACGGAGGCCGGGACCACCATCATCTGCCGGACCACCTCCAGGTAGAGCTGCCGTTTGCTGCCGAAGTAGTGGCTGACCAGGGCGCGGGCCACGCCGGCTTCGGCCGCGATGTCCGAGAGGGACACCGTGCTGTAGCTCCTGGCCCCGAACTGGCGGCGCGCGACGCCGAGGATCTCGGCCCGCCGGGCGTCCGGCTCCATACGGCGTCGCCGGTCCTGGCGCTCAACGCCCATGTGGTGGTGTCCTTCCGTGGTCCCGGGCGGTTCCCGCTAGGGCGTGTACATCGCCTCGATGGTGGCGGCGTGGAGTTCGTCGATCGCGCGGCGCCGCAGGCTCAGTTCGGGCGTCAGCTCGCCGGTCTCGGTGGTCCAGGGTCCGGCCAGGACCCGGTGGTTCCTGACCTGTTCCTCGTGGGAGAAGACCACGTTCGCCTCGGCCACCGCCCGGTCGAGGGCTTCGAGCACCTCCGGGTCGCGGCTCAGCGCGTCCGGGCCGGATACGGTGATGCCGCGGGCCCGCGCCCAGGACGGAGCCGTCTCCTCGTCCAGGACCAGCAGCGCGGTGAGATGGCGTCGGCGTTCTCCGATCACGACGGCGTGGGCGACCAACGGGTGGGCCCGCAGCAGGGATTCGATCCTGGCCGGGGCGATGTTCTTCCCGCCGTCGGTGACGATGATCTCCTTCTTGCGGTCGGTCACCGTGACGAGCCCGCGGGAGTCGACGGTTCCGACGTCGCCGGTGGGCAGCCAGCCGTCCGCGTCGGTCGCGGACTCGACGGTGCCGTCGGCGCGCAGATAGCCGGCGCAGACGACGGGGCCGCGGACGAGCAGTTCCCCGTCGCCGGCCTCCTCGACCTCGATGCCCGGTCCCGGCCGGCCCGCCGAGCCGGGCGCGAACGCGCCCGGGACGCTGATCGTCGCCGCGCCGGTGGTCTCGGTCAGGCCCCACACCTCGTACACCGGCAGTCCCACGCTCGCCAGGAACTCCTGGACGGCGGTCGGGACGGGGGCCGCGCCGTTGAAGGCCCGGTGGCAGTCGTCGAGCCCCACGGCGGCCCGGAACGGGCGCATCACCTGTGTGTCGAGCTGTTCCAGCGGCCCGGTGAGCTCCGCCGGGAGGTCCGTTCCCTCGGAGCGCAGCCGGTGCACCTCCAGGGCGGTCCCGCGGGCCTGCGCGACGGGCTCGGCCTGCTCCGCGGGCAGGGCCGCGAGCTCCGCCCGCAGGGCGGCGGCGATCTTCTCCCAGACTCGGGGGACGCCGAAGAAGACCTGTGGGCGCACCGTGCGGAGTGCGGGCAGAAGCCCGCCGGGTGCCGGGCAGATCGTGACATGGCCGGCGTCGCAGACCGGCATGTGGATCCCGAGGACGCGCCCGGCGACATGCGCCGGCGGCAGGTACGCGAGGGACCGCGGGTGCTCGGGGAGGGGGACGAGCTGTTGCTGCATCAGGCACTCGTGGATGACGTTGCGATGGGTGAGCACCACGCCCTTGGGATCGCCGGTCGTGCCGGCGGTGTAGGTGAGGGCGAGCGGCCGGTCGGGGGTGACGGCGTCGGTGAGCGCCTCGAACGCGGCGTCGTCGGGCGCGGTGGCGCCGCGTACGGCTGTGTAGGCGACGAAGCGCGGGTCGCCTGCGGGAGCGGCGTCCCAGTCGAGTACGACGACGGCGCGCAGGTCCGGCAGGTCGTCCAGGAGCGGCTGCCAGCGCCGTACCTGCTCCTCGCCCTCCAGGAGGAGGACGGTGGCGGCGCTGTGCCGGGCGAGCACGCCGATCTGCTCGGTGCCCATCGTGTCGTACGTGCTGCAGGGCAGGGCTCCGGCGTGGACCGCGGCGAGGTCGGCGATCCAGTGCTCCGCCCGTGCGGACATCGCGATGAGCATGCGGTCGCCGCGCTCCAGTCCGAGGAGCGTGAGGCCGCGGGTGAGGGCGGCGACCTCGGCGCGCAGCTGCGACCAGGTCAGGGTTCCGGCGTCCGGGCCGATGCCGGTGGTCAGCGCCGGGCGCTCGGGGTACTGCTGGGCGTTGCGACGCAGTAACGCGGTGATCGTCAGCCCTTCGGCGGACGGGTGCGGCTGTTCTGCTGTGGCCACGGCGGGCTCCCTCCCTCGCGAAGCGTGAGCGGACTCTGAGCGGTCCTCACAGTGAACGGCTATTGGCCCGGAGTCAATAGGCCGTGCCCTGCTCGCTGTTCCACCGATGCGACTTGGCGACCGTGCGGTTGGCGGGTATTGACGCATCGCCAACAGGAGTTCTCAGCACGGTTCGAGCATCGGCACCAAGAACCGCCTGGCCACCGCGCGCAGTCGCTCGTCGTCGTCGAGGTCGATCACCTGGCTGGGGATGACGAGGAAGGAGGCGGAGACGCGGACCATCATCTCCGCGACCAGGTTCACGTCCACGCCGTCGCGGACGTTGCCCGCGCGCTGCTCCTGGCGCAGCCGGGAGGCGACGAACCGCTGCACCACGGCCAGGGTGTGGCCCCCGTCGGTGGTCATGGACGGTACGACCGCGTCCGGCTCGGCGGCCATGAGACCGCCGATGAGCCGGTTGCCGCGGATGGCCCGCAAGGAGCTCACGAATCCGAGGACGACCCGGTCGGCCACGGTCTCGGCGTCCTGGATGTCCACCATGAACCGGTCGAAGTAGCGCCGGAACTCCCGCCGTACGACCTGCTCGACGAGCCGGTCCTTGGTGGTGAACCGGCGGTAGACGGTGATCCGGGAGACGCCGGCCCGCCCCGCCACGTCCGCCATGGTCGAGCGTCTGACGCCCATGCGGCAGAACAGGTCACGGGCGGCGTCGAGCAGACGTTCCGTCATCTCGTCGTCCCGTCCGGCACCTTCCACGGCCTCGGTGAACGCGACCTCCAGGACGGAGGGGTCGCCGGACGGCCTCATGAGGGCCGACAGGACAGGTTCCACGATTGCCTCCCCGATTCTGCGCGGCCTCTGGCGCTCACGTCACGCATGTGCTCCCCTGTTGAAACAACGGAGCAGCATCTGTTTCATCGTATCAACTCACGCAGCACCGCCACAGAAGTCGAGGAGGAGTGCGCAGCGATGGACGGACTCAGCAGGCGCAGGATGCTGGTCGCGGGCGGGACCCTGGGGGCGTTCGGGGCGCTGAGCCTGGCGTCACCGGCCCGCGCGCGGTCCCTGTGGACGTGGTCGCCGAGCGGTTCGGTGGCCGGCACGGGGGCGGGCGTCGACCCGGAATGGGTCTGGGACGAGGAGGTGGACCGGCTGGTCGCGGCCGTGATCGACCGCGGCGACACGGCCAAGGCCAACGAGGCGCTGCGCAAGTGGACCCGCAACGACCAGCCGCTGCCGGCCGGACTCCCCGCCGACCTGCGCGACTTCATGGAGCACGCACGGCAACTGCCGTCCTGGACGGACCGGAACAAGCTCACGGCCGCCGCCCGGTTCACCACGAAGAAGGGCATCTACACCGGGGCCCTGTACGGCCTGGGCAGCGGCCTGATGAGCACCGCCATCCCCCGGGAGGCACGCGCCGTCTACTACTCCAAGGGCGGCGCGGACATGAAGGACCGCATCGCCAAGACGGCCCAACTCGGTTACGACGTCGGGGACCTGGACGCCTACCAGCCCCAGGGCGGCATGATCGTGACCGCCGTGAAGACCCGGGTCGTGCACGCGGCCGTACGGCATCTGCTGCCGCAGTCCCCGGGCTGGACCCGGACCAGCGGCGGCCAGACGATCCCCATCAGCCAGGCCGACATCATGGTGACCTGGCACAGCCTGGCCACGTTTGTCATGCGCAAGCTAAAAGACTGGCGGGTGCCGGTCACGACCGCGGAGTCGGACGGCTATCTGCACGTGTGGCAGGTGACCGCGCACATGCTCGGCGTCCGGGACGAGTACATCCCCGCCACCTGGGCCGAGGCCGACGCGCAGTCCCGGCAGGTCCTCGACCCGATCCTGGACTCCACCCCCGAAGGCATCAACCTCACCGACGTCCTCCTCGACATCGTCGCGGAACTCGACGCCGGCCTCACCCGGCCGCTCATCAACGGCTTCGCCCGGTACACACTCGGCGACCGGACCGGCGATCTGATCGGGCTGGACCGGGAGCCGTTCTGGCAGCCGCTGATCAGCGCCGCCTGGCCGCTGCTGGTGGCCTTCCGCGAAGGGCTCATCCCGCTGCCGCTGATCCCCCAGGCCGCGTGGGCGCTGGAGGAGGCGCTGCGCAAGTTCGTCCTGCTCTTCCTCTCCGAGGGACGGGGCATCCACCTCGAGATCCCGGACACCAACCGTCCCACCTGAACCACGTCCGGCACCGGCGAAGCCGCCGGTGCCGGGGCCTCCGATCACGAACCCGAGTGGGGACGATGACGACATCGCACAGTGACGACAAGGCACAGCCCTTCGCCCGGCGCCGGTTCCTCGGATACGTACTGGCCGCTCCGACACTGGTGACCGCGGCCCAGCTCGTCCCCCCGTCCGAGGCACGGGCGGACATCCCCTCGCCGGAGATCACGGAACTGATCGACCTCAACGACGTGATGACGGCGGCGGCCCTGCCGACGTCCGGCCTCATCACGGTCGAGGTGAACCCGGACGGGACCGTGTCCTTCGCGCTGCCGAGGACCGAGGTCGGACAGGGCATCACCACGTCGACGGCCATGCTGATCGCCGAGGAACTCGGCATCCCCCTGCGACGGGTGCACATCACCCTCGCCGACGCACGGCCGGAGCTGCTGTTCAATCAGCTCACCGGCGGCTCGAACACGACGTTCTCGACCTACACCCCGATCCGGGTGGCCGCCGCCGTCGCCCGCGACCGGCTGCTCCGGGCGGCCGCGCGGGACTGGGGTGTTCCCGTCACCGAACTGACCCTGAAGGCGGGAGTCGTCGGCGGCCCCGGCAACCGGAGCGCCGGCATCGGGGAACTCTCCGAGAAGGCGGCGGGCGTACGGGCCGAGCAGGTGAGCGTGCGGCTGAAGCCGCGCGACATGTTCACCGTCATCGGAAAGCCGCACGGCCGGGTCGACGCCCTCGACGCGGTCACCGGACGCAAGAGGTTCACGATGGACCTGAACGTCCCGGACGCCCTTCCCACGATGGTGTGCCGGCCTCCGACCATCAACGGCAGGGTCGGCTCGGTGGCCAACCTCCCGGAGGTCCGGGCCATGTCCGGGGTCACGGACGTCGTCGTCATCCCGACCGGGGTGGCGGTACGGGCGACCACCTTCGGCCGGTGCATCGACGCCGTACGCGCCCTGCGGGTCACGTGGCGGCCCGGGAGCGCCGAGGGCAAGTCCGACGCGTCGGTGCTGAGGGAACTGCGGGCGGCCGAACTGCCGCTCGGACTGCCGCCGTTGACGCCTAGTGTGGAGGAGCGGTTCACCTTCCACTTCCGCAGCAACAGCGCGCTGGAGCCGAACTGCGCGATCGCCGACGTCCGTTCCGGCCGGGCCGAGGTCTGGTCGAGCCTGAAGGCACCGATCGTCGCGAAGGAGGCGATCGCCGCCAGGCTCGGACTGCCGCTCGGTGCGGTGACCGTGCATGTCACCGAAGGGGGCGGGTCGTTCGGCCGCAAGCTCTTCTTCGACGCCGCGCTGGAGGCCGTGGAGGTCTCCGAGAGGATCCGCAAACCGGTGAAGCTGATGTGGCACCGCGCGGACGACTCCCGTCAGGGGCGCACCCACCCGATGGCCACCTCGCGGGTACGGATCTCCTACCTCGGCGACACCGTCCTCGCCTACCGGCAGCGGCACACCAGTGTCGCCACCGACCTCGGCCACGGTCTGGGCGAGATCTTCACCGCCCTGGCGGCGCGGCTCCCGGTGGGTGACATCGGGTTCTCGGAGACGTTCTTCCAGCTCTCCCAGTCGATGCCGTACGACTTCGGGGTCAACAGCCGGCTGCTGAGCGAGACCGACAAGGGCTTCAACACGGGCAGCATGCGCAATGTGTACTCCCCCGACGTCACCTGCGCCCGGGAACTCCTCGTCGACCGGCTCGCCGCGACCATGGGAAAGGATCCCTTCCGGTTCCGGCACGACTTCCTGCGGGACGATCGGTTCCGCGCGGTGCTGGACAAGGCCGCCGAGGTGGGCGACTGGGGCAGGAGCATGCCGGCCGGCACGGCCCAGGGCATCGCCTTCCACTCGGAGTACCACTCCGCCTGCGCGGTCCTGGTGGAGATCGACTGCCGCCCGGAGACGGTCGGCCGTCCCGTCCGCGACGGCGTCGCCGGCCCGCGCGTCACCAGGGCGGTCGTCGCCGTGGACGTCGGCCTCCCCGTCAATCCGCGGGGGCTGGAGGCGCAGATGATGGGCTGCCTCATGGACGGCATCGCCCTGACCCTGACCTCCAGCCTGCATCTGGAGGACGGTCACTTCCTGGAAGCCAGCTGGGACAACTACTTCTACACCCGGCAGTGGAACACTCCGCCCGAGCTGAAGGTCGTCGTCCTGCCGGACAGCACCGGCAGGCCCGGAGGCGCCGGGGAACTGGGGGTGGCCGCGTCGATGGCCGCCGTCGCCTGTGCGTACGGCCGCGCCACCGGGACCATGCCGACCGTCTTCCCGGTCAATCACGGCACGCTCTCCTTCGAGCCCAAGCCCACCGTCCCGCCCGTCCCGGCGTCCCCCGTGGACGGCCTGGACCATGTCCGCTGACACACCAGGGAGTTCCCGTGCCCGAGCACACGTTCCGCCTCAACGGCGAGCAGGTCACCGTCGACGTCCCGGACGACGAGCGGCTCCTGTGGGTCCTGCGTGACGTCCTGGGCGTCACCGGGCCGAAGTACGGCTGCGGCATCAATGTCTGCAAGGCGTGCACCAGTCACCTCAACGGCAGGGCGGCCAATCCCTGCGCCATCCCCGTGAAGGAACTGCGTCCGTCGGACGAGGTGACCACCATCGAGGGGCTCCCGGCCACGGTGGGCGCGGAGCTGCACCCGATGCAGGAGGCGTGGCTCGACCTGGACGTGGCGCAGTGCGGCTACTGCCAGCCCGGCCAGATCATGGCCGCCGTCGCCCTGGTCCGCCGGGTCGGGGAGGAGGGCCGGACGATCACCGAGGCCGACCTGGACGGCATCCGCAACATCTGCCGCTGCGGCACCTACCCCCGGATCCGCCAGGCGATCAGAGCCGGCGCCGACCGCATGTGACACCCGTGACAGGAGGACACCGTGTCCGCTCGTCGTTCATCGATCGTGCTCATCACCCTGACCGTCGTCCTGGCCGCGCTCGCGGCGGTCGTACGCTTCGTCGTCGCCCCCGGACTCACCGAGCTGCCCGGTGACACCGACCTGACGGTGCGCTACGCGGGCAGGGCCACCATGCTGGACGACGAGGCCCTGCGGTCCGGGGACACCGCCCACGCGGTCAGGTCCGGCATCCCGGTCACCGTCGACCGGAGCCCAGCTCGAAGACGTACGCCGTCGACAGAGTCAGCAGGGAGGGGACGTCACCGCCGGACTCGACCGCCGTCGAACCCTCGCGGGGCGCGCTGAGTTCGGCCTTTCCGCCGGATGCCGCCCAGGACGACTCGTACACGTACTACGACTCGACGACCCGTTCCGTCGTGCCGGTCCGCTACACGGGATCCTCACAACGCCAGGGCCGTACGGTGAACGTCTACAAGATCGGCGTGTCGGCCGCGGTCAAGGACCCGGAGGTGCTCGGACCGCTGCCGCCCGCCCTGCCGAAGAAGCTCGTCGCCGCGCTGGTCCCCGGACTCGACGGCGGGGCCCGGGAACGGTTGACGCCCGAGGCGCTGTCCGCACTGCCGGACCCCGTCCCCCTCGCCTACCGGGGGGAGTCGACGCTGGTCGGTTACGTCGACCGGCAGACCGGCATCGCCATCGACCAGACGGTGGACCGGAAGGTCGTGGCGACCGTCCGGGTCGGCGGGGAGCCGGTCCCGCTGCTGCCGGTGTCCGCCGTCACGTTCGGGATCACTCCCGAAAGCTCCGAGGAGCTGGGCGACAAGGCCGCCTCGGCCGGCCTGCTGCTGACCCTCGTGACCGTCGTGGCCCCGCTCGTCCTGCTCGCCGTCGCCGCCGTGCCGCTGTCGGTCCTCTACCTGCGCGGGCGGAGACGGAGGCGTCCGGCGCCGGCCGCGTCCGCTTGAAAGCCCCGTGCCAGGGCCAGCACGCTCAGGCCGAACATCAGCACGCCCAGCGGGAGATGCACCGACGGAACGCGGGCGATGCCGAGGATCACCTGGACGGAGGCGAGTGCCAGGAACCCGCACGCGTGCCACACCGGCCGGGGCGAGCCGCCGCCGGGCTTCCACGCCAGCACCGCCGCGAGCACGTACAGCATCGACGCCCCGTACATCACCCGGGCTCCGGCGCTGTGCAGCGTCTCCCCGTGGGCGGACGTGAGCAACAGCCCCGCGGAGACCGCCTGCAGGAAGATGGTGAGGGTCTGCAGGGCGATCGCGATGCGCAGGAACGAGAGTCCCCGCTGCGTGTGGTCGGTCGTCGTCACCTCGGTGGCCATGTCCGGTCCCCTTTCCCGCCCTTGGGCTGCGGCTCGATAAGGTCTCGGCAGTTCGACGACGCGGGCACGCGAAAGGTAAGGCGAGGGGGCCACCGGAAGCATGGGGACTGTCCGCACCGGCACGGACGAGGCGGGCGAGCGCGGCCGGCTCGTCAACGTGGCCTACCGGTTGCTGGGTTCGCTGACCGAGGCGGAGGACGCGGTCCAGGACGCCTACGCACGCTGGTACGGGCTGTCCCCGAGCCGGCGGGAGGAGATCCGCTCCCCCGGCGCCTGGCTGACGACGGTGACCGGCCGCATCTGCCTGGACCTGCTCGGTTCGGCGCGGGCCCGCCGGGAACGCTACGCCGGCGCGTGGCTGCCCGAGCCGCTGCCCGACCGCGCCGAGTGGGACGTCGCGGACCCGGCCGACCGGATCGTCCTGGACGAGTCGGTGGGCATGGCCTTCCTCGTCGTACTGGACTCGATGACGCCCGCGGAGCGGGTGGCGTTCGTGCTGCACGACGTCTTCCGGTACCCGTTCGCCGACATCTCCGGCGTGCTCGGCCGGACCCCGGCGGCGTGCAAGCAGCTGGCGGCCTCGGCCCGGCGGCGGATCGGCGCGGCGCCCGCTCCGGTGCCGGCGGCCGGGAGGGCGGAGGTGGTGCGGCGGGTGAGGGAGGCGTGGGAGTCGAAGGACATCGCCGCCCTCGTCGGCCTGCTCGACCCGGCCGCGGTGATGACCGCCGACGGCGGCGGCCTGGCCGGCACGGCCCCGCGCCCGGTCGAGGGCGCCGCGCGCATCGCCCGGTACATGGTCGCCGTCGCCGAGCGGGCGCCGGGACTCGAACTCCTGGAGCGGTCGGTCAACGGCGTCCCGGGGCTGGTCGCCCGGCGGGCCGGCGGCGTCGAGACCGTCGCCTCGTTCGAGATCTCCGAGGGGCGGGTCACCCGGATCTGGGTGGTCCGCAATCCGGAGAAGCTGCGGCCGTGGACGCGGACGCCGGCACCGGACCCCGAGGCCGGCGTCGCAGCCACTCGTCGAGCAGGGCGGCCTCGGCCGCGCTGAGGCCGGGCAGCCCGGGCAGCAGGGTGCGGAAGGCCGCGACGACGGCCGCCGGGTCCTCGGCGGGCACGGCGGGCCCGTCGACGAGGACGGCGCGCGTGACCGCGTCGAAGGCGGCGTCGGCCAGCTGCGGATCGCGCCGCTCCGGCGGCTGGGTCAGCAGGGTGTGGACGGTTCCGACCCCCGCCGCCCGGATGAGGTCGACGGCACGTTCCTCGCTCACCCGCAGCCGCCCGGCTGCGGCGATCCTGTGTACGCGTTCGGCGAGCACCCGCACTCCCTCGAGGTGCGCCGGATTGCCGCGCGCGCGGTCGGGGTCGAGCAGCAGGCCGTACACGTACGGGTGGGCCAGGCCGAAGCCGATCTGGATGTTCCAGCCGGCGCGGAGGTCCTCGACGGGGTCGTCCGACGGCGCGGCGGTGTGCTTGCCGGCCACGTGTTCGGCGAAGACGTGCTCCACGGCGGCGACCAGCAGATCGTCCTTGTCCTGGAAGATCCGGTAGAGGGCGGGAGGCTGGAGCCCCGCCTCCTGGGCCACGCGGCGCGTGGTCACCGCGCCGGGCCCCTGGTCGCGCAGCAGGTCCGCCGCGGCCTTCAGGATGCGGTCCCGCGTGCTGTCCCGCCGCCGCGTGTTCGGTGCCATGGTGACGATGGTACCGCTTGGACGCGACAGTTGATGTTATCGACGATACCCGCGCCTGAGCTGTGCCTTCTTTGGCTATTACTCACAGCGGAAGTATCAGTGTTATCGTCATTCTCGTTCCATTGGAATCATCGCGAATGGGGAGCCGACCATGCTGATCGTCACGGGAGCCACCGGCCATCTCGGGTCGTTGACCGTCGACCGCCTGCTGGAGCGGGTACCGGCCGGCCGGGTCGGTGTCAGTGTGCGCGACGCCGGCGCAGCGGCCGGGCTCGCCCGACGCGGTGTCCGGGTGCGGGAGGGGGACTTCACCGAGCCCGGCACGCTGAAGCACGCCTTCGAGGGCGCCGAGCGCGTCCTGGTCGTCTCCGCGGCCATCCGGGGCGCCGGCGCGGCCGCCGCCAACAGGGCAGCCGTCGACGCGGCGCGGGAAGCGGGCGCCCGGCACATCGTGTACACCAGCCACCAGGCCGCCTCGCCCGTCTCGCTCTTCCCGCCGCAGCGGGTCCACGCGGCCACCGAGGAGCATCTGGTGCGGCAAGGAGTGCCCTGCACCGCCCTGCGCAACGGGTTCTACGCCTCCACGCTCGGCCACTACATCGGCTCCGCGCTGGAGAGCGGCACGCTCGCCGTGCCGCAGGACGGCCCGGTGTCCTGGACGGCCCACGAGGACCTGGCCGAAGCGGCGGCCATCGCCCTGACCGGGGACGGAGCGCTCGACGGGGTCACACCGCCGCTGACGGCCGCGCACGCCCTCGACTTCGCCGAGGTCGCCGACGTCCTCGGACGGGTCACGGGCCGGACCGTCACCCGGGTCGTCGTGGACGACGACGAGTGGCTGTCCGCGGCGGTCGCCGGCGGCATGCCGCGGGCGGCGGCGGAGTTCACCCTGGCCATGTTCGCGGCATCGCGGAACGGCGAGTTCGCGGTGACCGACCCGACGCTGGAAACCGTCATCGGCCGCCCGGCGCGGACCGTGCACGAGGTGCTCGGGGATCTCGTACGGTCCCGGTAGCCCGCGGGATCCCGGTGCCGATGGCCCGCGTCCCGGTCAGCGGGAGGTGTCCACGGGCGCCGCGAGAACGGCGAGCAGCCGGTCCGCCCGGACGGCGGCCACCGTCCGCCCGCCGAAGCCGGTGGTCGTCTCCGCGGCGAGCAGGGAGTTGAGCACCGCCTCCTCGACCCCGTCGAGGACCGCTTCGAACAGCGGCCCCAGTCCGGTGTCGGCCACCGGCGCCCCGCCGGGCCGGGTACCGAAGGCGAGGGCGTAGTCACCGCTGCCGTGGCTGTAGGCCGCGCCCGTACGGGCCAGGGCGAAGACCGCGCGCCTCGCCACGCGGGTGAGCTGCCGGGCGTCGAGCGGGGCGTCCGTGGCCACCACGATCATGCAGGAGCCGGTTTCCCCCTCCGCCGCCGGATCGTCGGCCTTTGGCGGGACGGTGCGGCCGAGCACCCGCAGGGTGCCGCCGAAGTTCGCCTGGACCAGGACGCCGACGGTGAAGCGCCGTCCGTCCACGTCCGGTGTGCGGGAGGCGGTCCCGATGCCGGCCTTGAAGCCCAGCGCGACCGTGCCGGTGCCCGCGCCGACGCAGCCCTCGGCGACGGGCCCGCCGGACGCTCCGTCGAGGGCGGCCCGGACGTGCTCCGCGTGGACGGGCCGGGCACGGATGTCGGACAGGAAGCCGTCGTTGCACTCCCCCACGACCGGGTTGAGGCTGCGCACCTCCTCGCACCCGGGCTGTTCCAGCATCCAGCCGACGAGGGCGTCGGCGACCCGGAACGCCGAGAGCGTGGAGGTGAGCAGCACCGGCGTCTCCAGGGTGCCGAGTTCGGCGAGCTGGGTCGTGCCGATGAGTTTGCCGTAGCCGTTGCCGGTGAAGACCCCCGCCGGCAGCGGTGTGCGGGGGCCGACGGCACCGGGCACCACGGCGGTGACTCCGCTGTGCACGGAGGGCGGCCGGCGGACGGTCGCGTGGCCGACGCGGACGCCCGGCACGTCGGTGATCGCGTTGAACGGTCCGGGGGCGATGCGTCCGATGGCGAGACCGAGGTCACGGGCCCGACGCCCGGTGCCCGGCGACTGTGATTCCATACGGCCCGACGTTACGCGGGCCGCTCCGTGGCCGCCGTGAGGGACCGGGGGCGCAGGTCGGTCCAGTGGGTCTCGATGTAGTCCAGGCAGGCGTCCCGGGTGTTCTCGGCGAGGGCGACGGTCCACCCTCCCGGTACCTCGGCGAAGGACGGCCAGAGCGAGTGCTGGCCCTCGTCGTTCACCAGGACCAGGAAGCGGCCGTCGGTGTCGTCGAAGGGGTTCGTGCTCATGCTGAGTGCCTCCCAGGAACGTCAACATTAGGTTAGGCTCGCCTAATTGCAGCGAGCCTAGCTTTTCCCGTTCCCCCTCACAAGGAGACGTCATGCGCCCCCTCGCGGAGTTCGGGGTGTCCGGCAGCCCCGGTGAAGACGCGTTCTGGGCGGGGGTGAGGGCGCCCGTGTCGGTGCCGGCGGACGGGGGCGGGTGGTCGACCCTGTTCCTGTGGCGGGGACCGGCCGCGAGCATCGGCTTCGAGAGCTGGTCGGATCCCGTGCCGCTGCGCCGGTGGGGCGACACGGACTGCTGGTACGCCGAGGTGCGGATGCCGGCGCGGCTGCGGGTGACGTATCAGTTCCTCGTGGACGACGTGGCGTACGCCGATCCGCTCAATCCGGTCGGCGCGGGCGGCGACCGGTCCATCGCGGCGACGCCGGACGCCCCGGAGCAGCCGCACTGGCCGGCCGTCGGTGCCGACGGGGTCCTGCCCCTCCCCGGCACCCGGATCCGCTGGGCGAGTGAACGGCTCGGCGGGCGGCGCACCGTACGCGTCCATCCGGCCGGTGGCGGTGGGCCGGTGGTGCTGCTGCTCGACGGGGACGACTGGCTGTATCTGCACCCGGCGATGTCCGCGTTCGACTCGGCCGTCGCCCATGGCGAGATGCCCCCGGTCACCCTCGTCTTCCTGCCCGCAAGGGACCGGGAGGCCGAGTTCGCGTGCCGGTCCGAGCTGTGGGAGGCGGTCCGGGACGAACTGCTGCCGCTGGTGGCGGAGTCCGGCGTGACCGCCGACCCGGGCCGGCTCGTGGTCGCCGGACAGAGCCTCGGCGGGCTGAGCGCGCTGTACGCGGCCCTGGAGTTCCCGGAGCTGGTGTCGCGCGTGGCCTGCCAGTCGGGGGCGTTCTGGTGGACGCCGGATGCCCCGGACCGGCCGGACCCGTTGGGAGGCCCGGTCGGCGGCAGCCTGGCCGCGCGACTGCGGGAATGCCACGGACTGACCGGGCTGCGGGTCGCGTTCGACGTGGGAGAACACGAGACCCGTATGCTGCCGCACTGCGCGCTCACCGAGACCCTCGCCGAACGGGCCGGCGCGACCGTGCGGGTCTCACGGTCCGCGTCGCACCACGACCGGGCGGGCTGGCGGCACGCCCTGCTCAGGGACGTCGCCTGGGCGCTCGCCTAGGGCCTGTCACCGGGCCACCGCCCTGCGGTAGTCCTCGTCGGCGGCGAGGAGGTTGCGGTGGGTGTCCTCGGCCGTGATGACGCCGTCGTCCAGGACCAGGACCCTGTCGGCGGCGTCCAGCAGGGCAGGGCTGCTGGTGATCACGACGGTGGTGCGGCCCCTGCGCAGCCGGGCGATGTTGCGTGCGATGAGCTGTTCGGTGACCGCGTCGACGGCCGTCGTCGGATCCTGGAGCACGAGGACATCGGTGTCGGCTGCCAACGCCCTGGCCAGGGAGAGCCGTTGGCGCTGCCCCCCGGAGAGGTTCGCGCCGCGGTCGCGGACGCCGTGCTCGAGTCCTTCGCGGTGGAGGGCGACGACGTCGGTCAGCATGGACGCCTCCACGGCCTCGGCGATCCGCTTGCCGGTGCCCGAGGGGTCGATGTTGGTGCGGAGCGTGCCGGCGAAGATCTCGCCGTCGTACGGGTTCACCAGCAGCTGTGCGCGGACGGCCTCGACCGACAGCTCCCCGAGCTCCCGTCCGCCGAGCCGCACCGCACCCTCGTACGCGTCCGGCGGGACGTTCACCGCGAGGACCGACGCGAGGTCGGCGGCCGCCCGGGGCCGGTAACAGGCGATCGCCACGAACTCACCCGCCGACACCCGGAACTTCAGCCTGCGCAGGGCACCGTACTGCACGCCGTCGACCTCGATGTCCCCTCCCGGGGACGGGAGTTCCGTCCCCGGGGTGGTCACCGGCGGCGCGGCGAGCACCAGGGCCATCCGCTCCGCCGACGCGCGCGCGATCATCACGTACTTGGGCATCTCCGAGAACAGTTTCAGCGGTTCCATGATGAACTGCGCCAGCCCGACGGCCATCACGAGTTCACCGATGCCGATCCGGCCGTCGAAGGCCAGCCAGCCGGCCAGCAGGGTGACCGCGCCGGCGAGGACCGCGTTAAGGGCCTGCGCGGTGCCGGCGTACGCGCCGTTCACCTTGGCGACGGTGATCGCCTGGAGCCGCGCCTGAGTGCTGACCTTCCGGTAGGCGCGGAACGCCTCGTGGTTGCCGCCGAATCCGTGCAGCGGGCGCAGGCCGATGATCAGGTCGGCGACCTTGGCGCCCGCGCGGGCCACCCGGGCCTGCTGCTCCTTGGTGCTGCTGCCGATCCGCCGGGACAGCACACTGAGGACCGACAGGATCGCGGCGGTGCCCACGATCACCAGCAGGCCGAGCCGGAGATCGGCCAGCCCCAGGGCGACGGCCGCGACCACGACCGCGACCAGTGAGCTGATCAGCAGGGGCACCACCTCGATGATGTCGGCGGTCTGGTCGGCGTCCTCGGTGGCGATGGTCAGGACCTCGCCGGACTTGAGGTCGACGTCCCGCGCCACCGGCTGGAGTCCGCGGGCGGCGACCTTCACCCGCCAGCGGTGCGCCTCCGTCGTGTTGGCCTTCTGCAGGACGCGCATCCCGAACCGCCAGGACAGCGACACGGTCGTGATGATCACCGCGAGGGCGAGGACGGACCAGCCGAGGGCTGCGGGACCGCGGTCCCGCAGCGCGTGTTCGACGATCAGGCCGAGCGCGATGGGGAACGCCGTCTCACCGGCCTGGTACAGGCCCATGAGGACGGTGCCGCCGGCCATCGCGCCGGTGTTGCGGCGGAGTGCGGTGCGCAGGATGTGGGACCCGGTGAAGGGCCGCTGCGGGTCAGTTGTGGTCATCGAGGTGGCGGGCAATCGCTTCCGGTGTGCGCAGGGTGAGCAGATCACGGATGGTGACGACAGGACCGTACTCCCGGCGGAGCAGGCCGATCAGCCGCACCGCGAGCATGGAGTGACCGCCGAGGGACACGAAGTCGCTGACCGCGCTGACCTCGTCGTCGTCCAGGTCCAGCGCCTCGGCGAAGAACTCGCACACCGTGATCTCGGTGTCGGTCCCGGGCCGGCGTTCGCCGGCCGTGGTCAGGGCGCCGAGGGGTTTGGCCTCCGGCAGTGCCTTCGTGTCGGCCTTCCCGTTCACCGTGAGCGGGATGGCGTCGACCTGGGCGTAGTGGGTGGGGCGCATGAAGTCGGGCAGGGCGGCGCCGACGTCGGCGGCGACCGACGCGAGGTCGGAGCCGTCGAGGACGAGGTAGGCGGCGAGCCGGTGGGCGCCGTCGACCCGCGGGTCGGGCTGGGCGACCGCGGCGGCGAACCGCACCGCCGGGTGTGCCTCGAACGCGGCCTCGACCTCGCCCGGTTCGACCCGGTGGCCGCGGATCTTGACCTGCTGGTCGGTGCGGCCCAGGTACATCAGATTGCCGTCCGGCCGCCGGACGACGAGGTCGCCGGTGCGGTACATGCGCTCGCCGGGCGCGCCGAACGGGCAGGCGACGAACCGGTGCGCGGTCTGGGCGGGCTGCCCGAGATAGCCGCGGGCGATGCCGATGCCGGACACGTAGAGCTCGCCGGGGACTCCGTCCGGCAGGGGCCGCAGCCACGGGTCCAGTACGTAGACGTCGGTGTTGTCGATGGCGACGCCCACCACCGGGTCCTGGCATTCGAAGGTGCCGACACCGAGGGTGTTGATGGTGTATTCGGTGGGCCCGTACAGGTTGTAGCCGGCCGTCCCCCCGGTCGAGGCCAGCCGCTGCCACAGGCTGGGCGTGACGGCCTCGCCGCCCAGCAGCACCAGTGC
Organism: Streptomyces sp. NRRL WC-3626; assembly: GCF_000718785.1. Lineage (GTDB taxonomy): Bacteria > Actinomycetota > Actinomycetes > Streptomycetales > Streptomycetaceae > Streptomyces > Streptomyces edwardsiae. Next base: position 97,927 of record NZ_JOCA01000017.1, on the reverse strand, counting down.
CGGGCGCCGTTCCGGGTTGTCGAGCAGACCCTCGGCGACCAACTGCTGGGCGTAGGTGGGGGTCACGTTGACGACGTCGATGGCGTGCTCCCGGCAGTACTCGGCCAGCCGGGGCGCGTCACGGCGCAACTCCTCGTCGCAGATGTGCACTTCGTGCCCGTCGGCCAGCCAGAGGAGTTCCTCCCACGACATGTCGAACGCGAAGGAGACGGTGTGCGCGATCCGGAAGACTCGGTGGCCGTGGTCCGCCAGCACCGGTTCGAAGATGCGGCGTCGGTGGTTGATCAGCATGTTGGTGAGCCCGGCGTACTCGGTCACCACACCCTTGGGCTTTCCGGTGGAGCCGGAGGTGTAGATCGTGTACGCGGGGTGCCGCAGCCGGTGCGGGTCGTCGGGCGCGAAGGTGCGGTACGGCTCCCCCCCGGGCAGCGGGCGGTCCAGTTCGATCAGCTCGCCGGTGAGTCCGGCCAGCCTGGGGGTCACGGTGCTCACGGTGAGGACGGCGTCGGGGCGGGCGTCCGCGACGATCGCGGCGATCCGCTCGTCGGGGTGGTCCAGCTCCAGCGGCACGTACGCGGCGCCGGTGCGCAGTACGGCGAACAGCGCCACGATGGAGTCGAGGGAGCGGGGTATCGCCAGGCCGACCGTCGTCTCGGGGCCGATGCCCCGCGCGGCGAGCACCCCCGCCACCGCGCGGCTGCGGTCCCGCAGCCGGGCGAAGGTCATGGTGGAGCCGTGGGCGACGAGCGCGACGCGTTCCGGGTCACGGTCGGCGGCGAGGTCGAAGCGGTCGACGACGGTGTCCGTGCCGACGTCCGTGCGCCGCGTGGGCCCGGGCCGGGGTGCCGGGCCCGGCAGGGCGCCCACCGGTCCGGTGGAGCGGGCCAGGTCGTCGAGGACGCGCAGGTAGTCGTCGAGCAGCCGTCGGGCGTTCCCGGTGTCGTCGTCGCGGTACTCGAGCTTGACGGTGAGCCGGTCGCCGGGGGTGACGACCCAGGTGAAGGGGTAGTGGGTGGAGTCGTCGGCCTTCACCGAGGTGATGCCGTGGCGGGCGTTCATCTCGGCGAACGCCTCCATGTCCAGGAAGTTCTGGAGGACGAAGAGGTTGTCGAACAGCGTGTCGTGGCCGCCGGCCCGCTGGATCTCGCCGAGGCCGAGGTGCTCGTGTTCCATCGCGGCGACGCGGGCCTCCTGCACGGCGGTGAGGTACTCGCGGACGGTGTGGCCGGGGCGGGGCCGTGTCCACTGGGGCACGGTGTTGAGGAGCACGCCCACGATGCCGGAGAGCCCTTCGCCCTCGCGGCCGGAGACGGTCACACCGAAGACGGCGTCGCTGCGGCCGGTGCGGGAGCCCAGGAAGAGGCCGAACGCCCCGGTCAGGACGGAGTTCAGGGTGACGCCGTGCGCTCGTGCGGCGTCCCGGAGCAGGTCGGACCGTTCGGCGGACAGGGTGTGGACGAGTGCGCGCGGCAGTTCGTCCGTGAGGGAGGGTGCCGGTCCGGCGAGCAGGGTCGGGCCGGTGAGTCCGGCCAGGTGTTCCGCCCAGAAGCGTTCCGACACGGCGGTGTCCCTGGCGTCGAGGGCACGGGCGTACTCCTCGAAGCCGGGTGTGGCCGGGGCCGGGTCGAGCGGTTCACCGGCGAGGAGCGACCGGTAGGCGTCGAACAGGTCGCGCAGGACGATCTCGCGTGACCAGCCGTCCCAGAGCAGCAGGTGGTAGCTGAGCAGCAGTCCGTCGCGACCGTCGGGCCGGCGTACCACGGTGAGCCGGACGAGGGGCGGTGCGCCGGTGTCGAATCCGGTGTCGCGGTCCCGGGCACGCAGTGCCTCGATGTCCGCGTCGGTGGCCAGTTCGACGGTGTGGACGTCGACGCGCCGGCCCCCGGCGAGGACCTGGACCGGGTTGCCGTCGTCGTCGGTGGTGAAGCCGGCGCCCACGGCCGGGTGCCGGGACATCACATGCGTCATGGCCTCGGCGAGCGCGCCGGTGTCCAGTTGCCGGTCGAAGGTGAACCAGTTCTGTGCCACGTAGTGTCCGGCGGTCCCCGCCAGCTGGGCCTGGAAGTACAGGCCGCGCTGGAGCGGGGTCACCGGTGCGGTGCGCTCGGCCGTCGCGGAGGTGTGCGCGACGGCTTGCAGCGCGCTCAGCCAGTGTGCGGTGATCTCGTCGGGGATGCCGTCGGCGAGGGTGAAGACGGCGCGCAGGCTGCCGGTGGTGTCGTCGAGCCAGGCGTTGACCTCGACGGCGTACGGCGTGTTCCCCTCGCCGCCGGTGAGGTGCAGTGCCTGGGACTCGCTGCCCCTGCCGAGGTAGTTGAACAGGACCTGCGGGCGGGCGGTGAGGAGCGGGGCGGTCTGCGGGTCGAGGTACCGCAGCACGCCGTAGGCGACGTGGGTGCGCTCGTCGGGCAGGCGTTCCGCGACCTCGCGCGCCGCCGCGACGGGGTCGGTGTGGGCGGTGAGCCGCACGGGTGCGATGGCGGTGAACCAGCCGACGGTGCGGGTGTAGTCGTGGTGGTCGAGGGCGGGGACCCGGCCGTGCCGCTCCAGTTCGATCGCGAGATCCGTGGGTGTCGCCTGGACGCGGGTGAGCGCGGTGCGCAGAGCGCCGCACAGCAGCTCGGTGAGCCCGACGCCCAGTGCGGCGGGCGCGGTGCGGGTCAGGTGTCCGGTCGCTTCGGGCGGAAGGACGGCCTCGATCTCCCTCGCTCGTTCGACGGCGGGCAGGAGTGCGGGCGCCCGGAGTGTGGTGAGCCAGTGGCCGAGGTCGTCGACGGCGCGGGCGGTGCGGAGGGTCAGCGCCTCGGCGTATTCGGCGTAGGAGGTGGTCGGCGGGGGCAGGGGGGCGCCGCGCATCGCGGTGGTGAGGTCGTCGAGGAGGATCAGCCAGGACACCGCGTCGACGGCGAGGTGGTGGACGGTGACGACCAGTGTCCGGGAGGCCTCCAGCCAGGTGAACGCGACCACGTTCCCGGACTCCGGGTCGAGCCGTCCGGCGGCCCGGTTCGCCGCCGTGGTCGCGTCGGTCGTGTCCGTCGCCACGACGGTGACCTCACGGACCGGTTCGGTGCTCAGGGCCCACACCCCGTGCTCGGTGCGCAGCCTCAGCCGCAGCGCGGGGTGCGTGGCCACTACGGCGTTCGCGGCGCGTACGGCGTCGGCGAACCCGGTGCCCTGGGGGGCCGTCAGCGCCCTGGCCTGGGCGAACCCGGCCAGTGATCCTCCCAGTTCACGCCGGCGCAGGATGATCGGCGTGGGTAGGACCGGACCGTCGGCCGGGTGGGCGGGCGAGGGCGTCGCGGCGGGCGTGGGCGCGGTCGTCGCCAGGTGGCCGGCGAGTGCTCGCGGGGTCCGGTGCAGGAACACGTCCCGGGGGGCGATCGTCAGGCCCAGTGCCCTGGCCCGGTTGACCACGGTGATGGCGAGGATGCTGTCGCCCCCGGCCCTGAAGAAGTCGGTGTCACCGTCCACGTCGGATCCGGGCAGGGTACCGGCGAAGATGTCGACCAGTGCGCCGAGTGCCGAGCCGGCGGTGCGGGGCAGCGGGGTGTCGTCCCGCGTGGCGCGTTCGGCCAGCGCCTTGCGGTCCAGTTTGCCGTTGACCGTGAGCGGCAGCGCGTCGACCGAGAGCACCCTGCCGGGCACCATGTGCGCGGGCAGTTTCGCGGAGAGCCGCTCGATGAGGTCTCCGGGCACCCGGCCCACGAGGTGTGCGACCAGGTGGTCGCCGCCGTCCGCCACGGTGACGGCCACGTCGACGACCCCGTCGAGTTCCCTGATCGCGGCCTCCACCTCGGCCAACTCGATGCGGAAGCCCTTGAGCTGCACCTGGTCGTCGGCGCGGCCGACGAACTCCAGCTCGCCGTCGAGGGTGCGGCGGGCGAGGTCGCCCGTGTGGTACATGCGGGAGCCGTCCCCGGTGAACGGGTTCGCCACGAACCGGCCGGCCGTCAGCCCCGGCCTGCCCAGGTAGCCGAGCGCCACCTGGTCGCCGGCGACGTAGATGGCGCCCACCCGGCCCGGCGGCACCGGGTGGAGGCGGTCGTCGAGCAGATGGGTGACCAGGCCGGGGATCGGGCCGCCGATCGGGCTGACGTCGTCGCCGGAGCCGAAGTCGCCGTCGGTCAGCACCCGGTGGGTGACGTGGACGGTGGTTTCGGTGATGCCGTACATGTTGACCAGTTCGGGCGACGTGGTGCCGTGCCGTTCGACCCAGCCGCGCAGCCGTCCGAGGTCCAGTGCCTCGCCGCCGAAGATGACGCGGCGCAGGGCGGGCAGGGGTGTACCGGCGTGCCGGTCCGCCTCGATGAACTGGTAGAACGCCGAGGGGGTCTGGTTGAGCACGGTCACTCCGCGCTCGCGTACCAGCCGGTGGAAGTCGACCGGGGAGCGGGTCAGCCCGTACTCCGGGAGGAGCAGCTCTCCGCCGTGGGCCAGCGCGCCCCACAGCTCCCAGACGGCGAAGTCGAAGGAGAAGGAGTGGAACTGGACCCATACGTCGTCCGGGCCGAATCCCATGGCGGGCCGGGTGCGGGCGAGCAGCGTCACCACACTGGAGTGCGGGACGACGACGCCCTTGGGCCGGCCGGTCGATCCGGAGGTGTAGATGACGTAGGCGGGGTCGTGCCAGCTCGGCGTCGCCACGGTACCGGCGGCTACCGGCTGCGCCTCGTCCCCTCGCACGAGTACCCGGGCCGGTACGCCCGCCCTGTCCAGCAGCCGTGCGAAGCGGTCCCGTTGCTCGCGCTCCACCAGGACCGCCTGCGGGGCGGCGTCGGCGAGGATGTACTCCAGCCGCTCGTCCGGGTAGGCCGGGTCCAGCGGCACATATGCGCCGCCGGCCCCGACGATCGCGACGAGGGCGGTGACCTGCTCGACGGAGCGCGGGACGGCGACGGCGACCCGCTTGCCCGGCCCGACCCCGGCCGCCCGCAGCGCTGCCGCCAACTCGTCCTTGGCCGAAGCCAGTTCGCCGTATGTCAGGGACCGGGTGCCGCCGTCGAGGCCGCACTGGGTGACGGCGGTGGCGGTCGGGTCGCGGTGCGCGGCGGTGTCGAACAGCTCGCCCAGCGTGGTGGGGGTGATGCGCTCGGGAAGCCGGGAGTCCTCCGCCGTGAGGTCGTCGATCAGGGCGTCCGGCCGGGTGAGCAGGCCGGTCAGTGTCGAGGTGAAGGCCCGCAGGATCTCCCGGGCGCGGGTCTCGCCCAGCACCTCGCCGTCGTGGATGAGGTTGAAGCGGGGACGTCCGTCGGGGGTGCGTTCGACGACCAGGGTCAACGGGTAGTGCGGGGCGCCCTCGTTGAGGATGCCGCCGATGACGAGCGTGTCGTCGGGCCGGCGCAGTGCCGCCACATCGGTCTCCACGTCGAACACCACCAGGGTGTCGAAGAGGGAGCCGGCGCCGGCCAGTCGGCCGATCCGCGCCAGGGAGACATGCTGGTGCGAAAGCACCGCGCTCTGGTGTTCCCGTACCGAGGCGAGCAGTTCGCGTGCCGTGGTGGTTTTGGTCCAACGGGCGCGTACCGGGATGGTGTTGATGAACAGGCCCACCATGTCCTGGATGCCGGGCACGTCCGCGTCCCGTCCGGAGACGGTGGAGCCGAACACCACGTCACCGCCGTGCAGGAGGCCGCCCAGGGTCACCGCCCAGGCGCTGTGCACCGCCACACTGAGCGGCACGCCGGCCGACCGGGCCGCCGCGTCGATGTCGGTCTCCGGGTGTACGGCGATGTCGGCGAACCGGTCGGAGGGGGTGTGCCCCTCGGCGATCAGCGACGGGCCGGGCAGGCCGGCGAGTTGGTCGCTCCAGACGCGGTCGCTCTCGTCGGCGTCGCGTCCGGCGAGCCGGCGTACATGGTCGGGGAAGCCGCCGAGCGGGTACCTGGTGCCCGGCGCGTGGTACTCGGCGAGCAGGGCGCGCAGCATCGGCGGCACGGACCAGCCGTCGGCGATGATGTGGTGCACCGTCTGCACCAGGACGTCGCGGCCGGGGCCGCCGCGGACGAGCGTGTAGCGCATCAGGGGCCCGGCGGCCAGGTCGAACCCGGTGCGGCGGTCCCGCTCGGCGTGGTCGCGTATCTCGTCGTCGGTGATGCCGGGTCGGTCCAGGACGGTGAACGGGGCCTCGGCGCCGCTCTCCAGGACGGAGACCACGCGGCCGTCGGCGAGGGCCACGAACCGTGCCGCCAGGTTCGGGTAGAGCGTGAGCAGCCGGGTGGCGGCCGCCGCGAGCCGGTTGGCGTCCACCTCGCCGTGCAGCGTGAGCAGTTGCTGCTCGACATAGGCGCCCGCCGAGTCCTCGTCGAAGACCGAGTGGAAGTAGAGGCCCTCCTGGAGCGGGGTCAGCGGCAGGATGTCCCGCAGCCCCGGCCCGTCCAGGGCGTCGACGTCGGCCTGGGTGAGGGGCACCATGGCGAAGTCGCTGGGCGAGTGGCCGCCCCGCTCGAGGGCGGCCAGCCCGGTCAGGGCCGTCCGGAAGTGGTCGGCGAGGGCGGCGATGTCCTCGTCGGTGAACATGCCGTCGGGCCAGGAGATGGTGGTGACCAGTTCGTAGGCGCCGCCGGCGGCGGGTTCGGCGATCGCGTTGAACTCCAGGGGACGCGGCAGCCGCATCCTCGGGTCGCGCCGCTCCCCCAGTTGGCCGGTCGTGTGCGCGAGTTGCCAGTCCTCGGCGGAGCCGGCGTCGAAGCGGCCCAGGTAGTTGAAGAGCACCTGCGGGGCGGGCGCGTCGAAGGCGGTACCGGTCAGATGGCGCAGGGCTCCGTAGGAGACGCCGTTGTCCGGCACCCGGGCGAGGTCTTCCTTTACCCTCTTGAGTGCGGCGGTCAGATACGCGGGCGCGGTGAAGTCCGTTGCCGCGCCGGGGTCCACGACCACCGGGGCGAGGGTGGTGAACCAGCCGACGGTGCGGGACAGTTCGGGCTCGAAGCCGGCCGAACCGGCGACGAACCGTGGCTCGCGGCCGTGGCCCTCGAGCTCGATGTGCGCGAACGTCTGGTCCTGTCCGAGGTCGCGGCGCCGGCGGGCGAGGGCGACGGCGAGTGCGGTGAGCAGGACGTCGTTGACGCCGGCGTGGAACTTCGCGGGCGTCCCGCCCAGCAGCTCGGCCGTGACCTCGGGACCGACCGACACGGTCCACAGGCGTTCCGTCGCGACGGTGTCGGTGGCGGTCAGTGGCCGCCTGCCCACCGGCTGGTCCTCCGCGGGCAGCGGACGCCAGTAGTAGGTGCTGTCCGCGTCGAAGGCGGCGCGCTCGAGGAGTTGGGTCCAGCGGCGGAACGACGTACCCACCGGGGGCAGTTCGATCGGCGCGCCGGAGGCCGACTGCCGCCAGGCGGTGGCCAGATCGTCCATCAGGACCCGCCAGGACACGCCGTCGATCACCACATGGTGGGCGACCAGGACCAGTTGTCGAGCCGCGCGACGCCAGACGGCACGCAGCATCACACCGCCGTCCGGGTCCAGCCCCTCGGTGGCGAGGGTGACGCACTCGTCGAGAGGGCGGTCGCTCTCCTGCCATGGCGCGACGGCCGCGTCCGCGTCCGGGATGTCGAAGCTCCAGCGGTCGCCGCGCACCAGCCGGGCCCGCAGCATGGCGTGGTGCCGGACCACGGCGGTGAGGATCGGGTCCAGGGCGTCGGCGGTCAGCTCCGGCGGGGTGTTGAGCACGACCGACTGGACGAACCCGTCGATCGCGTCCGTGGTCTCGCCGAGCCACTGCACGATGGGCGCGCCCACCACGGGCCCGGTCGCGATGTCGCGGTGGTCCACGACGGTGAGGTCCTCACGGCCGGCCACCGCGGCCAGCGCGCCCACGGTGGGGTGGGTGAAGATCTGCCGCGCCGTGACGTGGAGCCCCGCCTCACGCAGGGCGCCGAGGAGTGAGATGGCGAGGATGCTGTCGCCGCCGAGCTGGAAGAAGTCCTGGTCGACGCCGACCTCCTCGAGCCGCAGCACGGCCGCGACGGCGGCGCACACCGCGCGCTCTTCGTCGGTGGTGGGCCGTACGATCGCGCCGGTCACGACGGTGGGCTCGGGCAGCGCGCCCCGGTCGAGCTTGCCGTTGGCGGTGAGCGGGAACTCCTCCAGGACGACGATGTGGGCGGGCACCATGTACTCGACCATGTGCTCGGCGGCCCACGCCCTGACCTCGTCGGGCCGCAGGTCCTCGCGGCCGCCGGCCGGGATGACGTAGCCCACCAGATAGGTGCCGCCCGCGGTGTTCTTCCTCGCGACGACACAGGTGTGCCGGACGTCCGGGTGCTCCGCCAGGCCGGCCTCGACGTCCTCGATCTCCAGCCGCATGCCGCGGATCTTGACCTGGTTGTCGGCGCGGCCCAGGAAGTCCAGCGTCCCGTCCGGGGTGTACCGAGCGAGGTCACCCGTCCGGTACAGCCGGGACCCGTCGTCCGCGAAGGGGTTCGCCACGAACCGTGACGCCGTCAGGCCGGGCGCGCCGGCGTAGCCGCGTCCCAGGAGGAGGCCGCCGACGTACAGTTCGCCGCCGACGCCGACCGGGACGGGGCGCAGTTCGTCGTCCAGGACGTACAGCTGGGTGTTGGGGTTGGCCCTGCCGATCGACGTGGACAGGCGTTCGGCCGCGCCCCGGTAGATGACGTGGGAGACGCCGATCGTGGTCTCGGCGGGGCCGTAGCCGTGGTACATGGGGATGTCGAGCCTGGTGCGGAACCGTTCGTACAGTTCCGGGGTCAGTACCTCGCCGCCGCACCACACGTGCCGCAGGCTGTCCAGCCGGTCCGAGTCGCCCGAGATCTCCAGCAGTACGTCCAGCATGGACGAGACCAGGTAGGTGAAGGTGACGCGCTGTTCGGCGATCACGCTCAGCAGATGGTGCGGGTCGCGTTCGCCGCCGGGCCGCAGCACCACGAGCCGGCCGCCCGTCACCAGCGGCAGGAAGATCTCGTTGATGGAGATGTCGAAGGACAGGGGTGCCTTGAACAGCGAGGCGTCGTCGTGGCCGAAGCCGAGGATCTCGGCGGACTGCCACAGCAGGCGCTCGCTGATCGCCTCGTGCCGGATCATCGCGCCCTTGGGCCGCCCGGTGGAACCGGAGGTGAAGATCACGTAGGCCAGGGCGTCGCCGGGGACGGTGATCCCGGGCCCGTCCGTGGGGTGGGAGCCATGACGCCAGTCGCCGAGGCCGACGGGCACGGCGTCCGGTTCGGCCGGGTCGTGCTCGCCCGAGTCGTTGAGCTGCAGCACGACCTGGGCGTCCTCGATGACGACGGCCCGGCGTGCGGCGGGCCACTGCGGATCGAGCGGCACGAAGGCGCAGCCCGCGCGCAGGACGCCCAGCAGCCCGATCACCATGTCGGCCGAGCGTCCCAGCGAGATGCCGACGACCTGTTCGGCGGTGAGCCCCCGTTCCGTGAGGTGGTGGGCCAGCTGAGCCGAGTATGCCGCGACTTGGCGGTACGTCAGTGAGCGCCGCTCGTCGACGACGGCCACGGCGTCCGGCCTGGACTCCGCCTGCTCGAGGAACAGTTCCACGATGGTCGGGCGCACCCGGTCGGCGTGGGTGTCGTTCCACTCGGCCAGGAGGCGGAGCCGGGCCTCCGCGCCGGTCGGGGCGATGGTGCCGAGGGGACGGTCCGGGAAGTCGGCCAGGTCGTCCAGGGCGAGCTGCGCGTCGGCCGTGACGACGCCGTCGGGCACGGTGATGCTGCGGTCGTCGGCGCCGGCCGCCCAGCCGGCCGGCGGGGCGCCGCCGTTGTCGACCCAGCCGAGGACGTCGGCGAACAGGGTGGCGGGGGTGAGATGGATGCCGTCGGGTCCTCGGCCGGTCGCCCAGTACGACAGTGCGAGGGCGCACGCCCGGGTGATCGTCCTGTCGGAGTAGTCGCCGGTCCGCCGGCGCACATCGGTCAGGCGGGTGGGGGAAAGCCGTACGAGACGAGCGCTCGGTTCCATCGAAGACTCAGCACCCTTTCCAAGGAAATGAGAGCAAGCAACCTGACTTAGGCTTACCTAACTACCCTCGCGCCATGCCTGCCAGAGGCGCGCGTACCGGCCGTCCGCGGCCACCAGCTCCTCGTGCCGCCCCTGTTCGACGACGCGTCCGGCGTCCAGTACGGCGATCCGGTCCGCCGCCATCGCCTGGGTCAGCCGGTGTGCCACGAACAGGGTGGTCCGGCCCTCGCAGGCGGCCAGCACGGCGCGTTCCAGCTCGGCGGCCCCCTCGCTGCCGGCCTCGGCGGTCGACTCGTCGAGCACCACCACCGGCGCCCTGGTCAGCACCAGTCTGGCCAGGGCGATCTGGGCGACCTTGGTGACGTCCGTACGTGCGCCGCCCTCGCCGACCGGGGTGTTCAGCCCCTCGGGCAGCGATTCGGCCCACTCGCCCGCGCCGGCCGTACGCAGGGCTGCCGTCAGCTCGGCGTCGGTCGCCTCCGGTGCCGCCAGCCTCAGGTCGGCGGCGAGCGGACCGGAGAACACATGGGTCTCCTGGGTGAGGATGCTCACCAGTGCCCGTGCCCCGGCCTCGTCCAGTCCGGCGAGGTCGGTCGGCCCGATGCGGACCGACCCGGCCTGCGGTGTCCCGATGCCGGCGACGAGCGCGGCGAGGGTGGTCTTGCCGGCGCCCGTCGCCCCGACCAGCGCGAGCGAACCGCCCGCCGGGATGGTCAGGTCGATGTCCCTGAGCACGGGTTCCTCGCCGCCGGGATAGGTGAACGTCAGTCCCCGTACGGTCACCGGCAGTGGCGCCGTGCCGGCCTGCAGGGCGGTCGCGTCGCCCACCAGCCGCTCCTCGGCGGGCTCGCCCAGGACGCCGACCAGCCGGGTCAGGCTGGCGCCCGACTTCTGCGCCTCGTCGAAGGTGAACATGATCAGGCCCAGCGGGCCGAACAGTCGGTGGAACAGCAGCGGGGCCGCGGAGACCTCGCCCAGTGTGGCGGCGTCGGCCTCCAGCAGGGCGTACCCCACGACGATGATGAGGACCAGGCCGATGAACTCGGCGCGGTTCTCCCTGCCCACGAAGCGGCCGAAGAACCGGAAGACGTCGATCCCGAGATCGCGCACCCGCCAGGACTCCCGGGTCACCTGCTCCCGGAACGCCTCCTCCAGACGGTAGGCCCGGACGGTGTCGATCCCGTTGAGGCCGCTGATCAGGGCCTGTGCGCGGTCGGCCTGGGCGATGCGCTGCTCCCGGTAGAGCGGCGCCGAACGGGGCAGGTACCAGCGCAGGGCGAGCGCGTACGCGGGCAGCGCGCCGGCGCCCGCCAGCCCGAGCCGCCAGTCCAGGCCGAACATGCCGAGGGTGGCGATGGCGACCAGCACCCCCGCCGAGAACACCGTGGGAACGGCCGTGCGGATGCCCTTGGAGATGACGGCGACGTCGTCGCCGACCCTGGACAGGACGTCTCCCCTGCCGACCTGCTCGATGCGTGCGCTGGGCATGCCGAGGACGGCACGGACGGCGCCCTCGCGCAGCCGCGCGAGGAGATCGGCGCCCAGCCGTCCGATCAGATACGTCGACACCGCGGTGGCCGCCGCGCCGAGCAGCGCGGCGGCCCCGATCAGTACGCCGATGGTGACGAGGACCGAGCGTGACGCGCCGTCGGCCACGCCGTCGACGACCCGGCCGAGCAGGAGGACGGGGAGTACCTGGAGGGCCGCCCCGGCCACCGTGGTGAGCACGGTGGCGGCCGTCAGCCAGGGCACGTCGCGGCAGTGGGCCGCGACCCATCGGGTCGCCTCGCGTCCGGTCGCCGTGCGCAGCGCGGCCGGGGCGACGCGTGGTGCGGTCGTGGTCACACCGCTGCCCACGGGGCTCGCGGACGGGGAGTGCGGCCGGCCGTCCTCACTCGGCCGCCGACCTGACGAGTTCGTCGACGGCGTACGGCATCGACAGCAGGGTGCCCTGCGAGATGGCCGCTCCGACCGCGGGGCCCTCGCTGTCCGGCAGGTACGACACGTTGCCCTTCTTCACGGCGTCGAGGTTGGCGAAGAGCTTGAACTTCTTCAGCGCCTCGGTGTCCGCCTCGTCGTTGATGACGAAGATGTGGTCGACGTCGACGAGGTCCACGCGCTCGGGGGAGAGCTTGGTGTAGAAGCTGCCGCCGGCGATGTCGTCGATCTTGGTCTGGTAGGTGAAGCCGATGCCCGACACCAGGCGTCCGCGTACGTCGGTGGAGGTGAAGGGCGCCACCGAGTTCTCGTACCAGGACAGTGCGACGGCGGACTGCCCGGCGAACTCTGGGTGGTCCTTCTTGGCCGTGTCGAGCCTGCCCTCGATGTCCTCGACCATCTTCGCGCCCTCCTCCGCCTTGCCGAGGGCCTTGGCGATGTGCAGGGCGTTGTCCTGCCAGGGGGCGCTGAAGAGTTCCTTCTCCGCCTTGGTACGGCCCACCGTCGGAGCGATCCTGGAGAGTTTGTCGTAGCCGGCCTGGTCGATCTCGGAGTAGACCGCGATGATCAGATCGGGGCGCAGCGCGGCGATCTTCTCGTAGTTGGGGCCGGCGTCACCGTTCTTCATGACGACCTCGGGCTCGGCATCGCCCCACTTGTCCTTCACCCAGGGCCACTGGGTGTTGATGTCGGGGCTCTGCCCCGTGGGGTTCGGGTACTGGTCGGTCATGCCGACCGGCTTGACGCCGAACGCCAGGACGGTCTGGTCGTCGGTGTAGCCGACGGTGACGACGCGCTCGGGGGCCTTGTCGACGGTCGTGGATCCGAAAGCGTGCTCCACGGTGACCGGGAAGGCGCCGGCCGAGGCGGTCGAACCGGTGTCGGCCGCCTTGTCCGAGGCGTCCGAGTCGGAGCCGCATCCCGCGAGGAGCCCGGCTCCGAGCGTCGCCGCGGACAGGACCGCCGCCACTCGTCGCCATGGTCTCGTACGCGTCGTTCTGTGGTGGAGCATCCGGTGTCCCCTTGCTCGTGCGCTGTCCGCTGCGCCCCTGACCGAGGGCAGGCAAACCGTACCCCATGGAGATAAGGCAAGCCTAGCCTAACCGGTATAACTTTATTGCGGACTAGTCGAGTTGAACGTGCGTACGGCCGATCGGCACGATCAGGGGCCGGTCGCCCACCGGATCGTCGATCACCTTGGCCCGCAGTCCGAACGCCTCCCGCAGCAGCTCGGCCGTGATGACGTCGCGCGGGTGGCCCTGGGCGAGGACGGAGCCCTCGCGCATCACCACGAGGTTGTCGCTGTAGCGCGCGGCCAGATTGAGGTCGTGCAGCACCATCACCACCGTGCACCCCGACCCGCGCAGGTCGTCGACCAGGTCGAGTACGTCGACCGCGTGCGCCAGGTCCAGATAGGTCGTCGGTTCGTCGAGGAGCAGCAGGTCGGTGCCCTGGGCCAGGGTCATGGAGATCCAGACGCGCTGCCGCTGCCCGCCGGACAGGGTGTCGACCGCGCGGTCGGCCAGGTCGGACACGCCGGTCATGGCCAGGGCGCGCTCCACCACCCCGGCGTCGTCCGACGACCACTGCCGCAGCCAGCTCTGGTGCGGATGGCGGCCGCGCGCGACCAGGTCGGCCACCGTCAGCCCCTCGGGGGCGACCGGCGCCTGCGGCAGCAGGCCGAGCTTCTTCGCCACGTCCCTGGTCCTGAGTCCGGCGATGTCCTCGCCGTCCAGCACCACCGTTCCGCCCGTCGGCTTCAGCAGCCGCGCGAGGGTCCGCAACAGGGTCGATTTCCCGCAGCCGTTGGGGCCGATGATGGTGGTGACCTCGCCGGACGGGATGGCGACGTCGAGGCCGTCGATGACGGTGCGCGCGCCGTAGCCGACCGTGACACCGTCGGCCGTCAGCCGCGAGGCGGCGTCCGCCTTCGTCGCGATCTTGGTGATGGACCGAGTGACCACAGGGCCCCCCTCGTCGATTCGTGCATTGCTTCGTTACCCGTTTATCCGCGCCTGTTGGCACGCACCAGCAGATGGACGAGGAAGGGGCCGCCGATCGCCGCGGTGACCACACCGACCGGAAGGGTGAAGGGCAGTGCCGTGCGCGCGATCAGGTCCGCGCCGATCAGCAGCAGGGCGCCGAACGCCCCGGAGGCCACCATCGGCGGGGTGGGGCACCGTGCCAGACGCATCGCCACCTGCGGTGCGACCAGCGCCACGAAGGGGACGGGACCGGCCGCGCCCACCGCCACGCCGGCCAGCAGGACCGCGCACAGCAGCAGGACGGCGCGCACCGCCGAGTAGCGGACGCCCAGGCCCGCGGCGACGTCGTCGCCGAGGTGCATCGGCTTGAACTGGAACGCCACGCCCGTGACCACGATCAGCAGGACGAGCGTGCCCCACAGGGCCACCCGGACCTCGTCCCACGACCGGTCGTCCAGCGAGCCGACGAGCCAGGCCTGGGCCTGGGCAACGTCCCTGATGTCGGCCGTGACCAGCAGCCAGGAGGTGATCGCCTCCGTCACGGCGCTCACCGAGACACCGATGAGGATGAGCCGGAAGCCGTCGATGCCGCGCCGCCACGCGAGGAAGTACACCAGCAGCCCGGTGCCGAGTCCGCCGAGGAGCGCTGCCGCGGACAGGCCCACGGAGTTCATGATCGCCGCAGAGGTCCCGCCCGACACGGTGACCAGGAAGACGGCGGTCGCGCTCGCTCCGCCGGTGATCCCGAGCACGTCCGGACTGGCCAGCGGGTTGCGGGCGATGGACTGGGTGATGGCGCCGGACACGCCGAGCGCGACGCCCACGACGAGCCCGGCCAGCGCGCGCGGCATCCGCAGGTCCATGATCACGAACTCGTCGACCCGCTCGCCCCGGCCGGCCAGCGTGGCCATCACCTGGGGCAGGGCGATGGGGAAGTCCCCCACGGCGATGGACACACAGAACAACAGGAACGTCACGGCCGCCAGCAGCAGCGTGACGAGCACGAGCCAGGGCCGCCACACGAACGACACCCCGCCGAACCGCACGCCCGGCGTCAACGACGCCTTCCCGTCCGCCCCGTTCACCTTCACCCCGGCCCCGCTCACGCGTTCCTGAACTTTCCGCGCCACACCAGTGCCGCGAAGAACGGGGCGCCGAGCAGGGCGACGAGGATGCCGGCGTCGAGTTCGCCCGGGCGCACCACCAGACGCCCCACGATGTCGCAGACCAGCAGGACGACCGCGCCGAGCAGACCGGCGTACGGCACCAGCCAGCGGTAGTCCGGGCCGGTGAGGTGGCGGGCCACATGGGCCACCATCAGCCCGACGAAGGCGATGGGGCCGCAGGCGGCCGTCGCCGCGCCCGCCAGCAGCGTGATGGCGGCGATGCCGACGGTGCGGGTCAGCGCGATGTTGACGCCGAGGCCGCGCGCGACGTCGTCGCCCAGGTTGAGCAGGTTGAGGGCGGGCAGCGTGGTCAGTGCCAGCACCAGCCCGGCCGCGATGAACACGGTCACCGGCCAGATGACGTCGAAGCCGACTCCGGCGACGGAGCCGGCGTTCCAGAACCGCAGCGCGTTCAGGGACTTCTGGTCCGAGAGCGCGACCGCGGTCGTCATCGCCGCCAGGAAGACGGTGACCCCCTGCCCGGCCAGGGCGAGCGTCAGCGGATTGCCGGCCCCCCGGCCGATGCTCGCCAGCCCGAACACCACCACACCGGCGACCGCCGCCCCGAGGAAGGCGAACCAGAGGTACTGGAACGGGTCGGAGAGCCCGAACACGGCGATCGCCGTCACCACGGCGAACGACCCGCCGGAGTTCACGCCCAGCAGGCCGGTGTCCGCGATCGGGTTGCGCGTGTACCCCTGGATCAGCGCGCCGCCGACCCCGAGGGCGACGCCCGCCACGATCGCGAGGACCGTGCGGGGCACCCGCACGGTGCGCACGATGAGTCTGATCTCGGTGAGCCGCTGGTCCGGCTCCGGCGCCGCGAACAGCCCGTGCCACACCTCCGAGGGGGTCAGCGCCCGGGCGCCGACGGCCAGCGACACGACCCCCGCGATCACGAGTAGTAACGCCAGCGCGCTCAGCCCCGCGACCCGCCGCTGTCGGGGACCGGTGACGGCCCCGGGAGCGGCGGGACGCTCCACCGCAGTCGTGCTCATGCGGACGTACGTTACCGGGCGGTGCCGTCGGCGACCGAACGGGCTTCGTCCGAAGCGGACTTGAGACCCCGATCGAGGAGCGAGTCGAGGATCTCACCGACCCTGACGGCGGTGTTGGACAGCAGCGAGGAGGTGATGCCGTGGGTGTGCTCGGTGCCGCCCTGCAGATAGATGCCGCAGCGCAGACCGGGGTCCGTGGCGATGCGGTAGTCCCGTTCGACGCGGACGCGGCCCTCCTCGTCGCGCAGGCAGCGGTCCGCGACCTCACCGAGCAGACCGACGGGGTCGGCGGGTGTGTAACCGGTGGCGAAGACCACGACGTCGGCGTCCAGCCGGGTCTGTTCCCCCGTGACCAGGGAGGTGACGGTGGCCTCGACGCGGTCGGGGGTCTCGGTGACGTCGGTGAGCCGGGAGACGTTGAGGAAGCGCAGGCGTTCGGTGCCGAGCACCTTCTCCTGGTACATCTGCCGGTACAGGTCGTCGATCAGGTCGATGTCCACCACGGAGTAGTTGGTGTTGCCGTGGTAGTCCATCAGCCGGCGTTTGACGCTGTCCGGAGCGGTGAAGTAGTCGTCGACGGCGGCCGGGTCGAAGATGCGGTTGGCGAAGCCGCTGTCGTCGGCCGGGCTGTAGCCGTAGCGGGCGAAGACGGCGCAGACCTCGGCCTCGGGGAAGCGCCGGTGAAGGTAGGCGACGTTCTCGGCGGCGCTCTGTCCGGCGCCCACGACGACGAACCGGGTCGGGGCGGTGCCCTCCAGTTCGCCGACTCTGGCGAGCAGTTCGGAGTTGTGCCAGACGCGATCGGTGCGCTCGGTGTTCTCCGGCATGAGGGGACGCAGGCCGGTGCCGATGACGAGGTTGCGGGCGCGGTGGACGGCAAGCCCCTCCCCCGACCGGACCGTCACGTCCAGGCACTCGACGCCGTCGTCACCGGCGACGGGCATGACGCCGACGACCTCGTGGCCGTAGGAGACCATGTCGTCGACCTTGCCGGCGGCCCACTCGAAGTAGTCGTGGAACTCCACGCGCAGCGGGAAGAGGTTCTTGTGGTTGATGAAGTCGATCAGCCGTTCCCTGCTCTTGAGGTAGCACAGGAAGCTGTACTCGCTGGCCGGGTTCCGGAGCGTCACCAGGTCCTTGAGGAAGGACACTTGCATGGTCGCGTCGTCGATCAGCATGCCTCGGTGCCAGCCGAAGCGCGGCTGCTGCTCGAAGAAGTGGGCGCTGACCGCCTCCTCTTCGCCGGCGCGTGCGTTGTGCTCGCTGAGCGCGATCGCCATGGCCACGTTGGACGGACCGAAGCCGATACCAATGATGTCGTGGACCACCGGGGCGTCGTCAGGACGAGCCTCTGCCATGTCACTCCCATCGTGCGGACGGCGGCCGTGCGGGGCAGGCCGCCGTTGGTCGAGCATCGGGAAGTACGGAGGATGGGCACGCCGAAGACCCGCGCCCCAAACTTAGGTAAGGCTAAGCTCAGCTTGCGAGGCTGTCCATAGCGCAAAACGGACACCTGGAAGCCGACGGACCGTCAACGCGAGTCTCCATGAGCCCCGTTGACCGCTTAGGTAAGCCTTGCTTTACTGTCCTGGCCCATTCCTGGCACGAGGAGGAACCACATGCGGGTCGTCATGTTCGGTTACCAGACCTGGGGGCATCGCACCCTGCAAGCCCTGCTGGACTCCGAGCACGACGTGGTCCTGGTGGTGACACACCCCAGGAGCGAGCACGCGTACGAGAAGATCTGGAGCGACTCGGTCGCCGACCTCGCCGAGGAGAACGGCGTACCGGTCGTGATCCGCAACCGGCCCGACGACGAGGAACTGTTCGAGCGGCTCAAGGAGGCCGACCCGGACATCATCGTGGCGAACAACTGGCGTACGTGGATCCCGCCGCGCATCTTCGGTCTTCCCCGGCACGGCACCCTGAACGTGCACGATTCGCTGCTGCCGAAGTACGCGGGCTTCTCCCCGCTGATCTGGGCCCTCATCAACGGTGAACCCGAAGTGGGCGTCACCGCGCACATGATGAACGACGAGCTCGACGCCGGCGACATCGTCCGGCAGGAGGCGGTGCCGGTGGGGCCGGCGGACACGGCGACCGACCTCTTCCACAAGACGGTGGGCCTCATCGCCCCCGTCACCATCGGCGCGCTGGACCTGATCGCTTCCGGCCGGACGGAGTTCACCCGGCAGGACCGATCCGGGGCGAGTTTCTTCCACAAGCGGTCCATCGAGGACAGCCGTATCGACTGGTCCTGGCCGGCGGAGGACCTGGAGCGTCTGGTGCGCGCCCAGTCGGAGCCGTATCCGAGCGCCTTCACCTTCCACAGGGGCGCGCGCCTCGAGGTGCTGGCCGCCGTCGTCTCCACGGGACGCTACGGCGGCACTCCGGGCCGGATCTTCTACCGCGAGGGCGACGGCGTGGTGATCGTCGCCGGAGCCGACGCCCGTACCGGCCGCAATCGCGGCCTGGCCATCACGCGCGTACGGACGCAGGACGGCCGGGAACTGCCCGCGACGGAGTACTTCACCTCCATGGGCGGCTATCTGACGCATCGTCCCTGACCGCCGGCCCCTCTCCCGACGTCCCCGCGCCGTCGCCGGTCAGGGCGTGGGCGAGCGGCACCCGGGAGAGGGCGAGCACGCCCGCCGCGATCAGCGCGACGCCCAGCAGCTGGGGCAGCAGCCACCAGCCGGTCCGTACGTATTCGGCGTAGACGGTGATGCCGAGGGTCAGGCTCACCGCGGCGTCGCCGAGGGTGACGGCCGGCTGGGAGGCGACGAGGGGGCCCGACTGCATCGCGTTCTCCAGGAAGAACAGCGCGGCCACGCCGAAGAGGGCGAAGCCGTAGGTCTGCCACGCGGTGAGGAAGGCGGTGAGGCCGCCGTCGTCGAGGGTGTGCATCGACGCCTTCATCAGCGCGGCCGTCGCCGCGTACGCGACGGCGGTGGCCAGCCCGAAGCAGGCGGCACGCCCCCGGCCCTCGGGCCGGCGCAGCGCCGCGAGCACCAGTCCGGCGAGGGCGGCCGCGCAGACGGCGAGGGCCGGGATCCACCGGTCCATCGGGACCTGGGTGCGGTTGCCCTCGGGGGACGCGGCGGCCAGGGCGACGGCCAGTCCGGCCACCACGGAGGCGACGGCCAGCCAGCTCACGCGGGACAGCCGTCCCTGGAGCAGCAGGGTGGCGATGACCAGGGCGAACGGCAGCTCCAGCACGAGGAGGGGCTGGACGACCGTCAGCGGACCCGTCGCGAGGGCCACGGCCTGGCAGACCGCCGCGGCGACGACGGCGGCGATGCCGGCGAGCCAGACGGGGCGGCGCAGCAGATCGAGCATGAGACCGGCCCGCAGACCGTCGGAGCGTGGCACGGTCAGGGCGGCCTTGCGCTGGAGGACGGTCGCGAGGGCGTTGCTCGACGCGGCGCCCAGCGCGAACAGGACCGGCAGCAGGATGTCCACCGTGGGTGTCCTCCGGGATGACGTTCGGCCCCTCCCCGTGCCCTGCCATGGTGACCCGCGCGGGCGCTTCGCCGGGGTGACGACACGGCGTCGTCACCCCGGCGGGAGTGGCCGTCAGGCCCCGGGCGGGGCCGAGCGGAAGGTCCAGTGGCCCGAACCCACCCGGTACACGGCCTCCTCCCCTGACGTGCGCAGCAGCCGCGCGCCCCCCGGCACCTCGGCGTGGCCGCCGGCGGCCGGGACGTGCACCTCGGCGGTGCTTCCCGCGGGGACGTCCACGGTGAGCCGGAAGCGGCCGGCCGTGCGCTCCCAGTCGGTGCGGGCGGTGCCGTACGGCGTCCGGTAGGAGCCGGACGCCGAGGTCATGTCGCCCTCGACGGCCGGGGCGATCAGCAGTTCGGCGTAGCCGACGGAGCCGGCGGTCTGGGAGATGCCGGCGACGCGGGTGGTGAACCAGGAGTCGATGGCGCCGAGCATGAAGTGGTTCTGCGACTGGCCGGGGCCGCCGTCCCAGGACTCGCCGAGGGTGGTGTTGCCGGCGCGTACCTGGTAGCCGTAGCTCGGGCTGGTCGTCTGCGTGGCGATGGCGTGCACGATGTCGTCGCGCCCGGCCCCGCTCAGCACCCGGAAGGCGGCGGGCAGGGAGATCTCGCCGAGCAGGAGGTGGTCGTCCGCGTCACGGATCGCGGTGGTGAAGTGGGCGAGCAGCCGGTCCCGCTCCCCCGCCGGGTGGGCGCCCATGTCGAGGGCGAGCGCCTCGGCTCCGTGGCCGCCGCCTCCGAAGGTCCCGGTGGCGGGGTCGTAGTACTTCGCGGACAGCGCCGCGGCACTGGCGTCGGCCTTGGCCCGGTAGGCGCCGGCGGTGTCGGTGTCACCGAGGACGCCGGCGATACGGCTCAGCGCGTCGGCGACCCGCCAGTAGCCGTAGGTGCCGGCCACGGCGCGCGGGAAGGTGCGGTCGGGGGTGAACCAGTCGCCGAGGCCGTAGTCGAGGATGCCGTCCTTGACCTGGTTCTCCAGGAAGGCCGCGTACTCCCGCATGCGCGGGTAGTACGTCTCCAGGGTCTCCTTGTCGCCGTAGGTGGTGTAGAGCTGCCAGGGGACGAGGACGAAGGCGCCGCCCCAGTTGGCGTCGTTGCGGTAGCCGCCGGGCAGGCTGGTGTACTCCGGGACGGTGCTCGGGACGAGTCCGTCCGCGGTCTGCGCGTCCGCCATGTCGCGGACGATCTTGCGCAGGTAGGACCGCATGTCGTAGTTGCCGGCGAGGGCCGGGAAGACCAGCTGGTTCTGTTCCAGCCAGCCCAGTTTCTCGCGGCTGGGGCAGTCGGTGAGGACGCTCATCATGTTGCCCTCGATGGAGCGGCGGATCAGCGAGTGGATGCCGTTGATCAGCGGGTCGGAGCTGGTGAAGTCGCCGGCAGTGGCGTTGTCGGTGCGCAGGACGTGCCCGCGCACGCTCACGGTCGCGCCCTCGGGGACGCCCTTGAGTTCGAGGTAGCGGAACCCGTGGTAGCCGAAGTGCGGGTGCCAGGTCTCCGAGCCCCGGCCGCGGGCGGTGTAGGAGTCCCACAGGGGGGCTCCGACGTTGCTGATGGACTGGAAGGCGTGGCCGTCCTTCAGGCTCTCCGCCGGATACGCCCGGACGGTGGTGCCCTTCGGGGCGCGTACGGTGATCTCCGGCCAGCCGGCGATGTTGCGTCCGAGGTCGAAGACCCGGCTGCCGTCGGCGCCGTCCACCTCACGGCCGCGAAGCGTCTCCACGACCCGGACGGGCTCGGTCTCGCGGGCGCTGAGCACGGCGGTGCCGGGGCCGGGGACCTCGGTGGCGTGCCGCCAGTCGCGGCGGTCGCCGGCGGGTTCGTCCCAGTGGGGGATCTCCCTGCGGGCGTCGTAGTCCTCGCCGCCGTACCAGTGGGAGGAGGTGGTGGGGCCCAGTTCGGTGCGCCAGTCGTCGCCGCTGGTCACGGTGCGGACCCGGCCGTCGGCGAGGGTGATCTCCAGCCGGGCGATCAGCTTGGGGTCGCTGAGGTTGCCGTAGAGCTTGCGGTAGCGGTCGGCGGTGCTGACGACGTTGGACATGCCGTTGCCGAGGGCCACGCCGATGGTGTTGGCGCCGGTGCGCAGCCGGTCGGTGACGTCGTAGGTGGCGTACTGGACGCGTTCGGCGTAGTCGGTGTTGGCGGGTTCGAGGACGGCGTCGCCGACGGGCTCGCCGTTGATGCTCGCCTCGTACACGCCGAGTCCGGCGATGTACAGGCGGGCGCTGCGGACGTGCTTCGGGAGGGTGAAGTCGTCGGCGAGCAGGGGCAGTCCGGCCGGGAGGTACGGGGCCGGCGGCTGCTGTCCGCTGACCCGGGTGAGCGTGCTGAACGGGCCGTCGGCGGCGTCGGCGCCGGAAACGGCGTAGTCGACGGGGAAGTTGGGGACCCTGCCGTCGTCGGTGAGGACGTCGGCCCGTGGGTGGAGGACCAGTTCGTCGAACGTCTTCGCCGACTTGAGGTCGAGGGTGAGGGTGACCGGGGCGGCGGATACGTCCGGGCCGGTGTGCGCGGCGCTCGCGTAACCGGCGGCGGTCTGCAGGGCGCTGTTGGGCAGGCCGTCGACCGCCAGGGCGGGTTCCCAGGTCTTGCGGACGGTGTTGCTCTCGGAGGCGGTGACCGTGGCGCCGCGGGCGAGGCCCGTGGTGTCGGTGGCCGAGTCGCGGAGGTCGATCTCGCCGAGCTGGAGCCGCCAGGCGCGGTCGGGGAAGGACTCGGCGAGGGGCAGGCCGAGCCGGGTGACGTCCAGGCGGACGTAGCGGGCGGTGGTCCTCGGGAGGCGGACGACGACGGGTTCGGCGGTGCGCCGGCTCAACTGCCAGTCGGGGTGGGTGATCCAGTCCGCGTTCCAGTCCGACTGCCGGGTCAGTCCGGTCTCGAAGACGGCGGCGCGGCTCCAGCCGCTGTGCCGCTGTCCGGGTCCGGACCAGAGCATCACGCGCCAGTACACCCGGGTGCGGGAACCGAGTTCCCTGCCGTCGTACGTCGTTTCGGGGACGGCCGATCCGACCCGGCCGGAGTCCCACAGGTCCGGGCGGCCGGAGTTCAGCAGCCGGGCGGAGGTGGCGGCCTGTACGCGGTAGGCGGTCTGCCGGACGTTCGGCGTGTTCGCGGTGGTCCCCCAGCTGAGGTCGGGGGTGGTGTCGTCGATGCCGAGGGCCTCGGTGAGGTGCTGGGTGCGCAGTGCGGCCGGGGAGATGGTGCCGGTGGCGGCGTCGGCGGTGACCGCGCCGGCCAGTACGGTCACGAAGGCGGTGGTGGCGGCCAGGGCGGCCGGCCATCGGTGTCCGCGGTGCGATGTGGGCATGGGGCTTCCTGCCGGGGTCGGGGGAACGGGTGTCAGATACGGCGGAGTTCGGCGGTGACGCGGCGCCGGAACCGGAGGGTCACGGGACCGAGCAGCCCGGACGGCAGCGGCTTCTTGCGCTCGTTGGACAGCGTGTTGGCGACGCGGACCCGCACGGTGTTGCGTCCGGGGCGGAGCCGGCCGGTGACGTCGGCGACGAACGGCGCCCACAGCAGCGGCGGCAGCACGGTCCCGTTGACGGTGACCTCGGCGACGTCGCGCACGTCTCCCAAATCCAGCAGGACGCGCCGGTCGCGCAGGTGCGCGGCGTCCACGTCGACGTCCCTGGTGTAGACGCCGCTGCCGGAGAACAGCGGGTCGTGCTCGGTCCAGCTGCCCAGGGGCGCGGTGACGGGGGTGGCGCCGTCGCGTTCGAAGGCGAACGTCCAGTCGCCGTCCACCGTGACCGGGACGAGGGGGTCGTCGACGCGTACGGTGCCGCGGTGGCGGTGGCGGCCGTCGGTGCCGGTGAGGGTGTGGGTGCCGGGTCCGGCGGCCTCGACGGTGGCCCTGAGCGCCGTTCCGTGCCGTTCGACGGCCAGGACGGGCAGCGGCGAGTCCGTGAGGTGGGGGGTGTCGCGGCCGCCGGGCCGGACCACGACGACGACGGACTGGTACGGCTGGAGGTCCAGGGGCAGCAGTACGCCGTCCTTGGTGCTCCGGTGCAGGGGAGCCGGACCGCCGGCGCCGGTCGCCGGGTCCCAGATCTCGGGTGTACCGCTGACGGGCAGGGCGGCGACGGTCTCCACCCGCTCCCCGCTCTCGTTGTTGACCAGGAAGACGGTGTCGGGCCCCTGGCGTACGCGCAGCACGCGGACGGCGTCCCGGGGCGGGTCGAGGACGGCGGCGGCCGCCCCGGCTTCGACGGCGGCGGCGCCCAGGGCTGTGGTGTCGGCGACCCGTACGGCGTGTCCGCGACCCAGGGTGCGGCGGCCGGGCGCCCGGTCGCCGAACAGGCCGGTCAGTCCGTGCGCGAGGCTGCGATCGCTGCCGCCGGCCTCGTCGGCGTCCAGGGCGCCCACCGCGATCACGGTGCCGCCCGCCCGGACGAACTCCCGCAGGACCTTCAGTCCGGTCACGTCCAGGGTCGGCGTCCCGGGGATCACCACGAGGTCGTAGCCGGCGGCGCCGACCTCGAGCCGGCCCTTGCGGACCTCGGCGTGCGCACGCAGCTCCGGGTCGCCGGTGAGGGCGCCCTCGTGCAGCAGGTCGAAGTCGACCTGGGCGCGTTCGAGGGCGTAGGCGGCGTCGGCGAGCGGCCCGTCGACGTCCTGCTGCCTGTCGGTGCCGGTCCACTGCTCGGCGGCGCGCTGCGGCTGCAGCAGCGCGGTGCGGGCGTCGGAGGTGCCCCGGCCGGCCTCCATGACGCGGCCGATCCACTCGGCGAGCGGGCGCATCGCCCACCACCAGGGGGCGCGGGGGCCGAACGGCGGCGGGAAGTAGACGCGGGCCTCGTCGGTCCACAGGGCGTGCAGCACGGTCAGGTTGACACCTCGGGCGGCCTGCGCGCCGACGGTCGCGTGCACGAAGGCGGGGGTGACCTGCCAGCCCATGTTGCCGAACATCTCCAGCAACGCCCGTTCGCGGCCCATCTGGTGGGCGACGGAGACCGGGTTGCGGGGGATCATGGTGGGTTCGCCGGCCACGTACTCGGCGGTGATGATGTCGCCGCCGGGCACCTGCGCCCACTGGTGGACCTTGTGCAGGTCGCCGGTGGTGACGACACGCTTGGCGGGGGCGGTCTCGTCGTAGAGCGGGTTGGTGATGAGGGAGACGCCCCAGCTGTCGTAGAGGCGTGCCTGCTTCTCGAAGGCGCGGGCGAAACGGTTGGACACGGCCTGCCAGTAGCGGCCGCGTGCCGTGCGGCCCGTACGGCCGAGGTCGTCGAACGCTGCGGCGTAGGCGGCTCCTGGGGTGACGCCGACTGCGCGCAGGGCGGTCCCCAGGGAGGGTGACCACGGCAGGCGCTTGAAGTGGGCCTCCGCGGAGGCGAAGAAGGGTTCGTCGTCCCAGAAGCCCGGGACCACGGTGCCGAAGTAGCGTCCGAAGCGGCGGTGGTACTCGCCGGGGACGATGTCAAGGAACAGCTCGACCGGTTCGTCGTCGAGCAGGTCGACGTAACTGCGGCTGTAGCCCTGGGAGTCGTCGACGAGGGCGACCCCGCCGAACAGGTCCACCTGCCACTCCCCCTCCGGTACCCGCCAGGTGTGGTCGCCGGTCAGCCGGGCGGTGAGGTCCGTGACGTCGGCCGATCCGGCGGGGCGTGCCGCGGCGGCGGCCAGGGTGAAGCCCTCCGCGGGCAGGTCGCGGTCGGGGAAGTCCCGTGCGGCGGCGGGGTCGTCGAAGGCACCGTCGTACAGGACGGTGCCGTCGGCCGACTCGACGGTGAGGTTCTCCCACAGGGCACGTTGGTCGCCGACGGCCCGCACACCGGCCCCGCCCTCGGGGTGGGCGGCGTCCTGGACGGTGCCCTTGTCCCGGCCGTCGAGGGTGACGGACAACGTGCCGGCGTGGACGGTGACGCGCAGGGTGTGGAACTTGGTCTTGTTGAAGCCGTCGGTGCGGGTACTGCGCAGCAGTTCGGCCGGTTCCGCGCCGGGGGCCAGCCGGTCGACGGTGACCACGCCGGTCTGGTCGAAGGTGACGGCGTATCCGGAGCGTCCGTCGGCGGAGGCGCGTACGACGAGGCCGGCGGCGCCGTGCTCGGCCTTCGCGCTGCCGGTGACGGTGAGGTCGCCCCACCCGGCGCTGTCGCGCAGGACGGCGGCCCCGTCGAGGACCGCGGAGTCGGCCACCAGGCGTCCCGCCTCCGCCCCGACCCCGGTGCTGCGCCGCAGGTCGACCGAGGCCGGGCCGCGCACCACCGTGGTCGAGCGGGCCAGCGCCTTCAGCCGGAGTTCGGGACGGGGGGCGTAGGTGCGGGTGCCCACCCGGCCGCCCTTGACGATGAACTCGCCCGCCCGGCCGCTGGGGAAGTGGTCGTCGTTGAACAACCACACGCGCATGCCGGTGCGTTCGGCGGTGCGCAGGACGTGGCCCACGATGTCGAACCACTCCTCGGTGAAGAACACCGGGGTCATCTCGGCGTTGTCGAAGGAGAAGAGGACGACCTCGTACATGCCCTTGTCGCGGAGGTCCGCCAGCTGGCGGTCGACCAGTTCGGGGGTGACGGGGCCGTTCCAGTACCAGTAGACGGTGGGGCGGCTGTCGCGGCGCGGGTCGGCGAAGTGCCGCGGGGAGAAGCCGCCCCGGCCGTGCGCGGCGGCTGCGTCCGTCGCGTGGGCGAGGTCGGGCAGGCCCACGGCGGCGAGGGCGCCGGTGGCGCCGGCCGCGGCCACGAAACGGCGTCTGGAGAGGGGGTTCTCGGGCATGGCGGAGCTCCTGGAGCGGTGGTCGGTGTGATGGGTCAGCCGTCGGCGAGTCGCCGTACCTCGTCTGCGGTGAGGGCCCGGTTGCGCAGCCGGAAGTCCCGTACGGCTCCGTGCAGATGGGGGTGGGTGCTGTTCTGGGACCGGCCGAGGTAGTTGTGGCTGGTCCGGCCGAGCAGGAGGGGTCCGGCCACCATGGCCGGGTTGCGGCCCGCCTCCGCGCCGTCGATGTAGAGCACTCCGGTGCCGTCGGCGAGGGTGAGTGCCACGTGGATCCACCGGCCGGGCGGCAGCGGGCCCGCCGCGTCGACGACGTCCTCGGCCTCCATGCCGGCGATCTTCAGCGCCGCCCGGGCGCGGCCGGAGCCCGTGGTCGCGGCGAGGAAGAGATAGGTGTCCTTGTGGTAGCCGAGGTCGAAGACGCGGGCGGAGGGGGCGAGGGTGTCGACGCGGACCCGCACGGCCACGGTCAACTCGTCGAGGCCGCTGGGCAGTGCGGCGGGGAGCGCGAGGTGGCCGTCGCGTCCGTCGAGCGTGACGGAGGGCGTGCCGCCGTCGGTGCTCCAGGCGGCGCCGCCGGCGAGGGCGGCGTGGGCGAACGTCCCGGTGCGGTCGGCGGCCGTCGTGCCGCTTCCCTCGTCGAGGGGGTAGCGGGCGATGTCGCGGGCGCGGCCGGGCTTCGGCGGCACGGCCCAGTAGACGTTGTAGCGCTGGTGGTGGATCTCGTGGAAGGGGCGCAGTGAGACCGCGCGCCCGTCCGCGACCGCGCTGAACGCGGTGCGTTCGCCCGGCACACGGCGCACGGTGCCGGGGCCGATGACGGGCAGAGTGGCGAGGCCGGTGCCGCCGTACTCGCCCGCCAGGACCAGCGGACCGTACGAGACCGAGGCGACCTGCGGGTTGTCGGGCGCGGGCTGCCAGACCGGGACGCGCGGCAGGACGAGTTCCACGCGGTCCCCGGTGCGCCAGTGACGGGTCACGGTGGCGTACGTGCCCGGCTCGGGGCGCGTGCCGGTGGTGCGGCCGTTGACCTTCAGCACGGCCCGCCCGCCGGTCTCCGCCACCCATCCGGGAACGCGGATCCGCAGCGAGAAGCGCGCCTGTCCGCGGGTGACGGTGAGCCGCGTGCGGTCGCCGGCGGGGTACTCGGTTTCCTGACGTATCGTCACATTCTGTTGGTGCCAGCGCACTTCGGAGGGGATGAAGAGGTTGACGTACAGCTCGGGCCGGCGGGGGTGGTCGGAACGGAAGTAGACGGTGTCGGCGAACTTGGTGTGGGTCTCCAGGCCGGTGCCGTGGTCGCAGGAGAAGTTGTCGTAGTCGCCGCTGTAGCTGCCGGGCGCGGAGCCGAGGCCGCCCTTGGGTTCCCGCTGCGAGCCGGCCCACAGTCCGGTGTAGTAGGTGACGAAGCCGTGGGCCGAGTCGGGGTCCTGCTCGGCGAGCAACTGGTTGTAGAGCGTCCACTCGTAGTGGTCCAGGTACTCGGCGCGTTCCGGCCGGTGGCGGAAGAGGTGCCGGCCGAGCTTGAGCATGTTGTAGCTGTTGCAGTTCTCGCAGGTGACCGTGGAGAGCCGGCTGACGATCTCGTCCGGCGGGCCGAAGAGTTCCTTGTCGGAGTTGCCGCCGATGGCGTACGAGTGGTGGCGTACGACGGCGGTCCAGAAGGTGTCGGCGATGTCCAGGTACCGCCGGTCGCCGGTGGCCTCGTAACCCGGCACGGCGCCCACCACTTTGGCGATCTCCGTGTTGGCGTGCCGGCCGGCGAGTTCGTCGCGGCCCGCGGCGAGCGGCGCGTACAGCTCGTCGTGGTCGAAGCGCTGGGCGGTGCGCAGATGCGCCGGGTCGCGGGTCACCAGGTACAGCTGGGCGAGTACGTCGTTCATGCCGCCGAACTCGACCTTGAGCACGCCCTGCATCCGCTCGCGGGACAGCGCCGCGGTGCGGGCCTCGGCCCAGGCGGCCATCTCCAGCAGCACGTCCAACGCCTGCTGGTCGCCCGCCAGCCGGTACTGGTCGAGCAGGCCGGCCATGATCTTGTGGATGGTGTAGTACGGCGCCCAGGGCCTCCCCCCGGCCTCCAGCTGGTCGAAGACCGACTCGGGGAACGCGGAGAGATAGCCGCGGCGGAAGCCGGCCGCCGGCGCGGCGCGTTGGCACTCGGCCAGCGCGGAGACGAGCGAGCGGGACCTGTCCGCGTAGGCGGTGTCGCCGGTGTTCGCGTACGCCTGGGCGAGGGCGGTGAGGAGGTGTCCGGTGGTGTGTCCGCGCAGCTGGACGTCGGGGGCCTCCCAGCCGCCGCAGGGTTCCGTCGAGGACGGCAGGCCGGCGTTGAGCCGGAAGGTGTGCAGCAGCCGGTCGACGTCGACGAAGAGGAGATAGGCGCAGGTGCGGCGCATGTTGGCGAGGAAGGGGCTGTCGAGCAGCCGGACCTCGGAGAGCGCGAACGGGGTGAGCACCGGGTGCGGGCGGGTCGCGTCCGCCGGGTGGCGGGCCGGTGCGGCGGCGGCCGGGGACGCCGTCAGCGACACGGCGGTGGCCGCGGCGGTCGCGGCGGTCGCGGTGAACAGGATCTGACGTCGGGACGGGGCGGGCCTGCCGGACTCTGCGGGCATGGCGCGGGGGCTCCCTTCACGGGCGACGGCGGCGGACGGGTCGGGCACGGCACCGGGACACCGACGGAGGATTGAATCGTTTTACCCGACTGGGCGGAGACGCTAAGCGCATGTCATACATGCGTCAAGTGTTCTCACAGAATGCGACCGGGGCTTCGAAAAGGCCCCGGGAAGGGGGCGTTTGCCCTGTGTTCAGGCATGCCGCTGCGCGGATCGGCGCACGCACCGTCCGCACAGCGGCTGTCTCGGTGTGGGGTCTGGAGGAGGAATATTGAAACGTTCAATCAGAGTGTGGTCTGGGCGTACGGCACCAGCTTCACCGGCCCGACGAGCCCGTGCTCCTGGCGGGCCAGGGAGCCGAAGACCTCCGGACGGGTGACCCGGAGCCGGTTCACGAGCGGCGTCGCCACCTCGATCTCGATGGTGTTCTCACCCCGCCGCAGCAGCGGCCCCACGTCGAGGACGGGAGACAGCCGGTCGGCGGGTCCCGACTCCTTCCCGTTGACCGTCACACGGAAGGTGTCACTCACCTGCCCCAGGTCCAGGTAGGCGCCGTGGGAGGCGGGGCTCCAGTCGCGCGGGAGCACGACGGTGGTGCGGTAGCGGCCGATGCCGGCCGAGTCCTCCAGTTCGGGGATCTTCGACCAGGGCAGCAGCGTGTCCATTACGAGGTTTCTGCGCACCTTCTCGGTCCGGGTGACGTCGGAGCCCGGGGTCCAGTCCTCCACCTCGACGTTCCACCGGTCCGGCTCGATCGCGGCGGGCACGGACCGGAAGGTGGTGGTGACCGTGCGGCCCTGGGACAGCGTCGTACGGTAGGTGCCCGCCGCGGCGGCCCGTACGGTGAGTCCGTCGCGGGTGAACAGCACCTTGTCGGCGTCCGAGGAGACGGCGTAAGGGCGGTTTCCGTGCCGGTCCCCGAAGAGTCCGGGCCTGCCCAGCGCGACGATCGTCGTCTGGCCCGGCCGGAGCGCGACGCGCAGGGTGATCTCGTCGCCCTCCCGCGTGTACCGGCCCACCCGCACGGCTTCGCCCGTCCAGGGATCGAGCAGATACGGCACCGGCTCGCGGCCGCGCGTGCAGCGCAGGGTGACGTCGTGGTCGATCGCGGCCACCGGGGGCTTGACGGTCTCGGCGTGCTTGCCGTTGCACAGGTAGTAGAAGTCCGCCTCCTTCGTCACACGGTGCGCGTTGAGGAGCGTCGAGGAGACGGAGTGGCGGACGTCGGGGCTGACGCCGAGGGCGGTGAGGGCGTCGCCGACCGCGGGCTTCTCGGTGACCCGGACCACGTTGGGCAGGGCGAGCAGACGGGCCAGAACCTCCCGCAGCCGCTCCGTCTCGCCGGAGTCGGGCACGCCCGGGGTGAGCGCCTGGTCGAAGGCGCCGAGGAGCACCATGGGCAGCCCGGCCTTCGCGAAGCGCAGCAGTGTGCGGGCGTCCGCCAGGGCGAGGGTCGGGGTGGAGCCGTGGAAGAAGTCGCCCTCGACGAACAGCGCCTTGTAGGCGGGGCCGTGGGGGGCCAGCCGGCCGCCGGACACCTCGGCGTTCGGCAGGTCCAGCAGCGCGCCGCTGATGAACTGGTGGGTCCAGCCGAGCGGGACACCGGTGGAGGTGAACCAGGACGCGCCGATGCCGGTGGCGGTGTAGCCGGTCTGCCGGTAGACGGCGACGTCCGCGCGGACCGTACCGGCCTGGAGGACCTGGTGCACCCGGCCGAGATAGCCGGAGATGTCCCCGACGTGCCGCCAGGTCGGCTGCCGGGGGCCCCAGGACTCGCCGTAGCCGGGGCTGCCGTTGTACGGGCTGAACGCGGCGAAGCCGGGCCACTGCGCCTCGGGCGCCTTCGCGTAGGAGAAGCCGTGCAGGACGGTCTGGTTGACGCCGGCCGCGTAGGCGCCGCCCATGGTGCGCAGGACACGGTCCCACGTCGTGCTGTAGGCGGAGCCGTTGTAGGCGCCCGACTCGCAGGAGAGCACGGTGTGACCGGCCATGTCCCGGCCGCCGGCCAGGCAGCGGTAGTCGTCCAGGTTCTTGAAGCCGAGGGACTCGCCCTCGGCGATGTCGAGGATCGCGGCGGACTCGATGGCGTCGGTCTGCAGGCCGTACGGCTGGGAGCGCAGGGTCATGTCCAGGCCGTGTGCCCAGTCCCGCAGCGCGCGCAGGTGGTGACGGTTGAACAGGGCGGAGACCGTGCCCCAGAAGTCGTGCCTGATCTGCCGGGTGAGCTGGGCTTCGAACGCGAACACCTGGTTGCTGTCGTCCAGGACGAGAACGGGCAGATACGGCAGGAGCGGGCGGCCGGTGCGCTTCTCGAACTCCTGCGGCAGACGCCCCGTCCAGACCAGTCCGTCGGTCTCCATCTCGACGGAGTCCTCGAAGAAGGCGCCGCCCGCGGCCTTCAGCAGGCGGCGCAGGCCGGGGGTGAGGAGGTGGCGCTCCCAGTAGTCGGTGACGGCGGTGGTGCCGGCCGCGCTGAAGTGGTCGACCACGTAGGCGGCCGGGGCGGAGTGGGGGCCGGACTCCGGTTGCTGGGCCGAGCCGCGCTGCCAGTAGGAGATCAGTACCCAGTCGCCGTCGGCGGGCGCCGTCCAGGTCAGGGTGCCGCCGGTGACGTCGGCGGTCAGGTCGCGGACGCTGTCCGGAGCGAGGCCGGTCTCCTTGCGGGTGGAGTTGGCGGTGTCGACGCGGGCGGCCTGTACGGCGAGGAGCCGGGTGCCTGTGACGTGGGGGGCGGGCTCGTGGACGGGCGGGGGGACCGGGCCCTCGTAGGTGGCTCCGCCGGCCAGCTCCGCCCGGCCGTGGACGAGTTCCTTCGCGGCGGCCTCGTCGTCGGGGGTGACGCCGGGGACGGCCACGGGCCAGCTGGGGCCGAGGGTGATGTCCACGGTGACGCCGCGTCTCGCCGCGCGGCGCAGGGCCGCCTCGACGCCGTCGCGCCAGGGTGTGCTGCCCCAGCCGTGGCGGGCGGTGTCGAGCGGTGACTTGTCCCTGATGCTGTGGTGGACGGCGGCGATCTCGACTCCGCCGAAGCCGGCGTCGGCGATCTGGTCGATCTCGCGGGTGATCTCGTCGGGGTCGACGAGGCCGTCGGGCCACCACCAGCGGAACTTGGGGCGTGCCGCGCGGGTGGGGTCGGCGAACCAGGTGGCGGTGGGGCCGGTTGCGGTGGCGGTGGCGGCCGCGGTGGCGGCGGGTGAGGCTGCGCCGAGGGCGGCTGCGGTGCCCACGGTCACTGCGGCGGCCAGGACCGTGCGCCGGGACATCCTGCCGCGCTGCGGGACGGATTCGTCGTACATGAGTGCACCTCAGGGGAGTTCGCGTGCTGTTGAATCGTTTCAATCGCCACTAAACGCCGGAACGTTAATCCGCGTGGTTCCGGTGGGTCAAGGGGTGGGGCGGGGTGGGGTGGACGATTTTTCTCGCCCCCGCCGCCCCTTCCCGTCCCGTCCCTGGGGGCTCCGCCCCCAGACCCCCTTTGCGCAGTTCCCCGCGCCCCTGGCGGTGCTGCACTCGCGGCACGTCCGTTTGACGGGCGGGATGGGGGTGCGGTTCGCCGCGGTGGGGGCGTGGGGCGGGGCTCGGTGTGTGGTTTGCCGGGTTGGCAACTTTGTTTGCCGGGGGAGCTTGGAGAGGGGGACCCCGCCGAGAGCGAGGTCCTGCGCGGCTTCCTCGACCGTCTGCGGGCCTCGGGCGCCGCGAAGGTCGAGGGCGCGCCCGAACCGCAGGTCCGGACCGCCGCGGTGCCGTCGGGCACGAATCTGCTCGGGCTGCTCCACCACACTCACCTTCGTCGAGCGCGCGACGTTGTCGGGGAACGGGTCACCGACTGGCCGGCCGCCTTCCGGGCCGCCCCCGGCGACAGCGTGTCCGACGTCGTCACCCGCTACCGGCAGACGGTCGCAAGGGCGAACGAGGTGCCCGACAGGAGCCCCGCCCCCGGCGTCCGCCGGGCGCTCGCCCACATGATCGAGGAGACCGGCCGCCACACGGGCCACCCGGACATCCTGCGTGAGCTGATCGACGGGTCGACCGGACGCCGACCTCGTTCCGTACCCTTGCCGCATGCGGATGCGCCCCACTTTGAGATGGACCCCCGACGCGGACCTGCCGCCGGGCACCACGGATCTCGCGCCGGTCGCCGACGCGCTGGGCAGCGGCGGTGTGCTGGTGCTCAGCGGGGCGGGGATCTCCACGGAGTCGGGCATTCCCGACTACCGGGGTGAGGGCGGGAGCCTCAGCCGTCATACGCCGATGACGTATCAGGACTTCACCGGCAGCGCGCAGGCCCGGCGCCGGTACTGGGCGCGCAGCCATCTCGGCTGGCGCACCTTCCGCCGCGCCCTGCCCAACGCGGGGCACCGGGCCGTGGCCGGGTTCGGGCGGCAGGGTCTGCTGTCGGGGGTGATCACGCAGAACGTCGACGGTCTGCACCAGGCCGCCGGGAGTGCGGACGTGGTGGAGCTCCACGGCGGCCTGGACCGGGTCGTCTGCCTCGGCTGCGGTGCTCTCGGCCCGCGCGGCGAACTGGCGCGGCGGCTGGAGGAGGCCAACGCGGGGTTCGAGCCGGTGGCCGCGGGCATCAATCCCGACGGTGACGCCGATCTCACCGACGACCAGGTCGGGGACTTCCAGGTGGTGCCCTGCACGCTCTGCGGCGGTGTCCTCAAGCCGGACGTGGTGTTCTTCGGTGAGAACGTGCCGCCGGGGCGGGTCGAGCACTGCCGCTCACTGGTCCGGGAGGCCTCCTCGCTCCTCGTCCTCGGCTCCTCGCTGACGGTGATGTCGGGGCTGCGGTTCGTGCGTCAGGCCGCCGACGCCGGCAAGCCCGTACTGATCGTCAACCGGGACCCGACCCGGGGCGACCGGCACGCGGTCACCCGGGTCGCGCTGCCCCTCGGGCCGGCCCTCACCACCCTGGCCGGCCGTCTGGGCGTCCCCGTCGACGGCTCAGTCCTCGTCGCGCAGCCTGGCCGCCAGTGAGGTCAGCGACTCGGCTTCCTCGGTGTGGCCCAGTGCGGTCAGCCGGGCGATCGCCGCGTCCAGGCGGGTGAGGGCCGGGGCGGGGCGTTCGAGGTAGACGCCCTCCACGACACCCGCGAGGCGGACGCATTCCGCCCACGAGCCGGCCTGCTCCGGGTCCTGCGCCTGCCCCGGTTCGCCGATCAGGGCGAGCGCCTCCTCCAGGGCCGTCAGGGAGTGCGCGTACTCACCGGCGTACGCGTGGACCCGCCCGTGTTCGTAGGCGAGGGCGACGTCCAGCGGGCGGCCCTGCGCCTCGTACCCGGCGGCGTCCGCCTCGTCGGCGACCCGGCCCGCGTCGGTGAGGAAGGCACGGGCACCGGCCAGGCCGTCCGGGCCCTGGCGCTCCGCCTGGAGACGGGCGAGTTCGCGCAGACAGTTGCTGAGCTGCTCGTAGCGCGGATCCTTGGCGTGGGCGGCGAGTGCCTGGTCCGCGGCCTCGCGGGCACGGGCGAACTCACCGGACTCGCCGAGGAGTACGGCCGTCTCGGCGGCGATCATGGCGTGGCTCCCCGGGTCGTCGTCCCAGCCGGCCGACTCGGCGGCGAGGGCGACGAACTCCGCCGTGGCGGCCTTGAGGTCCTCCCCCGTGTGCAGCGCGCGGGCACGGGTGAGCCGCAGCTGCGCGGTGAGCCGGTCGTCCAGTTCGCCGGTGGTGACGTCCGGTTCGGCGAGCAGGGAGTCCAGCAGGGCGATGCAGTCCTCGACCCGGCCGAGGTCGAGGCTGAGCCGGGCAGCGCTGCTGTACGTGCAGAAGGCGTCGAACCGGACGCCGTGGCGCAGGTCCAGCTCCGCCGAGCGGGTCAGATGGCGCAGTGCCTCGTCGGGGCGGCCCAGGTGCAGGCAGGCGCCGGCCATGTCGTTGTGGAGGCGGGCGGCTCCGCTGGTGTCGGCGGGCCGGCCGGCGGCCAGCCGCAGGCCCTCGGAGAGGTCCGTGTACGCGGACTGCGGGTCCTGGAGTCCGAGGTGGAGCCTGCCGCGCAGGCCGAGGGTGCGGGGCAGGTGCCAGGCGGGGCCGTGCGTCCTGAGCCGGTCGAGGACGTCGTCGGTCCCGGCGAGCGCGGCGGGCAGATCGCCGGCCAGGGCGAAGGTGGTGGCGCGCAGCAGCAGGGCTCCGGAGATCTGCGTGGCGATGTCGTGCCGGACGGCGAAGGTGTGCAGCAGGTCCGCCTCGGCGAGGACCGGTGCGATGTGCTCCTCGTCCCCCGAGGTCTGCAGGCGCAGGCCTAGGGCGGTGGCCCGCAGCCTCAGCAGGCGGGCCTCCAGGTACGGGGGCAGGCCGGGCGTCCGCTCGTGCAGCGCGGTCACGGCGGCGTGGGCGGCGGTCAGCGCGGCGGCCTTCGCCTCCACCCCGTCGTCGTCCGGATCGGGGATCTGCCCGGCGGCGAGCAGGGCGCAGCCGCGGGCGACCGCCGCGTACGCCGGCTGCCCTGCGTCGTCGTACAGGCCCGCGGCCTCCTCGTAGAGGGCGGCGGCTTCGGCGTAGTCGTCCTTCTCGCCGGCCTTGGCCGCCTCGTCGTCCAGCAGGTCGGCGCGCAACCGGACGAGCGGGCCCACGGCGGGGTCGTCGGGGTGGGTGTAGTCGCGGGCGGCGACAAGGGTGCGCAGCCGTGCCCAGCAGGCCCGTGAGTCCGGGTCCCCCTGTTCGTCCAAGGTGCGGGCCCGCACGATGAGTTCGGGCAGCGACTCGTCGGGCGCGGGCGTGACGGCACGGGTGGCGGGCGCCGGGGCGGCGGCCGGGGTGACGTCGTCGAGGCCGCGGGCGCGCAGGGTCAGTTCGAGTGCGTCGGTGAGCGGTTCACGGCCGAGGCGGGCGCCGCGGCGGCCGGCGTGGGCGGTGGTGCCGTTGCGGGTGTCGAAGCGGGCGGCGAGGTCGTCGGCGCGCTCGCGTACCTCGGCACGCAGGCCGGTGACCGTCCAGGTGCGGCCGGCGAATCCGGCGGCGGGCAGCTCGTCGTGGCCGAGGAGTTCGACGCGCTGGAGGAGGACCTCCGCGCCGGTGAGGAAGTCGAGCTGGTCGCGCGGCGAGTCCACCTCGTCGAACAGACTCCGGTTCTCGGCGAGGAGTTCGAGTCCGCGTGCCTCGTTGCCGGTCAGCGCGCAGAACTCCAGGTGCCGGCCGACCTCCCCGGCCATCGAGGGGTTGCGGCGGCAGCCGCGGTAGCCGGCGAGGTGCAGTTCGCGTGCCCGGTCGGTGCGGCCGGTCCGCAGCAGGGGCAGCAGGGCGTGGGAGATGGATCGGGCCGGCTCCTCCTGGCAGCTCTCCTTGCCCTGCAGGACGGGCTCCCAGGCGCGCAGCGCCCCCTCGTCGTCGCCGGCCGTCAGGTGGTACAGGGCGCGCTCGCAGATCTCGCAGGCCTCGCAGTCGCTGAGCCGGGTGCGGGTGCGGCCGGCCCACAGCTCGTAGGCGAGGGCGGTATCCTCGCCGATGTGGGAGGCGAGCTGGTAGGCCTGTCCGTAGTACGGCTGGAGGCCGTAGCCGGCCTTCTCGTAGCGGTCGCGCATCTCCGTCTGCCACTGGCGCAGGCTGGCGAGCGGTATCTCGGGCAGCGCGCGCAGCGCGTTGGCCACCCACTTGAAGCGCCAGAACAGCGTGTGGCGCAGGCGCTCGTCGAAGAGGTCGGGCTGCTCGTCGAAGAGGGTGAGCAGCCGGGCGAAGACGACGGGCGACTTACGGGGTTCGGAGCCGTAGGTGTACGCCTCCTGGAGTTCGAGGAGCGCGCGGATCAGCGGGACGGGCTCCTCGAACTGCTCGGCTGCCTCGGCGAGTTCCTCCGCCGTGACGGTGCGCGCTCGGCCGTAGGGGCGCTCGTGGTTCTCCTGGAGCGCCTGGTACAGCTCGTCGGTGCTCCGGGGAAGGGGTGTGGTCGGCATCGTCAGCTGTCCTTGCGGAGGGCGTGGGCGAGGAGGTCGAGGAAGGAGCGGTTGATGAGGCTCGACTCGGCGGGCCTGAGCGGTCGCCGGGACAGCAGCGCGGCCTGCCCGTAGAGGGCCTCGGCGCTGGTGCGGGCGAGTTCGGGCTCGTCGATGGCGACGGCGGTGCGGACCAGCGGGTTGAGCTGGTTGAGGATGAGCTGGGCCCGCGGGGCCTCCTGGCGCAGGGCGCCGAGGATGTCGCCCCACAGGCCGCCCTCCTGCTCGCGGGCGAGCTGGGAGCGGGTGCGCTCGTGCCGGGCCTCTCGGCTGTCGACGAGGAGGGCGGGGGCGGAGGCGGGCTGGAAGGTGCGCAGCGCGACGTCGCAGTCGAAGACGGCGAGGGCGTCGCGGGCCTGGGCGAGGTAGGCCGCGGCGGCCAGTTCCGTCTCCCGGTCGACGGGGTCGAGGTGGGCGGTGAGGGTGGCCGGGTCGAGGTCGGCGACGCTCGCCTCGGGCCTGATCTCGGGCAGCCGGTGGACCAGTTCACGGTCGTAGGTGTAGCCGCCGTTGACGACGCCCAGTCCGGCGGCCGAGGCGATCGCCGCGACCTGCCGGAACTCCTCAACGCTCGAGGTGACGAGCACGGTGCGGTGGGTGCGCGCGAACTCGTCGAGGGTGGTGTGCCCGTCGGTGGTCTCGAACGGCAGCCAGGGCAGCAGCATGCGCAGGATCTCGTCGTCGTGCACGGCGAGGGACTTGACGGCCAGGTGGTGGGCCTGGAGGAAGCGGTGCAGGAGGCCGGGGTCGCTGGCGGCGGCACGGGCGATCCAGGCGCGCAGCCGCTCGGCGAGGGCGTCCCGTACGGCGGCGAGGGTGTCGTCCTCGTACAGGGACTCGCGGGACGCGGTCGGGCGCAGGCTCTCGGCGTCGACGACGCAGCGGACGAAGAACGCCCATTCGGGCAGGATCTCCTCGGCCTGCTCGGACAGCAGCATGCCCTTGACGTGCACGCGGTGGCCGTGGCGGCGTCCGGCGGGCACCGTCTCGGGCAGCACGCAGGCGATGCCCTTCAGGCCGACGGCCGGCAGGTCCAGCTCGATGGTGTCGAGCGGTTCGAAGCCGAAGACCTCCTTGCCGTACGCGGCCAGCGCGCGGGAGCGGGCTCCGGGCGTCGGATACGTGCGGGCCCAGGGGGCGGGTTCGGGGTTGACACAGGCGGCGCCCGTTCCGTCGTCGAAGGTCACCGGGTGGCGCAGCAGGGAACCGAAGTGCCGGGCCAGTGAATGCACTTGGCCCGGGCGGGTCCACTCGCCCGCGTCGCTGCGGGGGGTGAGGGTGACGGTGGTGCCCGGGCGGGGACGGGCGGTGGCGGGCAGGACGCGCACGGTGTAGCTGCCGTCGCCGCGTCCCCGCCACTCCACGGTGGGCGCGTCGGGCGTGCGGGCGGAGCGGCTGAGGACGTGGATCTCGTCGGCGACCAGGAAGCAGGAGAGCAGTCCGATGCCGAACTGGCCGATGAAGTCGGCGCGTTGCTCCGCGATCTTCTCGGCGCGCTTGCTGCTGCGGCCGATCGTGGCGAGGAAGGTGTGGACGTCGGCCTCGGTGAGTCCGACGCCGTCGTCCTCGACCCGTACCCGCGCGCCGTCGGCGTACAGGCGGATGCCGAAGGAGCCGGCGGGGGCGTCCGGTTCGAGGGTGTGCCGGGCGGTCAGCGCGTCCACGGCGTTCTGCAGGAGTTCGCGCAGATAGACGCGGGGGCTGGAGTAGAGGTGGTGGGAGAGGAGGTCGACGAGGCCGCGCAGGTCCACCTGGAAGGTGCGGTCCGTGCCGGCCGGGGTCGGGGGCGTTTCGGGCAGAGTCATCGGGCAGTCCGGGGTGGGAGGGGCGGCGGGCGGGGCGGGTGCGCTCAGGCGCGGCGCTGATGGCGGGCGAACTGCTTCTCGGGTTCGGCGAAGAAGGTCCAGGGCCACTCGGTGCAGGCGCCGTCGAGGGTCCGGAAGACGCGCCGGACCGTGTGGCGCTCACCGGCCAGGGACAGTGCCATGGCGAACATGTTGAAGTCCTGCTGCCAGCCCGGACGCCAGAGGTAGGCGGGATGCAGGATGCTGTGGTCCGCCGCTTCCCGCAGTCGCGCCCGGATCTCGTCGGTCTCGAGGTGGTCCCCGCGGTCGGACTCGACCCATTCCTCGATGTACGCCATCGGGATCACGCAGCCGAGGCGGTGGCCCTGCGGGGCGCGGGAGAAGGCGTCCTGGGCGAAGGCCAGGGCCTGTCCCGGCTCGCCGCCCCAACGGGGCTGCAGCTGCGTCATCCAGGCGAGGTGGGCGTCCAGGTTCAACGGGTCGCGGCGCAGCGCGGCGTCGCGCCGGGTCCGGTTGACGTCACCGCCGAGCGACATCCCGCGGCCGGAGGTGAGGAGTTCGCTCCACGGCGTGACCCATTCCGGCCGCAGCTCGGCGGCCTGGAAGAGCTGTTCCTCGGCGATTTCGAGCCGTTCGTGGAACACGTGCCACTGTTCCTGCGTGACCTGTGCGGCGCGTGCGCTGGTGCGGGCCTCCCAGCCCCAGCGGATGTGACGGGCCCCGGATATCAGCAGGGCCGCCGCCCGGTGTTCCCCGTCCTCCTCGACGGCCCGGCCGATCCAGTCCTGTACGCCGTCCAGACCGGCGAGTTCACCGAGGACCTGGTGGTCGTGGCCGAGGTCGAAGGGGGCCAGCGCCTTCTCGACCGCCGGCCAGTCGGCCGCGTCGGCGGCCTCCACCAGCGCGAGCACCCGGGTGTCGCCGAGTGCGCGCAGCCGGTACATCCCGTTCTTCTTGCGTGGCGCGGGAAGGGCGTGCGGATCGTCCGTCGTTCTCTCGGTGTCCCTGCCGAACAGCCTGCCGAGCATGCCGCACCCTCCCCTGGGCCCGCGTGATCATCGCGTGCAGCATAAGGGACCCCCCTGACACCGCTTCCACAGGGTTTTTTCACCGCTGCTTCACCGACGGCCGTCCGTGCGCCGCGCTCCTCACCGGTGCGCGGCGCGTGGACGGATCAGACGGTGCTGTCGCGCAGCCGGGCCAGGCCCGCCGCCGTCAGCGGCCGGGGTTCCTCGTCGGGGTCCACGAGGACGACGGTGCACTGTGCCGCGTGGGTGAGGGCGCTGGTGAAGCTGCCGTCGGCGAACTGGGCGAGGGGGCCGCGCGGGGAGCGCCCGATGGCGACGGTCCGGGCGCCGGCGAAGGCCGCGTGCCGGGCGAGGGCGCGGCCCGCGGCGGCGTGGTCGCCGACGCTGGTGAGGATCTGGCCGGTGGCGGTGACTCCCGCGGCGGTGACCCGGCCGAGGTGGGCGGTGACGGCGGCGCGGGCCTGCTCGTCGCTCTCGGTGTCGACGGCCTGCTCCTCCACCACGGCCGTCCGCCGGACGTGGACGATCTCCAGGGGGCTGTCGGTGTCACGGGCGAGACGGGCCGCCGCGTCGACGATGCCCGCGGCCCTCTCGTGCGACCCGACGGCGACGATCACCCGGGGTGTGCCGGAGGCGGCGGGGGCGCCGACGGCGGTGAGGGCCGGGACGAGGGGCTCCGGGTCGGCGGGCCGTGTCTCGGCCTCGCGCAGCATCCGGTGGCCGGTGGCGAGGACGGGGATGGCGAGGAGGAAGGAGGCGGCGCCCACGTAGAAGGGCAGCGACAGACCGGCGGCGTCGGCGAGCTTGCCGGCGGCGTACGGGGCGATGCCGCCGCCGATGAAGCGCAGGAAGCCGTAGGCGGAGGAGGCCACGGGGCGTTCGACCGGGGCGACGAGCATGACGGCCTGGGTGGTGAGCGTGTTGTTGATGCCGATGCAGGCGCCGCTGACGATGACGGCGACGATCACCACGGTGGGCGTGTCCACGCCCATGGCGATCACGGTCATGATCACGGCCAGGGCGGCGAGGTTGGCGTACAGCGTCCAAGCGGTGCCGAAGCGGGCCTGCAGCCGCGGTGCGCCGAAGACGCTGAAGAGGGCCACGAGGAGGCCCCAGCCGGTGAAGACCAGGCCGAGCGCGGTGGCGTCCAGTTCCATCGGATAGGGCGCGTAGCCCAGCATGGTGAAGAAGCCCCAGTTGTACATCAGTGCCACGATGCCCATGGTCAGCAGGGAGCGGTGGCGCAGTGCCCTGAGCGGGGCGATGGGCGAGGTGCGGTGCTTCGGTTTCGGTGTGGCGGGGACCAGCAGGACGGTCGCGATCAGCGCGCCGGTCATGAGGACGGCGACGCCGAAGAACGGGCCGCGCCAGCTGAGGTCGCCGAGGAAGCCGCCGAGCAGGGGGCCCACGGCGATACCGAGGCCCAGCGCCGTCTCGTACAGGATGATGGCGCCGGCGAATCCGCCGCTGGCGGAGGCGACGATGACGGCCAGGGAGGTCGCGATGAACATCGCGTTGCCCAGTCCCCAGCCGGCCCGGAAGCCGACGATGCCGTTGATGGAGCCGGTGGCTCCGGCCAGGGCGGCGAAGACGACGATGACGGCCAGGCCGATGACGAGGGTGCGCTTGGCGCCGATGTGGCTGGATATCCAGCCGACGAAGATCATGGCGACAGCGGTCACGATGAGGTAGCTGCTGAACAGCAGGGACACCTGACTGGGGGTGGCGTCGAGGTTCTCGGCCAGGGCGGGCAGGATCGGGTCGACCAGTCCGATGCCCATGAACGAGATCACACAGGCGAACGCCACGGCCCAGACGGCCCTCGGCTGCCGGAACGGGCCGGCCGCCCTGTCGTGCGGTGCTGTCATCACCGCTCCTTCCATGTCGTACCCGGAGGACCGGGTTCGGTGGGGCGGGCTCAGGACCGCGTCATGCGCCGATGGATCGCGCGCGCCAGCGCGGGGAGCGCGACGCGCACCGCGTCCCGCTCGGGTTCCGGCAGCTCGTCGATCAAGTACTGCAGGGCTTGGGCGCGTTCGGCCCGGCGTTGCCGGAACACCTCCAGGCCGGCATCGGTGGCCTCGACCAGTACGGCCCGGCCGTCGGAGCCGTCGGCCACGCGCCGTACCAGTCCGGACCGTTCCAGGCGGGTGACGAGCTGGGTCATGCCCGGCTGAGAGACCTTCTCCGCCCGGGCCAGTCCGGTGAGGCGCTGAGGGCCTTCGCGGCCCAGCCGGCTGAGCAGCGACGAGGCGGCGGTGCTCAGCCCACCGGCCGTCGTACCGCGGCGCACGTAGCGGACCATCTGCTCCACCGCGAGCGTCAACTCCTCGGTGGAGACGTCCGGAGCGTCCGAGTCCCGCTTGTCCATAAGCACATTATGCATGTACGTGTAATGTGCATCAACTTCGGTCGCGAGGGTTCACCGCGGCTGGGGTACGGGCGCGACGTCGCTCGCCGTGACGCCGGGGGCGTCGGTCGGGACCCGCGGGGTGGTGAGGTCCTCGGCGGGCTCGGGTGACACGGGCCGCGTGGGCGTGGGCGTGGGAGCCGCGCTGGTCGCGGGCACCGGCGGGGCGAGCGGGACCGTCGGGGACACCGGCTCGTCGGGGGCCGACGACAGCAGGGGCAGTGCCACCAGGAGGGCGACGGCGCAGGTCAGTCCGGCCCCGGCGGCGGCGCGGAGCAGCCGTCGGCGCAGCGCTCCGCGGCGGATCTCCTCGTACCGGCCGGGGGGCGGACCGAGGTAGTCGGAGCCGGGGCGGAGGATGACGGCGAGCGGGTCGTCGGGCTCGAACTCCGGTCCCTCGTCAGCGTGTGTGATCAAGGCTCCTCCTCAGATGGGCGCGGAGCAGTTCCCGGGCCGCGTGGAGATCGGCCTTGACGGTTCCCTCCTTGCGGCCGGTCACCGCCGCCACTTCCCGGACCGGCATGTCGGCGTAATAGTGCAGCAGGATCGGGACGCGCAGCCGTTCCGGCAACGACTGCACGAGCAGGCGTACGGACGGGTCGGACGGTTCGGTGTGCGGGCGGACCACCGTCTCGGTGGTGACACGGTGGACGGCCTTGCGTTCGCGTTCGAGTCTGCGCCAGTGGTCCCGGACGATGTTGGCCGCGGTGACGTAGAGGAAGCCGCGCGGCTCGGCCACGGACGTCCAGCGGGCCCAGAGCCGGGTGAACGCCTCCGAGGCGATCTCGTGGGCCGTCTCGTCGTCGTCGACGAGCCGGCGGCACCAGCCGGCGAGGCGCGGGTAGAGGGCGGCGAAGAGTTCGGACGCTGCCTGCTCGCGGGACCGTTTCAACGTTCTCCAGGGTCGTGTCGTGGAACCGCTCACGGACCGGATCCCGGGCCGGGGGGGCACACGGCCCGCCCGCCCGGGATCCGGCCGCGGATCAGGGGCTCGCGGAGGTCAGCGCCGCGAACACGATC
This sequence comes from Streptomyces sp. NRRL WC-3626, assembly GCF_000718785.1. Taxonomy (GTDB): domain Bacteria; phylum Actinomycetota; class Actinomycetes; order Streptomycetales; family Streptomycetaceae; genus Streptomyces; species Streptomyces edwardsiae. Next base: position 54,889 of record NZ_JOCA01000017.1, on the reverse strand, counting down.
ACGTTGTCGCGGTACTCGTCGCCGCTGCGGGGGCCACCGCATGTGATGAGCCGCAGCTCCGGGCGGTCCACGGCACCGTAGACCGCCTCGGTCGGGAAGTCCGCCTTGGCGACCGTCCGGACGTCCCCGACGGCGAACACCGCCGCCGTGCCGTTCTCCAGGCGCGCCGTGATCGTGTCCCCCCGGCGCAGACGGGCGAGATGACGGAAGACACCGTCCCCGTGGGCGCCGACGGTGACATGACCGAGGATCACCGACGGACCCCTCTGGCCGGGCGTCGGTGAGTGGCGGTACCAGCCCGCCCGGTCGTCCGCCGTGATCGGCGGCACCTCGACCGTTCGGTCCGGGGCCAGACCCAGCCGTATCACCGGGGTGTCGACCCCGATGGCCGGTATCTCCAGTCCGACCGGGAGCGAACGCCCCAGCGCACGCGCCGGCTTCGCGGAGGACCGCGCGGACGGCGTCGTGCCGGTGGGGTGTCCGGCCGTGGACCGGGGGGTCCCGTGACCGCCGCCGCAGCCGGTGAGCAGCGCGGCCGTGGTCGCGGCGGCGAAGGCACGCCTGGAGAGCGGCGTCATGCCGTGGTCGCCCGCCGGCGCCGTACGAGGAACACGGCGCCGCCGGCGGCGAGCACCGCGGCGGCACCCCCGCCGATCAGCGTGCCGTGGGCTGTGGACTCCTGGGCCGCGACGCCCGTGTCGGGGGCGCCGCTCGGTATGACGGTGACCTCGCCGGGGGCCTCGGACCGGTCCGGCGAGTCGGTCGCGGCAGGGACCGGGCTCGGCTCGGTGGCGTCGACCGGGGCCGGGACCGGGCTCGGCTCGGTGGCGTCGACCGGGGCCGGTGCCGCCTCGCTGGGGACCACGGTGGCCTCGGAGACGGGCGACGGCCCGTCGGCGAAGGCGGGCACGGCGCTCGCCAGCACGGCGGTGCAGGCGAGTGCCGCGGCACCAAGGACGGTTCGGCGCATGAATCGCTCTCTTTCGTCGGTCCGCCCGCCCGGTGACCGGGCGGGTTGGTCATGGATCGTGCGAAGAGACGAGGCAGCGCGGGGCCGGGTTGTAAAGAGCGGGCAAAGTCGGCGGCGCCCGCCGGCCGCGGCGGGCTCAGGTGTTCTCGACGACCACGGTGACGGGGGTGCCGGTCTCGATGGTGCGGCTGACCGTGCAGAGGCGGTCGTGGGACGTCGTCACCGCGCGGGGCAGGATCGCGCGGGCCCGGTCCGCGCCCTCTCCGTCGGGGAAGGTGACGCGGAAAGTGACCTCGATGCCGGTCATGCGGTTGCCGAGTTCGTCGCTGATCTTGTCGCCGCTCACCGAGACCGAGAAGGCGTCGGGTTCGGCGTGGCGGCTGGTGGCGACGTCGACGTCCGCGGCCGTGCAGCCGCCGATCGCGGCCAGCAGCAGTTCGACCGGGGTGAATTCGGTGCCGCGGCCGTCGTCGGAGGCGGTACCGAACCCGATCGTGCCGCCGCGGACGTTGGTGGCGACGTAGTGGCCCGTGGCGGTGCGCTCGACGACCACGGAACGCTGGGAGTCTTCGCTCATGCGTCGACAGTAACGCCGCGGCCTCAGACGAGTTCCAGACCGCCGTCGACCGTGATCACCTGACCGGTCGCGTGGCGCCCGGCCGGTTCGGCCATCCGGAGGATCCAGTGGGCCATCTCGTCGGCGCCCGCGATGCGGTGCGTGGGGATGCGGTCGCGCTCGTAGGCGTACATGTCGTTGGCGGCCTCGGGACTGAGGCCGGCGTGCAGCATGACGTCGGTGCGGGTGGGGCCGGGGGCGACGGCGTTGACCCGGACGCCCTCGCCCGCGAGTTCCAGGGCCCAGCTGCGGGTGAGCTGCTCGACGGCCGCCTTGGTGGCCGCGTAGTGGGCGCCGCCTGCCATGGGGCGGTGGCCGTAGGTGCTGGAGACGTTGACGATCGTCCCGGAGGTCCTGCGCAGGTGCGGCAGGGCCTCGTGGGCGAGCAGGCTCGGTGCGACGACGTTGAGCGCCAGCAGGTCGAGGACCGTCCGCTCGTCCGTCTCCGCCAGCGGCATCACCGCCGTGGCACCGGCGTTGTTGACCAGGTGGTCGAGGCGCCCCCACCGTCGTACGGCCTCGCCGACGACCCGGGCGGGAGCTCCGTCGGCGCGGATGTCGACGGGCAGGACGTCGATGTGCTCGTGTGCCGCCGCCGTCTCCTTCAGTGGCTCCTCCCGGCGGCCCACCCCGAGCACCCGCGCGCCGGCTTCGGCGAACGCGATGGCGGTGGCCCGGCCGATGCCGGTCCCGGCGCCGGTGACGATCACGACCTGCCCGGAGAAGGTGCGGTCGGCTGAGTCGGTGGTCATGGGATCCCTTTCGTTCGATGTTCGTTGCACATAGAACATTAGAGAGCCGTTGCCAACATCGTCAAATTGGGCACAACATTGTCAGACAGTGGGCAGCGGTGACGGCGCGCTCCGCCCTTACCGAACGGGCGAGTAACATGACGGGCATGCCCGACCACACGTCCCCCGCCGACACCGAGATCACCCTGCCGCGACTGCTGGGAGCCCTCAGCGATCCGACACGACTGGGCATCGTGCGTGTGCTGTCCGACGGTGCCGAGCGCGGCTGGGGTCAGCTGTGCGCCCCGGTGGCCAAGTCCACGCTCAGCCATCATCTGAAGATGCTGCGCGAGGCGGGTGTCACCCGGACCCGCCAGGAGGGCACACGGTGTTATGTGACGCTGCGGCGTGAGGTGCTCGACGCGCGGTTCCCCGGCCTGCTGCCGGCGCTGCTGTCCGCGGCCGTGGCCGACCATGTGGGCGAGCACGTCACCGAACGCGAAGCGATGTGACGGAGGGGTCCGGCGGCCATGGCCGCCGGACCCCTCCAGGTCCCCCGTGGGATACGGGTCAGTGCTGCTCGGCCGTCACGCCGTCGGCGTAGATCAGCGCGGTCTTGTGGCCGTACTGGATGGTGTACATCTTCTTGGCGCCGAAGACGACCTTGCCGCTGGAGGGGAAGAAGTCGTCCGTCAGGGCCGGTGCCGCCGTGGACACGTAGGCCTGACCGGCGGGCACGGTGTACATGCTCAGCGGTGCCTGCGTCGACGGCGACAGGCCGTCGGGATACTCGGCGGTGTCCGGGTAGTTGGTGCCGTAGACCTTCAGCGCCCCGGTGCCGGCCGGCTCGACGATCGTGACGTCGCGCGCCGGAACGGTGTTGCGGCCGTGCGGGTTGTGGAACCACACCTTGCTGCCGCTGTACCAGATCGCGGTCCAGGCGCCCCGCTTGCCCGCGACGACGAACTGCTGCCCGGCCTGGGCCGTGGCGCCCCAGTCGCTGATCCGGTCGGTGCCGGGGCCGTCGGGGTGGATCGTCTGCTCACCGAAGAGCGGCGCGTCGGCACGCGGCTCGGTCCGCAGCCGGACGAGGTTCGCCGCCCGGCGGACGTCCGCGCACTCCTCGGTGGCGCCGCTGCCGTCGTCCTGCGGACACACCTCCATGGTCTGCCTGTTGCGGTCGAAGCCCGGAGCGATGGTCACGGCGGAGCCGACCGGGCCGACGCCGTGCCGTCCCTTCGGCGGCGCGCCCACCATGGCCATGAAGCGCTCCCAGTTCCACGACGGGCCCGGGTCCCAGTGCTGGTCGTGGATGAACCGGTCGGCCGGGGCCAGGATGTTGTCGTGTCCGATGATGTGCTGCCGGTCGAGCGGAATGTCGAACCGTTCGGCCAGGTACTTCACCAGTTCCGCGGTGGCGTGGTACTGCGACTCGGTGTACCAGGTCGCGCCGTGCGCGGCGTAGCCCTCGTTCTCGATGCCGACCGAGTGCAGGTTGGTGGAGTAGTTGCCCGCGTGGAAGCCCAGGTTCTTCGTGGGCACCATCTGGGTCACCGCGCCGTCCGAGGAGCGCACCACATAGTGGGCGGCGGTGCTGCTCGCCGGGTCCTGGAACGTGGCGATGGCGGACTCGTAGGGCGACTCGGTGTCGTGGATGATGATCTGGTCGATCCGGATGCCGTTGGCCGGCCGGTCCGAGGCCTGGCCGTTGCGCGCGGCGGCGGGGACGAACGCGCAGTCCAGCGTGGGCGGGCACTCGGTGTCCGTGTCGGGCGCGGAGGGCAGGCCGAGCTTGTTCACCTGCGTGGTGGCCGGGGCGATCCCGCTGTCGGCGGCGAGTTTCACGTTCTGGCCGTCGGACGTCGTGCGCGCGGCGCCCTTCCTCATGGTGGCGAAGACGCGGTCGGCGAACGCGGTCGCGCCCTGGCGCACCGTGGAATGGCTGTAGCGGGCGACCGCCCCGTACCAGTCGTCCGGATCGTCGGACGTCGTCCCGTTCAGCTCCTTCTGGTACGACGCCAGCAGGGCCGCGCCGCCGCGGATGTTCGCGCCGGGGTCGTCACGGAGTTCGCCGGCCGGCAGACCGGTGAGTTCGGCCGCGGTCCGCAGTGTGTGCCGGGCCTCGCCCTCGGCCAGTTTCCCGGCCTCCGGGCGGCCCGCCATGCCGGCGGCGCCGCCCGCGATCATCTCCGGTGTGACGTCGGTGAGATGCATGGGTCCGAATCCGCCGGACGCGCTGTGCTCACCTCGGTGGGTGTCCCATGCGGACTGCTGGTAGGCGACCGCCAGCAGCACCTGCCGGGGCACCTTGTACTCCTCGGCGGCGGCCGCGAAGTCCTGCTGGAGCGCGGTGCCGGCGGCGGGGTTCTCCCCCGACGCCTGCGCCACCACCGGGACGGTGATGGCGCCCGCCACCGCTATGGCCGCCGCGCCGAGTACGAGGGGCCGTCGCCGGAGGGCGTGCTTCCGGCGGGATGTCGTGTCTTTTCTCATGAGGTTTCCGATTCCGGGCAGGCGGAACACACTGTTCGCCGGCGGTGTGGACGACACGAGGGCGAGAGGATCGTCGGGGCGCGGGACCTCGCGGCACGCGTAACCGTGCCGGGCCGCCCTGAGATCCGGTCAACACCTGTGTGTGCCGCCCCTGTAGTAGATGCCCGACGAACCTAGCAGAGGTCCCGCGGGTGCCTGCGCCGTGGCACCCGCCGGACATCCGGCAGGGCACCTTCTGCACACACTCTCCATAACAACGTTGGCGAAAGGCAGTGCCGCCACGGGTGTGCCTCGTCAGCCTCCCAGGAGCCTGCCGAAGGTCTCGCCGGCCACGGTGCGCAGCAGTTCGTCCTCGACCGCGCGCAGGCCGCCGGACCTCCCGGCCCCCGAGGCCATCCCGTACGGCCGTCCCTCGGCACGCCAGGTCAGCCGGGCTCCGGGCGTCGCCACCAGGCATTCCATGCGGAGGTCACCGGCGATCCACAGCATGCCCCGGCCGTCACGCATGCTCAGCCAGATCTGCTCGGGCACGGTGGACTCCAGCTCCCGGACCACCGTGCCGTCCGGCGCCAGCAGCAGGATCAGGCGCTTTCCGCCGGCCGTCCGCTCCAGCTGACACGGCCACGCCTGGAAGGGATGCGCGGCGGCGATGCGCAGTTGTGCCGCGTCGTTGGCGTACATCAGCCAGCCGCCCAGCGCGAAGAAGCTCCCGAGCACGAACCCGGCGGCGGCGACCACGATGGCCGCGTCCGTGCCGAAGGGCCAGGCAGAGGCAGCGGCCAGACTCACCACCGTGACCAGCAGGGCCAGCAACCCCGTGCCGAACAGTGCCATCCGCAGACAGGTCCTCCGCGAACGGCGCAGTCTCGCCCCCACCCAGTACGCGGCCGGTCCCCGCGACACCTGATACCCGTACTCGTCGGCCAGCATCAGCCTTCGCCCCCCATGGCTCGGTCACGCCATCTTTGCCGTCCGGGAGCTTCGGTGGAAGGGGCAAGTACAGTCATCCGTCGGTTCGTTGAACCGTCGGGGCTTTACGCGCGTAAGAGAGGGACGGACGGTCCGCCGCTCGCGCGGGGCCCGGGCCGCCGTACCGCACCGACCGAACCGAGGAGTACGCGACGATGAGCACCACACGCCTGAACGACCGGCTGACCGGCGGCCAACCGCTCGTTCTGGGGCTGTTCCGCATCGTCCTGGGCCTGCTGTTCACCAGCGAGGGCGCCGCCACGGTCTTCGGTGTGCTGGACCGGGACGCCAGTCCCGTGGGTGACTGGCCGTTCTGGTACGCGGGCGTGATCGAGCTCGTCTGCGGTGCCCTCGTCCTCCTCGGCGTCACAACCCGCGGCGCGGCGTTCCTGAGCTCGGGGATCATGGCCTTCGCCTACTTCACCGAGCACCAGAAGGACGGCCTGTTCCCGCTGCAGAACGGCGGCCTGTCACCGGCGCTGTTCTGCTGGGGCTTCCTGCTCCTCGTCTTCTTCGGCCCCGGCTCCCTGTCCCTGTCGGGCCTGTTCTCCCGCGGCGGGACCACGCCGGCCACCGTCGGGGCCACGTCCGGCCAGGCTTCGCCGGGCGGCCGGTAGACTCGCCTTCCGTGGCCGATACACAGTACGAAGACCTCTTGAGGCTGGTGCTCACCTCCGGGACGCCCAAGGCCGACCGGACGGGCACCGGTACCCGAAGCATTTTCGGGCACCAGCTGCGCTACGACCTCTCCCAGGGGTTTCCGCTGGTCACGACCAAGAAGGTGCACCTCAAGTCGATCGTCTACGAGCTGCTGTGGTTCCTGCGCGGCGACTCGAACGTCGGCTGGCTCCAGGAGCACGGCGTGACCATCTGGGACGAGTGGGCGGACGCCAAGGGTGACCTCGGCCCGGTCTACGGCGCCCAGTGGCGGTCCTGGCCCACCCCGGACGGCCGGCACATCGACCAGATCGGCGACGTGCTCGACACACTGCGCCGCGACCCGGACTCCCGCCGGATGATCGTGTCCGCGTGGAACGTCTCCGAGCTGTCCAGGATGGCGCTCGCGCCCTGCCACGCCTTCTTCCAGTTCTACGTCGCCGACGGCAGGCTCTCCTGCCAGCTGTACCAGCGCAGCGCCGACCTCTTCCTCGGTGTCCCGTTCAACATCGCCAGCTACGCCCTGCTCACCCATATGGTGGCGCAGCAGACCGGTCTCGAGCCGGGCGACTTCATCTGGACGGGCGGCGACTGCCACATCTACGACAACCACGTCGAGCAGGTCACCGAGCAGCTGTCGCGCACCCCGTACGGGTTCCCCGCGCTGGAACTGCGCCGGGCGGCGTCGCTCTTCGACTACGCCTACTCCGACGTGCGGATCGTCGACTACCGGCACCACCCGGCCATCAAGGCGCCGGTGGCGGTGTGAACGTCGGGCTGATCTGGGCGCAGACCCCGGACGGTGTGATCGGCGCGGACGACGGCATCCCCTGGCGGCTCCCCGAGGACATGGCGCACTTCAAGGCGGTCACGCTCGGGCATCCGGTGGTGATGGGGCGCAGGACCTGGGATTCGCTGCCCGCGCGCTTCCGCCCGCTCCCCGGCAGGCGCAACATCGTGCTGACGCGTGATCCGGGCTGGTCCGCGGAGGGTGCGGAGCGCGCCGATTCGGTCGCCCGGGCGATCGGGCTCGCGGCGGAGGCTTCCGCGACCACGGTGTGGGTGATCGGCGGCGGCGAGATCTACCGCGCCGCCCTGCCGTACGCCACGACGCTCTCGGTGACCGAGGTCGACGTGGCGGTGGACGGCGACACCTACGCCCCCGCACTGGACGCGGGGTGGCAGGTCGTCGAGGACGGGGGCCCGCGGGTCTCCGCGTCCGGGCCGGGTTACCGGATCCGCCGGTACGCACGGTGACCGCCGGCCGCCCGGGAGCGGTGTTCAGGCCACGATGCCCACCGCCACGACCGCGCACACGGCCATGGCGACGGTGATCAGCGTCATGGCCGTGAGCGTGCCGCGCAGCCAGCGTCCGAACCGGACGCGGTGGTGTTCCTCGGCCGTGCTGATGGTTTCGGCGATGTGCTGGGTCACCATGCGGGCCACATGACGCTGTTCGTCGAGATACCAGCGCTCTATGTCGCCGCACTGCTCACGGGTCAGCCCGTCCGCCCGTGAGGTGAACGCGGCGACCCGCCGCCGGGCGGCGCCGAGATGCGCCTCCCGGTAGAGGTAGGCCTCGAGGTCGGCCAGGCCGCGAGCGGCTTGCTTGTCCGGGTCCATGGAGTCCCTCCGGGGTGACGGCGTTCCGGTCCTCAGGCGGCGGCCCGCGCGGCCTCGTCGATCAGGCGCGCCACGTCGCCGGGGTGCGAGACGCTCACCGCGTGGGAGGCGGTGACGCTCACGACCTTGGCCCGCGCGCGTTCGGCCATGAAGGTCTGCGTCTGCGGCGGGATGTTCCGGTCCTCGGTGGCCACGAGGACCCACGAGGGGATGTCCAGCCACGCCGGGGCGGCGGCGCTCTCGGCCAGCGCGGCGTCGGTCACGGGCCGCTGCGTCGCGGCCATGACCTCCGCGGTCCTCTCGGGGACGTCGGCGGCGAACTGCTGGTGGAACGTGCCCTGTTCGATGTAGAGGTCCGTGACCTGGCTGCCGTCCGGCAGCGTGACCGGTACCGGGCGCAGCGCCTCCCCGAGGGTGCTGCCGGGGAACTTGGCCGCCAGGGTGAGGGCGCTCTCGCCCTCGTCGGGGATGAAGGCGGCGACGTAGACGAGGGCCTTGACGTTGGCGAGTCCCTTCGCCGCGTTGCTGATGACGGCGCCGCCATAGGAGTGTCCGGCGAGGACGACCGGTCCGTCGACGGAGGCGACGAGCTGCCTGACGTACTCGGCGTCGGTGGACAGTCCGCGCAGCGGGTTGCTCGCGGCCACGACCCGGTGGCCGTGCGACTGAAGGGCGTCGACGACGCCGTTCCAGCTGGAGGAGTCCGCGAAGGCGCCGTGGACGAGGACGATGGTGGGCTGCTGTGCACTCATGGGAGTGGCCTTCCTGGTGTTGTCGGGTGGTGACGGGTGCCGACCGGTGGTGACGGGTCGGTCAGCCGGTTCGCAGGGCTGTGCGCAGGACGTGGACGGCCTGCTCGATCGCCGCGGTCGAGGCCTGGGTGCCGCGGACCGGGTTCAGCATCATGAAGTCGTGCAGCGTGGCGTTGTAGCGGATGCTCGTGGTCGGCACACCGGCCTCGAGGAGCTTGCGGGCGTAGGCCTCGCCCTCGTCGCGCAGTACGTCGTTCTCGTCGACGACGACGAACGCCGGCGGCAGACCCCTCAGGTCGTCCGGCGTCGCGCGCAGCGGGGAGACGGTGATCCGGGCGCGCTCGGCAGGGTCGGTGGTGTAGGCGTCCCAGAACCACTCCATGGCCTTCGCCGTGAGGTGGGGGCCGTCGGCGAAGGTGCGGTAGCTCCCGGTGTCCTGGGCCGCGTCGGTGACGGGGTAGTACAGCGACTGGTGCAGGAAGGTCACGTCGCCGCGCTGCTTGGCCAGATGGGTGAGGGCGGCGGCCATGTTGCCGCCGACGGAGTCGCCCGCGACGACGAGCCGGGAGGCGTCGAGGTCCTCTTCGGCGCCGTGGACGGTGATCCACCGCGCGGTGGCGTACGCCTGCTCCAGCGCGACGGGGTACTTCGCCTCCGGGGAGCGGTCGTACTCGACGAAGACGAGGGCGGCCTTCGCGCCGACGGCCAGTTCACGCACCAGCCGGTCGTGGGTGCCGGCGTTGCCGAGGATCCAGCCGCCGCCGTGCACGTAGAGGATCACGGGCAGGACACCGGTACTCCCGGCGGGCCTGACGACCCGCACCCGTACGTCGCCCGCCCCGGCGGGGACGGTGAGCCATTTCTCGTCCACGTCGGGCTTCTCGACGGGCTGCGCCTGCACGTCGTCGAGCAGCTTGCGGGCGCCTTCGACGCCGCGCTCGTACAGGAGCGGCGGCTCGGCGGCGGCGTCGGCGAACGCGCGGGCGGCGGGTTCCAGAATGCTGTCACTCAATGTGTACTCCTTCAGCGCGGTGGTTCCGAAAGGCTGTGCACTCACTGAGACCGGACCGGGGCCCCGGCTGTGACACACCCGGCGAAAACCCCCACGTGACGTGGACCCGGCATTCGCCGCCGAACACGGCACAACCATTCGCGCGGGCCGCGGGTCACACCAGTCAGGAGCAACCGCTCCAAGAGCCGCAAGGGGGAAATATGAGACTCAGCCGTTCCGTCCTGGCCGCCTCCGCCATGGCCGCCCTGTCGTTGGGGGCCACCACCGCCCTGGCGTCGCCGGCCTCGGCCGCACCCAACACCACACCGCAGAAGGTCTGCGGGAGCGCCTACAAGACCGTGAACTCGGCGGCCGTCGGCTCCCTCGGCACCGTCTACCTGACGTACAACGCCGCCAACGGGGAGAACTGCGTCGCGACCATCCGCACCAACCCCGGCACCAGGCTTGACATGTCCGCGTGGATCTATGTCACCGACACCGACGAGAACGCCCAGGACGCGGGCCGCTTCACGTCGTACGCGGGACCGGTCTACGTCTACGGCAAGGGCCACTGCGTGGACTGGGGCGGCAGCATCAACAACGTGTACGTCCAGGTGTACGGCTCCAACTGCGGGTCCCTGAAGGAACACCGGGTCACCTTCACCCGCTGACCCCGTCCCCTGGCGGGGCCGCAGTGCCTCGCCAGGGCCGGCCGGGCCCCCTTCGCTCAGGTGCGGGTCTTCCATGTGTCCGGGCCGCCGCCTCGCCATTCCACCTGCTCGGAGCGGCGCAGCCAGTCGTCGTCGGCGTCGTCCAGGCCCGCCAGGCGCAGGAACTCCACGACGTCCAGTGGTCCGTACGCCATGCCCAGGAACCGCTCGCCCGCGCGGACGCGCCGGCCGCCGTCCTCGCCGGGTGGGTAGATCACGATCGACCGGTCGTTCGCCATGGCACCAGCGTGCTATGCGCGGCGTCCGCCCGCATGCCGGGCGGAGGCGGCCATGACGAGCCCGCCGGCGATCGCGCCGATCACGTACCAGAACAGGTCGGGTGCGTTGAAGGTGGACCCGAGGATCAGGCGGGCCGCGGTGCTGTGCCGGGAGAGGTCCGCCGCCAGGCCGCTGAGTTGCAGGAACTCGACGCCCCAGCTGACGGCCAGCGCGACACCGGCGGCCTTGAGGGGCGTCGCCCTCGGTGCCGCCAGGACGACCAGGCTGAGGATCAGCAGGGTGTAGAGGGCGTCACCTCCGTATTTCGCCACGTCCCCCGTCGTCACGGCCCGCAGGCCCAGCCCCGCGCCGACGGTCACGAGCGCGGCCACGGCCGCCGTGGCACGGGTCCGTGCCGCAGTGGTGTCCGAGCGAGGGCGGGGTGCCGGGGGGAGAGCCATGGTCGTCATGATCCCGCAGCGGAGATCGGGAGGACACGCGGGTACCGCCGCTGTCGGCATGAGCCGGATGCGAGCGTCGTCGTCGCGGCGCACGACCCTCGGCCGCCGCGGGATCCGGCCGACCGGCCGCGGCCGCTGGGTGCGCGCCTCTTCCCGAACAGCCGGTCGTCGCGGCGCCGTTCGGCGCCGCGACGACCGGCCGGGTCAGTCACCCGTCACTGGGTGTCGCCCTCCGGCAGGGGGTACGGGAAGCCGGCGGTGACGCCGATCCTGTCGTACTCCATACGGGACTTGTCGTAGCCGTCCTCCCAGTTGGCGTTCTCCACGGTGTTGCACTGGTAGCTCTGGTACGACTGGTCGGTGGTCTTACCGACCTCGATGTCCTCGAAGGCGAAGCCGCAGCCGCCGGCGTCCATGTGGATGCCGCGCGTGCCGCTGTCCGGCATCGACGCGTCGGGGATGACGTCGCCGATGACGACCTGGCGCACACGGTTGTCGACCGTGTGCGGTTCGACGTTGCTGACGCCGTAGGTGTAGAAGGCGCCCATGTCGCCGCTGTCCAGGCCGGCTTCGTCGATGCGCAGATACTCGAAGGTGTTGTCGCGGGCGTAGTTGTCGTCGGGGGCTACCTCGGGGCGGACCTCGAGGCTGACGCCGTAGCGGGCGCTGTGCTTGATGTGGCTGTGACTGACCGTGTTGTGGCCGGTGTTCATCAGCTCGATGCCGGAGGCGTCACCGGGGACCAGCTCACCGTAGTGGGTGATGTAGTTGTTGGTCAGCAGATGGCCGTTGGAGGTGTTGCCCTCACCCGGGTAGGGACCCTCGACCTTGATGCCGTCGCCGCCGATGTTCTCCAGCAGGCTGTCGCGGACGGTCAGCCCGTCGTTGGCGAACAGGGCGTAGACGGCGTGGTAGCCGGTGTCCGACATGTGCAGCCGGGAGAGGGTGACGTCCTCGCTGTTGGTGACCGTGACGGCGCCGAAGCGGTTGCGGGGCATCTCGATCTGGCGGTCGTACTCCGGGTACTTGTGCCGGTCGCCCGAGTCGCCGTCGCTGATCCAGCCCGAGCGGTACCAGTCGACGAAGTCGCTGTACTGCAGGGCGAGTCCGTCGAGGGTGATGTCCTCGACGCGCCGGTCGGGGCCGGCCCCGGCCAGGTTGAACAGCGTCTTCACCGTGGGACGCAGCACGGTGACGTCGTCGATGTCACCCTTCGGCTTATAGTACAGCTGTCCCTTCTCGAAGTCCATGTAGTACTCGCCGGCCTGGTCCAGGAAGTCCAGGGAGTTCTGCAGGAAGTAGCGTGAGCCGCCGCGGGAGTTGATGAGCGCGTAGCGGGTCCAGTGCTTGAGCGTCATCTGGTTCTTCGCCGCGTTCCAGTCCCGGATCGGGACGGTGTCGGTGAACCAGCTCCAGCTTCCGCCGGACCAGATCACCACCTGGGCGTTGTCGAGGTTCCAGTCCGCGTCCCACTCACCGGGGTTGGAGTAGAGCCACTGGTGGACGGCCTCCTTCTCCGGTTCGGAGAGTACGGAGGTCAGGTACGGGGACCAGGTGTCGTCGGAGCCTCGGTTGGGATAGCGGGCGGTGGTGGCGCGCTTCCCGTCCTCGAACAGGGTGTAGAAGGGCTGGTCGGTGCCGACGTCGGCGCGGTAGATGCCGTCCTTGTACTCGGTCCAGCCGGTGACGGGCTCGGCGCCGGTCACGCGGGCCTTGCCCGGGCCGTCGTAGGAGCGGTAGACGACCCGGTGTCCGCCGCTGCCGGAGTCGCGGTCGTCGAGGTCGACGGTGCGGCTCAGGGGGTAGTCGCCGGCGCGCAGGTTGACGTGGATGTCGCAGCGCATCCGGCCGGGGCGGTTGAGGCCCTTGTCGCGGATGTGGTCCCGGGCCTTCTCGACGGTCCTGAAGGGGCGGCTCCTGGTGCCCTTGGCCCCGTCGCTGCCGTCGGGGGCCACGAAGAGTTCGGTCGCCTTGCAGTGGGCCGCGTCCGCCTTCGCGTCCGGGACGTCCAGCGCCGTCCCGCCGACCAGCAGGGCGCCGGCCGCGAGGAGCAGCGGAAGTCTTGTTCTTCTTCGTACGGGGGTGAAGGGCATGGGGCCTCCTTGCCGCGGACGGGTGTGTTGTCGGGTCGGGCGTCTTCACGTGGCCGGAATTCCGGAACCGGCCGGTCGTCGTTCGCGACGACCGGCGCACCGGCCCACGCGCCCGGAGAGCTCACGCTCGATCCCGACGCCGTCGCACGCAGACTAGTGGGTCACTGATCGAGCAACGATAGTTAATAGGTTCGCCCCGAAGGGCCGTCAATACGCGGACGTGAACGATAAATTGCTGTCAGCGGGGCGGCCTCCCGAGGCCGTCCGAGTCAGAAGTCCCTACGTCCCTGGAAGGGCGGCGGTATGACCGTTCCCGATCCGCCGGTGTTTCCCCGGCTCAGCGAGGAGGACCGGGCGGCCCTGGTCGCCCTCTCCGAGCGGCCTCCGGGGGCGCTCCGGACGCGCAGCCGTGTCGTCCTGGCGTGTGCCGAGGGGCTGGACAACGCGGAGATCGCCCTGCAGTTGCGGCTCAGTCCCGCCACGGTCGCCAAGTGGCGGGAGCGGTTCCTGGGCGGGGGTGTGGCGGGGCTGCGGGACGCCCCGCGTTCCGGGCGGCCGCGGAGCACCGACCGGCGCCAGGCGGAGGCGCACATCGCGGGCGTACTCGAACAGGCCGGGGGCGGATCGCCGGTGCCGTCCACCCGCGCCCTGGCGGAGACGCTGGACCTGTCGCAGTCCACGGTCGCCCGGATCTGGCGGGAGCAGCAGGCGAGGCTGCCCGGGCCGCGGGCCCCGCGCCCGCCCCAAAACCGTCCGGAGGCGGAGCGGGAGAAGGGCGAGCCCCCCATGGCGCGTGTCCCGCGTCAGCTGCTCTCCGACCATGTCTACGCCCAGTTGCGCGGCTGGATCGTGAGCGGCCGGCTCGAACCGGGGCAGCGGCTCGTGGAGTCGGACATCGCCCGCCGGTTCGGCACCAGTCAGGCGCCGCCGCGCGAGGCCATCAAGCGGCTGGCGCACGAGGGTCTGGTCGTCTCACAGCCGCACCGGGGCACGTACGTCGCGCGGATCTCCGAGCGGCAGGCGCAGGACGTGCGGGACATCCGGGTCATGTTCGAGGAGTACGCGGCCCGCCGGGTGACGGGCGCTCTGGACGCCGAGCACGACCGGCTGCTGGCCGACGACGTCGAGCGGCTGCGCGGGGCGGCGGCCCAGGGTGACATCGGGGCGTTCCGGGACGCCGACATGTCCTTCCACCGCCATGTCTGCGAGGCCACCGGCAACGCGGCGCTGATCAGGCTGTGGCGCATGATCGAGTCCAGCCTGTGGGAGCTGCACGTGCTGGGCGATCCGCGCTATGTGGGCGGCTGGACGGCGATGGCCGAACACCACGCCGAACTGCTGGACGTCCTGCGCTCGGGCGACCCCGAGGCGGCGGGCCCGATGTTCGCCGACCACGCGGCGGGCGAGGTGCTCCGGTACCTGCCGGAGGCCGGTACACCGGCCGCCCCTTGAGACGGGCGCACGGCCGAACGCCACCGAGGAAGCCCTCCGCCCCGCCGCCCGACGGCGGCCCGGCCCGGCGGCCGGACCCTGCGCCGGCGCACGCGGTCACGCGTCACCGAGGCACTCTTCACACCCGCCGCCCCTGCCGTCGGACGGCGGCCCGGCGCACGGGCCGGACTCCGACCCGACCGCGCACGGTCCGTACGCCGGCGCCGAACCGGCCGCCGGCCGGACCCGGAGTCCCGCATCCGCCGTCACGCGTCGCCGGGAAGCCGTTCGCGCCCGCCGTCCATGCGGCGGACGACGGTGCCGATCAGTTCGACGACCGCGGCCACCCGGCCGGGCGTCGCCTGGGACTTGAGCAGGGACGAGCTCACGGCGAAGGGGCGGCCGTCCGTCGCCGTTTCGGGGACGGAGACCGCGACGCACACGATGCCCTCGGCGGTCTCCTGGTCGTCGACCGCGTAACCGTCCGCGCGAGCCGTGCGCAGTTCGGCGAGCAGAGTGTCGAGGGTGGTGATCGACCAGGGCGTACGGGACTCGAACGGCACGCGGTCCGCGAGCAGTTCACGCACCTCGTCGTCGGTGCGGCCGGCCAGCATCACCTTGCCCAGCGCCGTACAGGTCACCGGCAGTCTCGCGCCCGTCCTGCTGGTCGGCCGCATCAGCACCGTGCCCTCGTGCACGGCGAGGTAGACCACGTCCGCGCCCTCCACGGTGGCCAGTTGGAGGGTCTCCTCCCGGTCGCCGAGGCGGCCCACCTGCTCCCTGAAGGCCCGCACCGGGTCCAGTGCGTCGAGGTAGGCCTGGGACAGCCGCAGCAGTCCGGGGCCGAGCACGAATCCGCCGTCCACGGCTCTGACCAGCTCGAGGTCGTGGAGCGCGGCGCAGATGTTGACGACGGAGGCGCGCGGGATGCCCCCCGCGGCGGCGGCGAGCCGAGCGGGCGTCATCGTCCGGCCGCGGGCCTGTGCCAGCGCCTCGAGTATGGCCCCCGCTCTGAGAACGGCCGGCGCCGGTGCGGCGCTGGCCCATACCGATCCGTCCCGAGTGCTCATGCCCTCCCCTTCACTGTCAACCAGTTGACAGATCGGCAGCATATTGACAACTGGCCGGACTGTACACCGATACTGTCCGCGGATATCACCTTGCACGCACATTCGTTCGATATTTCGGTCTCCCGCACAGGAAGGCGCATCATGCGACTCGTACGACTCGGAGAGCCCGGCCGGGAACGCCCCGCCGTCATCGACGACCAGGGCGTCACCCGCGACCTGACCCCGCTCACGCACGACATCGACGGCGCGTTCCTCGCGGCGGACGGCATCGCGCGGACCCGGCGGGCACTGACGGAGGGCGGCCTCCCCGTACTGGACGCCGAAGGGCTGCGCGTCGGCCCGCCGGTGGCGAAGCCCGGTGTGGTCGTCTGCGTCGGCCAGAACTACGCCGCACACGCCGCCGAGTCCGGCAGCGAGCCGCCCACCCGACCGGTGATCTTCTTCAAGCCGCCGAACACGGTGGTCGGCGCGTACGACGAGGTGCGGATCCCGCGCGGCTCGGTGAAGACCGACTGGGAGGTCGAGCTCGCCGTCGTCATCGGCAAGCGGGCCCAGTACCTGGACTCCCCCGAGCAGGCCCTCGGGCATGTCGCCGGCTACACCGTCTCGAACGACGTGTCCGAGCGGGACTTCCAGCTGGAGCACTCCGGCGGCCAGTGGTCGAAGGGCAAGTCCGCCGCGACCTTCAACCCCCTCGGCCCCCACCTGGTCCCCGCCGACGAGGTGCCCGACGTACAGAACCTCCGGCTGCGGTCGTTCGTCAACGGCGAGCCGCGGCAGGACTCCGGCACCGCGGACATGATCTTCTCCGTGGCGCAGCTCGTGTACGACCTGAGCCAGTACCTCGTCCTGGACCCCGGAGATGTGGTCAACACGGGCACCCCCGAGGGCGTGGCGCTCTCCGGACGCTTCCCGTACCTGAAGGCCGGCGACGTCATGGAGATCGACATCGAGGGCCTGGGACGCCAGCGCCAGACACTCGCCGCGGACTGACGCGGCCCGGCCCGAGAAGCCCCGGGAATCCCGGATCACGACCCCCTCAACTCATCACTTGTATGATACGTTACGACTGCGTTGAGGGGGCGTGACACGTCCCGCCCCGACAGCCGCCGCACCCGCGGTTCTCCCGTCACCACGCATGCACCGGCACGCTCCCCACCACTGCCGCATGCACGGGACGCGAACGAGCACACAGAGGGGGAGCAGATGAAGATCACCGGTTACCGGAGCCTCCGGACGGTGCACCAGTGGGGCCGCCCCGTGGGAGACGCCAACGGTGTGGTCACCGGCGGTGTCACCGAGGTTCCGGTGCTGCTGGTCGAGACCGACGGCGGTCTCACCGGGGTGGGGCTGGGCACCCACACCGACGCCGCGCGGATCTTTCCCGCCGTCGAGGGCCAGGATCCGCGGGCGGTCACCGCGCTCTACGACCGGATGCTGGCCCACACCTTCAAGAGCGGTCACTCCGGCTCGGTCTTCGGCACCATCGGCGCGTTCGACATGGCGCTGTGGGACCTCAAGGCGAAGATGGCGGGCGAACCGCTGTGGCGCACCCTCGGCGCCGCCGACCGCTTCGTGCCCGGCTACGCGTCGGGCCTCGACATCGCGCTCGGCGACGAGGAACTGGTCGCGCTCTACTCCGGCTGGGCCGGACGCGGCTTCACCGGCGCCAAGATCAAGGGCGGGCTCGACACGGACCGCGACATCGGGCGCCTGGAGGCGGTCGCCGACGTACTGCGCGGCAACACCCGCTCCCCCGCCCTGATGCTCGACGTCAACGAGACCTGGGGCAGGCACCAGGCGGTCCGGCTGCTCGCCCGGATCGAGAACCGGGTCGAACTCGCCTGGATCGAGGAGCCGGTACGGCGCTGGGACGTACGGGGCAACCGGGCCGTGGCCCGGGCCGGCCGCACCCCCGTGGCCACCGGCGAGAACCTCACGGGGCTCGAACAGTTCCGTCCCCTGCTGGCCGCCGACGCGCTGCAGGTGGTGCAGACGGCGGGCGTCTGGGGCATCACCCACTTCCTGCGGGTCGCCACGCTGGCCCACGGCCACGACCTGCCGGTCAGCCCCGTCGGCTACCACGCCAACCCGCTGGCCCACGCGGCCGCCGCCGTGCCCAACCATCTCGCCACCGAGGTGCAGGACACCGGGATGCCGGTGGGTATCACCGTGGACCAGGTACTCGCGGACGGCGGCATCGTCCTCGGCGACACCCCCGGTCTGGGCATCTCCGTCGACGAGCCGGCCTTCGCCGGACCCGACGCCGACGCCGGCTGGACCCGGCCCGACGGTCCGCACGTACGGCCCCGGAGCGCCGGCCTGCGCCTCACACCGGAAACCGGTGCCACCCACCGTCCTTCCCCCATCGGACGCACAGAGAGGGAGAGCACGCCGTGACGCGACCCCGTGCCGTCTTCGCCATGAACCCGCGGCTGACCGGCGCCCTCTTCGACGCCGACGCCCTGGACCGGCTCCGGCGTGCCACCGACATCGACACCGCACTGGTCGTCGCCGAACCGGACTCGCAGCGGTCACGCGAGGTGCTGGCCGGGGCGGAGATCCTCATCGCGGGCTGGGAGGCACCCGTCGTCCGCGCCGCCCGGCTCCCCCGGCTGCGGGCCGTGATCTACGCGGGCGGGGTCGCCGCCACCTGTCTGGAGGACCCGGCGGGCCTCGCCGCCCGCGGTGTGGTCGCGGCCAACGCCCGCGCCGCGAACTCCGGTCCCGTCGCCGAGTACACCCTGGCGATGATCCTGCTCGCCACCAAGCGGGTCATCCTCACCGAACGCGCCTACCGGGCATCACGGAAGGTCCCGGACCACTTCGCCCCGCAGCCGGACCACGGCAACTACCGGCAGACCGTGGGCATCGTCGGCGCCTCCACCGTGGGCCGCGCCGTCCTCGGCCTGCTGCGCCCCTTCGACCTCGACGTCCTCCTGTACGACCCCACCCTCACTCCGGAACAGGCCGGGGAGCTCGGTGCCCGCCCGGTCCCGCTCGACGAACTCATGGCCGTCAGCCGGGTGATCTCCCTGCACCAGCCGCTCACCCCGCAGACGCGCCACCAGATCGACGCACGCAGGCTCGCGTCGATGCGGGACGGCGCCACCCTCATCAACACCGCGCGGGGCGCCGTCGTCGACCAGGACGCCCTGATCGCGGAACTGCGTACGGGACGCATCGACGCCGTACTCGACGTCACGGACCCCGAACCGCCCGATCCCGGCAGCGAGTTGTGGACGCTGGACAACGTCGTGCTCACCCCGCACCTGGCCGGCTCCCTGGGCGGTGAACTGCGCCGCGTCGGCGACGCCGTCACCGACGAGGTGGAACGGTTCGTGTCGGGCCGTCCGTTCGCCCACCCGGAGGACCTCGCGGCCTCCGCGCGTACGAGGGTGCGGTGAGGCCGATGCGTTCCCGTACGTCTCCACGCGGCCCCGGGCTGACCGAACTCGGCCTCGGCGCGGCCCAGTTGGGCAACCTCGCCCGGACGACCAGCGACGAGGACGCCCAAGGTGCCGTCGACGCGGCCTGGGACAGCGGCGTCCGCTACTTCGACACGGCCCCGCACTACGGACTGGGGCTGTCGGAACGGCGACTCGGTGCCGCGCTCGCGCACCGGCCGCGCGGCGAGTTCACCGTCTCCACCAAGGTGGGCCGGCTGCTGGTGCCCAGCCCGGAGACCGCCCACCGGCAGGACGACGGAGGATTCGCCGTACCGGCCGCGTTCCGCCGGGCCTGGGACTTCGGCAGGGACGGCATCCTGCGCTCCTTCGAGGGCAGCCTGGAGCGTCTCGGTCTCGGCCATGTCGACGTCGTCTACCTCCACGACCCCGACGACCACTGGCAGGAGGCCTCCACCACCGGCGTCGACACCCTCGTCGAACTGCGCGAGCAGGGGCTAGTGAAGGCGGTGGGGGTGGGCATGAACCAGGCCCC
This sequence comes from Streptomyces sp. NRRL WC-3626, assembly GCF_000718785.1. Taxonomy (GTDB): domain Bacteria; phylum Actinomycetota; class Actinomycetes; order Streptomycetales; family Streptomycetaceae; genus Streptomyces; species Streptomyces edwardsiae. The sequence continues at coordinate 35,161 of NZ_JOCA01000017.1, read as the reverse complement.
GATGCTCGCCGAGTTCGTCCGCCGCTGCGACGTCGACCTCGTCATGGTGGCCGGCCGGCACACCCTCCTGGACCACTCCGCGCAGGAGGAGTTGCTGCCGCTCGCCGAGGAGCGCGGTGTGGGTGTCGTCGCCGCCGCCGTCTACAACTCCGGACTGCTGGCCGCGCCCCGCCCGCCGGCCGACGCCACCTACGACTATCTGCCCGCCTCCCGGGAGCTGACCGACCGCGCCGCCGCCATCGCGGACGTCTGCGAACGTCACGGAGTCACCCTGCCGGAGGCCGCCATCGCCCATCCGCTGCGCCACCCCTCGGTCGTGTCCGTGGTACTGGGCGCCCGCGACGCCGGCCAGTCCCGCACCAACGCGCGGCGCCTGGCGGCCGCCGTACCGGACGCTCTCTGGGACGAGCTGGCGGATCTGGACCTGGTGCCCGACGGCCCCGGGGCACGTGCCGACAGGAGACTCGGATGACCGTCATCGACGCCCACCTGCACGTCTGGGACCCGACCCGCGCCCCCTACGACTGGCTGGGGCCCGCCCTGTCGCCGATCGACCGCGCGATGCGGTTCACCGACGCCCGGCCAAAGCTGCGCGCGGCCGGGGTCACCGCGGGCGTCCTCGTACAGGCCGCCGACCACGACGCGGACACCGACCACATGCTGGCGACCGCCGCCGCGCACCCGGAGATCGTCGGCGTGGTCGCCTGGCTGCCGCTGGACGATCCCGGCCGGGCCGCGACCCGGCTCGCGGCACTGCGCCGCGACCCGCACACGGTGGGGGTACGCGCCCTGATCCACGAGAAGTTCGACCCGGACTGGATCGTCCGCCCCGACGTCGGCCGGGGGCTCGCCCTGCTGGCCGAGCACGGTCTCACCTTCGACTACGTCACCTCGTCGCCCGAGGCCCTGGCGCACATACCGGAGCTGGCGGCACGGCATCCCGGACTGCGGCTGGTCGTCGACCATCTGGGCAAGCCGCCGGTCGGCGGCGGCCCCGAGGACCGTGCCCGCTGGCGCGGGCTCCTCGCCGCCGCCGCACGCCACCCCCAGGTGCACGCCAAGGTCTCCGGGCTCTACTCCGCCCGCGGCGCCCTCGACTCCTGGACCACCGACGGGGTGCGCCCGTACGTCGAGGACGCGCTGGAGCTGTTCGGGCCGCACCGGCTGATGTACGGCGGCGACTGGCCGATCTCCGTGCTGGCCGGGGGCTACACCCGCACCTGGGAGGCCGTCCGGGAACTCCTCGCGCCGCTGGCGCCCGACGACCGGGCCGATGTACTCGGCGGGACGGCCGCCCGTTTCTACCGCATCGACGACGCCCTGCTCGACACCGCACGCGAAGCGGCCGTGTGAACCGCTCCGGAAGGAACGTCATGGAACACCGCACCGCCACGCCGGACACGGCCGCGCTGGCCGGCTGGCTGCACAGCTGGGTGACGGAGGAGGGCGCGATCAACGGCTTCCACAACCACAGCGTGTGGGGCACCAACCCGGCGAGCTTCGTCGACTTCACCAGCGGGCACACCACCTTCGCGGGCCCGGCCGTCGGCGCGTACGCCCAGGCCCTCGCCGGGCAGCCGGACGAACGGGGCGTCGGCCTGCTGCGCAGGCTGCTGCGGTACCAGGCCGCCGCCACACAGCCCGACGGCCAGTACCGGCACATCGGCTTCCAGGTCGGCGAGTCCGCGACCACCGGTCTCATCCACAACGCGGTCGGCAGCCTCGGCATGCTGCTCGCCCTGCGGCACGCCGGCCATCTGCTGCCCGCCGACGAGGTGGCCGCCGTGCTCGCGGCCGTACGGCGCAATCTGGACGCCTGCGAGATCTACGGCGGCGGCCGCCCCGGCGAGGACGGCACCTGCAACCAGGAGTACGCCCGGGTCTGGGTCAAGCAGCTCTACACCGAGCTGAGCGACGACACGACGTACGCCGACGAGATCCCCGAGGACCTCGCCGAACTGGTCCGTCTCTTCCACCACCGGGGGGTGCCCGACGCGGACAGCGCCGGCGCCTTCCGCACCGTGCGGGACCGGGCCGAGGGCGGCATCCTCGAACCGGCCGAGTACTACGGCCTGATGATCGTCCCCCTGGTGCTCGGCTACCGCGCCCAGGGCGACCCGGAACTGCTCGCCGAGGCGCGGCGGCTGTGCCGGCATGTGGCCCGCTCGGCCTGGACCGACGCGACCGGCGCGGTCCGCTACCACCGCTACTGGTACGTCAAGGGCGAGCGCGCGCTGAAGACGGACACCCCGATGCTGATCGCCGGCATGGGCCTGACCCTGTACGGCATCCACGAGGTGCTGGCCGAGGGCCCCGACGCCGAGCTGGAGGCCTTCACCGAGGCGTGCCTCGCCACCTACGCCGGCTACCAGACCCCGGCCGGCTACTTCGCCTCCGCGAGCGGCTGGCACAACGAGGCCGACATCGCGCCCAGTACCGCCTGGCACGCCCACGACCTGCTGTTCCTGATGGCCGAACTGGGCCCCGGCGACGGCTTCTGGGACCGGGTGCTCGCCCCCCGGGAGCGGCAGTCGGTGCTGGTCAGCGACCGCGCGTTCTGGGCCGAGTCCGGCGTCCACTGGTGTGTCCGCAGCCCGCTGACCGCCGGTGACCTGCACCTGTACGGCCGTAAGGACCGGGCCGTCTTCGCGCGCGAGTTCTTCGCCTGGACCGACCGGGAACCGCTGCCCGAGGAGCTGCGCTACCCGGACGTTCCCGAGTTCTTCGTCTCCGGCGAAGGCATCCACCGCGTCGACGGCGGCGAGGCGCCCACCGACATTACCACCGTCGGCCCCCTGCCCTACCGGGGGCGGCTGTGACGAGTGACCGTACCGCCGGCTTTCCCCCTTCGAGGAAAAGAGAGATGACAATGACGTCAGTCAACAGAGGGCGCACCGTGCGCGGTACCGCGCTCGCCGCCGCGGTTCCGCTGCTCCTCGTGGCGGCCTGCTCGTCGGGCAGCGGCTCCTCCGGGAGCGAGGACGGCGAGATACGGATGCTGGTCAACCTCACCGACAACCTCGACCAGGCCTACTGGGAGAAGCTGGTCGAGCCGTTCGAGGAGAAGACCGGGCTGAAGGTGAGGATCGAGGGTCCGACCGGCAAGTCCGTCGCCGAGTCCTTCCCTCAGCAGCTGGCCGCCGGCACCGCGCCCGACGTCATCCAGTCGGTCTTCCCGGACGACGACACGGCGCCCGAACTGATCGACCTCAGCGGTGAGGCGTGGGCGAAGGACACGCCCATGTTCGACGAGTACGCGATGGGTGAGGAGCACTACGCGGTCGGCGTCGGCACCCAGACGCAGTCGCTCGTCTTCTACAACAAGAGCGCCTTCGCGAAGGCCGGGATCAGTGAGCCGCCCACCACCTGGGACGAGCTGGCCGAGGATCTGGCCGATCTGAAGAAGGCCGGCTACACGCCGATGCAGACCGCCGGTGACTACCAGACCGGCCTGCAGCTGCAGCAGATCTACCACCCGACGCTGAACCAGCTGCACCCGAAGTGGCAGACCGCGGTGGACCAGGAGAAGCTCTCGGTCGGTGACGCGTACAAGCCCGCGTTCCAGCTGTACGCCGACTGGATCGAGGCCGGCTACATCAACAAGAGCGACGTCGGGCTCAGCCCCTCGCAGGCGGACGGCAACTTCATCGCCGGCAAGGTCGGGCTCTACACCAACGGCAGCTGGTTCGCCGCCACGCTGAACAAGTCCAAGGACCTGCCCTTCGAGGTGGGCGTGTTCTCCCCTCCGGCGGCGGACGGCCAGGCCCACCCGGGCCCGCAGGGCGCCACCATGGCCAACCCGTACATGATCCGCAAGGGCGTCGCCGACGAGGACGGTGCCAAGCAGCTGGTCGAGTACCTGGTCACCGACCCGAAGGCGATCGAGGCACAGCTCGGCTCCGACGGGGTGTTCCGCAAGGACTCCGGGCTGGAGCAGACCGAGATCGACGCGCAGATCCAGGGCGTCCTCGACGAGGCGCCGGCCCTGGTGGCCGTCGGTGAGGGGCAGGGCAACGTCAGGCTGCCGGTGACCGGGTTCAACCCGAAGTTCACCGAGGTCGCGCAGAGCCTGTACACGGGGGCGAGCCCGGCCGACGCGGCCGGGGCGATCGACCAGTGGGTCGACGAGAACCGCTGATCGATGGAACGTAAAACTCCCGTGAGGCCGCGGGGATGGCGCAACGCCGGTGCCGGCGTGAGCATGGTCCTCCCCGCGGTGCTCATCTACGTCGCTCTGCTGGTCGTACCGGTGATCTACGCGTTCTACTACAGCTTCACCGAGTACAACGGATTCCCGACCCGGGTCCCGGAGTTCATCGGTCTGGAGAACTACCGGACCGTGTTCGGCTCGGCCGACATGACCGACACCATGGTGATCACGGCCGTGGTGGCGGTGGCGGGTGCCGTCGTGGTCAATCTGGCCGCACTGGGCCTGGCGTTGCTGCTGCAGCGCACCAACCGGTTCAACACCTTCGGCCGGGTGGTCATGTTCTACCCGCATGTGCTGAGCGCGCTGGTGGTCGGCTTCCTGTGGCAGGCCATCCTCGGCCCCCAGGGTGTCGTCAACACCATGCTGGAGAAGGTCGGCACGGACGCCCTGCCGTTCCTCAGCGACCCGGACTGGGCGCTGTGGTCGATGATCCTCGTCATCGTCTGGTCGCTGTTCGGCGTCCAGCTGATCCTCTATCTGGCGGGGCTGCAGGCCGTGCCGGCGGATCTGCTGGAGGCGGCGCGGATCGACGGTGCGGGCAGGTGGCGCACGTTCCGTGCCGTGACCTGGCCGTCCCTGGCGTCCACGGTGACGGTCGCGATCATCACCTCGGGCATCTCGCTGCTGAAGACGTACGACGTGGTCGTGTCACTGACCGGAGGTGGCCCCGCCGGGTCCACCAAGACCCTCGCCTACTCGATCCTCGCGGTCTCCTTCCCCCAGCGGAACATCGGCGTCGCCTCGGCGCAGGCCGTGCTGCTGATCCTGGCGGCCGCGGTCCTCGCCCTCACCGTTCTCGTGCTGCGCAGGCGTGCCGAGGACGACGCGGAGTCCATCGGATGAAAAAGACACACTCCCCGTCCGCCGTCGTCCGGGTGGCGTTCATCTCCCTGGTGTCCCTCGGCATGCTCGTGCCGATGTACATCCTGGTGATCAACACCTTCAAGAGCCAGCAGGAGATCCTCGCCGACCCGCTCTCGCCGGCCTTCGGCACGGCGACGTTCCAGTACCTCGCGGACGCCTGGAACAACCCGGACTTCAGCATTCTGAAGGGCTACGGCATCACGTTCGCGCTGGTGCTGAGCGTGAACGCCATCGCCATGGCGGTGTGCGCCCCGGCGGCGTACGCGCTGGCCCGTACCCCGAGGCCCGTCTCCCGGCTGCTGCTGTTCTTCTTCATCGCCGGCATGTTCATCCCGACGCAGGTGATCCTGGTGCCGGTGATCTTCGTGCTGCGGGCGGTGGGGCTGATGGGCACGCTGCCCGGCCTCATCCTGTTCATGACGGCCACGACGATCCCGTTCACGCTGTTCGTGTTCTTCGGGTACATCCGGGTGCTGCCCCGGTCCCTGGACGAGGCGGCGGCCATCGACGGGGCCGGCAAGTACTACACGCTGTGGCGGATCATCGTGCCGCTGATGCGGCCGATCATCGCCACGGTGTTCATCCTGAACTCGCTGAGCGTGTGGAACGACTTCGCCAGCCCGCAGATGATCCTCGGCCCCGGCAGCGACGTCTACACCGTCACCACGGGGGTGTACGCGGCCGTCGGCCAGTACTCCACCGACTACACGAAGGTGTTCCCGACCCTGCTGCTCGCGGTGATCCCGATCCTGGTGATCTTCATCGTGATGCAGCGGCACATCATGAGCGGCCTCGCCGCCGGAGCCGTCAAGGGATAGCCGATGCCCGAACGCCGTACGCCCCGCCGTGTCGCCTCCGTAATCCGGCTGCGGCCGGAACACGCCGACAGCTACCGGGAGTTGCACCGGGCCGTGCCGCAGCCCGTGCTGGACACGCTGTCGCGCGCCCACATCACCAACTACTCCATCTTCCTGCGGGACGACACCCTGTTCGCCTACTACGAGTACACCGGCGACGACTACGACGCCGACATGGCGGCCGTCGCGGCCGATCCCGGCACCCGGCACTGGTGGACCCTCACCGATCCCTGCCAGCAGCCCCTCGACTCGGCCGGGTCCGGGGAGCGATGGGTGGACGGCGAGGAGCTCTTCCACCTGGACTGACCGCGGGGCCGACCGTCACCCTCACAGCGAAGGAACACGCACATGACGCACACCCCCACTCCCCCGCCCCCCGAGTTCGACGGTCTGAGGGCCGTGGTGACGGGAGGGGCGTCGGGGATTGGGCTCGCCACCGCCCGCCATCTGGCCGCGCGCGGCGCCCGGGTCGCCGTACTCGACCGCGATCCGGACGCCCTGCCGGCCGACGACATGGAGATACTGCTGCCCGTACGGTGCGATGTCACCGACGACGCCTCGGTACGGGCCGCCGTCGCGGACGTCGTGGACCGGCTGGGCGGCCTCGACATCCTGGTGAACAACGCCGGCATCGGCGCTCAGGGGACGGTCGCGGACAACGCCGACGCCGAGTGGGCCCGGGTGCTGGACGTCAACGTCCTCGGCATGGTGCGGACGACGCGTGCCGCGCTCCCGCATCTGCGCGCCTCCCGGCACGCGGCGGTGGTCAACACATGCTCGGTCGCGGCGACCGCGGGGCTGCCGCAGCGGGCGCTGTACAGCGCGAGCAAGGGGGCGGTGCTGTCCCTGACGCTCGCCATGGCCGCGGACCACCTGCGTGAGGGCATACGCGTCAACTGCGTCAACCCCGGTACGGCGGACACCCCTTGGATAGACCGGCTGCTGTCGCGCGCCGACGACCCGGAGGCGGAGCGCACCGCGCTCCACGCACGGCAGCCGACGGGCCGGCTGGTGTCGGCAGCGGAGGTCGCGGCGGCGATCGCCTATCTGGCGTCCCCCGCGGCCGCGTCCGTCACCGGTACCGCGCTCGCCGTCGACGGCGGGATGCAGGGACTGCGGCTGCGTGCCGGGGAGAACTGAACGGGCGGTGCGGGGCGGTGCGGGGACTTGTGGTCCCCGCCCCTTCCTTCTTCTGTCTTCTTCCGTCCTGGCGCTTGTCCCCGGCCCCTCCGGACCCTACTGTGCACATGTCATACATGTTCTGTGTCTGCACGGTTCGAAAGGCTTCTCCATGGTGAGAACTGGTCCAAGGGCGGCGCGGATCGCCGCAGCAGGCGTCGCACTGGCGCTGATGACGACCCTCGCGGGACCGGCCGCCGCCGCGCCGGGCCGGGCGGCGGCCGGAAAACTGACGGTCTACGTCTCGGCGACCGACGGCGACGACGGCAACAGCGGTGGAAGGAAGGACCCCTTCCGCACCGTCACCGCCGCCCGTGACGCGCTGGCGGGCCGCACCTCGGCCGAGGCGCGCGGCACGGTCTACATCCGCGGCGGCCGTTACGTCCTCGACGACACGGTCCGGCTTACGGGGCCGGAGAACTCGTGGGTCACCTATGCCGCGTACCGCGACGAGAAGGTGACCGTCACCGGGTCCCACGAACTGCCCGCCGAGGGCTGGAAGAGGCTCACCGATCTGTCCGCCGGGACGCTCGCCGAGCCCCGGTACTCGTCCCATTCCCGGCTCGCCACCTCCGAGTCGCGGGAGGGGGTGTGGGTCTACGACCTGGGGGCGGCGGGCATCGACCCGGGAACGCTGTACAAGAACGGCTTCAACTGGGTGCAGCAGCCGTTCGCGCCCGAACTGGTCGTCGGCGGCGAAGCCCAGACCCTCGCCGAGTACCCGAACGGCGACGGGTGTTCCACCACCGGGACGGACTGCCATCTGTGGGGAACCGGCGACAAGTGGGACGCCGAGACCCCCCGCGACCTGATGAACGTGGACCTGGAGGGCCGCTTCGGCCCGGAGCGCGACTGGAACGTCTCCGGGACGACGCCGAGGGCGCAGTTCGAGGACAAGAAACAGCTCCTCGGGGACCCGGGGCAGCGTGACACCTGGTCACCGCAGGAGATGCGGCGCATGACGCCGTCGGTGTTCACGGTCGGCGGCCGCGCGCTCGACGGCGACCGCTACCGGCGGTGGGCGCCCGAGGCCGAGCCCGTGGTGGACGACCTGGGGACCCGCGGACTCGGCGACTACACGGACGTTCCGGTCCAGCTCGACCCGCGCTGGACCGAGGGCATCGACAACACCGAGGACGAGACCGAGGGCTGGCTGTCCGGGTACTTCGGCAACAACTACGCCAACGACATGGTGCGGATCCTGTCGTGGAGCGGCGACCGGCTGTACACGAAGTATCCGTCCATGTACATCCCGCAGGACGCGTGGACCAAGGTCAAGGTGCTCAACGTCCTGTCGGAGCTGGACACGGCCGGTGAGTACTACATCGACCGCTACGACGACAACGACGTCCTCTACTACAAGCCCGAGGGCGGCACCGTCGAGGGCGAGGTCACCACGCTGCAGACCTTCGACAAGAACTTCTTCCTGCTCGACGGCACCGAGGGAGTGACGCTCCGGGGCCTCGCGATGACGGGGTCCCTCATCAGCGGCGTGCAGCTCCTGGACGCCGTGGGCACCCTCATCGACGGGGTCGACATCTCCAACGTGAGCATGGACGCGATCCGTATCGGGCGGACGACGGACACCATCACGACCATGCCGGACTACGAGACCGTGCAGGGCGGGCACGACAACGTCGTACGCAACTCCTACCTCCACGACCTCGGCGGGGGCGGGGTGCTGCTCGGCGGCGGGGACCGGGCCACCCTGGAGCGGGGCGACAACATCGCCCACCACAACGAGATCACCCGCTTCTCGAAGCTCGCGACGTACACCCCGGCCGGCTATCTGTACGGGGTGGGGAACTCGTTCGAGTACAACTACGTGCACGACGCCCCGCACATGGCCGTGCAGATCATGGGCAACGACATGCGGGTCAGTCACAACCACTTCTACGACGTGGTGAAGAACGCCGGTGACCAGGGTGTCGTCTACGCCGGACGGGACTTCACGTACCTCGGCAACGAGGTCGCGTACAACCACTTCGAGAAGATCGGCGGGACCAACGACGCCCTGTACCTGGACGACGGCGCGTCCGGTGTGCGGTTCCACCACAACGTGGTCGACGGCGCGCATTCCGGGGTCAATTTCAACTCGGGGCACAGCAACACCGCGAACGACAACGTCTTCATCGGGGTGAAGCACGCCGGCCACGGTGGCATCTACCACCGCAAGGGCGAGAAGTCGCTGCCGCTGGACAACAGTTGGGTACTGCTGAGCCGCTTCGACTCGTTCCTCGACGTGCGTGAGGGCGAGAAGTACAGCGCGACCCCGGAACATGTGGCCGCGTGGCACCGGCACTACACCGAAGGGAAACACAAGTACGCGGACGGGAAGCCGATCGCGTACCCGGAGATCACCCGCTGGTACGTGCCGCGGGTGACGGCGACGGGCCAGGACTGCAGGGCGGCCGACTACTCGACCACCGGCACCAACGGCTGCGGCCGGGCCACGGTGTGGGACGACCCGAACTCCGTCTGGGCGCCGTCCCGGGTGGAGATCGACCACGCGGTGGTCGTCGGTGACACCGGGTTCGTCGAGACGACCGCGACCTTCACCGGGCCCACGTCGGTGTACAACCTGTCCCGGTGGAGCGACAAGGTCAACACCCATGCGGTGATGGCCACTTCGGTGGCGGAGACGGGGCTGGACCCCGACACGCTGAAGTTCTCGCGCTCCGGTCGGGTGGCCGAGGCGTACGGAACCAAGTGGGTCGACGAGTGGAACCGGTCCGTCTCCACGAAGGGCATCGGACGGCCGTAGCAACGGCCTCGCGGGGGGGGGCGTCCGTCGTGCGGCGGACGCCCCCGTGCCGCTACGCCTCCGGCGGGTCGACCGGGCGGCGGCGGGCCCATGCCGACGTGATGTGCTCGCGCATCGCGTCGGCGGCCGCGTCGGCGTCCCGGTCGAGGACGGCCGCGGCGATGCGCTCGTGCGCCTGATGCGTGGCGTCGATGTGCTCGCGGCTCGGATCGCCGCTGTACTGCGGGGAGCGCACGGCCTTGCCCTGGATGCTGGAGACGATGGCCCGCCCGAACGCGTCCTGCGAGGCGCGGTGGATGATCTCGTGGAACTCGATGTCGGCGCGCGAGTAGGCCGTCGCGTCGTCCCGCAGCTCCGCGAGCTCCTCGAGCTTGGCGGCGAGCGCCGCCGCCTGGCCGTCGTCGATGCGCTTGGCCGCGCGGGCGGCCATGGCGCACTCCAGGGTGGTACGGATCTCGATCAGGTTGTCCAGGAAGACCAGCCGGTCCGTGCGCTGGAACAGCGCGTCGAGGACCAGCGGATCGAGCAGACTCCACTGCTCCTGGTCGAGGACGACCGTCCCCCAGCCCTGACGGGTCGCCACCAGCCCCTTCTCGGCGAGCGTCGTCGTCGCCTCGCGGATCACCGTCCGGCTCACCTCGTACCGGTCGCACAGCTCACCCGCCGACGGAAGCGCCGAGCCCGGCGGGTACTCCCCCAGCACGATGGCCGTCGTGAGGCTCTGGACCACGGCCGCTGCCAGTGGCGGCCGGCGCCGTTGCGGTCGGGACACGGCGGTGGTGTCCGCGGATGGCTTACTCATGTGGTCGAAGACTCCCCTTGTTCCTGCAGATGGCCCGTCCACGCTGTTCAACGCCCAAGGTTAGCGGAACATGCTAAGGTCATCACTCGTATCACAAGTTATGAGTGATAGCCCGGCTGTGACGACTGACTCGGAGAAGCACGATGCGGATCACCGGATACCGGTTGCTTGCCACGGTGCACGAGTGGGGGCGCCCGGTGGGTGATGTGAACGGTGTCGTCGCCGGCGGGGTCACCGAGGTACCGGTCGTGCTCCTGGAGACCGACGGGGGTCTCACCGGCGTCGGCCTCGGCGGCCACGCCGACATCCACCGTGTCTTCCCCGCGCTCGACGGCCAGGACCCCCGGGCCGTCACGTCGCTCTACGACCGGATGCTCGCCCATGTCTTCAAGTCCGGTCACGGCGGGCAGGTGTTCGCCACCATCGGCGCGCTCGACATGGCGCTGTGGGACCTCAAGGCGAAGATGGCCGGCGAGCCGCTGTGGCGGACCCTCGGCGCCGCGGACCGCTTCGTGCCCGGCTACGCCTCCGGGCTGGAGTACGCGCTCACCGACGAGGAACTCGTCGCGTTCTACGAACCCTGGGCGCAGCGCGGTTTCACCGGCGCGAAGGTCAAGGGCGGGCTCGACGTCGACCGTGACGTACGCCGCCTCGCCGCCGTCCGGGACGTGCTCCGCGTCAACTCCCCGCGCCCTGCGCTGATGTACGACGTCAACGAGTCCTGGGGCCGGCACCAGGCGGTGCGCCTCGCCCGGCAGGTCGAGGAGCGGGTGGACCTCACCTGGATCGAGGAACCGGTGCGGCGCTGGGACGTCGCCGGGCACCGTGCCGTCGTCTCCGGTGTCCGTGCCGCCGTCGCGACGGGAGAGAACCTCACGGGCCTGGAGCACTTCCGGCCGCTGCTCGACGCGGACGCCGTCGGGGTCGTACAGACCGGCAGTGTCTGGGGCATCACCCACTTCCTGCGCGTCTCCACGCTGGCGTTCGGCCACGGTCTGCCGGTGAGTCCCGTCGGCTACAACGCCAACCCGGTCGCGCACGCGGCGGCTGCCGTGCCGAACCACCTGGTCACCGAGGTGCAGGATCTGTCCGCCCCGGTGGGACTGCGTGTGGACCAGGAGATCGCCGACGGCGGGATCGTCCTCGGCGACACACCGGGGCTGGGCATCGAGGTCGACGAGGAGACGATCGCCGCCGGCACCGCCTCCGGACAGTGGTCCATCGCCGCCGGCCCCCATGTCCGCCCGGACGACGCCGGTCTGCGGCTCGCGCCGCAGGGGCGGTGAGAAAGGGAGCGCGGTGCGGGGGTGGCGAGGGACACGGTCAGGAGCTCTCTCGGGCGACGACCTCGTAGCCCACGTCCCGGTGCGGCCGCTCCACGGGGGCGCCGCGCATTCGGGTCAGCAGCAGTTCGGCGGCCAGCTCGCCGATACGGGCGCTCGGCACCGCCACGGTCGTCAGCGCCGGCACGAGATGACGTGCCAGCTCGAAGTCCCCGAATCCGGCCAGGGCGAGGGTGCCCGGCACGTCGGTCCCGCGCCGCACGCACGCCTGGAGGGCGCCGGCGGCGAAGACGTCACTGGAGAACATCACCGCGTCGGAGTCCGGATACCGCTCCAGCGCCAGGTCCAGCAGGGTGACACCGGTGTCCATGGCGACCGGTTCGGGACCGGCGTCCACCGTGCGCGGGGCGCCGCCCAGCAGATCGCGGACCGCGGTCGTATAGCCGTCGAGGCGTTCCGCCGCCCGCGGGTCGCCCGAGGTGTGCCGGCCGGCGAAGGTGATCCTCCGCCGGCCGCGCCCGACGAGGTGGGCGACCATCGCGGCGGCGGCCGCCGCGTTGGAGAAGCCGACCAGCAGGTCCACCGGGTCGTCCGACCAGCCCCAGGTCTCCACCACCGGCACCCCGGCCGCCGCGAGCAGGGCCAGGGTGCCTGAAGTGTGGCTCGTCCCCACCATGAGCAGTCCGTCCGGCCGGCGGCCCAGGAAGCTGCGCAGCACGTCCTCCTCGTGCTCCGGCCGGTAGTCGGTCGTACCGACGAAGATCTGGTAGCCGTGGGCCGCCAGGGCCGTGGAGAAGGAGTGGACGGTGTCCGCGAACACGGAGGAACTGATCTGCGGCACCAGGGCGGCGACCGTACGGCTGCGGTTCGACGCCAGATTGCTGGCGGCGAGGTTGGGCACATAGCCGGTCGCCGCGATGGCCGCCTCGACCCTGGCGCGTGTCCCGTCCGGCACCGACCGGGGGTCGCGCACCACGCGGGAGACCGTCTGCGCCGACACCCCCGCGGACGCTGCCACGTCCGAGAGGGTCACCGAACGGGTCGCGGAGCGTTTGCGCGGACGGCGGGGCGGCGGCTGGGTCACGCCGGAAACACTATCGGGACTCACAGTGCTCCCCGTGCGGCCAGCGACCGCATCAGGTCGGCGAGTCCGAAGGTCCAGGGTGTGCAGGCGTCGCCCGGCCTGATCCGGTTGACGAGGGTGCCGAGGCGGGGGGTCGCGATGGAGACGAGGTCGCCGTCGTGGTGGGTGAAGCCCTGGCCCGGCGCGTCGCGGTCCTCCACGGGAGCGAACATCGTGCCGAGGTAGAGGACCGCGCCGTCGGGGTACTGGTGGTGCGGTCCGATCAACTGGCCGACGAGGTCCAGGGGATCGCGGCTGATGGCGGCCATCGAGGACTCCGCTTCGAGCCGGTGGCCGTCGGTGCCCTCGACGGTGAGGGTGACCGTCGCGCGGCGTACGTCGTCGATGCCGAAGCCGTCGTCGAAGAGCCGCAGGAACGGTCCGAGGGCGGCCGAGGCGTTGTTGTCCTTCGCCTGCGGCAGCAGCAGCGCCGAACGGCCCTCCACGTCACGGAGGTTGACGTCGTTGCCGAGGGTCGCGCCCACGACGTCGCCGGTGGAGGAGACGGCCAGGACCATCTCGGGCTCGGGGTTGTTCCACCGTGAGGCGGGGTGGACGCCCGCGTCGGCGGCGGTGCCCACGGCGGCCAGCACGGGCGCCTTGGTGAAGATCTCGGCGTCGGGACCGATGCCGACCTCCAGGTACTGGCTCCACACCCCCTGGGCTACCAGGATCTCCTTCAGCGCGGCGGCCTCCTTCGAGCCGGGCCGCAGGGAGGCGATGTCGTCGCCGATGAGGGCGCGGATCCGCTCGCGGGTCGCGGCGGCCTCCGAGGCGTCACCGCGGACGCGTTCCTCGATCACCCGCTCCAGCATCGACACCACGAAGGTGACCCCGGCGGCCTTGACGGCCTGGAGGTCCACCGGGGCCAGCAGCCGGGGCCGTCCGGGGTCGCGGGTGTCGTCCGGGGTGTTGGCGAGCAACTCGTCGAGCCCGGCGACGCGTTCCCCGGTCGCCGCACGCAATCGGCTTGCCGGGTCGTCGAGTTCGCACAGGTCGCGGACGGTCGCGAAGGCGGCGGTCACGTCGTACACGCCGTCCTCGCGGACGGCGACGACGGAAGGGCCGAGGCCGGGCCGATGGACCCGGCCGACGAGCTCTCCCTCGGTGCCGTCGTCGGGCAGGGTGGTCGCGGCGTCGGGCCACTGGTGCATGGGGTTCCTCTCAGCGCTTGCGGAAGACGGGGGTGCGCTTCTCGGCGAAGGCGCGGCGGCCCTCGGCGGCGTCCTCGGTGGCGAAACAGATGGTCTGCAGGTCACGTTCATAGGCGAGGGCCTGGTCCTCGGGCAGGTTGGCGGCGGCCCGCAGGTTGATCTTCGCGGTCTCGGCGGCCGCGGGGGCCCGGGAGGCGATCACGGCCGCCAGGGTGCGGGCCCGGTCGAGCAGTTGGGCGCGGGGTACGACCTCGCTGACCAGATGCCACTCCAACGCCCTTGCGGAGTCGATGCGTTCGCCGGTCAGGAGCATCATGGCCGCGTTGCTCGGGCCCGCCGCGCGGCTGAGGAAGGCGGCCATTCCGCCGCCGCCGATCCAGCCGAGCGTGATCTCCGGGGCTCCGAAGGAGGCGTTGTCGGAGGCGAGCCGGATGTCGCAGGACAGGGCCGTCTCCAGGCCGCCGCCCAGGGCGTAGCCGCCGACGGCCGCGATGGTGGGGGTACGGGCGGCGCGGATGGCGTCGCAGTAGTCGACGCGGTTGCGGAAGTCCCAGGGGGTGGCGTAGCGGTCGAGTGCGCGGATGTCCGAGCCGACGCTGAAGGCGCGTTCGCCGGCGCCGGTGACGACGACGGCACGGACGTCGTCGGTGGTGTCGCACCATTCGATCGCACGGACCAGGGCCGCGGACATCTCGGGGGTGACGGCGTTGAGTTTGGCGGGCCGGTCGAGGGTGAGCGTGGCCACCCGGTCCGCGATGTCGAGGCGTACGTGTTCGGTGCCCAGGTCGGGCGGGGCGGGTCGGGTGCCGGTCATGCGGGTCGTCCCTTCGGGGTGCGGCTCGCCCGGTACAGGGCGCGCATCCGGTCGAGTGCGTCGCGGTGGTCCGCGCGGCCGGCGAGGGCGTCCCGGACGACGGCCGAGGCCTCGCCCTGGAAGCCGATGTAGCCGGCGTGCCGGGGCCGGACCCAGGCCTGTTCGCAGGTGGTGGCGGTGCGGCGGTAGAAGTCGGCGGCGACGGTCCCGGGATCGGCCCAGGCGGCTCGTGCGCTGGGCTGCCCGCTGTGCCGGGGCAGGAAGTCCCGTTGCGTGGTGGGGGACATCAACCAGCGGATGTGGTCGAGGAGTTCGGCGGAGGGGGTGCTGCGGGTGCTCAGGGCGAGTCCGGTCCCGCCGAGGGTGGAGCCGGGCCGTCCGCCGGGCCCGGTGACGGGGGCGTCGGTGAACGCGATCCGGTCGGCGTAGGTGACGTAGCCGTACACCAGCGGGCAGTGGGCGAGGCGGTCGGTTCCGGTCATCAGTTCCAGCAGCCCGATCGGGTTCAGGGCGCGGGTCTCGGGCGGGGCGAGGGCGTCGATCGCGGCCATGAGGCCGAGGACGGCGAGGCCGGTGCGGTGGCCGATCAGTTCGTCCGGGCCGGTGGCCGGCTCCTCGCCCAGGGCGACGGCGAGGGAGGTGAAGGTGAGGAAGGCGTGCGGTCCGGCGAGGGAGAGCGCGACCGGGGCCCGGCGGGCGAGGCGGTGCACCTCGTCCCAGGTGGCGGGGGCCTCGCCGACGAGGTCGGTGCGGGTGGCGGCGACCTGGGTGGCCGCGTCCAGGGGCAGCGCCCACTGGCGGCCTTCCATGGTGTACGAGCGCATGGTGGGGCCGATGGAGTCGGCGCCCCAGCGGGCCAGTTCCGCAGGGGTGAACAGGTCGTCCAGGGGGCGCAGACAGCCGGCCGCGAGGGCCTCGCCGAGGTGCGGGTGGTCGAGTACGACGAGGTCGTAGCGGGCGCACAGTTCGTCGACGGGGTGGGACTCGAAGCCCTCCAGGGGCTGTACGTCCCAGCGGATCAGGTCGCCCGCCGAGGCGGCCAGGGCGTCGTGGCCGCGGGGGTGGTCCCAGGTGAGTCCGGCGTAGGTCACGAGGTCTCCGCCACGGTGCCGGAGGCGAGCAGTTCCTCGACCTCCCGCTCGCCGAGGCCCGCCTCCGCGAGGACCTCGCGGGTGTGTTCGCCGGTGAGCGGGGCGCCCCGGTCGACGCGCGGCGGGGTGGCGGAGAACTTGTAGGGAAAGCCGGGCACCGTGACGCGGCCCTCGGTGGGGTGGTCGTAGGTGACGAAGGTGCCGTTGTGGCGGATCTGGGGGTCCTGGACGAGGTCGGCGTAGCCGTAGACCGGGCCGGCCCAGATGCCGGCGGCCGCGAAGGCGTCGAGCCAGTGGCGTGCGGGGCGGGTCAGCAGCCGGGCGGCGGTGCGGGCGAAGATCTCGTCCCGCCCGGTCCAGCCGTGCTCCTCGTCCTCCATCGACAGGAAGGTGTCCTCGCCGATGATCTCACCGAGCGTCCTCAGCGGCGGGAACGCGAGGACGATGTAGTCGTCGGCGGTCTCGAAGGCGCCGTAGGGCGAGCGGATGTAGACGTGGGCGTGCGGCTGCGCGGAGCGGGTCTGCGGCAGTCCGCCGACGGTGTGCACCGACAGTTCCTGCATCTGCAGGGTGGTGATGGCGTCGAGCATGTTCACCGTCACGAGCTGGCCCTCGCCGGTGCGTTCGCGGTGCAGCAGCGCGGCGAGCACCCCCTCGAAGGCCGTGGACGCGGTGACGGCGTCCACCAGGTACTGGCCCGCGGCGCGCGGTGCCTCGCCGGCCCGGCCGGTGGAGAGCATCGCCCCGGACATCGCCTGGAGGAGGAGATCCTGGCCCGGGCGCTTGGCGTACGGGCCGTCCTCGCCGTAGCCGGAGATGGAGACGTACACGAGGGACGGGTTGATCGCGGCGAGGGACGCGTAGTCGACGCCGAGCCGGTCGGCGACGCCCGGGCGGTAGTTCTGCAGGAACACGTCGGCGCCCGCGACGAGCCGGCGCAGCACCTCCTTGCCGGCCGGGTCCTTGAGGTCGACGGCGAGGGAGCGCTTGTTGCGGTTCAGGGAGAGGAAGGAGACGTTGATCCGGTTGCCGCCGGCCCCGCCCGCGGCGGCGTGGCGCTGCCACTCCCCCGTGACGGGCTCGACCTTCACGACGTCGGCGCCGAGATCGCCGAGC
Source organism: Streptomyces sp. NRRL WC-3626 (assembly GCF_000718785.1). GTDB lineage: Bacteria > Actinomycetota > Actinomycetes > Streptomycetales > Streptomycetaceae > Streptomyces > Streptomyces edwardsiae. Next base: position 17,904 of record NZ_JOCA01000017.1, on the reverse strand, counting down.
CGCTGGGCGGCGAAGGGGCCGGCCATGGCGATGGAACAGTCGAGAACCCGGTACCCGGCGAGGATGCCGGGTCTGTCGCGCGAGGTCATGAGGCTCCTTGGGGCGGGCGGGACGGCACCGGCGTGGGCGGGACCGGCGGCCCGTGAGAGCCGCCTTCCTTGTCCCGCACCCTGTTGTTAGCGCTATCGGTAGCGCTAACATTCACGCTAAGCGGGCACCGCTCGCAGTGTCAACGCCATGCATCCGCCCCTCGGCGCCCGGCCGGCACCGGGAAGATGGGATCCACCGATGAGACAACCCCGAGCAGCGCTCGTGACCGGCGCCGGCGGCGCCCTGGGCCGGGCGATCGCCGCCCGCCTGGCCGCCGACGGCCACGACGTCGCCGTACTGGACCGTGACACCGAGGCACTGGAGCGGACCGCCGCGCTGGTGGAGAAGGCCGGTGCGCGGGCACTGGCCCTGACCACCGATCTGCGGGACGCGGCGGCGATCGAGGACGCCGTCGAGCGGACGGCGGCCGAGCTGGGCACGCCGCGTGTCCTGGTGAACAACGCCGCCGTGTATCCGGCCAGGCCGTTCCTCGAGGTGCCGCTCGCCGAGTACGAGGAGGTGGTGGCGGTCAACCAGCGCGCGTACTGGGTGGCCGCGCAGGCCGCCGCGCGGCGCATGGCCGGCACGGGCGGCGGGGCGATCGTGAACATCGCGTCGATCACGATGCACGGCGGCTGGGACTCGCTGGCCGCGTACGTCTCCACCAAGGGCGCGGCCGTCGCGTTCACCCGCGCCCTCGCCCGTGAGCTGGGGCCCGAGGAGATCCGCGTCAACTGCGTCTCCCCCGGCGCGTTCCCCACGGCTGCCGAGGAGATCCACGAGGACCCGGAGGCGTACCGGGCGCATGTGCTGGACCACCAGGCGCTGAAGCGGCGCGGGCGCCCTGAGGAGCTGGCGTCGGTGGTGTCGTTCCTCGCCGGGCCGGACGCCTCGTTCGTCACCGGTCAGTGCGTCGAGGTCAACGGAGGGTGGGTGATGTCGTGAAGCTGAACGGACGTTCCTACGACCGTCGGTCGCTGGCACGGCTCGCGGGCGATCTGGGCGCGGCGGGGGGCGTACGGTCCGTCGTCCTGGACGACGGCACCGAACGCGGCATCCGCGCACTGGAGTTCCGTACGGGCGCGGGGCTCTCCTTCGACGTGCTGGTGGACCGGGCGATGGACCTGGGCGGCGCGGAGTTCGAGGGCCGGGGCTTCGGCTGGCGGTCCGCGACCGGTTTCCGGCACCCCGGTCTGCACGAGTACCGCGACGACGACGGCCTGTCGATGATGCGCAGCTTCTCGGGGCTGCTGCTCACCGCGGGCCTCGACCACACCCTCTTCGGCGCCGAGGTGGACGCCTCGCAGTACCGCTATCCGCCCCGGCGCACGGCCGTGCACGCCCTGCACGGGCGGGTCGGCAATCTGCCGGCCCGGCTGACCGGGTACGGCGAGCGGTGGGAGGACGACGGCCGCTGTGTGCTGTGGGCCGAGGGCGAGGTGCGGCAGGCCGCGGTCTTCGGCGAGCATCTGCGGCTCACCCGCCGTATCGAGGCCGACCTCGGCGGTACGGAGATCCGGCTGACCGACCGGGTGCGCAACGCGGGCTTCGATCCGACGCCGCACATGTACCTGTACCACGTCAACGTCGGCTGGCCCTTCCTGGACGAGGGCGCGCGCTACGAACTGCCGCCGCACCGGACGCTGTGGCAGAGCGACAGCGTCGCCGAGCAGGGTGTCTCGAACACGGACCTGCCGGGGCCGCTGCCGGGTTTCGTGGAGCAGGTCTACGAGCACGCGCTGGAACCGGACGCGGCCGGCCTGGTCAGGCCCCGGCTGGTCAACGAACGCCTCGGCGTCTACTTCGAGTTGGAGTACGACACGGCACAGTTCCCGTCCTTCTTCCAGTGGATGCATCTGCGCGAGGGCGCCTACGCGGTGGGCTTCGAGCCGTCCACGCACCATGTGCGGGGCGAGACGGCGGCCCGCGAGGACGGCACGATGACCTTCCTGGAGCCGGACGAGGAACGGCTGTACACGACCACGTTCCGGGTGGGGGCGGTCTGAGGGACCGGCGGTAGCCTGCGTGTTCATGATGCGCGCATGGATCCTGCCGATGCTGATGGTGCTGTGCGGCTCGGCCGTCGCGGCCGGGCTGCTCCTCACGGGCCGTGCCGGTGCGGGCGCGGCCCTCCTGCTGGTGATGCTCCTGTTCGCGGGCATGAACTCGCCGCTGGTCTTCCCGCGTTCGGTCGGCGCGCGGGAGGCCCGGCGCCGCAGCGCGGCCGACGGCCGCCCGGTCGTCTACTGGCGCCCCGGCTGCACCTACTGTCTGCGCCTGCGCGCCCGTCTGGGCCGTGACGCCCGGCGGCTGCACTGGGTCGACATCTGGCGCGACCCGGAGGGAGCGGCGGAGGTACGGGCGGCCAACGACGGCGACGAGACCGTACCGACGGTCGTCGTCGGGGGCCGTACGCACGTCAACCCCGATCCCGCGTGGGTGCGCGAGCAGCTCGCCAGGCCGTAGGAGAGGACCGGGCTCCTATGCGTCCCGCTCCGCCGTTCCCGGGGCGGGTGCCGTGGTGCGCAGGTTGCGGCGGCGCAGGGTCAGGGCGGGGATCGCCGCCGTGACGGCGACGGCCGCGGCCGCGAGGGCCCAGAGGGGGCCCGAGGCGCCGTCCATACCGGCGGCGTGGTCGACCGACCAGGCGCCGGGGCCGGTCGTCGCCAGGACGAACGCCAACGCGCCGTAGACGAACGGGACCTCGTAGCCGCCGAGGTGGGCCCAGAGGCCGTTCGGGTGGTTGGGGGCGGCGGCGACGATCATGGTGCCCATGACGACGGACGCGGCAAGCGGTGTGGCCGTGCCCGAGGCGATCAGGGCGGCGCCGGTGAGTTCGCAGGTGCCGGCGAGCAGGACGAGAGGCCGGCCCGGGCGAAAGCCCCAGCTCTCGAAGACGGGCGCGGTGCCGTCGGGTCCCAGGCCACGGAACCGGCCCAGCAGTTTCTGGGCCGCGTGGCCGGCCAGCAGTCCCGCCAGCAGCAGCCGCAGAAGCAGCAGACCGGCGTTCATGTCGCGATGTCCGGGTACGGGAGGGAGAAGTGGCTCAGGCGTTCGCCGTACCACTTCTGGTACTCCAGCCCCTCGTGATCGCGCTCGAACAGGGCGATGAAGAGGGTGAGGGTGAGGAAGGGGTGGGCGCCGAGCGCGAAGAGCGCCGGGTGGTCGTGGGTCGCGAGGGCCTCGCGTTCCGCGTCCTCGAACCGCAGCCAGGTCGACGCCTCCGCGCCGACGCAGTTCAGCAGGGTGTTGGCCTGGGTGGCCTCCCACCAGGTGACGGTGGCGCGCGGGTCGTCCCGGTAGCGCTCGACCAGCTCGGGGTCTCGGTCGACGGTGAAGAGGAACTTGTTCACCAGGTACTTGCTCATGCCGGAACCCCCTTCGGGTACCAGGTGAAGTAGGCCTCCATGGTGTGGAACAGATCGAGGGTGTCGACGTGGTCGGCCCGGACGCCCTCGCCGGCGACGCCCATCATCAGCATGAAGTCCATGAAGCCGTGGGTGGCGTTGCCCGGGCGGTGCAGGCTGTCGAGGGTGACCTCGGAGAGACAGCCCTCGATGTCGCCGCTCGCGATCCATTCGACGGCCCTGCGGTCGAACTCGGGGTCGGGGCCGTGCTCGCCGAACTGGCGGGGACCGCCGAGTTCGAGGGAGAGATGTCCGGTGCCGATGACGGCGACACGCTGGTCGGCCGGCCAGCTCTCGATGATCTCGCGCAGCGCGCGGCCGAGCTGGACGAACCGTGTCGGCCGGGGCAGCGGCGGCGCGAAGATGTTGGTGTACACCGGCACGATCGGCAGGTCGGCCTGGGGCCGCAGGGTGATGATCGGGCAGGTGATCGAGTGGTCGATCCGCAGCTCGTTGCTGAAGGCGAGGTCGAAGCCCGCGTCGAGGCCCTCGCGCAGTACATGCGCGGAGAGTTCCTCGTGCCCGCGCAGCACCATCCGGGGCAGTCCGAACTCGCGTTCCTCGTTGTAGAAGTTGGCGTCGTAGAACGGCGCCTTGCCGACCAGGAACTGCGGCATGTTGTCCAGCCACAGCTGGTGGAAGTGGTCGGAGCCGACCATGACCAGGACGTCGGGGCGGGCCCGGGTCAGGGTCTCCCGGAACTTCTCGATCTTCGCCACCCAGGTGTCGGCGAACGGGGGCCGGTCGTCGCCGGTCGCGGTGCTGGCCCGGTAGTAGAAGGGGTGATGAGTGGAGGCGATGACCGCGACCAGCTCTGCCATGGTGTGTCCTTCGTGGGATGCACGGGTCGGGAGTGGTGCCTGCGGGTGCCGCGTCGCGGCCGTACGTGGGTCAGTCGCCCGGCGGGGCGACGTACCGGGCGTTGCGGTCGACGGAGAGGTAGACGTCCATGCCGAGCGGGGAGCGCTGTTCCTCGGCGAGGTGCCCGAGGAGTCCGGCCGTACGGGCCAGCAGGGCGAATCCGCGCAGCAGACCGATAGGGAGTCCCAGGTCGGCGAGGGCCGCGCCGCACACCCCGGCGCCGTTGAGCGGGAGGGTGCGGCCGAGCACCTGTGGGTGGACGCGGCCGACGGCCTCGAAGAGGCGCAGATGGGGGCCCTTGTGCCCGTTCTCCTCCGCGATGGCCAGCAGGACCGGGGTGCGCGGGTCCCGGATCTTGTGCACGGGGTGTCCGAGTCCGGGGACGAGCCGCCGTTCGGCGCGCGCGGCCCGTACCGTCTCCAGCGCGAGCCGGTCCCAGCCCGCGTCGTCGGTGTCGCCGGGCAGCCGTCCCTCGTGCGCGGTCAGGGCCTCGTGCAGGAAGGCCCCGCAGTCCTCGGTCACGCCGAGGAAGCGTGAGCCGCCGCCGAGGAGTCCCGCCGCGAGCGCTCCCTGGACGGAGTCGGGGGCGGACAGATAGGTGAGCCGGGTGGCGAGGGCGGTGGGGGTGAATCCGTGGTCGGCCAGGGCGACGAGGACGGCCTCGAAGACCCGGACCTCGCCGGGTTCGGGGCGGCGCTGGGTGACCAGCCACAGCGCCAGTTCCCCGAAGCCGACCCGTCCCATCAGCTCACCGGCCAGGTCGTGGCCGAGCAGGGTGATGGTGTCGGCGTCGGAGGTGCCCAGCGACGTGGGGTACTGCGGCGACTGGCCGTTGGCCGGATGCTGCACGGGGGCTGCTCCTCGGGGACGGACCGACGGGTTCGGGGGCGGGTCGGCAGGGCGGGTCGACAGGTTCGGGGACGGTTCAGCCGGGCGGGCGCGGGTCCGTGAGCCAGGCGCGCAGTTCCGCGCCGTCGGCGTTCAGGCCGGGCGGGGGCAGCCGGTAGCGCGGCGGGGTGGCCGAGAAGGTGATGGGGTGGCGCACGGTGGGTACCGCGGCCGGGCCCTCGCCCGCCTGGACCACCGGGTGCAGGCCGATCTCCTCGGCGAACGCGACCCCTTCGGCGATGGAGTTGATGGGCGCACAGGGCACACCGGCGGCCAGCAGCTTGCGGAAGAGGTCGTTCCTGGTGTGCCCGGCGAGGGCCTCCACCAGCAGTGGCCGGAGCTGGTCGCGGTGGGCGGTGCGGTCCTGGTTGCGGGCGAAGCGCGGATCCGCCGGGAGGTCCGGGAGGCCGAGTACGTCGCACAGCTTCGCGAACTGGCCGTCGTTCCCGGCGATGACGATGAGTTCGCCGTCGGCGACGGGCAGCGGCTCGTACGGGAACAGGCTCGGGTGGGCGTTGCCCATCCGGTGCGGGACCTCGCCGCCGGCCACATGGGCGCTGGAGTGGTTGACCAGGCCGGACAGGGCCGAGGAGAGGAGGTCGACCTCCACGTGCTGGCCCTCGCCGGTGCGGTCGCGGTGGTGCAGGGCGGCGAGGATGCCGATGGAGGCGTGCATGCCGGTCATCACGTCGAAGACCGAGATGCCGGCCCGGTAGGGCGGCCCGTCCGGGTCGCCGGTCAGGCTCATCAGACCGGAGATCGCCTGCACCATCAGGTCGTATCCCGGCAGCGAGGGGTCCGCCTGGGAGCCGAACGCGCTGATCGACGCGTAGATGACGCGCGGGTTGGCGGAGCGGACGGCGTCGTGGCCCAGGCCGTAGCGGTCGAGTCCGCCGGGTTTGAAGTTCTCGATCACCACATCGGCGCGGGCGGCGAGTTCCCGGGCCAGCGCCGCGTCGGTGTCGTCCTTCAGGTCCAGGACCAGGGACCGTTTGTTGCGGTTGACGGCCAGGTAGTAGGTGGACACGTCTCCGCGCACCGGGGGGAGCCAGGTGCGGGTGTCGTCGCCCCGCGGCCCCTCCACCTTGATGACGTCGGCGCCCAGGTCGGCCAGCAGCATGGTGGCGTAGGGGCCCGCGAGGATACGGGAGAAGTCGGCGACCAGCAGTCCGTCCAGGGGCCCGGGGGCGCCGCCGTCGCCGGACCGAGACGCTTCGTCCGCCATCCTTGAGCACTCCCTTGATCGCTGTGCGGACGACTGTCCGCTGACCGGCAGTGTCGGAGTGGTCCGGGCGGTCCGTCAAGGGCGGGGCAGAAGATTCAGGTCACCGGGGTGCGCGGGATCGCGCCGTAGCGGGCGAAGTCGGCGCTCACCTCCCCCGCGGCCCGCAGCAGCAGGGGGAGGTACTCGTCCCGGAGTTTCTCCACCGGGGTCTCGGCGGCGTGGACGGTGACGTTCATCGCGGCGATCACCCGGCCGTCGCCGTCGCGCAGGGGTGCCGCCACCGAGCGGATCCCGGCGGCGAGTTCCTGGTCGGTCAGGGACCAGCCCCTGGCCCGTACCTCCTGCAGGGTCGCGTCCAGTCCGGCGCGGTCGAACCGGTGGCGGGGCAGGGCCGCGGACCGGCTCGGCTCGGCCAGCGCCTCGTCCAGTTCCTCCGGCTCCAGTCCGGCGAGCAGCACCTTGCCCAGGGAGGTCTGGGCGGCGGGGAACCGGGTGCCGATGCTCACGGCCAGCGCGATGATCTTGGGTACGGCGACCCGGGCGACGTAGACGACGTCGGAACCGTCGAGCTGGGCGACGGACGTCGACTCATGGGTACGGGCGACCAGCCGCTCCATGTGCGGACGGGCGACCCCCCACAACCCCATGGCCTGTACATAGGTGAGTCCGAGTTCGAGCACACGGGCGGTGAGGGTGAAGCCGCCGGCCGGGAGCGTGCGCACATAGCCCAGTGACTCCAGGGTCAGCAGGATGCGGCGTGCGGTGGGGCGGGCCAGGCCGGTGGCGGTGGCCACCTCGGTGAGGCTCATGACGGGTGTGTGCGGATCGAACGCCTTGATGACGTCGAATCCGCGGGCGATCGCCTCGATGAAGTTCGGGTCGTCGTCGCGACGCGGCACGTGGAGCTCCTGGTGCTCGGGGGTCCGGACGCCGCCGGGCGCCCGGACCCGAGCGTAGCTCCCCCGGGGCCGCGCCGTCCGCAGGGCGGACCGTGCACCCGTTCCCCGGCCGGTGTCGGCGGTGCGGGTCCGCACGGAGTATTGACAGGCTCCGTGGAACCGACACATCGTTACGCCATCGCTCCGTTGTCCGACACACGGACAATCGTCCGCGCCGATGGGCGGAGTGGCGCACCACCTGCGGCCCGGCGGCACCGACCCGGAGGATTCGTATGAACGTGGCCAGTGGTCCGAGCGGAAGCGGGAGCGCCCCCGCACCGGGCTCACCCGTGGTGTTCCGGGGCGGGACCGTCCTCACCATGGACGACCGGAGGACCGTCCTCACCGGGGCGGACGTCCTGGTCGTGGGAAAGCGTGTCGAGGCGGTCGGCCCGTCCCTGGCGGTCCCGGAGGGCACCGCCGAGATCGACGCGACCGGCGGCATCGTGATGCCGGGCATGATCGACACCCATCGGCACATGTGGCAGACCGCGATGCGCGGCTACGGCGCCGACTGGACCCTCACCCAGTACTTCGTCTGGTACTACCTCGAGCACGGCGGGCACTTCCGGCCCGAGGACGTGTACGCGGGCAACCTGCTGTCGGCGATCGAGGCACTGGACGCGGGTGTGACCACGACCGTGGACTGGTCGCACGGTCTGCAGACGGTGCAGCACGCGGACGCCGCCGTCGACGCCCTGGAGGAGGTGCCCGGCCGGTTCGTCCTCGCCTACGGCAACATCCAGGCGGCGCCCTGGGAGTGGTCGGCGGCACCGGAGTTCCGCGACTTCGTCGCCCGCCGCTTCCGCGGTGACGACATGCTGGGCTTCCAGATGGCCTTCGACGTCACCGGCGATCCCGCCTTCCCGGAGAAGGCCGCGTTCGAGGTGGCCCGCGAACTGGGTGCCACGGTGACCACGCACGCGGGCGTGTGGGGCGCCACCGACGACAACGGCATCCGTCTGATGCACGACCACGGTTTCATGACCCCCGGCACCGTCTATGTGCACGCCGCCACCCTCGACGCCGACTCCTACCACCGCATCGCGGCCACGGGCGGCTCCGTGTCGGTGTCGACGGAGAGCGAGCAGAGCTGCGGGCAGGGCTATCCGCCTACCTGGGCCCTGCGCGCCCACGGCATCCCCGTCTCGCTGTCCATGGACACGAGTGTGTGGTGGAGCGGTGACCTGTTCTCGGCGATGCGGGCCACCCTCGGCGCCGACCGGGCACGCGAGCATCTGGAGGCGCACGCCGTCGGCGAGACGGTGACCCACGCCCATCTGCGGGCCGAGCAGGTCGTGGAGTGGGCGACGCGCGGCGGGGCACGGGCGCTGGGCCTGGACGGCACGGTGGGTTCGCTCGAGGCCGGCAGGAAGGCCGACGTCGTCCTGATCAGGAACGACCACTCGCCCGTGATGTTCCCGCTGCTCAACCCGTACGGCCATGTGGCCTTCCAGGCGCAGCGGGCGGATGTGCACACCGTCGTCGTGGACGGCCGGGTCGTCAAGTACGACCACCGGCTGGTCGGCGTCGACCTGGTGAAGGCACGCCGGACGGTCGAGGCGACGGTCGGGCACCTCCGGGACCGGCTGGGCGGCGAGGCGTGGGAGCGCGGTATGAACCCGGGCATCCCCGAGACGAAGGTGCTGGACAACCCGTACACGTACACCGGCTATCGCAGCGCCGGCACGCACGGCGGCTGACCGGCCGTGGTCCGCCCGGCGGGGAGGTGCCGGGCGGACCGTGGCGTCACCGGCTCACAGGAAGCGCCACAGATGGTCCGCGGTGCCGTTGTCGTCGTACTGGACGACCTGTGCGCTGTTGCCGGTGGACATGTTGTCGACGCCGAGGACCTTGCCGCTGTTGCGGTTGCGGACGCGGTACCAGCCGTCGCCGTTGTCGACGAACGTCCAGAGGTGGTCGGCGGTGCCGTTGTCCTCGTACTGCACGACGCGTGCGCTGTTCGCGGTGGACATGTTGTCGACGCCGAGGACCTTGCCGCTGTGCCCGTTGCGGATCAGGTACCAGCCCTCGCCCCGGTCCACGAGCTGCCAGGCGTGATCGCCCGTGCCGGTGTTGTCGAACTGGACGACGCGTGCGCTGTTCTCGGTGGACATCCCGTCGACGGCGAGGACCTTCGCGCTGTTCCGGTTCTGCAGCCGTTTGAACGGCGGTTCCGGCGTCCAGGCCCGTCCGTCGGGCGACGCGGTGGGGAAGGCCGTGACGCGCAGTCGCGCCGCGCCCATGGGGATCAGGGTGACGGTCTCCACGGGCGCGTCGCTGCGCGCGGGTCCGTCCTGCAGCGGTGCGACGACATGCTCGTCGTCCGCGATCCACGCGTCGATACGCCGGGCGTCGGCGGTGATACGGACCGGAGTGGTGTCGTGGGTGAAGGGGTTGTTGGGGACGGGCCCGCCCGCGCGGTCGAGGGTGAGGCGGGGCGAGGGGGTGAGGCCGTAGTTCCAGGCGGAGGTGGCGTGCACCTCGTACTCGGGGAAGGTGTCGTCGCCCGCGTAGCGGTCGTACCGTTCGCCGATCTTCAGGGAGTAGGTGAGCGGGCCGTGCTGGACGCTGACGGCGCCGTGCTGCTCGGGCCAGTGGCGCAGTTCGGTCCGCTGGGGCAGCCGCAGGGTCACCACGTCGCCGTCGTGCCAGGTGCGGTTCACCGAGGCCCAGGCAGGACCGTCGGGCGCACTCGAGAGGCGGCCGTCGACGCGCAGTTCGGGTCCCCGGCACCATCCGGGCACGCGCAGCCGCAGCGGGAAGCGCACCGGGCGCGGGGTGGACACGGTGAGGGTGACGGTCTCGGTGAAGGGGTAGCCGGTGTCCTCGGTGACGGTCACGGTGGTGCCGCCCGCGACCTGTGCGCGCACCCGGCTCGGCGCGTACATCGCGGCGGCGAGACCGCCGTCGGGGCTGCTGAGCCACAGCTCCTCGGTGAAGTACGGCCAGCCCATGCCGTAGTTGTGCGGACAGCAGCGGTACTGGTCGACACCGGGGTGGAAGGCCTGCATGGCGAAGCCGTTCTGGAACTGCCCCTGTGTCTTGGTCCTGTTGTCGAGGTCGACGCTGTTGGCGCTGGTGACGTAGTGGATGGAACGGCCCCGCGGGTCGAGGGAGGCGGGCAGCATGTTGAAGGCCAGGTCCTCGCAGCGGTCCGCCCAGACGGGGTCGCCGGTGATCCGGGTGAGGAGTTCGTGGCTGGCCATGAACTCGACGATCCCGCAGGTCTCGAAGCCCTGCCGGGGGTCGTCGAATCCGGGCCGGTAGTTCTCGTCGCCCGCCATGCCGCCGCCGGGGAACCGCCCGTAGGCGTTCATGACGTCGTCGTAGGCGCGGTAGGTCGCCCGGGTCAGTTCGTCCAAGCCCGCGATCTGTCCGTACTGGGCGGGTTCGCGGAAGCCCTGGGCGATGTTGACGTTGTGCCGGGTGGGGGTGGCGCCCGTCCAGTCGGCGCCGTGGGTGTGCATCTTGGCGGCCAGATCGAGCAGGAACGGCTCCCCGGTACGCCGGTACAGCCATACGGCGATGTCGAGCCCGTCGCCCCAGCGGTAGGAGATCCAGCTGGTGTCGAAGGCGCCGGGGCCCTGGGCGTTCATGAACCGCAGGAACCGGACGAGGAACGGCACGACACGCTCGTCGTGCGTGAACTCCTCGTGGGTGCGCAGGGCTTGCAGGAGCGGCAGGAACGGCCAGAAGTCGGGCCCGCCGTTGAGTGAGGTGCGCAGGGAGCGCGGTCCGAAGAAGCCGTCGCTCTGCTGGGTGGCGAGGATCGCGTCGATCCACTCGCGGGAACGGGCCAGGGCGGCCGTGTCCCCCGTGGCGACGGCCAGTGGCACATAGCCGCGCAGCCAGTACGGCACCTCCTCCCAGCCGCCGCGCTCCGGATGCACCCAGCCGGTCGCCGTGAAGTCGAGGAAGTGGGAGAAGCTCTCGTACCGGCCGCACAGGCCGTCGAGTTGGAGTCGCAGCTGGCCGGCGAGCCAGCCGCGCGCGGTGACGCTGCCGGACGGCAGCTTGCGGAAGGCGTCGGGCGCGGGCGCCGCCGCCGGCCGCCGGGGCGCGGCGGACGCGGACGGGGCGAGGGCGCCGCCGAGCGCGGCGACGCCGAGGGCGCCCGCGCTGAGGAGGGTGCGTCTGTCGAGGGGCATGTGGGGGGCTCCTGTTCGACGTCCTGGATCCGGCCGGGAGGTGCGCAGAGCTGGCTCTTATAACGTTGTAAGAACCAGTCGGGATGACAGCACAGCGCCGGGGCCGCTGTCCAGAGTCCGTCACCGGCCGGCCACAAAGTGTGCCGACGAACAGGCCGTTCGGGGCGTCGGTGGCCGTAGGATCTAGTGATCTCGTGGGGGTGGTCATGAGCAGGCAGCGTCCCGGCACACCGACGCTGGAGGAGGTGGCCGCGCTCGCGGGTGTGGGGCGGGGCACCGTCTCGCGTGTCATCAACAACGCGGCGGGCGTGAAGGATTCGACGCGCCGTGCCGTGCAGCGTGCCATCGCCGAACTGGGCTACGTGCCCAATCTGGCGGCCCGTTCACTGGCGGGCCGGCGTGCCGACGCCGTCGCGCTGGTCATGACGGAGCCGGACTGGCGGCAGTTCGGTGAGCCGTTCTTCTCGGAGATCGTCCGGTCCGTCGGCGACGCGCTCACCGACACCAAGGTGCAGCTGCTGCTCACCCTGGTCCGCACGGACGCCGAACGGCAGCGGCTCGTGGAGTACGCGCGCGGCGGCCGGGTCGACGGCGTGATGCTGATGTCCGTGCACGCGGAGGACGCGCTGCCCGACATGCTGGCCGAGGTCGGCCTGCCCACGGTGCTGCTGGGGCGGCGTTCGGGCGAGGAGAGCGTGACCTACGTCGACGCGGACAACACCGGCGGCGCCCGCGGCGCGGTGGCGCATCTGCTGGGACTCGGCCGCCGCTCGGTCGGCACCATCACGGGGCCGCTCGACATGTACGTGGCCCAGTGCCGGCTGCGCGGCTACCGCGAGGCGCTGGAACGGGCGGGCGTCGGGCACCGGGACTCCTGGACCGTCGAGGGGGACTTCTCGGCGGACAGCGGGCGCCGGGCGATGGCCGAACTCATCGAGCGCGCACCGGAGATCGACGGTGTGTTCGCCGCGTCGGACACCATGGCCGCGGGCGCGCTCGACGCCCTGCGGGCGGCCGGGCGCCGGGTGCCGGAGGACGTGGCGGTGATCGGCTTCGACGACTTCCCGCTCGCCCAGCACACGGCGCCGAAGCTGACGACGGTGCGGCAGCCGCTGGAGGAGATCGGCCGGACGATGGTCCGGCTGCTCCTGGAGGAGATGGAGCAGCCGGAGGTGGCCTGGCGGCACGTCATCCTCCGCACCGAACTGGTGCTGCGCGACTCCGCCTGACCCGTGCGCGTCACACCGAATGTTTCGGGAGCGCTCCCGAGGCCGTAACCCGTGATGGATCAACTCTCCGACCTGCGGCTTCGAAAAGAATTCGACAGTTTCCCGCGCACGGCCTTGTCAGGGACATGGGTAGCTCCTACAGTCCCGTTCCGAAACACAACTGGGAGCGCTCCCATCAATGGGGAGAGGGGAGCGCTCCCGCCCGGTCCCCCGCATCCTCCTGGAGAGGTCCCCCTCATGCGACGGTTACCGAACCAACCCCGGGTCCCGCGCGGCCTGTTGGCGACGCTCCTCACCGCTTTCGCCGTGCTCGCGGCGCTGGTGACCGGGACGGCGCCGGCCCAGGCCGACACCACGGTCTGCGAACAGTTCGGATCGACCGTGATCCAGGGGCGCTACGTCGTCCAGAACAACCGCTGGGGCACCAGCGCCACCCAGTGCGTCACCGCCACGGACAGCGGCTTCCGCGTCACCCGGGCCGACGGTTCGGTGCCGACCAACGGGGCCCCGAAGTCGTATCCGTCGGTCTTCAACGGCTGCCACTACACCAACTGTTCGCCGGGCACCGCCCTCCCGGCACGGATCAGCGGCATCTCCAGCGCGCCCAGCAGCATCTCGTACGGCTTCGTCGACAACGCCGTGTACAACGCCTCGTACGACATCTGGCTGGACCCGACGCCCCGGACCGACGGGGTGAACCGGACCGAGATCATGATCTGGCTGAACAAGGTGGGCCAGATCCAGCCGATCGGTTCCCGGGCCGGCACGGCGAGTGTCGGCGGGCGCACCTGGGAGGTGTGGGCGGGCGGCAACGGCACCAACGACGTTCTGTCGTTCGTGGCGCCGTCGGCGATGAGCGGCTGGAGCTTCGACGTCATGGACTTCGTCCGGGCGACCGTGGCGCGCGGGATGGCTCAGAACGACTGGTATCTGACGAGTGTCCAGGCGGGCTTCGAGCCGTGGCAGAACGGTGCGGGGCTGTCGGTCGACTCCTTCTCGTCCACGGTGAACACCGGTGGCGGCGGCCCGCAGGAGCCCGGGGAGCCGGGTGGTCCGGCCGCGTGCTCGGTGTCGTACGCCACGAACGTCTGGCCGGGCGGGTTCACGGCCGATGTGACCGTGCGGAACACCGGTTCGTCCGCCGTCGACGGCTGGAAGCTCGCCTTCGCCCTCCCCTCCGGACAGCGCGTCACCAACGCCTGGAACGCCTCCGTCACCCCCGCCTCCGGGGCGGTCACGGCGAGCGGGCTCGACACCAACGGGCGGATCGCGCCCGGCGCGAGCGCGAACTTCGGCTTCCAGGGCACCTACAGCGGCTCCTTCACCCCGCCGAACGGGTTCAGCCTGAACGGCACCGTCTGCGCGACCGCCTGACACGACCGGCGGGCCGCGTCCCCGCCGCGTCCCCCGGGCCCGGGGCCCCGCCCTTCCCCCCTGCGCCGGCAGGGCGGGCCCCCGGGCCCCGCGCTCATCCGAGCCCCCCGCCCGTCCGGTCGGCACCCACCCCGGACGGGCGGGGTTTCCACCTATCCCCGCCCATCCACCACCGGTACAGGAGATTCCATGGTCTTACGACGCAGATTCGTCTCCCTGGCAGCGGTACTGGCCACCCTCCTCGGAGGGCTCGGACTGAGTTTCCTCTGGCAGAACGACGCGCAGGCGCACGGCGTGGCGATGATGCCCGGATCGCGCACCTACCTCTGTCAGCTGGACGCCATCACCGGCACCGGCGCACTGGACCCGGACAACCCCGCGTGCCAGGCCGCGCTGAACCAGAGCGGGTCGACGGCGCTGTACAACTGGTTCGCCGTGCTCGACTCCAACGCGGGCGGCCGTGGCGCCGGTTATGTCCCGGACGGCACGCTCTGCAGCGCGGGCGACCGGTCCCCGTACGACTTCTCCGCCTACAACGCGGCCCGTTCCGACTGGCCCCGCACGCATCTGACGTCCGGTGCGACGATCAACGTGAAGTACAGCAACTGGGCCGCCCACCCCGGTGACTTCCGGGTCTACATCACCAAGCCCGGCTGGTCGCCCACCTCCCAGCTGGGCTGGAACGACCTGGATCTCATCCAGACCGTCACCAACCCGCCCCAGCAGGGTTCGCCGGGCGCCAACGGCGGCCACTATCACTGGGATCTGAAGCTGCCCTCCGGGCGTTCCGGCAACGCGCTGATCTTCATGCAGTGGGTGCGTTCGGACAGCCAGGAGAACTTCTTCTCCTGCTCCGACGTCGTCTTCGACGGCGGCAACGGCGAGGTCACCGGCATCGGCGACGACGGCGGCACCCCGGACCCGGACCCCACGGACCCGGACCCGACGGATCCCCCGCACACCGGTGAGTGCATGGCCGTCTACTCCGTGGTGAACTCCTGGAGCGGCGGTTTCCAGGGCTCCGTCGAGGTGATGAACCACGGGACGTCACCGCTCAACGGCTGGGCCGTGCAGTGGAAGCCCGGTACCGGGACCACGATCGGCAGTGCCTGGAACGGTTCGCTGACGAAGGGCTCCGACGGCACGGTGACGGTACGGAACGTCGATCACAACCGGGTGATCGCTCCGGACGGCAGTACGACGTTCGGCTTCACGGCCACGTCGTCGGGCAACGACTTCCCCGTGGGCACGATCGGCTGCGTGCAATAGCCGGACCTTGACGGCGACACCGGTGCCGCGGGTGCCGGTGTCGCCCTCCGGCCGTAATTACCTGTCGCCGGCGGCCTCGGAGGGGACAGACTCCTCTCATGGCTGACATGAGGGTGTTCCGGGACGCGGTCGCCGCGTGGGCCGCCGGCGGTCCCGGCGACCCGGCGCGCGAACTGGCGGAGCGGCTCGGCGTCCGGACGGCGGTCCTGCTCGAAGGGCTGAGCGACGCCGCCGCGGTCGAGGCACTGGCCGCGCGCCGCGGCCGGGACCTGGCGGCCGAGGGGGTCTGCGTCCTGCCGATGGGCGGTGCGATGAACATCGGGCGCTTCGCCCGGCTGCTGGGGCCGCCCGGTCTGGGCCTGCGGCTGACGGGGCTGTGCGACAAGGGCGAACGCGGCTACTACGCCCGGGGACTCGAGCGGGCCGGTGCCGGGCGGGCGGAGTTCTTCGTCTGTGCCGCGGATCTGGAGGACGAGCTGATCCGCGCGCTGGGGGTCGACCGGGTGGAGGAACTGGTCCGGGCGGAGGGCGAACTGCGGCCCCTGCGGACCTTCCTCAACCAGCCCGCGCAACGGGACCGTAGCGCACAGGAACGGCTGCGGCGCTTCCTGGGCACCAAGAAGGGCCGCAAGATCCGCTACGGCCGGGTCCTCGTCGAGGCCCTTCAGCCCGAGCGGGTGCCCGCCCCGCTCGACGCCCTGCTCACCGGCGTCTGACCGGCCGGCGCCGGGTCGGGGAAGGAGCGGTCGCCGAAGAGGACCCGGGCGGCGGCGGCCCGGCCGGGCGGTGTGCGCAGCAGGGCGAACGCCGCCGTGGCCGCGGCCGGTGCCCGGAGGTACGCCAGGCCCCTGCGCATACCGAGCCGGCCCCGGAACCGGGCGCGCAGAGCGGCCCCGTCGTAGTGGGCGAGGGAATCCGCGCCGCCCGACCGCAGTGCCTCGTCGAGGACGGAAGCGGCCAGTTCCGACAGGCGCAGACACGGGTCAAGACCACCGGCGGTGAGCGGGGAGACCGCGCCCGCCGCGTCCCCCACCAGCAGTCCGTCGGCGCAGGCGATGCGCCGCAGTACCCCGCCGACGGGTATCGGTCCGCCGCGCCGTTCCACCGACTCGGGCCGCCGTACGCCGTCCAGTCCGGGGGCCGACGCGCTGAACCGTTCCATGGTGCGGCGCAGCCCCTGGGGGAAGCGTTCGGCATAGCCGGCGACCCCGACATGGGCGTGCTCCCCGTCGTGTATCACCCAGGCGAGGTAGCCGGGGGCGAGGGAGGGGTCGAGGACGCAGT
Source organism: Streptomyces sp. NRRL WC-3626 (assembly GCF_000718785.1). Classification (GTDB taxonomy): domain Bacteria; phylum Actinomycetota; class Actinomycetes; order Streptomycetales; family Streptomycetaceae; genus Streptomyces; species Streptomyces edwardsiae. The sequence goes on along the minus strand of NZ_JOCA01000017.1, from coordinate 1,188 downwards.
GGAAGGTCGGCGGTTCGCCGTTCGACGGTACGGCGAAGACCTCCTCGGCGCCGACCAGCATGTGTCGGTTGCGGTCGAGGCCGAGGTCGCGGGCGACGCTCGAACGGGCCCCGTCGGCGCCGACGACGAAGCGCGCCCGGACCGCGACCGGTCCGCCGCGCCCCACCAGCCGGAAGGTGTCGCCGTCCCGGCCGGCATAGCGCGTGCCCAGTGCCAGTCGCACACCGGCGTCGACCGCCGCCGTGGCCGCCGTTTCGTACAGCGGCCCCATGTCGCCCACCCGGAACTCGTCACGGTCGCTGACCAGAGCGACGGGGCGGCGCAGACCGGGCGGATAGAGCACCACGCGCCGGATCGGCGGTCCGAGATGCTCGTCGGGCAGCGGAAAGTCGTCGAGTGTCTTGCGTACGAAGATGCCGGTGGTGCGGATCGCGCCGCCGAGGGCGGTGCGCCGTTCGGCCAGGAGCACATCGTGGCCCTGCCGGGCGAGCAGGGTGGCGACGTGCAGGCCGGCGAGGCCGGCGCCGACCACCAGGACATCCGTGTCGACGGTTGCCTCGCGGCGGGCTGTTGTGGGCATGGGAGTGCTCCTTCGGGACGTCGAAGGCGGACGCTTCGATCGACTTACGATGGGAAGCTATCGAAATTCGATAGACCAGGCAAGCGCGGAGGGCCTGACGCGATGCGGGCGCGGGCGCCGTTCACCGACAGCGGGGAGCGGCCTCGGGAACTCCTGCGCCGCGGGCGCGAGTTGGACTGGACCAAACACTTGACAGGCGCTTCAGTCACTCCTTAAATCACGGACTGAAGTAAGTAAGGTTTCCTATCCTCTCCCCCACCTGCCGCCGCACCGCCGTCACGGAGTCCGCAGCCGTTTTGGCATGTCCTGGACATGTCGGAGGCGGTACTGCCGCCGCGTGCCGGGCATCGGCGGCAAGAAGGACAGTGACTCATGACCACGACGCTTCTGAACAGACCCGCGCTGCGCGGCGCGCTCGGCACGGCGGCCGTCGCCGCCCTCCTGGCAGGTCTCCACTCCGTCCCGGCGAGCGCCGCCGCTGCCGCCACCGGACGCATCACCGGACTCGGCGGCAAGTGTGTGGACGTGGCCGGTGCGGGCACCGCCAACGGTACGGCCGTACAGCTCTACGACTGCAACGGGACGTCCGCGCAGAACTGGACCGTGGG
>NZ_JOCA01000016.1 GCF_000718785.1 Streptomyces sp. NRRL WC-3626 | reverse complement strand
GGCAGCGAGGAATACCTCGACAGCGAGAAATACCAGCTCCGCACCCGCGACTGGGAAACCGCCGAACGCCAGGGCACCACCCTCAGCCCCCTCATCACCCAGCTCAACACCATCCGCCGCGAGAACCCGGCCCTGCGGCAACTGCGCGACATCCACTTCCATCACGCGGACAAAGAGGAGGTCATCGCCTACTCGAAGCGGCACGGTTCGAACACGGTTCTGGTGGTCGCCAACCTCGACCCCCACCACACCCAGGAGGCCACGGTCTCGTTGGACATGCCGCAACTCGGCCTGAACCGGCACGAGTCGGTACCGGTGCGCGACGAGCTCACCGGCGAGACCTATCAGTGGGGCAGTGCCAACTATGTGCGCCTGGAGCCGGGGGGAGCACATGTGCTCGTCGTCGGCCGGACATCCGGGAGTGAGCTCCCGGATGAGCACAGCCGTGTTCCGCGACCGTCCAGCCCGTCGATCGGAGGGTCACCCACCACATGATCGTCAACGAACCCGTCCCGGACACCTTCGAGGACACTCCCGCCTCTGCAGTGGCTGGGCGTCGACTGCCTGTGGCTGCCGCCCTTCTTCAAGTCCCCGCTGCGGGACGGCGGCTACGACGTCGCCGACTACACCGCCGTACTCCCGGAGTTCGGCGACCTCGCCGACTTCGTGGACTTCGTCGACTCCGCTCACCAGCGCGGTATGCGCGTCATCATCGACTTCGTCATGAACCACACCAGCGATCAGCATCCGTGGTTCCAGGAGTCGAGGAAGGATCCCGACGGGCCGTACGGCGACTACTACGTCTGGGCCGACGACGACAAGCAGTTCCAGGACGCGCGGATCATCTTCGTCGACACCGAGGCCTCCAACTGGACGTACGACCCCGTACGCAAGCAGTACTACTGGCACCGCTTCTTCGCGCACCAGCCGGATCTGAACTACGAGAACCCGGCGGTCCAGGAGGAGATGATCTCCGCGCTGAAGTTCTGGCTGGACCTGGGCATCGACGGGTTCCGGCTGGACGCGGTGCCGTATCTGTACCAGCAGGAGGGCACCAACTGCGAGAACCTCCCGGAGACCCACGCCTTCCTGAAGCGGGTGCGCAAGCATCTTCCTGCGCAACCACGACGAGCTGACCCTGGAGATGGTCACCGACGAGGAACGCGACTACATGTGGGCGGAGTACGCCAAGGACCCCCGCATGCGGGCCAACATCGGCATCCGCCGGCGACGAGATCGGCATGGGCGACAACATCTGGCTCGGCGACCGCGACGCCGTACGCACCCCCATGCAGTGGACACCGGACCGCAACGCGGGCTTCTCGTCCTCCGACCCCGGCCGGCTCTTCCTGCCCACGATCATGGACCCGGTCTACGGCTACCAGGTCACGAACGTCGAGGCGTCCATGGCCTCGCCGTCCTCCCTGCTGCACTGGACCCGGCGGATGATCGAGATCCGCAAGCAGAACCCGGCGTTCGGCCTCGGCTCCTACACGGAGCTGCCGTCCACGAACCCGGCGGTGCTGGCCTTCCTGCGGGAGCACGAGGACGACCTGGTGCTGTGCGTGCACAATTTCTCCCGCTTCGCACAGCCCACGGAGCTGGATCTGAGCGCCTTCGCGGGGCGGCACCCGGTCGAGCTGTTCGGCGGGGTGCGCTTCCCGGCCATCGGCGACCTGCCGTATCTGCTGACCCTCGGGGGCCACGGCTTCTACTGGTTCCGGCTCCGGAAGGACGCCGCGTAGAACCCGGGCGGGGCGGTTTCCCCCGCTCCGCCCGGGGCACGCATGAGTAACACCCCGCCCACCGGCGGCGCCCCCTGGGCGCGCCGAAAGAGGGGAAGGACGCGACGCCATGTCGGAAGCCGTCACACGCACCGTCACGACACCGCCCGGCCTCCTTGCGTCACTGGATCCACTGCTGAGGGAGTGGCTGCCGCGGCAGCGCTGGTTCGCGGGCAAGGGCCGCCCCGTCACCGGGTTCGCCCTGGTCGCGGCGACCGAGCTGCTGCCGCCCGCCGCCAAGCTCGGCCTGTACCACCTTCTCGTGCGCGCCCATCAGCCGAGCCGGCCGGGGCACGGCGGCCCCGAGCAGCCCGGCGACTGCTACCAGCTGCTCATAGGCGTGCGCGAGGCGCTGCCGCCCCGGCTCGCGCCCGCGCTGATCGGTCATGTCACACGGGGCCCGCTGGCCGGACATACGGTCTACGAGGCCCTGCACGACACCCGGCCCGCCGAACTGCTCCTGGAGGCGTTGCGCACCCAGGCCCGGATCGGCGGGCTCCGCTTCGAACGGGACCCGCGCCAGGAGATCCGGTCCGGCCTGGTGCCGCGCCTGATGACCGCCGAGCAGTCGAATTCTTCGGTCGTCTACGGAGATACGTTCATCCTGAAGCTGTTGCGCCGGATCGTGCCCGGGATCAACCCCGACCTGGAGCTGCCGCTGGCGCTGGCCCGCGAGGGCTGCCCCCGGGTGCCGCCGCCGACGGCTTGGCTGGTCGCGGACCCCGACGAGACGCCGGGACCGCCGCCCGCGGCCGAACCGTATGTGCTGGGCGTGCTCCAGCCGTTCGTGCAGGGCGCGACGGACGGCTGGGAGCTGGCGCTGCGGGAGCTGGCCAAGGGCGAGGACTTCGCCGCCGAGGCGCGGGCGCTCGGGCGGGCCACCGCCGAGGTGCACACCGCGCTGTCCCGCGCGCTCCCCACGGTCACACTGGGTCACGCCCAGCTTCGTTCGCTGGTGGACGGCATGGCCGAGCGGCTGGAGGCGGCCGTGCACGCGGTGCCGGCGCTGCGGCCGTACGCGGGCGGGCTGCGCTCGGCGTACACGGCACTGGACGATCTGGCCTCCGAGGGCCCCGCCTGGACGGCTCAGCGGGTCCACGGTGATCTGCACCTCGGGCAGTGTCTGCGCTCCCCGGCCGGCCGGTGGTCGCTGATCGACTTCGAGGGGGAACCCGCCCGGCCGCTGGCCGAGCGGCGGATGCCGCAGCCGACCGTGCGGGACGTCGCCGGCATGCTGCGGTCCTTCGACTACGCGGCCCGTTCGGTGGACCCGCCGCACCCGGACTGGGCCACGCGGTGCAGGGCCGCGTACTGCTCCGGGTACGCGGAGGCGGCCGGCCGGGACCCGCGCACCGAGCCGGTGCTGCTGCGCGCGTACGAGACCGACAAGGCGGTGTACGAAGTGCTCTACGAGGCCCGGCACCGCCCGGAGTGGCTGCCCGTACCGATGGCCGCGGTGCACAGGCTCGCCACGGCCGATCTGACCTGACCCATCCGACCCGCGTCCAGGAGGCTTCGCCCGTGACCCCCCGCCCCGAGTCCAGCGGTCCGCAGCATCCGGAGCAGCCGCAGCGACCGGCTGCCGTGCCGGCGAAGAAGGCCGCCTCGGCGAAGAGCCCGGCCAGGAAGGCAGGGAACAAGAAGGCAGGGAGCAAGAAGGGTGAGGCCAAGAAGGCCGGGACCAAGAAGGCCGTGGTGAAGAAGGCCGTGGTGAAGAAGGTGGCCGGGAAGGCCCCGAAGAAGGCGGTCGTGGCGGAGGCGGCCACCGCGCAGCCCCTCCCCCCGGACATGGAGATCGCCGTCTCCCCCGCCGTGACCACCGGCGACCGTGACCGGCTGCTGAACGGAACCCATCACGCCCCGCACTCCGTGCTCGGCGCGCATCCGGTGCCCGGCGGGGTCGTCTTCCGGGCGTTCCGGCCGTACGCCCTCGCGGTGACCGTCGTCTCCGGGGGCCTGACCGTCGAACTGCACGACGACGGCGACGGCTTCTTCTCCGGTCTGCTGCCGCTGGGCGAGGTCCCGGCGTACCGGCTGCTCGTGACGTACGAGGGGACGGTGCACGAGACCGAGGACGCGTACCGCTTCCTGCCGACGCTCGGCGAACTCGATCTGCATCTGATCGGCGAGGGCCGGCACGAGGAGCTGTGGACGGTCCTCGGCGCGCACCCGACGACGCACCAGGGCGTCCCCGGCACCCGCTTCTCGGTGTGGGCGCCGAACGCCCGAGGGGTGCGGGTGGCGGGCTCCTTCAACTTCTGGGACGCCACCGGTTTCCCCATGCGGTCACTGGGCTCGACGGGCGTGTGGGAGCTGTTCGTGCCCGGGATCGGGGAGGGCGAGCTGTACAAGTTCGAGATCACCCGCCCCGACGGTTCGAAGACGCTGCGCGCCGACCCGCTGGCCCGCCGTACGGAGGTGCCGCCGGCCACGTCGTCGATCGTCACGTCGTCGGCGTACGAGTGGGGCGACGCACAGTGGCTGGAGCGGCGGGCCGGGGTGCCCGCGCACCGGGCGCCGTTCTCCGTGTACGAGCTGCATCTGGCGTCCTGGCGCCCCGGGTTGACGTACCGGCAGCTGGCCGAGCAGCTTCCCGCGTATGTGAAGGACCTCGGCTTCACCCATGTCGAGCTGATGCCGGTCGCCGAGCACCCCTTCGGCGGCTCGTGGGGCTACCAGGTCACCGGGTTCTACGCGCCCACGGCCCGCCTCGGCACCCCGGACGACTTCCGGTACCTGGTCGACGCCCTGCACCGGGCCGGGATCGGGGTGCTGATGGACTGGGTGCCGGCGCACTTCCCGCGTGACGAGTGGGCGCTGGCGGAGTTCGACGGGCGGCCGCTGTACGAGCACGAGGATCCGCTGCGGGCGGCCCATCCCGACTGGGGCACGCTGGAGTTCGACTTCGGCCGGCGCGAGGTGCGCAACTTCCTCGTCGCCAACGCCCTGTACTGGTGCGAGGAGTTCCACATCGACGGGCTGCGGGTGGACGCGGTCGCCTCGATGCTCTACCTCGACTACTCGCGCGAGCCGGGCCAGTGGACGCCGAACGAGCAGGGCGGCCGGGAGAACCTGGACGCGGTGGCGTTCCTCCAGGAGATGAACGCGACCGTGTACCGCAGGGTGCCGGGGGTCGTGACCATCGCGGAGGAGTCCACCGCCTGGGACGGCGTCACCCGGGCCACCCACCACAAGGGCCCGAGCGGCTTCGGCGGGCTGGGGTTCGGGCTGAAGTGGAACATGGGCTGGATGCACGACTCGTTGCAGTACATGAGCCACGGGCCGGTCCACCGCCGCTACCACCACGGCGAGATGACGTTCTCGATGGTGTACGCGTACAGCGAGAACTATGTGCTGCCGATCTCCCACGACGAGGTCGTCCACGGCAAGCGGTCGTTGGTGTCGAAGATGCCGGGCGACTGGTGGCAGCAGCGGGCCGACCTGCGGGCCTACCTGGGCTTCATGTGGGCGCATCCGGGCAAGCAACTGCTCTTCATGGGGCAGGAGTTCGCGCAGGGTGCCGAGTGGTCGGAGGCGCACGGCCCGGACTGGTGGCTGCTGGACCCGCACTACGGCGCCGAGGCCGACCATCGCGGGGTGCGCGATCTGGTGCGGGACCTCAACGATGTGTACGGGCGCACCCCGGCGCTGTGGCAGGGCGACACCGAGCCGTCCGGTTTCCGGTGGGTGACCGGGGACGCGGCCGAGGACAACGTCTTCGCGTTCCTGCGCTACGACGCCGACGGCTCCCCGCTGCTCTCGGTGTCCCACTTCGCCCCGGTGGTACGGCACGACTACCGCATCGGCGTCCCGGACGACGCGCCCGCCTGGCACGAGGCCCTGAACACGGACGCGGCCCGCTACGGCGGCACCGACGTCACCCACCCGGACCCCCTGAAGCCGGACCCCCAGGGCCGGCACGGCTTCCCGGCCTCGATCCGCCTGACCCTGCCGCCCCTGGCAACGGTATGGCTACGCCCGGCCTAGCATCAGCACGCCCCGCACCCGCAGCCGGCTACACCACGTCCACCAGCCCCTTCGGCAGCGCCTCGGCATGCAGAATGCCGAGGCGCTGGGTCGCCCGGGTCAGCGCCACATACAGATCGCTCGTCCCGTACCGCCCCGGCTCCACCACCAGCACGGAGTCGAACTCCAGCCCCTTCGCCTGACGCGGGTCGAGCAGGACGACCGCCTGCGCGAGATCGGGTTCGGCACCCGCCGTCACCCCGTCGAGTCGGGCGGCCAGGCCACGATGCAGGGCGCGTGGCGCGATGACCGCCAACCGCCCCTCCTCCGGGAGGAGTTCCGCGACGGCATCCGCGACCGCACCGGCCAGGTCGTCGGTGGCGCGCACCCAGGGCCGTACGCCCGTGGACCGCACCGAGCCCGGCGGCTCGAAATCCGGGTGCTCCGCACGGACGACCGCCGCGGCGGCATCCATGATCTCGGCCGGCGTGCGGTAGTTGACGGCCAGCCGGGTGTGCTCCCACCGGTCCTCGACGTAGGGGGCGAGGATGTCCGCCCAGGCGCCGACACCACCCGCCTCCGACGTCTGGGCCGGGTCGCCGACCAGAGTCATCGCACGGGTCGGACTGCGCCGCATCAGCAGCCGCCACGCCATCGGGGAGAGCTCCTGCGCCTCGTCGACGATGATGTGCCCGAACGCCCAGGTGCGGTCGGCGGCGGCGCGTTCGGCGGCGCTGCGGTGGTCGTCCTCCTCGTGCCGTTCCGCGAAGCGTTCCGCGTCGATGATGTCGTGCGCGGACAGCACCTCGGAGGAGTCCGGGTCGGCGTCCTCCTTGTCCTCGAACTCGAAGGTGCGGGAGGCGTACGACACGTCCAGGACGCCCTGCGCGAAGGCGATCTGCGTCCGCCGTTCGCGTTCGGCGCGCTCGCGGGCGAGCCGGTCGTCCTCACCGAGGAGTTCGGCGGCCTCGTCGAGCAGGGGCACGTCACAGACGGTCCAGTGCCGGGTGACGGGGCGGCGGACCGCCGCGGCGTCCTCGTCGGACAGGTACTCCTCGGGCGCGGCGAGGAAGTCGGCGACGAGGCGCTGCGGGGTGATCCGGGGCCACAGCCGGTCGACGGCGGACCAGACTTCAGGGTTGTCGGCGAGTTCGTCGCGGATCTGGGTGATGTCGCTGGGGTCGAGCAGGTTGGAGCCGTCGTAGGGGTCGGTGCCGATGCGTTCGGCGACCATGTCGGTGAGCGCGTTGAGGATGTGCCCCTCGAAGTGCTCCCGGGCCACGTTGTGCGGCAGGCCGGCGGCGCGGGTGCGCTCGCGGGCGACGTTCACCAGGCCGTCGTCGAGCATGAGGATCTCGCGGTCGTGCTCGATCGCGATCACGGGGTCGGGCAGCGCCTGCCGGTCGCGTACGGCGTCGGCGAGGACGTCGGCCATCGCGGCGCGGCCCTTCACCGCGGCGGCCTCGGGGGTGTCGGTCCGGGTGGTCCGCACACCGGGGTACAGCTCGCCGACGGTCGCGAGGAGGACGCCGGTCTCGCCGAGGCTGGGCAGCACCTCGCCGATGTAGCCGAGGAACGCCGGGTTGGGGCCGACGATCAGGACGGCACGCCGGGCCAGCAGTTCGCGGTGCTCGTAGAGGAGGTAGGCGGCGCGGTGCAGGGCGACGGCGGTCTTGCCGGTGCCGGGGCCGCCCTCGACGACCAGGACGCCGCGGTGCGGGGCGCGGATGATGCGGTCCTGGTCGGCCTGGATGGTGCGCACGATGTCGCCCATGCGGCCGGTGCGGGCGGAGTTGAGCGCGGCGAGCAGGACGGCGTCGCCGGTCGGGTCCTCGTGGCCGGTGCGGGTGTCGTCGCCGAGGTCGAGGATCTCGTCGTGCAGGGCGGTGACCCGGCGGCCCTCGGTGGAGATGTGCCGGCGGCGCCGCAGCCCCATCGTGGTGTGGCCGGTGGCCAGGTAGAACGGGCGGGCGACGTCGGCCCGCCAGTCGATGAGGACGGGGGTGCGTTCGGTGTCGTCGGCGCGCAGGCCGATCCGGCCGATGTGGTGGGTGCCGCCGGAGGTGAGGTCGATACGGCCGAAGCAGAGGGAGCCGTCGACGGCGTTCAGCGCGGCGAGCAGCCCGGAGCGCTCGGCGACGAGGATGTCCCGCTCCAGCCTGGCCTGCCTCGGGGTGTGGCCCTGTGCGAGGGCCTCCGTGACGGACACCTCGGCGTCGCCGCGCAGGGCGTCCACGCGTGCGTACAGTCCGTCGACGAATTGCTGTTCCTGCCGCAATTCATCGTCCGGCAATTCGGTGTTTGACAATTCCGCTCCCGCCCGGATATACTGTGGCTACTGAACTTCATTGCGCCTTCTTACTTCTGAAGTCGCGAATCAATAAATATACGCAAAGAGAACCCCCGGGCGCAATTGCCCGGGGGTTCTCTTGTGTCGCGTACCAGGTCAGAGCACGTCCGCCAGCTCCTCCAGGAGCCGCCGCTTCGGCCTTGCCCCCACCATCGACCGCAGCGGCTCCCCGCCCCGGAAGACCATGAAGGTCGGCATCGACAGCACCTTGTAGGCATGGGTCGTATCCGGATTGGCGTCCACGTTCAGCTGGACGACCTTCAGCCGGCCCTCCTCCTCGGCGGCCAGCGCGCTCAGCACCGGCGCCATCTGCCGGCACGGCGGACACCAGTCGGCGGTGAACTCCACCAGCACCGGCAGTTCCGCCTCGATCACCTCTCGTCCGAAGTCCGCGTCCGTGACGTCCGGCACTCCGCTCATGGCTGCTCCCCTCCCAGTTCGCACACCGGTTCCGGGCCGCCCGGAACCCCCGCGTCGGCGGCCAGCACGTCCCGCGCCGACTCCGCCCGCGCCAGCTGCTCCCCGACCTTCGCCCGTACGGCGCTCAGCTCGCCGATCAGGGCGTCCAGCTCGTCCAGCTTGCGCCGGTAGACCTGGAGCGAGGCGGGGCAGGAGTCGCCCTCGGGATGCCCGGCCCGCAGACACTCCACGAAGGGCCGGGTCTCCTCCAGGCCGAACCCGAAGTCCTGGAGCGTGCGGATCTGCCGCAGCAGCAACAGATCGCTCTCGTCGTAGGTCCGGTAACCGTTGCCGGTGCGCCGCGCGGACAGCAGCCCACGGGATTCGTAGTACCGCAGCGTGCGCGTGGTGGTCCCGGCGCGTGCGGCCAGCTCGCCGATTCGCATACGGACGAACGTAAGCCTTGACGCGGACGTCAAGGCAAGGGCGGCGCGGAGCCGGACATGACCGAGCGGCCGGGCTCACGGGGGTGGAGACCGGCCGCTCGGCGGCTGTGGAGGCCCGGATACGGGTGGCGGGCCTCCGGCCACCGGGCGGCTGGGCTACGGGGGGAGTGTCCCGGCCGCCCGGGTCTGCGGGGTGCGGTGCGGGCCGTCAGGCCTTGGCGAGCTCCTTCTCGCCGCCCTGTCCGGCGTGGGCGTCGTCCGCACCGACGTGGTCGTCCAGAAGCGTCCGCTCGTCGAAGGGGGCCTTGCCGGCGAGGACCTCGTCCACCCGGTCCCGGTCGATCTCCTTGGTCCAGGTGCCGATCAGGACGGTGGCGACGGCGTTGCCCGCGAAGTTGGTGAGGGCGCGGGCCTCGCTCATGAAGCGGTCGATGCCGACGATGAGGCCGATGCCGTCCACCAGGGCGGGCTTGTGCGACTGCAGACCGCCGGCCAGCGTGGCGAGACCCGCGCCGGAGACACCGGCCGCGCCCTTCGAGGCGACCAGCAGGAACAGCAGCAGCGGGATCTGCTCGCCGATCGACATCGGCGTCCCCATGGCGTCGGAGATGAACAGCGAGGCCATGGTCATGTAGATCATGGTGCCGTCGAGGTTGAAGGAGTAGCCGGTCGGGACGGTGATGCCGACGACCGGCTTACTGACACCCAGGTGCTCCATCTTCGCGATCAGGCGCGGCAGCGCCGACTCGGAGGAGGAGGTGGACAGGATCAGCAGGAACTCACGGCCCAGGTACTTGAAGAGCGCGAGGACATTGACGCCCGCGACGACCCGCAGCATCGTGCCCAGCACCAGGAAGATGAACAGCACACAGGTGGTGTAGAAGCCGAGCATCAGCACGGCCAGGCTCTTGAGCGCGTCGACGCCGGCCGAGCCGGTGACCGCGGCGATGGCGCCGAAGGCACCGATCGGGGCCGCCCACATGATCATCGCCAGGACGCGGAAGACGAGGCGCTGGATGTGCTCGATGCCGCGCAGGACGGGCTGCCCGGCGGAGCCCATGGCCTGCAGCGCGAAGCCGCAGAGCAGGGCGATCAGCAGGGTCTGCAGGACCTCGCCGGCGGTGAACGCCGAGACGATCGTGGTCGGGATGATGCCCATCAGGAAGTCGACGGTGCTCTTGGCCTCCGCGTCGACCTGCGCCTGGCCGGTCTCCTTGACGGCGTCGGTCACGGCGAGGCCGGTGCCCGGGTCCAGGATGTTGCCGACGATCAGGCCGATGGCGAGCGCCACGACCGACATCACCAGGAAGTAGGCCAGGGCGATACCGCCGACGGCACCGACCTTGGCGGCCTTCCGCACCGAGCCGATGCCCAGGACGATGGTGCAGAAGATGATCGGCGAGATCATCATCTTGATCAGGTTCACGAACCCGGTGCCGAGCGGCTTCAGCTCGGTCGCGAAGTCGGGCGCGAGCAGACCGACGGCGATGCCGAGGGCGACGGCGATGATCACCGCTATGTAGAGATAGTGCGTGCGGTCCCGCTTGGCTTTGGGTGCAGGTGCCGTAGCGGCAGTGGTGGTCACGGCGGCCCTCCTTGACGACGTCGTCGGCATCACCGGCGTGCGGCTCACGTCCGGGGAGATTCGGATCAGGGCCCGTGGACAGCCCTGGGGGAATGCCGTGACTATGTCTCGCCCTGTGAGCGCGGTCACCCTTCCGTTCATTTAGTTCACCGCACAACCGGAAGGCAGACTGGCAGGCATGCGCATCCCACTCCCCCGGCCCCGCAGCCTCGCGGGTCAGCTCTTCGCCATGCAGGCCGTGCTCATCACGGTCGTCGTGGCCGGGTCCGCGCTGTTCACCTACGTCAGTGACCGCAGCCAGGCCGAACAGGCGGCGGAACGTCACGCCACCGCGGTGACCCGGTCCGTCGCCGACTCCCCGTCCGTACGGGAGGCGATCCGTACGCCGGACCCGTCCGCGAAGCTCCAGCCGTACGCGGTGGAGGTGGTGCGGGACACCGACGTCGACTTCGTCACGATCATGGATCCGCGGGGCATCCGCTGGACGCACCCCGATCCGGACCAGATCGGCCTCGTCTTCCAGGGCAACACGGCCCCGGCACTGGCGGGCCGTACGTTCACCGAGACCTACACCGGTACCCTCGGCCCGTCGGTCCGGGCGGTCACCCCGATCCTGGACGGCGAGCGGATCGTCGGCATGGTCAGCGCCGGCATAAGGGTCGAGCAGATCAGCCAGCGCGCCCAGGGACAGCTGACGGCACTGATCGTGGTCGCGGCCGGCGCCCTCGGACTCGGCGCCATCGGCACGTACGTCATCAACGCACGGCTGCGCCGGCACACCCACGGGATGAACGCGGACGAGCTCAGCCATATGCACGACTACCATCAGGCCGCGCTCCACGCCGTGCGCGAGGGGCTGCTGATGCTGGACGGGCAGTACAGGGTGGCGCTGATCAACGACGGCGGCCGGGAGCTGCTGGGTGTGAACCAGGACGAGGACGGAGCGGATGTCGTGGGCAGATCGGTGGCGGAGCTGGGCCTTCCGGCTCCGCTGACGGGCGCGCTGCTCGCCTCGGAGCCCCGGGTGGACGAGGTGCACCTGGCGGCGGACCGGGTCCTGGTGGTGAACACCTCGCCGGTCACCGGCGGCCAGCGGCGTGGCTCGGTGGTGACCCTGCGGGACGTGACCGAGCTCCAGTCGCTGACGGGCGAGCTGGATTCCGAGCGCGGCTTCACGCAGGCACTGCGGTCGCAGGCGCATGAGGCGGCGAACCGGCTGCACACCGTGGTCTCGCTGATCGAGCTGGGCCGGGCGGACGAGGCGGTCGACTTCGCGACCGCGGAACTGGAGCTGGCGCAGGCGCTCACCGACCAGGTGGTGGCGGCGGTGAGCGAGCCGGTTCTCGCCGCGCTGCTGCTGGGCAAGACGGCCCAGGCGAACGAGCGCGGCGTGGAACTGGTCGTCTCGGACGACAGCCGCCTGGACGACGGACTGCTCCCGGACACCCTGCCCGCCCGCGACCTGGTCACCATCCTCGGCAACCTCATCGACAACGCCGTGGACGCCGTACAGGGCGGCGTCGGCCCCCGGGTGACGGTGACGGCCCTGACCGAGGAGTCCGGCGCGGAGCTGATCCTGCGGGTCTGCGACACCGGCCCCGGAGTGGACCCGGACCACGCGGAGGCGGTCTTCCAGCGCGGCTTCACCACCAAACCGTCCGGCTCCGGCGGGCGCGGCCTGGGCCTCGCCCTGGTCAGCCAGGCGGTGGCCCGGCACGGCGGCTCCCTGTCGGTGGCCACCGCCGTCGGGGGAGGCGCGGCCTTCGAGGCCCGGCTGCCGCTGCGGGAGGCCGCCGTCGCGAAGAGTCCGGGAGGCGCCGTATGAGCGGGGAGTCCATCAGAGTGCTGGTCGTCGAGGACGACCCGGTCGCCGCCGACGCCCACGTCATGTACGTCGACCGCGTCCCCGGCTTCGTCGCCGTGGGCAAGGCCCACACCGGCGCGGAGGCGCGGCGGGCGCTGGACCGCACCCCCGTCGACCTGCTCCTCCTCGACCTCCACCTGCCCGACGTGCACGGACTGCAGCTGGCCCGCTCCCTGCGCGCGGCCGGCCACCACGCCGACGTGATCGCGGTGACGTCGGCGCGGGACCTCGCGGTCGTACGGGAAGGGGTCTCTCTGGGTGTCGTCCAGTACGTACTGAAGCCGTTCACCTTCGCGACCCTGCGGGACCGGCTGGTGCGGTACGCCGAGTTCCACGCGGCGGTGGGGGAGGCGAGCGGGCAGGACGAGGTGGACCGGGCGCTGGCGGCCCTGCGTGCTCCGGGCCCGGCCGCCCTCCCCAAGGGCCTGAGCGCCCCCACCCTGGAACGGGTGACGGTGGCGCTCCGCGACGCGTCCGAAGGCCTGACGGCCACGGGGGTCGCCGACGCGGTCGGCATCTCCCGCATCACGGCCCGCCGGTATCTGGAGCATCTGGTGGACGCGGGCCGGGCGGCCCGGCGGCCGCAGTACGGGACGGTGGGGCGGCCCGAGTTGCAGTATCGGTGGGTCCGGGGGGTGGAGAAGGGGCGTTAGGGGGTGGGGTCGTCCAGTGCGGCGGCACGGGTGCGGGCCTGAGCGGCGTCGGCAGGGGCGTCGGCGAGGGTGAAGGCGCCGGCGGACAGGAGCCAGGCGGTGCGGGCCTCGACGGACTGGTGGGCGGCCTCGTGAGCGAGGGCCAATGACCGGAAGGTCTGTCCCTCGCCGTACCAGTCCTCGAACTCGTGGCGGAGCTTCAAGGACCTGCCGTATGCCCCGATCGCTTCCTCCACCCGGCCCGCCTCCCGCAGGGCGAGACCGAGATTGTTCCACGCCATGGCCTCGCGGTGGCGGTCCCCGGCGGCATGGAACAGGGTGCGGGCCCGCATGAGGGCCGCGATAGCCTCCTCCGCCCGGCCCGCACTCCGCAGGGCGAGACCGACGTTGTTCCACGCGCCGGCCTCGCCGTGGCGGTCCCCGGCGGCATGGAACAGGGTGCGGGCCCGCATGAGGGCCAGGATCGCGTCCTCCGCCCGGCCCGCCTCCCGCAGGGCGTTGCCGAGGTTGCCCCACCCGATGGCCTTGTCCTGGCCGTCCCCGGCGGCATGGAACAGGTCGCGGGCCCGGCTGTGGGCTCCGATCGCCTCCTCCGCACGGCCCGCACTCCGCAAGGCATTGCCAAGATAGCTCCACGAAGTGGCCTCACCCATCCGGTCCCCGGCAAGCTTCGCGGCCTCCCGCGCCCCCTCCGCGACCGCGATCAGGTCGTCGAAGTACCGCCGCCAGTCCAGGTACACCCCCAGACACTGGGCCAGCGCCATCGCCACTACGGCGAACCGCTTCTCCCGCCCCCATCCCACCGCCTCCACCAGGCCCGCCCGCTCACCGTCCAGCCACGCCAGCGCCTGCCCCCGGTCCCCGAACCGCTCCGGCTCCGGCATTCCCGGCAGCCACCGCAACCGGTTGTCAGCCGCGTCTGCCCACTGCAAGTAGAACCCCAGTACCTGCTCCCGCGCCGCCTCCCCTTCTTTCCGCAACCCCTCATCCTCCGTCACGACACCCGCCCCGAACACCCGCACCAGGTCATGCAGTCGCCACCAGCCGCGCTCGCTCCCCCTCTCCACGAGGTGTGCACGGGCCAGGGCCTTCAGGGCCCGCACCGGGGGCTTCTCGGCACCGACGAGAGCGGCGACGACCTCGTCACTCACCTCGGGTCCGGGCGCCAGAGAAAGCAGACGCAGCAACCGCGCCTGCTCGGACGGCAGCCGGCGGTAGGAAAGCTCGAACGCGGCACGGACACTGCGCTCCCCGTCGTCGAGGTGGTCGAGGCGGTCGCGGGACTCGGTCATCTCGTCCACGAGTTCGGCGACCGGCTTGCCCGGGTCCTCGGCCAGCAGGGCGGCCGCGATCTGCAGGGCCAGCGGGAGGTGTCCGCAGAACCCGGCGAGTCGCTCGGCCGTGTCGGGATCGTCGGCCACCCGGCTGTCGTACGGGTCGGCGATCCGCAGTGCGCGGTCGAGGAGTTCGTACGCCTCCCTCGGGCCCAGCTGGTCCAACGGAAAGAGTCGCGCGCCCAGTTGGGGCAGCCGGTCGCGTGAGGTGACCAGCACGTGGTGCCGGGGGTCACCGGGCAGGAGGGGCCGTACCTGGTCCGGTGAGGAGGCGTTGTCGGCCAGGACCAGCACCGGACCGCACTCGTGGGCGCGGCCGGCCAGCGTCGAACGGTAGAGCGCCGCCCGTTCGTCCGTCGTGGTGGGGATGTGTTCCGGCGGGGTACCGAGGGCTCGCAGCAGGGCCTGGAGGGCACGGTCGGCGGTGACGGGGTCCCGGTCGTAGCCGTGCAGGTCGATGAAGAGAACGCCGCCGGGAAACCAGCCCCGTTCGTGGGCCAGGTGCGCGGTTTCGACGGCGAGCGCGGTCTTGCCGATGCCGCCGAGACCGGACACGGCCGCGACGAGGGTCGCCGCCGGCTGCTCCCCGGCCGGGTCGAGCGCGCGCAGCAGTTCCTCCGTCTCCCGCTCCCGGCCGGCGAACCCACCGGGCCGCGCGGGCAGGCCGGCCAGCGCCTCGGGAACGGCGGTCCCGCCGTGCTGGATCACGACCTGCACGCCGATCACCTCGCGCAGGAAGACCCCGCCCCGGAAGTCGGGGTGGTCACCGCCGTACCAGGACATCCCGCTTCCCGGCGCGGTCTGCTCCATGGCCCGCGCGACCGCGCCGGCGAGGCCCCGCGGATCGGCGGCGAGCAGGTCGGCCAGCGCCTCACCCCACTCCCGTACGGCATCCCGCCGTGCCGGATCCGCCGCCGCCCCGGCGATCTCCCGGGCGGATGCCCCGGCGTCGAGCCCCATCGCCCGCGCCAGCCTCTCCACCGCCCGGCGCCCACCGTCCCCGCCCGCGCCCTCGGCCAGGGCCACCAGCAGTGCCGCTTCCATTGGCCGTACTCGCCCCCGGTATGTGACAGTGCGTCAAAAATAGCGCTGTGCGGCAGGCTTCACGCCGCTTTCGCGTACCACACGATCTGCGAGGCGAGCCCCGTCACGGCGAGCGCCTCCACCACGGACAAGGTGACCATCAGCCCGCCGCCGTCGCCGTTCACCCAGAACACGACCAGGGCGGCCAGCGGTACCGCGCAGAACGCCGTCAGGTCGATCACGGTCTGGATGGTCTTGCGCGACCGGCGCCGGGTGTCGCTCCGGTGGTACGCCTCCCACCCGAACGTCGTGAACCCGTTCCCGTGCGCGGTGAGGGCGGCCAGCCGGGGCCCCAGGCCGTCGCGGACGTAGAGGCCGATCGCCGAGATCTTCTCGTCGTTGACGAGGTAGGTCCACCCGAGGACGACGCACACCGGCGGCAGCGCGAGCAGCATCGAGGGCTGCTTGGCCTGGGCCGCGGCGGCGATGACGGCGGCCACGACGGCGAGGGTGACGTACAGCAGATTGTCGCGGAACCCGATCCGCGCCTTCTGCTCGTCCTTGACGCTCTGGTATTCGGCGAGCAGCAACTGCCCGACGGTGAGGTCCTGTTCCGGCACACCTGTCCCTTCTCCCAGCGGTAATTTATGACTATGCAGGAGATCCGGCCCACAGTTCTGGTCCTGACCGCACTTCCGCTCGAATACGCCGCCGTCCGCGCACACGTGGACGAGCGGGAGGAGTTGGTCCACCGCGACGGGACTTGGGTCGAGAAGGGCCGACTACCCGGTACGCCCTGGCACGTCGCGCTCGCCGAGCTGGGCATGGGCGCCGAGCGTGCCGCCGCTCTCACCACCCAGCTCATCAACTGGCTCGGCCCCGAAGCGGTGTTCTTCGTCGGTGTCGCCGGCAGTCTGAAGGACGACGTCGAAATCGGTGACGTCGTCGTCGGCACGAAGGTGTACGAGATCCACGGCGGCAAGCAGACACCGGAGGGTTTCCAGGTCCGGCCGGAATCCCTGCCGGGCTCGCACGCGCTCGTCCAGGCGGCCCGTTCCGCCGTGCGGGACATGCCCGACGTACGAGCGCACCTGCTGCCGATCGCCACGGGCGATGTCGTCCTGGCGGACGCCACGTCGGAGATCGCCCGGTTCATCCGAAGGAACTACAACGACGCGGGCGCCATCGAGATGGAGGGCTCCGGAGCGGCTCACGCGGCCCATCTCAACGGCCAGTTGAACGCGCTGGTGATCCGGGGCATCAGCGACCGCGCCGACGCCGGGAAGCACGAGGCCGACGCCTCGGGCTCGCAGAAGCGCGCGGCCGAGCAGGCGGCCGCGGTGACGGTGGCGGTGCTGCACAAGCACCGCCCCCGCGAGGGTTCCTCCGACTCCGAGGAGCGCCCCCATCGGCACGGGGACGGCGGAGCGACGTACGCCGGGGACCACATCGACTTCCGCGGCGGCACCTTCCACGGTCCGGTCACCGGCAAGAGCGACGGCCGTCGGTAGGGGAACCGTCCACGGCCCGGTCCCGCGGGGCCCAGCCGCCCTCCCGCCCCGTCCGCCGGGCTTCACGCGGTTGATTTGCGCCGCGCGGGAGGGAGTGGTTGAGGGGCCCATGTGTCGTACGGGGTTCCGAATCTCGAACGCTTGAAGTCCCCGGGTTTGTTCGGGATGTCAACGGGGGGTTACGCATATGCCCGTTGAGCTTGCCGTTCGTGTGGTGCGGGGTCGGGGGGCTAGGTGCGGGCAGGGTCGGACCGGGGGCCCGATCCGGTGGTAGCCGTACCTTCGCACAATGCGTGATCCTGGCCGAACAGTCCGTAGTCAGCTTTCCCGTGCGGGCCTAATTTGTGGGCCGTGCATCGACTACCCTCCGCTCGTACCGACCGCCATCCGCCCCCTCCGTTCAACGCGCCGGCCGCCCGTCGGCTGCGGTCCGGGCTGGGCATGGACCCCGACCATGTCGCCCACGCCCTGCGCGGCTCGTACGGGCTGCCGTATGTGACGTCCGCGCTCGTCGACGCGTGGGAGCGGAGGGCTGCCACTCCGTCGCATACCGAACTCAGCGCGCTCGCGGGGGTGTTGTGGTGTTCGCCCGGGGAGCTCATCGGGCGGCCGCGGACCTTGCGTGAGCATCGGGTGGCTCGGGGACTGGCGCCGGAGGATGTCGCGCGGGGGGTGGGGCATGAGCTTCATGCGTATCTCCGGATGGAGCAGACCGGTCGCTGGCGGGGCAGTGAGCGTCAGGTGGCGTCGCTGACCCGGCTCCTCGGCCTTTCGCTGGCCGATGTCGTCGCCGTCACCGGCAGGGAGGACACGCTCGCGGAGCTGCTGCGGAGTGCGGTCACGGGGCGCTGGCAGCCGTATGTCCGGGCGGTGGGGAGGATCGCGCCGCTGGAACGGCGGCAGTTGGAGTCGGTTCTGCGCCGGCTTCATCAGGACTATCGGGGGCACATGGCCGCGACGCTGAGCTGGGCCGGGGACTACGACGATGCGGGGGAGAACGGGAGGGACTTCCTCAACCGGATCGTCGATCACTTCTGGGCTGCGGTGGAGGTCTACTAGGGGGTTCTCGCCCCCGCCGCCCCTTCCCGTCCCGTCCCTGGGGGCAGCCCCTTCGCGCCCCAGGAGCGCGTGGTCCTCCGCGCACTCCCAGGGCCGAGCCCCTCAGAAGACCGACTCCGCCTCGTCCATTCGGTCCGACGGCACGGTCTTCAGTTCCGTTACCGCCTCGGCCAGCGGAACCATCACGATGTCCGTTCCGCGCAGGGACGTCATACGGCCGAAGTCGCCCCGGTGCGCCGCCTCCACCGCGTGCCAGCCGAAGCGGGTGGCGAGGACGCGGTCGTACGCCGTCGGGGTGCCGCCGCGCTGGACGTGGCCGAGGATGACCGGCTTGGACTCCTTGCCGAGCCGCCGCTCCAGCTCGTAGGCCAGAGCCGTGCCGATGCCCTGGAAGCGCTCGTGGCCGAACTTGTCGATCTCGCCCTTGCCGTAGTCCATGGTGCCGTCGGCCGGGTGCGCGCCCTCGGCGACGCAGATCACCGCGAACTTCTTGCCGCGGGCGAAACGCTCCTCGACCATCTTGACCAGCTGCGCCGGGTCGAAGGGGCGCTCGGGCAGGCAGATGCCGTGGGCGCCGGCGGCCATGCCGGACTCGAGGGCGATCCAGCCCGCGTGCCGGCCCATGACCTCGACGACCATCACCCGCTGATGGGACTCGGCGGTGGTCTTCAGGCGGTCCATCGCCTCCGTCGCGACACCGACCGCCGTGTCGAAGCCGAAGGTGCGGTCGGTGGAGGAGATGTCGTTGTCGATCGTCTTCGGGACGCCGACCACCGGCAGGCCCGCCTCCGACAGCATGTGCGCCGCCGTGAGCGTGCCCTCGCCGCCGATCGGGATCAGGGCGTCGATGCCGAAGTCGCGGATCATGTCGGACGCGTTCTCGCAGGCCTCGCGCAGCCGGTCGCGCTCCAGCCGGGAGGAGCCGAGTATCGTGCCGCCGCGCGCGAGGATGCCGCTGACCGCGTCGAGGTCGAGCGTGCGGTAGCGGCCGTCGAGCAGGCCCGAGTAGCCGTCCTCGAAGCCGATGACCTCGTCGCCGTAGTTGTCGACCGCCCGGTGCACGACCGATCGGATCACTGCGTTCAGCCCAGGGCAGTCGCCGCCTGCGGTGAGGACTCCTATACGCATCGTGCTGTGTCTCCTGGTCGCTGTCGATACCTGTGAGCCAGTCTCGATTGTTTCATGTCCCCCGGAGCGGCGCCGACGCCCCACTGGTGGGCGCTGTAACCAGCGCCAGAGGTATTGTCAAGAGGGATCCACTCACCTCGGTGGGTGATTTTTATCGGCCCCGTCGCGGCCCACCACGGCGCGCGGCGAGGCACGGTGTGACCCGGCGAAGCCCCTTGCGGCCCCCCGACGAAACGGAGAGCGCGCGTGACCCGCAGCGTGTACGTGACCGGCATCGACCGCGGCGACGGCCGTCAGGTCGTCGAGCTCGGCGTCATGGAGCTCCTGACCCGGCAGGTCGACCGGGTGGGGGTCTTCCGCCCCCTGGTGCACGACGGGCCCGACCGTCTCTTCGAGCTGCTGCGCGCCCGCTACCGGCTCTCGCAGGACCCGTCGACCGTCTACGGCCTCGACTACCACGAGGCGTCCGCCCTCCAGGCCGAGCAGGGCACCGACGAGCTGGTGTCCACCCTCGTCGACCGGTTCCACCGGGTCGCCCGGGACTACGACGTCGTCCTGGTCCTCGGCACCGACTACGCCGACACCCAGTTCCCGGACGAGCTGAGCCTGAACGCCCGGCTCGCCAACGAGTTCGGCGCCTCCGTCATCCCGGTCGTGGGCGGCCGTAAGCAGACCGCCGAGTCGGTGCGCGCCGAGACCACCAACGCCTACCGCGCCTACGACACCCTCGGCTGTGACGTGCTCGCCATGGTGGTCAACCGGGTCGACCGCGAGGACCGGGACGAACTCGCCGAGCGGCTCGCCACCCGGCTTCCCGTGCCCTGCTACGTACTGCCGGACGAGCCCGCGCTGTCCGCGCCCACGGTCTCCCAGATCACGCACACCCTCGGCGCGAAGGTGGTGCTCGGCGACGACTCCGGGCTCGCCCGCGACGCCCTGGACTTCATCTTCGGCGGCGCCATGCTGCCGAACTTCCTCGCCGCCCTGACCCCGGGCTGCCTCGTCGTCACGCCGGGCGACCGCGCCGACCTGGTCATCGGCGCGCTGGCCGCGCACAGCGCCGGCACCCCGCCGATAGCCGGTGTGCTGCTCACCCTGGACGAGGTCCCCGCCGAGCGCATCCTCACCCTCGCCTCCCGGCTCGCCCCCGGCACACCGGTGCTCTCGGTGCCCAGCACCAGCTTCCCCACCGCCGAACAGCTGTTCTCCCTGGAGGGGAAGCTGAACGCGGCCACCCCGCGCAAGGCCGAGCGCGCCCTCGGTCTCTTCGAGCGGTACGCCGACACCGCCGACCTCACCAAGCGGGTCTCCGCGCCCAGCAGCGACCGTGTCACCCCGATGATGTTCGAGCACAAGCTGCTGGAGCAGGCCCGCTCCGATCTGCGCCGGGTCGTGCTCCCCGAGGGCGGCGAGGAGCGGGTGCTGCACGCGGCGGAGGTGCTGCTGCGCCGGGGCGTGTGCGAGCTGACACTGCTCGGTGACGTCGACCAGATCCGCAAGAAGGCCGCCGACCTGGGCATCGACCTCGGCGACACCCAGATCATCGACCCGGCCACCTCGGAGCTGCGGGACGCCTTCGCCGAGAAGTACGCGGCCCTGCGCGCCCACCGGGGCGTCACCGTCGAGCTGGCCTACGACGTCGTCTCCGACGTCAACTACTTCGGCACCCTGATGGTCGAGGAAGGGTTCGCCGACGGCATGGTGTCCGGCTCGGTGCACTCCACGGCGGCGACGATCCGGCCCGCCTTCGAGATCATCAAGACCAAGCCGGACGCGGACATCGTCTCCTCCGTCTTCTTCATGTGCCTGGCCGACAAGGTGCTCGTGTACGGCGACTGCGCGGTCAACCCGGACCCGGACGCCGAGCAACTCGCCGACATCGCCGTGCAGTCGGCGGTCACGGCGGCGCGGTTCGGGGTGGAGCCGCGGATCGCGATGCTGTCGTACTCGACCGGTACGTCCGGTTCCGGCGCCGACGTCGACAAGGTGCGCACCGCCACCGAGCTGGTGCGCTCGCGCCGGCCCGATCTGCGGATCGAGGGGCCGATCCAGTACGACGCGGCCGTGGAACCGTCGGTCGCGGCGACCAAGCTGCCCGGCTCGGAGGTGGCCGGGCAGGCGACGGTGCTGATCTTCCCCGACCTGAACACCGGCAACAACACGTACAAGGCCGTGCAGCGCTCGGCCGGCGCCGTCGCCGTGGGACCGGTGCTCCAGGGTCTGCGCAAGCCGGTCAACGACCTGTCCCGGGGCGCCCTGGTCCAGGACATCGTCAACACCGTCGCCATCACGGCGATCCAGGCCCAGTCCCCGGCCGCCGCCCCCGACACCGTTCCCTCCCAGGCCCCGAGCGAGAAGGCAGCCGCCCAGTGAGCCCGTCCCGTGTCCTCGTCCTCAACTCCGGCTCCTCGTCGGTGAAGTACCAGCTGCTGGACATGCGCGACGCCGGCCGGCTCGCCTCCGGACTCGTCGAGCGGATCGGTGAGCGGACCTCCCTGGTCCGGCACACCCCGCTCGCGGCGGGCGGCGGGACCCGGGAACGTACGGGTCCGGTCGCCGACCACGACGCCGCCCTGAAGACGATGGCCGAGGAGCTGGCCGCCGACGGTCTCGGGCTCGACTCCCCCGAGCTGGCCGCGATCGGCCACCGGGTGGTGCACGGCGGGAAGCACTTCACCGAGCCGACGGTGATCGACGACCGGGTGCTGGCCGAGATCGAGCGGCTGATCCCGGTCGCCCCGCTGCACAACCCGGCCAACCTCACCGGCATCCGCACCGCCACGGCGCTGCGCCCGGACCTGCCGCAGGTCGCCGTCTTCGACACCGCCTTCCACACCACGATGCCGGAGTCGGCCGCCCGCTACGCGATCGACGTCGAGACCGCCGACGCGCACCGCATCCGCCGCTACGGCTTCCACGGCACCTCGCACGCGTACGTCTCCCGGGAGACCGCGAAGCTGCTGGGGAAGACACCGGAGGAGGTGAACGTCATCGTGCTGCACCTGGGCAACGGGGCGTCCGCCTCCGCCGTACGGGGCGGGCGCTGTGTGGACACCTCCATGGGTCTCACGCCCTTGGAGGGGCTCGTGATGGGTACGCGGTCGGGAGACATGGACCCGGCCGTCATCTTCCATTTGATGCGTGTTGGCAAAATGTCCGCCGACGAGATCGACACTCTCCTCAACAAGAAGAGCGGTCTGGTCGGACTGTGCGGTGACAACGACATGCGGGAGATCCGGCGCCGGGTCGACGAGGGCGACGAACGGGCGAAGCTGGCGTTCGACATCTACATTCACCGTCTGAAGAAGTACATCGGTGCCTATTACGCCGTTCTCGGACGGGTGGACGCGGTGACCTTCACCGCCGGGGTCGGCGAGAACGCCGCCCCGGTGCGGGAGGCGGCCGTGGCGGGCCTCGAGGGGCTGGGCCTGGCGGTGGACGACGGGCTCAACGCCGTACGCGGCGGCGGGGCGCGGCTGATCTCGCCCGAGGGTGCGCGGGTCGCGGTGGCGGTGGTACCGACGGACGAGGAAATGGAGATCGCCCAGCAGACATACGCACTGGTCGAAAGGAACGACTGAGAACAACTGAGCAGGGACTTTCTCATTTGTACCTTCCGCCAGACGGAATATTCCGTAGCGAAACAAACCGATAGGATCGCCCCATGCGCCGTTCGAAAATCGTCTGTACTCTCGGCCCCGCGGTCGACTCCCACGAGCAGCTTGTCGCCCTGATCGAAGCCGGCATGAACGTGGCCCGCTTCAACTTCAGCCACGGCTCGCACGCCGAGCACCAGGGCCGGTACGACCGGGTCCGTGCCGCCGCCAAGGAGACGGGCAGGGCCATCGGTGTCCTCGCCGACCTCCAGGGCCCGAAGATCCGCCTGGAGACCTTCGCCGAGGGTCCCGTCGAGCTGGTGCGCGGTGACGAGTTCACCATCACCACCGAGGACGTACCGGGCGACAAGACGATCTGCGGAACGACCTACAAGGGCCTGCCGGGCGACGTCTCCCGCGGCGACCAGATCCTCATCAACGACGGCAACGTCGAGCTGAAGGTGCTGGACGTCGAGGGCCCCCGGGTGAAGTCGATCGTCATCGAGGGCGGTGTCATCTCCGACCACAAGGGCATCAACCTGCCCGGCACGGCCGTGAACGTGCCGGCGCTGTCGGAGAAGGACATCGACGACCTGCGCTTCGCCCTGCGGATGGGCTGCGACCTGGTCGCGCTGTCCTTCGTCCGGGACGCCAAGGACGTCGCCGACGTGCACCGTGTGATGGACGAGGAGGGGCGCCGCGTCCCGGTCATCGCCAAGGTGGAGAAGCCGCAGGCGGTGGAGAACATGGAGGACGTCGTGATGGCGTTCGACGGCGTGATGGTCGCGCGTGGCGACCTCGCCGTCGAGTATCCGCTCGAGAAGGTCCCCATGGTGCAGAAGCGCCTGATCGAGCTGTGCCGGCGCAACGCCAAGCCGGTGATCGTGGCGACCCAGATGATGGAGTCGATGATCACCAACTCCCGGCCGACCCGCGCCGAGGCCTCCGACGTGGCCAACGCGATCCTGGACGGCGCCGACGCGGTCATGCTGTCCGCCGAGTCGAGCGTGGGCGCGTACCCGATCGAGACCGTGCGGACGATGTCGAAGATCGTCCAGGCGGCCGAGCAGGAGCTGCTCTCCAAGGGCCTGCAGCCGCTGGTGCCGGGCAAGAAGCCGCGTACGCAGGGCGGTTCGGTGGCCCGCGCCGCCTGCGAGATCGCCGACTTCCTCGGCGGCAAGGGCCTGGTGGCGTTCACCCAGTCCGGCGACACGGCCCGCCGGCTGTCGCGTTACCGCGCCGTCCAGCCGATCCTGGCGTTCACCACGGACGAGTCGACCCGCAACCAGCTGGCGCTCAGCTGGGGCGTCGAGCCGTACGTGGCGCCGTTCGTGAACAGCACCGACGAGATGGTCGAGCTGGTGGAGCAGGAACTGCTGAAGCTGAACCGCTTCAGCGAGGGCGACACCCTGATCATCACGGCCGGTTCGCCCCCCGGCGTCCCCGGCACCACCAACATGGTCCGCGTCCACCACCTGGGCGGCGCGACCGGCTGACCGTGAAGGGCCTGTACGGCACCGAGGGCGCCCCCTGCGACTGACAGGGGGCGCCCTCGGTGTTTCCGCGGCTCCCGGAAGGGTCCTGACGGGTGTGCGGTGGTTCAGGTGTATCCGGTGGTTCAGGTGATTCAGGTGGTTCAGGTGGTGATGTACTGCCGCAGCCCGGGCACGTGCAGGGTGCCGCCGAACTGGCCGGCCTGCTTCACCGTCACCTTGGTGAAGTAGATCAGCGGGATGTCGAGCGGCGGCGGGTGCTCCGGGTCGAACGTGATCGGGATCAGTCCGAGCAGGTTGCCGGAGATGCTCTCGGTGTACATCACGGTGTCGCCGTCGGTGATGGTGGACGTCGAGCCCTTGGCCGCCTGCACATGGTGGGTCGCCCCGGACTGCTTGTCCTGGACCGTCTGGTGCAGGTCCCCGATGTCGGTGCCGTTGGAGATGACGTACTTCAGCACCCGCTTGGTGGCGCCGCTCGCCGTCCGCACCTCGACGATGCCCTTGTACGAGGCGCCCTTCAGCGTCAGCGAGCTGGCGTTGAGGGTCCACGGGTCGTCGGGCAGCAGGATCTTGTTGTCGACGCCGCCCTCGGCGTCGGTGGCGACCGGGCAGTCCTCGGGGTCGACCGCGGGGGACTCGGAGGGGCTGGGGGAGGCGGTGGCCTCGGGGTCCTCGGTCGCCTCCTCCTCGACTTCCTCGGCCGTCTCCTCGGCGTCCTCGGCGGCGTCGGTGGCCTTGTCGGCGGCGTCCTCTGCCGTGTCCTTCGCGGCCGGTTCGGTGGCCTTCTCGGCGGCGTCGGCGGCGGCCTTCGCCTGGTCCTCGGCCTTGTCCTCGGCCGTTTCCCCGGTCGCGGAAGCGGACGGGGTGGGGCTCGCCTCGGCTTCCTTGTCCTTCGGGGTGAGGATGTCCTTGAGGCTGTCGCCGATGTCGTCCAGGAGGTTGCGGTCGGTCTTCGACGGCTCCGGCTCGGGCTCGTCCTGGGCGGCGTCGTCACCGCCCTCGGTCGCGGAGGGGGCGGGCGCCGGCTCGTCCTGGTCGTCCTTGTCGTCGGAACCTGAATCCGACGAAGAGGACGTGTCCTCGTCCGTGCCCTTGTCCGCCCCGGGGGCCTTGCCGGTGGCCCCGTCCGAGGGCTCCTCGTCCGGGGACGCGCTCTCGCTCTCCGACGCGGACGGCGTGGGCGACGCGGACGCGTCGTCCTTCTCGGCGTCCTTCTCGTCGACCTTGAGGACTTCCAGACAGGCCTGGTACTCGTCGATGGTGAGGCTGTTCGCCGTGGGCGCCCCGTCGTTGCCGTCGGCGACGGCCAGCGTCGGCGTGAACCCCATGCCCATGAGAACGGCGGTGGGCATCGCCGCCAGCGCGATCACCTTGCCGCTCGGCACATGGAACCTGGTGAACAGCGGCTTCTTGGGGGCCGCGTGACGCGGCCCGCGCACCTGGTCAGCCGACACGGTGGCCTCCCGCGGCCCTGACGCCGCCGGCTTCCCCGCCCTCACCCTTCTCGAAGGGGTCGGCCGGGAACAGCGGTCCCGTCGCCGGGTCCTGGGGCACGTCGTCCGGCGCGGCCCCGCTCGTGGGGGCGTCGTCACCGTGGTGCTCCCCCTCGGCCTCGACCGGCGGCTCGCCCGGCGCCCAGGAAAGGGCGAGGGCACCACCGATCAGCGCGAGCAGGAAGCCGATCAGGAAGCCGCCTATGTTGGAGATCACCAGCGACACGAGGGCCAGCAGGATCGCCGCGACACCCGCGAAGACCCGGGTGGCCGACTGGAACCACATCGTCAGGCCCAGCGTGAACAGCAGTACGCCGATGATCAGCGAGCCGGCGCCGGCCGTCGTCGCCATCGCGAGCGACATATGGCCCAGCTTGAGCGTCGCGTACGGGAAGTACGCGATGGGTATTCCGCCCAGCAGCGTGAACAGACCGGCCCAGAACGGCCGGGCGCCCCGCCAGTCGCGGAAACGCAGTCGCAGCCGGGTGAAGGTCCCGGTGCTCTGGACCGGAGTCTCGGCACTCATGGAAAAAGCTCCCTGGGTCCGGTGAAAGTACGTACCGGCTCGGCCGTAGGCGCGCAGAAGCCGGAAGTCTGAGTCTGTGAGATGGCCCGGCACGCGGACCGGCCGGGCGGTGGGGCGGAGAAGCGATGGCCTCCCCGCCCCCGAGGCAGCTCAACTACCCCGGAACACCCCGGTGACGGAGGCTGTTTAGTAGCACTCCATCTTGGCGTCCGTACCGAGACGCATCGACAGGCCGTTCAGCGTGAACGTGCCGGCCGTGGTCGCCCACGCCGTCTGCTCGACGCCGTAGAGGTCGGCCGACTTCGCCTGCTGGGCGAAGCCGCCCGGCATCGAGGTGCCGTCCTGCTTCACATCCGGACCGCGGTTCTGGTCCTGGACCGCAACGCCGATGTCGATCTGGTTGAACGTGGCATCGGCGTCAAGCTGGGAGACGTCGATGTAGAGGTTCTCGGCCTTGACCGGCTTCTTGGCGTTGTTACCCGCCTCAAGACGAAGGTAGATCGTCTTGTTGAGGACCGGGATCTTCGTCGCCACCGACTGGCACATCTTGGTGATCGTCGCGTCCTTGAACGACGAGATGGCGACCGGGACCTTTGTCTTCTTGTCACCGTCGGTCGACGTGTAGACGGTGTCCATTCCGCCGTACTGGGCGAAACCCTCACCGTGCAGGTGATCGGCCGTCACCTTGAACTGCTGGCCGGAGACGCTGAACGACGCCGCGAGGGCGCCCTGCGCCAGGCCGACACCCACCGCCGCCGTAGCGAGCACGCTGGGCACCATGACCACAGCGAACCGCTTCCATCTGGTCCCGCCACGCACCTGGGACTCCATATTTCCTCCTTCTCGGACGTACATCTCCTGCCCCGGCTCATTGCCGTCAACGGCGGTTCGGCCGGGCAGGGATGGGAGAAGTGCTACGTCCTCGGGAAGGAGAGCGCCTGAGCTCGGCGGCACGTACAACGCGCCCGATCACCGGCGATCACCCCCGAGCGACAACCACTGGTCGCGCCTGACACGCATCACGCACAACCCTGCTGGACAGGCTTCGCCGGGTGGACGAAGACCCCCCTGTCCAAGAGCCGGCGTCATTGCCGCCGGCTCTGCTCGGTGGGGACCCAGGAGTTCCCGCGACCCGACCGGCTGTCGGGGTACGGGTAATGGACCGAGCGTCGCCGATCGTGGTGCATTCTCGCCGTCGACACAAGGGGGTTCATTACTCGCTAGTAACGGCCGGGTAACCCCGCAACGACCCGCCGGTCCCGCTCGGCGACGCTGGGTGCACCGAAAGGGGGGTGCAAAACCATGGATCGAGGGACAGAAACCGACAGAACACCGCCCGCGACTTACTCGCAGTAACAGCGGCCGCGATTACCAAGTTTTGGCAAAGCGCGGCCGCAACGGCATCGATGAGCCATTCGGACACTCGAACCCCGCCGTCCCGAACGCCCGGCAAAACAGCCGGAATCGGGCAACGAAACGGGGGTGGTTCAGAACAGGGCCCGTGCCAGCGCCCGGCGGGCGGCGATCACCCGCGGATCATCGGCGCCGACCACCTCGAACAGCTCCAGCAGCCGTACGCGTACGGCGTCACGGTCGTCGCCCGCGGTGCGCGCCACCGTCTCGATGAGCCGGCCGAAGGCGTCCTCCACATGACCGCCCACCAGATCGAGGTCGGCGGCGGCGATCTGCGCGCCGGAATCCTTCGGCTTCTCGGCGGCGTCCTTCCGCACCTTCGCCGGGTCCAGCCCCTGCACCCGTTGCAGCAGTTCGGCCTGGGCGAGTCCCAGCGCGGCCTCCGGGTTGCCGGGATCGTCGGCGAGCACGTTCTTGTACGCCTGGACGGCCCCGGGGAGATCACCGCTGTCCAGCGCCTGTACGGCGGCCTCCAGCAGGGCGTCGTACGGACCGGCGGGCTCGTCCGAAACCTCCGCGGGGACGCTGCCGCCCGGTACGGCGTCGGGGTCGACGGCGAGGCCGGTCAGGCCGAAGCGCTGCTCGCCGACCTGCACCAGCTGGTCCAGGGTCTGGCGGATCTGTGCCTCGCCCGCGGCGCCCTGGAAGAGCGGCAGGGCCTGCCCGGCCACCACCGCGAAGACCGCCGGGATCCCCTGGATCCCGAACTGCTGCATCAGCATCTGGTTGGCGTCGACGTCGATCTTGGCGAGCAGGATGCGCCCGTTGTACTCGACGGTGAGCCGCTCAAGCAGGGGGCTCAGCTGCTTGCAGGGCTCGCACCACTCGGCCCAGAAGTCGATGACGACCGGGACCTCGGTGGACCGCTGCAGGACATCGCGCTCGAAGCCCGCCTCGTCGACGTCGATGACGAGATCGGCCGGGGAGATGGCGCCCCCGCCGCCCTGCCGGGCGGTTTCCGCGCGCGCCTGCTCCGCCTTCGCCTTGGCCTCTTGGGCCGCCTTCACCGCGGCGAGGTCGACGACTCCGCTCATGGACATGTTCCGTGGCTGCATGCGTCTATCCTCCCCCGTACGGCCCGTGTGTGTGAAAACGCCCGGGAAAGCCAGGCGTACGTGTGCGGTTGGCGCCGGGTCCCCACCCCACGCCGGTGGTCGTCGCTGGGGCACGCCGGTCGAGCGTGCTTTCGCTACGGGTCGTAGCGTAATACTGACCGGGGCCCGCTGAACAGGGCGCACCGGTGATCTCTCCCACATCCGACCGCGCGGAATCCGCCGTTATCGTCATGCCATGCAGAGCCGCACCCCAGCCAGTCGCACCGGGCGCCCGCGCAGTGCCGCCGCGGACACCGCGATCCTGGCCGCCACGCGTGCCGCTCTGGTCGAACTGGGGTGGTCGAAACTCACGTTGGGCGACGTGGCGACCCGCGCCGGCGTCGCGAAGACCACCCTCTACCGCCGCTGGGCGGGCAAGAACGAACTGGTCGTGGACGCGGTCGCGGAACTCTTCGACGAACTGACCCTGCCCGACCGCGGCTCCCTCGCCGCCGACATCGAGGGCGTGGTGCTCCAGTTCGCGACGATCCTGGCGCGTCCGGAGGCCAGGAACGGCTTGATGGCGGTGGTGGCCGAATCCACCCGTGACGACGCCCTGCGGGAACGTATCCGCGCCTCGATCGTGGACCGGCAGAAGCGGCTCGTACTGGCCGGCCGGGCGCGGGCACAGGCCCGGGGCGAGCTGCCCCCGGAGTCCGACGCCGAGGAGGCGGCCCGCACGGTCGACCTGATCTTCGACATGGTGGCCGGCGCGGTGGTGCACCGCACCCTGGTGAGCGCGGAACCGGCCGACGAGGAATGGATCCACGGCTTCACCCGCGTCCTGCTCTCGGGCCTGTCCGCGACGGGCCCCTGAACCGGCCAGGGTCGGCCGATAGTCGCCTGTCTCCGTTTCCGGCGCGCTGCCAGGATCGTGATCACCCCGCACCGGGGCGTACCGGACGCTGAGCTGCCAGGGAGGCGCGTATGACCGGGACCCGACCCGCCGCCGCACGGATCGACACCTCCAGGCCGCATCCGGCCCGGGTGTACGACTGGTTCCTCGGCGGGAAGGACAACTACCCGGTCGACGAGGAGCTGGGCCGGCAGATCATGAGCGTCGACGGTACGGCGCGGCACATCGCCCGGACCAACCGCTGGTTCATGCAGCGGGTCACCCGGTGGCTGGCCGGTGAGGCGGGGGTCCGCCAGTACCTGGACATCGGCACCGGCATCCCCACCGAGCCCAATCTGCACCAGATAGCGCAGGGCATCGCGCCCGAGTGCCGTGTCGTCTACACGGACAACGACCCGATCGTGCTGAAGCACGCCGAGGCGCTGCTGCACAGCACGCCCGAGGGTGTCACCGACTACGTCCAGGCCGATGTGCGCGAGCCCGGCCGCATCCTCGAACAGGCCCGCGAGAAGCTGGACTTCGGGCGCCCGGTGGCGTTGTCCCTGGTCGCGCTCACGCACTTCCTCGGTGACGGGGACGACCCGTACGGGCTGGTGACGCGGCTGCTCGAGGAACTGCCCTCCGGCAGCTACCTGGTGCTGTCCCAGCTGACCGCGGACTTCGACCCGGAGGCGGTCGGTCGCGGGGTCGAGATGTACAGGGCGGGCGGCGTCACGCTCGCTCCGCGCAGCCATGCGGAGGTCGCCCGGTTCTTCGAGGGGCTCGAGCCGGTGGAGCCGGGTCTGGTCCAACTCACCGACTGGCACCCGGAGCTGGCGGAGGGCGAGACCACCGACGAGCACGCGGTGATCTCGCTGTACGGCGCGGTGGCCCGCAAGCCGTGACCTGATGGCACGCCACGCGCGGAACCCGTTGTGGACGCGCGTCGACCAGTAGAACGGATTTCCGAATTCCTGGTCGCGCGCCGCAGAATCCCGGGGGACGGTGCCCTGCGCCGTCCCCTCCGGTCGTCCAACCGGTGTACCGACGTGATGCATTGGGACACAGAAGGGCACTACCTTGCGCATACTCAGACGCGCGCTCGGCACCACACTCACCGCGGCTCTCGGCTCGCTGCTGCTGACCGTTCCGGGAGCCACCCCGGCGTTCGCGGCGGACCCCGTGCCGCTGCCGATGTACTCCCTCGCCGACATGAAGGTCGACGGGAGCAACCAGCGGGTCTTCCTCAGCATGCCCGCGGGAGCGGACGGCCGGGTCGTGGTGACGGACTACGACGGCGGAAACAGCACCTGGCTGGACGGCCTGCCGGGCGCCGGCGGGCTGGCCCTCTCACCCGACTCCCGCACCCTCTACGTGGCCGCGCGGGACATCGACACCATCGTCGCGTACGACACCACGACGCTGACGGAGACCGCACGGTACTTCGTGGGCGAGGACACCGCCCCGTGGAGCCTGGCCTTCGCGGGCGGGAAGCTGTGGTTCGGATACGGCATCACCGGGGACCTCGGGTCGGTCGACGTGTCCGGTGCCGAACCGGTGATCGAGCTCGGTCTGGACGCCTCACTGGACTGGGGGGCGGAGCTCGTCGCCTCCCCCGCCGACCCCGACGTGCTGGTGGCCGGCACGGGCAACCCCAACGTCAACACCCTCACGGTGTACGACGTGGGCGGCGGAGCACCCGAGGCGACCGCCCGACGGGTCTTCTCCGGGACGGAGATGAACGGTCTGCGGGACCTGGCCGTGACACCCGACGGCCGGAACGTCGTCGTGGCCGCCCTCATCTCGCCCGGCTACCAGACCTTCCGCCTCGACGACCTCTCGGACCAGGGAACCCCCGCGGCGTCGCCCTCTCCCCTGGCCGTCGCCGTCGCGCCCGACGGCACGGTGGCCGGAGGAACCTCCAACAACAGCGCCGACGTGCCCGACCTGTCCTTCTACGCGCCGGGCGGGCAGGCTCCGCTGACCACGGTCGAGCTGGGCGGTGCCACCGAGAGCCTGGTGGAGGAGGGGCTGGCCTGGGCGCCGGACGGGAGCCGGGTCTTCGCCGTGACGCGGCAGACCGGCGTCATGGGACTCCGGTTCCACGCGCGGCAGGTCGACACCACCGTGCAGACCGCCCTCGCCCTCGATGCGCCCCCGACCAGCAGGGTCAGGCGGGAACTGACCGTCACCGGCACCCTGACCCCGGCGGCCGGCCTCGCTCCCGGCACCACCGTCGCGGTGCGGCGCTACGACGCCGCCGCTCCTGAGGGCACCTCGCTGGGCACCGTCCCCGTGTCCGCCGACGGCACCTTCACCGTGACCGACACGCCGCGCAGGACCGGTCAGGTGCGGTACGGCGTGACGTACGCCGGTGACGCCTGGCACACCGCGGCCTCCGCCGAGGTGACCGTGGAGATCACCCGCCGCTGACGCGGCCCCGGCGGGGAGAGCGCCGTGGACCACGGGCCACGGCGCTCTCCCCGCCACGCGGTTCCGGTACGGGTCAGAAGCCGGCCGGCTCCGTGTACACGCCCCACTCGTCGCGCAGCACGCCGCAGATCTCGCCGAGGGTCGCCTCCGCGCGTACGGCGTCCAGCATGGGCTCGATCATGTTGCCGCCGGAGCGGGCGGCCTCGATCATGGCGTCGAGGGCGCCGCGCACCTTCGCGTCGTCGCGCCCGGCCTTGCGCTCGCCGAGGGTCCGTACCTGCTCGCGCTCCACCTCGTGGCTGACCCGCAGGATCTCCAGGTCGCCGGTGACGGACCCGTGGTGGACGTTGACGCCGACGACCCGCTTGTCGCCCTTCTCCAGCGCCTGCTGGTAGCGGAACGCCGACTCGGCGATCTCGCCGGTGAACCAGCCGTCCTCGATACCGCGCAGGATGCCGGAGGTGATGGGCCCGATCGGGTGCCTGCCGTCCGGGTGGGCCCGCAGGCCCCGCTCCTTGATCTGCTCGAAGATCTTCTCGGCGTCCGCCTCGATGCGGTCGGTGAGCTGCTCGATGTACCAGGAACCGCCCAGCGGGTCGGCGACGTTGCCGACGCCGGTCTCCTCCATCAGCACCTGCTGCGTGCGCAGGGCGATCTCGGCGGCCTGCTCACTGGGCAGGGCGAGGGTCTCGTCGAGGGCGTTGGTGTGCAGGGAGTTGGTCCCGCCGAGCACGGCCGCCAGCGCCTCCACGGCGGTCCGTACGACGTTGTTGTACGGCTGCTGCGCGGTCAGCGAGACACCGGCGGTCTGGGTGTGGAAACGCAGCCACTGCGCCTTGTCGCTCTCGGCGCCGTAGACGTCCCGCATCCAGCGGGCCCAGATGCGCCGGGCCGCACGGAACTTGGCGATCTCCTCGAAGAAGTCGAGGTGCGCGTCGAAGAAGAAGGAGAGGCCGGGCGCGAACACGTCCACGTCGAGCCCGCGGCTGAGCCCCAGCTCCACGTACCCGAAGCCGTCCGCGAGCGTGTACGCCAGCTCCTGCGCGGCCGTCGCCCCGGCCTCGCGGATGTGGTAGCCGGAGACGGAGAGCGGCTTGTAGGCCGGGATGCCGGCGGCGCAGTGCTCCATCAGGTCGCCGATGAGGCGCAGATGGGGCTCGGGCTGGAAGAGCCACTCCTTCTGCGCGATGTACTCCTTGAAGATGTCCGTCTGCAGTGTGCCGTTGAGCACGGCGGGGTCGACGCCCTGGCGCTCGGCGGCGACGAGGTACATGCAGAAGACGGGCACGGCGGGCCCGCTGATCGTCATCGACGTGGTCACGTCACCGAGCGGGATGTCCTTGAACAGGACCTCCATGTCGGCGGCCGAGTCGATCGCCACCCCGCAGTGGCCGACCTCGCCCAGGGAGCGCGGGTCGTCGGAGTCGCGGCCCATGAGCGTCGGCATGTCGAAGGCGACGGAGAGCCCGCCCCCGCCGTTGCCGAGGATCATCTTGTACCGCTCGTTGGTCTGCTCGGCGTTCCCGAATCCGGCGAACTGCCGGATGGTCCACGTCCGCCCCCGGTAGCCGGTCGGATACAGCCCGCGGGTGAAGGGGTACTCCCCCGGCCAGCCGATCCGCTCGAATCCCTCGTAGGTGTCCCCGGTCCGGGGCCCGTACACCGGCTCCACGGGATCGCCGGAGAGCGTGGTGAAATCCGCGTCGCGCTTGCGAGCGGCGTCGTACCGGGCCTGCCAGCGTCGGCGGCCCTCCTCGATGGCGTCAGCGTCCATACTTCGAATTTACTAGGACGTCCAAGTAAATGTCGATGGGAGACCGCCGCACGCTGCTCCGTACGGCGGTGAGACGCGTTACGCGACCGCGGGGGCCTCCTGCGCGAACCGGCCCTCCAGCTCACGGCTGATCCTGCGCTCCACGAAGAACGCGGCGGTCGGCACCGTACCGGCGAGCAGCACCCACAGCTGCTTCTTGACCGGCCACTTCGCCTTGGAGCCGAGGTCGAACGCGAAGATCAGGTAGACGACGTAGAGCCACCCGTGGGCGATGCTGACCACCTGCGTGAAGTCGGCCGCCCCGCCCATGTCGAGCACGTACTTGCCGATCATGCCGAAAGTCAGCGCGACGAGGAGGACACCGGTGACATAGGCCATGATCCGGTAGCGGGTGAACACGCTCTTCTTCATGGCTACGAGCGTAACGGCCCGTTCCGGGAGATCTTGGCGGGGGTCGGTCCCCCTCGCAGTCAGCGGGTGGCGCCCTCCGGCCACAGGACCCGTACCGGGGTGCCGCTCCGCTCCGCGTACGCGACCACGTCCGCGGCGCCGCCGAAGCCCCGGGCGGGCTTGCCGTCCCACACCGCGAGGAGTACGTCGGACAGGCCCACGAGGATCTCCGAGCCCGCCATGTGCGCCTCGGACGTCGACTCGCCCATGCCGGTCTCGTGAACCTCGGACGCCTGCCCCAGCAGAACGTCATAGGTGGCGTGGTGCCACTCCGGGAGCGCGTCGCGGTACCCGGCCGCCGGAATGACCACCTCAAGCCGGCCGCCGTGCTCCACCACGGCCTCGGCGAACCAGGCGTCGGGCCCGTCCGCGATGCACGAGACACCGACCAGCCCGGCGGCGTCGCAGGCGCTCACCGACTCGACGAGCATGCTCCGCACGCGCCACTCCACCTCCGCGTCGAGCCCACGGTGACCTGTGATCCCCACCCGCATCCTGTCCTCCTACAGGTAGACGCCGTGAAGGCGCTCGTCGAAGTCGCGCACCACCTTGGGCGGCGCGCCCGGCCGTGAGGGCGATGGCAGGCGACCAGCGGGGGTGCCGGGCGTCACTCCTCCGCGAAGTCCCCCGCCGCCACCCGCAGCGGCCGCAGCATCGCGAAGAGTTCGCCGCATTCCTCGGTGTCGTACGCGCTCAGGCCGAAGTCCATGGACATCAGGTCGCGGGTGGCCGCCTCGACGACCTCGCGGCCCTTCTCCGTGATGGTGGCGAGGGTGCCGCGGCCGTCGTTGGGGTTGGGGCGCTTGGCGACCAGGCCCGAGCGGACCAGGCGGTCCACGGTGTTCGTCACCGACGTGGGGTGCACCATCAGGCGCTCGCCGATCTTCGACATCGGCAGCTCGCCCGACTTGGAGAAGGTCAGCAGCACCAGCGCCTCGTAGCGCGCGAACGTGAGTTCGTACGGCTTGACGACCGCGTCCACCTCGGCCAGCAGGATCTGGTGCGCCCGCATGATCGAGGTGATCGCGGCCATCGACGGCACGCTGCCCCAGCGCTGCTTCCAGAGTTCGTCGGCGCGGGCGATGGGATCGAACGAGAGACTGAGCGGCTTCGACACGGACCAGACCCTACCGGCCGGTCATATGTCGGTCAGCCCTGTCTCACTCATCGGTCCCGTCGGTCAGCCGTCGCCTCGCGCCAGGTGCCGCTCGACCGTCTCCACCTTGGAGGTGAGGCCGTCCGAGACCCCCGGGCGGATGTCCGCCTTGAGGACCAGGGAGACGCGCGGTGCGCGTGCCTCCACCGCGGCCACGGCGCGCCTCACCACGTCCATCACCTCGTCCCACTCACCCTCGATCGAGGTGAACATCGCGTCCGTGCGGTTCGGGAGGCCCGACTCGCGGACCACGCGGACCGCGTCGGCGACGTACTCCCCCACGTCCTCGCCGACGCCGAGCGGTGTCACGGAGAAGGCCACGATCATGCGCCCACGACTCCCTCGTTACGG
Organism: Streptomyces sp. NRRL WC-3626; assembly: GCF_000718785.1. Taxonomy (GTDB): domain Bacteria; phylum Actinomycetota; class Actinomycetes; order Streptomycetales; family Streptomycetaceae; genus Streptomyces; species Streptomyces edwardsiae. Next base: position 131,681 of record NZ_JOCA01000016.1, on the reverse strand, counting down.
GCGCGGGAGGCGATCACCGCGTCCTCGGCCTCGCGCTTGAGGCGGCGCTCGGCGAAGAAGCCGCCGGTCGGGAGGACCGACATCAGGAAGTAGAAGGCGGCGGTGCCCAGCGACCACTTCGCGCGGTTCCAGGCGTCGGCCCAGAAGAGCACGTAGAGGACGAAGAGGAAGCCGTGGACCGCGCCCATCACCGGGACGGCGTTGAAGTCGGTGGTCCGCTTCAGGACCGAGCAGACGAGCAGCAGCAGGAACGAGATCGCTTCGGGGCCCGAGACCAGGCGGAGGCGGCGGAGGGCGGAGGCGGTCTTGAGGTCCACGGGTCACCTTCGGTGGGAGAGACGTCGGCGTCTACGGGTCGTACGGCTTGTACCAGGGACGTTTGTGAACGCACGCACAAGCGCGGGTCCATTGTGGCAAACCCGGTCCGCGATCACCGGAGGGGGTCCGTAGGGGACGGGTCGGGGTTCGACTCCTCCTTCGGGATCTGTCCGTACGGGCGAAGGTGGGGCTAACGTCGCAAGCGTGGCGATGTTCCGACTTCAGAGCAGCAAGGTGCTCGCCGTCGACATGACCGGGGATGCCGTGAAGGCGAAGAACGGCTCCATGGTCGCGTACGACGGCGACATGGCCTTCAAGAAGCTCAGCGGTGGTGGTGAGGGGCTGCGGGGGATGGTGACCCGGCGGCTCACGGGTGAGCAGATGACACTGATGGAGGTGAAGGGGCACGGGACCTGCTTTTTCGCGGACCGCGCCTCCGAGATCAACCTGGTGTCCCTGCAGGGCGACAAGCTGTACGTGGAGTCCAGCAATCTGCTGGCGACGGACGGGGGGCTTCGTACGGGGACGAGTTTCACGGGGCTGCGCGGGGCATCGCAGGGCAACGGGCTGTTCACGACGACCATCGAGGGGCACGGGCAGGCGGCGATCATGTCGGACGGGCCGGCCGTGCTGCTCCGGGTCAGTCCGCAGTACCCGCTGACGGTGGACCCCGGCGCCTATGTGGCCCATCAGGGGAACGTGCGGCAGTCCTTCCAGTCGGGTGTGTCCTTCCGCACCTTCATGGGCGAGGGCGGCGGTGAGGCCTTCCAGATCCGCTTCGAGGGCGACGGGCTGGTGTACGTGCAGCCCAGCGAGCGGAACACGATCGCGGGGGATGTCTGACATGGGCTTCCGGGAGATCAACTCGAAGATGGTCGAGGCGACCGTCGCGCCCGGTCAGCGGCTGTTCAGCCAGCGCGGCGCGATGCTCGCGTACAAGGGGGAGGTCGCCTTCACCCCGAACCTGCGCGGCGGGCAGGGCGGTGTGATGTCGATGATCGGTCGGCGGGTGGCCAACGAGGACACGCCGCTGATGACCGTCGAGGGCAGCGGCACCGTGCTGTTCGGGCACGGCGGCCATCACATCCAGGTGATCGACCTCGCCGGCGACACCCTGTACGTCGAGGCCGACCGGCTGCTCGCCTTCGAGGGCACGCTGGAGCAGGGCACGGTGTTCCTCGGCTCGCAGGGCGGGGTGATGGGCATGGTCCGGGGGCAGGTCTCCGGGCAGGGGCTCTTCACGACGTCCCTGAAGGGGCACGGCTCCGTCGCCGTGATGGCGCACGGCGGGGTCATCGAGGTCCCGATCACCCCGCAGCGGCCCGTGCACGTGGACCCGCAGGCCTACGTCGCCCACCACGGGGACGTCCGCAACAAGCTGTCGACCGCCCTCGGCTGGCGGGACATGGTGGGCCGGGGCTCCGGCGAGGCCTTCCAGTTGGAGCTGAGCGGCAGCGGTGCCGTGTACGTCCAGGCGTCGGAGGAGAAGCTGTGAGCACCCCTGTCCACGACCCGACGACGCTGCCGTCCGACGACAACGTCGATCACTACACCTTCTGCGTGGAGCTCAAGGGCACCCAGTGGTTCATGCAGAAGGGGAAGATGATCGCCTACTACGGCTCGATCGATTTCAACGGCATCGGGCACGGGCGACTCGACCGACTTGTCCGTACGTCGTTCCATTCGCCACTGCACGCGAGCGACTGGGTCGTGGCGGAGGGCTCGGGCAAGATGCTCCTCGCCGACCGGGCCTTCGACGTGAATTCGTACGATCTCGAGGACGGCAACCTGACCATTCGCTCGGGCAACCTCCTCGCTTTTCAGCCAAGTCTCGCGCTCAAGCAGTCGATCGTGCCCGGCTTTCTGACACTGATCGGAACCGGAAAGTTCGTGGCCGCGTCCAACGGGCCGGTGGTGTTCATGGAGCCCCCGATCCGGGTGGATCCGCAGGCGCTGGTCGGCTGGGCGGACTGCCCCTCCCCGTGCCATCACTACGACCACGGCTACATGACCGGCGTGATGGGCGGTCTACGTGCGATGACGGGCCTCGGCGGGGCCTCCGGCGAGGAGCACCAGTTCGAGTTCGTGGGGGCCGGCACGGTGCTGCTCCAGTCGTCCGAGGCGCTGATGGCGGAGCAGGCGACGGGGACCCCTCCGCATGAGCCGGGGGTACCCGGTGGGGGTGTTCCGGGAGGCCACGGGCAGGGGGCGGGCGCACCGCGTCTTCCCGGACAGCTGGGAGACCTCCAGCGTCGCTTCGGGCTGTGAGCGGTAATGTGCGGGGTGTGACATCGAACGCTTGCGCACGGCGTCACACGGAAGCCTTATTAGTTCGCCATTCAACTTCCTTAGGTAGACTTCATTCATGGAGACCGAGACGGCCACCCGCTGGCTGACCAATGCGGAGCAGTGCGCCTGGCGCACCCACCTGGAGGTCAACAGGCTGTTGACGTACCAGCTCGAGAAGGATCTGCAGCCGTTCGGCCTGACGATGAACGATTACGAGATCCTGGTGAACCTGTCCGAGTCGGAGGACCGGCGGATGCGGATGAGCGACCTCGCCGCCGCCACGCTGCAGTCCAAGAGCCGCCTCTCGCACCAGATCACCCGCATGGAGAACGGGGACCTGGTCAGGCGGGAGAACTGCGAGTCCGACCGCCGCGGGCTGTACGCGGTCCTCACCGAGCACGGCATGGAGACCATGCAGAAGGTCGCGCCGCATCATGTGGCGTCCGTGCGGCGGCACTTCATCGACCTGCTCTCCCCCGAGGCCCTGACCGAGCTCGACAAGGCCCTCAAGCCCATCGCCGAGCATCTGCGGGGGCAGCGGGGCCGTCTCTGACGGCTCTCACCCGTCGAGCGGCAGGCGGAGTTCGAAGAGTGCTCCGCCGGCCGGCGCGGCACCCGCCGTGAGCGTCCCGCCGTGCCGTACGGCGACGTCCCTGGCGATCGCCAGCCCCAGTCCCGCGCCACCGTCGTCGCGGCTGCGGGCGGCGTCCAGCCGTACGAACCGTTCGAAGATCCGCTCCCGGTCGGCCTCGGCCACCCCGTCGCCGTCGTCGGCCACCGCGAGCACGGCCCAGGCGCCCTCCCGCCGTACGGTCACGGTGACCCGTTCGCGGGCGTGCCGGCGGGCGTTGTCCAGCAAGTTGGCGAGCACCCGGCCCAGTTGACCCCGTGAGCCGGACACCTCCGCGGGCTCCGCGTCCACCGTCACACCGGTACGGCCGGCCGACTCCTCGCGGGCCAGTGCGGCGAGGTCGACCCTGGCGTCGGCGGGGCGCTCCCCCGCGTCCAGGCGGGCGAGCAGCAGCAGGTCGGCGGCGAGGTGCTGGAGTCGTACGGTGTCCTCCACCGCGCCGTCCAGGTCGAGGAGTTCGGGGTGGGCCGCGGCCACCTCCAACTGGGTGCGCAGGGACGCGATCGGGCTGCGCAGTTCGTGGGAGGCGTCGGCGACGAAGCTGCGCTGGCGTTCCACGGAGGCCTCCAGCGCGGCGAGTGTCGCGTTGGTGGTGCGGGCGAGGCGGGCGATCTCGTCGTGGGTCGCCGGTTCGGGGACACGGCGGGAGAGGTCCTCGGAGGCGGTGATCGCCGCCATCTCGCTGCGGATGCCCTCCACCGGGCGCAGGGCGCGGCCCGTGACCAGCCAGGTCACGGCCCCGACGACCGCCAGGAGCAGCGGGAAGCCGATGAGCATCACCGTCAACGCGGTGCGTACGGCGCCGTGTTCGGCGGCCAGGGGGGCACCGGCGTACACGGTGAGACGGCCGTGGTCGGGGGTCCCGACCTCGACCGCGGCGAAGCGGTAGTCCTCGGTGTCGCCGTCGATGGTGGCCGTGCCGTTGCTGAAGGCCGGCTCGGTGGCGATCTCTCCGGGGGGCAGGGACTCGTCGGAGTCGTCGTCCGAGTCGGCGGAGTCGTCCGAGTCGTCGGAGTCGTCATCGTCGTCGTCATCGCCGGTCGGCTGTGGTGACGGTGCCGGCCGTGGTGTCACGTCCGGCGTCGCCGTGCCGGTGATCCGGTTCAGGTCCTCGCTGGCCGCGACCAGACGGCCGTCCTCGTCGACGATCTGCACCGGGCTGTCCTCGCCGTCCAGGCCCGACAGCTTGTCGTACGGCATCCGGGCGGCGAGTTCGGAGGCGACCGCCCGTGCGGAGCGTTCCGCCTGGGTGCCCGCCTCGCCGATCAGGTTGGAGCGCAGGGAGAGCAGTACGGCGGTGCCGGCCGCGACGAGGGCCACCGCTACGACGAGGGTGGCGCCGAGCGTCGCCCGTGCGCGGACCGAGCCGAACAGGCGGCTCACGGCGCCGTCTCCAGCCGGTAACCGGCGCCGCGCACGGTACGGATGAGCGCGGGGCGGAGCTTGCGGCGCAGGGCGCTGATGTAGACCTCGACGATGTTGGGGTCGCCCTCGTAGGCGAAGTCCCAGACGTGTTCGAGGATGTCGGCTTTCGACACCACCTCGCCGGCGCGCAGCACCAGGTGTTCCAGGACCGAGAACTCCTTCGCGGTCAGGGTCACCTCGTCCTCGTCCAGGAAGACGCGGCGGGCGGCCGTGTCCACCCTGAGGTCGCCGTGCACGTGGACGGGGGACGCCCCGGTGGTCGGCCTGCGGCGCAGCAGTGCCTTGATCCTCGCGACGAGGACGACGTACGAGAACGGCTTGGTGAGGTAGTCGTCGGCGCCCGTGTCCAGGCCCTCGGCCTCGTCGTACTCCCCGTCCTTCGCCGTGAGCATCAGGATCGGCACGTCGTGGCCGGCGGCGCGCAGGGCCGCGCAGACGCGGTAGCCGTTCAGGCCGGGCAGCATGATGTCGAGGATGAGGAGGTCGTACGTGCCCTCCGTGGCCCGGTGCAGGCCCTCGCGGCCGTCGTGGACGACGTCCACGGCGTAGCCCTCGGCGGTGAGGCCCTTGGCGAGGGAGATGGCGAGGCGTTTTTCGTCCTCCACGATCAGCAGGCGCATGCGCCAAGGGTCGCAAAGCGAGGCTGAAGATCACTTCAGGTGGGTTCAGGTTCCTCTCAGTGTTGGTCGGCGAGATTGAGGACGTCGAAAACGAAGCGACTCGGGAGGAACTCACATGAAGCGCAACATCGTGATCGCCGTCGTCACCGCCGCGGCCCTGGTCGGGGGCGGTACGGCGACAGCCATCGCGGTCTCGGGGGACGGCGACGGCGGGGCGACGCCGGTGGCGCTCGGCGAGCAGCGGGCGGGGGACGACGACGGGCGGGGGGACGACGACCGGGACGAGCGGGACGACCGGGACGACCGGGGGGATGACCAGGACGACCGGGGCGACGACGGGCGTGGCGACGACCGGGACGACCGTCCCGCCTCCGGTGATCTGACCGCCGCCGAGGCCATCGCCGCCGCGTTGCAGCACAAGCCGGGTACGGCCGTCTCCGCCGAGCTGGACGACGGGGCCTGGGAGGTCGACGTCCTCGGTGGTGGGGACACCTGGCACAGCGTGTGGATCGACCCGGCCACCGGGAAGGTCCTCGGCGCCGAGCGGGACGACGAGGACGACGCCGACGAGGTGCGGGCGGCGTTGAAGGGGACCTCGGTGACGGCCGAGCAGGCCGCGGAGGCGGCGGCGGCCGAGGGGGTCGTGACGTCGGTGGAGCTGGACGACGACGATGAGCGGGGGTGGGAGGCCGAGACCCGGACCGCCCGCGGGGGCGGCGACCGGGAGTGGCGGGTGAACCCGGACAGCGGCAAGGTCTCGGCCGACCGGGGCGACGACTCCGACGACGACTGAGGGTGGGCGTCGGGGGTTCTTCGCCCCCGCCGCCCCTTCCCGTCCCGTCCCCGGGGCTGCGCCCCGGACCCCCATCGGCCCTGAACGGGCCTCGTCCTCAAACGCCGGACGGGCTGGAGACGGCCCCTTCGGACCTCGTCCTCAGATGCCGGACGGGCTATCGGTCAGGCCCCGCACCAGTTCGTCCGCCGCCCTGTACGGGTCCAGGTCCCCCGTGATGATGCGCTCCGCGAGCGCGTCCAGGCGGCGGTCGCCGTGGAGGTCTCCGATGCGTTCGCGCAGGGCCGTCACCGCGATCGTCTCGACCTCTCGGGATGCCCGGGCCAGGCGGCGTTCCGTGAGGACGCCGCCCGCCTCCATCCACGCGCGGTGCTTCTCCAGGGCCTCGACCACCTCGTCGATGCCCTCCGCGCGGGCCGCGACCGTCTTCACGATCGGGGGGCGCCAGTCGCCGGGGGCGCGGGATTCGCCCAGGCCGAGCATGTGGTTCAGTTCGCGGGCCGTCGCGTCGGCGCCGTCACGGTCGGCCTTGTTGACGACGTAGACGTCGCCGATCTCCAGGATCCCGGCCTTCGCCGCCTGGATGCCGTCACCCATCCCGGGGGCCAGGAGCACCACCGAGGTGTCGGCCTGGGAGGCGATCTCCACCTCCGACTGTCCTACGCCGACCGTCTCCACCAGGATCACCTCGCAGCCCGCCGCGTCCAGGACGCGGATGGCCTGCGGAGCCGCCCAGGCGAGTCCGCCCAGGTGGCCGCGCGTCGCCATGGAACGGATGTAGACGCCCGGGTCGGAGGCGTGCTCCGACATGCGGACGCGGTCGCCGAGCAGGGCCCCGCCGGAGAAGGGGGAGGACGGGTCAACCGCGAGGACGCCGACCCGCTTGCCCTGTTTGCGGTACGCGGTCACCAGGGCGGAGGTGGAGGTGGACTTGCCTACGCCCGGGGAGCCGGTGAGGCCCACCACGTACGCGTTGCCCGTCAGTGGCGCCAGTGCCGCCATGACCTCCCTGAGCTGCGGGGACGCCCCCTCCACCAGGGAGATCAGCCGGGCCACGGCCCGTGGCCTGCCTTCCCTGGCCTGGGCGACCAGCGAGGAGACGTCCTGCATCACAGCTCCGTTCACGAGAGGAAAAACAGCAAAGAAGGCGGTCAGGCCTTCGGTACCCGCACGATCAGCGCGTCGCCCTGGCCGCCGCCGCCGCACAGCGCCGCCGCGCCCACGCCGCCGCCGCGCCGCTTCAGCTCCAGCGCCAGATGCAGGACGAGCCGGGCGCCGGACATCCCGATCGGGTGACCGAGGGCGATCGCACCCCCGTTGACGTTCACCTTTTCGGCGGAAACACCCAAGTCCTTCATTGACTGCACGGCGACGGCCGCGAAGGCCTCGTTGATCTCGATGAGGTCCAGGTCGGAGACCTCCAGGCCCTCCTTCTTCAGCGCGTGCCGGATCGCGTTGGACGGCTGCGACTGGAGGGAGTTGTCGGGGCCGGCCACATTGCCGTGGGCGCCGATCTCGGCGATCCAGTCCAGGCCCAGCTCCAGCGCCTTGGCCTTGCTCATCACGACCACGGCGGCCGCGCCGTCCGAGATCTGCGAGGAGGTGCCCGCGGTGATCGTGCCGTCCTTGGTGAAGGCCGGGCGCAGCCTGCCGAGCGACTCGGCCGTGGTGTCGCCGCGGATGCCCTCGTCCTTGCTGAACAGGATCGGGTCGCCCTTGCGCTGCGGGATCTCGACCGGGGTGATCTCGGCCTCGTAGACGCCGTTCTTCTGGGCGGCGGCGGCCCGCTGGTGGGAGAGGGCGGCGATCTCGTCCTGCTCGGGGCGGGCGATACCGAGGCGCGTGTTGTGCTTCTCGGTGGACTCGCCCATCGCGATGTTCTCGAAGGGGTCGGTCAGACCGTCGTACGCCATCGCGTCGAGCATCTGCACCGCGCCGTACTTGAAGCCCTCGCGGGACTTCGGCAGCAGGTGCGGGGCGTTGGTCATGGACTCCTGGCCGCCGGCGACGATCACGTCGAACTCACCGGCGCGGATCAGCTGGTCGGCGAGCGCGATGGCGTCGAGGCCGGACAGACAGACCTTGTTGACGGTGAGCGCCGGGACGTTCATCGGGATGCCGGCCTTGACGGCGGCCTGGCGGGCCGGGATCTGGCCGGCGCCGGCCTGGAGCACCTGGCCCATGATCACGTACTGGACCTGGTCGCCGCCGATCCCCGCGCGGTCGAGGGCGGCCTTGATCGCGAAGCCGCCGAGGTCGGCACCGGAGAAGGACTTCAGTGAGCCGAGCAGCCGCCCCATGGGGGTGCGGGCGCCCGCCACGATGACGGAGGTCGTGCCGTTCGATGCGGAAGGTGCGGAGGATGCTGAAGATGCGGAGGTCATGAGCTGCGATCCCCTTCCGGCTGCACAGCCGAGGAGTGAACGAGGGTTTACTTCGAATGTACTGACGTGCGGCGGACCACGTCATCGTCCTTTCGGTGTGATCGCGCGCACGTTGCGTAACCACCGCGGGAGCGCTGCACTGAATCCATGCTGACGCGAATCGACCACATCGGGATCGCCTGCTTCGACCTCGACGCGACCGTCGAGTTCTACCGGGCCACGTACGGCTTCGAGGTGTTCCACTCCGAGGTCAACGAGGAGCAGGGCGTCCGCGAGGCCATGCTCAAGATCAACGACACCTCGGACGGCGGCGCCTCCTACCTCCAGCTCCTCGAGCCGACCCGGGACGACTCGACCGTCGCCAAGTGGCTGGCGAAGAACGGCGAGGGCGTCCACCACATCGCCTTCGGTACGGCGGATGTGGACGCGGAGGCGGCCGGGATCAAGGACAAGGGCGTACGCGTTCTGTACGAAGAGCCCCGGCGCGGCTCCATGGGGTCACGAATCACCTTCCTGCACCCCAAGGACTGCCATGGCGTACTGACAGAACTGGTCACTTCGGCGCCTGTTGAGTCATCCGAGCACTGACCCACGTACATAAGGGCCGGTAGGGTTGGGTCCGGTCGCCGCTCGATGCGTGGTGACCGTCCCGCCGTCTTTGGCGGCGGGATCGCCGGGGTCCGGGTTTCGGGGGGCGAGCGCGGGGCGGCAGCCCATGCTCAGCCGTTGATCTGACACCATTCCCCGGGGGCCCCGTTCGGCGGGTGGACGGAGCTCGGTGAGACTTGCGACCAGGGGACGGATGGGACCGCGCAGTGCGGGGCTACGAGAGCCAGGAGCGAGAGCCGGCGGCTGACGTCGACCACCTCTCTCGGTTCGAAGCCGAGATGAAGCGGCTGAAGACCGAGCGGGAAAAGGCGATCCAGCACGCCGAGGACCTCGGCTACCAGGTTGAGGTGCTGCGCGCCAAGCTGCACGAGGCGCGCCGCACCATCATGTCCCGGCCCGCCTACGACGGCGGTGACCTCGGCTACCAGGCGGAGCAGTTGCTGCGCAACGCCCAGGTGCAGGCCGACCAGCTCCGCGCGGACGCCGAGCGGGAGCTGAGCCAGGCGCGGGCGCAGACCCAGCGGATCCTCCAGGAGCACGCGGAGCAGGCGGCCCGGCTCCAGGCGGAGCTGCACCAGGAGGCGGTGAACCGGCGCCAGCAGCTCGACCAGGAGCTGGCGGAGCGCAGGCAGACCGTCGAATCGCATGTCAACGAGAACGTGGCGTGGGCGGAGCAGTTGCGCGCCCGCACCGAGCAGCAGGCCCGCCGTCTGCTCGACGAGTCCCGCGCGGAGACCGAGCAGGCGATGGCCGCCGCCCGCGCGGAGGCCGAGCGGCTGACGGCCGAGGCGCGGCAGCGGCTGCAGAGCGAGGCCGAGTCGGCCCGCTCGGAGGCCGAGCAGATCCTGCGCCGGGCCCGCGCGGACGCGGAGCGGCTGCTGAACGCGGCGTCGACGCAGGCGCAGGAGGCCACCGACCACGCGGAGCAGCTGCGGTCGTCGACGGTCAGCGAGTCGGATTCCGCGCGCCGTCAGGCGCAGGAGCTCGGCCGGGCCGCCGAGGAGCGGATGTCCGCGGCCGAGACGGCGCTGCGCGAGGCCCGCGCGGAGGCGGAGAAGGTGCTCGCCGAGGCGAAGGAGTCCGCCGCGAAGGCGCTCTCCTCCGCCGAGTCGGCCAACGAGACCCGTACGCGCACCGCCAAGGAGCAGGTGGCGCGGCTGGTCAGCGAGGCGACCAAGGAGGCGGAGACCACCAAGGCGGACGCCGAGCAACTGGTCGCCGACGCCCGTGCGGAGGCCGAGAAGATCGTCGCCGAGGCCTCCGAGAAGGCCCGCACGATCACCGCGGAGGAGTCCGCGACGCAGCTGTCCAAGGCGGCCAAGACCGCCGAGGACGTGCTCAACAAGGCGTCGGAGGAGGCCAAGCAGACCACCAGGGCGGCGTCCGAGGAGGCCGAGCGGATCCGCCGGGAGGCCGAGGCCGAGGCGGACCGGCTGCGTGCCGAGGCGCACGACATCTCCGAGCAGCTCAAGGGTGCGGCGAAGGACGACACCAAGGAGTACCGCGCCAAGACGGTCGAGCTGCAGGAGGAGGCGCGCCGGCTGCGCGGCGAGGCCGAGCAGCTGCGCGCCGACGCGGTCGCCGAGGGCGAGAAGATCCGCGCGGAGGCCCGCAAGGAGGCCGTGGCGCAGATCGAGGAGGCGGCCAGGTCCGCCGAGGAGCTGCTCGCCAAGGCGAAGGCGGACGCGGACGAACTGCGGTCCACCGCGCAGACGGACAGCGAGAAGGTCCGCACGGAGGCCATCGAGCGCGCCACGACGCTGCGCCGGCAGGCCGAGGAGACGCTGGAGCGCACCCGTCAGGAGGCCGAGCGGCACCGCGCGGAGGCCGTCGAGCAGTCCGACGCGCTCAAGGAGGACGCCGAGCGGGCCGCGCGCGAGCTGCGCGAGGAGACCGAGCGGGCCGTCGAGGCCCGGCGCGAGGAGGCCGCGGGTGAGCTGACGCGGCTGCACACGGAGGCCGAGGAGCGGCTGGCCGCCGCCGAGCGGGCGCTCGGCGAGGCACGCGAGGAGGCCGTCCGGATCCGCCGGGAGGCGTCCGAGGAGAACGAGCGGCTGCGCGCCGAGGCCGCCGAGCGGATCCGTACGCTGCGGGAGCAGGCGGAGACGGAGGCCGAGCGGCTGCGTGACGAGGCCGCCGCCGACGCGTCGGCGTCCCGCGCCGAGGGCGAGTCCGTCGCCGTACGGCTGCGGTCGGAGGCCGCGGCGGAGGCGGAGCGGCTGAAGTCGGAGGCGCAGGACAGCGCCGACCGGATGCGGGCGGAGGCGCAGGCCGCCGCCGAGCGGATCGGTGCGGAGGCGTCGGAGACGCTGGCCGCCGCGCAGGAGGAGGCCGCCCGCCGGCGCCGCGAGGCCGAGGAACTCCTCGGCGCGGCCCGCAGCGAGGCCGGCCAGGAGCGCGAGCGGGCCCGCGAGCAGAGCGAGGAGCTGCTGGCGTCGGCGCGCAAGCGTGTGGAGGAGGCGCAGGCCGAGGCCGTACGGCTGGTCGAGGAGGCGGACCGGCGCGCCACGGAGATGGTGTCGGCGGCCGAGCAGCACGCCCAGCAGGTACGGGACTCCGTCGCCGGGCTGCACGAGCAGGCGCAGGAGGAGATCACCGGGCTGCGGTCCGCCGCCGAGCATGTGGCGGAGCGGACGCGGCGCGAGGCCGAGGAGGAGGCGGACCGGGTCCGCTCCGACGCCTACGCGGAACGGGAGCGGGCGAGCGAGGACGCGGGCCGGCTGCGGCGCGAGGCGCAGGAGGAGACGGAGGCCGCGAGGGCGCTGGCCGAGCGGACGGTGTCCGAGGCCATCACGGAGGCCGACCGGATCCGCGCGGATGTGTCCGACCACGCCCAGCGGGTGCGTACGGAGGCGTCGGACGCGATCGCCGAGGCGGAGCAGCAGGCGTCGCGTACCCGGGCGGAGGCCCGTGAGGACGCCAACCGGATCCGTTCGGACGCGGCGACGCAGGCGGACACCCTCATCACGGAGGCGCGCGGCGAGGCGGAGCGGCTCACCGACGAGACCGTCACCGAGGCGGACCGGGTCCGCGCGGACTCGGTGTCCAAGGCGGAGAAACTGATCGCGGACGCGACCGGGGACGCGGAGCGGCTGCGGGCCGAGGCCGCGGAGACGGTGGGCTCGGCGCAGCAGCACGCGGAGCGGATCCGCCGGGAGTCCGAGCGGCTCAAGGCCGACGCGGAGTCGGCGGCCGACCACCTGGTGTCCACCGCGCGCACGGAGGCCGAGCGGACCCTGGACGAGGCCCGCAAGGAGGCCAACAAGCGGCGTTCCGAGGCGGCCGAGCAGGTCGACACGCTCATCACGGAGACCACCGCCGAGGCGGACAAGCTGCTCACCGAGGCGCAGCAGCAGGCGCAGAAGACGACGGCGGACGCCGAGGCGCAGGCGGACACCATGGTCGGAGCGGCCCGCAGCGAGGCCGACCGGCTGGTGGGCGAGGCGACGGTCGAGGGCAACTCGCGGGTGGAGAAGGCCCGTACGGACGCGGACGAGCTGCTGGTCGGCGCGCGCCGGGACGCGACCCAGATCCGGGAGCGGGCGGAGGAGCTGCGCGACCGGATCACCGGTGAGATCGAGGAGCTGCACGCGCGGGCCCGCCGTGAGGCGGCGGAGACGATGAAGTCGACGGGCGACCGCTGCGACGCGCTGATCAAGGCCGCCGAGGAGCAGCTCGCCAAGGCGGAGGCGAAGTCCAAGGAGATCGTGTCCGAGGCCAACTCCGAGGCCGGCAAGGTGCGGATCGCCGCGGTGAAGAAGGCCGAGGCGCTGCTGAAGGAGGCCGAGCAGAAGAAGGCCAGCCTGGTGAAGGAGGCCGAGGAGCTGCGGGCCGAGGCGGTGCAGGAGGCGCGGCGCACGGTCGAGGAGGGCAAGCGCGAGCTGGAGGTGCTGGTGCGGCGCCGCGAGGACATCAACGCGGAGATCTCGCGTGTGCAGGATGTCCTGGAGGCGCTGGAGTCCTTCGAGGCACCCGGCGGTGCCAAGGACAACGGGGTCAAGGCGGGTGCGACGGTCGGCGCTCCCCGTACGGGTGGCAAGTCGGGGGAATAATTGGCAAAGCGGACCAAATCCCCTGTACGGTGAGGGCTTTGATCATGGCTTTGGCAAGCTTTCCCACGGCGAGCCACTCAAAAGGGGTGTCATTCTCCGTATCAAACGTGCATCCGCTCGATGACACAGCGCTTTCGCCCCTAGGATTCCACCTATCACCTCACCGGTCTCATTCGACAGGAACCCCATGAGCGACACTTCCCCCTACGGCTTCGAGCTTGTGCGGCGTGGATACGACCGCGCTCAGGTGGACGAACGTATCTCCAAGCTCGTCTCCGACCGTGACAGCGCTCTCACCCGCATCACCGCTCTGGAAAAGCGCATCGAAGAGCTCCACCTCGAGACTCAGAACGCCCAGGCACAGGTCAACGACGCGGAGCCGTCGTACGCCGGCCTGGGTGCGCGGGTGGAGAAGATCCTCCGCCTCGCCGAGGAGGAGGCGAAGGACCTGCGCGAGGAGGCCCGGCGCGCGGCGGAGCAGCACCGCGAGCTCGCCGAGTCGGCCGCCCAGCAGGTGCGTAACGACGCCGAGTCGTACGCCGCCGAGCGCAAGTCGAAGGCGGAGGACGAGGGCGTCCGGATCGTCGAGAAGGCCCAGGGCGAGGCGTCGCAGCTGCGTTCCGACGCGCAGAGGGATGCCCAGTCCAAGCGCGAGGAGGCGGACGCCCTCTTCGAGGAGACCCGCGCCAAGGCCGCACAGGCCGCCGCGGACTTCGAGACGAACCTCGCCAAGCGCCGCGAGCAGTCCGAGCGCGATCTCGCGTCGCGTCAGCAGAAGGCCGAGAAGCGTCTCGCGGAGATCGAGCACCGCGCGGAGCAGCTGCGGCTGGAGGCTGAGAAGCTGCGCACCGACGCCGAGCGCCGGGCCCGCCAGACGGTGGAGACCGCCCAGCGTCAGGCGGAGGACATCGTGGCCGACGCCAACGCCAAGGCCGACCGGATCCGTTCGGAATCCGAGCGTGAGCTCGCGGCGCTGACCAACCGCCGCGACTCGATCAACGCCCAGCTGACGAACGTGCGCGAGATGCTGGCGACGCTCACCGGTGCCGCGGTGGCCGCGACCGGCGCTCCCGCCACCGAGGACGAGCCGGTGTCCCGCGGGGTTCCGGCCCAGCAGTCGCGGTAACGGCTGAAGCAGGAGCTGAGCCCTCTGCCACCTGCGGTGGCAGAGGGCTTTGTCCCGTTCTAGCGTGGCCGCATGATCGAGCTCGAGGGGCTGACCAAGCGGTACGGCGAGAAGGTGGCGGTCAGGGATCTGACGTTCACCGTCCGGCCGGGCATCGTGACGGGCTTCCTCGGTCCGAACGGCGCGGGCAAGTCGACCACGATGCGGATGATCCTGGGCCTGGACCACCCGACCGCCGGTGATGTGCGGATCGACGGCACGCACTACGACCGGCTCCAGGACCCGCTGACGTACATCGGCGCCCTGCTCGAGGCGAAGGGCGTGCATCCGGGCCGCAGCGCCTACAACCATCTGCTGTGTCTCGCGCAGAGCAACGGCATCCCGGAGCGCCGGGTGCACGAGGTGCTGGACGCGGTCGGGCTGACGGCGGTGGCGCGGAAGAAGGCCAAGGGGTTCTCGCTCGGTATGGGCCAGCGGCTCGGCATCGCGGCGGCGCTGCTGGGCGACCCGCGGATCATGATGTTCGACGAGCCGGTCAACGGCCTCGACCCCGAGGGCATCCACTGGATCCGTACGCTGATGAAGTCCCTCGCCGCGCAGGGCCGTACGGTCTTCGTCTCCTCCCATCTGATGAGCGAGATGGCGCTGACCGCCGAGCATCTCGTCGTCATCGGGCAGGGCCGGCTGCTCGCCGACACCTCGATGGCCGACTTCATCGCCCGCAACTCACGTTCGTACGTACGGGTGCGCAGCCCGCAGCGTGAACTGCTCCTCGACGTGCTGCACCAGGCGGGGATCACCGCCGTGGAGAGCGGTGACGGAACGCTGGAGGTGGACGGCTGGGAGGCGGAGCGGATCGGAGAGCTGGCGGCCCGCGAGCAGGTGGTGCTGCACGAGCTGAGCCCGCAGCGGGCCTCCCTGGAGGAGGCGTTCATGCGGCTGACCGCGGAGTCGGTGGAGTACCACGCGCACACCGGCACCCCCGCGCCCGTCCAGGCGTGGGGCGACGGCTGGAAGAGGGGCTGAGCATGGCGGCGGCACAGGTCGTCCGGTCCGAGTGGACCAAGATCCGGTCGGTGGCATCCACGATGTGGACGCTCTCCCTGGCGGTGGTCGTGACCATCGCCCTCGGCATGCTGATCTCGGCGCTGTCGAGGAACGAGTTCGACGGCATGAGCACCCGGGACCGGCTCTCCTTCGACCCGACGTTCATCAGCTTCGCCGGGATGGGTCTCGGCCAGCTCGCGATGATCGTGTTCGGGGTGCTGGTGGTGTCGAACGAGTACAGCACCGGCATGATCCGCGCCTCCCTCGCGGCCGTGCCCCGGCGCGGCACGTTTCTGCTGAGCAAGCTGGCGGTGGCCACCGCGCTCGCCCTGGCGGTCTCCATGGCGACCAGCTTCGCCGCGTTCTTCCTGGGCCAGGCGATGCTCGGCGAGCACAAGGCGTCGATCGGGGACGACGGGGTACTGCGGGCGGTCCTCGGGGGCGGCCTCTACATGACACTGATCGCGCTGTTCTCGATGGGGGTCGCCGCGATGCTGCGCTCCCCCATGCTGTCGCTGGGCATCCTGATGCCGTTCTTCTTCCTGATCTCCAACATCCTCGGCAACGTCGACGCCACCAAGAAGGTCGGACAGTTCCTGCCCGACCAGGCCGGGAGCAAGATCATGCAGGTGGTGACGCCGCTGGACGACGACACCCCGTACGGGCCCTGGGGCGGCCTCGGCATCATGGTGCTGTGGGTGATCGCGGCGGTCGTCGGCGGTTACGTACTGCTGAAGCGGCGCGACGCGCAGTGAGGCGCGTGTGACGGCCGGCGCGGAGACGCGACGGCCCGCGCATGACCGGGCGGGACCGGTTTTTACCTCGGCTTGAGCGGAACCGTCAGTGCCTCGATAAGCTCCTAACTCTTACGGGGGCGTGTGCCCCGCTGTCCTGAACCTTTCGATGGGTGCGGAGCATGATCGAGGCAGTCGGCCTGACCAAGCGGTACGGCGACAAGACCGCTGTGTACAACCTCTCCTTCCAGGTGCGGCCCGGCGCCGTCACCGGCTTCCTGGGCCCCAACGGCTCGGGCAAGTCGACGACGATGCGGATGATCCTCGGCCTCGACAACCCCAGTGCGGGTCAGGTCACGATCGGCGGCTACCCGTACCGCAAGCTGCCCAACGCCCCGCGCCAGGTGGGCGCGCTGCTCGACGCCAAGGCGGTGCACGGCGGCCGGTCGGCCCGCAGCCATCTGCTGAGCCTGGCGCAGCTGTCGGGCATCCCGGCCCGGCGGGTGGACGAGGTGCTGGGCGTGGTGGGCCTGCACGAGGTGGCGGGCAGACGGTCCAAGGGCTTCTCGCTCGGTATGGGCCAGCGGCTCGGCATCGCCGCCGCGCTGCTCGGCGACCCCCAGGTGCTGCTGTTCGACGAGCCGGTCAACGGCCTCGACCCCGAGGGCATCCTCTGGGTGCGCAACCTGATGAAGGCGCTGGCCGCCGAGGGCCGTACGGTCTTCGTCTCCTCCCATCTGATGAGCGAGATGGCGCTGACCGCCGACCACCTCATCGTCATCGGGCGCGGACAGCTGCTCGCCGACATGAGCGTCACGGACTTCATCTCCGCCAACTCCGCCGACTTCGCGCGCGTGCGCACGCCCGACACCGAGCCGCAGCAGCGCGAGAAGCTGTCCGCCGCGATCACCGAGGCCGGCGGCCATGTGCTGCCGGAGCAGGACGGCGGGCTGCGGGTGACGGGACTGCCGCTGCCGCGCATCAGCGACATCGCCCACGACGCCGACGTACGGCTGTGGGAGCTGTCGCCGCACCAGGCGTCGCTGGAGGAGGCGTACATGCGGATGACGCAGGGCGCCGTCGACTACCGGTCGACCACCGACCAGAAGGCGGGGCTCCAGCAGCCGCTGCCGCCCGGCGCGCAGCCGCCGATGCCCGTTCCGGGCCAGGGCCAGCCCGGCTGGTACGCCCCGCCGCCGCCCCAGCAGGGCGGCCAGCCCTTCCCCGCGCCGCAGGCCGTACCCGTCCAGGCCCCCGCGGGCCCCTACGGTGGCGCCGTGCCGGCCCCCGGTGCCCCGGCGCCGAACCCGTACGCGCAGCCCGCCCCGCAGGCGCCCCAGGCGCCGCCCGCCCCGGCTCCGGCGGCCCCTCCCGTGCCGCCGACCGCTCCCGCCGCCGACCTGACCAAGCCCGAGGACGCCCGATGAGCACGCCCCCGCCCCCGATGCCGCAGACCGCCGCACCCGACTGGCAGGCGGCGCCCGGCTCCCCGTACCCGACCTACACCTCGCCGATCCCCGTCGTGCGTACGCACCTGGGGCACGCGCTCGCCTCCGAGTGGACGAAGATCAAGTCGGTGCGCTCCACCCTGTGGACGCTGGGTGTGTTCGCCCTGCTGGTCCTCGGCATCGGCACGCTGACCGGTCTGATCGTGTCCAGCTCCGAATCGGACGTGGGCGGCGAGAGTCCGCTGGCGCTCGGCTTCTTCGGACTGCTGCTGGGCACCATGTGCATCATCACGCTGGGCGTGCTGACCACGGCCTCCGAGTACGGCACCGGCATGATCCGCACCACGATGGTCGCCTGCCCCTCGCGCGGACGGGTGCTCCTGGCGAAGGCCCTGGTGTTCTTCGTGCTGGCCTTCGTGGTGACGCTGGTCTGCGCCTCCCTGGTCGGGTTCCTGCACGTGGCGATGCTGGAGGGCAACAACGCGGGCGACCCCTCCGGCGAGGAGTGGCTGAAGGGCACCCTCGGCGTCTCGCTCTATCTGGCCCTGCTCGGCACGCTGTCGCTGGCGATCGGCTCGATCATCCGGCACTCCGCCGGTGCCATCACCATCATGATCGGCGCCGTGCTCGCCCCGCTGGTCATCGCGCTGTTCATGTTCTCGTCCTCGCTCCAGGACGTGCAGCAGGCGCTGTTCGAGTACTCCATCCCGAACCAGATGAGCATCTTCTACGCCAACTCGCTGTCCGAGTCCGGCCCTTCGGGCTGGGACCCGCTGTGGATCATGCTGGTCGCCACGGCGGCCGCGCTCGCCGGCGCCTTCGTCCTCCAGGAGCGGCGGGACGTGTAACCGGTTCAGAACTTCGGCGCGTTACGGGACCGCTGCACCCGCGTGGTGCGGCGGTCCTTCGCGTTCCAGCACGCCTTGTGCCAGTGCCGGCGCTCGTCGACGCCCGAGTGCTCCGGCCAGGCCACCAGATGCGGCACCCCGTCCGGGATCAACTGGTCGCAGCCGGGGCAGCGGTAGGCCTTGCCCTGGGCGCTGGCCCCCGCCACGTGCCGCACGCTCCACTCGTCACCCTGCCAGCTCTCCGTCGACTGCCAGCCGCCGTAACGGCCGGAACGGTCGTCCTCGGCGCTCCGGCCGGACGAACCGGATCCCTTGGCTCGGTTGCGACGCGGGGACACGGGACACCTCACGGGGCTATACAGGATGCTGGGGCCGCGTCCAGCCTACGCGGCGCGCGCGGGGGTACGCGTACGGAACCAATCGACACAAGTTCCCTCCGTGGCGGCGCGGCCCGCACCCCCCGAGCGGCACATTCTGCAGACAATCCGCAAAATCCCCCGCCCGGCCGTGTCCTCGGCACGTGTCGGGCGGTTATGCCCTGCGGGGGAGCTCCGCGTCGGAGCCAAGGAAGCAGGAAAGAGCAATGCGCGTTGGAAGTTTCGTGTTGGCCGCCCGGTTCCCCGGGCAGGGCGAGGGGGAGGCGCTGCACCGCGCGGTCCGCTCGGCCGAGGTCGCCGAGGAGGCGGGGCTCGACACGGTCTGGCTGGCCGAGCACCACTTCGTGCCGTACGGCACCTGCCCGTCCGCCATCACCCTGGCCGCCCTGCTGCTCGGCCGCACCCGCCGGCTGCGCGTCGGTACGGCGGTGAGCGTGCTGCCCACCGTCCACCCCGTCGCCCTCGGCGAGCAGGCCGCGCTGCTGCACATCACCAGCGGCGGCCGTTTCACGCTGGGCCTCGGCCGCGGCGGGCCCTGGGTCGATCTGGAGGTGTTCGGGGCCGGTCTGGAGGCGTACGAGAAGGGGTTCCCGGAATCACTCGATCTGCTGGTGCGCTGGCTGCGGGAACCGTCCGTCGGGGCCGCCGGCGAGCGGTTCCGGTTCCGCGAGGTGCCCGTCGTCCCCCGCCCCTCGGAGGCCCTGGACGAGGCCGAGGGCCCGGAGGTCGTGCTCGCCTGCACCTCCCCGGCGAGCGTACGGCTGGCCGCCGAGCGCGGACTGCCGATGCTCCTCGGCATGCACATCGGGGACGAGGAGAAGGCCGAGATGGTCTCCCTGTGGAAGCGGCACGCGCGCGCGTGCGGGCGTCCGGCGCGGGAGATCCACCGTGCGGCCCATGTCTCGGCCGGTGTCTGCCAGATCGCGGACCGGCGCACGGACGCGGCGGAGATCCTGACGAAGGCGATGCCCGGCTGGCTGCGGCAGGGCCTGGAGGCGCATGTCACGGTGGACGGGCGGCAGCGCCGGATGCGCGACCCGCTGGCGTACACCGAACTCCTCTGCGGGCTGCACCCGGTGGGCCCGCCGCGGCTGTGCGCCGACCGGCTCGCCGCGACCAGCGAGCGGACCGGCATCTCCCGCTTCGCCCTGCTCGTCGAGGGTTCCGGCGATCTGGCGGCGACGGAGGAGAACGTACGGCGCCTCGGGACCGAGGTGCTCCCCCAACTCGGCTGAGCGAGCCGGGGGCCGATCGACAGGCTTGCCGCCCCGGTACTTCGACGCACCTCCCGCGTGCGGAGCGGCAAGCGAACGATGGAGCGCGTCAGCAGTCGCGCAGCTCGGGCGACTGGTTGAGTATCTGAGCGCGCACCGAGGTGAAGCGGGCGTGCCTCTCGTCGACCGTGGAGTCGAGCGGGAACACCGCCACCCGGTGGCAGTTCTGGAAGGCCAGCCGCACACCGAAGTGCCGTTGCAGCGCGCCGCGTATCGCGTCACTCGCGAGCGCACGCAGCAGCTGTCCGCGCGCCTGCTCGTCCGGCGGGGGCGTCTGGTTGTCGGCGAAGTCTCCGCCGTCCACCTTCAGCTGGGCCACCAGGGAGCTGATCATCTCCCACGCGAAGGGCAGGGAGGTCCGGACGCAGTCGACGAATTCCGCTTCGTCGACCTCGCCTCGCTCGGCCTGTTCGAGTAGGGCCGGTGAGACGTCGAGCGACATGGGTTCTCCTCTCGCACCCCCAACGATCAGGGGTTGCCTGACAGATATAGGGAGTGCGCGATATTGGACACGCTGCGTACACAGTTCGCGACCTCCCGTTCAATACCGTAAGCAACGGACGGTGACGGCACCAGGCGAATGCCCGGATGCGGGACTTCCTGTGGGCCGGTATCCGGCCATCGCCGAACACGCGTTTTCCAGGAGATTCAGGACGTGTCCCGAGGGGCCCGCGGGGCGGGTGCGACGGCCGTCGGAGGGCGGATCGCATCGACCCCCGCCGGTCGAGTAGCGTTGCCGACCATGCGTCTCGTCATTGCCCGCTGCTCCGTGGACTACGCCGGGCGGCTCACCGCGCACCTGCCGTCGGCACCCCGTCTCATCCTGGTCAAGGCGGACGGCAGCGTCTCGATCCATGCCGACGACCGGGCCTACAAGCCCCTGAACTGGATGTCGCCGCCCTGCACGCTGAAGGAGGGCTCGGGCGACGAGGAAGGCGTCTGGACCGTCGTCAACAAGGCGGGCGAGAAACTCATCATCACGATGGAGGAGGTTCTCCACGACTCCTCGCACGAACTGGGCGTCGACCCGGGCCTGATCAAGGACGGCGTGGAAGCGCACCTCCAGGAACTGCTCGCCGACCGCATCGAGACCCTCGGCGAGGGCTACACCCTCATCCGCCGCGAGTACATGACCGCGATCGGTCCGGTCGACATCCTGTGCCGGGACGCCGAGGGGCGGACCGTCGCGGTGGAGATCAAGCGGCGCGGTGAGATCGACGGCGTGGAACAGCTCACGCGCTACCTGGAACTGCTGAACCGCGATCCCCATCTCGCCCCCGTGCGGGGCGTCTTCGCCGCGCAGGAGATCAAGCCGCAGGCCCGGGTCCTCGCGACCGACCGGGGCATCGGCTGCCAGGTCCTCGACTACGACGCGATGCGCGGCATCGAGGACGACAAGCTGCGGCTGTTCTGAGTTCCGCCGGTACGACGACGAGGGCCGGGTTCCTTTCGGGACCCGGCCCTCGGACGTGCGCGGGGGTCAGATGATCTGCTCCGGGTCGTCGGGGGTGCCGGTGCCGGTGCCGGTGCCGGTGCCGGCGCTCGCCGGGGCGCTCGCCGGGGCGCTCGCGTCGGACTCCACGGGGGAGGCCGGGGCGGAGTCGCTCGCGGAGTTGGTGGGCGGCTGCTCCGGGGTGGTGGGATCGTCCGTCGGCGTCGTGGGATCCCCGGTCGGCGTCGACGGGTCGTCGGTCGGGTCGTCCGTCGGATCGTCCGTCGGGTCGTCGGTCGGGTCCGGGGACGAGGGCGAACCCGTGTTCGTGGGCTTCTTCGTCGGCGACTTCGTCGGATCGTCCGGCTGCTTCGTGCCGCTCGGTCCGTCCGACGGCTCCCCCGACTCACCGGCCGTCGGCGTCGGGTCGTCGGACGTGCCCACGGTGCCGTCCGGGCCCGGGTCGGTCGGCCGGCTGGTTGCCTCACCGGTGTCGCCCTCGTCGCCGGCCGCCGGGTCGGCGTCGAGGCCGCCGTCGTCGACGCCCTGGCTGGAGGACGGGTTGACGCCCACGTTCTCGGACGGGGTGCCGGCGTCGTTCTCCGACGTGGCGCCCAGGGTGACCACCGTGCCCAGCACGGCGACGAGCAGCGCGCCCGCGCCGGCCGCGACCAGATTGCGCTTGGCGAGCCCCTTGAGACCGCCGCCCGCCTTGGCAGAGGACGACGAGGGTGACGACGACGGCGTGTACGCGACCGGCATCGTGTGGCTGACGAGCATGCCGGTGTCGGCCGGCGGCTGCAGGTCCGGGAACGCCGTCGGCACCCCGCGCGGCGGTGCGGCGGGCTCCTCGAACCGCTCCTCGGGCAGCTCGTCCGCGGCCGTCGCCATCAGCGCGAGCGGCATGCCGGAGCGGTCGGCGACGAGGGCGAGCGCACGGCGGCCGGCGACGGTGCCGCGTTTGTCGGCGAGGGCGCCGCGCAGCCCGATGGACGCCTCCAGTTCGGCGCGCGCCCGGTCGAGCCGGCCGGAGCACAGCGCGTGGATGCCGAGTTCGTGGTGGAAGTAGGCCTGTTCACCCACGTCCCCGGCGAGCCGTGCGGCCTCCGCACCGGCCCGCAGTACCCGCTCCCAGGCGCTCCAGCGCAGACCGGCGGCGAACGCGGGCGCGGCGGACCGGGCCAGCTTGACGGCCGTGCTCTCCTCGCCCTCGGCGCCGGCGGTGGTGAGCGGTGACAGCAGGGTGAGCGCGGCGAGTACGGCGTCGGCCTCGGCGCAGACGCGTTCCGGGGTGACCGAGGGGTGCCCGGTCCACCAGGCGTAGTGCTGGGCGGCAGCGCGGGCCTGCTCGTCGGCGTCGTCGGCGTACCCGGCGGCCTCCAGCTGGGCCGGCACCCCGGCGGCCAGCCGGTAGCGGGTGCCGACGGCGGAGACCAGTCCGCAGGCGGCCAGTTCGCCGAGTGCGGCGTCGGCGTGGGTGTCGCCCACCAGGGCGGGCAGATGCGCCTGGTGGGGCACCTCGCCGCCGAGGGCGACGGCGAACCGCAGGGTGGCGCGGGCGGAGGCGCTGAGCCTGGCGGCGAGCAGCGGGGCGGGTGCGGCCGCCTCGCCGAGCGAGGGCAGCGGCACCTCCTCGCCGTCCTCGGGGTCGTAGGCCGACTCGTCGGGCCGTACGTCCTCGAAGACGCCGAGTTCGTCGACGGCTCCGGTGCCGGCCCGCAGCCGGTCGCGCTGCCGCAGCAGGGCGCCGGCCTGGACGAAGCGCAGCGGCAGGCCCTCGGACTCGAACCAGAGGTCGCCGGCCCAGTTGGACTCGTCCTCGGTGAGGCTCCGGCCGACGGCGTGCTCGAGCAGGTCGAGGCTGTCGGCGCGGTCGAGGCCGGGGAGGGCGACCTCCTCGATGCCGGCGTCGGCGGTCGGCTCGGGCACGTCCGGGGTGGCGGCGAGCAGGAACGCGCACTCGGGGGTGGCGTCGAGCAGCTCGTCGAGGGCGGTGCCGCCGAACTCCAGGTCGTCGAGGACGACGACGGCGCCGATCGCACCGACGAGGGCGACGAGTTCGTCCCGTTCGGGGCGGTGCCGGGGGGCGTCGTAGACCGCGTAGAAGAGGTCGTGGAGCAGGTCGTCGGCGGTGCGGCGCAGGCCGTCGAGGCGGACGACGCCGTCGGGGGCGAGGTCCGCGCAGTCCTCGGCGACGATGTCGAGGAGCCGGGTGCGTCCGGAGCCCGCGGGGCCGGTGAGGCGTACGGAGCGGCCGCGGGCGAGCAGCCGGACCAGCTTCTCGCGCTCGTCCTGGCGGGCCAGCAGCGGCAGCGTGGCCGGGGCGGGGCCCGGCGGGACGGGCGGCCTGGCGGCCTGTTCCACCTCGGCGCGCTCGGTCTCGGTCCGCTTCTCGGGGCGGGCCGGCCGTTCGGCGGGCGGGCAGGGTTCGATCTCGCTGCCGTCGACGGGGTTGACGGTCAGCAGGAAGTCGCCGGAGACGATCCGCACCGTGCGGACGAGCGCGGGCGCGTGCTGTCCGAAGTCGGACGTGAGGGATTCCCGGGGCGGACGCTGGCGCGGTGCGGCGCCATCACCTTCGTGGCCGTACTCCCCGGGTCCCGTGCTGTTCGGGTCCATAGGTCCTAGCCCCCCAAAAGCGTCGTGTGGTGGAAGCCCCTCCCGGCCTCGTCGCACACCGCGCTGTCGCATCCGGTCCGGGCCCGCTCAGGGTTTGCAGGGCAGCAGGCAGCCGAACCCTAAACCTTCGGTCAGTATCTACGACAGTCCGGGGTACCGGGCGGCCCGAGAGGTCACGTTCTCGTGAGGATTGTGCGCGCGTCGCACGGTTCGCCGAGGTCGGCCCGGGTTTTCGCCGGCGGTCCGGCGTATCCCGTACGGGCTCATACGCGGGGCAGTGTGTCCACCCCGATGCCCCCCTCGATCGCCAGGATCCGGTGCAGCCGGGTGGCCACCAACAGGCGCTGCATCTGCGGCGGTACGTCCCGCAGTACCAGGCGCCGGCCGCAGCGGCCGGCCCGTCGGTGGGCTCCCATGATCACGCCCAGTCCGGTGGCGTCCCAGGAGTCCAGATCGGACAGGTCCAGCACCAGGTCGCCGGCTCCGTCGTCGACGGCCGAGTGCAGGACCGTACGGGCGTCCGCCGCGCTGCGGACGTCGAGGCGGCCCCCGACGACCAGCTCGGCGTGGTCGCCCCTGATGTACATATGCGTCTCCCCGATATGCGTGTCGTGCTCCGCGGTGTCTTCTCATGGCCGGTGGTGCAACCTCTGACGGCGTGGTGACGGCAGAGGTTGCTGCCTGTAAGCGAACCGATACCGAATTCACCCCGGCGTGTGATGCGTGCCGGGGTGGGGGTGCGGTGTCAGTGCTTGTAGAAGCCCTGCCCGCTCTTGCGGCCGATGTCACCGGCGTCAACCATCCGGCGCATCAGCTCGGGAGCGGCGAACTTCTCGTCCTGGGACTCGGTGTAGATGTTGGACGTGGCGTGCAGCAGGATGTCCACGCCCGTCAGGTCGGCGGTGGCCAGCGGTCCCATCGCGTGGCCGAAGCCCAGCTTGCAGGCGAGGTCGATGTCCTCGGCGCTCGCCACACCCGACTCGTACAGCTTGGCGGCCTCGACGACGAGGGCGCTGATCAGGCGGGTGGTGACGAAGCCGGCGACATCGCGGTTGACGACGATGCAGGTCTTGCCGACGGACTCGGCGAACTCCCGCGCCCTGGCGAGGGTTTCGTCGCTGGTCTTGTAGCCGCGGACCAGTTCGCACAGCTGCATCATCGGGACCGGCGAGAAGAAGTGCGCGCCGACGACCCGCTCCGGGCGCTCCGTCACGGCCGCGATCTTGGTGATCGGGATGGCGGAGGTGTTGGAGGCGAGTACGGCGTCGTCCCGCACGATCTTGTCGAGGGCGCGGAAGATGTCGTGCTTGACCTCGAGCTTCTCGAACACGGCCTCGACCACGACGTCCGCGTCGGCGCAGGCGTCCAGGTCGGTGGTCGGGGTGATCCGGGCGAGGGCGGCGTCGGCGTCGTGCGCCTCCAGCCTGCCCTTGCTCACGAACTTGTCGTACGACGCCTTGATGCCGTCGGTGCCGCGCGTGAGCGCCTCGTCGGTGACGTCCCGCAGGACGACGTCCCAGCCCGCCTGAGCGGAGACCTGGGCGATGCCGGACCCCATGAGACCGGCTCCGATGACGGCGAGCTTGCGTGCCACTGTGCGACTCCCCTGATACGCGCTGTCGTTGTTCTCTACGGGCGGACATTAGCGGGCGTCAGGGTTTCTGTGACTGACTTAGTAACGCGTTTCACGTCTCACGGAGTGAGACTCCCGTCACGTCCCGCATCCTGCGGCGCCGGTCGGGTGCGCCGCGCCCACCCGCCTTGCGGAAGCGGAGGGTTGCGGGCCCCCGCGAATGCCAGGGTAGGAGGGCCGGTGACCGCCCGATCAGAGGAGAGCCGACCGATGGCCGTGATCCACCGCACCACCATGGAACCCACCAAGCTGGAGCTGCTGGCCCCTTGGCTTCCGTCGCGGCCCTGGTACCACGGGGACGCGCGGGGGCCGCGGCTGTCCAGGGCCGGCGGTTTCCGCCTCGACGACCCGAAGGGCGAGGTCGGCATCGAGTTCATGATCGTCACCGATGAGTCCGGCGCGCGGCCGGAGGCCTATCTGGTGCCGGTCACCTACCGGGGCGCTCCGCTCGACGGGGCGGAGCACGCCCTCATCGGCACCTCGGAGCACGGGGTGCTGGGCCGGCGCTGGGTCTACGACGGCTGTCACGACCCGGTGGCCGTCGCCGAGTTGGCGGCGCTGGTCGAGGGCCGGGCCGAGGCCCAGGCGCAGAGCGTCAGCGACACGCCCGACGAGGAGGTCACACGGGCCTGCGCCGGTGAGCTCACGGTCCCGGCGGACCTCACCGCCGTGGACACCCCGGAGCACACCGAGCTGTCGGCGCCGGACGGCACGGCGCTGCGGGTCCTGCGCACGCTGCGTCCGGCCCCGGAGGGCGTGCCGCTGCCGGAGCCGGGGGCGGCGGGGCATGTGGCCGGGGTGTGGGAGCTGCCCGACGGCACCCGCGCGCGGGGGCTGTTGTGCGTGCTGCACACCACTCCGCCGGTGTAGGGGCGTTCGGCGGATCGCGGCCGGCCCGCACGGCGTGGGCGGCACGCGAACCACGGCGGGCCCGCACCCGCACGGCGTGGGCGGTACCGGGGCCTCGTAGCCCGCACGGCCTGGGCGGTGCCGCCTGCTCCCGCGCCCGCGCAGCGTGGGCGGCGCCCCGGCCGCCGGTGCCGTAGGCCGGTTCAGCCGCGTACCGCGTACCCGAGCACCCGGTCGCTGAGCAGTTCCTCGATGTCGTCGACCAGGACGAGCATCTCGCGCGAGACATCGGCCGGTGCGCGGCCCTTGAGCATCTCCCGGCCGATCGCGGCGAACACGGTGCCGTGGATCCAGCAGATCTGACCCGCCACCAGCCCCGGCAGGGGATCCTCGGGGGCGGCGCCCGTCTCCTCCCGGAGCACCGCCTCCAGGTTGTCCTGGACCTCCTGCTGCACACTCCACAGCCGGGACCGCAGCTGCGGTGAGTCGTGGATGACCCGCATGAAGCGGTCGTAGCCCTCCATCAGGCCGACCCGGGGTGACACCGCCTCGACGTCGGCGCGCAGTTCGCGCAGTACGGCGCGGGCGGCCGACTCTCCCGTGTCCCTCCCCCGGACCCAGCGGGCGAGCAGGTCGACGACGCCGCTGGAGCGGTCGAAGAAGAGGTCCTCCTTGGCGGGGAAGTAGTTGTAGACCGTGTTCACGGACACGTCGGCGGCCTCCGCCACCTCCGCCATCGTCACGGTCACGAAGCCGTGCTCCAGGAACAGTCCGGTGGCGATGTCCGAGATCCGCTGCCTGGTCTCGCGCTTCTTCCGCTCCCTGAGGCCCTCTGTCATGCCTCTCATCGTAGGTCGGACCGGTGATCGCTGGGCTCACTGAAATTTTGGAGTCGTTGCAAAATTTCAGTGACTCTGTTTTTCTGGGGTCATGGCAATCATCAGTACGGCCGGACTGGCCCGTACCTTCCAGACCAAGCGCGGCCCGGTGGAGGCCGTGAGCGGGATCGATCTCGCCGTCCACGAGGGGGAGATCCTGGGCTTCCTCGGGCCCAACGGCGCCGGGAAGACCACCACCCTGCGGATGCTCACCACCCTGCTCGCCCCCTCCGGCGGCGCGGCCACCGTCGCCGGTCACGACCTCGCGACCGATCCGGGCGGGGTACGGCGGGCCTGCGGCTATGTGGCGCAGTCCGGCGGGGTCGACACACAGATCACGGTGCGGGAGGAGCTGGTCACCCAGGGCCGGCTGTACCGGCTCGACCGGGCACGGGCCGCCGAGCGCGCCGAGGAGCTGGCCCGCGACCTGGACCTGACCGAGCTGCTCGACCGCAAGTGCGCCGCGCTCTCCGGCGGCCAGCGGCGCCGGCTGGACATCGCGATGGCGCTCACCCACCGCCCCAAGGTGCTCTTCCTGGACGAGCCGACGACCGGTCTCGACCCCCGCAGCCGCGCCGGCCTGTGGGACCTGGTGCGCCGGCTGCGCGACGAGCACGGCACCACCGTGTTCCTGACCACCCACTACCTCGACGAGGCGGACGCGCTCGCGGACCGGCTGGTCGTCGTCGACCGGGGCGTGGTCGTGGCCGAGGGCACCCCGGCCGCCCTGAAGCTGGAGTACGGCGGCTCGGCCGACGCCTCGCTCCAGGACACCTTCCTCGCCATCACCGGCCGCGGTGCGACACCGGCCGACACCGCCCCCGTAGCCGTATAGGACTCCCACGATGCTGTTCCACGACACCGCGCTCATCTACGGGCGCTATCTGCGCCAGTCCCTGCGCTCCCGTTTCGCACTGCTCTTCGGCGTGCTGATGCCGCTGCTGTACCTGCTGTTCTTCGGCCCCCTGCTGACCGATCTGCCGCTCGGCGGGAAGGGCAGTTCCTGGCAGCTCCTCGTGCCCGGACTGCTGCTGCAACTCGGCCTGTTCGGGGCCTCGTTCGCCGGATTCACCATCATCATCGAGAAGGGGCAGGGGGTGGTCGAGCGGATGCGGGTCACGCCGGTGAGCCGGCTCGCCCTGCTGCTCGGCCGGGTCCTGCGGGACGCCACCGTGTTCGTCTTCCAGGCGGTGCTGCTGGTGCTGGCGGCGGTGGTGATGGGGCTGCGGGCACCACTGGCCGGTGTGCTGATCGGCTTCGTCTTCGTCGCCCTGCTGACCGCGTCCCTGGCCGCACTGTCGTACGCGCTCGCCATGCGGGTCGAGACCCCGCAGGGTTTCGGGCCGACGATCAACGCGCTGACCATGCCGTCGATGCTGCTGTCGGGCCTCATGCTCCCGATGACACTCGGTCCGGCGTGGCTGGACGTCCTCTCCCACCTGATGCCGTTCCGCTACCTGGTCGACGCGGTGCGGGACGCTTACGTCGGCTCCTACGCGACGGCCCACATGCTGTACGGCTCGATCGTCGCCGTCGCCCTCACGATCCTCGCCGTGACAGTGGGCACACGGGTCTTCCGGACCGCCGGAGCGTAACTAGGCTGGCCCCATGGTCAACCTGACGCGTATCTACACCCGGACCGGCGACAAGGGCACCACGAACCTCGGTGACATGTCCCGGGTCGCCAAGACCGATCTGCGGATCTCCGCCTACGCCGACGCCAACGAGGCGAACGCGGTGATCGGTACCGCGATCGCGCTGGGCGGGCTGGAGGACGAGGTCGTCCAGGTCCTCACCCGGGTGCAGAACGACCTGTTCGACGTGGGCGCCGATCTGTCGACGCCGGTGGTGGAGAACCCCGAGTACCCGCCGCTGCGGGTGGAGCAGTTCTACGTCGACCGGCTGGAGGCGGACTGCGACACCTTCAACGAGCGGCTGGAGAAGCTCCGCTCCTTCATCCTCCCCGGCGGCACACCCGGCGCGGCCCTGCTGCACCAGGCGTGCACGGTGGTCCGCCGGGCCGAGCGCTCCACCTGGGCGGCGCTGGAGGCCCACGGCGACTCGATGAACCCCCTCACCGCCACCTATCTCAACCGCCTCTCCGACCTCCTGTTCATCCTGGCCCGCATCGCGAACAAGGAGACCGGAGACGTGCTGTGGGTACCGGGCGGGGAGCGCTGAGGCACAGGGGTCCGGCGGATCAGGCCTCAGACGCGGCGTGATCCGCCGGACAGGCCCTATCGGCCGACGCGCTCCTTGCCCTCGGTGGCCGGGGCACCCGCCGGGGCCTTCTTCGGCCAGATCCAGTAGGCCAGGGCCACCAGGCCGTGGATGCCGGCCGCGCGCCAGGCGGTGTAGCGCCAGGCTTCCAGGGAGGTGACGCGGTCCGGGTCACCGACGTACCAGATGGCGAGCTGGAGCAGCGCGGTCGCCACGGCGGCGCCGATGAGCGTGCCCAGCCACACCCTGGTCTCGTGCCGGGCGCGGGGCATGCCGTAACGCGGCGGGCCCTGCGGCCTGGGCGCGCCGGCCAGCCGGTGGGCGGCGTGGCCGTCGAGCCACTTCACGGTGCGGTGGCCGTGGCCCACCGTGTAGCCGATGTAGAGCGCGGCGAGGCCATGGGTCCAGTCGGGTTCGGCGCCGTTCTTCAGGTCCAGCGCGGTGGCGACCAGCAGGACGACCTCCAGCAGCGGCTCGCACAGCAGCAGCGCGAGCCCGGTGCGCGGCATCCTCAGCAGATAGCGGCAGGCCAGTCCGGCGGCCAGCAGCACCCAGAAGCCGATCTCACAGGCGGCGATCAAGGCGACGATCACGGTTCGCTCCCTTCGGTCACCCTTTCAGGCTCCCGTGCGGAGCACCCCGTTTCGTCGTCGCCGCCGATGAACCCCCGGTACATCGAAAGATGCAGTCCGGGACCGTCCGCGGGGATCAGGCGGCGGGTGCGCGCAGCGTGTTGGATGGTGCCATGGCCGTACGACCACCCCGCCCGCCCCGCTTCGACGTGGGGGTCGCGCTCGCCGGACTCGCCGGCGGGCTGGTGCTGTGGGCGTTCGGTCTTGGCCTGCGGCCGGCGGGCAGCGCACAGGTCCTCTTCGACGGCCGCTGGCCGCTCCTCGTGCCGCTCGCCGTGATGGCCGGCTGCGAACTGCTGCGCCGCACCGCGCCGCGCACCGGACTCGCCCTCGGCACGCTCGCGCTGGCCGCGGATCTGATGACCCAGGGCAGCATCGCCACGATCGTGATGTACACCGACCTGATGTACGCCGCCGTCCTGTACGGCACCCCCGCCACGGCCCGCCGGCTGCCCTGGATCACCGGGATGCTGTCGATCGCCGCGACGCTGGTGCCGTTCGCCGTGCTGCGGGAGCCCGAGGCGCTGCTGATCGGTGTCGTCATGGGCGCCGTGACGTTCACGCCCGCGTCGACGGGCCTCATCGTGCGCAACCACCGTGACGCGGCCGAGTCGGCCCGGCTGCGCGCCGAACAGACCGCGCTGCTGGCGGAGATGGACCGCGTCCAGGCGGTGACGGCGGAACGCGCCCGGATGGCCCGCGAGTTGCACGACATGGTCGCCAACCACCTCTCCGCGATCGCCATCCACTCCACGGCCGCGCTCTCCCTCAAGGACGAGAGGACCTCCCTCGACGCCCTCGCCGTGATCCGGGAGAACAGCGTCCAGGGACTGTCCGAGATGCGACGGCTCATCGGCATCCTGCGCGACGGCGCCGACGACCGCGAACCGGCCGCGACCCCCACCCTCGACGGCCTCGGCGCCCTGGTCGAGGGCGCCCGCGCCAACGGCCTCGACGCCTGCCTGGACGCCGCCTACGACTCGGTCCCCGCACCGGTCGAACTCGCCGCGTACAGGATCGTGCAGGAGTCGCTGACCAACGCGCTCAAGCACGCCGCCCCGGGACCGGTCACGGTGTGGCTGCGGCGGCACGACGACGGCCTCGGCATCCGGGTGACCAGTGCGTACGGCGGCCGGGACACCCCGCGCGCCCCGGGGTCCGGTGCCGGACTCGTCGGCATGCGGGAGCGGGCGGCCCTGCTGGACGGCACGTTCGAGGCGGGGCCGGAGAGCGGTGCGGACGGCAGGATGTGGGTCGTACGCGCGCTGCTCCCCGTCACCGACATCGCCCAAGGAGAGATGGAATGATCCGCGTCCTGGTCGCCGAGGACCAGTCCGCCGTCCGCGCCGGTCTGGTCCTGATCCTGCGCAGTGCCCCCGACATCGAGGTGGTCGGCGAGGCGGGCGACGGTGAGCAGGCGGTGGCGCTGGCCCGTGAAATGCGCCCCGACCTGGTGCTGATGGACGTGCAGATGCCACGTCTGGACGGGGTGTCGGCGACCCGGCAGGTGGTCGGGGAAGGGCTCGCCGATGTGCTGGTGCTGACCACCTTCGACCTCGACGAGTACGTGTTCGGGGCGCTGCGGGCCGGAGCGGCCGGATTCCTGCTGAAGAACACCGACGCCAGGGACCTCATCGAGGCGGTACGCACCGTGGCGCGCGGGGAGGGCGTGGTCGCCCCGGCCGTCACACGGCGGCTGATCGCCGAGTTCGCGGCCAAGCCGGCCCGCCGGGGGGCGGCCGATCCGGCGGTGCTCGACGCCCTCACCCGGCGCGAGCGCGAGGTGCTGTCCTGTCTCGGCGAGGGGCTGTCCAACGCCGACGTCGCGGAACGCCTCCAGATGGCCGAGGCCACGGTGAAGACGCACGTCAGCCGACTGCTGGCCAAGCTGGAGCTGCGCAGCCGGGTGCAAGCGGCGGTACTGGCGCAGGAATTGGGGATCTGAACCCCGTAGCGGAGTGGTGGTCCAGACCTATTGACCGGTGGTCCAGACCTTTCTATTCTCACGGCACTGCGGGTGTGATGGCTCAGTCACACCCACGACGGCTTCTCCCCCATAAGGAGGCGCAGCATGCGCTTCAGACACAGAGCCGCCGCAGGGTTCGCGACCCTGCTGCTTCCCTTCGCCGGCCTCGTCGGCCTCGCGAGCCCGGCCGAGGCCGCGACCTCGGCGACCGCCACCTACGCCAAGACCCAGGACTGGGGCTCGGGCTTCGAGGGCAAGTGGACGGTGAAGAACACCGGCACCACCGCCCTCAGCTCCTGGACCGTCGAATGGGACTTCCCCTCCGGCACCAAGGTCACCTCCGCCTGGGACGCCACCGTCACCAGCTCCGGTGACCACTGGACCGCCAAGAACCTCGGCTGGAACGGCACCCTCGCCCCCGGCGCGTCCATCTCCTTCGGCTTCAACGGCAGCGGTGCGGGCTCCCCCTCCGGCTGCAAGCTCAACGGCGGCAGCTGCGACGGCTCCTCCGTCCCCGGCGACAACGCGCCCTCCGCGCCCGGCACGCCCAGCGCCTCCGGTGTCACCGACACCTCGGTGAAGCTGTCCTGGTCGGCGGCGACCGACGACAAGGGCATCAAGAACTACGACGTCCTGCGCGACGGCGCCACGGTCGCCACCGTGACCGGCACCTCGTACACGGACACCGGCCTCAGCAAGGGCACCGACTACTCGTACACCGTGCGGGCCCGTGACACCGGCGACCAGACCGGCCCGGCCAGCGGCGCGGTGAAGGTCCGCACCACCGGCAACACCGAGGAGCCGCCGCCCACCGGCGACAAGGTCAAGCTCGGCTACTTCACCGAGTGGGGCGTCTACGGCCGCAACTACCACGTCAAGAACCTGGTGACGTCCGGCTCCGCCGCCAAGATCACGCACATCAACTACGCGTTCGGCAACGTCAAGAACGGCCAGTGCGTCGTCGACGACACCTACGCCGCCTACGACAAGGCCTACACCGCCGACCAGTCCGTCAGCGGCACCGCGGACACCTGGGACCAGCCGCTGCGCGGCAACTTCAACCAGCTGCGTCAGCTGAAGGCCAAGTACCCGCACATCAAGGTGCTGTACTCCTTCGGCGGCTGGACCTACTCCGGCGGCTTCGGCCAGGCGGCACAGAACCCGGCCGCGTTCGCCAAGTCCTGCAAGCAGGTCGTGGAGGACCCGCGCTGGGCCGACGTCTTCGACGGCATCGACATCGACTGGGAGTACCCGAACGCCTGCGGTCTCACCTGTGACAGCAGCGGCCCGGCGGCCCTGAAGAACCTCACGCAGGCCCTGCGCTCCGAGTTCGGCCAGAACTACCTGGTCACCGCCGCCATCACGGCGGACGGCTCCAACGGCGGCAAGATCGACGCGACCGACTACGGCGGCGCCTCGCAGTACCTCGACTGGTACAACGTGATGACGTACGACTACTTCGGCGCCTTCAACGCGCAGGGTCCGACGGCCCCGCACTCGCCGCTCACCTCGTACAGCGGCATCCCGCAGGCCGGCTTCAACTCGGCCGACGCCATCGCCAAGCTGAAGTCGAAGGGCGTCCCGTCCGCCAAGCTGCTGCTCGGCATCGGCTTCTACGGCCGCGGCTGGACCGGAGTCACCCAGTCCGCCCCCGGCGGCACGGCGACCGGAGCGGCCCCGGGCACCTACGAGGCCGGTATCGAGGACTACAAGGTCCTGAAGAACACCTGCCCGGCCAACGGCACCATCGCGGGCACGGCGTACGCGCACTGCGGCAACAACTGGTGGTCCTACGACACCCCGTCGACGATCGCCGGCAAGATGTCCTGGGCCAAGAACCAGGGCCTCGGCGGCGCCTTCTTCTGGGAGTTCAGCGGCGACACCACGAACGGTGAACTGGTGACGGCCATCAACAACGGCCTGAAGTAACCCTCACCCGGTACGCGACCCCACCCTCCTCCGGACCTCGTCCGGGGGAGGGTGTACGCGCTCTACGCGACGTTCACCCTCTGGCCGGGCGGGGCCGCCTCGAGCCACGCGAGGAAACCGGTCAGCGCGTCCTCGCTCATCGCCAGCTCGAGTCGCGTGCCCCGGTGCAGACAGACGAGGATCACCGAGTCCGACAGCAGCGCCAGCTCCTCCTCGCCCTCGGGGAGACGACGGCCGGCCACCTCGATCGCGGAACGCTCCAGCACGCGGCGCGGGCGGGGAGCGTACGAGAACACCCGGAACCACTCGACCCGGTCACCGTTGTACCGCGCCACCCCGTACGCCCAGCCCTTGCCGCCGGCGTCACCCGACTCGGGGACCGCCCAGCGCAGGCTGCAGTCGAACGTACCGCCGGACCGCTGGATGAGGCGGCGGCGCAGGCCGAAGACGAAGAGTCCCACCACCACGAGGGCCACCACGATTCCGCACACAGTCAGAGCGAGGACCATCGGCACCGACCTCCTCGTCTCCTAGGTAACGGAACGGAAAAATCATCCAGATCTGCCTCAGCCGCGACCGGCTCCGGATCGCTCCGGTGCCGGCCGCGGCTGAGTGACGTCATCCCACCGCGCCGGTATCAGCGCCCTGCCGACGCCGCCCGCAGACGGACGTCCGCGCGGCGCTGGGCCTCCGCGTCGTCCTCCGCCTTCGCGCGGGCGAGTTCCTGCTCCGCGCTCTGGACGTCGATCTCGTCCGACAGCTCGGCGACCTCCGCCAGCAGCGACAGCTTGTTGTCCGCGAACGAGACGAAACCGCCGTGCACCGCGGCGACGACCGTGCCGCCCTCGCTCGTACGGATGGTCACCGGGCCCGACTCCAGCACACCGAGCAGCGGCTGGTGACCGGGCATGACGCCGATGTCGCCGGACGTGGTGCGCGCGACGACCAGGGTGGCCTCGCCGGACCAGACCTCTCGGTCGGCCGCGACCAGCGCGACGTGCAGCTCAGCAGCCAAGGTGGCTCCTCGGGTCACCACCCGGCGGTTTGGCCGGGTGTTGGTTACAAGTCTAAGGGGCGTGGATGAGGGGGCGGGACGCGCCCGCCCCCTCAGGTGTGAACCTCAGGGGTTCACGGTGAGCCTGATGCTCAGAAGACGCCCAGCTCCTTGGCGTTCTTCTTCAGGTCCTCGATGCCACCGCACATGAAGAACGCCTGCTCCGGGAAGTGGTCGTACTCGCCGTCGCAGATCGCGTTGAAGGCCGCGATCGACTCGTCCAGCGGGACGTCCGACCCGTCGACGCCGGTGAACTGCTTGGCGACGTGGGTGTTCTGGGACAGGAAGCGCTCCACGCGACGGGCACGCTGGACGACGAGCTTGTCCTCTTCGCCGAGCTCGTCGATACCGAGGATCGCGATGATGTCCTGCAGGTCCTTGTACTTCTGCAGGATGTTCTTCACGCGCATCGCGGCGTTGTAGTGGTCCGCCGCGATGTACCGCGGGTCGAGGATGCGGGACGTCGAGTCCAGCGGGTCCACGGCCGGGTAGATGCCCTTCTCCGAGATCGGACGGGAGAGCACCGTCGTCGCGTCGAGGTGGGCGAAGGTGGTGGCGGGCGCCGGGTCGGTCAGGTCGTCCGCGGGGACGTAGATCGCCTGCATCGAGGTGATCGAGTGACCACGGGTCGAGGTGATGCGCTCCTGGAGGAGACCCATCTCGTCGGCCAGGTTCGGCTGGTAGCCCACCGCGGAGGGCATACGGCCGAGCAGGGTCGACACCTCGGAACCGGCCTGGGTGAAGCGGAAGATGTTGTCGATGAAGAACAGCACGTCCTGCTTCTGCACATCGCGGAAGTACTCCGCCATGGTCAGACCGGCCAGGGCCACGCGCAGACGGGTGCCCGGGGGCTCGTCCATCTGGCCGAAGACCAGCGCGGTCTTGTCGATGACGCCCGACTCGCTCATCTCGTCGATGAGGTCGTTGCCCTCACGGGTGCGCTCACCGACACCGGCGAACACCGACACACCGTCGTGGTTGTTGGCGACGCGGTAGATCATCTCCTGGATGAGCACCGTCTTGCCGACGCCGGCACCGCCGAACAGGCCGATCTTGCCGCCCTTGACGTACGGGGTCAGCAGGTCGATGACCTTGACGCCGGTCTCGAACATCTCGGTCTTCGACTCGAGCTCGTCGAAGTTCGGCGCCTTGCGGTGGATCGGCCAGCGCTCACCGGTGTACTGCTCGTCGACGTTCAGCACCTCACCGAGGGTGTTGAACACCTTGCCGGTGGTGAAGTCGCCGACCGGCACGGAGATGGAGGAACCCGTGTCGGTCACCGGGGCCTGGCGGACCAGACCGTCGGTGGGCTGCATGGAGATGGTGCGGACCAGGCCGTCACCCAGGTGCTGGGCGACCTCGAGGGTGAGCGTCTTGAGCTCGCCCTCGTTGGCCGGGTCGGCGACCTGGACGTGCAGCGCGTTGTAGATCTCCGGCATCGCGTCGACGGGGAACTCCACGTCGACGACCGGGCCGATGACCCGGGCGACGCGGC
The DNA here is from genome assembly GCF_000718785.1 of Streptomyces sp. NRRL WC-3626. Classification (GTDB taxonomy): domain Bacteria; phylum Actinomycetota; class Actinomycetes; order Streptomycetales; family Streptomycetaceae; genus Streptomyces; species Streptomyces edwardsiae. The sequence goes on along the minus strand of NZ_JOCA01000016.1, from coordinate 94,999 downwards.
CCGTGGCCGTCGCGGTCTCAACAGCGGTGGTCATTAGTTGTCACTCCCCGCGTTCGCGTCGGCCAGGGCACTGGCGCCACCGACGATCTCGCTGATTTCCTGGGTGATTTCGGCCTGGCGGGCCGCGTTGGCAAGACGGGAGAGCGTGTTGATCAGCTCGCCCGCGTTGTCGGTCGCCGACTTCATCGCGCGCCGCGTGGCGGCGTGCTTCGAAGCGGCCGACTGGAGCAGCGCGTTGTAGATACGGCTCTCCACGTAGCGCGGCAGCAGGGCGTCGAGGACGTCCTCCGCCGAGGGCTCGAAGTCGTACAGCGGCAGGATCTCGCCCTTGCTGGCAGTCTCCTCCGCGACCTCTTCGAGGCGCAGCGGAAGCAACCGGGGGTCGACCGCCGTCTGCGTCATCATCGAGACGAACTCGGTGTAGACGATGTGGAGTTCGTCCACGCCGCCGTCAGCCGTGTCCTTCTCGATGGCCTCGATCAGCGGGGCCGCGACCTTCTTGGCGTCCGCGTACGAGGGCTCGTCGGTGAAGCCCGTGAACGTCTCCGCGATCTCGCGCTCACGGAAGTTGTAGTGGGCGACACCGCGCCGGCCGACGATGTACGTGTCGACCTGCCTGCCCTCGCGCTCCAGGCGCTCGGTCAGCCGCTCCGCCGCCTTGATGGCGTTGGAGTTGAAGGCGCCGGCCAGACCGCGGTCGCTCGTGAGGAGCAGGACCGCGGCACGGGTCGGGTTGTCCGCCTCCGTGGTCAGCGGGTGCCTGGTGTTCGACCCGGTTCCGACCGCCGTGACCGCGCGGGTGAGCTCCCGCGCGTACGGCGTGGAGGCCGCCACCTTGCGCTGCGCCTTGACGACGCGCGAGGCGGCGATCATCTCCATCGCCTTGGTGATCTTCTTGGTCGCGGTGACGGATCGGATGCGACGCTTGTAGACCCGGAGCTGGGCTCCCATGAGTCAGGTCCCTTCCTTACGTCACTTGGCGGCGGACGGGGCGTCCTCGCCGAGCAGCTTGCCGTCGCTGGTCTCGAACTGCTTCTTGAAGTCCGCGATCGCCTCGGCCGTGGCCTGCAGGGTGTCGTCGGACATCTTGCCGCCCTCACGGATGGAGGTCATGAGGCCCTGCTCCTTGCGGTGCAGGTGCTCCAGGAGCTCCTTCTCGAAGCGGCGGATGTCGACGACCGGCACGTCGTCCATCTTGCCGGTGGTGCCGGCCCAGACGGAGACGACCTGGTCCTCGGTCGACATCGGCTCGTACTGGTCCTGCTTCAGCAGCTCGACCATGCGCTGACCGCGCTCCAGCTGCGCCTTCGACGCGGCGTCCAGGTCGGAACCGAAGGCGGCGAACGCCTCCAGCTCACGGAACTGGGCGAGGTCCACGCGCAGTCGGCCGGAGACCTGCTTCATCGCCTTGTGCTGCGCGGAACCGCCGACTCGGGAGACGGAGATACCGACGTTCAGCGCGGGGCGCTGACCGGCGTTGAACAGGTCCGACTCCAGGAAGCACTGGCCGTCGGTGATGGAGATGACGTTGGTCGGGATGAACGCCGACACGTCGTTGGCCTTGGTCTCGACGATCGGCAGACCGGTCATCGAGCCGGCCCCCATCTCGTCGGAGAGCTTGGCACAGCGCTCCAGCAGACGGGAGTGCAGGTAGAAGACGTCACCCGGGTAGGCCTCACGGCCCGGCGGGCGGCGCAGCAGCAGGGAGACGGCGCGGTAGGCGTCGGCCTGCTTCGACAGGTCGTCGAAGATGATCAGGACGTGCTTGCCGTCGTACATCCACTGCTGACCGATGGCGGAACCGGTGTACGGCGCCAGGTACTTGAAGCCGGCCGGGTCGGACGCCGGGGCGGCGACGATGGTCGTGTACTCCAGCGCGCCGTTCTCCTCCAGCGCGCGGCGGACCGACGCGATGGTGGAGCCCTTCTGGCCGATGGCGACGTAGATGCAGCGGACCTGCTTCTTCGGGTCGCCGGTGCGCCAGTTGTCACGCTGGTTGATGATCGTGTCGACGGCCAGGGCGGTCTTGCCGGTCTGGCGGTCGCCGATGATCAGCTGGCGCTGACCACGGCCGATCGGGGTCATGGCGTCGACGGCCTTGTAGCCCGTCTCCATCGGCTCGTGCACCGACTTGCGCTGCATGACCGTGGGGGCCTGCAGTTCGAGGGCGCGGCGGCCCTCCGTCTCGATCTCGCCGAGGCCGTCGATCGGGTTGCCGAGCGGGTCGACCACGCGGCCGAGGTAGCCCTCGCCCACGGCGACGGACAGGACCTCGCCGGTACGGGTGACCGGCTGGCCCTCTTCGATACCGCTGAACTCACCGAGGACGACGGCACCGATCTCGCGCTCCTCGAGGTTGAGGGCGAGGCCGAGGGTGCCGTCCTCGAACTTCAGCAGCTCGTTGGCCATGGCCGAGGGGAGGCCCTCGATCTTGGCGATGCCGTCGCCGGCGACGGTGACCGTGCCGACCTCCTCGCGCGAGGCCGCGTCCGGCTTGTACGACTGGACGAAGTTCTCCAGCGCGTCCCGGATCTCCTCCGGCCGGATCGTGAGCTCCGCCATCTGAGTTCCCTGCTCTCCTTGTTGGGCCCGAAGTTTCACTTGGGGGGTATGGGGACTCCCCCCGATATGAGGTGAATCCTCTGCACGGCCCAACCAGGGCCGTAACTGCTTACTGCCTATGAAGAATTGTGTTGCTCAGCCGGCCAGCCGGCGGCTCGCGTCCTCGAGCCGGTCCGCGAGGGACCCGTTGATGACCTCGTCGCCGACCTGCACCCGGATCCCGCCGACGACCGCGGGGTCGACGTCGAGGTTGAGGTGCATACGGCGGCCGTAGAGCTTCGCGAGGGCGTCGCCCAGGCGCTGCTTCTGCCGGTCGCTCAGCGGCACCGCGGAGGTGACCACGGCCACCGTGCGGTCCCGGCGCTCGGCGGCGAGCTTGGACAGGGACTCGAGTCCCGACTCCAGGCTACGTCCCCGGGGCGCGGTCACAAGACGCGTGACCAGACGCTCGGTGGCGGCGGCCGCCCTGCCGCCGAGCAGGCCGGCCAGCAGCTCGCTCTTGGCGGAGGCGGTGGCCCTCCGGTTGGTCAGCGCGGCCCGCAGCTCGGTGTTGGAGGAGACGATCCGGCCGAACCGGAACAGCTCGTCCTCGACGTCGTCGAGCGTGCCGGCCCGCTGGGCGGCGGTGAGGTCGGCCACGGCGGCCAGTTCCTCGAGCGCGTCCACCAGGTCGCGCGACTGCGACCAGCGGGAGCGCACCATGCCGGACACGAGGTCGGCGGTCGGGCCGCCGACCTGCGAGCCGAGCAGGCGCCGTGCCAGGTCGGCCTTGGCCTCACCGGCCTGCGCCGGGTCGGTGAGGACCCGACGCAGCGACACCTCGCGGTGGAGCAGCGCGGTGACGGCGGCCAGCTCGTCGGCGAGCGAGCCGGCGTCCACGGACGTGGAGTCCGTCAGCGCGTCGAGACGCTCGCGTGCTGCTGCCAGGGCCTCGCGGCTCGCTCCGTTCATCGCGCGGCCTCGGCCTTCTGGTCGAGCTCGTCGAGGAAGCGGTCGATCACACGGCTCTGCCGGGCGTGGTCCTCGAGGGACTCGCCGACGAGCTTGCCGGCCAGGGTGGTGGCCAGCGTGCCGACGTCCTGACGCAGCGCGGACGCGGCGGCCTTGCGGTCGGCCTCGATCTGCGCGTGCCCGGCGGCGATGATCTCCTCGCGCTGACGCTGGCCCTCGGCCCGCATCTCGGCGATGAGCGTCGCACCCTGCTCCTGCGCCTCCTGGCGCAGACGCGCGGCCTCGTGCCGGGCTTCGGCGAGCTGAGCCTTGTACTGCTCAAGGACGCTCTGGGCCTCGGTCTGAGCGGCCTCGGCCTTCTCGATACCGCCCTCGATGGCCTCGCGACGCTCTTCCAGAACCTTGTTGATGGTCGGGAGGAGCTTCTTCGCGAGGAAACCGAAGACGATGACGAAAGCGATGAGGCCGATGACAACTTCCGGCCACGGCGGGATGAGGGGATTCTCCTTCTCACCCTCAGCCGCCAGGAAAACCAGGGCGGAGTTCACATCAGTGCCTTTCGTCGAAAGGGTCGGTCGTCAGTGCTCGTCTTAGTAGACGAACGGCATGACGAGACCGATCAGGGCGAGCGCCTCACAGAAGGCGAAGCCCAGGATCTGGTTGGCGCGGATCAGGCCGGCGGCCTCGGGCTGGCGGGCGAGAGCCTGGGTGCCGTTACCGAAGATGATGCCAACGCCGACGCCCGGACCGATGGCCGCGAGACCGTAACCGACGGAACCGAGGTCACCCGTGACAGCAGCAAGGTTGGACATGCCAGTTCTTCCTTCTCTTTACGGACCGGTGGGGGTTGGCCACCGGACGACTATGGGGGTGGAAACCGGGGGCGCTCAGTGGTGCTCGGCGAGCGCGCCCTGGATGTACGTGCAGGTCAGCAGGACGAAGACGTACGCCTGCACGGCCTGGATGAAGAGCTCGAAGAGCGTCATGACGAGGACCATGCCGAACGAGACGGCGGAGTAGGCGATGCCGATTCCGTTGAGCATGTACCAGCTGGCGATCGTGAAGAGCAGCAGCAGGGTGTGGCCCGCGAACATGTTCGCGAAGAGTCGCACGGCGTGGGTGAACGGGCGGACCAGCAGGTTCGAGAAGAACTCGATGGTCATCGACAGCGGGAGGACCGCGCCGAGGGTCTTGTCGTAGCCGGTGACGTTCTTGAAGAAGCCGACGAAGCCGTGCCGCTTGAAGGTGAGCGAGACCCAGGTGATGTAGACGATCAGGGCCAGGACCAGCGGGTAGGCGATGATCGACGTCACCGGGAAGGCGGCGACGGGGATGATCGACCAGAGGTTCATCATCCAGACGAAGAAGAAAAGGGAGACGGCGAGCGGAACGTACTTCTCGCCCTCGCGCTTGCCGAGCGTCTGGTACACGATGCCGGTGCGTACGAAGTCGTAGCCGGCCTCGGCGACCATCTGGAGCTTGCCGGGGACCAGCTTGGGCTTGGCGAAAGCGGCCCAGAAGAAGCCCACGACGATGATGGAGCCGAGCAGCGCGAGCAGCATCGGCTTGTTGAAGTACAGGCCGTTGCCGTCTGCGTTGCCCCAGAGCGGTTCGAAGAGGAACGAGTGCAGGCCCGGAGCCGGAAAGCCACAACCGTCGAACAGGTGGCAGTCGGTCTCGAAGGCGAGCACCTGCGTCGGGTCAGCACTCACCGCGGGCTCCTTCATCGTGGCGCATAGGTACGGCAACCTCGTTGTGTCGGCGCGGCGCGGAGCCGCAGTTCGGCACGGGACTGGTGTTACGGATGTGGGGGCGGCCGGGGGGCGTTACGCCTCGCGATCGGCCAGGCGCCGGCTCGGATGCCCGCGCCCGCGATGCCGCAGTTGGCACCGGACGATAGCAGGAGTTCCGAGGCCTCTTTATCCCGGGCCTACCCCTCACGACGAGTGCCCCGAGTTTCCCGGCTTCGAGGCCGTCGTCGACTCGGGTTCGACATAGAGGATCTTCGACTTCATGTGCGCGCGCGTCTGTGCGGCGATCCACACGAGGGTGGTGCCGACCAGCGTGAGAGCGAAAGCCTTGGGGTGGAACAGGGTGGTGTCCCGGAACAGGGCGACGAAGACGAACAGCAGCAGGATCTGCGCCGCGTAGAGCATCAGCCCCATGGCCTGGAACAGGTGGGGCAGCGTTTTGGCGGTGCGCTGAAGTACGTAGAGCCCGATCCCCATGAAGAGGATGACCACCGCGGTCGCGACGAGCGCCCCGATCGCACCCTTGCCACCGGCGACCACCGCGCTGACGACGGCGGCGACAGCGCCGGCGGCAGCCGTGGGCACGGCGGCCTGGGCCAGGATCCGGACGTCATTGGACGGCATGGCGGCAACTCCGCAAATCACAGGGGGGCAGTGTGTCGTCATGGACGAGCGTAAACCCCTGAGCGGAGAGAGATTTCCTCGCACCTGCGAACCGGCGCAATGCGGTTCGGCTGGTCTGTTCGGGGTTCTCGTGAACGCTATCACAAACTATTTGATGCAGTCTTTACCTGCCTGGTGTGCTCGGCGTCACACATGAGAGTGAATCTGCGCGTCTGAGCGAGAACTCGGCCTTTATGTCTGATATTGGGCCGGTTCATACACCCAACGGAGACCCATCAGAACCCAACGACTTGGCAATGCTCTAGCCGGATTCTTACCTTGACCGTGACCGGTCGCCCAGCCGTGCGCGGGGGCCCACCGCGGTCGCGCCATTGACGCCGGAGACGCCCGCGGCGACCGGGGTGCGGTTCTCGTCGGCGCTCTCGGGCTCCTCCGCCGCCGATGCCTCCGATCCCTCCGGTGCGTCCGACACCCCCGCCAGGGCCGCCCTGCGGCGCCGGTAGCGCGGCGGTACGACCGCTTCCGCCCAGCGCGGGGCGCGGGGCGTGAAGCGGGGCAGCAGAAGCAGGATGAGCCCGAGCGTGGACAGGATCACGACGCTCAGCACGATCCACATCGACGCCGAGTTCACGGAGTACGTCAGCGCCCCGAAGGCGATCAGCGCCGACCAGAAGTACATGATCAGCACGGCCCGGCTGTGCGAGTGGCCGATCTCCAGCAGCCGGTGGTGCAGATGGCCGCGGTCCGCCGCGAACGGCGACTGGCCGCGCCAGGTGCGCCGGACGATCGCCAGGATCAGGTCGGCGGCCGGCACCGCGATGATGGTCAGCGGCAGCAGCAGCGGGATGTACACCGGCACCGTCTGGTGCACGGCCTCCTTCTCCGAACCGGCGAACAGCTTCAGCGCGTCCGGGTCGACCTGCCCGGTCACCGAGATCGCGCCGGCGGCGAGCACCAGCCCGATGAGCATCGAGCCGGAGTCGCCCATGAAGATCCGCGCGGGGTGCATGTTGTGCGGCAGGAAGCCGAGGCACATGCCCATGAGGATCACCGAGAACAGGGTCGCCGGGGCGGCCGCCTCGATGCCGTACGAGTACCAGATGCGGTAGGCGTACAGGAAGAACGCCGCCGCCGCGATGCACACCATGCCGGCGGCGAGCCCGTCCAGGCCGTCCACGAAGTTGACCGCGTTGATGGTGATCACGACCAGCGCGACCGTGAGCAGGGTGCCCTGCCACTGGGTGAGCGCGACCGAGCCGACGCCCGGGATGGGCAGCCACAGGATCGTCAGACCCTGCATGACCATCACACCGGCGGCGATCATCTGGCCGCCCAGTTTGATGAGCGCGTCGATCTCGAACTTGTCGTCCAGCACACCGATCAGCCAGATCAGCGCGGCCCCGGAGAGCAGCGCACGCGGCTCGTTGGAGTTCTCGAAGAGCTGGGTGAGGTTGGTGAGGTGGTCGGCGACCAGCAGCCCCGCGCACAGTCCGAAGAACATCGCGATCCCGCCGAGCCGCGGAGTGGGTTCCCGGTGCACGTCACGTGCCCGGATCTCCGGCATCGCCCCGGCCACGATCGCGAACTTCCGTACCGGCCCTGTCAGCAGGTACGTCACCGCGGCCGTGATGCAGAGCGTCAGCAGGTATTCACGCACGGGCTTCCCCACAGATCTCGCTGGCCATCACAGCCCCACACCCTAGCGAGGCACGCATAAGAGTGAGGACATCCGGGTACCACCGATGGTTGCACGCCCACCCGTGGACCTCGCCCGCGTAGCTGTGTGCACGCGCGCCCGCCCCGCTGCGGGCGCCCCGCCCGCCCCGCCCGCCTCGCTGTGGGCAATCGTTCCGCAGGGCGGAACGGGTGGGCACAGCGGAACAACGCCGGAGGCCCTGTAAGCCCGCCCCGGCAGCCGCAGACCTACGCCCGAGCCGGCACCCCGGTCAGCGCGGTCACCACGGGATCCAGCGCCTCGAATATCTCGTCCCCGATGGACCGGAAAAACGTCAGCGGCGCCCCGTACGGGTCATACACCTCGTCCGCCTCGAGCGTCGGCGCCAACAACCACCCCCGCAGAGCCGCAGCCGCCCGCACCAACGCCCGGGCCCGCATCACCAGCCCCTCGTCCAGCGGCGGCAGGGTAGCCGGATCGATCGCGTTCACCAGCCGCGTGAACTCTTTCAACGTAAACGTCCGCAACCCCGCGGAATGCCCCATCGAAATCACCTGCGCCCGGTGATCCCGCGTAGCGGTCAGCACGAGATCCGCCCGGATCACATGCTCGTCCAGCAGCTCCCGCCCCACGAACCCGGACGCGTCCGCCCCGAACTCCCCCAGCACGGTCTCCGCGTGCGCCTCCATGGCCGCACCCTCGTGCCCCCACGTCCCCGCGCTCTCCACGATCAGCCCGCCACCCAGGATCCCCAGCCGCTGGCTCACGAAATGCCGGGTCAGCCGCTCGGTGATCGGCGAGCGGCACACGTTTCCGGTGCTGACGTGGAGGATGCGGAAGGTGTCGCGCGGAAAACCGAAGGTCGTCGTGATCTCCGCACTGGATTCCCGGTTGCCTATGCCACGCCCCGACTCAGGGGCCGTCAATTCGCCACCTCGAGGTCGGGTACCACCTTGCGCAGCTCCTCGGGCGAGATCGCGCCCTCGCGCAGCAGCACCGGCACGGGCCGCGTGACGTCGACGATGGAGGAGGGCACGTTGCCCGGAGTGGGCCCGCCGTCCAGGTACACGGAGACGGAGTCCCCGAGCATCCCCTGAGCGGCGTCGCAGTCCTCGGGCGCCGGGTGACCGGTCAGGTTCGCCGACGACACGGCCATCGGCCCGACCTCGGTGAGCAGTTCGATGGCGACGGGGTGCAGCGGCATCCGTACGGCCACCGTGCCCCGGGTGTCCCCGAGGTCCCACTGCAGCGACGGCTGGTGCTTGGCGACCAGCGTCAGCGCGCCCGGCCAGAACGCGTCGACGAGTTCCCAGGCCTGCTCGGAGAAGTCGGTGACCAGGCCGTGCAGGGTGTTCGGGGAGCCGATCAGGACGGGAGTGGGCATGTTGCGGCCCCGCCCCTTGGCGTCCAGCAGATCGGCGACGGCCTCCGAGGTGAACGCGTCGGCGCCGATGCCGTACACCGTGTCCGTCGGCAGCACCACGAGTTCGCCCCGGCGGACGGCGGACGCGGCTTCACGCAGACCGGTCGTGCGGTCGGTCGCGTCGTTGGTGTCGTAACGGCGAGCCATCTAGCGGGCCTCCTCGTACGGGTGCTGCCGGGGGGAAGAAGTATGCGGGACGCTCACGGCAGCGCCTTGCGGGCGGTGGCGAACCGGGGGCGGTTGTTGAGGTCGGGGTGGTCGGCCGCGTCGGCCCAGCCCCGCTCCTCGGCGAAGATCCACGGCACCTGGCCGCCCTGGGTGTCCGCGTGCTCGACCACGACCACCCCGCCGGGCCGCAGCAGCCGGTGCGCGGTGCGCTCCAGGCCGCGGATCAGGTCCAGGCCGTCCTCACCGGAGAACAGGGCGAGGTCGGGGTCGTAGTCGCGGGCCTCCGGCGCCACGTACTCCCACTCGGTGAGCGGGATGTACGGCGGGTTGGAGACGACCAGGTCGACCTGTCCGTCGAGGTCGGGGAAGGCCGCGAGGGCGTCTCCCTGGCGCAGTTCGACCCTCGACCCCTCCATGTTCTTGCGCGTCCACCGCAGGGCGTCCTCGGACAGCTCCACGGCGTACACGCGGGAACGGGGGACCTCCTGTGCGAGGGCGAGCGCGATGGCGCCGGAGCCGGTGCACAGGTCGACGATGCAGGGCTCGACGACGTCCATCGCGCGGACGGCGTCTATCGCCCAGCCGACCACGGACTCCGTCTCGGGCCGCGGCACGAACACCCCGGGCCCGACCTGGAGCTCCAGGTAGCGGAAGTACGCCCGCCCGGTGATGTGCTGGAGCGGCTCGCGGGCCTCACGGCGGGCGATGACCTCCCAGTACCGGGCGTCGAAGTCGGAGTCCTTCACGGTGTGCAGCTCGCCGCGCTTGACGCCGTGCACGAACGCGGCGAGCTCCTCCGCGTCGGTGCGCGGCGAGGGCACGCCGGCGTCGGCGAGCCGCTGGGTGGCCTGGGCCACCTCGGCGAGCAGCAGGTTCACTGGTCCTCCGTGCTGTCTGTCGGCGGGGGGTTACGCGGCGGCGAGCTTGGCGGCCGAGTCCGCGTCGACACAGGCCTGGATCACCGCGACGAGGTCGCCGTCCAGGACCTGGTCGAGGTTGTACGCCTTGAAGCCGACGCGGTGGTCCGAGATGCGGTTCTCCGGGAAGTTGTACGTGCGGATCTTCTCGGAGCGGTCGACCGTACGGACCTGGCTGCGCCGGGCGTCGGCGGCCTCCCGCTCCGCCTCCTCCTGCGCCGCCGCGAGCAGCCTGGAGCGCAGGATACGCAGGGCCTGCTCCTTGTTCTGCAGCTGGCTCTTCTCGTTCTGGCAGGAGGCGACGACTCCGGTCGGCAGGTGCGTGATGCGCACGGCGGAGTCGGTGGTGTTCACGGACTGTCCGCCGGGCCCGGAGGACCGGTAGACGTCGATGCGCAGGTCGTTCGGGTTGATCTCCACGTCGACCTCCTCCGCCTCGGGCGTCACCAGGACACCGGCGGCGGAGGTGTGGATACGGCCCTGCGACTCGGTGGCCGGCACGCGCTGCACGCGGTGCACGCCGCCCTCGTACTTCAGCCGCGCCCACACGCCCTGGCCGGGCTCGGTGGCACCCTGGCCGCCCTTGGTCTTCACCGCGACCTGGACGTCCTTGTAGCCGCCCAGCTCGGACTCGGTGGCGTCGATGATCTCGGTCTTCCAGCCGACACGCTCCGCGTACCGCAGATACATGCGCAGCAGGTCGCCGGCGAACAGGGCGGACTCGTCGCCGCCCGCGCCGGCCTTGATCTCGAGGATGACGTCCTTGTCGTCGCTGGGGTCGCGCGGGACGAGGAGCAGCCGAAGCTTCTCGGTGAGCTCCTCACGCCGCTGCTCCAGCTCCTTGACCTCGGCGCCGAAGTCTGGATCCTCGGCGGCCAGTTCGCGCGCGGTCTCGATGTCGTCGCCCGTCTGCTTCCAGGAGCGGTACGTGGCGACGATCGGGGTGAGCTCGGCGTAGCGCTTGTTCAGCTTGCGCGCGTTGGCCTGGTCTGCGTGGACCGACGGGTCGGCGAGCTTCTTCTCCAGGTCGGCGTGCTCGGCGACGAGTTCCTCGACGGCCTCGAACATCTTGGGCTCCTGCGATGACGTGGGTGAAGGGGCGGGCGACCAAAAACGCCGGTCCCGGCCTGCCCCGGGTCGGGGGCACGGCCGTGGACCGGCGATTGGAGGCTCGCTACTTCTTGGAGCTGGCGGCCTTGCCGAAGCGGGCCTCGAAGCGGGCCACACGGCCACCGGTGTCGAGGATCTTCTGCTTGCCCGTGTAGAACGGGTGGCACTCGGAGCAGACCTCGGCACGGATGGTGCCGCTGTCGATGGTGCTGCGAGTGGTGAACGACGCGCCACAGGTGCAGCTGACCTGCGTCTCGACGTACTCGGGGTGGATGTCGCGCTTCAAGGTGTCTCCTAGGTTCGGGAGGGCACCGGGTCGCTGCCGCGGGTGCGGGGGCGTGAACCGGGGCCGACTCACCAGTCTGCCAGGACTGGGGTCCTCTCCCAAAACCGGGGGCTGCCGTTCTTTGTTCCCCGCAGGTCGGTGGGGTTTGTCCCGCCCGCGTGGCGGAGCCTCACACCGGTACGGCCCCGCGCCCCTAAGGGGCGCTCACCACGCCCCTTGCCTCGCCCGCGGCCGTGTTCTCCGTGGCGCCGGCGGGGATCGGCCGGTCGTTCTTCAGCGCGTCCCACACCTGATGGGCCTTCGTTCGTTCCATCAGGACCCTGTTGGGGTCGGCCGGGTCGTACCGGACCGGCATCGTGATCATGGTCAGGTGGGCGGGGGTGATGTTCTTCAGGCCTGTCGCGAAGGACATCAGGGAGTTCACCGAGCCCAGGCCGGAATCGGTGGTCACGGCCTTCGTGGCGGTGTCGGCGAGGTCGTAGAGCTTCTTCGGGCTGGTGAGGACGCCGAGGTCCTCGACCTGCCGTAGCAGGGCCTTGACGAAGGCCTGCTGGAGCTGGATGCGGCCCAGGTCGGAGCCGTCACCGACGCCGTGCCGGGTGCGGACCAGGCCGAGGGCCTGTTCGCCGTCGAGCCGGTGGGTGCCGGCCTCCAGGCGCAGATGGCTGTCGGGGTCGTCTATGTCCTCGCCGGTGGTGACCTCGACACCGCCGAGTTCGTCGATCAGCTTCTGGAAGCCGGTGAAGTCGACCTCCAGATAGTGGTCCATGCGCAGGTCGGTGATCGACTCGACGGTCTTCACCGCACAGGGCGCCCCGCCCGTGGCGTAGGCGGAGTTGAACATCACGCCGTTCGCCGCGGGGTGGCTGCCGCCGTCGGTGTCGGTGCACGCGGGGCGGTCGATGACGGTGTCGCGCGGCAGGGAGACCACGCTCGCCTTCTTGTGGCCCTCGTACACGTGCACGATCATCGCGGTGTCGGAGCGGGCGCTTCCCTCGTCGGCGCCGCCGCCGAGTTTCCCGTTGTCGCCGGCGCGGGTGTCCGAGCCGAGGACGAGGATGTTCTCGGAGCCGTTGTCCGCCTTCTCGGGGCGGTCGGTGCCGAGGAACTGGTCGATGTCGATGCTCGCGATGTTGCCGTTGAGTTTGAAGTACAGATATCCGGCGCCGGTGCCGCCCAGAACCACGATGCCGGCGGCGGCCCAGGCCGCGACCCTCAGGCCCTTGCGCCGGCGTCCTTTGTCCCGGTTGCCCGGTGTGCTCTCGGCAGACATGCGCTCCTCAGCTCATCTATGTCCGGATACCCCCTTGCACTCGGTGCCAGACATGGCGGGGAATCGTCGGCCAGGGTCGCACGGCGGCCTGTGCGAGGGTCCCGCCACACGCGAAAGGGCCGCTTCCCGGGGAAGCGGCCCTTTCGCGTGGACTTTCGACGTCAGTCGCCGTTGCCCGGCGTCGGCGTCGTCTTCTGGATCTGCATCAGGAACTCGGCGTTCGACTTCGTCTGCTTCATCTTGTCGAGAAGCAGTTCGACCGCCTGCTGCTGGTCGAGCGCGTGCAGCACCCGGCGCAGCTTCCAGACGATGGCGAGCTCGTCGGGGGCGAGCAGGATCTCTTCCTTGCGGGTACCGGACGCGTCGACGTCCACCGCCGGGAAGATGCGCTTGTCGGCGAGCTTCCGGTCGAGCTTGAGCTCGGCGTTGCCGGTGCCCTTGAACTCCTCGAAGATGACCTCGTCCATGCGGGACCCGGTGTCCACCAGGGCGGTGGCGAGGATGGTCAGCGAACCGCCGTCCTCGATGTTGCGGGCCGCACCGAAAAAGCGCTTCGGCGGGTACAGGGCGGTCGAGTCGACACCACCGGACAGGATGCGGCCGGACGCCGGGGCGGCGAGGTTGTACGCACGGCCCAGACGCGTGATCGAGTCGAGCAGGACGACGACGTCGTGGCCCAGCTCCACCAGGCGCTTGGCGCGCTCGATGGCGAGCTCGGCGACCGTGGTGTGGTCCTCGGCCGGGCGGTCGAAGGTCGAGGAGATGACCTCGCCCTTGACCGACCGCTGCATGTCGGTGACCTCTTCCGGACGCTCGTCGACCAGGACGACCATCAGGTGGCACTCGGGGTTGTTGTGCGTGATCGCGTTGGCGATCGCCTGCATGATCATGGTCTTGCCGGTCTTCGGCGGGGCCACGATCAGACCGCGCTGGCCCTTGCCGATGGGGGCGACCAGGTCGATGATGCGCGTCGTCAGAACGCCGGGGTCCGTCTCCAGGCGGAGGCGGTCCTGCGGGTACAGGGGCGTCAGCTTGTTGAACTCCGGCCGTCCACGGCCGGATTCGGGCGCCATGCCGTTCTGGGAGTCCAGGCGCACCAGCGCGTTGAACTTCTCGCGGCGCTCGCCCTCCTTGGGCTGGCGCACGGCACCGGTGAGGTGGTCGCCCTTGCGCAGGCCGTTCTTGCGGACCTGGGCGAGGGAGACGTACACGTCGTTCGGACCGGGCAGGTAGCCGGAGGTGCGGATGAACGCGTAGTTGTCGAGGATGTCGAGGATGCCCGCGACGGGGATCAGGACGTCGTCCTCGTTGATCTGCGGCTCGGACGTCATCTCGTCGCGGCCACGACGGCCCCGGCGGTCGCGGTAGCGCCCGCGACGGCCACGCCGGCCGCCCTCGAAGTCGTCGTCGTCGTGCTGCGGCCGGTCCTGCTGACGGCCGCCGCCGCCCTGCTGGTTCTGCTGGCGGCCCTGGCCGCCGCCCTGGCTCTGCTGCTGGTCGTCGCCCTTGCCACGGCGGTCACCGCGGTCACCGCGGTCACCGCCACGGTCGCCGCGGTCGCCACGCTCACCGCGGTCACGGTCGCGGCCGCGCTCACGGCGGTCGCGGCGGCGGCCCTCGCCGCCGTCGTGGTCGCCCTGCTGCTGCGACTGCTGCTGGGCCGGGGTCTCGGCCTTGGGCTCGGTCTTCGCCTCGGCGGTGACCGTCTCGATCGCGGTGGCGGACGGGGCGCCGGCCTCGGCGGTGGCGCGACGGCGACGGCGCTCGGCGGGCGCGGCCTCCTCGGCCTCCTCGCCCTGGCCCGAGGCCTTCGGGGAGGGCTGGCCCGGGATCTCGATCTGCTGCTGGGCCGCGGCCTTCTCGGCGGGGGCCTGCTCGCCCTTGGCGGGGGCCTTCTTCTCGGCCGCCTCGTCCGTACGGGTGCGGGAGGTGGCGCGGCGCTTGGGCTTGGTCTCGGTGGCGGACTCGGCCTTGGCCGGGGCGCTTCCCCCGGCGGCCTGCGCCTCCTTGATGACCTCGATCAGCTGGCTCTTGCGCATACGCGCCGTGCCCCTGATGCCGAGGCCGGATGCGACCTGCTGCAGCTCGGCCAGCACCATGCCCTCGAGGCCGGTACCGCGGCGCCGCCGGGAGCCGGCACCGGTGGCAGGCGCGGAAGCGTCCGTGGCGGGCGCGGCAGCGGTCTCCTCGACACGTGCGCCCATCAGATCGGTGGTGTCGCTCACGAAGGGTCCTTCCCTGGAGCGGACGTCGGCCTGTCTGGCTCGGCGACCGGTTGTGCTGTCCGGCATCGGTCCTTGCTGTGCGAACCGTGCCGGGGCGGTTGTCCGCCTGAGCGGCGGAAGAGATTTCTGGTGATGGCGCTTCCCCGAACCGTGGCATCCAGTGTCACGTGGCGTGGTCGCACCGGCTCCGAAACGCCCCCAGAGGGGGTGCCCCCACCGTCGAGCCGTTCAGTGTCCGCGTGCGACGTACTGCCCGCGTACGTAGCAGAGAACAGAGTGCGGCTTGGGGGGCTCCCGGAAGAATGTCTGTCCCGGACGGGGACACGAGGCACCTCGCCATGGTGGGGTCGGGTGCAGACTTGAGGTTAACACTACCGGATCCAACAAACATTCCCCCTCTCGAAATCCGGCAACCGTGTGTCAGGTGGCGAGCGGCAGTACGCTCGCGCCCCGCACATCGAGACCGAGCCGATTGGCGGCCCAGTCGGTGCCGGCCAGTGCTTCGACCTTGTCGGCGCTTTCCGCGTCGGCCAGCGCCATGACCGTGGGTCCGGCGCCGGAGATCACCGCGGGGATCCCGTCCCCCCGCAGCCGCTCCACCAGTGCGGCGCTCTCGGGCATGGCCGGGGCGCGGTACTCCTGGTGCAGTCGGTCCTCGGTGGCGGGCAGCAGCAGCTCGGGGCGCCTGGTCAGGGCCTCGACGAGCAGGGCCGCACGGCCCGCGTTGGCGGCGGCGTCGACGTGCGGCACGGTGCGCGGCAGCAGGCCGCGCGCGGTCTCGGTGAGAACCGGCTTACCGGGCACGAAAACCACCGGAACGATGGAATCGGCGGGGTCCATCCTGATCGCGCGGGCCGCGCCGGCCTCCATCCAGGACAGGGTGAACCCGCCGAGCAGGCAGGCCGCGACGTTGTCGGGGTGACCCTCGATCTCGGTGGCGAGTTCGAGCAGCGCGGTGTCGTCGAGCCGCGACTCGGCGCCTATCGTCACGGCGCGGGCGGCGACGATGCCGGCGCAGATGGCGGCGGAGGAGGAGCCCAGACCGCGGCCGTGCGGAATGCGGTTGGCGCAGACGATCTCCAGGCCCCGCGGCTGTCCGCCGAGCAGGTCGAAGGCGGTGCGCAGGGAACGTACGAGCAGATGGTTCTCGTCGCGCGGGAGGGTCTCGCCGCCCTCACCGGCGATGTCGATGTGCAGTCCGGAATCGGCCACCCGGACGACGACGTCGTCGTAGAGACCCAGCGCGAGGCCGAGGGCGTCGAAGCCCGGGCCGAGGTTGGCGCTGGTGGCGGGGACGCGCACCCGGACGGCGGCGGCGCGGAAGGCGGGACCGGCCATCGCTCGAAGACTCTCCTTGAGCTGCGTGACTGTCGAATGGCACCCGACGGGCGGTCCAGTGGCACTCGATGGACATTCGAGGGCGTACGAAAGCCCTGGGATCGCCGCCGACCGGGGTGGCCGGCCGCTCTCCGGGCGTCTCCGGGCCGCTGTCCGGACCACGGGGACGCCGCGATACCGCGGCATATGCGGCGGGCGGGTTGAGTACAGCCTATCGAAGGAAGGTTCAGTGGCGACATAGGGCGCACAGGAGGCGCACGATGCGTGTCGCAAGCCCCCTGTGCACCCCCTGTAGGGAACTTCCCCAGGTGAGCGCACCCTTACGCCCGTTTTGCGGACGAAGTCGCGGATCCTGTCGCGGTGTCGCGGCCTTCCCCTGCCGCGGTGTCGCGATGCCGCCGTAGGGGATCCACTGCGGCATCGCGACGCCGCCGGGCTAGACCAGGCCGAGCCGCTGGGCGGCGGTCGCGGCGTCGACGGGGACGGTGACCGGCTGCGGGGCGCCGGCGACGGCCCAGTCAGGGTCCTTGAGACCGTTGCCGGTGACGGTGCACACGATCCGCTGCCCCGGGTCGACCCTGCCCTGCTCGGCGGCCTTCAGCAGACCGGCGACCGACGCGGCGGACGCGGGCTCGACGAAGACGCCCTCCTGGGAGGCCAACAGCCGGTAGGCGCGCAGGATCTCACGGTCCGTCACCTCGTCGATGGCGCCGCCGGACTCGTCCCGCGCGGCGAGCGCGAAGTCCCACGACGCCGGGTTGCCGATGCGGATGGCGGTGGCGATGGTCGACGGGTCCTTGACGACCTCGCCGCGCACGATCGGTGCGCTGCCGGAGGCCTGGAACCCCCACATACGCGGTGTCCGCGTGCTGACCTTGTCGGCGGCGTACTCCTTGTACCCCTTCCAGTACGCGGTGATGTTGCCCGCGTTGCCCACCGGCAGGACGTGGATGTCGGGGGCGTCGCCCAGCATGTCCACGATCTCGAAGGCGGCGGTCTTCTGGCCTTCTATCCGTACCGGGTTGACCGAATTGACCAGCGCCACCGGGTAGTTGTCGCTCAGCGCGCGGGCGAGCGTGAGGCAGTCGTCGAAGTTGCCGTCGACCTGGAGGATCTTCGCGCCGTGCACCAGCGCCTGGCCCATCTTGCCGAGCGCGATCTTCCCCTGCGGTACGAGCACGGCGGAGACCATGCCCGCGCGCACCCCGTACGCGGCGGCGCTCGCGGACGTGTTGCCGGTGGAGGCGCAGATGACGGCCTGCGCGCCCTCCTCCTTGGCCTTGCTGATGGCCATGGTCATCCCGCGGTCCTTGAAGGACCCGGTCGGGTTCGCGCCCTCGACCTTGAGGTGCACCTCGCAGCCCGTGCGCTCGGAGAGCACCTGCGCGGGCACGAGCGGCGTGCCGCCCTCGCGGAGCGTCACGACCGGCGTGGTGTCGGATACCGGCAGCCGGTCCCGGTACTCCTCGATGATTCCGCGCCACTGGTGGGTCATTGCTGGTTACTCTCCTTCAACCCGCATGATGCTGGCGACACCACGCACGGTGTCGAGCTTGCGCAACGCGTCGACGGTGCCGCCGAGGGCCGCGTCGGACGCACGGTGGGTGACGACGACGAGGGAGGCCTCACCGTCCTTGCCCTGCTGCCGCACGGTGTCGATCGAGACACCGTGCTCGGCGAACACGGTGGCGACCTGGGCGAGGACACCCGGTTTGTCGGCCACGTCGAGGCTGATGTGGTAGCGCGTGACGACCTCGCCCATCGGCGACACCGGCAGCGCGGCGTACGCGGACGCACCGGGCCCGGTGGTCCCGTTGATCCGGTTGCGCCCCACGGCGACGAGGTCCCCGAGCACGGCGGACGCGGTCGGCGCACCGCCCGCGCCGGGGCCGTAGAACATCAGCTGCCCGGAGGCGTCCGACTCGACGAACACCGCGTTGTAGGCGCCGCGTACGGAGGCCAGCGGGTGGCTGAGCGGGATCATCGCCGGATGCACGCGCGCGGTGACGGAGGCGCCGTCACCGGCCCGCTCGCAGATGGCGAGCAGCTTGATGGTGCAGCCCATCTCCTTCGCGGAGGCGAAGTCGGCGGCGGTGACCTCGGTCATGCCCTCGCGGTAGACGTCGTCGAGCCGCACGCGCGTGTGGAAGGCGATCCCGGCGAGGATGGCGGCCTTGGCGGCGGCGTCGAAGCCCTCGACGTCGGCGGTCGGGTCGGCCTCGGCGTACCCCAGCGCGGTGGCCTCGTCGAGCGCCTCCTGGTAGCCGGCGCCCGTGCTGTCCATCTTGTCGAGGATGAAGTTGGTGGTGCCGTTGACGATGCCGAGGACCCGGTTGACCTTGTCACCGGCGAGGGACTCGCGCAGCGGGCGGATCAGCGGGATGGCGCCGGCGACGGCGGCCTCGTAGTAGAGGTCCTTGCCGTGCTCCTCGGCGGCGGCGTGCAGCGCGGCGCCGTCCTGGGCGAGCAGCGCCTTGTTCGCGGAGACGACGGACGCGCCGTGTTCGAAGGCGGTGCCGATGAGCGTACGGGCGGGCTCGATACCGCCGATGACCTCCACGACGATGTCGAGGTCCCCGCGCTTGACGAGCGCGGTGGCGTCGGTGGTGACCAGGGCGGGGTCGATGCCCTCGCGCACCTTGTCGGGCCGCCGTACCGCCACGCCCGCGAGCTCCACCGGGGCCCCGATCCGGGCGGCGAGGTCGTCGGCGTGCGTCGTCATGATGCGCGCCACCTCTGAGCCGACCACTCCACAGCCCAGCAGCGCCACCTTCAGCGGACGCGTACGCATCATCCGACCTCGATTCCTGATTACCGTCTCGGTTGCACCAGTCTCACTCACCGGACGGGACTTTCTTTCCCTGGTCCGGATCGTGAGACATCTATTTCATTTTCATGACCGATCGGACAGAAGATCTTCCGTCGACCGATCAAGGTCTTAGTGGACACCCACTGTTTTCGCGGCCACTGTTCCTACGTTCTGCCGCGGCTGTTCCTGCGTTCTGCCGCCGCTGTTCCTTACGTTCTGCGGCCACTCATCCGACATCGAGCCGGAGAAGATCCTCTTCCGTCTCCCGCCGTACGATCACGCGCGCCTCGCCGTCCCGGACGGCGACGACGGGCGGGCGCAGGGCGTGGTTGTAGTTGCTGGCCATCGACCGGCAGTACGCCCCGGTCGCCGGTACGGCGATGAGGTCACCGGGTGCCAGGTCCCCCGGCAGGAAGGCGTCCTTCACCACGATGTCACCACTCTCGCAGTGCTTGCCGACGACGCGGCACAGCATCGGCTCGGCGTCGGAGACCCGGGAGGCGAGAGCGACGCTGTATTCGGCGTCGTACAGCGCGGTCCGGATGTTGTCCGACATGCCGCCGTCGACGGAGACGTACGTCCGCAGCCCGTCGAGCGGCTTGACGGTGCCGACCTCGTAGAGCGTGAAGGCGGTCGGCCCGACGATGGCGCGGCCCGGCTCCACGGAGATACGGGGGGTGGTCAGCCGCGCGGCGTCGCACTCACGGGTGACGATCTCGGTGAGCGTCTTGGCGATCTCGTACGGCTCGCGCGGGTCGTCGTCGCTCGTGTACGCGATGCCGAGCCCGCCGCCGAGGTCGATCTCGGGCAGTTCGACGCCGTGCTCGTCGCGGATGTCCTTGAGCAGACCGACCACGCGGTGCGCGGCGACCTCGAACCCGGACATGTCGAAGATCTGCGACCCGATGTGCGAGTGGATCCCGATGAGTTCCAGCCCGTCGAGCTGCAGCGCCCGCCGCACGGCCTCCGCGGCCTGCCCGCCGGCCAGCGGGATGCCGAACTTCTGGTCCTCGTGGGCGGTGGCGATGAACTCGTGCGTGTGCGCCTCGACGCCCACGGTGATACGGATCTGCACCCGCTGCCGCGTGCCGAGCTCCCGCGCGATGTGCGCGACGCGGACGATCTCCTGGAACGAGTCGAGCACGATCCGCCCGACCCCGGCTTCGACGGCCCGCCGGATCTCGCCGGTCGACTTGTTGTTGCCGTGGAACGCGATCCGCTCGGCGGGCATCCCGGCGGACAGGGCGGTGGCGAGCTCCCCACCGGAGCACACGTCGAGATTGAGCCCCTCCTCGTCCAGCCACCGCACGACGGCCCGGGAGAGGAACGCCTTGCCGGCGTAGAACACGTCGGCTTCACTGCCGAAGGCGGTACGCCAGTCCCGCGCCCGGGCCCGGAAGTCCTGCTCGTCGAGGAAGTAGGCGGGGGTGCCGTACTCCTCGGCGAGCCGCTTGACGTCGATCCCGCCGACGGTGACCACACCGTCCTCGTCACGCGTGACGGTCTCGGCCCACACCTTGGCGTCGAGGGCGTTGAGGTCGGTGGGCGGGGCGGAGTAGTGCCCCTCGGGGAGGACGTCGGCGTGACGGGGCCCGGCGGGGTGTGCGGAACGGCTCATGTCAGTGTCTCTCTGGGTTCTCTCAGAGGTGGTCGGGTGCGTCGATGCCGAGCAGGGACAGGCCGCCGGCCAGCACCGCCCCGGCGGCGTCGGCGAGCGCGAGCCGGGCACGGTGGGCGGCCGAGGGTTTCTCCTCGCCGAGCGGCAGCACGGCCGGATACAGGGGCAGTACGGCATCGGCGACGGCGACGAGTTGCCGGGCGAGCCGGTCGGGCGCGTGGTGGGCGGCGGCGGCCGCGAGAACACGGGGGTGGTCGGCGAGGACCTGTCCGAGCGCCTGCGCGTCGTCGACGGGCCCGGGCTCGGGTTCCTGGTGGAGATCGGCGGCGTTACACAGCAGCGCACGGCTGCGGGCATGGGCGTACCGCACGCGGAACAGCGGGTTGCTCTCCCGCTGCGCCAGATGCTCGTCGTCGATCCGGGGCCGGTCGTGGGAGGCGGGGTACAGCAGGGCCCAGCGCCCGGCGTCGGGACCGAGCCGGAAGGGATCGGAGGGAGCGGGAACGGGCCGTACAACGGTCCCGGGACCGTCCTCGTCGAGGTGTACGACGGCGCCCTGCGACTCCAGGATCCGCCTGAGCGCCTCGGCATGGACAACGGCCCGCACCTCACGCACCGGCCGCAGCCGAACGGTCTGCCCGCTCAGCGCGTCACTGTGCCCGTACCGGGACCCGCACCGCAGAATCTCGCGGACGAGCGCGTCGGTCCCGGTGCCGGCGAGGCCGATGTTGATGAACCCGGGCCCGGTGACGACGACGTCACCGATGCTGTGGGAACGCAGCAGATAGGGCCGCAGAATCTCGGCGACCCGCGCCGCCGGCTGCCCGGCCGACCGGGCGAGCTTCAGGGCCACGTTGGTCGCGTAGTCCCCGCATCCGCCGGGCCCCGGAGGTGCGACGAGCACCCGTTCGGGCAGCTCAGCCACCCTCAGCTCCCCGTCGTCGACGGCACGGCGCACCGCGTGCAGCACGGTGCGGGAGAGCTCGGCGGGGGTCACGGGACAAGCGTATGGGAGGAGGGGGGTGGGTAGACGAATGGGTTTGGCCGTGATCCCGAGATGTGGACGGCTCCCGCTCACCCGCCCGCGTGCCCGGCGGCCGGCTCGGCGTCCCCGAGGGGACTGGGAATCAGCCGCTGAACGAGCCGCACCAGCTCGGCGGGATCGAAGGGCTTGGCCAGAAAGGCGTCCACCCCGACCTCCAGCCCGCTCTCGATCTCGTACTGACTGCACGCGCTGACGATGACGAGCGGAAGGTGACTGGTCCGAGGATCCGTACGCAACCTGGCCGCGGTCCGAAGGCCGTCGAGCCGCGGCATGACGACATCGAGGGTGACGAGGTCGGGCCGCACCTGTTGAACGACTTCCAGACACTCGGCACCATCGGCCGCGGTCACGACCTCGATGCCCTCAAGCTCGAGGTTGACCCTGATCAACTGCCGGATGACCTTGTTGTCGTCCACAACAAGAACCCGGCCCGACGCGCCTGGCACAACTCGAGAGTAGGTCGGACCCGGCCACCGCGTCCGGCGTTTCCCCCATTCCACCCCGCACGGGCGACGCCCCGCCTCCGGACCGCCCCCGCCTCCAGCAAAAACGGGTTCCGGACCACCCCCCGAGAACTGGTACTGTTCTACCCGTCGCCGCGATCACCGCGACCGACACGCCCCCGTAGCTCAGGGGATAGAGCAACGGCCTCCGGAGCCGTGTGCGCAGGTTCGAATCCTGCCGGGGGCACCTTGTATGAGGTGCCCAAAGACCCCGTCACCAGCGGAAACGCTGTGAGCGGGGTCTTCGCGTATGTGCAGACATGCGCCGCCCGGAGCGGCTGTATGTCAGGCGCTGCGGACGAGGCGTGGACGGGACTTTGGAGCATCGCCGCAGGTGAGCCCTGGAGACTGCGAGCACTCGCCGGCGAATGCGGCCCTCTGCCCGGCGGGCGCCAACGGGGCCGCATGCCGTCGATGGAGAATGACGGATGAGTGCACCCGCAGCAACCAACTCAAGGGACAAGGCCGAGAGCACCAGCAGTCTGACAAAACGCCGATCTAGCTGGTTTGCGGCGTTACACTCCGTGCGTTGGCGACGAGCCACGGACCATGCGGAGGGGAAATGAGCGCGAGCGGGACCCGCACTTGTTCTTGGTGCGGCGAGGCAGGGCACGACAAGAGGACGTGCGATGTCTCTCACAACGCTGGGAAGTGCAGCGTGTGCAACTACCACGGGCACGACAAGCGCAACTGCCCGAACAAGTGAGGAAGCAGCAGCACAGGTAGGGCGGGGAGCGAACAAGGCCCCAGACGATTACTCTGGGGCCTCAGTGTTAGGGCAGGACGCCTCATTCGTACTCGCGCAATAGGTCCTCGATTCGACGGTTGGCGACGCCCTGCCGTCGAGGCACTTCGCGTGGCGGGTCAGCAGGACCTCGACGCTGTTGCCCGCGCGCTCGGCCACCTCGGTCGAGTCGGCCCCGGCGTTGAGCCACGTCGACAGCGCCGAGTACCGGAGGTCGTACGGCCTACTTGCGAGCGGCGAGGCCGCGACGGCCGGCGGAAGCGCGAGGAGCCGGGCCTCCTGCCACACGCGGTAGTAGGTCGAGGACGGGACGACCGAGCCATTCTCGCTGAAGAACAGCCGCCCGTCGTCCGCCGTGCCGAAGGTGGCCAGGTGCTCGCGGAGTACGGCGACGAGGTGCGGCGGGATGGGCACCCTCCTGACGTCCTCGGTCAGCCGGTTCTTCAGCCCGCGGTCGTCATGGGTCTCCCCCGAGTCGGTCCACTGCTTGCCGACGGACGGACGAGTCCGGTGGAGCAGCGCCGAGCCCCAGCCCTGCCCGGGAACGTTCAGGTCCGTCTCGACGAGGCCGACCGCTTCCGCCGGCCGGAGACCTCCGAAGTACATAGCGGCGAGCAGACCCACGAGGCGACGACCACGGGCACGCCGGTACCCGCCCACGTAGGAAACCGCCGCCAGCAGGTTCCGTGCTTGCTCCGGGTTGGCGACGACCCACGGATCGACCTGGTTGGACACCTTCGGCTTCTGCCAGCGGACAGCCGTGATCGGGTTCTCCCGCAGCTCCCCAGGTCGACGGCGCAATTCGCGGCGTTGACGAGCGTCCGACGCTTGCGCCGCACCGTCTCCGCCGCTGCCGCCGTGCCGTCGAGCCGTCGAGCCGTCGAGCCGTCGAGCCGTCGAGCCGTCGAGCCGTCGAGCTTGAGCTTCAGCGAGTCGAGAACCGCGCGAGCCGTGTCCGGTTCACCAAAATCGGCGAGCGGCCGGGACGCCTTGGACACCCAGTGGAGAACGTTCCGCACGTCATTCCGGACTTCCCGGTCAACGGGCCCCGACAGCACGAGCCCAGTTGCGCAGATCTCTGCGGATCACCTCGTCGGACGGCCGTCCGGCACGCTCGTCGAGGAGTTCCAGCGTCACGCTGGTAAGGGCTTCGTTGCTGCCGCCCCGTGGTACATGGACGGTTGGAACCGACGCTCGATCACAGCGCGCCAGGTCTTCATCGCGCCGAGCGCGCCTGAAACGTCGACCATGACGAGCCCCGGCACATCCGTCGGGAGCTGCTTCCTCGCGCTATCGAGAAACACTTGCGCCCTGGCATCCGCAAACTGCCAACGGGCGACAATGTCACTCTGAACTACGCCCGCCACCATGTTGGTTGCCATAATGTTGACGCGCCTCCTGGGCTCACCGTGGTCATCCACTTCCTGGAGTGCGGTCATTCCAGTAGAGTGTCCCGAGTCCGTCCCTTAGCGCTGTTTCTTCTGCGCCTCGGTCGGAGTGCAAGCAGGTGATCTGCGCGGCTACTTCCTCGACTTGGTCAGGAGTGGACTCCCGCAGAATGATGATGCGCTCCTGGAGAGGCTGCACGCCCTCGCGTGGCGCGCTGCCCACCGCGCAACCCCCGCAACTACCTGCATTCCTCAGCCTCGCCGCCGCCCTCTGCTGCTACGAACGACTCGTCCGCCTCACCACATAGGACACGGTCTTACAACGGCTAACACAGTGATCCGAGTTGTCGGTGGGTGATGAGGCAGCAGGCGAGTTTGAGGAACGCTTCGTGGATGTCGGCTCGCCGTTCCCATCGGATGCGCAATCGTCGGAAACCGTGCAGCCAGGCAAACCTTCGCTCGACCACCCAGCGGTAGGCCCCCAGTCCAGTTCCGTGCAGGGTGCCGCGGCGGGCGATCGCGGGCACGATGCCGCGGGCGCGGACCTGGTCGCGGTAGATGTCGTGGTCGTAGCCGCGGTCGGCGAACAGCGAGTCGGGCTTGCGGCGGGGCCGGCCGACCCGGCCGCGGACCGGCGGGATCGCGTCGAGCAGGGGCAGGAGTTGGGCGACGTCGTTGCGGTTGCCACTGGTCAGCAGGATGGCGAGCGGGGTGCCGTGTCCGTCGGTGATCAGGTGGTGCTTCGAGCCGACCCGGCCTCGGTCGACCGGCGAGGGGCCCGTGTGGACCCCCCTTTAGCGCTCTGATGTGGGAGGAGTCGACCACGCAGCGGGACCAGTCCAGCCGGGAGGCCGCGTTCAGTTCGGCCAGCAGTACCTCGTGCAGCCGCTGCCACACTCCGGCCTCGTTCCAGTCCCGCAGGCGGCGCCAGCATGTCATGCCCGAGCCGAAGCCGAGGTCCTGAGGCAGGTACTCCCACTGGATCCCGGTGTGCAGCACGTACAAGATTCCGCACAGCACATCCCTGTCCGGTAGCGCCTTGCGGCCCGGATACCGAAACCTGCGCTCGCGCTGCGGAAACAGCGGTTCCAGGTGATCCCACAGCTCATCCGACACGATCCACAATGACGTCCCCACAGAGGACCGAACGCTCAACTCTCGCCCTGGACACGGCAACCAGGAACGATCCACCTCATTGTGTTAGCCGCTATTACAGCTTGTTTATCGAGTTGCTTTCCCATCCAGGCCGCCTATGCGACTGATCCCGAGGCCGTACGCCAAAAACAACACAAATTATCCACACTGGGCCTCCCGGGCATCCGAGCCTATTTCTGGTGTGCGGCCGATTCGTGAACGGCATGATAGTCGGCTTCGACTGGGCAGCTGTCAGTCTCCGTGCACAGTGCGCAGCAGACCATGTACCGCAGCGCGCATAAGAGAAGCTGAGCCGCTCCCATCCGCGTAGTCAATGACGGCTGCTTTCGCGTGCTGGGTAATAAAGCCCGTTGCGGCATGCTTGGCGCACTGGGTGGCCAACACGACCACATCGGCCTGGCGGGCCTTTTGCCGCAGTGACGGACTGCCGACGCTGTCGTGCGCACAGGTGACTTTAACCCCGGGAGCGAGCTGTTGAAGGGCTTCGCTGACACGGTCCAAGACCCGCTGGTCGAGGGAGTAGAGCAACACGGCGCGGCCGGCTGCCTTGCGCAGGCTGGCGTTCGTGTCCTGCGCCAGGTCTTCGTCGAGTTGCTCAGACCACTCAAGTTCGATGCCAAGTTCCAAGGACAAGCGCCGGGCCATGGCAATGTCTGCGGGGTCCAAGCGTCCCTGGTGCACGCTGAGCGGCAGGAGCAGTGCAAGCGCCAAGGATTCACGGGCGTCGGGATCAGGAGAGGCCTCCATGACCAGGCGATCGGCAAAATCAAGTGCGATAGCAGCTCGCTCGGGAGCGACCCAGCGCTCGCAGGTGTCGGCGAGTTCCCCCAGCAGTTGCCGGTACATGCCGGCAGAGGGGCTCGATCGCAGCACGATCTCGGTCAGTGCCTGCACCGCCAGCAGGTCACCGGGGCCCAGCCAGTCGTAGGCCAGCGCACAGGTGATCAGGGCGTGGGCGCTGAGCGGTGCAGGCTGGTCGTATCCCACGCTTTCGATGAACGCCCCCACACACCGCCAGACCTTCGCCTGGCCCTCGTCGTGCAGGTTTTCCAGCAGCGCAGCGATGCTGCGGTCATCCACAGCTGGTGAAGGCCACGCAGTGAAGGCTTCCTGCTCCAAGACGGCGTTCAGCCCAGTGAATCCGCCAGCGATCGCATTGACCAACTCCGTCCAGGAGGCCGGTGCCGGTTCGATCGTGTCCGGCTCGGTGTCCTGTGCTGCAGACGGGGCGGGTGCCGGCGTCGGTGGATCGGCCGGGGTGTCCGCACCATCTTGGACGGACTGGGTCTGGGGGGTGCTGTGCTGGTTGAGGAGAGCCGATGCGGCTTCTTGGAGGACGGTGGGAACTACGTCGAGGGACGCTGTGCGCTCGACGGTAGTGAGGATGTGTTGACTGCTGGATGGGGCGCCACGCGTCACTGCGGCCAGAAGCAAAACGATCAGTGCGTCGGCAGAGTAGGACTCCACGTCGTCTTCGAAGGGGGCCAGCGCAAGAAAGCCCCGATCGTGGAGAGCTTGTTGCGCGGCAGGCAGATCGGCGCGGCTCAGGGGCTCTTGTACGTCGCAGGAGAAGACCGCGTCGAGCACCGCTGCTTTCACCGGGGCGGGCGGGTCTTGCCGCAGCACGTCGCCGAGGTTTGGGTAGTTGAGTAGTTCCCGATCCAGGCCGAGCCGGCTGAGGCGCTTGATGTGCAAGTGGGCAAAGTTGGCGGCGGTCATGCCTCCTTGGCCCGCCAGTTGCTCGAGCACCGCTTGGGAGGCGGCTTGACCGCCGGCCGCCAGGGCTGCGTCGAATTCGGCCAGCAGCCGTCCTGTCGGCTTCACTGCCCGCCACAGTCGCGGGGGACGGTGAGCCAACGTGCGCTGCATGAGCAGCGCCACGTCGGTCAGTCGCTGGCGGAAGCGGCGATTGGGGTGCGTCTCGAGTCTGAAGGTGGTCGTCGCCATTGCCGCGAACTCCTGCACCGCTGCTTCGACCGGATCATGAGGGTCCAGCGTGCAGGGGTGGACGCCGGCACCGCTGAGGTAGGTGGCGCCGGCGAAGGCTGTGATGATGTTGCCGACGAGAGTCGCGTGCGCCTCGTCGCGGGCGATGACATAGATCGCGTAGCGGTCCTGGGCCTGCTGGTAGCGCGGCAGCACGATCGGGAGGTCGCTGCCGCTGCGCAGCAGATCGACGAAGGGCCGGGCTCGTCCGCCTTTGCTTGGGTCGGGATCCATGTCCGGCCAGGCGTCGTTTCCCTGGTCAAAGAAACGCTGAAGGAAGGCTTCCAAGTCGCGGGCGCTTGGGGCGGCGGCCGGGCGCTGAGCGATCACTGGTGTTCCTTCCATCGGTGGGCGAGTTCCAGGCGTGCCTGGGCCGCGTCGCTTCCGCCCACCTTGTAGCTCACCACCTCGTCGTTCTCCAGCAGGCCGCGCACTGTGAAGTTCATAGACCCGGTGAGCATCCAGTCTCGACCGCAGATGGTCTTTTCGTGCACTGCCGGGCTCTGGACGATGCGCACGGCGTGGCCGGATGTCAGGCGCCGCAGTCGTCCGAGGAATTGAGCGTTGTGCGTGTCGGGGCGGGTGACCACGGTCAGGGAGGTGCCGGCCGCCGTGATCCGGGCCAGCAAGTCAGCCAACGAGCAACTGCTGGGGGGATTGTCGTCGAACAGGTCGTCGTATGCTCCCTGGCTGTTGTCGAGGATCTTCACATCGCTGATCCAAGGTGAAACCAACCACATCACCGGTCCAGGGGAGGTGAGTTCTCCGACGAGGGCCATGGCCAAGATGGCATCGGCGTACACGCCGGCATGCTCGCCGGTGCGAACGGGGCGCTCGAGGCCGCTCACTGAGTGGCCTCCCTAATGTCCACTCGAACACGCCAGTGCTGGCCGTACCGTCGCATTCCTTGCATCTCTCCGTACAGGCGTAGCACGTCCCAGTCCACGGTCAGTACGGGCACGCGGACGATGGCGTCGGACAGGGCCGTCGCAGCGTTCGTGTCGGCGGTCAACTCCACGGCGGCGTGCCGGGTTATGGCGGCTCTGTAGCGCTCTTCCCAGCCTTCTTCGGTGACGTCGATGCGCGGCAGTTGCTCGTCGTGTGCTGCGGCAGCCAGAAGACGGTCCAGGACGGGTGGGCGGTCGAGGTAGGGCTGGTAGTGCTGAAGGTGGTGAATCCGGGCGTCCCGGCCCCGCGGCCAGAGCAGGCTGAATGCCTGGTCGGCTGACAGGCGCGGGCCGGGGCCGGTGGGCAGACGCCCGGAGCCGACGGCGTAGGCGATGACGCGGGCGTCGACTTCTACGCCAAGGCGGTGTTCGAGGGCCTGCCAGGCGTCGATCAGGGCCAGTGCGCTGGCATCGGTGGCGGGGCTGCTGCCCGGACGAAGCAGTCGGGTGGACAAGGCTGCCACAGCGCTGTGGCGTGGCGGTCCGTCGAGGGTGCTCCATGCTGCGCGAAGGTCGGTGAGTGCTTGGCGGGAATCGGCTGCAGAGGTGCGGGCCCGTAGACCTGCCATCGCCTGTGCTGCTGTGCCGGTGGGTGCTGTGGCCACGTGGCGCAGGAGTCGGGTGAGGGTGGTGTCGACGTATTCGTAGTCGTTGGGGGTCAGGGCTGTCTCGGCCAGGCGCCAGAAGCGGCGCGGGTCTTCGGCGTAGTAGCGGGAGAGTTGTTCGATCACGCCCAGGCCGCCGATGGAGGTCTCGCTCAGCCACACGGTGGCCGGATGGCCGTGCTCAGACGCAGCAACGACGTCGACGATCAGATCGCCGTCCTGTGCGTCTGGGCAGGCCCGCAGTGCTGCAGCGAGGACGGCGGCGGCCACCGTGTCGGTGTAGGCGCGGCGTGCCAGGTCGGTGGTGCGGGCGGCGACGTCCGATGCCACCAGGAGGTGTCCAGCCCGGTCCAGGGCGTCCACGACGGTGGGCAGGTCGCTCAGTTCGGTGAGGGTGGCGATGAGTCGTTCGTTGGTGTGGGCGGGCTGGCCGGTGGACTCATCGCGGTAGAGCACGCTGAGGATTTCCGCAAGGTCCTGGCGCCAGCTGCCGTCTGCTAGTGCGGCGCGGATCGATGACGGATCGGGGGCGTCGTTGCTTATGCCTCGCAGGGAGAACGACGTCAGGTAGACCAGGGCAAGCCACCCGCGCTGGAACTGGTTGGTCACCTCTGCCAGTGCAAGATCGTCACTCACGGCCTGGAAGAAGGCCAGGGTCCGCCATGAGGGTGAGGCAAGGTAATGGGCGATCTCGGGGCGGGTGGTGTCCAGCGGGGCAAGAGTGAAGGAAGCGGCATCCACGCTGAGCCGGAATCCGAGGGCGGCGGGTTCTCCGTTGCAGGTGTAGTGCACGGTTCGGGCATCTGTGGTGCCCGAGTCGTAGCTCACCTCGAAGCGTGCTCCGGAGGTCATCCGGCGTACTTCGACGGGGTTGCCTGCCGCGTGCAGGGAGAAGCCGACGGCAGTGATGCGGTCCTGCCACGACGAAGGACGGGGAACGTCCCCGGCAAGGGGCGAGGTGTTGGTGTCGACAACGATCTGTGAGCCCCACAGCGGAAAGCCTTGTGAGCGGTCGGCGACCGGTCGGGGCGGCTGACTGAGGTGCAGGCGATGCGGGCGCAGTACGACCAGCCCCACCTGGTCGTATCCCGGGGGGAACCATCGTCCTTCGGGCGTCGGGTCCGGGACGAGGGTTTCGTCGAGTTCCAGGGTGTCCTGGCCGAGCGGGGGGATAGGCAGCCACGTTCGGTGGTCGTCCCGCTGGTAGCCGTAACGGCGACTGACCCGGCCAGGTACGGCTTCTCTAAGGGCTCTGGCGATCGGCAGGAGTTCGTCGGTGCTCTCCTGCTCTGCGCCTCCGGCGGCCTGGCGCGCGGCGAAGGGCAGGGTCAGTGCGACCTCGGGCACGTTGAGTGGGTCGAACAGTGCGCGGGTCACGAACTCCGGCAGCATGGTCCCGGGTTCGGCGCCGGGATCTTTGTGCTGCAGGGTCTGCCAGTTGCTCTTCAGACGGCGAGTGGCGGTGGGTACGACGCTGAGCAGCAGCGACCGCGGCTCCTCCCACAGCAGGGCCTGTACCTCATCGGCGCTCAACTGCAGGGCCGCTTTGAGGTGACGTGCCAGATCGTCCTGAAGGGTGGTATTGATCAGCAGACTCTCCAGCAGGAGCACCAACTTCTCGCGGGCGTCGTCGTCCTGACTTTTGCCACCGCCGTTTCGTGGTGCGGTCAGTAGTTGCCTGGGATCGTTCCAGATTTGGCGGGAGCGTAGTTTCCGCCCGGCCCAGTCGAGGAGTGACTGCGCCCCCTGAATTTTGATCACAAAGCGGTTGTTGACCGGAAGATGGCGTGCGGCCACTTCCGGCTGGAACAGTGTCTCGTACGCCTGGTAGGCGAGCCGGTCGCGGCCGTAGTCGGAGAGAGTGATGACCGTGATCGGGCGCATGGCGCGCTGACGGCCAGCGCGGCCACGTCGCTGGATGAAGGCCGCTGCGTCGTGGGGTGCCTTGTGCTGGAGCACTAGTCCGACACGCGGGTCGTTGAAGCCGACTTCGAGGGAAGCGGTCGCCACCGTCAGGTCCGCGTGCAGATCGACTCCGACGTCCTGCGACGACGTGCGTGCCACGCGCAGGGCGTGACTGCCCGTACCGGGGGTGAGCACATGGCCGATCTTCTCCATGAGGTCCCATGACTGGCCGTCGCGGTAGCGGGCGCGGTGCTGGGGGCTGGCCGGAGCGCGGAGGGCGGCGAGGGCGGGTTGGCGGCCATTTGGCCTGCCGTAGCGGTCTTGCTTTCCCTCGGCATCGCGCAGGTCGTCGTAGAAGCGGTTGGTGACGTCCAGGTCGTCGGTGAAGAGGAATCCGGTGGACCCGTACAGGGCGGCGTCTTCCTCAGGGTCGAGCATGCGCCCGAAGAGCATGGCCGTTTGAATGGAGGTGGCCAGCAGGCTGCTGCCGGCGATGGGATCGCCGCGCAGTGCGAGGGCATATTCGCGGCCCTCCTCATCCATGCTGTCGTCGGCGGGCTGGATGTACTCGACGTTGTTGTCACGCAGACCCACCAGGCGGGCGAAGAACGTGCTGGCGTCGCGCAGGGTGGCGCTCAGTCCGACGAAGGCGACCGGTTTACCAACGGCCTGCTGCCATCGGCGCAGCAGCAGGGCCGTCTGCGCTCCGTGCAGCCCAGCGTAGGTGTGCACCTCGTCGAGCAGAACCAGCGAGGGCACCGCGCCTGCCTGCCAGCCCAGCAGTCGACCGATGCCGCCTGCGGCGCTGTAGAGGTTGAGCATCTCTGTCGTCGTGAACAGCAGGTCTGGTGGCTGCTCGCGCTGGGATTGGCGGGTGAGGGCCAAGCAGCCCTCTTGAATGATGCTCTGGCAGGTGGGGTTGAGGCAGGTCAGCCGTTCTATGTTGCGGCGGCGGTCGGTGTCGTGCCACAGGAGTTCACCGCGTTCGCATTGCGGGCACGTCAGGTAGGGGCAGATGGCGCCTTGCTGGGTTCGCTTCCAGGTGGTGCGGCCGTTGGCGCCGGGCTCGAGGCGTGTGTCCTGGGAGTGGTAGGGCGTGTCTCCGTAGAGGGCTCCCAGGCGAAGCGGCCGGCGATCGCCGCTGTGCAGGGTGGACTCCAGGGCGCGGGCGGTGCTCAGCGCCTCCCGTAGTTGGTCGCGCAGCAGTTCCTTACGCGGATACAGCGCCAGGGTGTGTAGTCGGAAGCTGTTCGGGCGGGCGCGTTCGGCCATGGCGGCGAACGCCGGCAGGTAGAAGGAGAGCGTCTTGCCACTGCCGGTGCCGGCGCCCACGATGACACCGCTGGAGTGTGGGCGCTTCAGGGCCTGAGTCACCGCGGCAGCGGCATCGATCTGGAAGCGGGCAAGGTCACGGGAGCCGATCTGCGCCTGTGCCACGAGGTGCTGGAGGCGGCCCCACCCTGGCAGGTCGGCGAGTTCTTTCAGCGCGGTGGCCGCGGGGATGTTGCGCTGGGGGTAGCGGCGGGGCGCGGTGTGCAGGCGGTAGTCGGCGACTAGTCGCTTGCTGCTCTGCCACCACGGCATGGCCTCGTCGCGGACCTGCCAAGGGAAGAGTTGCCGCAACTGTGCCGCCAGACGGACGGTTTCGGCCAGTCGTGTGCGATATTGCGGGGGCGAGGTGTCGGGCACCTTGAACAGCCAGGCACGGTCGCGGAATTCATACAGCAGGCCTTCGCTCGAGATGCCTGCCGCCTCCTGCGGAGCGTCGGGCAGGCAGAGTTCGATGGCCTCGACGACTTCGCTCTCGGTCAGGGCGCCGTCGGTGATGCCCCAGGACACCAGGGGCAACTCTCGGTTCTCGAGCGTGTTGAGGACGTGGTTGTAAAAACGTGCAAGGGACGGTGTGATCACGTGCGCCTCCTGCGGACTTCCAGGTCGGCGTCGAGATCGACACGACGCAGCAGTGCGATCTCCTCGTCCGTGATGTCGCTGAGGAGCAGGGCGGTGCCGGAGGCAAGACGGTCCAGGAGCGTCTGCAGTCCTTCTGGCGGCGCTGGCGCAGTCTCGAGGAGTTCAACCAGTTCGGCATGGGCATGGGCGAACAGTGTGATCACGGCTACGTCGACGTCGGCGCGAGCCGTCTTGGTGAGTTCTTGGTGAAGGGTTTTGGCCCGCGCCTGATCACGCAGGGAGAGCATGGCCTGCCGCGCCATCTGCAAGGCCACCAGTTGGGCTTGTGTCCACTGCCGCCACGCCTCCTGACTGTCCTGGGCGATGCGGTCGGCGACCTTGTGCACCGCTGTCGAAGCCCTGGTGAAGGCGGGGTTGGGAGGCAGTCCGCCCTCGCACTGGCGGGTGAAGGCTGCCAAGCCTGTGTCGAGCCCGGAGAAGTCGATGTCGCCGGCCGCCGGCTGAGCCATCAGGGCACGGGCGATGCGCAGGCTTCGCTGCAGGGCCATCAACTCGTTGTGCAGGCCACCGATGCGTTGGCTGATGCGCCTCGCCTCCTCCTCCCCCTTCTCTCCCTCGTTAAGTCGGCGTGCCTCCGCCTGCAAACGCTCGGCCTTTTGCAGCACGGACAGGGGCGCGCTCATTGATCCTCCTCCGGTGCACTCAGCGACTGCCATTCGATCAAAAGTTCCTGAACACCCCTGGCTGCCTCATCGCCATGGGAGTTGGTGCGGGACGCAGCGTGTTCCAAAGCGGTGGTCAGCCATGCGTCACTGGCCTGCAGCAAGGCTCCGACCACCTGGGGGGTCACCCCTCGGTCCCGCACGGCCGCCGTGATGCGGGCCGCGTCGGAGGCCTCGGCGTCCTCCGCGCGTAGGAGATCGTTCTCGAGTTGGTTCACTATTTTCCAGTCGATGTCCTGCGCCTGCGCCAGAAGGCTGGTGATACCTGTCCGTGTGGCCAGCGAAATCGGGATGCTGGCGTTCTCGGCCGCAAAAAGCGCGTCGCGCACGGCGGCCAGGACCTGCGCGCCGGTCGTGCCCCGTGGATGGTGGCGGCGTATGCCGTCCAGTTGGTGGCGCAGCGAAGCATTCTGCGCCTTCACGATGTCGGTCCAATTGGCGAAGTTCTTAACAGCCTTCTTCACCCACTCCGGTATGTCCGATCCCGTCACCTGCCAGTCCCACTGCGCTGTCGCTTGACGCAGCAGCGGTAGCGCCCGCGCTGCGTCGATCAGTCGGGGCTTGCCCTCGCCCTGCGCCACACCCAGGGCGTCCCGCAACCGTTCGACGAGGGGTGTCCTGTGCTGAAGGTGACCCTCCAGTGCCCGGTCCCACCCATCGTCGCGCGATGCCGTGTCCTCGCGCGCCCAGGAGCGGCCGTCGGCGAAGGCGACTGCCAGCAGTTCGGCCTCGTCCATGCCGGGCCACGCCTGCCCGGCCAAAGCGGCGCCGATCAGGGCTGCCCGCAGCCCGAGAACCAGGTCACCATCGGTGATCTGCAGACTTTTTTGCAAAGCGGTGGTCAGCGACGCCGTGTAGCGGTCGGATTCGGTGCTCAGTCGTCTCACGTGTTCGGCCCGCTGGGCGGGCTGGCCGTTCTTCAGCAGCAGCACGCTGCGCAAATAACGGCTGTTGCGTGCCGTCCGCTTGAACCGGATCGGCGCCGTGTCCGCGCCTTGAATGTTTTCCGTTGCGCCTTCGAGGGAGACCACACGAGCATTGGACGGCCATGCTGCGCGGATCGTCGTCTGGTTCTGTTCCCGCATTAGCGGATTAACCCAGCGATAGCGCTGGGCGACGGCCGTGGCGATGATCGTGCGCAGGTCGCCGGCCACGGCCTGCGGCAGTACTTGTTCGCGGGTAAGCCAGTCCTCCACGGCGTGGAGCTTGGCCTGGAGAGAAGGAGGGAGCTTTGCGGTGGTGGATTCCGTCTCGGTCTGCTTCTTTTCCCGCTTCGCCGGCTGGGCTTTGATCGGCTGCTTGGGAGCAGCGCTGGCCCCGGAGAAGGTACGGGCTTCCAGGGCGAAGGCTTCTGTGACCGCGGACGGCAGCGCGCTGGCCTGGTCGGGGGCCCCGCCCCAAAACTCCAGGACGATCTTTCGACGGTCTGCATCCAGATGGTCCTCTGCCTCTACCACTTCCTGCACGTCGGTGGACAGCGGCTCGTCGATGTCCGCGGTGGGGAACTGCGTGCGGAAACGGGCGTCGGGAAAGGTGCCTTCCTTGAGTGCGCCGGCGTGCTCGACCAGGACGGGACGGATCACGCTGCCCAGCACGGTACGCGGGACAAATGCGTAAGGGTCGCTGCGCGGAGCTGTCGCGTGGATGGCGCGGACCAGGGCGGAGGGGTTGAACGGATACAGGCCGAAGCCCTCGGTGGTGGCCCCGAACTGCTCATGGCATCGGGAGACCATGTCGCAGGTCTCGCAGGGATTGCGCACCTGCCGCTCGTTTTCCAGGGCGTCTCGCCCGACCCGGGCGGCGTTGAGATACCGTCCGACGAACGAGGTGATCTCGGCTTCGCCCTGGTCGTCATTGGTGAAGGGGACGTTGAGGTTGTAGACATAGCCGGCGGTGGCCCGCACACGGGTGAGTGCGGTCTCCGGGAGGTCGCTGAAATAGCCCGTGGTGACCGCCATGAGGGTGCGGATCGGGGCCAAGGTGGTGCTGCCGTAGCGGTTGGCGGCCTCGATGACCGCATCGAGAAGATCTTTCTGCACACCTTGGATCAGCGCGAAGTCCTCGATGAGCAGGATGATCTCTTTGCCCTTGCGGGCATACTCCCGCCGTACTTGGAGCATGGCATCCTGCAAGCGGCCCGCTCCCAGGCTCGCCACCCGCTTGACGGCCGCTTCTAGATGCTGGTTCAGCAGGTCGACGGCGGCCTGCTGCAGTTGTGTGTTGCCCGAGATCACGTTGATCAGCTTGATCGTAATCTGGGCGGCGCGGTGGAGATCCAGCAGGTCGGTGGGGAGATCCTGCATGGTGAACGCCATCGGGCGGTCCGGCTCACCATCTGCGCGGTCCTGCAGCAGTTGTTCCGCGAGTCGGGTGATGAACTTGCCCTGTCCGAGCATGAAAGCGCTCACGTGAGGGTCTTGCAGGACGACCGTCAGGCCGCGGGGACCGGCCAGCGGACGGGCGTGCTGAGGTACGTCCCGGGCCGTCGTGGCGGCCAGCGACTCACTTAGGGCGTTCACCAGACGCCTGCTCAGCGTGGCCGCGTCCACGCCGTCAGTGAATCGGTGGATGTCGGAGCGCAACTGAGCCAGCGCGCCGCTGTCCGCGTCGGCAAGCAGGGCGTCGATCACAGCGCGCAGGCTGGTCTTGGCCTTCTCCAGATAGATGATCTTGTACCTGTCCGAGGGGGGAAGGTTTTCGCGCACCCAGCGCACCAGGTGCGACTTTCCCGTTCCGGAGTCGCCGACGATCGGCAATAGGAGCGCGCCGGTGTCGGACTGCAACGACAGGAAGTCTTTGAGGACGGTGTTCTCGTCGATGAGGGGACCGTCGGAGACGATGGCACGTCCGTCCAGGCCGGCCCTGCGGATGCGCAGCGGCGCATGCGTGGCCAGGAAGACCGCGCGAGAGGGGCTGACTGCCTCGGTGTTGATCGTCGCGGCGGCGGTTTCGGGCGTCCAGCACAGGAAGCCACGGAAGTCAGCCATGCTGGTCCTCCGAGATGACGATGTCGGACACGTAGTGCGACGGACGGTCGGGATCATGAAGGGTCAAGACGCGCTGGGCGTCGGCGTCCTGCTGCAGCATGAGCCAGCCCTCGTCTTCGCCGCGCAGCAAGGCGTAGGACAGGGCCGGCCCGGCTGACTGTCCGCCTGGGACGGGGATGCCCATGGCATTGGCGTAGTCCCCACCCGGCAGGACCGGCAGGGCAGTGCGCAGGGTTCGGGCGGCGTCGACGGCATTGACGCGTTCCCCGACCGCCCACAGCCTGTGCACCGTCTGCTTGACGGCCTCGGTGCAATCCGGCAGCAGGGGTCCCCCTCCGCTGGTGGGCAGCAAGGGCGCCGCGGCCAGGCCCAGAGCGGGCGCCCAGTGCACGAAGCGGTTCCAGCGCGTGTCGTTTCGCGACGCCGTACCCGCATCCGGATTGAGGTCGATGGACTGCTCGCGTTGGACGATGTCCCAGGTGGCCGGTCCGTCGAGAGGGTCGCAGGAGAGGAACCACACGAGGATGCGGGTGAGGTCGCGCGAACCGGTCTGTCCGGCGTCGTCGGCCAGACCGACATTGAGTTCACCGGCCAACACGGCCTGGCGCAGGGCGCTACTGAAGGACGAAAAGTCCGTGCCGTCGAGGTCGCTGGCATATCCAGTCAGCGAGAGGCGGCCTTCGTCGACGACGACCATCTGCACCTCGCGCAGGCTGCGCACGGCTTGGTCGAAGGTCTTGCTCTCCTTGCCCTCGGTCAGGGACGGGGGAGCCAGAAGAGCCCGTGCGCGATCGACCGGAACCGGCCTTTTTTCTGCGGCAAGAAGACGAACGACGGCCCACATAAAGGGTGGTATTGAAGATTCCGCGAGCAGCAGGGCCACTAGAACGACTCCAAGGCAGTACGTACCCACAAGTGGGCGCGGTGGATTGCAACAAGTGGGGTGTCGGGGCGATCCGGGTGCGCCAAAGACCGTGGATGCAGCAGGTACGTTACATCCTGAGAATCGAATCGCATCGTCAGTTCCTCTCCCATGTGGGAGGCGGAAGGGTCCAGCAGCCAGACCATCGGGTTGGTGTAGCGGCCCAGGAGGTCCTCGTCCCTGTCGACGACCAGAGGGCGAGGCCGCACGTCGCGCTGCAGCCGCCGGGTGGCAAGGCGGGCGAGTCCCGGACCGCCGAGGACCGACATCCCCCGCACGGCTAGGCGCTCGAGCAGTTCGGGCACCAGGTCGGTGAACTCCTGCTCGGTTTCCCAGTACAGGGACAGGCACGGCAGGTCTACGCGGAACCGCTTCAGAGGGTCCTCGTGCCGGTTCGGCCACGATGGCACGGCTGGCCAGGGCTCGACCGCGAGTCGGTAGTAGCCCTCCGGTGCGGTCCGCGGCGGGCCCTGCTTTCGGCAGGGTGGGCATCCGCGGCAGGTGACGGCCGTGGTCAGGACGCCTTGGCGGTAGGGCACGCGGTAGTGGTCGGCCAGAGCTTCGCCCCAGCAGCGGTCGCCGCGAAGGATCTTTCGTAGCCGGCCGGCGGCGTCACGCTGGTCGTTGATGATCAGCCGGCGGACGTCGTTGAAGCGCTGGAAGAAGTAGACGCGGTCGTTGGTCTGGCCGTCCACGAGGAAGACGTCGAACTCTTTGCCCAGCGACGCATAAAATTCATCGAGGCGTTCTTGCCAAGCCGTGTCGGCCTCCTGCGCGGCGCGCTGCGGGGGTTCGGGGATACTCACCTTGATGAGCCCTGCTCTGACCATGAAGTTGAGGATGCGTTCGTTCCAACTGCGGTGGCGGCCGAACCCTTCGGGCATGTCGGCCGGCAGGGCTTCGAGGCTGAGCCGGTGGGCACCGTTGCCGGTGGAGGTGCGCCCCACCCACATGGCCCGCCACCGAGACCAGGCACGCTCGGCGGTCAATTGCGGGCTGCGATTGATACTTTCGGCCAATTCCTCGTCCCCGGGGGCGGTGGCCATGTAGGCGATGCAGGGGTTGCCGTCACGTCCGGCGCGGCCGACCTCCTGGTAGTAGCGGTCCGTGGTCTCCGGAAGGCAGGCGTGAACCACGGTACGCACGTCGGCGAGGTCGACTCCCAGGCCGAAGGCCGAGGTGCCCACGACCACGTCGAAGCGCGTGGTTGCAGGCCCGGCCGCGGTCGATCCCGCCCAGCCTTCAAGAGCCTGCCGCCGCTGTTCGTCGGTAGATTTTCCGGTGACCTGGGTGGCGCGGCGAAAACCGGCCTGGCGCAGCCGTTCGGCCCAGTCGACGGCGTCTTTGACCCGGGTGGTGTAGAGCGCCAGCGGCCGAGGCAGCATGGCGACCGCGTCGATGACGGCTTGGTTACGGCTCTGGTCGTCGGGGCATGTGTCGACGTAATAGCTGGGCTCGTGGCGCAGTTGGGAAGCCCATATCACCTCGGCCTGGCCTTCCTCGGCAAACAGTTGCTCCAGCAGGCTGACCTGCTGGTGGGTGAGGGTGGCACTCATCGCCACCGTCACCGGGGCCTGCTTTGGTGGGGCCTTGCGCAGCCAGGTACGCCGGTGGCTGGCCATGGTCTGGAACTCGGGCCGGAAGCCGGTGCCCCACTGCTCGACCAGGTGCGCCTCGTCGATGACGAAGTACTGCAGCAGCCCGGCTTCGGCGGCGTCCTCCAGAGGCTTCTTCAGCGCCGTCACCACCGCTTCGGGAGATGTGAATAGCACGCGCTGGCGACCAGTCCGCACGTCCTCGCAGATCTGTCGCTTGACTTCCTGCGGCATGCCACCGGTGTAGGCGTAGCGACTGGTCGGGCTCTGCCTACCCTGCCGAGCAAGGGCAGCTTGCGTCCTGGCCTCCATGTCCAGGGCGAGAACGACGGTGGGGACGACCACGACGGACACTCCCCCGCGGGCGCCTGCCAGCAGCGCGGCGGCCTGGGCCACGGCGGTCTTGCCGTGGCCGGTGGGCAGGCACACGATCGTGGTGCTGCCCGCGGGAGCCAGCGCGACGGCCCGTGCGGCCTGCTGCTGTCCGACGGAGACGTACTCCGGATAGCCGAGGGCCTCGGTCCAATAGGGATCGGCCAGCTGGGATTGGAGGTGGCGCCGGTGCAGTGAGTCTTCTCCCAGATAGATCTGCTGCAGGTCCTCCTGTGCGCTCTGTTGTGCGTGGGGTGTCAGGGCACGCGGATGCCACTCCAGGGCAAAAACACGCAGTCCACGTCCGGTGGGCAGCGTCCTGCACGCCATCTGCTCCCACTGCTCGCGGCTGGGCAGGGCCGCATCCAACGGCACCTCTAGGCCGGCATGGTTGCCCCTGACCGCGGCCTCCAGCAGGACTTGGCGGGTCAGGGCCGCGATGTCGCGCCAGTCGACCGCGTCGGTGCGCTTGGCCGCCCGGTCGGCCAAAGCGTCCTTCAGCCGCCGCACCGTCCCCGTCGCGGTCGTCGCGGGCACCTCGGGCCATGCCGAGAACAACTCCTGGGCGTGCGACCACAGATCACCCATGGTGGTTCACCGTCCGGTATCCACCGCGCACGATGCAGGTGGCGGCCACCACGCGCACCGAGGGACGGCTCAGGCCTTCCGTCAGATCCCGCGCCACGGCCACGTCCAGCAGGTAGCTCTCGGTGTCGCCCAGCAGATGCCCGGCCGCACGTCGCGCCTGCGCCTGCGCACTGGCCACGGCAAGTTGCTGTCGTGCCTGGTCCTGGGCCGTAACGCACTTGTTGACCAGATCGGTTGCCCGGACGAGGTGGGCGCGAGCCACCTCCTCAGCTGCTTCGGCCGTCCGCCGGTAGTCCTGCCCGCCTCCGAACACGGCGATCAGCTGCTGATGGTTGGTGAAGTTGTAGTTCTGGTCGCCCTGCTGACCGTAGGGGGCGTCCAGCCAAGCGCACGCCTTGGGATTGGTGAGAGCTGTTCGGTGTCCGGCTGGCACCCAGACCTTGCGGGTGAATGGTGCGAGCAGGCGGTCGGCCTGGCGACGCAGTGCCCGCCTCGCTTCCCGTACGTCCGCGAGGTGCTGGAGGGCGGAGCCTATGTCGGCCTCGACGAGGTACTCGAAGCCGAAGTACGCCTCGTCCGCGCCCCGGCAGGCCGGGTCAAAGCGCCGGAAAGCCGTGGCCTGTCCGCGTTCGTCGGTAAAGACGATGCCCGCGAGCATGTCGACGAAGGGGTTGCCTGAGCGAAAGAGCCGAGTCCCTGGTGCTCGCAGGGCGGTGGAGCGGTTGAACACGCCCTGAGACATATGGGGGTGGATACTTTCCGTAACCGCCTTGTGGCGCCGGGGGTCGAGCAGGGGACGCGAGGAGGCGACATCGAAAAGGTCGCGCTGGTGACCGGCGACGGTGCGTACGTCATGCCGAAAGCGCAGGCCACCGCTGCTGTCGTCGGCGTAGTGCACCAGGTTCGTGCGCAGCGTGCGCCAGTCCTGTTCCAGGCGGTCGAGTGCGCCCGTGGTCTGACGGGCCTGTTCCGACGTCTCGTGGATGGACTCCAGCATGTCCATGGTGTCGATGTCCCGTTTGGCCTGGCGGAGGTCTTCACGCAGGCCAGGTGCCAGGGCTGTGAATCCTGCGGGGCCGTCGGTCAGCGCCTGCCGCCACACTCGAGCCAGTCCTTCGGCGATGATGTCCTGCAGAGTCGAAACCGATGCGGTGAACAGGTCATACCCCTCGTGGAGGAGGCCAGCCCAGGCGCCGCAGAACATCTCGTTGCCTT
Source organism: Streptomyces sp. NRRL WC-3626 (assembly GCF_000718785.1). Taxonomy (GTDB): domain Bacteria; phylum Actinomycetota; class Actinomycetes; order Streptomycetales; family Streptomycetaceae; genus Streptomyces; species Streptomyces edwardsiae. The sequence goes on along the minus strand of NZ_JOCA01000016.1, from coordinate 53,678 downwards.
CGCGGTCACCGATGCGGAACTGCTGCGCCGGCCGATTCTGCCGCAGCGATTCCACTCCCCGGTAGCGGTCCGCCCGTCCGATCCGCTGCTCGAGGCGATTGGGAGACCACGGCAGCCGCATGTGCACCAGCGTGTCGGCAACCTGCAGGTTCAGCCCGTCCTCGGCCGAGGTATCGGCAACGAGGACCTGGCACAGTCCCGCGTCCTGCGGGGCACGCCATGCCTGCACCGCACGTTCGCAGGCGTCCGCGCCAGCTTTCGTCGTGTGCAGGCCCACCGATGCAGTTGCCGCGTGGGCGGCAGTGAGGGCGGCCGCCAACTGTGCGGCCAGGGAGCCCGGACCGCAGAAGATCACTACCTTCGTCCCGGGACGCAGCACCGGTGCCAGCACCTGAGCAAGGGAGGTGCAAGCGGAGGCATCAAAGGAATCGGCACACTGGTTGCTGTAGATCTCCAGCAGGCTACCTTCGCCCGGTAGGGCGCTTGGCGCCGTGAGCAGGTGCCGTTCTTGTTCGGTGAGTCCGGCGCGGTCAGCGGCGTGCTCGTCGAGGTGAGTGCGCCAGCGCAGTGCGCACAGCAGGTCCTGAGCCGGGCCCCCGGCCCGGGAGGCCAGCACCGCCAGTGCCATGGCGAACGCCGTGTACTGGTGGTCGTCTGCTTCAGTGTCCATCAGGTGGTCGGCAGCAAGCATGCGCCACTCGAGCAACAACTCCTGGCCCAGGTGGTGTTCGTCCCGGTCCAACGCAAGCAGGCGCGGGCGGGTGCGGCCCCTGACCTCGTAGGGCACCAGGTCCGTCTCCTCGTCCTCTTGGAGCACGGAGGCACGACGGTGGCGGATGACCCTGCGGTGCAGACGGTAGGTCTCGCTGAGATGAGCTCTCAGGCTCTCCACGCGCAGGCCCAGTTCGGGGGCCTGATCCTCGTCCGCCAGATCAGCGTCCTCGGTGAGCAGGGCCAGTACTCCGGCGGCCAGGTTTTCGAAGTGTGCATCGGGCGGCAGGAGGTCTCGCAGGCTTTCGATAGTCATCGGCAGCAGTGCGGGGAAGTAGGCGTCCAGTTGGAACACGCCGTCGGCCAGGTCCTTGCGCCGCCGGTAGCGCTCCTCGAACGCGGCACGGTCGTCCCACCGGTACAGGTCCTTGTCCAGCAGATGCAGCAGGCCGAGGTGGGTGACGTAGTGAGAGGTCACCGGAGTGGCCGACAGTAGCAACAGTCGGGCGGCCGAGTGGGCGATGCCGCACAGTTCCCGGTACGGCGATTGCGCCGGCTCGGTGATGCCGTGGACGAGGAGATGCGCCTCGTCCACGATGAGCAGGTCGGCACCTTGGTAGGTCTCCCACTTGCGGGGGGTCTCGTGGGCGGTGAAGGTGATGTGTGCATTGGGGAAGTCGTCGATGAAGAACTTCTCCAACATCTCGCTGCGCCACTGCCTCACCAGAGGTTGGGGCGCAACGACGACAATCCTGGCGCGGGGGTTGTCGATGAGGGTCTGCCGCATGACGTAGCCAGCCTGGACGGTCTTTCCGAGTCCCACCTCATCAGCCAGCAAGTAGCGCTGCACCGGATCGGAGAGGACCGTCAAGGCGGCCTGCACTTGGTGGGGGTAGATCTCCACGGCGGCGGAGAGCAGCGCAGGAATGCTGCCGCTGGCACTGCGCTGGGCGATGAGGCTGTGCAGCATCGGCAGGCGGGCGTCGTGGAAGTAACCGGACTCGTTTCCACCGGCCCCGAGGGTGGCCACCGGATTGCGTACCGGTTCGTCCCAGCGCACGTGCAACTCAGCCGCCTTGACGGGCAGGTGCACGTCCGGATGATTGGGGAACTGCACGTAGTACACGCCCGGGTCGCTGCCCCGCACCCGTCCCACGATCCACACGCCCGTACTGGGATCGCGCCGGTAGACCCGGGTCTCCTCCGGCAGGGCCACCGATATGCACGACCGTGCAGCGATCCGCTGCTGCAGTGCAACAGGTTCCGCTATCGACTCGAAAAAGTCGACCTGGACACTGTCCCCTTCAAGCGCACCCACACGCCCAACCCCCGGCGAACCGGCGAACCGGACGAAATCCCCCACCCTCAGCCCCGACATCGCACTTCCTTCACAAGATGCTCACATCCAGCCGGCTGAAGCGTAGACCGCACCACCGACAACGCCCCCGCCGGGTGGACCATCTTGGGCGATCGCGATTCGTCGACGCTAGGCCACCGCACCGAAGCCGCAACCCGTGCCGCCCGTCACCACCCCATCCGGCGCCCCCTCTGCCACCCCACCACCCTTCCACGCCACCCTGCCGGGAGTGAGATCACAATAAAGATGATCATTTAGCTTCATAACTCACACAGTCAATCTGGTCAATACCGAGCGCAAACAATCAATATTTGACGCTGCGGGAACACCCCGGGGCCCGCGATGTCGGACGCTGCAGGCGCTGCGAGCCGAGAGGAGACCTAACCTGCCCCGCCTGACGGAACTTGGAAGGAGAAGGAGCGGCGCAGGACCTGCCGCACCGGTAGATGCAAGCGTGGCGGGACGAGGCGTCAACCGGTCGACGGCTACGTTCGAGTGATCCCGCTGCCCGCCGTCGGGTTGACAACCGTTACCGGGTACTGCCGCAGGTTCATCAGCACCGGCAACCAGGGCTTCGGTCCCGCCGACGACCCGGGCCGACACTCACCGGGGTCGGTCGGCATCCTCATGGGCTGGTGCACGGCGGTGGAGCGCCGGCGGCAGCACCGTACGAGCAGCCAGCTGCTACGGCCCTGAAAACGGATTCACCCGCCACCGGATGCCGGTGGCGGGCGAATTGCCGTCATTTGCTGTGCCCCATAGTCGGAGCACCGCGAAGGGTCAGGTCAGCTGTGTACGGCGCGGACCAGCAGGTCGGTCAGGAGGCGGACGTCGTTGGGGGTGTTCTGCAGGCCGTTCCAGCGGCGCTGCTCGCCGTCGGCGAAACGCCACATGCCGGAGGTCCAGGCGGTGATCGGCATCAGGCCCAGGACAGCGTTGCGTACTGCGTCGCAGTCGACGTCTTCGGCAGGCATGCCATCGGTAAGGCTGTCCATAACGAAGCCCATGGCCTGGATGCCGGCGCCGTGAGTGAGGCGAGACTGGCGGGGCGGGAGTTTCCAGGCATCGCTGAAGGTGTCCTTAACGATGGCCCAGAAGGAACGCAGGTGCAGCAGCATGCGGTCGACGTCGCCGGAGCCGTCTTCGGGGTTGCGGTACTGGTAGAGAGCACCCTCGAAGAGGCTGTGCTCCAGCATGCGGAGAATGGCAGTGTCTTTGATGTTGCCGTCGGGTGAGGTCGGGCTGGCGATGCGGCCGTAGAAGGGACCCTGACCGTCGGTGTTGAGGCGGGTCATCAACTGGGCGGGCAGGCGCTTGCGGGCGTAGGTGGGCGGGAGGTGGCCGCTGGTCTCGGGCAGGAGCTCGTGGATGAGGCCCTTGGGTAGCGGCTTGGTGGAGTTGACCAGGATGAACTGGGAGCGCTGATCGTCGTGGTTGTCGGCGATGAACCCGACAACGGCGACGGGGAATTCGGCCAGGTCGGCGTCGCGGATAGCGGCGCTGCGCTGCTGGCCGTCGACGATCAGGGCGGGCTTGTCCTCATCGGCAAGGGACTCGTCGACAGGGATCACCAACTCGCCGGGGACGGAGTAGTCGACGCCGGCGGCCCGCCGCGCCCCGCTCTCGAACCTGACGCTTTCGTCGAAGGCCAGGACCAGGGCGTTGGGGAGCATGGCGTTGTCGGACTCGAGGTAGCGGCGGATGCCGCGGATGTGACTAAGGACCTCGGGGCGCTGGTAGCCCTGGAGGTTGCTGTCGCCGTCGCGGCGCACGCGGGAGACCGCGGCGAAGCTGTGAAGTTTCTTGCCGTCGACGGCGAAGCAGTAGATCTTTTTGTCGCCCTGGCGGATCTCGAGCGCCGGGAGCCTGAGTTCGTATCGGTCGGCCATTGCATCTCCAGACATGTCAAAAGAAGAAAAGTGGGGGTTCACCCGAAGGTGAGGGAGCGCATTTTGGCCTCGAGCACGGTCAGATTGTGGAATCCTCGACGCTTGTTCCGCTCGGCTCCCCGGAATATTGCGATCTCGATGCCATGTTTCTTACACAGAGCGCAGGGGCAGATGCGCCAGGGCATGTCGCTGAGGGTGCGCTCGTAGTATGCGAGATAGCTCTTCTTCTTCGGACCGAGGACGAGCGACTCGTAGGCAGCGAGGGCGTCCAGCACTTCTTCGAGCGAGTCTTCTTCACGATCGAATTCCCGCAGTGCACGCAGGCAGGCCCGTTCTGCGGTGATGGCCTGGGCCTGGGAGACGTTTCCGGACAGGATGAGGCGTTTGAGTGCGGGGTTGCCGTCGACTTGGGGGACTCTGATGGCGGTATAGGCGCCGGTGGCGGTGTGGTAGTTGTTGCGGTCGTCCATGAAGGCCTGGCGGAAGGCGGAGGTGCTGTCAAAGCTGGTCACGCCGTGGCGGGCGAACTGCTCCATGCTGTCGACGCGGTTGATGCCGAGCAGGTGTAGTTCGGTGTCGTGGTTGCGTACTTCGTCGATGGCTCGCAGGCAGGCCAGGATCTCGTGGGACTTGAGGGGGACCATGCCGCCGAGGGCGATACGCCGGTATCCCATTTTCTGCAGTTGCGCGACGGAGTGGGCGTAACTGTCGGGTCCCCATCCCTGGGCGGCGCCAACGGGTTCGAAGCGGACGCCGCGCTTTTTTACCGTGGCGAGAAAGTTCTCGGCGAGTTCCAGGGAGATCTGCTGGCGTTCCACCCACGCCGCTTCTGGTTCCGTATCGGATTCTTGAGGGATGTAGCCGAAGATGATGTGGTCGATGCTGATGCCAGCATCGAATCCGCAACGACCATAGAAATCGATGACTTCGTCGACCTCGTACGGAGGGCGCTCTTCGTCAATATAGTTGAAGGCGCCACAGTCACCGATGGTGGAGCACCTTTCGGGAAGGCGGAAGAAGTTCCTCACACCCAGGCGGTAAAGCCGCTCGCGCTGCGGAGTGGAGTATTTCCCTGCACCCTTCATGGATCCGTCGACAACAGCCTTGCTGACAAGAATCCCGTCATACGGGATCGGCGTCACGGCCTGGTGGGCGTAGACGTCGTCGCGCTGACGGACTCGGTAAGGCGAGTACTCGTCGTTGACGAAGTCATAGGTGGGGCTCACCAGGTCCTGGCTGTCAGGGAAATAGAATTTCACGCGGCTTTTGCCTTTTCCTGCACATAGATACGGAGGAGGTAGTTCGACAGGGTACTGATGTGACGCGGGTTGTTCTGGAGTTCGTTCCAGGGGATGTTCAGGTCGGGCCAGCGCCCCTTGGTCCAGTAGCAGTGCGGGGCGATCAGGGCGAGTTCGTCGCGTGCCTGCTGCAGTGCGTGGGGGGAGGCGGGGTCTATGGCCATCATCACGCGGTCCATCAGGCGTCCCATGGAGCGGATGCCGACGCCGTGCATGAGGCGGCTTCGGGTCGGCGGCAGGCCCCAGGCGTCAGGGAATGTGTCGCGTACCGCAGTCCAGTAGGTGATGAGGATCTGGCGGATGGTAGCGGTGTCCACGGTGTTGTTGGAGAGGTTTTTGTAGGGGAAGAAGGCTCCCGACGGGGAGTTGAGGGCCTCCTGGATAGCCGTGGTCAGACTGTTGTCGGTGACGACAGCGTCGGCTTTTTGCTCGGCGGTGGTGGAGGGGCGGCGCACCAGTCCGCAAAACGGTGAGTCCTTGTCGTGGTTAAGGGCTTCGACCAGGACGGCGGGGAGTTTACGGGCGGAGAGCTTGGTGGGCAGAGCGGTGCCGACCTCGGGGAGGAGTTCGGTGACCAGGTTGGTCGGCAGGGGGGAGACCGTGTTCACCCGCAGGAACTGGTCCCGCTGGGTTTCGAGGTCCTCGGCAACGAAGCCGGCGATGGTGACGGCCAGGCGGGTGTTGCGGGTGCGGGCCAGGGCGAGGCTGCGCTGCTGGCCGTCGACGATCCAGGCGGGCCGGGGGGCGTCGGGGGAATCGGGCAGCGTGATCTCCAGCGTGCCGGAGGTGCACAGGCCGTCGCTGCTGCTGGGGCCGGGGCTGGATTTGAAGCGCACACTGGCAGGCAGGGCCATGATCAGGCCGTTGGGGAAGAGGACCTCGTCGCTGTCGAGGTATTCCAAGATCTGCCGTACGTGCTGCTTCTTCTCGGGGCGCTGGTAGCCGATGAGTTTGCCGGCCTCGTCGCGGGAGATCCGGGCGACATCGGCGACCTGGTGGACCTCTTCTGCCGCCAGCGTGAACACGTACAGCGGGATCGTGGGGTGCTGCTCGATCCGCAGGGCTCGGCGTTTCAGCACGGTGGAAGTCATCAGCGGCCAATCGTTGATTTGTACAGGTCTGCGAAGCGTTTTTGTTCGCAGGCCATCCCCTTGTCTCGAAAGAGGCGCAGCAGGCGGGTGCGGGAGGCGTCGGGGTAGGTGCTCTTCATCTCTTTGATGAAGGCGATGACGGTCTTGTCCGTAACCGGTGTGCGGTCGTAGCGCTCGGGCCGGGCGGTCTGGGAGGCCCAGTCGTCCCAGCGCAGCTGGGCAGGGGGGTCGGTGAGGCGTCCGGGTGTGCAGTGCTCGAGCCAGGAGGCGGCCATGCGCACGTTGAGGCTGGTCAGGGTGCCGCCCAGGGCGTGGCGCAGGCCGGCGTTGGCGGGCACGCGCTGTATGCCCTCAATGTCGGTGGCGCCACCGATCAGGACGACGTCGGTGGCGGTATCAGCGAGGGCGAGCAGGTCGTGGTGCATGGCCTGGGCATAGGGCGCGGACAGCACAACGAGGGCGCGTCCGGCGGCGCCGACGATCTGGGGCAGGTCGCGGGTGCCGTCCAAGCGTTGCAGATGATCCCACCACTGGGAGGTCTGGGCGCTGGAGGAAGCCACGGAATCTGCGTGCCGGGGCAGGAAAGTCGCGGCGTAGGAGGGGGCGAGGCTGGAGACTGGACGCAGGCCCAGGCCGGCCGAGGCTGCATACAGGCGGGGGGTGAAGCCTGCCCGGGATGCAGCGTGGGTGAGCGCGAGGGCGCGTTTCCACTGGTCTCCCCGGTACAGGTCCTCCAGCGCCATATGCCTGCTCGGTGTGGTGCGCAGCCGGTGCGCCCACTCCTCCGCCCGCTGGAGCAGGTCGACAGCCGTCAGGGTGCGGGCCTGCAGGTCTGCTGTGGGAGGGGACGCTTTCCGGTCCGTGCACGTGACCACGATGGGCAACTCGTTCACTGCGGCTCGACCCCTGGGTTTCGGTAACTCGTTTGTTGTTGTGGTTACTGTAGCCGCTAGTTAGAAGGGTAGGCTGCCTCTGCCTCGACTGAGGCAACTGGACTTCGGATAGGGGAGTGACAGCATGGACCGTCCCGCGATCGTGTTGCTGAGCGGCGGCCTGGACTCGACCACGGTGCTGGCCATCGCCAAGGACCAGGGGTTCACTCCCTATGCACTCAGCTTCCGCTATGGCCAGCGGCACAGCATCGAACTGGAGGCCGCCAAGCGCGTTGCCAAGGTCCAGGGGGTGGCCCGGCACGTCATCGCCGACATCGATCTGCGGGTCTTCGGTGGCTCTGCCCTGACCGCCGACATCGAGGTTCCCAAGCACGAGTCGCTGGATGACGTCGAGGACGGCGGGGTGCCGATCACCTACGTGCCGGCCCGCAACACGATCTTCCTGTCGTTCGCACTGGCTTTCGCCGAGACCGTAGGTGCCAGCGACATCTTCACCGGAGTCACCGCCGTGGACTACAGCGGCTACCCCGACTGCCGCCCCGAGTACATGGACGCTTTTGCCACCATGGCGAACCTGGCGACCCGGGCAGGCGTGGAGGGCACCTCCCGGATGACGCTGCACTCCCCCCTGATCGCCATGTCAAAGGCCGACATCGTGCGCGAAGGCCTGCGCCTGGGCGTGGACTACTCCCTCACGTCCTCCTGCTACGACCCCGATGACCAGGGCCAGGCCTGCGGCAAGTGCGACACGTGCCTGCTGCGCCTGAAGGGCTTCGCTGAAGCCGGCGTCACCGACCCTGTCCGGTACCAGAGCGCCTGAACATGACCTATCTGATCAAAGAGATCTTCTACACCCTGCAGGGAGAGGGCAGCCACGCCGGGCGCCCGGCGGTCTTCTGCCGCTTTTCCCGCTGCAACCTGTGGACCGGCCGGGAAGCAGACCGCTCCCGCGCCATCTGCCAGTTCTGCGACACCGACTTCGTCGGCACCGACGGCGAAGGAGGCGGCCGGTTCGGCACTGCGGATGATCTCGCCGACGCCGTCGAGGCCGCCTGGCCCAGCACCGACCGTGCCCACCGGTTCGTGGTGTGCACCGGCGGCGAGCCCTTGCTGCAGTTGGACGAGGACGCCATCGCCGCCCTGCACGGCCGCGGCTTCGAGGTAGCGGTGGAAACCAACGGCACCCGGCCGGCTCCCCGCGGCATCGACTGGCTGTGCGTCAGCCCCAAGATCGGCTCCGACCTGGTCCTGACCAGCGGCGATGAACTGAAACTGGTCTACCCCCAGGCCGGCGGCGACCCGGCTCAATTCGAGGGGCTCGACTTCCAGCACTTCCGACTGCAGCCGCTGGATGACGCCCACCGTGAGGACCACACCCGCGCCGCTGTCGAGTACTGCATGAAGAACCCGCGCTGGACACTCTCTCTCCAGACGCACAAGTATCTGGGAATTCAGTAATGGAAATCTTCCGCGAGTTCACCTTCGAAGCGGCCCACCGCCTGCCCCGTGTACCCGAAGGCCACAAATGCGCCCGACTGCACGGCCACTCCTACAAGGTCACCGTGCACGTCGAAGCACCGGTAGACGAGGAACTGGGCTGGGTGATGGACTTCGGGGATATCAAGCAGGCCTTCAAGCCTATCGATGCACAACTCGACCACTATTACCTCAACGACATCGACGGCCTGGACAACCCCACTAGCGAGAACCTGGCCCGCTGGATCTGGGACCGGATGATCACCGAACTCCCCCAACTGTCCGCGATCACCGTGCGCGAGACCTGCACCTCCGGCTGCACCTACCGAGGCGAGTAGCAGCATGCACGACATCCAAAACGAGGCCGACCACCGCGGCATCGCCATCGACGAAGTGGGAATCAGCGGCCTGCGCTACCCCGTCACGTTCGATGACGGCCACACGCACCAGCACGGCATCGCCGACATCAGCGTCACCGTCGGCCTGCAAGCCGACCGGCGCGGCACCCACATGAGCCGCATGATCGCCCTGGTGCACGAGGAAGTGGCCACCCTCGCCCCGCAGGAGTTGCCCATCGCCCTCAAACGAGGGCTCACCCTGCTCGAAGCCCCCACCCTGGCCATGGCGCTGTCCCTGCCCATCGCCACGACCGTGACCGCACCCGCAAGTCAGCAGCAGTCATGGCAAACCCACGACGTCACCATCACCGGCCGCATCACCCCCGACACCTGCACCGTCGCAACCACAGTGACGACCGACGTCACCAGTCTGTGCCCGTGTTCCAAGGCCATCTCCGACTACGGGGCCCACAACCAACGCAGCGAAATCACCCTCACGGTCACCGGCACAGCCGACGCGCCCTACCCCCTGGCGATCCACGAAATCGTCGATTTGCTGCGCAGCGCCGGTTCTGCCCCCGTCCTACCCCTCATCAAGCGGCCCGACGAACGCGTCGTCACCATGCAGGCTTACGAACATCCCGTTTTCGTCGAAGACATCATCCGTGATGTAAGCCTTACATGTCGCGAAAAGGGTCTGAACCATGCGATCCGGGCGAAGAATCTGGAAAGTATTCACAGCCACGACGCCATCGCCAGCCTGACCTACACCGACTGAACCCACGCACGCGCCACAGAGCGGGAAGGGGGATGCCATCCCCCTTTCCTACGCGGCGCCTGCGGCGGCAAGGCACATGGTTCCGCCGAGCCCGCAGGACGCATCCGCTGGCGGCTATGCACGCGCCCCGCAACCCGTGCAGCGGGCTGGCACCCGCCACGCTGCCTGGCGCGCCCGCCATCGCGAGTTCCGCTCGAACTCCTCAGCGCGGCACCGCCGCCTGCCCCATGCGGACCTTGCACACCTCCGGAACCAGGCAGTTGCCCCAGCACCGCAGCACGGACCGACGCCTTAAGAATGTCAGTGCCGTGCGCTGCACTGTCTGCACGTTCGCCCCACCGCCCGTTCCCCGCGGGAGCCGAGCGCAACACCCCACCACTGAGAGAGAAAGCAGATCGTGAAGGCCCCCGTTCCTGCTGGTATCGCCACGCTCATCGCCTACATCGCCACTATCCCGGCCGCCAACTTGGCCGTCACCCATTTCGGCGCGGTACCCGTCGGCCTCGGTTACGTCGCGCCTGCTGGCGTCTACCTCGTCGGCCTGGCGCTTGTCCTACGCGACCTTGCACGCGAGGCAATCGGCCGAGGCGCCATTCTCGCCGCCATAGCCGTCGGCACCGTCCTGTCCTACCTTCTCGCTGACCCCAGCCTCGCCACTGCGTCAGCGGTCGCCTTCGCCGTTGCTGAGACCATGGACTTCGTCGTCTACGAACCCCTGCGCAAGCGAGGACTGCTGGTCGCGATACTGGCCTCGAATGCCGTCGGACTTCTCGCCGACAGCCTCTTGTTCCTCCACCTTGCCTTCGGCTCCTTCAGTTACCTGCCTGGACAAATCCTCGGCAAAACGTGGATGACCTTCGCAGCCGTCGCAGTCCTGGCGCTACTGCGCCGCCGTTACCGCGTTATCGCCTGACGTCCCAACCCGTCATCCACGCATGATGGGAAACCTCACCGCAATCGCCTTCCCTCAGGCCCTGCGGGAAGCTCTATGGCGCGAGCTCCCCCAAGGCCGTCAAAAAGATCATCGACGGCGGGTCCACGTTCGCCACCGTCCGGCTGCGGACCAAGGTCACCCGCGGCGCCGGCTCCCGCACCGCAGCCCTGACGATGGTCCTCAAGCTCGTCGAGTCCGCCCGGGCCCGGTGGCGGGACCATGAACGCGCCCCACCTCGTCGAACGTCCCAAAACCCGCGTGGCATGGGCGATCGCAACCGATCCGCAGTACACCACCCGTGATCCGGATCACGGGCGCGGGAAGCGGGCGCGCATGGCGTCGATGCAGGTGTCCCGGGACGTGGGCCCGCCGAACCGAAGACGGTCATAGGCCGTGAACGCCGGTTCCAGTGTGTCGAGTTCGTCGACCACGGCGTGCAGCTGCTCAGACCACTGTGCTGAACCGGCATCCGGCTCGTTCGCTGCGGCGCTGATCGTGGCCGTCAGGTATTCCTTGCGCTGAATGGTGGCCGGGGTCACCGAGTGCAGGCACACATACTGTCCGCTGAGATACGCATTCCACTCCGCCTTCCCGGTGGCCGGGTCGGCCCAGTGTGCGGTGAACCACGTTTCGAGCTGCTCTACGCCGCCGGCTTCGTCGGCGAGAGCGAACAGGTCGGCCGGCACCATCTCAGCGCCGTCGGAGCGCAGATATCCCGGAAGCGGCAGATGCTGCCCCAGCATCAGATGGCGGACCGCGTCGGCAACGCGGCCATGGACTGCGCACAGTTCCTCCAGGGCGACGAACTGCGTGCTGACGTATACGTCATCGGCATCGGTCATCGGATGGTCGCCGTTGATCTCGCGGAATCGTTCGGCGAGCTGGTGCTTGAGGTCTGTCTCCGGCATTTGGGTAGCCTCCGGCGTTTACCAGCGCGGGCATCTCCCGCACAGGGCTCGGCACGCTACCGGCCGGACGGTTCGGTACTCACCGAACCGTCGATGAAGGCACGGCGGCACGAGCGCGCCTCGCCCTCGTTCCGCCTGGGAGTTGTGCGAGTTCGGGTCTGTCCGGCAGGCGAGCTCACTGAGGGCGATGCTCGCCTGGACGCCCTTGGCGGACGGTGTCGTGGCCACACCGTGCAGGGGTCAGGTGTCCTGGCGGAGCGAAAGGCCCGCGATCACCGATGTTCCGTGTGTGGGACGGGCGCGGACGGTCCACGTCGTGGCGAGGCTGTCGACCAGCAGCAGGCCCCGGCCGTTCTCGGCGTTCGCGTCCGGGTGGGTCAGTACGGGCCTGCCTGTGCCGGGGTCGGAGACGGCGAGCCAGTAGTGGCCGTCGGCCGGCCACAGGACCAGTTCGATGAGGTCTTCGTCCTCTCGGCGGGTTCCGTGACGAATGGCGTTGGTGACCAGTTCGGAGGTCAGAAGGCCGAGGTCGTCGCCGAGGTGGGGGCGGAGGACGTGCGGCAGCGATTCCGTGACGGCGTGGCGGGCTCGTCGTACGGAGGCGGGGTGGGCGGGGAAGTGCCAGTGGGCGGGTACGAGGGGGATCTCGGGCATGGCGAACTCCAGTGCTGTGTGGAGGTTTTTGGGTTGCCGGTGGCCTGCCGCCCAGGGCGCGGGCACACCCGGCCCAGGGCAGGCGGGCATGCTCGCGCGGTGCACTTCCGGCATCGCGTTGTGTAACTTGCGCGATACTGACAGTAGAGCAGCAGGGGTCACATTTGCCATGCGGTCTGAAATAATGGCACCGATGCGGTGAACTTGTACTCATAGGACTAATCCGGGCACCGCAGCGTATGGAAGGAACGTCATGCCCCCGAGGACGATCCTCACTCAACGCCAGAAGCGACTGGGCAGTGAATTGCGCAGGATGCGCACCACAGCCGGCGTGTCCGCGGAGTACGCCGCCGGACTTCTCGGCGTCGACCGAAGCCGGATTTCCAACATGGAGTCCGGGCTGCGCGGCATCAACGCCGAACGGCTGCGTACGTTGGCCTGCAACTGTGAGTGCACCAACGAGACGTACATCAACGCCCTCGCCGAAATGGCGGAGCCAAGCCGGCCAGGATGGTGGGAACGCTACCGAGGTAGCTTGCCTCAGGGTTTTCTGGACATCTCCGAAACCGAGGCCTACGCCGTACGCCTGCGGGGCGCGAACACCGTGCACGTACCGGGGCTGCTCCAGACGTCGGAGCACGCAATGGCCATCTTCCGCGCCGTCATCCCGCAGCTTCCCGAACATGAGGTCGCTCTCCGTCTGGCCCACCGCTCAGAGCGCCAGAGTGTGATCACCCGGGACAACCCGGTGCCGTACGTGGCCGTGATCCATGAAGCGGCGCTTCGCATGCAGTTCGGGGGACGGGACGTTTCCCGGGGGCAGCTGAAGCACCTTCTGGAAGTCTCCGAGCGGGACAACGTCACCGTGCTCGTGCTTCCCTTCGACCAGGGTGCCTTCCCCGGTGCAGGACAGACGGTCGTCTACGCCGAGGGGCCCGTGCCGCAGCTCGACACCGTGCAGATCGACAACTCGCACGGCCCGGACTTCCTCCACAGTGACGGCCAACTCGCGAAATACCGTGCCCAACTCGACTTGTTGGAAGGTCTGGCACTGTCCCCGGAGAGGTCCCGCGACGTCATCCGCGAGATCGCTCACCAACTGTGAGGAGTGACCACATGACCGACATCACCTGGGAAGACCCGTTCTGTGGCGAGGGCAGCTCCTGCTTCCGCCTCGGCACCGATGCCGACGGCAACGGATACATAGCCGTGGCCGGTCAGGAGGAGAACCCTCTCACCGACTCCCTCGAAGCTCTGCGCACGCTCATCAACGACATCAAGGCCGGTAAGGCGGATCACCTGCTGTAGAGCGTGCGGGCTCAGCCCGTGGTGGGCTTGCGGGCGTTGATACGGCACAGGTCGCGGTGATAGCCGATGTGTGCCTCGTTGAGAGGATGCCCGGGGGCGCGGCGGAGCAGGTGGGTTCCCGTGCTGCCCCTCAGGCACGGGAGGGAGGTTCTGGAGTTCGTCGGGGCCGTGGTGGGGAGGTCGTCCCGACCCAGGCGGCGGAGCCCCGGGGGATTGCTACCGCAGAGGGAAGGTCAGGCCGCCGCCGAGCTGCCTGCTCTACAGCAGATGGTCCGCCTGGGCGGCGACAGCTGTGTATCCGTGCCGAGGCGGAAGCAGGAGTTGCCCTCGCCGCAGAACGGGGGTTCCCGGGTGAGGCCGGCGGCGGTCATGTGCGGAGTTCGCGGAGCACGGTGCCGTCCTCGGCACAGAGCTCCAAGGTGCACGGCACGCCGAGGACGGTGGCCAGGTCGTCGAGGCGGTGGGGGCTATCACTCCGTTCAGCAGGACGGTCCCGTCGTCGAGCGGGGTCAGCTCCACCTCGCACCAGCTCGTTGTCACCTCGTAGCCGTGCCAGGAGGAGGAGGCCGATCTCCAGCCGGCTCGGACGACGCGTTCCGCGAAGGGTGAGGCGTCTCGGTGGCCGGGAAGGAGGCCGTACACATTGTTGGACATATCGGTCAATCCGGGATCAAGTGGGTCACCTTCGTCGGACAAGTCCATCCCCGGAGTATGAAGGGCTGGTGGCGAGCGGCGACAGGCGCATACTGGGGACGATGACAAAGCCAGCAGCAGCCAAGCGCCATTTGCCCACCAGTCCCTTCAAGGCTCCGGTCGCTCCGCCTCCGAAGCACTTCGCCGTGGGGGATCAGGTCACGCATGACATGTACGGCCTCGGTCGGGTCGTCGGTATCGAGGAGGGGATCGCCGCCGTTGTGGATTTCGGGTCGGCGGAGCGACGGATTCCGAGTCCGTACTCGAAGATGACCAAGTTGTAGGTCGCCCCGAACGCGGTGCGTGTTCAGCCGCCGGCCAGGGCTACCAGCTTGATGAAGATCAGGGTGGGGGTGGTCGTGAGGTCCACTTCCTCGTCGAGGCCGTCCGCCTGGTGGTCGCCGACGAGGAGGAAGAAGCCGTTGGTCAGGAAGGCCCTTTCCCAGTCGATGGGGTGGGCCGCCTGCTCGCTTGCCCGGCGACGGATCAGGGCGCGTACCGTCATGCGGTCGGGGAGGCCGGTCGACTGCCACTCCCCGAGGGGCCTGCCCGTGGCGGCCTCGTCGCGGAAGGTCACGGTGGCCATCAGGCGCCTCGCCCGAGCTGTGTGAGGATGGACTCGTCCGTGATGTCCGCGTCCGCGGCCGGCAGGAACGCCTTGCTGAGGATCAGGGACAGGCGGTCGTCCTCGAAGGGCAGGTACCGCTCACCCCTGGCGGGGGTCGGGACTATGCAGAGGTGGGCGTCGTCCGGCTCCATCAGGATGTTCGCCGAGAGCAGGTGGATCTTGTACGTGCCCCGGTCACCCCGGACCACCAGCAAGCGGCCGTCCAGTGTGCAGCGGTCCGCGATCTTCAGGCGGGGCAGGAGCCGTTCCAGTGCGTCGCGGCGGGTCGCGGCGGTTGCGTCGAGCTCTCCGAAGGCCGTCCGCTCCCAGTAGGCGCGTTCCGGGCCGCCCTCCCGCAAGTCGGGGTCCGCGGCGATCGATGTGACGCCTACGAAGAGGTCCACGTCGCGCATCGCCTCGCTGAACACCAGCGGGGGTACGTCGGCGAGTGGCGCCTCGTGCCCTATGCCGTCCGTTCGGCGGTCGAAGCCGACTCTGCCGGTCGAGGCCAGTTCGTCGCCGCCCGACCAGTCGGACCACGTGTGGTGGAAGCGGACGCGCCGCTCCCCCGCGGCTGGCGTCTTCTCGGCCTCGGCGCCGTCCCCGTCGTCCCGGGGGCCGAGCAGGCCGCTCTTCCAGCCCGCAGATCCCGCGGAACACCTGTCCGCCTCATCGGACGCCACCAGCAGGCCTCCAAGGTCCTCGTCGGAGACCCGCGTCAGGTCCGGCAGGCGGTGGGGGCGATGTCGTACGGCATGACGGGATGCCGGCAGAGGGGACTGACAATCCGTCGCTACGGCGGTATCCGGACACAGTCATTGAAAGTACAACTACGCCTTGTTCCACGGTTGTTGAGCGAGTGACACTCGTTGACGGCTGCCGGTCGGCGGGAACGGCCGGGAGACCCTTTCGTACGGCCTCATGCTCCCCCACCAGGAGGTATCGATGAAAGCACGTCAACGCGCGGCCGGGTTGACCCTCGGCCTGTCCTCGACGCTCGCACTGGCGCTGGTAGGCGCGTCCCCGGCCTCGGCTTCGGCGACCTGGACACTGGAGGCCGAGGGGCAGCGGATCTGCGTCGAGGCGGGGTACGGGTGGCCCAACACCTACGCCTTCGCCCCGGTCTCCGGGACCTGGTCGGCGCCGGTCCGGACCGGGGTGCGTCACCTGCCGCCCGGTTCGACGAGTCAGGGCGGCAGCACCATCGCGCCGGGTACGAACGAGCGGGACCCCGTCGACCACGGCCTGGTCGTCAACGGCTGGCTGCAGTTGTCGATCGCGGCCGCGCCGGTCGGTGAGTACACGGCCGAGATCTGGGCGACCGACGGCACGGAGACGCAGACCGATGCGCTGCTGATCGTCTTCAAGGACGGGTGCTACTAGACGGCGGACGGCGCCGCATCGCGTCGTGGCCGGCCTCACCCCGGAGCGGGTGAGGCCGGCTTCCGTCTCCCCGAAGGCCTCGGGCGTGGCTCTCGGCACGGCTTCACCTCCATGCGGTTCATGTATATAAATTCCATCTCACAGTCTAGATGTGTGCTGCGGTCTGTGCGTAGAGTCCGGTCACCTCGCCCGTACGGACCAAACGGAGACCCTCGTGTCGAAGCAACTCCGTAAACCAGAAGGAGGGCGGCGGTTCGGCGCGATCGCCGCCGTTCTCGCCGTCGCCGCCGCCACCGTCACGGGGTGCTCCTCGGGCGGATCCGGTCAGCAGCAGGACGACTCCGCCCCGTTGGAGGTGTGGATCCGGCAGGACGCCGGCAGTCCCGCCGCCGAGTCCGCGGAGGCTCTCACCAAGGCGTTCTCCGAGGAGAGCGGTATCGAGGCGAAGCTGGTCGCCGTCGGCGTGACGGACTTCGAGACCAAGCTGCAGCAGCGCACCGCGCAGAAGGATCTGCCGGACATCGTCATCAACGACACCGGCCAGCTGGGCAACCTGGTGACCCAGGGCCTGGTCCGCGAGGTCGACCGGGAGGGTGTCGCCGGAAGCGGGGACCTCGCCGACCGGGCCTGGGAGGCGGCGCAGGGGTACGACGGCAAGTACTACGGGGTGCCCTTCAACTCGCAGGCCTTCGCGCTGCTGATACGCAAGGACTGGCGGGACGAGGTGGGGGCGGACGTTCCCACGAGCTGGGACGAACTGACCGAGCTGGCCGTCAAGTTCACCGACGACGACCCCGACGGCAACGGCAAGGACGACACCGCCGGCATGGTGGTGCCGGGGACCACCACGCGCGGCTATCTGACCTGGTGGTTCTCCACCATGCTGTGGTCGGAGGGCGGCGGGTTCGTCAAGAAGACGGGTGCCGGCTACGCGCCCGCGATCAGCGACGACGCGTCCGTCAAGGCGGTCGAGAAGCTGCAGGCGATGTTCTGCGACTCCAAGGTCGTCCAGCCGGGGGCCACGACCGCCGACTCCTCCACCACGCACACCGTGTTCGAGAGCGGCAAGGGCGGCATCTATCTGACCGGGCCGTACATGCTGCCGCGCTTCGACGGATCGCTCGGCAAGGACAAGTACGAGGTCGTCGCGGCCCCGCCGGGCGCCGGCGGGGAGGCCGCCCTGGCGGAGGGCGAGAACGTCTACATGATGGCCGGATCGGCCAACGAGCAGGGCCAGCAGCGGTTCGCGGAGTTCGCCGCCTCCCCCGCCGGGCAGAAGATCGGCCTCGGGGTCGACAACGGCGGCATCATCGTGCGGCTGCCGGTCAACACGAAGGTGGACGGGGCCGCCGAGCGCGAGGACCCGCGCTGGGACGTCTTCCAGAAGGTGTACGACACGGCCGGCCGCAACGCCCCCGCTCTGCCCAACTGGTCCAACGTCCGGCAGATCTCCTCCGAGGGCCTCAACGGCGTCGTCTCCGACTGCTCGCGCGACGTCGGCCGGGCGATGGACGAACTGGCGGGCGAGATCGACGCCGAGCTCGAGAAGCAGGGGGCCAAGGGCTGATGACGGTGACCGAGGCGCGGACGTCGCGCGGGCCGGCCACCAAGGGGGCCCCGCGTACGGCCCCTCCGGTGAGGACCCGGCTGCGCCGGGCCGCGACGCCCTGGCTCTTCCTCGCGCCGGCCCTGCTGCTGTTCCTGTACTTCAAGTTCATCCCCATGGCCGAGGCCGTGCGGATGAGCTTCCAGGAGGTACGGCCGTTCCTCGGCAACACCTATGTCGGCGGCGCGAACTACTCGGAGATCGCGGGCAAATCCGACTTCGGCGCGGCGGTGTGGCACACGGTGGTGCTGGCCGTGGCCACGACCGCCGGTTCGATCGTGCTCGGGATGGTGCTGGCGCTGCTGCTGGAGGGGCAGACCCGGTCGCTGTGGTTCATCCGGTCGGCGATCTTCCTGCCGGTGGTGACGGCGATGGCGGTGGTGGCCGAGGTGTGGCGGGTCATGTACTACCCGGCCGAGGGGGGTGCGCTGAACTCCGTGCTGTCCGTCATCGGGCTGGGGCCCAGCGAGTTCCTCAACTCGCCCGACAGTTCACTGGCGTCCATCGCCTTCGTCGGCGTCTGGCGGGGCGCCCCGTACGACATGATGATCTTCCTGGCGGGGCTGGCCGGGGTGGACCGGGTGCTCTACGAGGCGTCCGCGGTCGACGGTGCCTCGCGCTTCCGCCGGATCTGGCACGTCACCCTGCCCGGACTGCGGCCCGTGTTCGCGATCCTGCTGACGCTGGCCGCGATCCGGGGACTGCGGATCTTCACCGAGGTGTTCCTGCTGACCAACGGCGGGCCCGACGGCTCGACCGAGGTGCTGCTGACGCTGACGTACAAGCTCGGTCTGGAACGCAATGAGCTGGGGGTCGCGGCGGCCGGGACGGTGCTGCTGTTCGCGATTCTGCTGGTGCTGACCGTCGCCTCGCGCGTACGCCGTAGGGGGGTCCGATGAGGAACGACACCGCGCTCGGACTGCAGGAGGCGCGCGGGCCGTGGGCCCGGGTGCTGCGGTTCGTGCTGTACACCGTCCTGTTCGCGGTGTTCGCGGGGCCGCTGCTGGCGCTGATGATCGGCGCCTTCACACCGACCGTGGACCCGACGCAGTTCACCCTGTTCCCGGACCGGCTGTCCCTGGACAACCTGGAACGGGCGATCGACCGGAACGTGCTGGACTATCTGCTCAACTCCTTCCTCGTGGTGGGCGGCGGGCTGGCGCTGCAGGTGCTGGTCAGCGTCTTCGCCGGATACGCGCTGGCCCGCAAGCGGTTCCGCGGGTCGGCGGTGGTGCTGGTGCTCATCCTGGCCACCATGATGCTGCCGGAGGAGGTGCTGGCCGTACCGCTGTCGGTGCTGCTGGCGGATCTGCCGGTGCTGCACATCAGCCTGGTCGGCTCGCTGGTCGGCATGATCGTGCCGGTGGCGGCGTGGGGCTTCTCCATCCTGGTGATGACCGAGTTCATGAAGGAGATCCCGACGGAGCTGGAGGAGTCGGCGCGGCTGGACGGCGCGGGCGAGTTCCGTGTCTTCTGGCAGGTGGTGTTGCCGCTGTGCCGGCCGGCGCTGGGGGTGATCGGCATCTTCGGGTTCACGATGATCTGGGACCAGTACATGCTGCCGCTGCTGGTCGCCACCGACCCGGCGCAGTACACCCTGCCGCTGGCCCTGCGCTCGCTGCGCTCCGACGACCAGGTGGGCATCGGGGTGCTGCTGGTGGGCGCCTTCCTGGCGATGCTGCCGTCGGTGCTCGCCTTCCTCGCGCTGCAGCGGTCGTTCATCCGGGGGCTGACCTCGGGGGCGGTGAAGGGGTAGGGGGTGCGGGTTCTAGGGTGTCCGCATCGGTTCACGGCGGGGGCTCGGGCTTCGCCACAGGGGTTGGGGGGTGGCATGGCACTGGTCATGTGTCCGCTGTGCAGTGACGACGAGGACATCGAGGTGGTCCGGAGCCTGGAGGGCGGTGGGCGGGTCGTACGGCACCGGTGCGGTTACGAGTGGGAGGACGCGGCGCCCGCCGCCGCTCCGCGGGGGGAGCGGGTGCCGCGCTCGTTCGACGAGCTCGCCGCGCGCTTCCCGAAGGCCGAGGAGGTCGAACCGGAGCGGCTGCGCCGTCTGGACCGGCTCAAGGAGCGCTACCTCGCCGTACGGCCGGACGTCGATCCCCGGGTCGCGGCGTACTGGGCGGAGTACCAGGAGATCTTCTCCCCGGACGGGTTGCGGACCTGCGATCCTCGGCGGCTGAAGGATTTCGCCAACTCCGAGATCGGCGCCCGCCCCGGCAACCAGGCCACCTTCAACTCCGCCTGGAACGCCATGGGGGACGCGGCGGCCGGGGAGGCGACCCGGGAGACGATCGCGTACCTCCTGTACGGGCCCGAGGACATTCCGCTCGGGGACCGGCTGCAGCAACTGCTGTCCGGGACCGTGCCGTTCGCCATGACCGGGTTCAAAGAGGCGCTGCTCACGCGGGTGTTGTGCGTGGTGCGGCCCGAACGGTTCCTGACGATCCTCAAGTACACGACGGAGGCGGGCGGCAAGCGCGAGATCGCGCGGCAGGTGTACGGCCTCGAGCTCCCGGCGCCGGAGTCGGTCGACTGGACGCTGGGCCGGCTCGTCCTGTGGAGCAACGACCTGCTGCGTTCGCTGGCCGGCGAGGGGTTCGCCAGTCAGCAGCACGCGGCCGCGTTCCTGTGGTGGGCGAAGGATCAGCCGGCCTGACCGGTGTCCACGGGGTCAGGGGGCCGTCCCCGCCCGCGTCGGGGCGGTGGCCGCCGTTCCCGGGGGCGTCGCGGGGACGGTCGACGTGATCTCGATGCCGTCGCCCACCCGTGCCCGGGCGTAGAACCACTGGGCGTCCTTGGTGCTCATGTCCAGCCAGCAGGATTCGGCGTTGAGCGCGGAGAGCTTCTTGGTGTCGAAGGCGAGGGCGCCCGCGTAGACCGGTTCCCGGTCGGGGGTGCGCAGCTCCACCAGGTACGGGACCTTGACCTCGCCGCCGTACCCGGCGCCGCCGTCCAGGGGCAGCAGCTTGAGGTCGGCCTTGGTGACCACCGTCATCCGGCTGCCGGGCCGGAAGCGGGGGAAGGTGTGCGAGTCGATCCGGATGACGCGTCTGTCGACGGTGAGGGTGCGCCGGTTCAGGTCCAGTACGCCGGTGGTGGGGGCGGGCTCGGGGGTCGCCGTGTCCGGTGCCGGGGCGGGGAGGGTCGACGCCGTGGCGGGGGTGCGGTGTTTCCGTGCGGGTGGCTCGGTGTCCAGGGTGAACGCGACGGCCGCGAACACGCTCGCCGCCGTGGCCGTCGACGCCAGCGCGGCGGTCGCCCTGCGGCGGCGGGAGCGGCGCCTGGCCCGGTCGCGGACCTCCGCGCCGCCGACGCGCGGCGGGGTCTCGTGCTGTGCGGCCAACTCGCGCAAGGCTCCGGCGAGTTCATCCGACACGGCCGCCCTCCCTCCAGGCCGGCTCCTCGGCCTCGTCCACCGCCAGCTGTCTGGCCAGTGCCGCCCGTCCGCGGGACAGCCTGGCCTTGACCGTACCCACGGGTGCGCCGGTCTCGGAGGCTACCTGTTCGACACTGAGGTCGCACAGATGGTGAAGGACCACGGCCATGCGCTGATGCTCCGGGAGTTGGCGCAGCGCGGCGACGAGGGCGGTGCGGTCGGGGTCCGGGCCGGGCGTGTTCTCCGGGGGCGGGGTGTGCCGCACCAGTTCCAGCCAGCGCTTCGCGCGCCGCCAGCGGCTCACGGCGAGCCGCATGGCGACGGTGCGTATCCACGCCTCGGGCGCCTCGTCGGCGAGCAGCTTCTGGCGGCGGTCCCAGGCCCGTACGAACGCCTCCTGGACGACGTCCTGCGCTTCGCCGAGGTCCCCGGTGAAGGTGTACAACTGCCCGGTCAGACGGGGGAACGCGGCCGCGTAGAAAGCGTCGAACTCTTCCTCGGTCATGCCCTCCACCGGTGTCTCGGATTTCCCGTGCAACCCGGCCGTCCCCGCCGCGTGTTCAGGTTTCTCAGGTCGGGCTCATCGAAGCACACCCCTGTGAGAAGACGCCGAACGCGGGTGCCGGGATCCGTCGGGCGGGGGTGTGGCGGTGGTTTGCGGCGTGACGCTTCCCACATGCCGGTCGCGTCGAGGCAACCCACCGGGGGCACGCGGGAGTTGTGCGGTGTGTCTCGCGTCACCCGCCTGGTAGAACGTGGCAAAACGGACATGGGCGGGATTCAACAATGGCCCGTTCGCAATGCGTACAGAACACTCGTATCCGTTCCCAGTACGACAGTTCGTATCAAAGAGAGCATGTGCGGCCATGACCCACTCCCCCGAAACGCCTGAAGTACCCATACGTCCGTACGCGGTCGGCGCCGCCGAGGTCGTTCCCGGTGATCTGCTCGCCCTGACCCGGGAGGACGTGGCGGGGCGCCGGTGGCATGTCGTGACGCACACCCTGCCCGTGGGTCCGGAGGTGATCCAGGTCACGCTGCGTCCGCCACTGGGCGGGGTGGACCGTGAGGAGACGCTGCGGCGCGAGCGGCGGGTGACCGTCGCCGGGCGGCGGATGGACGTGGACGCGGTTCCGTGCGTGAGCTCGCCGGCCCTGGACGACGTGGAGTTCCGCGACGGGGACCGGGTGCACACACTGCGGGCCGTGGACCCGGAGGCGGACGAGGTGACGTATGTGCGCCGGTGGGGCGCCTGGGCGGCCGAGGGGCCGTCCTCGGCCGGGTCGGTCGACGACGCCGGTGTACGGCGGTGGGCCGCGGAAGCGGACCGGGACGGCGTGCTCGTACGGCATGAGCCTCGGCCCGTGCGGGCGGCCGAGGCCGCCGGGGCGCGGCGGGTGGTGGTCACCGGGCTCGGTGCGGTCACGCCGCTGGGGGTCGGTACGGGCGAGTTGTGGCAGGGGCTGCTCGAAGGGCGGCACGGCATACGGGAGTTGGCGGACGAGGAGTTCGACGGGCTGCCGGTGCGGATCGCCGGGACCGTGCCGGTGGACCCGGCCGGGCTGCTGCCCCGGCAGGCGGCGCGGCGGATGAACCGGGCCGCGCAGTTCGCCGTGCTGGCGGCGCGGGAGGCGTGGGCGGACGCGGGGTACGCGGACGGCGGTACGCGCGAGAGCGGGCTCGATCCGGAACGGGTCGGGGTCAGTCTCGGCGCCATCCTCGGGGACGCGTCGGTGCTGGTCGGCGGGGACCGGAAGCTGCGGGACCGGGGACCGCGCGGTGTGTCACCGCTCACCACGCCGATGACCGTGCCCTCGCAGGCGGCCTCGCAGGTCTCGCTGGACCTGCACATCACCGGTGAGGCGCGCACCGTGACCAGCGCGTGCGCGTCCGGGACCGAGGCGATCGGGCAGGCCGTGGACCGGATCCGGTACGGCCGGGTCGACGTCGCCCTCGCGGGCGGGGCGGAGGCCGTCGTCACGCCGGCGATCATGGCGTCGTTCGCCGCGATGCGGGCGCTGGCGGCGGGGGATCCCGCCGCGGGGTCGCCGTCGCACCCGTTCGCGAAGGACCGGGACGGGTTCGTGAACGGAGAGGGGGCGGGGGTGCTGGTGCTGGAGTCCGAGGAGCACGCGCTCGCCCGTGGGGCGCGGATCTACTGCGAGGCGGCGGGATGGGGGCTGTCGGCCGACGCCCACCATGTGGCCGCGCCGGATCCGTCGGGGGACGGGATCGCGCTGGCGTTGCGGCGGGCGGTGCGGGACGCGGGGGGCCGGGTCGCCGATGTCGTTCATGTCAACGCGCATGCGACGGCGACGGTGGACGGGGATCTCGCGGAGGCTCGGGCGGTGCGGGGGGTGCTGGGGCGGCGGAACGTACCGGTGACGGCGCTGAAGGGGCATCTGGGGCATCTGCAGGGCGCTGCGGGCGGCGTGGAGGCGGTGGCCGCGGTGCTCACCCTCCACCACGGGGTGGTGCCTCCCACGGTGGGGTGCGGGGAGGTCGACGCGGCGGTGGATCTGGACGTGGTCCGGGGTGAGCCCCGGGCGTTGCCGTCGGACGGCGATCTGGTCCTGAGCAACTCGTTCGGATTCGGGGGCCACAACGCGGTACTGGCGCTTCGACGGGTGGCGTAGGGGGCGGGCGGGGCGCGGCGACCGCCCCCGCGGCCGGGGGTCAGGCCGAGCGTTTGCGGGGGGTGGCCTTCTTTGCCGCGCCCTTCTTCGCGGGCGACTTCTTCGCCGTCGGCTTCTTCTCCTGCTGGGGCGTCTTCGACGTCGACTTGCGGGCCGGCGCGGCCGTCTTCTTCTTGGCCGTCGACGTCGACTTCTTGCCGCCCGTCGCCTTCGGGGACGAGCGGGACGTCTTGCGCTGGGGCAGAGGCTTGACCTCGGCCTCCTCGCCACGGGATTCGCGGGCCGCGCGGACGCTGTTCTCCAGCGCCGCCATCAGGTCCAGGACCTTGCCCTCCCGCTCCGGGGGCGCGGACTCCGGTGGCGCCTCGCCGGAGGCCTTCGCGGCGATGACCTCCTCCACCGCCTCCCGGTACTCGTCGTGCAGGTCCTCCAGGTCGACCTCGCCCAGCGTGTCCATCAGCGCGTCCGCGAGGTCCAGCTCCTGGTCCCGCACGGTGACGTCGGTGTCGGGCGCCACCCCCTCCGGCGCGCGGACCTCGTCCGGCCACAGCAGCCCGTGCATGGCGATCGCGTCACCGACCACCCGGAGCATGCCCAGCCGCTCCTTGCCCCGCAGCGCGAACTTGGCGATGGCCACCTTGTTGCTCCGCTTCAGTGCCTCCCGCAGCAGCGTGTACGGCTTGGCCGCCGGCGCCCCGCCCGCCGCGAGGTAGTACGCCGCGTCCATCTGGAGCGGGTCGATCCGGTCCTCGGGGACGAAGGCGACGATCTCGATCGTCCGGGCGGTCGGGATCGGCAGGCTCGACAGATCGTCGTCGGTGATCGGGATGATCGTGCCGTCCGCGTCCTCGTACCCCTTGCCGATCTCCTGCCCGGTGACCTCCCGGTCCTCCAGCTCGCAGAACTTGCGGTACCGGATCCGCCCGCCGTCCTCGGTGTGGATCTGGCGGAAGGAGATCGAGTGGTTCTCGGTGGCGTTCACGAGCTTGATCGGAATGCTGACCAGGCCGAAGGAGATCGCGCCGTTCCAGATGGATCTCACGTGCAGCACCTTTCCGGTCGTCCGCCGATCACCGTCGGAGGCTTTTGTCACGGTTCGCGTGCGATTCTCATCGTATGGCGCCTATCACCGAGGTGGAGGGGCGACGGCTCGCGCTCAGCAATCTGGAGAAGGTGCTGTACCCCGCCACCGGGTTCACCAAGGCGGAGGTACTGCACTACTACGCGACCGTCGCCGACGTACTGCTGCCGCATCTGCGGGACCGCCCGGTGTCCTTCCTGCGGTATCCGGACGGGCCCGACGGCCAGGTGTTCTTCACCAAGAACGTGCCGCCGGGCACCCCCGACTGGGTCACCACCGCCGAGGTGCCGAGGAGCGAGGGGCCGGCCCGGATGGTGCTGGTGCAGGATCTGCCGAGCCTGATGTGGGCGGCGAACCTGGTCGCCGAGTTCCACACCCACCAGTGGCTGATCGGCGACCCCGGGCAGGCCGACCGGATCGTGTTCGACCTCGACCCGGGCGCGCCCGCGACGGTCGTGCAGTGCTGCGAGGTCGCGCTGTGGCTGCGGGAGCGGCTGGCGGCGGACGGGATCGGGGCGTACGCGAAGACGTCCGGGTCGAAGGGGCTGCATCTGCTGGCGGCGGTGCGGGGCGCTTCCTCCGATCGGGTGTCGGAGTACGCCAAGGAGCTGGCCGTGGAGGCGGAGAAGGCCCTGCCGGGACTGGCGCTGCACCGGATGACCCGGAGCCTGCGGCCGGGGAAGGTGTTCGTCGACTGGAGCCAGAACGCGGCCCGGAAGACCACGGCCACCCCGTACACGCTGCGGGCGCGGGCCGAGCCGCTGGTGTCGGCGCCGGTGACCTGGGAGGAGGTCGAGGCGTGCCGGGTGCCGGAGCGGATGGCGTTCGGGGCGCCGGACATCGGGCCGCGGGTGCGGGACTACGGCGATCTGCTGGCCCCGCTCCTGGACCACGGGCACGCCGCCGCTCTGCCGTGAGCCCTCACAGCCGCGCCCAGGTGTTCCGGTCCCGGGCCATGGCGTGCAGGGCCTCCACGTCGGCGGGTTTCAGGACCCCGCCCCTGCCGGTCAGGCCGTCCAGGCCGGCGTCGGTGAGGACGCGCACCTCGCGCGGCGGGACGGGGCAGCTCACCCGGGCCGCGCCGACCAGCACGAGCACGGGACGGACCTCGGCCGTCAGGGCGTACGAGGCGCGGCCGGCGTCGGACCGTACGCGGCGCAGCAGCGGCCGAGGGGCGTGGCGGCCCAGGGCGACCCGGGGGTCGGTGACCGTGACGCGCCGCTTGTGGGCGTACACGGCGTGTACGGCGTACAGACCGCCGGGGCCGATCAGCAGATGGTGGACGCGGTCGCCGCCGGGCAGCGGGATCGAGTGCAGGGTGTGCCAGCCGGCGCCGTCCATGCGGTCCAGGGCGGCGCCGACCGTCCGCTCCGCGGTGAGTGCCCGGCGGCGCGGGTCGGGGCGCAGGCGGCGGGCCGGGGCGGGGTCGCGGTCGAGGGCGACCAGGAGCGCCTCGCCGGGGCGGTTCGGCGCGAGGTCGTCGTCGGGGTGCAGGGCGAGACGTGCCAGGTCGGCGGGGGTGGGGACCGGGGGCGGGCCGACCTGGACCGGGCCGGTGAGGAAGGGGCCCAGGGCGGTGAGGACGTCCTCCTCGTGGTCGTCCCCGAGCAGGTTCACCCTGGCGCTCTCACGGTCGTACCAGGCGAGGTTCCTGCCGTCCGGGAGGCAGACGTACAGCCGTTCGCGGCCGTGGCGGTAGGTCGGTATGACGCGCAGTCCGTTCATGCACCATCACCCCATGTCCATGGGAACAGGCGGGTGCTCCGGGGGCAAGAAGCCGGATACCTTTGGGAGGAGTTGGGCGGTCATGGTGGGGAGGCGCCGTTGCGTACCCGCGGGAAGCAACCCGACGTACCGGCTCCGGACACTCCGTGGAACGAGATCGTGCCGGGCCTGTGGATGGGCGGGCACGAGTTCCGGGGCCGTTCCGGGCAGCTGGAGTTCGCCGTGGTGCACCGGCAGTTCGATCTCGTACAGACGCTGCTGCGGCTGCCCGGGCACGGGCCGGACGCCGGGGTCGAGCACCATGTGTGGCCGGTCCCGGACGGGCCGCTGGACGGGACGCAGCTCGCGGGGGTGATCCGGCTGGCGGAGGCGGCGTGCGAGGCGCTGGACGGCGGCCGTACGGTCCTCGTGCGCTGTTACCACGGGTACAACCGTTCGGGTCTGGTGGTCGCGCACGCGCTGATCCGGCAGGGCAGGACCGCCGAGGCCGCGATCCGGCTGATCCGTTCCCGCCGCTCGCCCTGGGCGCTGCACAACGATCTGTTCGTGGACTACCTCCGGGCGGGGCTGCCGACGGCGCGGCTGCTGGAGGAGCTGACGGAATAGGCGGGGCGGGTGGTGCCGTCCCCGATGGCGCAGCAGGGCGGGCGGGCGCGGAGGGCCGCTCCTAGTGTGGCGATAAGTCAGCTTCAGCCCGTTTTCCCGCATGTGGAGGTACCGCCATGTCCCTGCGTCCCCCGCGCCCGCCGCTCACCCGCCGTCTGCCCATAGCGCTGGCCGCCGGGGCTCTCGCGGTCACGGCCGCCGTCACTCCCGCCGTCGCCGCCGACGACCCCGCCCAGGGAGGCGGACAGGGCAGCGGACAGGGCGACTGGAGCCAGCAGAGCGGCGGCGACCACGGTGACTCCGGTCAGCAGAGCGGCAACGGAGACCAGCAGTCCGGCAGCGGCCACCAGCAGGGCGACACCGGCCAGCAGAGCGGCGGCGGCAACGGCGACAGCGGTCACGACACCGGCTCCGGCTCCGGCTCCAACCAAGGCGGCAACGGCAACCACGAGAGCGGCACCGGCTCCAACCAGGGCGGCAACGGCAGTCACGAGAGCGGCACCGGCCAGGCCGGCGGCCACCACGGCGACCAGGGCCAGTACAAGGGCCGCGTCACCGTGAAGTCGCTCGCCCTGCGCACTGCCCCGAACCGTGGTTCGCAGGTCATCCGGTACGTCCACAAGGGGGATGTCGTCTCGATCTTCTGCAAGGTCCCGGGCGACAAGGTGAACGGCAATCCCCTCTGGTACCTGCTCACGGACGGCACCTGGGCCTGGGGTCCCGCCGCCCACATCGACAACATCGGTCCCGCGCCACGCTGGTGCTGATGAGTCCGGCACGCAAGCCATCCCATGTGGGTAAGTTCCGGACATGAGCAAGGCCGGTATCACCCTGCCGACGGCCGATCCGCCCGCGCCCGCGGTCCGTCTCACCGGACGCCGCGGCGTCGAACTCGCCCTGATCGTCCTGGCCGTTCTGCTGTCGGTGTACGGCTACTGCGCCGTCGGCCTCGCCAGGAACGGCACCGTCCCGCCCGGCGCCGCCGGTTACGGCGCCGGGCTCGGCGTGCTCGCGCTGGTCGCCCATCTGGCGGTGCGCTGGCGTGCCCCGGCCGCCGATCCGGTGCTGCTGCCCATCGGGGTGCTGCTCAACGGGCTCGGTCTGGTGCTGATCTACCGGCTCGACCTGGAGACACCGGGCGATCCGGCGGCCCCGGCGCAGCTGATCTGGTCGACGCTGGGTGTGGCGCTGTTCATCGGCGTCGTGCTCGTGCTGCGCGACCACCGGGTGCTCCAGAACTACGCGTACGTCTGTGTCACCGTCGCGCTGGTGCTGCTGACGGTCCCGATCCTCTTCCCGGCGGTGAACGGCGCGCGGATCTGGATCCGGGTCGCCGGGTTCTCCATCCAGCCGGGGGAGTTCGCGAAGGTGCTGCTGGCGGTCTTCTTCGCCGCGTACCTGGCCGCGAACCGGGGCGCCCTCACCTACGCGAGCCGTCGCGTGTGGCGGCTGCGACTGCCCACCGGGCGGGTGCTCGGCCCGATCGTCGCCGTGTGGCTGGTCAGTGTGGGTGTGCTGGTGCTGGAGCGGGACCTCGGCACCTCGCTGCTGTTCTTCGGCCTGTTCGTGGTGCTGCTGTACGTCGCCACCGGCCGCACCGGGTGGATCGCCATCGGTGTGCTGCTGGCCTCGCTGGGGGCGGTGGCGGTGGGCCGGCTGGAGCCGCATGTGCACCACAGGATCGAGACGTGGCTGCACCCGTTCGCGTCCATCGAGGCGGGCGAGGGCCCGAACCAGATCGCCCAGTCCCTGTTCGCGTTCGCGGAGGGCGGGACGCTCGGCACCGGGCTCGGGCTCGGGCATTCGGTGCTGATCGGGTTCGCGGTCAAGTCCGACTTCATCCTGGCCACGGCCGGTGAGGAGCTGGGTCTTGCCGGGCTGTCCGCGATCTTCCTGCTGTACGGGCTGCTGGTGGAGCGCGGCTACCGGGCGGGGCTCGCCCTGCGGGACCCGTTCGGGCGGCTGCTCGCCGTGGGGCTCGCCTCGCTCGTGGCGCTCCAGGTGTTCGTGATCGCGGGCGGGGTGACCGGGCTGATCCCGCTGACCGGGATGGCGATGCCGTTCCTGGCGCAGGGCGGCTCGTCGGTGGTGACCAACTGGGCGATCGTGGCACTGCTGGTCCGGCTGAGCGACTCGGCCCGGCGGCAGGGCGGCGGGGGTGCCGCCCGGTGAGCCGCAACATCCGGCACGCGGCGCTGTTCTGCGCGCTGCTGCTGGTGGCGCTGCTGGTGAACGCCGCCCGGGTGCAGGTGCTGCGGGCCGACGCCTACGACAGCAATCCGGCCAACCGCCGGGACGCCATCGCCCGTTATCAGCAGCCGCGCGGGGACATCCTGGTGGACGGCCGGCCGGTCACCGGGTCGCGGGACACCGGGGAGCATCTGCGCTACGAACGGACGTACCGGGAGGGACCGTTGTACGCGCCGGTGACCGGGTTCGCCTCGCAGGAGTACGGCACGACGCTGCTGGAGCACACGGAGGACGGGCTGCTGTCCGGGGCCGCCCCGGGGCTCGCTCCGCTGCCGCTGTGGAACGAGTTCACGCGCGGCCACAACGCGGGCGGCCATGTGGTGACGACGATCGATCCGGCGGCGCAGCGGGCGGCGTACGAGGGACTGCGCTCACGGAAGGGGGCGGTGGCGGCGGTGGAGCCGTCGACCGGGCGGATCCTGGCGCTGGTGTCGGTGCCGTCGTACGATCCCGCGCTGCTGTCGGGGAACGGGGCGACGGCGCGGGACGCCTGGGCGCGGCTGAACGCCGATCCGGACCGGCCGATGCTGAACCGTGCGGTGCAGCGGACGTATCCGCCGGGTTCGACGTTCAAGGTGGTCACGGCGGCGGCGGCGCTGGACGCCGGTGTGGTGCGGAACCTGGACAGGGCGACCGACTCCCCCGACCCCTACACCCTGCCGGGGACCAGGACCCGGCTGACCAACGGTTCCGAGGGCTGCGCGGACGCCTCGGTGCGGGAGGCGTTCGTCTGGTCCTGCAACACGGTGTTCGCCAAGCTGGGCGTGACGACGGGCGTGGCGGGGATGCGGGCGACGGCCGAGAGCTTCGGCTTCAACGACGCCGATGTACGGATTCCGTTCCGGGTGGCGCCCAGCACCTTCGACACCTCGGTGGACCGGGCGCAGCTCGCGCTGTCGTCGATCGGGCAGTACAACACCCGGGCGACCCCGCTGCAGATGGCGATGGTGGCGGCGGCCGTGGCGAGCGGCGGTCAGGTGCGGGCGCCGTACCTGGTGGAGCGGACCACCCGGGCGGGCGGGGGCACGGTGTCGACGGCGGGCTCCCGTTCGGTACGGCGGGCCATGTATCCGGCGACGGCGTCGCGGCTGCGGGAGCTGATGCGGGGCGTGGTGGAGGACGGCACCGGCAAGAAGGCGGCGATCCCCGGCGCGATCGTCGGCGGCAAGACCGGCACCGCCCAGCACGGCCTCGGCAACTCCGGTACGCCGTACGCCTGGTTCATCTCCTGGGCGCAGGGCGGGGAGGATCTGGAGGCCAAGGTGGCGGTGGCGGTGGTGGTCGAGGACGCGGCGGCGAACCGGCGGGAGATCAGCGGGGGCGGCACGGCGGCGCCGATCGCGCGGGCGGTGATGGAGGCGGTGCTCAACTCGGGGCCCAGGCCGCCCACTTACTGAGACGGGGGTTGCCGCGGCACCGTATCCCCGACCTAACGTTCGGTACATGACCGAGACGACCGTGCACGAACTCGCCCAGGTGAACATCGCCCGCCTCAAGGCCCCGCTGGACTCCCCGCCGTTGAAGGACTTCGTCGACGGTCTCGACCCGGTGAACGCGGACGCCGACACCGCCGACGGATTCGTCTGGCGGCTGCAGGGCGAGGAGGGCGACGCGACGGACATCGCCGTCTTCGGCGACTCCTGGCTGATCATCAACATGTCGGTGTGGCGGGACACCGATGCCCTGACGGCGTTCATGTACCAGGGCCGCCACCGGGAGTTGCTGGCACGCCGCCGGGAGTGGTTCGAGCGGGTCGAGGAGGCGATGACCACCCTGTGGTGGATCCCGAAGGGCCACCGCCCCACGGTCGCGGAGGCGGAGTCGCGCCTCCTCCACCTGCGCACCCACGGCCCCACCCCCCACGCCTTCACCCTGCGGACCTCGTTCCCGCCGGGCTCGCCGGCCCTGGTACCGGGCGAGGTACCGGAGAGGCCGGGCCGCCCGGCGCAGCGGACGGCGGTCGTCGACAAGTCCCGCCCAAGGGATTGACGGGCTTGCTGACAGGCAGTCTTATAAGTGGGTGAACCGTCGGTGACCCGAGACGTCTTCGAGGTGGAACCCGTCATGACGACCCTGTCCGAAGCCGAGGCGCTCGATGAGCTGCGGGACGCGCTCGGGATGCTCAAGGACCGGGAGCAGGTGGCCCGGCGGCTGCTCGAGTCCTCCGCCAAGCACTCCTTCGACCCGGACAGGGAACTGGACTGGGAGGCGCCCTTCGAGGAGGGGAAGTGGTTCTGGCCGCCGGAGCTGGTGTCGCTGTACGACACCCCGATGTGGCGGCGGATGAGCGAGGAGCAGCGCGTCCTGCTGTCGCGGCACGAGGCGGCGGCGCTGGCCTCGCTCGGTATCTGGTTCGAGCTGATCCTGATGCAGCTGCTGGTCCGGCACATCTACGACAAGTCCGCGACCAGCGCGCATGTGCGGTACGCCCTCACCGAGATCGAGGACGAGTGCCGGCACTCCAAGATGTTCGCCCGGGTGATCGCGCGCGGCGGTACGCCCTGGTATCCGGTGGGCCGGGTGCACCAGAACCTCGGCCGGCTCTTCAAGACGGTCTCCACCACCCCCGGCTCCTTCACCGCCACCTTGCTCGGCGAGGAGGTCCTGGACTGGATGCAGCGGCTGACCTTCCCGGACGAGCGGGTCCAGCCGCTGATCCGGGGCGTCACGCGCATCCACGTGATCGAGGAGGCGCGGCATGTGCGGTACGCCCGTGAGGAGCTGCGGCGCCAGATGGTGACCGCGCCGAAGTGGTCGCAGGAGTTCACCCGGGTCACCTCCGGGGAGTTCGCCCGGGTGTTCTCCGTGGCCTTCATCAACCCCGAGGTGTACACGAACGTGGGCCTGGACCGGCGCGCGGCCGTCGCCCAGGTCAGGGCGAGCGGACACCGGCGCGACGTGATGCAGCAGGGTGCGCGCAAGCTGACCGACTTCCTGGACGACATCGGCGTACTGCGCGGGGTCGGACGGAAGCTGTGGCGGTCGTCGGGGCTGCTCGCCTAGGCCGGGCGGATACCCTGCGGGCATGACCCCGCAGGCCTCCACCCCCGCCTACCGGCGGCTCAGCGTCGAGGAGCGTCGCAGCCAGTTGCTGGAGGCCGCGCTGTCCCTCTTCGCCCACCGCGCCCCCGAGGACGTCTCCCTGGACGACGTGGCGGAGGCGGCCGGCGTGTCCCGCCCCCTGGTGTACCGGTACTTCCCGGGCGGCAAGCAGCAGTTGTACGAGGCGGCCCTGCACTCCGCCGCCGACGAGCTGCGCACCTGCTTCGACGAGCCGCACGAGGGCCCGCTGCTGCCCCGCCTCTCCCGCGCCCTCGACCGCTACCTCGGCTTCGTCGACGAGCACGACACCGGGTTCAGCGCGCTGCTCCAGGGCGGCAGCGTGGTGGAGACCTCCCGTACGACCGCGATCGTCGACGGGGTACGGCGGGCCGCCGCCGAGCACATCCTCAGCCATCTCGGCGTCGCCGAGCCCGGGCCCCGGCTGCGGATGACCATCCGGATGTGGATCACCGCCGTGGAGGCGGCCTCCCTGATCTGGCTCGACGAGGAGAAGCAGCCCCCGCCGGACGAGCTGCGGGACTGGCTCGTGGAGCAGTTCGCGGCGGTCCTCGCGGTGACCGCGCGGCGCGACGCGCAGACCGACGCCCTGGTCCAGGCGCTGGCCATGGACCTCTGACGGGCGGCGCATCACCGACACTGGTGGCGTGAAGAGCGAAGACACCCCGTTCGAGGGCGGGCCCATGGACGGGCGCGTCCTGCCCGTGCTGCTGGGCATCACCGGGCACCCGCCGAAGACCTACCGCATCCCCGTCCCCGCCCCGGACGGCGGCGCGCCCACCGTGCTGGTCTACCGGCGGGTGCCCCGGGGTCGCGGCAGCCGAACCGGGCTGACGCGGGGGTGGAAGTATCTGTACGACCCCACGGGCCGGGCCGGCGACGGCCGCAGATGGCCGTGGTCGAAGCCGGCGCCCGATCCAGACGCCACGCCGCAGGGCAAGCCGGACGACGCGAACGGGTGACCGGGTTGCGCCGAACCGCGCACACTCGGCGCGCGGACCGCGCGCACCCGCCTGATGCTCGCGATGCGGAGCGGACCTGCCGCCCCGGGTCGGAGGTGATGAGGTGTCAGGAAGGCTACTGCGTCTGGTGTGTACGGCGGCACTGGCGGCCGGGGCGGTGCTCGTGCCCGGCTCCGCCGCGGCCGTCCCGGAGCCCGGCGCGCGTTCCGTCGCCGGGCTGCTGACGGAGCTTCAGACCCTGTACCGGGAGGCGGAGAAGGCCACCGAGAGCTACAACGCCACCGAGGAGCGGCTGAAGAGGCAGCGCGCCGAGACCGAGCGGCTGGACCGCGCGCTCGCCCGTACCCGGGACTCCCTGCACGACAGCAGGGGTGCGGCCGGACGGCTGGCCCGGCAGCAGTACCAGAGCGTCACCGGCCTCTCCCCCTACGTACGGCTGCTGCTCGCGCACGATCCGCAGCGGGCGCTCGACCAGGGGCATGTGATCGGGCAGCTGGCGCGGGAGCGGGCGGCGACGGTGGGCCGGCTGACCGGTGACACGAAGAAGGCCGTCGAGCTGGCCCGCCGGGCCCGCAAGGCCCTCGACGCCCGCACCGCCCTCGCCGAGCGGCGGGAGAAGGAGCGGGACCACGTCCGCACCCGGCTCCACGCGGTCGAGGCGCTCCTCGCCTCGCTCACCCCCGGGCAGCTCACCGCGCTCGCCGACCTGGAGCAGGCCAACACCGCCGAGGCCCAGCGGGAACTCGTCGCCTCCGGCGCGCTGAGCAGCACCCACGCCCCCACCCCGGCCGGTGAACGGGCCGTACGGTACGCCGTGGAGCAGCTCGGCAAGCCGTACGAGTGGGGGGCGGAGGGACCGGCCGCGTTCGACTGCTCGGGGCTGACCTCGAAGGCGTGGGGCGCCGCCGGGACACCGATCCCCCGGACCAGCCAGGAGCAGTGGGCCCGGCTGGAGCGGGTTCCGCTGGACGAGCTGCGGCCGGGCGACCTCGTCGTGTACTTCCCGGAGGCCACGCATGTCGCCCTCTACCTCGGCGACGGCATGGTGGTGCAGGCACCCCGCCCCGGAGCGCGGATCAAGGTGTCCCCGGTCGCGGCCGCCCCGGTGCTGGGCGCCGTACGTCCCGACCCGGCCGGGGAGTCCGTACGGCGGTACGAACCACCGGAGCTCCCGGCCGGGGCGGCCTCCGGCACCGGTTACGCGCCGGAGACCTCCGCCAGGTAACTCCCCGTCTTCTCAGGGTCGTAGAAGAAGTTCTCGAAGTCGGACGGGTCGTTGAAGCCGTTGGCGAAGCGGTCGGCGACCGGCTGGAGCTGTCCGGCGGCGCCGAGGAGGTTCAGGACATGCTCCGGCGGCGGGGCGAGCATGGTGTTCGTCCACTTGGTGACGTGCCGCGCCGTCTCCCAGTAGCGGTCGAACGTGGCCCGCATCCAGGTCTCGTCGAACTCCTTCTCGCCGTGCTCGACGATCGAGGCGAGATAGGAAGCGGCGCACTTGGAGGCCGAGTTGGAGCCCTGTCCGGTGATCGGGTCGTTGGCCACGACCACGTCGGCGACGCCGAGGACGAGTCCGCCGCCGGGCAGCCGGCCGACGGGGTTGCGGACCGTGGGGGCGTAGCGGCCGGCCAAGGTGCCGCCGGCGTCGGTCAGTTCGACCTTGGTGGCCCGCGCGTACTCCCAGGGGAGGAACGTCTCCATGAGTTCCAGGGTCAGGGAGAGGTGCTCCGCCGGGTCCTTGACGTCCTTGAAGGCGTCGAGCGGGCCGCCGGGTATGCCCTCCCAGAACAGGATGTCGGCGCGGCCCGACATGGTGACCGTCGGCATGATGAACATCTCGCCGACGCCGGGGACCAGGTTGCAGCGGACCGCCTCCGTGTCCGGGTGTTCGGGACGCGGGCCGAGGCCGTGGACGTAGGCGACGGCGAGGGCGCGCTGCGGCTCGCCGTACGGGGAGCGCGAGGCGTCCCGGCCGAACATCTGCACGAGCTCGCCCTTGCCGGCGGCGACGAGCACCAGGTCGTACGCGCGGGAGAAGTAGTCGAGGTCGCCGACCGCCGCGCCGTGGATGACGAGCTGGCCGCCGCGCTGGGCGAAGGTCTCCATCCAGCCCGCCATCTTCACCCGCTGGTCCACCGACTGCGCGAAGCCGTCGAGCCGGCCCAGCCAGTCGATGGCGCGCTGCGACGGCCCCGGGTCGAAGGAGCCGGGGGCCGCGACCGAGACGCCGATCCCCTGGATCCTGGGGGCCTGGGACTCCCAGAAGTTCAGCTGGAGATCGCGTTCGTGCTGGAGAGCGGTGTGGAACATGCACTGCGTCGACATCACCCGTCCGGTACGGATCTCGTCCGCGGTCCGGTTGGACATGAGGGTGACCTCGTACCCGTGCGACTGGAGGCCGAGGGCGAGCTGGAGACCGGACTGGCCGGCTCCGACGACGAGTATCTTCCGCATTCGGGGGACGCTCCTAGGGGATTACTCGGGGGTTTCGTCCAGCGCGTGGCCCACGAGGGACAGGAGGGTCTCGATGACCGAGATCCGCTGGCGCGCATCCATGATCATGACAGGTATGTGCGCGGGGATCGTCAACGCCTCCCGCACGTCGTCGGCGTCGAACCGCTCACTGCCGTCGAAGTGGTTGACCGCGACGATGTACGGCAGTCCGCAGCTCTCGAAGTAGTCCAGGGCGGGCCAGGAGTCCTTGAGGCGGCGGGTGTCGGCGAGGACGACGGCGCCGATCGCGCCGCGCACCAGGTCGTCCCACATGAACCAGAAGCGCTGCTGGCCGGGCGTGCCGAAGACGTAGAGCACCAGGTCGTCGTCGAGCGTGATGCGGCCGAAGTCCATGGCCACGGTGGTGGTCAGCTTGTCCGGCGTGGCGGTGAGGTCGTCGAGCCCGGCGCTCGCCTCGGTCATCAGCGCCTCGGTCTCCAGGGGCGTGATCTCCGAGACGGTGGTGACGAGCGTGGTCTTGCCGACGCCGAAGCCGCCCGCCACGACTATCTTCGTGGCGACGGGCGCACGGGTGCGGTCCATCTGCCAGGGGCGCAGGGGCTCGTCGTCGTCGACGAGCGGGGAGACACCACGAGCGGCGTCAGAGACGACGGAGTCCACTCAGCACCCTTTCCAGCAGCGCGCGGTCCGGGCGGCCCGTGCCGTGGCCGGTTCCCGTTCCGTAGACACGGATCTTTCCCTGGTCCGCGAGGTCGCTCAACAGGACCCGGACCACACCGAGGGGCATCCTCAGCAACGCGGCGATCTCGGCCACCGTACGCATACGGCGGCACAGTTCGACGATGGCCCGCATCTCCGGCATCACCCGGACGCCCAGCGGACCGTTCGTCAACTCCTTGCGCTCGTCGGCGGCCTCGAGCGCGGCCGTGGCGCCGACGAACGTCTCGACGAGGAGGACATGGCCGAAGCGGGTGCGGCCGCCGGTGAGCGAATAGGGGCGCACCCGGGCGGGTTTGCGGTCACCGCCGCGCACGGGGAGGTGTTTCCTGGATGTGCTCAACGGGCGCTCCCGGTGGACTCGTTCTCCAGGGACTGGCGCAACTCGCTGCGGAGTTCCGGGGTGAGGACGTGGCCGGCCCGGCCGACGAACAGGGCCATGTGGTAAGCCACCACGCTCATGTCGCAGTCCGCGGAGCCGTGCACACCGAGCAGGGAGCCGTCGCTGATGGACATCACGAACAGGCTGCCCTCGTCCATCGCCACCATCGTGTGCTTGACCGGTCCGTAGTCCATCAGCTTCGAGGCGCCGACGGTGAGGCTGCCGATGCCGGAGACGACGGTGGCGAGGTCGGCGGCGGAGCCGCGGGGGCCGGCGCGTCTGCCGGTTCTCGCCTCGCGGGCCTGGTCGTTGCGGCTGTCGTCGGAGGAGAGCAGGAGCAGGCCGTCGGAGGAGACGACCGCGACGGAGAGGATGCCGGGCACCTCCTCGACGAGGTTGCTCAGCAGCCAGTGCAGGTTACGGGCCTCACTGCTCAGTCCGACAGTACCGGGCGCGGTCAACTGCTTGCCTCCTCGACGGTTCCCCCCGTGGTCTCTTCGGATGCCGCGGCCGGCGCCTCGTGGTCACCGGTCGGCTCGGCGAGTTCCGCCTCGACGTCCCGGCGCCCGGCGTCCGCCCCCCGGCGGAAGCCGCCGAGCCGGCGGCGCAGCGCCTCGGCGTCCACGGCCCCGGTACGCGGGCGCGGGACGGCGGTGGGCGCGGTGATTCTGGGTGTGCGTTTGGGCAGGCCCTTGGCGGTGACGGGGTCGTCGTCCTCGGCGTCTCCGTCGGGGGCGCGGGTGTGCTCGGCGTCGGCGTGCGCGTCCGCCGTGGGGGCGGCCGCGGCGGCCGGTCGGCGCGGGAGGCCTGCCGGGGCGGCGGGCGCGTCCTCGGGGGCCGCCTCCGCCGCGGGTACGTCCTTGGCGGCCGGAGCCGGATCGGCGGCACCCCCGGTGTCCTCGACGGCGGGCTCGCCCGCGGCGGCGGAAGGGGGCTCCTCGTCCGCGGTCGCGTGACCGGCGCCCGGGCGGACCGCGTCGTCGGTGCCCGCGCCGAACGGCGGCGGAGCCGCGTCCGCGGCGTCGTCCCCGCCGCCGGTGTGACCCGGCCCCGGGCGGACGCTCTCGCCCTTCGGCTGTGCCGGGATCAGCAGTTCCATCGTGACTTCGGCGGGCCGCTCGGCCGGTACGTCGGCGTCGGCCGCGCCTTCCGCGTCCTCATGTCCCGCACGGGCCGACGGGGTCTCGTCCGCACGGGCCGGTGCGGTCTCGTCCGCACGGGCCGGTGCAGTGTCGCCCGCGCCGGTCTGCGCGGCCTCATCCGCGTCTTCGGCAGGAGTGTCCGCTCGACCGGCCTCGTTCGGCGCCGGCTCGCCGGCATCTCCTGTGGCAGCCGCCGCGGGGGTTCGCGAGGGCTTCTCCGCGGCGTCCGTCCCCGTCGGCTCGCCGGGCGTCTCCTCGCCGGCCGCGTCCTGACGCAGCGTCTTCTCCGCGAGGGCGACCAGCGGGTCGTCCGACTCGGTGCGGCCGTGCAGGACGTTGGAGTTGGCCTCGGCGTCGGCGCCCGGCAGGGCGTACCCGGTCGCGGCGACGGACGCGGGGACCGCGTCGGGGGTGGCGGGCGCCAGCAGGGCGTCGGGGAGGACCACGACCGCGGCGATGCCGCCCTGCTTCTGCTCGCGCAGCTTGACCCGCACCCCGTGCCGGTGGGCGAGCCGGGCCACGACGTACAGCCCGAGGCCGAGACCGTCCTCGGCCTCCGCGTCGTAGCTGACCTCCGGGTCGAAGTCGGCCAGCCGGGCGTTGAGCCGCTCCAGCCGCTCCCCGGTCATGCCGATGCCCTCGTCCTGGACGGAGAGCATCACCTCGCCGTTCTCCAGCAGCCAGCCGGAGATCTCCACGGGCAGGTCGGGCGGCGAGAACGAGGTGGCGTTCTCCATGAGTTCGGCGAGCAGATGCGACAGGTCGTCCGCGGCGAACCCGGCGATGTGCGCGTGCGGCGGCAGCGCCGCGATCCGCACCCGCTCGTACCGCTCGATCTCGCTGACCGCGGCCCGTACGACGTCCACCAGCGGGACCGGGCCCGCCGCGTGCTGGATGTGCTCGGTGCCGGCGAGGACGAGAAGGTTCTCGCTGTGCCGGCGCATCACCGTGGCGAAGTGGTCGAGCTTGAAGAGGGTGGCCAGCCGGTCCGGGTCGTCCTCACGCTCCTCCAGCCCCTCGATGACGCCGAGTTGCCGCTCGACCAGTCCGAGGGTGCGCAGGGCGAGGTTGACGAACGTGCCTCCGATCCCGGCCCGCATCCGCTCCAGATGGGCGGCGGACTCGGCGAGTTCGGTACGGAGTTCCTCGCGGGCGTCGGCCATCTTCTGCCGCTGGCCGACGAGATGCTTGCGGTCGGCCTCCAGGGTGGCGATCCGCTCGGCGAGCGCGGCGGCGTGCGCGCGGAGGGCGTTGACGGAGCGGACGACCTGCGCGAACTCGTCGTTGCGACCGGTGAAGGCGACCGGTTCCTGAGCGGCGGGGTCCTCCGCCTCGGCGAGGCGGGCGGAGCCCCGGCGCAGCACCGACAGCGGGCGCGTGAGCGTGCGGGCCATCGCGGTGGCGACGCCGATGGTGAGCAGCATCAGGGCGCCGAGGACGGCGACCCTGATCTCCAGCGCGGTGACGTCGTCGTCGCGGAGCTGGGCGAGGTCCTTGGTGCGCTGGTCGAAGAGGGAGGACTCCACCCCGCGCATCGTCTCGATCCGCGCGGTCAGCGCCGCCGTGAGCTTCTTGGTGCTGGTGCCGAGGTCGTCGTCGGAGAGTGTCGGCTCGTCGGTGAGGCTCGCCAGGTACTTCTCGGCGGTCTCGACCTCGGGGCCGGTGACCGTGGAGTCGTAGGAGCCGCGCGCGGTCTCCGGCGCGGTCTCGCGGAAGTCGGCGAGGGCCGCGTCGGAGCGCAGCCGGGCCTGGAGGGCGGCGGAGGTCAGGGCGTCGCGGCGCTTGGTGTCGGCGTCCGTGGAACCGGTGACGGTGGAGGGCAGGCCGGTGATCGGGTCGATCACGGTCTGGGTGGTGGTCGGCACGTTCAGCGCGGCCAGCAGCAGTCCGCGGGTGGCGGCGGCCTGCTGGACGGCGGAGTCCAGCTCGGCGAGCGCGTGGGCGCCGGAGCCGGCGCGCGGCGGGGTCCGCTCCGCCAGCTGTTCGGCGAGCCGGTGCAGCTGGGTGATGGCGGTGGAGTACGCCTGATGCGCTTCGAGAGCACTGCTCTTGCCCGTGAGCGCCGCTCTGCGTACGGCCGCGACGGCGTCCAGCCCTTCGCGCAGCTCCCCCGGGATGTCGGTGTCGGCGCGCAGCTCCTCGACCTGCCGGTCGACGCGGGCGCTGTGCTCCTCGGAGGGCGCCTTGTCCTTGGGCCGCCCCGCCGCGATGTAGGGGACCGCCTCGTCGCGCTCGTCGGCGAGGGAGTGGGCCAGCGCGAGGGAGTCCTGGGTCTGCTCGGCGAGCGTCACCAGCTCCTGCGAGTCCGCGAGCTCCCCGGAGGACGCGAGTACGGAGGGTGCCCCGGCCGCGGCGATCGCGGCGGCCACCACGGCCACGGCGACGATGAGCCGGTTGCGTACATGGGTGGGCCTGCCCCTGCCTACGCGGGGCGCCTGCTCCGCGTCCCCCGTGGGGGCCGTCTGCTTGCCTGTGCGACGAGGCCGCGACTTCTGCACCGGTGCTCGCATTCCTGACTCGTGTACCCGTGGGTCCGGGTGACGCTCCGTCAACGGCTGCGGGCGTTCACCCCGAGCTCCTGACCGTGCTCGGACAGCGAGGCGCCCCCATCGCTCCCCGACCCTCCCAGCGACCGCGGGCAGTGGATGCGCATCACCGGACCCGCCACTCGAAGGAGTGAACCCCGGAGGTGAGTTGAGGGGCAAGTTCCGTTGCCCGTCGCAGCGGCCGTGCGCGGTACGCCGGTTGGACGTCTGCGGCGGGCGGTGGCAATATTCGCCGCCACGTCTTCCCGGAGCGCTGCATTTGCCCCCAAAACAGGCGCCTGACCTGCACGGCCGGGCGGAACGGGCGACGAGCCAGGGGTTTTCGCGGCCCGTGTGGAGGGCTCGTGCAGACTGGCTGGATGCGTACTGAGCTTGTTTCGGAGCCCGGTGACCCCGGCCGCCCCAACGAGGACTTCGCGAGCGTCGGGCTTCCGGCGTCCGGGCAGGGCGGTTCGCTCGTGGTGCTGGACGGGGTCACGCCGCCCCGGGACGGCGGCGGATGTCTGCATTCCGTGCCCTGGTTCACCGCCCGGCTGGGCGGGGCGCTGACCGAACTGACCGTTTCCCGCCCGGATGTTCCACTGGCCGAGCTGCTTTCCCTCGCCATCGCGCGTACCGCGGGGAGCCATGCGTCAACCTGTGACCTTTCTCACCCCCGTACACCTCAGGCAACGGTGGCGCTGGCCCGCTGGTCACCGGCCTCGGTGGAGTACCTGGTGCTGTCCGACTCGGCGCTGCTCGTGGAGTCCCCGGACGGCACGGTCACCGCGCTGCTGGACGACCGGCTGGACCGCATCCCCCGTTCGGCCCTGGCCACCGACGCCCTGGTCGACAGCACGCTGCGCAACAAGGAGGGCGGCTTCTTCACCGCGGCGGCGGACCCGTCGGTGGCGTCCCGCGCGGTCACCGGCTCCCTGCCCCGCACCGGGGTACGTGCCCTGGCCGCCCTGACGGACGGCGCGACCCGCTGGGTCGACCGCTTCCACCAGGGCACCTGGCCCGACTGCCTCACCCTGATCCGCAAGGAAGGCGCCCGCGCCCTGGTCCAGCACGTACGAACCCTGGAACGCACGGGCCCACCCCGCCGAGGCAAAACCCACGACGACGCGACGGTGATCTACACGGAGCTGACGCCGTAGCCACGGGCAACCGCGCCGCCCCAGCGCCCCAGCTGCGGGCAGTCGTGCCGCTGGGGCGGCACGGGTGGGCGCAGCGGCACCCCCTCCAGCGGGGCCGGCGCACACCCCGCTCCCGCCAGCACCCGCACCCCGCACCCCGCACCTACAAGCAGCGGCCCCCGCAAACACAGAAGCGGCCCACCGCCCGCGTTACCGCTCCATCCCCCGGTTCAACTGCCCGAGCAACCGGGCGAGCTCCGAGACCTCCGCCGGGTCCCAGTCCGCCAACCGCCCCGCATACCGCGCCCGCCGGGCCTCCCGGACCCGCCGCACCCGCTCCTGCCCCTCCCCCGTCAGCGCGATCAACCACGCCCGCCCGTCCGCCGGATCCGGCTCCCGGACCACCAGCCCCAGCTCCTCCAGCGCCCGCAGCTGCCGCGACATCGTCGCCTTGCCGACCCCGATGTAGCCGGCCAGCTCGGTCGCCCGCTGCCGCCCGCACTCATCCAGACGGACCAGCAGCCCGTACGCGGACGGCTCCAGCTCCGGATGCACGGCCCGGGACATCTCCCCCTGACTGGCCCGCGCCCGCCGCAGCAGCACCGTCAACTCACGCTCCAGCGCGAGGAATCCGGGCTGATCCACACCCCGCGCGGCTGACGCGGACGCGCCCCGCTCCTCGCCGCCGTTCCCGTCTTCGTGCACGTTCGCCCCTGCTCAGGTTTCCGGTTCTGAAAGTTTCCCGCCAAGTGGCGACGTCGCCCCAGCTCCACCAGTATTTCGCAGGCGTAGACCATCGGCGGAGCGGCCACCCCGTCCCGTCGTGGTCCACGTACGCACTTTCCCCACCAGGCGATTAAGTGGCATGCCCACAACACGCAAGCAATGTGGCTCACATTCCGGGTTCGCCCCACCGACCTTTCGGAGATGCGTCATGCCTGTGCACAGATCCCGCATACGCGCGCTCGCGACCGCCGGCGCGGTCCTGCT
Organism: Streptomyces sp. NRRL WC-3626; assembly: GCF_000718785.1. Classification (GTDB taxonomy): domain Bacteria; phylum Actinomycetota; class Actinomycetes; order Streptomycetales; family Streptomycetaceae; genus Streptomyces; species Streptomyces edwardsiae. The sequence continues at coordinate 10,709 of NZ_JOCA01000016.1, read as the reverse complement.
CGCGCTGCTCTCCCTCCCCCACCCGGCCGGCGCGGCCGGAACCTCCCCCACCGCCCCTCCGCGCGGCTCCGCCCACATGGGTATGGGCGTGCTCGACCACGACGGGCAGGACGGCCTGCCCACCGCCCGCTCCACCCAGACGGAGGGCGTGGACGTCTCCAGCCACCAGGGCAACGTCGCCTGGACGACCCTGTGGAACAGCGGCGTCCGCTGGGCCTACGCCAAGGCCACGGAGGGCACGTACTACACCAACCCGTACCACTCGCAGCAGTACGGCGGCTCCTACGACGTCGGCATGATCCGCGGCGCCTACCACTTCGGCACGCCCGACACCGCGAGCGGCTCCGCCCAGGCCGACTACTTCGTCGCCCGCGGCGGCGCCTGGTCCGCCGACGGCCGCACCCTGCCGGGCGTGCTCGACATCGAGTGGAACCCGTACGGCGACGCCTGCTACGGCAAGTCGCAGAGCGCGATGGTGAGCTGGATCCGCGACTTCCTGGACCGGTACCGCGAGCGCACCGGCCGCAGCGCCGTCATCTACACGGCGACCAGCTGGTGGAAGCAGTGCACCGGTGACTATGCCGGCTTCGCCTCCACCACCCCGCTGTGGATCGCCCGGTACGCCTCCACCGCGGGCGAACTGCCGGCCGGCTGGAGCACGTACACGATGTGGCAGTACACCTCGACCGGCCCGACCGTCGGCGACCACGACCGCTTCAACGGCACCGTGGACCGCGTACGGGCCCTCGCGACCGGCTGATCCGGAGACGGGTGAAGGCCCGGGCCTCCCTCACGGGACCCGGGCCTCACCCGTCCGATCGCGTCCGTCACGCCGCGACCGGAACCTCCGGCGCCGCGCCGTTGGTGGCAGGCGACAGCGCCAGTTCCAGGACCTGGCGGACATCGGTGACGGCGTGGACGTCGAGCTTGTCCAGCACCTCCGCCGGGACGTCGTCCAGGTCGGGCTCGTTGCGCTTGGGGATGATCACCGTGGTGATCCCCGCGCGGTGTGCGGCGAGCAGCTTCTGCTTCACGCCGCCGATCGGCAGCACCCGCCCGGTGAGCGAGACCTCGCCGGTCATCGCCACATCGGTGCGGACCAGCCGGCCGGAGAGCAGCGAGGCCAGGGCGGTGGTCATGGTGACGCCCGCGCTCGGGCCGTCCTTGGGGACCGCGCCCGCCGGGAAGTGGATGTGCGCTCCCCGGTCCTTCAGGTCGCCCACCGGCAGCTCCAGCTCGGCGCCGTGACTGCGCAGGAAGCTCAGCGCGATCTGCGCCGACTCCTTCATCACGTCACCCAGCTGGCCGGTCAGGGTCAGCCCCGCCGCGCCCGTCTCCGGGTCGGCCAGCGACGCCTCCACATAGAGGACGTCACCGCCGGCGCCGGTCACGGCGAGCCCGGTGGCGACACCGGGGACGGCGGTACGGCGTTCGGCCGGGTCCTGGGCGGACTCGGGCACATGGTGCGGCCGTCCGATCAGGCCCCGCAGCTCGCCGTCCGTCACCGTGAAGGGCAGCTTCCGCTCCCCCAGTTCGTGCTGGGCCGCGACCTTGCGCAGCAGCCGCGCGATGGACCGCTCCAGGGTGCGCACGCCCGCCTCGCGCGTGTACTCGCCGGCCAGCTTGCGCAGCGCGCCCTCGTCGATCGTCACCTCGTCCTTGTCCAGGCCGGCCCGCTCCAGCTGGCGCGGGAGCAGGTGGTCACGGGCGATGACGACCTTCTCGTCCTCGGTGTAGCCGTCCAGGCGGACCAGCTCCATGCGGTCGAGCAGGGCCTCCGGGATGGCCTCCAGCACGTTGGCCGTCGCGAGGAAGACGACGTCGGACAGGTCGAGCTCGACCTCCAGGTAGTGGTCCCGGAAGGTGTGGTTCTGCGCCGGGTCGAGGACTTCGAGCAGGGCGGCGGCCGGGTCGCCACGGAAGTCGGAGCCCACCTTGTCGATCTCGTCGAGCAGGACGACCGGGTTCATCGAACCGGCCTCCTTGATCGCCCGGACGATCCGGCCGGGCAGGGCGCCGACGTACGTACGGCGGTGGCCGCGGATCTCGGCCTCGTCGCGGACGCCGCCGAGGGCGACGCGCACGAATTTGCGGCCCATCGCGTGGGCGACGGACTCGCCGAGCGAGGTCTTGCCCACGCCGGGCGGGCCCACCAGGGCCAGTACGGCACCGCCGCGCCGGCCGCCGACCACGCCGAGCCCCCGGTCACCGCGCCGCTTGCGCACCGCCAGGTACTCGGTGATCCGCTCCTTCACGTCCTGCAGGCCCGCGTGCTCGGCGTCCAGGACGGACTGGGCGCCCTGGATGTCGTAGGCGTCCTCGGTGCGCTCGTTCCACGGCAGCTCCAGGACCGTGTCGAGCCAGGTGCGGATCCAGGAGCCCTCGGGCGACTGGTCGGAGGAGCGCTCCAGCTTGTCGACCTCCTTGAGCGCGGCCTCGCGGACCTTCTCCGGCAGGTCGGCCGCCTCCACGCGGGCCCGGTAGTCGTCGGACTCCTCGCCCTCCTGCTCACCGCCCAGCTCACGCAGCTCCTTGCGCACGGCTTCGAGCTGGCGGCGCAGCAGGAACTCGCGCTGCTGCTTGTCGACGCCCTCCTGGACGTCCTTGGCGATGGTCTCGGCGACGTCCTGCTCGGCGAGGTGGTCGCGCAGCTGCTGGGTGGCGAGCTTGAGGCGGGCCACCGGGTCGGCGGTCTCCAGCAGGGCGGTCTTCTGCTCGGTGGTCAGGAACGGCGAGTAGCCGGAGTTGTCGGCGAGCGCGGAGACGTCCTCGATGGCCTGGACCCGGTCGACGACCTGCCAGGCACCGCGCTTGCGCAGCCACGCGGTGGCGAGCGCCTTGTACTCCTTGATCAGTTCGGTCACGTGTCCGGGCAGCGGCTCGGGCACGGTCTCGTCGATCCGGACGCCCTCCACCCACAGCGCGGCGCCCGGCCCGGTGGTCCCGGCGCCGATGCGGACGCGGCCCCGGCCGCGGATCAGGGCGCCCGGGTCGCCGTCGGCCAGTCTGCCGACCTGCTCGACCGTGCCCAGTACGCCGGTTGCGGCGTAGGTCCCGTCGACGCGTGGCACCAGCAGCACCTTCGGCTTCCCGGGCGCGGTGCGTGCGGCGGCCTGAGCGGCCTCCACCGCGGCGCGCACCTCGGAATCGCTCAGGTCCAGCGGAACCACCATCCCGGGCAGCACGACCTCGTCGTCGAGCGGCAGCACGGGCAGGGCGAGCGGTGTGGACTCAGCAGCCATGATCTCCCCTTCGGCAGTCAAGTTGAGCTATGCCGACTCAATGCAGGGGAGGCGCCGAATGTTCCCGAGGCCGCGTTCGCTCTGAGCGATCACCCCCGGGGGGTACATGAGGCCCCGGCCCGCCGTGGAAGGGGAGCTGCCAGGATGAACGCATGTCCACCCCGTACGGCATTCCCGAACCCCCCGAAGTCCTGGACCGTCGCGAGGGTCCGTACGGCGAGGTCGTGCTGCGCAGGCACGGCGGTCTGCTGCAGATCATCGCCAACGGCTGCTTCCTGATGGACACCTCCGACGGCCGCTCGGAGCGCCGGCTCGTCGATGTCGCGCTGGCCGCCCTCGGCCCGCGCGCGGCCGCCCCGCACGTGCTGATCGGCGGCCTCGGGGTGGGCTTCTCGCTCGCACACGCGGCCGGGCAGTCCCGCTGGGGACGGATCGCGGTGGTGGAACGCGAACCGGCCGTCATCGGATGGCACCGCGCGGGACCGCTCGCCGCGGTCTCGGCGAAGGCGCTGGCCGATCCGCGTACGGAGATCGTCGAGGCGGACCTGGTCGGGTACCTCGATGAGACGTCGGACACGTTCGACGCGCTCTGCCTCGACATCGACAACGGGCCCGACTGGACCGTCACCGAGGACAACGAGGGCCTGTACGAGCCGTCCGGACTCGCGGCCTGCGCGCGGGTGTTGAGACCGGGCGGGGTACTCGCCGTATGGTCGGCCAAGCCCTCCCCGGATTTCGAAGAAACCTTGCGGAATGCCGGGTTCCAGGGGGTGCGTACCGATGAGGTCCCCGTTGCCCGGGGCGTTCCGGACGTCGTGCACATCGGCGTCCGCCCTGGATAGCAAAGCCGTGGTGACTCCCCGTACGCTGCTGCCCTGACGCGGATCATTCAAGCGTCAATAGCAGTGATGCGCAGACGACGGATCACCCCACGGATTCCGGAAAAAGCACACCTCAGGGGCGGGCGATGGAGCAGACACACACCTCCCACAACGGCACGGCCACGACCACCCCCGGCGCTCAGCGCCGGGTCCTGGTGGTCGAGGACGACGCGACGATCGTGGACGCCATCGCGACTCGCCTCCGCGCCGAGGGATTCCTGGTGCAAACGGCGGGCGACGGCCCGTCCGCGGTGGACACGGCGGAGGCCTGGCAGCCCGACCTGCTGATCCTCGACATCATGCTGCCTGGCTTCGACGGCCTGGAGGTCTGCCGCCGCGTGCAGGCCCAGCGGCCGGTGCCGGTGATGATGCTCACCGCGCGCGACGACGAGACCGACATGCTGGTCGGGCTGGGCGTCGGCGCCGACGACTACATGACGAAGCCCTTCTCCATGCGGGAACTGGCGGCACGCGTGCACGTACTGCTGCGCCGCATGGAGCGGGCGGCCCTCGCGGCGACGACCCCGCGCAGCGGCATCCTGCGCCTGGGCGAACTGGAGATCGACCACGCGCAGCGCAGGGTGCGGGTGCGCAGCGAGGACGTCCATCTGACGCCCACCGAGTTCGACCTCCTGGTGTGCCTGGCGAACACCCCGCGCGCGGTGCTCTCCCGGGAGCAGCTGCTGGCCGAGGTCTGGGACTGGGCGGACGCCTCCGGCACCCGCACGGTCGACAGCCACATCAAGGCGCTGCGCCGGAAGATCGGCGCCGAGCGCATCCGCACCGTGCACGGCGTGGGCTACGCCCTGGAGACGCCGACGCCATGAGCGACGGGCCGGCCGGACGCGGAGGCCCCGGGGCACAGCCGCCCTGGGGCGGTGTACGCCCGTTCTCGATCAAGACCAAGCTCGGCGCACTCGTCGTCGTGTCGGTCCTGATCACCACCGGCCTGTCGGTGATCGCCGTGCACACCAAGACGGAGCTGCGCTTCATCACGGTGTTCTCGATGATCGCCACACTGCTGATCACCCAGTTCGTGGCGCACTCGCTCACCGCGCCGCTGGACGACATGAACGCCGTGGCCCGTTCCATCTCGCACGGCGACTACACCCGCCGGGTCCGCGAGAACCGCTGGGACGAGCTCGGCGACCTGGCCCAGACGATCAACGTCATGGCGGACGAGCTGGAGGCCCAGGACCGCCAGCGCAAGGAGCTGGTCGCCAACGTCTCGCACGAGCTGCGCACCCCCATCGCGGGTCTGCGCGCGGTGCTGGAGAACATCGTCGACGGCGTCACCGAGGCCGACCCCGAGACCATGCGTACGGCCCTCAAGCAGACCGAGCGGCTGGGCCGCCTCGTGGAGACCCTCCTGGACCTGTCCCGCCTGGACAACGGCGTGGTGCCGCTGAAGAAGCGGCGGTTCGAGGTGTGGCCGTATCTGTCCGGGGTGCTCAAGGAGGCCAACATGGTCTCCACCGCCCGCGCGGGCATGGCCTCCGGCTCGGGCAGCCACACGCGTACGGACGTCCATCTGCACCTCGACGTGTCGCCGCCCGAGCTGGTCGCGCACGCCGACCCCGAGCGCATCCACCAGGTCGTCGCGAACCTGATCGACAACGCGGTCAAGCACAGCCCGCCGCACGGCCGGGTGACGGTCAGGGCGCGGGTCGGGGCGCAGCAGGGGTCGCTGGAGCTGGAGGTGCTGGACGAGGGGCCCGGCATTCCGCGGACCGAGTGGCACCGGGTCTTCGAGCGCTTCAACCGGGGCAACGTCAACCGGCCGCACGGGCCGGGCAGCGACGGCGGCACCGGACTGGGCCTGGCGATCGCCCGCTGGGCCGTCGATCTGCACGGCGGCCGGATCGGCGTGGCCGAATCCGAGCGGGGCTGCCGGATCCTCATCACTCTTCCGGAAGCCTCTTCCGTACCAAGTTGACGTAAAGTTCGAAGCGGAGCCGCACGATCCATGCGTGTCCACGCTGACGGACACGTGTGATCAGGCAGAGGCCCGCGCGAGCTGAGCGCCGAGGCCCGGCGCAGTGATGCCTGACGCGGCCGGAAGAATCGAAACCAGGGTTGTTTCCCGCCATTTCATGCCCCGAAACGCTTGCCGCAATGTGACTTACGCGACGATGAACGGGCCCGGCCTGACCTTCTCGCTCTCGGGGGCGTAGCCTTTATTTCCGCTGTCCATCATCTTGCGAAGCGGAAGAGGGCGGTTGACGCCGTGTCGCCACAGTCCCCCAGTAACTCGAGCATCTCGACCGACACCGACCAAGCGGGCAAGAACCCCGCAGCGGCCTTCGGTGCCAACGAATGGCTCGTCGACGAGATCTACCAGCAGTACCTCCAGGACCCGAACTCGGTCGACCGAGCCTGGTGGGACTTCTTCGCCGACTACAAGCCGGGCGCGCCTGCCGCGTCGGCTCCGGCGGGTACCGCGGCCGCGGGGGCCGCGGGAACCTCCACCCCCACGGCCCAGCCGGTCACCCCGGCCCGGCCGGCCACCCCGGCGCAGCCGGCGGCCGCGCAGCCCGCTGCCGCCGCTCAGCCGGCCGCCAAGGCTCCCGCCGCACCGGCCCCGGCACCTGCCGCGGCTCCGGCCCCGGCGAAGACGGCCGCGCCTGCCGCGCCCGCCGCCAAGCCGGCCGCCGCGAAGCCCGAGGCCGCCGGCGCGGCGAAGACCGGCCCCGAGCAGGTCACCCTGCGCGGCCCGTCCGCCGCCGTGGTGAAGAACATGGACGCCTCCCTGGAGCTGCCCACGGCCACGTCCGTGCGCGCGGTCCCGGTGAAGCTGCTGTTCGACAACCGCATCGTCATCAACAACCACCTCAAGCGGGCCCGGGGCGGGAAGATCTCCTTCACGCACCTCATCGGCTACGCGATGGTGCAGGCCATCAAGGCCATGCCGACGATGAACCACTCGTTCGCGCGCGTGGACGGCAAGCCGACCCTGGTGAAGCCGGAGCACGTCAACCTCGGTCTGGCCATCGACCTGGTGAAGCCCAACGGCGACCGCCAGCTGGTCGTCGCGGCCATCAAGAAGGCCGAGACGCTGAACTTCTTCGAGTTCTGGCAGGCCTACGAGGACATCGTCCGCCGCGCCCGCGACAACAAGCTGACGATGGACGACTTCACCGGTGTCACGGTCTCCCTGACCAACCCCGGCGGACTCGGCACCGTCCACTCCGTGCCGCGGCTGATGCCCGGCCAGTCGGTGATCATGGGCGTCGGCGCCATGGACTACCCGGCGGAGTTCCAGGGCACCTCCCAGGACACCCTGAACAAGCTCGGCATCTCCAAGGTCATGACGCTCACGTCGACCTACGACCACCGGGTGATCCAGGGCGCCGCCTCCGGCGAGTTCCTGCGCGCGGTCGCCAACCTGCTGCTCGGCGAGAAGAACTTCTACGACGAGATCTTCGAGGCGCTGCGCATCCCCTACGAGCCGGTCCGCTGGCTCAAGGACATCGACGCGTCCCACGACGACGACGTCACCAAGGCCGCCCGTGTCTTCGAGCTGATCCACTCCTACCGGGTCCGCGGCCACGTCATGGCCGACACCGACCCGCTGGAGTACCAGCAGCGCAAGCACCCCGACCTGGACATCACCGAGCACGGGCTCACCCTGTGGGACCTGGAGCGCGAGTTCGCGGTCGGCGGCTTCGCCGGCAAGACCCTGATGAAGCTGCGCGACATCCTCGGCGTGCTGCGCGACTCGTACTGCCGCACCACCGGTGTCGAGTTCATGCACATCCAGGACCCGAAGCAGCGCAAGTGGATCCAGGACCGCATCGAGCGCTCGCACACCAAGCCCGAGCGCGAGGAGCAGCTGCGCATCCTGCGCCGGCTGAACGCGGCGGAGGCCTTCGAGACCTTCCTGCAGACGAAGTACGTCGGCCAGAAGCGCTTCTCCCTGGAGGGCGGCGAGTCCGTCATCCCGCTGCTCGACGCGGTGCTGGACTCGGCCGCCGAGTCCCGCCTCGACGAGGTCGTCATCGGCATGGCCCACCGCGGCCGGCTGAACGTGCTGGCGAACGTGGTCGGCAAGTCGTACGCGCAGATCTTCCGCGAGTTCGAGGGCAACCTCGACCCGAAGTCGATGCACGGCTCCGGCGACGTGAAGTACCACCTGGGCGCCGAGGGCACCTTCACCGGGCTGGACGGCGAGCAGATCAAGGTCTCCCTGGTCGCCAACCCCTCTCACCTGGAGGCGGTCGACCCGGTCCTGGAGGGCGTCGCCCGCGCCAAGCAGGACATCATCGGCAAGGGCGGCACGGACTTCACCGTCCTGCCGGTGGCGATCCACGGCGACGCGGCCTTCGCGGGCCAGGGCGTGGTGGCCGAGACCCTGAACATGTCGCAGCTGCGCGGCTACCGCACCGGCGGCACGGTCCACGTCGTCATCAACAACCAGGTCGGCTTCACCGCCGCCCCGGAGTCGTCCCGCTCGTCGATGTACGCGACGGACGTGGCCCGGATGATCGAGGCCCCGATCTTCCATGTGAACGGCGACGACCCGGAGGCCTGCGTCCGCGTGGCGCGGCTCGCCTTCGAGTTCCGTCAGGCGTTCAACAAGGACGTGGTGATCGACCTCATCTGCTACCGCCGCCGCGGTCACAACGAGACCGACAACCCCGCCTTCACCCAGCCGCTGATGTACGACCTCATCGACAAGAAGCGCTCGGTGCGCAAGCTGTACACCGAGTCCCTCATCGGTCGCGGCGACATCACCCTGGAAGAGGCCGAGCAGGCGCTGCAGGACTACCAGGGCCAGCTGGAGAAGGTCTTCACGGAGGTCCGTGAGGCCACCTCGCAGCCGGCCACGGTCGAGACCTCGGACCCGCAGGCCGAGTTCCCGGTCGCCGTGAACACCGCGGTGACCACGGAGACCGTCAAGCGGATCGCCGAGTCCCAGGTCAACATCCCCGACCACATCACCGTCCACCCGCGGCTGCTGCCGCAGCTGCAGCGCCGGGCGACGATGGTCGAGGACGGCACCATCGACTGGGGCATGGGCGAGACCCTCGCCCTCGGCTCGCTGCTCCTGGAGGGCGTCCCGGTGCGCCTCGCGGGCCAGGACTCCCAGCGCGGTACCTTCGGCCAGCGCCACGCGGTCATCATCGACCGCAGCACGGGCGAGGAGTACACGCCGCTGCAGTACCTCTCCGAGGACCAGTCGCGGCTGAACGTCTACAACTCCCTGCTGTCCGAGTACGCGGCGATGGGCTTCGAGTACGGCTACTCGCTGGCCCGCCCCGACGCGCTCGTGCTGTGGGAGGCGCAGTTCGGTGACTTCGTCAACGGCGCGCAGACGGTCGTGGACGAGTTCATCTCCTCGGCGGAGCAGAAGTGGGCCCAGACCTCCGGTGTGGTCCTGCTCCTCCCGCACGGCTACGAGGGCCAGGGCCCGGACCACTCCTCGGCTCGTCCGGAGCGGTTCCTGCAGCTCTGCGCCCAGAACAACATGACGGTCGCGATGCCGACCTCGCCGTCGAGCTACTTCCACCTCCTGCGGTGGCAGGCGCACAACCCGCACCACAAGCCGCTGGTCGTCTTCACCCCGAAGTCGATGCTGCGCCTGAAGGCCGCGGCGGCGAAGGCGGAGGAGTTCACCTCGGGCCAGTTCCGCCCGGTCATCGGCGACGACACGGTCGACCCGGCCGCGGTGAAGAAGGTCGTCTTCACGGCCGGCAAGGTCTACTACGACCTCGACGCCGAGCGGAAGAAGCGCGGCACGACGGATACGGCGATCATCCGCATCGAGCGCCTGTACCCGCTGCCGGGTGCCGAGCTCCAGGCGGAGATCAAGAAGTACCCGAACGCCGAGAAGTACCTGTGGGCCCAGGAGGAGCCGGCGAACCAGGGTGCCTGGCCGTTCATCGCGCTCAACCTGATCGACCACCTCGACCTGTCGGTCGGCGCCGACCTGCCGCACGACGAGCGTCTGCGCCGCATCTCGCGGCCGCACGGCTCGTCCCCGGCGGTCGGCTCCGCGAAGCGCCACCAGGCCGAGCAGGAGCAGCTGGTGCGCGAGGTCTTCGAGGCGTAGCCTCTCCGGCCGTCCGTACGGGCCGCACCCCTCTCACGGGGGGTGCGGCCCGCCCGTTTTCCCGCACCTATCCTTGTCCTCATGTACTTCACGGACCGTGGCATCGAGGAACTGGAGAAGCGGCGCGGGGAGGAGGAGGTCTCCTTCGAGTGGCTGGCCGAACAGCTCCGCACCTTCGTCGACCTCAACCCCGACTTCGAGGTCCCGGTGGAACGCCTGGCCACCTGGCTCGCCCGCCTGGACGACGAGGACGAGGACTAACCCCCTCCCCGGACACCCACGGCCCCACCCTGCACCCCCGCGCCCACACCTCGCCGGGACGAGCAGACCGGCGCCGGCCGAATGACGGCCATCCGCACCCACACGCCCGCCCACAGCCACACCCCGCCGCGCGGCAGCGGCCACCACCCGCCCCGACGCCCGCCACGGGCAGTAGCACCGCACGCTCCCGCTGCCCTCCGCGGGCAGTCATACCGCACCCCTCCGCCCTCCGCCCTCCGCCCTCCGCCCTCCGCCCTCCGCCCTCCGCCCTCC
>NZ_JOCA01000015.1 GCF_000718785.1 Streptomyces sp. NRRL WC-3626 | reverse complement strand
TACTGCAGGGGGGACCCTGTGGGAGAGTAGGACGCCGCCGAACAATCATTGTAGAAAGCCCCCGTGCCATTCGGCACGGGGGCTTTCTGCGTTTCAGGACGGCTCCACCAGTTTCGTGTCGTACGCCAGGATGACCGCCTGAATACGGTCCCGGGAGCCGGTCTTCGCGAGGATGCGGCCCACGTGGGTTTTCACCGTGGACTCGGCCAGGTGCAGGCGGGTGGCGATTTCCGTGTTGGTCCAGCCCATGCCGATGACCGTGAGGATCTCGCGTTCGCGTTCGGTGAGGGAGCTCAGGCGGGTATCGATGTGCGGGGCGTCGGTCAGGGCGGGCTCCGCGGTGGTCGTCGGCAGGTGCTGGGCGTAGGCGTCGAGGAGACGGCGGGTCAGGCCGGGAGCGACGACCGCGTCCCCGGTGGCCACGTTGCGGATGCCGGAGAGGAGTTCCTCGGGCTGGGCGTCCTTGACGAGGAAGCCGGAGGCGCCCGCGCGGAGGCCGGCGTAGGCGTATTCGTCCAGGTCGAACGTGGTGAGGATGAGGACGCGGGTGCGGTCGCCGGTGGCGGCGATGCGACGGGTCGCCTCGATGCCGTCCAGGCCGGGCATACGGATGTCCATCAGGACCACGTCGGGATGCAGTTCGGCCGTCATACGGATCGCTTCGGTGCCGTTCGCGGCCTCTCCCAGGACGGTCAGGTCGTCCTGGCTCTCCAGGAGCATGCGGAAGCCGAAGCGCTGGAGGGGCTGGTCGTCGGCGATGAGGACGGTGGTCACTGCGGGGATTCCTCCGGGAGCTGCAGATGGACGCGCCAGCCCTGCTCGGGGTGCGGGCGCGGGCCGGCCTCGAGTGTGCCGCCGTACAGGGACGTACGTTCCCGCATGCCGGGGAGGCCGCGGCCGTCGGTGGGGGCGGCGGCCGGCCGTACGGCTGCCGTGTCGGTGACCGTGGCGGTGACGGCGCCCTTGCCGCCGTAGACGATACGGATCTCCGAGGAGGCGTCGGGGCCGGCGTGTTTGAGGGTGTTGGTGAGGGCTTCCTGGACGACGCGGTAGACGGTGAGCTGGCGGCCCGGCGGGAGAGCGGCCCGGCCCTCGACGGTGGCCTGGACGGGGAGGCCCGCTTCGCGGACGCCGGCGATGAGCCGGTCCAGGTCGGTGAGGGCGGGCTGGGGTGCCCGTTCGGCGGGCCGGGGTTCCTCGTCGCGCAGGACGTCCAGGAGGCGGCGGAGTTCGCCGAGGGCCTGGCGGCTGGTGGTGGCGATGGCGTCCAGGGCCTGGGCGGCGCGTTCCGGGGACTTGCCGGCCGCGTACTTGCCGCCGTCGGCGAGGCCGGTGATGACGGACAGGTTGTGGCCGATGATGTCGTGCATCTCGCGGGCGATACGGGCTCGTTCGGCGGCGGCCGCCAGCTGGGCCTGCTGGTCGCGTTCGATCTCCAGACGGCGGGCGCGATCCTCCAGGGCGTTCGTGTAGTTCTGGCGGGTACGGACCGTGATGCCGATGAGGACGGCCACGAGGATCGATGTCAGCTGCGAGCCGATCTGCTGGCTCCACTCGCCCTCGCCGTAGCGGGCCGTGGACACCAGCACGGGGGTGAGCATCAGGGCCGGGGCCCAGAACAGATGGCGCAGGGGGAGGCGCAGAGCGATGTGGTAGACGACGACGAGCTGGAGGAGCGCGGCCTGGAGGGTGGCGCCCGACCAGGCGTTGACCAGGGCGAACGGGGCCATGGCGAGCAGGACCCCCGCGGGGTGGGTGCGGCGCCACAGGAGCGGGACGGACAGGCCGAGGCTCAGGACGAGGAGGAGGGGGCCGGGGACGTCCGGGTTGTGGGTGACGTTGCGCCAGCCGTCACCGGCGTAGTCGATAAGGGCGGCGATCACCCAGAAACCGCTGAAGTGCAGATCCCACAGCAGCGGGTGCCGCCGGTCGAAGGCGCGCACCCGCTGGTTGGCTCGTTGCAGGTACTGGGTGAGGGGTTCCGTCGTCCGTACCGCCGTCGGCGAAGCCTGTGGGTCGTTCGTCACGGGGTCCATGGTGGTGGGTGCGTCCGGCGGAGGGAACACGGTGGGCGGCACGGCTCAGACGTCCCGGCGGCGCAGGGTCGTCGCGGCCGCCGCGAGGGCGGCCGCCGCCCAGAGGGCGAGGGCGATGAGGGCCGTGCCGGGCGAGGCGGTGTCGGTGGCGGTGAGGGTCTGCAGGGCCTGGGCGGGGAAGTGGTCGACGGCGTCGTCGACGAAGGCGTACGGGAGCATCGCCAGGACCTCCGGGAGGATCATGAGGAGGCCGATGTACGCGCCGATGGCGAGCGGGACGGAGCGGGTCACGGCGCCGAGGCAGAGCGCCAGGACGGTGAGGAGCGTGAGGCCCGCCGCGTTGCCGGCGAGGCCGCGCAGGACGTCCGGGTCGCCGAGGGACGCCGACTGGTCGGTGTCGCCGAGGAAGGCCTGGGCGAGCGGGAACGTGAGCAGGTTGGTCCACAGGCAGAGCGGGAAGGCGGCGGCGGCCAGGACGGCGGCCTTGGACCACAGGACGGGCAGCCGGCGCGGTACGGCGGTCATGGTGGCGCGGATCTGGCCGGTGGAGTACTCGCCCGCGGTGGCGAGGATGCCCAGGACGGCGAGGGTGATGGTGGCGAACTGGGTGCCGAGGAGGACGAAGACGACCGTGTCCATGCCGCCTCCGCCGGAGCCGTCGTAGGCGGCGCTGACGCCGATGCCCATGGCGAGGGTGAGGGCGGCGGTGGCGGCGAGGTTGATCCAGGTGGAGCGGAGCGTCCACAGCTTGTGCCATTCGGAGCGCAGGACGCGGGCCGGGGTGACCCGGTAGGGCGGGGCGGTGGTGGTCATGCGGCTGCTCCTTCCAGGGCGGTGGGGTACTCGACCGTGTCGTGGGTGAGGTCCATGAACGCCTCCTCCAGGGAGGCCGTGCTGGGGGTGAGCTCGAAGAGGGGGATGCCGTGGGCGGCGGCCGTACGGCCGATGTGTTCGGCGTCGGCGCCCTGCACGGTGAGGCTGCCCGGGGCGTCCGTGGTGATCGTGACGCCGGGTGCGGCGAGTTGGCGTACGAGGGCGGTGGCGTCCGGGGTGACGACCTTGACGGTGCCCGTGCCGGAGTGGCGTACGAAGTCGGCGACCGTGGTGTCGGCGAGGAGCCGGCCGCGGCCGATGATGACCAGGTGGTCGGCGGTGAGGGCCGTCTCGCTCATCAGATGTGAGGAGATCAGGACCGTACGGCCCTCGGCGGCCAGGGACTTGAGGAGGGTGCGGATCCACCGGACGCCCTCGGGGTCGAGCCCGTTGACCGGCTCGTCGAGGATGACCGTGGCCGGGTCGCCGAGCAGGGCGGCGGCGATGCCGAGGCGTTGGCCCATGCCGAGGGAGAAGCCCTTGACCCGGCGGTTCGCGACGTCGGTCAGGCCGGTGAGGCCCAGGACGTGCTCGACGCGGCTCTTCGGGATGCCGTGGGTGAGGGCGAGCGCGCGCAGATGGTGGTGGGCGGTGCGGCCGGGGTGGACGGAGCGGGCCTCCAGGAGGGCGCCGACCTCGGTGAGGGGTGCGGGGTGGGCGGCGTAGGCGCGGCCGCCGACGGTGGCGTGGCCGCGTGTGGGGGCGTCCAGGCCGAGGATCATGCGCATGGTGGTGGACTTGCCGGCGCCGTTCGGGCCGAGGAAGCCGGTGACGGTGCCGGGGCGGACGGTGAAGGACAGGTCGGTGACGACGGTCCGGTCGCCGTAGCGTTTGGTGAGGTCCTGTGCCGTAATCATGTCTCGATGCTCGTCCGCGCGGGGGCGGTGGGCGTCGGACCGGGGACCGTATTCGGGATGAGGGCGGTCGTACCCCGGTACTACGGTGGCGGGCATGACTGCGAGCGTGGTGACCTTCGGGGACTGTGTGATCCGGCCGGTGCGGGCGGAGGAGTGGCGGGCGTCGAAGGAGCTGCGGCTCGTCGCGCTGCGGGATCCGGTCGCGCACCTCGCCTATCTGGACACCTACGAGGAGGCGGCGGCCCGGCCCGATGCCTGGTGGCGGGAGCGTACGGCGAACGGGGCCCGGCAGTTCATCGCCGAGGCGCCGGACGGGAGCTGGGTGGGCAATGTCGCCGTGCTGATCGAGGAGGCCGGGACGACCGACTGGGCCGGGCTGGCCGTGGAGCGGCGGCAGGGGCATCTGGTGGGGGTGTACGTGGCGCCCGGGTACCGGGGGAACGGGCTGACGAGGGCGCTGTTCGACGCGGCGCTCGAGTGGGCGTGGGGGCGCGGGGTGGAGCGTGTTCGGCTCGTGGTGCATCCGGAGAACGCGCGTGCGCTGGGGTTCTATCGCAAGGCCGGGTTCGTGGAGAGCGGGGTGACCGTGCCTCGGGCCGACGAGCCGGACGAGCTGGAGATGGTGGTCGAGCGGCCGTGATCTAGGACTCAGACGGGTAGTTCGGTGTGGGGCCAGCGGGCTCGGGCCTGTTCGCGGGAGCGGAGCAGGGCCAGTGTGGGCAGGCCGAGGTCCGTGCCGGTGGCGAGCAGGTCGGGGAGCTGGGGGAGCGGGGCCACGGCCGCCACGTCGTCGAGGACGAGGGTGAGTGGTGGGTCGAGCCGACCGGAGGATGACCGTGCGGCCATGCGCCGGCCGTGCTCGACCACGTGCGAGGTGAGGGCCGTCAGCAGGGGCATCGCGCCCGGGCTGGTGCGGGGGTCCTCGATGGATTCGCCCACGACGTAAAGCGTGCCCCCTTCATGGATGAAGGAATCCAGGGCGAGGGCATCAGTTCGGTTGGGAGTGCAGGCTTCACGGACGTTGACCGTGGAGAGGGCGGCCAGGGCACGGGTCGTCAGCTGCTGGGCCATGTCCCGGCGTTCGGGGTGTGCGGTGAGCGCGGCCTCGAGTTCACCGGCGGAGCCGGGGGCGGCCTTGGGGCTGGTACGGAGGATGCGTACGGCGTCGTGCACCTGGATGCCCTGGGACCAGCGGTGGACGTGGCGGATCGTACGGCCGTCCACGGCGGCGGCGTGGACGTAGCTGCGGAGGAGGGTCTCCGCGGTGTCGGCGACCGCCTGGTCGAGGCGGGAGGTGGGTCGTACGGGGCTGAGCAGTGCGACCGCTCTCGCCTTGGCCGTGTCCTTGTCCTCGCAGCCGGCCGTGGGGGACCAGTGGAGGCGGGCCGGGGTGTCGCACAGGTGGGTGGGGTCGTAGAGGTGGGTGGGGCCGAGTTTGGCGCGGGCGTCCTTGGTGTCGTGCCAGAGGGTGGGGTTGGAGGTGAGGACGAGGGCGGGGCCCTCGGCGTCGCGTACGGCCTGGGTGGCGGCGGTGTGGCGGGTGGCCGGGGGGCCGTAGCACAGCCCCGCGGTGGCCGGGGGGCCGTTGTGGAGCCCCGCGCCTTCGACGCGGGGTGTTTCCCACCCAGCCACCGGTTCACCGTCGGCCACGGGTGTCCGTACGGGTTCTTCCGGCACCGGCGTCTGCTTCTCGGGCTCCCTCGGGGTGGGCACCTCGTGGAGCTGCTTCGGCTCCGGTTCGGGCAGAGGCTCCGGTTCCGGTTGCCGCTGTCGCACCGCCGGCTTCCGGTCCGTCCGGCGGCGGGACCGTAGCGCCCTCCAGCGGGCCAGCGTGCCCATCACGAACACCGCCAGGACCGTCAGGATCATCAGCTGGCCGATGAACAGGCCCCAGAAGAGGCCGTAGCCCGAGAGGGCGGACTCCGGGGTGTCCGGCCAGGCGCCCGGGAGGTTGTCGGGTTCGGCGACCAGGTGCCGTATGGCCAGGGGGGTGCGGGTGAAGGTGATGCCGTCCGGCCAGTGGCCGTGGGCGAAGAGGCCCGCGAGGCCGGTGGCCGTCCACACCATCGCGGTCATGCCGAGCAGGAACGCGAGGATGCCGACCAGCAGCCCGTCCGGGATGCCGCCCTGCTCACGCCGATCGTCCGGTCTCACACGCGCCGCCCCCTACGCCACCGTCGATTCGGAGTCGCCGACGTGCTGCTCCATGAAGGCCGCCGCCCGCTCCTCCGCCTCCAGCTCGGCGGCGCGCAGGGCGTCGTCCGTGAGGTCGGCGGACGACTCGGTCATCGCGCGGTCGGTGAAGACCAGCGGGCGTTCCGTCTCCGTGACCAGGTGTTTGACCACCTGCACATTGCCGTTGACGTCCCACACCGCGATACCGGGTGTCAGCGTCGGGATGATCTCGACCGCCCACCTGGGCAGGCCGAGCACCCGCCCCGTCGCCCTCGCCTCGTCCGCCTTCTGGGCGTAGACGGTCCGGGTCGACGCCATCTTCAGGATGGCCGCCGCCTCCTTCGCCGCCGCCCCGTCCACCACGTCGGACAGATGGTGGACGACCGCGACGAACGACAGGCCGAGCCGCCGCCCGAACTTCAGCAGCCGCTGGAACAGCTGCGCCACGAAGGGGCTGTTGATGATGTGCCAGGCCTCCTCGACCAGGAAGATGCGCTTCTTCCGGTCGGGGCGGATCCAGGTGTGCTCCAGCCACACACCGACGATCGCCATCAGGATCGGCATGGCGATGGAGTTGCGGTCGATGTGGGACAGGTCGAACACGATCAGCGGTGCGTCGAGGTCGATGCCGACGGTCGTCGGGCCGTCGAACATGCCCCGCAGGTCACCGTCGACGAGCCGGTCCAGGACCAGGGCGACGTCCAGGCCCCAGGCCCGTACGTCGTCTATGGCGACGTTCATCGCCTCCGCGGACTCCGGTTCCGGGTGGCGCAGCCGCTCCACGATGTCGGAGAGGACCGGCTGGCGGTCGAGGATGGTCTCGTTGACGTAGGCGTGCGCGACCTTGAGGGCGAAGCCGGAGCGCTCGTCCAGGCCGTGGCCCATCGCGACCTCGATGATGGTCCGCAGCAGGGCGAGCTGGCCGGTCGTCGTGATGGACGGGTCGAGGGGGTTGAGCCGGATGCCGTGGTCCAGGGCGGCCGTCGGGTCCAGCCGGATGGGCGTGATGCCCAGCTCCTGGGCGACGAGGTTCCACTCGCCGACGCCGTCCTCGCCCTGCGCGTCCAGGACGACGACCTGGCGGTCGCGGAAGCGCAGCTGGCGCAGGACGTACGTCTTCTCCAGGGCCGACTTGCCGTTGCCGGACTCGCCGAGGACCAGCCAGTGCGGGGCGGGGAGCTGCTGGCCGTAGAGCTGGAAGGGGTCGTAGATGTAGCCCTTGCCGGAGTAGACCTCGCGGCCGATGATGACGCCGGAGTCGCCGAGGCCGGGCGCGGCGGTCGGCAGGTAGACCGCCTGGGCCTGGCCCGTGGACGTACGTACCGGCAGCCGTGTCGTCTCGACCTTTCCGAACAGGAAGGACGTGAAGGCGTCGGTGACGACGGACAGCGGATCCCGCATAGCGGCTCAGCCCCTACCTTCGAATGCCGGTGGCGAACGGGAGTGTGTTCACGAACGCGCGGTGGTGCTCGCGGTCGCACCACTCCACCTTCAGGTACGACTTTCCGGCCGACGCCCGTATGGTCCGCTTGTCGCGGGCCAGGGCCTCGGGATTGCGGGAGGAGACGGTGATGTAGCCGACCAGGTTGACGCCGGCCGCGCCGCTGGCGAGGTCCTCGCCGCGCTGGTCGAGGCGGCCGTGGGCGGCGATGTCGCGCGGGTCGACGGTGCGGTTCATCTTGGCGGCGCGGGACGCCTCCGCCTCGTCGTTGGTCTTCTCGGTCAGCATCCGCTCGATGGCGACCTCGGTGGGTTCGAGGTCCATGGTCACGGCGACCGTACGGATCACGTCCGGGGTGTGGACGAGCAGCGGGGCCAGGAAGTTGACGCCCACCGGCGTCATCGGCCACTCCTTGATCCACGCCGTGGCGTGGCACCAGGGGGCGCGGGTCGAGGACTCGCGGGTCTTCGCCTGGAGGTAGGTGGGCTCCATGGCGTCCAGCTCGGCCGGCCAGGCGTTGCGCCGCGACATCGCCTGGATGTGGTCGATCGGATGGTCCGGGTCGTACATGGAGTGGATCAGCGAGGACAGTCTGCTCTGGCCGAGCGGCTGCCGTACGCGGATGTCGGCCTCCTGGAGCCGGGAGCAGATGTCGGTCAGCTCACGGGCCATGACGACGGCGAGCCCCGCGTCCCGGTTCACCTTGCCGCCGCCCTGGCTGCGCATCGCGCGGGCCATGGTCTGGGCCTCGGCGGCGAGTTCGCGGTTGTAGTGCATGCAGGCGACGAGGTAGGCGCGGTGCTGCTCGCTGCTGGTCGACACCATCGACTGGAGCTGCTCGTACGACTGCTGCAGCCACCCCGGTGACCTGTCGTCGCCGCGGACGGCGACGTCCTTGGCGTGGGCGTCGGGGTCGGCGGGCAGGGTGCGGGCGAGCATCTGGATGCGGGTGACGAAGCCGTCGCCGTTGGCGACGTGCTTGAGCAGGGTGCCGAAGCGGTCGACGAGGGCTTCCTGGTCCTCGGAGTCGCGCAGGCCGACGCCCGGCCCCTCGATCTCGATGGCGGCGGTGACGGTCTTGCGGTCCGCGTGCAGCAGTACGGCGATCTCGTCGGGGCCGAACGGGGCGGCGAGCCAGGTGATCCGTCCGATGCCGGGGGGCGACCCGATCTCCACCTCGCGTCCGTCCAGGCGGGTGCCCGCCTCGGCGGCGCCGGAGCGGTAGGTGGTGTTGCGGCGCACGGTGCGCTTGAAGCTGCGGTTGATTTCGAACCACTTATAGAAGGTGCGGCCCTTGTAGGGCACGTACACGGCGGACAGGGCCAGCATGGGCAGGCCGGCGAGGAGCACGATCCGCACGGACAGGACGGGGACGAGGAGCCCGCACATCATGCCGAGGAACGCGCCCACGACGATCAGCGCGATCTCTCCGGTCTCGCGATTACGGCCGACGATCGCGTTCGGCCGGGCGCGGCCGATCAGATACGTACGGCGGGGCGCGATCACGTGGGACACGTGGGTCTCGGTCGTCAACGCCCGTCACCTCCCGTGCTGTTGGTGCTGCTGTTGCGGGTGTTGCCGGCATGGGGGGAGTTCACCGGGCTGCTGGAGCGCGGTGCGGGGGCGGCGCCGCCGCCACCCGTCGGGCGTGAGCTGTGGGCGGCGACTCCGCCGGAGGCGGGGTTGGAGGGGCGGGCCCCGCCTCCTCCGCCGCTGTTGTTGTCGGCGCGGGTGCTGTGCGTCTTGATGCCCTGAGAGACCAGCGTCGCCGGTGAGCTGATCACGGCGGCGGCCTTGCTCTCGGCGCCCTGCATGATGCGGTTGTTGCGGGAGCCCGCGATCTCGTCGCCGAAGCCGGGCACGAAGCGGTAGATCATCGCGCTGGCGAAGATGGCCAGCAGGATGATCGACAGTCCGGAGACCACGGCGGAGAACGCGTTGGGCCCGTCCTCGGAGGACAGCGCCCCGGCGAGGCCGAGCACGATCACGATCACGGGCTTCACCAGGATCACGGCGATCATGATGCCCGCCCAGCGGCGGACGTGGCCCCACAGGTTCTTGTCGACGAGGCCCGCGTAGACGACCGTGCCGAGGAGGGCGCCGACGTAGAGCAGGGCGGCGCGGATGACGAGCTCCAGCCAGAGGACACCCGCGGCGAGGATCGACACCAGCGACACGACGATCAGCATGATCGGGCCGCCGCCGATGTCGTCGCCCTTTTCGAGTGCCTCGGCGAACGAGCCGAAGAAGATGTCCGTCTGACCGCCGGTCGCCTTCGCCAGTACCTCGCTGACGCCGTCCGTCGCCGAGACGACCGTGTAGAGGATCAGCGGGGTGAAGGCGGAGGCGATCACGGTCAGCCAGAGGAAGCCGAGCGCCTCGGAGAGGGCGGTGGTGAAGGGGACGCCTCGTACGGCTCGCTTGGTGACCGCGAGCAGCCAGAGGACGAGCGTGAGGATCGCGGACGCCGCGAAGACGATGGCGTACTGCTGCCGGAACTGGGCGTTCGTGAAGTCGACGTTCGCGGTGTCCTCTACGGCCTTGCTGAGCTGCTTGATGGTGTAGGAAGCGGCGTCGGCGCAGCCTTTGGCGAGGGAGGCGAGGGGGTCGAGGGTGGTGGTGGGGTCGTTGAGGGTGCTGGATGCTCCGGAGCCCTCACCGTCTTTGCCTCGTTCGCAGTACTTCTTGGCCGGACCGGCGATCAGCGAGCAGGGGTCGGAGCTCTCCGTCGGTGTCGGCGAGGGCGAGGGGTCTGCGAAGGCACGCGTGGCCAGCAGGACGGCGGTCGCCTGAACGATCGCGACGAGGCCCGTGAGCTTGAGCGCACGGTGTCGGCTACCGGGCATAGGTGAAGCCTCCGAACTCCTGGACCGCCTTGCTGATCTCGTCAGCGCCGGTAACCGGGTTGTCCCCGGCCACGGGGGTGGGGCCGGTCTTCTGGGAGGTCTCGAGGACCTTCCAGTCGTCCCCGCTCCAGTTCAGCTTCATGGTCACGGTGAACCAGCTGTTGGTTACGGGGGTGGTCGACTTGTCACCGGCGAGCCCGAAGAGGCCGTTGCACCAGACCTCGACGGTTGCGCCGCTGTCGCTGAACGCCGTCACCTTGGTGCCTGCCGGAAGTGTGCGGCTGACGAACGTGCTCCCGGAGGGAGCCGCGCCGTCCTTGTCGAGCCCGACCGCTTTCAGGAAGTCCGCGGAGTAGTCGGCGTCGAAGCCGGACTGGAGCTTGCCCACTGAGCCGGGATCCGCCAGCGTCTGCACGATCTCGTGCCGCCGGGTGGAATTGAACATGCCGTCAGACCCCAACACGACCGCGTAGTTCGCCGCCGCGCTCTCCGCCCCCTGTTTGTCGTGGGCGAAGCCCGAGGGGATGCCGGCTGCCTTGCCGTCCACCGGCTTCTTTCCCGACGCCGCCGTCGACGACGCCTTCGGGGCGTCGCCACCGCCGCCACCGCCGTCGTCCGCGGCGGAATCCCCGCCTCCACGGTTCGCGAAGGCGATCGCCGCGATCAGGATGACCACCACACCGACCACCGTCACCAGGCTGCGCGACGACGAACGGCCGCCTCTGCGCGAGCCGCCGTACGGATCGCCGTCCCGTTCCGGCATGCGGGTGCGGGTCTGGCCTGTGTCGTCTCCGAGACTCATACCGCGTACGCCCCCTCAGCGTCGTGCGGAAACAGCTCGTGCTCCGTGTGTTCCATGTACGACGGTAGCCGTGCCGGGCCCTGTGCGGGCGGGGTGTGGTGACTGGACATCAGGGAAACGCAACCTCAGCCGGTGGGCACGACGGGCGGGTGGGATGGAGGGGGTGCCGGGCGTGCCCGGCCGGAAGAGGGGGAGCGGCGCTACACGGCCATGCCGTACACGATGGTGAACAGCGTGCCGAGCGAGCCGATGATGAAGACGCCCGTCAGGCCCGCGATGATCAGACCCTTGCCCTGTTCGGCGCTGAACGTGTCCCTCAACGCGGTCGCGCCGATGCGCTGTTTGGCCGCACCCCAGATGGCGATGCCCAGGCAGAGAAGGATCGCGACCGCCATGACCACCTCGATCATGATCTTGGCCTCGTTGCCCAGGCTGCCGAAGGGCCCCCAGTCCGGGGCGATCCCGCCGATAATGGTGTTGATGTCTCCCTCGTCGGCCGCGAAGAACATGTAAGTCACCGCCCCTGTATGGGTAGTTCCGCACCCTCTGCGGTCGTGCAGAGGTCAGGCCTCATTGTCGCCGAAAATGACGCCTTCGCATGTCGACTTGGCGTCATCCGTTGGCGGGTTTCGTACGAATAGCTTGCCACCGGCGCGCGCCGGTCTCCGCGAAGGGCGCGCTCCGATGGGGGAAGAGTCGTATCGTCACTCTGTTTATCACGCTGAGTGAAACTCTTGGTGACGCTACGCCACGAAGTGGTCGAACTCGCCGGCTTGGACGCCGAGCACGAAGGCGTCCCAGCGGCGACGGTCGGTGGTGACGGTGGGAGCGCCGGGGGCGTGGACGCGGACGCTGCGGTCGTCGGCGGTCGTCACGGTGAGGGCGGGGGCCCGGTGGTCCCGGTGCGGTTCTGCCTTGAGGGAGCGGAGAAGGGCGCTGAACGCGTCGGGGGTGGTGGTGAGGACGGCTCCGCCGGGATCGGCGGACTCGGTTATGTGAATCGCGGCGGGGGTGGCGGCAACGTGGACGCAGGAGTCGCCCTCCCCGCAGTGCGAAGACTTCTGCCAAGGGGAGCTGTGCATGACCGCCTCTCAGGTCGGCCGACCGACGCCTACGGTCTTGACGGCGTGGAGGAAGGAGCGGAATGCGGTGCGGCTGGTGGTGAGCATCGCGTCGCCGGGGTCGGCGGATTCGGCTATGTGTATCGCGGTGGGGGTCGCGGCGATGTGCACGCAGGAGTCACCTGATCCGCACCGGGATGACTTCTGCCAGTTGAGTCCGGGCATGGGGTTTCCTCTCACAGGTCTCGGACGAGGTGGTTGATGACATCGCGTGACTTCTCCGGGGTAAGTGCCCGGGAGTCCAGGCGATCGAGCAGGATCCGGTACATGGCCAGCTGCGCCTCGGCGTCGAGGAACACGGGTCCGTGGGACTGGTCGAGATGGACGGTGTCGAGCTGGGGGATGGGACCGTGCGAGTAGAAGATCGACTGCCCCGACCCCGGAAAGCCTCCGGCGGCGAACGGCAGCACCCTGATCGTGATGTGCTCCCGCTCGCTCATGTCCAGCAGGCGTTGTAGTTGCGCGCGGGCGGTCTTCGGGCCGCCGAACTGCATGCGTAGCGCGGCCTCGTGAATAACCGCGAGATACGGGTTGGCGGATGCGCGGTACAGCACGGCCTGCCGCTTTATGCGGAAGGACACCCGGTGCTCGATGTCCGGGGGTGGGAACTCGGGTACGACCTGCCGGAACAGTTCGCGAGCGTGTTCGGTGGTCTGTAGCAGGCCGGGGATGTGGACGGTCACGGCGCCGCGTAGGCGTGTTGCGTGGTGTTCGACTTCGGCCAGGTTCAGAAGCGCGGCGGGGAGAATCTCGCGGTACTCCTCCCACCAGCCGCGCTTGCGGTCCGCGGCCATGCCGCTGAGGGCCTGGACGAGGGCCGGATCGCCGCACTTGTAGTGGTGGGCCAACGTGCGTACGCGTTCTGGGCTCACGCCGATGCGCCCGGCTTCCGTGTTGCTGATCTGGTTCTGCTTCACGCCGAGAAGTTGACCGGCTTCTGTGGCGGTGAGTCCCGCGCGCTCGCGCAGTTTTCGCAGCTCGGCGCCAAGTCGAAGCTGACGACCGGTCGGGCTGGTTCTCACGGTTTCTGACGCTCCCTTGGCGTGATGGTCACCCAGACGAGTGGAAGCTAATGCAGATTTGGAGAACTGGCTAATGCATTAGCTGAGCCCGGCTAGCTTGGTTGCAGGCGCCCCGCCCAGAAGTGCACCGATCGACGGTTCGGTACCGCCACTGGGCCCCTGTTCGCACGCACCCAACTGACCTCACTGATCGGAGACTTCCATGTCCACCGTATCCCCGACCTGGTCCTACACCCTTCACCTCGCGCGTGATGCACGCTCACCGGGGATCGCCCGTTCGACCTTGCGATCCGTACTGTCCGCCTACAACCTCGGCGAACTCACCCCCACGGCCGAACTGCTCGCCTCGGAGCTGCTGACCAACGCCCATCTGCACACCGGCGGCCCGTACGCCCTCCACATCCGGCCGACGGAGTCCGGCCGGCTCCGGGTGGGCGTATGGGACAAGGACCCGGCCATCCCCTCCGGCCTGGGCGCCGGCCTCGTCCACGGCGCCATGCCGCACGGAGCCTCGGAGGGCGGACGCGGCCTGGGCCTCGTACGGGCGTACGCCGACTCCTGGGGCGCCTCCCTGCTGGGCGAACCGGGCGGCGGGAAGGTGCTGTGGGCGGAGTGCGGATGGCGCGGCCCGGCGCGGTCGGACACGCGCACGTAGCAACCGCGCCAATGTCACGCGTGATCATGCCGAAGAGGGGTCGCCGCCCCTACACTGACGTGCGGCGGGGGACTGCCGTACGGCGAGGGGCGGTTGACGGTGCGTAAGGCGTGGGTCGCGGCGGGGATCGCCGTCAGTTCCGGGCTCGCCTTCGTGATGCTGCTCGTCGTCGGGGTCTACGTCATCGCCGGGAACCTCGCCAACGGGGTCGCCGGCGGGACGTCCAAGTCGCTGGCCAAGGGGAGCGTGCCCGCCGCGTACCAGGCGCTCGTACAGAAGTGGGGCAACTCCTGCCCTGCCATCAACCCGGCGCTGCTCGCCGCGCAGCTCTACCAGGAGAGCGGGTTCAACCCGAAGGCGCAGAGTCACGCGGCGGCGCAGGGCATCGCCCAGTTCATCCCCGGTACGTGGGCCACCCACGGGATCGACGGGGACGGGGACGGGGACCGCGACGTATGGGACCCGGCGGACGCGATCCCGTCGGCGGCGATGTACGACTGCTCGCTGGCGTCCTATGTGAAGGACGTCGGCGGGAATCTGACCGAAAACATGCTGGCCTCGTACAACGCCGGGGCGTACGCGGTGATCAAGTACGGAGGCGTCCCGCCGTACGAGGAGACCCAGAACTACGTCAAGCGGATCCGGGCGCTGGAGGAGAGCTTCGCCGCGCCCGTGGGGCGGGTGGATCCTTCGAAGCAGGCTGCGGGGGCGATCTCGTACGCGCAGTCGAAGCTGGGGACGTTGTATCTGTGGGGCGGTAACGGTACGCCTGAGCAGGGCGGACGGTTCGACTGCTCGGGGTTGACCAAGGCCGCGTACGAGAGTGTCGGGATCACGCTGCCGCGTGTGGCGAACGATCAGTACAACGCGGGGCCGCATCCCAGCCGGGACGAACTGCTTCCGGGCGATCTGGTGTTCTTCTCGGACGACCTCACCAATTCCCGCGCGATCCGGCATGTGGGCATTTATGTCGGAGGCGGGTACATGATCGACGCGCCCCGGACCAATGCGGTGATCCGATTCGACCCGATCGACACTCCTGACTACTTTGGTGCCACACGCGTCACCGAAGATGGCGCGAAAGCGCTCCCCACCACTGTGTGAGCGGAGCGTCAACCGCCCCCCTGAGCTGCGGAGATGCGTCTCTCTTCGATAACGTCTGCGTGATCATTCGGTGGAGTGTGGAACGTATCAATGGGGACCGTGCGTTCCTGTTGTCGTAGCCGAGCGAAAGAGCGGATCTACAAACCACGGGGGTGGCAGGAGAGGCGTGCGAACGGTGCGCCGGAACATATATGACGAAGGGGCCGCAGCGACATGGCTGGACTCGCCGATTCCGGGTCGAACCCCGACGTCGACCTGCTGTACGACATCAATGGCCTGGCGAAGGCCGCGCCGCCGTGGCTGGACCACCTCATGGAGTTCGTGGGGGAGTTCGGGCTGCTGTTCGCCCTGATCGGGCTGCTGGTGTGGTGCTGGTGGGGTGTCAGGCGGCGGGGCGGCGAGGAGGCCGCGCCGGCGGTGGCGGCCCTGGTGTGGGCCCCGCTCGCCGCGGGCGTCGCCGTGCTGGTGAATGTGCCGATCCGGGGGTTCGTGGAGAGGCGGCGGCCGTTCCTCGACCATGAGGGGCTCGAGGTTCTGGTCGACGGAAAGAACGATTACTCGTTCGTGAGTGATCACGCGACGCTGTGCATGGCGTTGGCGGTGGGGCTGTTCCTGGTCAACCGGCGGTTGGGGCTGGTCGGGCTGGTGCTGGGGCTGTTGGGCGGGTTCATCCGGGTGTACATGGGTGTGCACTATCCGACTGACGTCGTGGGTGGGCTGGCGCTCGGGACCGCGGTGGCGTTGCTGCTGTCGCCGCTGGCCATGGCCTTGCTGACGCCGTTGATGCGGGCGGTGGAGCGGTCGCCTCGGGGTGGGTGGCTGGTGTCCGCCCGGCCTCGGGTCTCGCGGGGGCGGGTCGCGTCGGGGGATGCGCGGCAGGGGTCGGCGGGGGCGGAGAAGCGGGACCTCGCGGCGTAGCCGTCGCTCTCCGCGGGCCTCCCGCTGACGCCGGGCTGTGTCACGCCCCCCCCGTTCAGCCCACACCTCGGTGACTGGTGGACGGGGGTGGGTGTGCGCTCGCCCCGCTGGAGGGGGTGCCGCTGCGCCCACCCGTGCCGCCCCAGCGGCACGATTGCCCGCAGCTGTGCCCGCAGCTAGGCGGGGGTGGTGTGGGATTGGGCGTCTTTTCTGGCCTGGCTTCTGGCTCGGCGGGCCGGGCCTCGCCAGCCGCAGGTGCAGTGGGCCGTGCAGAAGGGGCCCTGTTCGGTGGTGGTCGTCGTGTGGGGTGGAGGGTCGTCCTCTTGGGGCACGTCGACCACGGTAACGCGGGCCATTACCGGTCGTTAACCCTGACATGGCTCGGATGCGCGGCGTGATGGCTGGATTCGGGGTGCTGTGCTGCCTCGGGGGCTGTGGGAGCAGTGGTGCCGCGACCGCGGGGGCGCCTGCCGGGGATCCGGTGCGGGTGTTGCGGGAGGCCGCCGACGCGCTCGTCGCCGCCGGGAGTTCCAAGGCGACCACCTCCCTGGAGATGGCGACCGGCGGGACCCGGGTCACCATCCGGGGCGAAGGTGTCTACGACTACCGGAGGCGGCTCGGACGGCTGAAGGTGAT
Organism: Streptomyces sp. NRRL WC-3626; assembly: GCF_000718785.1. Lineage (GTDB taxonomy): Bacteria > Actinomycetota > Actinomycetes > Streptomycetales > Streptomycetaceae > Streptomyces > Streptomyces edwardsiae. Next base: position 154,557 of record NZ_JOCA01000015.1, on the reverse strand, counting down.
GCTGCCGCAGGACCCGGCGGGCGGGACCGTACGGCGGCCCATCACCGAACTGCTCGCTCCCGGTGCGCTGTTCATGAAGAACCGGGGGGCCGGCGTGCCCGCCGACAAGTGGGTACGGGTGGACACGGGGACGCTGTCCGACGGGAACCTCGTCACCGGCGGGGCCACCGATCCGTACGCCGCCGCCGAGGTGCTGCGCGGGACCCGGTCGGCGACGTTCGTCGGGCGGACCGAGGTCGCCGGGGCGAAGGTGCGCCACTACCGGGGGACCGCCGATCTGCGGGAGGCCTCGCGGGAGGCGTCCGGCGCCAACCAGGAGTCGCTCGGCGCGGCGGCGACCGGCTTCGCCACCGCGCGGGTGCCGTTCGACGTCTACCTCGACGACGACGGGCGGATCCGCAAGCTCCGGCACCGGTTCAGCTTCGTCAACGGCCGACAGGAGGAGCCCGTCGCGGTCGCCTCGACCACGCTGCTGTACGACTTCGGGGTCGCCGCCGACGTACGGCTGCCGCACGGCGACGACATCTACGCGGGGCGGATCGCCGAGGAGTGACCGGCCTGAACTAGCCCTTCCGTGCCATGCGCGGTGTGTAGGGCGCTCCCTACTCTAGGAAGTCGGTGACGACAGAGTGAGGTGAGGCGCGTGGCACCGCTCGGCGGTGGGACGGTTCCGGTTCAGGACCACGTGGCGCTCGCCGAGATCGAACTCTGCGGCGAGCTGATCATCGCCGCCTCCAATGCCGAGGACCGGCTCAGCCTGGAGAGCATCGACGAGGTGCTCAGGGTGGCCGAGACGCGGGACGGGCCCGCCGGCGGCTGAGGCGGGCAGGGCGGTCAGGTGCGGAGCATGCGGGCGATGGCCTGCGTCGCTTCCTTGACCTTCGCGTCGATCTCGTCGCCGCCCTTGACGGCCGCGTCCGCGACGCAGTGGCGCAGGTGCTCCTCCAGCAGTTGCAGCGCGAACGACTGCAGCGCCTTCGTGGAGGCGGACACCTGGGTGAGTATGTCGATGCAGTACACGTCCTCGTCGACCATCCGCTGCAGGCCGCGGATCTGGCCCTCGATACGGCGCAGCCGTTTGAGGTGCTCCTGCTTCTGGTGGTGGTACCCGTGGATGCCGCGGTCGTGGTCGGTCACGATGGCCGCGGCATCTGTGGTGTCCGTCATCGCGTCCTCCTGGTGCACTGGCGGGCGACATATACCCCTGGTGGGTATATGGTACCGAACTTTGCTGGGTATAGGCCTCTTGGCCGACGGCAGGTGCTACGGCCGGAAACAGGCCTCGGACCGCCCCCGTACTCATCACTCTGTCCTATGGGCGACACTGGTGAGCGGCCCGTTAGCTGTGACCGGGTGATGCGCCTAGCATCAGCCTGACCGAAACCGATGCATACCGAGGACCCCACGTGCGCTTTCGTCTGACCCCCAGGGAGACGAGCTTCTACGACATGTTCGCCGCGTCCGCGGACAACATCGTCACGGGCTCGAAGCTCCTGATGGAACTGCTCGGGGCGGACCCCTCCGCCCGGGCCGAGATCGCAGAGCGTATGCGGGCCGCGGAACACGCAGGTGACGACGCCACGCATGCGATCTTCCACCAGTTGAACTCCTCGTTCATCACGCCGTTCGACCGTGAGGACATCTACTCCCTCGCGTCGTCCCTCGACGACATCATGGACTTCATGGAGGAGGCCGTCGACCTCGTCGTCCTCTACAACATCGAGGAACTGCCCAAAGGCGTCGAGCAGCAGATCGAGGTCCTGGCGCGCGCGGCCGAGCTCACCGCGGAGGCCATGCCGCACCTGCGCACGATGGAGAACCTCACCGAGTACTGGATCGAGGTCAACCGGCTGGAGAACCAGGCCGACCAGATCCACCGCAAGCTGCTCGCCCACCTCTTCAACGGCAAGTACGACGCGATCGAGGTACTGAAGCTCAAGCAGGTCGTGGACGTGCTCGAGGAAGCGGCCGACGCCTTCGAGCACGTGGCGAACACGGTGGAGACCATCGCCGTCAAGGAGTCCTGAGCCTTTCATGGACACCCTTGCTCTGGTCGTGACCATTGGCGTCGCGCTCTTCTTCACGTACACGAACGGTTTCCACGACTCCGCCAACGCGATCGCCACGTCCGTGTCGACGCGGGCGCTCACGCCACGGGCGGCGCTGGCGATGGCGGCCGTGATGAACCTCGCCGGCGCGTTCATGGGGTCCGGGGTCGCCAAGACCGTCAGCGAGGGGGTGATCCAGACGCCCGAGGGGTCGAAGGGGATGGGGATCCTCTTCGCCGCGCTGGTCGGGGCGATCGTCTGGAACCTCATCACCTGGTACTTCGGGTTGCCGTCCTCGTCGTCGCACGCGCTGTTCGGGGGCATGGTCGGGGCGGCGCTCGCCGGCGGGACGACCGTTTACTGGCACGGAGTGGTCGACAAGATCGTCATTCCGATGTTCGTGTCGCCGATCGTGGGTTTGCTGGCCGGTTATCTGGTGATGACGGCCATCCTGTGGATGTTCCGGCGGGCCAATCCGCACAAGGCGAAGCGCGGGTTCCGGATCGCGCAGACCGTTTCCGCGGCGGGGATGGCGCTGGGGCATGGTCTGCAGGACGCGCAGAAGACCATGGGCATCGTGGTGATGGCGCTGGTCATCGCGGATGTCGAGGAATACGGCGATCCGATTCCGGTGTGGGTGAAGATCGCTTGTGCGTTGATGCTGTCCGCGGGGACGTATGCGGGGGGCTGGCGGATCATGCGGACGTTGGGGCGGAAGATCATTGAGCTTGATCCGCCTCAGGGGTTCGCGGCGGAGACGACGGGGGCGTCGATCATGTTCGGGTCGGCGTTCCTGTTCCACGCGCCGATTTCCACGACGCATGTGATCACGTCGGCGATCATGGGTGTGGGGGCGACGAAGCGGGTCAACGCCGTGCGGTGGGGGGTTGCCAAGAACATCGTTCTCGGCTGGTTCATCACGATGCCGGCTGCGGCGGTGGTGGCGGCGCTGTCGTTCGGGCTGGTCAATCTGATCGTGCTGTAGCTGGTGGGCGGGGCCGGCTCTCTGCCCTCCGCCCAGCCGCGGGCAGTCGTGCCGCAGGGCGGCACGGGTGGGCGCGACGGCACCCCGTTGGCGCCGGGCCGCGCTCCGCCCCCCGCTCAGCCGACACCCCGGGTGCCTGCCCGCACCGGGGGTGGGTGTGCGCTCGCCCCGCTGGAGGGGGTGCCGCTGCGCCCACCCGTGCCGCCCCAGCGGCACGACTGCCCGCAGCTACGCGGGCGATGGTGGTGCGGGTGGCCGCAGCTGTGGGGGCGATGGTGGCGCGGGTGTGCGTCGGTGGGTGGGAAGTAGAAGGGCCCGCCCCCCTGGGGGGCGGGCCCTTGCGGCCTCGCGGTGGCACCGCCATGCAGCACCGCGAGGGGTATGAGGGTCAGCCGAAGCGGCCGGAGATGTAGTCCTCCGTGGCCTGGACCGACGGGTTGGAGAAGATCCGCTCCGTGTCGTCGAGCTCGATCAGCTTGCCGGGCTGGCCGACGGCCGCCAGGTTGAAGAAGGCCGTACGGTCGGAGACCCGCGCCGCCTGCTGCATGTTGTGCGTCACGATGACGATCGTGAAGCGCTCCTTCAGCTCACCGATCAGGTCCTCGATCGCGAGCGTGGAGATCGGGTCCAGGGCCGAGCAGGGCTCGTCCATGAGCAGGACCTTCGGCTCCACCGCGATCGCCCTCGCGATGCACAGACGCTGCTGCTGACCACCGGACAGGCCCGAGCCGGGCTTGTTGAGGCGGTCCTTCACCTCGTTCCAGAGGTTCGCGCCCCTGAGGGACTTCTCGACGACGTCGTCCAGCTGGGACTTCTTGTACTTGCCGTTCAGCCGCAGCCCCGCCGCCACGTTGTCGTACACCGACATCGTGGGGAACGGGTTCGGGCGCTGGAAGACCATGCCGATCTCACGCCGTACCGCCACCGGGTCGATGCCGGCGCCGTACAGGTTCTCGTCGTCCAGCATGACCTTGCCGTCGACACGGCCGCCGGGCGTGACCTCGTGCATGCGGTTGAGCGTGCGCAGGAAGGTGGACTTGCCGCAGCCGGACGGGCCGATGAAGGCCGTCACGGAGCGGGGCTCGACGGTCATCGAGATGTCCTCGATGGCCAGGAAGGAGCCGTAGTAGGCGTTGAGGCCGCTGACGTCGATGCGCTTGGCCATGGTGATCACTTCTTTCGAGTAGGGGAGGCCTTAGCGACCGGCCGCGCGGCGGAGCCGCAGATTGTCACCGCGGGGCCTTCCAGCGGGCGATGCCGCGGGCCACGAGGTTGAGGATCATGATGAACGCGATGAGCGTCAGGGCAGCCGCCCAGGCTCGGTCGAACGCCGCGCCGGAGCCACCGCTGTTGGCCCACTGCAGGTAGATGTACATCGGCAGTGATTCCTGCGGGTCCTGGAACGGGTTGGCGTTGATGAAGTCCGTACCCCAGACCAGGAGCAGCACGGGCGCCGTCTCACCGGTGATGCGGGCGATCGCGAGCATCACGCCCGTGATGATGCCGCCGACCGACGTCGGCAGGACCACCTTCAGGATCGTGCGCCACTTCGGCACGCCGAGCGCCAGGGACGCCTCGCGCAGCTCGTTCGGGACGAGCTTGAGCATCTCCTCCGTGGAGCGGACCACGACGGGGATCATCAGGATCGACAGGGCCAGCGAACCGGCGAAGCCGGACGGGCCCATCTTCAGGATGAGGACCCACAGGCTCAGGATGAACAGACCCGCGACGATCGACGGGATGCCCGTCATCACGTCGACGAAGAACGTGACGGCCTTGGCGAGCTTGCCGCGCCCGTACTCGACCAGGTAGATCGCGGTCAGCACACCGATCGGCACGGAGACCAGGGTGGCGAGGCCGACCTGCTCCAGGGTGCCGAGGATGGCGTGGTAGATGCCGCCGCCGGGCTCGGCGTCGGCGACCACGCCCATCGAGTGGGTGAGGAAGTAGCCGTCGAGGACCTTCACACCGCGCTCGGCCGTCTCCCACAGCAGGGAGGCGAGCGGTATCACGGCCAGCAGGAAGGCGACCCAGACCAGGCTGGTCGCGGTGCGGTCCTTGGCCTGGCGGCTGCCCTCGATCTTCGAGGAGAGTGCGTAGGAGCCGACGACGAAGAGGACCGCGGCGATCAGCGCCCACTGGATGTCGCTGTCCAGGCCGGCCGCGGCGCTGATGCCGTAGCCGAGGACGAGGGAGGCGGCGGCGACCGCCCAGGCGAACCACTTGGGCAGGGTCGCGCCGCGCAGCGAGTCGCGCTTGGGGGAAAGGGTTGCGTGGCTCATGCGTTGGCCCCCGAGTACTCCTTGCGGCGGGCGATGATCAGACGGGCGCCGCCGTTGACCAGCAGCGTGATCACGAAGAGCACCATGCCGGAGGCGATCAGCGCGTCCTGGCCCATCACGGTGGCCTCGTTGAACTTGCTGGCGATGTTCTGGGCGAACGTGCCGCCGCCCGGGTCGAGCAGGCTGGCGGTGATGTCGAAGGACGGCGAGAGCACCATGGCCACGGCCATCGTCTCGCCGAGCGCGCGGCCGAGGCCCAGCATCGACGCGGAGATGACCCCGGAGCGGCCGAACGGCAGCACCGACATGCGGATGACCTCCCAGCGCGTGGCGCCGAGGGCCAGGGCCGCCTCCTCGTGCATCCGCGGGACCTGGCGGAACACCTCGCGGCTGACGTTGGTGATGATCGGGAGGATCATCAGGGCGAGCAGGATGCCGACGGTGAGCAGCGAGCGGGCCGGCCCGCCGTCCCAGGCGAACAGGCCGGTCCAGCCGAGGTAGTCGTCGAGCCAGCCGTAGAGGCCGTCCATGTGCGGCACCAGGACGAGGGCGCCCCACAGGCCGTACACGATGGACGGGACGGCGGCGAGCAGGTCGATCACGTACGCGATGAGGCCGCCGAGACGGCGCGGCGCGTAGTGCGTGATGAACAGGGCGATGCCGACCGAGATCGGTACGGCGATGGCCATGGCGATGACCGACGACACGATGGTGCCGAAGGCCAGGACCGCGATGCCGAACTCCGGCGGGAGACCCGTCGGGTTCCACTCGAACGACGTGAAGAAGTTGGCCTCGTCCTTGCTGATGGCCAGCGACGCGCGGTACGTCAGGAAGGACGCGATCGCGGCCATGAGGACGAGGACGAAGATGCCGGATCCGCGGGAGAGCCCGAGGAAGATCCGGTCACCGGGGCGGGTGGCACCACGCCCGGTGCCCTTGTCGGCGGGCGCGGCGGGTCCGGGTGCGGGGGGAGCGGTTGTCTGCTGTGTGGTGGTGTCCATCGGGTTCTCCGGTCTGCGGAGCCGCCGGGTCGGGCGGCTCGGTCGGAGCCGTCCGGACGGCCGGGGGCTCCTGTTGGCGGTGCACCGGACGGTGCGGCCCACCCCCGTCCGGGGATGGGCCGCACACTCGGGTCAGGCGAGGCTCGAGATGGTCTCGCGGACCTTGGTGATGATCTCGGCGGGCATCGGGGCGTAGCCGGCGTCCGCCAGCAGGCCCTGGCCGTCCTCCGAGGCGATGTAGTTCAGGAAGGACTTGGTGGCCGGCAGGGTGTCGGCCTTGTTGCCCTTGTCGCAGACGATCTCGTACGTGACGAGGACCAGCGGGTAGGCGCCGTCGGCCTGCGGGGTGTAGTCCAGCTCCAGCGCGAGGTCCTTGCCCGTGCCGACGACCTTCGCGGCGCCGATGGCGGCGGTGGCGTTGTCGACGGTGGCCTTGACCGGCTCGGCGGCCTCGGTCTTGATGTCGACCGTCTTCACGCCGTCCTTGGCGTAGGACAGCTCGAAGTACGAGATGGAGCCGGCGGTCTGCTTGACCTGCTGGGCGAGGCCGGAGGAGCCCTGCGCGGACTGGCCGCCCTTGGCCTCCCAGGACTTGCCGCCCTCGTACTTCCAGTCGTCGGGCGCGGCGGCCTTGAGGTACTTGGTGAAGTTGTCCGTGGTGCCGGACTCGTCCGAGCGGTGGAACGCCTGGATCTTCAGGTCGGGAAGCTTCGCGTCGGGGTTGAGCTTCGCGATCGCCTCGTCGTTCCAGTTGGTGATCTTGTTGTCGAAGATCTGGGCGAGGGTCGGGGCGTCCAGGACCAGGGTGTCGACGCCGGTGACGTTGAAGCCGATCGCGATCGGGCCGCCGACCATCGGCAGGTCGATGCCCTGACCGCCGGAGCAGATCTTCTTCGAGGCCTCGATCTCCTCGGGCTTCAGCGCGGAGTCCGAACCGGCGAACGCGGTCTGGCCCTGGGTGAAGGCCGTGATGCCGGCGCCCGAACCGGTCGGGTTGTAGTTGATCTGTACGCCCTTGCAGGCGGCGACATACTGCGCGACCCAAGCGTCGATCGCGTTCTTCTGAGCGGAGGAGCCGGAGGCCTGGAGCTGACCCTTGGCGTCGTCGCACTTGACGTTGCCGGCCTGCGCGCTGGCGGACGCGTCGCCGCCGTTGCCGTTGCCGGTGTCGTCGGAGCCGCACGCCGTGAGGGCCAGGGCGCCGGAGACGGCGAGAGCACCGAGAGCGAGGGCCCGCCGGTTCTTGCGCTGAAGCTTCACTTGAGTTCCTTCCAGTGGCCGCCGTCCTGAATTCGGCGGCGTGCGAAGTGTGGGTGACACGGTCACCCGGTTCTTCGGGCGATCCGCATCGCGTAAGGCCGAAATTAGGCAGAACAGGTGAAGCAGCCGATTGGCGTACATGAACGGCGGGTGAACCCCTGTGGACGGTGCGGTGAGGTCACGGAACGCTCACGTCGAGGACACGGGGAGATACCGGGTGGGAACGGGACTCACGGGGCCGGGCGGAAGGATTCGAGCAGGGCGTCCACGAGGTCGGCGTCCCGGGGTTCGGTGAGGCGGCGGCGGGCGGCGTCCGGCGGCAGCCAGAGGATCCGGTCGACCTCGTCGTTCGGGGCGAACGTGCCGGAGACGGCCTCGGCCGCCCAGTAGCGGACCCGCTTGGGGCGGCCGTTCGCCAGATAGCGCGTGCTGGGCAGCTCGGCGGCGGGGGCGGCCGAGTGGCCGGTCTCCTCGGCGACCTCGCGCAGGGCGCCGGCCAGCGGGTCCTCGCCGCGCTTCAGCTTGCCCTTGGGCCAGGACCAGTCGTCGTACTTGGGGCGATGGACCAGGCAGAGCTCCAGGGCGCCGGTCACGGGGGAGCGGCGCCACAGAACACAGCCGGCGGCCTGGATGGTGAGGGTGGTCACCGGGGGCCTCCTATAACGCGCCGAGGGCTTCCTTCTGCCAGGAGCGCTGGAACGCGTACCGTGCGGCCTCCACCTCATGCCGCTGATCGGCGTGGAGCACGCCCAGCGCGTACGCCGTGGCCGGGGCGATCCGCGGGGTGCGGGCCGCCTGCGCGGCGGCGGCCGCGGCCTCGGAGGCGTCGCGGTGCCGGTCCAGTGCCTCGCCGGCGGCGAGGAGGCTCTTCGCCGGGGCGGCGGTGTGGCAGACCTCGAGGGCGTAGCGGTGCAGGCGCAGCAGCAGGCGGACCTGGTGCCAGGGGGCGTCCTGGGGGTGGGGGGCGGGGTCCGGGGAGAGGCCGTGGATCAGGGCCTCGGCGTTGTACGGGCTGCCTGCGGTGAGGAGGGGGAGCGCGGCTACGGCGTCGGCGAGGCGGGTGCGGGCCGCGTTCGCGAGGGGGCGGAGGTCGGTGGTGGTGGCCGAGGGGGAGAGGGGGACCTCGCTGGCCAGTACGGCGACCTTGTCCGCGACTGCGTGGAAGCGGGAGGAACCCAGTGCCTGGAGGGCGGTGGAGTGGGCTCGGGTTCTTGCCAGGGTGAGCTGGCGGTCCAGGAGGGCGCCGGCCTTGGCCGCGCCCACGGTGAGGTTGCCTCGGTCGGGGGCGGGGATGACGGTGCGGTTGCCGTTGGCGGAGGTGCCGGGATCGGTGGGGGGTGGGATGACGCTCGCCCCGCTGGAGGGGGTGCTGCCTGCGCCCACCCGTGCCGCCCCAGCGGCACGACTGCCCGCAGGCTGCGGGGGTGGGATGGCCCCAGCGGCACGACTGCCCGCAGGCTGCGGGGGTGGGATGGCCCCAGCGGCACGGGTGGGCGCAGGCTGCGGGGGCTGCGGGGGGCCTGAGAGGCGGTGGAGGGTGAGGAGGAGTTGGTCGAGGCGGGTCGCGTAGGCGTGTTCCTGGGCCAGGGTGCCGGAGACCCAGGCCAGTTCCGGGCGCATCGACTCCGACCAGTCACGGTCCAGCACCGGCTGGAACGTGTGCAGGCTGGCGCTGATGCGGCGGGCCGCGCGGCGCAGCGCGCGGGCCGCCTCGACGGAGTCCTCCGACGCGGCCGCGCCCGCACCCGTCTCCCGGTGCAGGCGCAGCGCGCGGAGGAACTCGGTCGCCCGGGCCCGCAGATAGCCGGCCAGGGCGTCCGCCGGTACGGGACCGGCCGTCGGATCAAGGTGTCGCTGTGCCACGCCGGCGCCTCCGGGCGTCTATGAGCATCTCCTGGACGTTGCGCAGGGGCTGGCCGTCCGTGTCCGTCGCGTGCCGGGTCCACTCGCCGTCCGCGGCGAGGTGCCAGGACTGGGTGGTGTCCGACATACCGGTCTCCAGCAGCCGGTTCAGAGCCGCCCGGTGGGCCGGGTCGGTGACCCGTACCAGCGCCTCTATCCGGCGGTCGAGGTTGCGGTGCATCATGTCCGCGCTGCCGAACCACACCTCGGGCTCGCCGCCGTTGCCGAAGGCGAACACACGCGAGTGTTCGAGGAAGCGGCCGAGGACGGACCGTACCCGTACGTTCTCCGACAGGCCCGCCACGCCCGGCCGTATCGCGCAGATGCCGCGCACCCAGATGTCCACCGGGACGCCGGCCTGCGACGCGCGGTAGCAGGCGTCGATGACGGCCTCGTCGACCATCGAGTTGACCTTGATGCGGACGTACGCGGGACGTCCGGCGCGGTGGTGCTGGGCCTCCTTGTCGATGCGGGAGACCAGGCCGTCCCGCAGGGACTTGGGGGCGACGAGCAGGCGCCGGTAGGTCTCGCGGCGGGAGTAGCCGGAGAGCCGGTTGAACAGGTCGGAGAGGTCCGCGCCGACCTGCGGGTCGGCGGTGAGCAGTCCGAGGTCCTCGTAGAGGCGGGCCGTCTTCGGGTGGTAGTTGCCGGTGCCGACATGGCTGTAACGCCGTAGTGTCTCGCCCTCCTGACGGACCACCAGCGACAGCTTGCAGTGGGTCTTCAGACCGACCAGGCCGTATACGACGTGGCAGCCGGCCTCCTCCAGCTTGCGCGCCCACTTGATGTTCGCGTGCTCGTCGAAGCGCGCCTTGATCTCGACCAGGACCAGCACCTGCTTGCCGGCCTCGGCGGCGTCGATCAGCGCGTCGACTATGGGGGAGTCGCCCGATGTGCGGTACAGCGTCTGCTTGATGGCCAGCACGTCGGGGTCCTCGGCCGCCTGCTGCAGGAACGCCTGCACCGACGTGGAGAACGAGTCGTACGGGTGGTGCAGCAGCACGTCCCGGCTGCGCAGGGCGGCGAAGACGTCGGGCTGGGACGCCGTCTCGACCTCCGCCAGGTCGCGGTGGGTGCCGGCGATGAACTTCGGGTACTTCAGCTCGGGCCGGTCCAGGCCGTGGATGCGGAACAGACCGGTGAGGTCGAGCGGACCCGGCAGCGGGTACACCTCGGCCTCGCCGACCTTCAGCTCGCGCACCAGCAGGTCCAGTACCTCGCGGTCGATGGACTCCTCGACCTCCAGGCGTACCGGCGGCCCGAAGCGGCGCCGCATGAGCTCCTTCTCCAGCGCCTGGAGCAGGTTCTCCGCGTCGTCCTCCTCGACCTCGAGGTCCTCGTTGCGGGTGAGCCGGAAGGCGTGGTGCTGCAGCACCTCCATGCCCGGGAACAGCTCCTCCAGGTGCGCGGCGATGACGTCCTCGATGGGGACGTACCGGCCGGGGGAGCTCTCCAGGAAGCGGGACAGCAGCGGCGGCACCTTCACCCGGGCGAAGTGCTTGTGCCCGGTGACGGGGTTGCGTACGACCACGGCCAGGTTCAGGGAGAGGCCGGAGATGTACGGGAAGGGGTGCGCGGGGTCGACCGCGAGGGGGGTGAGGACCGGGAAGATCTGGTGCCGGAAGAGGGTGAACAGGCGGGCCTGTTCCTTCTCCGTCAGCTCGCTCCAGCGGACCAGGTGGATGCCCTCCTCCGCGAGTGCGGGGGCGACGTCCTCGTGGTAGCAGGCGGCGTGCCGGGCCATCAGCTCGCGCGAGCGGGCCCAGATCATCTCCAGCACCTCGCGCGGCTGGAGACCGGAGGCGGAGCGGGTGGCGACACCGGTGGCGATACGGCGCTTCAGGCCGGCCACCCGGACCATGAAGAACTCGTCCAGGTTGCTGGCGAAGATCGCGAGGAAGTTGGCGCGCTCCAGCAGCGGGGTGGCGGGGTCCTCGGCGAGTTCGAGGACGCGTTCGTTGAACGCGAGCCAGCTGCGTTCCCGGTCGAGGAAGCGGCCCTGCGGGAGCGGGGTGGCGCCGTCGGCGGCCGACTCCTCGTAGCCGTCGAGGTCCGCGTCGATGTCGGGTTCCAGGTCGGAGACCACTCCGGCCACGGTGTGCGGCCGGTGGGCGGCGATGGAGCCCACGGAGGGCTGCGGGTGCTGTACCTGTGCCTGGGCGTTGGGCTGGCTCATGCCCCCATTGTTCCGCGCCATGGGCGTCACGGGCGCGTCGGAATTTCCGGGTGGGAGCGGTGGTGGCCCTGAGGCGGCCCCGTTCCTCCCGTTCACCCTTCGGGGCGGCGAAGGCTCTGGCGCGGCGGGATGCATTGGCCGAGCGTCGCAAGCCTGTCTGAATCAACGGTTACGACGACATGACTCCTGGGCTATCGCCCGACGACCCCCGGGTATGTCACGGCTGTGGGGGCGTGCCCGGGAGTCGTCGGGGGTCGGGGTGGGTTGTGCTGCTCGGCGCCGACGAGGTGCCTCCCCCAGAGGGGGGTACCCCCAGCGGCCATCCCGGCCCCGCGCCCCCTACGCCGGGGGGCCGGGGTGCGGGGTGGCTGCGCTTGCCCCGCTGGAGGGGGTGCCGCCTGCGCCCACCCGTGCCGCCCCAGCGGCACGACTGCCCGCAGGCTGTGGTGGCGGGTGTGCCGTCTGGTGGCGCGACTGCCCGCGGGCTGTGGTGGTGGGTGTGCCGTCCTGGCGGCGGTCGTGCCCGCGGGCTGCGGTGGTCGTGCCCGCCGGCTTGCCGTGCTCCTCAGGCGGAGACCCTGCTCGTGCGGCGGCGTAGCAGTGCGAACGCGGTGGCGATCGCCGCCGCCGCGACCGCTACCAGCAGGCCCGAGGCGACCAGTTGGAGGGGCCAGTAGTGGCTTGCGGGGTGGAAGTCCCGGTAGTAGTTCACCGCGCCGATGTCGTCCAGGGACGCCCGGCAGCCGGACATCCCGCCGTTGACGCAGGGCGCCGCAAGCCGGTCGCCGTCGGCGGTCAGGACGCCCTCCTCCACCGCGATGCCCGCGCCCAACGGCCCGTCTCCCAGGGCGCTGACGCTGGTCACCGGAGACCACAGGTACGGCAGGGCGGTGTGCACGAGGGCCCACAGCACCCCCACCGCCGCCGCGGCCGTGGCGAGCGCGGCCATGGCGCGGCGCAGCACGAGCCCCGCGAGGACGCCGACGGCCAGTCCGGTCAGGGCGAGGGCCACCGGGACGGTGCCGTTGGCGTAGAAGGTGGGGGTGTCGTCCCAGAGCTTGGTGGTGTCGATACGGTGCTCCCCCGCCGTCCACGCCCTGCGGTGCAGCCAGGCCGTCAGACCGGTCGCCGTGACGGTCAGCGCGGCCGGGAAGGCGAGCCGGGAGACCAGCCAGCGGGCCGGGGAGACGCCCTGGGTCCAGGCGAGGCGGACCGTGCCGGACTCCAGCTCGCGGCCGGTCAGTGAGCCGCCGGCCCAGGCGGCGACCAGGAACGGCACGACGAGCACGGCGAACGTCGTGTAGTTGTACAGGTCCTTGTAGAGCAGGATCGAGTCCTGGTCGTAGGAGCAGCGCGGGGTGAACCCGCAGGCGTTGTACTCCTTCCAGGCGGCGGCCGCGGCGTCGGTGAGCGGGCCGCCGAGCCACAGCAGTGCCGCGCCGAGCAGCAGGGTGAGCGCCGTGCCGGTGATCAGGGCCGGGCGGTGCAGCCGCAGCAGCCAGCGCAGCTGGCGGGGCGCGGGGGCGGGGCGGCCGGTGGCGGACGGGGCCGGGGCGGTCAGGGTGGCGGTCATGCGGCGGCCTCCGTGGTGGGGTGCGCGGCGAGGGCCTCGGGGTTGCGGAGATAGGACAGGACGAGGTCCTCGAGGGACGGCGGGCCGGTGCGCCAGTCGGCGGGCAGTGGGCCCGCCGGGCGGACGAGCGCGCTGAGCTGGCGTCCGGCGGTGCGGGACTCGACGACGTCGTGCGGTGCCAGGTCCGTGTCCGCGGGGACGGAGACCCGGGTGTGCGCGGCCAGCAGATCGTCGATCTCGCCGGCCAGGCGGACCCGGCCGCCGCCGATCAGCAGCAGATGGTCGCAGGAGTCCTCCAGTTCGGCGACGACGTGCGAGGACATCACGATCGTCGTGCCGTGTTCGGCGGCCTGCCCCATCAGTACGCCCATCAGCTCGTGCCGGGCCAGCGGGTCGAGGTCGGCCATCGGCTCGTCCAGGAGCAGCAGCTCGGGCCGCTTGGCGAGGGCGAGCGCGAGGGCCACGCGGGTGCGCTGGCCGCCGGAGAGGGCGCGGATCCGTTTGCGCGGGTCCAGGTCGCCGCCGGCCACGATCCGCTCGGCGGTGTCCGCGTCCCAGCGGCCGGGGTTGAGGTCGGCGCCCATGCGCAGCGTCTCGGCGATGCTGAGCTGCGGATACAGCGGCTTGTCCTGGTCGACGAAACCGATCCGGGAACGGGCCGACGCCGGGTCGGTGCCGAGGACGGCGATCGTGCCCTCGGTGTGGGCGTGCAGCCCGGCGGTGATCGCGAGAAGGGTGGACTTGCCCGCGCCGTTGGGGCCGACGACGGCGCAGACACGGCCGGCGGGCAGCCGGAAGGAGCAGTCGCGCAGCGCCCAGGCGGCGCGCCGCCCGAAGCGCTTGCCGAGCGCGTCTGCCTCGATGGCCGGGACGGTCATGAAGGGTCTCCCTCGGGGATCTTCGGATGGACGGGGTAGTGCGTTTCGAGTACGGCGGTGAAGAGCGCGGCGACGTCCTCCCGCTCCAGACCGCTCTCCCGGGCCCGCGCCGCCCACTGCTCCAGCTCCGCGCGCAGCGGGGAGTCGGCGGGGGCGGCGCCCAGGGAACGCCGTACGAAGGTGCCGAGACCGCGTCGGGCCTCCACCAGGCCCTCGCGCTCCAGCTCGCGGTAGGCCTTCAGCACGGTGTTGGGGTTCACGGCGGTGGCCTCGACGACCTCACGGGCCGTGGGCAGCTTGTCGCCGGGCTCCAGCAGGCCCAGACGCAGGGCCTGTTTGGTCTGCTGCACGATCTGGACGTAGGTGGCCACGCCGCTGTGCCGGTCGATGCGGTAGTCGACCACTCGAGCACCACCCTTTCACTAATTGAGTAGTGAAAGGGTGGTGCAAGGGTGCCAGGAAAGTCAAACGCGGAGGCGGGCGGCACCCCGGCACACGCCGGAGGCCGCCCGCCCCGCGGATTCGGTCACCGGGACCGGTTCACGTCTCCGTCCGGTACATCAGGTCCGTCTCGTGGGTGACGAAGCCCAGACGTTCGTAGACCGCCACCGCCGCCTTGTTGTCGGCGTCGACGTAGAGCATCGCCGTCGGCAGGCCCTGTGCCGCCAGGTGCCGCAGCCCGATCGTGGTGAGGGACTTGCCGAGGCCGCCGCCCTGCGCACCCGGGCTCACCCCGAGGACGTACACCTCGCCCAGCCGTTCCGCCGCGTGCACCTTGGTCCAGTGGAAGCCGACGAGGCGGCCGTCCCGCTCGGCGAGGAAGAAGCCCTCGGGGTCGAACCAGGCCTCGGCCTCGCGGTCGTCGAGGTCGCGCTGGGTGAGCGAGCCCTGCTCGGGATGGTGGGCGAAGGCGGCGGCGTTCAGCGCGAGCCACGCGGTGTCGTCCTCGCCGGGCACGAACGTGCGCACGGTCACGCCCTCCGGCAGCACCGGGTCGGGCAGCTCAAGGCCCTCCAACGGCCGCCGCATCTGCCGCAGTTCCCGGAACAGGGTCAGCCCGAGGACCTGCGCGAGATGCCGGGCGGCGGAGTGGCCGCCGTGCGCCCACACCCGCAGCCGCTTCCCGGAGGCGGCGAGCAGCGCCGAACCGAGCGCCCGGCCGTGTCCGTTGCCCCGGTGCGAGGGGTGCACGACCAGCTCTGCGGCGGGCGGCTCCACCGGGTCCGTGTCCTCCAGCTGGGCGTATCCGACGAGTTCGTCGCCGACGGAGAGCAGCAGATGCGAGACCCCGTCCCGTTTCCCGCCGCGCAGCTGCAGCCGGCCCTGCTCGGACACCGCCTGCTGTCCGTCGGTCCGGGCGGCGTCGGCGAGCAGGGCGAGCACCGCCCCGGTCTGCTCGGGCTCGAGTACGGCATACGTCTCGAGCGAACGGGGGCGGCCGGGCCGTGCGAAGTCGTCGCTGGTCATGCGTATGAGCGTAAAGGGGACGGGCGCAAAACGGACGGCAACGGTGTCAGCGAAAGATAAACCAGGCCGTAACCTCGAAGCCCCTGTCGCGCTACGCGCGTTGACCCTAGGCTGCGCCGGTACCCACTCGGACCCTCAGGGGGGCGCATGCCAGCCACATCCCCGGCGCACCACCAGCGCCGCAGACGCCGTACGAACCGTCTTCTCGCGACCGCCGCCGGTGTGCTCACCGTGGGCGCGCTGGCCGCCGCCACCCTGCCCGGGTCGGCGAGCGCCGGCGAGAACCACGGCGGCAAGGGCACCTCGCACGGCCACCACGGCCGCTACCAGGACGTGCAGTTGCTGTCCTTCAACGACCTGCACGGCAACCTGGAGCCGCCGTCCGGCTCCTCCGGCCGGGTCACCGAACTCCAGCCCGACGGCACGACGAAGACCATCGACGCGGGCGGTGTGGAGTACCTCGCCACCCATCTGCGCGAGGCGCGCGAGGGCAACCGCTACTCCGTCACCGCCGCCGGCGGCGACATGGTGGGCGCGTCCCCGCTCATCTCGGGGCTCTTCCACGACGAGCCCACGATCGAGGCGCTGAACAAGCTCGACCTCGACGTGACGAGCGTCGGCAACCACGAGTTCGACGAGGGTGCGAAGGAACTCGGCCGCCTGCAGAACGGCGGCTGCCACCCGACCGGGGGCTGCTACACCGACAAGCGGTTCAAGGGCGCCGACTTCCCGTACCTGGCGGCGAACGTCCTGGACGAGAAGACGAAGAAGCCCATCCTCAAGCCGTACTGGGTGTGGAAGAAGCAGGGCGTCAAGGTCGGCTTCATCGGCGTGACCCTGGAGGGCACCCCGGACATCGTCTCCGCCGAGGGCGTGAAGGGCCTCGCCTTCAAGGACGAGGTCGAGACGATCAACAAGTACGCCAAGGAGCTCCAGCGCCAGGGCGTGAAGTCGATCGTCGCGCTGATCCACGAGGGCGGCTTCCCGGCCTCGTCGTCGTACAACTACGACTGCGACGCCCCGGGCGCCGGCGACGGCATCTCCGGCCCGATCGCGGACATCGCGAAGAACGTCTCGCCGCAGGTGGACGCGCTGGTCACCGGCCACACCCACAACGCGTACGTGTGCACCATCCCCGACCCGGCGGGCAAGCCCCGTATGGTCACCTCGGCCGCGTCCTTCGGCCGCCTCTACACCGACACCACGCTGACCTACGACCGCGCGACGGGCGACATCGCCCGTACGGCCGTGAAGTCCGCGAACCACGTGGTGAGCCGGGACGTCCCCAAGGCGCCCGACATGACCCGCCTGATCGAGAAGTGGAACACCCTCGCCGCGCCCATCGGCAACCGCCCGATCGGCTACATCTCCGGCGACATCGTGAAGGACGGCACCGAGTCCCCGCTCGGTGACCTCATCGCCGACGCGCAGCTGGAGTACGGCCGCACGCTGGACGCGGAGACCGACCTGGCGCTGATGAACCCCGGCGGCATCCGCGCCTCCCTCACCCACGCGGCGAGCGGGGCGGAGGGCGACGGCGTGGTGACCTTCGCCGAGGGCTTCACCGTCCAGCCGTTCGCCAACACGGTCAACCTCCAGGACTTCACCGGCGCACAGCTCATCCAGGTACTGAAGGAGCAGGTCAGCGGCCCGAACGAGGCCGCACCGAAGATCCTCCAGATCTCCTCGGGCCTGACGTACACCCTGGACCTGACGAAGACGGGCGCGGACCGTGTCGTCACGGACTCCATCGAGCTGAACGGCTCGCCCGTCGACCCGTCCGCCACCTACCGCGTCGCGACGAACAGCTTCCTCGCGGGCGGCGGCGACGGCTTCCCGACCCTGGGACAGGGCACGAACGACCTGGTCGGCGACGACGACCTGGCGGCCCTGGAGCAGTACCTGACGGCCAACTCGACCCCCACGGCCCCGATCGCCCCGCCGAAGGCGGACCGCGTCACGATCGTGCGGTAGGCCGACGGCGGGGCCGGTACGAGGTGTGTTCAGCGCCCCGTACCGGCCCCGCCGCGGTGGACGGCCCCACGCCGAGGACGGCGTGGGGCCTGTTGCGAGAGGCGGGTTCAGGACGCCGAAGGCGTCCAGCCCGCCAGCCAGTCGCCGACCTCCTGGTCGGCGGCCTGGGCGTCCGTCAGGTGCGGGCGGTTGCTGCTCGCCGAGCCCGAGCCCGCGCCCGTGTTCCGGTACTCGGCGAAGCGGTCGTCCTTCCAGGAGAAGCCGCTCATGTCGGTCCAGGGCGTGGTGCGGACCGCGGCGCTGAGGCTGGTGTTGCGGACCGTGGTCTGCGGGTCGAGGGAGGCGTCGCCGCCGGCGTGCCAGGGGCGGCCGAGGTAGAAGGTGCGGTCGGAGACGTCGCCGTTGACCGTGGAGTTGGCGATGAGGATGCCCTTGCGGTTCGCCGCCGTGCTCGGGGCCGTGATGTAGCCGGCGGAGGAGCCGTCCCAGCGCTTCTTCAGGGTGATGACGGAGCGGTCGATCACCGCGGTGGCCCGGCCGAAGATGAAGTCGACGTTCCCGACGACGTAGGAGTTGGTGACGTAGACCCGGCCCAGCTTGTCCTTGCCGGCCGTGTCCAGCAGGAGCGTGTCCTGGTCGCCCTCGACGATCACGCCGTCCAGGAAGACCTTGTCGGCCGCCGTGCGCAGGGCGACCGCCTGATGGCCGGAGAGGGACTGGTTGGCGCCCTCGTTGAAGTCGTTGGCGATGGTGAGGTTGCGGGCCTGGAAGTCGTCGGCCTCCACGGCGACCGTGGCGCTGCCCGAGGTGCCGTACGTGCCCGAGCCGTCGGGCTTCTGCGTGCCGGCCGCGTTGTTGTAGACGATCACCGTGTCCTTACGGCTGCCACCGGAGCCCTGGAAGGTGATGTGCGGCTTGTTGGACGGGACCTTGACCGTCTCGCGGTACGTGCCCGGCTTGATGGAGATCACCACGCGGGAGGAGTTGTTCGCGGGGACCGCGTTCACCGCCGCCGTGACGGTGCTGTACTGGCCCGAGCCGTCCTTGGCGACCGTGAGGGTGGTCGCCGCCGCGGCCTTCGCCGAGGCCGCCGCCGTCGTCGTACCGATCGAACCGCGCGGGCCCGTGCCCGACTTGAGGAGCGAGGGGACGTCCGCCGCGCTGTCCGGGGTGTACGCGTAGTACGCCTTCGGGTCGAACGCCGTACCGCCGCTCTCGTTGCGGCCCGACGTGCCCGAGAAGACGTTGCCGCGCTGGACGATCGTCGCCGTCGCGTCCTTGATGACCGGGTTCTTCATGCCCTGGAAGTAGCTGTTCTCCAGGACCATCCTCGTGGAGCCGCGCGAGTAGTTGCCGTACGACGAGTTGATGCCGGTGTTCGGGACGTCCTCGAGGAAGTTGTTGTACAGGTGCGCGTGGGCGCAGTTGTCCGTGGAGGGGTTGCGCTGCTCGGTCTCACGGAACCAGTTGTGGTGGATCGTGATGTCCGTGACGAGGTTCTCGGTCCAGCCGATGCCGAAGGTCTTGTTGTTGTTGCTCAGTTCGTTCCAGGACACGGTCACGTTGGTGCTGTCCTTGCGGACGTCGATCAGGCCGTCCGCCATGTTCCGCAGGTCGTTGTGGTCGATCCAGACATGGTGGGCGCCGTCCATCTGGATGGCGTCGTAGTCGTGGTCCTTGTCGTTCCAGACACCCTGGTAGGCGTCCCGGATCGTCAGATTGCGGATGATCACGTTGTGCACGCCCTGGCCGAGGAAGAAGCCTCCGCCGACGATGTGCCCGGACGTGCCGGAGCCCACGATCGTCTTGTCGGAGGCGACCTTGATCTCCTTGCCGACCGGGTTCATCGTGATCGCCCCGGCCACGACGATGACGTACGGTTCGGCGGCCGTCGCGTACTTCTCCAGGTCCGCCTGCGTCCGTACGGTGACGGTCCGGCCGTCCCGGCCGCCGTACGTGCCGTTCTGGCCGAGCGTGTCGACGGAGGCGAAGCCGTCGGCCGTCGCGGTGGCCCAGGCGGGGGCGGCGGCGGTCGCGGCGGACGCCTGCTGGGGGGCCGGGCCGGCGCCGAGGACCAGGAGTCCTGCGGTGGTGACGGCGAGGGAGAGGCCGGCCGACAGGATTCCGTGGCCCCGGCGGGCCCTGTTGCGGTGCTCGCTCATGCGGCGATCCGTTCCGTGTGGGGGAGAGGACGCCGATCGGTCGCCACCCGGCACGGAAAGGTTGCCGCCCCTTTCGGCCGGCCCTACGGCACCTCGGGGGGCGGGGTCGGAGCGCCCGGCAGCCGGATCGTGGCCGTCGTGCCGCCGCCGTCCGCCCGGGCCAGGGACACCTCGCCGCCCGCCTGCTGCACCGTACGGGCCACGATGGACAGGCCGAGCCCCGAGCCGGGCAGCGCGCGGGCGTCCGGGGAGCGCCAGAACCGGTCGAAGACGTACGGGAGTTCGTCGGCGGGGATACCGGGACCGTGATCGCGGACGGTGAGGACGCCGTCGGTGAGGCGTACGTCGACGGTGGCGCCGGCCGGGCTGAACTTCACCGCGTTGTCCAGGATGTTGACCACCGCCCGCTCCAGCGCGGACGGCTCCGCCCGCACGTACCAGGGGTGGACGTCCGCCGTGATGGTCAGTTCCGGGCCGCGCAGCCGGGCGCGGCGCAGCGCCGACCCGACCACGTCCTGCCAGGCGACGATCTGCGCCCGGCCCGCGTGCTGGCCGGTGTCCGGGCGGGACAGTTCCTGCAGATCGCCGATGAGGGCGGCGAGTTCCGTCATCTGCGCCTTCACGGAGGCGAGCAGCGCCTTGCGGTCGGCCTCCGGGATCGGGCGGCCCGTCTCCTCGCTGCGGGTGAGGAGCTCGATGTTGGTCCGCAGAGAGGTGAGCGGGGTGCGCAGTTCGTGGCCGGCGTCCGCGATGAGCTGCTGCTGGAGGTCGCGGGAGCTGGCGAGGGCGGACGTCATCGAGTTGAAGGAGCGGGAGAGGCGGGCGATCTCGTCCTCGGACTCGTCCTCCACGGGGATGCGTATCCCCAGGTCCTCGGTGCGGGCGACGTGCTCGACGGCCTCGGTGAGTCTGTCCACGGGACGCAGGGCGGTCCGGGCCACCCAGAGTCCGGCGGCGGCCGCGCCCACGACTCCCGCGCCCGCGACGAAGACCAGCACCAGCGCGAGGTTGCTGAGGGAGCTGTTCACCTCGCTCAGCGGCCGCGCCGCGGAGACGGCGACGTCCCGCAGGCCGGGCACGGTGTAGGTGAAGACGCGGTACTGCCCGCCGTCGGCCCCCTTCGCCTGGTGCAGCGCGTCGGTGGAGGTGCCCTCGGCGACGGCACGGTCGGCGTCGGTGAGCGGCACCTCCTCCGTGCCGATGATGAGACAGCTGCCGCCCTTGCTGTCCACGAGCTGCACGGACGAGCCGAAGGGGTTCTCCTCGTGGGTGACGGGGTCGTGAGCGCACAGACCGGTGCGCAGGTTGAGGTACTTGCTCACCTGCTGCCCGTCCATCCGGTTCGCCTTCAGGGCCTCGTCCAGCGAGTTCACCAGCACGCTCTTCACCACGAACCAGCAGGCCACCGCGACCGCCGCCACCGCGAACGCCACCGCCGCCGCCACCAGCAGCGACAGCCGCGCCCGGATGGGCAGCGCGCGGACGCGGCGGGCCGGCCCGTTCACTCCGCGCCGCCCTGCCGCAGCACGTACCCCACCCCCCGCACCGTGTGCACCAGGCGCGGCTCGCCGCCCGCCTCGGTCTTGCGGCGCAGGTACATGACGTACACGTCGAGCGAGTTGGACGACGGCTCGAAGTCGAAGCCCCAGACCGCCTTCAGGATCTGCTCACGCGTGAGCACTTGGCGCGGGTGCGCCATGAACATCTCCAGGAGCGTGAACTCCGTACGGGTCAGCTCCACCCGCCGTGTACCGCGTGTGACCTCGCGGGTCGACAGGTCCATGCGCAGGTCGGCGAAGGAGAGGACGTCGTCCGACTCGGCGGAGGCGGCCAGCGCCGCCGCGTACGAGCTGCGGCGCAGCAGCGCGCGGATCCGGGCGAACAGCTCGTCCAGCTCGAACGGCTTGACCAGGTAGTCGTCCGCCCCCGCGTCCAGGCCGGTCACCCGGTCGCCGACCGTGTCCCGGGCGGTCAGCATCAGGATGGGCGTGGTGTCGCCGGCGGCGCGGACCCGGCGGGCGGCGGTCAGACCGTCCATCCGGGGCATCTGGATGTCCAGGACGAACAGGTCCGGCCGGTACGCCGCCGCCTTCTCCAGGGCGTCCGCGCCGTCGACGGCGACCTCGGTGGCGTACCCCTCGAAGGCCAGGCTGCGCTGGAGCGCTTCGCGTACCGCCGGCTCGTCGTCGACGATCAGGATGCGCTGGGTGTCACGGTCGCCTTCTGCGGGGCTCATCGGCTCGGGGTTCCTCACGGGCTCTGGCGGTTCTCTGCGGTGTTCAGGCCTTCAGCGTCGCACGGCTGCCGGGCGGTTCGTCAGTTCATCGCCCCGGAGCGCAGCGCCGCCAGGTCCGACTTCACCGTGTTGACCGGGATGGCGAACCCCAGGCCCACGCTGCCGGCGTCGGCCGAGGAGGAGCCGCTGCCGCTCGCCGAGTACATGGCGGAGTTGATGCCGATGATGTTGCCGTTCATGTCGATCAGCGCGCCGCCGGAGTTGCCCGGGTTGAGGGACGCGTCGGTCTGGAGCGCCTTGTAGGTGGTCGTCGAGCCGCCCGTGTCGCCGTTGAACTGCCGGCCGCCGTACTCGAACGGCCAGCCGCCGCCCTGCTGCCCCTGCTGCTGTCCCTGGCTCTCGTCCGTCGACACCGTGACGTCACGGTCGAGGGCCGAGACGATGCCGCTGGTCACCGTGCCGGTCAGGCCCTCGGGGGAGCCGATCGCCACGACCTGGTCGCCGACCTGCACCCCGTCGGAGTCGCCGAGCGTGGCCGTCGGCATGCCGGAGGCGTCCCGCAGCTTGATCAGCGCGAGGTCCTTCTTGCTGTCGGTGCCGACGACCTCGGCGGTGTAGGTCGTGCCGTCGCTGGTGCGCACCTTGACCGAGGACGCCCCGGCCACGACGTGGTTGTTGGTGATGATCTCGCCGTCCGACGTGATGATCACACCGGAGCCGGTGGAGGAGCCCGCGTTCGACTCCGCGTTGATCTCGACGATGCTCGGGGTGACCGCCTTCGCGACGCCGGACACCGTGCCCTTCTGGCTCGACGGTACGACGTTGGTGCTGGTGGAACCGGAGGCCACCGTGTCGGGGCCGGCCAGCTCCTGGATGCCGTAGGCGGTGCCGCCGCCCACGGCCGCCGCGACGATCGCCACGGCGGCGAGCAGGACGGCCGGGCCGCGGGTCCGCTTCCGCCGTGCGCTCCGCGGCGCGTGCGAGGCCTGCCCGGCCGCCGGCGGTGCGTACGCCGGCGGGGGCGGCCACTCGGGGTTCACCTGGACGGGGCTCTCGTACTCGCCGCTCGGGCGGGGGCTCTCGGTCATGGAACAGAGCCTCGCGCCCGACGATGAGAGCATCCTGAGGGTGTGCTGAGAAGCCCGACAGAACCTCGTATGCCCGATATAAAGGCCGCCGGGGGGCGGGGCCGCGGTTACGCGCAGCCGCAGGACTGGCGCAGCACCAGACGGGACGGGTACACCTTCAGCCGCTCCCGGCGGGAGCCCGCCACCCGTACGCCGTCGTCCAGGACGAGGTCGACCGCCGAGCGGGCCATCGCCGAACGGTCGGAGGCGACCGTGGTCAGCGGCGGGTCCGCGAGCGCCGCCTCCTTGATGTCGTCGAACCCGGCGACCGCCAGCTCCCCCGGCACGTCGATGCGCAGCTCACGCGCGGCGCGCAGGATGCCGATCGCCTGGTCGTCGGTGGAGCAGAAGACGGCCGGCGGGCGGTCCGGACCGGACAGGATGTCCAGGCCGACCCGGTAGGCGTCGTAGCGGTTGTACGGAGCCTCGAAGAGACGGCCCTGCGTCGGGATGCCGGCCTCCTCCATCGCACGCCGCCAGCCCTCGACGTGGTCGGAGACCGGGTCGCCGACGGCGGGGGTGTCCGCGGTGCCGCCGACACAGGCCACGTACGCGTTCCCGTGTTCCAGCAGATGGCGTACGGCGAGCTGGGCGCCGCCCAGGTCGTCGGTGACGACGGCGACGTCGTCGATCGCCTCCGGCCGCTCGTGCAGCAGGACGACCCGGGCGTCCCACGCCTCGATCTCCGCGGCGGCCTGATCGTTGAGCGCGTGGCTGACCAGGATCAGACCGGAGACCCGCATCCCGAGGAACGCCCGCAGATAGTGGACCTCGCGCTCGGCTATGTAGTCGGTGTTGCCGACCAGCACCATCTTCCCGCGCTCGGAGGCGGCCTGCTCCACCGCGTGCGCCATCTCGCCGAAGAACGGCTGACGGGCGTCCGGGATGATCAGCCCTATGAGATCCGTGCGCCGCGAGGCCATCGCCTGCGCGACCCGGTCCGGCCGGTACCCCAGCTCCTTGATCGCGGCGAGAACGCGCTCGCGCGTGGCCGGGGCGACCGGCCGGGGTCCGTTGTTGATGACATAACTGACGACGGCGGTCGACGTACCCGCGAGTCGCGCCACATCATCCCTGGTTACCTTGGCCACGCGCGGAGTCTACGCGGATATACCCGGTGCGGGCAGGGAGTATCACACCTTGGATGAGGTGGCTGGTGAACTGTTCGCCTTTCCCGCGGTCCTGGTGTCCACCGGGGCGCCCGGCCGGGTGCCGTCGTTCGCCGTCTTCTCGGATTTCT
This sequence comes from Streptomyces sp. NRRL WC-3626, assembly GCF_000718785.1. GTDB lineage: Bacteria > Actinomycetota > Actinomycetes > Streptomycetales > Streptomycetaceae > Streptomyces > Streptomyces edwardsiae. Next base: position 130,246 of record NZ_JOCA01000015.1, on the reverse strand, counting down.
CGGGTTTCTCCGGGGTGACGAAGCGATAGCCGACGTTGCGGACCGTGCCGATCAGCGACTCGTGCTCGGGGCCGAGCTTGGCGCGCAGCCGCCGCACATGGACGTCGACCGTGCGGGTGCCGCCGAAGTAGTCGTAGCCCCAGACCTCCTGCAGCAGCTGGGCGCGGGTGAAGACGCGGCCGGGGTGCTGCGCGAGATATTTGAGCAGTTCGAATTCCTTGAAGGTCAGGTCGAGGACCCTGCCCTTGAGTTTCGCGGAGTACGTCGCCTCGTCGACGGACAGATCGCCGTTGCGGATCTCCATCGGGGAGTCGTCGTTCACGATCTGCTGACGGCCCATGGCCAGACGCAGCCGCGCCTCCACCTCGGCCGGTCCTGCGGTGTCGAGGAGCACGTCGTCGATGCCCCAGTCCGCGGTGACGGCGGCGAGTCCGCCCTCCGTCACCACCAGGACGAGCGGGCAGCCGGGGCCCGTGGAACGCAGCAGCTGGCAGAGGCTGCGGACCTGGGGGAGGTCGCGGCGGCCGTCGACCAGGATGACGTCGGCGCCGGGGGTGTCGACGAGCGCCGGGCCCTCCGCGGGCGCCACCCGCACGCTGTGCAGCAGCAGGCCGAGGGCGGGGAGCACCTCCGTCGAGGGCTGGAGCGCGTTGGTCAGGAGCAGCAGAGAGCTCATCGCACCCCACCCGCCCGGGTCGTCGTCGTTCGCTCGTGCACGGTTCGCTCGCCCATAACGTCTGGTTCCTCCTCGGTCCCTGCGAGGACGTTTACGGCATTGCCTCGTGCGTTCGACGGCCCGTACGTCGGCGGTTTCCCGCTTCGTATACAACGCTTCCGAAAGCACAAAAGGACCCGGGGGCTTCGCTGCCCGAGTCCTCTTCGCAGCAGAATAGCCGACATGAGCACCGGTCCGGCAGGTCATGTGGCGCGTTCCACCGACGGATCCGCCGTCCGTCCGCATTCCGGGACGGGCGGTGTAACGCGGCGCGGTGCCCCAATGCGGACGTTCTTGCGTACCGCGGACGGTGTGGCGATCGATTCCGTATACGAGCCCGGAGCCGGCGCGGATTCTTCCGGTGATCTCGTGTTCGTGATCGCGCACGGGTTCACCGGGGACGCGGACCGGCCGCACATACGGCGGGTGGCGCGGGCCTTCGCGCGGTACGGCGCCGTCGTCACGTTCTCCTTCCGGGGGCACGGGGCGTCGGGCGGGCGCTCGACCGTCGGGGACCGGGAGGTGCTCGACCTCGCCGCGGTGGTCGCGTGGGCGCGCGGGCTCGGGTATGCGCGGGTGGCCACCGTGGGGTTCTCCATGGGCGGCTCCGTCGTGCTGCGGCACGCCGCGGCCGGCCGGGACGCCGGGGTCGACGCCGTCGTCTCCGTGAGCGCGCCCGCGCGCTGGTTCTACCGGGGGACCGCGCCCATGCGGCGGGTGCACTGGCTGGTCACCCGGCCCTCCGGGCGGCTCGTCGGGCGGTACGGGCTGCGGACGCGGATTCATCACCGGCAGTGGGACCCGGTGCCGCTGTCACCGGTCGAGGCGGTGCCGCGGATCGCGCCGACGCCGCTGCTGATCGTGCACGGGGACGTGGACGGGTACTTCCCGCTGGACCATCCGCGGATGCTGGCGGCCGCCGCCGGGGAGCACGGCGAGCTGTGGGTCGAGCCCGGCATGGGACACGCGGAGAACGCGGCGCCCGACGCGTTGTTGGGGCGGATCGGGGACTGGGCGGTGGGCCGGGCGGGCTAGCCTGACGGTGTTCACCGTCAACCGATTGAGGATCTGCAGATGGCAAAGGTCACGGTGCGGTACTGGGCCGCCGCCAAGGCCGCGGCCGGGGTGGCCGAGGAGCCGTACGAGGCGGGCACGCTCGCCGAGGCGCTCGACACCGTGCGCGGGCGGCATCCCGGCGAGCTCACGCGCGTGCTGCTGCGGTGCTCGTTCCTCGTCGACGGTGATCCCGTGGGCAAGCGCCCGCATGAGACGGTACGGCTGGCCGACGGTGGCACGGTCGAGGTGCTTCCGCCGTTCGCAGGAGGGTGAGGCGATGACGAACCAGCCGTACGGGGCGTACGACCCGTATCAGGAGCCGTACCAGGCGCCGCGGCAGACGCAGGGGCACGCCGGGCCTCAGGGGCACGCGGAGCCTCAGGGATACGCCGAGCCGTACGCGGATCAGCAGTACACGCAGCAGTGGCAGGGGCAGACCTGGGACACGCGGCTGCAGCCGCCGGTGGCCGAGGCTCCGACGGCTCCCCCTCCCGCTCCCGCTCCGGCGCCGGTGGCCGCCGACGGGTACGGACCGGCCACGCTGGGCGGGAACTCCCGGCTCACCGCCGCCCAGCGGGCGCGCGCCGAGGGCCGGTCGCCGATCATCGAGCCCGGTATCCAGCCCGCCGCGCTCACCGCGGTGCTGGGGCTGCTGCTGGCGGGCGGGGCGGCGCTGGGGACGTACGCGCTGCTGGTGCCGCTGGTGCTGCTGCAGGGGCTGACGGCGGCGGGCTGGTTCCGGCTGAACGGGATGTGGCCGGCCCGGCAGGGGATCGCGCTCGGCTTCCTGGCCGCGCTGGCCGCGGACGTGGCGCTGCTGGTCTCGGACCGGTCGCCCGCGGCGATCCTGGGGACGCTGGGCGTGTGGGTGCTGCTGTCGCTGGTGCTGCAGCTGCGGTCGCACGCGGATCCCGACGAGCGGATGTACGGCCTCACGGCGACGGTCGTCGCGGCGGCGCTGGCGGTCATGGCGGGCGGCCACCTGGCGGCGGACGCGTCCGCGGTGACCGTCGGCACGGTGGCCGTGGCGGCGGGGATCGTGGTCCGTGCGCTGCCGTTGCCGACCCCGGTGTCCGTGGTGGTCGCGCTCGCGGCCGCGGCGGGGGCGGGTTTCGCGCTCGACGGTTTTGACGGGGCACTGCTGGGCGCGGGCGCGGCACTCTGCGCCCTGATCGGCCACAGGGTGGCGAGCTACGACTACCCGTCCCGCTTCGTCCACTTCACCGCGGGCGTGGCCCTGCCGCTCGCGGCCGCGGCCCCCGCCGTCTGGATCGTGCCCCGCCTGACGGGCTGACCGCGCACACGGCAGGGGGGTGACGCGCCCCCCTGTCACAAGTGATCCACAATTCCCCGGCCCCCGTCCCTCCCGGCGCTACGCTCGCGAAAACGATGTCGTCGAGAGACCGCCTGGTGGGGGACACCGCATGCGTGCACTGCGAATACTGCTCATCGTCATGGCGATACTCGTCGGCATCTTCGTCGTCATCGACCGGATAGCCGTCCATATCGCCGAGGGCGAGGCCGCCGACCGTCTGAAGGCGACCGAGAACCTCGCGACCACCCCCGACGTGTCGATCAACGGCTTCCCCTTCCTCACCCAGCTCGCCGGCGGCACCCTCGACGAGGTGGAGGTCGGCATCGAGGACTACGAGGCCGGCACCGGCGACGGCGCGAAGAAGATCCGTATCGCCGACCTGCGCGCCGACATGCACGGCGTCGACTTCTCCACCGACTTCAGCTCCGCCGTCGCCGACAGCGCCACCGGCACGGCCACCATCGCCTACGACGAGCTGCTGAAGACCGCCAAGTCCGAGCCCGGCCGGGTGGCCCCGGGCATCACCGCCCGCGTCGTCGGCCTCTCCGACGGCGGCAACGGGAAGATCAAGGTCGAGGTCGAGGCCACCGTGCTCGGCACCAAGCTGCCCAAGCCGGTCGCCGTGCTCAGCTCGGTGGCGGTCGTGGACGGCGACACCGTGCGGGTGAAGGCGGACGCGGTCCCCGAGTTCGGCGGAGTGCAGATCGTCGAGTCCAGCCTGCGGCAGATCACCGACTTCGAGCAGCGGATCGACGGACTGCCCGGCGGCATCCGCCTGGACAAGGTCGAGGCGGCGCAGGACGGCGTGGAGATCTCGGTGAAGGGTTCCGACGTCCGTCTGGTCGGGTAGGGACGGGTTTGGCGGGGTGTGCCCGGGGCGCTGTCCGACAGGCGAGACGCAGGTGTCCGCAGGGTAAGTGAGGTGGTGGCGGGCCACCGTGGACGGACGCGGGAACGGTGGCTTCCGGGGCATGTGGTCCCACATGGCGGACGATCGAGTCTCACCATGCGACACACCGGTGACACGGCCGCCTGTCCGTCCTTACGATCGGCACCATGCAGTGTCAGACGAGCGTCCTCCGGTCGAGGGGACAGGCGGATCTCACGAAGCGGCGGGCAGTGGACCTGTGCCGTGTCGCCGCCATGCTCTGTCGCACTTTCTGAAGCGGGCGCATCGCCGCGTCCGCGTCCCCGCACCGCCCCGCTGAGGGCATCCGTGCGCCGGCCCCACCGCGGCCGCGCACCCTCTCACCCGCACGCCCCGCCGCAACTGCCCCGGAGGAGAAGAAGCATGAGCCGCAGCGACGTCCTGGTCGACGCCGACTGGGTCCAGGAGCACCTGGACGACCCCACCATCGCCCTCGTCGAGGTGGACGAGGACACGTCCGCCTACGAGAAGAACCACATCAAGAACGCCATCCGGATCGACTGGACCAAGGACCTCCAGGACCCGGTCCGCCGTGACTTCGTCGACCAGGCCGGCTTCGAGAAGCTCCTGTCCGACAAGGGCATCGGCAACGACCACACGGTCGTCCTCTACGGCGGCAACAACAACTGGTTCGCGTCGTACGCCTACTGGTACTTCAAGCTGTACGGCCACGACAGCGTCAAGCTCCTCGACGGCGGCCGCAAGAAGTGGGAGCTCGACGCCCGCGAGCTGGTCCCCGGCGACGAGGTGCCGGAGCGCCCGAAGACCGACTACCGGGCCAAGCCGCAGGACGCGTCCATCCGCGCCTTCCGCGACGACGTCGTGGCCGCCATCGGCAACCAGAACATCGTCGACGTGCGCTCCCCCGACGAGTTCTCCGGCAAGCTGCTCGCCCCGGCCCACCTGCCGCAGGAGCAGTCGCAGCGCCCCGGCCACGTGCCGAGCTCCCGCAACATCCCGTGGTCCAAGAACGCCAACGACGACGGCACGTTCAAGTCCGACGACGAGCTCAAGGCCCTCTACGAGGACGAGCAGGTCGACCTGGCCAAGGACACCATCGCCCTGTGCCGCATCGGTGAGCGCTCGGCGCTGACCTGGTTCGTGCTGCACGAGCTGCTCGGCGTGGAGAACGTCAAGAACTACGACGGCTCCTGGACCGAGTACGGCTCCCTCGTCGGCGTGCCGATCGAGCTCGGCTCCGGCAAGTAGTCCTCCCCCGACCGACCTTTCCAGACCCCCCTTCAGGAGTAAGACATGTGCGGTGCGAAGGCCGGCGGCCCGGACGCCTCGACGATCAAGCCCGGTGAGACCACGATCCAGGGTCAGGTGACCCGTGACGGGGAGCCGGTGACGGGCTACGTCCGTCTGCTGGACTCGACCGGCGAGTTCACCGCGGAGGTCCCGACCTCCGCCACCGGACAGTTCCGCTTCTACGCGGCGGAAGGCACCTGGACCCTCCGTGCCCTGGTGCCCGGAGGCACCGCCGACCGCACGGTCGTCGCCGAGCAGGGCGGTCTGGCCGAGGTCGCGATCGCGGTCTGAGGAGACGGGAACGGCCGAGGGGCCGCACCCCACGGGTTGGACGCCCGGGGTGCGGCCCCTCGGCGTTCCCGGACCTACGCTGGACGTATGTACGCGCGCAGGCGGCACGTCTACTTCGCCATGATGGGCACCTGTATCGGGCTGTTCGTCCTGGCCTGGGGTGTGGTGCGGCTGTGGTCGGTGCCGGCGGCCGTGGGCATGTGCCTGGCGGCGATGGTCATCCCGCCGGTCGCCGCGATGGTCGCCAACCGGCGGGGGCCGGAGGACCGCTGGTGGGACGATCCGTCCGGCGACCCGAAGTCCGACGAGTGGTGGGACGAACTGGACGGCAGGAAGCGGCCCCGGTGAGCGGCCGGGGCCGGCGGGCTCAGTAGACGAGTGCCTGGGTGTCGTCCGCCATGGACTCCTGTACGAAGACCTGCGCGCCGGCGATCCGTACGCCCTCGACGACGTCCTTCTCCGTGATGTCGCGGCGGGCCGCGCACTGGGTGCACAGGGTGACCCGGCCGGCCGCCAGGACCGATTCCAGCAGGTCGGACAGCGGGGCGGAGTGCTCCAGTTCGAACTCGGCGGCGCGGCCCGGCAGCGCGAACCACGCGGACTCGCCGGTGAGCCAGAGGGACACCTCGACCCCGCTGGCCGCGGCCACCGCCGCCACCGTGAACGCCTGCGAGCAGCGCTCGCGTGCGTCGGTCCCTGCCGTCACTTTGATCACAAGCTTCTTCGCCATGACCGAATCGTAATCATGATCGCTACAACTTCGGCCGGCTCCTGTGGGTCTTCTGTGCGCGCGTAGTCGGAATACGCGCTTCACCTTCTGTGGGGGAAGTCTTGGAACAACCCGAAGAACCAGCGGACAGATCACCGGCCACACCGCCCCCGCCGGGGGCCACCCCGGCAGCCCCGGCCGAGGCGGGTCATGCCTCGGAGGCCCCGGGGGCTTCCGATGCCCCCGGCGCGGCCCCGAAGCGGCGGCGCGGGCGGACTGTCGCCCTCGTCGCCGTCGCCGCCGTGCTCGGTGTGGTCGCCGGTACCTGTGCCGGGTATCTCGTGCAGGCCGACCGGGAGCCCACCGGGCTGCCCCCGCTGTCGCAGCCCGTGCTCGCGCAGGCGAAGGGCGAGGCACCCGAGCCGTTGCCGGCCGCACGGGACCGGCGGGTGAAGACCGACGGTGATCTGCGCAAGCTGCTGCTCAAGAAGCCGCGCGGGGCCGAGGAGCCCGACTGGCCGATGGGCAGTGACGGCTGGATGGAGCTCACCGAGTTCGCCGGGTACTACGAGGAGCCCGGGGACATGTTCGGGGGGCTCGTCATGGACGGGTTCCGCCGTGCCGCCGTCACCGGGTGGTCCGACAACGACCACAGCGTGGAGATCCGGCTCATCCAGTTCCGCCAGGAGGAGACCCTGGCCGCCGCCGAGACGGTCGACAACAGCCAGTACTGGGCGGACGAGGAGGACGGCACCGACAGCTGGCTCGTGCCCGGCACCGGGGAGGGCCGGGTGTACGTCCACAAGAACCCCGACCGGGAGCCCGGCTACGAGCCCGTGTACGGCGCGGAGGCGCACATCTGGCGGGGGGACATCGCCGTGGAGATCTGGGTGTACGGGTCCAAGCCGGTCCCCAAGAAAATGATCATGGATCTGGCCGAGCGGCAGATGGAGCGGCTGTGAGCGAGACAGAGACCCCGCCCGAGGAGCAGACGCCCGAGCCGGTCGCCGAGCCGGTCGCCGAGCCGGTCGCCGAGTCGGCCGCCGAGCCGGTCGCCGAACCCGCCGCGAAGCGGCCCGTGCGATGGGGGCGCATCGCCGCCGTCGCCGGGTCCGTACTGCTGGCCGGGGCCGTGATCGCCGGCGTGGGCTACACCGTCGTGACCGTGAACGGCGCGGACCGCGACGCCGGCGCGCCCCGCTGGAAGCTGCCCAAGGCGTCCGCCGCCGCGACGGAGAAGCCCGAGGAGCGGGGGCTGGCCGGAATGCTCGTGCCGTACGGGTACGACAACCTCCTCCCGGGACCGGACCTCTCCGAGTTCGGCAGGGACGAACAGTTCGACGGGGCCAGGGCCTCCGCCCTGCACAAGAGGGCGCTGAGCGGTCTCCCGCGCTCCGAGCGCAAGGAGCTGGAGAAGGAGATCGACAGCTGGCGCGTGCAGGGGATGGCGATGCGCAGCTACACCAGCGGGTCGACCAGCGTCTACAGCCCGATAGAGGTCTACACCGTGGGCATCGTGCTCACCCGGATGAAGGACCGGGAGGCCGTGCGGGACCTAGCGACGTACCAGGACGGCTTCATCGAGGCCCTCGACATCTTCCGCGAGGGCCCGAAGATCAAGGGCCACAAGAACGCCAAGTGCTTCCTGCCGCCCGAGGACGAGGAGGCCGGGATCGACTCGATGGAGTGCTCCGCCTACGTCGGGGACGTGCTGGTCACCCTCACGGCCGCGGGCGGCAAGCCCCTCGACACCAAGAGCGTCGCCACGCTGTTCGGTCAGCAGCTGGACCGTATCGACGAACCCGGGAAGGCCGTATGAGCGAGCAGCAGGTCCTCCCCGAGGGCGGGTCCGCCCCCACCCCGCCACCCGTCCCCGCCGCACCGCCCGGGCCCCCGCCCGCGCGCGGCGACCGCCGCGTGCTGCGCGCCGCCCTGCGCTGGACCGCCGCCGTCGTGGTCTTCGCCGTGGCCGGCGCCGGCACGGCGTACGGGATCACCCGGATGGAGCGTACGGACGTACCCGGACTCGCGACGGAGTCCGACGGACGGTGGGACTACCCGCCGCTGACCAAGCCGCCGCTGCCCGCCGGCCGCCCCGGACCCGCGGCCGAGTCCAACCCGGCCGGCACCCACCACGCCGACCTGCGCGCCCTGCTGCTGCCCGCCCCCAAGGGGGCGAAGGAGGACGAGGCGCTGCGCGGCGAGGACGGCTGGCTCGCGACGGACGACTTCCTGAAGGAGTACGGCGAGAAGGAGGACCGGGACGAGTTCCGGCAGAAGCTCACCGACGCCGGCCTCCGGCACATCGCGGCACGCGGCTGGACCACCGGGGACGGCACCCGGACCCGGGTCTACCTGCTGCGGTTCGACACCGCGGCCATGGTCGAGGACACCTTCTTCACCACGTACTTCTCCTACAGCGACCCGGCGTACTCCGTGCGGGGCACCGAGAGCATGGGCTTCGACAAGGGCTTCTCGGAGAAGATCGCCGTCCCGGGGGTCCAGCGCACCCCCTACGTCGAGGCCAAGCCGTACGGCAAGGAGCAGGAGCGTTACGCCTACCTCGCGGCCGGTGACGTACTCGCCCTGGTGGTGCAGTCCCGCAAGGGCACCGCGCACGCCGTGCCGTTCCGGCAGACGGTCGTGCTGCAGAGCCAGCTGCTGGGGTAGACCCCGGCGGACCTCGGCCGCCAGGGCCGGGCCCCGGCCGCGTAAGCTGGGGCCCGGCCCCTGCACAGCACCGCACCCCGCTCAAGGAGCACCCCGTGACCCTCTTCTTCGAAATTCTCCTGGTCCTGGTCTGCGTCGGCGTTCTCGCCTTCGCCGGACTGACCGTGAAGAAGCTGTACCAGGGCCAGCGCTGATCACCGACGCCAGGAAGTACCGCTCATGATCGAGATCCCGTCCGACCTGCACAAGGACCTCGTCCCGCTCGCCTTCCTGCTCGGCGACTGGGCCGGCGCGGGCGTGCACGACTTCCCGGGCGCCGAGAAGTGCAACTTCGGCCAGGAGGTCACCTTCCGCCACGACGGCCGGGACTTCCTTGAGTACGCCTCCCACACCTGGGTGCTGGACGGCGACGGCAACAAGGTCCGCCCGCTGGAGTCCGAGCACGGCTTCTGGCGTATCGACGTGGACCGCAAGGTCGAGGTGACGATGACCCGCGACGACGGCGTCATCGAGATCTGGTACGGCGAGCTGGCCGACCGGAAGCCGCAGATCGACCTGGTCACGGACGCGGTGGCGCGCACGGCCGCCTCGGGCCCCTACACCGGCGGCAAGCGGCTGTACGGCTACGTCAAGAGCGACCTGATGTGGGTCGGCGAGAAGCAGACCCCCGAGGTCGAGCTGCGCCCCTACATGTCGGCGCACCTGAAGAAGGTCGTCACGCCGGAGGAGGTCGAGCGCTGGGCCAAGGCCCTGCCCGACGACATGCCCGACGACGGCATCGCTTTCTTCAAGTAGCCCACAGGGCCTGTCCGGCGGCTCGTCGCAGCCCGGGTGAGCCGCCGACTTCCTAGGGCCTGCTCCGCCGGACAGGCCCTAGACTCGTCGGTGTGGTGAGCACCGACTGGAAGAGTGACCTCAGGCAGCGCGGCTACCGGCTGACCCCGCAGCGGCAGCTGGTCCTCGAAGCCGTGGACACCCTCGAACACGCGACCCCCGACGACATCCTCTGCGAAGTGCGGAAGACGGCGTCGGGGGTCAACATCTCCACCGTGTACCGCACCCTGGAGCTCCTCGAGGAGCTCGGCCTCGTCAGCCATGCCCACCTCGGGCACGGGGCGCCGACATACCACCTCGCCGACCGGCACCACCACATCCACCTGGTCTGCCGGGACTGTACGAACGTGATCGAGGCGGATGTGTCCGTGGCCGCCGAGTTCACGGCGAAGCTGCGCGAGCAGTTCGGGTTCGACACCGACATGAAGCACTTCGCGATCTTCGGACGGTGCGAGGACTGCGACCTGAAGAGTTCAACTACCGAGTCGTAGGCTAGGCATATGAAGAGCCCCCTGCTGACCCTGCCCGGCGCCGTCCCCGCCGAGGGCGTGGACGAAGGCGTGGCCGCCCACTACGGCGACCTGTTCCGCGAGCAGCGCGCCCTCGCCGACGGTTCCGGTTTCGTCGACCTGTCCCACCGCGGGGTCGTCGCCGTGTCCGGCTCCGACCGGCTGACCTGGCTGCATCTGCTGCTCACCCAGCACGTCACCGACCTCCCGCCCCACCGGGCCACCGAGGCGCTGATACTTTCCGCGAACGGCCACATCGAGCACGCGCTCTATCTGGTCGACGACGGGGAGACGGTCTGGGCGCACGTCGAGCCCGGCAGCCAGGAGGCGCTGATCGCCTACCTGGAGTCGATGAAGTTCTTCTACCGGGTCGAGGTCGCCGACCGCACCGCCGACACCGCCGTGGTGCATCTGCCGGCCGGGTCCATCGCGGACGTGCCCGAGGGCGTCGTCGTCCGCGAGACGCCGTACGGGCGGGACGTCTTCCTGCCGCGCGCCGATCTGGAGTCGTACACCGGGAAGACCGGGCCGGCCGCCGGGATCCTCGCCTACGAGGCGCTGCGGGTCGAGCAGCACCGGCCGCGGGTCGGCTTCGAGACCGACCACCGCACCATCCCGCACGAGCTGGGCTGGATCGGCACCGCCGTGCATCTGCAGAAGGGCTGCTACCGGGGCCAGGAGACGGTCGCCCGGGTGCAGAACCTGGGGAAGCCGCCGCGCCGCCTCGTCTTCCTGCACCTGGACGGCAGCGAGGTCCATCTGCCGCCGGCCGGGACCGGGATCCGGCTCGCCGACGACGGCCCCGACGGGCGGAAGATCGGCTTCATCACGACGTCCGTACGCCACCACGAGCTGGGCCCCGTCGCGCTGGCGCTGGTGAAGCGGAACGTGCCGGTGGACGCCAGGCTGCTCGCCGGGGACACCGCGGCGGCCCAGGAGACCGTCGTCGAGCCCTGAGCCGTACGGCTCAGATCTCCAGCAGCACGGTGAACGGGCCGTCGTTGGTCAGCGACACCCGCATCCTCGCCCCGAAGCGGCCCGTCGCCACCGTCGCGCCCAGCGCGCGCAGCCGCGTGACCACCTCGTCGACCAGCGGCTCGGCGAGATCGCCGGGCGCGGCGGCGTTCCAGGTGGGGCGACGGCCCTTGCGGGCATCGCCGTAAAGGGTGAACTGGCTGATCACCAGCAGCGGGGCGCCGATGTCGCTGCAGGACTTCTCGTCCTGGAGCATCCGGACCGACCAGAGCTTGCGGGCGAGCTGCGCCGCCTTCTCCATGGTGTCCTCGTGGGTGACGCCGACGAGGACGCACAGTCCCTCGCCCTCGATCGCCCCCACCGTCTCGCCGTCCACGATCACGCTCGCGCCGTCGACCCGCTGTACCACTGCTCGCATACGACCATCATGCCGGTCGGGGAACAGACGGCCGACGGCGGCCCACGAGGGACCCCGGTCGGGCTATTTTTACTCCTTACCGCCCATCTGGGGCGGATCGGGGGCACTCGCTCACAATGGGACCGCTTGGGGTGGCACGATGCTGGCACATGCCGGTCGAGGGGACGGTTGAGGCACATGAGCACACCGGGGATCGGACAGCCGCGCGGGGCTGTCGCGTCGACCCAGTCGGGCACCGGGGAGCGGGAGTTCGGCCGGCCGCCCACACAGCGCACGGACAGTCCGGTGCTGCCCGAGGACCGGGCGGTGCACGACCTGTTCGTGCTCGGCCTGGCCGAACTGCGGGCGGTGCGCCGGGACGCGCAGCGCGACGAGACCGACCTGAGTTACGTACGGCGGCTGCTGCAGGGGCGGATCGACATCCTGCGGGCGGAACTGACCCGGCGGCTGCCGCGGGAGACGCCGTCGGTCGTCGCGCGCGGGGAGGCGTCCGTGATCGAGCGGCTGGGGGAGATCCTGCGGGACACCCCGGCCCGGCACCGCTCCTCCGCCCGGCACGTCACGCTGGGGACACCGCAGAGCGAGGAGTACCGGCGGCTGGCGGCCGAGATGCTCGCCGAGGTGGAGCTGTCCGACCTGGGCGCCCGCACCGACGGGGAGCTGAACACGGCGATGGGGCGGCTGGTGCGGTACGAGCAGCAGGTGTCCCGGCGGCGGCAGCGGCTGCAGCGTACGGCGGACGAGTGCGGCGCGGAGATCGCGCGCCGGTACCGGGACGGGGAGGCGCAGGTCGACGACCTCCTCGTCTGAGGACGGTCGGGGAAAACCTCTTCGACACCCGGCGCGGGGCCGACCTACCGTGAGGTCATGACCTCCCGCGCCGGCGTCGACGTACGTCCGATCACCGAGTCCGAGTTCGCCGACTGGCAACGGGCGATGAACGTGGGGTTCCTGCGGGAGCCCGGCCTGTCCGAGGAGATCCTCGACGCGCGCCGGGAGCAGTTCACTCCCGGCCGGTCGGTCGGGGCCTTCGACGGCGGGCGGTGTGTGGCGACGTTCCGTTCGTTCGCTCAGGAGCTGACGGTGGTCGGCGGGGCGACCGTGCCCGCCGACGCCGTCACCAACGTCACCGTGACCGCCACCCACCGCCGGCGCGGGCTGCTGACCCGCATGATGGAGCGCGACCTCGCCGCCGCGAAGGAGCGCGGGGACGTCGTGGCGACGCTGATCGCGGCCGAGTACCCGATCTACGGGCGGTACGGCTTCGGCCCGGCCACCTCGGCGGCCGAGTGGACGATCGACGTGCCGCGCGCCGGTCTCGACCCGCGCCGGGCGGGCCCGGAGGACGGCGGCCGGGTCGACCTGGTGGACGCCGGGGACGTCCGCAAGCTGGGCCCCGAGCTGCATGAGCGGCTGCGCCGTACCCAGCCGGGCGTGGTCAGCCGGGACGAGCTGTGGTGGCGGGTGACGACCGGGGCGGTGCGCTTCTGGCCGGACTTCAAGGAGCCGTACTACGTGGTGTACCGGTCGGCCGCCGGTGAGGTGGAGGGCATGGCCGCCTACACCGTCGACGACGAGTGGACCGACGCCAAGCAGCCGCTGAACACGGCACGGGTGAAGTGGCTGACCGGGGTGACCCCGGCCGCCGAGCGCGCGCTGTGGCTGTACCTGTGTTCCATCGACTGGGTGGTGAGGGTGAAGAGCGGCTGGCGGGCGCCGGACGATCTGCTCCCGCACTTCCTGCCGGACCCGCGCGCAGCCGCCGTGACCACACAGGCGGACTGGCTGTGGGTACGGATCCTGGACGTCGTACGGGCCCTGGAGGCGCGGACGTACGAGGGCGCGGGGTCGCTGGTGCTGGAGGTGGCCGACCGGGCGGGGGCGGCGGCGGGACGTTACCGGCTGGAGGTGTCCGAGGACGGGACCGGGGTCTGTGAGCCGGCCGCCGGGAGTGCCGATCTGTCCCTGGACGTCGCCGAGTTGGCCGTGCTGTGGCTCGGTGACGAGTCGGCGGTGCGGCTGGCGGCGCTCGGCCGGGTCCGGGAAGAACGAGCGGGCGCCGTCCGTCAGGCCGACGCCCTGCTGCGTACTTCCAGGCGACCGTGGTGCCCGGACGTGTTCTGAGCGCGGTCGCTGTCGCGCCTGTACCGCCTGCCTCCTTCCGTCGACGACGGGTGGGTTCTCATCCGTAGCGAGCTGTTCAGTTGTGGTTGTTGTGCGGGTGGTGCCCGTCGGCAGGGCTCCCGGCTCCCCTCCGGAAGGGAGTCCGGCCGGCGGTCCGTACGGTGTGCTGTCAGCCGGACTGGGCGAGCAGCATCACGAGGATGACCGCGCCGATGCCGCTGACCAGGGTGTTGCGTGCCTTGATGCCCACGGTGAGGGCGACGAAGGCGATGATTCCCATCGGTCCGTACTTCCACTGGACGAGTTGCTCGAACCCGATGGCCAGCGCTGCGAGGACGATGGCGATGAGCGGCATGGCGGTCCCCCTAGGTGTTCACGGCCTCCCACCCGCCTCCTGATGGCCAACCCCTGAGGAGCCTCAACCAGGTTGTGCGAGTTGGTAGCCAACTTCTCCTTAGTTATAGCCACTTGGAAGAGTCCTATAACCATCCTTCACTGAACTGCCCGAAGATGGCGGGAAGTTGTAGTGTTTGGCTGTGGACCCGGAACACGCCTCCGCCACTGGTCGGACGAAGCCCCAGCGGCCACAGCCGACACATCGCGAGGTGGCCGACGAGCTGCGCACCCGGATCAGGACCAGGGTGCTGCGGCCGGGCCAGCGCATGCCCACCCAGGCCCAGCTGGCCGCCGAATTCGGTGTGGAGCGCCCCGCGGTGCGCCAGGCGCTGCGCATCCTGCAGTCCGAGGGGCTGCTCACGAACGTCTCCAAGGGCGCCCCGGCGACCGTCGCCGCCGACCCCGGCAGGGCGCTGACCGGCCCCGCCGCACCTCCGCTGCCCACCACGGTGGGCCTCGGGCCCAGGGTCGCCGCCGCCTTCGGGGCCGAGCACGTCGAGATCGACGCCGTCTGTCTGACCTCCATCTCCCTCACCCTCGCCATCGGGGAGCCGCTGCGGCAGATTCACTCCGGGCGGCTGAAACCGGCCAAGGTCGACCTGCGGGTCCTGCTGCCCGGCCGGAACATCGACCTCGCCTTCCCGGTGCCGGTCGAGGGGTCCGGCGGCACCGAGGGGCCGGTCCACGAGCGGTGGCTGGCCCAGCGCAACGCCCAGGGGCAGGTGCTGCGCCACAACCTGCTGGCGCTACGCGCCACCCACGGCATCGACGTACGGGTCACCTTCCGCGCGCTCCCCTTCACCCCGCCGGTGAAGCTGTACCTGCTCAACGGCACGGAGGCGCTGTTCGCCTACTACACGCTGGCGCGCAGCAAGGCCCAGATCGACCAGGAGTACCTGGAGATGTACGACGCCCAGGGCATCCGGTCCATGCTGTTCACCTTCGAGCAGGGGCCGGGCCTGCGGGACACCACGTTCGTGGAGCAGTCCCGGCTGTGGTTCGACGCGCTGTGGGAGACGATCAGTTCGGAGCTGGTGCTCACCGGCTGAGGTCTCCCGCGCGCCGGCCGCTCACAGGGCCGGCCTCGCCACCAGCAGGGCGAGCAGCACGGCTCCGGCGGAGCTGAGCCCCGGCCGGTTGGCCCTGATGCCTATGGTGAGCAGCAGCAGGCCGACGATGCCGGCCGCGCCGTACTGCCACTGGACGAGCTGTTCGACGGTGATGACCAGGACGGCGGAGACGAGGGCGAGGACGGGCATGGGGCGTTCCTCCTTCGGGCATGCGGCGGGGCGGCGGAACCATCGGCCGACCAACTTGCTGGAGTTGGTAACCAACTGTCTCTAAGTTGTCCCCACTTGGCCAGTACTTACAAACAACTTTCAAACAACTCCCGCCAGATGGATCAAAGTTGTAGCTTTTGGTCGTGACCCAGGAGAACGTGGCAGTGAACGGCAGCAGCAGAGTCTCTCCCCAGGAGATCGCCGACACCCTGCGGGAACGCATCCGGACCGGCGAGCTCAAGGCGGGCGACCGGCTGCCCACCCAGGCGGAGCTGGCCGAGGAGTTCGGCGTGGAGCGCGGCACCGTTCGCCAGGCCCTGCACGCCCTCCGCGAGGACGGCCTGCTCAGCAATCACGGCAAGGGCAGCCCGCCCCGGATCGCCGCGCCGCCCCCCGCCCGGGAGGAGCCCCAGCCGACGATGGTGGGCCTCGCGCCACGCCTCACGGAGGCGTTCGCCCCGGCCCACGTGCGCGTCGACGCGGTCTGCCTGACCGCCGAGAGCCTGATGCTGGCACTGAGCGAACCCGTCCGGCACATCCACGAGGGCCGTATCCGCCCCGAGTCGGTCGACGTCCGCCTCCTGCTGCCGTCCCGGGAGATCAACCTGGCCTTCCCGGTCCCGGTCGACGGCCGGGAGAACAAGGACGGCGACCCCGTCCACGAGCGCTGGCTGTCCATGCGCAACGCCCAGGCCCGGGTGCTGCGCCACAACCTGCTCGCGCTGCGCGCCACCCACGGCATCGACGTACGCGTCTCCTTCCGGGCGCTTCCCTTCACCCCGCCGGTGAAGCTGTACCTGCTCAACGGCGAGGAGGCGCTGATCGGCTACTACATGCTGACCCGGCGCGAGGAGGAGTGGGAGAGCCAGACCCTGGAGATGTACGACGCCCTGGGCTCCCAGTCCCTCCTGTTCTCCTTCGTCAAGCGGGACGGCCGGCGGGAGCAGGCGTTCGTGGAGGAATCCCAGAAGTGGTTCGACGCCCTCTGGGAAACCATCACGTCGGACCTGACACTCTCCTAGTGACTCCTGAGACGAAACAGACGGATGCGGTGACAGGCGGGAAGCGGACCGGAACCGACGAGGAACCGAACGAGCTGCGGCGGCTGATCGAGGACGCCCGTGTCGTGCTGTGGGACTTCGACGGCCCCATCTGCCGGCTGTTCGCGGGCCATTCCGCGGAGCGGGTGGCGAACGACCTGGCGACCTGGCTGGAGAGCCGGGGCCTGCACGGCCTGCTGACGGAGGACGAACGCGAGTTGCTGGACCCGCACGTGGTCCTGCGCGCCGTCGACCGGCGGCACCCCGGCAGCGACCTGGTCGCGGAGCTGGAGGAGCGGCTCACCCAGGAGGAATCGCGTGCCACCGTCTCGGCGATGCCCACCCCCTACGCCGATCCGCTGATCCGCACCTGGGCCGCGGTGGGCACCCGGCTGGCCATCACCACCAACAACTCCCCCCGGGTCGTGCGCGAGTACCTCGCCTCCCGCGGCCTCGGCGCCTGCTTCGCCCCCCATGTGTACGGGCGCACACAGGAGCTGAACCACCTCAAACCCGACCCCCACTGCATCAACCGGGCCCTCAACGCCATCGGTGCCGCCCCCGGGAACGCCCTGATGATCGGCGACGCCCCGACGGACCTGCTCGCCGCGCAGGCGGCCGGCGTCCCGTTCCTCGGCTACGCGCGCAACGAGCGCAAGGGCAAGCTGCTGTACGACGCGGGCGCCGAAACGGTCGTGGACTCCCTGGAACCGGTCCTGCGCCTGGTCCGGCACTGACCTCAGGCCTGGATCATCAGCACGGTGAGCACCACCGCCGCCCCGACGGCCGGGCCGTCCCGGCGTGCCCGTATCCACACGCCGAGGAAGAACAGGAGTGCCACACCGAGGGGGCCCAGTCTCGTCTGGGCGAGCAGGCCCAGGGACAGCTCGCCGAGTCCCATGAGCATGTGGAACAGGGGCATGATCCGACCATCTCCCTTCCACTTTCAGAGAAGTCTCAACTTCCCGTCCAATTGGACTGGTTGTGCTGACTGGGGTCTTCCCGGCGAGGTTGATCCCTTAACCAACCGTCCAATGGTGCCGTCCAGTTGGTGCATATTGGTTTGCCGCCGGACCGGAAGCGGTACGGTCCGCGCATGAACGGACAGCAGACCGGCGAAGGCGGCGGTGGCAGGGAGTTCGAGCGGGTCGCGGACGAACTGCGCGGCCGGATGGCGGGAGGCACGTATCCGCTGCGCTCCTTCCTGCCGTCGCAGCGCGATCTGGCCGAGGAACTGGGCGTCTCCCGCGACACCGTGCAGCGGGCCCTGCGGGAACTGGCCGACGAGGGCTGGATCGAGTCGCGGCAGGGCAGCGGCTCCCGCGTGGTCAAGACCCAGCGCATACAGTCCTCGGCGGCCAAGGCCACGAGGCTGCGCGGCGCGGTGACCCTGGCCCCGTTCATCAGCGAGGCCTTCGAGCAGCCCGAAGTCAGCCTGGACGTCTACACGCTGACGTCCGAGTCCCTCGACATGCACATCCGGCTGCAGGCGGAGCGCATCCGCGGCGGCTTCATCGCACCCCAGCGCATCACGCTCCGCATGCTCCTGCCCGACTCGACGCTGCCGCTGCCCTACCCCCGGGTCAAGGACGACCCGGACGACACCCGTATGCGCGACCGGCTGCGCACCATCACCGAGTGGCACACCACCTCACTGCTGGGGGCGCTGAGGGACCTGCAGACGGAGGGTCTCGTGCCCTCGGTCGACGTCCGGATCCGGCACACCCCCCTCACCCCCACCTTCAAGCTCTACCTCTTCAACACCGTCGAGGTCCTGCACGGCATGTACGAGATCATCGAGCGGCCGCTCAAGCTGAACGCGGACGAGGTGATCACGGCCCTGGACGTCCTGGGCCTCGGGGCGACCCTCACCCACCACGAGAAGACGGACGACCCGGCCGCTCCCGGCTCCGTCTTCGTGGACAGCATGCGGCAGTGGTTCGACTCGGTCTGGGATCTGCTCTCCGCGTGAACCGCGTGCTGTAGCATTCGCGCACCGACTGAGCAAGCGCTCGCCCCCGTTCGTACCAAGGGACACAACAGCCGACCCGAACGGCCCCGGCGGCCTCCCGCAGACAGGCGACACCACCTCCGGACCGGCAGGGGGTGCTCCGTGTGCGGGGCAGGAGGCCGTATGCGTACCGTCAGTCGTGACTCCCCTCGTACCTCCCGGAGCGGCCCGTGGGCGCACCACCCCTCCCCGCGTTCCGCGCCCGGCTCCAGGACTTCATGGAACAGGCCACCCGGAACGGGACGGCCAACAGCGGCCACCACAACCAGAACTACGTACTACCGCTGACCGAGCCGGTGGCCCGGCTGCTGGGACGTGAGGCGGGGACCTCCGTGACGGTACGCATCCGCCGGGCCGAGGCGCTGCCGGTGGTGATCAGGACCTGGGAGAACGAGGACGAGATCCTCGGCGCGGTCAGAGGGGTCCTCCCCCATGTGCCGCAGTGCCTGGCCAAAGGCGACGGCTTCGCCCTCCACAGCTATGTGGAGGGCGTACCGCTGTCCAGCGTCTGCGGCAACGGAAAGCCCGTGGACACGCTGCTCATCAGGGCACTGGCCGGACTGCTCGCGCAGATGGCCGATGTGCGGCGCAGCGCCCTGCCTCCCCTGCCGCGCGGCTGGCCCTTCAACGACACCGACAGCCAGGGCTTCCTGCGGACACTGGCGCATCTGGCCGACCGGCAGGTCCGCCAGCCCAACTGGGCCGTCTTCGGCGGGCTGTTCGCCGCGCTGGGCATCCCGGAGGACGCCCTGGTCCGGCTGGCCGAACGGGTGCCCGCCATGACCAGGCGGCCGTACAGCCTGCTCCACGCGGACCTGCACCGCGACAACGTGATCGTCTCCTACGGCGGTACTCCGCCGCTGATCTGCGTCGACTGGGAGCTGGCGACCTACGGCGACCCGCTGCACGACCTGGCGACCCACCTGGTGCGCATGAGATACCCGGCCCATCAGTGGCCCGAGGTGATCGACGCCTGGGAGGAGGCCATGCGGGGTATCCGTCCCGCCGCGGTCAGCGGACTGGCGAAGGACCTGCGGCACTACCTGGCCTTCGAGCGCGCCCAGTCGGTCTTCCCGGACGTGATGCGGGCGGCGCAGTCCCTGGAGCACGCGTTCAGCCAGAAGAACCTCGACGAGGCGACGGCGGAGGTGCGACGGGCGCTGGAGGCCGCCGCGCTGCCGCTGCGGCTCAGGAACGTGCCCGGTGCGCGGGAGATCGAACGGGCCCTGTTCCGCTGGCTGGCGTCCCGCCGGGGCCGCGATCACGACGGCCCCGACCGCGACCAGGCCTTCGGCTGGCAGCAGGACCGGCGGCTGCCGCTGCCCGGCGACTTCCCCGAGTCCGCCGTCCTGGACGCCCTCGCGGTGGAGGGCGCCGCCCCGGCGAACCGGGTGTTCAAGGGCACCGCGCACCTCAACACCGTGGTCCGGGTCCCGGGCCACGCGGGGCCCGTCGTCGTACGGCGCAGGCTGCCCGGCGTCCGGCGGCGCGAGCGCAGCTTCCTCAGCGAGCACGCCGTGCTCCGCGCCATCGAGCGCACACCCGTCGAGGTCGCGGCACCGCGCGCCCTGGCGCTGGGCGAGAGCTACCCCAACGACCGTTTCGCCGTCCACACCTATGTGGGCCCGCACGACATCGCCCACTCGCCGAACCATCCGGTGAACGGCCTGCTGCCGCACGAGGCCGACAGCCTCGTCGACCAGCTCTGCGCGCTGACCGGGGTGAACTACCACCCCCTCGACCCACTGGCGGGGGAGCGCGGCTTCCACCGCCGGCTGAAGGACCAGCTCGTACTGCTGGTCGGGGAGCTGCCCAAGAAGTCGCAGCAGCTGGCCCGGCAGCTGGGGCTGCCGGACGCGGGCCGCCTGGACCAGATCCTCTCCCGGTTCGAGGTGAGCCACCGCGAGCCGTCCCTGCTGCACGGCGACCTCAACCCCTGGAACCTGGTGCGCCGGGGCGGCTCCTACGCGCTGACCATCATCGACTGGGAGATGGCCCTGATCGGCGACCCCCTCCACGACCTGGTCCGCCATATGCACCTCACCCCGACCCGGCCGGAGATCCGGGACCGGATGTTCCGCCGCTGGGAGGACCGGCTGCCGGCCGCGTACACCCGGGACTGGCACAAGGACTGGCAGGTGTACCGCCGCCTGGAGATCGTCCGCTCGGCGTACATCGACCTCGACCGCATCGTCAACGGCGAGAGCCTGGACGCGCCCAACGTCAAGCGGGCGGTGGACTCCTACGCCGTGACCCTGGCCGTCGCCATCGGCTCCCTCGGCCTCCCCCTGCGCTCCACGGCGAACCCGTACCTCGCCCGCGCCCTGGTGTGAGCGCGCCGTGGTGCTTCGTCAGCGGCCCGCCAGGAGTTCGGTGACGCGGGTGAAGCCGTCCGCGCCGTGGCCGAGGGCGATGACCCGGCGGGCCTGGCCCTCGATCACGCGCATCACGCCCGCGTCGATGCCGTGGGACTCGGCGGCGTGGACGACGTGGGCCATCGTCGAAGCGGCCGAGGTGACCGGGTTCAGCTCGCCCGAGTACGTGCCCGCATCGGCGTCGGCCGCGAACTCGGTGAACAGCGGCGGCAGGATCGCGGCGATCCCCTGGGCGAAGGGGGCGAGTTCCGTCGCGGCGACGCCCTCCGCGCGGGCCAGGGCGAGGGCGTGCGTGTAGCCGGCCATCGCCGTCCAGAAGACGTCGAGCAGCGCGATGTCGTAGGCCGCCGCCCGGCCGATGTCCTCCCCGAGATGGGTGTGGGTGCCGCCGAGCGCCGCGAGGACGGGCCGGTGCTCCCGGTACAGCTCCTCGGGGCCGCTGAGGAGGAGGACCGCGTCGTCCGTACCGATGGACGGGGTCGGGGTCATGATCGCGCCGTCCAGGTAGCGGATGCCGTGCCCGGCGGCCCAGTCGGCGGTGTCGCGGGCCCGGCCGGGGACGTCGGCGCTCAGATTCACCACCGTACGGCCCTTGAGCGCGGCGGCGACGGCGTCCCCGCGCAGGACGGCGTCCGAGGCGTCGTAGTTCACCACGCAGACGACGGTGAGCGAGGAGGCGGCGACCGCCTCCTGCGGCGACGGCGCCGGGACCGCGCCCCGGGCGCTCAGCTCGGCGTCCCGGCCGGGCGTGCGGTTCCAGACGGTGGTGCGCACGCCCGCGTCCAGGAAGGCGCCGGCCAGCGCCCGGCCCATCGGGCCGAGCCCGAGGACGGTGACGGACGGCTGCCGCGGATGTTCGGTCATGGTGTGACTCCCTTAATATTCAAGGCAATTGATCGGGAAAGGGGCATGGCATGGTGCACCGGCGCCACGATCCGGACGTCTGCGGGGTGACCGCCGCGATCGCCGTGATCGAGGGCAAGTGGAAGACCACGCTGCTGTGGCTGCTGGAGTCCGGGCCGCACCGGCCGGCCGCGCTGCGCCGGCAGGTGCCCGGCCTCACCGAGAAGGTGCTGACGCAGGCGCTGCGGGAGATGGAGGCGGACGGACTCGTGCACCGGGAGGTGTACGACGTGCTGCCGCCGAAGACGGTCTACTCCCTGACCGCGTTCGGCCGTGAGCTCGCCGAGGCGCTCGGACCGCTGTCCGACTGGGGCCACCGCCGCCTGTCCCGGCTCACCGGGGCCCCGGCCTCCTGACGGCCGGGTCGTCTCCGCTCCCTCCCTGTCCCCGCGTCCAGGTTCGCCGCACGCGGCCGCACTGCCAAGTACGCACTTTTTTGTGCGTACGGCTGTGACCTGTGCCCCGGAAGCGGGGCGGCCGGGCGGGTGGTGTCGAATGGGTGCCCCGATGTTCCTCGCGGATGGGAGTCATGTGAGCGAGTCCGAGGTCACCGCCGTCCCGCCCCGCCCCCTGCTGCTGCCCGACGGCCGGCCTGCCGCACGGGCGTGGACGCTGGACCCCGCGCTGCGCCATCTCAACCACGGCTCCTTCGGCGCCGTACCGCTGGCCGCCCAGGAGCGGCAGCGGGAGGCGCGGGAGCGGATGGAGAGCGCCCCGGTGGTGTGGTTCCCCGAACTGCCGGGACGGCTCGCGGCGGCCCGCGCCGAACTCGCCGCCTTCCTCGGCACCGACGCCGGTGACCTCGCCCTGGTGCCGAACGCGAGCGCCGGCGCGAGCGTCGTGTACGCCAACCTGGAGCGCCGGGGCGGCGGGGAGATCGTCGTCACCGACCACGGCTACGGCGCCGTCACGATGGGCGCCGAACGGCTGGCCCGCCGCTGGGGCGGCCGGGTGCGCACGGCCGGGGTGCCGCTGGACGCCGGCGAGGAGGAGGCGTACGAGGCGGTGCTGGCCGAGGTCGGCGCGGACACCGGGCTCGTCGTCCTCGACCAGATCACCTCGGCGACCGCCCGCCGGCTGCCGGTGCGGCGGATCGGCGCGGAACTGCGGCGGCGCGGCATCCCGCTGCTCGTGGACGGCGCGCACGCGCCCGGTCTGATCGCCGCGCCGCTCGAGGGGCTGGCCTGCGACTTCTGGACGGGCAATCTGCACAAGTGGGGCTGCGCCCCGCGCGGTACCGCGGCCCTGGTGGCGCGCGGCCCGCTGCGGGACGGGCTGTACCCGCTGATCGACTCGTGGGGCGCCGGTGATCCGTACCCCGAACGCTTCGACCAGCAGGGCACGGTCGACGCGACCGGCCCGCTGGCCGCACCCGCGGCCCTCGACTTCATCGACGCGGCCTGGGGGTGGGCGGCCGCCCGCCGCTACATGGACGAGCTGGTCGCCTACGGTGCGCGGGTCGTGGGCGACGCGCTCGCCGCACTGACCGGCACGGACGCCTCCGTCGACGTCGGCATGCCCGTCCCCGGCATGCGGCTGGTGCGCCTGCCCGACGGCCTGGCCGGCACCCGCCTCGCCGCCGACGCCCTGCGTGACCGGGCACCCGCGGAACTGGGCGTGGAGACGGCGTTCACCAGCTTCGGCGGCGTGGGCTACGTACGGCTGTCCGCGCACGTCTACAACACGGCGGAGGATTACGAGTACTTCGCCGAGAAGTGCGTTCCGGTGCTGGGGGAGTGGGCTCGCGCGGCGGGATGAAGGGCCTCGGCCGGTTCTTGGAGCGGGCCGGTCACGCCTCCCGGGCGACGCGCTCCAGCCGGTCCCGGTAGGCCGCCCACCACGCCGGATCGTGCGACGGCAGGCTGGTGTCGGTCTCGCTCATCCCCGCCGCGCCGTCCATGAGTTCGCGCAGGACGTCGGCCTGCCCGGCGTGCCGCTGGGTGTCGGCGACGACCCGGACCACGGCGTGGTGCAGCGTCAGTTCGTCCTTTCCGTCCGGCCACCACGGCACCCGGCCGGTCGTGTCCAGCGGCAGCGCCTCGATCGTCGCGTCCGCGTGCGCCCACGCCCGCCGGTACAGGCCGGTGATGTCGTCCCGGGACTCCTCGGCGGTGGCCCACATGTCCCCGTTGGTCTCGGTGGCGTCCGCGAGCCAGGGCATCGCCTCACCGGACGGCCGGCCGAAGGTGTCGCCCAGATACCCCAGTTCGATACCCGCCACATGCTTCACCAGCCCGAGCAGATTGGTCCCGGTCGGCGTCATCGGCCGCCGGACGTCGTACTCGGACAGCCCGTCGAGCTTCCAGAGCAGGGCGTCACGGGCGGACTGGAGGTAGAGGCGGAGGTCGCTCCCGGCGGCACCGGTCGGTGAAGTCATACGCCCCAGTCTCCCGCCCGCGCCCGCACCCTCACCACAGTTCGCGAGGCCCGAAGGACGGTCGCGGTCCCGGGGCGGTCATCGCGCACGGGCTCGACGGCGCCACCGTGCGCGGGGGCGGGCCGGCTGCAGGCCCAGGCCCATCGCGTAGCCGATGAGGCTGTCCTCGTAGCCGTGCTGGAAGCGTTTGAGTATGCGCTGGACGGGCCAGATGACCGAGCCGTCGGGGAGACGGAGTCTGATGTCGGCCTCGCCGGGCGGGGCGTCGTCGTCCGCCTCCCAGCTCCCGCCGGCGCTGCGCCGGACCGTCTCCCCGAGATAGGCGCCGAGGGCGAACAGGCGGGGTCCGAGGCCGGTCGCGAGGAGGCCTCCCTCCACCGCGATCCCGTGGTCGCTGTGTTCGGCCATGAAGCGCTCGACGTCCCGCAGGCTCATCGGCGTGAAGTCCGCCCGGTATCCGGAGCTTTCCAGCACGCGGGCGATCCGGACGGCGCTGGTGCGCACCTCGTCCGCGAGGCGTGGTGCGTCGGCGGTGGTCGCAGTCATGCCCGGGATCATCGCCGACGCCACTGACAACGGGGGTCAGTCCTTGACGGCCTCCGCGATCCGCAGCGCGGTCTCGGCGGGGGTGAGGCGGGTGGTGTCGACGACCTCGGCCTCGGCGTGCAGCCAGGTACGGGCCGCCTGCGCGTACGGCTCCAGGTGGGCGAGGCGGAACGGGGAGTCGGGGCCGAGGACGGTGTCACCCGCGATACGGCCGCGCAGGGTCTCCTGGTCGGCGTGCAGGACGAAGTGGCGTACGGGGATGCCGTACCGGTCGAGACCCGCGCCGATCTCCCGCCAGTACTCCTCGACGAGCACGGTCATGGGCATCACCAGGGTGCCGCCGGTGTAGTCGAGCACATGCCGCGCGGTCTCGACGACGAGCGGCCGCCAGGGCGGCCAGTGCTGGAAGTTCCCGGTCTCGGGCAGCGACGGCGAGATGTCCATCAACGCCTCGCCGACCTTCTCGGCGTCGAACACCCGGGAGTCCGGAAGCAACCGTTGCACCAGCGCGGCGGTCGTCGTCTTCCCCGCGCCATGAGTCCCGTTGATCCATACGATCATGCGCCCACGCTAGCGTCACGCGTGTGTGCGTGTGCCGTGGCGCACTATTGCAAGCAGGTGCTTGCAATAGTTAGCGGGGTGCGGCAGGGTGGGGGCATGGCCTCGCTCAACGTCGGGAATCTCGGTGAGTATCTGCGCGAGCAGCGGCGCAACGCGCAGTTGTCGTTGCGGCAGCTCGCCGATGCCGCCGGGGTGTCGAATCCGTATCTCAGCCAGATCGAGCGCGGGCTGCGCAAGCCGAGCGCGGAGGTGCTGCAGCAGGTCGCCAAGGCGCTGCGGATCTCCGCCGAGACGCTGTACGTCCGCGCGGGCATCCTCGACGCCGAGCGTGACCGCGACGAGGTCGAGACGCGGGCCGTCGTCCTCGCCGACCCCACGCTGACCGAGCGGCAGAAGAACGTACTGCTCCAGATCTACGAGTCGTTCCGCAAGGAGAACGGGTTTGCGGGAGACGAGGACGGTGAGGCGACGCCCGTCCCGGCCGACGACGCCGACGACAGTGACAGCGATCCGCGGCGGACGCGGCCGGCTGAGCCGGACCGGGGCACCGGCCGCCCGCCGCGGATCACATAAAACCCTCAGCCGAAAGAAACGATCCGGGAGGACCATCACCATGGCCATCACCGACGACCTGCGCAAGACCTTCAGCGACCCGACCCCGCTGTACTTCGCCGCCGGCACCGCCGACCTGGCGCTGCAGCAGGCCAAGAAGGTGCCCGCCCTGGTGGAGCAGCTGCGCACCGAGGCCCCGGCCCGTATCGAGGCCGTGCGCAACACCGACCCCAAGGTGGTCCAGGAGCGGGCGACCGTCCGGGTCCGGGAGACGCAGGAGAACCTGCAGAGCAAGGTCGGCGAGCTCATCGGCTCGCTCGACACGGACCTGAAGAAGCTCGGTGAGAACGCCCAGGACCTCGCGCTGCGCGGCGTCGGCATCGCCGCCGAGTACGCGGTCAAGGCCCGGGAGGCCTACGAGAAGGTCGCCGAGCACGGCGAGCAGGCCGTGAAGACCTGGCGCGGCGACGCCGCCGAGGGCATCGAGGACATCGCCGTGGCCGTCGAGCCCGCGGCCGAGCCGAAGCCCGCCCCCCGTCCGGAGCCGGTCAGGCCGGTCGAGCCCGTCGAGGTCAAGGACGGCAGGCCCGCCGAGGCCGCGGTGAAGAAGCCCGCCGCCGCCAAGAAGGCCCCGGTGCGCAAGAACACCGCGAAGAAGCCGACTCCGCCCGCGAAGTAGAAGCGGGCCGACGGGCCGGGCACTCTCGTGGTGCCCGGCCCGTTGTCCGGGTAGCCGACCGGGGTATGCGGGTACGGTGACGGCGTAGAGGACGAGCCTAGTCGGGTGGTGGACGTAGTGCTGATGCAGGGTTTCGCCGGGTTCATGTGGCTGCTGAGCCTGGCCCTGATCGTGTTCAGCGGCTTCGCGCTGCTCGACGCCGCGACGCGCCGCGAGGACGCCTACCGCGCGGCCGACAAGCAGACCAAGCCGTTCTGGCTGATCATTCTGGCCATCGCCTTCGTGGTGAACCTGATCTTCAACATCCTGTCGTTCCTGCCGATCATCGGACTGATCGCGACCATCGTGTACATGGTCGACGTCCGCCCCGCGCTGCGCGGCCTCTCCGGCGGCGGGCGCCCCCGCAGGGGCTCCAGCAGCGACGGCCCCTACGGCCCGTACAACGGCGGCCGCTGAGGCGGGGGCGTCACACCGCCCGGTCCAGCAGCAGTACCGCCACGTCGTCCGTCAGCTCGCCGCCGTTGAGGTCCCGGACCTCGTTGACGGCGGTGCGCAGCAGTTCCTCCCCGCGCAGCCCCTCGGAGAGCTGGCGGCGGATCATCTCCACCATGCCGTCCTGGCCGAGCCGCTCCCCGGTGTCGCCGACCCGGCCCTCGATCAGACCGTCGGTGTAGAGCATCAGGCTCCACTCGCCGCCCAGCTCCACCTGCGTCCGCGGCCAGCGGGCCCCCGGCAGCAGGCCGAGCGCCGGGCCGTTGTTGTCGTACGGCAGCAGTCGCGCGGGCAGGCCCGGGCGGACGAGCAGCGGTGACGGGTGGCCGGCCAGGCACAGGCCGGCCCGGCGCCCGTCCGGCGCGATGTCCACCGCGCACAGCGTCGCGAAGATCTCGTCGTCGGACCGCTCGTGCTCCAGCACCTCCTGCAGCGTGCCGAGGAGCTGGTCCCCGCAGAGGCCCGCGAGGGTCAGCGCGCGCCAGGCGATGCGCAGCTCCACCCCGAGGGCGGCCTCGTCCGGGCCGTGCCCGCAGACGTCGCCGATCATGGCGTGCACGGTGCCGTCCGGGGTGCGGACGACGTCGTAGAAGTCACCGCCGAGCAGGGCGCGGGAGCGGCCGGGGCGGTAGCGGGCGGCGAACCGCAGCGGGGAGCCGTCCAGCAGCGGCGTCGGCAGCAGGCCGCGCTCCAGCCGGCGGTTCTCCTGGGCGCGCACGCGGCCCTCCGCGAGGCGCCGCTCGGCCGAGTCGGAGCGCTTGCGCTCCACCGCGTACCGGATCGCCCGGCTCAGCAGCCGGCCGTCGAGCTCGTCGCGGACGAGATAGTCCTGGGCGCCCACCCGGACCGCCTCCGCGCCGCGCTCGGCGTCGTCGGCTCCGGTGAGGGCGAGCACGGCGTGCCGGGGCGCGAGCTCCAGGACGTGCTTGAGCACGGCCAGCTCGTCACCGCCGTCGCCCGCCCGGCCCGGCGCGGGCAGCGCCAGGTCCAGCAGGATGCAGTGCACGTCGTCGGTCAGCAGCCGCTCGGCCTCGGTGAGGTTGCGGGCGGTGCGGACGCGGATCGGCCTGCCGGACTGGTCGACCGGCTCCGGCACGATCGACGACCCGCCGGGGTCGTCCTCGATCAGCAGCAGGGTGAGGGCGGTGGGCGTGGCGGCCGTCCCGGACCCGCCCGGCGCGATGCCGGCCCGGTCCGTGGTGTGCTCGGACGGGTCCGCCGCGCGGGGGGCCGGCGCCCTGGTCTCCGAGGAGTCCTGGGCGGAGCCGCCGTTCGGTGAAGCGGCCGGCGCCTGACCACTTTCCGCGGCCGGGATCGCTCTCTGCCGCGGTACGGGTGCGGGCATTGTTCCGGGTTCCTTCCCTCCCCCCGAGGGCACGGTGGGGGCGACGGCCATGGGCCCTGTGCCCCGCTCCCACCTCCGTGTGCGAGCGAAGGACGCCCCCTTCGAACGGGGACCATAGCGGGTGACGGCGCCGCAGCGGAATGGCGTGAGCCACCCGGCTGCGCCATCGACCGCTGTCATATGCCGCGTTTGCTGCCGCAGTTGGACAGGCCGCGGACGCGGGGGGAATGACGAACGTCACGTCCGCACGGGATTTGACGCCAAGATCGACGTGCGATGGGTCACGTGGGCCAGGTCACCGGGCAGTTGAGGGGCCGGCCAGAGGACCGACCGGCGGCGACCAGGGGGGCGAACCCTCCCCTTCGCCTACGCGTCCGGCCGTACCACCCCGAGGATCGGCATCGATCCGGCCCCCGCGAGCGTCACCGTCCGCCCCGGGCGCGGGGCGTGGACGATGGTGCCGTCGCCGACGTACATCCCCACATGGCTGGCGTCGTCGAAGTAGATGACCAGGTCACCGGGGCGCATGTCCTCGACGGCGACGCGCGTCAGCTGCTTCCACTGCTCCTGCGACGTCCGCGGGATGCCCTGGCCGGCCGATATCCAGGCCTGCGAGGTCAGTCCGGAGCAGTCGTACGTCTTCGGGCCCTCGGCGCCCCACTGGTACGGCTTGCCGATCTGGGCGGTGGCGTAGGCGACGGCCTTCTTGCCCCGGGGCGTCGCCTCGCCCTTGATGTCGTCGAGGATGCCGGAGCTCAGCCAGGAGGCCTGCGCGGCGTCGGCGGCCCGGCGCTCCAGCCGGGCCAGGCGCTCCTTCTCCTCCTTCGCCAGCGCGGACTCGAGCTTCTCGGCTTCCTCGATCCGCTTCTCGATCTTCTTCTGTGCCGTGGCCTTGGCCTTGCGGCCCGCCTCCAGCTTCTTCATCTGCCCTTCGGCGTCCTGCGCGTACTGCTCCAAGTCCTCCTGTGTACGCGTCAGTTCTCCGAGCAGTCCATTGGTCGCGCGCTCCCCCTGGAGGACCCGGCCGGCGCCGTCGAGGAAGTCCTGCGGGTCGTCGCTCAGCATCAGATGCGCCTCGGGCGGAAGCCCGCCCCCGCGGTACTGGGCGGCTGCCGCGGCGCCCGCGCGGCTCTTCAGCTCGTCGAGTCTCTCCCGGCCCTCGACGATCTTCTTCGCCAGCGCGACGATCTGGGCGGACTGCTGCCGCGCCTTCTCATCGGCGGCGTTGTACTCGTCGGTGGCGACGGCCGCCTCGCGGTAGAGCTTCTCCAGCTTCTCGCGTACGGCCTCGAGCGCCGTGTCCTCCTCGTCGACCACGGTGACGCTCGCGGCCGTACCGGGGGGTGGCGGGGGAGTGGGAGCCGCGAACGCCGTGCCGGGCAGTGCCAGTACGGTGACCGCGCAGACCACGGTCACGGCCGCTGTGAGCAACCCGTGCTTGCCCGGTCCCATGATTCACTCCCCCGTTGATTAACCGTCAGTAACATCCTGTCACCCGGGGGATGCTGCCATGCCCGCGCGCGAAACGACAGGGGGAGTACTTCCCTTCCGTCCCTTCCCGGCATTCCCCGGCACAGCGATCATCCCGTACGTGTGACGAACGACTCAGGGAGATCGTTCCCGATGTCTCCGCCTGGCGGGAGATCCACCGGCAGGCATCCACCGCGTCACCCCCGAGGCGCCAACGCCTCCCACCTCACCGTCACTTCCCCCTGCCGCCACCGCGCCGGCCCGTCCGTCACCGGCCAGCCCGCGGTCACGAGATCCCGTACCGCCCGGATCCACCGCTGCCGTGCGCCGTACGAGGCATAGGGCGCCGCGCTCGCCCACGCGCGGTCGAAGTCACGCAGGAAGGCGTGCACCGGCTCACCCGGGACGTTGCGGTGGATGAGCGCCTTCGGCAGGCGTTCCGCCAGGTCGGAGGGGCGTTCCAGCGAGCCCAGCCGGGTCGCGAAGGTGACGGTGCGCGGACCTCGCGGACCGAGGGCGACCCACACGTGCCGGCGCCCGATCTCGTCGCAGGTCCCCTCGACCAGCAGCCCGCCGGGGGCGAGCCGCCCGCACAGCCGCGCCCATACGGCGGCCACCTCGGCCTCGTCGTACTGGCGCAGCACGTTCGCCGCGCGCACCAGCACCGGCCGCCCGGCCACCGGGAGCTCGAAGCCGCCGTGCCGGAAGGTCAGCCCGTCGCGCTCGTACGGCCGTGCCGCCGCGACCCGGGCCGGTTCGATCTCGACGCCCGTCACGCGCGTGCGGGGTGCGACGGTCCGCAGCCGGTGCAGCAGCTCGACCGCCGTCCAGGGCGCCGCCCCGTAGCCGAGGTCGACCGCGACGGGGTCGGCCGCGCGGCGCAGCTCCGCGCCGTGCGTGGCCGCGATCCAGCGGTCCATGCGGCGCAGCCGGTTGGGATTCGTGGTCCCGCGTGTCACCGTGCCGACGGGGCTGGAGGCGGTGCGGGCGGTCATAGGGACGAGTATGCGGGTACCCGGAACCGTCACCGACGGGGGTGACGCGGCCCACACTCGAACGGTTGAGCGACCCCCGGTAATGATTTGGCAAAAAGCCGGAACCGGGGACGTCGTCCGGAAATGGGAACGGACGCTTCCGGCGTTGACCCCGCCGAGGGTCGGACACCCTCCGTCAGCCATGCCCGCAGCGAGGAGGAACGCCACGTGAGCCAGTACATCGCGAGGCTCGGACGGCGTTCCCCCGCCGCGCCCGCGCGGCTGCGGCTGCACCGCAAACCCCGCCGCGTGGCGATGCTCTCCGTGCACACCTCCCCGCTCCACCAGCCGGGCACCGGCGACGCGGGCGGCATGAACGTCTACATCGTCGAACTCGCGCAGCGCCTCGCCGCGATCAACATCGAGGTCGAGATCTTCACGCGCGCGACCACCGCCGCCCTCCCGCCCGCCGTCGAGCTCGCCCCCGGCGTCCTCGTCCGGCACGTCGACGCGGGCCCCTACGAAGGCCTCGCCAAGGAGGAGCTGCCCGCCCAGCTGTGCGCCTTCACCCACGGCGTGATGCAGGCCTGGGCCGGCCACCGCCCCGGCCACTACGACCTGGTCCACTCGCACTACTGGCTCTCCGGCCACGTCGGCTGGCTCGCCGCCCAGCGCTGGGGCGTCCCCCTCGTCCACGCCATGCACACCATGGCCAAGGTCAAGAATGCCAACCTCGCCGTCGGCGACACCCCCGAGCCCGCCGCCCGCGTCATCGGCGAGACCCAGATCGTCAACGCCGCCGACCGGCTCATCGCCAACACCGCCGAAGAGGCCGACGAGCTCGTACGGCACTACGCCGCCGACCCCGGCAAGGTCGCCGTCGTCCACCCCGGCGTGAACCTGTCCCGCTTCCGCCCGGCCGACGGCCGCGCCGCCGCGCGGGCCCGCCTCGGCCTGCCCCCCGACGCGCTGATCCCCCTCTTCGCCGGCCGCATCCAGCCCCTCAAGGCCCCCGACGTGCTGCTGCGCGCGGTGGCCGCCCTCCTCGGCGAACGCCCCGAGCTGCGCTCCCGCCTCTGCGTCCCCGTCGTCGGCGGCCCCAGCGGCAGCGGCCTCGCCAAGCCGGAGGGGCTGCAGAAGCTCGCCGCGCGGCTCGGCATCGCCGACGTCGTACGGTTCCGGCCGCCCGTCGGGCAGGAACAGCTCGCGGACTGGTTCCGCGCGGCGTCCGTGCTCGTCATGCCGTCCTACAGCGAGTCCTTCGGCCTGGTCGCCATAGAGGCGCAGGCCGCCGGCACCCCCGTCCTCGCGGCCGCGGTCGGCGGCCTCCCCGTCGCCGTACGGGACGGGCACACCGGTTTCCTCGTCCAGGGACACGACCCCGACGCGTACGCGCGCGTGCTGCGCGACTTCGCCGACCACCCGCACCTCGCCGACCGCATGGGCGAGGCCGCCGCCCGGCACGCCCAGTCCTTCGGCTGGGACACCGCCGCCGGCGCCACGGCCGACGTCTACGCGGCCGCGACCCAGGCCCACCGCCGTCACGTACGCTCGCACCATGGCTGACAGGGCGACGGAGGCGGAGCGGGTCATCGAGGGCGTCCTGAAGGACGCCGAGCTGGAGTGGGAGAGTCCCGCGCCCGGCAGCTACGTCGTGAAACTCCCCGGCACCCGCAAGCTCTCCACCACCGTGTCCCTGATCGCAGGCCGGCACACGCTCTCCCTGAACGCCTTCGTCGTCCGCCACCCCGACGAGAACGAGGCGGGCGTCCACCGCTGGCTCCTCGAGCGCAACCTCAAGCTCTTCGGCGTGAGTTACGCCGTCGACCCGCTCGGCGACATCTACGTCACCGGCCGCCTGCCCCTCTCCGCCGTCACCGCCGACGAACTCGACCGCCTCCTCGGCCAGGTCCTGGAGGCCGCCGACGGCAGCTTCAACACCCTCCTGGAGCTGGGCTTCGCCTCGGCGATCCGCAAGGAGTACGACTGGCGCGTCTCACGCGGCGAGTCCACCCGCAACCTGGACGCCTTCACCCACCTGCTGCGGCGCCCGTCGCCCGGTAACGACCCGGAGTGACCCCCACCAGCCTGCGGAAGTGCCGGGTGAGATGCGCCTGGTCGTAGAACCCGGCGGCGACGGCGACCTCGCTCGGTGAGCGTCCCTCCAGCAGCAGCCGCCGGGCCCTGCCGACCCGCCGCGACATCAGGTACTGGTGCGGCGCGATGCCGTACGCCCCGCTGAACGCCCGTACGAGATGCGCCGGATGGGCCGACAGCGTCCCGCCCGCCTCCGCCAGGGCGACGCCCTCCACGATCCGCTCGTCGAGCAACTCCCGCAGCCGCCGCGCCAGTACGGGATCCCGCCGGGGTACGCCGACGGCCTCCCGGGACCGCAGATGCTCCCGCAGCCGCTCCCCGACCAGCGTCAGCCTGCTCTCCGCCTCCAGCTCGTCCCCCGGCCGTACGAGCGCGGAGTGCACCTGTCCGACTCGCCGCCGCAGCAGCGGATCGCGCAGATCGGGCCGGTCGACCGCGGCCCCGATGAGCCCCTCGGCGAGATGACTCCCGTCGAGATACAGCACCCGCTTGCGGAAACCGCCGGCGGTGGCGGGAGCCCCGTTGTGCGGGACGTGCGGCGGCAGCAGGGACACGGTGTCGTGCGGGGTGCCGTGCTCATGCCGGTCGAGGTCGTACCGTACGGCGCCGTCGTCCACGATGAGCAGCGTCCACGCGTCGTGGACGTGCATCGGATAGGCGTACTCGGTGAAGCGGGCGTGGAACACCTCGACGACACCCGGAACACGGGGCCGCCAGGCGGAGACGCTCGCCTGTGAGGCCATGCAAACAACGTACAAGACGCGGCCCCGGCCCGATCGGCAGTCTCATCCCATGAGCACTCGCTTCGACACGAAGATCGCCGTACTGCTGCGTGAGGACCTGGAACCCTGGCAGCGCCTCAACGTCACCGCGTTCCTGGTCAGCGGCCTGGGCACCGAGCTCCCCGAGCTGATCGGGGAGCCCTACGCGGACGCGGACGCGGTGCCGTACCTGCCGATGTTCCGCCAGCCCGTCCTGGTCTTCCAGGGCCCGAAGGAAGTCCTGCGGTCGGCCCACACCCGCACCCTCACCCGCTCCCTCCCCCGAGCGGTCTTCACCTCCGACCTCTTCACCACGGGCCACGACGAGGCCAACCGAGCGGCGGTCCGCGCCGTACCCACGACGGACCTGGACCTGGTGGGCCTCGCGGTCCACGGCCCGAAGAACGCGGTGGACAAGATCCTCAAGGGCGCGCGGATGCACCCGTGAGCGCCGGCCGGGCCGGGGCGTCCCGCCGTGATGCCGAAGAGGACGGAAAGACGGGAGCGTCGGCGTACAACCATTGAGGCTCCGCGGGCGTCCAAGGTCCCAGTTCAAGCGTCCCGTCCACAGGACGCTTCCGGGACCTCGGAGAACCATGCGATCCTCACGCACCGTCCTCGCCGCCTCGGCGGCACTCGCGACGGCCCTGTGCACCCCGCTCCTCATGGCCCCCACGGCGTCCGCGGCGCCCTCCGGGCTCGCCGACGACTTCAACGGCGACGGCTACCGCGATCTGGTCATGCTGGGCGGGACGCACGGCAAGGACGGCCGCGTCACGGTCGTGTACGGAACGTCGAGCGGCCCGGGCACGCGCGTCCAGGTCATCCACCAGGACTCGGCGGGCATCCCGGGCGCGGTGGAGGAGGGTGACCAGTGGGGCTTCGCCGCGACGAGCGCCGACCTCGACCGTGACGGTTACGCCGATCTGGTCGTCGCCTCGCCGGGTGAGGCCGTCGGCGACATCCAGATGCGCGGCGGACTGACCGTCGTGTGGGGCGGGTCGAAGGGCCTGGGCTCCGGCACCGTCTTCCACTCGCCCATCGCGCCGGAGTACGCGGGCTCGGGCGACTCGTTCGGTGAGGACGTCGTGGCGGGTGACTTCGACGGCGACGGCGACCAGGACCTCGCGGCGGTCAGCCACAGCCGGGCCGGAGCGATCCTGTTCGAAGGCCCGTTCACCCGCAGCGGAGGCAAGGCCGGCTGGCAGAGCCTCGGCGAGGACTATGAGTACCTGCACGCCTCCCAGCTCGCCACGGGCCGGGTCACGGCGGACGCCGCCACGGACCTGTACGTCCTCGGCTCCGACCTCGGGGACGACGACGGTGCCATGGGTGCCTTCTTCCACCGCGGAGGCGCGGGCTTCGCCCGGCTGGCCGGTCAGCTGCGCGTACCGGACGACCTCGGCCATCAGGTCGGCGGCGGTACCGTCACCACCGTCGGCGACTTCGACAAGGACGGGTACGGCGACCTCGCCATCGGACGCGGCTACGAGAACCCGGACAACGGGCGGGGATACGTCACGGTCCACTACGGCGGCCCCTCCGGCCCGAACACCGCGCGCAAGCCCGTGAAGTTCACGCAGAACACCGCGGGCGTGCCCGGCGGTTCGGAGGACGACGACCACTTCGGCGCCTCCGTCTCGGCGGGCGACGTCAACGGCGACGGCTACGCCGACCTCGCCGTCGGCGCCCCCGGCGAGGACCTCGTGGGCAAGCGCGACGCGGGCATGGTCACCGTGCTGCTGGGCCGCGCGGGAGGCCTGTCCGGCACCGGAGCCAAGGCGTACGACCAGAACACCTCCGGAGTCGCGGGCGGCATCGAGGACGACGACTACGTCGGCTGGAGCGTCAAGCTCGCGGACTACACCCGCGACGGCCGCTCCGACCTGCTCATCGACACCAACGACTGGCTGGACAGCAGCCGCCACGGCATGATCCACCTGCTGAAGGGCACGGCCTCCGGTACCACCGGCTCGGGCTCGAAGACCTTCACGGTGAACACCCTCAAGATGACGTACAAGTCGCTGTCCGGCCCCTTCACGCACTGACGGACCCCGGCGCGGCGCGGTGACGGACCCCGGCGCGGTGACGGACCCCGGCGCGGTGACGGACCCCGCGCGGTGACGGCCGGTGAAACGGCCTGGCGGAGGCGGACTCCCCACGACCGGTGGTGTCGCGCTCTTCGCCAGGCCCCCTGCGCGGGGTTGTGCGGCAGGCCGGCATGTCCGCGCCCGATCCGTATCCCTGCCGCGCCACGCGCTCGCCGAGGCCGACCGCGTCCTCGCTTCCGCGGCGCGGTGAGCGCGGTCCTCTCATGGCGTCCTCCCCGCAGGGGGATACCCGGTGCACGGGACGCGAGGCCGTCAGAGCGCGGCCAGCCAGTCGACGAGGATGCGGTTGACGTCGTCGGGGCGCTCCTGCTGGATCCAGTGGCCGCAGCCGTCGAGGAGGTGGGAGGAGACCAGTCCCGGCAGGGTGACCGGGTACGCCTCGATCGCGTCGGCCAGCCAGGTCGTGGAGGCGTCCAGGCCGCCGCCGATGAACAGGGACGGCAGGCTGATCGGGGCACCGTCGAAGCCGGCGAGGTCCTCCCAGTCGCGGTCCATGCTGCGATAGCGGTTGAGCGCCCCCGTGAGCCCCGTCCGCTCGAACTCCCCGGCGTACACGTCGAGATCGTGCTCGCTCAGCCAGCCGGGCAGCCCTCCCTTCGGGAACCGGTCGCGCAGTGTCCCGCCCTTGCCGACGAAGTGCGGATCCGGGGCGCCGGGCGCGGGCATGGTGCCGGCGGACAGCGCCGCGTAGAACCCCGCGAGCCAGCCCCGTACATCCGGCTCGATCTCCGCCTCGGCACGGCCCGGCTCCTGGAAGTACGAGACGTAGAACTCCTCGTCCCCGCCCATCCGGGCGAAGATGTCCGTGGGCCGGGGGCCGCCGCGCGGGGTGTACGGAACGCTCAGCAGCCCCACCGCGCGGAACACGTCCGGCCGGACCAGCGCGGAGTTCGCGGCGATGTTCGCCCCCCAGTCGTGCCCGACGACGACCGCGGACTCCTCGCCGAGGGCGCGCACGACGGCGACGTTGTCCTCCACGAGGTCGAGCATCCGGTACGCCTCCGTCGCGGCGGGCCGGGACGAGCGGCCGTATCCGCGCACATCGATCGCGACCGCGCGGTACCCCGCCGCCGCGAGTACCGGCAGCTGATGCCGCCACGAGTACCAGGACTCCGGAAACCCGTGCACGAGCAGCACGAGCGGCCCGGCCCCCTGCTCCACGAGATGGACCCGCCCGGCGGCCGAGGGCACCAGCCGGTGCGTGATCTCCGTGGCGTTGCTGTTCATGCGCCCTCCTCCGGGTGCGGTGGTCGTACGCCGATGATGCGGACGCCGGCGTCGAAAGCCCGAGCGGGCTTGCCGACTCGGCAAACCGTTCTTCGGGGAGCCATGGCATGCGTGATGCGTTCACAACAGCCATGGGTTGCCTCGAGCGCCTATCCTGAGCCGCGAGCGGCCGAGGCCAAGGCCGGTTGTCGAGGGACGGGGCGGTCATGTCGTTTCGGGGGGCGAATCCCGAGGATCTGGAGCAGTTGGCGAAACTCCTGGACGGGCGCGGTGGTGTGGAGGACCGCCTCGACGAGGCATTCACGCGAGCGGCCGGGCTGGGAGTGAGCGGGCATCTGGCACCGCTGAAGCCGATGCGCCCCTGGACCCGCGACGAGGCGAAGGACCTGCGTAAACGCGCGGTCCTCCTGCGGCTGGAGAACGGCGACCCGCTGGCGGGGCTGCTGTGGGCCGGCTTCACGGCGAAGGACCTGGAGACGTACCAGGGCGAGGGGATCAAACCGGAGACCCTGCTGCTCGCCAACTCGGTGGCGGCGAGCGGCGACCCGAACGCGAAGGACCTGGCGCGACAGCCGGGCGAGAAGCTCGGCGACTGGGTCGCACGGCTCGAGGCGCACGCGCTGTCGAAGATCCCGGGCCTGGAGCCGCACGAAGAGACCCTCACCGAGATGATCAAGTTCGGCAGCGACGCGTTCAACGTGGTGGCCGCGGGCCAGGTCTCACTGGCGAGCGGCTTCTCGGGGACCAAGATCCTGCTGGGCAACGCGGTGAAGACGGGCAGACTCGGCCCGATGAAGGACGCCCTCGCGGCACGCTGGACCGCGGCCGGCAGCAACCCCATCATGCGCTGGGCCGGCACCAAACTCGGCAGCTACAACCCGCCGATCCGCTCGCTGTCCGCCCCCGGCAGCTGGCTCCCCGGCCAGCTCGGCAACATGGCCTCCCGGAGCCCGCGGTACCAGCGGGTCGCCAACGTGCCCTTCAGCTCGGGCTTCCTGGGCGACCGCTGGGGCGGCGGCTGGGACGCGCTGCGCGGACGCGGCTTCATGAACGCCAAGATCCTGGGCTTCACCCCCAACCAGGCCATCAACTTCTTCGCCGGCTCCGACGACATGGCCCGCATGTACGGCGGACTGACCCACTCCGGCCAGGCGGTCACCCGCGCGGGTCAGGCCAGCCTGTTGACGGTCGGCAAGGCCGGCGGGTTCAGCGCGGCGGCGAAGACCGCCGGACTCTGGCGCGGAGCCGGCATCGTCGGCTCCGCGGGCGCGACGGCGTTCTCCGTCGCCAACATCGCCACCATGGACCACGCCAAGGAGTGGGAGAAGAGCAAGGCCGGCTACCTGGCCAACTACGCCGAGGTCGGCTTCAACGCCTCCCTCACCGCGGCGATGGTCGCCCCCAACCCGGTCACCATCGGCCTCGCCGTCGGTACCGGCCTCGTCTACGGCGGCCTGAAGGTCGTCGAGCACTGGGACGACATCACGGAGGGCGCCGACAAGGCCGCCGAGTGGGTGGGCGACAAGGCGAGCGACCTCGGCAACGAGATCGCCGACGGCGCCAAAAAACTGGGCAGCGCGCTCAACCCGTTCGACTAGCACCACGCGAGAGAGGAGGGGCTTGGCCACCATGGGAACGAGTACCGAGTCCTTGGAATTCGAGCTGCTGCCGTACAAGCACACCCCCAAGAAGGAGCTGCCGACGGCCGGACTCAAGGGGGAGGTCGGACACTTCGGCTCCGTCACCGTCGAGCGCTGCCCGCTCCACCGGCCGCTCGCCAAGGGAATGGACACCGCCCGGCTGAGCGGTCCCGCCTTCCCGGAGACGGTCTTCCGCGGCAAGCGCCGGTCGGGACAGCCGTCGCTGTTCAAGGCCGAACTCACCCTCGACGGCCGGAACGCGAAGCTGCGCTTCAACGCCAAGGCCCTGAAGCGCGATGACCGGGTCCTGCGCATCGCCTACGACGGCCGGGAGTACGTCTACTCCTCCGAGGGCCTGGGCAAGGCGAACGTCCTGGAGCGAGAGGGCGTCCGGATCTCGGTCGCCCTCGGCCGGCAGATCCCCCCGGCCGATCTCGCCAGAGCCTGCACGGCCACCGGCCCGGTGGACGCCGTGGACCTCGCCATCGCCATCGTGCTGGAGGAGGTGGACACCGACGTCCTCACCCTGACCGGCGCGGCGCTGTCGTCCCCCTTCGCCCTGATGCAGCACTTCTCGGACCGGGCGGAGTAGCGGCGACCCCTCTCAGGCCCTCTCAGGCCCTCTCAGGCTCGCCCAGGCCCTCTCAGGCCCGCGAACCCAGCTCCGCCTTCTCCGGAATGAGGCCGGTCAGCTTCCGCCAGACCTCCCCGGCGTCCGACCGCACCAGCTCCAGCGGACTGTCGGGTGTGACCTGGCCGGGCAGGATCGGCTCCTCCGGCTGCTCACGGATCCAGTAGCCCCGGGAGCCGCAGTCCCAGACCGCGAGGCTGCGGAACATCGGCGCGTGGCCGCCGTCGTGCTCCCCGTCCCAGGCGACGGTGACACGCCAGTACGAGTTCAGGGCGAGGATCAGCTCCGTCAGGGTGTCCGCCGACTCCCCGGAGGTACCGGCGTCGGTGACGGCCTTGTGCACCGTGTCCCGGTCCTGCCCGGCATCGCCGGACGGAGCGTCCAGCCCCGCGAAGGCGGCGTCCAGCGCTTTCACGGTCGACACGACACGGTCCGCCGCCGGCTGCTCCTCACCGCCGCGCCGCAGAGACACCATGCGGGCGAGTTCGAAGACAAGGGTGCTGGGCTCGACGGGGATGTACTCCGACTCCTCGTCACCCGGCCAGCCCTCGTGCGCGATCACCGTGTTCGCCCCGACGACGACACCGTGGTGCACGGGACCGGCCTCGCCGGTGATCTCGACGCTGATGTTGAGCACGGGAGCGGCAAGAGTCTCCACCAACTCCCGCAGCAGCGGCGAGAGTTCCCCCTCCTCACCGACCAGCCCGAGCTCCTGCAGCTCCCCGAGCGAGGGGAACAGCTCAGGGCTCGGCGTCTCCCTCTCGGCGAGCCGGGCGATCACCCGCACATGACGATCGGCCAACCGCAGCCGGGACCTCGAACTGTCGTAACCGGGCATGAACACATCCTCCACGACTGACCTCCCCCGAGGCTAGCCCAGACCCACCCCACCAAAAAGCGCCCCCCACCAGCGCGGAACGCGGACGGGGGGCGCTGTGGAGCAAGCTACTTCTTCTTGCCGGGGGTCTTGGGGGAGCAGGGTTTTTGCTGGTCAGGGGCGATGGGAGCGTGCGCCTGGTGGCCGTCATTGGTCGTCGTCGGCCATTGTCGAGCAGCCTCGGCCGGCCCAGAGACGGCCCAGTCGGGCAGGTGGGTTGAGCCGGCTTGTCAGTGCGGGTGGCTAGGGTGCGCCCACTGTCAGGCGTAACGCTCTGGGGAGGGGCTTTGGGAGCCAAGACGGGGCTGCTGGTGTACGCGGACGGCGACGTGCCTGGGTTGCCGCTGCGCGTGAGGTAGGCGGGCCTAGACCGGACAGTCACCATGATGCGGCGGCTCTACCCGGGCCGGAAGATCGAGCAGTGCGGGGGCACGAACCTCTGGGACGGCGTGTACCCGCCGGAGGGGACGGTGTGCGCACCAGCTGGCCGGGCGTGGAGGTCATCGGTGATCAGGAAGTGATGATCGACGCCCCTTCCCAGCTTCCGGAACACCTCGTGGCGGCAAGCGCCGGCCGACGGCTCGTCCTGCACGCCATGCACAGCGTCGTCGACTGGCTGGCGTTCGCCGTGTGGGAGGACGGGCGCCTTGTCCGCTCCCTGAGCCTGTCGCCGGACAGCGGCATCATCGAGAACATCGGCGAACCGCTTCCCTTCGAACTGAACTACTGGGCCGGAGACCGCCCGCCGTACGTCATTGCCTGGCCGGACAAGGACGAAGAACCGTACCCACTGCCGTTCCACCCTCCCTCCCGTACGGAGCCGCGGAGCGCGCGCAGGGCGTCTTCGCCCAGTTCCAAGGGAGGTGCGGGGAGACGTTGTCACAGGCGATCGCGATACGGACTTCGGGTGGGTGCTGATTCAGGGCGCATGCTTTCCAACTGTGGTGGTGTGGTCGTGGGGTTTGTATAGGGGCGTTCACTAGCGTCCATAGGCGGCCGGCTGTCGACGTGGGGACGGCTGAGGGTCTCACCTGAACGGCCGCCTGTGGTCCTAGAGCTGACCTTGCCACCACGGCACGTCCAGGCTGTCAGCCGGGATGACCTTGGCCCTTGCCAGAATTTTCCCGTCGAGGGCCCACACGAGAGCGCGCAACTCACGCGCGCTCTTCCTGGGCAGTGCGTGAAGCACGGCTTCGAGGTGCTCACGGAAGCCGGCGCCGTAACACCCGCACTCCGGGATGCCGCAATCGGTACCTATGAGTGGGTCTACAAGTTGTCTGAGGGGGCCATGGGCATAGGCCTGCCAGTGCCAGAACGCTTCTTCTGTGGCTTCGGGCCAGAAGCGGCTCCGCTCTAGCCGACGCAGGTCAGCTATGCAAGATCCTGAAAGGCGATCAATGAACGGGTACCGTCGCCGCCTCCAGGGGCGGATAGGGAGTTCGGCCCGCAGGGCTGACGGGCGCCTACGCGGCATTGCCCCTTTGGTTGTCGGTCATGGGGGGCAAGCTACAGAACCATGCGTCAGGTGGCCACTGCGTATCCGGTGGCGGCCGAAGCCCTGAGCTTGGGAAGCTCGGGTCTTCTGACGGTGGTCGCACCGGCAGCACACAGTTCTGATCAAGCGGAGGGGTGCCGATGACCACAGCTCCTGGCGGTGCGCCTCACCCACCGCCCTTGTCGCCGCACCCGCTGCGGACCATCCGTGACATCCGGGATTCCCTGCCGGAGGAACAGCGTCGGCATTTTGATGCCGATCGGTGAACAGGAAGCGGCTGCCTACCTGACCATCCACAAGGCGCTCAAGGCCGCAGGCACCAGCATCGACCCACCGGCCGCACTGATCGCCGCCACCGCTCTGGCCAACGGGTGGACAGTCGCCACCCGCAACATCAAACACATGGCCCGAACCGGCGGGGCCCTGGTGGTCAATCCATGGGAAGAGAAGCTGTAGGCGGTGCTCAGGGCACGAGCCACCCTGCGGACACCGCCCCGGAGTTGGCGCTGATTCTCTTCTTGTCTTCAACCGCCTTCGATCCGAGCCCGCTCCGGCTGCTGTCGGCGACTGGAGGGACGGGCTGACGGAGTCGCTGGCGTGTGTCCCCGTCCGACGTCGTTGATGTCAGCTGTGGATGTCAGACGCCTTCTCTCACCCGTAGTCCAGCCGTATCGACCAGCGAAGGCCATACCCGGCCGTTACGGCCGAAGGATTGTCGGCGCAAGCCTTCAGTCGTCATGTGTCACCTGGTAGCACCGGGTGCTACCTTGGTCGGTATGAGCGTTCAGCCCGAAATTACCCAGCGGGATCTGCGCAGCCGGTCCCGAGAGATCATGGATGCCATACAGGGCGGTCAGTCGTTCACCGTCACCCGCGACGGACATCCGATCGGCCAGCTCGTCCCGCTGCGTCGACGCCGTCGGTTCGTCTCCCGCCAGGAGTTTGCCGCGATGTCCAGGACCGCCCCCGGCATCGACCTCGACACGTTCCGCGCCGACCAGGACGCCACGGCCGACACCTACCTCGACGATCCCTATGACCGCTGACCGCTCGACGCATCAGCAGGGCCTCCTCGACACCAACATCATGATTCTGCGCCGGTGGGTGGCTCCCGAGGAGCTGCCGGACGAAATGGCGATCACCGCCATCACCCTGGCCGAGTTGTCCGCCGGTCCGCACGAGGTTCGTCGCAACGACGAACAGAGCAGCTACGACGAACACGCCGAACGCGCCCGCAGGCTCGACGTCCTGCAACGCGCCGAGAACGAGTTCGACCCCATCCCCTTCGATGC
This sequence comes from Streptomyces sp. NRRL WC-3626, assembly GCF_000718785.1. Lineage (GTDB taxonomy): Bacteria > Actinomycetota > Actinomycetes > Streptomycetales > Streptomycetaceae > Streptomyces > Streptomyces edwardsiae. The sequence continues at coordinate 87,319 of NZ_JOCA01000015.1, read as the reverse complement.
CGACGCGGCCCGCATCTACGGCCGTATCTGCGCCGCAGTGATCAGCGCCGGCCGCAAGCCACGCCGCCGGGTGGCCGACCTGATGATCGCTGCCATCGCCGTGGCTGAGAACCTTCCCCTCTTCACCACCAACCCCGACGACTTCAAAGGGCTGGACGACCTCCTCACCGTCGTGCCGGTCACCCGCCCGAGGGTGCCCCACGAAGGCTGACGGCAGGGCACTGGTGCGGTGGGAGCGCGCAGGACTCCATGATCCGCGCGTGGCACGGGTGTGGGCATGCAGCAAAGCCGGTTCGAAGGATCAACCCCTTCGAACCGTCCCGTGTGGTGTGCCCCCGGCAGGATTCGAACCTGCGACACCCGCTTTAGGAGGGAGGCGGGGGAGTGGGGGCGCTGACCTGTAGCTTCGATACCTGGCCGGGCCACCGAGAACTCGACCACGAGACGCCCCCGTTGACCGTGACTGACCCCTGGATCTGGCACGGCAGTGGCACGAACCTCAGCCGACGACAGTCAGCCACGACGGCGAGCGCGCCGAACGACCACGCACGCGTGTGCCTCGCTGTACCCCCCAGCGGCCTCAGCCACGCTATCGGGGTTTGTCTGTCGTCGACCAGAGCAAGCGGCCATGGCCGGCCGTGACGACGGCCGGAGCCCTCAGCCTGGGAAGCTGCGATCATTCGCGGCCGACTCGGTCGCTGACCTGCGCGAACGGTCCGGGCGCCGCCTCGTCGGCCTCGGCGGCTTTCACCGTGGTTCCCCGCTGTTCCCCGCTCGATCTGGTGCGCTTGTGGTGCGCGCCGTCATCGAGTACTCGACGGTGTCTATCGTTTCTGCGCTCTGTAGCGCTTCATCAGCGCGACGATCCGCGCTTGGTCCGCCTGACCGTTGAGCTCGGTCAGGAGATCGTCAGGGCACAACTCGTAGAGGTCGCCCCACCAGCGGCGTCCTCGGTTGTCCCAGATTCGGTAACCACCTGGCACACCCCTGGCAACGTAGCGCCTCCTGCTCACCGTCCCCCTGCCCTGGTACGTCCGGTGCCCTTGTTCAACCGAGTCGTCTCCGGCGAGGAACCATACGCGGGCGGTGGCCGTCCAGCGAGGTGCTGGGCAGCCTGCCGGCTACCTGGGAGACTGCCGACGGAGCTGTGATCGGCCCAAGGCGGCGCGTGGGGGCGGCGGACCTTGACTGGACGGTCACCATGATGCGGCGGCTCTATCCGGGCTGGGAGATCGAACAGTGCAAGGGCTCGAACCTCGGGGACGGTGTCTACCCCCCGAAGGGGACGGTCTACGCAGCGAGCTGGCCGGGCGTGAAGGTCATCGGTGATCAGGAAGTGGTGATCGACGCCCCTTCCCGGCTCCCGGAACACCTTGTGGCGGCAAGCGCTCGGCGTGGGGACGTCGGCGTGGTTGTGTCGGCTGGGACCGTGCTCGCCTAGCTACTCGTGCGCGTCTGCGCTTCCTGGCCAGGTGAGACGCCTGGTGAAGTGGGCTCCCGCTGTCAGGGTCATGATTACCGCAGTGCAGCCGCCGAGCACCATGACCGCGGATGGAGAGGTGCGGTCCAGGACCATTCCCCCCAGTAGCGCGCCGATGGAGATCGTGGCTTGGAAGGAAGCCGTGAACAGAACCGATGCCGCTTCGGGGGCAGACGGTGCCGCCTTGGAAAACCAGGTCTGCGAGGCGACCGGCACAGCGCCATAGCCGATGCCCCACACGATCAGCAGGGCAATAGCACCAGCCTCCCAGCGGCCCACCATGGGAAGCAGAAGGGTCGCCGCTGCAATGAGTCCGGCCGCAAGTCCGAAGACGGTCCGCGGATACTGTGCCACCCGAGCACCCCCGAGAAAGTTGCCGAGGATACCGGCAGTGCCGTAGATCAACAAGAACATGGTGATCAGGCCGTCGCCGGCATGGGTGACCCGTTCCAGGAACGGCGTCACATAGGTGTAGGTCCCGAAGTGGGCGAGCACGATCAGGAACGTCAGCAGGAGCGCGAAGCGGGTATTGCTACTGCGGAACATGCCCCTGAGATCGCTCAGCCGGGTGGCCTGGACGGGAGGTAACGGGGGCACGACCAGGAGCAGCATGATCAGTACCCCCACCGTCAGCGCACCCATGACCGCGAATGCCGTACGCCACCCGGCGAGATCCCCGAGGAGGGTGCCGGTCGGTACCCCGAGGACGGATCCCAACGGAACAGCGGAGAAAATTACGGGGGTTGCCCTGCTGACCGAGGTCGGCGGCACCAACCGTTCTGCCAGCCCAGCGCCTATCGACCAGAACCCACCGATCGTGATCCCCACCATGACCCTGGAGACCAGCACGAGCCAGTAGTCGGGTGCTGCAGCAGCGAGGAAATTCGCCAGGGCCAGCAGGAGCATGAAGGCGCACAGCATCAGGCGACGGTCGATGCGTGCCGTGGCCACAGTGACCAGAGGAGCAGAGACCGCCGCGAGAAAACCCGGCATGGTCATCATCAGCCCGGCCATCCCATCCGAGATGGTGAAACTGGAGCCGATCGAGGTCAGCAGACCGATAGGCAGGATCTCGGTGGTGACCATGGCGAAGATTCCCAGCATCACCGAGACCACGGCCAGCCAGCCGGTCAGCGGCGATGGGGTCGGCAGAGCTGCGGCGTCGACTGGGTTGGTAGTGGTGGGGGACATGAGCTCCGTCCTGCGATGGGCAGTGCATTGGCTAACAGCTCATCAGGCGGTGTCCCCGGTCGGCTGGCAGAACTACGACAGCACCCTCGTGCTCCGAGGTTGATGTCGCATTCTTGCCAGGGCAACGGCACTTGCAACGGTCAACGCCGCGAGTTGAGTTGTCGGTGGGTGATGAGGCAGCAAGCGAGTTTGAGGAACGCTTCGTGGCTACCGGCCCGCCGTTCCCATCGGATGCGCGGACGGTGGAAGCCGTGCAGCCACGCAACGTGCGCGCGGCGCTCAGCGCGGCCGTGGACGACGGGCACCTTCCCCGGAACCCTTGTGCAGCTCGGTCCGTCCGTCCGCCGACCGTCGACAACATGCGTGTCGGGCCCTGGACGCCCGAGCGGGTCTTCGTCGTCCGGGCTGCCATGCCCGAGCGCTACCAAGCCATGGTTGACCTGGGCGGCGGCTGCGGGCTCCGCCAGGGCGAGATCCTGGGCGTGGCCGTCGACGCGATCGACTTCGACTCGGACACGCTCCACGTGGTCCAGCAGCTGAAACTAAGCCGTAGCAAGGCCGTGTTCGCGCCGCCGAAGGGCGGCAAGCTGCGGGACGTGCCGCTTCCCGGCCCCGTCGCCGATGCGCTCCGGGCGCACGTGAAGCGGTTCCCGCCGGTCGAGATCACCTTGCCGTGGAAGGTGGCCGACGGTCCTCCGGTGACCAAGCGGCTCATCTTCACCGGGCCGCGCGGCGGGCACGTCTGGCGCACGTCGCTCAACGAAGAGGCGTGGAAGCCGGCGCTGGCCGCGGCGGGCGTCATCCCTGTGCCTGATCGCGGCCAGCCATACGCGGAGTCCAGGGAGAACGGCATGCATGCGCTGCGGCACTTCTACGCGTCGGTGCTTCTTGACGCTGGAGAGAACATCAAGGCTCTCGCCGAGTATCTGGGGCACTCAGATCCGGGACTGACCCTTCGCGTTTACGCACATCTCATGCCGTCCAGCCAGGAGCGTACACGGAAGGCAATCGCAAGCGCTTACGGGAATCGTGTTCCGATCACGGAATAAAAAAGGGGGATGGAACGCGTAATTCAGAAAACGTAATCACTGGCCGAATCCCCTTCCCTTATGAGGGAGGGGATTTTTCACTGGTTAGCAACAACGGTGATGCCCCAGAGGGCAGGGTGGCGACGCGAGGTGACACAGGGCGTCACCTGACAGCATGAGGCGACACGGGGCAGCACGGGACGAGGTGGGGCGGCACCGGACGGCACAGGGTGACACGAGGTGACTCCTGGAAAGATTGGAAGAACTTAGAAGTCTTCCAGGAAGTTTGGAAGGCTCTAGCTGTCCACGATCGTGGACAATCCGTCTACGCGAACACGCGGGGTGGCATTTAGCTGCACGTTTGTCTGGTGCGTGATGACTATGGGAAAGTTCCCGCGGCATGCGAATGCCGCCCGGCCAGGGGCGGCATTCGCTTCCGTTGCCGCGCCCAAGAAATCACGATGCCAAGTGAACCGAGCACAGCTGGAGGGCCCTATGGTCCCACGCGTTGGCGTGACCGTCGACATCCATCCCCGCGATCTGCCGACCGCACTCATCGGCATGGCCGGCGGTGCACTCGCCCTCTGGGCCGACGCCCCCGCCGGGGTCGTCATCCCCACGGCCCTGCTGATCGTCCTCGACATCCGCATTCGCCGCTGGCCTCGTCGCACCTGACGGCCCAATCAGCACCTGACGGCCCAGAGGCGGCCCCAGGGCAGCAGAGAGCCCCCTACCCGCAGGAAAACCGCAGGCAGGGGGCTTGCTCGTGCGGGCTTACTTCTTCTTGCCCTGGTTCTTGACTGCCTCGATGGCCGCTGCCGCGGCGTCCGGGTCGAGGTACTTGCCGCCGGGGGTGACCGGCTTGAAGTCTGCGTCGAGCTCGTAGGAGAGGGGGATGCCCGTGGGGATGTTCAGGCCCGCGATGTCGGCGTCCGAGATGCCGTCGAGGTGCTTGACCAGGGCGCGCAGGCTGTTGCCGTGGGCGGCGACCAGGACCGTGCGGCCGGTGAGGAGGTCGGGGACGATCGCGTCGAACCAGTACGGGAGCATGCGGACGACGACGTCCTTCAGGCACTCCGTCCGCGGGCGCACCTCCGGGGGGAGGGTCGCGTAGCGCGGGTCGGTGAACTGGGAGTACTCGGAGTCGTTGTCGAGCGGGGGCGGCGGGGTGTCGTAGGAGCGGCGCCACAGCATGAACTGCTCCTCGCCGAACTCCGCGAGGGTCTGCGCCTTGTCCTTGCCCTGCAGCGCGCCGTAGTGACGCTCGTTCAGGCGCCAGCTGCGGTTCACCGGGATCCACAGACGGTCGGCGGACTCCAGCGCGAGCTGCGCGGTGCGGATCGCGCGCTTCTGGAGGGAGGTGTGGAGTACGTCGGGCAGCAGGCCGGCGTCCTTGAGCAGCTCGCCGCCGCGCGTCGCCTCCTTCTCGCCCTTCGCGGTGAGGTTGACGTCCACCCAGCCGGTGAACAGGTTCTTCTCGTTCCACTCGCTCTCGCCGTGGCGGAGGAGGATCAGCTTGTACGGTGCGTCGGCCATGGTCCCGAGCGTAATCCACGGCCCGCGAGGGCCGCGCGCCCTGCCCGGCTGGCGGACGGTTGACGGGATCTGTTAATTGAGTGGCCCCCCGATGGCGGCGTTTGTAAGTTGTGCCTGCCGCTTCAGACGCTTACATACGGGGGTTCCATGTCGGTCGCCGGAGTGCGACGTGCCGCGCGCGAGTCCGTGTCGGGGCTTCCCCGCGAGTTCTGGTGGCTGTGGACCAGCACCCTCGTCAACCGGCTCGGGGGCTTCGTCGCCACCTTCATGGCGCTGTACCTGACCATCGACCGCGGCTACTCCGCCTCGTACGCCGGTCTCGTCGCCGCGCTGCACGGGCTCGGCGGGGTGATCGCGTCGCTGGGCGCAGGGGTGATGACCGACCGGCTGGGGCGGCGGCCCACGATGCTGATCGCGCAGACGGCCACCGCCTTCTCCGTGGCCCTGCTCGGGTTCATGCAGCATCCGGTGGCAATCGCCGCCGTCGCCTTCCTCGTCGGCATGGCCTCCAACGCCTCCCGGCCGGCCGTGCAGGCGATGATGGCCGACATCGTGCGGCCCGAGGACCGTATCCGGGCCTTCTCCCTCAACTACTGGGCCATCAACCTCGGCTTCGCCGTCTCCGCCGCGGGGGCCGGGTTCATCGCCGAGTACAGCTATCTCGCCGGGTTCCTGATCGAGGCGGTCATGACCCTGGTCTGCGCGGTGCTCGTCTATGTGAAGCTGCCCGAGTCCCGGCCGGGGGAGGACACTTCGGGCGCCGCCGCCGACAGCGCGGCCGTCTCCCTCGGGACCGTGCTGCGCGACGGCCGGTACATGGTCGTCGTCGGGCTGTCCTTCCTCATCGCCCTCGTCTTCCAGCAGGGCTATCTCGCGCTGCCGGTCGCCATGGGGGAGGCCGGGTTCACGCCCGCGGACTTCGGTACGGCCATCGCCGTCAACGGCGTACTCATCGTCGTCCTGCAGATTCCCGTCACCCGGTTCATCGAGCACCGCGATCCCGGCCGGCTGCTGGTGCTCTCCTCCCTGCTCGCCGGCTACGGCTTCGGCCTCACCGCGTTCGCCGGGTCGGTGGGCGTCTTCGCCCTCACCGTGTGCGTGTGGACGCTGGCCGAGATCGTCAACGCGCCGACCCAGACCGGGCTCGTGGTCCGGCTCTCCCCGGTGCACGGGCGCGGGCGCTACCAGGGGATGTACACCATGTCCTGGGCCGTCGCCTCCCTCGTCGCCCCGCTGATGTCCGGCTTCGTCATCGACCACTGGGGCGCCGAGTGGCTGTGGGGGATGTGCGCCGTCGTCGGCACCGTCGCCGGCCTCGGCTACGGGCTGCTGATGCGGCGGCTTCCGGAGGAGGAGAAGAAGGAGACGGTGGGCGAGGCCGTGGTGGGGGAGAAGGCCCGGGCCGCCGTTCAGCCGTAGGCCGAGGATCCCGGCGCCCGTCGTGGGCACCGGGATCCCCGGCCGGTCGCGGGCCGCGCGTACGGCGTCAGCCGCACTGGCAGGCGCTGCCCGACTGGCAGCCGCAGCCGCAGCCCGAGCCGCAGCCGCAGGCGGCGATCAGCGTGAGGTTCCTGATCTCCGCCGGCTGCTCGGTCTCGCGCTCCGCCGCGGGGTCGGGAGTCGTGCTCGGGGAATCGGCCATGGGTCCCTCCTCGGGGCTGTGCCTGTGCACACCTCCGACCATTGGACGCCCGGCCCGCCGGGCGCATCAACGGCGCATTGAGGCTCGTACGCGCCCTGACCGACTTCCCCGCGCGGGGGCACGCCCCCTGGTCAGGCCCCCTCCGCCCCCGGCACCGTCTGGATCTCCGGCTGGATCTCGTCCGCGTGCTCACCCGTGACCAGGTACACCACCCGCTTCGCGACCGAGACCGCGTGGTCGGCGAAGCGCTCGTAGTAACGGCCCAGCAGCGTGACATCGACGGCCGTCTCGATGCCGTGCTTCCAGCGGTCGTCCATCAGGTGCTGGAACAGGGTGCGGTGCAGCAGGTCCATCGCGTCGTCGTCCTGCTCCAGCTGCAGCGCCAGATCGACGTCCTTGGTGATGATCACCTCGGCCGCCTTCGCCATCAGGCGCTGCGCGAGCTGGCCCATCTCCAGGATCGTGGCGTGCAGATCGTGCGGCACCCCGCGATCGGGGTAGCGCAGCCGGGCCAGCTTCGCCACATGCTGGGCCAGGTCGCCCGAGCGCTCCAGGTCGGCCGACATCCGCAGCGACGTCACGACTATGCGCAGGTCGGTCGCCACCGGCTGCTGGCGCGCCAGCAGGGCGATGGCCCGTGCCTCCAGGTCGTGCTGCAGCTCGTCGACCCTCTGGTCGGCCTCGATGACGGCCTCCGCCAGCTTCAGATCGGCGTCGAGGATGGCCGTCGTGGCGCGTCCGATCGCCGACCCGACCAGCCGGGCCATCTCCACCAGACCGTCGCCGATCGAATCAAGTTCCTCGTGGTACGCGTCCCGCATCAGGGTTCCTCTCGTGCGTCACTGTCCGGGCTTCAGGGGCCGGGTCTCCTCCCCACGCTCCCACGGTGCGACCCGTACGCGTCCGGATCCGACCCCTCAAATGAACCATCCCTGGCTCCAAGGTGAACTCTGGGCGACGAGTGTTCGAGCTCGCACTCCGACGGCTGTGGGCACCGCCCGCGTCATGCCTAACCTGGACGCATGGACGTGAACGCGGCGGTCGCCGCAGTGGCAGCGATCGCCGGAGTGCTCACCGGCGTCATCGCCATGCTGGCGTTCCGCTTCAGCGAGCGCGAACAGCGGCGCCCCACGCGCACCTCCCTGCACACGGACCCGGTGCTTCCGCCGGGTGTGGACACCGTCCTGTCCGTGCTGCGCTCGTCCGCCGTCGTCCTCGACGAGGCCGACGGCGTGGTCAAGGCCAGCTCCGCCGCGTACGCCCTCGGACTGGTCCGCGGCGGCAAGCTCGCCGTGGAACCCATGATGCAGATGGCACGTGACACCCGGCGCGACGGCGAGATACGGCAGGTCGAGCTGGACCTGCCCCGCCGGGGGACCGGACGCGGCGAGGCCCTCGCGGTGTCCGCGCGGGTGGCGCCGCTCGGCTCCCGGCTCGTCCTGCTGCTCGTCGAGGACCTCACCGAGGCCCGCCGCATAGAGGCCGTACGACGCGACTTCGTCGCCAATGTCAGCCATGAGCTCAAGACCCCCGTCGGCGCCCTCTCCCTGCTCTCCGAGGCCGTGATGGACGCCGCCGACGACCCGGAGGCGGTGGAGCGGTTCGCCGGACGGATGCAGATCGAGGCGACCCGCCTGACCAACCTCGTGCAGGAGCTCATCGACCTCTCCCGGGTGCAGAACGACGACCCGCTGGAGGACGCCGAACCCGTCCGCGTCGACGAACTCGTCGCCGAGGCCATCGACCGCTGCCGGCACCAGGCCGGCGCCAAGGAGATCACCATGGCCGCGGGAGGCACCGCCGACCTGCACGTATGGGGAAACCGTGGCCAGCTCGCCGCCGCGCTCGGCAATCTCGTCGAGAACGCGGTCAACTACTCACCCGCCCGTACCCGCGTCGGCATCGCGGCCCGTACGGTCGTACAGCCCGGCGGGGACCTGATCGAGATTGCGGTGACCGACCAGGGCATCGGCATCTCGGAGAAGGACAAGGAGCGCGTCTTCGAGCGCTTCTACCGGGTCGACCCGGCCCGCTCCCGCGCCACCGGCGGTACGGGGCTCGGCCTCGCCATCGTGAAGCACGTGGCCGCCTCGCACGGCGGGGAGGTCACGGTGTGGAGCGCCGAGAACCAGGGTTCCACCTTCACCCTGCGGCTGCCGGAGGCCGGCGCGGCCCGCGGCCGCGCCCACCAGATGTCCCACCGGGACGACACCGAGGGCTTCGACGATGAGGCCGGAGGGGCGTCCCACACATCCCCCCACTCTCCCGATCCATCCGCGTACGAAACGCTTCCCTCCCCGGAGGTCCTTCCGTGACCCGAGTGCTCGTCGTCGAGGACGAGGAGTCCTTCTCCGACGCCCTGTCGTACATGCTCCGCAAGGAGGGCTTCGAGGTCGCGGTCGCGACCACCGGGCCCGACGGACTCGACGAGTTCGAGCGCAACGGCGCCGACCTCGTCCTCCTCGACCTGATGCTGCCCGGGCTGCCGGGCACGGAGGTCTGCCGCCAGCTGCGCGGCCGTTCCAACGTCCCCGTCATCATGGTGACCGCCAAGGACAGCGAGATCGACAAGGTTGTCGGGCTGGAGATAGGGGCCGACGACTACGTCACCAAGCCGTTCTCCTCACGGGAGCTGGTCGCCCGTATCCGCGCGGTGCTGCGGCGGCGCGGGGAGCCGGAGGAGGTCACTCCGGCCGCGCTCGAGGCGGGGCCGGTGCGGATGGATGTCGACCGGCATGTGGTGACCGTGAGCGGGACGAAGGTCGATCTGCCGCTGAAGGAGTTCGATCTGCTGGAGATGCTGCTGCGGAACGCGGGGCGGGTGCTTACGCGTATGCAGCTGATCGACCGGGTGTGGGGGGCCGATTATGTCGGTGACACCAAGACGCTGGATGTGCATGTGAAGCGGCTGCGGGCGAAGATCGAGCCGGATCCGGGGGCTCCGCGGTATCTGGTGACCGTGCGGGGGCTGGGGTACAAGTTCGAGCCCTAGGCCTGCGGCGGCTGGCTGCGGCTGTAGTGCCGGTGCTTGTGGGTGTGGCGGCGTTGGGCTGGGCGGGGGGTGTCGCGCAGCCCGGCGATTGCGGGGTGCCGTCGCGCCCACCCGTGCCGCCCCAGCGGCACGATTGCCCGCGGTTACGCGGCGGGTTGGCCGCCGTTACGCGGCGGGTTGCCCGCGGTTGCGCAGCAGGTGAAGGGCGGGACCCCTTGGGTTCCGCCCTTCAGGTCGTGCGGGGGTCAGCCGTTGGACTGGGTGCTGGCCGAGGCCGCGTCCGTCGGGGTGGTCGACTCCGGGTCGGTCTCCGTCGAGGGGTCGGTTTCCGGGGTGTCCGCGGGCTTGTCCGCCGAGGTGTCCGCCGGCTCGTCCGAGGACTCCGCCGACGGCTCCGTGGAGGCGCCGGGGGCGGCCGGGACGTCGCTCGGGCCCCACTTCTCGAAGAAGTGCTCGGCCGGGACGACGAACGCGCGCAGGCTCACGTCACCGGTCTCGCTGAACGCGAAGGTCACCTTCTGCGCGTTGCCGTCCTGGACGGACTCACGGCTGCTGGGCAGCACGGCGGCCGCGTTGCCCTCGCCGCCGAGGATCAGCGAGCCGCCGGCCGGGACGGTGAGGCTGCCGCCCTCCGCGGGGGTCAGCTCGGCGGTCTTGCCGGTGCCGGGGAGGGTGATCGAGTCCAGGGTCTGGTCGGTGTCACCCGTGTTGAACAGCGTGGCGGAGACGACGGCCGGGCCGGTCGACTCCAGGTCCGGCTGGGTGATGACCGTAGCGTTCTGGACCTTGATGTCGCCGACGGTCGTCGACGCGTTGTCCGGCTGGACCTGCAGGGTCTGGGCGTTGTGGCCGGCCGCGCACGCGGAGAGCGAGGCGATCGAGAACGCGATGGCGGCGGCGGCAAGAGCACCGCGTCGAAGGCTGCTGCTCACGGCGGCGGCAACTCCTCTTGACTCGAGCGTTTGGCGACCGGTTAAAGCCGCCCTAAGTGTCTGTCAGCGGCCTCAGGTTACCGAGCCGTTCCCACGCCGCCGCACCCGACCCTCCCGAGACGCCCCGCGATGCCCCTGGACGGCGTGACCGGCGCACCCCGGTCACAAGTGACTCACCGGTCACTTGAGTCACTTTGGCATCGCGGTCCCACGCCATTCCCATAGTGATCGGGTATTTCCCGTGAAGGAATGAGCGGAGGGCCACGGAATTGATCACCGGGCGCTCATCCTCACACCCCGTGATCAATTCCGGATTCGGCCGGAACCCGGCTCCGCGCACCGAACGGAGTAGCGGAACTCGAGCACGTGGAACCGGACATTTGGGGATGTTCAACCGCTCGTGTCGCGCTCCGGATGCGTGTAACGTACGCGTTTCGCTCGCGCCGAAGAGCCGCTCCGACCTGCGAATACCTGCTTCCGCTACCCGTCCGAAGCACGTTCCTGTTGCTGTTGTCAAGCCCCGAGAATGGCCCTGACCTGCGAAAACGCCATTCAGAACACGCCGTATCCGTGTTACTCTGGATAGCCACGGAAGGGGTACCTGTCACATGACGTTCAAGGTTGGCGACACCGTGGTCTATCCCCATCACGGGGCCGCGCTGATCGAGGCTATCGAAACTCGCCAGATCAAAGGCGTGGACAAGACCTACTTGGTGCTGAAGGTCGCCCAGGGTGACCTGACGGTACGTGTGCCAGCGGACAATGCGGAGTTCGTCGGCGTACGTGATGTGGTCGGTCAGGACGGGCTGGACCGGGTCTTCGAGGTGCTGCGCGCTCCCTATGCCGAGGAGCCCACGAACTGGTCCCGTCGTTACAAGGCAAACCTGGAGAAGCTCGCTTCGGGTGACGTCATCAAGGTCGCGGAAGTCGTGCGTGACCTGTGGCGTCGTGAGCGCGAGCGCGGACTCTCCGCAGGTGAGAAGCGCATGCTCGCCAAGGCGCGTCAGATCCTGGTCAGCGAGCTCGCCCTCGCGGAGAACACCAACGAGGACAAGGCGGAGGCCCTGCTCGACGAGGTCCTCGCCTCCTGAGATTCCTGAGTCGCTCAGCACTCAGTGCGCTCAGCGCTCAGCACATCGAAATGCCGCGGTGCCCGATGACATCATGGATGTCGCCGGGCGCTGCGGCATCTTCGTACCCGGACACCTTTCGTAGGCTGCACCTGCGCCTCACCGGGGACCGTGTCACGACTCACGTCCCCGATCCGGCGTGCCGGGCCCGGGCGGTCGACTCGACCAGAATCACGGAAGGGGCTGGTCAAGGCGGAACGCCCGGCACTCCCCCCGCTCCGGGAGCAGGGGGTACGCCCAGGCCATACCCACGTAGGCCGAGCACACAAACCTGACAGGAACCGATGTCTGCCGATCCGCTTCCCCCGCCGTCGCCGACCCCCGCGTCCGGCCCCACGACCGGCCCCACGACCAGCCGCACGGCGGCCGTGATCCCGGCCGCCGGCCGTGGTGTACGCCTCGGCCCGGGCGCCCCCAAGGCACTCCGCGCGCTGGGCGGCATGCCCATGCTGATCCACGCCGTCCACGCCATGGCCGACTCCCGTGCCGTCTCCCTGGTCGTCGTCGTGGCCCCGCCCGACGGCGCACCCGAGGTCAAGTCGCTGCTCGACGCGCACGTCCTGCCCGACCGCACCGACATCCTCGTGGTCCCCGGCGGTGAGAGCCGCCAGGAGTCCGTGAAACTCGGCCTGGACGCGCTCCCGCCCGGCTACGACATCGTCCTGGTCCACGACGCCGCCCGCCCGCTCGTCCCCGTGGACACCGTCGACGCCGTCATCGAGGCCGTACGCCACGGCGCACCGGCCGTCGTCCCCGCGCTGCCCCTCGCCGACACCGTCAAGCAGGTCGAGCCCGCCGCCCCCGGCGAACCGGAGCCCGTGGTCGCCACCCCCGACCGCTCACTGCTGCGCGCCGTGCAGACCCCGCAGGGCTTCGACCGGGCAACCCTCGTACGCGCCCACGAGACCGTGACGGACGACGTCACCGACGACGCGAGCATGGTCGAACAGCTCGGCCTCACCGTCGTCACCGTCCCCGGACACGAGGAGGCCTTCAAGGTCACCCGCCCCCTCGACCTCGTACTCGCCGAGGCGGTCCTCGCCCGCAGGAGGCTCAACGATGGCTTCTGAGCAGCCGTACCCCCTGCCCCGCGTCGGCATCGGCACCGACATCCACGCCTTCGAGGACGGCCGCGAACTGTGGTGCGCCGGCCTGAAGTGGGAGGGCGAGGGCCCCGGCCTCGCCGGACACTCCGACGCGGACGTCGTCGCCCACGCCGCCTGCAACGCCCTCTTCTCCGCCGCCGGCCTCGGCGACCTCGGACAGCACTTCGGCACCGGCCGCCCCGAATGGTCCGGCGCGTCCGGCATCACCCTCCTGACCGAGGCCGCGAGCATCGTCCGCGCCGCGGGCTTCCGCATCGGCAACATCGCCGTCCAGGTGGTGGGCCCCCGCCCGAAGATCGGCAGACGCAGGGAGGAAGCACAGAAACTCCTCTCGGAGGCGGCGGGCGCCCCGGTCTCGGTGTCGGGCGCGACAACGGACGGCCTGGGCTTCCCGGGAAGGGACGAGGGGCTGATGGCAGTGGCGACAGCCCTGGTCGTACAGGACGGGTGAGTGTCCCGGCCCAAGGGGCTCGTACCGTGTCGATCTGCGGCTCCGCCGCGTGAGCGCGACCGGCCCCCACCGGCCCGCGCGTGACGTACGCGCGACCGGCCCCACCGGCCCGCGCGTGACATACGACGTCGAAACCGCCAGAGGCGCACCGCACACCCCGGGGCCTACTACCCTGGTCCCGTGACTATTCGCCTGTACGACACCAGCGCCCGGCAGATCCGTGACTTCACCCCGCTCCAGCCGGGCTGTGTCTCGATCTACCTCTGCGGTGCCACCGTGCAGGCCGCCCCGCACATCGGCCACATCCGCTCGGGCCTGAACTTCGACATCATGCGCCGCTGGTTCGAGTACCGCGGACTGTCGGTGACGTTCATCCGCAACGTCACCGACATCGACGACAAGATCATCGCCAAGTCCGCCGAGCAGCACCGCCCCTGGTGGTCCATCGGCTACGACAACGAGCGCGCCTTCACCGACGGCTACCACGCCCTCGGCTGCCTGCCCCCGACCTACGAGCCGCGCGCCACCGGCCACATCACCGAGATGGTCGAGATGATGCGCGGCCTCATCGAGCGCGGCCACGCCTACGAGGCCGACGGCAACGTGTACTTCGCCGTCACCTCGTTCCCCGAGTACCTGAGCCTGTCCAACCAGGAACTCGACAACCTGCTCCAGCCGTCCGCCGACGGCGAGACCGGCAAGCGGGACCCGCGCGACTTCGCGATGTGGAAGTCGGCCAAGCCCGGCGAGCCCAGCTGGGAGACCCCGTGGGGCCGCGGCCGCCCCGGCTGGCACCTCGAGTGCTCGGCGATGGCGCACAAGTACCTCGGCAGCGCCTTCGACATCCACGGCGGCGGCCTCGACCTGATCTTCCCGCACCACGAGAACGAGATCGCCCAGGCCAAGGCGTACGGCGACGAGTTCGCCCGCTACTGGGTGCACAACGCGTGGGTCACCATGAGCGGCGAGAAGATGTCGAAGTCGCTCGGCAACAGCGTCCTGGTCTCCGAGATGGTCAAGCGCTGGCGTCCCATCGTGCTCCGCTACTACCTCGGCACCCCGCACTACCGGTCGATGATCGAGTACAGCGAGGAGGCCCTGCGCGAGGCCGAGTCCGCGTTCGCGCGGATCGAGGGCTTCGTGCAGCGTGTGATGGAGAAGGCCGGCGGAGTCGTCGAGCCCGCCCCCGAGGTGCCGCCCGCGTTCGCCGAGGCGATGGACGACGACCTGGGTGTCCCGCAGGCGCTCGCGATCGTGCACACCACCGTCCGGCAGGGCAACAGCGCGCTGGCCGCCGACGACAAGGAGGAGGCCGTCGCCCGCCTCGCGGAGGTCCGCGCCATGCTCGGCGTGCTCGGCCTCGACCCGCTGGACCCGCACTGGGCCGGCGAGAGCGACCGCGGCGACGACCTCCACGGCGTGGTCGACACCCTCGTACGCATGGTCCTCGACCAGCGCGAGGCCGCCCGGGTCCGCAAGGACTGGCCCACCGCGGACGCCATCCGCGACCAGCTGGGCCAGTCCGGCCTGGTCATCGAGGACAGCCCGCAGGGACCGCGCTGGAGTCTCGGCCCCCGCTGAGGCCTCCGGCCACGGTGCCTGAAGATCGATTGTGCCGTCCGGGCCTCCGGGCGGCACACTTCTTGGGCACACCTCACAGACCCAGACACCCAAGCACCACCCACGACACAACGGAGACGGATACCTCATGGCCGCGAACAACCGCCGCATGTCCGGCAAGAAGGGCGCGCAGGTCGGCAGTGGCGGCCAGCGACGCCGGGGCCTGGAAGGCAAGGGCCCGACGCCGCCCGCCGAGATGCGCAAGGGGCACGCCAAGCAGCGCGCCGCCCAGGCGAAGGTCCGCCGCGCCCAGGGCGGCCGCCCGCAGCAGCGGCGCGGTGGCGGCCGCTCGACCTCGGAACTCGTCGTCGGCCGCAACCCGGTCGTCGAGGCGCTGCGCGAGGGCGTACCCGCGACCATGCTGTACGTCCAGCAGTTCATCGACAACGACGAGCGGGTGCGCGAGGCGCTCCAGCTCGCGGCCGAGCGCGGCGGCATCAACCTCATGGAGGCCCCGCGTCCCGAGCTCGACCGGATGACCAACGGGCTGAACCACCAGGGCCTGGTGCTCCAGGTCCCGCCGTACGAGTACGCGCACCCCGAGGACCTCGTCGCCGGCGCCCACGACGAGGGTGAGGACCCGCTGATCGTCGCCCTCGACGGGGTCACCGACCCGCGCAACCTCGGCGCGGTCGTCCGCTCCGTCTCCGCGTTCGGCGGCCACGGCGTCGTCGTGCCCGAGCGGCGGGCCGCCGGCATGACCGCCGGCGCCTGGAAGACCTCCGCCGGCGCGGCCGCCCGTACGCCCGTCGCACGCGCCACCAATCTGACGCGTGCGCTGGAGGCGTACAAGAAGGCCGGGATCACGGTCGTCGGCCTGGCCGCCGACGGTGAGGCCGAGATCGGCGAGCTGGCCGCGCTCGACGGCCCGGTCGTCATCGTCGTCGGCAGCGAGGGCAAGGGACTCTCCCGGCTGGTCGGCGAGACCTGCGACCACCGGGTGCGGATCCCGATGCCGGGCGGCGCCGAATCGCTCAACGCCGGTGTGGCGGCGGGCATCGTGCTGTACGAGGCGGCACGCCGGCGGGGCTGACCTTTCAGGTCCGGTGGGGGACGCCGGTCGGAGGCCGGCGCGGCCGTGCGATGCCGCGCAGCGTGCGAGTGCGGCAGACGGAGGTGCCGCCGGTGTGGCGGCGGGCATCGTGCTGTACGAGGCGGCACGCCGGCGAGCCTGAACGGGTGTTCTGTCGGGTCACCCACATGGAGTGTTGCGGGTGGTCCGGACCGGCTTGACGCGGTCCGGACACATCCGCCGGGTCAAGGCAGTGTCCTAACGGCATGTCACTCGGTTAGATGAGTGTGGACACCAGAACACCCCGCACACCCACGGGGGACCGCTCGTCGGCACTCGACGACGTTCCCGCGCTGAGCATGGTGAAGGTGCCGAGCGATCCGGCGCAGGTCATCGTCAATCACGCCAGCTTCCGCGTGCAGCTGGGCGTCTCGGCGCGGCGGGCCTCGTCACCGCGGATCGCACGGCACATGAGCGCCGCCGAGGACACCGCCCGCATCCCCGTCGTCACCACCGTGGGCACGCCCGGCCAGGCCGCCCGCCGACGGCCCGTCGTCTGGAGCGGCCGGTCCGCGCCCGACGACACCGGCGCCCACCGGCTCCTCCAGGCCGTACGGCACGAAGGCGTCCGCCCCGCCGACGAGCGGCTCACCGACTCCGGCGCCACCCGGCTCGTCCCGCGCCCCGGCACCGGCTACGACGACCCCGTCACCCAGACCCTCGAGACCCCGCTCGTCGGCGCCCAGCGCGGCCCGGCCGACGGACCGCTGCTGCCCCCGATGCGGCCGGTCGGCAGCGCCTACGACGAGCCGGCGTACGCCGGGCCGGACGATCCCGCGTACGACTCCTACGGGTCCTACGACTCCTACGACGAGGCGGAGGGGGCCGGCCGACGCGGCAGACGGCACGGCGGCGACGACCCGGCCCGCCACGCCTACTACCCCGGCCGCCGGATGAACCTCGGCGTCGTCCTGCTCCCCCTCCGTGTCTTCCTCGGCGGTATCTCCGTCTACGCCGGCATGGGCAAACTGTGCGACCCGCTCTACTTCGACGGCGGTCAGCGCGGCTCCATGGTCAAGTGGCTGCACACCCTGCACCCGTGGGAAGTCGCCGAGCCGCTGCGCCAGTTCGCCCTCGAACACCCCATCGGCTCCGGACTGGCCATCGCCTTCGCCCAGATCGTCGTCGGCGTCCTCACCGTCCTCGGCTGCTGGCAGCGCGTCGCCGCCGTCGTCGGGGCGACCCTCTCCGCGGCCCTGCTGGTCACCGTCAGCTGGAAGAGCGTCCCCGCCTACGAGACGCCCGACATCATCTACCTCGCCGCCTGGTCACCGCTGATCATCGCGGGCGCCCCCGTCTACTCCGTCGACGGCCGCCTCGCCGGCGGGGCCTGGCGCCGGCTCGGCCCCCGCGCCGACATCTGGGACCTGCGCCGCTACGTCCTGCGGCGCGGCGCCCTCGTCGCGTTCGTCGTCTGCGGATTCAGCATGCTCGCCGGCTCACTCCTCGGCGGCGCCGTCCGCGACACCGACCGGGTCGTCGTCCCCGGGCCCGGCGAGGCCCCGCGCAACGAACTGCCCGGCTCCCCGCTGCCGGACGACTCCGGCGAACGCCCGAAGGAGAAGCGGACCCCGTCCGCCTCCACCTCGCCCACCCAGGGCGCCACCTCCGGTACGACGAGCCCGTCCGCCGGCACCACCAGCCCCGGCGCGACCCAGGGCGCCGGAGCGGCCACCACCGGCGCGCCCGGCCAGACCCAGGGCAGCACCGGCCAGGCCCCGCCCCAGCAGTCCACCCCGGCCGGCCAGGCCCCGAGCACCACCTCCGGGCCCACCTCGGGCGGCGGCGCCTCCGGCAGCCCGAGCGGCGGCAGCGGCGGCACGCCGGGCGAGCCGGGGCTGGTGGGCGGGCTTCTGGGCTAGCTCGCATACGACGACGGGGGTCCCGCACGGATGTCGTGCGGGACCCCCGTCGTCGTACGGCGGTGTGCGGTGGCGCTGCGCGGGCCCGGTGGCCCCGCGGCGCTCTAGCGGCCCTGGGCCGAGAGTTCCTTCGCGGCCTCCGTCAGGTCCTTCGCGGTGTCGATCGCCCGCCAGTAGGAGCCCTGCGGGATCGGGAAACCGGCCAGTCGCCGCTCGCGCGCGAGATGCGGGAACGTGGTGCGCTCGTGGTCGCCGCGCTCCGGGAGGAGGCCGGCGAACTCGGGGGAGAAGACGTACACGCCCGCGTTGATCTCGAAGGTCGACGGGGGCGCCTCGATGAAGTCCGTGATGTGCCCGAAGCCGTCGGTGCGCACCGCGCCCCACGGGATGCGCGGGCGGGCCAGGGCGAGCGTCGCGACGGCGTCCCGCTCGGTGTGGAAGTCGGCCATGTCGCGCAGCGAGAAACGGGTCCAGATGTCGCCGTTGGTGGCGTACCAGGGGCGGTCCGGGTGCGGAAGGCGGGCTGCGGCGTACTTCAGGCCGCCGCCGCGGCCGAGGGGTTCCGTCTCGACGACCGTGGTGACCGAGAGGGGGAGGTCCGCGGTCTCCAGCCACTTCTGCAGCACCTCGGCGAGGTGGCCGCAGGAGACCACGACATCGGTCACGCCCTCCTCGGCGAGCCAGGTGAGCTGGTGGCCGATGATCGGGGTTCCCGTGCCGGGGATCTCGACCATCGGCTTGGGGCGGTCGTCGGTGTACGGGCGCAGCCGGGATCCCTGGCCTCCGGCCAGGACTACGGCTTGGGTGGGGCGGGCGACGGCGCGCGGATCGGTCATGCCCGCACTTTACGCGGCGCTTGCGGGGGGTTGGGGGGTGGTGTGCGGGTGCCTCGCGTGTGGGGGGTGGGGGGTGTGGGCCGGCGGCTGTGCGGGCTCCCCGCGCCGGTTCCGGGCGGGGTGGGAGCGCGGCCCGGCGCTTGCGGGGTGCTCCGCGGTGGGGTGGCCGGGGGGTGTTCGCGCAGCCCGGCGCCGGCGGGGTGCCGTCGCGCCCACCCGTGCCGCCCTGCGGCACGATTGCCCGCGGCTGCGGGGCACCGTGCCCGCGGCTGCGGGGGATCAGCTCGCCGCGTGCCGTCGCGCCCACCCGTGCCGCCCCAGCGGCACGACTGCCCGCGCAGGGCGGAGGGTGGAGGGTGGAGGCGTGGTGGTCGTGCCGGCGGTGGGGGTCAGCGGTTGGCTGTGGTGATGCCGGAGGCGAAGGAGGTGTCGCAGACCGGGCGGGCGTAGGACTGGGCCTCGGTGGGGCCGTAGACACGGACCGCCGCCTTGCCGAGGGCGCGGGCGATGGACGTGCAGTGCTTCGCCAGCGACGGGCGGTCGTTCACGGCCTGCTGGAGGTGGGTGAGTGCCACACCCGGGTCCTTCTCCCGCATCTCCACCAGCAGCATGTCCCGCAGCACATGCTGCGGCGCACGCTCACCGGCGCGCGAGGACGCACCGGAGGCGGAGGTGTCCGAGGCGGCGAGCACGGGGCTCGACGGGCTCCCCGACCAGTTGACCCGCGCGACCGCGAGTGTCCCGGAGAGCACCAGGACGACGGGCAGGACGAAGGCGAGGGAGCGGCCGATCCGGCGGGCGGGGCCCCGGCCGCGACGCGTCTGACGGTTAGTGGAGTGCTTCACGCGTGTGAGGGTAGCGCCCGGTAGCGGTGAGAAAACATTCCGTCACCGTTACGGGTGACACGGAGCCCCGTACTCCGGCCGACGTGTTGACGTACGGGGTCGAAATGCCCGTTGTGCCGGGGTATTTGTCGACAACGCGAAGGGCCCCGCAGCGCACTGCGGGGCCCTTCGCGAAAAACGGCGTCAGTCGGACAGGCGCGCACCGGTCGACGTCGAGAACACGTGGGTCTCACCCGCGCGCGGCACGACGTGCAGCTGGCTGCCCTTCTCCGGGACCTCACGGCCGCCGACGCGGACGACGATGTCCTTGGACTCGCCGCCGACCTGGGCGGTGCCGTACACGAACGCGTCGGAGCCGAGCTCCTCGACGACGTTCACGGTGACCGCGAGACCCTTGTCGGCCTCGGCGCCGGCCACGTCGAAGTGCTCGGGGCGCACGCCCACGGTGACGGTCTTGTCGCTGGTGGCGGAGAGCGCGTCACGCTGCACCGGCACCACCGTGTTGCCGAACTTCACACCGCCGTCGGCGACCGGGACCTCGACCAGGTTCATGGCCGGGGAGCCGATGAAGCCGGCGACGAACAGGTTCGCGGGCTTGTCGTACATGTTGCGCGGGGTGTCGACCTGCTGGAGCAGACCGTCCTTGAGGACCGCGACACGGTCACCCATGGTGAGGGCCTCGACCTGGTCGTGGGTGACGTAGACCGTGGTGATGCCGAGACGGCGCTGCAGCGAGGCGATCTGCGTACGCGTGGACACACGGAGCTTGGCGTCCAGGTTGGACAGCGGCTCGTCCATGAGGAACACCTGCGGCTCACGCACGATCGCGCGGCCCATCGCGACACGCTGGCGCTGACCGCCGGAGAGCGCCTTCGGCTTGCGGTCCAGGTACTCGGTGAGGTCGAGGATCTTCGCGGCCTCCTCGACCTTCTGCCGGATCTCCGCCTTGTTGACGCCGGCGATCTTGAGCGCGAAGCCCATGTTGTCGGCGACCGACATGTGCGGGTAGAGCGCGTAGTTCTGGAACACCATGGCGATGTCCCGGTCCTTCGGCGGCAGGTGCGTGACGTCGCGGTCACCGATGCGGATGGCACCGCCGTTGACGTCCTCGAGCCCCGCGAGCATGCGGAGCGAGGTGGACTTGCCGCAACCGGACGGGCCGACCAGGACGAGGAACTCGCCGTCCGCGATGTCGATCTCGAGGGCGTCGACGGCGGGCTTGGTGGAGCCGGGGTAGATCCGGGTCGCCTTGTCGAACGTGACAGTGGCCATGGTGAATGGTCCCCTTCTACCGGCAGGAACGTGCCGGACGATCCGAGTAGGAAGGTGGTGCCACGACGGATGTCCCGTTGTGGTGTTGGTCCACATGAGTGAACTGGCTCAGGACGGTACCTGCCGTTCACCTGCTTGTCAGTAGTTCCAGGGCTGTGAATTTCGCGGAAACTTTCGACCATGGGGATGTCTGTTCGGTTTCGTGCGTGATCATCGCACTGCCGGAAGTGCGTGGCTGGGCGAAACCCGCTCTGTGTACAGTGGACCAGCCTTCGCGCGCGCAGCGCGGCGCCTCCTTAGCTCAGTTGGCCAGAGCAACGCACTTGTAATGCGTAGGTCGTCGGTTCGAATCCGACAGGGGGCTCTGTCGAGATCCCGGGTCGGACCCCTTCCGGCCTGGGATCTCTCATGTCGTACGGCCGCGTAGCCGGCGGGCGGTCTCCAGGTCCGCCTCGTCCAGGGGGCGGCCGTCCTCGGTTTCCCACAGGCAGTTCTGCAGGAGGCGGCCGTAGGTCCACGCGCGCGCACGCGTGCGGTCGAGGGCGAGGACGTCGGTCATGGCGTCGAAGCGCCAGGTGATGTCGGCCGGGTCGAAGCGGTTGTTCAGGGCGGGCCAGAGGTCGAAGGCGGGGTCGCCGGCGAGGGGTTTGGGGTCGATGGCGAGCCAGGGGGCGCGGTCGGCGGCCAGGACGTTGTCGAAGTGCAGGTCCCAGTGGAGGAGCCGGTCGCCGGGTTCGTCGGCGACCTCGCGTACGGCGGCGGCGCAGTCGGCGACGAGGCGGCGGGCGGCCGGGTCGGGGATGCGGGCCAGGGCGGCGGGGGTGCGTTCCAGCATGGCGCGTGTGATGTCGCCGAGGCGGCGCATGTCCGCGGGGGCGGGGGTGGTGTGGAGGTGGGCGAGAAGGCGGGCGATGACCAGGACGGCTTCGTGGGTGTCGTCCTGATGGGAGAGCATCCGGGAGGCGTCCAGGCGTTCCAGGAGCATGGTGCCGGTGGGTTCGTCGTGGTCGAGGAGGCGGACGGCGCCGTCGCCGTTCCACAGGCGCAGGGCGATCGGTTCGCCCTCGCTCTCGTGGTCGCGGATCTGGAGTTTGAGCACCGCGTGTGTGCCGTCCGCGCGGGTGACGGGGAGGACCAGGGCGCTCACGCCGTGCATGGGCGCCCCGGTGACGCGCAGCCGCCAGCGGTTCAGGAAGGCCGTGGTCAGGTCGGGGAGGGCGGCGATGAAGGCGCGGCCGGCCTCTTTGTTGTACTTCTCCTGGGCGGCGGCGAGTTCCGCCGGGATGTCGATCACTTCTCGCACGGTAGTGGTGTCGGCTACGGCTCCAGTACGACTTTTCCGGTCGTGGCCCTGTTCTCCAGGGCGCGGTGGGCCGCGGCGGCCCGGGCGAGGGGGAAGCGGTGGACGGCCGGGGTGAGGCGTCCTTCGGCGGCCTGGGCGAGGGCGCGCAGTTCGAGGGTGCGGACGGGGTCGGGGCCGCCCGCTCTGCGCATCATCTCGGGGCCGAGGACGTTGACGGTGGTGCCTTCGACGACGTACGGGCTGTCGCTGCTGATGCCCTGGGAGGTCCAGCCGAAGACGACGTGCCGGCCGTGCGGGGCGAGCAGGGCGACCGTCGCGCGGGCGACGTCCCCGCCGACGCCGTCGTAGACGATGGTGACCTTGCCCTGGTGGGCGGCGAGGTGTCCGGGCCAGTCGGGGGCGGTGTAGTCGATGGCGTGGTCGGCGCCGTTCGCCGTCACGCGTGCGGTCTTCCGAGGGCCGCCGGCGAGGCCGATGACGGTGGCGCCGGCGTTCTTGGCGTACTGCACGAGCAGGGTGCCGATGCCGCCGGCGGCCGCCGGGACGACGACCACGTCACCGGGGCCGGGTTCGGCGAACTGGACGATCCCCATCGTCGTACGGCCGGTGCCGATCATGGCGACGGCTTCGGCGAAGTCGAGGCGTTCGGGGATCTCGTGCAGGCGGTCGGTGTCGGTGACGGCGAGTTCGGCGTAGCCGCCGGGGACGAAGCCGAGGTGGGCGACGACGCGGGTGCCGAGCAGGTCTTCGGGGGCGCCGTCGCCGAGTGCGTCGACGACTCCGGCGACTTCGCGGCCGGGGACGGTCGGGAGGGTGGCGGGGGCCGGGCCGGGGCCTTGTGCGCCCTCTCGCAGGGCCGCGTCGAGGAGGTGGACGCCCGCCGCGCGGACGGCGATCCGGACCTGGCCGGGGCCCGGCCGCGGGTCGTCGGTCTCCTCGTAGGTGAGGTGGTCGGCGGGGCCGAAGGCGTGGAGGCGGATGGCGTGCATGTGGAATCCCCCAGGGGTGTGGTGTCCGGTGTCGCTGCGGCTCCCACCCTTCGACCTCAAGCGTGCTTGAGGTCAAGCGCGTTCCGGCCGAGGGCGAGGGAGACGGCGGTCAGCGCGCTGTTGAAGGAGACCTCGGAGAGGACGCCGGGCGCGGCGACCTGGTCGCCGGCGAGGTACAGGCCGTCGCCGCGGTCGATGGCGGGGCGGTCGCGCCAGGTGGTGCCGGGCAGGTCGACGGCGCCGGTGCGGCCGTTCGCCACGGCGTCCCGTCGCCAGGTGACGCGTGAGCGCCAGCCCTCGAAGGCGAGGTCGAGGAGTTCCTCCGCGCGGGCGGTGCCGTCGGCCTTGGACCGGCCGGGGGCGATGGGGATCTGGCCCTGGATCAGCTGTTCGCCGGCGGGGGCGAGGGTGCGGTCCTGGGCGGTGAACCGTTCCAGCCAGCCGGGGGCGTCCAGGTCGGACACGGCGAAGGCGTCCTTGCGCCGGGTGCGTACGGCGAGGTCGACCAGGACGGTGCGGCCGCTGGGCCAGGTGAGGGTGGGGTCGCCGAGGAGGCGGCGGGCGGAGTCGAGGGACGTGGCCACGACGACGGGGGTGCCGGTGGGCAGGGTGTCCACGCGGGAGAGGGTTTCCATGCGTACGCCGAGGTTCCACGCGCGGGCGGCCATCCGGTCGATGAGTCCGCCCCAGCCGCCGCGCGGGTAGTGCGCCTCCGGGGGCAGCTTGGTGGCGCGGCGCAGGCGCTCCTGGACGAACGCGGCGGACAGCGAACCCGGATCGTGGTGGAAGACGGCGACGGCCGCGTAGTGGGCGGCGGCCCGTGCGCCGTCCTCGCCGGCGATCCGGGTGGCCCAGGTGAGGAAGTCGGTGTCGGCGGGTGCCTCGGCGACGCTCCGGCGCAGCAGTCTCAGCATGGCGAGGGGCGGGGTGCGGCGCAGCGTGCCGCGGTGGCGGAGGCGGAGCCGGGCGGCTTCCAGGGGCGGGAGCGGGGCGAGGGGGCCGATGAGGCCGCGCTGCCGGAGCCAGGTCCAGTGGGGGCCGCCGTTGTAGAGGGCGTGCGGTCCCTCGTTGGTGCGGTAGGTCTGCTCGGCGGTGCGGGCGCGGCCGCCGAGGGTGTGGTGGGCCTCGTGGACGGTGACCTTGGCGCCCGCCTCGGCGGCGGTGATGGCGGCGGTGAGGCCGGCGAAGCCGCCGCCGACGACGGTGATGCGGTGCATGGCTGGGGTCTCCCTCGGTCGGGGTCGCCTTCCGGCTTTGGGGATACGACGAGGGGGTGCGCGGGAATGTGACATGCGGGGCGTTTTCGCAGGTCGGGGGGATTGTCAGTGGGCGGGTGCAGCATGGGGTCATGGCGAGGAGAGCGGTGGGTGGTCCGGGAGTGAAGGGGGCGCGGCGCCCCGAGCTGCGGCTGCCCGCGTTGGAGCGGTTCGAGGGGGGTGGGCTGGAGCCGGACGGGGATTACGACGGGCTGGAGTTCCTGGAGGCGGATTTCGCGGGGCAGGACGGCGGCGGGGCGCGTTTCATGGACTGCGCGCTGACGGGGTGTGCGCTGGACGAGGCGCGGCTGTCCCGGGTGCGGGTGCTGGACTCGGTGCTGGCCGGTGTCCGGGGGGTGGGCACCGATCTCGCGGAGGCGACGCTGCGGGATGTGGAGCTGACGGAGGCGCGGCTGGGCGGGGCGCAGTTGCACGGGGCGGTGCTGGAGCGGGTGCTGGTCCGCGGCGGCAAGCTCGACTTCCTGAACCTGCGGTCGGCCCGTCTGAAGGACGTCGTCTTCGAGGGCTGTGTGCTGGTCGAGCCGGACTTCGGCGGTGCCCGGCTGGAGCGGGTGGAGTTCGTGGACTGCGCCCTGAAGGGGGCGGACCTGTCGGGGGCGACGCTGAAGGACGTGGATCTGCGGGGCGCCGCCTCGCTGGAGATCGCGAGGGGGGTGGACCGGCTGTCGGGTGCGGTGATCAGCACGTCCCAGCTCCTGGACCTGGCCCCGGTGCTGGCGGGGGAGCTGGGGATCAGGGTCGAGGGCTGAGGGAGGAGGGGGTTACGGCAGCCGGGGGAAGCGGGCCTGGAGGGTCCAGACGGCGGGGTTCTCGGCGAGGTCCTCGTGGAGGTCCGTGAGGTCGGCGAGGAGGTCGTGGAGGAAGTCGCGGGCTTCGCGGCGGAGTTCGGTGTGGGAGAAGGTCAGCGGGGGTTCGTCGGCCGGCTGCCAGTCGGCCTCGATGTCCACCCAGCCGAAGCGGCGCTCGAAGAGCAGGCGGTCGGTGGATTCGGTGAAGTCCAGTTCCGCGTGCTGGGGGCGGGAGGCGCGGGAGCCGGCGGGGTCCCGGTCGACGTGCTCGACGATGTCGCACAGGGCCCAGGCGAAGTCGAGCACCGGCACCCATCCCCAGGCTGTGGACAGTTCGCGGTCCGAGGCGGTGTCGGCGAGGTAGACGTCTCCGCAGAACAGGTCGTGGCGCAGGGCGTGGACGTCCGCGCGGCGGTAGTCGGTCTGCGGAGGGTCGGGGAAGCGGTTGGAGAGGGCATAGCCGATGTCGAGCACGGGGGTGATGGTGTCACGCCCCGACGGGGCGGTCCTCATAGGATCCGGGGGTGCGCTTTTCTCGCCCCTGGTCCCGTGGTGCCGTCGCCGCCCTGCTCGCGGTCTCCGTGGCCGCCTGCGACGGCGGATCCGGGGATGTCGCCGGGGGTGCCGGGGGTGCCGGGCTGGGGGATCCGTATTTCCCGAAGGCCGGTAACGGCGGCTACGACGTCCGGCACTACGCCCTCGACCTCGCCTACGACCCCGGCGCGCACCGTCTCACCGGCACCGCGACGATCACCGCCCGGGCGACGCGGAGTCTGCCCGCGCTGAACCTCGACCTCGAGGGCCTCGACGTCGAGGAGGTCACGGTCGACGGTGCGGCCGCGCGCTGGAGCCGTGACGGGCAGGAGCTGACCGTCCGCCCGCGCGAGGCCGTGGACGGCGTCTTCCGGGTGGCGGTCCGCTACGGCGGCGCCCCGGTGACCCTCACCGACCCGGACGGCTCCGAGGAGGGGTGGCTGCGTACGGCGGACGGGGCGCTGGCGCTGGGGGAGCCGGTGGGGTCCATGACGTGGTTCCCGGGCAACCACCACCCCTCCGACAAGGCGACGTACGCCGTGGCGGTGACCGTGCCGAAGGGCTTGCGGGTGGTGTCCAACGGGGAGCCGGCCGGTGAGGAGCGCGCGGGGAGCCGTACGACGTACCGCTGGCGCACCGGTGAGCCGATGGCGAGCTATCTCGCGACGCTGGCCATCGGCGGATACGAGGTCGGGCGCACGGTGACCGCGGGCGGGCTGCCGGTGTACACGGCCGTCGATCCGGAGCAGGCGGAGGCGAGCCGTGCGGTCCTGGCGCGGATTCCCGAGGTGGTGTCCTGGGCGGAGAAGGTCTTCGGGCCGTACCCGTTCTCCTCCACCGGCGCGATCGTCGAGCGCCCCGAGGACGCCGGATACGCGCTGGAGACGCAGAACCGGCCGGTCTTCCCCGGCGCGCCGGACCTCCCGCTGCTGGTCCATGAGCTCGCCCACCAGTGGTACGGCGACTCGGTCACCCCGGCGTCCTGGCGGGACATGTGGCTCAACGAGGGGTTCGCGACCTACGCGGAGTGGCTGTGGCGGGAGGACCACGGCGGAGACAGCGCTCAGCGGACCTTCGACGCGCTGTACGCGGGGGAGTACTTCCCGGACGCCGGGTCCAACCGGGAGCTGTGGTCCTTCGCGCCCGCCCGGCCGCCGGGGGCGGAGCAGATCTCCGGTGTCCCGGTCTACTGGCGTGGCGCGATGGTGCTGCACAAGGTGCGGCAGACGGTCGGTGACGACGCGTTCCGCGCGCTGCTGCGGGGCTGGGCGCGCGAGCACCGGCACGGCAACGCGGACACCGGCGACTTCACGGCGTACGTCGAGGGGGCGGCGCCGGACAAGGACTTCGCCGGGATCTGGGAGGAGTGGCTGTACGGCGCGGGGCGGCCGCGGCGGCCCTGAGCGGGCGCGCCGGAGCCCCCTCGCCCTGACGGGTCCGGGGGCTCCGGTACGGGTGCGGGGTGACCGTCAGACGCTCACGCCGAAGTCCTGGGCGATGCCCACGAGGCCCGAGGCGTAGCCCTGGCCGACGGCGCGGAACTTCCACTCGGCGCCGTTGCGGTACAGCTCGCCGAAGACCATGGCGGTCTCGGTGGCGGCGTCCTCCGACAGGTCGTAGCGGGCGATCTCGGCGCCGCCGGCCTGGTTGACGATACGGATGTACGCGTTGCGCACCTGGCCGAAGTTCTGGCTGCGGTTCTCGGCGTCGTAGATCGACACCGGGAAGACGATCTTGTCGATGTCGGCGGGGAGGGCGGCGAGGTTGACGTTGATCGCCTCGTCGTCGCCGGCGCCCTCACCCGTGCGGTTGTCACCGGTGTGGACGATGGTGTTGTCCGGGGTCTGCTTGTTGTTGAAGAACACGAAGTGGCCGTCCGAGTAGACCCGGCCCTGCGTGTTGACCGCGATCGCCGAGGCGTCGAGGTCGAAGTCCGTGCCGGTGGTGGTGCGGACGTCCCAGCCGAGGCCCACGGTGACGGCGGTCAGGCCCGGAGCCTCCTTGGTGAGCGAGACGTTGCCACCCTTGGACAGGCTTACAGCCATTGTTGGGAGTCCCTTCCCTCGTTTGCGTACGGCTACGTACGGCCTAGAAGCTACAGCTACCACCTTGAACGCGGAGAGGGGTGCGTGAGGTTCCAGGTCGCTTTACTTTCTTTACCGGGATCCGAATATTCGGATGACGTGACCGGGTCAGGAGCGGGAACCTGTACGTCATGTCCGGTCCCTATGTCATCCGCGGCTCCGTCTCCCTGCCCGAGGCCGAGCTCATGTGGCGATTCTCGCGGTCGTCCGGGCCGGGCGGGCAGCATGTGAACACGAGCGACTCGCAGGTCGAACTGCGTTTCGATCTCGCGCGTACGGAAGCGCTGCCGGAGGTGTGGAAGGAGCGGGCGCTGGAGCGGCTGGCGGGGCGGCTGAACGGCGGGGTGATCACTGTTCGCGCTTCGGAGCACCGGTCGCAGTGGCGCAATCGTGAGACGGCGGCGGTGCGGATGGCCGCGCTGCTCGCGGAGGCGAGTGCGCCGCCGCCGAAGCCGCGGCGGGCCACGCGGATTCCGCGGGGGATCAACGAGCGGCGGCTGCGGGAGAAGAAGCAGCGGTCGGAGACGAAGCGGGGGCGCTCCGCGCGGGACTGGGGGTGACCCCGCCGGTCCCCCCGGGGGTTACCCCGGGCCCCGGCGCCCCCCGTGGGGGTGGGTTCGCGCCTTCGGCGGGTGCGGGTGCGTCGTGGCTGGTCGCGCAGTTCCCCGCGCCCCTTCAGGGCGTGCGGCGTCCGTCGGCTGCCGAGCTTGACGGCGCCCCGTGGGCGCCGGGCTGCGCCCGGTGCGGTCGCGCGCGGTGAATTTATGGACCGAGGGGGGAAATCCCGTTAGGGAAACGGGATTTCGACTGCCCGCGCATTGCGGTCAGCCCAACTGGCGGTAACGGCCGCGGAAATAGGTCAGGGGGCCGCCCTCCGCGCTCGGGATGTGGGCCGTCAGGACGTGCCCGATGACCAGGGTGTGGTCCCCGGCCGGGACGCGCCGTTCCGTGCGGCATTCCATCGTCGCCAGCGCCCCGCCGACCAGCGGTGAGCCGCTGTGTTCGCCGCGCCGGTACGGAATGTCCGCGAAGAGCAGCCGGTCGCTGACCCGCCCCTTCATCGCGAAACGACCCGCGACATGGCGCTGGCTCTCGGAGAGGACGGACACCGCCCACAGGGGCTGTTCGTCGAGGAGTTCGTCCATGCGGGAGCCGTTGCGCAGACTGACCAGCACCAGCGGCGGGTCCAGCGAGACCGACATGAACGCGGTGGCCGTCATGCCGACGTCCTCGCCGGCCGGCGCCGAGGGGTCGTCGGGGTCCAGCGGCGGCTCCTGCGCGGTCACCAGGACCACGCCGGCGGCCAGCCGGGACAGGGCGGCACGGAACTCGTCGTTGCTCACCCCCTCAGCATGCCGGGCGGCGGGCACAACGGTGATCGTGGACGGGGCGGAAGTGTTCGGCACGCCGGAAACGCTAATGTCCGCTCCACAGGCACCGCATCGGGCCCCGGCCCGAGACGGGACCTAGGACCAACGCCCGAGACGGGCACAGTCCATGCACAAGCACCACAAAAACTGCGTTCCGTAAGCACACCCGTAAAGCGCGGAAAGAACACGCAATTGTTCACGTTTAGTTGTGACTTGAGTCACAAGGGGCAATAATTGTTGACCCTGTGTACCGAGTGAGCAGCGCGCTGTGATTCAGTGGCGGGGAAACTGCTGGGACGATACGCCGAAGAGAACGCTTGATTCGCTGCGAGGTCTCGGGAGGAGGGCGAGGATGGAGACCGAGTCGGAACCCTACGTCCGCCTTGCGTCGCTGCGGCAACTCCACTCGGCCATGGCCGACATGAACACGGCCCGCAGCCTCGCGGACACCCTGCAGACCGTCGCCGACGGCGTCGTGGACGCCCTCAACTACGAACTCGCGTGTGTCAATCTCGTACGCCCCGACGGTGATCTCGTCGTCGCCGCCCTGGCCGGGAACTCCGCGGCCGAGGCCCTCATCACCGGCCGGACCGGCTCCCGCGAGTCCTGGGACCGCCGGCTGCACATGGGCGAGCGCTGGGGCGACCTGGTGTTCATACCGCACACCGAGGGCTGGGTCCTCGACGACGACGACGTACCGCAGTGGTACACCGACGGGCCCGCGCCCCGCTTCGAGGACGAGTGGCACCCCTCCGACCGGCTCTTCGCCCCGATGTACGCCCCCGGCCCGCAGGGCGGCGGCACCTCCGGCGAACTGGTCGGCATCCTGTCCGTGGACCGCCCGCGCAACGGCCGCCGGCCCGGAGCCTGGGGCCGCGAGGCCCTGCAGATGTACGCCTTCCAGGCCGCCATCGCCATCAGCAACGCGCGTCTGCGTGCCAACATGCAGCGCGCCCTGGTCCGTCTGGAGCGCGAGCAGCAGGCGCTGCGGGCCAGCGAGGAGAGCTTCCGGCAGGCCTTCGAGTACGCGCCCTCCGGCATGGCCATCGCCGAGATGGGCGGTGACCAGCACGGCCGCATCCTGCGCACCAACGACGCCCTGTGCCGCCTCCTCGGCCGCCCCGCCTCCGCGATGCGCCGCTACTCCTTCTCCGACCTGGTCCACCCCGAGGACATAGGCACCCTGCTCCGCACCTCCGCCGAGGGCGGCCGGGCCGAGCTGCGCCTGTGCCGCCGCGACAGCACCTACGTCTGGGTGTCCCTGCGCAACAGCGTGGTCGCCGACGCCGCCGACGGGCCGCGCTTCCTCCTCACCCACGTCGAGGACATAGAGGAGCGCAAGCGCCGCGAGCTCCAGCTCGCCCACCGCGCCTCCCACGACTCGCTCACCGGGCTGCCGAACTCCGCCGAGCTGCGCGCCCGGCTGTCGTCCCGGCTGTGCCGGCAGTCGCCGCAGCACGTGCTGCCCGCCACCGTCGACTCCATGGAACCCTTCGAGTCCTTCGACTCCGTGGACGGCTTCGACGCCGCCTACGGCCCGCCCGCCTTCGACCGGGGCCACGACTTCGACTTCCCGCCGGGCGCCGAGAAGTACGACGGCTTCGACCACCATGTGCACCTGGTCGCGCCCGCCGCCGAGTTCGACGACGGCGCCAAGGGGCTCGCGGTGCTCTTCTGCGACCTCGACGGCTTCAAGTCGATCAACGACCGGTTCGGGCACAACGCGGGCGACGCCGTGCTCATCGAGGTCGCCCGCCGGCTCGGCAACGGCGTGCGGGACGGCGACACCGTCGCCCGGCTCGGCGGCGACGAGTTCGTGATCCTCGCCGACGGTCTCGGCCGGGCCGACGCCCAGGACCTCGCCGTACGGCTGCGCAACGAGATCATCCAGCCCATCCGGGCCGAGGGGCGGGCCGTCAGGGTCGGCGCCAGCTTCGGCATCGGGTGGGCGCACTGCGGGATGACGGCGGACGAAGTGCTGAAGTCCGCTGACGAACGGATGTACGTCGAGAAACGATCTCGTCCCAAACAGCATCGCCGTGCCGGATGAACCGCAGGTCAGTCGAGCGATGCGGTCGGAGTCACCCGTTCGGGTCATGAGAAGCAGGTAGGCTCGCTAGCTCCACCCCTCACTCTGCACCCGATCCGCAGCTAGGAGCACCAAGGGATGACGGCCGGCAACAACGGCGCGAGCACGCCGGAGGACGACGACCCGTTCGGCTACCTCTACGCCGACGGGCAGGCCAACGGCGCCCAGCCGCCGTCCGGGGGCTACGGCTACCCGAACTCGGTCAACCGGGTGCGGCCGGTCGGGACCCGCCAGTACGGCGCACCGGGCGCCGGCGCCCCGCAGGCACCGCAGCAGCAGGGCGTCTACGGCCAGCCGAGCGCGCACTACGCCGCCCCGGAGACACTGCCCGGCGGGGCGCCCAGCGCCCATGCGTCGCACGGCGGCGGAGGCGGCCGGGGCCGCGGCCCGAACACCAAGGGCCTGCTCATCGGGGCGATCGCGGTCGTCGCCGCGGTCGTCATCGGCATCGGCATCGCCATGATCGGCGGCGATGACGACGACAAGGGCGACAACCAGGCGGACTCCACCCCGACCCAGTCCCAGGACAGCGGCGAGCCGACCCCGTCGGCGAGCGAGGGCGACGACGGCGACAAGGAGACGGCGGAGCTGCCCACCATCGACGCGAAGGCGCTGCGGCTCGGCGGTACGGCCGCCACCGCGTCGGACGTCGAGGGCGCGCAGTCCGACGGCGGCGTCTACGTGGCCGGCCTCAACCAGCCGGGGAACTCGGTCACCTGGACCGTCGACGGCATCCCGGAGGACGGCGCCTACACCGTCTTCGTGCGCTACAGCACCGCCGACGAGGACCAGTCGATGACGCTCACGGTCAACGGCAAGGAGTTCGGCTCCAAGGTCAACATGGGCAACTTCGCCCATGCCAAGGACGGCGACTTCTCCAAGGGCTGGACCAAGACCTACTCCTGGCCCACCCTCAACAAGGGCACCAACACCATCTCGGTCTCCTGCGCCGACGGCGACAAGTGCAACGTCCTGCTGGACCAGATGTGGCTGAAGAAGGGCCAGGTCAAGGACTGACCCGGTCCTAGGCCGCGCCGCTCTCCCGCGTCACCGTGACCCCCGTCAGCAGCTCCTCATAGGCCGTCCGGTCGAAGTCGCCGGCCGTCGGGGACAGGACCGTCGCCGTGGACAGGGCGACCGCGCGGGCCAGGCGGTCCGGCCAGGGGCGGTGTTCGACCAGGGCGGACAGCAGGCCCGCGACCGCCGAGTCGCCGGCGCCCGTCGGGTTGCCGGCCAGGCGGGTCGGCGGCGTCGCGCGCCAGCGGCCCTCCGGGGTGAGGGCGAGGAGGCCCTTGGGGCCCAGGGAGGCGACCACCGTGCCCGCGCCGCGCCGGCGGGCGTCCTGGGTGGCGCGCGACGGCTCGTGTGAGCCGGTGAGTTCGGCCAGCTCCTCGGCGTTCGGCTTGAGGATGTCGGGACGGCCCGCCACCCCGCGGCGCAGCGCCGCACCGCTGGTGTCGAGCAGGGTCGGCACCCCCGCCGCGCGTGCCGTGCGGAGCAGGCCCGCGTACGCGCCCACGGGGACGCCCGGGGGCAGGCTGCCGCACAGGGCCACCGCCGAGGCGGAGGCGAGGAGGTCCTCGTAGACCTCCTGGAAGGCGGCCCATTCGGCGTGGGTGATCGTCGGGCCGGGTTCGTTGAGCTGGGTGGTGTCGCCGGCGCGTGCGTCGACGACGGCGACGGTGCGGCGGGTCGTGCCGGAGACCGGGACGAGCGCGTCCGTCAGGCGCGGGACCTCGGTGAGCCGGTCGCGCAGGATCCGGCCCGTCGTGCCGCCCGAGAAGCCGGTGACCGTCACCTCGTGGCCGAGGGCGGTGAGCACCCTGGCGACGTTGACGCCCTTGCCGCCGGGGCTCTCCGTCACCTCGGAGATCCGGTGGGAGGCGCCGGACCGCAGGGACGGTACGCGATAGGTGATGTCGAGAGCGGTGTTCAGCGTGACCGTGAGTATCACCGGGCCGACCTCCCCTTTTACCTGCGCATGTCCGTAGGACCCGTGGTCACGATCATGCCAAAGGGACGGCGGTCGGCCCAGCCCCCGGACCGGCCGCCGTCCCCCGGGGGCGGGACGGATCAGCCCAGTTGGGGACGGACCACCCATTCGCCCCGGCGCATCACGCCGACCAGGTCGAACCCGGCGTCGAGCACCACCAGGTCGGCGTCCTTCCCGGGCTCCAGGGAGCCGATGCGGTCGTCCAGGCCGAGCAGCCGGGCCGGGTTGACGGAGATCGCCCGTACGACGTCCTCGACGGGCAGCCCGTCCACCGTGACCGCCCGCTTGAAGGCACGGTCCAGGGTGAGCGTGGAGCCGGCGATCGAGCCGCCCTCCACCAGCCGGGCCACCCCGTCCGCGACCTCGACCTCCAGCGGGCCGAGCATGTAGCGGCCGTCGCCGAAGCCGGCCGCGTCCATCGCGTCGGTGATGAAGGCGACCCGGCCCGCGCCCGCGTGGTGGAAGGCCAGCTGGAGGGCGGCCGGGTGCAGATGGGTGCCGTCGTTGATCAGCTCGACGGTGACCCGCTCGTCCTCCAGCAGCGCGGTGATCGGGCCGGGGGAGCGGTGGCCGAGCGGCGGCATGGCGTTGAACAGGTGCGTGGCGACCGTCGCCCCCGCGTCGACGGCCTGCAGCGTCTGCTCGTACGTGGCGTCCGTGTGCCCGACGGCGGCGATCACGCCGTGCTCCGCGAGCAGCCGTACGGAGTCCAGGCCGCCGGGCAGTTCGGTCGCCAGGGTCATCATCCGCGCGTGTCCGTGCGCCGCGTCGACCAGCTTGCGGACCTCGGCCGGGTCGGGGTCGCGCAGCAGTCCCTCGTCGTGCGCGCCCTTGCGGCAGGGGGAGATGAAGGGGCCCTCGAAGTGGATGCCGGCGATCTCGCCCTGCTGGGCCAGCTCGGCCAGCATCCCGGCGTGCCGGGCGAGGAAGTCCAGGTCGCCGGTGACGGCGGAGGCGACCACCGTGGTGGTGCCGTGCAGCCGGTGGGTGTGGACGCCCTTGAGGACGTCCTCGGCGGTGCCGCCGGCGAAGGAGGCGCCGCCGCCGCCGTGGTTGTGGAGGTCGACGAAGCCGGGGACCACCCAGTGGCCGCCGAGATCGACCGTCTCCGTCCCTCCAGGAGCCTTCGCCGAACCTCCGACGGGCTCCGGCCCGGGGGGACCCCCATCCGCGATCCGCGTGCCCTCGACGATCACGCGGCCGTCGTCCACGGTCCCGGTGGGAAGTACCAACCGGGCACCGGTCAGAACCTTGGTGGGGGCCATCAGGTGGTTACCTCCGAAGGAGACGAGGGGTCAGTGGTGTCGGCGAGCAGGTCCCAGGCGAGGAGCCCCGCGCCCAGGCATCCGGCGGTGTCCCCGAGGGCCGCGGGGACCAGGGACGGCAGCTTCTGGAAGGTGACCCGCCGCCGGACGGCCTCCCGCAGTGGTGTGAACAAGGTTTCCCCCGCCTCGGCGAGCCCGCCACCGATGATCAGCGTCCTGGGGTCCAGCAGGGTGAGCGCCGTGACCAGCCCGTCGGCGAGCGCGTCCACCGTGTCCTGCCACACCCGCCGGGCCCGTACGTCACCGGACTCGACGGCCTTGGCGCAGTCCGCCGCGTCCGCGCCCGGGTCGCCGCAGGCGGCGGCCCAGGCCTCGCCGACCGCGGCGGCGGACGCGTACCGCTCCAGACAGCCGCGCTGGCCGCAGGGACAGACGGCGCCCTGCTGCCGTACGACGATATGGCCGATCTCGCCCGCGAAGCCGTGCGCGCCCGCCTCCACCCGGCCGTCGATGCCGATGGCGCCCGCGATGCCGGTGCCCAGCGGCACGAACAGGAACCGGTCCGCGCCCCGGCCCGCGCCGATCCGGCCCTCGGCGAGACCGCCGGTGCGGACGTCGTGGCCGAGGGCGACGGGGACGCCGAGCCGTTCGGTGAGCAGTGCGCGCAGCGGGACGTCGCGCCAGCCGAGGTTGGCCGCGTAGACGGCGACGCCCCCGGACTCGTCGACGATGCCGGGGACGGCGACTCCGGCGGCGGACGCGGGTTCGCCGTACCGCCGTACGCCGTGGGCGCGCAGGTCGGCGGCGAAGCCGAGGATGTCCGCGACGACCGCGTCCGGGCCGCGTTCGCGGCCGGTGGCCCGGCGGTCCTGGTGCAGCAGCTCGCCGTCCGCCCCGACCAGCGCGGCCTTCATCCCGGTGCCGCCCACATCGAGGGCGATGACGTGTCTCACGGGTGACAGTGTGGACCGGCTACCCTCAAGAGGTCTAGTCCACTCACGTGGTGTAGACCTTATTCCGATTATCGAAATGTTTTCCGATGGCGCGTCAGCGCCGGGGCAGGGGTAAGGCACGTGCAGCGGCGGGTCAGGACAAGGGCGATCGCGGTGGTGTCCGCACTGGGGCTGACGGGGGTCCTCGGCGGATGCGGTCTCGGCGGCGGATCATCCGACGTGACGCTGAAGCTGGTCGCCGCCGACTACGGCGACAGCGAGTCCAACAGCTCCGAGAAGTACTGGCAGGACCTGGTCGACCGGTACGAGGCCGAGCACCCCGATGTGAAGATCGACGTGGACGTCTACTCCTGGAACGACGTCGACCGCAAGGTCAAGGAGATGGTCGACGCGGGCGAGGCGCCCGACCTGGCGCAGATCGGCGCGTACGCCGACTACGCGGCCGAGGGGCAGCTCTACAAGGCCGGCGACCTGCTGTCCATCCCCGTCCAGGCGGACTTCCTCTCCCAGCTGACCACCGCGGGCGAGGTCAACAGCGTCCAGTACGGCATGCCGTTCGCCTCCTCCACGCGCGTGCTGTTCTACAACAGGACCCTGTTCGACGAGGCCGGCATCACCCCGCCGAAGACCTGGGACGAGCTCGCCGCGGACGCCGAGGCGCTCAAGGCGGAGGGCGTGAAGTACCCGTACGCGCTGCCGCTCGGCCCGGAGGAGGCCCAGGCCGAGAGCATGCAGTGGATGCTCGGCGGTGAAGGCGGCTACACCGACATCACCGGCACCTACAGCATCGACTCCGCGGCGAACGTCGAGACCTTCGGCTGGCTCAAGAGCGAACTGGTCGGCAAGGGCCTGACGGGTCCGGTCGCACCCGGCAAGCTCGACCGGGCCGACGCGTTCGAGGCGTTCGCCGCCGGGCAGGTCGGCATGCTCAACGGCCATCCCTCGCTGATGGAGACGGCGAAGGCGAAGGGCGTGAAGTTCGGCATGGTGCCGACACCGGGCGCCGAGGGCGAGAGCAAGGCCACGCTCGGCGTCGCCGACTGGATGATGGCCTTCAAGGAGAACGGCCACCGCGACGAGATCGGCGACTTCCTCGACTTCGTCTACAGCGAGGACAACGTGCTCGCGTTCTCCCGCGAGTACAACCTGCTGCCGGTCACCGTCTCCGCGTCCCGGACGATGGCCGCGTCCGAGCAGGACAAGGACCTCAAGCCGTTCCTCGACCAGTTGGCGACCTCGGAACTCTACCCGGTCGGCAACACCTCCTGGGCGGCGGTCAACGCGGCGGTGAAGAAGGAGATCGGCAAGGCGGTCGCCCCGAACGGCAGCCCCGCGGGCGTCCTCGGCGGCCTCCAGGCGGCGGCGACGCGCGCGGAGGTGGCGGGGTAGCCTGCGGGGCATGGACACGGGAGACGGGGGACTCGCCCAGCGCGAGCAGGACATCCTGGCCCTGGAACGCCGGGGCTTCTCGGGCCCCGGCGTCAAGGAACGCGCCATCCGCGAGGAGCTGGGCCTGGCCCCCGTCCGCTACTACCAACTCCTCAACGCCCTCCTGGACAACCCCCGGGCCCTCGCCCACGACCCGGTGACGGTCAACCGCCTCCGCCGAGTCCGCGACTCCCGCCGCGACGAGCGCTGATCCGCCCCCACGGGGGCGCTGCCCCCGGACCCCCGCTCCTCAAACGCCGGAGAGGCTGATTTCAGCCCCTCTGGGGGTACCCCCTTTGGGGGAGTTTGAGGAGCGGGGTCCGGGGCGGAGCCCCAGGGTCGGGACGGGAAAGGGCGGCGGGGGCGAAACCCGTCAGGGCAGACGCCCCGCCAGCGCCCGCAGCAGCGCCACCACCCCCGCCGGTCCGTCGACCACCAGGTCCGAGCGGTCTCTCAGCTCCGGGACCTCGTCGCTGCCGCTGCACACCAGCAGCCCCGGGACGCCGGAGGCACGGAGTCGCTCGACCGCCCCATACGCCGGCAGGTCGCCCAGGTCGTCGCCCGCGTACACCACCGACCCCGCGCCGATGGACCGGGCGTGGTCCAGAAGGGCGACGCCCTTGTCCATGCCGGGAGGGCGGAGTTCCAGGACCATGCGGCCGGGCTCGACGATCAGACCGTGCCGCGCCGCCAGCTCGGTCAGCGGCGGGCGCAGGGCGTCGAACGCGGCCTGCGGATCGGCGGCCCGGCGGGTGTGGACCGCCACCGCGCGGCCGCCCTTCTCCTCGACCCAGGTGCCCGGCCACGCCCCGGCCCGGTCCAGCAGCTCCGCGCGGACCGCGGCGATCCCGGGGTGCGGGGCGGGCGCGGTGACCGTATCCGTGACCGCGTCCCAGCGTTCGGCGCCGTAATGGCCGAGGACGACCAGGTGCTCCAGACCCGGCACGCCCGCGAAGCCGCCGTGGCGGACCGCGACGTCCGCCGGCCGCCCGGTGACGACCGCGACCGAAGCCACCTTCGGCGCCAGCGCGGCGAGCGCCGGCACCGCGTCCGGGTGCGCGCGGGCCCGCTCCGGGTCGGCCACGATCGGCGCGAGCGTCCCGTCGAAGTCGAGCCCGATCAGCGCCCTGTCCGGCCGGGAGAGAAGCGCGTCCAGTCCGTCCCGCCCCGCCCGCGTGGCCGGCACCGGCGTGGAATCCGTATCGCTGCCCATGCGTCCCAACCTATCCACGCCCGCCGGTCTCCCGCAGCGCCTCCAGCTGCTCCAGGAACCAGCGCGCCGGGGGCAGTGCGGTCGCCGCCGCCGTCAGGCGCTTGGCGCGCTCGGCCCGTTCCTCCGGACCCATCGTCAGCGCCTCGTGCAGGGCGCCGGCGGTCTCGACGATGTCGTACGGATTGACCGTGAGCGCGTCCTCACCCAGCTCCTCGTGCGCGCCCGCCTCCCGTGACAGCACCAGCGCGCACCCCGCGTCGGAGACCACCGGGACCTCCTTGGCGACCAGGTTCATGCCGTCGCGCACGGGGTTGACCAGCGCCACGTCCGCCAGCCGGTACGCCGCCAGCGAGCGCGCGAAGTCGTCCTTGAGGTGCAGCAGGACCGGCCGCCAGCCCTCGGTGCCGTACCGCTCGTTGATCTCCTCCGCGACCCGGGCCACCTCGGCGGTGTAGTCGCGGTACACGGCGAGATCCTGCCGGGAGGGGTAGGCGAAGGCGATGTGCACGACCCGTTCGCGCCACTCGGGGTGGTCGTCCAGCAGCTGCCGGTAGGCCAGCAGACCGCGCACGATGTTCTTCGAGAGCTCGGTCCGGTCGACCCGTACGATCGTCCGGCGGCCCTCCCCGATCTCCTCCCGGAGCGCCACGATCCGCTCCTCGACGTCCGCCTCGTGGGACCGGGCCCGCAGGAAGTCCGCGTCGGCGCCGAGGCCGTGCACCCCGATCCTGGTGTCCCCGAGCCCGCCCGCGAACCGCTCGCAGCACGCCGTGAACGCGTCCGCCCAGCGGTGGGTGAGGAAGCCGAGCCGGTCCGCGCCCAGCATGCCGCGCAGCACCTGTCCGGCGATGTCGTCGGGCAGCATGCGGAAGTACTCCGGCGGCGCCCACGGCGTGTGCGAGAAGTGCGCGATGCGCAGGTCCGGGCGGAGCTCGCGGAGCATTCCGGGGACCAGCGTC
Source organism: Streptomyces sp. NRRL WC-3626 (assembly GCF_000718785.1). Classification (GTDB taxonomy): domain Bacteria; phylum Actinomycetota; class Actinomycetes; order Streptomycetales; family Streptomycetaceae; genus Streptomyces; species Streptomyces edwardsiae. The sequence goes on along the minus strand of NZ_JOCA01000015.1, from coordinate 48,079 downwards.
AGGTGGTAGTCCTGGACCAGGACCGCCGCGCCCGGCGCCGACTCCTCGGCCAGCGCCTCGGCGAACGCCCGGTTGTAGGCCTCGTACGACGCCCACTGCCTGCGGAACTCCGCGTCGAAGACCGGCTCCAGCGGCGTCTGGTACAGCATGTGGTGGACGAACCACAGCACCGAGTTCGCGATCCCGTTGTACGCGTCCGCGTGCACGTCCGCCGGGATGTCCAGCATCCGTACGCCGTCCTCGCCGGCCCCGCGCCGCACCGCCTCCCGGTCGCCGTCGGACAGCGCCGAGCACACCCACAGCGCGCCCGCGTCCGGCCCGATCGCCGAGAGCCCCGACACCAGCCCCCCGCCGCCCCGTTTGGCGCGCAGCGACCCGTCGTCCTCCACCGTGTACGAGACGGGCCCGCGATTCGACGCGACCAGCACCTGAGCACCCTGAGCAGCCTGCGTGACAGCCATAAGCCTCAACCTAGCCCGGCCCCAGGGGCCTCAAACGCACACGTCGGCCGTATACGGATCAGGCGACCCTGCGTGCCTGGTACTCCGCGATCTCCGTCATCGGCGGCCGTTCCTCCGTGTCGACCGAGTACGTGCGCGGCTCGAAGTTGTCGCCCGCCCGCTCGAACTGGGTCAGGGACGGCCGGATCAGATGGCCGCGGGCCAGGCGCAGCTGGGCGGTGCGGTAGATCGCGGCGGCCATCCGGCCGAGGGCCTGGCCGTCCTGGTGGCGGTGCTTGCGGACGCCGACGTCGACCTGGGCCAGCGCGTCCAGGCCCACCAGGTGCAGCGCGTCGACCAGCATGCCCAGCTCGACGCCGTACCCGACCGGGAACGGCAGCTGTTCGAGGAGGCTCCGGCGGGCCGCGTACTCGCCGCCGAGCGGCTGGACGAAACCGGCGAGCTGGGGCCAGTGCATGTTCAGCAGCGGGCGCGCCATCAGCTCGGTGACCCGGCCGCCCTGACCGGCCGCCATCGTGCCGGAGGCGGGTCCGTCGGGCACCGTGAGCGGACGGTCGTACATCGCCTTGACCAGGTGCACGTCGGGCTCGGTGAGCAGCGGGCCGACGATGCCGGAGACGAAGTCGGAGGAGAACTCCCGCAGGTCCGCGTCGACGAAGCACACGATGTCGCCCCGGGTGACGAGCAGCGACCGCCACAGCACCTCGCCCTTGCCGGGCACCGCGGGGATGCGGGGCAGGATCGCGTCCCGGTGCACCACGGTCGCGCCCGCCGCGGCCGCCGCCTCGGCCGTACGGTCGGTCGACCCCGAGTCGACCACCACGATCTCGTCGACCAGCGGAACCCGCAGCACCAGGTCGCGGCGGAGCACCGACACGATGTCGCCGACCGTCGCCTCCTCGTTGAGCGCGGGCAGCACCACGCTCACCGTCTGCCCCGTGGCGCGCTTCGCCGCCAGGATCCGGTGGAGCGGCCGGTCGCCCACGGACCAGGAGCGGTCGACCAGCCAGCGTCCGACTTCTTCCAGCACGCTCCCGGGCTCCTCACTGGCCTGTGATCCATCTCGCGGTTCGGACGGGCACTCTCCACCCTGCAGGCCGTCGGTTACAGTCTTGAACAACGCCCGTGACCACCGCATGCCGGGGTCACCGCGTGGACAACAACTGAACACCGCTCATCCAGAGGGGCAGAGGGATACGGCCCGATGAAGCCCCGGCAACCCTCCAGCCGGCTCTTGTCACACAGACGTGGCGAGGCTCCCGGCTAGGGAAGGTGCCAAATCCGTCTCACGGCGAGATGCGTCGTGAGGAAGATGAGGAGAAAGGGCCTCGCCTCCATGGCTGTGCAGACTGTTGCAAGCACCACCGATTCCGCGGTCGACCTCGGCCCCGCAGCGGCGCTCTCCTGCCGCGAGTGCGGCCACCGCGTCCCGCTCGGCCCCGTCTTCGCCTGCGAGGAGTGTTTCGGCCCGCTGGAGATCGCCTACGACTTCTCGGCCCACGACACCGAGGAACTGCGCAAGCGGATCGAAGCGGGACCCGCGAACATCTGGCGCTACGCGCCGCTGCTGCCCGTCCCGGCGGACGTGGCGACCAAGCCCAACATCAACCCCGGCTGGACCAAGCTCGTCCAGGCCGACAACCTCGCCCGTGAGCTGGGTGTCGACCCCGGCAGGCTGTTCGTCAAGGACGACTCCGGCAACCCGACGCACTCCTTCAAGGACCGCGTCGTCGCCCAGGCCATCGAGGCCGCCCGCGCCTTCGGCTTCACCACCCTGTCCTGCTCGTCCACCGGCAACCTCGCCGGCGCCGTCGGTGCCGCCGCGGCCCGCGCCGGCTTCCGGTCCTGTGTGTTCATCCCGCACGACCTGGAACAGGGCAAGGTCGTCATGGCCGCCGTCTACGGCGGTGAACTCGTCGGCATCGAGGGCAACTACGACGACGTGAACCGTTTCTGCTCCGAGCTGATCGGCGACCCGGCCGGCGAGGGCTGGGGCTTCGTCAACGTCAACCTGCGGCCGTACTACGCGGAGGGCTCCAAGACCCTCGCGTACGAGATCTGCGAGCAGCTGGGCTGGGAGCTGCCCGACCAGCTCGTCGTCCCGATCGCGTCCGGCTCGCAGCTCACGAAGATCGACAAGGGGCTGCAGGAGCTGATCGGGCTCGGTCTGGTCGAGGACAAGCCGTACAGGATCTTCGGCGCGCAGGCCGAGGGGTGCTCACCGGTCTCCACCGCGTACAAGGCGGGGCACGACGTCGTACGTCCGCAGAAGCCGGACACGATCGCCAAGTCGCTGGCGATCGGCAACCCGGCGGACGGGCCGTACGTCCTGGACATCGCACGCCGCACGGGCGGGGCGGTGGAGGACGTGAACGACGAGCAGATCGTCGAGGCGATCAAGTTGCTCGCCCGGAGCGAGGGGATCTTCGCGGAGACCGCGGGGGGCGTGACCGTGGGAGTCACCAGGAAGCTGCTCGAGAGCGGTGCGCTCGATCCTTCTCTGACCACTGTGGTGCTCAACACGGGTGATGGCCTCAAGACGCTGGACGCGGTGGCCGGTACGGGCATGACCGCGACGATCCGTCCCAGCCTCGAGTCGTTCCGTGCAGCCGGGCTTGCCTGAGTCGTCAGTCTGCGGGTCAGCCGTGGCTGGTCGCGCAGTTCCCCGCGCCCCCAGGGTGCTGTTCCTTCCGGAGGTTTTGTCGTGAGCGTTACCGTACGGATTCCTACCATTCTGCGCACGTACACCGGTGGGCAGGCCGAAGTGAGCGCCGAGGGGGCCACCCTCGGCGAGGTCATCTCGGATCTGGAGAAGAGCCACACCGGGATCGCCGCCCGGGTGCTGGACGACCAGGGCAAGCTGCGGCGGTTCGTGAACGTGTACGTCAACGACGACGACGTGCGGTTCGAGCAGGGACTGGAGACGGCCACCCCGGACGGGGCCGGCATCTCGATCATTCCGGCGGTGGCCGGAGGCTGATCATTACCTTCGGTAATGACGGTTACCGAGCGTTTGGGACTTTGCCCCCTCCGTGAGAGAAGCGGAGGGGGCAATTCCATGGGATTGAGCGCGGTAGAGTTGGGGAACGCGCTCCCGATCCACTGATCGGGACCCCTTGATTTCTGCCGCGAGCCCGACTGGATGTAGCCAAAGTGCGGGCACCTTGCGCGGCATTTGCGCCGATTGCCCGGCCCGACTTGCCCTGAATTCAGGCGAATTCTCGCCACATTCCGGACCGGTGTCGTCCAGATTTCTCGTCCGATTGACCTGTTGCAGACGGCAGTTGGACAGATACATTCAGCCGCGGTCGACGCGTTCCGGCGCACGCCCCCAACCGTTGGGGGGTGAGGTCTGACCCGGATCCGCGAAGTGCGGATCCGTGCAAGGGCCAGTAATAGGGGAGTTAGGCATGGCTCAGGGCACCGTCAAGTGGTTCAACGCGGAGAAGGGGTACGGCTTCATCGCGGTCGACGGTGGTGCGGATGTTTTCGTCCACTACAGCGCGATCCAGATGGACGGCTACCGCACCCTCGAAGAAGGCCAGCGGGTCGAGTTCGAGATCTCGCAGGGTCAGAAGGGCCCGCAGGCCGACATGGTTCGTCTCAGCGCCTGAACGCGCTATCAGCCGAAAGAATCTTCTGCCGGTGAAGGGCCCGCATCCTCCGGGGTGCGGGCCCTTCGCCGTGCCCGCGCCCTGCCCATGCCCTGCCCGCGCCCTGTCCGCGGCGGGCCGCGATGGGTCCGTCGCGTGCCCGCGCGGGGCGCGCGCCGGTGTTCGCGGGCGGCTGAGCGCGTCCCTGTACTACCCATAGGCGCTTGCACTCGCATGGGTCGAGTGCTAATCATTGGCGTTAGCACTCTGAAGGTGAGAGTGACAACGTAAGGACCGGGTCGGTGAGGCCCGCAGGCCGTGTGGGGCAAGGAACCACAGGGCCGGCGAGCCGTCCGTCGCGGGCGCGGGCGCGGTCCGAAGGAATCACCCCCAGTCCTGGAGGGACCACTTCACATGGCCAAGATCATCGCGTTCGACGAGGAGGCGCGGCGCGGCCTCGAGCGCGGCATGAACCAGCTCGCGGACGCCGTCAAGGTGACGCTCGGCCCCAAGGGCCGCAACGTCGTCCTCGAGAAGAAGTGGGGCGCCCCCACGATCACCAACGATGGTGTGTCCATCGCCAAGGAGATCGAGCTCGAGGACCCGTACGAGAAGATCGGCGCCGAGCTGGTCAAGGAAGTCGCCAAGAAGACGGACGACGTCGCCGGTGACGGTACGACCACCGCGACCGTTCTCGCCCAGGCCCTGGTCAAGGAGGGCCTGCGCAACGTGGCCGCGGGTGCCAACCCGATGGCCCTGAAGCGCGGTATCGAGAAGGCCGTCGAGGCCGTCTCCGGCGCGCTCCTCGAGCAGGCGAAGGATGTCGAGACCAAGGAGCAGATCGCCTCCACGGCCTCCATCTCCGCCGCCGACACCCAGATCGGCGAGCTCATCGCCGAGGCCATGGACAAGGTCGGCAAGGAAGGCGTCATCACCGTCGAGGAGTCCCAGACCTTCGGTCTGGAGCTCGAGCTCACCGAGGGTATGCGCTTCGACAAGGGCTACATCTCGGCGTACTTCGCCACCGACATGGAGCGTATGGAGGCCGTCCTCGACGACCCGTACATCCTGATCGCGAACTCCAAGATCGCCAACGTCAAGGACCTGCTCCCGCTCCTGGAGAAGGTCATGCAGGGCGGCAAGCCGCTGCTGATCATCGCCGAGGACGTCGAGGGCGAGGCCCTGTCGACCCTGGTGGTCAACAAGATCCGCGGCACCTTCAAGTCCGTCGCCGTCAAGGCCCCGGGCTTCGGCGACCGCCGCAAGGCCATGCTCGGCGACATCGCCATCCTCACGGGCGGCGAGGTCATCTCCGAGGAGGTCGGCCTCAAGCTGGAGAACGCGACGCTCGACCTGCTGGGCAAGGCCCGCAAGGTCGTCATCACCAAGGACGAGACCACCATCGTCGACGGTGCCGGCTCGGCCGACCAGGTCCAGGGCCGCGTGAACCAGATCCGCGCCGAGATCGAGAACAGCGACTCGGACTACGACCGCGAGAAGCTGCAGGAGCGCCTGGCGAAGCTCGCCGGCGGTGTCGCGGTCATCAAGGCCGGTGCCGCCACCGAGGTGGAGCTCAAGGAGCGCAAGCACCGCATCGAGGACGCCGTGCGCAACGCCAAGGCGGCCGTCGAGGAGGGCATCGTCGCCGGTGGCGGCGTGGCCCTGCTGCAGGCCTCCCAGGTCTTCGAGAAGCTGGAGCTCGAGGGTGACGAGGCGACCGGCGCCCAGGCCGTGAAGCTGGCGCTCGAGGCCCCGCTGAAGCAGATCGCCGTGAACGCCGGCCTCGAGGGCGGTGTCGTGGTGGAGAAGGTGCGCAACCTGACCCCGGGCCACGGCCTGAACGCCGCGACCGGCGAGTACGTCGACCTGGTCAAGGAAGGCATCATCGACCCGGCGAAGGTGACCCGTTCCGCGCTGCAGAACGCCGCCTCCATCGCCGCGCTCTTCCTCACCACCGAGGCCGTCATCGCCGACAAGCCGGAGAAGTCCGCGGCCCCGGCCGGCGGCGGCATGCCGGGCGGTGACATGGACTTCTGATCCTCCCGAGGATCGGACCCGTCCGCCGTACGACCGAGGGCGGCATCCCCTGTTCCGACAGGGGATGCCGCCCTCGGGCGTGGGCGGGGTCAGTCCGCGTACTCCTTGAGCTCCTCGGTGTCGAGGGTGATGTCCACGGGGGAGGGGAGTACGACGACGGTCCCCCAGGGGTAGGACGGCGACTGCTGATAGCGGCCGTTCTTGGGCTCGCTGTAGACCCTGACCGTGTAGTTGTCGCGGTCGATGAGGAGGTAGACGGGGATCTCGGCCGCCGCGTAGCCGATGGGCTTGTCGACGCGGTCGCGTCGGTCGGTGTCCCGGTCGTACGAGGTGATCTCCACGGCCATCAGGATGCCGTCCGTCGGGGACCATTCGCGGCGTCCCTTGAAATGGCCCTTCGGCGCGAGCGTGGCGTCCGTGCGTGCGCGACCGTTGCGGTACGCCTCCGCCAGGACGCCGGACTCGGGATAGAGGCGGAGGTCGGGACGCTGTTGCATGCACTGCTGCAGCAGCCACATGTAGATTTCGTTGTGGTTGCCGTCCGGCACTGCCTTGACCTCTACTTTTCCGTTGATGTACTCCAGTCGCACCGTTTCGGGAGCGGCCTCGGCCAGCTCCTCGAACTCCTCGACGTCGAGCGGCCCGTGCCGGATGCCCAGCCGTCCGCCGAGAAACTCCAGCCGGCTGCGGATCTCCCTCGGGGCCCTCCGGACGAGTTCCTCGAAGTCCTCGACGGACATCTGGGGGCGGTCAGCGGTGTCAGGGGTCATGGCGTCGCCTCCTTTCTCCCATCGTGCCCCGGGGTGGTGCCGTCGGACCGTGGGAGCGGTCATGAGGGTGTCCTCTCTCGTCGTCGTAGTGACATCGCAGCGCGGATCTCGCCGGCGCGGACACGGACCGAGGGAGCTGGCAGGGGCGCGTCGGGGCCAATGGGGGCGCGTTCGCCCCGGCACGCGCCGCAGATGCCGCCGGGCAACGCCTCCGGACGGCCCGGCGTACGGCACTTCGCGCACTCCAGGAGGCGGAGCGGCGGGCGCGGGGCGGGAGGCGGCTCCGGCGGGAGCTTGTCGGTCAGGCGGCGGTGGAGCAGGGCGGCCGGGTGGTGCACGGGTGTGGGCAGGCCGGCGGTGAGGGCGGCCCGTACGGCCTCGTCGGTGGCGCCGCGCGCGAACCACTCCTCCACCAGCGGGGCGAGCCGCGCGCAGTCGGCCCGGGAGAGGGACAGCACGGGGGTCTCACGGCCGAGGGCGGCGAGGAGGATGTGGGCGCGGGAGCGGCTGGGGCGGGCGGATTCCGGCGCGGCCTCGCCGTCCGGTACGTCGCCACGGGTGAACGCCGCCCACCAGTCGTCGTCGCGGGCGGTGGACGACCACCACGATCGGGTGATCCAGCGTGTGCCACCGCCGGTGTTCCCCGTCGCCACGGTTTCCCGGCCGCGGCGCAAGTGGCCTGTGCGCTGAAGGTTGTTGAGGGCGGTCCGCAGTGCGCACTGCCCGTACGGAAGCGTCCTGGCCAGCGTCTTCACGGAGATGTCGGCGCCGTCGGTGAGCCGGTCGATGAACGCGGCGACGGCCGCCTCCCGGGGCGGAAGGTGCGTGAAGTCGTGGTGTGTGCGCCGGTGTTGGCCCGGTGCGGTCCGTTTGCCGTAACCCGGATTGGCCATCGGGTGCGGGGAGCCGTGCGCGTGCGGGGAGGCGGGACTAGGCTGGGCGGCAGCCATGGGATCGACTTTCTCTCGATCTTGTAGGTCAGGCCCCCGCAGGTGTTGTGTGCACCGAGCGGGGGCTGTTCGTTATGCGGGCACGCTAGACGTTCGTGACTGTGCGTGGCAAGCCGAACGCGTCAAGTCAACATGCAGGGGTGGGAGGGCGGGTGGGGCCCTCCCACCCGTTCCTTGAAAAGAGGGCTCGGAGCTCGGTGCTTGAGCTTCGGGAGTCCGGTCAGCCGGCCCGGGTCTCCGTCAGGGGGACGTGCCGGTGTGCGGCGAAGGCGCGCAAGGCGTCCGGGAGCGGAGGTGTGTCGCCGATGGGCCGCAGCCATCGGGTGCGGATGTGAATGGTTCCGTTCCGTTTGTTGCGGACCCATAGCGGGCGGTGGAGGGACAGAGGGAAGTACTGTCGCTCGCCGCATCGGACGGTCAGCCACATCTCCCGGGCGCCGTCGTCCAGTTCCATGGACTTCATGTGCGTCCATTGCAGCAGGGCCGGATTGTTCGGGGAGCCCATGACGATGCCCAACTCGTCGATCACGATTCCGTCGTTGGTGCTGCCGTACAGGAAGACCAGCCGGATGGCCATGAAGAAGGCGCCGAGGAACCCTGTCCCGGGGACCGCGTCGGGCAGGTCGTACATGGAGCCCAGGACGGTCGCCATGATGAACCCGGCCATGATGAGCAGGTTTCGCGTGAGCCGGATCGCCCAACTGAGGCGGTTACGCCGATAGAGGGCGAGGGGTGGAGCGGTTCTCGCGGGTTGGCGGGGAGCGGCCGAGGCTCGGGTGTTCGCCGCGCGGCGCGTGGGCATGCTCTCGGAGCGGGGACGTACGGCCCTCACGGTGGGAACTGCGTCCAGGGGAGCGTCCGGCGCGTCGACCACGGTGGCTGGGTGATCGGTGCCGACTGCGCACAGGTCCAATAACCGTCTTGGTGACGGCCGTTGTTCGGGCTCCTTGTGGAGGCAGGCCTCGACGAGGGGGCGCAGGGCGGCGGGCAGCGCGGTCACATCCGGGGTGTCGTGCACCGCCCGGTACATCAGCCCGTACGGCGACCCCTCCCCGAACGCGCTGCCGCCGGCCGCGGCGACCAGTACGGCGCCGAGGGCGAAGACGTCGCACGCCCCGGTGATCGCGTGGCCCAGGACCTGCTCGGGTGCGATGAACCCCGGGGTTCCGACAGCCGCGCCGTCGACGGTCAGCCGGGTGCCCTCCAGCGCCTGGGCGATCCCGAAGTCCAGGACGCGGGGGCCGTCCTCGGCCAGGATGATGTTGCCCGGTTTGAGGTCGCGGTGCACCAGCCCGCAGCCGTGGATCGCTTCCAGTGCCTCGGCCAGCGCGGCGGCGAGGGACCGGAGTCCGGTTTCGTCGAGGGGGCCGCGCCGGGCGACGGCTTCGGCCAGTGTCGGTCCTTTGACGTACGCGCTCGCCATCCATGGCTGTGCTGCGTCGGGGTCGGCGTCCACCACCGCCGCCGTATGGAAGCCGCCGACCCTGCGGGCGGCCTCGACCTCCTTGCGGAATCGGTCCCTGAAGCGTGGGTCGGCCGCGTACTCGGGCCGGATCACCTTGATGGCGACGGCCCGACCGGAACGCGAACGCCCCAGATAGACGGATCCCATGCCTCCGCTGCCCAGCTTGCGTTCGATCGAGTAGTCCCCGATGCGTGCCCCCGTCACGGCAGCCCCTCATGTGGTCAGCGGTGGGCGTTGTCCCCCATGCGGGTAATCCTGCGCTCACAAGGCGCCGGCCTCCCGCGGTACGGCGGGGTGTGGCCGCTTTGTGACATTGCCCGGGCTTCGGGCGTGCGGCGTGTCAGGCGGCGCACCACGGCACGCGGCAGACGTGCGGCGCCGCGCCCCGCGGGCACAGGCCCCGCAGCACCGCCTTGCGGACCGCCCGCCAGGTCCGCAGCGAGCACACCAGGCGGACGCGCAGCTCGACCGGCTCTCGCGCGCCGCTGCTTCGGCCCGGGTGCTCCCAGGCCCACTGCTGCGCCAGGTGGTCGTAGAGGTCGGCGGTCGTCGTCCCGCTGCCGGGGAGCGTGCGGACGACGTCCCGGCCGACAGTCCGGGCGTTGTGGAGCGCTGTGGCCCGGTCGACGACCGAGCCGGCCCACGCCAGTCCTTCCTCGTCCGCGTACAGGCCGAAGCGCAGGAGGCGTGTTCTCATCGGGCGACCGTACCCCGGTGCGCGGGAGGGCGTCCCGTGACCGGCGTCACGTCCTGGGGGTGAGGGGAATGCCTCTTCCCGCTTTCCCGTTGGTGCCGTAGATGCATTTAATGCATGTACACATACTGACCGGTATTCGAAGCAGAGGAGCCCCCACGTGACCGTCACCTCCCCCAGCGTCACCGCGCGAGCCGCCGGGATTCTGTCCCGGCCCGTCACCATCAACGGTCTGACGGTTCCCAACCGCATCGCCATGGCGCCGATGACCCGGATGTTCTCGCCGGGCGGGGTGCCCGGGGAGGACGTGGTGTCGTACTACGCGCGCCGGGCCGCCGCCGGTGTCGGGCTGATCGTCACCGAGGGCACGTACGTCGGGCACGAGTCGGCCGGGCAGAGCGACCGGGTGCCGCGGTTCCACGGGGAGGAGCAGCTCGCGGGGTGGGCGAAGGTCGCCGAGGCGGTGCACGCGGCCGGCGGCACGATCGTGCCGCAGCTCTGGCACATCGGCATGGTCCGCGAGCAGGGGCAGGCGCCGTACCCGCAGGCTCCGGCGGTCGGTCCGTCCGGGGTGCGCACGGACGGCACCGAGGGCACGGGCCGGGCGATGACGCAGGCGGACATCGACGCCGTGATCGGCGCGTTCGCGCAGGCCGCCGCCGACGCCGAGCGGATCGGCTTCGACGGCGTGGAGCTGCACGGCGCCCACGGCTACCTCGTCGACCAGTTCCTGTGGTCCGGCACCAACCGCCGTACCGACGCCTACGGCGGCGACCCGGTCGCCCGCGCCCGGTTCGCGGCGGAGATCGTGGCCGCGGTGCGCGACGCCGTGTCGCCGGAGTTCCCGGTCGTCTTCCGCTACTCGCAGTGGAAGCAGGACGCCTACGACGCCCGGCTCGCCGAGACGCCCCAGGAGCTGGAGGCCATCCTCGCCCCGCTCGCCGAGGCCGGTGTCGACGCCTTCCACGCGTCCACGCGCCGCTACTGGCTCCCGGAGTTCGCGGACTCCGACCTCAACCTGGCCGGCTGGACGAAGAAGCTGACCGGGAGGCCCAGCATCACCGTCGGCTCCGTCGGACTGGACGGCGAGTTCCTCAAGGCCTTCCAGGGGCAGGGTGCCGAGCTCGGCAGCATCGACAACCTGCTCGACCGGATGGAGCGGGACGAGTTCGACCTCGTCGCCGTGGGCCGTGCGCTGCTCCACGACCCGAACTGGGCGGCCAAGGTGCTGGCCGGGCGCTTCGACGAACTGACGCCGTACGAGGGGTCGGCGCTCAAGACGCTGAGCTGAGCCGGTCAACGGCGGGTGGCGCTTCCGGACGCGGGGGCGCCATCCGTCTGTCATCCGGTATTAATTTGCTTAAGTCAATCAATCGCCTTAAAGTTGCTTGAGTCAAGTATTGCCCTGAGTCCCGGAGACCTCCCTCATGTCCGACGCACTCGACCGTTCGCCCACGCCCGGTACCGCCGCGCCGCCCAGGACCGGCGCCGTGGTGCCCGTACTGGCCTTCGGCGGCATCGTCGTCTCGCTGATGCAGACCCTGGTCATCCCGATCGTGGGGCAACTGCCGCAGTACCTGAACGCCTCCGCTGCGGACGCCGCCTGGGCCATCACCGCCACCCTGCTCGCCGCCGCCGTCGCGACGCCCGTCATGGGCCGGCTCGGCGACATGTACGGCAAGCGCCGCATGCTGCTGGTCAGCATGGGCATGCTGGTCGTCGGCTCCGTCGTCGCCGGACTCAGCGACTCCCTCGTCCCGATGATCGTCGGGCGTGCCCTCCAGGGCCTGTCCTCCGGCGTGATCCCGCTCGGCATCAGCATCCTGCGCGACGAACTGCCCGCCGAGAAGCTGGGCTCCGCCACCGCGATGATCAGCGCCTCGCTCGGTGTCGGCGGAGCGCTCGGACTGCCCATCGCCGCGCTCATCGCCGACAACTTCGACTGGCACATGCTGTTCTGGATCTCGGCCGGACTGGGCGTCGTCGCGCTGGTCGCGGTGGCCTTGCTCGTCCCGGAGTCCAAGGTGCGGACCGGGGGACGGTTCGATCTGCCCGGATCGGTGGGGATGGCGGCCGGGCTGATCTGTCTGCTGCTGGCGATCTCCAAGGGCGGTGACTGGGGGTGGTCCAGCGGGACCACGCTCGGTCTGTTCGCGGCGGCCGTCGTGATCCTGGTGGGCTGGGGCTTCTTCGAGCTGCGCACCGATCAGCCGCTGGTGGACCTGCGGACCACCGTCCGGCCGCAGGTGCTGATCACCAACCTCGCCTCGATCGCCATCGGGTTCGCGATGTTCTCCATGTCCCTGGTCATCCCGCAGGTGCTGCAGCTGCCGGAGGAGACCGGATACGGGCTGGGGCAGTCGCTGCTCATGGCGGGTCTCGTGATGGCACCGTCCGGTCTGGTGATGATGGCGCTGGCGCCGGTGTCCGCACTGGTCTCGCGGGCCAAGGGGCCCAAGGTGACCCTGATGATCGGTGCGCTGATCGTGGCCGCGGGGTATGGGCTGAACGTCGTGCTGATGAGCGAGGTCTGGCACTTCGTGCTGGCGTCGTGTGTCATCGGGGCGGGGATCGGGTTCACCTACGGGGCGATGCCCACGCTGATCATGGGGGCGGTGCCGGCGTCGGAGACGGGTGCGGCGAATGCGCTCAACACGCTGATGCGGTCCATCGGTACGTCTGTCGCCAGTGCCGTGGCCGGTGTGGTGCTGGCTCAGATGACCACCGCGTTCGGGGCGTTCGCGCTGCCGTCGGAGGACGCGTTCCGGACGGTGCTGGCCCTCGGGGCCGGGGCGGCGTTGCTCGGGTTCGTCATCGCCGCGTTCATTCCGCGGCGGCGGGGTGAGGCGGTGGAGGCCGCGGGTGCGGCGCCGGCTGTGGGGGCGGCCAAGGTGTAGGGCGGTGGGGGTGGCGTGGTGGGTTTCGCCCCCGCCGCCCCTTCCCGTTCCCGTCCCTGGGGGCTGCGCCCCCAGACCCGCCTTTTTTGCGCAGTTCCCCGCGCCCCTGTCTCCTAGGGGGTTTCCGGGTCCGTCCTTATCGGGGCTCCCCAGACTCGTAGTACCTCGTAGTCCGTGAACTCGTGGACCAGGCGGTAGGCCATCGCCGCCCGGGGGCTGCGGCGTTGGGCCGCGATGAAGAGTTCCGCCTCCCGGCGGTCCCGGCGGGGGGTGCCGCAGAGCTGCCACGACTGGCCGTTCCAGAGTTCCGGGAGCCAGCGTTGCTGGGGTTGCGGGCGGTCCGCCCGAACTCCGTAGCGGGACGGGGCGGGGTCGGCCGGGCGGTGCTGGGGGGCCGGGCCGTTGAACTCGGCGCGGCGGGCCGTGCGGCGCCGGGTCTCACAGAGCAGACACAGGTCGGGGGCGCTCTTGTCGACCGGGCCCGTCGGGTGCTCGGCGCAACGCGTGGTGGGCGCCGCCGTGTTGACGCTCTCCTCCAGCAGGTCGAGCGCCCGCCGCAGATCGTCCTTCACCTCGTGCAGCCGGGCGTCCGGCACATCGGCGGACAGCGCCTCGCCGTGCTCCCCGAGCACACGCAGGGCGCGGCCCAGGGCGGTGAGCTGCGCGTGGTTCATGGTTCGTCTCCGGGTCGGGTGCTCTCCAGTATCCGCCCACGGATCCCTTCTACTCCCGCGCCCTGGCGAGCGCCGCCCGCAGATGGCCGTCCGTCTCCGTGAGCAGGCGGGCGGCCGTGGGGCCGTCGACGTCCGCCAGGATGACCAGGATCGCGTGCTTGACCTCGCCGTCCGTCGCGGTCAGGGCCCGCTCGACGACGTCGTCGTCCGCGCCCGTCGCCTGGGCGACGATACGGCGGGAGCGGGCGCGCAGCTTCTCGTTGGAGGCCCGTACGTCGACCATCAGGTTCCCGTACGTCTTCCCCAGCCGGATCATCGTGATCGTCGACAGCATGTTCAGCACCAGCTTCTGTGCCGTACCGGCCTTCAGACGGGTGGAGCCGGTGAGGAACTCCGGACCGACCACCACCTCGATGCCGTGCTCGGCCGCCGCCGCCAGCGCGCTGCCCCGGTTGCAGGCCAGGCCCACGGTGAGGGCGCCGCGCGCACGGGCGTACGCGACCGCGCCGACCGCGTACGGTGTGCGGCCGGACGCCGAGACGCCGACCACCGTGTCGTCGGCGGTCAGCGCCAGCGCCGCCAGGTCGGACTCGGCCAGCTCCCGCGAGTCCTCGGCACCCTCCACCGACGTGACCATGGCGCTCGGGCCGCCCGCGATCAGCCCGACCACCCTCGCCGGGTCCGTGTTGAACGTCGGCGGGCACTCGGAGGCGTCCAGCACCCCCAGCCGCCCGGCCGTACCCGCACCGGCGTAGATCAGCCGCCCGCCCCGCGCCATCCGCTCGGCCACGGCGTCGACGGCGGCGGCGATCGCGGGTACCTGCTCGGCGACGGCCCCGGCCACCCCGGCATCCTCGCCGTTCATCAGCCGGGCGATGTCGAGCGTGGGCAACCGGTCGACATCGGCCAGCTCGGGCCGGTACGCCTCGGTGGTCAGCGTCTCCAGCTGGGCGCGGAGGTCGTGGTGAGAAGTAGACATGAGGGTGACTTTCCAGTTCGGGGTGGGAAGGTTTCCCAGGGGCGCGGGGCTGTGACGTGTGCGGCTCCGCCGCGTGGGCGCGACCAGCCCCAAACCAGCCGCGGTCGAAGCGGGAGACCAGCCCCTAGGGGCTCTTGCGGGGCACCCGGTGCCTGTGCGCCAACGCCTCGTAGGAGGCCGCGAGCGCCGGCGCCGCCGCCTCGTACGTCTGCTGCGCCACCCCCACGAACAGACAGTCCACCACCAGCAACTGCCCCGTACGGGACGACATCGCAGCTGGCCGCAGCTCGCTCTCGCGGGCCGTGGACGTGGTCAGCACATGGTCGGCGTACTGCGTGACGGGGCCGTCCGGGCGGCCGGTGACCGCCACCGTCGTCGCCCCGCGCTCGAACGCCGCCCGGAGCGGTTCGATGACGTCGCCGGTCGAGCCGGAGTGCGTGATGGCGATCGCCACGTCGCCCGGCCGCAGTTGCACCGCGTTGGTGACGGCGAGGTGCGGGTCGCTGTGGGCGTGTGCCAGCAGGCCTATCCGCAGCAGCTTCTGCGTGAGGTCCTGGGCGACCAGCCCGGACGCGCCGACGCCGTACACATCCGTGCGGCGGGCGCCGACCAGGGCGGTCACGGCCGCCGCGAGCTGGACGGTGTCCAGCCCGGCCGCCGTGTCCGCCAGGGTCTGCTGCTCGTCGTAGGCGAGCTTGGCCACCACGTCGGCTATCGGGTCGTCCACCGCGATGTCCGTGGTGATGGCGGGCGCGCGCCCCGACTGCTGCTGGGCGGCGAGCCCGGCCAGGGCCAGGCGCAGATCCCGGTAGCCGGGATAGCCGAGCAGCCGGGCCGTGCGTACGACGGTGGCCTCGCTGGTGCCGGTGAGCTCGGCGAGTCCGGTGACCGTGAGGGCCGCGCAGCCGGCCGGGTCGTCGGCGACGGCCTCGGCGACCCGCTGCATGGAACGGGTCATCGACGGAGCCAGCGTACGGACCTTCGCCGCCAGGGCGGCGGGCGCGGGAGGGGCGGGGGGCGTGGCCGCACCGCTCCCGAAAATTTCCTTCACATCACGGGTCACATCATGAAAGATATTTTCGGCACGGTCGTCCGGTCAAGAGTGCGCACAATAGGGGCATGGACCCCCATGGCGAACCCGGCGCCCCCGGACCTCACCCGGTCAGCCCCCTGGAACAAGCCTTGCACGCCGCGCGCGCCCTCGTGCTCGCGGATCTGGTCGCGCGCGAGGTCGCCGAGGCGGACGTGGTGTCCCTGGTCGAGGAGTCCGTCACGCACCGGCGCTGGTGGGTGGAGCAGTGGCCGGACGGCGTGGGCTTCCTCGCCGGTCTGGTCGCCCAGGACGTACAGGACGCCCTGCTGGAGCGGTACGGGCGCTGGCCGCTGTGCCCGGTGTGCGGCACCGGCGACCCGCACGCGCTGGAGGTCGAGCCGGAACTCGGCCCCGAGCCGCACTGGGTGTGCCACAAGGCGGGCGTGAAGGTCGCCGCGGTCGGCGGGCTGGGCGGGGCGGACGCCTCGTGACCGTGTACATCGACCCGCCCACCTGGCCGGGCCACGGACGGCTCTGGTCCCACCTCGTCAGCGACCTCTCCTACGACGAACTGCACGCCTTCGCCGACCGCATGGGCGTCCCCCGCCGCGCCTTCGAACGCGACCACTACGACATCCCCCAGCTCCGCTACGCCGACGCGGTGCACGCCGGGGCGGTCGAGGTCAGCAGCCGCGAGGTGGTGCGGCTGCTGCACGGGGCGGGGCTGCGGCGCCGCAAGGGCGCGGCTCAGCCGCGGAGTTCGTAGGAGATCTGCCCCTCCTGCCGGGACACCTCGGTGAATCCGGCCCGGGTGACCACCTTCTGCGAGGGCACGTTCCCCTCGTCGACGACGGCGCCGACCTTCCGTACGCCGTCCTGGTCGAGCGCCCACGCCGACAGGGTGCGCAGCGCCTCGGTGGCGTAGCCGTTGCCGCGGGCGTCCACGGAGAGGTCGTAGCCGATCTCCACGCCGCCGTCGTCGTCCGGGGCGCCGTGGAAGCCCATCGCGCCCACCGCGCGGTCGTCCTCGCGCCGGACCAGGACGTACATGGCCCACTCGGGGTCGAAGACGCCTTCCTCGTACTGCTTCACCAGCATCCCGGCGCCCTCGCGCGTGCCCTCGAACGGGCCCGAGTCCACCCAGTCGTGGCCGCCGTCGCCGGCGAGGGCCAGTTCGGCCGCGGCCGCGGGGGTGACGCCCTCCAGCAGGAGCCGCTCGGACCGCAGCACCGGGTTGTTGGTCCAGTGCCAGCGGGTGACGGGCTCCCGGCCCGGCAGATCGCCGCGCCCGGTGGCCCACAGCAGGGTCTCCCACGGGGTGGGGCCCGGTTTCACGTGCGGGAAGATCCGGGTGAGCACGAAGGACGCCAGCTCGTCCCGGGGTGTGTGGGCGACGCCCATGCCCTCGGCGATGTCGTGCGTGTGCAGCAGCACCTCGGCCACGCCCATCGCGGCGAACCCCTCCCGGCTCGCGTGCCGGAAGGGGAACGGGTGGAAGGCGCGGACCGCGCGCGGGGTGGTGCGGACGGCGGCGGCGAGCAGGGCGCCGGTCGCGGTGACCACCTGGAGACAGCCGGCGTTGTCGGCGGGGTCCATGCCGCCCTCCCGGCCGTCGAGGTTGATCTCGAAGGGCGTGTACGCGTCCTGCGTGCGCCCGGCGATCTGTCCCGCGTACGCGATGAGATCGCTCGCGATGTGCGCCACCGTCCTGCGGCAGTCCCACTCCAGCCGCCCGGCCCTCACCTGCCTCCAGTCCCGGTCGGTGACCGCCCCCAGCACCGCCACGCAGTCCGCGACGGCTTCCTCCACCTGTACCGCTCCGAAGTCATGCATGCCCGGCAGGCTAGGCGGGCGGCACCGCCGGGGTCGACAGCATTTCCAGCTCGCCGCGCATGTTGTAGCGGGCCGTGGCCTCCCAGTGCTCCCGCCCGTACGGCGTACGGAACAGGCGGGGGAGGGCGAGGAGTTGGCGCAGTACGTCGGCGCGGCCCGCCCGGAACGCGTCGTTCGGCACGAAGTGGTACTCCTCGCGGACGGCCGCGGTGTAGGCGGCGTACGACGACGGGGGCGCGGCGAGGACCGCCAGGTCGGCGTCGCACAGCACCTGACCGTCCCGGTCGTCGTCGGCCGGATCGTGCGTGACGGTGAGCCGCACCAGCCGGGCCACCTCGGCGGTCCTCTCCGCGGACACCCCGGCCTCGGGGAGGGCGCGCTCGGCGAGGCGGGCGGAGCGTTCCTCGTTCTCCGACCGGTCCGGCAGGTACACGGCGTCGTGGAACCAGGCGGCCAGCCGTACGGCGTCCGGGTCGTCCGCGTGTTCCGCGAGCGCGTCGATGTGGTCGAGGACGGCGGTGAGGTGGGTGAGCGTGTGGTAGTGGCGCTGGGGCTCCTGCCAGCGGCTGATGAGGTGGTCGGCGTACGGCAGCGGATCCGGCCCGCCCCCGGGCCCGCGGGCCCCTTCCAGAGCGCGGACGAAACGGGAACGCAGGGCGTCGGTGTCGGCCATGCTCCCATTCTCCTCACCCGGTGCCGTCCGCCACTAGCGTGGGCGGCATGACGACTCCTGCGGATGTGCGCAACGTACGAGACCCCGAGTTGCCCGGCCGGTTGCTGGCCGTCGAGCGGGACGCGCTGATCCCGCTGCTGCGGGGGAGGCCCGAGGAGGACTTCGCGCTGCCGGTCCCGGCGTGTCCGGGGTGGAGCGTGCGGGATGTGCTGGCGCACTGTTCGGCGGCGTTCGCCCGGGTCCTGGAGCGGCGGTACGAGGACGGGGTGTTCTCGCCCGAGAGCAATGAGCGGGACATCGCCGAGCGGGCCGGGTGGACGAACGCCCGGGTCATCGACGAGCTGGAGCACGGGATGACCGAGGCCGGGCCGCTGATCGCCGGGGCGGGCGGGGCGCTGGACGGGCTCGCGCTGGGTGAGTGGGTGCACGCCGGGGATGTACGGGACGCGCTCGGGGAGCCTGGGGCGTACGCGGGCGCGGGGCTGCCGTACGCGCTCGCCCTGCTGGGGCAGGTGACCGGCCGGAACGGGCGTCCGCCGCTGCACGCCGACCTCGACGACGCCGACGAGCCGCTGCGGTTCGGCGACCACTCCGGGGAGCGGCCCCCGGCGCGCTACATCGGTGACGGGCCGACGCTCGTACGGCTGTACGCGGGCCGTTCGGTGGACGGGGCCGCGTACGAGCTGGCCGGGGTCGAGGCGGCGGAGCTGAACATCTTCGGGGGCTGACCGCGGGGTCGGGGAAGCTGCGGTGCGGGGGGCGGGCGTAGTCTGGGATTGGACTAGACCTGTAGTGGACAGACCTGTTCTGTCCGAAGCCGCCCGAGCCCGACGAATGGGGTCCCATGAGCAAGCGTGCAGTCCTGGAGGTGATCGCCCTCGACGTCGAGGACGCGGTCGCCGCCCAGGCCGGAGGTGCGGACCGCCTCGAGCTGGTCACTGACATGGCGGCGGACGGGCTGACGCCTGCCGTGTCCACGGTCGTGGGCATCCGTGCGGCCGTGGACATTCCGGTGCGGGTGATGCTGCGGCTGGCGGACGGGTTCGCGGCGGGCGACGTCGAACGGCTGGCCGGCGCGGCGCGCGCGATGCGTGAGGCCGGGGCGGAGGAGTTCGTGCTCGGGTTCCTCGGGCCGGACGGCGGGGTGGACCTGGGGGCGGTGGAGCGGGTCGCGGGCGAGCTGGAGGGGTGCCGGTGGACGTTCCACCGGGCGGTCGACCGGGCCGCCGACCGGGATGCCCTGCGCAAGCAGCTCGCGGACTTCCCCGGCCTGGACACGTACCTCACGGCCGGGGCGGCGGGCGGGGTGGACGCGGGTCTGCCGACGTTGCTCGCGGAGGCGGGGCGGCGGGGGGAGCCCGGATATGAGCAGCAGCTGCTGGTGGGGGGTGGGCTGCGGCTGGAGCATGTGCCGGGGTTGCTGGATGCGGGGATCGACGCGTTCCACATCGGTGGAGCGGCCCGTCCCGGGGGGTGGGGCGGGCCGGTGTCGGCGGACGCCGTCGCGGAGTGGCGGTGCGTGCTGGGGTTGTGAGCGGGGCTCCTGTCCGGCGGGGTTCGTGGCTGGGCGGGGGGTGTTCGCGCGGCCCGGCGCGGGCTGCTCCGCGTAGGGGTGACGAGGTGGGGCGGGGGGTGTTCGCGCGGCCCGGCGCTTGCGGGGTGCCGTCGCGCCCACCCGTGCCGCCCTGCGGCACGATTGCCCGCAGAATGCGGGGCGTGCCTGCGGAGTGCGGGGAGTGCTCGCGGATTGCGGGGAGTTCGCGGTTACGTCAGTTGGTTGGGCAGGGGGTTGTTGTGTGTGACGATCAGGCCGGAGACCGCTCGGGTCAGGGAGACGTAGAGGCGGCGTAGGCCGGTGCGTTCGTCGGGTTCGGCGTCGACCAGGGCTCGGGGTTCGTCTAGGACCACGTAGTCGTACTCCAGGCCCTTGGCCAGGGAGGCCGGGACCAGGGTGAGACGGTCCGACAGGGTCGTCTCCTCGCCGGGGGCGATGTAGGTGATGCCCGCCGCCGTCAGTGCCTTCGCCAGTTCCGGGATGCGGGTGTCCGCCGCGATCAGGGCCACCGAGCCCTCGTTGCACAGGAGTTCGCGGCACGCGGCGAGCACGTCGTACGTCCCCCCGGCCCCGCGGACCTCGAAGAAGCCCGGGTTCTCACGGATGGACGCGACCGGCGTCAGGCCCGGCGCGATGTGCGGGAGGAGCCGGGAGGCGTAGGTGATCACGTCCGTCGGGACGCGGAAACCGGCCGTCAACTCCTCGATCACCGCGTCCTGTTTGCCCAGGTGGGTCAGCGCCTCCTCCCAACTGCGGGTCGCCCACGGGGTGGTGCCCTGCGCCAGGTCGCCGAGGACGGTCGCCGAACCGGTCGTGCAGCGCCGGCCCACCGCCCGGTACTGCATGGGGGACAGGTCCTGCGCCTCGTCGAGCACCACATGCCCGAGGGAGTGCGTGCGCTGGATCAGGTCCGTCGCCTCGTCGATCAGCACCGCGTCCGCCGCCGACCACTTCACCGACTTCACCGAGCGGGCGGGCTTCGCCCACAGGATCGTCTTCTGCTCCTGCTCGTCGAGTAGCCCCTCCGCGTGCTCGGCCAGGAACTCCGGGTCGCCCAGCAGCCGCAGCACCAGTTTCGCCGGGTCGACGGCCGGCCAGACCGTCTTCACCGCCGCCTTCACCGCGCTGTTGCGGGCCACCGCGTCCTGCACCCGGTCGTCCGGCGCCTCCCCGGCCCGCTCCATCTGCACCAGCACGGCATGCGCGACGCGCTGCGGGAGGGCGTCGCGGGCGGCGCCGTAGCGGATGTCGCGGTCGAGCAACTGCCGGACGAGCTCCTCCAGTTCGTACGCCGGAACCCGCCAGCGGCGTGAACCGCGTACGACGACGACCGGCTCGGTGGGCATCGTGACGTGGGCGTACAGGGCCCTGCGCAGCACCTGAGCCATCCGGGCGTCGCCCTTGACCACCGCCGCCGGCGCGTCGTCCGTTCCGCGCACCTCGACATGCGCCACCAGGTCGTCCACCGTGGCCTGCGCCACCGCCAGCTCGCCCAGCGCGGGCAGCACCTGCTCGATGTAGTGCAGGAACGAACGGTTCGGCCCGACGACCAGAGTGCCCGTGCGGGCCAGCCGGTCACGGTGGGCGTAGAGGAGATAGGCCACCCGGTGCAGACCGACGGCCGTCTTCCCGGTCCCCGGACCTCCCTGCACGCACACGCTGCCGGACAGCCCCGACCGTACGATCTCGTCCTGCTCGGGCTGGATCGTGGCGACGATGTCCCGCATCGGGCCGACACGCGGACGCTCGATCTCCCGCTGGAGCAGCTTGCTCGTGGTCGCTGCCTCGGCCGGGTCGGAGAGGTGCTCGTCCTCGTACGCGGTGAGGTCACCGCCCGTGTAGCCGAAGCGGCGGCGCAGCCCGATGTCCAGCGGGTCCTTCTTGGACGCCCGGTAGAACGGCTGCGACACCGGCGCACGCCAGTCGATCACCATCGGATCGCCGTCCGCGTCGTGCACATGCCGGCGCCCGATGTAGAAGCGCTCGCGCTCCCCCTCGGCACCTTCGGCCTGTGCCGCGCCGGGAGCGTGCAGATAGTCGAGGCGGCCGAAGAACAGCGGGGTGTCGCTGAGGTCGGCCAGCGCCTTGATCCGTTCCTCGATCTGATGCCCGAGTACGGCCGCGTTGACCCAGTTCGCGGTGACGTCGCTGATGTCGAGGGCCTCGACGTCCTCGCGCATGCCGCGCAGTGCGGAACGGGACGCGGCGAGGTGGGAGCGCTCGCGGGCCAGCGGGTCGTCCGTGAGGGTGTTCGCCGGACCGTCTACGGGCCCGTCTGCCGGGGTGGACGCGGACAAGGGGGTGCCTCCGGGGGAGCTGCGGCTGAGGATGCTGCGGACATACCGTCCGGTTTCCGTCCGGACGGCGGCGCTCCATGAGGGGAGGCGGGCAAGAGCGGAGATTCTAGGACGCGGGACCGGCACGGTCCAAACGGTTTCCGCGCCGGACGGGATGGACCGGGCTTGTGGCCGCGCCGCTCAGTCGGCGCGGGGCGGCCCGTCCGCCGTCCGCACGCCGGGCGCGTCCGCCGTCCGTCGCGCCGGTCCCGTGGTCAGCGAGGCAAGCAGCGCGAGCCGCTCGGCGTCCCCGGTCCCCGGCTCGGCGTGGTAGACCGCGAGCATGATGCCGTCGGGGCCGTCGACGTCCAGTTTGGACATGGTGAGGTTGAGCTCGCCGACCTGCGGATGGTTCATCCCGATCGGCCCGGTGCCCAGCGGCCGCACATCGTGACGTGCCCATACCTGCCGGAACTCCTCGCTGGCCAGGGAGAGTTCGCCGACGAGCTGGACCACCCGCGGGTCGTCGACATCCGACCCGAGCCGCCGGCGGAAGGCGGCGACGCACCGGGACGCCGTGTCGGCCCAGTCCGTGTGCAGGGCCTGCTCGGCGGGGTCGAGGAAGAACGACCGGAGCCGGTTCTCCCCCACGCGGATGCTCGGGGCCAGCGCGGTGGCGAGCGGGTTGGCCGCGATGACGTCGAGGGACCTGTCCGTGACGAAGGCCGGCAGGCCCATCGCCTCGATCAGCTGTGTCGTGGCCGGCGGTACGGCCGGCCGTGGGAACCGGCGGTGGGTGCGGGGGCGCGGCGCGGTGAGCTGGTGGAGGTAGCCCGTGGCGGTGTCGTCGAGCCGGAGCACCCGGGCCAGCGCGTCGAGGACCTGCGCCGACGGGTTGCGGTCACGGCCCTGCTCGAGCCGCAGGTAGTAGTCGGAGCTGATGCCGGCGAGCATCGCGACTTCCTCACGGCGCAGCCCCGGTACCCGCCGGATTCCGTGGGCCGGCAGTCCGAAGTCCTCGGGTGTCACCAGTTCGCGGCGCGCCCGGAGGTAGTCGCCGAGCAGATTCTCCTCAGGCATGCGCTCCATCGTAGGCGCGCGGGGCCGCTCGTCCCTGTCCCTGTCACTCCCAGGATCACCAGGGACCTGGGCCGGGAGACCGGTGGCGTGGACGGTGGGGTCATGAGCACTTCGACCACATCCCTCCCCGGCGGCACCTGGACGATGGGCGATCTGACCGTCGCCCGCTTCGGCTACGGGGCCATGCGGCTGACCGGCCCCGGCGTCATGGGGCCTCCGGCCGATCACGAAGGCGCGCTCGCGGTCCTGCGCGAAGCCGTACGTCTCGGCATCACCCACATCGACACCGCCGACGCCTACGGGCCGCACGTCACCAACCGGCTGATCCACGAGGCGTTGCACCCCTACCCGGACGCGCTGCACATCGTGACCAAGGTGGGCGCGGTGCGCGACGAGCAGGGCGGCTGGCCCACGGCCCGGGAGCCGGACGACCTGCGGCGGGCCGTCCACGGCAACCTCGAGAACCTCGGTGTCGAGCGGCTGGACCTCGTCAATCTGCGGCTCGGCGACGCCGAGGGCCCGCAGCCCGGCTCGCTCGCCACGGCGTACGAGACCCTCGTCGAGCTCCAGCGGCAGGGCCTGATCCGGCATCTCGGCCTGAGCAACGCGACCGCCGGTCAGATCGCCGAGGCGCAGACCATCGCCCCGTTCGTCTGCGTCCAGAACCTCTACAACCTCGCCGTCCGCCACGACGACGACCTGGTCGACCGCCTCGCCGAACAGGGCATCGCGTACGTGCCGTTCTTCCCGCTCGGCGGCTTCAGCCCCCTGCAGTCCGCGGCGCTGTCCGCCGTGGCCGACCGGCTCGGGACCCGTCCCATGTCCGTCGCCCTGGCGTGGCTGCTGCAGCGGTCGCCCAACATCCTGCTGATCCCCGGGACCTCGTCGGTGGCACATCTGCGGGAGAACATCACCGGCGCGGGCATCACCCTGTCCGAGAGGGACGTCGCCGAGCTCGACACCATCGGCCGCTGATCCGCCCGGAGCGATCGCGGCACCACCGGGGCTCGGGCCGTTCCCCTAGGGGACGGCCCGTCCTGCCTGAGGGCTACGGGTCGTTCCGCAGGCGTACCCGGGGGGACCGGGAATCGGTCCCCTGGACCGATGCCCGTACCGGGGCCGAAGCGCGACCATGGATACATGAGCGCAGCAACCATCCACCCCACACCGCCGGCCCGCCCGGCCGGCGCGACCCCGGTGCAGGGCAGCCATCCGCACCGTCTCGGAGACGCCCTGCGCGCCGTCAAGGTGTTCTTCGGCGCCGCCTTCGACGTGGTCCTGCTCGGCGAGTACGGCGAGGCGGCGGGCGTCCGCCGCAGGTAGGCGGCACCCCCCGCTAGAGCTGTTCGGTGTCCGGGACCTCCGGCTTGGTGTGCAGGACCTCGCGGGCCTGCTCGGCCGCGCGGGTGATCGCCTCCGAGATGAAGTCGAGGTAGCGGGCGACGTTCTCCAGCCGTGTCGCGGCCGGTGTGCCCCGCCCCATGACGTCGACGCCCTGCCGTGAGGTCTCGGCGACCTGGGCGGTGGACAGGGCGCTGGCCATCATCGACTGGTGCCAGATGTCGTCGTCGACGACGTAGCGCTCACGGCGTCCTTCCCGGCGTTCCCGGCGGATGAGCCCCTGGCCCTCCAGGAACGCGACCGCCTTGGAGACCGACGCCGGGCTGACATCGAGGCGCTGGGCGAGTTCGGCGGCGGTGAGGCTCCCGCTGTCGGTGAGGGTCAGACAGGCCATGACCCTGGCCATCATCTTGGGCGTGCCCGACGCTATGAAGACGGTGGTGAGCGTCTCCTCGTACTCCCGCACGGCCTCCGGGTCACGTCCGTGCCGCTCCACCGGCGCCTTCGCGCCGCGGGGTGCCGACTGCCTGCGCCGGTGCGCCCGGCGTTCGGTGGCGCGGTGGGCGAGGTCCGCCCGGTAGGCGGTGGGGCCGCCGTTGCGCATCACCTCCCGCGTGACCGTCGAGGTCGGGCGGTCGAGACGCCGGGCGATCTCCGCGTAGGCGAGCCCGTCGGCCAGTCCCAGGGCGATCTGCTGACGTTCCTGCTGAGTGAGCCTGCCTCCGGGCAACGCGGTCTCCTTCAGGGTGCGTGAAGCCGCCAGCATAGCGTTCATTCTCAATCCATTGCAACGTATGCGCCTGGCGTGTTGCGTTGCCTTTTGAACTGTTGCAACGATATTGCTGCCGTGAGCTGCAAGAACAACTTTCCTATGCAATGAATACGTTGCTCTCATCATGAACGCAACGTAGCGTTTCCGGTGTCAGAAACAACGGCACCTCAAGGGAGCGCACCATGCGATTCGACACCCCCACCCCCGTCTCGGTCACCCTCGACATCCCCGCCGGCCGTATCCGCCTCATCGCCGCCGACCGGGCCGACACCGTCGTCGAGGTCCTGCCCGTGGACGCCACGAAGAGCCGCGACACCAAGGCGGCGGAGCGCACCAGGGTCGAGTACGGCGGAGGAGTCCTGCGGATCGGGGGACCGCCCGCGAAGAACCAGCTCCTCGGCCCGTCCGGATCCGTCGAGATCACCGTCCGGCTGCCCACCGGCTCCCACGTCGAGGCGAAGACCGGCGGCGCCGAGTTCCGGGGCGTCGGCCGGCTCGGCGACATCGCCTTCGAGGGCGCGCTCGGTCCGGTCAAGGTCGACGAGGCGGCGAGCGCCCGCCTCGCCGTCCTCGCCGGCGACGTCACGGTCGGCCGGCTGGCCGGCCCGGCGGAGATCAGCACCCAGAAGGGCGACATCCACGTCACCGAGGCCGTACGCGGCACGGTCACCCTGCGCACCGAGCACGGCGACATCTCCGTCGGCGCCGCCCGCGGAGTCTCCGCCGCCCTCGACACCGGCACCGGCCACGGCCGGGTCCACAACGCGCTCGAGAACACCGGCACCGCCGACCTGACCGTGCACGCGACCACCGCCTACGGCGACATCACCGCCCGCAGCCTGTGACCCTCCGAAGGAGAACTCCCATGACCGGCTTGGCCATCGCGGCGAACGGGCTGCGCAAGTCATACGGCGACAAGGCCGTGCTCGACGGCATCGACCTGGCCGTCCCCGAAGGCACGATCTTCTCCCTGCTCGGCCCGAACGGCGCGGGCAAGACCACCGTCGTCAAGATCCTCTCCACGCTCGTCACCGCGGACGCCGGTGAACTGCGGGTCGGCGGGCACGACCTCGCCGCCGACCCCCAGGCCGTACGCGCCACGATCGGCGTCACCGGCCAGTTCTCCGCCGTCGACGGACTGATCACCGGCGAGGAGAACATGCTCCTGATGGCGGACCTGCACCACCTCTCCAAGCGGGAGGGCAGGCGGGTGAGCGCCGAACTGCTGGAGCGGTTCGACCTGGCGGAGGCCGCGAGCAAGCCCGCATCCACCTACTCCGGCGGTATGAAGCGCCGCCTCGACATCGCCATGACCCTGGTCGGCGGCCCGCGGATCATCTTCCTCGACGAGCCGACCACCGGCCTCGACCCCCGCTCCCGTCACACCATGTGGCAGATCATCCGGGAACTGGTCACGGGCGGCGTCACCGTCTTCCTCACCACCCAGTACCTGGAGGAGGCCGACGAACTCGCCCACCGCATCGCCGTACTGCACGACGGCACGATCGCCGCCGAGGGCACCGCCGACGAGCTCAAGCGGATCGTCCCCGGCGGACACGTCCGGCTCCGCTTCACCGACCCGGCCGCGTACCGGAAGGCCGCCTCCGCCCTGCGCGAGGTCACGCGGGACGACGACGCCCTCACCCTGCGGATCCCCGGCGACGGCAGCCAGCGCGAACTGCGAGCCGTCCTCGACGCCCTCGACTCCGCCGGCGTGGAGGCGGACGAACTGACCGTGCACACCCCCGACCTCGACGACGTCTTCTTCGCCCTGACCGGCGGCGCCGCCGTCCCCGCCCAGCCCAAGGAGGCCGTCCGATGAGCAACCTCGCCCTCGCCGTGCGCGACTCGTCCACGATGCTGCGCCGCAATCTCCTGCACGCCCGGCGCTACCCGTCGCTCACCCTGAACCTGCTGCTCACGCCGGTCATGCTGCTCCTGCTCTTCGTCTACATCTTCGGCGACGTGATGAGCGCCGGCCTCGGTGACGGGGCGGGCGGCCGGTCCGCCTACATCGCCTACATCGTGCCGGGCCTGCTGCTGATGACCATCGGCTCCACCACGATCGGCACCGCCGTCTCCGTCTCCATGGACATGAACGAGGGCATCATCGCCCGCTTCCGCACCATGGCGATCCACCGGGGCTCCGTGCTCGTCGGACACGTCATCGGCAGCGTGCTGCAGTCGGTCGCCAGCGTGATCCTCGTCGGCGCCGTCGGCGTCGCCATCGGCTTCCGCTCCACGGACGCCACCGCCCTGGAGTGGCTCGCGGCGTTCGGACTGCTCGTCCTGTTCGCCCTGGCGCTCACCTGGATCGCCGTCGGCATGGGCCTGATCAGCCCGAACGCCGAAGCAGCCAGCAACAACGCGCTGCCGCTGATCCTGCTCCCGCTGCTGTCCAGCGCCTTCGTCCCGGTCGACGGGATGCCGGGCTGGTTCCGGCCCGTCGCCGAGTACCAGCCCTTCACCCCCGCCATCGAGACCCTGCGCGGGCTGCTGCTCGGCACGGAGATCGGCCACAACGGCTGGCTGGCCGTGGCCTGGTGCGTGGGCCTCGCGGTCCTCGGCTACTTCTGGGCCACCGCCAAGTTCCAGCAGGACCCCAAGCGGTAACCCCCACGACGAGGGCGGCGCACTCCGGCACGGAGTGCGCCGCCCTCGTCTGAGTACACGCACGCCCCCGGTTGAGTACCCGCACCGGTGCGCCGGCCGCCGCCGGCCCGCTTCACTGGCCGTATGAGCCAGCACCTCCCGTACCGGACCGAGCAGGACCCCCGCGCCTGGTTGGCGCCCCTGCTCGTGACCGTGCTCGGAGCGGTACTGGTCCCCCTGGCCTGGCTGTTCGGCACGATGTCCGTCATGGCCACGGACAGCTGCGGCCCCGACGACTGCTCGCAGGCCCTGGAGACCGCCCTCCGCGTGATCTACGGAACCCTGTTCTACGGCCAGCTCCTCGCGGCCGCCGCCTGGCTCGCCTCCTGGCTGCTGCCGTGGAGGCGCCGCTGGTCCGTTCCGCGGATCTGGCTGGCGGGCCTGTCCCTGCTGCCCTCGCTGGTCGTCCTCGTGATGACGTTCAACCTGCCCGCCGGATGACCCCTCAGCCGTCCGTCAGCAGCTCGTCCGCGTCCATGATCCGGTAGGCGTACCCCTGCTCCGCCAGGAACCGCTGGCGGTGCGCCGCGAAGTCCTGGTCGATGGTGTCCCGGGCGACCACGGAGTAGAAGTGGGCCTTGTGCCCGTCCGCCTTCGGCCGCAGCACCCGGCCGAGCCGCTGCGCCTCCTCCTGCCGGGACCCGAAGGTGCCCGACACCTGGACGGCGACCGTCGCCTCCGGCAGGTCGATGGAGAAGTTCGCGACCTTGGACACCACGAGCACGCTGATCTCGCCCTGCCGGAACGCGTCGAACAGCTTCTCCCGCTGGGCGTTCGACGTCTCGCCCTTGATCACCGGCGCGTCCAGATGCTCGCCCAGCTCGTCCAGCTGGTCGATGTACTGCCCGATGACGAGGATCTGCTGCCCCGCGAACCGCCGGACGATCGCCTCCGTCACCTTCTGCTTGGTCGCCGTCGTCGAACAGAAGCGGTACTTCTCCTCCTGCTCGGCCGTCGCGTACGCCAGCCGCTCCGAGTCGGTGAGGCTGACCCGGACCTCCACACAGTCGGCCGGGGCGATGTAGCCCTGCGCCTCGATCTCCTTCCACGGAGCGTCGAACCGCTTCGGGCCGATCAGCGAGAACACGTCCGACTCCCGCCCGTCCTCCCGCACGAGGGTCGCGGTCAGGCCGAGCCGCCGCCGGGCCTGGAGATCGGCGGTGAACTTGAAGACGGGCGCGGGCAGCAGATGCACCTCGTCGTAGAGGATCAGACCCCAGTCCCGGGAGTCGAACAGCTCCAGATGCGGGTAGACACCCTTCCGCTTCGTCGTCAGCACCTGGTAGGTGGCGATGGTGACGGGACGGATCTCCTTGCGCGTCCCGCTGTACTCGCCGATCTCGTCCTCGGTCAGCGTCGTCCGCTTCACCAGTTCGTGCTTCCACTGCCGGGCCGAGACGGTGTTGGTGACCAGGATCAGCGTCGTCGACTTCGCCTGCGCCATCGAACCGGCGCCGACCAGCGTCTTGCCCGCGCCGCACGGCAGGACGACCACACCGGAGCCGCCGTGCCAGAAGTTCTCCACGGCCTGCTTCTGGTACGGGCGCAGCGCCCAGCCGTCCTCGACCAGCTCGATGGGGTGCGCCTCACCGTCCACATACCCGGCGAGGTCCTCGGCCGGCCAGCCCAGCTTCAGCAGCGTCTGCTTGATCTGCCCGCGCTCCGAGGGGTGCACGATCACCGTGTCCGGGTCGATCCGGGCGCCGACGAGCGGGGCGATCCGCTTGGAGCGCAGCACCTCCTCCAGCACGGGCCGGTCGGTGCTGGTGAGGACGAGTCCGTGCGCCGGGTGCTTGACCAGGCTGAGCCGGCCGTAGCGGTCCATGGTGTCGGCGATGTCGACGAGCAGCGCGTGCGGCACCGGATAGCGGCTGTACTGCACCAGGGCGTCGACGACCTGCTCGGCGTCGTGTCCGGCGGCCCGCGCGTTCCACAGGCCGAGCGGGGTCACCCGGTAGGTGTGGATGTGCTCGGGTGCCCGCTCCAGCTCGGCGAACGGCGCGATGACACGACGGCAGTCGTCGGCCTGCTCGTGATCGACCTCGAGAAGCAGGGTTTTGTCGGACTGGACGATGAGCGGACCATTCACGCGCGGCTGCCTTTCTGCGACGGGCTCGGCACGGCACGGCACTGCACGGCCAAACGTCCAGTTTGCCTGATCGCGCGCGCCCGCGGTCCCGAGCGGGCCGGACCGCTTCGGCGCGGGCGGCGTGAGGTTGTTCACCGGGCCGCCCGCCCGGACGGGGTCAGCCCCCGTCGTCCGCCAGCTCCGCGACCCCCGTGATCCGGTGCAGCGGATACGTCCGTACCTCGTCCGCCGTGTGGTCGTACACCGTGACGAAGCCGCCCTCGACCCGCACCGGGGCGATGACGCGCTGGCTGGCGCCGCCCTCGGCGTTGACGTAGCCGATCCACAGCGCCTCGCCCGTGAGCACGGCGGCCTGCATGGTGGCCAGCGTCTCCGCCGCGGACGTACGGGGCAGCTCCCCGCCGGGGCCCTCCCCGCCGGACGGTTTGCGCGGCGCGGTGGAGGCGAGGTCACCGGCGCGGATGGCGCGCAGCGCCGCCGTGAGCAGGGTGTCGTCGGGCACCGGCGGCCCGTCCGGGACCGGCGCGGGAGGGGTGCGCGGCGGTGTGCGGTGGGCGTCGGCGCGGGCGATCACCACGTCGCCCTCCGCCGACTCGGCGGCCGGCGCGAACCCCATCGCCCGCAGCCCCTCCAGCAGCCCCGCGGGATCGGCCCGCGCCGCCAGCACCGTCGGAGCCAGCCGCCGCAGCCCCAGCCCCGCCGCCCGCCTGTCGGCGAGGATCTCGCTGAGCACGGCGTCGTCGTCGCAGCGCACATACGCCGACGCGGCCCCCACCCGCAGATGCCCGTGCCTGCGGGCGACGTCGTCGATGAGATACGCCAGCGGCTGCGGCACCGGCGTACGGGAGTGCGCGGCGAGGAAGGCATGCAGGTCGGAGGCGGCTCGGCCGGCGTCCAGGGCACGCCGTACCGAACCGGGCGTGAACCGGTAGACGGTCGCGCCACCCTTCGACTCCACGTCCGCGAGAACCCCCAGCATGTCCGCGAGCGGCCGCTCCAGCGGGCCCGGCGCCACCGCCGTCAGATCGGCCTGCAGCAGCACGTGGTCCAGCGGTTCGGGCAGCAGCGGCGCCAGCAGCCGGGCGGCGGCCGCACCGGCCGCGCCCCGCTCGGCGGGGGAGAGCGCGTGCGCCGGCGGGGCCGGCCGGTGGTGCACGGGCAGCTTGTCGCCCGGCCCCTCGGGCGCCGCCTCCGTACGCCGGGCAGGGGGCGCCCCGATCAGCGCCCGCCCCTGCGCGGACAGCGCGCCCCGCCCGGTCACCCCGAGCATCTCCGCCTCGGTGAGCGTCCACCGCGCGATCCGCGCCCGCAGTTCGTCACCGTCCCTCGGCGGCCGCTCCCAGCTCAGCCGGGCCAGGACCGACTCGGTGGACGGGGAGGCCCCCTCCGGCAGACCGGCCAGCAGCGTCAGCACCCGGTGCCGTACCTCCGGGGCCGCCGAACGGTCCAGGCCCGGACCCAGCGCCGACAGCGTGCGGTCCTTCGCGTCCCGTCCGCCCACCAGCCCCGCCGTCCGGGTCGCCGCCAGCCACGCCCCGGCCAGCCGCGCCCACCGCCCGGCCGCCGGCTCCTCGAGCCACTCGTCGTACGCCGGCGTCGCCGCGTACCGCTCGTCGGCCTCCCCGTCGGACGCCATCAGCCCGGCCGCGTAGGCGAGTTCGACCCAGAACGCGGCCAACGGCTCCGACGTGTCCAGGGCGACCGCCGTCCGCTTCAGATCCCGCACGCTCAGGCCGCCCGCCCGCAGCACCGCGGGCCCGCCCTCGTGCCAGTCCTTCAGCAGCTCCTCGACGGTCGCCAGCGCCGTGTACGCCTGCCCGGCCGCCGTCGCGTCCACCACCTGCGGACGGTGCGTGGCGGCGGCCTCCACCGGCGGCGGCGACGGCTCCGGCGCCCGGTGCGCCCGCCCCGCCCGCAGCCGCAGCGCCACCTCACGCGGCAGGACCACCGTCCCCGGCGCCGTCGGCAGCAGCAGCCCCCGGTCCAGCAGCCAGCGCAGCCGGGCCGCCGGATCGGCCGTCACCTGCCCGTACGGCGGCCCCCACACCAGCCGTTCCAGCACCGCCACCGACTCGGCCGGCGCCTCGTCGAGCAGCGCGGACATCCGCTCAGGGTCGCTGAACAGGGCGGACAGCGCCGTCACCGCGGACACCGAGTCGTGCGTGGACGCCAGCCCCGCCGTCGCCACGAGCTCCTGGATCCGCCCCGGCGACATCCCCGCCGTCGCCTCCCGCACCGTCGGGCCCAGCCCGGTCGGCGACGGATGCTGCGGCGACGGCGACAGCAGCTCGCGGGCGGTGCGGACCAGCCGCAGCCGGTCGTCGCCGCCCCACACCAGCGCCTGCTCGCGCAGCACCCCGAGCGCGCGCGGCAGCGCGGCGGCGATCACCGGGTCGCCGTCGTCACCCGCCATCAGCCCGAGCAGCTCCTCGTACGACGCCGGCTCCCCGGCCACGGCCAGCGCCTGCGCCGTCTGCAGCGTGAACCGGTCCAGCCGCTCCAGCGCCCGGACGACCGAGGCGCGGGTGCCGGCGCGGGTGGCGAGCTGGGTGAGGTCGGTGGGCACGGGCGTGATGAGGTCCGGCCGGCTGCGCAGCAGCGCCGCCAGGGCCGCGTCGTCCCGCCCCCGGAGTGCCTCGGCGAGGGATCGGGGGGCCGCCGCGGGCTTCTCCTCGGTGCTCATCCGCCTCACGTTAGCGGGTGGATACGTCCGTGGCGTGCCGGGAGTTGGTAACGTCGGGCGACGGTGTCGAGGCGCATCCGTCCCGGAGGGGACATCGTGGGAATCGAGAGCGACCAGGTCGTCTACGAGTATCTGGGCCGCGTCGGCGACGTGGCCCAGCAGCGGCAGTTGCCGTCGGCGGCGCGGATGCGGCTGGTCGCCGAACTGCGTGACGAGATCGACCGGCGCAGGGCGAAGGCGGTGGTCGACTCGCCCGCGGCGGTCCGCCGCATCATCACCCGCCTCGGCACGCCGACGGAGGTCGTGTCGGCGGCGGAGCCCACGTCGGGGGACGAGCCCGCGCCGCAGGCCGCCGCGGTGCCGGTGCAGCGGGAGAAGCGGGAGCCGCGGCCTCGCCCGGTCGACGTTCCGTCGCCGCCGCACCGGGCCGGGACGGACGAACTCGGGGACAGTTCGGCACAGCCCGACTGGTGGCGGGTGGACAGCAGTCCGTTCGGGGCCGGCGACGAGGTGCCGGGTTTCGTCGGCGGTGTCGAGATCCCCGAACTCCTGAAGCAGCCCCCGGCCGCGAAGCAGGACGCCCCGGTCCCTGCCGCCGAGGAGGAACCCACCGCCTCCCCACGCCGCCGCCTGCTGCGCCTCCCCTCCAGACGCTGGAGCAACCCGCTGCTGCTGCTCGCGGCCGTGCTGCTGATCGTCGGGATCGTGATCGACTGGCGGGCGCTGGTGCTGGGCTGGCTCATCGTCTACGCCTCCCGGCGCCTGACCCGGGCCGAGATCAAATGGGCGGTGGCCGTCATCCCCGGCCTGGCCCTCGCGGGCGGCGGGGTGTGGCTCTGGGGACGGACCCGGGGCCGCTGGGGCGCGGACATCCCCGAGGGCCAGATGAACGCGGCGATGGCGGAAACATGGCCGTGGGTCATCCGCGCGGCGGCACTGGCGACGGCGGCATTCCTGATCTGGCGCTCCCAACGCGACCGCTGACCCCAGCCCCTCCTTTAGCCCCGGCGATTCTCACCCCCTCCGGTCTCTCAGCCCCTCCGGCGTTTGAGGAGCGGGGGTCCGGGGGCAGCGCCCCCGGGGGACGGGAACGGGAAGGGGCGGCGGGGGCGATCAACTCCCCGGGCCGGGCGAACGCTCACGGCGCTGGCCAGGTGCCGCTGCGCCCACCCGTGCCGCCCCAGCGGCACGACTGCCCGCAGCTGCGGGGGAGGGGCCGGCTGCCCGGGGGGCGGTGCCGGCGGCGCTGGCTGGGTGCCGCTGCGCCCACCCGTGCCGCCCCAGCGGCACGACTGCCCGCGGCTGCGGGGGAGGGGGCGGCTGCCCGCAGCTGCGGGAGGGGGTGGGTGACAATGGCCGGTATGGCCATCCGCACCGCGCCCACCGTCGGCTTCGACCTGGACATGACCCTCATCGACTCCCGCCCCGGCATCCGCGCCTGCTACCTCGCCCTGGCGGACCGCACCGGCGCGTACATCGACGCCGACCTCGCCGTCAGCCGCCTCGGCCCCCCGCTCGCGGACGAGCTGATCAACTGGTTCCCGGCCGAGCGGATCGACGAGATGGCGGACCTGTACCGGGAGCTCTACCCGGCGTACGCCATCACCCCCACCCCCGCCCTCCCCGGCGCCCGCGAGGCGATAGCCGCCGTACGCGAGGCCGGCGGGCGCGCGATCGTCGTCACCGCCAAGTACGAGCCCAACGCCAAACTGCACCTCGCCCACCTCGGCATCGAGCCGGACGCGGTCATCGGCGACCTGTGGGCCGAGCAGAAGGCGCTGGCGCTGCGCGAGCACGGCGCCACCGTCTACGTCGGCGACCACCTGGGCGACATCCGCGGCGCGCGGACCGCCGACGCGCTGTCCGTCGCCGTCGCGACGGGCCCGTACGGCACGGAAGCGCTCCGTGAGGCCGGCGCGGATGTGGTCCTCACCGGCCTGACGGAATTCCCGCAGTGGTTTTCGGCCCGTTACCGCGGCGACTGACCGGAAATCTGTCCCGCCCGGGCCCGCCGCCGTCCCTCCGCGACGGAACGCAGTACTCCCGCGCCCGCCACCACGAATCCGACGGCCATGAGCATGCTCAGTCCGAACATGTACGTCGGAAAGGGCGTCGTACCGAGGAACAACGGGGCCACTGTGACCAGTGTGGCCACGGCACCGACGAAGAAGACGATGGCACCCGCACGGACCAGACCGTCACCGGGCGCGCTGGAATTCACTTGGGTTTTGTCACGCACCGGACCAGGGTAGTTCCCTGCGCGAAGGAACAACCGGGTGACGTCTTGTCACCTGCCTGAAGACCATTAGCCTTGGTACCGGCGGGTCATCGGGCCCGCCCGAGTGCTATCACGAGCCGTTTTCCCGAGCAGTTTTCCCGACGAGTACGAGGACGAGGACAGACGTGCCCACCGGCAAGGTCAAGTGGTTCAACAGTGAGAAGGGCTTCGGCTTTCTCTCCCGTGACGACGGCGGCGACGTCTTCGTGCATTCCTCGGTCCTCCCCGCCGGAGTCGAGGCCCTCAAGCCGGGCCAGCGCGTCGAGTTCGGCGTGGTCGCCGGACAGCGCGGCGACCAGGCCCTCTCCCTGACCATCCTCGACCCGACCCCGTCGGTCGCGGCGGCCCAGCGCAAGAAGCCCGACGAGCTGGCCTCCATCGTCCAGGACCTGACGACCCTGCTGGAGGCCACCACGCTCTCGCTCGAGCGGGGCCGCTACCCCGAGCGGGCGGCCGGCAAGAAGATCGCCGGCCTGCTCCGCGCGGTGGCCGACCAGCTGGACGTGTGAGCGGTCAGGGAAACCGCAGCGCGTCCGGGCCGAGGGCCGGCACCAGTCCCTCGGCCGCCGCGCGGGTCAGCAGCCCCCGTACGGCCGCGTAGCCGTCCTCGCCGAGTCCGGCCGTGAACTCGTTGACGTACAGCCCGATGTGCTGGTCGGCGACGGCCGGGTCCATCTCCTGGGCGTGCTCCATGACGTACGGGCGCGACACCTCGGGCTCGTCCCACGCCATCCGTACCGATGTGCGGATGGCGTCGGCGAGCCCGGTCAGGGTCTTCTCGCCCAGCGACCGCTTCGCGATGATCGCGCCCAGCGGGATCGGCAGCCCCGTGGTCCGCTCCCAGTGCTCACCCATGTCGGCGAGCCTGTGCAGCCCGTACTCCCGGTAGGTGAAGCGCGCCTCGTGGATGACGAGCCCCGCGTCCACCTTGCCGTCCCGCACGGCGGGCATGATCTCGTGGAACGGCATCACCACGATCTCGCCCACCCCGCCGGGTACGACGTCGGCCGCCCACAGCCGGAACAGCAGATACGCCGTCGACCGCTCGCTCGGTACGGCGACCGTACGGCCGGTGAGGTCCACCCCGGCCTCGCGGGTCAGCACCAGCGGCCCGCAGCCCCGCCCCAGCGCGCCCCCGCAGGGCAGCAGCGCGTACTCGTCGAGGACGTACGGCAGCACCGCGTACGACACCTTCAGCACATCCAGCTCGCCGCGCTCGGCCATGCCGTTGGTGATGTCGATGTCGGCGAAGGTGACGTCGACGGCGGGCGCGCCGGGGACGCGGCCGTGGGCGAGGGCGTCGAAGACGAAGGTGTCGTTCGGGCAGGGGGAGTAGGCGGTCCGCAGCCGCTGCTGCTCAGGCGTGGTCATCGGGGTGGTCATGCTGAATCCAACTCTCCAGGACGGGTGCGAGCTTCCCGAAGCCCGCGGTGAGGGCGCTCAGGGCGTCGCCGATGCGCCAGGCGGCACGGTCGCGCGGGCCGACGGGGTTCGACACCGCCCGCACCTCCAGCACCGGAAGGCCCTGTGCGACGGCCGCCTCCGCCACACCGAAGCCCTCCATGCCCTCCGCGAGGGCGTCCGGGTGCCGGGCGCGCAGCTCGGCGGCGCGGGCGGCGGTGCCGGTCACGGTGGAGACGGTCAGGACGGTGCCCGGGCGGGCGCCCGTCACCCGGACGGCCTCCCGCACGAGGGACGTCGGCGGGTGGTGTGCGACGTGCCCGAAGCCCAGCTCGGTGACCGGGAGGAAGCCGTCCGCGGTCTCGGCGCCGAGGTCGGCCACGGCGATCGTGCCGGAGACGACGAGCGAGCCGACCGGCGCCCCGGGAAGGAAGCCGCCGCCGATACCGGCGCAGACGACGAGACCGTAAGGGGTGCCGCCGAGCGCGGCGGCGGTCAGCGCGGCGGCGGTCGAGGCGGCGGCCGCGGCGGGGCCGACACCGGCGGCCAGCAGATCGCACCCGCCGCCCGTGCGGACCAGCGTCGCCCCGGGAAGGCGCACCTGTTCGGCGTCCCCGGGGAACGCCTCGGCCACCGCGTCCCGTTCGACGGGGACCGCGGTGGCCACGAGAACGCGTGCCGGTGACGTGATCAGTCGTCCGACTTCTTCAGCCGGAAGGACCACAGACCCGTGGCGGACTCCTCGCCCTCCTTGATCGACACGAGGGTCGAGTCGCCCTGGGCGCCGTACTGGGCGTTGAAGAAGACGCTGCCCGGGATCTCCTGGTAGGTCTTCTTGCTGGACTCGACCAGCGGCTGACCGTTCATCAGGATGGTCCAGCCGTTGTCGGCGATGTCCGGGTCGACGCCGAAGCGGACGGTCTTGGTGGGGTCGACGGTGATCTCGTCGATGTCCTTGTCCTGCAGGCACTTGTTGAGCGACGCGGTGTTCAGGGCCTCGCCCTCGCCACCGCAGGTGGCCTCCGAGCTCACCGAGTCGGAGCCCACCGTGATGGTGGCGATCGGCGTCGGCTTGTCACAGGCGGCCAGGACGAGAAGTCCGGCGGATACGGCGCCGGCGACGGCGACGGCCCGGCGGCGTCGCACAGCTCGGTGACTCGAGGCGGCTGCGCCGCGGGGCAACGTGGTCATGGCGAAAGGTTATCGGGCAGCCCCGCCCCTCTCCCCACGTGGGGGTACGGCGTGGCCGGAGCGTTACGCCACTCGCGCCGGCTGCCCGCGCGGGGGCCAGGGCCCCGTCCGGAGCACATCGCGGCGCTCGGACGCGCGCAGGCCCGTCGACCGCTAGGCCACCCGCGCCCGCCCCGCGTTCCCCTGGCGGGCCGAGCGGATCAGGCCCCGGACCGTGGTCAGCCACCCCGTGGCGACGATCGCCGCGCCCACGGCCAGGCCCAGCGGGCCGATGAGGGGCATCGCGATGCCGACCGCGCCGCCCAGCACCCACGACATCTGCAGCAGCGTCTCCGAGCGCGCGAACGCCGACGTCCGGACCTGTTCGGGCACGTCCCGCTGGATCAGCGCGTCCAGCGACAGCTTGGCCAGCGCCTGCGCGAACCCGGCGATGGCGGCGAGACACGCCACCAGGACCGCCCCGAAGAACGCGGCGGCGACGATCGCCGCACCCGCGACACACGCCACCACCGTCACGATGATGATCTCCGGGGCGCGGGACCTCAGCCACGCCCCGACCGCCGTACCGAGCGCGTTGCCCACGCCCGCCGCCACGCCCACTATGCCGAGCGACACCGCCGCGCTCTGACCGGTCATCGGGTGCTCGCGCAGCAGGAAGGCCAGGAAGAAGATCAGGAAGCCGGTGAGGCAGCGGATGGAGGCGTTGGCGCCGAGCGCGTGGGTGACGGCCGGACCGACCGTACGCAGACCGGGGCGCTTGTCCTGGGACTTGCGGTGCGGGCCGTGCAGATGCCGTTCGTCGGCGGCGAGCAGGGCCACGTCCTCGCCCTTCGCGGAGTCCACCTTCGGCGGCAGCCGGAACGACAGCAGCATCCCCGCCACGAAGATCGTGAACGCCCCGTAGAGCGGCCAGCGCGGCCCGATCTGCTGCAGTCCCGCGCCGATCGGCGCGGCGATCCCGGTCGCGAGGAGCCCGCCGAGGGTGACCCGGGAGTTCGCCTTCACCAGGGAGAACGCGGGTGGCAGCAGCCGTGGCACGACCGCGCTGCGGACCACCCCGTACGCCTTCGACGCGACCAGTACGCCCAAGGCGGCCGGATACAGCTCCAGACCGCCGGTGACGACCGCGCCGGACAGCACCAGGGCGAGCAGCGCGCGGGCCAGCATCGCGCCGGCCATGGCGGCGCGGCGGCCGTGCGGCAGGCGGTCGAGGAGCGGGCCGACGACGGGGGCGAGCAGGGTGAAGGGGGCCATCGTGATGGCGAGGTAGAGGGCGACACGGCCGCGCGCCTCGTCCGTCGGCACGGAGAAGAACACGGTGGACGCCAGCGCGACCGTGATCATGACATCGCCGGCGCCGTTCACGCCGTGCAGTTCGATCAGCTTGCCGAGCCCGGACTCCCCGGCGCCATGGGCGTGCGTCGCCCGGCGGATGCCCCGCGCGGTGCCGGTCACCGGCAGGTGCAGGGCACGCCCGAGCGCGCGGAAACCGCCGCGCGCCCGGTTCGTACCGAAGCGTCGGCCGCTGCCCCTGACCCCTTTCGGCCCACCGGTCCCGGTGGCGCCCTGGGGTGTCCTCGCGGTAGCCACGACGTCATAGTGCCCCGACAAGCCGGTGTGTAGTGCCGTATCGCCGGGGACGCTGCCGCGGTTCCCGCTGTACGGCGCAACGTTTCGGGGGTGTCGTCCGGACCGGGCCTGCTCCCGGACGGTATCCCCGAGGCCCCGAAACCGGCGCGCGGGAGCGGTGGAACAACCGTCGGTGTAGGCCCAGCGCACGGGAACAGGTAGCGTGCGTATCTCAGCCATCCCGCAGAATGGATGGAGGCGCGCCCGAGCACGTCGCGGCGCGGACGTCGACGCGGTCACACTGTCCGCTCCGTCCGCCCCCCGCGCTGGGGAGTGGCGCACTCGTGAGACGGCGTAGGAGAGAAGCGATACCTGTGAGCGCAGCGACAACGCGAAGCCGCACCCCCGACCGTCTGTGCGCCGAGGCAGTCGACCTCGCGCGCACCGCAGCCGAGGAGGCTGCCGCGCCCGGGGTCGTGGGCGAGCACGAGGGACTGATCTCCGAGGGCGACCGCGTCGTCACCCACTTCTTCGGCTGCCGCGAGCCCGGCTACCGCGGCTGGCGCTGGGCCGTCACCGTCGCCCGAGCCTCCCGCGCCAAGATCGTCACGATCGACGAGGCGGTGCTGCTGCCCGGCCCGGACGCGGTCCTGGCACCCGAGTGGGTGCCGTGGAGCGAGCGGCTGCGCCCCGGCGACATGGGACCCGGAGACCTCCTGCCCACCGACGCCGAGGACCTGCGCCTGGAGCCCGGCTTCACCGGCGAGGAGGAGCCGCCGCCGAGCTCAGCCGTGTCCCACGAGATGGCCGACCTGGTGGAGGCGGAGGACGCCGAACTCACGCTCGGCACCCCGGCCCATCTGGCGATGGCCCCGGCCCGCGGCACGATCGCGGCGGTCGCCGAGGAACTCGGCATGCGCCGCGCCCGCGTCCTGTCCCGCTACGGCCTGCACACCGCCGCCGACCGCTGGGAGGACGACTTCGGCGCGAAGACCCCCATGGCGCAGGCGGCCCCCGCCTCCTGCGTGTCGTGCGGCTTCCTCACCCCGATCGGCGGCTCCCTGGGCCAGGCGTTCGGTGTGTGCGCCAACGAGTTCTCCCCGGCCGACGGCCGTGTCGTCTCCCTGGCGTACGGCTGTGGCGGCCACTCGGAGGCCGCGGTCATGCCGAAGCCCCCGCAGCCGCCCCCGCCGGTCGTCGACGAGACCCGCGTCGACCCCTTCCCCCTCCACCCGGCCCCGGAGGACGACACCCCCTCGGCGGAGCCGGGGCACGCGTAACGCGGTCCGGGGGCGGCACGGATCAGCCGCGCACCGCCCCCGCGAACACACTGCTCACTGGTCGTCGAAGATCTCTTCGGCGACCGGGGCGGTGACGGCGCGCCGGAGCCAGCGGCTCAGGGCTTCGGGGTCGGTGCAGCCGGTGATGCGCTCTCGGGCGTCCTCGGAAACGTCGATGCCACGTTCCTCGAGTACCGTCAGGACGTTTTCGGCGAGGGCTGCGACGAGGGCTTCGGCGCGGGCTTCGGCGCGGGCTTCGTCCCGGATCTCTTCGACGAGGTAGGACTTGTAGAAGGAGAGGTCCACGGCCACCAGGTTCCTCCAGAGGTGCTTGGCCGGGTGCTTGCCCAGGCCCTGTGGGCCCTGACGGGCCGGGGGATGTCGACTCCGAGGAAGCGTGAGACGCGGCTGAAGAGTCCGGGGTCGTGCTGGAAGATGCGGTGCATCGCCTCGTGGGGCGGCTTGACCATGGGTTTCCTTGTGGCGTCAGGGGTGGCTGACGGCTGCGGTGCGGCAGGCGCGGCAGTGGGTTTCGGTTCCGGGGGCGCGGAAGGCGTGGTCGCAGCCGTCGCAGTTGCGGAGTGGGTGGCGTACGGGCAGGGGTTCGGCCGGTGTGCGGTACGGGGGCAGGGGCGGGAGGCCGTCGGTGAGGCGGTGGGCGAGGAGGGCCGCGGGGCGGTGGAGGGGTGCGTCGGGGAGGTTGGTGGTCAGGGCGTGGCGTACGGCGGTGGGGGTGACCTCGCGTTCCAGCCAGGCGGCGACTCCCGGGGCCAGGTGTTCGGTGTCCGTCGCGGAGAGCAGGAGGCGGGGGTCGTGGCGGCGGAGGCCGGCGAGGAGGTCGGTGGCCTGCTGGAGGAGCGCGGGGGCGGGGTAGCCGGGCCGGGGGACGGCGGGCAGGGCCTTGCGGGGGCGTTTCGCCGTCGGCCGGGGGCGTGGGGCGGGGCAGTCGACGGGGGTCGTCTCACGCCGGTGGCCGGGCTGGTTGCAGGAGGTGGTGCGGGTGATGATGCGGCCGGTGGGGGTGCGGACGCGTTCGCGGCGGAGGTAGCCGTAGGTCTCCAGCTCGCGCAGGGCGTCGCTGATGCGCTTGGTGCCTTCCTTGAAGCGGGCGGCGAGGCTCTTGATGTCCACGGGGGCGCCGGCGGGCAGCGACTGGATGTGGCAGCCGAGGCCGATCGCGAGCAGCGACAACTCGGTGTGCTGGGTGAGGTGGTTGCCGATCACCACGAAGCGGGTGGTGTGGCGCCTGTTCTCGTGGATGACGCCACCGGTGGTGGTGCGGTGACGCGATCGGGGCGGGTTGCCGCCGGGGGCTGACTGGGAGCGCGGGGGAGCGCTAGGGTTTTGGGTACCCATTTGGGAAGCTCCTCTTCCTGGGTGGTCAGGCCCTCGCACCGGGATGCCAGTCCCGGCGGGGGCCGAAGTCTTTTCGGGGGGTGTGCGC
This sequence comes from Streptomyces sp. NRRL WC-3626, assembly GCF_000718785.1. GTDB lineage: Bacteria > Actinomycetota > Actinomycetes > Streptomycetales > Streptomycetaceae > Streptomyces > Streptomyces edwardsiae. Next base: position 6,409 of record NZ_JOCA01000015.1, on the reverse strand, counting down.
TGAGCGTAAGGGTGCTGGGGGATCGAAAATCCAGCTGAGCCGGTGATGTTCACCCGCCCGAGTGACGACACGCCTCGGGCGGGAAAGGGTGGGGCTTGGTGGGGTGCTTTCCCCCAGAGTTCTTGTTCTGGAAGGCGCCGACGGCACCGGAGCTTCAGAACTCGGGTTCCGGTGTCGTAAGCCGCAGTTCGGCCCAGACGGTCTTGCGCGGGAAGCGGCCCTCGGTCACACCCCAGCGGTCGGCGAGCGCTTCGACCAGCAGCAGGCCCCGGCCGGACTCGGCGTCGGGGGAGGCCGGTTGTAGACCGGGGAGGAGTTCGCCGCGCGTGTCGGTGACCTCGATACGGAGGGTGTCGGCGACGACGTAGAGCGTGAGCCGGAAGTCCCGGCCCGCGACGCGGCCGTGGGTCGCCGCATTGACGGCCAGCTCCGCGATGATCTGGCGGGCCGGGTCCACGGGCAGCCCCCAGGAGCGCAGTTGTGCTGCCCCCAGGCACCGGGCTTGGCGGGCGCCGCATGGCGTGGGGGAGAGCAGCACGCTGAAGTTGCGGACGGGGGTGACGGGTTCGGCGGTTTGCTGATTCACATCACTCAACATGGCCGGATCTGCGTACCTTGAGTGGTGACTTAGCGCATGCGTACGGTCACTGTCCGGTGGTTGTCCGGTGCTGTCGTGGCTGTTCCGGCGGTTGATATGGGCAGGACGCCGGGTGCGTCACGAACCCACGACGAGGGAGAGGTGCGGCATGACGGCGGTCGAGACGGAGACGGAGACGGGGCAGCTCAAGACCGAGGCGGACGAGCCGGGTTGGGAGGTTGACCCGGACGATGAGTGGGGCGTCGCGGTCATCACGACCGTCGGACGCCAGCTGAAACTGCGCCGTGAGGCGATGGGGATGCGGGCCGCCGAGTTCGGCCGGATCGTCGGCTACGGCGAGGACATGGTGTACAAGATCGAGGGCGGCAAGCGCATCCCCCGCGAGGAGTTCCTGGACAAGGCGGACGAGGTCCTGGACGCGGGCGGGCTGATCGCGGCGGCCTGGGAGGACGTGAAGAAGGTCCGGTACCCGAAAAAGGTCCGGGCGCTGGGGAAGTTGGAGGGCAAGGCGGTTGAGATCGGGCTGTACGAATGCAACATCATCCCTGGCCTATTGCAGACGCCAGAGCATGTGCGGGCCTTGATCACAGCAGCACAACCGCCGTACTCGCTCGATGACGTGGAACGCATGGTGGCCGCCCGCCTGGCTCGACAGGGGGTCTTCGAACGCGACCCTGCCCCCTCTGTCCACTTCGTAGTGGAAGAGGCGCCACTGCGCCGACGGATTGCGGGCACAATGGCATGGCGACAGCAACTCGAACACCTACTGGAGGTGGGGCGGTTGAACCACGTCACGCTCCAGATCATGCCGACGGACACTGAGGCCCATCCTGGTCTGGATGGCAGGATCGAGTTGCTGAAGTTCCCGGATGGCACGGCTGTGGGACGTGCCGACGGCTTGTTCAACGGCCGCCCGGTGTCTGACCCTCGGCAGCTTCGTATCCTGGAGCTGCAATATGGCACTATCCGGGCACAGGCCCTCTCGCCGAGGGAGTCGTTCACCTTCATCGAGAATCTGCTGGGAGAGACATGACGCGCAATGCCTCCGCCGGGAAAGACTCCGAACTGGCGTGGTTTAAGAGCAGTTACAGCGGTGGTACCAACGGCGAGTCCTGTGTCGAGATCGCCACCGTCCCCGGCACCGTCCACGTCCGTGACTCCAAGACCCTCGACGGGCCGAGGCTGGCCCTTGCTCCTGGGGCCTGGACACAGTTCGTGGCTTTTGCCTCGGGCTCATGAGCCGCGGCGATGCGGTTGCGGTCGCCTCCGAGCCGGCGTGGTTCAAGAGCAGCTACAGCAGCGGCAATAACGGCGAGTCGTGCGTCGAACTCGCCGTTACCCCCGGCACCGTCCACGTCCGTGACTCCAAGGACACCGCGGGCCCCCGTCTAGCCTTCGCCCCCGGCGCGTGGGCGCGTTTCGTCCCGTACGCCTGCGAAGGCTGAGCACACTGCGCGGTCTGCCCGCAACTTCGGCAGCGGGCGGACCATCTGGCGGGCACGAGCGGCCCCGGAGACCGGGGCCAGCGCCCGGCGGTGACGGCGGAGCACCGCCGACTCGCCCAGGAGCAGGGCGTGCGGTCGGTATGCGGGGCCGCACAGGGCGCGCTCCAGCGCCGGGAGGTAGTTCCAGCGCACCGAAGGATGCGCGGAGTGCGCGAAGTGGTACAGGTCGCCGTAGGGCAGCCAGGTGCCGCGGGCCAGCAGGGCGAGGAGCGCGTTGCGCGGATACAGGCGCAGGCAGCGGCCTGCCTCCACGGCGACGGGCGGCCCGGTCACCGGCTCGGGGTCGAACCAGCGGTGTTCGACGAGCAGCGACATCCAGGCGAGCTGCGGATAGAGGAGCAGCCGGGGCAGTACGAAGGCGAACACTGCCGCCTCCCAGCCAAAGACCACGGCGACAGCCCCCGTCACCGCCACCGGGCCGGCCGCCCGCAGCCGCCCGGCACCCGCTTCCCGCCACAGGCCGCTCAGGCCGCGCACGGTGCCGTGGACACCAGTCGGGGTGAGTGGGTGGATCAGGGCGAGCACGTACCGCACCACCGTTGCTCCCGGGCGTAGTCCGGCCGCGTGCAGTTCGGCCAGGTTCGGATCGGCACCGGCGATTGTCGCGTTCGGATGGTGCTCGCGTACGTGCCGACGTCGGCGTACGGACACGGGGACGAAACCGAGCGGGATGTGCACGGCCGCCTCGGCGAGCAGTGTGTTCAGCCGGCCCCCGCGTACCAGCACGCCGTGCACCGCGAAGTGGCTGACCTCCTGGAGGTGGCGGAATTTCACCGCCCCCGCGAGCGCCGCGACCGCGTACCCCCAAGGGCCGTCGTGCACGGCCACCACGCACCACCCGGCGAACTCCAGCCAGTGGCCCAGCAGCAGGAGCACGGGCGTGACGTCGTTCAGTCGCTCACGCTGGAGCCGCATCACCGGACGGAGAGAGTCCGGGGTGTGCCGCCCCCGAGCCGGACTGAACCACCACCGGTCCGCTTGCCGCAGAGCGATCCCCACCGCGATGGCCACCAGGCCAGCCGACAGCGCCCCCAACGTCATCCCCTCCCCTTCGTCCCCGCCGGAAGCGGCACGGGGCGGAGCCGGCCATCAGGACGGAGCCGGGCCGGCGGTCAGACCTCGGTCGGGTGCACGCCCGCCTCGTGCAGCACCTTCATGTTTTCCCGGCTGAGCTCCGCGAACGCGCTGATTTCCGCCATGTGCGCGGCACCCGCGTACTCCACCGGGCCGTCTCCGAGCAGTACGGCCGGGTCGAGTTCCGCGTCGAACAGGAGAGTGGCGTTGCCCTCCAGCACCGGCTGCCACACATCACCGACCGTCCGGAGGAAGCTGCGCGCGACACCGCCGGGGTTCCGCACGGTCACCGGCCGCTCCGGGTCGACCAGCCCGAGCCGGGACAGGGTGGCGCGGGACGCCGCGATGCCGGAACCGCACGACGGGGTCAGGCCGGCCCCTCGCTCGTAGGTGTGGATGAACACCTCGTCGTCGGACAGCGGCAGGACGAAGGAGAGGTTGGCGCCGATCGGGAAGACGCCCGGTGAACCGGCGACGCGCCGCCCGGTCTCGATCAGTTCGGCCTCGTCGTACGCGTCGATCACCGTGATCAGGTGCGAGTTCGGGACCGCTACCGCCGTCACGTGCCGCGAGGGGTGGAAGGCCGGAAGGAGTCGGTCCACATACTCGCCGCGGGGTCCGGCCTCCGCCACGATCGGGTCGCCCGGCGCGAAATCGACGGCGGGCAGCTCCACCGACACCTGCCGTACACCGTGGGACGTGCGGCCCCGGTCACGCACGGTGAAGGAGTACGGTCCTTGCTCCACGACGACCGAGTCCGCGTGGTGCCGGTCCAGCAGTATCCGGCCCGCGCACCGCATCCCGTTGCCGCAGAGCAGCGCCTCGGACCCGTCCGGGTTGTAGAACCAGGCCCGCGCGGTGCCGTCGCCGTGGTCGGCCACGAAGTACACGCCGTCGCCGCCCAGTCCCCGCTTGCGGTCGCACAGCAGCCCGACGGCCCGGGTCAGCTCGTCCGCCGTGGCGAAGTGGTCGAGCGGCGCACCGTCCACCACGAAGATGTCGTTCCGGGAGCCGTGGGCCTTGAGGATGAGGATGTGCTGATTCACATCACTCAGCGTGGCTGGATCTGCGTGCCCTTCTGGTGACTCGGCGCATGCGTACGGTCATTGTCCGGTGGCTGTCCGGCGCTGTCGGGAGTTGTTCCGGTGACCTGCGAAGTCTGCGAGGGGTGCTTGGGCCTCGTGAGGCACAACGGTGAAGGAGCCACGGATGTCCCGTCGAGGTGCCTGCTGTCTGCGGGGCCCGGCACTCAGGCCAGGTCTTCCGAGAAGCGACTGATGGCCGTGCTGAGCGTGGTGTCCACAACCTGGTGCACTTCTTCCCAGCGCGTCTCCGCGTCATCGGTGTAGATGAGCGTGACGCTGTCCGGTACGTGCGGATGCTCAAACACTCTGTACAGAAGTGCGGGTGCGCCATTCTCCGTGTCCGACGAGAGAACCTCCGCGAAGACGGTCAAGGCCAGAACGCCGGTTTCACCGCGCCCCACCTTCTGGATGGTGGTGATGAAGCGCAGCAGGCTCCCGCGCAGTCTCAGATGGAGACGAACCCACCAGGATCCCTCGCTGAGGTTCGAATAGAAGTCGGCCAGGCGTGCCGCGTGCACCAACTGGCCATGCCAGTACTTCGCTTTCGGGTCCGGCGGGGCCGCGCGGTCCACGCTCGCATATGTGGAGGGGTCGAACTCCCGGTAGGCGTCCTGTACTTGATGAGACGTGGTTTCCAGGAAGCGGGTGAGGCGTTCGTGGAGGGTCGTAGCCAGTGCACTCGCCGCCTGGCCCTTGAGTGCCTGATCGGCTACCTCGCGGGCTTTCAGACGTGAGGCGTAGGCGCGGGCCACGGCGACCGCACCCGACGATTCAGGCACAGGTGTGAGCGGAGCCTGAAGCTCCGAGCGAAGAGCCTTCTCCTCGATACGGGCGAAGAAGCGGACCAGTGCGCGAAGGTCGCCATCGTTCGCCTCGTCCAGAGCGGCGATGTATTCGGCTCGCTGAATCCGGTCCACAGCAATTGGGGCGTATTGCCCACGCTGCAACGCGAGGAGGGTCAAGGCGCGGGCGACCCGGCCATTTCCATCCGGGAACGGGTGGATCTGGATAAAACGGTGGTGCAGCCAGGCTGCGCGTACGAGAGGGTGCTCGTTCGAAGTCTCTGCGTACAACTGCACGAGACGCTGCATTTCGCTGTCCACGTGCAAGGTGGGCGTGCACTCGATCACGGCGCCGTCTGATCGAGTGATCGAGTTGTCCAGTTCCTTCCATGCGCCGGGTGCCAGCGGCAGGCGAACGGTCCTGCCGAACTGGTCCCGCCCCTCGTAATGCGGCTGGTGTCGCACGATGAGGGTGTGCAGCTCGCGGATGAAGTGAATCGAGAGTTCCTGACCCGCCCTTGCCCACTCGACGAGGAATGAGAGTGCCTCGAACTGGTCCTTGATCACGGACAGTGTGCTCTCGGAGACCTCGCCCTCCGCCGAGGCGACCTCGGTGGTGAGTCCCTCGGCCACCAGGGCCTCCGTGACACCCCAGCTCATGTCGTACAGGCGTTCGATGATGCCTGTCTCGATGGCATGCCGCCGCAGTCGGCGCTTCAGGGAGGCCTCCACTTCCTCCGGGGACGCGGAGGCCTGTACCGCCTTCCAGGCAACCTGAAGGGCGTCCACTGAGGCCAGGCGGGCAGCGATTTCCCCATTGAGGTGGGGGAGGGCTTCGATGGGGCGCCATGGGATGCGCTTCTCCGACATGTTCGGAGTTTACGCGTGGCTGTAGGTGTGATGCTTGGTTGATTCCGGGCGGGCGCGACAGGCGGTGCGGTCGTTTGGGGCTGCTTGTTTCGGCAGGCGTCACCGCTGGGGCCGCCTCCGAACGGCGCAGATACAGCGACGGCAATTACTCCTGTGTCGAACTCGCCCACCCCCGGCACCGTCCACGTCCGTGACTCCAAGGACACCGCGGGCCCCCGTCTCGCCTTCGCCCCCGGCGCGTGGGCGCGTTTCGTCCCGTACGCCTCCCGGGGCTGAACGCGCGACGCGACCCCGAGGCGGCGCGGGGCCGCTTCTCGGGGTCGCTCGGGTGGTGCCGTGTGACCGGGTCGGTCAGAGGTTGACGCCGTGGGCGCGCAGGAAGGTCGCCGGGTTGATGGCGGAGCCGTAGTTCGGGGTGGTGCGGATCTCGAAGTGCAGGTGGGGGCCGCTGGAGTTGCCGGTGTTGCCGGACAGGGCGATCTTCTGGCCGGTCTT
>NZ_JOCA01000014.1 GCF_000718785.1 Streptomyces sp. NRRL WC-3626 | reverse complement strand
GACGGGCGTGTTCGTGTTCACGTTCACCCAGAGCTCCGTGCTCGCCGGTGTGCGGGCGATCTCCGGGAACCTCGGGCTGGTGCGGGCCCTGCACTTCCCCAGAGCGTCGCTGCCGGTCTCGTTCGCGCTCCAGCAGCTCCAGCAACTGCTGTACTCGATGCTCGTGCTCGTCATCGTGCTGTGCGCGTTCCGCAGCTTCCCGGATCTCTCCTGGCTGCTGGTGATCCCGGCGCTGGTGCTGCAGTTCGTGTTCAACACCGGGCTCGCGCTGATCTTCGCGCGGATGGGCAGCAAGACACCCGACCTGGCCCAGCTGATGCCGTTCGTGCTGCGCACCTGGATGTACGCGTCCGGCGTGATGTTCAGCATCCCGGCGATGCTGGAGGGCAAGGACGTGCCCGGCTGGCTCGCCGACGTCCTGCAGTGGAACCCGGCCGCGGTCTACATGGACCTGATCCGCTTCGCGATGATCGACGGCTACGGCTCCTCGTACCTGCCCCCGCACGTGTGGGCGTTCGCGCTGGGCTGGGCGCTGCTGGCCGGCGTGATCGGGTTCGTCTACTTCTGGAAGGCAGAGGAGAGGTACGGCCGTGGCTGACACCACCGACGCGAAGATCCCCACGGTCATCGCGGACGATCTGCACATCGTCTACCGCGTCAATGGCGCGAAGACCGGCAAGGGCAGTGCCACGGCGGCGCTCAGCCGCATCGTCAAGCGGGGCGAGGAGCGGGGCGTGCGCAAGGTGCACGCCGTACGCGGGGTCTCCTTCGTCGCCTACCGGGGCGAGGCCATCGGCCTGATCGGCTCCAACGGCTCGGGCAAGTCGACCCTGCTGCGGGCCATCGCCGGGCTGCTGCCCGCCGAACGGGGCAAGGTCTACACCGACGGCCAGCCCTCCCTGCTCGGCGTCAACGCCGCCCTGATGAACGACCTCACCGGCGAACGGGAAGGGCGACTTCATCACCCTGCCGATGCGCACCTACTCCTCGGGCATGGCGGCCCGGCTGCGGTTCTCCATCGCCGCCGCCAAGGACCACGACGTCCTGATGATCGACGAGGCGCTGGCCACCGGCGACCGCAAGTTCCAGAAGCGCTCCGAGGCCCGGATCCGGGAACTGCGCAAGCAGGCCGGCACGGTGTTCCTGGTCAGCCACAACAACAAGTCGATCCGCGACACCTGCGACCGGGTCCTCTGGCTGGAGCGCGGCGAACTCCGCATGGACGGCCCGACCGACGAGGTGCTCCGGGAGTACGAGAAGTTCACCGGCAAGTAGCCCGGTGAGTCCAGGGCCCCGCCGGAACCCTCCGGCGGGGCCCGGCGTCTGCAAAGGAAGCGTCAACTCCGGCCGCCCTGTGGAATCTTGACGCCGAACGGTGTGTTGTCGTGTTGCGCGGAGACCCCCGCCGGAGCCCGCCGCGTTGTACAACGTAAGCTGGAGCGGTCCCGAAAGGCAGCAATCAGGGCCATAATGCCCGACACCATCCAACGATGCCGCCCGGCGAAAGCCTGGGCGGCGTGTCCGAAATAGTGTGCATTGGGTCAGCAGTGTAGAACGGGAGATGTGACGGCAATGGCTACGGAAACTCCCCAGGTGAACGCAGCGTGTGCCGTCCCCGCCCATGGCAGTCCGCGATGACGCCCGTGGCCGCGGCGCGCGCCGCCGACACCGAGCGCGCCACCCTCGACAAGGCCGCCGCCGAGAACTTCCCGGTGGCTCCCTTCTTCCTGCCCCGGCCGTGGCGGGCCGACCTCATGGCGGTGTACGGCTTCGCCCGTCTGGTCGATGACATCGGCGACGGTGATCTGGCCCCCGGCGGCGCGGACGCCCGACTCCTCGGAGTCGCCGACGACGAGGCCGGCGACCGGCTGGTGCTGCTGGACGCCTTCGAGGCGGACCTTCACCGGGTGTTCGACCCGGCGGGACCCGACCCGCGCCACCCGCTGCTGCGCCGGCTCCTGCCGACCGTCCGCCGCCACGGTCTGGCCCCCGATCCCTTTCTCGGCCTGATCGCCGCCAACCGCCAGGACCAGCTCGTCAAGCGGTACGAGACCTACGACGACCTGCTCGCCTACTGCGAACTGTCCGCCAACCCGGTCGGCCGGCTGGTCCTCGCCGTCACCGGCACCTCGACCCCCGAGCGGGTGCGGCGCTCCGACGACATCTGCACCGCACTCCAGATCGTCGAACACCTTCAGGACGTCGCCGAGGACCTCGGCCGCGACCGCGTCTACCTGCCGGCCACGGACATGAAACGTTTCCACGTGCGGGAGACGGACCTCGCCGCGCCCAGCGCGGGCGCGTCGGTGCGCGCCCTGGTCGCGTTCCAGGCGGAACGCGCCGGTGAGCTGCTGAATGCGGGCGCCCCCCTCGTGGGTAGCGTTCACGGCAGGCTCAGGCTGCTGCTCGCCGGGTTCGTGGCGGGAGGCAGGGCTGCCCTCCACGCGATCGCCGCCGCCGACTACGACGTACTTCCCGGCCCGCCCAAGCCCGGCAAGGTCCAGCTGCTGCGCGAGGCGGGCGTGACCCTGCGAGAAGAGGGGTGATCCGGACCGTGGAGTCGCAACCACCCACGCCCGCACCGGTACTCGCCGCCTACAGCTACTGCGAGGCCGTCACCGGACAGCAGGCACGCAACTTCGCCTACGGCATCCGGCTGCTGCCCACGCCCAAGCGGCGCGCCATGTCGGCGCTGTACGCGTTCTCCCGGCGCGTCGACGACATCGGCGACGGTCCGCTGGCGAACGACGTCAAGGTCACCCGGCTGGAGGACACCAGGGCGCTGCTCACCCGGATCCGTGACGGCGCGGTCGACGAGGACGACACCGACCCGGTCGCGGTCGCCCTCGCCCACGCCGCCGCGCACTTCCCGATCCCGCTCGGCGGCCTGGACGAACTCATCGACGGCGTCCAGATGGACGTACGCGGCGAGACCTACGAGACCTGGGACGACCTCAAGGTCTACTGCCGCTGCGTCGCGGGCGCCATCGGCCGGCTCTCGCTCGGCGTGTTCGGCGCCGAACCGGGCGCGCGCGGCGCCGAGCGCGCGTCCGAGTACGCGGACACGCTCGGCCTCGCCCTCCAGCTCACCAACATCCTGAGGGACGTCCGTGAGGACGCCGAGGGCGGGCGCACCTATCTGCCCGCGGACGACCTCGCCAAGTTCGGCTGCTCGGCCGGGTTCGCCGGGCCGACGCCACCGCAGGGGTCCGACTTCGCGGGCCTGGTGCACTTCGAGGTGCGCAGGGCCCGCGCCCTCTTCGCCGAGGGCTACCGGCTGCTCCCGCTGCTCGACCGGCGCAGCGGCGCCTGCGTCGCCGCCATGGCCGGCATCTACCGCCGCCTCCTGGACCGTATCGAGCGCGACCCCGAGGCGGTGCTGCGCGGCCGGGTCTCCCTGCCCGGGCGCGAGAAGGCGTATGTCGCGGTGCGCGGCCTGTCCGGCCTGGACACCCGGCATGTGACCCGGCGGACCGTCAGGAGGCGTGCCTGATGGACGTCCCGTACCCCGGCGGCAAACGGCGGGCAACCCTCCGCCACGGCGCCGCGTCCCCCACGAAGACGGCCGGTTCCGCACCGTCGGGGGAGGGCGCATGAGTCACGGCACACGCTCCGGAGAGCCGCGCGCGGACGCCCCCGTCCCGGCGGGACGGCACGCCGTGGTCGTCGGCGGCGGGCTGGCCGGTGTCACCGCCGCGCTCGCCCTGGCCGACGCCGGAGTCCGCGTCACCCTGCTCGAGGGCCGGCCGCGTCTGGGCGGACTCGCCTTCTCCTTCCGGCGGGGCGAACTGACCGTCGACAACGGCCAGCACGTGTATCTGCGCTGCTGCACCGCCTACCGCTGGTTCCTCGACCGGATCGGCGGGGCGGCACTGGCGCCCCTGCAGGACCGTCTCGACGTGCCCGTCGTCGACGTCGGCCGCCCCGAGGGGCGGCGGCTCGGCAGACTGCGGCGCGACGCGCTGCCCGTACCCCTGCACCTGGGGCGCGGCCTCGCCACCTATCCGCACCTGTCGCTCGCCGACCGGGCCAGGGTGGGCCGGGCCGCGCTCGCGCTGAAGGGGCTCGACCTCACCGATCCGGCCCTGGACGCCCAGGACTTCGGCAGCTGGCTGTCCGCGCACGGCCAGTCGGCACGCGCCATTGAGGCCCTCTGGGACCTGGTCGGGGTCGCCACCCTCAACGCGGTCGCGGGCGACTCGTCCCTGGCGCTCGCCGCGATGGTCTTCAAGACCGGTCTGCTCTCCGACCCCGCGGCGGCCGACATCGGGTGGGCCAGGGTGCCGCTGGGCGAACTGCACGACCGGCTCGCCCGCGAGGCGCTCGACGCCGCCGGCGTGCGCACCGAGGTCCGTACCCGGGTCACCTCCGTCGGTGCGGACGGGAACGGGGGATGGAGCGTCGGGGTTCCCGGCGAGACGATCGCGGCCGACACGGTCGTCCTCGCCGTACCGCAGCGCGAGGCGTACGACCTGCTGCCCCAAGGCGCGCTCGACGACCCCGGGCGGCTGCTCGCCATCGGCACCGCGCCCATCCTCAACATGCACGTCGTCTACGACCGCAAGGTGCTCGACGCTCCCTTCTTCGCCGCCCTCGGCACCCCCGTGCAGTGGGTCTTCGACCGCACCGACGCCTCCGGGCTGAAGCGCGGCCAGTATCTGGCGCTGTCCCAGTCGGTCGCCCACGACGACATCGACGAGCCGGTCGCCGTCCTGCGCGAGCGGTATCTGCCCGAACTGGAGCGGCTGCTGCCGCACACCCGCGAGGCCCGGGTCGAGGACTTCTTCGTCACCCGGGAGCGCACCGCCACGTTCGCTCCCGCCCCCGGCGTCGGACGCCTCAGGCCCGGCGCCCGCACCAAGGCACCCGGCCTGTACCTGGCCGGAGCGTGGACCGCCACCGGGTGGCCCGCGACCATGGAGAGCGCGGTCCGCAGCGGCGTCGGCGCGGCGGACGCCGCGCTGAACGCCCTGGGCCGCCCTCGCCCCCGCCGGCTCTTCGCACTGGAGGAGGCGGCCTGATGCTGCACGAGACCGGCGCGGCGGGATCCCGCACTCCCGGTACCGCGACAAGAGGAGAGACTGTGCCCACTGTGCCCCCGGCCTCGCAGGCCGCTCGAAGGACCGCGGTGGACGTGTCCGCGCTCCTGGAGCGCGGCCGGACCCTGGCCACGCCGGTACTGCGGGCGGCCGTCGACCGCCTGGCACCTCCCATGGACACCGTCGCCGCGTACCACTTCGGCTGGATCGACGCCCACGGCCGGCCCGCGGACGGCGACGGGGGCAAGGCCGTACGCCCCGCCCTGGCCGTGCTGTCCGCCGAGGTCACCGGGGCCGCCCCCGAGACCGGCGTACCCGGCGCGGTAGCCGTCGAACTGGTCCACAACTTCTCCCTCCTGCACGACGACCTGATGGACGGCGACGAACAGCGCCGGCACCGCGACACCGTCTGGAAGGTGCACGGCCCCGCCCAGGCCATCCTGGTCGGCGACGCCCTGTTCGCCCTGGCCAACGAGGTGCTGCTGGAACTCGGCACCGTCGAGGCGGGCCGCGCCACCCGCCGGCTGACCACCGCCAGCCGCTCCCTCATCGACGGCCAGGCCCAGGACATCTCCTACGAGCACCGCGACCGCGTCAGCGTCGAGGAGTGCCTGGAGATGGAGGGCAACAAGACCGGCGCCCTCCTCGCCTGCGCCAGCTCCATCGGAGCGGTGCTCGGCGGCGCGGACGACCGCACCGCCGACAGCCTGGAGCGGTACGGCTACCACCTCGGCCTCGCCTTCCAGGCCGTCGACGACCTCCTCGGCATCTGGGGCGACCCGGAGGCCACCGGCAAGCAGACCTGGAGCGACCTGCGCCAGCGCAAGAAGTCGCTCCCCGTGGTGGCCGCGCTCGCGGCGGGCGGCCCCGCCTCCGAGCGGCTCGGCGAGATCCTCGCCGCGGACGCCAAGAGCAGCGACTTCGCGAACTTCTCCGAGGAGGAGTTCGCGGCCCGTGCCGCCCTGATCGAGGAGGCCGGCGGCCGCGACTGGACCGCCGGGGAGGCACGCCGCCAGCACACCATCGCCATCGAGGCCCTCGACGCCGTGGACATGCCCGACCGGGTGCGGGAACAGTTCACGGCGCTTGCGGACTTCGTCGTCGTACGAAAGAGATGATCACTATCGGTCGAATAGCCCTCGCGTAGTCGCCGGCCGGTGCGGCGAGGAGAACGGCACCGGCCGACGGCGGACCCACAGCAGACACCACTCGCAGGACTGCACGAAGGGGAAGCCATGACAGCGACGACCGACGGAAGCACCGGGGCGGCCCTGCCGTTCCGCGTGACCGCGGCCAGCGACACCGACACCGAAATCCCCGAGGCGACCGGGGCACCGTCCGACGTCGCCGCCCGCGCCATGCGGCGCGCCACCGACTTCCTGCTGTCGAGGCAGGACGACCAGGGCTGGTGGAAGGGCGACCTCGAGACCAACGTCACGATGGACGCCGAGGACCTGCTGCTGCGCCAGTTCCTCGGCATCGCCGACGAGGACACCACCCGTGCCGCCGCCCTGTTCATCCGCGGCGAGCAGCGCGAGGACGGCACCTGGGCCACCTTCTTCGGCGGACCCGGCGACCTCTCCGCCACCATCGAGGCGTACGTCGCCCTGCGACTGGCCGGCGACCCGCCCGACGCCCCCCACATGGCGAGGGCCTCCGCCTGGATCAGGGAACGGGGCGGAGTCGCCGCCGCTCGCGTCTTCACCCGGATCTGGCTCGCCCTGTTCGGCTGGTGGAAGTGGGAGGACCTGCCCGAACTCCCGCCCGAACTCATCTGGTTCCCGTCCTGGCTGCCGCTCAACATCTACGACTTCGGCTGCTGGGCCCGGCAGACCATCGTGCCGCTGACGATCGTCTCCGCCAAACGGCCGGTGCGCCCCGCCCCGTTCCCGCTGGACGAACTGCACGCCGACCCACAACACCCGAACCCCGTCCGGCCGTTCGCCCCGGCCAACACCTGGGACGGCGCCTTCCAGCGCCTCGACAAAGCCCTGCACACCCTGCGCAGGGCGGTACCGCGCCGGCTGCGCGGGGCGGCCATGAACACCGCCGCCCGCTGGATCGTCGAACGCCAGGAGAACGACGGCTGCTGGGGCGGCATCCAGCCCCCCGCCGTCTACTCGGTCATCGCGCTCCACCTGCTCGGCTACGACCTCAACCACCCGGTGATGCGCGCCGGCCTGGAATCGCTGGACCGGTTCGCCGTATGGCGCGAGGACGGCGCCCGGATGATCGAGGCCTGCCAGTCCCCGGTCTGGGACACCTGCCTCGCCACCATCGCGCTCGCGGACGCCGGCCTGCCCGCCGACCACCCCCAACTCGTCAAGGCCGCCGACTGGATGCTCGGCGAGCAGATCGTACGGCCCGGCGACTGGTCCGTACGCCGCCCCCATCTCCCGCCGGGCGGCTGGGCGTTCGAGTTCCACAACGACAACTACCCCGACATCGACGACACCGCCGAGGTGGTCCTCGCGCTGCGCCGGGTCAAGCACCACGACCCCGAGCGGATGGACAACGCGATCGGGCGCGGGGTCCGCTGGAACCTCGGCATGCAGTCGAAGAACGGCGCCTGGGGCGCCTTCGACGTCGACAACACCAGCCCGTTCCCCAACCGGCTGCCCTTCTGCGACTTCGGCGAGGTCATCGACCCCCCGTCGGCCGATGTCACCGCGCACGTCGTGGAGATGCTCGCCTTCGAGGGCCTCACCCACGACCCGCGCACCCGGCGCGGCATCCAGTGGCTGCTCGCCGAACAGGAGCTCGACGGCTCCTGGTTCGGCCGCTGGGGCGTCAACTACCTCTACGGCACCGGCTCCGTGGTCCCCGCGCTGACCGCGGCCGGGTTCCCCGCCTCCCACCCGGCGATCCGCCGCGCGGTGTCCTGGCTGGAGAAGGTGCAGAACGACGACGGCGGCTGGGGCGAGGACCTGCGCTCCTACCGCCACGTCCGCGAGTGGAGCGGCCGCGGCGCCTCCACCGCCTCGCAGACCGCCTGGGCGCTGATGGCGCTGCTCGCGGCGGGGGAGAGGGAGTCCGAGGCCGTCGAACACGGGGTCCGGTGGCTCGCGGACACCCAGCGCGAGGACGGCTCCTGGGACGAGCCGTACTTCACCGGCACCGGCTTCCCCTGGGACTTCTCCATCAACTACCACCTCTACCGGCAGGTGTTCCCGCTCACCGCGCTCGGCCGGTACGTGCACGGCGACCCCTTCGCCAAGCGGCCGCCCGTGGCGAAGGCCGCCGCCGGGCAGCCGTCGCTCGCCGAGGCGAAGGGAAGCTGATGAGCCCCCGGCCCGCCCCGGCCCCGCTGCTGATCGCCTGCGCGCTCGGCATCGAGCAGTTCGCCCTGCGCAGGCGCGAGCGGGTCACCACCGGCGGACCCGTCACCGTGCTGCGTACGGGCATGGGGCCGGCGGCGGCCGAGCGGTCCGTCACCCGGATGCTCACCGATCCGGCCCTGCGCGAGGCGGCCGTCCTCGCCACGGGCTTCTGCGCCGGACTCGCCCCCGGCATGCACCCCGGCGACCTGGTCGTCGCCGAGGAGACCCGGGACCCGCGCGGCAGTGTTCCGTGCGTGGGAACCGAACTGCTGAAGAAGGAGCTGGTGCGCGCCGTGCCCGGGCGCACCGTCCACACCGGGCCGCTCACCGGCTCCGACCATGTCGTGCGCGGTCACGAACGCGCCGATCTGCTCGCGACCGGCGCGATCGCGGTCGACATGGAATCCGCCGCCACGCTTCTGAGCGCCGTGCGTGCGGGCGAGCGCCCGGTTGCGGCCGTCCGGGTGGTCGTGGACGCTCCTGAACACGAACTGGTCCGCATCGGCACGGTGCGCGGTGGAATATCGGCTTTCCGTGTCCTTCGTTCCGTACTTCCGGCTTTCTATGAATGGCACCGTTCCTTGCTGCTCCCCAGGAGGTGAGCCAGATGGCCATGCCGCTGCGTCAGTCCATCAAGGTCGCTACATACTTGGCCGAACAGAAGCTCCGCGGGCGGGAGAAGTTCCCGCTGATCGTCGAGCTGGAACCGCTCTTCGCCTGCAACCTCGCGTGCGAGGGCTGCGGGAAGATCCAGCACCCGGCCGGGGTGCTCAAGCAGCGGATGCCCGTCGCGCAGGCCGTGGGCGCCGTACTGGAGTCCGGGGCGCCGATGGTGTCCATCGCCGGCGGGGAGCCCCTGATGCACCCCCAGATCGACGAGATCGTGCGCCAGCTGGTGGCCAGGCGCAAGTACGTCTTCCTGTGCACCAACGCGATGCTGCTGCGCAAGAAGATGGACAGGTTCACTCCTTCGCGGTACTTCGCGTTCGCCGTGCACATCGACGGACTGCGCGAGCGGCACGACGAGTCCGTGGCGAAGGAGGGCGTGTTCGACGAGGCCGTGGCGGCCATCAAGGAGGCCAAGCGGCGCGGCTTCCGCGTCACCACCAACTCCACGTTCTTCAACACCGACACCCCGCAGACCATCGTCGAGGTGCTGAACTTCCTCAACGACGACCTGCGCGTGGACGAGATGATGATCTCGCCCGCCTACGCCTACGAGAAGGCCCCCGACCAGGAGCACTTCCTCGGTGTGGAGCAGACCCGGGAGCTGTTCAAGAAGGCCTTCGCGGGCGGCAACCGGGGCCGCTGGCGGCTGAACCACTCCCCGCTGTTCCTCGACTTCCTCGAGGGCAAGGTCGACTTCCCCTGCACCGCGTGGGCGATCCCGAACTACTCCCTCTTCGGCTGGCAGCGCCCCTGCTATCTGATGAGCGACGGCTATGTGCCGACGTACCGGGAACTGATCGAGGACACCGACTGGGACCGGTACGGCCGCGGCAAGGACCCGCGCTGCGACAACTGCATGGCGCACTGCGGCTACGAGCCCACCGCCGTCCTCGCCAGCCGACATCCACTTCCAGCCCAAGTACGTCTTCGCCGCGATCGAGGCCGGCTGCGCCGCGGTCCGGGTGAACCCGGGCAACATCAAGCAGTTCGACGACCGGGTGAAGGAGATCGCCCAGGCCGCCAGGGACCACGGCACCCCGATCCGCATCGGCGTGAACGCCGGCTCGCTGGACCGGCGCCTGCTCCAGAAGTACGGCAGGGCCACCCCGGAGGCGCTCGTCGAGTCGGCCCTGTGGGAGGCGTCCCTCTTCGAGGAGCACGACTTCCGCGACATCAAGATCTCCGTCAAGCACAACGACCCGGTCGTCATGATCAACGCCTATCGCCAGCTCGCCGAGCGGTGCGACTACCCGCTGCACCTCGGTGTGACCGAGGCCGGGCCGGCGTTCCAGGGCACCGTCAAGTCGGCCGTCGCGTTCGGCGCGCTGCTCAGTGAGGGCATCGGCGACACCATCCGGGTGTCGCTGTCCGCGCCGCCGGTCGAGGAGGTCAAGGTCGGCATCCAGATCCTGGAGTCGCTGAACCTCAGGCAGCGCAGGCTGGAGATCGTGTCCTGCCCGTCCTGCGGCCGCGCCCAGGTCGACGTGTACCGGCTCGCCGACGAGGTCACCGCGGGCCTGGACGGCATGGAGGTGCCGTTGCGGGTGGCCGTCATGGGCTGTGTCGTCAACGGGCCCGGTGAGGCGCGCGAGGCCGACCTCGGTGTCGCCTCCGGCAACGGCAAGGGCCAGATCTTCGTCAGGGGCGAGGTCATCAAGACCGTGCCCGAGTCGAAGATCGTCGAGACGCTGATCGAAGAGGCGATGAAGATCGCCGAGCAGATGGAGAAGGACGGCGCCGCGCCGGGGGAGCCGGCCGTCACCGTGAGCTGAACAGCACGGCATCTTCGAAGGGGGCCAGAGCGTGACGATCCTGGAGAACATCCGGCAACCACGCGACCTGAAGGCGTTGTCCGAGGCGGAACTCGGACAACTGTCCCACGAGATCAGGGAGTTCCTGGTGCAGGCGGTCGCCAGGACCGGCGGCCATCTCGGACCCAACCTGGGCGTGGTGGAACTGACCGTCGCCCTGCACCGGGTTTTCGAGTCGCCCGTCGACCGCGTCCTGTGGGACACCGGTCACCAGAGCTACGTCCACAAACTCCTGACCGGACGTCAGGACTTCTCCAAACTGCGCGGCAAGGGCGGACTCTCCGGCTACCCCTCGCGCGAGGAGTCCGAGCACGACGTCATCGAGAACAGCCACGCCTCCACCGCCCTGGGATGGGCCGACGGACTCGCCAAGGCCCGCCAGGTGCGCGGCGCGGGCGGCCATGTCGTCGCGGTGATCGGCGACGGCGCGCTCACCGGCGGCATGGCCTGGGAGGCACTGAACAACATCGCCGCCGCCAAGGACCGGCCGCTGATCGTCGTCGTCAACGACAACGAGCGCTCCTACGCCCCCACCATCGGCGGCCTCGCCAACCACCTCGCCACCCTGCGTACGACCGACGGCTACGAACGGGTGCTGGCCTGGGGCAAGGACGTACTCCAGCGCACCCCGGTGATCGGCCGCACCGTCTACGAGGCGCTGCACGGCGCGAAGAAGGGCTTCAAGGACGCCTTCGCCCCGCAGGGCCTCTTCGAGGACCTGGGCCTGAAGTACGTCGGCCCCATCGACGGACACGACATCAAGGCGGTGGAGTCCGCGCTGCGCCGCGCCAAACGCTTCCACGGCCCCGTCCTGGTCCACTGCCTCACCGAGAAGGGCCGCGGCTACGAACCCGCCCTCGCCCACGAGGAGGACCACTTCCACACCGTCGGGGTGATGGACCCCCTCACCTGCGCGCCGCTGGCACCGTCCGGCGGCCCGTCCTGGACCTCCGTGTTCGGCGAGGAGTTCGTCCGGATCGGTGAGGAGCGCGAGGACGTGGTGGCGATAACCGCCGCCATGCTGCACCCGGTCGGCCTGGGCGGCTTCGCCGAACGGTTCCCGGACCGGGTGTGGGACGTCGGCATCGCCGAGCAGCACGCGGCCGTGTCCGCGGCGGGCCTCGCGACCGGCGGCCTGCACCCGGTCGTCGCCGTCTACGCCACCTTCCTCAACCGCGCCTTCGACCAGCTGCTGATGGACGTGGCGCTGCACCGCTGCGGGGTGACCTTCGTCCTGGACCGGGCCGGTGTCACCGGCGCCGACGGGCCCTCGCACAACGGCATGTGGGACATGTCCGTCCTCCAGGTCGTCCCCGGACTGCGCATCGCCGCGCCCCGCGACGCCGACCAGCTCCGTGCCCAGCTGCGCGAGGCGGTCGCCGTCGACGACGCGCCCACCCTGCTCAGATTCCCCAAGGAGTCCGTGGGCCCGGCGATCCCCGCCCTCGACCGGGCCGGCGGCATGGATGTTCTGCACCGGACCGCCGGGGCCGAGGTGCTCCTGGTGGCCGTCGGTGTGATGGCCCCGGTCTGCCTCCAGACCGCCGGACTGCTCGAAGCACGCGGCATCCGCTGCACGGTGGTCGACCCCCGCTGGGTCAAACCCGTCGATCCCGCCCTTCCGGAACTGGCCGCCGAACACCGGATGGTGGCCGTCGTCGAGGACAACAGCCGTGCGGCAGGCGTCGGTTCGGCGGTGGCGCTGGCATTGGGCGACGCCGAAGTGGACGTACCCGTACGGCGGTTCGGCATCCCGGAGCAGTTCCTCCCGCACGCCAAGCGCGGCGAGGTGCTCGCGGACATCGGCCTCACCCCCGTCGAGATCGCCGGACGGATCAGCGCGAGCCTCGCCGTCGGGGACCATCTCGCGAAACAGTCCCAGGACCCACAGGAGCATCAGGCATGACCACCGCGGAGTCGGCGCCGGCGCCGTCCGGAACCGGAGACTTCGACCTCGGCGCACTGCTGGCCGAACGCGGAGCCGAGCGCTACGAGCTGCACAGCCGGTACCTCAACCACCAGCTCCCGCGCATGCTGCACACCATCGGCTTCGACAAGGTCTACGAGCGTGCCGAGGGCGCCCACTTCTGGGACGCCGACGGCAACGACCACCTGGACATGCTCGCCGGATTCGGGGTGATGGGCCTGGGCCGCCACCACCCCGTCGTCCGCAAGGCGCTGCACGACGTCCTGGACGCCTCCCTCGCCGACCTCACCCGCTTCGACTGCCAGCCGCTGCCCGGCCTGCTGGCCGAGCGGCTGCTCGCCCACAGCCCCCATCTGGACCGGGTGTTCTTCGGCAACAGTGGCACCGAGGCGGTCGAAGGCGCCCTGAAGTTCGCCCGGTTCGCGACCGGCAGACCGCGCGTCCTGTACTGCGAGCACGCCTTCCACGGGCTGACCACCGGCTCCCTCTCCGTCAACGGCGAGTCCGGCTTCCGGGACGGCTTCGCCCCGCTGCTGCCCGACACGGCCGTCCCCCTCGGCGACCTCGACGCGCTGGAGAGGGAGCTGCGCAGGCAGGACGTGGCGGCCCTGATCGTGGAGCCCATCCAGGGCAAGGGCGTGCACGAGTCCCCGCCCGGCTATCTGCGGGCCGCTCAGGAGCTGCTGCACCGGCACAAGGCGCTGCTGATCGCCGACGAGGTGCAGACCGGCCTCGGCCGCACCGGCGACTTCTACGCCTACCAGCACGAGCAGGGCGTCGAACCCGATCTGGTGTGCGTCGCCAAGGCGCTCTCCGGCGGCTACGTACCGGTGGGCGCCACCCTCGGCAAGGACTGGATCTTCAAGAAGGTGTACTCCTCGATGGACCGGGTGCTGGTCCACTCGGCCAGCTTCGGGGCGAACGCCCAGGCCATGGCGGCGGGCCTCGCGGTGCTGTCGGTCATGGAGAAGGAGGGGACCGTCGCCCACGCCCGGCGCACCGGCGATCTGCTGCGCACCCGGCTGGCCGCGCTGACCGACAGGTACGAGCTGCTCGCCGACGTCCGCGGCCGGGGCCTGATGATCGGCATCGAGTTCGGCCGGCCCCGCTCGCTGCGGCTGCGCTCCCGCTGGGCCATGCTCCAGGCCGCCCGCAAGGGACTCTTCGCGCAGATGGTGGTCGTACCGCTGCTGCAGCGGCACCGCATCCTCACCCAGGTCTCCGGTGACCACATGGAGGTGATCAAGCTGATTCCGCCGCTGGTCATCGACGAGGAGGACGTACAGCGGTTCGTGGACGCCTTCACCGCGGTGATGGACGACGCGCACGACGGCGGACTGGTGTGGGAGTTCGGCAGGACACTGGTGAAGCAGGCGGTCGCCGATCGCTGAAGCCGCCCGGTTTGCCACAGAGGCAAGAAACTTGCCCGCGAGGCAAATCCGGGGCTGAATGGAGGCATGAGCTCCTCCGACACAGGGCCGCCGGCCGAACCGGCCGGCGCGCTCCCCGTGGTCGCGCCACAGCTGCGCGCCCTGCGGCGACGCGCCTCCCTCACCCTGGAGGCCGCCGCCCGGGAGGCCGGTCTGTCGCCGGCCCACCTCTCCCGGCTGGAGACCGGGCAGCGCCAGCCCTCGCTGCCGATGCTGCTCTCCCTCGCCCGCATCTACGGTACGACGGTCTCCGACCTGCTCGGTGAGACGGCCGCCGACCGGGACCCCGTGGTGCGCGCGGACGACATGGAGTCCACGGAGGCCGGTGGCTGGACGTACTGGCAGGCGGGTGCCGCCGGACGCGGTATGCAGGCCCTGCGGGTCCGCGTGCCGCACGGCTCCCAGGGCGACATCGTGCGCGTCCACCCCGGCGAGGAATGGCTCTACGTCCTCAGGGGGCGGCTGCGGCTGCGCCTCGGGGACACCCTGCACCGCCTCGGCCCGGGGGACAGCGCGCACTTCGACTCGCTGACCCCGCACCGTATCGCCGCGTCCGACCCCGACGGGGTCGAGCTGCTGTTCGTCCACACCCTGCTGCAGAGTCCCACGGCCGCCCTGTGCCTGGGCCCGATCCACGGAGATACGACATGACCGGCCGTGACATGGAAGAGAAGCTCCCCCGGGCCCTGTGGGTGCGGTTGTTCGTCTACGTGGTCGTGGGGCACCTCTTCGCGGCCTTCATCTACTTCCTCTTCGAGGTGGCTCCGAAGAAGTAACCGCCCGCCCCGGCCCTCGTACCGGCCCCGGCCTCGGGCCGCGTATCAGTCGAGCAGGCGTTCACGCAGCCGCTCCCGGGCCTCGGGGGTGAGTCCGAGCCCCTTCTCCAGATACGGCTCGACCCCGCCCCAGGTCTCCTCGACCGTCTCGAAGGCCGCCGACAGATACTCCGCGCGCGCGTCGAACAGCGGGCTGAGCAGCTCCATCACCTCGGGGGAGTAGGCCGAGGCGGAGCTGCCGCTGCGCCGCACCTTGTAGCGCCGGTGCTTCTCGTTGGACTTCAGATAGTCGGCGAGGATCGCGTCGCGCTCGACACCCACCGCGAGCAGCGTCACCGCCACCGACAGCCCCGCGCGGTCCTTGCCGGCCGCGCAGTGCATCAGCGCGGGCACGCTGTCCTCGGCGAGCGAGCGCAGCACACGGGAGTGCTCGGCGGTGCGCTCCTTGACGATCAGACGGTAGGAGCTGATCATCCGGTCCGCGCCCTTGCCGTCGTCGAGGATCGAGCGCAGCTGCTCCAGATCGCCGTCGCGGACCATCTTCCAGAACTCGGCGCCGTCGGCCGGGTCGCTCAGCGGCAGGTTCACATTGCGCACGCCCGGCAGCGCGACGTCCGGCCCCTCCAGCTTCTGGTCGGCCGCGTTGCGGAAGTCGAAGACCGTGTGCAGTCCGAGGGAGGAGAGGAAGGCGGCGTCCTCGGCGGTCGCGTGCGCGAGATGCCCGCTGCGGAACAGCACCCCGTGGCGCACCCGCCGACCGTCGACGGTCGGCAGCCCGCCCACGTCGCGGAAGTTGCGCACTCCGGCCAGCTCGGGTTCGGTCGACGGCACCTGCTGCGTCACGAAGGACTCCTCCCACTCGCGGCGCCGTCGGCGGGCTCGCCGACGGGCACGCCTCGACGATACGACATGCCTGCCTGGGCCAATGAGTTGTCCACAGGCATTGCCCGGCCGCCCCCATATCCCCGATGATGTTGGTGTCTGATCGCATCTGTTCGGGTCTGTTGGAGGTTCGGGTGACGCAGGTCTCCCAAAACGGTCGTACGTGGCTCCTGTCGGGGCCGGCCAGCGCCTACGCGCTGCATCTCACCGACCGTGACGAGCTGGTGCATCTGCACTGGGGTCCGAGGATCGCGCTCGCCGACGCGGAGGCTCTCGCCACCCGTCCGATGCCGGAGCACTGCTCCTTCGAGTCCCGGCTGGACGGGCGCGAGGAGTACCCGGTCGAGGGCGGCCCGCGCTTCACCCGGCCCGCCCTGTCCGTACGCGCCGCCGACGGACGGCGCGGCACCGAGTGGACCTTCGACGGCCACGAGAGCGACGACGGCGGACTGCGCCTGCGCTTTCGCGACGGCGACCTGACCGTCACCCTGCACTACCGGATGCGCGACGACGTGATCGAACGCTGGGTGACCCTGCGCAACCGGGGCCCCGCCGTCGAACTCCTGCGCGCCGACTCCGCGACCTGGACCCTGCCCGAGCGCGAGCACTGGCGGCTGTCCCAGCTGCACGGCCGCTGGGCCGCCGAGTCCCGGCTGACCCGCGCCCCGCTCACCTATGGCGAGAAGGTCATCGGCAGCCGCCGCGGCCACACCGGGCACCACCATCTGCCCTGGGTCGCGCTCGACACCGACGCCACCGAGGAGCGCGGCGAGGTCTACGGCTGCGCGTTGGGCTGGTCCGGGTCCTGGCGGATCGGCGTCGCCCAGCTTCCCGACGCGCGCGTGCAGATCACCGGCGGCGCGGGACACGACGACTCCGGCCTGCTGATGCTGGGCACGGACGAGACGTACGTCACGCCGGTCTTCGCCGGTCTGTGGAGCGACGGCGGCTTCGGCGGCGCCAGCCGTGCCTGGCACGCCTATCAGCGGACGTATGTGATCCCGGCCGCGGACCGGGACCGGCCGGTGCTGTTCAACTCGTGGGAGGCCACCCAGTTCGACATCGCGGAGGAGCAGCAGCGGGCCCTCGCGGAGCGGGCCGCCGCGCTGGGCGTCGAGCTGTTCGTCGTCGACGACGGCTGGTTCGGGGCCCGCACGAGCGACCGGGCCGGGCTCGGCGACTGGACGCCCAACCCGGACCGCTTCCCGGGCGGTCTGAAGCCCCTCGCCGACCATGTGCACGGACTCGGGATGCGGTTCGGCATCTGGGTCGAGCCGGAGATGGTCAACCCCGACAGCGATCTCTACCGGGCGCACCCCGACTGGGTGCAGTTCCAGCAGGGCCGCCGGCGTACGGAGCTGCGCAACCAACTGGTCCTCAACCTCGCGCGGGACGACGTCCGGGAGTACCTCTGGGAACAGCTCGACGGGCTGCTCTCCAGCGCTCCCGTGGACTATGTGAAGTGGGACTTCAACCGCTCCTTCACCGACGCCGGCTGGCCGGACGACCCGTATCCGCAGCGGCTGTGGACGGACCATGTGCGTGGGCTGTACGCGCTCCTCGACCGGCTGCGGGCGGCCCATCCTGGCGTGGCCTTCGAGTCCTGCTCGGGCGGCGGCGGCCGGATCGACCTGGGCGTCCTCTCCCGTACCGACCAGGTGTGGACCTCGGACAACACCGATCCGCTCGACCGGCTCGCCATCCAGCACGGCTTCAGCCAGGTCCACCCGGCGCGGGTGATGGCGGCCTGGGTCACCGACAGCCCGAACGTGATGCTCAACGGACGGGTCAGCTCGCTGCGGTTCCGGTTCGTCAGCGCCATGGCCGGGGTGCTCGGTGTCGGCGGCGACCTCGCCCGGTGGACCGGGGAGGAGCTCGCCGAGGCGCGGGAGTGGGTCGGGCTCTACAAGGAGATCCGGCCGCTCGTCCAGCGTGGCGACCAGTACCGGCTGCGGCCCCCGGAGGGCGGGCTCAGTGCGGTGCAGTACGTCCTCGGTGACGAGACCGTCGTCCTCGCGTGCCTCCAGGCACAGCACTACGGCGAACCCGTCCCGGCGCTCCGGCTGCGCGGACTCGACCCTCAGGCGACGTACGAATGCCTCGAAACGGGTGAAACGCACCGGGGTGCCGTACTGCTGCACCACGGACTGCACACCGGGCTGCGGGGGGATCTGGACGCCACGGTGCTCCGCTTCCGCCGCCAACGATCGACCGATTAGGGCGTTCTGTCCGTTTGGGCGGCTTTGGCATAACACGCCCCGAAAGGAAGGGAGATGGGGAGGGGGTGCGTGAGCACCGTCATATTCGTGACGATGCGTTATCGCCATGTTCACGTAATTCTCTGGAGTGGCAAGGGAATTCATGAGGGAAAAGGAATCCCGGCTGACGCTGGGTGAGATCTTTTCCGTTGTTGGATCACGGAAAAACCCGCCCCCGGGGAACCCGCGCTTGTCCCCTCGCGTCCGGGTCGCTTACGTTCGCCACCGATCCGGACGGACGCCTAATCCTGCCGCCGCCCGGAGCCCCGCACACACATACCCGTGCACGGCAGGAACGGGGGACCCACAGGCAAGACCGCCTGTTCCGGTTCCCGGAACGGCTAGGGGTTAAGCCGCGCGGCAATGCGGCCGGGCATCTCCAGCCCGAACCCGACAGCTCACCTCGTAGGCGCCGGAGAGGAATTCGACATGCCCGCGAAGGGTAAGCACCGCCGTACCACGGCACAGCGTTTCACCCGTTCCATCGCCGTCGCCGTCGCCGGCACCGGCGGCGCCGCACTGGCCCTGCCGCTTCTCGGCGCGACCGGCGCGTACGCCGCCACTGAGGCGGCCGCCCCCGAAAAGGCCGTCCAGTCCCTTTCCGTGGTGAGCCGGCAGGCCACCGCCGAAAAGGGCGACGAGGCCCGCACGTACACCGTGAAGGCCGGCGACTACCTCGCGAAGATCGCCGAGACCCAGCACATCGACGGTGGCTGGAAGCAGCTCTACGCGGACAACCGCGAGGCCGTCGGCGCCGACCCGGCGCTCATCCACCCCGGTCTGAAGCTCTCCATCGACGGCGCGGCCGCCAAGAGCGCGCCGAAGCAGTCCTCTTCGCCGGAGCAGTCCTCCCCGGCGCCGGCGAAGCCCGCCGCGCCGAAGGCCGCGAAGCCCGCCGCCAAGGCGGCCGAGCAGCCCGCCGAGCAGTCCTCCCCGGACACCACCGCGCAGAACGCGAACGCCTCCGCCTACAGCTCCCCGGTGCCCGGCGCCGGCGGCCTCGGCACCGCCTACAAGGTGGCCGGCAGCATGTGGTCCAGCGGCTACCACACCGGTGTCGACTTCAGCGTCCCGACCGGCACCTCCCTGAAGGCCGTCGGCGCGGGCACCGTCGTCTCCGCCGGCTGGGGCGGCGCGTACGGCAACCAGGTCGTCGTCAAGCTGAACGACGGCTACTACGCCCAGTACGCCCACCTGTCCTCGCTGTCCGTCTCGGCCGGACAGTCCGTCACCGCCGGCCAGCAGGTCGGCCTCTCCGGTGCGACCGGCAACGTGACCGGCCCGCACCTGCACTTCGAGATCCGCACCACCCCGAACTACGGCTCGGACGTGGACCCGGTCTCCTACCTCCGCTCCAAGGGCGTCTCCATCGGCTGACCCCCGCGGCATCCCTTCCTGACACGCGCGCCGAAGGCCGGACCCCGATCCACGGGGCCGGCCTTCGGCGTATTCCGGAATTGGCCAACATTTTGAGAGTGTCTTATCTCACCGCGCGTCAACCCTTCCTTACGGTCGCGTAGGTCACATTGGAAGGTGAATCATGAGCTCCCGTGGCAGACGATTCGAAGAGTGACAGCAGAGCAGTGATCGGGTCGTACGTGGCGGTGGGGGACAGCTTCACCGAGGGCGTCGGCGACCCCGGCCCCGACGGGGCGTTCGTCGGCTGGGCCGACCGGTTCGCCGTCCTTCTCGCGGACCTCCGGCCCGAAGGCGACTTCCAGTACACGAATCTCGCGGTGCGCGGAAAGCTCCTGGACCAGATCATGGCGGACCAACTGGTGAGGGCGGTCGAACTCGCCCCCGACCTGGTCTCGTTCTGCGCGGGCGGCAACGACATCCTCCGTCCCGGCAGCGACCCGGACGAGGTGGCCGAGCGGTTCGAGCAGGCGATCGCCGCGCTCACGGCCGTATCGGGCACGGTGATGGTGACGACCGGGTTCGACACCCGTGGCGTGCCCCTGCTGAAGCATCTGCGCGGCAAGATCGCGACGTACAACGGGCATGTGCGGGCCGTCGCCGACCGCTACGGCTGCCCGGTGCTCGACCTGTGGTCCCTCAGGAGCGTCCAGGACCGCAGGGCGTGGGACGCCGACCGGCTGCACCTGTCACCGGAGGGGCACACCCGCGTCGCACTGCGCGCGGGACAGGCCCTCGGCCTCAGGACCCCGGCCGACCCGGAGCAGCCCTGGCCGTCCCTGCCGCCCCGCGGCGTCCTGGAGATCCGGCGGGACGACGTCCACTGGGCCCGCGAGTACCTGGTGCCGTGGATCGGCCGCCGGCTGCGCGGGGAGTCCTCCGGCGACCATGTGATCGCCAAGGGGGCGCTGTCGCCGCACGACATCAAGGAGCGGATCGCCTCGGTGGCGTGAGCACCCGCGCGGTAGCGTGGTGATCATGGAGGACTGGGGCCTGCGGCAGGCGGCCGCCACGGACGTGGAGGCGGTGGCCGAGCTGCGCGCCCTGGTCCTGCGGGCCGATCTGGAACGGCTCGGCCGCTACGACGCGCAGCGGGTACGGCAGCGGCTGCGCGACGGCTTCGACCCGGCCCACACGTGGGTGATCGAGACGGGCGGCGCCTTCGCCGGCTGTGTGGCCCTGCGTCCCGCCGGGGACTGCCACTGGCTGGAGCACTTCTATCTGGCACCGGACCGTCAGGGCGGCGGCATCGGCTCGGCCGTGCTGCGCGAACTGCTGGAGCGGTGCGACCGCGCCGCCACCGTCGTACGGCTGAACGTCCTGCGCGGCAGTCCGGCCCGCCGCCTCTACGAGCGGCACGGATTCACCGTACGGACGGAGGACCCGGTCGACGTGTTCATGACCCGCGAACCGTCCCGGCCGAACCCGGCACCGCGTTGTCGCTCCGGCCGCACATAATGGAATGTCTGACCGACTCCACCTGGAGGTACCGTGGCCGGTTCCCGTTCCCAGAGCTCCGGGCTGCGCGCCCTGCGGCCCGAAGCCTTCGGCGCGGACCCGAGCGGCGAGCGCATGGCCCGCATCCGCAGATCCCCGCACTTCAGGGACGGCGTGTTCCAGAATCCCGGCGGCACCGCCCGGATCCGCCCCTCGGGCTCGACGCGGGACCTCGCGAAGATCTACTTCGACAAGGACTCCCGCTCCCGGCGCGCACCCAAGGGCACCATCCCGGTGCACCCCACCACCCTCGCCGACATCTCCCGCCCGCCGGCGAGCGGGCTGCGGCTGACCTGGATGGGCCACTCCAGCGTGCTCGCGGAGATCGACGGACACCGGGTGCTCTTCGACCCCGTATGGGGTGAGCGCTGCTCGCCGTTCCCCTTCGCGGGCCCCAAGCGGCTGCACCCCGCCCCGCTGCCGCTGGCCGCCCTCGGCCCGGTCGACGTCGTGGTGATCTCCCACGACCACTACGACCACCTCGACCTGCCCACGATCAAGGCGCTGGCCGGCACGGACACCCTGTTCGCCGTACCCCTCGGCGTCGGCGCGCACCTGGAGCGCTGGGGCGTGTCCCCCGGCCGGCTGCGCGAGCTGGACTGGCACGAGGCGACCAAGGTCGGCGGCCTCACCCTCACCGCCACCCCGGCCCGCCACTTCTGCGGCCGGGGCCTGCGCAACACCCAGCACACCCTGTGGGCGTCCTGGGCCGTCGCGGGCGAGCACCACCGGATCTACCACAGCGGCGACACCGGCTACTTCGACGGCTTCAGGGACATCGGCGCCGACCACGGCCCGTTCGACGCCACGATGATCCAGGTCGGCGCGTACTCGGACTTCTGGCCCGACATCCACATGACCCCCGAGGAAGGCGTCCGCGCCCACCTCGACCTCCAGTCCGGCGAGGCGACCGGCGTCCTCCTCCCCATCCACTGGGGCACCTTCAACCTGGCCCCGCACGCGTGGGCGGAGCCGGGGGAGTGGATGACGGACGCGGCGGCGGCCGCCGGCCAGACGGCCGCGTTCCCCCACCCGGGCGAGCCCTTCGAACCCACGGGTGACGTCCCGACCACCCCCTGGTGGCGCCCCCTGACCTCCGCGGTCACACACCACTGGACCCCCACCGCGAAGCGGGGCGGCGCCACCCCGGCCCCCGAGGAGACCCTCGACCTGGCCGGCGACCGCTGACGCGGGCCGGGGGGGGCAGTCGGGGGGGGAGACGGTCCGGTTGCTGGAGCGTCTCCCGAGCCGCCGGCCGGGACGAGCGCCGCCAGGAAGGCAGCGCCGGGCGGGTGCGTCACGTGGCGTCCGGGTCGGGACTAGAGTGATCCACTCCATTCCGACCGGAGGTCACCTGAGTGTTCGTCGTGCGGGCGTGTGCCGGGGTTTCGGTGGGACTCGGGATGGTCGTGCTGTCCGGGTGTTCTTCCTGGGTCTGTTCCGAGACGACCGCGGAGCGGGGGGAGGCCGCGGTCAGGGTGGAGGTCGAGGACGCGACGGGGCGGCTCGTCGGGGTCACCGCCGAGGTCGTCGGGTGGCGGCTCGAGCCGCATCCGCAGGTGCCCGCCGAAGGCGACCAGGTGCACTTCCGGTTCCGCTTCCACGGCGGTGACGACGGATCCGGTCCGGCGGTGGACGCCTGTGCGGTCGATGACGCGCGGGTGGCGTTGGGGTGCCGGACGGTCGACGCGTCCCAGGCGTTCGGGCCGGGCGGCGATCCCACCGGGGACGACTATCTCGTCGTCGAGCATCCGGAGCGGGTCGCCGCCGTGCTGATGATCCCCAATGACCAGTCCGTCTTCGACAGACGGACCTGCGAGGACGACTCCAAGGACGGTGGCGGGGCGCATCCCCCGGAGCCGGCCGGCGCGGGGGACCAGCTGTAGCCGTACGGGCGTGCTGGATAATGCGGGTATGCGGATCTCGGCCAGGGCGGATTATGCGGTGCGTGCCGCGCTGCAGCTCGCTGCCGCGCCCGAGGCGTGTCCGCTCACCGCGGAGACGATCGCCGACGCCCAGGAGATCCCGCACAAGTTCCTGGAGGGCATCCTCAACGACATGCGCCGCGAGGGCCTGGTGATGAGCCGGCGCGGCGCCAACGGCGGCTACCGGCTGGCCGCGCCCGCGGACGACATCAGCATCGCCGACGTCATCCGGGCCGTCGACGGCCCGCTCGTCTCGGTACAGGACGTGCGGCCGCCCGACCTCTCGTACACCGGACCGGCCACCGCCCTGCTCCCGCTGTGGATCGCCCTGCGGGCCAATGTGCGGCAGATCCTGGAGGGTGTGTCCCTCGCGGACGTCGTCTCGGGCCGGCTGCCCGAGGACGTCGTGCGGCTGGCCGACGCGCCGGCCGCCTGGACCAACCCGTAGTCCCCGCAGTTCCGTTCGGTGGAACGGGCGCGTCCGATGGGTGGATGCTCCCTTGTCCACGGCCCTGCCGTCCCACAGGATGATTCCCTACTAATCCAATAGGGAAATGGGGAATCGTGGGTGAGGTGGAGGTGATCACCGAGGCCGCCGGGGACTTCTGGCGGCGGGTCGCCGACGAGGTCGCCGACGACCTCGCCGTGGACGCGATCGAGCGGGACCGGGCCGGCAAGCCGCCCTTCGACGAGGTCGCGCGGCTGCGTGAGTCCGGGCTGCCGGCCGTGCTCGCCCCTCCCTCGCCGGACGGCGGCATGGGCTGGCGCGATGCCTGTGCCGTCGTCCGCCGGATCGCCGCCGCCGACGGATCGATCGGCGAACTGCTCGGCCGCCACTACGTGCTGTCCTGGAGTGCGCGCTTCTTCGGCACCCCGGAGCGCGCCGCCGCGCTGGAGGCGCGCGCGGCGCGGGAACAGTGGTTGTGGGCCGGTGCCACCGGTACACCCGGGCCGCTGCCCCGCGGCGAGCTTCCGGGCCCCACGCTCGCCCCCGGTCCGGTCCTCGACGGACACCGCGCCCTGCCCGCCGCCGTCGACGAGGCCGACCGGCTGGTCCTCGACGCCGTCCGGGCCGGCACGCACGAACCGGTCGTCGTGGTCGTGGACGCCCGGCACCCGCGCGTCGGCCGTGATCCGTCGCACGACCGGCTCGGTCAGCGGCTCACCGGCGCGGGCACCGTCCGCTTCGACGGCGTACCGGTCGACCCCGCCGACGTGCTGGGCCCGGCCGGCCGCGACGAGGACACGATCCCGCCGCACACCGCCCTGGCGCCGCACGCCCTCGGGCTCATGCTGACCCAGGTCGCGCTCGGCGTGGCCGAGGGGGCGCTGGCGGAGGCCAGGGACCTCAGCCGCTCCGCACGCCACATCCGGGCGCTCGACGACGACGCCGATCTGCTGCTGGCCTACGGGGAGTCGGCGCTCGCCCTGCACACCGCCTCGGCGGTGACCGACCGCGCGACGACGGCCATGGCGGACGCCCTCGCGGCGGGGCGGGGGCTCGGCCACGAGCAACGCGCCGACACGGCCGCCCAGGTGGCGATGGCCGGCACGGTCACCGCCCGGGCCGCCCTCCTCACCGGCGAACGCGTCCTGGCACTCACCGACGCGGACGGCATCGACCGGTTCTGGCGCAACGTCCTCGCCCTGGTCGACCGCGGTCCCGCCGGTCCCACCATGCGGGCCATCGGCGACCACTACCTGAACACCGTACGGGGTGGAGCGAGCTCCCTGCCCCGACCCGGAAGTGACGGTGAGTGATGTTCTGGCCGGAGGGCTGAAGCGCTTCGGTGCGTGCCCGACGCGTTCGCGACGAAGGGGTGGCGGGCTCGGGCGGTCGGGCGCCGCTCTGTTCCGCGCGCTCGTAGCGACCGCTTGTGACCAGCTCTGATCGGTCCCTGTTCACTCCCGATTCTTCGCTCGGGAGGGTTATCGGTCTGTCGTACGAAGCCTCATACCAGAGCGCGATGCCGTCCGTCTGAGTTTGTCAACTGCCCACCGCACATGATGCGGTGGCGACTACGGTGAGTGTCGGTCGGGCGGCACGCGGCACCTCATGTCGTGGGGCATGGCACGCCGAGCGGCCGCGTCCAACAGTCGGATCAGGGAGCGGGGACCGGTACGTGCAGCCACAAGGCGGACGAGGGAGCGGACGGGGCCAAGGACCCCGACGCCCGGGCCCGGCCGGCGCCCCGGGCCCGGCCGGTACGCGGGGCGCGGTCGGCACCACGGTCATGGCCCGTGAGCCCGGTCGCCAGGACGTGAAACTTGCCGATGTCCGGCCCCGCCGGCCCGGCCCGGCCACCCGGGCGGAGCGCCGCGAGGGCGGACGGCACGGCAGGCCGGCCGTGCGGGCCCTGCCCGCGCCGCCCGAGACGCAGATACGGCCCCAGCTGCTGCGGCTCGCCGTGCTGCCGCCCGTGGCGGTGGCCCTCAGTGCCTGCGCGGCCCTGATCTTCACCGTCCGCTCCACCGGCATCCGGCCGAGCCCCACCCTGTGGGCCGTTCTCGGCGGCGCCACCTCGGTGGCGTTCGCCGGCATCGTCATCGCCGCCGTGGCCGCCGACCGCGCCGCCCGGTCGGTGCACGACCGCGTCGGTACCCTGCGCCGGAGCACCGCCCGGCGCGAGGCCGACCTGCGCGCCCTCGTCGACACCCTGCGCCGCGGCGACCCCCCGCCGCCACGCGGGCGGCACGGCGAACAGGCCGACGACGCCGACGAGTTCGACCTGCTCGCCGCCGACCTCGCCCGCGCGCACGACGGCGCCGTCAGCGCCGTGGCGCAGGCGGCCCAGCTCTCCAGCCAGACCGGCAGCGAACAGAAGCTCGAGGTGTTCGTCAACCTCGCCCGGCGGCTGCAGTCCCTGGTGCACCGCGAGATCTCCATCCTCGACGAGCTGGAGAACGAGATGGAGGACCCCGACCTGCTCAAGGGGCTCTTCCACGTCGACCACCTCGCCACCCGCATCCGCCGCCACGCCGAGAACCTCGCCGTGCTCGGCGGGGCCGTCTCCCGCAGGCAGTGGAGCAACCCGGTCTCCATGACCGAGGTGCTGCGCTCGGCGATCGCCGAGGTCGAACAGTACTCACGCGTCAAGCTCGTGCCGCCGATCGACGGCACCCTGCGCGGGCACGCCGTCGCCGACGTCATCCATCTGCTCGCCGAACTCGTCGAGAACGCCACCGTGTTCTCCGCCCCGCACACCCAGGTCCTGCTGCGCGCCGGCCTCGTCACCTCCGGGCTCGCCGTCGAGGTCGAGGACCGCGGACTCGGCATGCCGGCCGGCGAACAGGACCGGATGAACGCCCTGCTCACCGACCCCGACCAGGTGCATGTCGCCAGCCTGCTCGCCGACGGGCGGATCGGCCTGTTCGTGGTCTCCCAGCTCGCCAGGCGGCACGGCATCCACGTCCGGCTCCAGAGCAACATCTACGGCGGGGTCCAGGCCGTGCTCGTGGTGCCGCAGGCACTGCTCGGCCCCGAACCGCTCGCCGTCGGCGGCGGACCGGCCCCGGCACCCCGCCCGCCCGAGCCGGACACCGGCCCGCTGCCGGCCGCCCGGCACCTGTCCCCCGTACCGGCCCCCGCGGAAGCGTCCCCACCACCCCGTCCCCCGGCCCCGCCCGCCGGCGCCGTCGCCCCGCCGCTGCCGCTGCGCGGTGCCCGCTCGGTGCGGCCCACCCCGGCCGAGGCCGTACCCGGCGTCCACCACGGCGACCGCGACGCCCTCACCGACCCCGGGACCGTGCCCCTCACCCCGCGCGGCGGCGCCGTGCGCGGCACCATGGACAGACCCGGCCTGCCCCGCCGCCGCGCCCAGGAGCACATCGCACCGCAGCTCCGCGACGGCCCCGCCCCCCGCCAGGACAGCGAGTACGTCGCAGGCCACGACCCCGGTCTGATGGCCGCCTTCCAGCGCGGCGTCAGTCTCGCGGAAACCCGGCAGGAGACACGGCAGGGACCCCCGCAGGACCCCCCGCGGGGATTCCCCCCACCCCCGGCCGACCACCCCGCCCGGCACGACGGGAGCACGCCCGCCGGATGACCAGCACCCCCAGCGCTCCCGCACCCTTCCGTACCCCAAGGAGTCGATCCACCATGGCGAGCGACGCGCCGACCGCCCAGGTATCCGACCTCGACTGGCTGATGAGCGGCCTCGTACAACGCGTACCGCACACCAGCAGCGCCGTACTGCTCTCCTGCGACGGGCTGGTGAAGTCCGTGCACGGCCTCGACCCGGACGCCGCCGACCACATGGCCGCCCTGGCCTCCGGCCTCTACTCCCTCGGCCGCAGTGCCGGCGTCCGCTTCGGCGACGGCGGCGACGTCCGGCAGGTCGTCGTCGAACTCGACTCGACCCTGCTGTTCGTCACCACCGCCGGCTCCGGCACCTGCCTCGCCGTCATGGCCGGCCGCGAGGCCGACGCCGCCGTCCTCGGCTACGAGATGGCGATGCTGGTCAAGTCCGTACGGCCGTATCTGGTGACCGCTCCCCGCCAGCAGGGCGTCGAACCGCCGGCGATGAGGCCTTGAGCGTGACGGCGGCCGGTGACGGGCCCTGGCTCGACGACGCGGCGGGACGGCTGGTGCGGCCCTTCACGGTCAGCAACGGCCGCACCCGGCCCACCGTCGCCCTCGATCTGCTGTCGCAGGTCAGAGCCACCGGTGCCACCCCCTTCGGCTATCTCGGCCCCGAGCACGCACAGGCCCTCGACCTGTGCCGCGCTCCCGTCCCGGTCGCCGAGGTCGCCGCCCATCTCAGACTGCCGGTGGCCGTCACCAAGGTGCTGCTGGCGGACCTCCTCGAATGCGGGGCGCTGACCGACAAGCCCCCCGCGTTCCACCACAACCCGACGGACCGGGCCCTTCTGGAGGCAGTGCTCGATGGACTACGACGACAGCTCTGACCACATCCACGCCGCGGACCGCGACGACGAGGCGTTCCCCAACGCGCTGAAGATCCTGGTGGCGGGCGGGTTCGGCGTGGGCAAGACGACCTTCGTCGGCGCGGTCAGCGAGATCGCGCCCCTCAGCACGGAGGAACTCCTCACCACGGTCAGCGCCGCCACCGACAACCTCGACGGCATCGAGAACAAGGTCGAGACGACCGTGGCCATGGACTTCGGCCGCATCACCCTCGACGCGCAGCATGTGCTCTACCTCTTCGGCACCCCCGGCCAGGAACGGTTCTGGTTCATGTGGGACGAACTCTGCGAGGGCGCCCTCGGCGCGGTCATCCTCGCCGACACCCGGCGCCTGGAGGAATGCTTCGCGGCGGTCGACTTCTTCGAACAGCGCGGCCTCGGATTCATCGTCGCCGTCAACGAGTTCGACGGCGCCTTCCGCTACGACCCCGGAGAGGTACGGGCCGCACTCGACCTCCCCGACGGTATCCCCGTCGTCCGCTGCGACGCCCGGATCTCCAGCTCCAGCGTCCAGACCCTGCTGACCCTGGTCCGCCACCTCATCGCCCACACCCCCGCCACCACGACGGGGTACGGCGCCCACATGTGATCCCCGCACACCCTCGGAGTCGCCCCATGACCTACGCCCCTACGCCGGGAGTCCGCCCATGAGCTACGACCCGCCCCGCCCGGCCGGTCGTCTGCTGGTCACCCCGGAGGACGGCCAGGCGCCGGAGCGCGTCCTGCGACTGCGCCGGCTGGGACTGGGGGAGCACCCCGAGCCCACGCTCGACACCTTCGCGCACCGCCTCGCCGACCTCACGGGAGCGCCGTACGCCATGGTCAACTTCCTCGGTGAGAGAGGGCAGTTCTTCGCGGGTCTGCACACCCCGGCCGTCGCACCGGTGGTGCGCGGCGACGGCACCGGCGCCCTTCTCGGCCGGGTGCTGCCCCGCGACCACGGCTTCTGCCCCCATGTGGTGGCCCGGCGCAAGGCACTGGTCCTGGAGGACGTGAGCGACTACCCGCGGTTCGCGGGCAACCCGGTGGTGGACGAGTTCGGCATCCGTTCCTATATGGGCGCCCCGCTCATCGACCGCACCGGCATGGTGCTCGGCACCGTGTCCGTCACCGACATCCAGCCCCGCGCCTGGGGGCAGCCGGGGCTGGCCGCCATCAAGGCGCAGGCCGCTGATCTCGTCGTACGGCTGGAGCGCCGGGAGGACGACGGACTGCCGCTGTGACTCCGCGCGCCGGAGGGCCGTGCGGGTGACGGTGTGAAGGAAAGCTGTGGCAGCGCTTAAGAAATCCTCGATGGACCGGTGAGGGTGTCGTACGGCAGATTGCAGTGCGATTCCACTCCTCGTTCCCGGACGCGGGCCGCTTCGGCGTGCCCGGGGGCCGGGACTCACCCTCGGGAGCCGTAGCGTTGAAGGCACTGGTCAAGCAGAAGGCGGAACCCGGGCTGTGGCTCGTGGACGTGCCGGAGCCCGCCGTCGGACCGGGCGACGTGCTGATCAAGGTGCTGCGCACCGGTATCTGCGGCACCGACCTGCACATCCGGTCCTGGGACGGCTGGGCCCGGCAGACGATCACCACCCCGCTGGTCCTCGGGCACGAGTTCGTCGGCGAGGTCGTGGAGACCGGCCGGGACGTCACCGACATCGCGTCCGGTGACCGGGTCAGCGGCGAGGGCCACCTGGTGTGCGGCAAGTGCCGCAACTGCCTGGCCGGCCGCCGCCATCTGTGCCGCGCCACGGTCGGCCTCGGCGTCGGACGCGACGGCGCCTTCGCCGAGTACGTGGTGCTCCCCGCCACCAACGTCTGGGTGCACCGGGTCCCCGTCGACCTCGACGTCGCCGCCATCTTCGACCCCTTCGGCAACGCCGTGCACACCGCGCTGTCGTTCCCGCTCGTCGGCGAGGACGTCCTGATCACCGGCGCCGGCCCGATCGGCCTGATGGCCGCGGCCGTCGCCCGGCACGCGGGCGCGCGCAACGTCGTGATCACCGACGTCAGCGAGGAGCGCCTGGAACTCGCCCGCAAGATCGGCGCGACCCTGGCGCTGAACGTCGCCGAGACGACCATCGCCGACGGACAGCACACCCTCGGACTGCGCGAGGGCTTCGACATCGGCCTGGAGATGTCCGGCCGCCCCGAGGCCATGCGGGACATGATCGACAACATGACGCACGGCGGACGCATCGCCATGCTCGGTCTGCCGGCCGAGGAGTTCCCGGTCGACTGGTCCCGCATCGTCACCTCGATGATCACCATCAAGGGCATCTACGGCCGGGAGATGTTCGAGACCTGGTACGCCATGTCGGTGCTGCTCGAGGGCGGCCTCGACCTCGCCCCGGTGATCACCGGCCGCTACTCCTACCGCGACTTCGAGCCCGCCTTCGAGGAAGCGGCCGGCGGCAAGGGCGGAAAAGTGATCCTCGACTGGACCGCGTAAGCCATCTGTATCCCTAGGAGCCTTCCGAATGTTCGACTCCGTGCGTGACGACCTGCGCGCCACCCTCGACGAGATCCGCGCCGCCGGACTGCACAAGCCCGAGCGGGTCATCGGCACCCCGCAGTCGGCGACGGTGAACGTCACCGCCGGCGGACGCCCCGGCGAGGTCCTCAACTTCTGCGCCAACAACTACCTCGGCCTCGCCGACCACCCCGAGGTGATCGCCGCCGCCCACGAGGCCCTCGACCGCTGGGGCTACGGCATGGCGTCCGTACGATTCATCTGCGGCACCCAGGAGGTGCACAAGGAGCTGGAGGCGCGCCTGTCGGCGTTCCTCGGTCAGGAGGACACGATCCTCTACTCCTCCTGCTTCGACGCCAACGGCGGTGTCTTCGAGACACTGCTCGGCCCCGAGGACGCGGTGATCTCCGACGCGCTGAACCACGCGTCCATCATCGACGGCATCCGGCTGTCCAAGGCCCGCCGCCTCCGCTACGCCAACCGCGACATGGCCGACCTCGAGCGGCAGCTGAAGGAGGCGGCGCAGGGCGGTGCGCGCCGTACGCTGATCGTCACCGACGGCGTCTTCTCCATGGACGGCTACGTCGCCCCGCTGGCCGAGATCTGCGACCTCGCCGACCGGCACGGCGCCATGGTCATGGTCGACGACTCGCACGCCGTCGGCTTCGTCGGCCCCGGCGGGCGCGGTACGCCCGAACTGCACGGCGTCATGGACCGGGTCGACATCATCACCGGCACCCTCGGCAAGGCGCTCGGCGGCGCGTCCGGCGGCTATGTCGCCGCCCGCGCGGAGATCGTCGCCCTGCTGCGCCAGCGCTCCCGCCCGTACCTGTTCTCCAACACCCTCGCCCCGGTGATCGCCGCCGCCTCCCTGAAGGTTCTCGACCTGCTGGAATCGGCCGACGACCTGCGCGTGCGGCTCGCCGACAACACCGCCCTGTTCCGCCGCCGGATGACCGAGGAGGGCTTCGACATCCTCCCCGGCGACCACGCCATCGCCCCGGTGATGATCGGCGACGCGTCGGAGGCGGGCCGGATGGCCGAGCTGCTGCTGGAGCGCGGGGTGTACGTGATCGGCTTCTCCTACCCGGTGGTGCCGCAGGACCGGGCCCGTATCCGCGTCCAGCTGTCCGCCGCGCACTCCACCGAGGACGTGAACCGCGCGGTGGACGCCTTCGTGGCGGCACGGGCGGAGCTCGACGGCTGACCGGAGCACACCCCCGGATTCAAGGCAATCCGCATTTGAGACAATCGATCTCATGATCGAAGCGCGGCGGCTCCACATCCTCCGTGCGGTGGCGGACCACCGTACGGTCACGGCGGCGGCCGCCGCGCTGTATCTCACCCCCTCGGCGGTCTCCCAGCAGCTGGCCGCCCTGGAGCAGGAGACCGGCCACCGTCTCGTCGAGCGCGGCGCCAAGGGCGTACGGCTGACCCCGGCCGGGGAGATCCTGCTCAGCCACACCAACGTGGTCCTCGCCCAGCTGGAGCGGGCCGAGGCCGAACTGGCCGCCTACGGGTCGGGGGAGTCCGGCACGGTCACGGTGGCCGCGTTCGCCACCGGCATCGCCCAGGTCGTCGCTCCCGCCGTGGCCCGCCTCGCCGCGGTGGCGCCCGGTATCCGTATCCGGGTCCAGGACGCCGAGGGCGATGCCAGCCTGCCGATGGTCCTGGACCGGCAGGTCGACGTCGCCGTGGCGGTCGAGTACCGCGGGGCGCCGCCCGCCGACGATCCGCGACTGTCCCACGTACCGCTGTACGCCGAGCCCTTCGACGCCGTCGTCCCCGTCACCCACCGGCTGGCCGACACCGCCGAGGTGCCGCTCGCCGAGCTGGCCAAGGACCCGTGGATCGGACCGTACCCCGGCAACCCCTGTCACGACGTGGTCGTGCTGGCGTGCGAGAGCGCGGGCTTCCAGCCACGGCTGGAGCACTCCTCGGACGACTTCCGCGCGGTGGTCGCCCTCGCCTCCGCGGACGTGGGCGTGGCCCTGGTCCCGCGTTCGGCGCTGCGCGGCATGGACCTCACGGGTGTGGTCGTCCGCCCGGTCGACGGTACGGCCCCGACCCGCCGCGTCTTCGCCGCCGTACGCCGGGGCGCAGAGGACCATCCGCTGATCCGCCCGGTGCTGGACGCCCTCCGCGCGGCGGCCGGTGACGCCTGAGAGGGGTCACCGGGCGAGCGGCCAGCCGGTGTAGCCCTCGGCGAGGTAGGCGCGGCCGGCGGCCGACTCGACGACCGAGCGCAGTTCGCCGAGCTGGCGCCCATGGTCGAAGTCGCTCGCCCCGGGCTGCCGGTGCAGCATGCTCGTCATCCACCAGGAGAAGTGCTGCGCCTTCCAGACGCGCCGCCGGGCCGTGTCGGAGAACGCGCCGAACAACGACTCGTCGCCGTCGAGCAGCAGGGCGCGCAGCGCCTCGGTGAGGACGACGACGTCGGCGACCGCGAGGTTCATGCCCTTGGCGCCGGTGGGCGGCACCGTGTGGGCCGCGTCGCCGACGAGCACGACCCGGCCCCGGCGCATCTCGTGCGCCACGAAGCTGCGGAAACGGAGCACGTCCCGCTGGAAGACGGGGCCCTCGTTGAGGGTGACGCCGGGGACGCGGGACCGCAGGATCTCCCACAGCCGCTCCTCGGTGTACGCCTCGGCGTCGGTCCCCGGGTCGCACTGGAAGTACATGCGCTGTACACCCGGACCGCGCCGGCTGATCAGCGCGAAGCCGTCCGGCGAGTTGCTGTAGATCAGCTCCTCGGAGCTGGGCGGCGCCTCGCACAGGATGCCGAACCAGGCGAACGGATACTCCCGGAAGGAGCCGCCGTACGCGCCGGTGACCGTCTCGCGGACCACGCTGCGGGAGCCGTCCGCGCCGACGACGACATCGGCCTCGATCTCGACGGCGTGGCCCCCGGCGTCCCGGGCCAGCACGCGCGGCCGGTCCGTCTCCGCGCCCTCCACACGCTCGGCGGTCACCCCGAAGCGCAGATCCTGGCCGGCCGTGAGGCGCGCGGCGATCAGGTCCTTGAGCACCTCGTGCTGCGGATAGAGCCACACCGCCCGGCCGACACTGCCCGTGAAGTCGATCCGGTGGCCCTCGCCGTCGAAGCGCAGCTCGATGCCCTCGTGCCGGTGCCCGGCGGTGAGGACACGGTCCGAGGCCCCGGAACCGCTCAGGATCTCGACGGTGCCCTGCTCGAGGACGCCGGCCCGGATGGTCGTCTCGATCTCCGCCCGGCTCCGGGAGTCGACGACGACCGACTCGATGCCGTGGCGGCCGAGCAGATGGGACAGCAGCAGGCCGGCCGGCCCCGCTCCGATGACGGCGACTCGGGTGCGCACGGGCATGTCGTCTCCTTCGACGGCCGACGGGCTGGCACGGGTCCGGCGCCGGTCCGCGCCGGGTGACGACGGACGGTCCCATTGAACGGGAACCGGATCTTCGAAATCCAGAGCACGGCCGCGGTGGATACGCGCGACGTGTCGCGCGGGCCCCGCCGGCGGAGAATGGAGACGTCGCCCTCGACGGAGGGAGCGCCCCGACATGACCCCCCGGACCGCACCGGAACCGCTCGCACCCGGGACCGTCCTGTGGGACATCGCGGGAGACGTACGGCTGCTGCTGTCGCTGCCCGCCGCCACCGTCCTCCAGGTCGCCCACCCCGCCGTCGGCGCGGGCGTCGACGACCACTCGGTCTTCCGCACCGACCCCTGGGGCCGCGCCGCCCGCTCCCTGGAATCGCTCCAGCTGTGGGTCTACGGCGGCGACCGCGCGATCGAGGAGGGCCGCCGGCTCCGGGCACTGCACCGGCACATCAGCGGCACCGACCGCCACGGCCGCCCCTACAGCGCCCTGACCCCCGCCCACTACGCCTGGGTGCACGCCACCGCCTACCCCGTCTTCCTGCGCGCCGCCCGCTACCTCGACCGCCCCTTCACGCCCGAGGACGAACGCAGGCTCTACGGCGAACTGCTGCACCTCGGCCGCATCCTCGGCATCGACGACCGCGACATGCCCCCGACACCCGAGGCGTACTGGCGCTACTTCGACACGACGGTCGCCCGTGAACTGGAACGGACGGTCGTGGCCGGCGAACTGCTCGACCCGCACCGGCCGCTTCCGCCGCCGCCCGGCCCGCTGCCGCGCCGTCTCTGGCCGCTGCTGTGCCCGCTCTTCACCCGGCTGCAGGTCTTCCTCACCGCCGGCCTGCTTCCGCCCGCCGCCCGCGACCGCCTGGGCGTGACCTGGACACCCCGGCAGGAACGCCGGCTGCGCCGGCTCGGCGCCGTCGTACGCACCGTGGTGCCGCCGCTGCCCGAGCGTCTGCGCTATCTGCCCGTGGCGCGCGCCGCCCGCGCGGCCGCCCGCCGGGCCGATTCCGGTACCGGACGGTAATTTTGCATGACGTGCATCTTTGCATACCATGCAAGGCATGTCGGAGAAGGGTGCCCCACAGGGCGGGCTGCGGGAGCGGAAGAAGCGCGCGACGCGTGCCGCCCTCGCCGAGGCCGCCGTACGGCTGGCCGCCGAACACGGGGCCGAGAAGGTCACCGTCGAGGCGATCAGCGCGGCGGCCGGGGTGTCCGTACGGACCTTCTTCAACTACTTCGACACCCGCGACGACGCCTTCGTGGTGATCGACGCGGAGGCGGGCGAGCGGATACGGCAGGCCGTACTCGACGCGCCGGCCGAGCACACCCCGCTGCGGGCCCTGCGCGAGGCCATGGCGGCCGAACTCGCCGAGGCGGAGCAGCAGCACGAACTGTGGCGGCTGCACGCCCGAGTGCTGCACGCCTCACCGCATCTGCTGGTCCGCACGCTGGGCGAGCACATGGCGGACGAGACGGGACTGGCCGAGGCCATCGCCGCGCGCATCCGCGCCGGCGGGCCGACGGCGTCCGCGCCCCCGCCCGCCGGCGCGACCGACGAGGAACGGCGCGGTGCGCTCGACCTGTACCCGCGGCTGCTGGCCGCGGTGGCGGGCACCGCGGTGCGCACCAGCGTGGAGCACTGGTACGCCCGGCAGGAGGAAGCCGCCTACCTCGAGGTGTTCCAGGAGGTGTTCGACCTCCTCGCCGCCGGACTTCCGGCTCCCCCCGCGTGAGCCCGTCGCGGCCGACGCCCCACTGACCGTTCCACGCCCACGCGTGCGCAGTTTCCCGGTGCCCGTCCCGCGCGTGCGACCGTACGACCATCACCTGAAAGAGATCCCGTGAGCTCACCCGTGGCGCCCGCCGACGCGCCCCCCACCTCCATGACCCAACGGCAGATACTCCAGGCCATGTCCGGCCTGATGGCCGGCATGTTCGTCGCGATCCTGGCCGGCACCGTCGTGGCCAACGCACTGCCGACGATCATCGCCGACCTGGACGCCAGCCAGTCCTCGTACACCTGGGTCGTCACCTCCGAACTGCTGGCGATGACCGCGACGGTGCCCCTGTGGGGCAAGCTGTCCGACCTCTTCAACAAGAAGCTCCTGCTCCAGCTGTCGCTGGGCATGTTCGTCGTCGGCTCGCTGCTGGCCGGCTTCTCCCACGGCGTCGGCCTGCTGATCTTCAGCCGGGTCGTCCAGGGCATCGGCGCCGGTGGTCTGACCGCCCTCGCGCAGGTCGTGATGGCCTCCGTCATCCCGCCCCGTCAGCTGGGCAAGTACGCCGGCATGTTCGGTGCCGTCTTCGCCGTGGGCACCGTGGCCGGACCGCTGGTCGGCGGTGTGCTGGTCGACACCTCCTGGCTGGGCTGGCGCTGGTGCTTCTTCATCGGCGTGCCGTTCGCGCTGCTCGCCATCGCCCTGCTGCAGCGCACCCTGCGGCTGCCGACCACCCGGCGCGAGGTGCGCATCGACTGGCTCGGCGCCTTCCTGATCGTCGCCGGCGTCTGCGCGCTGCTCATCTGGGTGTCCCTGGCGGGCACCGAGTTCGACTGGGCCTCCTGGCAGACCGCCGCCCTCGCCGGCGGTGGCGTGGTCGTGCTGGCCGCCGCGGTCTTCGTCGAGGCCCGTACGCCCGAGCCGGTCATCCCGCTCGACATCTTCAGGAACCGCACGGTCACCCTGACCACCGTCGCCAGCCTCCTGGTCGGTGTCGCCATGTTCGGCGGAACCGTCTTCCTCTCGCAGTACTTCCAGATCTCCCTCGGCAAGTCGCCGACCGTCGCCGGTCTGATGAGCCTGCCCATGATCCTCGGCCTGCTGGTGTCGTCCACCGTCGCCGGACAGGTGATCAGCAAGACCGGCAAGTGGAAGCGGTACCTGGTGGCGGGCGGGGTCGTCATGGCCGTCGGCCTCGCGCTGCTGTCCACGATCGACGCCGACACGCACTTCGGCCTGCTCAGCGTCTACATGGCGGTCCTCGGCACCGGCGTCGGCATGCTGATGCAGAACCTGGTCCTCGCCGCGCAGAACGACGTGGCCGCCGCCGACCTCGGCGCCGCGACCTCCGTGCTGTCCTTCTTCCGCAGCATGGGCGGCACCATCGGCGTCAGCGTCCTCGGCGCGATCCTGGCCAACCGGGTCGCCGGCGAGACGGCCAAGGGCCTCGAGGACGCCGGCATCACGGTGCCGGGCGGAGGGAGCTCCACAGAGAGCAGCGTCCCGGACATGTCCACGCTGCCCGAGCCGATGCGGGGCATCGTCGAGCACGCCTACGCCGTCGCCACCGCCGACCTGTTCCTCGTCGCCACGCCGTTCGCGGTGCTCGCCCTCGTCGCCGTCGTGTTCCTCAAGGAGAAGCCGCTGAAGACCACCAGCGGCATGGAGCGCCTCGCCGAGGAGTCCGCCGGCGCCCCGCTGGAATCCGACGGCACGTCACCGGCGGGCAAGGACCCGGTGACTCCGGTCGGCTGAACCACGACCCCCGGGGACGACGGCGGCCACCCGCGCGCCCGCCGTCGTCCCCGAGGGATGAGCCGACCGGGTGATCACCCGGCGGACGGGTGGCTCAGCCCGCCTGGGCGATCACCGGTGGCGGGCCCCAACCCCCGCTCATAGCTTCGGCTCATGAACAAACGACACATCGCCCTCCTGGCCTGTACGGCAGCCGCCGTGGCCGCGGGTCTCGGTGCGGCCCCGTCGGCCCACCACCCGACCGTGCACCGGGTGCAGCCCGGCCAGTCGATCCAGAAGGCGCTGGACGCCGCGAAGGCGGGGGACACCGTCCTGCTCGCGCCCGGCACCTACAAGCAGAGTGTCACCGTCAGGAAATCGGGCGTGACCCTGCGCGGCCACAGCGCCGCCGTCACCGTCCTGACGCCCGCCGCGAAGACCGGGTCGAGCGCCTGCGCCAAGGCCGGCAACGGCATCTGCGTGACCGGCACCGACAAGAAGCCTCTGAAGGACGTCACCGTACGGTCCCTGACGGTCCGTGGGTTCACGAGGAACGGGCTGTGGGCCACCGGCACCGACCGGCTGGCGGTCAGGCGCGTGGTGGCGGAGAAGAACGGCCAGTGG
This sequence comes from Streptomyces sp. NRRL WC-3626, assembly GCF_000718785.1. Taxonomy (GTDB): domain Bacteria; phylum Actinomycetota; class Actinomycetes; order Streptomycetales; family Streptomycetaceae; genus Streptomyces; species Streptomyces edwardsiae. The sequence goes on along the minus strand of NZ_JOCA01000014.1, from coordinate 165,410 downwards.
GGCATCGCGGAGGAACGCTCCACACGCAGCGCGCTCACCCACAACCTCGCCCGGAAGAACGGCGACGCCGGACTGTTCGTCGCCAACACCGTCGACAGCGAGGAAGGCGCCCGGGACGCGCGGAGGACCGTGATCCGCCACAACCGGACGGACGGCAACCGGGTCGGCGTCACCGTGCGCCGGCTGCGCAACCTGACCGTCGACCGCAACGAGGCCACCGGCAACTGCGCCGCCGTGTTCGTCGTCGGCGACGAGTCCACACCCCGCGCCGGCCACCTGAGCGTCACCCGCAACCACATCCACGACAACAACAAGTACTGCGCCAAGACCCCCCGGCTGCCCTTCCTCCAGGGCTCCGGCATCGTCCTGACCGGCGCCGAGGAGACGCTCGTCGCCTACAACCGGGTCGAGGGCAACAAGGGCACGTCCCCGCTCTCCGGCGGCATCGTCCTGTTCAAGAGCCTCGTCGGCGTCCCCAGCGAGCGCAACGAGATCCGGGACAACCTCCTCACCGGCAACAGCCCGGCCGACCTGGCCAACCGGGACACCGCCAGGACCAACACGTTCAGCGGCAACGCCTGCACCCTCTCCGAGCCCGCGGGCATGTGCTGACCCCCGTACCACCGCTCCTCCCCCCCACCGACCGCACGACAGCAGAAGCGAGGCAACGGATGACCACCGTTGATCCGGCTCCCCCGCCGCCCATGCGGCTGCGGGAGCTCGTTTTCGGGGCGGCCTGCGCCGCCGCCGTACGCGCGGCCGTCCGCCTGGGCGTGCCCGACGCGCTGGACGACACCCCCATGACCGTCGACGACCTGGCGGCGTCGGTGAAGACCCAGCCGCACACCCTGCGGCGGCTCCTGCGGGCCCTGTCCTGCCAGGGCGTCTTCACCGAGCACCCCGACGGCACCTTCGAACACACCGAGATGTCCCGGCTGCTGCGCGAGGACGACCCGCACAGCCTGCGCTACATCGCCCTGTGGTGCACCGAACCGTGGACCTGGAACGTCTGGCCCCAGCTCGACGAGGCGGTCCGCTCCGGCCGCAACGTCTTCGAGGACGTGTACGACCAGGAGTTCTTCACCTACCTCAACGAGTCCGCCTCCGAGTCCGCCCATGTGTTCAACCGGGCCATGACGACCTCCAGCGAGCAGTCCGCACGCGACGTCGCCCTGCTGCTCGACCTGGAAGGCGCCTCCTCCGTCATCGACATCGGCGGCGGCCAGGGCCATGTCCTGGCCAGCCTCCTGGAGAAGCACCCCCATCTGCACGGCACCCTGCTCGATCTGCCCGGCGTCGTCGAGAACGCCGACCCCCGGCTTCGCGCGGGCGGCGCCCTCGCCGGCCGCGTCCAGGTCGTGGCCGGGGACTGCCGCGAGGACGTCCCCGTCCAGGCGGACGTGTACATCATCAAGAACGTCCTGGAGTGGGACGACGACAGCACCCGCAGGGTGCTGGCCAACGTCCGCGCGGCGGCCCGGCCCGGCGCCCGTGTCGTCGTCATCGAGAACCTCGTCGACGACACCCCGTCCATGCGGTTCACCACCGCCATGGACCTGCTGCTGCTCCTCAACGTCGGCGGCGCCAAGCACACCCGGCAGAGCATGGTCGACCGGCTGACCGCCGCGGGCCTCGTCATCGGCGACATCCGCCCCGTCAACGCCTATCTGCACGCCTTCGAATGCACCGTCCCCGGCTGATCCGCGGGCCGCGAGAACCCCGAGGCCGCCGGCTCCGCGACTGACGCGGAACCGGCGGCCTCGGGGTGTGCCGGGCTCAGGAGCGGGGCCCGCTCTCCCAGCGGTAGAAGCACCGCGCCATGGCGTCCTTGGGGCCGCGCCACGTGGCGGGGTCGTACGGGCTGACGTACGCCTCGAGCCGCTCGCTGACACCGCGGAACTCGGGGTGCGAGGCCAGCTTCGCGATCGCCGGCGCCGGGTCCCGCTCGGACTCGATGAGGTGCAGGTACACGTCGTCACCGAACTGGAAGAGGCTGCGCCGGCCGACCCCGACCAGATGGGGGAGTTCACCCCGGTCGGAGTCGGCGAACACCTCGGCGATGTCCGGCGCCGAACCGGGCTTCATCCGGGCGACGATGAGGGCGTGGTGCATCGGCTGTGTCCTTCCTGGACTGCCTGGACTGCCTGGACTTCGGGACTTCGGGACTTCCCGGTCCTCCCGGACCGCGTTCAGCGGGTGGACGCGACGGACGCGCTCTCGCTGTCGCGGGCGACCTGCTCGATCCGGTCCCGGATCAGGGCCATCTGCGTACGGGAGTTGCGGTTGATGTTGTCCGTCATCCAGTCGTCGTCGACCGGGGCGTCGGGCTTCATCGCGAAGTCCTGCGTCCAGCGCATCTGCACACCGCCCGGCAGTTCCGCGTACTCCCACACGATGTCCATGTGGGCGAACGGACCCGTCTCGACCCGGCGGGCCCGGACGGTCCGCTTCTCGCGGTCCGGCGTGCGCTCCGACACCCAGCTCCACACCTTCCCGTTGTCGTCCGGGTGCATGGTGAGCCGGAACGTCGTCGTGGCGCCCTCACGGGAGAGGACCTCCACGGACGCGTACTCGCTGAACAGCCGGGGCCAGTTGTCCAGGTCGTTGGTCATCTCCCACACGAGGTCGAAGGGAGCGTCGATGGTGATGCTGTTCTCGGTGTGTCCTGCCACTTTCAGGCTCCAGCCGTGAGGGTGCTGTTGATCAGGTTCAGGAACTCGCGGGGCGTCCGGCAGCGCTCCGAGTCGGGGGGAAGCGACTGGCCGTACCGGTTCTCCAGCTCGCCGACGATGCCGAGCAGGCCGAGCGAGTCGAGACCGAAGACGTCGAAGGGGGACCCCGCCGACTCCCTGAGCTCCTTGGGGTCGACGGTGATGCCGGCGGCCTGCTTCATCAGCGCGGACAGCTCGTCGAAGGTCACTTCGGTGGTGATCATGGGTGCCTGCTCCTTCCCCGCCCGGTCCTAACGGGCGGAATCGTCACCGCGGCGCACGACCAGCGCCGCGTTGGAGCCCATCAGTCCCCGGCTGAGGACGAGGGCGGTACGCAGTTCGGCCGGGCGGGCGTGCGCCGTCACCAGGTCGAGGTCATGGCAGACGTCGAACACGTTCGGTGTCGGGGGCACCGAGCCGTGTTCCATGGCGAGCACCGCCGCCACCGTGTCCAGCACGGGAGCCGCGCAGTAGGCGCGGCCGATGCCCGTCTTGGGCGCCGTCACCGGGACCCGGGTGCCGTGCGCGCCGAGCGCGTCGGCGAGCGCCAGCGCCTCCGCGCGGTCCGCCTCGGGCACGCCCAGGGCGTCGGCGAACACGACGTCGATCTCCTCCGGGGCGCAGCCCGCCTCGTCGAGGGCGCCACTGATCGCACGGGCCAGACCCTCCCGGGACTCCGCCCAGCGGGACGCCCCGGTGAACGTCGCGGCATGGCCGGCCACGACGGCCCGTACCGGCACCCCGCGCTCACGCGCCCGGTCCTCGTCCTCGACGACGAGCAGGGCGCCGCCCTCGGCGGGCACGAATCCGCACGCCTTCTCGGTGAACGGACGGTAGGCACGGTCGGGGTCGTCGAGGGTGCTGAGCTCGGGGTAACCGAGCTGGCACACCATCGAGTACGGGGCCAGCGGCGCCTCGGCGGCGCCCACGACCATGACGTCGGTACCGCGGTGCACGGCCCGTGCCGCGTGCGCGAGGGAGTCCAGACCGCCGGCCTCGTCGCTCGCCACCACCCCGCAGGGCCCCTTGAGGCCGCCCCGGATGGAGATCTGGCCGGTGCTGGCGGCGTAGAACCAGGCGATGGACTGGTACGGGCCGACGTACTTGGAGCCCTTGCCCCACAGTTTCTGCAGCTCGCGCTGGCCGAACTCGCCGCCTCCGGAACCGGCGGCGGTGACCACGCCGATGGAGAACGGCTCGGCGGGGTCGCCGCCGAGTCCCGCGTCGTCGAGGGCGAGGGCGGCCGCCGCCATCGCGAAGTGGCTGAACCGGTCGGTCTGGACGAGGAACCGGTCCTCGATGAGGCCCGACGGGTCGAAGGCCCGCACCTCGCCGGCCACCCGCAGCGGCAGCTGCCCGCAGCCCTCGCGGCCGATCAGGTCCAGTACGGTGAGCCCTTCGTTGACCGACTTCCAGTACGCGTCGGTGCGCAGTCCGTTGGGCGCGATCACACCGATGCCGGTGACGGCCGCGCGCCGGGGGTGACGGTTGCTCATCGTGTCCTCCCGCCCGGCCCGGTCAGCAGCACCGCGGACTGGAAGCCGCCGAACCCGCTGCCCACGGAGAGCACGTTGTCCAGCTTCCGCGGGCGGGCGGTGCGCGGCACGTAGTCCAGGTCGCACTCCGGGTCGGGGGTCTCGTAGTTCGCCGTCGGCGGCACCACCTGGTGCCGCAGCGCGAGCACGCAGGCGACGACCTCGATCGCGCCGATCGCGCCGAGCGAGTGCCCCACCATCGACTTGATGGAGCTCATCGGCGTCTCATGGGCGTGCGCGCCCAGGGACCGCTTCACGGCGGCCGTCTCGTGCCGGTCGTTCTGCCGGGTGCCGGAGCCGTGCGCGTTGACGTAGTCGATCCGTGTGGGGTCGATACGGGCCTGGTCGAGTGTGCTGTCGATCGCCCGGGCCATCTCCAGTCCCTCACTGGTCAGACCGGTCATGTGGTAGGCGTTGCCGTAGGTGGCGTAGCCGCTGATCTCGCAGAGGATCTCCGCGCCGCGCGCCCGTGCGTGCTCGTACTCCTCCAGGACGAGTACGGCCGCGCCCTCGCCCATCACGAAGCCGTCGCGGTGGGCGTCGAAGGGCCGGGAGGCGTGCTCCGGGTCGTCGTTGTTGGGCGAGGTCGCCTTGATGGCGTCGAAGCAGGCCATCGTGATCGGTGAGATCGGCGAGTCCGACGCCCCCGCGATGCACACGTCGGCGCGGCCCTCCGCGACGGTGTGGAAGGCGTAACCCACCGCGTCGAGGCCGGAGGTGCAGCCGGTGGAGACCGTCTGCACCGGCCCCCGGGCGCCGAACCGCTCGGCGACGACCGAGGCCAGCGTGCTCGGCTGGAACGCGGTGTGCAGCTGAGGCCCGGCCTTCTCGTGGTCCACGTCCCAGCGCCGGCCGCCTTCGCTGACCCGGACGTAGTCCTGTTCCAGCCGGGTGGTGCCGCCCACCGCGCTGCCCAGCGAGACCGCCGTGCGCCAGGGGTTCCCGGCGGCGATGTCGAGCCCGGAGTGCCGGACCGCCTCCGTGGCCGCGACCACGGCGAACTGGACGTAACGGTCCGCGCGTTGGCACAGTTCCGCGTCCAGTCCGTGCTGGAAGGGGTCGAAGTCGCACTCGGCGGCTATGCGGGAACGCAGCCCCGCCGGGTCGAACAGGGAGATGCCGCGGGTCGCGGTGCGGCCGGCCGCCAGAAGATCCCAGAAAGCCGTCGCCCCGATGCCGCCGGGAGCGACCACACCTATACCGGTGACGGCCACCCGGCGGGTCATTTTATGGCCTCGCTGGGCTCGGCGACCCGGCCTTGCTCCGGCCCGCCGACCGCCAACTGGGGACCGGCGGCCGCGCCTTCGGTCTCCTCCGTGTCGACGTGGCCGAGGCTCGGGTGCGGGGCGAGCGGCCCCAGATGGAACACCATCCGGGCCTCCCGCTCGCCGACGTTGCGGAAGCGGTGCCGCATGTCGACGGGAATCAACAGCCCTTGGTCGGCGCGGAGCGCGAACGGCTCTCCGTCCAGGTCCACTTCGAGCGCGCCGCTGACGACGTACACGAACTCCTCGGAGTACGGGTGGTAGTGCTCGCCGATGCGCTCGCCGGGCTTGATGATCGCCAGGCCCATGAAGCCGCTGGTGGAACCCACGGTGGCCGGGGTGAGCAGGGTTCTGAGGTCACCCCCGCGCCGTCGGTTGGGTTCCGTCTCGCTCAGGTCCACGATGCGTGGATGCTGCTGGGACATGGTTGATACCTCCGGGTGTTGCGGTGACGTCCGCGCGGGCACGGCCGCGGACGTCACCGCGGTGAACCGTCAGGCGTCCGCCGCGCTGCGGTCGGTGACGGGCAGCATGTCGGCGTGTGCCAGAAGCCGGTTGAGATTGCGCTCGGAGTCCAGGGAGCCCTCGACGCCGATCGCGGCGCCGTCCAGGAGCCGCTCCAGTTCGGCCGCCTTCCCGGCGCCCTTGATGCCGAGGGCGGCGAGCGGGTCCAGGTCCAGCTGGCCGGTGACGTCGACGAGCCGTACGACGGTGTCGTCCCGCTGGAACACGGTGCTGGCGTGCACCGGGCTGTCCGGGTCTTCGGTCGCCGCCTCGTCCTGGTGGGCGAGGAACCGGGCCAGTTCCATGCCGCGGCCCTTGACGGCCGGGTAGTACAGCGCGTGCCGGCTTACGGCGGCCGGCTCGGGCCCGCCCGCCACCACGTGATGCACGGCGGGGAGCGCGGCCCGGGTGAAGAACACCCGGGCGGAGTCGGGGTCGGAGAGGTCCCGGTCCTGCTCCAGATAGGGGTTGAGGGCCTCCTCGACCGCCCGGATCTCCGGCTGCCGGGCGACGTGGCGCAGCGCGGCCAGCAGGTCGCCCTCCACCTCTACCGCCCGTACGACACGGTTGCCGTGCATGAACAGGGAGGTGCGGCGCAGCCGCGTGGTGTCGTCGACCTGCGCCTTGGGCGACTGATAGCCCGACAGCAGCTCGGCGACCTTGGACTCGGAGCCCGGCTTCACGGTGAAGGTGAGGGCGTGGCGGGCCACACCGTCGCCGACACGGGCCGCCGACTGGAGCCCCCCGGTCGCGGCCTCGGCGCTCAGCGGCCGTCCGGGGTGGGTCTCGCGGAGAATGCTGTAGCGCATCGACCGGGTGTCCCGGACGCAGCTGTGCATCGGCCGGACGGTCTCGACGTGCTCCTCGCTGTTCACCCACGCCAGGAACGGCGGGGCGCTCTCCCACTCGCTGGTGATGAGCCACTGCGAGGGGTTCTCGATCGACTGGCACAACTGGTCACTGAGGTGACCGGGAACGGACGCCACCTGGTTGCGCATGTGCTCGTATGCGTCGAGGAACTGCTCCTGGGCTCCTTCGTACAGGTCGAGCAGCAGGATCACCCGCAGCCTGGAGCCGTCGAAAGCGGACTGCGATATGCGTCCCGACATGGTCATCCGGCGCACCTCTCCTCTTCTTGAAGGTCAGGAACGACCGCCGTGTCCGGTGGGACGCCGGTCGCCATGAGTCGATGGTCGATCCGGCCTCCCGGGATGCGCGAGCGACACGGGGCACCTGGGTGAACCGCGCGCCATCCGGGTGCCGCGGGGACGCGGACGGGCCCGCACCGGGCATGGAATGTGCGTCCTGTTCCTCAGCCCGTCGAGGGTGATGCTGGAGGAGTTTCAATGAACCGATCGGACTCGGCCGGGGAGGCGGTCCACCGCACTCCCGTCCTCATCGTCGGAGGCTCCCTGGTGGGCCTGTCGACGTCCCTGTTCCTGGGGCGGCTCGGCGTGCCGCACACACTCGTCGAGCGTCACGCCGGCACGTCGATCCATCCGCGGGGGCGCGGCAACAACGTACGCACGATGGAGCTGTTCCGGACCGCCGGGGTGGACGGGCGGATCGCGGACGCCGCCTCCGTCCTCGCGGACAACCACGGCATCCTGCAGACGCCTTCCCTGGTGGGCGACGCGGGGGAGTGGCTGTTCCGGGAGATCGACCCCGGCGGCGGGCTGGCCCGGTTCAGTCCGGCCGGCTGGTGCCTGTGCAGCCAGAACGACCTCGAACCGGTGCTGCTGAGAAGTGCCCGGGAGCTGGGCGGGGATCTGCGGTTCGGCACCGAGATGCTCTCCTTCGACCAGGACCGTGACGGGGTGACCGCTCGGCTCAAGAGCAGGGAGACCGGCGAGCACACCACCGTCCGGGCCGACTATCTCGTCGCCGCCGACGGTCCGCGCAGTCCCGTACGGGAGCGGCTCGGCATCGGGCAGAACGGTCCCGGGGACCTGTTCCACAACGTCAGTGTCACCTTCACCTCCCGCGATCTCGCGGATGTGGTCGGCGACCGGCGGTTCATCGTCTGCTACCTCACCAGCCCGGACGCCGACGGGGCGCTGCTGCCGGTCGACAACCGGGAGAAATGGGTGTTCCACGCGCCGTGGCACCCCGAACACGGCGAGACGATCGAGGAGTTCACCGACGAGCGGTGCGCCGCGCACATCCGGCGGGCCGTCGGCGTACCCGACCTCGACGTGACGATCACCGGGCGGGCCGCCTGGCACGCGGCCGAGCGGGTCGCCGAACGGTACGCCGACCAGCGGGTGTTCCTGGCGGGGGACTCGGCGCACGAGATGTCGCCCACGGGGGCGTTCGGGTCCAACACCGGGATCCAGGACGCGCACAACCTCGCGTGGAAGCTGGCGGCCGTGCTGGGAGGGTGGGCCGGGCCCGGGCTCCTCGCGTCGTACGACGCGGAGCGGCGGCCTGTCGCGGAGGCGACGAGTGCGCGGGCGTCCACGCGGTCCGTGGAGCACAGCCACCCCGGGTACACGCCCGCGGAGGGAGCCGGGGGCGGGCCCGGGGGGCGCAAGGGCGGGATCCTCAATGTGGCACTGGCGTACCGGTATCCGCGCGGAGCGGTGGTGGGGGCGGATCCGGGTACGGCGGTCGTGCCGGACGGGGTCGTGCTGAACGGGGAGCCCGGGAGCCGGGCTCCGCACCTGTGGGTGAGGCGGGGTGGCTCACGGATCTCCACGCTCGATCTGTACGAGCGGGCACTGGTGCTGCTGAGCTCGGAGGGTGGGGGGTGGCATGCGGCGGGGGCCGAGGTGGCGGCGTCGCTGTCGGTTCCGCTGGACTCGTACCGGGTCGGGGGCGGGGCCGGGGCCGACCTGGTCCCTGAGCCCGGGCCCGAGTGGGCCGCCGCCCACGGGATCACCCCGTCGGGGGCGGTGCTGGTCCGCCCCGACGGGTTCGTGGCGTGGCGCCACGAGGGCGAGTCCGCGGACCCGGCGAAGTCCCTGGCGGAGGCGGTGAAGGCGGTTCTGTCCCGGGACTGAGGGGTGGCTGCCGCCGCAGGGTGGCGGGGGTGGGCTGCGGTGCGCTCCGCTGTGGGGTGCCGCTGCGCCCACCCGTGCCGCCCCTGCGGCACGACTGCCCGCAGCTGGGGCAGTTGGCCGCAGGCAGCGGCCGCTGCCTGGCGCTGCGGCAGTTGCTCGCAGGTGCGGCCGCTGACCGTAGCCGCGTGGGGCTGGGTGCTGCTACGGGGTGCCGATGCCGCGGCCTCGTTCGGACTTGGACTGGTGTTGTTCGTAGCGTTGGAGGGCGGGGCCGTCGGCGTCCCAGGGCCAGGGGGTGGCCATGCCCTGGAGGGTCTGGAAGACCGGGTGCGCGTCGGCGGCGCGGCCGGCCGCGCACAGCGCGTACGCCAGCACGTTCAGGTCGGCCTGCGCCGCCGCGTGCTGGAAGAAGCCCGGTTTCGCCCACAGCGCGGCCGCCTGCTCCAGCGCGGCCGCGATCTGGCCGCCCTCCCACAGCTGACCGGCGGTCATGGCCCGCACCCCGCCCTGTGCGAGCAGCCCCTGGTACTGCCGTACGGCGGCGGTCAACTCAACGGCGGCGCAGGGCGCGTTGGCCGGTATCCGGGTGCGCACCACGTCGACGAAGTCGAGTACGGCCGCGCTGGAGCCGCCCTCCTCCGGGGACAGATACGCGAGCATCTGCAGATACGCCTCGCGGTGCCAGCGGTCGCGCCCGGTGGCCTCCCGCCAGATGGCGTTGACGTCGTTCTGGCCGTAGCGCTCGATCCGGGACACCCCGAGCAGGACGACCCACGGAAGCGGATCCTCAGGTCTTCGCTCGGCGGCCTCGTGGCACTGGCCGATCAACCGCCCGGCGTCCTCAAGGTGTCCGTCCCGCAGACCGCGGGCCAGTCCGGCCCAGGAGTGCAACAGCAGGGCGTCCGGACTCGCCGGCTCCCGGCTCAGCCACGCCGTCGCGATCCCCACGTCGGCGGTCGCCTCGGCCAGTACGGACATCCGGTGCCCGCGCCGGTCCCAGTCGTCGCCGGTCTCCTCCAGCAGCGCGGACACGAGGGTCACGTCCGCGGTCTTGCCGCCCCCGTTCCGCTTGCTCAACTTTCCTAGTACGCGGGTGAGTTCGGCATCGTCGAGGGCGGGTGCTATCCGGGGACGTCGGCTGGTGCGACTGCTGAAGAGAGCCATGCGGGAAGACTAGGAACTTCGCGTGCCAAGGCAACCCGGACGGGGATGATCGTTATCGATCTGCCCCTTACCGTCGGTAGCGCGGGCAGACCGGGGCGGGGCCGGACATCTCACCGGCCCCGCACCCTCGTTCCGTCCGCGTTCCGCTTGCCGCCTTCCGGAGTGGTCAGACCGCCGGAGCCGGGTAGGTCGGGTACTCCACCCCGGAAACGTACTGGACGACGCGGACCACCTGGCAGGAGTAGCCGAACTCGTTGTCGTACCAGAGGTAGAGGATCGCGTTGTCGCCCTCGACCTTCAGCGCGCCCGCGTCGACGATCGACGCGTGGCGGGAGCCGACGAAGTCGCTGGAGACCGCGTCGGGCGCGCTGATGAAGTCGATCTGGCGCTTCAGCGGCGAGGTCAGCGACACGTTCCGCAGATGCTCCAGAACCTCCTGGCGGTCGGCCGCGCGGCCCAGTTGGAGGTTGAGGATGGCGATCGAGACGTTCGGTACGGGAACGCGGATCGAGCTGCCGGTGATGGTCGCGTCGAGGTCGGGCAGTGCCTTGGCGACGGCGGACGCGGCACCCGTCTCGGTGATCACCATGTTCAGCGGCGCCGACCGGCCCCGGCGCTCCGACTTGTGGTAATTGTCCAGCAGATTCTGGTCGTTGGTGAACGAGTGCACCGTCTCCACATGCCCGCGCAGCACCCCGTACTCGTCCGCCATCGCCTTCAGCGGCGGCACGATCGCGTTGGTGGTGCAGGACGCGCAGGACAGGATCCGCTCGTCCGGCTTGAGGGTGTCGTGGTTGACGCCGTGCACGATGTTGGGCACGTCGCCCTTGCCGGGCGCGGTCAGCACCACCTTGTCGATGCCGGGGCGCAGATGCAGCGAGAGCCCCTCGCGGTCGCGCCAGATGCCGGTGTTGTCGATGAGGATGGCGTTCTTGATGCCGTACGCCGTGTAGTCGATCTCCGTCGGGTCGCCCGCGTAGATCACCTTGATGGTGTTGCCGTTGGCGACGATCGTGCTGTTCGCCTCGTCGACGGTGATGGTGCCCTGGAACTGGCCGTGCACGGAGTCGCGGCGCAGCAGCGAGGCCCGCTTGACGATGTCCTGCTCGCCGCCCCGGCGGACCACGATCGCGCGCAGCCGCAGCCCGTTGCCCGACCCCGACTTCTCGATGAGCAGCCGGGCCAGCAGCCGCCCGATGCGGCCGAAGCCGTACAGGACCACGTCACGCGGCTCACGGCGGTCGATCTTGTCGGCGCCGGTCGCGCCGGCGACGGCCTCGGCGGTGAACTCGGCCACCGACAGACCCCGGTCGTCGGCCCGGTGGGCCTCGGCGAGCAGGCCGATGTCGATCTGGGACGGGCCGAGGTCGAGCGCGGTGAGCGCCTGGAGGAACGGCAGCGTCTCGGTGACCGAGAGCTCCTCGCCGGCGATCTGCCGGGCGAATCGGTGGGTCTTGAGGATGCTGACCACTGACTTGTTCACCAGGGAGCGACTGTGCAGCAGGACGGTCACGTCCCGCTCCCGGTGCAGCTTCCCGATGATCGGGATCATCGACTCCGCGATCTCCTCGCGGTGTTTCCAATGGGTGAACGAGTCTTCGTTGACAGTCACAGGATCATCTTTCGAGCTAGAGGGTGCTCATATGATAGCCATGCGGACTGTCGGGGCCCCGGGGGGTGCCGAACGGCAGGTGAACGCCGTGAATCGAGGGGTTGCGCGAGAGGCGAACGGGTACGCGTGCAGCACCGTGCCCGGGCCGGATCCTGTCCCGGGTGGGCCCGTACGACCGCCGCTACCAGGGAATCTGCCATGGACACACCCGCGCACGAGAACAACGCCCCCACCACGCCCGCGCAGCGGGCCCTGGACGCCCTGTCGGAGAACACGCAGGACACGACGGCGCTGGACGCCCTCGCCAACAGTGATGTGCTGATCCCGGTGCCGGACGACGCGGGCGACGAGGAGGCCGCCGACCCCGGCGCGGTCGCCCTGCCGGTGCTGGAGCAGCCGGGCGGCAACCAGGTGGTGCCCGTGTTCACATCCGAACTGGAGATGGCCGGACTGCTGCCGTTCGTCTCCCGCTACCGGCTGGTCCCGCTCGGCGCGCTCGCCGCCCAGTGGCCGGCCGAGGACCTGTCCCTCACCATCGACGGCAGCTCCGAGCACCGCCTGACGCTCACCTCGGAGGGGGTGCGCACACTCCTCGCCCGTCCGTGACCCAGGGCCTGATCCGCCGGACAGGCCCTACTCGCCCAGCGTGCGGGCCAGCGCCGCGCGCTGCAGCGGGAGCACCTCGCCGTGCAGCTCGCGGCCCTTGCCGGTGAGCCGTACATAGACGCCGCGCCGGTCCTCCAGGCACAGGCTGCGCTCGACCAGGCCGTCCTTCTCCAGACGGGCGATCAGGCGGGACAGCGCGCTCTGGCTGAGGTGGAGACGGCCCACCAGGTTCTGCACCCGGCAGTGTTCCCCGTCCCGGGGCGTCGCGGTCGCGAGCAGGTCGAGCACCTCGAAGTCGGAGGCGCCGAGACCGTACGGATGCAGTGCGCGGTCGATCTCGCCCAGGGTGCGCGCGTGCACCGTGAGGATCTCCCGCCACCGTTCCTCGAGCCGCGCCTCGGTCTTCGCTGCCATACTCGAACCGTAACACTTGTTCGAGATTCAATGACCGCGCAAGGATCACCCTCGGCGGCAGGTCAGGCGGCACCTTCCTGGAACAGACCGACGAGGTTGCCGTCCGGGTCCTGCACGGCGGCGATCAGCGTGCCGCCGCCCACGTCCTGGACGTCCTGCAGCGGCTTCGCACCCGCCTCCAGCAGCCGGGCCAGGGTCGCCCGGATGTCGGACACGGTCCAGTAGGGCACCGGCCCGGTCATGCCCTTGCCGTGACCGTGCGGGTCCAGACCGATCTCATGGGTGCCGGTCCGGAACCCGACGTAGTACGGCTCGTCCGCGTACGGCTCCGTCCCGAGCAGCGTCCGGAACAGCTCCTTCGCCGGGCCGACGTCCTTCACGGGGTAGACGATGGTCTTCAGCGCGTGGGTCATGGCGTACTCCTCCTCGAAGCGGGGCCGGCGCCCGGTGTGCGCCGATGACCTCACGTTAGGCCGGGGGAGGGCCACCCGGCTTCTCCGATCCTGACCGCCTCGGCCGTCCGGGGGCTTCGTCCGCCGGGGGCCTTCTACGTCGAGTCCCGCTTCACCAGCTCCGTCGGCAGGATCACCGCAGCCGGGTCCTCGCCGCCGATCTGGGCCAGCAGCACCCGCACCATCTCCGTACTGATGCGGTCCCACGGCTGGCGGATCGTGGTGAGCTCCGGACTCGCGGCGACGGCCGCCGGGGAGTCGTCGAAACCGCCGACCGCCACGTCCTCGGGCACCCGTCGCCCCGACCGCTGCAGCGCGGTGAGCACACCCTGGGCCATCAGATCGGAGGCGACGAACACCGCGTCCATGTCCGGGACCCGCGCCAGCAGCCGCTCCGCGCCCGCCTCACCGCTGGCCCTGCTGTAGTCCCCGGAGACCACCAGCCGCTCGTCGGCCTCCACACCCGCCTCGGCGAGCACCTCCCGGTACCCGGCCAGACGCTCCACACCGCCCGGCGTGTCCGGCGGGCCGGTCACCACGCCGATCCGCCGCCGCCCCAGCGCCAGCAGATGCCGCACCATGTCCCGCGCGCCGTCCCGGTCGTCGGCGGCCACATAACTCACCTTCGAACCCAGCCCGATCGGCTTCCCGCACGCCACCAGCGGCACCCCGGCCGCCCGCAGCTCCTCCGCCACCGGGTCACCCGAGTGACTGGACACCAGCAGCACCCCGTCGACGTGCCCGGCGGTGATGTACCGCGTGATACGCCGCCGTTCGTCGTCCGTGCCGGCCAGCATCAGCAGCAGCGGCACGTCGTGAGCGGCCAGCGCCTGCGTACAACCCCGCAGCAGCACATTGAAGTTGGGGTCCTCGAAGAACCGCTCCTGGGGCTCGGTGAGCAGAAACCCCACCGAGTCCGACCGGCCGGTGATCAGCGAACGGGCGTGCCGGTTCACGACGTACCCCGTCCTGCGGATGGCGGCGTTCACGGACTCCGCCGCGGCGGGGCTGACGTAGTGGCCGCCGTTGAGCACCCGCGAGACGGTGCCGCGCGAGACACCGGCCTCGCGCGCCACGTCGTGGATCGTCGGCGGCTTGCGCCGGCCCCCCGTGTTGCTCATGGTCATGACTTTACGGCCCCGGAGAGCAGATCCAGACTCCAGAACCGCTGGATGACCAGGAACAGCGCGACCAGCGGGAACACCGCGAGGAACGCCCCCGTGATCACCAGGGTGTACAGCGCCGGCGTGTTCGCGCCCTGTTCCAGCAGCGTGTACAGACCGAGGGTGATCGGGAACTTCTCGTCGTCGCTGAGCATGATGTACGGCAGCAGGAAGTTGTTCCAGATCGCCACGAACTGGAACAGGAACACCGTCACCAGTCCCGGCACCATCATCGGCAGCGCCACCCGGGAGAAGATCCGCCACTCGCCCGCGCCGTCCATCCGCCCGGCCTCCACCACGTCCGACGGCACCGCGGCCGCGGCGTAGATCCGCGCGAGGTAGACGCCGTACGGGGAGAGGATCTGCGGCAGCAGCACGGACAGATAGGAGTCCGTGAGGTCGGCCTTCGCCAGCAGCAGATACTGGGGGATGGCGAGGATCACCGGCGGCATCAGCACCCCCGCGAGCAGCACGTTGAACAGCGACTCGCGGCCCCGGAAGCGGTAGACCGCCAGCGCGTAGCCGCTGACCGCCGACACACACGTCGACAGCAGCGCGCCCAGCCCGGCGTACAGGGCGGAGTTGCCCATCCACTGCCAGTAGACGCCGTCGCGGTAGGCGCTGAGGTCGGCGACGTTGTCGGCGAAGCCGGTGCCGGGCCAGAACGTGAAGGTGGAGAACAGCTCCGAGCCGGACTTGGTGGACGCGATGACCACCCAGGCGACCGGCAGCAGACAGTAGACCGCGCCGAGCAGCAGGGTCAGGGTCGGGACCAGCGCGATCCTGCGGGGGCGCGCCGGGCCCCGGGTGGTGCCGGCCGCGGGCTCGGCCTTGCGCAGGGCCACAGAACTCATCGGGCCGCCTCCTGCTTGCTGCGTCGGTTGGCGGCCCGCAGGAACCCGAAGGACAGCACCAGCGTGGCGAGCGCGATCAGGGTGGCCTGTGCGGCGGCCGCGTAGATGTCGCCGTTGCCGAAGGCGTCCTGGTACACCTTCATCAGCGGACTCCAGGTGGTGGACACGGAGTTGGTGAGCGGCTTGAGCGTGGTCGGTTCGCTGAACACCTGGAGCGTCGCGATGATCGAGAAGAAGAAGGTCAGCACCAGCGAGGGCGCCACCATCGGGATCTTGATCCGCAGCGCGGTCTGCAGCGGCGTGGCCCCGTCCAGCCTGGCCGCCTCGTACACCTCGGCGGGGATGGCCCGCAGCGCGGTGTAGATGACGATCATGTTGAAGCCGGTGCCGCCCCAGACGGCGATGTTCGACAGCGCCAGATACAGCGGCCCGCCGTCCAGCAGATCCGGCTGTGGCAGACCGAACCTGTCGAGCACGAAGTAGAACGGGCTCACGTCCGGCAGATACAGGAAGCCCCACAGCAGGGCCGCCACGACACCGGGGATCGCGTACGGCAGGAAGATCGCGAGCCGGGTGACGGGCGCCAGCCGCACCCGCTCGGAGTCGAGCATCAGCGCGAACACCAGGGCCAGGCCCAGCATCACCGGTACCACGATGCAGCCGTAACCGAGCACCCGCAGCGCGCCGTCCAGCAGCTCGCTGTCGGACAGGGCGCCGGTGTAGTTCTCCAGACCGGCCCAGACCTCCTCGCGGGCGCCGGCACCGAGGCCGAGCCCGGAGACCCGCACCTTGCGGAAGCTGAGCCAGACGGCGTACCCGATGGGCAGCGCGAAGAACAGGAGGAACAACAGACCGGCGGGTATCAGGAACGCGTACGGGGCCCCCTTGACCCCGTACGACGTCCGGCGGGGCGTGGACCTCACTCCGCGACCCCGAAGCCCTGCTTCTTCAGGTCCGCGACCGTGTCCTCCTGCATGGTGGTCAGGGCGGCGGTGAAGCCCGACTTGTTCTTCGCGGCCGCGCCGAAGGCGTCCCTGAACGTCGTGTAGGCGACGTTGACGTTCGGGCCCCAGGCGGACGGCGCGGTGGTCTCCGCGATGTCGGCGGCCTTCCGGTAGAAGTCGGGCTGGTTGGAGAAGTACTCCGGCGCGGTGGTGAAGGCGCCGCTGAGCTGGGCCGACGTGGAGGCCGGATAGATGCCGCCCTCCTTCGCCAGCGCGTTCAGGGCGTCGCCGTCGGTGTTCAGCCAGGTGGCGAACTTCGCGGCGGCCTCCTTGTTCCCGGAGTCGGTGGTGACACCGGTCGAGGAACCGCCCCAGCTGCCCGTACGGCTCTCGCCGTCACCCCACTGGGGGAGCGGGGCCATGGCCCACTTGCCCTTGGTGTCCGGCGCGGCCGTGGTCAGCGTGCCGGGCGCCCACACCGCGCTCACCCACGCGATCTGCTTGCCGGTGTTCAGCGCCTTGTTCCAGGCCGGCGTGTACATCGGCTGGTTGTCGATGGCGCCCTCCTCGACCAGACCGCCCCAGAACTCGGCGACCCTCTTCGTCGCCGCGTCGTCGATGCCGACCTTCCACTTGTCGCCGGAGGTGGTCCACCACCGCGCGCCGGCCTGCTGGGCGAGGCCCGCGAACAGGCCGGAGTCGTTGGCGGAGAAGGTGGTCAGATCCTTGTCCGGCGCCTTCTTCTTCAGCGCGCGGGCCGTCTCGGCGAACTCCTCCCAGGTGGCCGGGACGGAGAGCCCGTACTCCTTGAACAGGTCCTCGCGGTAGTAGAACATCATCGGCCCGATGTCCTGCGGGACCGCGTAGACGGCGTCCGTGCCGAGCGTGGTCTGCTGCCAGACGCCGTCGGCGAACTTGCTCTTCGCGTCGCCCACGTCGTCACCGATGTCGGCGAGCGCGTCATTGCTGACCAGCGTCGGCAGCGCCTGGTACTCGGCCTGCACCAGGTCGGGCGCCTTGCCGGCCTTGTGCGCGGTGAGGATCTTGGTGACCAGCGTGTCGCCGGACGCCTGCTTCTTCACCGTGACGGTGATCTGCTCCTTCTTGCCCGGCCCCTTGTTCCACAGGTCGACGACCTTGTCCATGCCGGGGGTCCAGGTCCAGTACGTCAGTGAGACCGGCCCCGACTGCGCCGCGTCGTCGTCGGACGACGAGCCGCAGGCGGCGAGTGCGGTGGCGCCGAGCGCGACCGCGACGGCGGAACTCACGAGGCGACGGCGCTTCGTGTACGGCATGGAACTCTCCCCTGACCTGGGGCCCTCGCCTGCTGCGAGAACCAGCCATGCTTCTGTGAGCGTTCACAGTAGAGAAACACCTCGGACACTTGTCAATGGTTGTTGCTGTGCGGTTATGTTGGCCTCGCACCGCCGGGAAGGGTGTGTGCACGTTCCCAGGAGATCGAACACATCGGGAGAGATTCCATGCCGGAGACCACCCCCAGGGGCCTCACCGGGCTCGCCTTCGGCGGGGACTACAACCCCGAGCAGTGGCCGGAGAACGTCTGGGACGAGGACGTACGGCTGATGCGGGAGGCCGGCGTCACCATGGTGAGCGTCGGGATCTTCTCCTGGGCCCTGCTGGAGCCCTCGCCCGGCGTGTACGACTTCGGCTGGCTCGACCGCAACCTCGGCCTGCTGCACGGGGCCGGCATCCGCGTCGACCTCGGCACGCCCACCGTGGCGCCGCCCGCCTGGTTCTACCGCGCCCACCCCGACGCGCTGCCGGTCACCGAGGACGGCGTACGCCTGGAGTTCGGCTCACGCGGCGCCATCTGCCACAGCAACGCCGACTACCGCGCGGCCGCCGCGAACATCACCACACGGCTCGCCGAGCGCTACGGCGACCATCCCGCGCTCGCCCTGTGGCACGTCCACAACGAGTACGGCGTTCCCGTCTCCGCCTGCTACTGCGACTCCTGCGCCGACCACTTCCGCCGCTGGCTGCGGCGGGAGTACGGCACCGTCGAGGCGGTCAACGAGGCCTGGGGCACCGCCTTCTGGGGCCAGCGCTATGCCGGCTTCGACGAGATCAACCCGCCGCGCCGCACTCCGACGGTCGGCAATCCGGCCCAGGCGCTGGACTACCGCCGGTTCGCCGACGCCACCATGCGGGAGAACTTCACCGCCGAGCGGGACATCCTGCACCGGCTCTCGCCCGGTGTCCCGGTCACCACCAACTTCATGACCGCCCTCAGCCAGTGCGACTCCGTCGACTACTGGGCCTGGGGCCGCGAGGTGGACCTCGTCACCAACGACCACTATCTGATCACCGACGGCCGCCGCACCCACGTCAACCTCGCCATGGCCGCAGACCTCACCCGTTCCGTCGCCGGCGGCGCCCCCTGGCTGCTGCTCGAGCACTCCACCTCGGGCGTCAACTGGCAGCCCCGCAACCCCGCCAAGGCCCCCGGCCAGATGGCCCGCAACTCGCTGGCGCACGTGGCCCGCGGCTCCGAGGGCGCGATGTTCTTCCAGTGGCGCCAGTCCCGGCGCGGCGCCGAGAAGTTCCACTCCGCGATGCTGCCGCACGGCGGCACCGACACCCGCGTCTTCCACGAGGTGACCGAACTCGGCTCCGCCGTGGCCTCGTTGGGGCCGATCCGGGGCAGCCGCACCGAGGCCGGCGTCGCCGTGCTGTGGGACTGGCAGTCCTGGTGGGCGCAGAACCTCGACTGGCGCCCCAGCGAGGACCACGACGCCCGCGAACGGGCCGACGCCTGGTACGAGGCCCTCTACGACCACCATCTCACCGTCGACTTCGCCCACCCCGAGGCCGACCTGTCGAGGTATCCCCTCGTCGTCGTACCGGCCCTCTACCTGATGACACGGGCGGCGGGGGACAACCTCCGGGAGTACGTCGAGAACGGCGGCACCCTCGTCGTGTCGTACTTCTCCGGCATCGTCGACGAGCACGACGCCGTGCACGAGGGCCCCTATCCGGGCGCCCTGCGTGACGTGCTCGGCCTGACCGTCGAGGAGTTCTCCCCCCTGCTGGGGGGCGAGCGGGTCCGGCTCACCGGCCCCGGCGGCAGCGGCCTCGACGCCGACGTGTGGACGGAGTTCGTGGTGCCGCGCGGCGCCGAGACGGTGTGGACGTACGCGGACGGCCTGACCGAGGGACGCCCGGCCGTCACCCGGCACCGGCTCGGCGAGGGCACCGCCTGGTACGTCTCCACCCGGCTCGGCGCCGAGGGCCTGGCCACCCTGCTCGGCCGGGTCGTCGAGGACACCGGGACCGACCCGCGCGGCGATCTGCCCCGCGACGTCGAAGTGGTGCGCCGCACCGGCGAGTCGGGCACCTTCCTGTTCGCGATCAACCACACCGCCGCCGACGCCAAGGTGCCGCTGGACACCCCCGGCACCGAGCTGCTGACCGGCGAGCCCGCCGCGGGCCGCCTCGCGGTCCCGGCCGGAGCCGTCCGGGTCGTACGGCTCGACGGCTGAGCCGCGACTCCCCTCCGCCCGCGTGAGCACACCGGCCGCGGGCGGAGGGGGCCCTCACCCCCTCCCGGGTGCGGGCACCCCCTCCCCACGTCGAAGGGACGACGAACGCCCATGTTCCATCCCAGACGCACACTTCACGCCCTGCTCACGCCGCTCGTGGCCGGGCTCGCCCTCACCGCCCTGCCCGCCCAGAGCGCGACGGCGGCCAGCACGCTCACCAACGGCGGCTTCGAGAACGACGGTTCGGGCACCGCTACCCCGGCCGGCTGGTCCGAGTACGGCGACACGGCGGCCTCGTACACGGAGTCCGGTGGCCGCAGCGGCGGTCACCGCCTCTCCCACTGGTCGTCCGCCGCCTACAAGGTCGAGACGTACCAGTACCTGTCCGGACTGACGAGCGGTGACTACCGGCTCACCGCCTGGGTCCGCTCCGGCGGCGGCCAGAACGCCGCCCACCTCGCCCTGAAGAACTGCGGCGGCGCCGAACAGCGCACCGATCTGCCGGTCTCCGACTCCAGCTGGATACGGATCGTCGTACCCGTCCGGGTCACCGGCAGCCAGTGCACCGTCAGCGTCAACAGCGATGCCAACGCCGGAAACTGGATCAACGTCGACGATCTGGCCTTCACCCGCGGCACCACCCCGGGCGTCGCGGTCAAGGGCGCCGACATCTCCTCACTGCCCAAGAGCGAGGCGAAGGGCGGCACGTACCGGACCGCGTCCGGAACCGCCGGCGACCCGGTCGCGATCCTGAAGTCCACCGGCATGAACTACGCCCGCCTCAAGGTCTGGGTGAACCCGGCCGACGGCTACAACGACAAGGCGCACGTCCTCGCCCTGGCCAAGCGGATCAAGGCCCAGGGCATGAAACTCCTGGTCGACTTCCACTACTCCGACGCCTGGGCCGACCCGGGCAAGCAGAACAAGCCCGCCGCCTGGGCCGGACACGGCTACGGACAGCTGAAGAAGGACGTCTACGACCACACGTACGACGTCCTGAACGCCCTGAAGGCGCAGGGCACCACCGCCGACATGGTGCAGGTGGGCAACGAGATCAACGGCGGCATGCTGTGGAACGAGGGTTCCACCGGCAACTGGACCCAGCTCGCCGGACTGCTCAACTCCGGCTACGACGCGGTCAAGGCGGTCAGCCCTTCCACGGTCGCCGCGCTGCACCTCGCCGAGGGCGGTGACCTCGAGGGCACCCGCTGGTGGTTCGACAACGCGGTCTCCCACGGCGTGCGGTTCGACGCCGTCGGCCTGTCCTACTACGGCTACTGGCACGGCACCCTGCACGACTTCCAGACCACCCTCGACGACACGGCCGCCCGCTACGGCAAGCCCGTCTTCGTCGCCGAGACGGCCTACCCGTTCCGGCTCGACAGCGAGGACGGCCTCGAGAACATCATCGACGTCAGTGGTGAACTCGTCCCCGGCTACCCGGCGTCCACCAGTGGCCAGACCCGGTGGATGAACGACGTGACGAGCATCGTGGAAGCCGTTCCGAACGGCCGCGGCCTCGGCGTCTTCTACTGGGAGGCGACCTGGACCGCCCGCGCCGGCAACGGCTGGGACCCCACCGATCCGTCCTCCGGCAACGGCTGGGAGAACCAGGCACTGTTCGGCTACGACGACCGCGCCCTGCCCGCCACAGCGTGGTTCCGCCACCGCTGAACCACCCGGCCCCGCCCCGGCGAATCCGATGGCGGGGCCGAACAGCCTTGTACCACAAGCCCGTTGAGTCCCGGACAAGCTGCCTTCGGAACGGGACACGGGGCGTTCGACTCGGGCAGAGTGGAGGGGCTCCGGAGCGCGCGGCCCGGCGCGGAGGTGTACGCCATGCTGAGGACCCCCGTCGACGGGACGCGACTGCGCATCCTGACGCTGCTGAGACAGGCGGAGCCCGTCGGCCTCACCGCACAGACCGTCGCCGCACGCCTTGCCCTGCCGGGCCCGGCCGTCCGCACCCACCTCCGGCTGCTCACCGCCCTCGGTCTGCTCCGTACGGACCGCGGCCGCTACCGGTGCGACGAGGTACGGATCGCCGAGGTCGCGCATCTGTTCGAGAAGGGGTGGTGGTGCGACCAGGGACGTTAGGCTGATCCCGAGCGAGTGGGGAGACGTACGACGGTGACAGCCCCGGAAACGGCGGGCCCACGGGCCCGCACCGCCCTCCGTACCCAGGCCCCCGTGGTCGGCGTGGTCGCGGTGGGCGGGGGAGCGGGAGCGACGGCACGGTACGCGGCCTCCCTGTGGTGGCCGGACCCGGCACACGGATTCCCCTGGACGATCCTCTGGGTCAATGTCGTCGGCTGCGCCGTCATCGGCGTGTTCATGGTGGTCGTCACCGAGGTCCGCACCGCCCACCCGCTGGTCCGCCCGTTCTTCGGCACCGGTGTCCTCGGCGGCTTCACCACCTTCTCCACCTACGCCGTCGGCATCCGCGACCTGCTGGACGCCGGCGAGGTGGGCACCGGACTCGCGTACCTCGCGGTGACACCGCTCGCGGCACTCGCCGCCGTATGGGCGGCCGCCTCGGCGACCCGCCGTGTACTGATCGGGAGGCAGCCATGACCAGGCTGACCGGCAGCGTCCTTCGCCTGACCGTGTACGTCGGCGAGAACGACACCTGGCACCACCGGCCCCTCTACTCCGAGATCGTCCACCGCGCCCACGCGGCCGGACTCGCGGGGGCCAGCGTCTTCCGCGGCGTCGAGGGCTACGGCGGCTCCTCCCGCGTCCACACCTCCCGGCTGCTCTCCCTGAGCGAGGACCTCCCCGTGGCGGTCGTCGTCGTGGACACCGAGGAGCGCGTACGGGCCTTCCTGCCGGAACTCGACACGCTCGTCACCGAGGGCCTGGTCCTCCTCGACCACTGCGAGGCCGTACGCCATGTCCGCCGCGACGACGGCACGGGCACCGGCGAGGCACCACGGTGAACTGGCTGTATGTGGCGCTGGGCGCCATGGTCGGCGCCCCCCTGCGCTATCTCACCGACCGCGCCGTGCAGTCCCGTCACGACTCGGTGTTCCCCTGGGGGACCCTCACGGTCAACGTCACCGGCAGCCTGGTCCTCGGCCTGCTCACCGGCGCCGTGACCGCGGGCGCGGCGGGCCCCGGCCTCCAGCTGTTCCTCGGCACGGGCCTGTGCGGCGCCCTGACCACGTACTCCACCTTCTCCTACGAGACCCTCCGCCTGGCCGGGACGGGCGCCCGCGGTTACGCCGCCGTGAACGTCGTGGCGAGCACGGCGGCCGCCCTGGGCGCCGCCGTCGCCGGCGCTGCCGTGACCGGCTCGGTCTGGGGCTGACTAGGACGTGCCGCGCAGCGGCTCCCCCACCTGCCTCAGGTGACGCAGCGCCTCGCGGTGCGAGGCGAGCAGTCCCGTCCGGCAGTACGGGACGCCCAGCTCGGCGCAGTACCGCTCGGTGATGACCTGGGCCCGGCCCAGCGCCGGTGTCGGCATGCTCGGGAAGAGGTGGTGCTCGATCTGGTAGTTCAGCCCGCCCATGAACGCGTCGATGAACACCCCGCCGTCGACATTGCGGGACGTGAGCACCTGACGGCGTAGGAAGTCCAGCTCCGTGCCCTCCTCGATCATCGGCATGCCCTTGTGGTTCGGGGCGAACACGGAACCCAGATAGATTCCGAACAGTCCCTGGTGGACGGCGATGAACGCGAGCGCCCTACCGGGGGAGAGGACCAGGAAAAGACCGCCGAAATACACGGCGAAATGGGTGACGAGCAGAATTCCCTCCAGCACCGGACGTTTCATCGACGGGCTGCGCAGCGCCTTGAAACTGCTGACACTCAGATTGAGTCCCTCCAGCGTCAGCAGCGGAAAGAAGAGAGCCGCCTGGTGCTTTCCGATGAATCGCGCCGGGCCCTTCGCCTGCTTCGCCTGACGCCGCGACCACACGATGAGGTCGGGGGCGACATCCGGGTCCTTCTTCTCATGATTGGGGTTCGCGTGATGGCGGGTGTGCTTGTTCATCCACCAGCCGTAGCTCATGCCCAGCAGTACGTCGGCCACCAGCAGACCGCCGATCTCACTGGGGCGCCGGCGGGAGAACACCTGGCGGTGCGCCAGATCGTGCGCGGCCAGACCGAGCTGCCCGAACACCACGGCCAGGGCGACCGCGACGAACAGCTGACTCCAGCTGTCACCCAGGACGAGAAAAGCCGCGACGGAGCCGCCGAGCGCGAGCCCCACGGCACCGAAACGCACCGTGTAATACAGCGGGCGGCGCCGCAGCAGACCCGCTTCGGCTATACGTCGTGACAATACGGAGAAATCGCTTCCCTTTTCACCTGCGGGTGCGGGAGAGTCGGCGGTGAGTACCGCGGGATCGGCCATGCGCTTGAGTATGTGAACGATTTCGGTCCCACGGAATGGCGCTGACCCCCGGGCAGGGGTGACGGCGGCCCCCGAGCCGGGGTGTGGCTGACCCCACCCCTCCGCTTGACAGTGCCCCGGCCGCCGCCGCACCATCGCCTGGTGAACCTGTCAGACAGCCAGACAGGTGGTGTGGGTCCGCGGCGCGTCAGCGCGATGGAGGCGGTGCTCTCCCACCTCCGCGGCGCCATAGAGCGCGGCGACTACGCGATCGGCGACAAGCTGCCCTCGGAGGCGGAGCTGTGCCGCACCCTCGAGGTGTCCCGGCCCGTGCTCCGCGAGGCCCTGCGCGCCCTGCAGACCATGGGTCTGACCGTGTCCAGGACCGGCAGGGGCACCTTCGTCGTCGCCGACGCCGTCGAGGACCCGACCTTCGGCGACTACTCGGCCGGCCATCTCCTGGAGGTGCGCCGGCACATCGAGATCCCCGTCGCCGGGTACGCCGCCGAGCGCCGCACCCCGGAGAACCTGGACCGGCTCACCCATCTGCTCGACCGGATGGGGCGCGAGACCGACACCACGGCCTGGGTCGCCATGGACACCGTCTTCCACCTCGCGGTCGCCGAAGCCGCCCAGAACCCCGTGTTCCGCAGGGTCATCGAGGAGATCCGGGACGCGCTGGCCCGCCAGTCCGCCTTCCTCAACGAACTGGGCGGCCGCCGCGAACAGTCCGACCGCGAGCACCGGGCGATCGTCGAGGCCCTGATCGACGGCTCCGCACCGGACGCGGTCGACGCCATGACCCACCACCTCGACCGGGTCGAGACGACCCTGACCGCGATCATGCGCCCCGGGCGCACACCGAACCACGACTCCCCCCAGGCAGTGTGATGTACAGCACCCACCTCGTGGACGCACCCCCGATCCGCGAGCCCCTCCACGCCCCCGTCGCCCACCTGATACGCGGCGGGGTCGTCGAGGGCGTCCACTACGGCTCCGTCGCCGTCCTCGGCTCCGACGGCGAGGTCGGCTTCCGGCTCGGCGACATCGAGGCCGCCTGCTATCCGCGCTCCGCGCTCAAGCCCGTCCAGGCGGTGGCGATGGTCCGCGCGGGCCTTCCGCTCGACGGCGAGCTGCTGTCGCTCGCCGCGGCCAGCCACTCCGGGGAGGAACGTCACCTCGCGGGTACCCGGCGCATCCTCGAACTCGCCGGACTGACCGAGGACGACCTCCGCAACGTCCCCGACCTGCCGTTCGACCCCGTCGTACGGGATGCCTGGGTGCGTGAGGGGCGGCCGCCGTCGCGGCTCGCCCAGAACTGCTCCGGGAAGCACGCCGCGATGCTGTACACCGCGCGGCTCAACGGGTGGTCTCTCGACGACTGTCTCGACCCCTCGCATCCCCTTCAGCAGGCTGTTGCCGAGATCGTCGAGGATCTCACCGGTCAGCGGGTCGCCACGGTCACCGTGGACGGTTGCGGGGCGCCCCTGTTCGCCGTGTCCCTGCACGGTCTCGCCCGTGCCGGTGCGCGGATCGCGGCGGCCGCGTCCGGTACGCCGGAGGCTCGCGTAGCCGACGCGATGCGGGGATACCCGGAGATGGCCTCCGGGACCGGGCGGGACGCGGCCGCGCTGATGCGGGCCGTGCCGGGGCTGCTCGTCAAGGACGGGTTCGAAGGTGTGCAGGTCGCCGCGCTGCCGGATGGGCGGGCGGTCGCCGTGAAGATCTCGGACGGGGCGGGGCGGGCGCGGGTACCGGTCGCCGCCGGGGCGCTGGCGCGGGCGGGGGTGGACGCGTCCTTGCTCAAGGAGTTCGGGGGTGAGGCGGTGCTGGGGGGCGGGCTGCCGGTGGGGGAGGTTCGGGTCGTTCCCGAGCTGTCCTCGGTGACGGGGCCGGCGTGGGTGTGATGCTGCGTCGATCCCCGCGAGGCGCGCTCCTCTCCCCTCAGCGTGTGAGTGCCGGGCCCCATCTCAGGCGCAGGTAGAGGGACACGCTTGCCGCGCCTGCCAGGGCCGCTGCGGCGATGGGCCAACCGGGGTGGTGGGTCGGGGAGTTGCCGGGGCGGGCCGGCGGGATCGTGGCCGTGTCCGCTTGTGGGCCGCCCAGTTGCCCGGCGTGCGGGAGGTTCAGGGTGCCTACCGGGTCCACCCGGCCGGTGGCCTCGAAGCCCCAGTCCAGGAGGGTGCGGGCCTCCTCGTAGACCGCGTGGCCGCCGCCCGAGCGGGGGTTCATGACCGTCACCACCAGGGTGTGGCCGTCGCGGTGTGCGGCCGTGACGAGGGTGTTGCCCGCGTCGCTGGTGTAGCCGTTCTTGATGCCGAGCAGACCGTCGTACGGCTCGACGCCGTCCTGGCCGGTGAGCAGCCGGTTGGTGTTCACGATGTCGTACGTGCCCCCGTCCCGGGCGGGGAACAGCGCCTCCCGCCGGCCGCAGTACCGGGCGAAGTCGTGGTTGCGCAGGCCTGCCCGGCCGAACACCGCCAGGTCGAACGCCGACGACACCTGGCCGGGCGCGTCATAGCCGTCGGGCGACTTCACCCGGGTGTCGCGGGCGCCCAGCGTGCGGGCCTTGGCCTGCATCCGCTCGGCCGTGGCCCGCCAGCCCCCGCTGAGCGCCGCCAGCACACGCACGGCGTCGTTGCCGGAGCTGAGGAACACCCCGTTCCACAGGTCGGACACCCGGTACGTACGGTCCTCCGCGACCCCGACGAGACTGCTGCCGGGGCCGATGCCCGCCAGTTCCCGCTCGCGGACCCGGTGCCGGATACCGGCCGGCAGGGTCGGCAGCACGGTGAGCGCGAACAGTGTCTTGAGGGTGCTGGCCGGCGGCAGCGGGCGGTGCGCGTCGTGCGCCGCCAGTACGTCGCCGGTGCCGGCGTCGGCGACCAGCCACGAAAGCGCCGACGGATCGGGGACCTCGGGGGCCCCCGGGCGCGGGCGGACCTGTGTGCCCGGCCGGTACAGCAGCGCCCCGGCCGTCACCCGTGGCCCCGGATCGACGCCGGCGATCGCCACGGTGGGCGCCGGCACCAGCAGACTCGCCGTGCACAGCGCACAGGTCGACACGACAGCTCGGGAAGTAAATCCGATAGTCATACCGCAAACGTAGGAATGGAGTCCTGGAACACCGCGCTGCCCCGGCCGGACGCCGCTCGCGAGCACCCGGATGCCACATGCCGGCGTCCTGTCAGGCGCCCGGCAGGGTCGGCTGGACGCGCCGCAGGAACGTGGCGTTGTCGGGTGTCTCGCGCATGCGGGCCAGCAGGGTTTCCAGATCGGACAGCCCGTCCCGCGAACGCAGTACCCGGCGCAGTCCCCGTGTGGCGGTCAACTCCGCCGGATCGAGCAGCAGTTCCTCACGGCGGGTGCCCGACCCCGTGATGTCGGCGGCGGGGAACAGCCGTCGCGCGGCGGCCTCGCGGTGCAGCCGGAACTCCATGTTGCCGGTGCTCTTGAGCTCCTCGAAGTAGAACTCGTCGGCCCGGGAACCGGTCTCCACCAGGGCCGACGCGAGGATGGTGAGGGAGCCGCCCTCCTCGGCCTGCCGGGCGGCGCCGAAGAACCGCTTGGGCCCGAGCAGCGCGGTGGCGTCGACACCGCCGCTGAGGGTGCGGCCACTGGACGCGGCCGCGTTGTTGTACGCCCGGCACAGCCGGGTCAGCGAGTCGAGGAGTACGACGACGTCCTCGCCCGCCTCGACGAGCCGCTTGGCCCGTTCGATGACCAGTTCGGCGAGGGCGATGTGCTGCTTGGCCGGCCGGTCGAAGGTGGAGGCGTACACCTCGCCGCGCACCGAGCGCCGCATGTCGGTGACCTCCTCGGGCCGTTCGTCGAGCAGCACCACCATGAGCCGGCACTCGGGGTGGTTGCCGGCGACGGCCGCCGCGAGCTGCTGGAGGAGGACGGTCTTGCCGGTCCTGGGCGGCGCCACGAGCAGTCCGCGCTGTCCCTTGCCGACGGGGGCGAGCAGGTCGACGACCCGACCGGCAAGGCCGGACGCCGGGTGCTCCAGGCGCAGCCGCCGGTGGGGGTGAAGCGGTGTCAGATCATGGAAGCGCCGCCGGACCGGCGACGCGTCGGGCGTGCGGCCCTCGACGCGGGTGATGCCGGTGAGCGCGCGCCGGTCGCCGCACACGCCTTCCACGAGGTCGCCCTTGCGCAGGCCGTGGCGGCGCAGCAGGGCGGGGGAGACCGCCGGGTCGGCGGGGGAGGGCAGGCAGTGTTCGGCGCGCAGCCACCCCTTCCCGGCCGCGTCGACGTCGAGGACACCGGAGACGAGCTGGGGCTGCTGCCGTACGGGAGGGTGTTCGAGTGTGGTGGTGGTCATGGAGCCGGTCCTTTCGCGGACGACGGGCGGGAACATGCGAGGGGAAGGAGGGACCGCGGGGGGAGGGCGGACACGCGCCTCCACGTGGCGGAGAACAGCACCTGGGTCACGGCGGGAACAGATCCTGCCGATGAGGCGGTGCGGGGAAGGCCGTACGCCGGTCGGACACGACGGCGGCTCGGCGAACCGGGGAGAACACTCGCGAGAGGCGAGAAAGAACTGGCACCGACGCCCGAATGGGGGCGTGCTACGTATGCTGATTGCACTGTACCACCCGCCGGATGGTGTGCGGAGCCGCTATGGGGCGAGGCTCTGCTCTAGGCTGATCCGATGTTCAGCCCCGAAGGCCCCCGCCTGCGTGAACTCGCCGTCCAGGCACTGTCGTCCGTGGAGCACGGATACGACCTCCTCGCACCGAAGTTCGACCACACCCCCTTCCGTACGCCCGACTCGGTGCTCGACGCCACCGTCTCCGCACTGCGGCTGACGGGGCCCTTCGACGCCGGTCTCGATCTGTGCTGCGGCACCGGTGCGGGCGTCGAGGTGCTGGGTCAGGTGTGCCGGGAGAGCGTCACGGGCGTGGACTTCAGCGCCGGCATGCTGACCGTCGCGCGGAACCGGGTCCGGCCGCCGGGGCCACCGGTGCGCTGGGTGCGGGCGGACGCGCGGGCGCTGCCGTTCGGGCCGGTCTTCGACCTCGTGGTCAGCTTCGGCGCCTTCGGACACTTCCTGCCGCGTGAGCTGCCGGGCCTGTTCGCGGGCGTCCACGCGGTGCTGCGGCCGGGCGGACGCTTCGTCTTCCCCGTGGTGGCACCGCCCCGGCCGGGCTCCCTCACCTACGGGATGCTGCTGGGATTCGACGCCGTGATGCGGGTGCGCAACACCGTCCGGCGCCCGCCGTTCGTCATGTACTACCGCACCTTCCGCTTCGGCGACATACGGCGCGAACTCGCCCGGGCCGGGTTCCTGGTGGAGTTCGGGGCGCTGCCCGAGTTCGGACGGCGCCGGGACGGCAGCCCGAAGGTCCGGCTGGTCGTCGCCGCGCGGGCGGGAGCCTAGCGGGTTGGAATTCCCAACCCAACCCCTCCAGTCCGTTGGATTTTCCAACCTGCCTGGCTAGGGTGGGTCACGTGACCATGACTTCGTCTGACGAGACCCGTGTCGATCCACTGTGGCGGTCCTGGGAAGGAGCGCACGGCGGCTGGGTCGCCGGCGCCGCGCTGACCGCCGTACGGGACAGGTTCACGGGCGGGGACCGGCCGGTGCGCACGCTGACCACGCACTTCCTCGCCCCGGTCGGCGCCGGTCCGCTGCGCTTCTCGGGCACCGGGCCCATGGCCGGCCGGCGTACCGCCACCTGTCTGTTCACCGGCCACCAGGACGGCGAGCCGGTCGTCATGGGCTCGGCGCTGTTCGGCCCGGCGCGCACCGGCCCCGCGCACTTGGGCCTCCCCGCCCCGGACGTGCCCGGCCCGGACGACTGTCCCGCGCTGGAACTGCCGGCCGAACTCGCCCCCTTCGCCCGGCAGCTGGACATACGCCCGGCCACCGCCGACCGCCCCCTCTCCGGCGGCCCGCGCGCCGAACTCGTCGCCTGGGTGCGGTTCCGCGACGGCCGTACCCTGGACGCCGCCGCGGTCACCACCCTGGCCGACGTCCTCCCGCCCGCCCTCTACGCCCGCTGGCGCGCCCCGCGCCCGGTGCCCACCGCCGAACTGACCGTCCACTTCACCGACGCCCTCGGCGAAGGAGTCCTGGAGGGCTGGACGCTCGTACGCATCCGCACCGAGCACGCGGGCGGCGGCTGGGCGGTCGACGACAGTGCGGTGTGGTCGGCGGACCGGCGGCTCCTGGCCACCGCCCGCCAGGCCCGCGTCGTACGGGAGGCGGCCGGTCAGACCGCGGCCGGCACCGTGAACTCGTAGACCAGGACGTCCTCCTGGGCGTCCATCACCAGCTCGGTGATCTCCAGCGGGCGTGCGTGCTGGTCGTGCACCCGCCGGATGACCCGCACCGACGGCGCCCCCGCGATCCGTGTGATCGTGTCCCGGTGATGCAGGGTCAGACCCGCCCGGCGCATCCAGTCGTAGGCCCGCCGCAGCTCCGCCGCGCCGGTGCCGTCGGCGCGGTCGCGGTAGCGGCCCAGCTCCTCGACCTCCGCGAGCGCCACGGCGGAGAACGAGGTCACCGCCGCCCGCAGCTCCCGCCCGTCGGCCGACGCCGACCAGTACCGGTGCACCAGCGTCGGCCGGGCCGGAGCCACGCCCAGGGCCTCGGCGTGCCCGGACGGCGGAGCCTCCCAGGCCACGGTGGCCCGGGCCACCGCACCCCGCCCGGCACACCGGGCGCCCAGCGGGAAACCGGACCAGGCCGGCGCCTCCACGGACGTGGTCGGCCGGCCGGGCAGCGTGGCGTGGCTGCCCCGCCGGTCCGTGGCGAGGAGTCCGTCGCGGCGCAGCACCTCCAGCGCCTGCCGTACGGTCTCCCGGCTGACCTCGAAGTGCTCGGCCAGCCGCCGCTCGCCGGGGAGGCGTTCACCGGGCGGGATGGCCCCGTCGCGCAGTTCGCCGAGCAGCTCCGTCGCGATCCTCCGGTAGAGCGGTTCCCCTTCGGTGAGCGGATGGTGGTGCGGGGTGGTGCGGGCCATGCCGCGCCTCCTGTTGATGACGGTCCGTAGCCGTGCGGGCTCGTTGCGCCACCACATCTAGCATTGGTCTACACCAGCAGGGAAGGGCGGCCGGGCAGTTCGGCCGGAACCGTACGCTCCCCTCAGCCGTGGGAACGCATCCAGCGCAGCTTGGCCGCCTGCTGGAACGGGCCGCCGCCCTCGTGGTCGTTGAAGTCGTACACCTCGATCTCCTTGTCCTCGTGCGCCCAGGCGTTGAACGCCCCGAACACCGTCGAGGGCGGGCAGGTCTGGTCCTCCAGGGCCGTCGAGAACAGGGCGGGGGCACGGCCGCGGGCGGCGAAGTGCACCCCGTCGAAGTAGGACAGCGTGCCCAGCACGTCCGTGAAGCGGCCGCGGTGCGTCTTGAGGTAGTTGCCGATCTCCCGGTACGGGTTCCGGTCGGTGAGCGTCGTCGCGCGCGGGAAGTCGCACAGGAACGGCACGTCGGGCGCGACACCCGCCAGGTCCGGGACCAGACCGCCGACCGCGAGGGCGATGCCGCCGCCCTGGCTGGCGCCCACGGCGACCGTGCGGCTCGCGTCGGTCAGCGGATGCGAGCGCGCCGCCTCCACCGCCCGTACGGCGTCCGTGAACACCCGGCGGTAGTAGTAGTTCTCCGGGGCGTCGATGCCACGCGTCATGAAACCGGGGTACGCGGGAGCGCCGCCCACCGGGTCGGCGGTGCCACCGCCGGCGCCCCAGGCGCTGCCCTGGCCCCTGGTGTCCATCACGAAGTGGGCCCGGCCCGTGGACGCCCACAGCAGATGCTCGTGCGGCAGCCCGCGGCCGCCGCCGTAGCCGATGAACTCCACCACCAGCGGCAGCGGCTCCTCCGCGTTCGCGGGCAGCGTCAGCCAGCCCTTGACGGGGTGACCGCCGAATCCGGCGAACGTCACGTCGAAGACCCGCACCGTGGTCAGCCCCGCGTCGACCGGCTCGAAACGGGCGTCCAGGTCGTACGAGCGCGCCTCCTCGAGCGTCCCGGACCAGAACGCGTCGAAGTCCTCGGGCGCGGTGGACGCGCTGAGGTACTCGCGCAACTCGTCGAGGGGGAGGTCGAACAGGGCCATCAGGAACCGCCTTCGTGAAGAGACAGTGCGAAGCGATGACACCGTACGTGGATCACCGGCGAGCCCGCCAGAGGTTACGGGCGAAACGCCAGGTCAAAGGTATGGAAAGCGATTTCTCAGAGCCCCGGGTTCCGGGAGGTCCGGCAACGGGCGGCCGGGCCGCCCGGCCGTGGCCCGTCAGCCGAAGCGTTCGATCCGGATCCGTTCCACCGGCTGGCCGGCCGCCACCAGCAGCCTGGAGGCGTGCTCCGCGAAGGAGTTGGAACCGCACACATAGGCCTCCCACCCACTCGGAGGCTGCTTGGCCAGGAAGGGCGCCACATGAGCGGCCGTCATACGTCCCACGGCCACACCCTCCGGGGCGCTCCGCGTGAACACCGCGGTGGTCTCCGCGCCGTACTCGCGCGCGTAGATCAGGTCCTCGGGTCCGCGCGCCGACACCAGCAGGCGCAGCGGTAGCCGCATGTCCCGGGCCCGGTGGTGCCGCACCATCGACATCAGCGGGACCACGCCGGAGCCCGCGCCCAGCAGCAGTGCGGGCCGGTCGCCCGGCCAGGCGAAGAAGCCGCTGAGCGGGCCGCGCATCTCGATCCGGTCACCCGGGCGGGCCACCGTGTGGAACCAGCCGGAGACCTCGCCGTCCTCGACCCGGTCCAGGGTCAGCTCGATGTGCCCGGAGTCGTCCGGCGCCGACGCGATCGAGTAGTGGCGCTGGGCCACATACCCGTCCTCGGCCGTCAGCCGCAGCAGCAGATGCTGCCCGGGAACATGCCCCGGCCAGCCCGGTACCGCGAAGCGGAAGGTCGTCGCGCGCGGGGTCTCGGGACGGATCCCGGTCAGTGTCGCCGTGCGCCACACGGACGCCGTCCGCTCGTTCACGCCGATCCGTCCGGGCACCGCGAAGCGCGTCGGCGGAGCGAAACGCTCCGGTGTCCGCCGGGGCGTGCGCCCCGAGATCTGCTCAGTCACCGGAGTACCGCTGCTCCTCCCAGGGATTGCCCCGCTCGTGATAGCCGTTGCCCTCCCAGAAGCCCGGCTCGTCGTGGTCGAGGAGCCGCAGCCCCGCGATCCACTTGACGCTCTTCCAGAAGTACAGATGCGGCACGATCAGCCGCGCCGGGCCGCCGTGCTCGGCGGGCAGCGGCCGGCCGTCGTACTCCCAGACGATCCACGCCCGGCCGCCGGTCACGTCCGCGAGCGGCAGATTGGCGGTGTAACCGGTGTGCGCATACGCGACCACATGTGTTGCCGACCCATGGGGCCGGACCCCATGGAGGAACGCGTCCAGCGAGACGCCGCCGAACCGCACCCCGAACTTCGACCAGCTGGTCACACAGTGGATGGCGCCCTGGTACGACGAGGCAGGCAGCGCGTGCGCCTGCTCCCAGTCCCAGGTGCGGGGCTCGGCCACCAGCCCGTCGATCCGGAAGGACCAGTCGGCGGGCGCGAGGTCGGGCGTGACCTCCGCGGACAGGACGGGCCAGTCGTCGCCCGCGTCGTACTGCCCCGGCGGCAGTCCGGGGTCGTGCACGCGAGGGCGGCCGGTGAAGCCTCGGGTGATGTTCACGTGATCGGTGATTCCGTTGCGACGGGTGCTCATGTGTTTCCGTGTTCAACCGTACGCGGTGACCCCGGCCGGCGCGTCACCGGACCGGTCACGGCGGCCTGCGCGGCCCCGGTCGCCCGAGGCGCGAAAACGCCGTACGGCCACCGGTGATCGTCGGGTACTGTGTGCCTCCGGCCGCGGACCGTCCCGGCCGGTGGACGTCCTGGAGGTGAGACCCATCACCGCTGTGTCAGATCGGGTGCTCTCACCTCGAAGCGACGCGGGCCACCGGCTGTAGGTGACCGCGAGAGCGCCCTTCGGCTCCCGAAAGGCCCAGGCTCTTGCCGCACATGCCGTCCCAGTCCCCCTCTTCCTCCACCGTCCCGCCCCCGCCGTCCCGTGACGACGTCGTGGCCGCGCTCCGCGCCGCCGGCTGCGTCTTCGCCGAGGACGAAGCCGAGATGATCTTCTCCGCCGCGGTCGCCCCGCGGGACGTCGCCGCGATGACCGAACGCCGGGCGGCCGGACTGCCCCTCGAACTCGTCGTCGGCTGGGCGGAGTTCCACGGCCGGCGCATCATCGTCGAACCCGGTGTCTTCGTCCCCCGCCGCCGTACCGAGTTCCTCGTCGACCAGGCGCTCGCCCAGGCGCCCGCCGCGCGTGTCGTCGTCGACCTGTGCTGCGGCTCCGGCGCCGTCGGCGCCGCCCTGGCCGCCGCGCTCGGCGCGGTCGAACTGCACGCCGCCGACATCGACCCGGCCGCCGTGCGCTGTGCCCGACGCAACATCGCCGCGCTCGGCGGGCAGGTCCACACCGGCGACCTGTTCACGGCGCTTCCCGACGGGCTGCGCGGCCGCGTCGGCATCCTCGCCGCCAATGTGCCGTACGTGCCCAGCGACGAGATCGGCCTGCTGCCCGCGGAGGCCCGCGACCACGAGCCGCTGGTCGCGCTCGACGGCGGCGCGGACGGCCTCGACGTGCTGCGCAGGGTCGCCGCCGAGGCCCCCGGCTGGCTCGCGCCCGGCGGCTGCCTCCTGGTGGAGACCGGCAGCCGCCAGGCCCCGGCCGCCGTCGCCGCCTTCACCGCCGCCGGACTGCGCACCCGGCTGGCCGCCTCCGACGAGGGGCACGCCCATGTCGTGATCGGCGCGGCACCGTCGTAGGACCGCTCAGTCGGCCGGGAGTGTCGCGCGGGCGATGAGCAGGGCCACGTCGTCGGAGTTGTCGGGTTCGTGCAGGGTGCGCAGCAGCAGGTCGCAGAGCTCCTCCAGGGAGTCGCCGGGGTGGTCCAGCAGGGCCAGCAGCCGGTCCAGGCGCTCGTCCAGCGGATGCCGGCGCGTCTCGACGAGACCGTCCGTGTAGAGCACCAGCCGGTCCCCCGGCTCCAGCTCGACCTCGGTGGTGGAGAAGCCGACCCCGCCCACGCCCAGCGGCACCCCGGTGGGCAGCTCGAGCAGTTCGGGTGCGTGACCGGGCCGCAGCCGGGCCGGCGGCAGATGTCCGGCGTTGGCGATCGCGCACATCCGCTCGCAGGCATCGTGGACGACGTACACACAGGTGGCGATCGCCTGGTCCAGGTCGGCGGTGATCCGGTCGAGGTGCTCCAGCAGGACGGCCGGATCCAGGGCGAGGGAGGCGAGGGTGCGGGTCGCCGTGCGCAGCCGCCCCATGGTGGCCGCGGCGGCGATGCCGCTGCCCATCACGTCCCCCACGACGAGCGCCGTCCGGCCGCCCTCCAGCGGGATCACGTCGAACCAGTCACCGCCGACCTCACTGGTGGCGCCCGCCGGCTGGTAGCGGGAGGCGACCTCGAGTCCGCGCGTCACCGGCGGATGGCTCGGCAGCAGGCTGCGCTGCAGGGTGAGGGCGGTGTCGCGGGCGTTCTGGTACCAGCGGGCGTTGTCGATCTGCATCGCCGCGCGGGAGGCCAGCTCCCGCGCCAGCAGCAGATCGTCCTCGTCGAAGGGGCGGGGGTTGCGCGTGCGGGTCAGATCGAGGGTGCCCAGCACCTCTCCGCGCGCGATCAGCGGTACGGCCAGATACGAGTGCACGCCCGCCCGCGCCAGCAGTGCGGCCGCCTCCGGGCCGCGGGCGATCCGGGCCAGGTCCTCGTCCTTCGCCCTCGGCACCATCACCGGCAGCCCGGTGCGTACGCACTCGGTGATCAGCCGGTCCGGCGCGTACCGGGCCACCTGGCCCGGCGGATCGGCCGCCGCCAGCACCTCGCCCGAGGGCGGCCCGCGCACCGCCAGTGCCCGCATCACCGCCGGCTCGGCGGGCCCGAGGGTGCTGCGCCGGCCCTGCACGACCGCGTCCAGCAGGTCCACGGCGGCCTCGTCGGCCAGTTCCGGCACGGCCACGTGGACCAGCTCGCCGGCCGTACGCTCCAGGTCCAGGGTGGTGCCGATCCGGGCGGTGGCGTCGGCGATCACCGCGAGCCGCCGCCGGGCGGTCTCGGCCTCGGCGTTCGCCCGGTACCGCTCGGTGATGTCCTCCACCGACACGGCGACGCCCAGCGTCGTACCCAGTGAGTTCTCCAGCCGGTACAGCGACACCGACCAGGCGTGCTCCGTGTCGGGATCGGCCGGGGTACGGCCGGTCGTGGACCGGTCGACGAAGGGCGTGCCGGTCGCCAGGACCCGGTGCGCGGCCGCCTCGAGCACCTCGGCGTCCACCAGCGGCAGCACCTGGCGGACCGTGCGGCCCAGATGGTCCTCGGCCGGTGTGCCGTTGATCCGCTCCAGCGCCGGATTGACCGACACATAGCGCAGATCGGTGTCCAGCACGGCCAGCCCGACGGGCGACTGGTCGACGATCCGGGTCGACAGGGCCACGTCCTGCTCCAGCCGCCGCACGGTCGACTGGTCCACCGCGAGACCGAGGGCGTACACCTTCCCCCGGTCGTCGGTCAGCCGTGAGTTGCGGAACTCCACCAGGCGGGTGCCGCCGTCCTTGCGGCGGATCGGGAAGACCCCGGCCCAGCTCTGTCCGGTGCGCATGACCTCGGCGAACAGCTTCGACACGAGGTCCAGATGCCGCTCGTGCACCATGATCCGGGCGGCGTACCGGCCCAGCGCCTCCTGCGCGCCGTACCCGAACAGTTCCTCGGCCTGGGGGCTCCACAGCACGATCCGCCCCTCGGTGTCCAGGACCACCGAGGCCACCCGCAGCACATCGAGCAGCCCGCTGGGACGCACCGGTCCGGCACCGCCGGCCGGGGGAGACCCCGCTGCACTCATCCCACGCTCCGTCTTCACCGATTCCCACGGCCCGCCGTCACCGGCCGCCTGCCGGCGCCTTCTCCGTTCCACCGCGCGGGAGCACGGTTGTCCGCCGTTCCACGTGTCTCCTTCCAGCTTCTCCCACCCGCGCGGGGCACGCCGCGTGAAGGCGCCCGCGCGCGGTAGTGCTCTTCGGCGGCCGGTGCTTTGCTGAGGTGCGGGGGCGGCATGGCCATGAGAGGAGCGATCACGATGGGCAGCGAGCGACCGCACCCGGAATCCGTCTCGGTCGAGATCAGCGGATGCAGCAAGGACGACGCCCGGATCGTGTTCGACACGCTGTGCGCGTGCTTCACGTCCGACCGGTGCGCCGACGACGTACCGGAGGAGTTCTCCGAGACCCGCCCGACGGTCTGGCTCGGCACCTTCGACGTCGCCGACGCGCGCGAGGGCGCCCGCCCGGACGCCCGGATCGCCGCGTCGGTCGACGCCGACGTGCACGGCGGCTACTGGGCGATCGACCGGTTCCGTACGACCCTGGACTCCCTGTTCACGGTGCACGACCTGACCACGGTCCCCGGTGACCAGGAGAAGGAGCTGCACGTACGACTCGAAAGCCGGTGACGCCCGTGTGCCCTCCGTCTCTTATGCAACTAGTTGCATAACCCGGTGCGCGTGCCCTACAAATACAGGCACGACACCGCGCACGGAGGGCCCGATGAGCCGTTACCCCCACCTGCTGAGCCCCCTCGACCTGGGCTTCACCACCCTGCCCAACCGGGTCCTCATGGGCTCCATGCACGTCGGTCTGGAGGAGGCCGAGGGCGGCTTCACCCGCATGGCCGAGTTCTACGCCGCCCGCGCCCGCGGCGGAGTGGGCCTCATCGTCACCGGCGGCATCGCCCCCAACGACGAGGGGCGGCCCTACGAGGGCGGCGCGAAGCTCACCACCGCGGCCGAGGCCGGCCGGCACGAGGAGATCACCGCCGCCGTGCACCGCGAGGGCGGGCGCATCGCGATGCAGATCCTGCACTTCGGCCGGTACGCCTACCACAAGGACCTGGTCGCCCCCAGCCCCCTCCAGGCACCGATCAGCCCCTTCCGGCCCCGCGAGCTCACCGACGCCGAGGTGGAGCGCACCGTCGACGACTACGCGCGCGCCGCCCGCCTCGCCCGGGAGGCCGGCTACGACGGCGTCGAGATCATGGGCTCCGAGGGCTATCTGATCAACGAGTTCATCGCCCGGCAGACCAACCACCGCACCGACCGCTGGGGCGGCTCCTACGAGAACCGCACGCGCTTCCCCGTCGAGATCGTCCGCCGGGTGCGCGAGGCCGTCGGCGACGACTTCATCGTGGTCTACCGCCTCTCCATGCTCGACCTGGTGCCCGGCGGCTCCACGCTGGACGAGGTGATCACCCTCGCCAAGGCCGTCGAGGCCGCCGGAGCGACGATCATCAACACCGGTATCGGGTGGCACGAGGCCCGCATCCCCACCATCGCCACCTCCGTGCCCCGGGGCGCGTACAGCTGGGTGACCAAGCGCCTCATGGGCGAGGTGTCGGTCCCGCTCGTCACGACGAACCGCATCAACACCCCCGACCTCGCCGAGCGGCTGCTCGCCGACGGCACGGCGGACATGGTGTCGATGGCCCGCCCCATGCTCGCCGACCCCGACTTCGTCGCCAAGGCCGCCGACGGCCGCCCGGAGGCGATCAACACCTGCATCGGCTGCAACCAGGCCTGCCTCGACCACACCTTCAGCGGGCAGATCACCTCCTGCCTGGTCAACCCGCGCGCCTGCCACGAGACCGAGCTGGTCCTCTCCCCGACCCGCCGCCGCAAGCGCGTCGCCGTCGTCGGCGCGGGCCCGGCGGGCCTCGCCTGCGCCGTCAGCGCCGCCGAACGCGGCCACGACGTCACCCTGTTCGACGCCGCGAGCGAGATCGGCGGCCAGCTCAACGTCGCCCGCAAGGTCCCCGGCAAGCAGGAATTCGACGAGACCCTGCGCTACTTCCGCACCCGCCTCGCCGAACTCGCCGTCGACGTACGCCTCGACACCCGCGTCAGTGCCGACGACGTGAGCGGACACGACGAGGTCGTCGTCGCCACCGGAGTCACCCCGCGCGTCCCCGACATCCCCGGCGCCGACCACAGCAGCGTCCTCGGCTACCTCGACGTGCTCCGCGACGGAGCCCCCGTCGGCGACCGGGTGGCGATCCTCGGCGCGGGCGGCATCGGCTTCGACGTCGCCGAGTTCCTCACCGACGGCGGCGACAAGGCGCACGAGAACCCCGAGACCTACTTCCGCCAGTGGGGCGTCGACCTCGACTACCGCGCTCCCGGCGGCCTCGCCGCACCCGAGCGTCCCGCCCCGCCGCGCACCGTCCACCTGCTCCAGCGCAAGACGTCCAAGGTGGGCGCAGGTCTCGGCAGGACCACCGGCTGGATCCACCGCACCGAACTCAAGCACCGCGGCGTCACCATGGTCCCGGGCGTGCGCTACGACCGGATCGACGACGCCGGACTGCATGTCACCGTCGACGGCGAGAGCAGCGTCCTCGAGGTCGACACGATCGTCCTGTGCACCGGGCAGGAGCCGCGCCGTGACCTGTACGACGAGCTGGTCGCCGCCGGACGCCCCGTCCACCTGATCGGCGGCGCCGACGTGGCCGCCGAACTGGACGCCAAGCGGGCCGTCAAGCAGGGCACGGAGCTGGCGGCGGCCCTGTAGCACCCGTCCCTAGGATGAGCGGCATGTCACTCCCGCACGCGATCCTCACCGCCCTGCTCGAAAGGCCGTCGTCCGGGCTGGAGCTGACCCGCCGGTTCGACCGGTCGATCGGCTACTTCTGGTCCGCGACGCACCAGCAGATCTATCGCGAGCTGGGCAGACTCGAGGCGGAGGGCCTGATCAGGGCCCTCCCCTCCGAGCAGCCGGCCCGGGGGCAGAAGAAGGCGTACGAGGTACTGCCGGCCGGGCGCGCGGAACTGGCCCGCTGGACCTCCGCGTCCCAGGACCCCAAGCCGCACCGCGACGCGATGCTGCTGCGGCTGCGGGCGGCGGCCGTGGTCGGCACCGACGGCCTGGAGGCGGATCTGCGGCGCCACCGGGAGCTGCACGCACTCCAGTTGGCGGAGTACCGGGAGATCGAGCGGCGCGACTTCCCGCCCGGCAAGGACGGACCGGAGGACCGGCTGCGGCATCTGGTGCTGCGGGCCGGGATCGACCTGGAGACCTTCTGGACCCAGTGGCTCGACCACGCCCTGTCCGAGTTCGCCCGGCTGCCGGACACCACGCGGGAGTGACCCCCGGCGGGGGAGTCGACGCCGGCCGCCCGCCCGGAGCGCGTCGGATACGAGGGCGGCCGGCGCCGGTCTGGGGGTGTCATGCGGGACGGGCCGGGCCCCGGGCCCCTACAGGTGCTGCGGCCGGTCGCGGCGGCGCAGCAGATACCAGGCGGTGGCGGCGATTCCCGTGCCGACCAGCGCGCCGCCCGCCACCAGCGTGACCGTGCCGTAGTCCGTCGTACCGCCGCCGAGGCCGCCCATCACCCCGAGGGTCGGCGAGGACGTCGGAGTCACCGTGGAACCGGGCGTCGTGGGACCGGGCGCCGTGGAGACGACGACGGACTGCGTGCCCGCCGTGCTGCCGTCGGCGCACAGCACGACCACCGTGTAGGTGCCCGGACTGACGTTCGACCAGGCGGCCGACTGCCCCGAAGCGCTCCCCGACAACGCCACCTGACGGCCCTGCGAGAAGCTTCCCTGGCCGCCGCCGAGCAGCGAGGCGGTGCCCCATTGGCCGTTGACCTGGGTGCACGCACTGGTGACGACCGAGACGGTCGACCCGGTGGTGCTGACGGAGATCCCGGCCGCGACGGCGGGTCCGGCCAGGGTCAGTGCGAGGGCGGCGGCGGCAGCCGCTGCCGGACCGGAGCGAAGCAGTGGCTTCGAGATGCGCATGTCGACTGCTTTCCGGCGGCACGGCCGGCGGTACATCCCTTGCGCCGCCTAGTCGGGGAGCGCCCGTGCTGCCACGAGCCAAGCCAACGGGCCCCCGCACCGGCGCGCACTCCGGTCGCCGCCGGGCAGGTGACGCGTTCCCCCTGGTGGTCGACCTCGTGGGACCCCGTCAGCGGCCCGTCGTCACCGTGCGTTCCGCGGAGAGGCCGCCCCAGGTCCCGTCCGGCAGCTTCGCCCGGATCCGCACCCGGTGGGTGATCCCGTCCTCCCGGCCGGCGTAGAAACGGTACGTCGCCCGGTCGCGCGGGGCGTCACCGCCGTAGACGAGCGACGTGGCGACCTTGCCGTCCAGCCGCACCTCGTACTCGGTGACGACGCCGTCGACGCGCGGCGGCACCCAGGTGAGCACCAGGTAGTGGGCGCCGTCGGAGAGTTCGGCCGCGGCCCGGAAGCCGGTGGGCGCGGTGGCCCGGCCGTCCGCGTCGCCGCCGGTGGTGAGACGGACCGCGGCGCCGGCGGGGGAGAGGTTGCCGGCCGCGTCCCGGGCCCGGACGGTGAAGGAGTAGCGG
The DNA here is from genome assembly GCF_000718785.1 of Streptomyces sp. NRRL WC-3626. Lineage (GTDB taxonomy): Bacteria > Actinomycetota > Actinomycetes > Streptomycetales > Streptomycetaceae > Streptomyces > Streptomyces edwardsiae. The sequence goes on along the minus strand of NZ_JOCA01000014.1, from coordinate 123,978 downwards.
GTGCCCGGCCGCAGTCCCGTCACCACGGTGGCGGTCTGGCCGCCGCCCACACTGTGGATCTTCGTTCCGCCCTGGAAGATGTTGTACGACACCACACCCTGGTCGTCCCGTGCGGCGGACCAGGACAACTGGGCCGCCCGGCCTCCCGCCGCCCGGCCGTGCAGCCCGCCGGGCGGAGTGGGGGCGGTGGTGTCCGCCGGGGCGGCCTCGGGTGTGGTCGCCCGCACCTCCTCGCTGCGCGGCCCGAGCCGCCCGTCCGCGTCCCGGGCCCGGATGGTGAACACATAGGTGGTCGCGGGCCGGAGCCTGGGGACATCCACCATGTGCTCGGAACCGGGCACTTCCCTGATTTTGGTGGTGCCCCGATACACCTCGTAACGACTCACCTCGGCGGCGACCGTGTTCCACATGACATGCACGCTGGTGGCGCTGCCTGCCTCGGCCGTGACACCGGTCGGCGCCCCGGGCACGCGTTCACCGGCCCCGGCGTCGTCCGTGCCGCCCGAGCGGCAGGAGGCGAGCAGCAGCAGGGCCCCGGCGGTCGCGAGAAGGCGACGCGGGAACACGGCGGAGGGAACGCCACGCACGACTCTGCCTCCCGGCTCGGCACGGAACATCCGGTAATGGTCCGTACCAATATGACCGGCTGACGCGGCCACATCAAGAGGGTGGGTGCGGACGGAGCGCCGGCCCGCGTTACGTATGCTGAAGCCGTGAACGGCCCGAACCGCCCTTCAGGAGAGGCGAGTTCGGGGTCGTGGCGCGGACCGCTGTCGTCGCAGATCCCGCGCCGGTGCGGGTGGCCGGACGGCCCGGGCCGACATGGGCCCGGGTCCCCGGCCCCTGTGGTGGCCGCTGGTGCGAGCCTGCGCCGTCCGGCCCAAGCCGAGGCCGCAGTGTTACAAAATCGGTACTGAATGGTGCAAAGTGCCGTGGGTGCGCGTCCCCGTCCCCGACGAGAGGCCCCCTCGACCGTGTCCCCAGTCCCCTCGCTCACCCTGGCCGTGGCCGGAGCCGCCCTGCTGGCTCCCTCCGCGCTCCCTGTCCCCGTCCCCGAGCCCCCGCCCCGCAGCGCACCGGTGGCCCGGCGCGCCGCCCCCGTCACCGCCGCCGACCTGCTGGCCGGGGTGCGCGGCTGCACCCCCGTCTCCCACGGCCGCTACCGCAAGGACCAGGGCGCCAAGGCCACCGTCCCGGTGTGCGGCACGCGCGGTGCCGTGTTCTGGAAGGCGGACATGGACATCGACTGCGACGGACGCCCCGGCCGCCACTGCAACGCCCGCACCGACCCGTACTTCTCCGGCTCCACGGCCTTCGCGCAGTCCGACGGCCGCCCGCTGAGCTCCGAGAAGACGCCCTATGTGGTGGTGCCCGCCCCCAGCGAGCGGTGGAACTACTGGGCCCACGGCGTACGCGGCGGATCGGTCGCGGCGGTCGTGTACCGCGACCGGGTGCGGTACGCGGTCGTCGGCGACACCGGACCCGCCGGCATCATCGGCGAAGGCTCCTACGCCCTGGCCGAGTCGCTCGGTGTCGACCCCGACCCGCGCGCCGGAGGCACCCCGTCGGGCGTCACCTACATCGTGTTCGAGAACAGCCGGGCGACGCCCATCGAGGACCACGCGGCCGTGGTCAAGGAAGGCAAGCGCCTCGCCCGGCGGTTCGTGAACGACCCGGGCTGAGGCGGCCGGCGGAAGCAGGCGGAACCGGGCCGGTCCCGCCCCGGGCGGCCCCCGCCCCTCACACCTTCCGGTACGTGTACGCCTCCACGGCCGCCGCCTCCACCGCCGCCAGGTCCGCGCCCGTGGAGGCCGTGACCACCGCGGCCACCGCGCCCTCCACGAACGGCGCGTCCACCAGCCTGGTGGGCTCGGGCAGTTCGTCGCCCTCGGCGAGCAGCGCCTTCACGGTGAGCACGGCGCTGCCCAGATCGGTCAGCACGGCCACCCCCGCCCCCCGGTCCACGGACGCGGCCGCCGCGGCGATCAGCTCGGCGCTCGTGCCGAGACCACCGCCTTCGGTACCGCCCGCCGGAGCCACGGGGACCGCCGCGCCCGCGCCCGCCAGACCCTGCGCGAGCTCCGCCACCGACGCGGCCACCGCGGCGCTGTGCGACACCAGCACGATCCCGACCAGGTTCTCGTCACTCACCGCCGGCCTCCGCGTCCACGAGCGCGGCGATCAGCAGCGCCGCCGAGGTGGCCCCCGGATCCTGGTGACCGATACTGCGCTCACCCAGATAGCTGGCCCTGCCCTTGCGCGCCCGCAACGGCGTCGTCGCCACGGCACCCTCCGAGGCGGCGTCCCGCGCGGCGGCGAACGAGTCGCCGAGCGCGTCCACCGCCGGCACCAGCGCGTCGATCATCGTCTTGTCGCCCGGCGCCGCACCTCCGAGCTGCCGTACCGCGTCCACCCCGGCGCGCAGCGCCTGAGCCAGCTGCCCCTCGTCCACCTCGGCGGCGTCCCCGAGCGCCTTTCCGGTACGGCGCAGCAGGGTGCCGTAGAGCGGTCCGGAGGCACCGCCCACGGTCGAGATGAGCAGCCGCCCGGCCTGGACCAGCACGGCCCCCGGAGTGGCGGGCGGCTCCTTGTCCAGCGCGTCGCGCACCGCCCGGAAGCCGCGCTGCAGGTTGCTGCCGTGATCGGCGTCCCCGATCGGTGAGTCGAGCGCGGTGAGCCGCTCCGCCTCACGGTCCACGGAGGCGGCGGTGACCGTCATCCAACGGCGGAAGAAGTCGGCGTCGAGCAAGGAAACTCCTCGTGTGGTCATGGCCTCGGCGTTTCTCACATACCCCAGCGCAGCCCCGCAGTCCGCACCGGCGCGTCCCACAGCCGCAGCAGCTCCTCGTCGACCTGGCAGAGGGTGACCGAGGCGCCCGCCATGTCGAGGGAGGTGACGTAGTTGCCGACCAGCACCCGGGCCACCGGCACCCCGCGCTCGCCGAGCACCCGCTGCACCTCGGCGTTGAAGCCGTACAGCTCCAGCAGAGGCGTCGCGCCCATGCCGTTGACCAGGACCAGGACGGGGCTGCGCGGGCTGAGGTCGTCCAGGATCGCGTCGAGGGCGGCCTCGGCGATCTCGCCGGACGTCATCATCGGCCGCCGCTCCCGGCCCGGCTCGCCGTGGATGCCGATGCCCAGCTCCAGCTCCCCGTCGGGAAGGTCGAAGGTGGGGCTGCCCTTGGCCGGCGTGGTGCAGGCGCTCAGCGCCACACCGAAACTGCGGGAGTTCTCGTTGACCTGCCGGGCGACGGCCTCCACCCGCTCCAGCGGCTGTCCCTCGTCCGCCGCCGCGCCCGCGATCTTCTCCACGAACAGCGTCGCCCCGGTGCCGCGCCGGCCGGCCGTGTACAGACTGTCGGTCACCGCCACGTCGTCGTTCACCAGCACCTTCGCGACCTGGATGCCCTCGTCCTCGGCCAGCTCGGCGGCCATGTCGAAGTTGAGCACGTCACCGGTGTAGTTCTTCACGATGAACAGCACCCCGGCCCCGCTGTCCACGGCCGCCGCCGCCCGCACCATCTGGTCGGGCACCGGGGAGGTGAACACCTCACCGGGACAGGCCGCCGACAGCATCCCCGGCCCCACGAACCCGCCGTGCAACGGTTCGTGCCCGGACCCCCCGCCGGACACCAGCCCCACCTTTCCGGCGACGGGGGCGTCCTTGCGTACGATCACCCGGTTCTCCACGTCCACCGCCAGCTCGGGATGGGCCGCGGCCATCCCGCGCAACGCGTCCGCGACCACGGTCTCCGGGACGTTGATGAGCATCTTCATGGGTGCCTCCTGGGAGAGCTGGCAGGTGGGTGACGGGCCTGCGCCGTCGCTGGTCGGGGCGGGCAGGGGAAGTGGTCGATCGTGGGCGGTCCACGGCGGCCGTGACCGGGTTCCCGCGGTCATGATGCCGACTTCGGTGGCGCGGTACCGAGATCTCCTCCGGTGGGTCGACCGCGTGCCGACAGGAGCCCTATGGAAGAAGTATCGACCTTGAGGCCGTGAAGGTCACGTGAGGCCGCACCGCGGCGCTCGGTGGAGCGGACGTCGGCCTCTCCGCGGGCGGCCGGCCCGCCGCCGGATCCCGGGGGAGGCGATTCCGTCAACACAGGGGCCGCACCGGGTACTTACTCATGCCGCGCTGAGTACCCGCGCTCATGTCCCGTACGTCCCGCCCGGCGATGATCGACGGCAGAGGGCAGCCAGGGAGCTTCGCCCGGTCCAGCCGATGAAGTGTGGGAGATTCTCATGTCGCCTCGTATGGTTCTGTCCGTCGCCGCCGGTGTCGTGGTGCTGGCCGGTGCCGGTGCCTTCGCTCTCGCCCACGCCGGCGAGCAGCCTCCGGCCCTGGGGGACAGCGCCGCGCGGTACACCGCTCCCGGCGCGGACCGCGACGGCTCGCTCACCTTCACCACGGACGTCACCGCGTCCTCGGGTGTCAAGAGCGTCAAGGTCCTGGCCTGGCCGGAGAACTCCTCCTTCGCCCAGCAGGAGCTGACCGCCAAGGACATGGCCGCGGCGGAATCCGCCACCTGCGAGCCCTCCGGCCAGGACAGCGCCCGTTGCGCCTACACCGTCACCGTCACCAGCGCCGACGCCGACTCGTCGCCCGGCGGCCTGTGGCACATAGCGGTCCTGGCCACCGCGGACGACGGCTCCAGCACCCTGGACACGAAGGCGGCCGACTTCACGGCCGGATAGCCCCGAACACCGCGCGTCGCGGTTCTTGCCGGTCGGCGACACCGCGAGTGGGACGCCCTGCCTGTTCGCCGCCCGCGGGCGCACGGGAGCGTGCGAACGGCGGACCCCCGGCCGGGCGCCACGGTTTCGCCGGGGTGGTCGCGCGCGGGTAACTACAGTGCTGTAGAAGTCTCTTCCGGAGCATGATCGTTCACCGATCCCGTGTCCGGCCGATCCGGCCGGGGGCGGACCGCCGCAGGCCCGGAGGAGACAAGGCAGCAGGATGCCGCAGCACCAAGACCACCCGGTCGGATCCACCGCCCCGTCCGGGCGCCGGCGACTCGCGCGCACCTGCCGTGACATCACGCAGGCCCGCTGGTTCGCCCTCACCGTCTTCGCCCTGATCCTCACCAACGCCGCGCTGCTGGGCCTGGAGACGTACTCCGGACTCGTCGAGGAGTGGCACCGCTGGTTACGGCTCGCCGAGCACGCCTGTCTGGCCGCCTTCACCGTCGAGATCCTGCTGCGCGTGGCCGCCCACGCCGACCGTCCCCGGGACTTCGGCAAGGACCCGTGGAACCTCTTCGACCTCGCCGTCATCCTGTGCACCCTGCTGCCCGTCGTCCGTGAGAACACCACCGTGCTGCGGCTGCTCAGGCTGGCCCGGGTGCTGCGCACCGCCCGCTTCCTGCCCCAGCTGCGCATCGTGCTCGTCGCGGTCGCCCGCAGTCTGCCCGGCACCCTGAGCTTTCTGCTCGTCGGCGCGCTGCTGCTGTACATGTACGCGATGGTCGGCTGGGTCTTCTTCGGCCGTCACGACCCCGAGCACTACGGCTCCATCGGCCGCGCCGTCCTCACGCTCTTCCTCCTGATGATGCTCGACGGCATAGGTGACGCCGTCCACGCGGGACTGGAGATCTCCCGCTGGAGCCTGCTCTACTACGCCTCCTACGTCCTGCTCGCCTCCTTCGTCCTCGTCAACGTCCTCATCGGTGTCGTCCTCACCTCACTCGAGGAGGCCCGGGACATGGACGAGGGGGAAGGGGAGGCACCACCCGCGCGCCGGCCGGCGGAGGGACAGCAGCTGCGCCTGCGTATCGAGGCGGCCCGCAGGGCCCTGGACGACCTGGAACGCGACCTCGCCGCCGGGAGCGGGCCGTTCGGAGGCGAGGAGCGGGCGGGCGCGCGGACGGTACCGGGTCCGGAGCGACGGGCTCGCCGTCCCCGACCGTGATGTCATCCGGCGGGAGTACGGATCGGCCGTCCGCCGTGCGGTGGTACGGCCGTCCGGGCATGCTCGTCGCGAGGCGGCACCGTATGCCCGTGGCCGCCGTACGGAGGCCGTCCTTGAAGATCGTGCGCATCGCCCTCGCCACCCTGCTGGTCACCGGCGCCCTGTCGGCCGCCGCGGACGCGGCCGAACCACTCGAGTACGTCGCGCTCGGGGATTCCTACGCGGCGGCGCCCCTGGTGCCGCCGCCCGATCCGGCGGCCCCGCTGTGCGTGCGCTCCCTGGCCGGCTATCCGCGCATCGCCGCGGCGGCGCTCGGCGCGCGGCTCACCGACGTCAGCTGCTCCGCCGCCACCGTCGGCCATCTGAGCGGCTCCCCGTACCCGGGCACCCCGCCCCAGTACGACGCGCTCACGCCCGGCACCGACCTCGTCAGCATCACCATCGGCGGCAACGACACCGGCCTCTTCGACGAGGCGCTGCGCTGTGTCAACGTCCTGCCCCCGCCCCTCGGCACCAGCTGCGCGGAGCGGAACACCGCGGGCGGCACCGACAGGGTCGCGGCCCGCATCGACGCCTGGGCGCCCGTCTTCGCCGGCGTCCTGGACGAGATCACCCGGCGTGCGCCGAACGCCGAGATCTTCGTCGTCGGCTACGGCAACTACTTCCGTGCCGACGGCTGCCATCCCGTACAGCCCTTCTGGAAACAGGACGCCAACTACCTCCAGGGCGCGGTCGGCCACCTCGGCGACGCACTGCGCCGAATGGCCGAGGCGCACGGCGCCGCCTTCGTCGACACCTACACCCTGGGCATCGGCCACGACACCTGCGCCGCTCCCGCCGACCGCTACATCGAGGGCGTGGCCCCCACCAGCCCGGCCGCACCCCTGCACCCCAACGCCGCGGGAGCGCGGGCGATCGGCGGTGCACTGGCCGCGGCGGTCCGCGCGGGGCACGCGTGAGCCGAGCGCTCCCGCGTCCCGGCACGGCCGGCCACGGCCGTACGCGCGTGCCGCCGGGTGGCGCCTCAGACGCCCCGTACCGCGTGTTCGGCGAGCGGGCCGATCGAGAGGCCCGCGGTGCGGCAGTCGTCCACCATGCCGGGGAGGGCGTCGAGTGTGGCCCGCCAGCTGTCCGGGGCCGACATGCGGTCCGTGTCGTGCAGCAGGACCGTCTCGCCGCCGCGCAGATGGGCCGTCACGGCCGTACGCACCGACGCCGGGGTGGCCCGGGCCGTCCAGTCCCTGCCCCAGACGCTCCACAGCACCGGCCGCAGGCCCGCCGTACGCGCGGCGGCCCAGCGTCCGCCGGTGAGGATGCCGTAGGGCGGGCGGTACCAGCGGGGGCGCCGGCCCGTTGCTTCCAGGACCGCGCCGGCCGCCCGCAGCAGGGACCGTACGTCGTCCGCCGGGGCCGGCCGCCAGGGGCGGTCGTGGCTCCAGCCGTGCACGGCCAGTTCGTGCCCCCGGCGGAACGTCTCCCGCACCACGGCGGGATGCCGTACGACGCCGTCGCCCAGGACGAAGAAGGTCGCCCGGACGTCCAGCGCGTCCAGGGCGTCGAGGAAGCGCGGGGTGGACTCGGGATCGGGCCCGTCGTCGAAGGTCAGTGCCACATGGGCGGGGTCTCCGGCGCCGGCGAGGCGCGGGAGACGGCTGCGCACCACGGGCAGCCAGGTCGCCGCCGGGACGATGTGCGCCGCGCCGACGGCGGCGAGCGGAGCGAGCACGGTGGCCGTCGCGTGCCGGAGGGTGGGGGGCATCGGCGCTGACTCCTCACGGCACCGGCCGGCCCGGGCCGGTGTCCGGCGGCCGTGGTGCCTCGTCCCAGTGTCCGGAGACCGACGGGGCGCGCGCCAGTTGGGCGGTGCCCGCCCCGATGAGCAGCAGGCCCGCCACCGCGGGCACCACCCGCACCCCGAGCGTGATCTGCTCCCCGAACAGCGCCCACCCCAGCGCCACGCTCGTCAGCGCGTCACCGAGGGTCAGAGCGGGCTGGGACGCCGCCAGCGTCCCGGCCCGGAACGCGGCCTGCAGCAGCAGGAAGGCGACGCCCCCGGCGGCGGCCGTCGCGTAGAGGGGCCATGTCGTCAGCAGGGTCCCCACACCGTCCGTGAGCCTGCCGGTGACCTCCTTCAGCAGCGCCGCCGTCAGGGCGAACGACACCGCGGACGCCAGCCCGAGCAGTGCCGCGCGGGGTGCGCCGCGCACCCCGCGGGACATCACCGTCAGCACCACCACGACCCCCAGGACCACCCCCGCGGCCACCAGCCACCGCCCCGCGGAGGCCGTGGAGCGGCCGGTGGTGGGGGCGGCCGAGGTCAGGAACGCCGCCAGCCCGGCGGCCAGCGCGGCGAACGCCAGCCATGTCCTCAGATCCGGACGGCGATGGAAGACCGCGCTGCCGACGACGAGCGTGAACAGCAGCTCGGCGGCCATCAGCGGCTGCACCAGCGCGAGACTGCCCAGGCCCAGGGCCGCCGCCTGCAGAACGGTGGACAGCGCGAGCATCCCCGCACCCGCCACCCACAGGGGCCGCCGCAGTACGTTCCGCAGCCAGCGGACGGCCTGGCGCGTCCCCGCGCCGCCGTCCGGCTCGTCCGCCGCGGCCCGCCGCTGCAGTACCGAGGCGGTGGCGTTGGACAGCGCCGCCAGCAGGGCCAGTACGACGACCAGCACGCCGTACCGCCGCTCAGCCGGACACGGCGGCGTGCGGGGCGGAAGGGTGAGTCATGGTGCACCTCGGCTGCGCGTCCGGCGGGGGGAGGGGGCACCGGGAGTATCCCGGACGCGGCCACCGAAACGCGGCAAAGGGTGTTTCGCCGACGTGGCGGAGGGAGACCCGCCATCCGTGCACGCACCGTCTCCGGCGCCCCACCGGTCTGCCCCGGCCAACCGCGGACTGCGCCTGCTGATCGTCAGCGCGAGCATGGGCGCCGGCCACGACACCGTGGCCGGCGAACTCGCCCGCCGCGCCCGCGAGCAGGGTCACGAGGCCCAGGCCGTGGACCTCCTGCGACTGCTCCCGCGCGGCCTGGGCACGGGGCTGCGCCTCTTCTACCGGTCGTCGATACGGCACTTCCCGTGGGCCTACGCGGGTATCTACCGCGCGCTGCTGCGCCCCGGACCGCACCGCCGGCCCGACGGCACCCCGCTCGCCCGGCTGGCGGGCGGCGGTCTCACCGACCTCGCGGAACGTTCCGGCGCCGACGTGGTGGTCCCCGTCTTCCATCTGGCCGCCCAGCTGACCGGCCACCTGCGGGAACGGCGGCTGCTGCGGCCCCCGAGCGCCGTCCTCCTGACCGACTTCGCCGTCCACCGGCAATGGCTCCACCCGGGCAACGACCTCTACCTCTGCCTCACCGACGAGGCCGCGCGGACCGTGCGCGAGACCGTCCCGGTGCCCGCCGAGGCGACGGGGCCCGTCGTGGCCCCCGGCTTCTCCGCCCCCGGCGCGGGCGCACAGGCGTGGGGCCGGCGCTTCGGGGCGTACGCCCCGGGGCGCCCGCCCGTCGTCCTGTCGGCGGGCGCCTGGGGCGCGGCCTCGGAACTGGAGGGGACGGCCCGGCTGCTCGTCGGCGCCGGCTTCCTCCCGGTGGTGCTCTGCGGCCGGAACGCGCACCTGCGGGCCCGCCTCGCCCGGGTTCCCGGCGCGCTCGTGCCGGACTGGGTCACCGACATGCCCGGCCTGCTGCACGCGGCCCGCGTCCTCGTCGACAACGCGGCCGGCCAGACCGCCGTACAGGCCCTCGCCGCCGGACTGCCCGTGGTGGGCTACCGCCCGCTGCCCGGTCACGGCGCGGAGGGCGTACGACGCATGGCGGCACTCGGCGCCTCGGAGCTCGCCCCCGACCCCGCCGCCCTGCTGAACGCCCTGCGGCGCCTGGCCCCGGACGGCCCCCACCGAGACCGACGCACCACACGCGGCCGTGAACTCTTCCACGCGGACGCACTGACCCGGGTGACGGCACTCGGCGCGATGGCACACGCGTGACGGGCCCGGACCGGGAACGCGCCTCACGTGTGCGATCGGCGGGGCGCCCGGAAGCGTGCGCGCAGGGGGCCCCGCCCCGGCCGGCACCCTCGGGGGAACGGGTGGCCGCACCCGCCGGCAGGTCCGCGCGGAGCGTGTCAGGCGTCCGCGGGCGGCGCCTGCGTGTCCCCGGTGGTCCAGCGGTGGCCGTGGTGGTCCAGGAGCCAGCGGCCGAACAGGGCGCCGCCGTAGATGACGAAGCCCACGCCGATGAGCCACGACTCGACGACGAGGACGACACCGACCGTGCCGTAGCTGATCGCGTTGTCCACGATCAGCGGGGTGAAGACGAAGTAGGAGAAGCCCCGCAGACCGATCAGGCCCGCCATCGTGGCGAGCGCGCCCGGCAGCAGGTGCCACCAGCGGACCTGGCCGCCCAGCAGGAAGCGCTGCCCCCACCAGAAGAACAGGACGCCCGTCACCAGGGACAGGGTGATCCGCTCCGGCCCGTGCAGGGCGCCGCGGGTCTGCGCCTCCTGGTAGAGGAACGCGGTCAGCACGCACAGCCAGGTCGCCTGGCGCCAGATCCGGTGCCAGGGGCCGGGGGGCAGGTTCCAGATCCGCTCGAAACCGTTCTGCACACTGCCGCCGAACGGGATGCCGAACGCGGCGAGAGCCACCACACCCCACACGCTGGTCGTGCCGACGACCTTGCGCGGCGGGCTGATGATCTTCGTGAGCACGCGTGACGACCGGCCGGACAGCCCCATGCCGTCCGCCAGCCAGGCGGCGAACCCGCCCCGCCCGAGCGGATCGGCGGCGGCGATCACGATGAACAGGGGCGCCAGAGTGACGAGCGCCAGCGTGGCGAACCCCATGGCCCTGTGCATCAGTTCGAGGTCACGGCCCCGCCGCAGCAGCGTATCGGCGCCCAGCCACTCCCAGCCACGCCGGAACGCGCGCAGATGACGCCTCACGGTGCGCTCCTTCGTCGGCTCGCCTGTACGCACCCGGACGCGGCCGCCACTGCCACCCGCGCGGTCCGCGAGCCGAAGGGTACGCCGACACAGCGCCCCCGGCGGGTACGCGGCCACGGCCGCCCGGCACTCGCGGCGACCGCGCCGTGGCGTCCACGTCAGTGTCGGATTCACCTTTCACCGCGGCCGCGAAACACGCCCTGCGCCGCGTGCGGGAACCCTGTCCGCCCGGCGGGTGACACGGGTTGCGCTACCGCCCTGCCGTCAGAGCCCCGTCCGCGACCTTGAACTCCACGTCCACGACCCCCTCGACGGCGCGCACCGCGCGGGCGGCGACGGGCACGAGGGAGGTGTCGGGGACGCGTCCGGTGAGGGTGACGACGCCGTCGGCCACCTCCACCCCGACCGTGCCGGGCGGGGACGGGAAGAGCCGGCCGACGACCTCCCGCCGGACCTCCCCGGCGATCTCGTCGTCCGGGCGCAGGAACACCTTCAGCAGGTCTACCCGGCTGACGACGCCCCGCAGCAGCCCCTCGCCGTCCACGACGGGCAGCCGCTTCAGCCGGAGCCGTGCCATCACCCGGGCCGCCTGGGCGACGGTCGCGTCGGCGTGGACGGTGACGGCGGGGCTGCTCATCAGCTCCCCGGCGGTCAGCGCCCCCGCCCTGGCCAGGTCGGACAGCCGGCGCAACTGGGTGAGCCGGTCGGGGTCGCTGTCGCGGAACTCCTCCTTGGGCAGCAGATCGGCCTCGGAGACGACGCCGACGACCCGGCCCTCGCCCTCCAGCACGGGCAGCGCGCTGACCTTCCACTCCTGGATCAGCCGGACGACGTCCTTGAACGGGGTGTCGCGGCCGACCGCCACGACGGCACGCGTCATGACGTCGCCCACGGTGTACGGGCTGCCGTTCACGGCGGTCACCTGCTTCCGCTGCCGTAGGGGGCGTACAGGTCGAGCAGCCGTACCCGGGTCGCGTGCAGCCGCTGGGCGACCACCCGGCCGACCCACACGGCGATCATCCGGCCGAGTTCGGCGTCCGCGGCGCACAGCGCGCGTACGCCCTCCGCGTCGAACTCCCAGGCCCGTACGGGGGTGGTGGTCCCGGCGCCCAGGTGCCACAGGCACGGCGGGTAGTGCCAGGACCAGCCGATCAGCTCACCGTGGCCCAGCGACTCGATCACCGCCGCGCGGTGGCCGGGCACCTGAAGGTCGAGGGCGACGGATCCGGTCCGCACGATCCAGAACCGGTCGGCGCGCCGGCCCTCCTCGAACAGCCGCACCCCGGCGCCGAAGGAGACCTCGCGGGCGTGGTCCATCAGCCGGTCCCGGTACTCGGCCGGGAGACCCGCGGTCAGCGTGGTGGTGGAAGTCATCGCCGTCTCCTCTCGGTGGCTGCCGCCGGAGCCGAACGGGCGACTTCGCGGCCCTCGATGCCAGCGTGCGACCGCCCCGGAGGAGACACCACGGGCCGACCGGCCCCGACAGGGGGCCGTTGGGCCCCATCAGGGCCGTGGCGGGGTGTCCTCCGCGGTGCGCGGCGGCAGCGTCTCGCCCTGGATGACGCGCGGGGCCCCGGGAGTCCCGGGCGTCTCCTCCCGCTCCTTCATCGCGCGGGCCTCGGCCTTGAGGATGCGGGCCGACTTGCCCGCCGAGCGGGTCAGTTCCGGGAGCTTCTTGGCGGCGAGGACCGCTATGACGACGATGAGGATGACGGCCAGTTCGCTCAGTCCGAACATGGGTGCAAAGCTCCTTCTCCGTGGCACGGACGGCCCGGGCAGAATCTACATCACTGTAGAGAACGGCGGGGGCGGTCCGGCGTACGGATTCCGCGGGCGTCTATACGATGTCTGCCCGGCGAACAGGCGGCGGCGGAAGGGAGGCGGGCGTGACGGAGCAGCGGGAGGGTTCCCGGCGCCGTGGGCAGGGTGAGCTGGAGGCACTGGTCCTGGCGGCGCTGCGGGAGGCGGACGGTCCGGCGACGGCCGGCCGGGTGCAGGAGCGCCTCGGCGGCGACCTCGCCTATACGACCGTCATCACCATCCTGACCAGGCTGCTGGCCAAGGGCGTGGTCACCCGGGAGCGTACGGGCCGGTCCTTCGCCTGGACGTCCGCGTCCGACCAGGCGGGCCTCGCCGCCCACCGGATGCGCCGGGTGCTGGACGCGGAGAGCGACCGGGAGGCGGTGCTGGCGAGCTTCGTCACCGGTCTCGGACCGGACGACGAACGCCTGCTGCGCGAACTGCTGCGCCAGACGCAGGACGAAGGGGAAGTCTGAGGCCGCCATGGGGGTGTTCGTCCTACTGCCACTGGTGCTGCCCCTGACGGCGTGGCCCATCGCGCGCCTCGCCGAGCAGCATCTGCATCCGCGCACGGCGACCCGGCTGCTGACCGGGGTCGCCGCGGTGATGGCGGTCTGCAGCACGGTCTGTCTGGGGCTGCTGATGGTCGTGGGCACCGCCCAGCTGCCCGGCAACCCGCTGCCCGACGGCTGGTCGGACCCCGAGGTGCGGGCCGCGGTGCCGTACGACGAGGTGGCCGGGAAGGCGGCGATCCCCGCCCTGTGCGCCGTGCTCACGGCATGCGCGCGGACGCTGTGGCGGCACGGGCGGGTGCGCCGCCGCGCCCACCGGGCGCTGGCCGGGCTGCGCGGCACGGAGACGGCGGTCCTGCCGGACGACGTCCCCTACGCCTACGCGCTGCCGGGCGGCCGGCGGGACCGTGTCGTGGTGAGCACGGCGCTGCTGGAGCGTCTGGAACCAGGCGAGCGCCGGGCGCTGTTCGCCCATGAACGCGCCCATCTCGCCGCCCGTCACCACCGCTTCCTGCTCGCCGTCCAGCTGGCCGCGCGCGCCAACCCCTTCCTGCGTCCGCTGCGCACGGCGGTGGCCTATACGGCGGAGCGGTGGGCGGACGAGGAGGCGGCGCGGACGGTCGGCAGCCGCCGTACCGTGGCGCGGGCGATCGGCAAGGCGGCCCTGGTGTCACGCGGTACCCCCGTGGCGACGCTCGCCGGCCTCGCCGCGGCGGGCCCGGTGCCGCGCCGGGTGGCGGCCCTGCTGGGGCCCGCGCCGGCGGCGCGCCGGCTGCCGTCGCTGTTCACCCTGGCCGGCCTCGCGGTGTGGGGGGCCGCCGCGGGGACCGCCGTGTCCGCGATGTCGTCGGCGAACTCCGCCGTGACGATGGTCCTCATCCTGTACGCGGCCACCCCCCTGTGACCCGCGGCGGCCGGCCCGTTCAGAGGTCGAACTCGTGCGGCGGCAGGTCGAGGGCGTAGCAGGCCTCGCGGACCACGGCCCGCTCGTCCTTGTCGAAGTCGCCGTCGGCGCCGCCGATGACGATGCCGATCTGGATGACCGCGCGCGCCTCGGCGGGCTTCTTCTTCGCCTTGGCGATCTCCTGCAGGACGCTCACCTTGCCGAAGGCGAAGTCGGCGGTCAGCTTGCCGATGTTCTCCTCGAAGCGGCGGCGCAGATCGTCGGCGGGGAAGTTCTGCAGCACCTCGTTGCCCGCGATCAGCTGGGCCACGCGCTGCCGCTCGGACGGGTCGACCGACCCGTCGGCCGCCGCCACCAGCGCGCACATCGCCATGCTGGCGTCGCGGAAGGCGCCGCTCTTCAGATCGTTCTTCTTCGCCGTCAGCTGGGTCTGCATCTGGGATGCGGACTCCTTGAAGCGGTCCCACAGGGCCATGAGAACTCCGTACGTGGTCGGGAGGGCGCCCGGCCTGAAAGATCTCCGGGCGCCCGGTTCTTCTACACTAATGTAGAAGTCACTCCTCCTCCTCGCCGCCCTCCTCGTCGCCCTCGAAGAAGTCCCCGATCTCGTCCACGACCTCGGCCGCGACCATGCCCCCGACGACCCCGACCGCCAGCCCGGCGGCACCCGCCGCGACGGCCGTCCCCACGCCGGGGCCCGAGGATTGGTGGTGATGGCCGGCGGAGGAGTGGTGCGGGACATGGGGCGCCGGGCGCTCGACCAGCTCGCGCATCCAGCCGTCCACCTCGGCGGTCCAGTCCCGGGAGTCGTGATGGCCGACCCGGAACACGGTCAGCGCGTCATGGCCCTCGGAGAACAGCCCCCCGCGCTTGTCGGCCTCCAGGACGACCTCCATGCCGTCCGGACCGGCCAGGAAGGTCACCTCGACCTCGTTCACCCGGTGCGCGTACTGCGCGGAGGGGGTGATCTCGATCTCCTGGTAGAACGGCAGCCGCTGCCCGGTGCCGCCGATGTGGCCGTACTCCAGGTCGGCCGACCGGAAACCGAAGCCGAGCGCCCCGAACGCCTCCAGGACCGCCTCCTGCGCGGGCAGCGGGCTGACGGTCAGCCGGTCCATGTCGCCTTTGTCCCTGGCCCCCGCCACCGACAGCTCGGTCCGTACGCCGAGCACGATGCCCAGCGGCTGTCCGTACAGCTCGGTGACCGGCGTCTCCCACGGCAGCGTCACACCGAACGGCACGGCGAGCTGTTCGCCCTCGCCGAGCCGGAAGCCGCCGCCGACCGTGAACCGCTCGAAGACGACGGCGCCCTCGTGCTCGCCCTCCTCCCGCTCGGTCTCGACCCGCGCCACCAGCTCCAGCGTGATGGCCTCGACGTCGAACGCGGCCTGGCCGCCCTCGAGACGGACCTGGCCGCTGAGCGCCCCGCCGGGCAGGACCGGGCCGGGGTCCAGCACCGTGTCGACGGTGGGGCCGCCCACGCCGAGCGAGCCGAGCAGTCGTTTGAACACCATGGTGGCGTCCACTCCTTAACGTGCGTATGTGCCATGAAAGGGGTGCCGCACGGACGGCGGCACGCGATATAACTTCTACAAGCGAGTAGAAGCATAGAAGGGTGGGGCCGGGCCGTACTTTGCCTCTCCTTTACAGTTGCGGGTACGGGGAACACGGTCCCGGCCGCGATCGTTGACCCTCCGTACACCCACAGAAGGAGCACGTACTTGTCCGGCAGACCGACGGACCCTCCGGGGCACAGTCCCCGACCATCCCGCCAGGAACCCCCTGGACACGGCACACGGCGGGATGGTGTTCGATGAGTGCCGCGAACGCCCTGCTGGGCCTACTCGCCGTGTTCGTCCTGACGGCCGGTACCGGATACTTCGTCGCCCAGGAATTCGCCTACGTCTCGGCCGACCGCCTCGCCCTCGCGCGCGAGGCCGCCGCCGGCGACCGCAAGGCCGCCCGCGCCCTCACGGTGCTGGAGCGGCTGTCCTTCATGCTGTCGGGCGCGCAGCTCGGCATCACCGTGACCGGACTGGTCGTCGGCTTCATCGCCGAACCCTCGGTGTCCGCGCTGCTGAGGCCCGCCCTGTCCGGCACGGGCCTGCCCGACGCGGCCGTGAGCGGCATCTCCGTCGTGCTGGCCTTCGTGCTGGCCACGGTCGTCCAGATGGTGCTCGGCGAACTGGCCCCGAAGAACCTCGCCATCGCCGTCCCCGAGCGTCTCGCGAAGGCACTGGCCGGCTCCACCCTCGCCTACCTCAAAGTCGTCGGCCCCCTCGTGCGCGTCTTCGACGGCGCGGCGAACCGGCTGCTGCACCGGGTCGGCATCGAACCGGTGGAGGAGCTGCACCACGGCGCCACCCTCGAGGAGCTCGGCCATCTGATCGGCGAGTCCCATGAACAGGGCGCGCTGCCCGAGGACACCGCCGCACTGCTCGACCACGCCCTGGAGTTCTCCGACCGGACGCTGGACGAGGTGATGGTGCCCCGCGTGGACGCCGTCTTCGTCCGCGCCGACGCCACCGCCGCCGAGGCGGTCGACCTCATCGCCAAGTACGGGCACTCGAACTACCCCGTGCTCGGCGACCACCCCGACGACGTCGGCGGCGTCCTCGGCGTGGCCGAGCTGATGCGGCTGCCCGCCGACCGGCTCACCGGCACCACGGCCGGCGCGGTCGCCCGCCGCCCGCTGCTGCTGCCCGACACCCTCCCGCTGCCCGACGCCGTCACCCAGATGCGGGAGCGCGACGACGAGTTCGCGGTCGTCCTGGACGAGCACGGCGGTGTGGCCGGCATCGTCACCTACGAGGACATCGCCGAGGAACTCGTCGGCGACATCGCCGACGAGACCGACACCGTCACCCGGGTCGCCGTCGCGGACGGCGACGGCTGGCTGGTGGACGCGGGCCGCCGGCTGGACGAGGTGGCCGAGGCCACCGGCGTCGAACTGCCCGAGGAGGACGACTACGACACCGTGGCCGGCCTGGTCGTCGACCGGCTCGGCCGCTTCCCCGCCATCGGGGACCGGCTCACGCTGCGGCTGCCCGACGGGGACGGCGCCGTGATCGACGTACGCACCCTCGACCGGCATGTGCCCGAACGCGTGAGGATCAGCCGAGTGGTCCGTGAGACGGAGGAGCAGGCATGAGTTTCCCGATGGCGCTCTTCGTCACCGTGCTGCTGCTGATCGGCAGCGGATTCTTCGTGGCCGCCGAGTTCGCGCTGGTCGCCGCCAAACGGCACCGCATGGAGAAGGCCGCCGCCGAGGGCCGGGGCGGCGCCAAGGCCGCCCTCGCCGGTATGCGCGAGCTGTCCCTGATGCTGGCCGGCGCCCAGCTCGGCATCACCGTCTGCACCCTGGGCCTCGGCTCGGTGTCCAAGCCGGCGATCTCGCACGAACTCGACCCGCTGCTGCACCGGCTGGGCCTGCCCAGCGCGGTCAGTTACGGCGTCGCCTTCGCCGTCGCCATGATCGTGGTGGTGTTCCTGCACATGGTGGTCGGCGAGATGGCCCCCAAGTCCTGGGCCATCGCCCACCCCGAGCGGTCCGCGATGCTGCTCTCGCCGCCCTTCCGGGCCGTGGTGAAGTCCGTACGGCCGCTGATCTCGGTGCTGAACAGGATGAGCAACGCCCTTGTACGGCTGTGCCGGGTCACCCCGCGCGACGAGCTGGCCCCGGTCCACGACCGGGAACAGCTCACCCATCTGGTCGCGGAGTCCGAGCGGCTCGGCCTGATCAGCGAGACGGACTCGGAGCTGCTGACGCGTTCGCTCACCGAACCGGAGACCCCGGTGCGGGAGCTGCAGGTGCCGGAGTCCGAGATCGTCTCGGTGGACGGCGGCGCCGGCGTGGACGAGATCCTGCGGATCGCGGCGGAGCACGACCGCACCCGGCTGCTGGTGCGCGAGCAGGGCGTGGTCCTCGGTTCGGTGCACGCGCGTGACGCCGTGGTGGCCCGCTCCCGGGGACGGGCGGCCGGTGCCCGCGCGCTCGCCCGCCCGGTGCCGGAGCTGACGGACGACGCCACCGTCGCCGACGCGATCGATCTGCTGCGCCGCCGCCGGGCCTCCCTCGCCGTGGTCCGCGACAGTACGGGCCGGCTCACCGGCATGGTCAGCCTCGACGACCTCCTGGCCCGCTTCCTGCAGCCCCAGGCGGCCTGAGGCCTGTCCGGCGGATCGTGCCGGGGTCGCGGGGTCCGGCACGGGCATCTGCGGCGTTGTCGTCGGTTGCCGGGCCCTGGGGGCTGAGGGTCCGGGGCCGGGCCTCCCGGGCGGCGGCGCGGAGCGTCAGGCCGGCCCCGGGGGGCCGGCTCCGTCCGTCCGCCGGCGTCGTTCGTTGTGCCAGGCGATCGCCCGCCGGATGTCCGGCTCGTGCAGCCCGGTCCGGCGGGCCAGCTGGACCATGGACAGGACCGGAGGGCCGGACGTCAGCGCCCGGGTGATCTTCGCCGCCCACAGCTCCTCCTCCACGAACGGGCGGCGCCGGTACGTCTCGCGGATCATGTCGAGATGCGTCCCGCAGCAGGCCGTCACCCGGCGCAGGCCGTCGGACCAGTCGTCGGTGGGATGGGCGGAGGACGAGTCCGCGACATGGCCGACCACCGCGTCACCCGCCGGGAACGTTCTCCCGCAGAGGTCGCACAGTTCCAGCGGCAGGGTCTGGCCGCTCCGGGCGTGCTTCCTGCGCTTCCACATCGCGAGCTCCCGCCGGCCGGATGCGGCCAGCGTACTGCGCGGTGTCCGCACCGGACACCGCACGGAACCCCGGCGGGAGGAGCCGCCCGGCGTGTCGGGTCCCCGTCCCGGGGCACTGGAGGACGATGGGAGACCGACCGGCGGCAGCGGGCTGAACGGAGGCGACCGGGGTGGAGCAACGGGGCGCACCCGGCGCGACGGACGACGGCACGGACGTACGACGGCACATCCCGCGCACCGACGCCGTACTGCGTGATCCCCGGCTGCTGCGGGCGGTGGACCGGCTCGGGGCCGGACGGGTGAAGTCGGCCGTCCACCGGGCCCAGCAGCGGGCCCGCGAGGGCGCCGTACCGCCGGAGGCCGTGGCCGACACCGCCGTGGCGCTGCTGCCGGGGTCGGCCGGCGGACTGCGCCCGGTGCTCAACGCCACCGGAGTGGTCCTGCACACCAACCTCGGCCGGGCCCCGCTCTCCGCGGCGGCCCGGCAGGCGGTGGCGGACGCCGCCGGACCCACCGACGTCGAACTCGACCTGAACACCGGCGTACGGGCACGCCGGGGCCGTACCGCGCTGGCCGCCCTGCGCGCCGCCGTGCCGGCCGCCGACGCCGTGCACGTCGTCAACAACGGGGCCGCCGCCCTGGTGCTGGCCGCCACCGCGCTCGCCGCCGGACGGGAGATCGTCGTCGGCCGGGGCGAGCTGGTGGAGATCGGCGACGGCTTCCGCCTGCCCGATCTGCTGGTCTCCACCGGCGCCCGGCTGCGCGAGGTCGGCACCACCAACCGCACCACCGCCGCCGACTACGCCGACGCCGTCGGCCCGGACACCGCCTTCGTACTGAAGGTGCACCCCTCCAACTTCCGTATCACCGGCTTCACCCGCGCCGCGCACATCACCGAACTCGCCGACCTGGGCGTCCCGGTGGTCGTCGACATCGGATCCGGACTGCTCACCCGTCACCCCCTGCTCCCCGAGGAGCCGGACGCCCACAGCCAGTTGACAGCGGGGGCGGCACTCGTCACCGCGAGCGGCGACAAACTGCTCGGCGGCCCCCAGTGCGGACTCCTCCTCGGCCGCGAGGACCTGATCCGCGCGCTGTTCCGGCACCCGCTCGCCCGCGCCCTGCGCGTCGACAAGCTGACCCTCGCCGCCCTGGAAGCCACCCTCGACGGCCCCGCCACCCCCACCGCCGAAGCGCTCGCCGCCGACCCGGCGGAGCTGAACCGGCGCGCCGAGCGGCTCGCCGCGCTGCTGCGCGCCGACGGCGTCGACGTACGGGCCGTGCCGAGCGGGGCGACCGTGGGCGGCGGCGGAGCCCCCGGTGTGATCCTGCCCAGCGCCGCCCTGTCCCTGCCCGAACCCTACGCGGCGGCCCTGCGCACCGGTCCGGTCCCCGTCGCGGGACGCCTGGAGGCCGGGCGCTGCCTGCTCGACCTGCGGGCGGTACCGGAAGAGGACGACGAGCGACTCACCGACGCCGTCCGGTCGGTGGAGGGACGGTGGGCCCCATGAGGGTGCTCGCCACCGCCGGACACGTCGACCACGGGAAGTCCGCCCTCGCGCGGGCACTCACCGGAATGGAACCCGACCGGTTCGCGGAGGAGCGGCGCCGGGGCCTCACCCTGGACCTCGGCTTCGTATGGACCCGCCTCGACCCGCCGGACGGCGAACATCTGGCCCTCGTCGACGTGCCGGGCCACGAACGGTTCGTCGCCACCATGCTCGCCGGCGTCGGGCCCGTACCGGCCGTGCTGTTCGTGGTCGCCGCCGACCAGGGCTGGCAGGAACAGTCGCAGGAACACCTCGACATCCTCGACGCGCTCGGGGTGCGCCACGCCGTCCTCGCCGTCACCCGCAGCGACCTGGCGGACCCCGGACCCGTCCGCGCGGACGCCGCGAAACGCCTCGCCGCCACCACCCTCGGCGCGGTGCCCACGGTCGCGGTGAGCGCGGTGACCGGCGGGGGAGTGGACCGACTGCGCAAGGAACTCGCCACGCTGGCCCGCGCGTTGCCCGTGCCGCCCGCCGACGCGGATGTACGGCTGTGGCTCGACCGCTCCTTCACCGTGCGCGGTCACGGCACGGTCGTCACCGGCACCCTCGGCGCGGGCACCCTGCGCACCGGCGACCGGCTGGTGACGGGGGACGGCACGACCACCGTGCGGGTGCGCGCACTGCAGTGCCTGAACGAGGAACGGGACGCCGTCGGCGGTGTGGCACGGGTGGCCGTCAACGTCCACGGCGCCCCCGACGCCGTACTCGGGCGCGGACAGGTGCTGCTGACACCGGACCGCTGGCTGCCGGCCGCCACGGTCGACGTCCGGATCGGCACGACGCCCGTCGAGGAGTTGCCCCGCGCGTCCACCCTGCACATCGGTACGGCGGCCGTGCCGGTGACCGTCCGGCCGCTCGGCGCGGACACGGCCCGGCTGACCCTCGCACGGGAGCTGCCCCTGCGGATCGGCGACCGCGCGGTACTGCGCGAACCCGGCGGCCGGCGCCACCCCCCGCGCGGGGTGACCGTGCTGGACGTCCGGCCGCCCCCGCTCACCCGGCGTGGCGCGGCCCGCACGCGCGCGGCCGAACTGGACGGCATGACCGGCCGTCCCGACGGCGCGGCGGAACTGCGGCGGCGCCTGCTCGTCCGCCGTACGGAGCTCGAGGCCATGGGGGCACCCGCCCCCGCGCCACCGGTCGCCGGTGACTGGCTGGCCGACCCGGAGCACTGGACGGCGCTGCGGAACCGGCTCGGCGAGGAAGTCGCACGGCACGCCGTGGACCGCCCGCTGGAGCCCGGCCTGCCCACCGAGGAGGCCAGGCGGCTGCTCGAACTGCCCGACCGGGCCCTGGTCGACGCCCTCGCCGACGTCCCGGGCCCGGTGACACTGAGCCGCAGCAGGGGACGGCTGCACCGGCAGCGGCGGGAACCCGTGCTCCCGCCCCCGGTCCGGGCCGCCGTCGACACCCTCCGGGAGGAGCTGGAGCGGTCGCCCTTCCACGCCCCGGAGGCCGGCCGGCTGGCCGAACTGGGCCTGGGCCGCAGGGAACTCGCCGCCGCGGTCACCGCGGGCGCGCTGCTGCGGGTCGGCGACGGCATCGTCCTGCTGCCGGGCGCGGACACCCGCGCCGCCGCCGTACTGCGCGCCCTGCCCCAGCCGTTCACCCTGAGCGCGGCCCGCCGGGCCCTCGACACCACGCGCCGGGTCGCCGTACCGCTGCTGGAGTTCCTGGACGAGAAGGGGCTCACCGAGCGGGTGGACGACCAGCTCCGGCGCTGCCGGAGCGGAGGCGGACGGGAATCGAACCCGCCTGCCCGAGATCCCCGGGCACCTCGGTTTTGAAGACCGGGAGGGCCACCAGGCACCCACACGCCTCCACCGCCCGCCCAGGCTACCGGCTCACCCGCCCCGAACCCCGACAAGGAGCCCACGTTGACGAACTCCCCCACGCGGGCACCCGTACGCCTCACCCGGTACGCGCACGGCGGCGGCTGCGCCTGCAAGATTCCGCCGGGCGAGCTGGAGGACGTGCTCGCCGGACTCGCCGCGCCCGTGGCGGCCGCCGACGACATCCCGCTCCTGGTCGGGCTCGCCACCGGCGACGACGCGGCCGTCGTCGCCCTGCCGGGGCGGCGCGAGGCCGTGGTGTCCACCGCCGACTTCTTCACCCCCGTCGTCGACGACCCCTACGACTGGGGCCGTATCGCCGCGGCCAACGCCCTCTCCGACGTGTACGCGATGGGCGGACGGCCCGTCGTCGCCGTCAACCTGCTCGCCTGGCCCCGCGACGTGCTGCCGTTCGAGCTGGCACGCGAAGTCCTGCGCGGCGGACTGGAGACCGCGGCCGAGGCGGGCTGCCACGTGGGCGGCGGCCACAGCGTGGACGACCCGGAACCCAAGTACGGCATGGCCGTCACCGGACTCGCGGACCCGGACCGGCTGCTGCGCAACGACACCGGCCGCCCGGGCGTGCCCCTGTCGCTCACCAAACCCCTCGGCCTGGGCGTGCTCAACAACCGGCACAAGGCCACCGGCGAGCGGTTCGCGCAGGCGGTGGCCACGATGACGGCCCTCAACCGGGACGCTGCCGCCGCCGCCCTCGCCGCCGGCGCGACCTGCGCCACCGACGTCACCGGCTTCGGCCTCCTCGGCCATCTGCACAAACTCGCCCGCGCCTCGAACGTCACCGCCGTCGTCGACACCGCCGCCGTGCCCTACCTCGACGGCGCCCGCGAGGCCGTGCGGGACGGCTACGTCAGCGGCGGCACCCGGCGGAACCTGGACTGGGTGACGCCGTTCACCGACTTCGGGTCCGCGGACGACGCCACCCGGCTGCTCCTGGCCGACGCCCAGACCTCGGGCGGGCTGCTCGTCGCCGGGGAGGTGCCGGGCGCCCCGGTCGTCGGCGAACTCGTGGCGAGGGGCGCGCACTCCGTCGTGCTGAGGTGAGTCTCAGGGCTCCGTACCGGTGTTCTCGTCGATGCCCGCCCGCTCCCGGTAGGCGCGCACCAGCCCCCGGGCCGCCGGGCCGCGCGGACGCCGCCCCGGCCGGATGTCCACGGCGAACGCCTTCGCCTCCTGGATGTGCGTGTTGGGGTCGAGCGACAGATGCAGCAGCTCGTTGGCCGCGTCGCCCGTGCTGTAGCCGTTCGGGCCCCAGTGGTAGGGCAGCCCCACCTGGTGCAGGGGGCGGCCGTGCACGGTCAGCGTCGCCATGCGGTCGGTGACCAGCACCCGGGCCTCGATCACCGCGCGGGCGCTGACGATCGTCGCCCAGCCGGTGTGCTCCAGGCCCCGCTCGGCGGCGAGCGCCGGTGACACCTCGCAGAAGAACTCCGGCTGCAGCTCCGCCAGGTACGGCTGCCAGCGGGACATGCCGCCCGCCGTGTGATGCTCGGTCAGCCGGTAGGTGGTGGCGACGTACGGGAAGACCTCCGCGCCCGGTTCGCCGCCGCTCGGCTGATAGCGGTTGTCCGGGTGCGGCGGCGGCAGATGCCGTACCGGATTGCGCTGACGGCCGTACAGCAGATTGGGGAACGGGGAGTCCTGCGGCTCGTAGTGCGTCGGCAGCGGTCCGTCGGTGAGGCCGGACGGGACGTACAGCCATGCCTTGCCGTCGGCCTGCATGATGAACGCGTCGGTGCCGGACAGCGCGTCCGGTCCGGTCGCGTCCCGGGCCGGCCGGTGGTCGGGTGACCTGTCCCTCGTGAAGTCGGGGACGTCGTGCCCGGTCCACTCGCCCGCCTCCGCGTCCCACCACACCAGCGCCTTGCGCGCGCTCCACGGCCTGCCCTCCGGGTCGGCCGAGGCGCGGTTGTACAGCACCCGCCGGTTGGCGGGCCAGGCCCAGCCCCAGTCGGGGGCGACCCAGTTCTGTTCGCCGCCGGGGGTGCGGCGGTCGGCCTGGTTGACGCCGTCGGCCCGCACTCCGCAGTAGATCCAGCAGCCGCAGGTGGTCGAGCCGTCGTCCTTCAGCTGCTCGTAGCCCGCGAGCGGCGCGCCGTCGGCGTCGTGGCCGTTGATCTCGGCCAGCACGGCTTCGGCGTCCGGCTCGGCGAGCGGGCCCTTCGTCGGGTAGTCCCACGTCAGGTCGAGCAGCGGCCGGTCCATCGGATCGGTGGACGCGGCGAGCTTCTCCCGGATGATCCGCCCGAGGTGGAAGGTGAACCACAGGTCGCTGCGGGTCTCCCCGGCCGGCTCGACCGCCTGGTGGTGCCACTGCAGCAGCCGCTGGGTGTTGGTGAAGCTGCCGTCCTTCTCGGTGTGCGCGGCGGCCGGCAGGAAGAACACCTCCGTGCCGATGTCCTCGGTGCGCAGCTCACCCGTCTCGATCTCGGGACCGTCCTGCCACCAGGTGGCCGACTCGATGAGGGAGAAGTCCCGTACGACGAGCCAGTCCAGGTTCGCCATGCCGAGCCGCTGCAGCTTGGCGTTGGCGGAGCCGACCGCCGGGTTCTCGCCCATGAGGAAGTAGCCCTTGCAGCTGCCGTCCAGCTGGGCCATGACCGTCTCGTACGTCGAATGGGAGCCGGTCAGGCGTGGCAGATAGTCGAAGCAGTAGTCGTTCTCCGCGCTCGCCGCGTCGCCCCAGTACGCCTTGAGCAGGCTCACCAGATAGGCGCGCATGTTGCCCCAGTAGCCCTTGCCCGAGGCGTCGGCCCGGATGAAGGCGTCCAGGTCCTGCCGCTCGTGCGCGTGCGGCATCGGGATGTAGCCGGGCAGCAGGTTGAACAGTGTGGGGATGTCCGTCGAGCCCTGGATGGAGGCGTGCCCGCGCAGCGCGAGGATCCCGCCGCCCGGCCGGCCGATGTTGCCCAGCAGGCTCTGCAGCACGGACGCCGCCCGGATGTACTGCACCCCGACCGTGTGCTGCGTCCAGCCGACCGCGTACGCGAACGCGGTGGTGCGGTCCCGCCCGGAGTTCTCCGTGACCAGCTCGCACACCTGACGGAACACGTCCTGGGGGACCCCGCAGATCCGCTCGACCGCCTCGGGCGTGTAGCGGGCGTAGTGCCGCTTGAGGACCTGCAGCACACAGCGCGGGTGGGTCATCGTCTCGTCGCGTTCCGGCTCGCCCGGCGGGATCGAGGCACCGCCGGAGCCGTGTGACTCACCCCGCGCGGCCTCCGTGACCGTACGCTCCTCGAACAGCTGGTCGCGCTGCCCCGAGGCCGCCTGGACGTCGACGCCCTCGTACTGCCAGCTGCTCGGGTCGTAGGCGCGGCCGTCGCCGTCCAGCCCCGAGAAGACGCCGTCGAGGTCCTCGGTGTCGCGGAAGTCCTCCCGCAGGATCACCGGCCCGTTGGTGTACGCGGCCACATAGTCGCGGAAGAACGCCTCGTTCTCCAGGACATGACGGATGATCCCGCCCAGGAACGCGATGTCCGAGCCGGCCCGCAGCGGCACGTGCAGGTCGGCCAGGGCGCTGGTGCGGGTGAACCGCGGGTCCACGTGCACCACCTTCGCCCCCCGCGCCTTCGCCTCCATCACCCACTGGAACCCGACCGGATGGCACTCGGCCATGTTCGAGCCCTGGATGACGATGCAGTCGGAGTGCTGCAGGTCCTGCTGGAAGGTGGTCGCGCCACCGCGTCCGAACGAGGTTCCCAGACCGGGAACGGTGGAGGAGTGTCAAATACGCGCCTGGTTCTCGATCTGTACGGCGCCCAGCGCGGTGAACAGCTTCTTGATGAGGTAGTTCTCCTCGTTGTCGAGCGTGGCCCCGCCCAGGCTCGCGATGCCGAGGGTACGCCGGGTACGCGCCTCGTCGACCTCCCACTGCCAGCCCGCCCGGCGGGCCTCGATCACCCGGTCGGCGATCATGTCCATCGCCTCGCCGAGACCGAGACGCTCCCATCCGGTGCCGTGCGGGCGCCGGTACAGCACCTGCTGCTCGCGGGCGTCGCCGGTGGTCAGCTGCAGACTGGCCGAGCCCTTGGGGCAGAGCCGGCCGCGCGAGACGGGGGAGTCGGGGTCGCCCTCGATCTGGGTGACGCGCCCGTCCTCCACGTACACGTTCTGACCGCAGCCGACGGCGCAGTAGGGGCAGACCGACTTCACCACCCGGTCGGCGGTGGCGGTCCGGGGCGTCAGCCGCTCGCTTCGCCCGCTCCTGGCGGCGGCGCCGCGCCCCAGCGGGTCGGTGCCCGTGAGCTGGCGGTAGACCGGCCAGGAATCGATCCATGTGCGTACGCCCATGACGCCCGCCCTTCCCGGAAGTGCCGTAGGCGGTGGCGGAGTACCCGCCCGCCCGCGGTCCATTCCTCATCCGGCGGCTTCGAGCCGCTCCCGCTGCGGTACGACCGTGTACTTCGGGTCCTCGGCCGAGGCCACCCCGGCCCGGAACACACCGAGCCGCAGACACGCCGAGCCGGCCAGCAGGGCCGTTCCGGCGACGGCGGCGAGCGCCCGGCCGCGCCGGCCCGCGCAGGCGGCGAGCGCGGCCCCGCCGGCCGTGAGCACCTCGGCGGTGCGCAGCAGCGTACGCGGCCGGCCCTCCTCGTAGGGCTCGGCCACCAGCCCCATGCGGCCCGTCATCAGCCGGAAGGCGCCCACCTCGAGCACCGCGCCCAGGACGGCCATACGGCGTGCCGGACCCGCCTCGTCCACCGGTGCCGTCAGCAGCGCCCAGCCGGCCGCCGCCGTGGCGCCGGAACCGGCGAACACGAACGGCAGCTCACGGTGGCCCGCGTGCCAGGACGGCACGGCCGTGTCGGCGAGCAGCACGGCCGTGTACGTCGCCACCGCCGGACCGAGCGCGGCGGCGCACCCCGTCGCGGCGGCGCCCGCCGTCCGGTACCTGCCCGCGACGTCGGCGGCGGCCGCCGCCATCGTGAGCGGCGCGTAGCCCGCCAGCAGCCACGACCCCAGGTTCAGCGGCGACGTCGGCTTGATGACACGGAGCATGTTCAGAAACCGTTCCGGCCGGCCCAGGTCGTGCACCAGCGCGGCCAGCGACAGGGAGATCGCCCCCGCCGCCCCCACCTTCGCCGTCCGGCCCAGCGCCGGCCGCGCGGTGAGCTGCGCCCCGGCGGCCAGCAGCGAGGAGGCCCCGGCGAGACCGCCGAGGAAGAGATAGCCGCCCACGTCCAGCAGCTTCCAGGTGGGCTTCTTGAGGATCGGCCGGCCGTAGTACGAGGAGAACTCCGCGTCCGGGACCATGGCCCGCTCCCCGCGTCCACGGCGCCGCCCGCCGCCCTTGAACCCTTCCCGGGACCGGCTCATCGGGACCTCCTGACGAAGCTGGCCACGGCCAGCGCGGCGAGTGAGGCGCCGGCGGCCGCGGCGTGCCGCCACATGGCCGGCAGATCACGGGTGGTGACGACCGGGTCGGGAGGCAGCCCGTACACCTCCGGCTGGTCCAGCAGCAGGAAGAACGCGCCGTCGCCGCCGACCCCGTCACCCGGGTCCTCGCCGTACAGGCGCGCGTCGACCGTGCCCGCCGCGTGCAGCTGCGCCACCCGGCCGGCGGCGCGCTCCCGCAGTTCGTCCAGCGGGCCGAACTGGATGGAGTCGGTCGGGCAGGCCTTGGCACAGGCCGGTTCCATGCCCTCACCGAGCCGGTCGTAGCACAGGGTGCACTTCCAGGCGCGCCCGTCGCCCGGCCGCTGGTCGATGACGCCGTACGGGCAGGCGGGCACGCAGTAGCCGCAGCCGTTGCAGATGTCCTCCTGCACGACGACCGTGCCGAACTCCGTGCGGAACAGGGAGCCGGTCGGGCACACGTCCAGACAGGCGGCGTGCGTGCAGTGCTTGCACACGTCGGAGGACATCAGCCAGCGCAGTTCGCCGGGCGTGTCGGAGGCGGAGAGACCGCGGGCCGCGTCGAAGACGTCCACGTTCTCGTGACCGGCGGGCGGCGCGGTCTGCTCGATGAACGCCACATGCCGCCAGGTGCTCGCGCCGAGGCCCTGTGTGTTGTCGTACGACATGCCGGTGAGGTCGAGACCGTCCTCGGGGACGGCGTT
The DNA here is from genome assembly GCF_000718785.1 of Streptomyces sp. NRRL WC-3626. GTDB lineage: Bacteria > Actinomycetota > Actinomycetes > Streptomycetales > Streptomycetaceae > Streptomyces > Streptomyces edwardsiae. The sequence continues at coordinate 95,742 of NZ_JOCA01000014.1, read as the reverse complement.
CCACTCCTTGCAGGCCACCTCGCACGCCTTGCAGCCGATGCACACCGAGGTGTCCGTGAAGAAGCCCATGCGCGGCGGCGGATCGGTGTGTCCCGCGGCGCGTGCGATGTCGTCCGTCATACGGGGACCTCCTGCTCGGCCGGGCCCCCGGGTGCCCCGGGCCCGCCCGGCCGAAACGGCCGCCCTACGGAACGCCCAGTTCGAACAGCACGTAACCGGCGTACGAACCGGAGGCCAGGGCCGCCGTGCCCAGGACCGTGGCCAGCGACGGCCACTTCAGCCGGCGCATGGCCAGGGCGAGCGGGATGAACAGCGGGAACAGCGGGAGCAGATAGCGGGAGACGTTGCCGAAGTACTGCTGGGTGGCCATCACCATCAGATACGACAGCACCGTGTACACCACCAGCACGGCGGGCGGACGCAGCCGCAGCAGCAGCACCGTCAGCACCGGCACCAGCAGCACCACCACGACCCCGATCATGTCCTCCATCGGCATCGCGAACCGGTAGTCGTGGCGGCCGACGGGGACGGAGGTGAGCACGTCGAGGCTGTGCCGGCCCCAGTCGAACTTATGAGCCCAGGCGCCGTCCTGGAGCTTGTTGTAGCCGCCCCAGTCGCCCATCCGGTAGCCCACCCAGCCCAGATAGCCGGCCACGCCCAGCGGGGCGATCGCCACCGCGATCAGCGGGCGGCGAATGCCCTCCTCGCGGCGCAGCACCGCGAACAGCCCGGCCACGGCGAGGGCGGCGACCAGGGTGACGGCGGTGGGCCGGGCCAGCCCGGCGGTGAACGTCAGCACCCCGGCGGTGAGCCAGCGGCGGGTCAGCACGGCGTAACAGGCCCAGGCGGCCAGCGCCGTGTACACGGACTCGGAGTACACCGCCCACTCCGACCCGGAACCCGGCCACACCGCCCACAGTCCGGCGGCGATCAGACCGGCCCTGCGTCCGCCGAGGTGAGCGGTGACGGCGTAGACGCCGAGCGCCGCGACGAACGAGAACACGACCGACACCGTCATGCCGGCGCCGTACGGGCCCAGCCCGGTGACCTCCGAGACCAGCCGCATCAGCGCCGGGTACAGCGGGAAGAACGCCGCCGAGTTGCCATGGAGGGTGATCAGCCCGGTGGCGCCGGGTATCGGCTCCAGCGCCGGGTCGTAGCCGTGCAGGGCGATCTGCTGGTACCACCAGCCGTCCCAGCTGCCCAGCACGTCCCAGGTGTGGGCGCCGCCGCCGAACCGCGGGTTCTTCCCGCGGAAGTCGCCCGCCGAGTCCAGCAGGTACATGAAGACGGCGAAGCCCGTGAGCTTCAGCACGCCGTACACCGCGAGGACGGGCCCGTAGTGCGCGGCGGCGCGGCGCAGCCGCTCACGCAGGCCGGGGGAGTCCGGGGGCGATGCCGTGTCCGGGCGGGGCACCGGCGTCGGGGCCGGTCCGGCCTGGCTGGTCGGGGCGGTCGTCATGAGGCGGAGGATCCTGTCGTACGGCGGGAGCGGCGGCCGGGGAACACCCAGGCCCGCAGCAGAAGGAAGCGCAGCAGGGTCGCGGCGAGGTTGGCGGCGATCAGTGTCAGCAACTCCACCCGGGACCCGGCGTCGGGCGCCGTGCGGTGCAGCAGCGCCAGCGAACCGCTGGTGAGGGTGAGACCCACCAGGAAGGCCGCGAGGCCCTTGAGCTGATGGCGCAGCACCCCGTCGCGCCCGCGCACCCCGAAGGTGAGCCGCCGGTTGGCGGCCGTGTTGGCGACGGCGCTGGCGAGGAGGGCGAGCGCGTTGGCCGCCTGAGCCCCCGCGGCGGGCCGCAGCAGACTGTAGAGCAGCAGGTAGAACAGGGTGCTGGCGACCCCGACGGCGGCGAAGCGCAGCATCTGGGGGACCAGCGCGGGCGGCAGCCCGGCCGCCTCGTCCAGCTCCTCCGGGCGGCGCAGCGCCGCCAGCGGCAGCCGGCCGCCGGCCAGCGCACGGCCGAGGCGGGCCATGCCGCGCAGATCCGCCAGCGCCGTCGCGAGGATGTCGACCCGGCTGTCGGGGTCGTCCACCCAGTCCACCGGCACCTCGTGGATGCGCAGCCCGGCCCGCTCGGCGATCACCAGCAGCTCGGTGTCGAAGAACCACCCCCGGTCCTCCACCAGCGGCAGCAGCCGCTCGGCCACGTCCCGCCGTACCGCCTTGAAACCGCACTGCGCGTCGCTGAACCGCACGGCGAGCGTGCCGCGCAGCAGCCCGTTGTAGCAGCGGGAGATGATCTCCCGCTTGGGTCCGCGCACCACCCGCGAGCCACGGGCCAGCCGGGTGCCGATGGCGATGTCCGAGTGCCCCGAGATCAAAGGCGCCACCAGCGGCAGCAGGGCCGCGAGATCGGTGGACAGGTCCACGTCCAGATAGGCGAGCACCGGAGCCGACGACCGGGACCAGGCGGTGTGCAGCGCCCGGCCGCGGCCCTTCTCGGCCAGCCGTATCCACTCCGTCGCCGGCAGCTCCCGCGCCAGCCGCTCCGCGATCGCCGGGGTGCCGTCCGTGCTGGCGTTGTCCGCGACGGTGATCCGGAACGGGTACGGGAACGTCTCCGCGAGGTGCGCGTGGAGCCGCCGGACACAGGACTCCAGGTCGTTCTCCTCGTTGTACACGGGCACGACCACGTCCAGGACGGGTTCCTGATGGTGCGCGGGCAGCGGCGCCCGGCGCGGCAGCCGCGCTGCGGACGAGCTGCGGTCGGCGGCGGCCGACCGCCTCGCGGTTCTCATGACGGGTGGGGTCTCTTTCCGGCGCGTATGTGCATGACGGGGCCCGGGGCGGGCGAAGAGAGGCTAGTCGCTGCCGCCCTCCGTGAAAGAGGGGGAGGGCCCCCGTGCCGGTTGCGTGGGCGGCGGTGCGGACGTCGTGGACATTCCGGCGTCCGGCGGACGCGAGGTCGGCGTGGGGGCGTACCCGGGGGTGCCGGCGCTCGTGGTGGAGGTGGGCCCCGCGGGCGGCTTCGACGTGCTCGGGGCCGTCGTCGGCGAGGGGCGGACCGGGGGAGGAGTGGGCCCCGCCGTCGGCCCCGTCGTCGGCAGGGGCCCGCGGTCGGCGGGCGCGGACCGGGAGCCGGTGCCGGGCAGCAGCGCCAGTACGACGCTCAGCCCGGCCACCGCGAGCGCGGAGCCGCCGGCCCGCCACAGCATCCGGGACCTGCGGCGGACCCGGATGCCCTCGTACAGGCGCTCCCGCTGCTCGGCCCGGAAGGGATCCGGCTGCCGGGAGTCGCGCATCATGCGGGTCAGCTCGTGCTCGAAGTCGTCCATCGCCTCTCCCCTCACCCCACGGCCCCGACGGTCCCGGACAGGATCAGCCGCAGCCGCGCCACACCGCGCGAAGCGTGCGAGCGCGCGGTGCCCACCGGACAGCCGAGAGCATGCGCCACCTGGCTCTCGGGCAGGTCCTCGCAGTAGCGCAGCACCACCGCCGCCCGTTGCCGGGGCGGCAGCTGGGCCAGCGCGGCCTCCAGCCGCGAACGCTCCGCGACGGCCGAGGACAGGTCGCCCGGTCCGGGCCGGTCGGGCAGCTCGCCCACCGGACGCTCCCCCCACCAGCGCCGGCGGGCGGACCGGGCCGCCATCCGCACCAGCACCGTGCGCACATACGCCTCCGGGGCCTGCTCGGCGATCTTCGGCCAGACGAACCACAGTTTCACCAGGGCCTCCTGCACGAGGTCCTCGGCGCGCTGCCGGTCGCCGCCGGTGAGCAGCCGCGCGACATGGAGCAGCGCCGACCAGCGGGCAGCGACGAACTCGTCGAAGCCGTCCACCCGAAACCGCTCCATCCCCACCGCCCCGTGTCCGAAAAGCCCTCACACCTCAGACAAAGACTCACGGCAGGGCGAAACGATGCACCGAAGCGCTGTGATCCACCTCACCCCCGGACATGCGAAAGGGGCGGGCCGTCCGCCCTCGACGGACGTACGACCCGCCCCCTGACCCGGATGCCGGGGCGCCCCCGCGTCAGTGGTGGCCCGGACCGCCGCTGCCGAACCCGCCGCTGCCGCCCTCGTCCCAGCGCGGCCGCTCCTGCGAGGCGCTGGTGCGGCTGCCGACGGTGCCGTTCCCCTTGAGCTCGTGCGGCATCCGGCGCTCGCCGTCGCGGGGCACCTCGTCGGCCTCGCGGTGCTCCCGCACCTCCCGGACCGGGCCGCCCTCGGGCATCCGGGGCTGCTCCTCGGGGCGGGGCCGGCGCACCGTGCTGTTCCTGACCCGGCGGCTGCCGAAGACGAACATGCCGATCAGCAGCGCCAGGACCACCAGTCCCGCCACCACCAGCCCGGTACCGAGGGCGCCGCGGCCCGCGGCGAGGTCGGCCGTTTCCATCCACGCGGAGTTCATCATGGCGGGCGGGTACCCCCGGCCCCGTCCGCGAACCCGCCCGCCCCGGCCGCGTGTGTTTGGCCGCCGGGGCGGCGGCTACCCGCGCGGTGTGACGACGACATCGCAGAAGGAGCTGTTCCGGTTCCTGGAGGACCGGTTCGCGTGCGCCCAGGCATGCACCGAATGCGCCAGGGCCTGCGCGACGCGGGCGAGCCTCGTGGACCCCGACGGCACGGAGAACCAGGAACTCGTACGGCGCAAGGGCATCATGTGCGCGGAGGTCTGCGACGCGACCTGCCGGGTGCTGTCCGAGCAGAACCAGGTGGACGAGGAGATCATCCGCGTCCAGGTGGAGTGGTGCCGGCAGGTGTGCCTGGAGAGCGCGCAGGCCTTCGACACCCACTCCGGGGCCGGGCAGACGGCCGAGTCCTGCCGTGCCTGCGCACGGGCCTGCACCGAGTTCCTCGCCACCCTCGACTGAGGCGGGCGGCATCTGGCCGCCGCCGATCAGCGCGTGTTACGAAGGACCATGACCGCACCCGAGGGAACCCGGACCTACGACGCCGTCATCGTCGGCGGCGGCCACAACGGTCTCGTCGCCGCCGCCTACCTCGCCCGCGCCGGGCGCTCCGTACTGGTCCTCGAGCGGCTGGACCACACCGGCGGGGCGGCGGTGTCCACCCGTCCGTTCACCGGCGTCGACGCCCGGCTCTCCCGGTACTCGTACCTGGTCAGCCTGCTGCCGCGGAAGATCGTCAAGGATCTCGGTCTCGACTTCCGGCTGCGCACCCGCACCATCTCCTCGTACACCCCCGCCGAACGCGACGGACGGCCCACCGGACTGCTCGTCGGCGGCGGCGAGCGGCGCACCCGCGAGGCCTTCGCCCGGCTCACCGGATCCGACGGCGAGTACGCGGCCTGGCGGCGCTTCTACGAGATGACGGGCCGTGTCGCCCGCACCGTCTTCCCGACCCTCACCGAGCCCCTGCCCACCCGCGACGGACTGCGCCGCACCGTCGGCGACGACGAGGCCTGGCGCACCCTCTTCGAGGAACCCATCGGCGCCGCCGTCGAGGAGCGCTTCCGTGACGACCTGGTGCGCGGCGTGGTCCTCACCGACGCCCTCATCGGCACCTTCGCCGACGCCCACGACCCGTCCCTCGCACAGAACCGCTGCTTCCTCTACCACGTCATCGGCGGCGGCACCGGCACCTGGGACGTCCCGGTCGGCGGCATGGGCGCCCTCACCGACGCCCTCGCCGACGCCGCCCGCGCGGCCGGCGCGGTCATCGCCACCGGCCACCGCGCGGTGCGCATCGACACCGACGGCCGCACCGCCGAGGTCACCCACCGCACCGCCGGCGGCGAGGGCGTCGCCGCCGCACGGCACGTCCTGGTGAACGCCTCGCCGCGCGAACTGGCGGCCCTCACCGGTGACACGCCCCCACCGCCCGCCGAAGGCGCCCAGCTCAAGGTGAACATGCTGCTCAAGCGGCTGCCCCGGCTGCGCGACACCTCCGTCGACCCGCGCGAGGCGTTCGCCGGCACCTTCCACATCGCCGAGGGATACGGACAGCTGGCCGCCGCGCACGCCCAGGCCGCCGCCGGCGAGCTGCCCGCCGTCCCGCCCTCGGAGATCTACTGCCACTCCCTCACCGACCCCACGATCCTCGGCCCCGACCTGGCCGCACGCGGCTACCAGACACTCACCCTGTTCGGACTGCACACCCCCGCCCGGCTGTTCGCACGGGACAACGACGCCGTGCGCGAGGAACTGCTGAAGTCGACGCTCGCCCAGTTCGACGCGCACCTCGCCGAGCCCCTCGCCGACTGCCTGGCCACCGACGCCGACGGCCGCCCCTGTCTGGAGGCCCGGACCCCGCTGGACCTGGAACGTGACCTCGGCCTGCCCGGCGGCAACATCTTCCACCGCGAACTGTCCTGGCCCTACGCCCAGGACGGCACCGGCCGCTGGGGCGTGGAGACCCGGCACGCCAACGTCCTGCTGTGCGGCGCGGGCGCCGTGCGCGGCGGCGGGGTGAGCGGCGTACCGGGACACAACGCGGCCATGGCGGTCCTGGAGGCCGGGGAGAGCTGACACCATCGGACGACTCCGGACGTAGTACTCTGCCCGCAGTGGTGTGAGGGATCGTGAAACGGGCGGAGTGATGTCGGTGGTGAGACGGAACGAGCAGCGGCGGACCGCCCTGGTGGACGCCGCGATCGAGGTACTGGCCCGGGAGGGCGCCCGGGGCCTGACCTTCCGGGCCGTGGACACCGGGGCCGCCGTCCCCGTCGGCACCGCCTCCAACTACTTCACCTCGCGCGACGACCTGCTCACCCAGGCCGGCGCCCGGGTCTACGAGCGGCTCCGGCCCGACGACGAGGTCGTCGCCCGGCAGCAGGCCGCCGGACGCGACCGGGCCGTCTACGCGGAACTGATGCGGGAACTGGTCGGCCGTATCGCCGCCTTCCGCACCGGCTATCTCGCGCTGCTGGAACTCCGGCTGGAGGCCACCCGCCGCCCGGAACTCCGCAAGGTGCTCACCGAGCGGGTCCGGGCCGACCTCGACGCCAACGTCCGCTACCACGAGGGCTCCGGCCTGCCCGGTGACGCCATGGCCGTCCGGCTGCTCTACATGGCGCTGAACTGGCTGATCGTCGAACAGCTCACCCTGCCGGACGTCTTCACCCCGGAGGAACGCGACCGGCTGGTGACGGCGGCGGTCGAACGGATCGTGGCCGCCGAGTAGCCGACGGCGGCCCCTTCAGTCCCGCTTGTCGCGCAGGTCCACGATCCGCCGGATCTTGCCCACCGAGCGCTCCAGGGTCTCCGGGTCGACGATCTCCACGTCCGCCGAGACCCCGATACCGTCCTTCACGGCCGCCACGATCGACCGGGCGGCCGCCTCACGCGCCGTGGCGTCCGCGTCGGGACGCGCCTCCGCGCGGACGGTGAGGGCGTCCATCCTGCCCACCGTGGTGAGACGGAGCTGAAAGTGCGGCGCCACGCCCGGTGTGCGCAGCACGATCTCCTCGATCTGGGTGGGGAACAGGTTCACCCCGCGCAGGATCACCATGTCGTCACTGCGGCCCGTGACCTTCTCCATCCGCCGGAACACCCGCGCGGTGCCCGGCAGCAGCCGGGTCAGATCCCGCGTCCGGTAGCGGACGACCGGCATCGCCTCCTTGGTCAGCGAGGTGAAGACCAGCTCGCCCCGCTCCCCCTCCGGCAGCACCTCACCGGTGACCGGATCGACGACCTCCGGATAGAAGTGGTCCTCCCAGATGTGCAGGCCGTCCTTGGTCTCCACGCACTCCTGCGCCACACCCGGGCCGATCACCTCCGACAGCCCGTATATGTCGACCGCGTCGATCGCGAACCGCTCCTCGATCTCCTGCCGCATCCGCTCCGTCCACGGCTCCGCGCCGAAGATCCCCACCCGCAGCGAGGTGGAGCGCGGGTCCACGCCCTGCCGCTCGAACTCGTCGAGCAGGGTGAGCATGTAGGACGGGGTCACCATGATGACCGAGGGCTTCAGATCCTGGATCAGCGTCACCTGGCGGGACGTCATCCCGCCGGACGCGGGGATCACTGTACAGCCGAGCCGTTCGGCGCCGTAGTGTGCGCCCAGACCGCCGGTGAACAGGCCATAGCCGTAGGCCACATGTGCCGTGTCCCCGGGGCGGCCGCCCGCCGCGCGGATGGACCGGGCCACCATGTCGGCCCACATGGAAAGGTCGCCCTCCGTGTACCCGACGACCGTGGGGCGTCCGGTGGTGCCGCTGGAGGCGTGCAGCCGGCGGATACGGTCGCGGGGTACCGCGAACATGCCGTACGGGTAGTTCGCCCGCAGGTCCGCCTTGGTGGTGAACGGGAACCGGGCCAGATCCGACAGGGAACGGCAGTCGTCCGGGTGGACGCCCGCCTTGTCGAAGGACTCCCGGTAGAACGGCACCCGCTCGTAGGCGAGCCGCAGCGAGCCGCGCAGCCGCTCCAGCTGGAGCGCCCGCAGGCCCTCCGGGTCGAGCCGTTCCGCCGAATCCAGCAGGTGCGCCGCCTCCGCCATCAGGGCCTTCTCCTCACCGTCGAGCCGTCGAGCCGTGTCATCACGGAGTCGCCGAGCCGTCCGGCCGCCGCGACAATCCGGGCGAACGATCATTCGGTCGTCCGCCGGGATCAGTAAGTCAGGCCGCGCCGCCCGGGGGCAAGAGCGCGGCCCGCACTTTCTCGCGTGGCGCCGGTCCTCACGGCGCCGGGGCGGCAAGGGCACCGCCCTGGGGCCCGTACGCCGTCATGAAGCGGTCGCGGAAGGTGTCCATGCCCCAGCGCGGGGCGTCGGCCGCGGGCTTCAGACCGTCGGTCCAGTTCCAGTCGGCCACCCGCTCCAGCACCTTCGGATCCTTGGCCACGATCGACACCGGCACGTCCTTGCCGGTGCTGCCGGCGGTGACGGTGGGCACCGGCTGGTGATCGCCCAGGAACACCAGGACCGTGTTCTCGTCGCCGTACCGCTCGACCCACTCGGTGAGGCTGCTCAGCGAGTACTCGATGGCCCGCCGGTACTCGGTGCGCACGTTCTCCGGGTCCTTCCAGACCTCCTTCGGATCCGTGCCCTCCTTCTTGATCTCGTGGAACACCGAACCGTCACCGAGATCGTCCCAGTCGATCATGCGCGCGATGGGGGACCAGGGGTTGTGGCTGGAGGCCAGGATGATCTCCGCCATGATCGGCTCGCGGTCCGTCCGGCCGTGCTCCAGACGCTCGAAGGCCTCCAGGCTGAACTGGTCGGGCACGGGGGTCCAGCTGAAGTACGGGCCCCGGTAGCCGAGGTGCTCCGAGTCGTAGATGTGGTCCAGGCCGAAGAACTTCCCCTCCGGCCAGGCCCGCCGCACCCCGGGCACGATACCGACGGTCCGCCAGTCACCGGTCTTGCGGAAGTAGTTGGTCAGGGTCATGCGGTCACTGGTCGTCAGACTCCGGTAGCGCTGCTGGTTCTTGATCCACAGGCCGGACAGGAAGGTGGAGTGCGCGAGCCAGCTGCCCGCCCCGGTCACCGGGGACTTCAGCCAGCCGCTGCGGGAGGCGAAACCGGCGTCCTCCAGCCGTCGCGTGCCCTCCTTCAGCGCCGTGTCCATCGGTCCGGCCATCGCCGGATCGTCGATCGCGACCCGGCCGTAGGACTCGATGAACGTGAACAGGACGTCCTTGCCGCGCAGCCCGGTGAACAGCTGATCGGGCGGCGTCTTCGCGAAGGCGTCGACGGACGCCTCCTTCTCGAAGACCCGCGCGTCCCGCAGCCCCGCCCGCACCTGCTCCACCCGGTCGCCCACCAGATCAGCCGTGCCCTTGCTGGCGATCGGCACCCCGCCGACCTGCACGCCGACCGTGACACAGGTGATCCACGCGACGCCCAGCACCAGCAGCGTGCGCACGGCGACGGGACGATGACGGGTCATCAGCCCGGTCAGCCGTACCGTCGCCAGTGTCATCAGCGCCAGCAGGGCCACGAACAGCACGATCACCCCGACCACGGCGAGCACCTGACCGCCCCGCCCGAACGACTCCCGGACGAAGTCCGTCGCGTCGTCCAGCAGGATCCAGTCGAGCACCAGGTCGAAGGGGCGGGCCAGCACCTGGTAGAAGCCCATGTCCATGAATTTCAGGACCGTCAGCAGCCCCAGCAGAACGCCTGCGACCACGGCCGTGATCCGCCGCCACCGCGCCTTGAGCACGAGCAGCAGCGTGGCGAGCAGGATGCCCTCGGCGGGCAGCCGCAGGAACGCGCCGGCCTCGAGGCGTTCCACCCGGTTCGGCACGAGGAGCGCGAAGAGGACCAGCGCTCCGGCGAGGACCGTGATCCCCACGGTGACACCGTGCGCCGTGCGCGGCCACCGGTGCCGCCAGCCGAACCATCCCGGCGGTGTGGCCGCAGGTGGTGTGCCTTCTTCGGGTGCGGCGGGTTCTCCCTGGTCCGCTTCGCCCTCGGTGGTGGCCTGCGGTCGGCGGGGGCGAGTGAAGAGCGACACCCGGAGGGTCCTTCCGTGCGGTACTGCGATGGCATGACGAACGGGGCCCGGTGCGCGGGCCCGCCCACACCAGTACGTCGACGTGTCCCTCCCGGTTCAACGCACACCCGTTCCCTTTCCTCCGCCGTCCCCCGTGCCCCCGCGTGAAGGCACTTGTCGCGCGGCCTGTCGGGGGCAGGGACCGGTCGCTAGGCTGACCCGCGGACGACGGAAATCGGGAGGAGCACGGACGTGGCCGAGAGCACCACCCAGCAGCGCCCGCTCACGGGCTGGGACAAGCCGGACCTGGACCTGAGCAACGCACAGTGGCAGTCCAGCAGCCGTGGCCTGGGCGATGTCCAGATCGCCTTCGTGGAGGGCTTCATCGCCATGCGCAACAGTGGCCACCCGGAGAGCCCCGGTCTGATCTTCACACCCGCCGAGTGGGGTGCGTTTGTGTCGGGGGCACGGGAAGGGGAGTTCGACCTGACCTGAGCGGCGTCGCCGCAGGGGGTGTTCCGCCCGTTTTTCCGGACACGCGATCCGAAGTGCCGTTCCCCGACCCGGCCTGAGTCAGGCTGGCGGGGGAGGCGCGGGACAGAGGTCGCAGGTCGTATCCGGAGGCGAGGAATCATGAGCACCCAGCCGGTCGTCGCGGCGGTCGACGGTTCGGACGACAGTCTCCGCGCACTTCGGTGGGCCCTCGACGCCGCACGCCGGCGCGAGGCCCCGCTGCGGGTCGTGCACGTACGCCAGTACGCCCCCTGGGCGCGGCCCGAGGTACTCGCGGCCGGGCCCCCGGACCCCGCCGAGGACCCGGTCCTCGACCGGGCCCGCGAACACCTGGCGGGCTTCTCCGCGGCCGAGTACGTCCCGCTGGAGGGGGCGCCGGGCGCCCTGCTGCCGGAAGCGGGGGCGGAGGCGGCGTTGCTGGTGCTCGGCTCCCGGGGACGCGGGGGCTTCGCGAGCCTGCTGCTCGGCTCCAACTCCCTGGCCGCGGCGCGTGACGCCGAGTGCCCGGTCGTCGTGGTGCCGCGGCCCGGACGCGGGGGAGACGGCGCGGGGCAGGCCGGGCCCGATGCGCCGGTCGTGGTCGGGGTGAACGCCGAAAGTCCCGACGAGGCCACGCTCGCCTTCGCCTTCGCGGAGGCGGCACTGCGCGGGGTCCCGCTGCGGGTCCTCGCGGCCTACCCCTGGCCCCTGCAGACCTGGATGCTGCCCGGGGAGATGCCGCCGCCGGACATCGACCAGGACGCGGTCGAACACGAGACCAGGGTCCTGACGGACGGCTTCCTCGCCCCGTACCGGGAGCGCCACGACTCGGTCACCGTGCGGACGGACGTGCTCCCCGGCGACGCGGCCGGCCACCTGGTCGAGGCATCCCGGGCCGCGTCCCTGGTGGTCGTGGGCCGTCACCGCCGCCGCCTCCTGTCCCCGGCCCGCATGATGGGCTCGGTGACCCAGGCGGTACTCCTGCACGCGGTGAGCCCGGCAGCGGTGATCCCACCCGCGCAGCTGACGTAACTCCCGCACCACCACGTCAACTGCGGGCAATCGTGCCGCTGGGGCGATGGGGGTACCTCCCGCTCGAGCGAAGCCGAGAGTGGGGGAGGGCGGGCGCAGCGGCACCTCGCAGGCGCCGAGCAGCGCCACACCCCCCGCCCGGCCCCGCCCCGCACCGACGCTAATGCCTGCAAGCCCCCTTATCATTAGCGGCATGCGGGACTCAGACACACCGCTCCCCCTGGAGCTCGCGCTCACCATCCGCCACGACGGCAACGGCGGAGTCACCGACGATCTGGATCACGCCGCTGCCCTGGAAGCCTGGGTCCGCGCACACCCCCGCACCCACCCCGCCCCGGACACCTTCACCGCCGACGAGACCGACCTCGCCGCCGTCCACACCCTCCGCACGGCCGTCCGCACCCTCTTCGCCCACGCGGTCCGCCCCACCCCGCCCAGCCCCGCCGACGCATCCCGCCTGCTCCCCCTCGCCGAAGCCCTACGGCGCCTGAACGAGGCAGCGGCCCGCACCCCCACCGTCCCGGTCCTGGACTGGCCCGACGGGGCCGGCCCCGTCAGCCACAGACAGCCCGCACCGGGCGAGGGCGCCGACCTCACCGCCACCCTCGCCCACGCCACCATCACCTTCCTCACCGGCCCCGACCGCGAACGCCTGCGCGCCTGCCACGCCCCCCGCTGCGTCCGCTACTTCCTGAAGGAACACCCGCGTCAGGAGTGGTGCAAACCCTCCTGCGGCAACCGCGCCCGGGTCGCCCGCCACCACGAGCGGCACCGGCGGGCCGGATAGCCCGGGCGGGCCTCGCCCGACCGTCCGTACACGCGCGCGGGCACGTACCATTGCGGCATGTCGTTCCTCCGCCGCCGCAGTGCCACGCCCGCCGGGCCCGACTTCGACGTTCTGGCCATGGACCCGGGCGACTGGCCCGGGAACCTGGGCGCCGGGCTGCTGCCCGCCCCCGACGGAAGCTGCCAGGGCGTCTTCCTGCGTTACGACCTGTTCGGCGGCCGGGGCCCCGCGATGGTCATCGGCAATCTGCCCGAGGGCTCCCCGGCCCGGGACCTTCCGGAGGGCGAGATCCCCTTCGAGGTCGGACAGTTGCTGCTGGCGCTGGAGAACGACGAGGAGATCACCGTCGTCGGCACCGAGGACGTACCCGTGATGCAGGGCGACAACCTGCTGATCGTGCGCCGCGTGAAGCTCTCCGAGGGCCGCATCTCCTGTGTCCAGTTCGACCGCAGCGACAACGTGCTGGTGACCATCGCCGCCTGGGACCGCCCCATCACCGACGACCTGTACGCCCTCCTCAAGCCGCTCCCCGCGGAACTGTTCCAGCAGGGCTGACGCGAAGGGCCGGGTTCGACGGGAACCCGGCCCTCTCCTTACCGCCGCGGCGCCGCTACGACGACCTCACCGTCACGTCGGCCGCCCGGACGAACCCGACGCGGTGCCCGAACTGGATCTCGTAGTACTGATCCTCGCCCCGCACCACCTGGTGGGACGCCTCGTCGAAGGTCACCGCGTAGTAGTACTCGCTCGGTACCTTGCCCCCGGTCACATACTTCTGGCCCTCGAGGACCGTGTACGGCAGCGGAGTCACCGCCTGGGCCGGCACGCCCTCGGGGTAGGCCTCCTTCTCCGGGTACGCCCTGCCGTAGACCGGTACCGAGTCGAGGCCCTTCCTCGGGGTGACGACCTTGCCCTTCGCGGGCACCGCAGTCGGCTGCTTCGCCGGGTTCCTGAACCAGGCCTTCTGACCGAGGTACCAGATCGCGGTCCAGTCGCCCCAGCGGTCGGCGACCGCGTACCGCTGGCCCGTGGAGACCCGCGAGGACAGGTCGTTCACCCCCGTGGTCGGGGCGGAGCCGAGGCCGATGTCCCTGATCAGCGGGGAGTCCTCGTCATGGTCGGAGTACAGCCGCACCGCGCTCGACCCGTGCGTGGCACACGGTTCCCCCGCGCTCTCGCAGCCCGTGAAGACCGGACGGTTGGCGGAGTAGTCGGGCCGGATCGTCACGACCGTGCTCTTCGGTCCGCCCTCGGCCTCGAGGGGCCGGCCCAGCAGTTCGAAGTAGTGCCGCCAGTCCCAGTACGGTCCGGGGTCGGTGTGCATGCCCGGGATGGTGGCCGGGGTGGTTCCCGGCACCGTGTCGTGGCCGAGGATGTGCTGCCGGTCCAGCGGGATGTCGTACTTCTTGGCGAGGTACTTCACCAGCCGGGCCGAGGAACGGTACATCGCCTCCGTGTACCAGGTGTCGGGATGCGTCAGGAAGCCCTCGTGCTCCAGGCCGATCGACCCCGCGTTGACGTACCAGTTGCCCGCGTGCCAGGCCACGTCCTTCGCCTTCACATGCTGGGCGATGTGACCGTCCGTGGAGCGCAGCGTGTATTGCCAGGACACATACGTGGGGTCCTGCACCATGTTGAGGACGCCCTCCCACGCGCCCTCCGTGTCGTGGACGACGATGTACCGGATGCGCTGCGAGGCGGGCCGGTCACCCAGGTCGTGGTTGCCGTAGTCGTCGTCGCCGAACTCCTCGTACGGTGCGGGGATCCACTCGCAGGACACCGTCTTCGGGCACTCCGTGCCGGCGGCGGAGGGGGTGCGCAGTCCGGCGCGCTCCAGTGCCGCGGTGTCGGGGGTGAGGCCGGGGCGGGCGTCCAGGGCGACGCGCTGTCCGGCGTCCGTGACGCGTGCCTCGCCGGCGCGGATCACCTCGTACACGTCGTGGGCGTACGCCGCCGCCGACGCGGTGTCGTCCGCGCCGGAGAACAGGGCGACCGCCGCGTACCAGTCGGCGGGGTCGTCGGTGCTGGGTCCACCCAGTCGGCGTTGCGCGTCGGCGAGCAGGGCGGCACCGCCGGCGACGTTCGCGGCGGGGTCCTCGCGGAGGCGGTCGGGGGTGAGGCCGGTGAGGCGGGCGGCCCGGGGGAGCGTGGTGAGGCGGGCGGGCAGGTCGCGGGGATCGGCCGCCGCCTCGGGGTGCTTCGACGGGCGGGCCTCGTCGCCGCGCGGGTCCTCCGCGCCGGCGTGGTGGTGGCCGGTGGCGGTTTCCAGGGCGGTACGGGCGTCCGTGAGGTGCATGGGGCCGTAGCCGCCGGTCACGCTCGGGGCACCGGCGTGGGCGTCCCAGCGGGACTGGAGGTAGGAGACGCCCAGCAGCACGCTCTGCGGTACGTCGTACGTGGCGGCGGCGGTGGCGAACGCCTGCTGGAGGTGGGCGGTGGCGGGTGGGGTGGTGTCGGGGGCGGCGCCCAGCAGGGGGAGGGTGAGGGCGGCTGCGGCGAGGATGCGGACGGGTTGTCTCAATGCGGTCTCCTGGGCGGGTGACGTGAGCCGGGGTGGTGGGTCAGTGGTACCCGTCGGCCGATAATCCGTCAATCATGCCCAGGAGGGTGCGTATTACCTTGTCAATCGGGGTGCGCGTCGCTTTCGTACCGGCGGTTGCCGGGCCTGCGGGGCGTCAGTGGTGTACGCCTGTGACGGTGGGGCGGGTGGAGTTGCGCCGCTCGGCGCGTACGAGGTGCCGCCGCGCCCACCCTCCCCCACTCTCGACTTCGCTCGAGCGGGAGGTACCCCCATCGCCCTGCGGCACGATTGCCCGCAGCGGGGCGTAGAGGTTGCGTGGAGGTGTGGGGGAGCTTGGCCGGCTGCGGTTGCGGTCAGCGGGTGCCTACTGCTGCTCGGACTGCTTTGCGGGCCAGTTGGCAGTCGTCGTGGAGGCGGCGGAGAAGGAGGCGGTGTTCCTCGCCGGACGCCGCCGCCGGGGTCGCGTCCTGCATCGACCGGTGCACGGCCGTCTCGTACGTACGGATCTCCCGCGTCAGGACCAGCATCAGGTTCACCAGGAACGCGTCACGCGACGCCGGCCCCGCCGACTGCGCGATCTGGCTGATCTGCCGGCGCGCCACCGGCGCGTCCCCGAGGACCGACCACAGCGTCGCCAGGTCGTACCCCGGCAGGTACCAGCCCGCGTGCTCCCAGTCCACCAGCACCGGACCGGCCGGTGACATCAGGATGTTGTTGAGCAGCGCGTCGCCGTGGCAGAACTGGCCCATGCCCTGCCGCCCGCTCGCCAGCGCGATGCCGTGCAGCAGCTTCTGCAGATCGCCCAGGTCCCGGTCGGTGAGCAGCCCGAGCTCGTGGTACCGGGAGATCCGCGCCGCGTAGTCCAGCGGCGCGTCGAACGTCCCGGCCGGCGGCCGCCAGGAGTTGAGCCGGCAGATCGCGCCGAGCGCCGCCCGGATGTCCGCCCGCGGCGGTGCCTCCACCGGGTGCCGCTGGAGCGCCGCGACTCTGCCGGGCAGCCGCTCGATCACCAGCGTGCCGTTGTCCGGATCCGCCGCGATCAGCCGGGGCGCCCGCACAGGCGGGCGGTGCCGGACGAACGAGCGGTATGCCGCTATTTCGTGGCGGATCCGCTCACTCCAGGCGGGGGAGTGGTCCAGTAAGCACTTCGCGACCGCGGTGCTCCGCCCGGTGGTGCCGACCAGCAGCACCGACCGCCCGCTGCGGCGCAGCACCTGGACCGGCGCGAACTCCGGACAGATGCGGTGCACCGACGCGATCGCCGTGCGCAGCTGGGCGCCCTGCGGGCCGGACAGATCGAGCCGCCCGCTGAGCGGCTGGGCACCCGGGGCCGCGGTGCGCCGTACGGTGCCGGCGCCGAGGACGGGCGCCGCCGGGCGCGCCGGGGCGAGATAGGGCCCGCTGTCCGCCGGGCGCGGACGCAGGGGCCGGGGCGGTGCGGACACGGAGGACGATGCTGCGTACATGGGTGAACAGATCCCTTCGTGTGCCTGCGACGTCAGTGCACCACCCGGCCCGGCCGCCCGGACGCACCCTGGGGGAATGCCCCTGTGCGACGGGGTCGTGGTGGCGCGTTCCTACTCGACACCCGATGTCCCCTGGCACACCATCTGGCGCACCCTGGCGAACCCTGGCGAATAGTCGCCCGGCAACCTGCACCGGGCTACTGTCAACTCAGCCGAGAACCTGGGGGCTTGACGTGAGCGGACAACCCAACACCCGGCTCTCGGACCTGTTCGGCCTGGCCGGCTGGTCCAAGGGCGAACTCGCGAGGCTGGTCAACCGGCAGGCGGCGGCCATGGGCCACCCCCAGCTGGCGACCGACACCTCCCGGGTGCGGCGCTGGATCGACATGGGAGAGATCCCGCGCGATCCCGTACCGCGGGTGCTGGCGGCCCTGTTCACCGAGCGTCTCGGCCGTGTCGTGACCATCGAGGATCTCGGTCTGGTCCGGCACGGGCGTACGGGGAAACGGCAGGGCGGCGGGAATGCGGAACATCCCGACGGAGTGCCGTGGGCGCCCGAGCGGACAGCCGAGGTCCTCACCGAATTCACGGGAATGGACCTCATGCTCAACCGACGCGGCTTGGTGGGCGCGGGTGCCGCGCTCACCGCGGGCTCCGCACTCAGCAGCGCCATGTACGACTGGCTGCACACCGATCCGGCCCTGACCGCCGACGCACCCCGCCTCCACGACCCCCTGCACGCCGAGCCGGCCGGCTTCGACCGCTACGAGGCCGCCCCCATCGGGTCGCAGGAGATCGAGGAACTGGAGCGCTCCGTGGAGGTGTTCCGCGCCTGGGACGCCGCCCGGGGCGGGGGCCTCCAGCGCAAGGCGGTGGTCGGCCAGCTCAACGAGGTGGGCGGCATGCTCGCCTACCACCACCCACCCCATCTCCAGCGGCGCCTGTGGGGCGTCGCCGCCAACCTCGCCGTCCTCGCCGGCTGGATGTCGCACGACGTCGGCATGGAACCCACGGCCCAGAAGTACTTCGTGATCGCCGCTCACGCGGCCCGCGAGGGCGGTGACCGGCCGCGCGCCGGTGAGGCGCTGTCCCGGGCGGCCCGCCAGATGGTGCACCTGGGCCGGCCCGACGAGGCGATGGACCTGATGAAGCTCGCCCAGTCGGGATCGGGCGAGGAGGTCCTGCCGCGCACCCGCGCCATGTTCCACACCGTCGAGGCGTGGGCGCAGGCGTCCATGGGCAAGGGCCAGGCGATGCGCCGCACCCTGGGCCGCGCCGAGGACCTGTTCGTCTCCGACAAGGGGGACGTGCCGCCGCCGAACTGGATGCAGCTGTTCAACGAGGCGGACCTGTACGGCATGCAGGCCCTGGCGTACCGGACGCTCGCCGAGTTCGAACCGGACGCGGCCAGGCATGCCCAGCACTACGCGGACAAGGCGCTGGCTCTGCGAGTCGACGCACAGCAGCGGTCGAAGATCTTCGATTTCCTGTCCATGGCGTCCGCCTGCTTCATCGCCGACGACCCCGAGCAGGCCGACCGGTTCGCGCGCCTCGCCCTGGTGTCGATGGGGCAGAACTCCTCGCGCCGCACCTGGGACCGGCTGCGCCAGATGTACCGGCTCACCGCCGAGTACTCCTCCTATCCGAGGATCCAGGAGCTCAGGGAGGAGATCGAACTGGTGCTGCCCAAACAGAAGGGCAGGGGCGGCAGCGCCCGGGCATGACGCCCGGACCCGCTACGGGGTGACCCGCGCGACGAGCACACAGGCGTCGTCGTCACGCTCCCGCTCGCCGAACTCCCGTACGACCGCCCGGACACAGTCCTGTGCGGTGTGTGCGGCGGCGAAGTGCGGGGCCAGTTCGAGCAACTGCCGTACGGCCGTGGCTCCGGCGTGCCCGGGCACCAGCCCGTCGGTGTGCAGCAGCAGTACGTCACCCGCTACGAGGGTCTCCTCGGCCTGTCCGTAGGAGGCGCCCGAGGTGGCGCCGAGCAGGACGCCGTCCGGCGCGTCCAGCGCCCGCCCCGTCCCGCCGCGGAACAGCAGCGGGGCGGGGTGCCCGGCCTGCGCCCACAGCAGTGAGCGGGTGCCGGGCCGGTAGCGCAGACAGACGGCGCTGCCGAGGACCGGCTGTGCGGTGGCGTCCAGTAATCGGTCGAGACAGGCCAGCAGCGGTCCCGGCGCGGTGCCGGTCATCGCCATGCCGCGTACGGCGCCGAGCATCATCGCCATGCCCGAGGCCGCCCCGATCCCGTGTCCCGTCAGCTCGCCGACGCTGAGCAGCGTCGCGCCGTCGGGCAGTTCCAGGGCGTCGTACCAGTCGCCGCCGATCCGGGTGTGCGTCGACGGCGGCAGATGGGCCCCGGCGAGGTCGAGGGTTCCGGGGCCGGCCGGCGGGAGCCGCAGGGGGCCGTGCCACGTCGGCAGCACGGCCTCCTGCAGCTCGACCGCGAGCCGGTGCTCGGTCCGCGCGGCGGCGTGCCGCTGGCGGTGCAGCGAGTCACGGGTCTCGCTCACCGCCCGCCGGCAGCGGCGCAGTTCGCTGACGTCCCGCAGTACCGCCCACATCGAGGCGGTGCTGCCGTCGGCACCGAGCACCGGTTCGCCCATCATGTGCACGGTCCGTACGCCCTCGTCCGGGCGCAGGACACGGAACTCCCCGTCGATGGGCCGGGCGTCGACCAGACAGCCCGTGACCATCGCGGTCAGCCTGGGCCGGTCCTCGTCGCAGACCAGCGAGGGCAGTTCGTCGAGCGTGAGCGGGGCGGCGGCCGGGTCCCGGCCCAGGATCCGGTACAGCTCACCGGACCAGCGGACCTCGTCCGTGAGCAGATCCCACTCCGCGCTGCCGACCCGGCTGAGCAGGGCCTCCTGCCGCGGCGCGGGTAGCCGGCCCGGCGCGGCCGGCGGATCGTCCCGCAGCTGGGCCAGGTGCCGGTCCAGATCGTCGAGCTGACGCAGCGCCAGGTCGCACAGCGCGCGCCGCAAGCGCTCGCGCGGGTCCGCCGTGTCCTGCGGGGTGTCCTGGCGTACGGCGTCCACCTCGCCCTTGAGCCGCCGGGTCTGCGAGATGAGCGCGTCGACCGGGCCGCGTCCTGGCGGCGGGGCGGCTGGACGGTCCGCGGAGAGGTGGGACGGCATGACGCACTCCGATGCGGGAACGGTTCGGCCTTCAGGCGGAGGGACCGTTACGACTGTCGCACAGCCCGCGACTGCCTGTAAGGGATTCGGCAACACACGATAAGGCGGTGCCTAAGGCATATGCCACCGTCTTTGCGGGGTTACCCCCGGGAATACGTCAGAGGCCCTCTTGGTGTCTCAACTCCCATGGTACGCAAGTGACATGACGTACCGTCGATTCGCGCCGGCACTCACGCGCACGTTCGACGCACAGGTGTTCATGGGGGGAAGACCGGTGGGTCACCCCGTCCTCAGTAGCGCAGCACCGCCGCCATCCCGTCGGCGTCCCCGAGCGTGCCGTCCGGGACGAAGCGGACCTCCGCACCCGTCTCCAGGCACTGCTCGACGATCTCGTCCACGATGTCCGCGCGGGCGTCCAGGTCACCGTCCTCGGCGACGATCAGATGGTCACCGGCGTCGCGCACCGTGATCCGGTAGTTCTCCTCCACGGCCAGCAGCCGGACCCGGCCCTCGCGGGCGTTCCGCCACAGCTCGTCGACCCCGGCCGCGAACTCCTTGCGCCCCCGGGCCGACTCCAGCGCCCGGCCCACGTCCTCGGTGCTCCTGCGCGCCTCCGCCTCCAGCACCGGACGTACGGCCTGCCACACCGCCTGGGGTGTGCCGTGCGCGAGCCCGCCGTGCGGCACCTGTACGGCGTCCCGGGCCACCTGGCCCGCCTCGCTCATGAGGGACAGGGCGGCGGGCGCCCCGGTGATGTACAGCGGCCTCGGGTGACCGCGCAGCACCCTGGCCATCGCGGTGTCCGTGTCGCGCAGGAACCGGCGGGTGTCCTCGTCACGGAAGTTGCTCGGCTGGTCGCCGACCTGTTCCTGACGCTCGGGGTCGAAGTTCGGCTCCTCCCGGATCAGCGGGAAGCCGCCGGCGTGTTCCTCGGTCACCCGGTCCACGCCGCCGCTCCACAGCGTGGCCCGGTCCGCGGACACGGACAGCACCCAGAACGGCCGTTCCGCCGTGTGCGCGGAGACGAGGTTGCGGGTCAGGAAGGTGTCCGACAGGACGATGCGCTCCGGCACACTGCGCGCGAGCGACCACACCTGGTGCTCACCCGGCGCGGCGAAGATGACCAGGCCGTCCTCGGAGTGCGCCAGATCGACCTCGGACAGCGCCCGGTCGAGCTGCAGTTCCACGTCGGCACGCCGGTCCCGGGTGACCGCGGGATCGGACTCCAGCTTCTTCTTGGCCTCGGCCACCGCGTTGCGCAGACGTACGGCGTCCTCGGTGTTGAGGGGATCGCGCCGGTGCGTCGGTGTCAGCACGGACACCGCGGGGTAGGGGCGCGGACGGCGAAGCTCGGCAAGGGTCGCGGGGCTCAGATCGTGCTCCATGACAGCACCATAGGGCCAATTCCCCGACAGGGCATTCGGGGCAAAGCGCCCGGCGTCCGCGAGGGGGCCGGGCGGCCGCTCAGAGGCGGCCGTCCTCCTCGGAGCCGCAGGAACTCCCGCTGCGCGGCAGGGAACCGTAGAGCAGGAAGTCGTCGATCGCGCGGTGGACGCACTCGGACGCCCCGTAGCCGGTGTGGCCCTCGGCCCGGTTGTCCAGCACCACGGCGGACGGGCCGAGCCGTTCGGCGGTCTCCACCGTCCAGCGGTACGGCGTGGCCGGGTCGCCCCGGGTGCCGACCAGCAGCATCTTCGGCGTGTCGACGTCCTTGACCCGCTCGCGGATGAAGTCGGTCCCCCTGGGGCGGCCGTGGCACAGCACCACCTGGGCGAGCCGGTACGGCCCGAACACCGGCGAGGCCTCCTCGTAGGCGGTGCGCAGCCGGGCCAGGTCCCGGGTCACCCGGTCGGCGGAGGGCCGGTCCGGGTCGTCCGCGCAGTTCACCGCCATCAGCGCGGCCGGCAGATTGTCCAGCGGGACCTCGTCCGGGTCCACGAGGGGGTCGTCGGCCCGCCGCGGCACGGGCCGCGTCATGCCGCCGGTCGCCAGACTCTCCACCCCGCGCGTGTCCCCGTCCTCGATCAGCTGGGCGAGCGCCCGCTGCAGCAGCGGCCACATCTCCCGCGCGTACAGGCCCTGGCCGATGGCGCCGGCCAGGTCCTGTCCGGTGAACTCGTAGCCGAAGTCGGTCGGTACGGGGTTCTCGTCGAGCGAGTGGACCAGGTCCACCACCTGTTCGCGGGCGCTGCGCGCGTCCTGCCCGAACGGGCAGGCGAGCTCCCCGGTGCACCAGGTCAGGAAGTTCTCCAGCGCGGTCTGCTGGCCCCGGGCGCCAGCCAGCCCCTGCTCGGCCAGCGGCTCGGTCAGCGTGTCCACACCGTCCAGCGCCATGCGGCCCACCTTCCCGGGGAACTCGGCCGCGTACACCGCGCCGATCCGGGTGCCGTACGAGAAGCCGAGGTAGTTGAGCTTCTTGTCGCCGAGCGCCTGGCGCATCACGTCCAGGTCGCGGGCGACGTCCACGGTGCCGATGTGCTCGAGGACGGGGCCCGAGTGCTCGGCGCACTCGGCGGCCACCTCGCGCAACCTCCGCAGGGTGTCACGCGGATCGGCCATCTCCTCGCCGTCGGTCGCCTCCAGCGCCTGGCCGGTGGCGTCGGTGCCGCAGCTGACCGGTGAGGAACGGCCGACACCGCGCGGGTCGAAGGAGACCACGTCGTAGTCCTCGGTGAGGCCCAGGAAGTCCTTGCGGCCGTGGGCGAGTCCGAGCACCCCCGAGCCGCCGGGGCCGCCGAAGTTCAGCAGCACCGAGCCGCGCGGGTCGCCGGAGGCGCGGTAGCGGGCGAGGGCCAGTTCGAGGGTGCCCGCGCCCGGATCGGCGTAGTCGAGCGGCACGGTGACCGTCCCGCACTGCAGATCCTTCGGCAGGTCCGGGGTGTCGCAGGCGGCCCACTCGATCTTCTGGTCGTGGAACCGGCTTGGGCCGGGATCCGTACGGCCGGCGGCCGTCAGCCCCGAGCCCAGTATCGCCAGGCCGACCGCCCCGGTGGCCGCACAGCGCCGGACCGAGGGCCGCACCGCGGATCGCTTCGACAGCTTGGCCAGCATCGATGCCTCCCAGGACGCCCCGACCGGCGCCCTCGCCCACCATAAGCGGGGCCCAGGGCTCACGCCCGTCGGTCCGGCGCGGGCCCGCTGCGGTGTTCGGGCGTCGTGAGTTCGACGGTCTTTGCCCGGGGTTCGAGTGGGGGGACGCCCGATGGGGTGAACCGGCTGCGGCATACGGATGACCCATAACCCGGATGCCGCAGTTCCGTTCCCATCGGTGCGGGCGAGCGCTCGCGACCATGTCCGGAAGGCAGGGAAGCGATGAGACGGGTTACCCGAAATGGTGTGATCGCCGTCGCCGCGGCGTCGGGCGCGATGGCCGTGGCGGTGCCGGCGTACGCCGACGCCGGTGCGGACGGCCTCGCGGCCGGCTCGCCCGGTGCGGGGTCGGGCAACACCGTCCAGCTCCCGGTGCACATCCCGGTGAACGTGTGCGGGAACACGGTGAACGTGGTGGGTCTGCTCAATCCGGCCGCGGGCAACGCCTGCGTCGACGAGGACCCGGGCGGCCGTTCTGGGGGTGCCACGGCGGTGAGCGGCGCGCACGGCTCGCCGGGCGTGGTCTCCGGAAACGGGGTGCGGTTGCCGGTGGACCTGCCGGTCGACATCAGCGGGAACAGTGTGAACGTGGCCGGTGCCGGCAACGCCGCCGTCGGCAACAGCTCCACGAACACCCCCGGCGAACGGCCCGCCCGCCCGGCGGAACCCGAGCCCGAGCCCGTGGCCCCGCCGCGTACGCTTCCCGCCCCGCCGAAGGACACCGTCGCCCTCGCCCACACGGGCGCCGACCGGACGCTTCCGGTCCTCGGCACCGGTGCCGCGCTGTTCCTGGGCGGGGTCGCCCTGTACCGCGGGGCCCGGCGGGTCAGTCCCGTCCGCGGTGGAAGCGCCGGTGCAACTCCCTGACCTCGTCGGCGAGTTCGGGGACGGGACCGGCGACGGTCACACCGGGGGCGACCTCGGCGACGGGCAGCGGCCGCACCGGCGGGGAGGGCACGCCCAGCTCGGTGAGCCAGGACACCAGCTGCTCCGAGGACGCCACGTACACGATGCGGCCGAGGCCCACCCATGCGTGGGCCGCGGCGCACATCGGGCAGTGCTCGCCCGAGGTGTACACCGTGGCCGCGGCCCGTTCGGCGGGGCTCAGGTGCGCCGCCGACCAGCGGGCCAGCTCGAACTCGGGGTGCCGGGTGCGGTCCCCGGAGGCGACACGGTTGTGGTCCTCGGCGAGTACGGTGCCGTCCCCGGCCACCAGTACCGACCCGAACGGCTCGTCCCCGGACTCCAGCGCCTCGGCCGCCAGCTCCACACAGCGGCGCAGATACGGCAGTTCGTCATCGTTCACGGGCATGGCGCCAGCCTAATCCCGTTGCCCCCGGGGGCGGTGGCGTGGTCGGGTCGGCGGCATGGATCCCAGCAGCGTACTCGCCCTGTTCGACCGTGAGCTGCGCGAGGGCGCGCGGCCCGAGGGCCCCGGCGCACGGGTCGAACGCGTCGGCGCCGTGGTGCGCCATACGGGTCCCGCGCACGGCTGGAACGGCGTCGTCTGGTCGGGACTGGAGTCGGCGGCGGACGCGGACGCGGCGATCGCGGAGCAGATCGCCTATTTCGGCGCGCTCGGGCGCGAGTTCGAATGGAAGCTGTACGGGCACGACCGGCCGGTGGAGCTGGGGGAGCGGCTGGTGGCGGCGGGGTTCGTGGCCGAGCCGGTCGAGACGCTGATGATCGGTGAGATCGCCGGCGCCGTGCTCGACGCGGAGCCGCCGGAGGGGGTTCGGCTGGTGCCGGTCACCGACCGGGCGGGCGTGGACCTGATGGCGCGGGCGCAGGAGAAGGCGTTCGGGGCGGACGCCTCGCGGTTCCGGTCGCATCTGCTGGACCGGCTCGCCGCCGATCCGGACGCGGTCGTGGCGGTGGTGGCGCTGGCCGGTGAGGAGCCGGTGAGCGGGGCGCGTATGGAGCTGGTGCCGGGGACGCGGTTCGCGGGGCTGTGGGGTGGCGGTACGGTACCGGCCTGGCGGGGGCGGGGCATCTACCGAGCCCTGGTGTCCCACCGGGCCCGTATCGCCGCGGCCCGCGGCTACACCCACCTCCAGGTCGACGCGTCCTCCCGGAGCCGCCCCATCCTCCAACACCTCGGCCTCACCCCGCTGACCACGACGAGGCCATACGTATACACACCACCGCAGCTCCCGTAGCCGCGGGCAGTCGTGCCGCTGGGGCGGCACGACTGCCCGCGGCTGGGCGGCACGGGGCCGGTGGCGGCGTCAGCGGTGTGACTTCGCTCGGTCCAGCGCCGTCACCCCCACCGCGGCGAGCCCGATCTGGATCAGCCACTCCACCCAGTCGACGCCGTCCGTGTCGGCCACCCCGAACGCGGCGGCGACCGCCGAACCGATGAGCGCGGCGACGATACCGACGAGGATCGTCCAGAGAACCCCGATGCGCTGGCGGCCCGGAACCACGAGCCGGCCCAGGACGCCGATGACCACTCCGATGACGATCGCGCTGATGATGCCGTCTATCTCCATCTCACCCCTCTTTTCCTGACCTCCGCTGCACTGCGTCTGCCCCCGCGCCGTCGGGACACTCCCGCCCGGACACGAAAGGGCCGGCCCGCGCTGCACGCGGACCGGCGCCCGACTCCTTTCGTGGCCGTCCCTACGGCCGGCCGCCGCTCCTGGCGGCCGTGGTGGCGCACGCCGCGCCCAGCAGCACGGCGAGGCCGCCGATGACGACGTTGTTCCAGATGACGCCGGCGTCCGGACCGCTGCCGACGATCCAGGGCGAGACGATCATCCACACGCCCAGTGCGCACATGGCCCAGCTGAGGCCGTACATGCGCGCGGGCGCCGCGGTGAACCCGAGGGCGAGCAGACCGATCGCGATGCCCACGATCAGGTTGTGGGTCACGAGCGCGGGCTGGCTCGTCGTGTAGTGGAGGATCCACGGGGACACCGCACAGTAGAGACCGAGCAGGAACACCGGTCCGTCCATCAGGGCCACATCGCGACCGCCGAGCATACGGTCGTACCGTTGCCGCATTTCGGGAGCGTCGGGGTGGCTGGCGATATCACCGCGCGGGTGCGAGACGTTGGCCATGAGTCGTCTCCTTTGACTGGCAGGCCTGACCGCGTCTGGTGCGGTTTGCGGTATGAGCCGCTTGAGCCCATTCTGCTCTTATTTTTCCTTTATGTGTAGATCTGACGGAGAGTTCGGCGTGGTCGCCGCACGGGCGGCGGTCCGCGCGATGTTGCGGGCCATACCGCCGAACACGACGGCGTGGAACGGGGACACCGCCCACCAGTAGAGGTGGCCGAGCAGTCCGTGCGGATGGAACAGGGCGCGCTGGCGGTACCGGGTGCGGCCGGCCTCGTCCGTCCCGGCGTACATCTCCAGCCAGGCCAGACCCGGCAGCCGCATCTCGGCCCGCAGCCGCAGCAGCCGGCCCGGCTCGATCTCCTCCACCCGCCAGAAGTCCAGCGAGTCACCGGCCCGCAGCCGTGCCGCGTCCCGCCGTCCCCGGCGCAGTCCCACGCCCCCGACCAGCCGGTCCAGCAGTCCGCGCACCGCCCAGGCGAGCGGGAAGGAGTACCAGCCGTTCTCCCCGCCGATGCCCTCGATCACCCGCCACAGGGACTCCCGGGAGGCGTCCACCGTCCGCTCCCGGCGGTCCGTGTAGAGGCTGCCGCCCGCCCAGTCCGGGTCGGTGGGCAGCGGATCGCTGGGCGCGCCGGGCACCGACGCCGAGGACCACCGGGTCGCCACATCGGCCTCGCGCACCCGTTTCAGGGCGAGCCGGACCGCCTCGTCGAAGCCGATCGGATGACCGGGCGGATCGGGCACGTACCGCGCGATGTCGTGCTCCCGGCAGACGACCTCGTGCCGCAGCGACTCGGTGAGCGGCCGGGCGACGGACGCGGGCACCGGCGTGACCAGCCCCACCCAGTGACTGGACAGCCCCGGCGTGAGCAGCGGCACCGGCACGATCACCCGGCGCGGCAGCCGGGCCACGGCCGCGTACCGCACCATCATCTCCCGGTACGTCAGCACGTCCGGGCCGCCGATGTCGAAGGCCCGGTTGACCTCCTCGGGCATGCCCGCGCAGCCCACCAGCGCACGCAGGACGTCGCGTACCGCGACCGGCTGGATCCGGGTGTGCACCCACTGCGGGGTGACCATCACGGGCAGCCGTTCGGTGAGGTGCCGCAGCATCTCGAACGAGACCGACCCCGAGCCGATCACCACCGCGGCCCGCAGTACGGCCGTCGGCACCCCCGAGTCCAGCAGGATCCGGCCCACCTCCGCCCGCGACCGCAGATGCGGGGACAGTTCCCGCGTGGGAACGCCGGCCGGGGTGAGACCGCCGAGGTAGACGAGCCGCCGTACGCCCGCCTCCCGCGCCCGCGTGCCGAAGATCCGCGCCGCGCGGCGGTCCGTCTCCTCGAAGTCGTGGCCCGACCCCAGCGCGTGCACCAGGTAGTACGCCACGTTCACGCCCTCCAGCGCCGCGGCCACCGACGCGGGATCGGTGACGTCGCCGCGGACCACCTCCGCGCGGCCCGCCCAGGGATGGTCGCGCAGCCGGTCGGGTGAACGGGCCAGACAGCGCACCCGGTAGCCGGCGTCCAGGAGTTCGGGCACCAGCCGTCCGCCGATGTAGCCCGTCGCCCCGGTGACCAGGCAGAGCGGTTCCGGCCCGGTGCCGTTGTTCGATGCCGCCGTCACGGTGTCCTCCTCGCGTCGGGTGATGTCCTGCGATCAGTTCCCCGGAATCACGGATCGGTACAACCCGACTCCCGTTCGGCGCGCACCGCAACGCGTGCGCGCGCTCGGCGCACGGCGGCGCCGGGCCGGCCCCGCACGTGCCGCCGGTGCCGGCCGAAAGGTCCAGGCCACGATGACTGGTCTAAACCCTTGACTGGTACAGACCAAAGCGGTTGAGTGTGCTTTCACACCCCCCACCACGGCCGCCCCCACAGCCGTGACCGGCCCCGCCGGCACGTGCGGGCGAGGCCTCGCACCAGCATGCCCTCGCCCGGGAGCGGCCGTGTTCCGCAAAGGAGTTGATCCCTTGTCGAGAAGACGCGTCGCCGCTCTGACCGCCGCTCTCGTCCTCGCCGGCAGTGCCCCGATACTGCTGCCCGCGGCCTCCGCCTCCGCGGCCTCCTGTTCCAGCTATCCCAACTGGGTGGCCGGGCGGTCGTACAACGCCGGTGACATCGTGCGCTACACCGACGGCCGGGCGTACATCGCCGAACACGCCAACCCGGGTTACGACCCGATCATCAGCACCTGGTACTGGGAGCCGTACGCCTGCGACGGCGGTTCGGACACCCCCGCCGGCACCTTCGTCGTGTCCGAGGCGCAGTTCAACCAGATGTTCCCGGGCCGGAACTCCTTCTACACCTACAGCGGGCTCAAGGCCGCGCTGAGCGCCTACCCCGGCTTCGCCAACACCGGCGGCGACACGGTGAAGAAGCAGGAGGCCGCCGCCTTCCTGGCCAACGTCAGCCACGAGACCGGCGGCCTGGTGCACGTGGTGGAGCAGAACACCGCCAACTACCCCCACTACTGCGACTGGGGCCAGCCCTACGGCTGCCCGGCGGGCCAGGCCGCCTACTACGGCCGCGGTCCGATCCAGCTCAGCTGGAACTTCAACTACAAGGCCGCGGGCGACGCGCTCGGCATCGACCTGCTGGGCAACCCCTGGCTGGTGCAGAACGACGCGGCCGTGGCCTGGAAGACGGCCCTGTGGTACTGGAACACCCAGTCCGGTCCCGGCTCCATGACCCCGCACAACGCGATGGTCAACCAGGCCGGCTTCGGCCAGACGATCCGCAGCATCAACGGCTCCCTGGAGTGCGACGGCCGTAACCCGGCGCAGGTCCAGAGCAGGGTGAGCACGTACCAGCGGTTCACCCAGATCCTCGGTACGTCCCCCGGCGCCAACCTGTACTGCTGACGCCCTCCCCGATCCCGCTCCGGGCATCGCCCCGGAGCGGGATTGGCGCGTTCGGTGGTTTTACGTATAACCTCTCCGGTCAATCCCCCCTGTGAGAGGTCACGATGAGAAGCGTTCCCCTGGTCACCCTCGTCGTCGACGACTACGACGAGGCGATCCGCTTCTACACCGAGGCCCTCGGTTTCCGGCTCGCCGAGGACGCGCCCCGGCCGGACGGCGGCCGCTGGGTCGTCGTCGAGCCGGACGCCGGGCACACCGGCGCCGCACTGCTGCTCGCCCGTGCCAAGGGCGAGGCCCAGCGGTCCCGGGTCGGCGACCAGACCGGCGGACGCGTGGGCTTCTTCCTGCACACCGACGACTTCGCCCGCGACCACGCGCGCATGACCGCCGCCGGCGTGACCTTCCTGGAGGAGCCGCGCCACGAGCCGTACGGCTCGGTCGCCGTCTTCCAGGACCTGTACGGCAACCGCTGGGACCTGCTCCAGCCCGCCGCTCCCTGACCGGTCCGGCGCCGCCCCCGTCCCGGCGCCGCCCCCGGTCCGTCCCGTCTCCGCCGAACCACCCGCCGAGGAACCACCGCACATGTCATCTACGCGCATAGACACCGAGACCCTCCGCCGCCTCCCCAAGGCCGTGCTGCACGACCACCTCGACGGCGGACTGCGACCCGCGACCGTCGTCGAACTGGCGGAGGCCGTCGGTCACACCCTCCCGACCACCGACCCCGACGAGCTCGCCGCCTGGTACGTCGAGGCCGCGAACTCCGGCGACCTGGTCCGCTACATCGCCACCTTCGAGCACACCCTCGCCGTCATGCAGACCCGCGAGGGCCTGCTGCGCACCGCCGAGGAGTACGTGCTCGACCTGGCCGCCGACGGAGTCGTCTACGGCGAGGTGCGCTACGCCCCCGAGCTCAACACCAGGGGCGGGCTGACCATGCGCGAGGTCGTGGAGACCGTCCAGGAGGGCCTCGCCGCCGGTAGGGCCAAGGCGGCCGCCGCCGGGACGCCCGTCCGGGTCGGCACCCTGCTCTGCGGCATGCGGATGTTCGACCGGGTCCGCGAGGCCGCCGACCTGGCCGTCGCCTTCCGGGACGCCGGGGTCGTCGGCTTCGACATCGCCGGCGCCGAGGACGGCTTCCCGCCGGCCGACCACCTGGACGCCTTCGCGCATCTGCGCCGTGAGAACGTGCCCTTCACCATCCACGCCGGTGAGGCCCACGGCCTGCCCAGCATCCACCAGGCGCTCCAGGTGTGCGGGGCCCAGCGCATCGGGCACGGCGTGCGGATCACCGACGACATCGTGGACGGCAAACCGGGCCGCCTGGCCGGCTGGGTCCGCGACCGCCGGATCGCGCTGGAGATGTGCCCCACCTCCAACCTCCAGACCGGCGCCGCGATCTCGATCGCCGGGCACCCCGTCACCGCGCTGAAGGACCTCGGCTTCCGGGTCACCCTCAACACCGACAACCGTCTGGTCTCCGGCACCACCATGACCCGCGAGATGTCCCTGCTGGTCGAGCAGGCCGGCTGGACGGTCGAGGACCTGCGCACGGTCACGGTGAACGCCGTGAAGAGCGCCTTCCTGCCGTTCGACGAGCGCAACGCCCTCCTCCGCGACGTCGTCCTGCCGGGCTACGCCTCGGCGCTCTGAACCAGCCCCCGCGCGTACGCGGCCTGTCCGACGTGCTGCAGATCGTCGGACAGGACGCTGATCAGCCGTACGCCCAGGGTGACCGGCGGATCCCAGCGCTCGTCGACGACGCGCCCGAGGTCCTTGGCCGTCAGCGCGCGCAGCGCCCCCACGGTCCGCTCGTGCACGGCGTCGTGGTAGCCGGTCAGCAGGTCACCGGAGTCGACCCGCACCTCGGCGACCTTCGCCGAGGTGTGGCCGTACCCCGTGTCGGCGCGGGGCAGCCCGAGGCCCAGGCGCTTCTCCCAGTCCTGCGAGAGCCACACCTGGTCGAGCCCGAAGGCGTCGGCGATGTGGTCGTCCTGGACCCGGGTGAGGTGCCACACCAGCCAGGTCACGGAGTTGGCGTCGGGGCCGGGCCGGGCGTTGAGCGCGTCGGGGCCGAGGCCCTCCACGGCGGCGTGGACTTCTTCTTGGACGCGGCCGAAGCCGTCGATGAGGATGTCCTTGGCATGCATGCCCCCAGCCTCGCGCATCGGCGCGCCTCACGCGCCCCCGTCGCCCAGCAGGGCCATCAGCGCCCGCGCCGCCGGACTGGCCGCCCGCGGTGACGGCACCAGGGCGACCGTCTCGTACACCGCCTCCCCGGTGTCCTTCAGCGGGAGCGCGGTGAGGGCCTCCCGCTTGTGCCGGAAGTGCCGCGGTACGACGGCGACGCCCAGGTTCTCGTCGACCAGGTCGAGCAGGCTGTGCACGTCGTTGACCTCCAGCGCCACCGTGCGCCGTACGCCGACGGCGGCGAACGCGGCGTCGGTGGCCCGGCGCGGACCCCAGTCCGGGTGGAAGTCGACGAACACCTCGTCGGCCAGGTCGTGCGGGGTGAGCGGCGCCCCGGCCCGCGCCAGCGGATGGTCCGGGTGGCACAGCACGGTCATCGGCTCGCTGGTCAGGGGCATGGACCGCAGCTGCTCCGGATCGGCCTCCGTGCGGTAGGCGAACGCCAGGTCCAGCCGTCCCGCCGCCACCTCCTCCGCCAGCGCGGCCGAGCCCCACTGCCGCAGCCTGATCTCCACGTCCGGGTGGAGCCGGCGGAAGGTGGCGAGCAGCTCCGGCACGTTCACCCCCGCGATGCACTGCTCGGTGCCGAGCGCCAGGGTGCCGCGCAGTACGCCCTGCACGGCGGCCACCGCCTCGTGCGCGGCGCGCACCTGCGCCAGGATCCGCTCGGCCTCCGCCAGCAGGGCCCGCCCCGCCTCCGTGAGCGTCACGCTGCGGGTCGTCCGGACGAACAACGGCGTCTGCAGCTCCCGCTCCAGCGCGCGGATGGACGCGGACAGGCCCGACTGGGAGACCATCAGCCGCTCCGCCGCGCGGGTGAAGTGCTGGTCCTCGGCCACGGCGACGAAGTGCTGGAGGTGACGCAGTTCCATGATTGAGAAGCGTATCCGCTGAATTCCATCGGATTCTTCTGTTGGACCACTGCCCGCAGGTCACGACAGAGTGGAGGGACGGTTCGACGGAACCGTCAGTCATGTGTGCCAACCCCCCCTGGAGTCGTGTTGTACACCGCCCACCCCGACCGTTATGCGGACATGCCCTACCGGCGCACCGGACGCAGCGGCCTGAAGCTCCCCGCGCTCTCGCTCGGCCTGTGGCACAACTTCGGTCCCGACCGTCCGGCCGAGACCCAGCGGGCCATCCTGCGCCGCGCCTTCGACCTGGGCATCACCCACTTCGACCTCGCCAACAACTACGGGCCCCCGCCCGGCGCGGCCGAGTCCGCACTCGGCGAGGCGCTGACGTCGGACTTCGGGCGGTACCGCGACGAGCTGGTGATCTCGACCAAGGCCGGCTACCTGATGTGGCCCGGCCCGTACGGCGAATGGGGCTCGCGCAAGTCCCTGCTGTCCTCGCTGGACCAGAGCCTGGGCCGGATGGGCCTGGAGTACGTCGACATCTTCTACTCGCACCGCTTCGACCCAAAGACTCCGCTCGAGGAGACGATGGGCGCGCTGCACTCGGCGGTCCAGCAGGGCAAGGCGCTGTACGTGGGCGTGTCCAACTACTCGGCGGAGCAGACCCGCGAGGCCGCCCGCATCCTCGGCGAGCTGGGCACCCCGCTGCTGATCAACCAGCCCCGCTACTCGATGCTCGACCGCCGCCCGGAGGACGGGGGGCTGATGGACGCCCTGGACGAGCTCGGGGTCGGCTCCATCGCGTACTCGCCGCTGGAGCAGGGCCTGCTCACCGCCCGCTACCTCGACGGCATCCCGGAGGACTCGCGTGCCGCGAGCGACAGCCCCTTCCTGAACAGCGACGCCGTCACCAAGGAACTGGTCGGCCGGCTGCGCACGCTCAACGACATCGCGGCGGCGCGCGGGCAGAGCCTGGCGCAGCTGGCCCTGTCCTGGGTCCTGCGCGGCGGCCGCCTCACCTCCGCCCTGGTGGGAGCGAGCAGCCCCCGCCAGCTCGAGGACAGCGTCGCGGCCACCCGCAACCTCGACTTCACCAAGGAGGAGCTGACCCGCATCGACGCGGCGGTGAAGCGCTGACGCCGGGCACCGCGCCCGTCCGTGGGCCGTCGTGCCGCCCCGGCGGCACGACGGCCCGCGGACGGCGGACGTGGGCTACGCCCCCGCGGGGACGCGGTCCAGGAAGCCGTATACCGCGCGGATGCGGGAGTCCGCGGTGAGCGTGATCACGTCGGACCCCGCGACCGGCGCCGAGCCTTCCCCAGAGGGGGTGCCCTCAGCCGCGTTCACCAGTTCCCACGAGAAGCGGGCCGTGTCGTGATGGCCGTCCACGGCACCGGTGAGCCGGAACTCGAAGCCCGGGAACTGCTCACGCACCGCCCCGATCATCGTGCTGATCGCCTCGTGGCCGACGGCGTCGGCCAGCGGGTCGGTGTAGCTCCCGTCCGCGGTCCAGACGTCGGCGACGGCCTTGGCACGCGCCTGGGAACCCTCGGCGTTCCAGGCCTCGAAGTAGCGGGCGACGACGGCGTCGTAACGATGTGCGGCTGTGGTCATGGCGAATCCCCCAAGTGAGATCGTGTCTGCCGGTCGGACACCCCCACAGTGCCCGCCACCCCGCACGGACGTCGATTACCCCCGAGGTCATATGCCGTCCGCCGGCCATCACCGCACGGTTTCGGCCACGCCGGGCGGTGAATATGCCAGGAGTCTGGCCGGAAACACATGGTGACAGTGTTTCAGAGGTGAACATACTCGACAATGAGAGCGCTTCACACCGCGCGACGGCGCACTCACGCACAGCATGCGAGCCACGAGGCGGGCAGCCGGCCCGGCCCGGCGGGCGAGCGACGCAGCGGGGGAGGGAATGTGCACGACGAATTCCTGTGCCATGTCACCGCCTACGGAGTCTGTGACGGCCGGCGCATCGGCGTACCGCTCGGAACCTACCGGGCGCCCACCCTCGCCCTCGCCCTGTGGTGGCTGCGCGACCGTGCCCTGTGGATCGCCGAGCGCCTCGACCCGCGGCCCGACGCCGAGCACTTACCGCCGGGTGCGCTCGTCCCCGTCGCCGACGACGTGCCCGACGTACCCGATGTGCTGCGCACCTGGTGCGGGGACGTCGCCCGGCAGGATGAGGTGGCCGAGACGCTCGCCGCCGGACGGATGGTGCGCCTCGCGACCGGCGACGAGACCACCGAGTACGAACTGCTGGCCGAGTCCGTGGACGCCCTGCGCATGCAGCGCGCCGCCCGTGGCATCGGCGTCCCGGTCGCCTGACCGGCCCCGCGTCAGCGTTCGGCCCCCGCCCCCTCCGGACGTCGTACCGCGCGCGCCAGGAACGCCCCCGCGAACCCGGTGGCCAGGCCCCACAGCAGGGCAAGCCCCAGGGCGCCCCACAGCCGCGGCCTCAGCAGCACCTGCCCGGACAGGCCCTCGCCCAGCTCGCCGATGCCGAGCACGGACAGGCCGATCCGCGCGGAGATCCGGGCCATCAGGCAGATCATCAGCACGGTCAGTGCCAGCGCCACCGCCATGTGCACGGCGTGCTGCCACGCCCGGACCCGGGCGGGGGAGCCGGCCGCCATCACGAACGCGGCGGCGCACAGCAGCACCGCGCTCACCACCAGCAGCAGCCACCACTTCCCGCCGTCGTGTTCGGTGAGGGTGCCCAGATTCAGTGCGGAGACGTCCGGGGCGCGCAGCACCTCGTCCAGCACCTGCGGCATGGGCAGCCCGAACGGCCCCTCCACCCTGCCGTTCCAGGTGGCACCCAGCCCGATCGTCAGCGCCGGCCAGACCACGTTGGGCAGCCCCAGCAGGATCACGGCGAACGTGCCCGCCGGATGCCCCCGGGTGGCGGCGACGACCAGCGCGATCACCAGGCCGATGCCGACGGCGGCCACCAACAGCAGCAGCATCGCGTACGCCGCCGGCCGCAGCGACGTCTGCAGGCGCAGCAGCCCGGCCGGCAGCGGGGCGCCGCGCGACACCATCAGCGCCACCAGCAGTACGCCCGCCAGCCACACCAGACCGATCAGGACGGTCGGCACCACATCGGTGGAGAACCCCACCACCGGTCTGATCCCGAACAGATCCCCCAGGTCGCCCAGCGGGCCCTCCCCGAGGGACAGTTCGTACGTGTGCCGTGCGGCCAGCGCGAGACCGAGCACCGCGAGCAGCCACAGGACGGCGATCCGTGCCGCCCACCCGGCCAGTTCCGGCGCCCCCGCCACCGCCCGGTGCCGCAGCGGACGCAGGAACCCCCAGCCGGCGACCAGCGCCCCGGCGAGGGTGACGGACAGCGGAATCACCGTCAGGCCGCCCTCCGTACCGGCCAGTTCACCGGCGTCCCCGGAGAGCTTCACCGAGCCGCCGACCGCCGTGACCAGGGTCGCCGCCAGCACCCGGGGGAACGAGTCCCCGGGGAGGTCCGTGGCGCCGGCCGCCCACAGACCCGGCGCGGCCACCAGCCCCATGGCGACCAGCGTGCCCAGGACCGTGGCGAGGGCCCCCGCCCAGCCGTGCCGGGCCGCCGGAGGGCCGGAAGCGGTACGTGCGTTCACTCCTGCACGCTAAGCAGCCCCGGCCCGCCCCGCCCGCCGGGAGACCCTAACCGGGATGCCCGTGGCCCGTCCGGATCACCAGGGCGTGATCGCCGAGGCCCAGCAGCCGCCCGGCCGGCAGTTCGCCGCGCGTCGTCAGCACCGCCTCGATCCGGGCGGTGGCGGGATCGAACGCCGCGTCGAGCACGGTGCCGCGCTCCTCGCCGCACTCCGTCAGCACCCTGCTGCCCACCAGGTCGTGATGGGGCGGGACCCCGGAGGGGTCGCCGGCCGGGCGCGCGATCAGCAGGTCCGGGCCGACCGCGCCCAGGGCGTCCCACGCCACCACGGCCTCCTTGCGCATCCGCCCGCGCCGTATCCGTACGTGCGTGACCTCCCCGGAGCCCGCGTCGACCGTCAGGGCACGCACCACCCCCACCCGGTCCGCGTCGCCCAGCGTCAGCACGGGCAGCCCGCGCACCCGCGAGAACAGCATCATGAGGCCGCCCTCCCGCCGCGGTCGTGGTACGCGCCGACCCGGGCGGTGAAGGCCGGCAGATCGTCGGTGACGTACGTCGTCGCGTGCGCCGGGATCACCAGCGTCCGGCCGGAGACGCTCAGCGCCTCACCCCGCGGCACGTACACCCGGTGCCTGCGGTGCCGGGTCCCGTGCACCAGCTCCCGGTGCGCGGCCAGCCGGAACGCGACGAGCCGCCCGCTGGTGCCGCCCTCCACCAGGACGTCCAGCACCGTGCCCACCAGATCGCCGTCGTCGGTCATGACATGCGCCCCCAGCAGCCGCCCGCGCACGGCGTCACGGCGCGCCACCGACAGCGGCAGCGCGCACAGCGCCCCCTCGTCACGGACCATCACCGCGTGCCGGCCCAGACAGTGCACCGCCGCCCACGGCAGATCCCGCGGCAGCGGACCCGACAGCAGGGTCCGGCCGGTGAGGGTGAAACTCGCGATCCGCCCGGCCTCCGGGTCGAACACCGTGTCCTTGACATGCGCCACCGCGTCCCCGCCCAGGGTGACCACGGGCAGCGTCGTCAGGCTCCGTACCGCCGTCAGTGCGTTCATGGGGCCCCTTCCGCCGTTCCCGGCGAAAAACCGGGTTCCCCGCCCCGCGAGGCCGCACACGGATCAGGGTGGAATGCGGAGCGGGAGTCGGGGTACCAGGACTGGTGCAGATGAGTCCGGCACGCCCGGCTTCGCAGAGAGAAGCGCATGATCTACCACCTGGACGGGGCAGTGATACCGACTGGTTTCGACGTGCCCGTGGAGCCGCTGCGGCGCGCGGCACACTTCACCGGCGAGCCGGGATGCATCGCCGAGGCGCGGTCGTTCGCGGCGCAGTTCCTCCAGCAGCTCAGGACCGAGTGGTGCGCCGTCGTCGACGAACGCGCCGACGGCGCGGTCCTGCTGGTGGTCAGCGAACTCGTCACCAACGCGGACCGGCACAGCGAGGGGCCGTACATCCTCGAGCTGGAGGGCACGGACACCGCGCTCACGGTGACGGTCTACGACAGCAGCGCCCATCTGCCCCGGGTCTTCCCCCGCGACCCCGAACGCGTCGGCCGGCACGGCCTGGAGATCGTCCGCGCACTCGCCAGGGACGTCAGCGTGGAACGCGTACCGGTCGGCAAGCGCGTGTGCGCGGTGCTGCCCCTCGTCGACGCCGGCTGACGCCCTTCTCCCGCCGTCAGGCGCAGCCGAGCTCGCCCAGCATGCCCTCGCGCAGCCGCGTGATGATCCGCTTGATCAGCCGGGACACATGCATCTGCGAGCAGCCGAGCCGCTCGCCGATCTCCGCCTGCGTCGCCTCCTCGACGAACCGCAGATGGATGATCTCCCTGTCCCGTTCGCTGAGCTCGGCCATCAGCGGGGCGAGCGACTGGAAGTCCTCGACGAGGCGCAGCCCCTTCTCCTCGACACCGATGAAGTCGGCCAGCACGGCCTCGCCGTGCTCCGGGCCGTCACCGGTCAGGGCCGCGTCCAGCGACGACGAGTTGTACCCGTTCGCCGCGATCTGCCCCTCGACGACCTGCTGCTCCGTGATGTTCATCAGAGTGGCGAGCTCACCGACCGTGGGCTCCCGGTCCAGCCGGCTGGCGAGCTCCTCGCGGGCCTTCGCCAGCTCCACCCGCAGCTCCTGGAGCCGGCGCGGCACATGCACGGCCCACGTGGTGTCCCGGAAGAAACGCTTGATCTCACCGACGATGTACGGCAGCGCGAAGGAGGTGAACTCGACCTCGCGGGACAGCTCGAACCGGTCGATGGCCTTGATCAGACCGATCATGCCGGTCTGCACGATGTCGTCCATGTCGTCGCCCCGGCCGCGGAACCGCCCGGCCGCGAACCGTACGAGGGACATGTTCATCTCGATGAGGGTGCTGCGCGCGTACTGGTACTCGTGCGTGCCCTCCTCCAGCTCCGCGAGCCGGCGGAAGAACTGGCGGGACAGCTGCCGTGCGTCGCGCGGGGCCACGGCACGCGGGTCCACCACGTCCCGCCCGCCCGCGTCACCCGTTCCGGCGGAGTGCTCCTCGACCGTCTGCGCCTGCGACCGGATCACGGCGGTCTCCATTGCCTCTCCCCACGAACGTCACCGGCGGACATGTGCCTGAGCCCTGCGAGTACCCAGGTCATGCGAAGCCATGCCCACCATCCTCCGAAAGGATCGAAAAAATGGTGCGCACCCGTAGCCACTCGTACGTCCGATGGTACGGCGGAGCGGCCGCGGCCGCGCCCGGTGCGGCTTCACTCAGGGCGGAACGCCGGTCCCTTCCCCTCGGCGGCTGAATTCCTAGGCTGGGCAGGTGACCAGTCAAGAGACGGCCGGACCCGCCGCGCCCCGACAAGCCCGCGTCATCCCCCTGCGGCCCGCCCCGGCCCCCGCCCCCAGGGAACCGCTGCTGCGCGACCTCGTCGGAGACGTGCTCCGCGGCGAGCGGCTCGCCCAGGAGCGGACCCTGAAGGACGTCGCCGACGCCGCCCGGATCTCCATGCCCTATCTCTCCGAGGTGGAGCGGGGCCGCAAGGAGGCATCCTCGGAGGTCCTCGCGGCCGCCGCCCAGGCGCTCGGCCTCGGACTCGGCGATCTGCTGACCCGGGCCCACACGGAACTCGTCCGCGTCACCGCCCGGCGGGCCGCCACCGCGCCCCGCGGAGCGTCCGGCTCCGCGCACAACGGGCTCTGCCTGGCCGCCTGACCCGCGCCCGGCGCCTCACAGCCCCGTCAGGCGCCGGGTCAGCACCTCGTCGGCGAGACCGTACGCCACGGCCTCCCCGGCGGTGAACACCTTGTCGCGGTCCATGTCGGCCCGCAGCGTCCCCACCTCGTGGTGCGTGTGCCGGGCCAGCACCTCCTCCACCTGCGAGCGGATCCGCACCATCTCCTTGGCCCGCAGCGCCAGATCGGACGCCGTGCCGCGGGCCCCGCCCGAGGCCGGCTGCCCCAGCAGCACCCGCGCGTGCTCCAGCACGAACCGCCGCCCCGGATCCCCGCCCGCCAGCAGCACGGCCGCCGTGGACGCCGCCTGCCCGACACAGAACGTCGAGACCGGTGCCCGCACGAACGTCATCGTGTCGTAGATCGCCATCAGCGAGGTGAACGAGCCGCCGGGGGAGTTGATGTAGATCGCGATCTCGCTCTCCGGTGCCGACGACTCCAGATGGAGAAGCTGCGCGATGACGACGTTGGCGACCCCGTCGTCGATCTCCGTCCCCAGGAAGATGATCCGTTCGGCGAGCAGCCTGCTGAACACGTCGTACGACCGCTCCCCCTGCGGCGTGCGCTCGACGACGTTCGGAATCGTGTACGAACCCATCAGCGCAGCCCCATCCTGGGTCGCGTGGCGGCCGGGCGGACGTCGTCCAGCGACTCCACCACCCGGTCGACCATCCCGTACTCCCTGGCCTGTTCGGCGGTGAACCAGCGGTCCCGGTCGCCGTCCCGGGAGATGGTCTCCGGGGTCTGCCCGGTGTGCTCGGCGGTGATCCGCTCGATGGTCCGCTTGGTGAACTCCAGGCTCTCCGCCTGGATCTCGATGTCCGCGGTCGTGCCCCCGATGCCGCCCGACGGCTGATGCATCATGATCCGCGCGTTCGGCAGCGCGTACCGCTTGCCCGCGGTGCCGACGCTGAGCAGGAACTGGCCCATGCTGGCCGCGAAGCCCATGGCCAGCGTGGAGACGTCGTTGGGGATCAGCCGCATCGTGTCGTAGATGGCCAGGCCCGCGTGGACCGAGCCGCCGGGGCTGTTGACGTACAGGCTGATGTCGGTGCGCGGATCCTCGGCGGACAGGATGAGCAACTGCGCGCAGACCCGGTTGGCGGAGACCTCGTCGACCTGGGTGCCGAGCAGCACGATCCGCTGCGCGAGCAGCTGGGCGGCGAGTTGGTCGTCGAACCGGGTCGGCGGGGTGTCGCCCTCCTCGGCCCGGGGCAGCGGGACCGGCCACGGGCCGGCGGCGGTGAGTGGAGACATCGGCGCTCCTGAAGGTCGCTCGTCGTCGACGCGGCCGGGACGACCGCGTGCGCCTCCACTCTCGAACGGCCTCGGGGGCGGACGGGGGAATCTCTGCCCGCGGCAGATTCGCCGCGGGCAGAGCGGCCCGCGCGGACCGCCGTACGGATGAATCCGGGGCCGCACCGATGAGTCGCGGGGCCGGGACGGGTCACCACTCATGACCGCGTTCCACGCCCAGGAGGTACCTCTCATGACCACCGACGGATTCACCACGTGTCTCTGGTTCGACGGCCAGGCCGAGGAGGCCGCGAACTTCTACGTCTCGGTCTTCGACGACTCGGGCGTCGGCGACATCGTCCGCAACACCGGGGCCGCGCCCGGCACCGAGGGCTCCGTGCTCACCGTCGAGTTCACGGCCAACGGCCAGAAGTTCGTCGCGCTGAACGGCGGACCCGAGTTCACGTTCAACGAGGCGATCTCCTTCCAGCTCGACTGCGCGGACCAGGCGGAGATCGACCACTACTGGGAGAAGCTCGTCGAGGGCGGCGGCGAGCACGGGCCGTGCGGCTGGCTGAAGGACCGCTTCGGCGTCTCGTGGCAGGTCAACGCCGTACGGCTGACCGAGATGATCGGCGATCCGGACCGGCGGAAGGCGGACCGGGCGATGAAATCCATGATGACGATGACCAAACTCGACATCGCGGAACTGGAGAAGGCGTACGCCGGCGAGTGACGCGCCCGGGGCGGGCCGCCCGGCGCCGGCGGGGTGCCGTCGCGTCCACCCTCCCCGATCGCCCTGCGGCACGACTGCCCGCGGATTGGCGGGCCGAAGGGGGGGGGTGGTTAGCGTGAAGGGGGAGCGTTCACCGTCCGGGAAGGGGTGCGGGCATGGTCGTGCAGCCCGAAGGGACCCCCTGCTGGGCCGACGCGATGTTCGCCGACGTCGAGGCGGCCAAGCGGTTCTACGGGGACGTCCTCGGCTGGAGTTTCGCCGAGGCGTCGACGGAGTTCGGCGGGTACGCCGAGGCCCGGGTCGACGGCAGGGCGGTGGCGGCCGTCGTACCGCCGATGCCCGGCCAGGAGGGCACCTCCCAGTGGTGCCTGTACCTCGCGGCCGAGGACGCCGCCGCGACCGCCGCCCGGATCCGCGACCACGGCGGCGAACTGCTGTTGGAGCCGATGCGGGTCGCCGACTTCGGCACGATGTGCCTGGCCCGCGACCCCGGCGGGGTCGTCTTCGGCCTCTGGCAGGCCGGCACCCACGAGGGCTTCGGCGCGGTGGCCGAGCCGGGCGCGTACTGCTGGGCGGAGGTCTTCACCCGCGAACCGGAGAAGTCCGACGCGTTCTTCCCCGCCGTGTTCTCCTACCGTGCCGAGCGGCTCGAGCACGAGGTGGACTTCCGCGTCTACGACCTCGGCGAGCGCAGCGTGCTCGGCCGGATGCGGATGACGGAGGACTTCCCGCCGGATATGCCCCCGTACATCAACGTCTACTTCACCGTGACCGACTGCGACGAGGCGGTGGCCCGTGCCACCGAGCGGGGCGGTGTGCTGCGGTTCGGGCCGATGGACACGCCCTTCGGCCGGTTCGCGGCGATCAGCGACCCGCAGGGCGCCGACTTCTCGGTGATCGACCTCGGCAGCACCACCGGCGAGCCGCCGAAGACGACCGGCGTGGCATGATCGGGCGCATGCGTGAACGTGTGGTGGCCGCGTGCGACGGGGCTTCGAAGGGAAATCCAGGACCCGCCGGCTGGGCCTGGGTGGTCGCCGACGCCGCCGAGAAGCCGGTCCGCTGGGAGGCCGGAGCGCTCGGCAGGGCCACCAACAACATCGCCGAACTCACCGCCCTGGAGCGGCTGCTGGCGTCGACCGACCCGGGCGTGCCGCTCGAGGTCCGGATGGACTCGCAGTACGCCATGAAGGCCGTCACCACCTGGCTGCCCGGCTGGAAGCGCAACGGCTGGCGTACGGCGGGCGGCAAGCCGGTCGCCAACCAGGAACTCGTCGTCCGTATCGACGAACTCCTCCAGGGCCGCTCGGTCGAGTTCCGCTACGTCCCCGCCCACCAGGTCGACGGTGACCGGCTCAACGACTTCGCCGACCGCGCGGCCGGCCAGGCGGCCACCGTCCAGGAGAACGCCGGCAGCGAACAGGGCTCGCCCGAGCCGCCGGCCGTCCCGGACCGCCCGGCGGGCGGCGCGGCGAAGCGCGCCTCCGGCGGGGCCAAGGCGCCCCGGCAGCGCGGCGGCGGCTCCTCGTCCCGCACGCTCAAGGCCAAGTTCCCCGGCCGCTGCCTGTGCGGCCGCTCCTACGCGGCCGGTGAGACGATCGCCAAGAACGACAAGGGCTGGGGCCACCCCGAATGCCGGACGGCCCAGAGCGCCTGACCGGCCGGGACGGATGACACACTGACGTCCATGGACGAGCGCACATTCGACAGGTCGCAACAGCACGCCTCCGTGATCGGTCTCGGCACCTGGCAACTCGGGGCGGACTGGGGCGACGTCGACGACAAGGAAGCCCTCGCGGTCCTGGAGACCGCCGCCGAGTCGGGCGTCACCTTCTTCGACACCGCCGACGTCTACGGCGACGGACGCAGCGAGCAGACCATCGCGTCCTTCCTCAGCGGACGGCCCGATCTGCATGTACTGGTCGCCACCAAGATGGGCCGCCGGGCCGACCAGATCCCCGAGAACTACGTGCTGGACAACTTCCGCGCCTGGAACGACCGTTCGCGGCGCAACCTCGGCGTCGACCGTGTCGACCTGGTACAGCTGCACTGCCCGCCCACGCCCGTCTACTCCACCGACGAGGTCTTCGACGCCCTCGACACCCTGGTCGAGGAGGAGCGCGTCGCCGCCTACGGCGTCAGCGTGGAGACGTGCGCGGAGGCGCTCACCGCGATCGCCCGGCCGAACGTGGCGAGCGTGCAGATCATCCTCAACCCGTTCCGTATGAAGCCGCTGCTCGAGGTGCTCCCGGCCGCCCGTGAGGCCGGCGTCGGCATCATCGCCCGCGTCCCGCTCGCCTCCGGACTGCTGTCCGGCAAGTACACCCGGGACACCGTCTTCGCCGAGAACGACCACCGCGCCTTCAACCGGCACGGCGAGGCCTTCGACCAGGGTGAGACCTTCTCCGGTGTGGACTACGCGACCGGTGTCGAGGCCGCCGCCGAGTTCGCCGCGCTCGCCCCCGAGGGATACACCCCGGCCCAGCTGGCCCTGCGCTGGATCGTCCGGCAGCCCGGTGTCACCACCGTCATCCCCGGCGCCCGTACGCCCGCCCAGGCCCGCGCCAACGCGGAGGCCGCCCGGCTGCCCGAGCTGTCCGAGGAGACCCTCACCGCGATCCGGGATCTCTACCAGCGGCGGATCAAGG
Organism: Streptomyces sp. NRRL WC-3626; assembly: GCF_000718785.1. Taxonomy (GTDB): domain Bacteria; phylum Actinomycetota; class Actinomycetes; order Streptomycetales; family Streptomycetaceae; genus Streptomyces; species Streptomyces edwardsiae. The sequence goes on along the minus strand of NZ_JOCA01000014.1, from coordinate 52,443 downwards.
ACCAGGTCGAGGCCCGCTGGTAGCGGCCGGCGTCACGGCTCCAGGAGCAGCTGCCGTTCCTGCTCCTGGTCGCCGGAGGCGGCACCCTCGTCGCGCGCCGTGAAGGACCGCGCGAGGGTGTCGCTCGCCCGCCGCACCGCTTCCGGGGTCCCCTGCACGGTGACGGTCACCGGCGCCGACAGCGGCCCCGCCTCCGTCCGCCCGGCGCCGCCGTGTCCCTCCCCGGCGAACGTCGCCACGCGCACCGTCGCGTCCTCGCCCCGGGGCCGCTGCGCGGGCGTCCCGAACGTCTCCTCCAGGACTCCCACGACGGCGCGGGCGTCCGCCTCGCCCCCGCCGCTCATCGTCACGGTGAGTTCGGTGTCCGACATGCCTCCCACGACCTCCTCGGCCTCGTTGACGTCGAGCCGTCCGTGTAACCGTGACCCGCGCCCCCAAACCGGCCCCCGGCCCGGCAAGAACCGCGCCGAACGGGGCACTCGGGTGAGGACATCCATGTCGTACACCCAGGGGAGGCACGGTGCCGGAGACGGAGCAGGGCGCGAACGAGCGCAGAGGGCGCAACGAGACGCAGGAGGAGCGGGCGGACCGGATGTGGACGGAACTCATCCAGGAGGTCCGGGTCGCCCAGATGGGGGTGCAGATCCTCTTCGGCTTCCTGCTGACCGTCGTCTTCACCCCGACCTACGCCAGGCTGTCCGACATGGACCAGACGATCTACCTCGTCACGGTGGTGCTGGGCGCCTGCGCCACCGGCGCCCTCATCGGTCCCGTCTCCCTGCACCGGCTGGTCTCCGGACGGCGCATCAAGGCGCAGGCCGTGCAGTGGGCTTCCCGGCTCACCCTGCTCGGCCTCCTGCTGCTGCTCGCCACCACCAGCTGTTCCCTGCTGCTCATCCTGCGTGTCGCCACCCACGACGACTTCGTCCCGTATCTGGTGGCCGGGGTGGTCGGCTGGTACCTGCTGTGCTGGTTCGGTCTGCCGATGTGGGCCCGGTACCGGCACACCACGCGCTGACCGGAGGTCATGTGCCGGCGAGGACGTCCGCGAGGAAGTCGTCCACGCGGACCTCCTCGCGGCCCGGCGGCACCATCCGCCGGGTCTCATGCAGGAACTCGCCGATGGTCTCGGCCCACGCGAACACCACCGCGTGGTGCCGGCCGCCGTCGGCGTGCGCCTCACCGAGGAACTCCATCCGCAGCTCCCGCTCCACGCCCCGCGCCTGGGGCCGCAGCCGTACGTCGCCGATGCCCACCGGGCGGGTGAGCCCCTCGGTGACCATCTCCCGGTCCAGCTGCCAGCGGGCGAGGATGCGGCCGTCGTGGCTGAAGACGACGGTGACGGCGAACGGGTCGGACGGGTCGTAGCTCAGATGGGCGAGCACGGGAAAGCGGTCCGTGTCGCCCGCCTGGAGCTCCACCACCAGGGTCTTGTGCACGAACGAGTTCACGAAAGGGCCTCCGGGACGAAGCGACGTGACGAACCGACGTAAAGCCCTCTAGTACCCCGCATCCCCGCGAGATGCTCGGCCCTACGGGTGAATCACCGGCCGTCCGGCCCGCCGAAGGCGTCCCGCAGCGCCGGCAGCAGCGTCTTCTCCGACCAGTCCAGATACGCCGGCTGCGACTCGCCGCCGATCTGCACCAGGGCGATCTCGGTGAAGCCCGCCTCGGCGTACGGGCGGACGGCCTCGACGAAGTCCGCCGGGTCGCGGCCGCACGGGATCGACGCGGCGACGTCCTCGGGCCGCACGAACTGCGTCGCCGACGCGAAGGAGTCCGGGTGCGGCAGCTCGGAGTTGACCTTCCAGCCGTTGCCGAACCAGCGGAACTGGTCATGGGCGCGCGCCACGGCCGCCTCCCGGTCGGGGTCGTAGCAGACGGGAAGCTGACCGACCCGCGGCTTGCCCTGCCCGCCGTGCCGGTCGAAGGCGTCCAGCAGCTCCGCCTTCGGCTCCGTGGCGATCACCAGGTCGGCGAGCCGGCCCGCGAGGGCGCAGGACCGCTGCCCCGACACCGCGACACCGATCGGCGGCGGCTCGTCCGGCACGTCCCACAACCGGGCCGACTCGACGTCGAAGTGGGTGCCCCGGTGGTTCACGTGTCCGCCCCCGAACAGGGCGCGGATGATCTCCACCGCCTCCTCGAGCATCTCGTGCCGTACGTCCACCGACGGCCAGCCGCCGCCCACCACGTGCTCGTTGAGGTTCTCGCCGGAGCCGAGCCCCAGCCGGAACCGGCCCTCGGACAGCAGCTGCACCGTCGCCGCCTTCTGCGCCACCACCGCCGGGTGGTAGCGGAACGTCGGACAGGTCACGTACGTCATCAGCGGGATGCGCGAGGTGGCCTGTGCCGCCGCGCCCAGCACGCTCCAGGCGTACGGCGCGTGCCCCTGCGACGCCAGCCACGGGAAGGAGTGGTCGGAGGTCACCGAGAAGTCGAAGCCCGCCTCCTCGGCCCGCACCACATGGGCGACCAGCTCACGAGGCCCGGCCTGCTCTGTCATCATCGTGTACCCGATTCGCACCATGCGTCCCGGGTCCCCGGCCCGGGGCCGGGAAAACGATGGATCACCCGGCGGGGACCCGGGCAGGATGCCTGTCATGACCACCCATCCGCTCCCCGCCTCCGAGCCCGCCGCCCAGGGCGTCGACGCGTCCGGCGTCCACGCCTTCCTCGACGCCCTCGAGGCCGCCCCGGACATCGAGCCGCACGGACTGATGATCCTGCGCCACGGCCGGCTCGTCGCCTCCGGCTGGTGGGCGCCGTACACCGCCGGACGGCCCCAGCTGCTGTACTCGCTCAGCAAGAGCTTCACGGCGACCGCCGCCGCCCTCGCCGAGGGCGAGGGGCTGATCGACTTCGACGCGCCGGTGCTGTCGTACTTCCCGGAGTTCGAGGCCGACATCACCGACCCGCGCAGCCGGGCCATGCTGGTCCGGCACGTGGCGTCCATGGCCAGCGGACACGAGAGCGAGACCGTCGACGCGGCGTTCGGTGCCGACCCCGCCGAGCCGGTACGCGGCTTCCTGCTCCAGCCGCCGCAGCAGGACCCGGGCACCGTCTTCGCCTACAACCAGCCGTGTACGTACACGCTCGGCGCGATCGTGCAGCGGGTCACCGGGCAGACCCTCACCGAGTATCTGCGGCCCCGGCTCTTCGACCCGCTGGGCATCGGCGAGGCGCTGTGGCAGCGGGACAGGACCGGCCGCGAGATCGGCTTCAGCGGACTGCACGCCGCCACCGACGCCGTGGCCCGGCTCGGACAGCTCTACCTGGACGACGGGGTGTGGCAGGGCAAGCGGCTGCTGCCCGAGGGCTGGGTCGCCCGCGCCTCCCGACCGCATGTGGCGACCGCCGGCGCCATGGGGGAGCAGGACCGGCAGGACTGGGACCGCGGCTACGGCCACCAGTTCTGGATCTCACGGCACGGCTTCCGGGGCGACGGGGCGTACGGGCAGTTCTGCGTCGTCCTGCCCGAGCACGACGCGGTGATCGCCGCGACCACGGGCACCGAGCGGATGCAGGAGTACCTCGACCTGGTCTGGCGGCATCTCCTGCCCGCCTTCCACCCCGCTCCGCCGACCGGCCGGGAGGCCGCGGACACCGCCCTGCGACAGCGTCTGGGCCGGCTCGCCCTGCCCCCGGCCGAGGGCGGCCCCGTACCCCGGGAGCGGGCCGGGCACTGGTCCGGCGCCGCGTTCACCCCGTACGGCGGGACCTGCGAGGACCAGCCGGGGCTGACCGCGGCCGAGGTCACGGCGGAAGCCGACGGCGGCTGGACCCTGACCCTCACCGAGGACGGCGAGCGGTTCGGCGCACGGTTCGGCGGGCCCGGCTGGACGACCGCCGAGAAGCCCGTCCCGGCCGCCGTGAGCGGCGGCTGGACCGACGGCGACACGCTCGCCGTCGACGTCGTGTTCCTGGAGACACCGCACCGCCTGCGGGTCACCTGCTCCCTCACCGACCGCACCTTCCGGGCCCAGTGGCTCACCCGCCCGCTGCACGCATGGCCGCTGCGGAAGCTGCGCGCCCCGCGCGGATCAGTCCGGGGCGGGGCGGAACGTCCGTAGGACGGTCCGCAGGGCCTCCCGGCTCGCCGGCTGCGACCAGTCGGCGGCCGGGGTCGTCCAGCGCAGCGAGAAGCCGCGTCCGCCGCCCAGGAGGAGGCCGCGCCCGAAGGTGCGCACCCGGTCGCCGCCGGCGTCGGCGGACCACTCCATGTCGGCGGCCTCCCGGCCCTGGTACGTCGTCGCGCGGATCCCGCCGATCCGGTCGTAGCCGTCGCCGGACCGCTCCAGGAGCGGCTCCACGTCGTCCCGCCATACGGCCACCGCGTCCGCCCCCACCCCCTCGCTGTAGGTGACGGCGAGGGTGCGCGGGTCGCCGTCGGCGCCGAAGACGACCCGGTAGGCCCCGTCGGCGCCGGGCGAGGTGTCCAGCCGCTTCCAGCCGCCGGGCAGCGCCACGGAGAAGCCCTCCGGGGCGTGGTAGGCGTGATAGCCGGGCGGGAGACCGCCGGCGTCGTCCGTCGGGGAGGGAGAGGGGGCGGGCGTCTCCGGCTCGTCGTCCGGCGTGGCGCCGGGGGCGGCGGGTACGGACGCGGCGGGGACGGACGCGGCGGCCGGTGGCGCGTCGGAGGCCGGCTCGCCGTCGCCGCCCGGCAGTCCCCGGGTCGCGGCGAGCACGGCGGCCGCCACCGTGACGACGGCCAGCGTGGTGCCGATGAGCGTCGCCCGCCGGCCCCACTCCCGGCCCGCGTACCGCACGGTGCCGGACAGCGCCGTCGCGGTCGTGCCGTCGTCCTCGCGCAGTGCCCGGGTGAGCGCCTCCCGCACCGCCTGCCGGGCCGGTCGCTCCCGGGGGTCCTTGCGCAGCAGCCCCTGGACGACCTGGGTGAGCGGTCCCGCCCGCAACGGTGTGCGCAGGGGCAGCCGGTCCACGCCCTTCAGCGTGGCCTCGGGCCGCCCGCGGTCCCGGAACGGCGGACGCCCCTCCAGCATCGTGTAGAGGATCGCGCCCAGCGCCCACAGATCGGCGGCGGGCCCGATCCGCTCGTTGCGGGCCTGCTCCGGGGAGGCGTACGACGGTGCCGTGAGCCGGGGCACCGACGTGGCGCCCGCCAGCCCGTACCCGGTGACCACGACCGGGGCGCCCTCGCGCAGGAACACCTGGCCCGGACTGAGTTCGCCGTGGGTGACGGCCTCGGCGTGCGCGGCGTCCAGGACGTCGAGCAGCTCCAGCGCGACGCGTGCCGCCCGCGCGCGGGTGAACGGGCCCTCCTCGGCCAGGACCTCGTCGAGCGACGTGCCGTCGATCCAGGCGTGCACGGTCCACAGGAAACCGGACTCCTCGACGGCGTCGACGACGGTCGCGATCCGGCCGGGGCACAGCCGGGCCACGCTCTCCGTCGCCCGCAGCACCCGCGAGGGCGTGACGCCCGCGTCCTGGGGGAGGGCGGTCTGCGTGACGAGGCAGGGGCGCCCGGTGCCCGGATCGTCGGCGTACCAGCGGACCCGGTTGGTCTCGCGACGCGCGACCTCGATCAGCCGGTACCGCCCGGCGACCGACCGGTCCGTGGAGACGTGCGCCCTGCCCATGGCCATCCCTCGTCGAACCGCCGGCTCCCGCTGTCCCCAGGGGTACGGGAAACGGGCCGCGTCCGTTCAACGGGAGCCTCAGCGAAGCTCGAAGTGTTCCGTCCAGGCGATCATGTCGCCGGTGGTGGCGTTGCCGCCGCACACCACCAGACCCAGCCGGGCGTCCCCACCGACCCGCTCCAGCACCCGCCGCGCGGCGGGCAGCAGACAGCCGGCCGCCGGTTCGGCCCACACCTTGGCGTGGTCCGCGAGGTCGAGGGAGCCCCGTACCGCCTCCCGGTCCGGCACCACCAGCACCTCGGTGACCAGCTCCGACACATGCTCGTACGTCAGCCGGGACACGGCCGGCGCGCTCAGCGTGGACACGATGGACGTCAGCCTCACCGGCAGCGGGCCGCCCGCCGCCAGCGCCCGGGACATCGCCTCCGCGCCCTCGGTCTCCACGCCCCAGATCCGCACCCCCGGCCGCAGCGCCCGCAGGGCCGCCGCCACCCCGGCGATCAGCCCGCCGCCCCCGATGCTCACCAGCACGTCGGTGAGGTCACCGGCGTCGGCGGCGAACTCCAGCCCCACGGTGCCCTGACCGGCGATCACCACCGGGTCGTCGAAGGGGTGGACCAGGGTCAGCCCCTCCTGCCGCAGCCGGTTCATCAGCGCGAACGCGCCGTCCATGTCGGGGGTCAGCCGCACCGACGCCCCGGCGGACTCCGCGATCTCCACGGCCCGGGCGGGCGCCGAACGCGGCATCACCACCGTGGCCTTCACATCGAGGGCCGCGGCCATCACCGCGAGGGAGATCCCGTGGTTGCCGCCGCTCACCGCCACGACCCCGGCCGCCCGCTCGGCCTCGCCCAGTGACAGCAGCTTCGCCGCCGCGCCCCGCACCTTGAACGAACCGGTGCGCTGCAGCAGCTCCAGCTTCGCCGTGACCGGAACCCCCAGCAGCGCCGACAGGCCGGGGCTCGGCACGGTCGGGGTCCGCACCACGTGCGGGGCGATCCGCCCGGCCGCGGTCTCGATGTCGGCGATCCCGATCACGACTGCCACCTCTCCGGCGCGGGGTGTGCGATCCGCGTCGCCGTCCACCCTGACCCGGCCGGCGGCCAAGGTCAACATCGGTCAGTGCTGCTGTGCCTTCTGGGGTGTCGCCTCACTGGGCCGGACGACGACATGGCCCTCACCCCGCAGCACCAGCTGTACGGCCTCGCCGGACCCGCCGCGCAGCATCGAGCCGACCGACTGCGATCGGTGCAGCGAGGTGTCGAGGCCCGCGGTCCAGCCGACGATCGCGTCCGTGTCCACGAAGACCGGGTACTGCGGGGACACCGGGATCACCAGCGGATTCCCGTCGCAGACCAGCCCCAGCCGGCCGTGCCCGGTGAAGACGCTGTTGAACAGGCCGCCGCCGGTGATGCCGGCGCCCTTCACGGTCGCGATCCGGTAGGACAGCGAGGAGTCGAAGCACAGGACGTTGCGGCCGTTGACGGTGAACTCGTCGCCGGGGTCGACCTCGACGATGAAGCAGTTCTGCGCCTCGTGCGCGAACCAGGCCTCGCCCCGGCCGCGCACCGCCATCAGGGGCAGCCCCTCGCCGGTCACCGCCCGTTTGAGCATGCCGCCCACGCCCTGGCCCTTGCGCTCGAAGCGCAGATCGCCGCGGTAGGCGATCATCGCGCCCTGCCGGGCGTGCATCTCGCCGTCGACCGTGTAGCGCACGCACTTGGCGTTCTCGACCGTCATGCCCGCCGCCGTCGCCGGCCGCACCATGTGCTGACTGGAAAACAGGTCACCCTTCATGGGGGCATCCTCGCCCGGACTCCCTCCCTCCGCCAGGACCGTGACGTGGGCCGCCGCTCAGCCGCGCAGTGTTTGTGCCCAGTCCGCCGGCACCCGTCCCGCGGGCCCCGGCGCCGGCTGGTCGGCGGGGTGGCTCGCGGGCGGGGCCAGGTCGGGGCCGGACTCGTACAGCTCGTTGGTGGCGTAGTTCCAGAACCAGTCCTCGCCCGGCTCGTAGCTGCGGACCACGGGATGCCCCGTGGCCTTGAAGTGCGCCGTGGCGTGCCGGCCGGGCGAGCTGTCGCAGCAGCCGATGTGGCCGCACCGCGCGCAGCGCCGCAGATGGAACCACCAGCCGCCCACGGAGTCGCAGTCGGCGCAGCCCGGGCCGCCCGGGGGGACGGCGGGGTCGATGTCGTGGTCGCTGGTCATGCGGACTCCTCGGGGGTGTCGTCGGGGGCCGGTGCGGTGAGCGGCAGCAGCACCTGGAAGCGGGTGTCGCCGGGCTCGGAGTCGAACCGGAGCGTCCCGTGGTGCTTGTTCACCACGATCCGCCAGGAGATGTCCAGGCCGAGCCCGGTGCCCTCGCCCACCGGCTTGGTGGTGAAGAACGGGTCGAAGACCCGGTCGCGGACCTCCGGCGGGATGCCCGTGCCGGTGTCGCCGAACTCCACCAGCAGCCGGTCGTTCTCCCGCGCGGTGCGCACGGTCAGGGTGCCCTCGCCGCTCGTCCCGTTCATGGCGGCGACCGCGTTGTCGATCAGGTTGGTCCACACCTGGTTGAGTTCCGCCGGGTACGCGGGCACGCGCGGCAGGGTGCGGTCGTACTCCTTGACCACCTTGATCCGCTGCCCGAACTTCCCCGACAGCATCAGCAGCGTGCTGTCGAGGAGCTCGTGCACGTCGGCGACCTGGAAGGGGGCGCGGTCGAGCTGCGAGTACTGCTTGGCGGCGTCGACGAGGTGCGAGACGCGGTTGGTGGAGTCCGCGATCTCGTCCATCAGCAGTTCCGTCTCGACCGTGTAGCTGAGCCAGCCGACCGCCGAGGGGAGCGTCTCCTCGTCCACGGCGGCGGCGACCTCGTCCAGCCAGTCCTCGTCCAGCCCGGCCTGTACGAACGTGGGGGCGATCCGCCAGCCGTCGTCGATACCGTGGTCGTCCAGCCAGTCGGCGAGCGCGTCCTCGCGGTCGGACGCCTCCAGCGGGCTCAGCACCGGTGCCTTCGCGACCCGTTCGGCCGTGCGCTCCTGGATGTCGATGAGGTTGGCCAGTGTCTCGCGGTCGTAGGTGCCGGCGGAGATGATGCGCAGCTTGTGCCGCATCTTGCCGACGCGCTCGCGCAGCGTCGCGGTCGCCCGCACGGCCGCCGCGGCGGGGTTGTTGAGTTCGTGGGTCAGCCCGGCCGACAGCGAGCCGAGCGCCAGCAGCCGTTCGCGCTGGCCGATGGCCCGCTGGGTGCTCTTCGACCCGAAGAACAGCCCCTCCAGGAGGTGGACGGCCATCGGGAACCACTCCTGCATGATGCTCGCGAACGTGTCCGCGGGCACCACGAAGAACCGCGTCGGCTCCGTCACGCGCATCGAGTTGTTGTACACCTGCCGCACCCGGTCCCCGAGGTACGCCTGCATGGCGCCCGCGTACACCCCGCGCTGGGAGGTGCGGGTGACCTCCACGTCGTCCGCGCCGACCCGGCGGGACAGCACGACGGTGCCGTCGAGCATCACGTAGAAGCAGGTGGCGGGCTCCCCCTCGGTGTAGACCGGACCGGGCTCGAACCGCTCCACCCGGCCCTCGCCGCAGAGCCGCCCCAACTGCTCGGGGGTGAGCTTCTCGAACAGGAACAGGGCGCCGATCTCCCGCGGGCTGCACGGCAGCGGCTGCCCGCTCACGACTGCTCCAGATACCGGTGGACGAGCATCACGGCCATGGCTCCCTCTCCGACGGCGGACGCGACCCGTTTGGCGGACTGCGCGCGCGCGTCGCCCGCGACGAACACGCCGGGCACATTGGTCTCCAGGTGGTACGGCGGCCGGTCCAGCTCCCAGTCCGCGGGCGGCCGTCCGTCGGCGGTGAGGTCGGGCCCGGCGAGGATGAACCCGCGCTCGTCCCGCAGCACCGTGCCGTCCAGCCAGTCGGTCAGCGGGGCGGCGCCGATGAACACGAACAGCCACTGCGCGTCGACGAGCTCACTCGCTCCGCCGCTCGTGTCGCGCACGGTCAGCCGCTCCAGGTGCCCGTCGCCGTGCGCGCCCTCGACGACCGACCCGCAGCGCACCGAGATGTTCGGCGCCTGTTCGATCTGCTGGATCAGGTAGTACGACATCGACGCCGCGAGGTCCGGCCCGCGCACCAGCAGCGTCACCGACTTGGCGAACCGGGCGAGATACATCGCCGCCTGCCCGGCCGAGTTGGCGCCGCCGACGATGTACACGTCCTGGCCCTGGCAGGCGGCGGCCTCCGTCAGCGCGGACCCGTAGTACACCCCGCAGCCGTTGAGCTCCTCGCAGCCGGGCGCCGCCAGCTGCCGGTACGACACCCCGGTCGCCAGGATCACGCTGTGCGCGGCGATCTCGGAGCCGTCGGAGAACCGTACGACGCGGGCGCCGCCGTTGACCTCGAGCCCCGTCACCTCGCGCGCGGTGAGGATCTCGGCGCCGAACCGGGTGGCCTGCCGCCGCGCCCGATCGGTGAGCTGCCCGCCCGACACCCCGTCGGGGAAGCCGAGATAGTTCTCGATCCGGGAGGACTGTCCCGCCTGCCCGCCGGTCGCCGACCGCTCCACCAGCACGGTCCGCAGCCCCTCCGAGGCCCCGTAGACCGCCGCGCCGAGACCGGCCGGGCCGCCGCCGATCACCACCAGGTCGTAGAAGTCGGCCTCCGGGGCCGTCGCCAGGCCCACGTGCGCGGCGAGGTCCACGGTCTCCGGCTCCACCAGGGGCGTCCCGTCCGGGGTGATCACCACCGGCAGCCGCCTCCCGTCCTCACCGGCGGCGGCCAGCAGCCGGCGGCCCTCCGGCTCGTCGGAGGAGTACCAGCGGTACGGCACCTGGTTGCGGGCCAGGAACTCCCGTACGTCCGAGGACCGCGCCGACCAGCGGTGCCCGACCACCTTGGTGCTGGGCACCGGCCGGTAGTCGCTGCACCGCCACGCCTCCAGGAGGTCGTCGAGGACCGGGTAGAGCTTCTCCTCCGGCGGGTCCCACGGCTTGAGGAGGTAGTGGTCGAGGTCGACGACGTTGATCGCGTCGATCGCCGCGCCGGTGTCCGCGTACGCGGTCAGCAGCACCCGCCGGGCCCCCGGGTGGATGTCGAGGGCCTGCTCCAGGAACTCGATGCCGTTCATCCGCGGCATCCGGTAGTCGGCCAGGATCACCGCGACGAGGTCGCCGCGCAGCTTCAGTTCGCGCAGCGCGTCCAGCGCGGACTCGCCGGACTCCGCGCGCACGATCCGGTACGACGCCCCGTAACGCCTTCTGAGGTCCCGGGCCACCGCGCGGGAGACACCCGGATCGTCGTCCACGGTCATGATCACGTTTCGCGCCGCTTCGGCGGCCTGAGTCATACGTCCCCCACGTGTGCGCTCGTTTCCCCGGCGCGGCGGACCCCGGTCGGCCCACGGCCACCACACCGGCCCCGCCCATCGTATGTTCGCCCGCGCCGAAACGCTCAGGGACGGGTGAGCCCCACGACCGCCTGCGGCCGGGGCGGCGGTGTAGGGAAGACTGGACCGTGCCAAGTGGACACGACACCGGGAGGAACGGGATGACGCGCCCGATCACGGCAGGGATCGACGGAACCGGGGAGAGCCTCGCCGCGCTGGCCTGGGCGGCGCGGGAGGCGGTCCGCCGGGGACTGCCGCTGCGGGTGGTGCACGCCTGGCGGTTCGAGGCGCACGACGCGGTGGACACGGGGGACAGGGCCACCCAGGAGCGGTGGGCGCGCGAGTCGGCCGCCGGGGCGGTCCGCGCCGTCGCCGAACGCCACCCCGGGCTCGCGGTGACGACGGACGTCCTGGAGGGCGACGCCGTCCCGACGCTCACGGAGGCGGCCGCCGACGCGGAGCTGCTCGTGCTGGGCTCGCGCGGCCATGGGCGGATCATGGGTTTCCTGGTCGGCTCGGTCGGCCAGCAGGTGATCGTCGACGCCGGACGGCCGGTGGTGTTCGTACGGGCCGGGGACCAGGCGTCGGACGAGGTCGCCGGGCACGAGATCGTCGTCGGCCAGCAGGGCGACCCGGAGGACAGCGCCGCCGCGCTCGGCCTCGCCTTCGAGACCGCGGCCCGGCGCGGGGCCACGGTACGCGCCGTACGGGCCTGGACCCTGCCCCCGGTGTTCGCCTACAGCCCCGCCTCGCTGCAGCTCCTCGACGAGGCCGGCGGTCTGGAGCCGTTCGAGCAGAAGGCGCTGGCGGCGGCCCTCGCGCCGTGGCGGGAGCGCTACCCGGACGTGCGGGTGATCGAGCACGTGGAGATGGGCAGCGCCGGCCAGGTGCTGCTCTCGGTGGCGGGCACCGCCCAGCTGATGGTGGTCGGCCGCCGTGCCCACCGCACCGCCGTGGGGGCCAGGATCGGCTCGGTGGCGTACGGCGTCCTGCACCACGCGGACTGCCCGGTGGCCGTGGTGCCGCCGGCCTGACGGGGGCGTCTCGGGCTCAGTCGGCCGTCGGCCGGAGCGTCTCCCGCACCTTCGGGAGGATGTTCTTGATGTAGTCCTCGACGGCCGTGCCCAGCCCGATGTCGTGCTGGGCACGCTCGGACAGGTACCAGCGGTGCTCGAGCAGTTCGTGATAGATCTCCGCGGCGTCCATCGGCCCGCGCAGCTCCGGCGGCACGGACCGCACGGTGGGCCGGAAGACCTCCCGCACCCAGCGGTGCGCGAGGACCTCCGGACGGGCGCCGAGGGGGTCGCCCGGGGCGTAGTCGTCCTGGGTGGCCATCCAGCTCTCCAGGTCGTTCAGCAGCCGCCTGGCCTGGTTCTCCTCGGCGTCCAGGCCGGTCAGCCGCAGCAGCTGCCGCTGATGGTGCCCGGCGTCCACGACCTTCGGCACGAAGGTGACCGTGTCGCCGTTGGAGGCGTGCTCGATCTGCATCTCGGCCACGTCGAAGCCGAGGTCGTTCAGCCGGCGGATCCGGCGCTCGATGTACTGGTACTTGCCCGCCGGGTACACGGAGGTGCGGGTCAGCTCCTGCCACAGTCTCTGGTAGCGGGCGCAGATCTCGGTGCCGAACTCGATCGGGTCGACGGAGGGGTGCAGCGCCCCCGAGGCCTCCAGGTCGAGCAGCTCGCCGCTGATGTTGACCCGCGCGAGATCGAGGTCGTACTCCCGCTGGCCGGCGCTGAGCTCCGGGTGCAGATCACCGGTCTCGGCGTCCACGAGGTAGGCGGCGTAGGCGCCCGCGTCCCGCCGGAACAGCGTGTTGGACAGCGAGCAGTCGCCCCACGCGAACCCGGCCAGGTGCAGCCGCACCAGCAGCACGGCGAGCGCGTCCATCAGCCGGTGCATGGTCGCCGGGCGCAGCGTCGTCTCGAACATCGACCGGTAGGGCATCGAGCCGCCGAGGTGCCGGGTGACCAGGACGCTCTCCAGCGGTTCCCCGGCGGTGTCGGTGCGGCCGGTGAGCACGGCCAGCGGGTCGACCGCCGGGATGCCGATGCGGTCCAGGTCGCGCAGCAGCTCGTACTCGCGCAGCGCGGGCCGCTGGGCGAGTTCCTTGACCGCGATCACCTCGTCGCCGGCGCGCGCGTAGCGCACCACGTGCCGGGAGATGCCGCGCGGCAGCGGGACCAGGTACTCCTCGGGCCACTCCTCCAGCGGCAGATGCCACGGCAGTTCCAACAGGAGCGCGGGGTGCTCCGGGTTGGTGGCGTTGATCTGCAGTGCCATGGCGGAGGTGTCCTCGTCTTGTGGGCGGTCGTCGTCCCACCCTATTGGGCGCGCTCCCGGGCCAGCCGGGCGGCGTCCCGCACGGACCCCTCGTGCAGCGGCCCGTGCCCCGGCAGCAGCAGCTCGCCGTCCAGTTGGGCGAGGACGTCCAGCGAGGCCACGGCGGTGGCGCGCTCGCGGTGGAACATGTCCGTCAGCATCTGCGGGCCCCGTACGCGCGAGGTGGGATGGCCGCTCACCAGGGCGTCGCCGGACACCACCACGCCGGTGTCCGGGAAGTGGAACGCGCAGTGCCCGGCGGTGTGGCCGGGCGTGTGCACGGGCACGGGCCGGCCCGGCAGATCGAGCGGGCCGGGGCCGGACTCCGGGAACGGCTCGGGCGAGGTGACCGCCACGTCCGCCGTCCCACCGGAGCGCAGGGCGTGCGCCGCCCAGGGCAGCACACCGGGCCGCCAGCCGTTGCGCAGCACCTGTCCGACGGTCACCTGGTGCAGGAAGTCCCGGCGGGCGTGCGGGACTTCCGCCTTGTGGGTGTGGACGGGGGTGCCGTAGGCGGTGCTCAGATACTCGGCGGACCCCAGGTGGTCGCTGTGGGCGTGCGTGATCAGAACGGCCGTCACCGCCTCCGGCGCGCTCCCCACCTCCGCCAGCGAGGCGAGCAGCCCCTCGCGGTCGCCGGGGTAGCCGGTGTCGATCAGTGTGACGGCGTCCCCCTCGGTGAGGATCACCCAGTTGGTGTTCGTGCCGTGCACCAGGTAGGTGCCGTCCGCGACGTGCCGCACCGCTGCTCGCATGATCGTCCCGAGTTCGAGTTGTTCCGGTCGTTCCTGCCCGACGTGATCAGGAAAGCAGATCAGGACGCGGGTGGGGGCGGAGGGGGGCGCGGGCCGGGACGCATCCCGGACAGGAACCGGGTCACCGCCCACCGGCGCACCCCGTACTCGTACAGCGCGAGGACGACCGCCAGGGAGGCGGCCACGATCACCCCGTACTTGACGGCCATCGGCGCGGACCACCCGACCACGCCGTAGGCGAGGACGACGACGACCGGCTGGTGCAGGACGTACAACGGCAGGGCGGCGACGGCCAGGTACGGCAGGACGCCGCCCCGGCCGCCGTCCGCGCGCGGGCGCCGGGGCCGGTCCAGCAGGCCGAGGATCGCCACGACCCAGCACCAGCCGGCCGCCCCGAACAGCGCCCGCGTGACCAGCGCGAACGAGGTCCACGCGGTGAACGGGTCGTCCCCGGCGACGAAACCGGGCGCGCACCCGGCGAACAGCGCCACGCCGAGCGCGCCCACGGGGACCGCGGCCCGGCGCATCGCCTCCCGGGCCCGCTCGTCGTCCGCGAGGGCGAAACCGCAGACGAAGAAGAGCAGATACGCCCAGCGGTTCCAGCCCGCGTAGTCCTCCTCCATGCCCAGCAGCGCGTTGACGGCGGCCAGGGGCAGCGCCGGGAGCAGCAGCAGCGCCGGCCGGCGCCGCAGCGCGGGCGCCACGCGGCCGGCCGCCGCCGCCAGCCGGGCGGCGGCCGGGGCGAGCAGGAGGCAGAAGGCGAGCAGCAGGACGACGAACCACAGGTGCCCGGTCTCGAAGTGGTCGCCCTCCAGGACGAAGGGGAAGTCGGCCAGGTCCGGCCGCACGCTCAGGAAACGCCCCCAGAACCGCACGTACGGCTCGTCGTACCCCGGGTCGGCGGCGCGCAGCCGCAGCCACTGGGGGAGGGGACAGAGCACGACCGTCCCGAAGACCAGCGGGACGCCCAGCCGCAGCAGCCGTTCCCGGGCGAACCCGCCGGGGCCCCGGCGGGCGATCGAGTACCGGGCGCCGAGGCCGGCCACCAGGAACAGCATGGGCATGGCCCACACCACGCCGAACCCGGCGAGGACGGTGACGGCGTTGGTCGTGCTCGCGTTCTTGACGTAGAAGTCGTCGTCGGGGGAGAAGACGAGGGCGGCGTGGAAGAAGACCAGCCCGAGGACGACCAGGGCGCGCAGCGCGTCGAGTTCGCGCCGCCTGCCCGGCCGCGCCGCCCGCTCCGTGTCCGCGCCCATCGGCCCTCCCCGCCCGGGTGCGGCCCAGTGTGGGGGAGCGGGGACGGGGAGGACAGGCTTCCGGCGGGTCAGTTCACGCCGTGCGGGCGGAACTGGACGCTGATGCGCGGTCCCGCCGCGCGGCCGCTCTTGGGGACGGCGTGCTCCCAGGTGCGCTGGCAGGACCCGCCCATCACGATGAGGTCGCCGTGCCCCAGCGGACGGCGCACGGTCCCGCCGCCGCCCAGGGGGCGCAGCAGCAGATCGCGGGGCGCGCCCACGGAGAGGATGGCGACCATCGTGTCCTCGCGCGCGCCCCGGCCGATCCGGTCGCCGTGCCAGGCGACGCTGTCCCGGCCGTCGCGGTAGTAGCAGAGCCCGGCCGTGGTGAACGGCTCGCCCAGCTCGTCGGCGTAGTGCAGGCTCAGCGCCTCGCGCGCCTCGGTCAGCACCGGGTGCGGCAGCGGAGCGCCCGCGCGGTAGTACGACAGCAGCCGGGGCACGTCCACGACCTGGTCGTACATCTGGCGCCGCTCCGCCCGCCACGGCACCTCGGCCGCGAGCCGCTCGAAGAGCGCGCCGGAGCCGCCGAGCCAGCCCGGCAGCACGTCGATCCAGGCGCCCCGGCCCAGCTCGGTGCGGCGCACCCCGTCGAGGGGGCCGAGCCGCAGTTCGTCGGTCTGGTCGAAGAGCGAGCCCTGCAGTGCGGTCATGGGGCCAGCGTACTCCTGTTTCGAATGTCTGTTCTATATGAAGCTTCCCAGGGCCTCCCTCTATCGATACACCGGTGTATCGGATACGTTTCCGTATCGAACGGAAGGGCTGGCCGGTATGGCGGTGGACGGTACGGCGGGGCGCGTCACCAGACGCCGGCGGCGCACACGCGCCGACCTGCTCGGCGCCGCGTTCTCCGTCTTCGCCGCCAAGGGCTTCGGACATGTCTCGATCGAGGAGATCTGCGAGCGGGCCGGCTACACCCGGGGCGCCTTCTACTCCAACTTCACCGGCCTAGACGAGCTGTTCTTCGCCCTCTACACCGAGCGCGCCGGACTGATCGCGGAGCAGGTCGCCGGCGCCCTCGCCCAGGACGGTCCCGACCTCGACGTGCCCGCCGCCGTCGACCGTGTCACCGAGGTCCTGCTCCTGGACCGCGACTGGCTGCTGGTGAAGACCGACTTCCTGGTGCACGCCGCCCGCGACCCCGAGGTGGCGCGCGCCCTGCTGGAGCACCGGGCCCGGCTGCGCGGGGCCATCGAGGACCGGCTCGCGAGGGCCCGGGGCCACACCGAGCTGCCCGCCGCCCTCACCGACGTGCGGGGCGCCGCGCACGCCGTGGTCGCCGCCTACGACGGCGTCACCACCCAACTGCTGCTGGACCGGGACGTCGCGGCCGCCCGGGCCTGGCTGAAACAACTGCTGACCGCGCTGCTCACCGGATAACAGTCGCCACAGGAAGGGACGGTCGCCATGGATGCCGACGTCATCGTCGTCGGAGCGGGACTCGCGGGCCTCGTCGCGGCCCACGAGCTGACCAGCAGGGGCCGCAGGGTCGCCCTGGTCGACCAGGAGAACGCCGCCAACCTCGGCGGTCAGGCCTACTGGTCCTTCGGCGGGCTGTTCCTCGTGGGCTCCCCGGAGCAGCGGCGCCTGGGCATCAAGGACTCCTTCGACCTGGCCTGGAACGACTGGCGGGGCAGCGCCGGCTTCGACCGGCTCGACGACGAGGACACCTGGTCGGTGCGCTGGGCGAAGGCGTACGTCGAGTGGGCGGCGGGGGAGAAGCGGTCCTGGCTGGACGGCCACGGCATCACGTTCCTGCCCACCGTCGGCTGGGCCGAGCGCGGCGACCTCCGCGCGGACGGCCACGGCAACACCGTGCCCCGCTTCCACATCGCCTGGGGCACCGGCACCGGCGTCGTCGCCCCGTTCGTGCGGTACGCCCGGGAGGCCTCCCGCGACGGACTGCTCACCTTCCACCACCGTCACCGGGTCGACGAGCTGGTCGTCGAGGGCGGCACCGCGCGCGGGGTGCGCGGCACCGTCCTCGCGGAGGACAACGCCCCGCGCGGGGTCGCGTCCAGCCGTGACGCGGTCGGCGAGTTCGAACTCACCGCCCAGGCCGTGATCGTCACCAGCGGCGGTATCGGCGCCGACCACGACATCGTCCGCCGGTACTGGCCCGAGCGGCTCGGCACCCCGCCGCGCGAGATGGTCACCGGGGTCCCGGCCTACGTCGACGGCCGGATGCTCGACATCAGCGCCCGCGCGGGAGCGCGCCTGGTCAACCGGGACCGCATGTGGCACTACACCGAGGGCCTGCGCAACTGGGACCCGGTCTGGCCGGGACACGGCATCCGTATCCTGCCCGGGCCGTCCTCCATGTGGTTCGACGCCCTCGGCCGCCGGCTGCCCGGCCCCTGCCTGCCCGGCTACGACACCCTCGGCACGCTCAGGCATCTGCGCACCACCGAGGACATCGCCGGGTACGACCACTCCTGGTTCGTCCTCACCCAGAGGATCATCGAAAAGGAGTTCGCGCTGTCGGGCTCCGAGCAGAACCCCGACATCACCGCCAAGGACCGGGCCGGCTTCCTGCGCACCCGGCTGCTGGGCAAGGGCGCCCCCGGCCCCGTGGACGCGTTCCTGCGCAAGGGCGCCGACTTCGTGAGCGCCACCACCCTCGAACAGCTCGTCGAGAAGATGAACGCCCTCACCGAGAAGCCGCTGCTCGACGCCGCCGTCGTACGGCGTCAGATCGAGGCCCGCGACCTGCAGATGGAGAACGCGTACAGCAAGGACGCCCAGGTGCAGGGCATCCGCAACGCCCGGCGCTACATCGGCGACCGTCTCGGCCGGGTCGCCACCCCGCACCGCCTCCTCGACCCGGCGGCCGGCCCGCTGATCGGCGTCAAGCTGAACATCCTCACCCGCAAGACCCTCGGCGGCATCCAGACCGACCTGGACTCCCGCGCGCTCGGCGCCGACGGACAGCCGGTCGAGGGCCTGTACGCGGCCGGCGAGGTGGCGGGGTTCGGCGGCGGCGGTGTGCACGGCTACAACGCGCTGGAGGGCACCTTCCTCGGCGGCTGCCTCTTCTCGGGGCGGGCCGCGGGACGGGCGGCGGCCGCGCGGACCGCCTGACCCGGGCGGGCGGTGCCTCAGTCCTCCAGCAGGCGGGCCAGCACCTCCGCGTGACTGGTCTGCGGGCTCTTCGACGCGGTCAGCAGCGTCACCGGGCCCCGGCCGGCCAGTTCCCGTACGTGGTCGAGGAGTCCGGCGGCCTCCGGTTCGGCCAGCTCCGCCTCGTAGCGGCTGCGGAACTCCTCGTACGGCCGGTCGTCCGCGTGGTACCAGCGGCGCAGTTCGGTGGACGGGGTCAGCCCCTTGGGCCACTCGTCCACCCGGGCCGCGTCCTTCGCCAGACCGCGCGGCCACAACCGGTCGACCAGGACCCGGACCCCGTCGTCCGCCTCGGGCGGTTCGTACACACGGCGTACCCGCACGCTCATGGTTCGGCCCCTTCCGGTGCTGTCCGGCGAGCGTACTGCGGCACACCGGGCCCGGCTAACCGGACGATCCCCGGGCGGCGATACGCCGCTTCAGGGCCCGGCGTTCCGTCTCGTCCGTACCGCCCCACACGCCGATGGACTGCCCCGTGCCGAGCGCCCATTCCAGGCACTGTTCCCGCACGGGGCAGCGCCGGCACACGGCCTTGGCCTGTTCCGCCTGCGTCAGCGCGGGCCCGGAGGTGCCGATCGGGAAGAAGAGGTCGGGGTCCTCGGTACGGCAGGCCGCACGCCTGCGCCAGTTGTCCATCGAGAGTCACCTGCGCTCGGAGAGAATACGGACGGGCACCCGTCGGGTGCCCCGCTCCTCTTCGGGTCACCTGTCGCCGCGCGGCGAAACCAACGGGAGGCGTACGCGCGGTCACTGTTCGCGCAGCCCCCAGGGCGAGCCGTACGCGGTCAGCAGATCCAGGAACGGGGCCGCCGGGAACGCCTCGGGGCCGAGCACGCCCGTCCCCGACCAGACGCCGGCGGCGAGGAGTTCGAGGGCGACGACGGGGTTGACGGCGGTCTGCCAGACCACGGCCTGGCAGCCGTACTCGGCCATGGACCACTGGTTGTCGACCACGTGGTACAGGTACACCTCGCGCGGCGCGCCGTCCTTCACCCCGCGTACCCAGGTGCCGGCGCAGGTCCTGCCGTGCATCCGCTCGCCGAGGGTCGCCGGGTCGGGCAGACAGGCGGCCACCACGTCCCGGGGCGAGACCCGCACGGGGCCTTCGGGACCGGGCACGGTCACCGGGTCGGTGCGGTCCAGGCCCAGCAGGTGCAGCGTCCTGAGCGTGTCGACGAACTCGCGGCCGAGCCCGTACTTGAACGTCACCCGGCGCGCGTCGACCCAGCGCGGGACGAGCAGCACCTCCTCGTGCTCGACGTTCACGCACTCCACCGGGCCGATGCCCTCGGGGAAGTCGAACACCTCCTGTTCGCTGAACGGTTCCGTGGTGAACCAGCCGCGGTCCTTCTCGTAGACCACGGGCGGGTTGAGACACTCCTCGATGGTGGTCCAGATGCTGAAGGACGGCGCGAAGTCGTAGCCGTCCACGGTGAGGTTCGCGCCGTCGCGGACGCCGATCTCCTCGATCTCGTCGAAGAGTTCGTCGGCGGCGTACCGGGCGAAGACGTCCGACAGCCCGGGTTCGACACCCATCCCGACCAGGGCGAGCGCACCGGCCCTCTCCCACTCCCCGGCCAGGGCGAACTGCTCGTCGCCGAGCTTGACCCCGCACTTCTCGTACGGTTGCCCGCCGTGCGGCCGGGACAGTGACATCGCCATGTCGACATAGGTGACGCCGGCCCGGCGCGCGGCCCGGAACAGCGGCATCACGAACCGGGGGTCGGTGGCGTTGAGCAGCACGTCGCAGCCGTGGCGCTCGAGCAGCGCCGCGACCGCCTCCTCGTCGGCGGCGTCCACGTGCTCGGCGTGGAACCGGCCGGCGTCCGCGCCGAGCGCGGCGACCGCCGCCCCGGCCCGCGCGGGGTCGTGGTCGGCCACCACCATCCGGTCGAAGAACGGCCGCCGGGCCGCGATCCGGGTGACGGCGGTACCCACTCCGCCGGCTCCCACGAGCAGTACACGCATGACGGTCCCTTTCCTGGACGCATGGATCCCGGGACGTGATGCTCGGCCGTACGCCGGCGTAAGGTCAATGGCGTTGGCATAAGGGTGCGAGGAGCGGTGATGCCGAAGCGTGTGGTCCCCGAGGAGCGCCGGCGGCGCCGCAGGCCCACCCGGGGCGGTGTCGTCCTCTCCGAGACGCTGATCGTCGAGACCGCGCTGCGGATGCTGCGCGAGCACGGCAGTACGGGTCTGACCGCCCGCCGGCTCGGCCTCGCCCTGGACTGCGACCCGAGCACCCTCTACCGCTACTTCCGCGGCATGGACGAACTGACCCTCGCCATCGGCGACGCGCTGATCGGCCGGGCGCTGCACGGCTGGCACCCCACCGGGCGGTGGCGCGAGGACCTGCGCGGCATCGGGCTCCGCATCCACGCGGCCTACCTGTCGCACCCGCAGGCGGCCGTCCTCACGGCGAGCCGGGTCTCCGGACGGGCGAACGAACTGGCGGCCGACGAGGCGGTCCTCGACGTGCTGCGCACGGCGGGTTTCCCGCTGCCTGAGACGGTGCGCGTCTATCACGCCTTCATCGACACCACGCTGGCCTTCGCCGCCCTCGACGCGGCGTCACTGGCCCTGCCGGGCGCCGCGCGGCAAGCCGACGAGGACATGTGGCGCTCGACCTACGCGCGCCTTCCGGCCGCGACCCACCCCCGTATCGCCGAGGCCGCCCCCCTCCTCACCACCCGCATGACCACCAGCGCGTACCCGACGGCGTTAGACATGCTCCTGACCAGCGCGGAACAGAGCCTGGCACCCTAGGGCGACTGTCCGCGGGCAGCAAGTGGGCGGCGTGCCGCTCGCGGGGCCCCCGGTCAGGCGCGCAACGCCCCCGTGGCCGCCCGAGTGACCGCGTCCGCGACCGTCGCCAGGGCCGGGGAGTCCAGCTTCCACTGCTGCCAGTACAAGGACACGTCGACCTCGCGGCCGGGGGCGAACACCACGAGGCGCCCGGAGCGGAGCAGCGGATCCGCCTGGGCCTCGGGCACCATGCCCCACCCCAGCCCCGAGGCGACCGCCTCCACGAAGCCCTCCGACGTCGGCACGTGGTGACGCAGCGCGCTCGCCTCACAGCGCCCGCGCGTGAGCCGGCGCACGAACCCGTCCTGGAAGTCGTCCTTCCGGTCGAACACCACCACCGGCGCCACCGGCAGCACGTCCCGCAACGGCCCCGTCAGATGCCGTGCGGCGAACTCCGGATGCGCCGCGGGCAGATAGCGCATCCGTCCCAGATGCCGTACGGAACACCCCGGCACCGCGTCCGGCGACGAGGTCACCGCGGCCATCACCGTCCCCTCCCGCAGCAGCGCCGCCGTGTGCGCCTCGTCCTCCCTGCGCAGTTCGAAGCGGAGCCGCGAGTCCGACGGCAGCCGGGTGAGGGCGCCGAGGAACCAGGTCGCCAGCGAGTCCGCGTTCACCGCCACCGACACCCGGGTCGGCTCCCCGGCCCCGCTCAGCCCCAGCTCGGCGTACGCGTCCCGCTCCAGCCAGCCCACCTGGCGGGCCAGCCTGACCAGCACCTCGCCCGACTCGGTCGGCCGCACCGGCTTGGTGCGCAGCAGCAGGACCCGCCCCGTGCGCTGCTCCAGCGCCTTCACCCGCTGGCTCACCGCCGACGGCGTGACGTGCAGCGCCGCCGCCGCGGCGTCGAAGGTCCCCTCGTCCACCACGGCGAGCAGGGTCCGTACCTGGTCCAAGGGGAGATCGGTCATCACGAGAGCTAAGGGTACGTAAGAATCCTTAGCTGTACTGCGGGTGTCCCCGAACCGTAGCGTCATCGGCATGATCAGCGCCCTGACCACCGCCGCCGCCGGCTTCGGCACCGGCCTCTCCCTCATCGTCGCCATCGGCGCCCAGAACGCCTTCGTCCTGCGGCAGGGCGTACGGCGTGACGCCGTCCTCGCCGTCGTCGCCATCTGCGCCCTGTCCGACGCGGCCCTCATCGCCCTCGGCGTCGGCGGGGTCGGCGCGGTGGTCGTGGCGTGGCCCGGCGCGCTGACGGCGGTCGGCTGGATCGGCGGCGCGTTCCTGCTCTGCTACGGCGCCCTGGCCGCCCGGCGGGTGTTCCGCCCGGCCGGCGCGGGGCTGCGGACGGACGGGGAGGCGGCGACCTCCCGGCGCCGTGCCGTACTCACCTGCCTCGCCCTGACCTGGCTCAACCCGCATGTCTACCTCGACACGGTGTTCCTGCTGGGCTCGGTCGCGGCCGACCACGGACCGCTGCGCTGGACCTTCGGCCTGGGGGCCGTACTCGCCAGCGTCTGCTGGTTCGCCGCGCTCGGTTTCGGCGCCCGGCTGCTCGGCCGCTTCCTGGCCCGCCCCGCCGCCTGGCGGGTGCTGGACGGGCTGGTCGCCGCCACCATGATCGTCCTCGGCCTCACGCTCATCGCCGGGGCCTGAAACCGGAGAGCCCGGCGGTGCCGGGTCCTGCCATAGTGAACCCCGGCCCAAAAGATGTAGATACCAATCAGGACGGTCGTGGACACCAGCGAGAGCAGTACCGAAGCACCGGAGAAGGACCCCGGAGCCGGCGCGCCCCGGCGACGCGGCCTGCGCCGCTGGGCCATGGACACCCGTCCCCTGCGCCGCCCCGCCTACCGCCGGCTCTGGTCCTCCACCATCGTCACCGCGGTCGGCAGCCAGCTCACCGCCGTCGCCGTGCCCAAGCAGATCTACGACATCACCGGCTCCTCCGCCTGGGTCGGCACCGCGAGCCTCGCCGGGCTGCTGCCCCTGATCGTCTTCGCGCTGTGGGGCGGGGCGATCGCCGACAGCATGGACCGCCGCACACTGCTGCTGATCACCAACAGCGGCATCGCCGTCACCTCGCTGCTGTTCTGGATACAGGCCGTGACCGGCCTGGAGTCGGTGGCCGTGCTGATGCTCCTGCTCGCCCTCCAGCAGGCGTTCTGGGGACTCAACGCCCCCGCCCGCAGCGCCTCCATCGCCCGGCTGGTCC
Organism: Streptomyces sp. NRRL WC-3626; assembly: GCF_000718785.1. GTDB lineage: Bacteria > Actinomycetota > Actinomycetes > Streptomycetales > Streptomycetaceae > Streptomyces > Streptomyces edwardsiae. The sequence continues at coordinate 29,008 of NZ_JOCA01000014.1, read as the reverse complement.
CCGCGGAGGAACTTCCCGCCGCCAACGCCCTCGGCTCCACCGTCATGCAGACCGGCCAGATCGCCGGACCGCTGCTCGCCGGCGCGCTCATCCCCGTCATCGGCCTGCCGGAGCTGTACCTCATCGACGCCGTGGCGCTGTGTGTCACGGTGTGGGCGGTGTACCGTCTGCCCGCCCTGCCGCCCCTGACGGCGGTGAAGGCGGGCAGCGCGGGACTGCGCGGCATTCTGGAGGGATTCCGCTACATCTCGGGACACGCGGTGCTGCTGCTGTCGTTCCTCGCCGACATCGTCGCCATGGTCCTCGGCATGCCCCGCGCGCTGTTCCCGCAGCTCGCCTCCGAGACCTACGCCCCCTACGGCGAGGGCTTCGCCCTGGGCCTGCTGTTCGCCGCGATCCCCGTCGGCGCGGTGGCGGGCGGCCTGTTCTCCGGCACGTTCTCCCGGGCCCGCCGGCACGGGTGGATGGTCATCGGGGCGGTGGTCGTCTGGGGTGTCGCCATCACCGGGTCCGGGCTGAGCGGCAGCCTGTGGCTCGCGGTGGCGTTCCTGGCGCTCGCGGGGGTCGCCGACATGGTCTCCATGGTCTTCCGCGGGGCCATCCTGCTGTCCGCCGCGACCGACGAGATGCGCGGCCGCATGCAGGGCGTCTTCACCGTGGTCGTGGCCGGCGGCCCCCGCCTGGCCGACGTACTCCACGGCACCGCGGGCTCCGCCTTCGGCCCCCGCACGGCCGTCGCGGGCGGAGGCATCCTGGTGATCGTCGCGATCCTGACCCTGACGGCAACGATGCCGGCCCTGCGCCGCTACCGAATCTGAGCTCCGGCGCCGGCGGAGAGACCGCGAGGCCGCCGCCCCGAAGGGGGCGCGGGGAACCGCGCGGCCGGCCACGACGGACCCGCGGGCACAGGTTCTACAGCCCCCCGCCCCGCCGGTGCATCGCGTACTGCTCCAGCAGCTTCCCGCGGGTCGTCTCCAGACGGTGGGCGAGGACCTCGGCGACGTTGCGCACCAGCAGGAGGCCGAGCGGCGGCTCCTCCTCGCAGAGGCGCAACACCGCCGCCGCGTCGAACTCGTACGCGCGCACCGGGCTGAAGGCCACCGCGCCGAAGTCCCACTCGTGCGGCGGGAACAGCCAGGACCAGCCCAGCAGATCGCCCGCGCCGAGGCCGGCGACGGTCACCCGGTGCAGGTCGTTCACCCGCTGGTCCAGCGAGACCGCGCCGGAGCGGATCACCCAGAAGCGGTCGGCGGTGCCGCCCGCCTCGAAGATCCGGGTGTCCTCGGGGAAGGACACCTCCCGCGCGAGCGTCATCAGCCGCTCGCGCTGCGGCGGGGGAAGGGCGGTCAGGAGTTTGATCGCTTTGGTCATGACGCGGGGCTCCTCGCCGGGGCTGCGGTTCCGGTGCTTTCCCTACGTTCATTTCAGCCGCTTCGGCCGTTCGGGGCACCTCGGCGGACGCGATACGTCCGGTTCCTGTCCGCCGGCCGCGCCCGGGCATGAGAAAGCCCTGGCTGGACGGGGGAAGCCAGCCAGGGCCGTAAGCGGTGGTGTGCGGAGGACGCAGGTCGACCCCGCCACCACGTATGAGTGAACGATAAACCATTTGCCGGGCGTCCGGTATGCGGAACACGGTCGCGTGACCCGTCTCACCATGCAGCCGTCACGGACGTCACCCCGCACGCAGCGCTGCCAGAACCGGGGCCCGACCGTGATCGACCGTCATGCGTCCCGGGTGCCCTGCTGTGCCCCCGCCAATCCGCGCGCCCCGGCCGGTCAGCTCCGCGCCGTGTGCCTCCCCGGCGTCAGGATCTCGTCCAGCACCCGCAGCACCACCCCGTACGCCACCTCGCGCACCTCGGCGTCGTGCGCCGCGCCGGGATCGGCGGATTCAGCCCGCCCGAGTTCGTCGCCCCGGGCCCGCCAGGCCCGCTCCTCCTGTGCCGCGCAGGCCCGCGCCCGCCGGATGCGCCGCAGCAGTTCGTCCGAGTCCACCACATCGGTCATACCGTCCGCGTACCCCCGTCCGCCGTCCGGATGACAGCCGTTCAGGATGTGGCCGGGAGGTTTGCCACCACCGGTGCGGGTGAGCCGCAAAGAGAGGTCCGAGGCATCTTTCATCGACGTACTCCACCGATCAGGGAGCCGCAGGATGTGTCAGGAGCACACGACCGAACCCCTTGAACCGCCCGGCACCCACCGGGCCGCACCGCCATGCCCGTGCCGTCCCGCCGACGTCCGCGAGGCCGTGGCCCGCGCGGTGGCCGAACGCTGCCGGGCCACCCACACCCACTGCGACACCGAGGCCCTCGCCGACGCCCTGCTCGTCGCCTCCGAACTCACCACCAACGCCATGCTGCACGGCGGCGGCGTCACCGGATTCCAGGTCGACGTCAGCGGCCCCGGAGTCAGCCTGTCGGTGAGCGACCGCAGCGACGAACTGCCCGTCGTCGTGCCCCTAGCCGACCGGCAGGAACGCCGCCGCCCGGGCGGCCACGGCTGGCCCATCGTGTGCCGGCTGTCCCGCGACGTCCGGGTGTCCGACCTGCCCGCCGGCGGCAAGTGCATCACCGCCGTGGTTCCCCTGTCCTGAACAGCCGGAACGGGCCTGCGCACATCGTGCGCGCAAGCGGAGTTTGTTCTACCGGCGAGGGGGCAATCGGAGGGTCGTGCTTCGGACCGGAGGCGCGCCAGCGGGAGAGGTACGACTGCTGTGGACCCTCCGGGCGTCCTGGCGGCGACCGCCCCCGCGGTAGATCCCTCGAAACCACCGTTCGGGAGCGAACCGCATGCTCATTGACTCGCCCACCCCTCGTCCCGGCCCCTCCGACACGACGACCGCGGCCACCCGCCGGCGGCACGACGACGCCCCCGACACCGCCGCGCTGTTCGCCCGGCTGACCACGCTGGAGGACGGTCCCGAGCGGGACGCCGTCCGCGACGAGCTGGTCACCGCGTGGCTGCCCATGGCCCACCGCATCGCCGGCCGTTTCCGCGACCGCGGCGAGGCCGTCGAGGACCTGCGCCAGGTCGCCGCCCTCGGCCTGGTCAAGGCCATCGACCGGTTCGACCCGAGCCGGGGCGCCTTCGAGAGCTATGCCGTCCCCACCATCACCGGCGAGGTCAAGCGGCACTTCCGCGACCGGATGTGGGCCCTGCGGGTGCCGCGCAGGGTGCAGGAACTGCGCAACAAGGTGCGGGTGGCCCGGCGCGAACTCACCCAGCACCCGGGCAGCCCCGAACCGTCCGTCGCGGCCCTCGCCGCCCACACCGGGCTGACCGAGGAGGAGGTCGGCGCCGGGATGGAGGCACTGGAGAGCTTCAGCACCCTGTCCCTGGACGCGGAACTGTCCTCCGACGACGACGGCTACAGCCTCGCCGACACCCTCGGCGCCGCGGACGCCTCCTACGACACCGTCGTCGACCGCGAGTCCGCCAAGGAGGGCCTGCGCCGTCTCCCCGAGCGCGAGCGCGCCATCCTCTACATGCGGTTCTTCGAGGACATGACCCAGAGCCGGATAGCCGACCGGCTCGGCATCTCCCAGATGCACGTCTCCCGTCTCATCAGCCGCAGCTGCGCACGCGTGCGCGCCGACGCGATGGGACAGCGCACCGGCCGCCGCGGCACCGGCGGACACTCGGCGACGGCGTGAGAGCCGGCCGCCCCCACCAGGAAACGAGACACATGCTGAAGCCCCACCCCACCGTGCTGCGCCGGCTCGTCGAGGAGTACGAGACCCTGCCGGCCGCCGACCCGCGGACCGGCGACCTGGCGTACACGCTGTGCGTGTCGACCGGCACGCGGGACGTACGCCATGCCCTCGCCCTCGCGCGCGGCTGGCTGGCGGCGGCCGGTCAGGAGCCGTCCGGGGCCGGTGCGCCGGTCGCCGTATGACCCGCGGTGTGCGGGGAACCCGTAGCGGATGAGCGAATCCGAGATTCCCCCGGAAGGCAGGCCCGTGGACGTCTACCTGGACCTCCTGCGGGTCCGGATGGACACCGAGGACTACCGGCTTCTGCTCCAAGTGGTGGAGCCGGTCCTCCAGGCGATCGAGGAACACCGACTGGCCGGCATGGACCTCGCGCTGGAAGACGCGGACGAGGAACTGCCGCAGGAGGTCCGTGACGAGGCCGCCCTGGTCATCGCCACCGCCGTCACCGGCCGGCTGGACAACGAGGTGGTCGAACTGGAGGTGGACGAGACCGGCCCGGTCCGCGTGGTCACCGACGCGGCCACCGCCGCCGACCCGTCCCGCCTCGGCGAGATCGCCGACTACATCAGGGACCGCCACCGCCAGAACGAGGAACTACGAGGCATAGCCGAAGCGAGCGGCCTCCCGACCGACTTCTGACCTCACCCACACGTGTGTACGGCCCCGGCGCGCTGCCGGGGCCGTACACACGCGTGAGCGGGGGCGGCGCCCCGCCGCGGGTGCGGGTTGCCCGGCCCGGCCTGGGCCGGGGGTCAGCGGTCCGTGGGTTTGACCGGGACCGACAACGGGCGGGCCAGGCCCACCACCGCTTCGTCCAGGCGTTCCAGGTGGCGCAGGACCCGGTCGGTGATGCGGCCGTAGCGCGCCGTGCCGTCGCCGCCCAGGAGGGAGGCGATGCTCGGGCCCGTTTCGACCGGGACCGTGACGTCCTCCTCGGCGACACGGTCCGCGATCGTCACGATGTTGCGGACCGTGCGCCCCGCCGCCCCGCGCAGCCGGGGGTCGGCCGCGATCGAGGGATGCGTCGGCAGCAGTTCCGCGGTCGCCGCCAGTGAGCGGGCGTGGTACGCGCAGGTCTCCAGCAGCGCCACCACGTAGCGCGCGTTGGTGCGCCGGGTCCGCAGCGGGGTCACCGGATGCGTCAGCGGCTGGGTCGCCGACCGCAGGTCGCCGAGCGCCTGGTCCAGCTCCCGCGCCTTGTCCAGCAGATCCCCGGCCGGCCCGCCGCTCAGCTGTCCGACGGCCGCCTCGGTGACCCCGGCGAGCCGCTCCAGCACGGTGACCAGCAGCTCGTTGGTACGCCGGTCCGTGTTCACCGGCAGGACCAGCGCCGCCGCGACCACCCCGCAGGCCGCCCCCAGCGCCGTCTCCTCCACCCGCAGCACCAGCACCTCCCAGCTGTAGGTGTGCAGCAGCGTGTAGAGCAGCCCCAGCATCGCCGTCACGAAGAACGACATCAGCGTGTACGACAGCGGTGCCGTGTAGAACATGGCGAAGATCAGCACCAGCACCAGGAAGAACGCCGTCCACGTGTGCCGGCCCACCAGCGCCGCCAGCAGGATGCCGGCCACCACGCCGAACACCGTACCCAGCAGCCGCCGGTAGCCCTTGACCAGGATCTCGCCGGTCGACGCCGTGTTGATGAAGACGATCCAGCAGGTCAGCACCGCCCAGTACCAGCGGTGCGAGGACAGCAGCTCACCCCCGACGATCGCCAGCGTCGAACCCACCGAGACCTGCACGGCCGCGCGCGTGGTGGGCCGTTCCAGCCCCTTCGGCTTCTCGGCCTCCTCCGCCTCCTCACCGGCGATGGCGGCGTCCTCGGCGTCCAGCTCCTCCCGGGACCTCGCCGTCGCCGGACTGTCGTCCGACTCGTCCTGCGGACCCTCCAAAGCGACCCGCAGCCCCATCACGGCGCGCGCGGTCTCGCCGACGGCCCGGAACACGTCCCGTACCGCCGGTGTGGCGGCCGGCAGGTTCTCCTCGTCCCGGTAACCGAGCAGCCGGTTGCGCAGCCGGGCCACGCTCGTACCGCCGGGGCGGGTGCGCACCACCAGCACCCGCAGCGCGCGCAGGTCCCGCCGCAGCTGGGCGGTGGCCTCGTCCGGGCCGGGCAGCCGGCCCACCTCCGGCGCGGGCGCGCCGGGCAGATGCAGGGTCAGGGTGTCGGCCCGCTCGGCGCTGCGCGCCGACAGCAGCAGCAGCCCCAGCCGCTCGGCCGCGATCTCCGCGTCCGCGATCCGGCGCTGCACCAGCCGCGCCGTCGACTCGTCCGGCGTGCCCTCCTCCAGCCGGCTCTGGATCATCAGCGCCGTCTCGTGCAGCCGCGCGTTGGCCAGCCGTACGTCCTCCAGCGCCTTGTCCATCTCGTCGGGGCCGGCGTCCAGCAGCGCCAGCTGCGCGGACACCAGCCGGCCCAGCCGGGCCCGGAAGGCCTGCCGCAGCCGCAGCAGCAGCCCGGACGGCGTCACCGGCACGACCGCGAACCGCACCAGCGCGCTGCACGCGAACGCGACGGCCAGCGCCGCCCACAGCCCCGGCAGCTGACCGGCGGACGCGCCGACGAACAGGGCCACGAAGTAGACCTGGAAACCGATCAGGCCGAGCGCGGTCCCGCGGTCACCGAACCGGCGGCCGTACACCGCGGCGAAGATCAGCACGACGAAGAACACGTCCCCGACCAGGACCCGTTCGGAGAGCACCGCGCCCAGCGACACCGACACCAGTGCCACCGGCAGCCCGAGCGCCAGCGTGACCGCCTGGGCGCCGCGCTGCTTCTCCCGGATGGCGAAGGTGGCGACCATCGCCGCCATCGCCCCCGCCACCAGATGGGTGACGTCGTTCCCGGCCGACGCCAGCACGGCGAGCGTCACCGCGATCGCGCCCACCGTCCGCAGCCCCGCCGTCAGCCGCAGCAGCCCGGGGTCGGACGCCGCCAGACGGTCCCGCAGCCGTGCCCCTGCCGAGCGTCCCGCCGCCTTCACTCCACCGCACTCTCTTCGCACCCCGGCCCCGCGAGCGGCGGCCCGTCCGTCCTCCCCGGCGTCACCGCGCCGACCGGCCCGCCTCCGCCACGTGCGCCCGCACCTGCTCCGGCGTGAGATAGGCGTCCAGATACTCGAAGTCCCGCAGATTGCCCGGCCGGTGCGCCTGGAACCCGGTGCGCACGAAATCGTCGCCCGCGACCGCGTTCAGCAGCCAGTCCGTCATCACCCGCGTCTTCGCGACACCGGTGCGCAGCGCCGACCAGTGGTAGCCGCGGGCCACCGCCTGGGCGGGCAGCCCGTGCAGTTCGATGCCGAGCGGCTTGGACACCGCGTCGGTGCCGCCGAGGTCCACCACGAGCCCGAGGTCGTGATGGACGTACGGCCGGGCCGGCCGGCCCCGCAGCGTGGCGATGACGTTCTCGGCGACATGCCGGCCCTGCCGCAGGGCGTGCTGCGCGGTCGGCGGGCACACGGCGTCGTCGCCCCGGGCCACGTCGGGCACCGCCGCCGAGTCGCCGAGCGCGAACACCCCGTCGTGGCCCGGCAGACACATGTCCGCGTTGACGGCCAGCCGCCCCCGTACGGTCTCCGCGCCGAGCGTGGCGATGAGCGGGCTCGCGACGACGCCGGCGGTCCAGATCAGGGTGCGGGTGGGCACCACCCGGCCGTCGGTGAAGGTGACCTCCTCGGCGCCCGCCTTCGCGATGGAGACGCCCAGCGAGATCTCTATGCCGCGCCGGGTCAGGATCTCCTGCGCGCTGCGCCCCAGCTTGTCGCCCAGTTCGGGCATCAGCTTCGGCGCGATGTCGATGAGATGCCACTTGATCAGGCCCGGGTCCAGCCGGGGGTAGCGCTTGACGGCGGCGTGCGTCAGCCGCTGCAGACAGGCCGCGGTCTCGGTGCCGGCGTAACCGCCGCCGACGACCACGAACTGCAGCCTCGAGGCCCGCTCGGCCGGATCGTGGCTCGCGTCGGCGAGGTCCAGCTGGGAGATGACGTGGTCGCGCAGATAGGCCGCCTCGGCCAGCGACTTCAGCCCGAAGGCGTGGTCCGTCAGGCCCGGGATGTCGAAGGTGCGGGTGACACTGCCGGGCGCCAGCACGATGTAGTCGTACGGCTCGTTGACGATCTCGCCGTTGACGGTGCGGACGACACACACCTTGGACCGCAGGTCCACGCCGATGGCCCCGCCCGGGATGATCCGGGTGCGGTACCGCTCGCTGCGGCGCAGGGACAGCGCGACCGACTGCGGGGCCAGCACACCGGAGGCCACCTGGGGGAGCAGCGGCAGATAGAGCTGGTAGGAGAACGGCGTCACCAGCGTGAGGTCGGCCTCGTCGGGGGCGAGCCTGCGCTCCAGTCGGCGCACGCACTCCACACCGGCGAAACCTGCGCCCACCACCAGGATCCTGGGTCGTGTCACGGTGTCCATCCCTTCCTGCGGCTCCAGTGGCCGGCCTCGACCATCGACCACTGACGCGTGCCCCTGTTCAGCACCACGATGCCCGTACCTCGGCGGGAACGCACCGGGAAGCCATCGGCGCCGGGTTCAGCCGCGCAGATGACACAGCAGCAGGCACACGTCGTCGTCGCGCTCGGAATCGCTGAGCAGCGGGCGCAGCATCCGGTCCGCCGAGTCCTCCAGATCGGCGTCCAGTTCCGCGGGACCGAACGATCCGAGGACCGTCGCGAGCCGTTCGATGCCCGGATCGATACCCAGGGCGCGCCGCTCGACCAGCCCGTCCGTGTACAGCGCCAGCGTCGAACCGGGCGTCAGCCGTTCGGTGTGGTCGGCGATCTCCTGCCGCAGCGGGATGCCGAGCATCGCGCCCGGCTTGGCGTCCAGGACGCGCACCCGCCCGTCGGACAGCCGCAGCACCGGCGGCGGATGGCCGGCGGCGGCCCACGTCAGCGTGCGCCCGTCCGGATGGAAGCGGGCGATGACCGCCGTGGCGAACAGATCGGGCTGGAGATGGCGCAGATAACCGTGCAGCCGGGTCAGCAGCCGGCCCGGACTGTCGCCGTCGACGGCGTAGGCACGCAACGCGGTCCGCAGCTGGCTCATCATCACCGCCGCGTGCAGTCCGTGCCCGGTCACGTCGCCGATGACGGTGATCAGACCGCCGTCCGGCTGCCGGAAGGCGTCGTACCAGTCACCGCCGATGTTCAGCCCGTGCGTGGCCGGCAGATAGCGGGCGGCCAGGGCCAGGCCCGGGGTGGCCGGCAGATCGGTGAGCAGGGCACGCTGCAGGGTCTCGGCGATGTCGCGGTTGTGCTCGAAGCGGCGGGCGTTGTCCAGGGCGGTGCCGGCCCGCCGGGCGAGCTCCAGCAGCATCACGGCGTCGTCCGGGTCCCAGCGCTCGCCGGGCGGCGACAGTGTCAGTACCCCGAGCGGCGCACGCCGGGCCACCAGCGGGACGCAGAGCAGCGGCCGCCCGGGGTCCAGGGCCGAGGCGGGCCGGTCGTCCACGCCGGGCAGACCGCCGGGGCGGTCGGCGGCGTACTGCGGCCGGCCGGTGCGGGCCGCCTCGACCGCCGCGCCCGGACGGGACGCGGGCCGGTACCGGTCGTCGTCCTCGTCGTCGAACAGCCATACGTCGACATGGCGGGCGTACCGCGGCACCAGCAGCTCCGGCAGCCGGCGCACGATCTCGTCATGGTTCAGCGAGGCGTTCAGCACGGCGCTGGCGTCCGCCAGGAACGTCAGCCGGCGGCGCGCCTCCTCCGCCTCCGTACGGGCCCGGCGCTCGGCGGCGAAGGCATCCCGCTGCGCGCGTCCCGCCGCGTCCAGTTCGGCGTGCAGTGCCAGGACACCCTGGTTGGTCTGGTGCAGCTCCTCCCGGTGGTAGGCGACCAGTTCCTCCTGCTCGGCGAGCCTGTCCAGCACCGCCGTCGTGTCCTCGTCGGCGCCGAGCAGCGCCTGCGACAGGTCGGCCGGGTCCTTGGTCACCGTGCCCGCGCCGGACACCGGGCCCGGTTCCGGGCACGGAACGGACACCGTCCAGGGGGCGCGGCCCGCGGCGCCCGCGCCGGGGGCCGGCACCAGCGTGACGTGCAGGCTTCCGGAGTCGGCGGGGGAGCCGGGGGCGTCCAGGGTGAGCACCCAGTCGCCGCCCTTGATGAGGCACTGCCGGAGCCGGCCGCTGAGCGCCGCGGCGAGCCGGGCGCGTTCGACGGTGGGCACCCCGTGTGCCGCGGCCAGCCGGGCCACGGCGATACGGGCACGGGCCGCGTCCGTGACGGTACGGATCCGCCAGGTGTGGCTCATGGGCGGTCCGGCGGGGCGGGGGCCAGTACGGCCACGGCGGTGTCGTCCCGCAGCGGACGCGCGGGACTGCCGGCGTCCCGGACGGCCACGGCGGCCGTCACGGCCGGGTCGGCGGGCGGCACCCCCGTGTCCGGGGGCGGCGTCCAGCGGCTGGGCAGACCGTCGGTGTGCAGGATCAGCAGGCTCTCCCCGGTCCAGGCGACATCGTCCTCGCGTACGGTGCCGGGCCGGTGCACCCCGACGATGCCGGGCCGGGACAGCAGCGACCGCCACCGGTCGCCCTCCCGCAGCCGGGCCGTCACATTGCCGATCCCGGCGAACCGCAGCCGGCCGGCCCAGGTGTCGAGCCGTGCCACGGCGACGGCCGCGCCCCGGGTGCCGGACAGTGCCGTGTGCAGCTTCGCCAGACACTCGGCGGGCGACAGCCCGGCCGAGTGCCGCAGCGCGTCGACGGCGGCGCCGGAGGCGTGCGCCGCCTCGCGGCCGTGCCCCAGCCCGTCGGCCAGCATCAGCGTCAGCCGGTCCCCGGACCTCACCCAGGCCCAGGCGTCCCCCGAGAAGTCCGCCCCGGCGAACGGCACGTTGACGCCCCCGGCCCGCACGGCGAGGCCGTCCGCGCCGGCGGAGCCGCTGCCGCCACCCCGCACCCCGGCGGTCCCGGAGCCGTCCGCCGGGCCGACGCGGGCCACCGCCACCGTGCCGCGGCCGAGGACGCTGTGCAGGCCGAAGTCGTTTGCGAGGCGCCGGCAGGTGCCGAGGCCCGCGCCGAGGGAGCGGGTCGTGGTGAACCCGTCCCGCAGCGCGCCGGCCACATCGGCGATGCCGGGGCCGTGGTCGAGCGCGGTGATCTGCACGGCCCGGTCCGGCCGGCCCTCCCGCAGGACGGGCGGGTCCACGACCTCGACGACCACCTCGCCCGCCTGCGCGTACTTCAGGACGTTCGTGGCCAGCTCGGTCGCGACCAGCGCCGCGGCCGCGGTGCGCCGGTCGTCGAGCCCGGCCTCCGCCGCGGCCTCCTCCGCCGCCACCCGGACGTCCCGCACCCGGGTCGAGTCCTGCACCGGCACATACCGCACCCGGGGCATCAGTGCCCCCCACGCGGATGCCGCGGCCCGGTCACCCACGAGGTCACCCGCACCGTGGTCCCCGCCCCCGGGGCGCTCTCCACCTCGAAGTCGTGCACCAGGCGCCGTGACCCGCCCAGCCCCATCCCCAGCCCGTCACCCGAGGTGTAGCCGTCGCTCAGCGCACGGTCGAGATCGGGGATGCCGGGCCCCGAGTCGCTGAACGCCAGCCGCAGCCCGTCGACGCCCCCACTGACGACGTGCGACGCCTCCATCAGGCCGCCCCCGCCGTGCACCAGGGTGTTGCGGGCCAGCTCGCTCGCGGCGGTCACCAGTTTCGTCTGGTCCACCAGACCGAAGCCGAGCCGGGCGGCGGCCTGCCGCACATGCTGACGCACCCACACCAGGTCCATGTCCGACCGGATGGGCAGGCGGGCCTCCACGCCCGCGGCGGTGTGCATCACGGACTCTCCTCGTGCCTGCCACCGGAACGGGACGCCACGACCGGCCGCGCCAGCAGCTCCATCGCCGCCTCGGTGTTGAGCGCGGTCCGCAGCCCCGGCAGCGTCAGCCCCAGCTCCACCAGGGTGATGGCGACCGCGGGCCGCATACCGGCCAGCACGGTCCGCGCGGCCAGCAGCTCCGTCTGCGCCGCGATCTCGGCCAGCACCCGCCCGAGGAAGGAGTCGACGATCTCCACCCCGGAGATGTCGATGACCACCCCCGTGACGCCGCTGCGGGCGATCGTCTCGGAGAGGTCCTGCTGCAGCTGCTGCGCCGAGCTGTCGTACAGATCCCCCTGGAGGGTGACCAGCAGCACGTCGCCGAGCCGGAGGACCGGCACATGTCCCGCGACCGGGCGGGAGAACCCCTCGCTCACCGGCGGCCCGCACTGTCGGACGCCTGCACGATGTTGGTCCCCAGTTCGTGCAGGCAGTGGCCGAGCGCGTCGGCGAGGCTCGCCCGCGTCTTCACCGTGCCGAGGTCCAGACCCAGGTGCACGATGGTCTGCGCGATCGCCGGGCGGATACCGGACACCACACACTCCGCGCCCATCAGCCGGGCCGCGGCGACCGTCTTCATCAGGTGCTGCGCCACCAGCGAGTCGACGGTCGGCACACCGGTGATGTCGAGGATCGCGAACCGGGCGTGCTGCTCGACCACCGCGTTCAGCAGCGTCTCCATCACCACCTGGCTGCGGGCGCTGTCCAGCGTGCCGATCAGCGGGACCGCCACGATGCCGTCCCACAGCTTGATCACCGGGGTCGCCACCTCCAGCAGCTGCAGCCGCTGCCGGTCGATGAGCGCCTGGCCCTCGCTCAGCGCCGTCTGCATGGCCACCAGTCGCAGCGTCCCGAGGAGCACGCTCAGCGTGGTCGAACACTCCCGCAGTCCCTGGGGCGGGGCCTGGTCCAGATCGGCGACCAGCAGGTTCTCCACCGGCGGCCACAGCGCGGCCAGTTCGCCCGCCATCTGGCTGGGCGACAGCCCCGCGCGGGCGCGGGCCGCGCCCATCCGGGCCAGCTGCTCGCGCACCGCGGAGAAGCCCGCCGCGTCCGGGTCCTCGACCCGCTGCGCGTCGGCGACCTGCGCCAGCGCGTCGACGACCGCCTTCCCCGCCTCCACCGCCTCGTCACGCGAGACCGTGAACACCGTACGGAACAGGGGCTCGTCCGCCCAGCGCTGGGCGATCTGCTCGCGCCGTCGCCGCAGGAAGTCCCTGACCTCGTCCGTCGGTGTTCCCAGTGATCCGCCCGCTTCACGTTCCGGCACCTGGTTCTTCTCCTCGTCAGTCGTCGCGCCGCACCGCGCCCGGGTGCCGGGACCGCGCTGCGGAACTCGGCCGGATGGCCGCTCCCACCACGCCCCGGCGTCATGGCGCCGGAGCGTACGGACCGTGCTCAGGCCTCCGGTTCGACCGGGTTCCCGGGCATCGTGTCCACGCGCTCCAGCGCCTCGTCGACGCTCTCGGAGACGGGCACCGTGATGCTCACGCCCGTCAGGTCCAGAATGCGGCGCACCGCCGGGGCGGGGGAGATGATGTGCACGCTCCCCGGCAGCTCACGGGCCTCCTGATAGACCCGGAGGATGATGTTCATACCGGACGAGTCCATGAAGGGGACCGCCGACAGGTCGAGCAGGAAGTGCCGGCGGCCGTGATGCAGCTGGTTCGCCAGGTGGTGCTGGAACTCGGTCGCCGTGTCGACGTCCAAGTACCCCTCCACGGTGAGCAGCGCCACGTCCGTACGCGGCAGGGCCACCTCGACGGACAACGGGTCCTGGGCAATGGGCACGAGTACCTCCAACAAGGTGATCAAGCTCTTCGTCGCGCAGCCGCGCGTACCCCCGAATCGCCCTGTCATGCCTCGGCCCGCTCACCCGGTCGGCCGGACCGGGCGGCTCAGCCGACCCGGATCCCCACGATGCAGGTGTCGTCGTCCGTGTCCGACCTGCTGTACGTGAGCAGCCGGTCCAGCCGCTGGTCCAGCGTGCCCGGCGTGGTCGCCGCGGTGGTGAGGAGATGGGTCAGCGACTCCTCCACCGTGCGGTCCCGGCGCTCGATCAGACCGTCCGTGTACATCAGCAGATTGTCCTCGGCGGCCAGTCGTACCTCCGACTCCTCGTACGCCGCGTCCGGTACGGCTCCGAGCAGCATCCCGCGCACCAGCGGCAGCGGAGCGGCCTCGGAGCCGCGCACCAGCACCGGCGGGAGATGACCGGCGCGGGCCCAGCGCAGGGTGCGCGACCGGGGGTCGTACAGCCCGCACACGGCGGTGGCGGTGATGCCGCCGGTGAGATGGTGCGCCACGATGTTCAGCCACGACAGCAGCTGCCCGGGGCCGGCGCCGGTGACGGCGAGCCCGCGCAGCGCGTTGCGCAGGACGACCATGCTGGTCGCCGCCTCTATACCGTGCCCGGCGACGTCGCCCACGCACAGCAGCACCAGCCGGGACGGCAGCACCACGGCGTCGTACCAGTCGCCGCCGACCAGTTGCTCGGCCTCCGCGGGCCGGTAGCGGACCGCCACGTCGAGACCGGGCACCTGCAGCGGCGCCTGGGTGGGCGGCATGATGGCGCGCTGCAGCTGCAGCGTCAGCCGGTCGCGTTCGCCGGCCTGCTGCTCGGTGTGCGCCAGCTGGTCGCGGGTGGCGGCGAGCGCCACCTCGGTCCAGTGCTGGGAGGAGATGTCCTGGTAGGCGCCGCGGGTGGTGAGCAGCCGCCCGTCGGTGTCCAGGACCGGCTCGGCGACGACGCGGATGTGCCGGGTCACCCCGTCCGGCCGCTGCAGCCGGAACGCGGCCGACGCCGGGCGCCGGTGGTGCAGCAGGGTGCGCAGGAAGCGGCCGATGGTGACGGCGTCGTCGGGGTGGGCGTGCGCGGGCAGCTCCTCCAGCGGTACCGGCAGACCGGACTGCGGACGCCCGTACAGGTCGAACAGCTGCCCGTTCCAGGTGATCTCGCCGGTGAGGAGGTTCTCCTCGAAGCCGCCGATGCGGCCCAGCCGCTGGGCGTGCTGCAGCAGGCTCGCCAGGCGGGCCGTCTCGTCCTCGATCCGCCAGATGAACAGGATGCCGGAGCCGTGCCGGCTGACACTGATGTCGGCGACCGCCGCCAGCGGCACCTGGTCGACCAGGGCGGTCAGATTCATCCGCCGGGCCCGGAAGGGCTCCCCGGTGGCGTACACCCGTTCGATCCGCTGGAAGAGGTCGCCGTCCCCGGCGGCCATCGGATACGCCTCGAGCAGCAGGGCCCCGCTGACCACGGCGCGCGGCCGGCCCGCCGGGTCCAGGAAACGGCTGTTGACGTGCTGGATGCGGAAGTCCAGCAGATTCCCCTCGGGGTCCAGCTGCGGAACCAGGACCAGGGCCGGGTCGTACAGTCCGTCGGCCAGATCCATCAGCTCGGCGGCGTCCCGCGGCGCCCGGGATTCCCGGTCCGGCCCGTCCGGCGGCGCGTACGTCTCCAGGGTGTGCGCGCACAGCTCCGCCAGGGCCTCCACCTGCCGCACGATCTGCGGAGGCTGCTCGGGCAGCCGGTCCGGCCAGACGATCTCCAGCACGCCGTACACCCGGCCGCCCGTGCCGGCGGGCACGGCCGCCCTGCCGCCGTCCGGGTGATGGTGCCGGCCGACGCTGGGCAGGCCCCGGTCGGCCAGCGAGGCGATCCACAGACCGTCGCGCTCGGCGAGACCGCACCGGGCGACCGTCGCCACGTCCGGCGGCACGTAGTACCAGCGCGCCGCCTCCGCCGGGGAGAACCCGGCACTGCCCGCCAGGGTGAGCGACCCGTCGGCGCCGGCCGCCCAGATCGCCACGGCCACCGCGCCCAGCGGACGCAGCGCCTGCGCGAGCAGGGACTCGGCCACGGCCTGGGTGTCGTCCGCCGCCAGTGCCCCGCTCTCGGCCGCGCGCAGCCGTACGGCGGCGGGGTCGGGCCCCGCCTCCTCGGCGGCCCGGGTCGCGGCCAGGAAGGCGTCCGTCACCTCCGACACCCGGTCCCGGGCGGCCTGGTTGATGACCTCGACCGCGAACTCCAGCTGCGTCGTCCCGGCCTGCTCGGTCAGCTCGGTGAGCTGCCGGGCGGCCTGCGAGGGACCGCACCCCAGGCGTTCGACGAGGATGCCCTTGGCGAGCTCGATCAGCGCCCGGCCCTCGGCCTCGGCCTGCGCGGCCCGCACCTCCCGGCTGAGCCGGTCCACGGTGGCCGCGAGCCGGCCCACGGGCGAGTCGGCCGACACCCCGGCGGGCCCGGCCGCTCGTTCGAGACCGGACCCGTCCGGCCGCTCCCGCGCGCTCACGCGGGCAGCCAGCGGCGGACGCAGGCGATCAGGTCCTGGGTGTCGACCGGTTTGGTGACGTAGTCGCTGGCCCCCGAGGCGAGACTCTTGTCCCGGTCCCCCGGCATCGCCTTCGCGGTGACGGCGATGATGGGCAGCTCGGCGTACCGCTCCATGGCGCGGATCTCCGCCGTGGCGGCGTAGCCGTCCAGCTCGGGCATCATCACGTCCATCAGCACGAGCGCCACGTCCGGGTTGTTCACCAGCCGCTCGATGCCCTTGCGGCCGTTCTCCGCGTGCAGCACCCGGAAGCCGTGCAGCTCCAGGATGCCGCTGAGCGCGAAGAGGTTGCGGGCGTCGTCGTCGACGACGAGGACGGTACGGCCGGCGAACGCGCCGTCCACGACGGTCTGCGGCGCCGGCCGCTGCGGCTCGTCGGGCCGCACCAGCGACAGCACGTCGCCGGGCTCCTCCGCCGACAGGTGCAGGGCGATGCGTTCGCGCAGTTCGTCGAGGCTGGACAGGAACTCCAGCGCGGTGCCCGCGGCACGGGACCGCAGATGCTCCTCCACCGCCGCGTCGGCCCGGTGACCGCTGTGCACCAGCACCGGCACGCTCGCGAGGGCGGAGTCGCCGCGCAGCGCCTCCAGGAACCGGGTGACCTCCTCCTCGGCCATGCCGAGCTCCAGCACCACGCAGTGGCACGGATCGGCGGCCAGCGCCCCGGCCGCCTCCTGGGCGCCGACGGCGGTGAGGATGTCGACCGACGGTCTGGAGGTGCCGTCGCCGTGCGTGACGTCCTGGACGACGCTCTCCGCCACCAGGGTCAGCAGCCCCCGGGGACGCTCCTCCACGACGAGCAGCCGCCGCGGCCGCCGCCCGGACGACGGGCCGGGCTCGATCGCCTGCGGCCGCCGGGCCGGCACCTCCGGCAGCGCCTCGCCCCGGTCCCCGTCCGGGGCGGCGGCGGGCCGCAGCAGGTCCTCGAAGTCCGGCCGGGCCACCGGCAGGAACAGGGTGAACGTACTGCCCTGGCCCGCGACGCTGTCCACCGCCACCGCGCCGCCCAGCAGATGAGCGATCTCCCGGGTGATGGACAGACCGAGCCCGGTGCCCCCGTACTTGCGGCTCGTCGTACCGTCCGCCTGCTGGAACGCCCCGAAGATCGCCTCCAGGTGCTGCTCCGGGATGCCGACCCCGGTGTCCCGCACCCGGAACGCCACCACGGGCCCGCCCCGCAGCACGGTCGCGGGCACCTCGTCGTCCGGCGCGGGCTCGATCCGCAGCTCCACCCCGCCCCGCTCGGTGAACTTGACCGCGTTGGACAGCAGGTTGCGCAGCACCTGCCGCAGCCGGGAGTCGTCGGTGAGCAGGTCGGCCGGAGCGCCCGGAGCCGTCGTCACGGTGAAGTCCAGGCTCTTCTGCGTCGTCATGGGCCGGAAGGTGGCCTCGACGTACTCGATGAGCCGGCGCAGCTCCACCCGCTCGGGGCTGACGTCCATCTTCCCGGCCTCGACCTTGGACAGATCGAGGATGTCGTTGATCAGCTGCAGCAGGTCGGAACCCGCCGAGTGGATGATCTGCGCGTACTCGACCTGCTTCGGGCTGAGATTGCGCGAGGGGTTCTGGGCGAGCAGCTGGGCCAGGATCAGCAGGCTGTTGAGCGGGGTGCGCAGCTCGTGGCTCATATTGGCCAGGAACTCCGACTTGTACTTGGAGGCCAGCGACAACTGCTGGGCGCGCGCCTCCAGTTCCTGCCGGGCCTGCTCGATCTGCAGGTTCTTCGCCTCGATGTCCCGGTTCTGCGCGGCCAGCAGCGCCGCCTTGTCGCCCAGTTCGGCGTTGGAGTGCTGGAGTTCCTCCTGCTGGGTCTGCAACTCCGCCGAGCGCTCCTGCAGTTCGGCGGTGAGCCGCTGCGACTCGACCAGCAGCTCGTCGGTACGGGCGTTGGCCACGATGGTGTTGACGTTGACGCCGATGGTCTCCATCAGCTGGGCCAGGAAGTCCTGGTGGATCTGCGTGAAGGGGGTCACCGACGCCAGCTCCATCACGCCGAGGACCTGGCCCTCGACCACGATGGGCAGCAGCACCAGCGCGCTCGGCACCACCTGCCCGAGCCCGGAGGAGATGGTGACGTAGTCCGGCGGCAGTTCGTCCACCGTGATGCCGCGGCGGCTGCGCGCGGCCTGGCCGACCAGGGTGCGGCCGAAGGGGATCCGGGTGCGCCGGGCGTCGTCGTCGGGGTAGCCGTAGGAGCCGACGAGTCTGAGCTCGGGGCCGTCGTCGCCGTCCTCCGCGAGATAGAAGGCGCCGTACTGGGCCGACACCAGCGGCACCAGCTCGTCCATGATCAGCTCGGCGACCACGGGCAGTTCGCGGTGGCCCTGCATCAGTCCGGAGACCCGGGCGAGGTTGGTCTTCAGCCAGTCCTGCTCCTGGTTGGCGCGGGTCGTCTCGCGCAGGGACTCCACCATCGCGTTGATGTTGTCCTTGAGCTCGGCGACCTCGCCGGAGGCCTCCACGGTGATCGACCGGGTCAGATCGCCCTCGGCGACCGCGCTGGTGACCTTCGCGATCGCCCGCACCTGCCGGGTGAGGTTCCCGGCCAGCTCGTTGACGTTCTCCGTGAGCCGCTTCCAGGTGCCGGAGACACCCTCGACCTCCGCCTGCCCGCCGAGGCGCCCCTCGGTGCCGACCTCGCGGGCGACGCGGGTGACCTCGTCGGCGAAGGCGGAGAGCTGGTCGACCATCGTGTTGATGGTCGTCTTCAGCTCGAGGATCTCGCCGCGCGCGTCGACGTCGATCTTCTTCGACAGATCGCCGCGTGCCACCGCCGTCGTCACCAGCGCGATGTTGCGCACCTGGCCGGTCAGGTTGTTGGCCATGGAGTTGACGTTGTCGGTCAGGTCCTTCCAGGTGCCCGCGACATGCGGTACGTGCGCCTGACCGCCGAGGCGTCCCTCGGTGCCGACCTCGCGGGCCACGCGGGTGACCTCGTCGGCGAACGCCGACAGCGTGTCGACCATGGTGTTGATGACCTCGGCCAGCGCCGCGACCTCGCCGGCCGCCTCGACCCTGATCCGCTGCGACAGATCGCCCCGGCCCACCGCGGAGGCGACCTGGGCGATGGAGCGGACCTGACCCGTCAGGGTGACCTCGTCGGCGAAGGCGGAGAGCTGGTCGACCATCGTGTTGATGGTGTTCTTGAGCTCGAGGATCTCGCCGCGCGCGTCCACGGTGATCTTCTGGGAGAGGTCGCCCTTGGCGACCGCCGTCGCCACCAGGGCGATGTTGCGCACCTGGCCGGTGGGTGACCTCGTCGGCGAAGGCGGAGAGCTGGTCGACCATCGTGTTGATGGTGTTCTTGAGCTCGAGGATCTCGCCGCGCGCGTCCACGGTGATCTTCTGCGAGAGGTCGCCCTTGGCGACCGCCGTCGTCACCTGCGCCACGTTGCGGACCTGCGCGGTGAGATTGCCCGCCATGGCGTTCACCGAGTCCGTCAGATCGGCCCAGGTGCCCGAGACCCCCGGCACCTGGGCCTGACCGCCCAGCGCCCCCTCGGTGCCGACCTCGCGGGCCACCCGGGTCACCTCGGAGGTGAACACCGACAGCTGGTCCACCATCCCGTTGAAGACCTTGCCGATGTCCCCCATGAGGCCGTCGGCGTCGTCCGGCAGCCGGGTGCCGAAGTCCCCGTCCCGTACGGCCGTCAGCCCCGCCAGCAGCCTCCGCAGCTCCTGGTCCCCCGGCACCGCCTCGGTGCCCTCGGTGCTCTTGCTGGTCATGCGCACCCTCGTTCCGGCAGAGTCGGTGTGCGTTTCCGCAGTTCACGGATTTGCGCGATGAGAAAATACGCCGAAGGCTAACCCAGGTCGCGGGCCCGGAACAAAGCGCGGCACGGCCGGTGGGAAATCGCTTCCCGCTGGCATGGACCGGCTCCTGACGGGTACTCGGCCGGATTTCGCCGGGGCGTGACGGGTTTGATCACCGGCGCGCGGTTTTCGTCCACGCGCTTCGAATGCGCGCGCGCCTGCCGGGTATTTGCTGGTGAGGAGCTGGGCTCGGGCCCAGGAATCCGTCGTCACCGGGGAGGCAAGGGAGCAGTGCCCATCGACAGCATCTGGTCATACGCGCCGGACCTTGACCATGTCCAGGAGCAGGACCTCACGGGCTACACCGTCGTCGCGCGCGACGGCACCATCGGGCAGGTGGACCGCCGGGCCGACCACCACGGCCTGCGGCACCTCGTCGTCGACACCGGTGTATGGGTGTTCGGCCGCAGCCTCGTGGTGCCGGTCGGCGTGGTCGCGTCCGTCGAGCCGGGGGAGCGGAGGCTGACGGTGGCCTGCACCCGGGCCGAGGTGAAGGCGGCGCCCCGGTTCCGCACCGACAGCGAGACCCAGGACCCCGCCTATCTCACCGCGGTCGGTGACTACTACCACCGGCTGCCGTCGCGCGAGAGCCCGACCGGGTGACCACCGCACGGCGGACGCGTCCGAGCGGCGGCACGAGGGTGGCCAGTGCCGCCGCCGCGCGGGCGCATGCCGAGGCGACGGTGCGGGAGCAGTGGGGCCTGGACGGCCGCACCCCGCACCGGCAGGACATGATCGACCTCTCGCTCGTGGTGTCGGAGCTGGTCACCAACGCGATCCGGCACGGCGCCGGACTGGCCGGCTTCGACACCTGGACGACGGAGGACGGCGTACGGATCGCCGTCCACGATCACAGCGACGCCGTCCCCGAGGCGGCCGCCGGTACCGGCGCCCCGGGGGCCGCGCACCGCGTCGGCGGCTACGGCTGGCCGCTGGTGGTCCGGCTGGCGCGGGACATCGAGGTCCGCGGCCGCCCCGGCGGCGGCAAGACCGTCAGCGTGCTGCTCCCCCTGCGCGACGCCTGACGTCACCAGGGCAGGAAGACGTGGATGTCCTTGCCGTGGTCGTCGCCGACGACGCTGACCTGGTCGCACAGCGTGTGGATCAGATGCCAGCCGATCCCGCCCCCGCCCCGGTTCGGGTGGAAGGGCCGGGGGGCGGGCTCGGTGGTGCTGGTGTCGTGCATCACCACATGCACCCCGTCGAACGTGCGGCGCAGCCGCAGCTGGAACGGCCCCGGCGCGTACTGGACCGCGTTGGCGGCCAGTTCGGTGACCACCAGGAGTATGTCGTCCCAGTGTTCCGGAGCCGACGGCGCCGACGCACGGGCCACGTCGAAGAGGAACTCCTCCGCGACCAGGCGTGCGTCCGTCACATCGTGCAGCTCCCCCGGGAAGCTGGCGATGCGGCTCGTCATGTCCTCGGCAGCCAGTGTCCTGTCCCTACGCGGCTCGCGTGCCATCTCGCCTTCCGGGCCCCGTCGTCGCGGGGCGGTCGCTCCGTCGTTCGCGTCCCCTCGGACTGTGGGTTCCCGTGCGGGCGGAGCCTACGCGCCCGCATGCCCGTGCCCGGTCGGTGACAAACACGTCACCGACCGGCAGCTTCCCGCGGAAGGTCAGCGGAACACGTCGTCCGCGTCCTCCCAGAGGGACGGCTCGTCCTCGGCGGGGGCGAGACCCGGACGGGTCCGGGACTGGTACATCGCGTCGATCTCCAGGGCGTAGCGCCGTACGATCTCGTCCCGGCGCAGCTTCATCGACGGCGTCAGCAGGCCGTTGGCCACGTCGAACGGCTCGGGAAGCACCCGGAAGACCCGGATCGACTCCGAGCGCGACACACTGCTGTTGGCGGCGGCGACCGCACGCGCGATCTCCTCCCGCAGCGCGTTCTCCTCCCGCGCCTCCCGGGCCGGCGCGTCGCCCGGCAGGGACAGCGCCGCCCGCCAGTCGTTGAGGAACTCCGGGTCCAGCGTGATCAGGGCGCCCACACACGGCCGGTTGTCGCCCACCACGACCGCCTGATGGACCAGCGGGTGCATGCGCAGCCGCTGTTCCAGCGCCCCCGGCGCCACGCTCTTGCCGCTGCTCGTGATGATGATGTCCTTCTTGCGGCCGGTGATCGTGAGATAGCCCTCGGTGTCCAGCCGCCCCAGATCGCCCGTCGCCAGCCAGCCGCCGCGCAGCACGGCCCGGGTGGCGGCCTCGTCGCCCACGTACCCCTGGAACACCGACGGCCCACGCACCAGGATCTCCCCGTCGCCGGCCACCTGGATCTCGGTGCCCGGCAGCGCCTGCCCCACGGTGCCGGACTTCTCCCGCCCGAACGGCTGCATCGTCACACCGCCGCTGGTCTCCGTGAGCCCGTAGCCGTCGTGGACGTACACGCCGATGCCCTCGTAGAACAGGGACAGATCGCGGTTGAGCGTCGAACCCCCGGAGGTGGCCCGCAGCACCCGGCCGCCCAGCGTCGCCCGCAGCCGGCGGTAGACCGTGCGCTCGTACAGGGCGTGCTGCAGCCGCAGATCGAGGCCCGGCCCCGAGCCGCGGCCCAGCCGCTGCCGCTCCACGGCGGCGGCGAAGTCCCGTGCCGTGCCGGCCGCCCGCTCGAACAGGGGGCCGCGGCCGGCCAGCTGCGACGCGCGCAGGAAGTTCTTGTAGATCTTCTCCAGCAGTGACGGTACGGCGTACAGATAGGTGGGCCGGAAGGTGCGCAGCGCCGAGGCCAGGGACTCCCCGGTGATGTCGGGCTCGTGCCCCATCAGCAGCCCCCCGCGCACGCACAGCACCTGGATCATCAGGCCGTACACATGGGAGAACGGCAGGAAGGCGAGGACGGCGGCCTGTTCACCGGCCGGTGCCGTGACGTGGCCCCAGCCCTCCAGCAGGGTGTCGCTCATGAAGGCCAGGCCGCGATGGCTCAGCGCGCATCCCATGGCGTGGCCGGAGGTGCCGGAGGTGTAGGCGACGACGGCCGTGGAGTCCGGCAGCACGATACGGCGCATGGAGTCGACCGTGGCCCGGGGTATGAACTCGCCGCGCGCCGCCAGCTGCTCCAGCGCGCCCCCGTCCAGCTGCCACACGTGCCGCAGCCGCGGCAGCCCGGCGCACACGGACCCCACGGTCATCACACCCTGCTCGTCCTCCACCAGGACGGCCACACAGCCGGCGTCCCTGAGGATCCACTCCACCTGTTCACGCGAGGAGGTCGGATAGATGGGGACGACCTCGGCGCCCACCGTCCACAGGGCGTGCCCCAGGAGGGTCCACTCGTAGCGGGTACGGGCCATGATCGCCACGCGCTGGCCCGGCGAGACCCCGGACGCGACCAGTCCCTTGGCCAGGGCGACGACCTCGTCACGGAACTCCACGGCGGTGATCCGCTCCCAGCCGGCGGAGGCCGGGTCGGGGCGGCGGGCGAGCATCGGCAGCGTGGGGTTCCCGGCCGCCGTGGTGAAGAGGCTGTCGGCGAGACCGCCGGCGAGACGGGAGGCGGACGGGGGAGCGAGAGCGAGGTCGCGCATGCACTGCTCCTGACATGTACGGGGAGTGACTCGGCCGATGAGTACGGTCATCGGCGGTGCCTGAATCTAGCCGAGCCCGAGCGCCCTCGCGCCGCGATCGCGACAAGTGAGTCCGCACTGATGATCTCGCCGGTTTCGGGGGACCCGGAGCGCATGAGCTACGTCAATCCAGATCCCGATCCGGAACGCACCACCGGCCTCGAACCGGGCGGCGGCGTCCCCCCGGGCGAGACCCCGCCCGCGGAGAGCAGCATGCCCGAGGCGGGCCCCCGGGACATCACGTACAACCCGGGCAAGGGCTGGGCCAAGGGGCCCCTGACCGTGATCCTCGCCCTCGTGGTGCTGGTCGCGGCGTTCTTCCTGGTCTACGCCCTCGTCCTGATCTTCTGACACCCCGGCCCGTGAGGAGGCGGCCGCTACGCCTGGGTGTGCCGTACGCACTCCGTGACGACGTCGCGCAGATTCCCCGTGTCCTCCAGCAGGGCGCGCTGCACCCGGGCCCCGTTGCCGTCGCGCAGCAGTCGTGCGCAGCCCTCGCGGGCGCGTTCCAGGTCGCCGAGGTCGTCCAGCGCCTCCTCGACATGGCCGAGAAGGGCCCGTACGACCGCCTCGGCCGGCATCCGCCGCATGGTCTCCGGGTGGAGCAGCTCGCCCGTCAGGCCCGACCGGGCCGCCTGCCAGGCCGCCAGCCGCAGCAGGCTGACACCGGGGCCGGCCGGGTCCCGGCCGGCCCGCCATTCGCGGGCCGCGGTCTCCACCAGACCGCGGGCCAGGGTGGCGATCAGCCCCGCCGTCTCCGCGTGCAGACAGACGTCCGAGACACGGATCTCCACCGTCGGATACCGCTGGGACAGCCGGGCGTCGAAGTAGATCATCCCCTCGTCGAGTACGACGCCGGTGGCGACCATGTCGGCGACCCGCCGGTGATAGCGCTCGGCCGAGCCGAACGTCTCGGTCGGACCGGCCGACGGCCAGCGCTGCCACACCCGGCTGCGATAGCTGCTGTAGCCCGTGTCACCGCCCTGCCAGAACGGCGAGTTCGCGCTCAGCGCCGTAAGCACCGTCAGCCAGGGCCGCAGCCGGTCCACGACCCCGACCCCCTCCTCGTCGGAGTCGACGGACACATGGACGTGGCAGCCCATGACGAGCTGCTCCCGGGTGGCGATGCCGTACTGCTCCTCCATCCACCGGTAGCGCCGGTTGACGCCGATGGACGGGCTGACCGGCAGCGGCGAGGTGGCGAGGGCGGCGACGGCGCAGCCGATCTCCCCGGCGTGCCGGGCGGCCTCCGCGCGGCAGCGGACGATCTCCGCGTGCAGGCTCTCCATCGAGGACTGCGGATGCGTGGCGAACTCCAGCATCTGCTCGTGCAGTTCCTTCTCGAAGACGTCCTGCTCCGTGTCGTCCCGGGCGGCACGGGCGAGGACCGCGGCGGACATCGCCCGCGGCTCGCCGCTCTCCGGATCGACCAGGAGGAGTTCCTCCTCCACTCCGACGGTGCGCACCGCTGCCGACCTCCCTGCCTGCCGTGACGAAGCCGGGGGGACCCCGGCCGTACGACGTCCGCATGCCCCCGTGCCGGCTTCGGACACCTGTCGCGGCCGGCCGGGCCTCAGAGGGCGAGCGGTGTCAGCCAGACCGTGGCGAGCGGGGGCAGCGTGAGCCGGACCCGGCCGTCCTCGGGCATGACCGGATCCGGGTTGGTGACGTCCCCGCCGCCGTAGTGCGCGGCGTCGGTGTTGAGGACCTCCTGCCAGGCGATCACGTCGTCGCCGACGCCGAGGGCGTAGTCGTGCCGGACCACCGGGGAGAAGTTCGACACCGCGAGCAGCGGCCGGCCCCCGTCGTCGTACCGCAGGAACGCGAACACGTTGTCGTCGGCGGCGTCGACCGCCACCCAGCGGAAGCCGGACGGGTCGGTGTCGCGCTGCCACAGCGCCGGGGTCGCCCGGTAGCGGTCGTTGAGATCGCGCACCAGGTCCCGCACCCCGCGGTGGTCGCCCGCCGAGTGGTACCCCTCGTCGAGCAGCCACCACTCGGGTCCCCGCTCCTCGGACCACTCGGCGCCCTGCGCGAACTCCTGCCCCATGAACAGCAGTTGCTTGCCCGGGTGGGCCCACATGAAGCCGAGGTAGGCGCGGACGTTGGCGCGCCGCTGCCACCAGTCGCCCGGCATCTTCGACACCAGCGCCTGCTTGCCGTGCACCACCTCGTCGTGCGAGACGGGCAGCACGTAGTTCTCGCTGTAGGCGTACACCATCGCGAACGTCATCTCGTGGTGGTGGTACCTGCGGTGCACCGGCTCGTGGGAGACGTACTCCAGCGAGTCGTGCATCCAGCCCATGTTCCACTTCAGCCCGAAGCCGAGGCCGCCCGTGTCGGTGGGCCGGGTCACCCCGCCCCACGCCGTGGACTCCTCCGCGATGGTCACCACGCCGGGGCAGCGCCGGTACACGGTCGCGTTCATCTCCTGGAGGAACGCCATCGCCGCCAGGTCCTCCCGGCCGCCGTACGCGTTGGGCTCCCAGCCGCCTTCCTCGCGCGAGTAGTCGAGGTAGAGCATGGAGGCGACGGCGTCCACCCGCAGCCCGTCGATGTGGAACTCCTGGCACCAGTACACGGCGTTCGCGACCAGGAAGTTGCGCACCTCGGTGCGGGCGAAGTCGAAGGTGTACGTCCCCCAGTCGGGGTGCTCCGCGCGCCGGGAGTCCCCGGGTTCGTACAGCGGGTCCCCGTCGAAGCGGGCCAGCGCCCAGTCGTCCTTGGGGAAGTGCGCCGGCACCCAGTCCATGATGACGCCGATACCGGCCCGGTGCAGCTCGTCGACCAGGTACTTGAAGTCGTCCGGGGAGCCGAGGCGCGCCGTCGGCGCGTAGAACCCGGTGACCTGGTAGCCCCAGGACGGCCCGAAGGGGTGCTCGGCGACCGGCATCAGCTCGACATGGGTGAAGCCGAGGTCCTTCACATACGCGGGCAGGGACGCGGCGAGTTCACGGTACGTCGACCCCGGCCGCCAGGACGGCAGATGCACCTCGTAGACGGAGAACGGCGCCTCGTGCACGGACACTTCGGCCCGCCGCGCGAACCAGTCGGCGTCGTTCCACTCGTAGTGCGAGGCCGTCACCACGGACGCCGTGTTCGGCGGTGCCTCCGTGCGGCGGGCCATCGGGTCGGCCTTGAGAAAGCGGTCGCCGTAGCGGGAGTGGATCTCGAACTTGTACCGGGTGCCCTCGCCGACCCCCGGCAGGAACAGCTCCCACACCCCGGACGAGCCCATCGAGCGCATCGGGAAGGCGGTGCCGTCCCAGTGGGTGAAGTCGGTCGCGACCCGCACCCCTTGCGCGTTCGGCGCCCACACGGTGAAGCGGGTACCGGTGACGCCCTGGTGCTCCATCGGGTGCGCGCCGAGCGCCGTCCACAGCTCCTCGTGCCGGCCCTCGCCGATCAGATGCAGGTCGAACTCGCCGAGGGCGGGCAGGAACCGGTACGGGTCGTGCGTCTCGACGGCCGGGTCGTCGCCGTAGGCCACCGCCAGGGTGTAGGCGGGGACGGCGTCCAGCGGCAGTACGCCGGCGAACAGTCCGTCGCCCTCCGAGGCGAGCGGGGTGCGCTCGCCGTCGACGACCACGCTCACCTCGCGGGCGAAGGGCCGCAGCGCCCGGAAGGCGATCCCGCCGGGCACCGGGCGGGCGCCGAGCAGCGCGTGCGGATCGTGGTGGGCGCCCGCCAGCAGGCGTCCCCTGTCGGTCGGGTCCAGGGCGGGTGCGGCGCCGGGGGGCGCCTCGGCGGACGGGACGGGCCCGGCCGATTCGGGAAGAAGGGTGTCACGCAGGGCCACGGCTTCAGTCTCCTCTCACGGCGAGGCGCTCGATCGCCGCCATGGGTACGGGCAGCCAGTCGGGTCGGTGCCGGGCCTCGTACAGCACCTCGTACACGGCCCGGTCCGTCTCATAGGCGCGGAGCAGGCCGTGCTTCTTGCGCGGGTCCCAGCCGGCGCGGGCCGCGTAGCCCGCGCAGTAGGCCTCACGGCAGCGACGCGCCCACTCCGGGCGCCAGGGGAGGCGCTGGCGGGCGGCGTAGTCGAAGGAGCGCAGCATCCCGGCGATGTCCCGCACGGGGGAGTGGGCGCTGCGCCGTTCGGAGAGCGGCCGGGACGGCTCGCCCTCGAAGTCGATGACGAACCACTCGCGCCCCGCCCGCAGCACCTGCCCCAGGTGCAGATCGCCGTGGATGCGCTGGGCGGGCGGTCCGGCGTCGCAGGTGGCGAGCGCGGCGAACGCGGCCCGCAGCCCCGGCACGAACGGCTGCAGCGCGGGCACGGCGTGCGCGGCGGCCGTCAGCCGCTCGGTCATCGCCGCCGCCGTGCGCGCGTTCGCGCCGGGCGCGCCGGTGGGGAAGGCCGTGGACAGCGCCAGATGTACGTCGGCGGTGGCCCGGCCGAGGGCGTGGGCCTGCGCGGTGAAGTCGTCACCGGCGGCCAGCGCGTCCAGGGCCAGGGTCCAGCCGTCGGAGGCGTCGCGCAGATACGGCTGGAGCACGCCGAGCGTCGCCTTGAACGGATGGGCGGTGCGGAACCAGGCGACCGGGGCGGGCACCCGGGGGCAGCCCTGGCGGGCCAGTGCGCCCGGCACCTCGAGATCCGGGTTCTCCCCGGGCTGGATGCGCCGGAACAGCTTGAGGATGTACTCGTCGCCGTACACCAGCGAGGAGTTGGACTGTTCGGCGGTCATCAGGCGCGGCACCAGGCCGGCGGGCACCCGACGGGCCCCGTCGCCGTCGCACTCGAACCGCAGCGGGCCCGCCGTGCCCGGGTGGCGCAGCCGCTCCAGGAGCAGCTGGGCGGCGCGCGGGTCGTGCAGGGCGTCGTAGACCGTCAGCCCGGCGAGGCGGCCGTCCGGCACCCCGCCGATGAGTGCCTTGCCGAGCCGTGGCGAGGGGTGCTCCCGTACACCGAGGAGGAGCTGGTAGCAGTCACCCGCCGGGAGTGTGCCGCCGGGAGTGGGCACACCGCCGTGGCCGGCGTGCACCAGGACGTGCAGACAGCCGGGGAACAGCTCCGTCGTCGACAGCACACCGAGGTCGGTGACGGGACGGTCCTTGCCGGCGAACCAGCGTTGCAGCGGCAGCCATTCGCGCAGCAGCCCGGTGAGCGGCTCCATGGGCTCGGCGGGTGCGCTTCGCGGCCGCAGGAATGCGGTCTTCGTCATGGTGACGCCTCCTCTCGCCGGTCCCCGCTCACAGTCGTCGGCCGTCGCGGGACGCGACTCGGGTGAGCCGGAACCAGTAGAAGCCGTGGCCCCCGAGGGTCAGCAGATACGGCAGTTCACCGATGGCCGGGAAGCGCACCCCGCCGAACAGCTCGACCGGATGGCGTCCGTCGAACGCGCGCAGGTCCAGCTCGGTGGGCTGGGAGAAGCGGGAGAAGTTGTTGACGCAGAGCACCAGATCGTCCCCGTACTCGCGCAGGAAGGCGAGGACGGCGGGGTTGGACGAGGGGAGTTCGGTGTAGGAGTCCGGTGTCCACTGCATGGGGGTGCGTACGGCGTCGCGGTCGCCGAGCCAGATGTTGTCGCCCATGCCGATCTCGTCGCCGTAGTAGATGATCGGCGATCCCGGCAGGGAGAGCAGCAGGGCGTTGAAGAGCTCGATCTGGTTGCGGTCGTTGTCGAGCAGGGGCGCCAGCCGGCGGCGGATGCCGATGTTGGCGCGCATGCGGGGGTCCTTGGCGTACTCCGCCCACATGTAGTCGCGTTCCTCGTCGGTGACCATCTCCAGGGTCAGCTCGTCGTGGTTGCGCAGGAAGATG
>NZ_JOCA01000013.1 GCF_000718785.1 Streptomyces sp. NRRL WC-3626 | reverse complement strand
GTCCTTCTCCTTCGACGGCGTGATCGGCGCGTTCGCCATCACCAACGACATCGTCCTGATGGCCCTGGGCCTCGGCATCGGCGCCATGTACGTCCGGTCGCTCACGGTCTACCTGGTCCGCCAGGGCACCCTGGACGAGTACGTCTACCTGGAGCACGGCGCGCACTACGCGATCGGCGCCCTGTCCCTGATCCTGCTCGTCACGATCCAGTACGAGATCCCGGAGCTCATCACCGGCTCCGTGGGTGTGATCCTGATCGGCTGGTCCTTCTTGTCCTCCGTGCGCCGTAACAAGGCACTCGCGGCGGCCGAGGGAAACGCCGGCGACAGGACTGAGGTCTCCTCCGGGGTGTGACAGCACTCCGGGTGAGGAACGCTCTCGACGGGGCGGCCATCGAGGACCACTCCTCGGGGCCGCCCCGTCGGCCGTCCGGGAGTCCCGGCGGCCCCGGGCGGGGGTGCGACGACTGGACTTGGGGCGGGAATGGGACTACTGGACGGACTGTGGCGCGGACGCGACAGCGCCTTCGACTCGGGCAGCGCGGCCAGCAACGCCATCGAGCTGACCAAACGGCACGGTCAGGTGTCCCTGACCAAGCAGGGCGCGGCCACCGGACATCTGCGGATCAACCTCAGCTGGCGGATGCGGACCTCCGACTTCGGCGGCTCCCAGCGCGAAAGCCTGCTGCGGCACCCCTTCAAGGCGCTCAAACCGCCGGAGGTGGTCGGCCACAGTCAGTCCATGGTCAACGTCGACCTCGACCTCGGCTGTCTGTACGAGCTGCAGGACGGCACCAAGGGTGTGGTCCAGCCGCTCGGCGGCCTCCTCGGCGACGTCAACGCGGCGCCGTACGTGAAGCTCAGCGGTGACGACCGGTTCGGGTCGGGCTCGGGCGAGACCATGTACGTCAACCTGGACCAGCGCGAGAACATCAAGCGCCTGCTGGTCTTCGCCTACATCTACGACCAGACCCCGGCGTTCGACCGCACCCACGCCATGGTCACGCTCTACCCCAGCAACGGCCCGCGGATCGAGATCGGCCTCGACGAACGCCACCCCCAGGCCCGCTCCTGCGCGGTGGTGATGATCGAGAACGTCAAGAACGAGATCCTCGTCCGCCGTGAGGTGAAGTTCGTCTACGGATTCCAGGCGGAGCTGGACCGGCTGTACGGGTGGGGACTGCAATGGGGGAGGGGCTTCAAGTCCAAGGCCGACCGCTGAGAAGGCCTTGGACCCGAAGGTCCCCGTGGGTGGTCAGCGTCCGATGAACTGCGGCCCCTGCGGCGGAAGCCGGAAGTCCGGGTCGGCGGAGGCGGCAGCGGCCGGCGGCGGGAAGCCGTACCCGGACGGTGCCGTGGCGGCGGCCGGCGGATAGCCGTAGGCGGGCTGGCCGGCGGCCGGCTGGGGATAGCCGTAGGCCGGCTGGGTGGCCGCGGGCTGCTGCGGATAGCCGTACGCGGGCTGCGCGGGCACCCCCGCCGGCCGCTCGGGCGGCAGCGGCCGGGACACCTCGGGCACCGGCGGGACGGCCGGGGCCTGCGGCCGGGGCAGCGCCTCCGTCCGGTCGGAGGCCGGTACGTGCGCCGTCGGGGGCGGCTGCTGGGTGGTGACCTCGGAGGGATCGGGCTGCTGGGCCACCTCCGACTCGTCCACCGAGATGCCGAAGTCGGTGGCCAGGCCCTTCAGACCGTTCGAATAGCCCTCGCCGAGCGCCCGGAACTTCCAGCCGTCCCCGCGCCGGTACAGCTCACCGCAGATCAGCGCGGTCTCCTGGCCCGTCTCCGGCTTGATGTCGAAGTACGCCAGCGCCTCCCCGTCGGCGGTCTGGGCGTCGTACAGCAGAATGCGCAGGTCGCGTACGCGGTCGAAGGTGACGCCGTCCGCCGACGCGACGAGCAGAATCCGGCCGACGCCGGACTCGACACCGGCGAGATCCGTCTGGATCGTGTCGGTCAGGCCCCCGTCGGCGCGCTTCTTGCCGAGCCGCCACACCTGGCCGCCCGGGTGCCGTGGCTGGTTGTAGAAAACGAAGTCCTCGTCGGAGCGCACACGACCGTCGAGGCCGAGGAGTAGCGCGGAGGCGTCGACGTCCGGCACCCCCTGCCCGGGCGACCAGCGCAGCACGGCACGTACCGTGGTGGTCTCCAGAGGGACGTTCGACCCCTTGAGCATCGCGTGCGTCATGCGGTCATTTTGCCTTCTCCGTCCTGGTCACGACAATGCGGGGGGTTCGGGTCGACACAGCGGGGTTACCTGAAGTTCATGCCCCGCGGGAACCGCCGACATGGAGCCCTACGTACTATTACCGGCCACCTTCCGACAATTTCCAGAGATTCCAGAGACATCACGGGGGAGTCATATGCGTCACTTCGGGCACATCGCCCCTGCGGTGCGGAAACGTCTCTTCTTCCAGGAGCCCGGCGAGTTCACGCAGGAATCCCCGGCCCGGACGCTGTCCGCGGCCCTCGGAGCCACGCTCTACAGCCCCGCCACCCGGCCCCGGCTCGCCGACGACGTCCTCAAGCAGGGCGGCTGCGGCGTGGTCTCCATGGTGCTGTGCCTGGAGGACTCCATCGGCGACGCCGACGTGGCCGCCGGTGAGGAGAACCTCGTACGCCAGTTCACCGACCTGGCCGGACGGTCCGGCGCGGATCTGCCGCTGCTGTTCATCCGGGTCCGCACCCCCGAGCAGATCCCGGACC
This sequence comes from Streptomyces sp. NRRL WC-3626, assembly GCF_000718785.1. Taxonomy (GTDB): domain Bacteria; phylum Actinomycetota; class Actinomycetes; order Streptomycetales; family Streptomycetaceae; genus Streptomyces; species Streptomyces edwardsiae. Next base: position 184,105 of record NZ_JOCA01000013.1, on the reverse strand, counting down.
TGGTACGCCGTATCGGCCCCGCCGTCCGGCTGCTGTCCGGATTCGTACTGCCGAAGTTCACCTCGGAACGCGGCCTGCCGTTCCTGGAGGCGCTCACCACCGCCGAGGCCGACAGCGGCCACCGGCTCTTCGCCATGCCCGTCCTGGAGTCGCCCGAGCTGCTCTACCGCGAGTCGCGCGTCCAGACCCTCGAGGGGATCTTCCGCGCGGTCGACAAGTACCGCGACCGCGTGCTCGCGCTGCGCCTCGGCGTGACCGACTTCTGCTCCTCCTACGGGCTGCGCAGGGGCCCCGACATGACGGCGTACGACATCCAGGTCGTCGCCTCCGTGATCTCCGACGTGGTGAACATGCTGGCCCGCGCCGACGGCACGGGGTTCACCGTGACCGGGCCGGTGTGGGAGTACTTCCGGGTCCAGGAGCGCATGTTCAAGCCACTTCTGCGGCAGAGCCCCTTCCACGAGGTGAAGGCCGTCGCGCTGCGCGAGAAGCTGATCGAACACGCCATGGACGGCCTGCTGCGCGAGATCTCCCTCGACCGGGCCAACGGTCTGCTCGGCAAGACCTGCATCCACCCCTCCCACGTCCTGCCCGTGCACGCGCTGTCCGTCGTCAGCCACGAGGAGTTCAGCGACGCCCAGGACATCCTGCGGCCGGAACGCGGCGGCGGGGGTGTACTCCGGTCGGCGTACACGAACAAGATGAACGAGGTGAAGCCTCATCGCGCCTGGGCCGAGCGGACCCTGCTGCGCGCCGAGGTCTTCGGGGTGGCGAACGCGGACATCGGCTTCGTGGAACTGCTCGCGGCGGGTCTGGCGGAGTGACGAAGAGGGAGAGGTCTGTGAACGAGGGGAAGCGCGGCGTCTGGTCGGGCAGCTGGGTCACGGAGCGGCTCGGCGTCGAGCTGGCCGGCGACGAGAGCCTGCCCGAGCTGCTGGGGCTGGCGCTGCGCCGCAACCCCAAACGGGCCCATCTGCTGGTGTCCAACGTGCTCGGCAAGCATGTCCCGCAGTCGCCGTCCGTCGTGTACGGCCACGGCGTGGCGCTCGGCCGCAGGGTGCGGGAGCTGCTGGGCTCCTCGGCGTCGTCCGCGGTGGTCCTCGGCTACGCCGAGACGGCCACCGGGCTCGGCCACTCGGTGGCCGACGGGCTGACGGTCGCGCCGTATCTGCACTCGACGCGGCGAACGGTGGCGGGGACGGCCACGGCCGGGGGGTTCGAGGAGTCGCACTCGCACGCGACGTCGCATCTGCTGCTGCCGGAGGATCCCGCGCTGCTGGCGGGGGGCGGGCCGCTGGTGCTGGTCGACGACGAGTTCTCGACGGGTAACACGGTGCTCAACACCGTACGAGATCTTCATGCGCGGTATCCGCGGGAGCGGTACGTGGTGGTCGCGCTGGTCGACATGCGGTCGGGCGCGGACGCGGGGCGGCTGGAGTCGTTCTCCCGCTCGATCGGAGCGAGGATCGACCTCGTCACGGCGGCGTCGGGCACGGTCCGCCTGCCCGACGGCGTGCTGGAACGGGGGGCGGCGCTGGTGGCGGAGCAGGAGGGTGCCACTGGCGGAGCTTCCGCCGCCGCGGGTGCGTCGGGGCTGGTCGCGCAGTTCCCCGCGCCCCTTCAGGGCGCCGACACTCCCGCCCACCTGGAAGCCGACGGCACGACGGTCCCCCCAGGGGCGCGGGCTGTTACGCGGGTGGAGTTGGGGTGGCCCGGCGGGGTTCCCGACGGGGGCCGGCACGGGTTCACCCCCGCGCACCGCGCCCGGCTGGAGCACGCGCTCCCCGGCATGGCGGCCCGCCTCGCGGAGGCGATGACGGACAACCCGCGCCGCGTACTCGTCCTCGGCTTCGAGGAGCTGATGTACACCCCCCTCCGCCTGGCAGGCGAGCTGGAGCGGGCCACCGACGCCGACATACGCTTCTCCACCACCACCCGCTCCCCCGTCCTCGCCGTCGACGACCCCGGTTACGCGATACGCACCCGCCTGACCTTCCCCGCCCACGACGACCCCGCCGACGGCCCCGGCGACCGCTACGCCTACAACGTCGCCGGCGCCGGCTTCGACGCCGTCGTCGCCGTCGTCGACTCCGCCGCCGACACCCCCGCGCTGCACGCCCCCGACGGCCTGCTCGCCCGCCTCGCCGAGCACACTCCGCACGTTCTCCTCGCGGTCGTACCGTCGTACGTACCAGCCGAAAGGCCCGCCACCATGCTGCCCGAGCCCCTCAGAGGCCCCGCCTTCTCCTCGTACGCGCCCGAGGAGGTCGGCTGGCTGCTCCAGGACCTCTCGGACGTGACCCTGGAGGCGCCGACCGAGGAGCGCGAGGAGGCCATCCAGAGCGGCGGCGCGCACTACGCGGAGTCGCTGCCGGTGGAGTACCAGCCGAGCGAGCAGTACCAGCGGCTGTTCCACACCGCCCTCGACGAGTCGGCGGACCGCCTCGCCCACGCAGTGGGCGTGGTGACGGAGACGGTCCTCGCCGAGCGGTCCCCCCGCCCGGTCCTCGTGTCGCTGGCCCGCGCCGGCACCCCCGTCGGCATCCTGATGCGCCGCTGGGCCCAGCACCGCCACCAGCTCGAACTCCCGCACTACGCCGTCTCCATCGTGCGCGGCCGCGGCATCGACGCCAACGCGCTGCGCTGGCTGGCCGCCCACCACGACCCCAGGGACGTGGTGTTCGTCGACGGCTGGACCGGCAAGGGCGCCATCACCCGCGAACTCGCCCAGGCGATAGAGGAGTTCGAGAAGGCCGAGGGCGTCACCGGCTTCGACCCGGAGATCGCGGTCCTCGCCGACCCCGGCTCCTGCGTCCGCACCTACGGCACCCGCGACGACTATCTGATCCCCTCCGCCTGCCTCAACTCCACGGTCTCCGGCCTGATCTCCCGCACGGTGCTCCGCGCGGACCTGGTCGGCCCGGACGACTTCCACGGCGCGAAGTTCTACCGCGAACTCGCCGGCGCGGACCTCTCCGTGTCCTTCCTGGACGCCGTCTCCGCCCGCTTCCCCCAGGTCGCCGACGCCGCCTGCGCCCAGGCCAAGGAACTGCTCTCCGCCGACCGCACCCCCACCTGGGAGGGCTGGGCGGCCGTCGAGCGCATCAGCGAGGAGTACGGCATCCACGACGTGAACCTCGTCAAGCCCGGCGTCGGCGAGACCACCCGGGTGCTGCTGCGCCGGGTCCCCTGGAAGGTGCTGGCCCGTGCGGGAGCCGGCCGCGACCTCGACCACGTCCGCCTGCTCGCGGAGCAGCGAGGTGTCCCCGTCGAGGAGGTCGACGAACTCCCCTACACCTGTGTGGGGTTGATCCACCCCCGCTACACGCGCGGCGCGACCGGCGTCGACGGCAAGGCGGTGACCCGCTGATGCCCGTCGTCGTCGCCAGCGATCTCGACCGTACGCTCATCTACTCCGCCGCCGCCCTCGCGCTGACCATGCCGGACGCGCGGGCACCCCGGCTGCTGTGCGTCGAGGTCCATGAGAGCAAGCCCCTGTCGTACATGACGGAGACGGCCGCGCAGCTCCTCACCGATCTCGGTGACGAGGCGCTGTTCGTGCCGACGACCACCCGCACCCGCAAGCAGTACCAGCGCATCAACCTCCCCGGCCCGCCCCCGGCTTACGCCATCTGCGCGAACGGCGGACATCTCCTCGTCGACGGCGTGTCCGACGAGGACTGGCACGCCCGGGTGCAGGCCCGGCTGGCCGAGGAGTGCGCCCCGCTGGCCGAGGTGCAGGAGCATCTGCTGCGGACCGCCGACCCGGTGTGGGTGCGCAAGCACCGGATAGCCGAGGACCTCTTCGCCTATCTCGTCGTCGAGCGCGAACTGCTGCCCGAGGAGTGGGTGAAGGAACTCGGGGAGTGGGCGGAGAACCGCGGCTGGACGGTCTCCCTCCAGGGCCGCAAGATCTACGCCGTGCCCAAGCCGCTCACCAAGAGCGCGGCGATGTACGAGGTCGCGCGCCGGAGCGGTGCCGCTCTCACGCTCGCCGCCGGGGACTCGCTTCTCGACGCCGACCTGCTGCTCGCGGCGGACCAGGGCTGGCGCCCCGGCCACGGCGAACTCGCCGAGGCGGACTGGACGGCGCCGGCGATCAGAGCACTCCCCGAACGGGGCATCCTGGCCGGGGAACGCATCCTGCGCGAACTGCTGCGAACGGTGAGGGCGCCACGCTGAGACCCGGGGGCGCTGCCCCCGGACCCCCGCTCCTCAAACGCCGGAGGGGCTAAGTTTCAGCCCCTCCGGCGTTTGAGGAGCGGGGTCTGGGGGCAGCGCCCCAGGGTCGGGACGGGAAGGGGCGGCGGGGGCGAAAAACCTCTCCCGCCACCGGGAGCAGTCAGCGGGGCCGGCGCAGAACCATGGTGTCACCCGAGTCATAGCCCGGATCGGCGTCAGCCGGCACCTGCGCCGCACCACCCCGCCGCCGCAGCACCCGCAGCACCACGAACACGACCAGCGCCACGGCCGCTCCCCCGAGCACCACCTTCGAGTACGCGGACACGATGTCCGTCACCCGCGCCCAGTTGTCCCCGAGCGCATACCCGGCCAGCACGAACGCCGTGTTCCAGATCGCGCTCCCCAGCGTGGTCAGCCCGAGGAACAGCGGCAGCCGCATCCGTTCCACACCGGCCGGCACCGAGATGAGGCTGCGGAAGATCGGGATCATCCGGCCGAAGAACACCGCCTTCGGCCCGTGCCGCAGGAACCACGCCTCCGTCTTCTCGATGTCGGTGACCTTCACCAGCGGCAGCCGTCCCGCGATCGCCACCGTCCGGTCCCGGCCGAGCAGCGCGCCCACCCCGTACAGGGCGAGCGCGCCGATCACCGAGCCGGCGGTGGTCCACAGCAGCACGGCGAGCAGGCTCATCCGCCCGCTGCTCGCGGCGAACCCGGCCAGCGGCAGGATGACCTCGCTGGGCAGGGGCGGGAAGAGGTTCTCCAGCGCGATGGCGAGGCCGGCCCCGGGGGCGCCCATGGCGTCCATGAGGTCGTTGACCCACCCCGGTCCGGCACTTCCGTCGTCCCCGGCCGCCGTGATCATGTGGGCTGCGATGGCTGTCATGCCGTCACGCTAGGGAGACGAAGCTGAAGGGAGCCTGAGGACGGGCCGTCAGCCGCAGCAGCCCCCGCCGCAGCAGCCGCCACCACCGCCACCGCCCGCGCGGGGCGCCGGGGCGGGAGCGGACGCCGTACCGGCCACCGCGACCGTGGAGAGCAGCTTCACGGTGTCGTCGTGGCCCGCCGGACAGTCCGCGGGCGCGGAGGACTCCGCCATCGGCCGGCTCAGTTCGAAGGTGTCGCCGCAGGTACGGCAGCGGTACTCATAGCGAGGCATGCGCACAGGTTAACCGGCGCCCCCGCCGCGTTCCTCCCGGATCTGTGTCACCACACGGCCCACCGTCGCCCGTACCTCCTCCGTCTCCGTGAGGAAGTGCCAGTAGTCGGGATGGCGGCCCTCGAGAGCGGTGACCGCCCGCTCCAGCCGGGCCACGGCCTCGTCCAGCGGGCGGGCGTGACGCGGGTCGGGGGTGTTGCGGCCGGCCATGGCCAGCCGCTGGGCGTCCCGGATGGCGAAACGGGTGCGGTCGATCTCCTGCTCCGGGTCCTTCTGCACGGCGTTCAGCTGCCGCAGCCGGTCACCGGCGGCCGACACCGCCTCGTCGGTCGTGTTCAGCAGGGCCCGCGCGGTCGACAGCAGCGCGGTCGCGTCCGGCCAGCGCTGCTCCTCGCGGGCCGCCCGCGCCTCCGCGAGCTTCGCCTCCGCCTGCTGCACGTTCTCCGCGGCCAGCTCGGGGACGTGCTGCAGGTCCTGCCAGCAGGCGGCGGTGAAGCGCCGGCGCAGCTCGCTGAGCACCGGCTCGACCTGCCCGGAGCGGGTGGTGAGGGCCTGCGCGCGGGTGCGCAGGGAGACCAGCCGGTGGTCGATCTCGGCGGCCCGCTCCGGCAGCCGCTCGGCCTCGACGCGTACGGCCTCGGCCTCCCGCGTGACCCGTTCGGCCCGCTCCAGGGTCTGCGGTACGCCGTGCTGTCCCGCGCCCTGGTTCAGCTTGGTCAGCTCCGGGGAGAGCGCGGCGAGCCGGGCGGCGAGGTCGTCGGCTCTCAGGCCCGAGCCGCGCACGGAGTCGAGGGCGTTCGAGGCGGCCAGCAGCGCCTGCCGGGCCCGCTCGACGGAGGGCGCGAGCCGCGCCAGCTGGGTCTCGGCCTTGCCGAGGAGGGGGCCGAGCCCGTCGGTGAACCGGTCCAGCTCCCGCTTGACCTCACCCAGCTCGTCCTTGGCGGCGGTCAGCCGCGTACGGGCCTGGGAGGCGGCCGAGGCCTCCAGGTCGTCGCGGTCCAGGTCATGGGCGTCGACGGCGCTGATGTACTGGTGGCTGGCCTCGTCGATACGGCGGCCGAGCGCCTCGAAGTCCGCCACGGCGCGGCGGGCGGCGGGGGAGGAGTCGACGGCGGTGATCGTCTCGATGGAGATCCGCAGATCGCGCTGGGCGGTGTCGAGTTCGTAGAAGGCGGCCGCCGCCGCGTCCTTGGCGGCCTGCGCCTCCGCCCGCTGGTTCTCGGCCCGCCCGCCGAACCAGCGCCGGGTCCCGCCGCCGGCGAACGCGGCGGGCAGCGCCAGCGCCGCGACCAGCGGCAGCGTGACGAGGGCGAGCGTGTCCCGCAGGGCTGACGCCCCGGGGGTGCGGCGGGCGCGCCGCATGCGTGGCACGCGCGGCTCCGACGGCGAGTACGGCTGTGCTGGTGTCGCCGTCACATCCCTCTCCCGTACTGTCGTTCGCCCCGGCCCGATGCCATTCTCCCACCGGTAGAGGACGAAGACACGGGGCGGTCAGTTCGCCGTACGGACCGTGAGTTTGCCGTCACCGGTGCGGGCGGTCACCACATGGGAGCTGGCGTCGTCGCGCGGCACGGACACGTCCTCGGCGCCGTCGCCGGTTGTGGTGTCCACCCGGTACGAGGCCCGGGGCAGGTCGATCGTCAGGGAACCGTCGCCGCTGCGGGAGTCCACCAGGTCGGGTACGGCGCCGAGTTCGAGGCGGACCGAGCCGTCACCGCTGTGCGTGCGCACCGTACGGGAGGACACCTCGGCGCGCACCGACCCGTCACCGGTGCGCAGCTCCAGCGGGCCGGTGGAGTCGGTGACGTGGACCGAGCCGTCCGTCGTACGGATGCTCAGCGCGTCGCGGAAGCCCCGCGCCCGTACGCTGCCGTCCTTCTCCTCGACCTTCACCTGGACGCCGCGCGGCACCTCGATGCGGTGCTTGGTGGCGCAGTCGGCGACGATGCCCGAGCACTTCTCCCGCAGCACCAGCCGGTCGCCGTCCATCGACCAGGTGACCTTCGGGTCCGAGCCGATGGCGACGGTGCCCTTGAACCAGCGGGTGACCTCGATCTTTCCGGAGGCGTGGTCGTCGGCGGCGACGATCTCCAGGGCGGAGTCGTCGGAGTCGATGGTGAGGGTGTCGCCGGGCAGGTCGAAGGAACGGTGGTCGGGATCGGTGTCGTCGGCGGCGGACGCGCCGCAGGCGCTCAGTCCCGCGACGAGCACCACGGTGGCGCCGGCGAGGGCGAGGGCGCGCGTCCGCGCGGGACGGGTGATGGTGCGGGTCATGACGGTCTCCCCCTGGGGCGGACGGTGGCGCTCGGCGGCTGGTGCTCGAGCGTGCTTCGACCGTACGGAGGCGGGGGCCCGCGGGGGATCCGGGCCGCTACCGGATCGGGGGTGGGGATATCCCCCGGTGGGCGGTGTGCCGGGGCCGGTTGTGCGGCATGTAGGCTGTCGGTTCGACTCGGGTGCGTAGCTCAGGGGTAGAGCGCCTGCCTTACAAGCAGGATGTCGGCGGTTCGAAACCGTCCGCGCCCACCGGGAGCGAGGGCTCCGGAGATCTGATCTCCGGGGCCCTTTTCCGTTCTACTCCGGGTTCCGGGTGCGTGTGTGCTTCAGGCCGGCCCGGGCGTCTATGCGGTCCGTGCCGGTGAACTCCGCCCAGTAGCGGTGGGTGCTGACGAACACCGCGAGCTCGTGTTCCCGCTGTCTCAGCTTCTCCACCTCAGCCTGTTCGTCGGCGGTCCAGCCGGGGGAGGCGGGGCGCTCGACCTTGCGCCAGCCGTTGTCGTCGCTGAAGCCGTCGAGGGGTTCGACCGACCAGGGGAGCCGCTTCAGCAGGGCCGACAACTCGGCCCTGACCTGATGCAGTTCCTCCTGACCGGCGAGGAGGTCACCTGGGAAGTCGTAGGTCTCGGCCACGGTCGCAATGATACGCCTGTTCGATTTTGGGTGGCGAGTTGGTGGGTGGGCGCGTCAGACTGGGGGCATGTGCCGGAGTATCAAGACCCTGCGTCCGCCCGTGCAGCCGGAAGAGGCGACGGAAGAGGAGATCAGGGCCGCGGCCCTGCAGTACGTACGGAAGGTGTCCGGCTTCCGGGCCCCGGCCGCACACAACCGCGAGGTGTTCGAACGGGCGGTGGAAGCGGTGGCGTCCGCGACGGCGGAACTCCTGGAGGGACTGGAGATCCGCGGCGCCGCGGACCGCCGAGCGGCGGGCTAGGCCGGCGGGGGTGCGCATCCCGCGTGCCCCGCGTAGCTCTGGGCAGGGTGTGCACCCCGCGCACCCCGCGTAGCTGCGGGCAGGGTGCGTACCCCGCCCGCCCGCGTAGCTGCGGGCAGTTGTGCCGCTATGGCGGCACGGGTGGGCGCAGCGGCACCCCCTCCAGCGGGGCGAGCGTGTACCCGGCCCCGCCCCGCACGCACCGGGGTCCAGCTGATCCGGGGGGTGTCACGCAGCCCGGCGTGAGCGGGGTGCCGTCGCGCCCACCCGTGCCGCCCCAGCGGCACGACTGCCCGCGGAGTGCGGGGGCGCGGGTGGGGTTTACGTGGCTTGTGCGGGGTGGCGGCGCATCAAGTAGGTGGCGCCCGCTCCCGCGGCGAACAGCGCGCCCACCGAGACCGCCGTCGCCAGCCACGTGGCGCCCAGCCAGTGCGCGCCGAAGTAGCCGAGGGCCGTGCTGTAGGCGGCCCAGGTGAGGCCTGCCAGGGCGGACCAGGGGAGGAAGTCGCGGGCGCGGTGCCGGGCGGCGCCCGCGCCGAGGGAGACGACCGAGCGCCCGGCGGGCGCGAAGCGGGCCAGGACGACCAGCGCACCGCCACCCCGCGCGAGCGCCGCACCGAGACGTTCCTGCGCGCTCCGCAGCCGCCGGGAGCGGGCGATCGCCCTGTCCAGCCGGGGCCCGCCGAGCCAGGCGAGCCGGTAGGCCATCAGGTCGCCCAGGACCGAGGCGGTCGCGGCGCACAGCGTCAGCACCAGGATGTCGGGTACGTCGTTCGCCGTACCGGCCGCCGCGGCCGTGGCCGCCGTGATCACCAGAATGCCGCTGGGCAGGACCGGGAGGAACACGTCCAGCAGGACCGAGAGGGCCACCACCGCATAGATCCACGGGCTGCCGACCAGCGACCCCACACTCTCCACCCGAACTCCCCGTGACTCCCCCGATGACAGCCATCCAGCGTACGCCCGGTGAGTGACAGAAAGGTCACGGGGGGTTCGTACGTTCGAGGTCTCGCGTTCCCCCTCCCTTTTCCCGGTAACCGGCGAATGCCCTCCTCCGTCGTGCGGAGGAGGGCACCGTACGGCCCGATGGGGAGGAGGTCAGGCCGTCACGGGGGTCCGTTCGGTGCGCCGTCCGCCGTTCGCGGAGGAGCGGCGGGTGATCAGGCGGTCCAGGCCGAAGGCTCCGGAGCCGGTGAACACCAGGAGGAGCATGGCCCAGCAGTACATGGCCGCGCCCTCCCCGTTGTTCTCTATCGGCCACAGGGCCTCGGGCTGGTGGACCTTGAAGTACGCGTACGCCATCGAGCCGGACGAGATGAAGGCGGCCGCGCGGGTGCCGAGCCCGAGCAGGACCAGGGTGCCGCCGACGAGTTCGATCAGGGCCGCGTACCAACCGGGCCAGGCCCCGGTCTCGACGGTGCCGCCGTTGCCGTCCGCGCCGCCGAGCAGGCCGAGCAGGGACACGGCGCCATGGCAGGCGAAGAGCAGTCCGACGACGATGCGGAACATGCCAAGGGCATATGGCTGGGCGCTGTTGAGGCGTCCGGTCATGGTGGGGGGTCTCCTTCGGTCGAGCCGGACCCCGGATGGGACCGGCCGGGGGACGGAACCGAGTCGGCCATCCACGTTAGGTGTCCCTTACTCATACTTGCAAGTTCAACATTCGGCCCCTGTATTTGCCCCGTTTCGGCTGCTCCGCCGCCCGCTCCCGCCGGTCAGTACGGCGTCCGCCCCGTCGGTGTGACCAACGGTGTGACCGAATTCGCACCACGGTTCACAGGTGACTCACAGGCTTCCGCGCAGCTCAGCGGCTCAGCCGGGTCTCCGTGACACGGGTGAGCCGGGCCCCGGCCTCGTCCGCGCGCGCGTGCTCCAGCCGCAGTACCGCCGAACGCCCGTCCGCCGTCAGGGTCATGAGCTGGTTGCCGAACCAGGGCCCGCCCGTCCTGCGCCAGCCGACCGGCGGCCGCCCGAGACGCCCGTGCCGGGCGAAGACCCGGCCCAGCAGCCGGGCGCCGCCGCCCCAGCCGAGCCGGAAGCCGAGCCTTATCGACAGCGGGATGGAGTTGTGGACGGGCGAGCAGGTCAGCTGCACCACCCGGGAGTCCGGACCGGCGCCGTCCGGCCAGCTCGGCTCGGCGACATAGGCGTGGTGGACGTCCCCGGAGAGCACGCACACCGTCGCCGGCGCCCCCGGCCCCGTCCCCACCTCGGCGATCAGCTCCGCCAGCTCGCCGAACGACTCCGGGAACGCCGCCCAGTGCTCCAGATCCGCCGCCCGCCGCAGTTTCTCCCCGAACCGAGCCCAGCGGGCGCCCTTGTCGCCCCGGCACAGCGCGGAACTCCACGCCTCCACGTCGTGCACCAGATGGGGCAGCAGCCAGGGCAGCGACGTACCGATGAGCAGATGGTCGTAGGAGTCGCGCCCTTCCAGGGCCTGCTCGCGCAGCCAGTCGGCCTCGGCCCGGTCGAGCATGGAGCGCCGGCCCTCCTCCAGGACACGGGCGGCGCGGCTGTCCACCATCAGCAGCCGCACCCGGCCGAAGTCGCGCCGGTAGCTCCAGCGCACGGCCGTCGCGTCCGCCTCGGCCGCGGCGGCGAAGGCGCGCAGCGCGTCGGTGCCGTCGGCGGCCTCCCGGACGGACGCGTACAGCGGGTCGGCCCCGGCCTCGGCGGGGGAGAGATTGCCCAGATGCTGGTACACCCAGTACGACATCAGCCCGCTGAGCACCCGCTCCCGCCACCACGCCGTGGCCCGCATGTCCTCGACCCAGGAGGCGGAGGTGTTCCAGTCGTCGATCACGTCATGGTCGTCGAAGATCATGCACGTGGGGACGGTGGACAGCAGCCAGCGCACCTGCGGGTCGAGCCAGGACTCGTAGTAGAGGTGGGTGTACTCCTCGTAGTCCGCCACCTGGGCGCCCGGCGGGTCGTCGAGGTCGCGGCGGGCGGCCAGCCAGGCGCGGGTGGCGTCGGAGGTCTCGTCGGCGTACACCTGGTCGCCGAGGAGCAGCAGCACGTCGGGGCGTGCGCCGTCCGGGTCGGCGGCGATGCGCCGCGCCAGCGCGTCCAGCGCGTCGGGGCCGACGGGGTCCGGCTCCCCGGTGGGCGGGGCGGCCCAGCGGCAGGAGCCGAACGCGACACGGGTACGGGCGTCCGGGGCCGGTGTGGGGATCACGGACGGCGGGAGCGACGCGTAGGGCTCCTCGGCCGACGGCCACACCCGGGCGTCGTCCAGGAAGACCTCGTACGGGGTGGACGTGCCCGGGGCGAGACCGGTGACGTGGACCAGCGCGTAGTGGTGGCCCGCGATCTGGAACGTGCCGGCGGTCCCGCCGGGCCCGTCCGCGCAGCGCACCTCGACGGTGCCCGGACGGTCCGTCTCCACCCACACGGTGGCGGACGAGCCGTCGACGTACCTCAGCAGTGGTCCGAGCCGCAGTCCGGCCATGGGTGACCCCTTCCTCCGTCGCCCCGTACGGTACGCAGCGACGGAGGCCGCCGGGGAGAGGTGCGCGCCCGGCGGACGGGAATCAGCGGGCTCAGCAGCTCGCGAGGTAGTTCGTCAGGGCGGACTTCTCGGCCGAGTCGACCGAGAGGTCGTAGTAGTACTTCACCTGGACCCAGGCGCGGACATAGGTGCAGCGGTAGGCCGTGCGGGACGGCATCCAGGTGGCGGGGTCCTGGTCGCCCTTGGACTGGTTGACGTTGTCCGTGACGGCGAGGAGCTGCGGGCGGGTCAGGTCGTTGGCGAAGGACTGGCGCCGGGAGGTGGTCCAGGCGCTTGCGCCGGAGTCCCAGGCCTCGGCGAGCGGCACCAGGTGGTCGATGTCGACGTCGGAGGCGGCGGACCAGGTGGCGCCGTCGTACGGGGAGTACCAGCTGCCGCTGGTGGCGGCGCAGGAGGAGTCGGTGACGACGCCCGAGCCGTCGCGCTTGAGGACGGTCTCGCGGGTGTTGCAGGCGCCGGACTGGGTGATCCAGTGCGGGAAGAGGTCGCGGTCGTAGCCGGTGCGGCTCTCGGTGCGCACGTCCAGCGTGGCGAGGTAGCCGCGGGCGGTGGCGGCGCTGACCGGGGTGGGGAGGGCGGCGGAGGCGTTCGGCCCGTTGAACAGGCCGACGGAGGCTATGAGTCCGGTGAACGCCGCGACTATGCTGAGCCGTCGACGCGCGTAGAACTTCGACATGCGAACTCCCTTGTGGGGTGGGGCCGTTGGCGTGCGAACAGGGGAATGCTCGCGACGCCGGGTGGCCGGGAGAAGTGGATCCGGTAAGAAGTTAATGACGCGTGCATGACACGTCTATGGGTCGGGTGTGAAATTTCCGAGGGCGGGGCTCCGCGGTGGCTTCGCGTACCATGGACGGCGCAGAAGGGGAGTAGCTCTTCGCCGGACCGTCGACATACTGCTCAGCTCGTCTGAGCCGGCGCCCGGAGGCGGGCCCCGTGGCACGGGGCCGGCCAGCGAGACCTTCGGCAAGCAGTGCACGCCCGTGCCCTACGGCACGGGTGCCGCGTGTGCTGCCGTGCCGAGGTGTCTTGTGACAACGCACAGCACTCTCGGTGGGGCAGTCCCGACCGATTGAGGAACCGTTGATCAGCCTGACCGTGACGGCCGTCGTCTTCGGCGTCGTCTTCCTCGCCGAACTGCCGGACAAGACGGCGCTCGCCGGCCTCGTCCTCGGCACCCGCTACCGCGCCTCCTACGTCTTCGCCGGTGTCGCCGCCGCCTTCGCGCTGCATGTGGCGCTCGCGGTGGCGGCGGGCAGCGTGCTCACGCTGCTGCCGCAGCAGATCGTGCACGCGATCACCGGTGTGCTCTTCCTGGGCGGCGCGGCGGTGCTGCTGATGAAGAAGGGCGAGGACGAGGAGGAGGTCCGCAAGCCGGAGAACCAGTCCTTCTGGAAGGTCGCCGGGACCGGGTTCATGCTGATCCTGGTCGCCGAGTTCGGCGATCTGACGCAGATCATGACCGCCAACCTCGCCGCCCGCTACGACGACCCGCTCTCCGTCGGCCTGGGCGCGGTGCTCGCGCTGTGGGCGGTGGCCGGGCTCGGCATCGTCGGCGGGAAGGCGCTGATGAAGCGGGTGCCGCTGAAGCTGATCACGCAGATCGCCGCGTTGCTGATGCTGGGGCTCGGGGTGTGGAGTCTGTGGGAGGCGGTCTCCGGGTGACCGGGGGCGGTGGCGGGAGCCCGGGTTGTTTTGTACCGTGGGTGAACAAAGTGGTTCCCGCCCGTTTTCCCTGACCGGCGGGCGGGGCCACTCCTCCTCCGTACCTTGGAGCTGCCGATGACGGCCACCGTCGTACTCACCGCCCGCGCCCTCCTGCTGGACATGGACGGCACCCTCGTCAACTCCGACGCCTCCGTCGAGCGCGTCTGGCGGCGCTGGGCCGACCGGCACGGGCTCGACGGGGACGAGGTGATGAAGGTCGTGCACGGGCGGCAGGGGTACGCGTCGATGGCGGTACTGCTGCCCGGGCGGCCGATGGAGCAGAACCACGCGGACAACGCCCGGATGCTGGCGGAGGAGACGGCCGACACCGAGGGTGTCGTCGAGATCGCGGGGGCGCGGGAGTTCCTCGCGTCCTTGGCGGGGGTGCGGCACGCGCTCGTGACGTCCGCGGATGTCGCGCTGGCCGCCGCGCGGATGGGGGCGGCGGGGCTGTCGCAGCCGGCTGTGCGGGTGACGGCGGAGTCGGTGGGGGCGAGCAAGCCGGATCCCGAGGGGTTCTTGAAGGGGGCGGCGGAACTGGGGGTCGATCCCGGGGACTGCGTGGTCTTCGAGGACTCCGGGGCGGGGATCGCGGCGGGGCGCGCCGCGGGGATGCGGGTCGTGGGGGTCGGGCCCCGGGCCGGCTTCCACCGGCCGGATGTGGTGGTGCGAGACCTCACGCAGGTGCGGGTGGAGGTCGTGGGGGACGGGTCGGTCCGGCTGCATGTGGGGGAGTAGGGGCGGTTTTTCGCCCCCGCCGCCCCTTCCCGTCCCGAACCTGGGGCTCCGCCCCAGACCCCGCTCCTCAAACGCCGGAGGGGCTGATCCAGCCCCTCCGGCGTTTGAAACCGACCCCCCCGCCTACGGCTCCCTCGTCTCCGACTGCAACCGCGCCCGGGTCTCCGGGCCGTAGACGCCCAGTTCGGACTGCAGGCCCCGGGGCCACTGGAAGTTGCGCAACGCCTCCTCCACACGGCGATTGAAGTTGCCGTGGATCTCCTCGTTGTACAGCCACTTCTCCTTCAGCCGGAGCTGCAGCTCGACCACCTCCGCCCCCTGGTCCCCCCGGCGCAGCACCGGCCCCGCACCCTCGTCGACCTCCTCCTCCGAAGGGGGCGCCTCGGCCGGAGCCGATGTCGAAGGCGACGAGGAGGGCGTCACGGCCGACGACGGACTCGATGACGGCGTCGAAGCGGAGACGGACGGCGAAGCCGACGCGCTCGCACTCGCCGACGGAGTCTCCGCCGGCGCGGAGGAGGACTCCGGCGCAGCCGACGACGAGGCCGCAGCGGACGCGGACGGCGTCTCCGTCACGTCCGGAACGCTCTCCCGCACATCCTTCGGCGCCGCCCCGTCCCGCGACGGCGTCTCGTACGAGAACATCCCGCTGGCCCACCCCGCCGCCCCCACCACGGCGACGACGGCCCCGGCGGCCGCGAACAGCACCCCGCGCCGCCGCCGGCGGGACGGCGGAGGCGCGGGGTCGGCGGCCGCGGTGGCCGCGGCCGGCACGGTCCGAAGCGGCCGCGTGCCGTCGAACAGGCTCAGATCGGTGGTGTTCGGCGGGCCCGCCCCGGGTGCCAGCGGTGTCGGGATCACCGCCGTGGCGTCCGCCGCCTCCGGCGGGAGGGCGCGCAGGGTCATGGTCTCGTCGGGCGCCGGTGCCTCGCCCTCCAGTTCGACATACGGCCGTATGCGCAGCGGATCGAAGTCCTCCGCCGCCGCGGCCTCCGCCGTACGCGCGTCGCGCAGGGCGTCGGACGCGCGCAGTGTGCAGGCGCACGACGGCGTGTTGTCCCCGTTCCTGGGCGCACCGCACTCCGGGCACGGGTGCCCGTTCGGCTGTTCCACGTGTTGCGTCCCTCCCCTCGCGAACTCCAGAGATTATGCAGATCTTCTTCACACACGCGGTCACACGCCCCCGGAATATGGGATTCCGCAAGGACCGGACAGGAACTCAACAGGCCATAACAGGTCACACCGATCACGATGGGGGGTGAACCAGGATCCTGTGGAGGTCTGCATGGCCGGGGACGCGCACCGTACGGCGCCGAACGGGAGCAAGGCGGGGCCCGCACCCGGCGCCGGACCACCGGACCGGGAGCATGTCTCCGGGAACGTGATGGTCTCGATCGGCGCTCTGCTGCTCGGCCTGCTGCTCGCCGCCCTCGACCAGACCATCGTCGCCACCGCGCTGCCCACCATCGTCAGCGAACTCGGCGGTCTGGAGCATCTGTCCTGGGTGGTCACCGCGTATCTGCTGGCCTCGACCGCCGCGACCCCGCTGTGGGGCAAGCTCGGCGACCAGTACGGGCGCAAGAGGCTCTTCCAGACCGCCATCGTGATCTTCCTGATCGGCTCCGCGCTGTGCGGCGCCGCGCAGGACATGTCCCAGCTGATCGCGTTCCGCGCGCTCCAGGGTCTCGGCGGCGGCGGGCTGATCGTGCTGTCGATGGCGATCGTCGGCGACCTCGTCCCACCGCGCGACCGCGGCCGCTACCAGGGCCTGTTCGGGGCGGTGTTCGGCGCGACGAGTGTGCTCGGGCCGCTGCTCGGCGGGCTGTTCACCGAACATCTGAGCTGGCGCTGGGTGTTCTACGTCAATCTGCCCGTCGGGATCGTCGCCCTCGCCGTGATCGCGGCGGTGCTGCACATCCCGCGCCGGCGGACCAAGCACGTCATCGACTACCTCGGCACCCTCCTCATCGCGTCCGTCGCCACCTGTCTGGTCCTGGTCGCCTCCCTCGGCGGTACCACCTGGGCGTGGGCCTCACCGCAGATCGTCGGGCTCGCGGTGCTGGGCGCGCTGCTCGCCGTGGCGTTCGTGGCGGTGGAACGGCGGGCCGCCGAACCGGTGCTGCCGCTGAAACTGTTCCGGGTGCGCACGTTCACGCTCTCCGCCGTGATCAGCTTCATCATCGGGTTCGCCATGTTCGGCGCGATGACCTATCTGCCGACCTTCCTCCAGGTCGTCCAGGGCGTCTCGCCGACCATGTCCGGTGTGCACATGCTGCCGATGGTGGCCGGCATGCTGCTGTCCTCCACCGGTTCCGGGC
The DNA here is from genome assembly GCF_000718785.1 of Streptomyces sp. NRRL WC-3626. Classification (GTDB taxonomy): domain Bacteria; phylum Actinomycetota; class Actinomycetes; order Streptomycetales; family Streptomycetaceae; genus Streptomyces; species Streptomyces edwardsiae. Next base: position 167,282 of record NZ_JOCA01000013.1, on the reverse strand, counting down.
AGATCGTCAGCCGCACCGGCCGCTGGAAGGTGTTCCCGATCGCGGGCACCGCCGTCACCACCATCGGACTGCTGCTGCTCCACCGCCTCGACACGCACAGTTCCACCGCCGTGATGAGCGTCTACTTCTTCGTCTTCGGTTTCGGCCTCGGCCTGGTGATGCAGGTCCTGGTGCTGATCGTGCAGAACGCCGTCCCGTACGAGGATCTCGGCGTCGCCACCTCCGGCGCGACCTTCTTCCGCTCCATCGGCGCCTCGTTCGGCGTCGCCATCTTCGGCACGATCTTCGCCTCCCGCCTCGGCAGCGAACTCGCCGACGCCTTCCGGGGGGCCCGGCTGCCGCCCGGAGTCTCCGCCGACGCGCTGAAGGCCGACCCGCGCGGCATCGGCGCCCTGCCGCCCGACCTGCGCCCGCCGGCGCTCGACGCGTACGCCACCGCCATCACCGACGTCTTCCTGTACGCCGTACCCGTCGCGCTCCTCGGGTTCGCGCTGGCGTGGCTGCTCAAGGAGGACCGGCTGCGGGCCTCCGTCACCGCGCCCGACGTCACCGAGACGCTCGCCAGCAACCCCGTGGAGCGGTCGTCGTACGACGAGGTGTGCCGGGCGCTGTCCGTGCTCGGCACCCGCGAGGGGCGCCGCGAGATCTACCGGAAGATCACCGACCACGCCGGCTACGACCTGCTGCCCGCGACCAGCTGGCTGCTGCTGCGGATCAGGAGGCACGGCTCGGTGGAACCCGCCCTCCTCGCCGAACGCACCCCCATCCCGCTGAACGTCGTCCTGGAGGCCGCCCGGCAGGCCGAGATCCGGCATCTCGCCGTGCGCCGGGGCCCCGACATGGTGCTCACGGACGAGGGGCGCGAGGTGACGGAGCGGCTGGCGCGGGCCCGCGAGGACTCGCTGGCCGAACTGCTCGGCGACTGGTGGGGACCGGACCGGCCGACCGACCTGGTGCAACTGGTGCACGAACTCAACGACGAGCTGTGCGGATCGCGCGGCGAACGCCCGCACGACGAGCGGTCCGTGACCCCGACGGGCTGACCCGCCCTCAGACCAGCTCCTTCGCGAACCAGTGCTCGGCGTACGGGCCGGCGTTGTGCGGCGCGGTCTCCGTGTAGCCGAGCCGGGCGTACAGCGCCCGCGCCTCGACGAGGTCCCCGCGCGTGTCCAGGATCATCCGCCCGGCGCCCGCGGCCCGCGCCGCGTCCTCGGCGGCCCGCACCAGCTGCCCCGCCCCGCCCCTGCCCCGCATCCCCGGGTACAGGAACACCCGGGTCAGCTCGGCCGTCCCGTCGCCCGGCAGCCGGAAGCCCGCGCTGCCGGCCGGCTCACCCGCGTGACGGGCCACCAGCAGCCCGCCCGTCGGCGGGGCGAGGTCGGTGCCCGGCGCGGCGGCGATCTCCCGCTCCAGCTCCGCCGGATCGGTGCGCCGCCCCTCGTGCAGGAGATACCAGCGGTCGCTGACCTCCGTGTAGTACGCGCGCCACAGCGCGGCGGCGACGGGCGAGTCGTACGGTTCCGGGGCGATGGTCCAGGCAGACATGCCCGCATTCTCGGCGGACCCCGCGGCCGCGGCGCAAGCGGATAAGCCCGCCGGACGCCGACGGCCCGGAACTGTTTGTGCGTGAACCTTCGGGCAACACGATAGGCGAACCGGCTCGCGAGGAGTGCCGGTTGGGCCGAGACCCGGAAGGCATTCATGTCCACTGGCCTGATCATTGCGTTGATCGTGATTGTCGCGGTCGCGGTAGTCGCCCTGCTGGTTCTGCGCGCCCGTGGGCCGCGGCACGGCGGCGGGCTCAAGCGCCGCTTCGGACCCGAGTACGAACGTGCCGTCGCCCGGCACGACGGAGACACCAAGGCCGCCGAGCGGGAGCTCGCCGAGCGTGTGGAGCGCCACGGCGGCCTGCGCGTACGGTCGTTGGAGCCCGCCGAGCGGGAGGGCTACGAGGCGCGCTGGACGGCCGCCCAGGAGCGGTTCGTCGACGCGCCGCGCGAGGCGGTCGCCGAGGCGGACCGGCTGATCGCCGGACTCGCCGCCGCGCGCGGCTTCCCCGCCGACGGACAGTACGAGGACCAGCTCGCCGCCCTGTCCGTGCACCACGCCCACCACGTCGACGGCTACCGGCGTGTGCACACGGCGGCGCGGGCCGGCGCGGACGGCGGCACGGACACCGAGAAGCTGCGCGAGGCCTTCGTCGAGGCCCGCGCGCTGTTCGAGGACCTGGTGGGGCCGTCCCGGCACGAGGCCGGACAGCACCGCGCCGGTACGGCCGCCGGAAGCGGCCACCGCACACCGTCGTTGTTCCACCGGCGCCAGACGAAGGAGAGCTGAGCGATGACCGACGTGACCCGACGCCCCGGCGACGTCCCGCCGCCGCGCGAGGGGTACGACATCCCGGCGCCCGCCCCGGAGACGGACATCGGGCCCGGGGGCCGCACCGCGGCCGACGGCACCGGCACGAACACCGGAACCGGCACCGGCACGAACACCGGAGTCGGCACGAACACCGGAACCGGCACCGGCGCGGACACCGGAGTCGGCACGAACACCGGAAACGGCACCGGCGCGGACACCGGTGCCGAGGTCGGCACGCGGCACACCGGCGACCGGACCCCCGACGTCCCTCTCCTCCCGCACGACGACACCGACACGTTCGAGGCGCGGCTGCGGCACGCCGTCGCCGGGTTCGTCGACGCGCCGAACGACTCCGTGCAGGAGGCCGATCACGTACTGGAGGAGCTCGCCGCCCGTTTCACCGACGCGGTGACCGAGCGGCGCCGCACCCTGCGGGGGTCCTGGCGGACCGACGGCGCCGAGGCGGCCGACACCGAGCGGCTGAGGCTCGCCCTGCGGGACTACCGCGAACTGGCGGAGCGGCTGCTGCACGTCTGAGCCGCCCGCCGCCGCCCGGCGCTCCCGCCACCGCCTACGACGTCCACGACGCCGCACGGCCTCTTTCCCGGCGGGGGGCCGGGCGCCGGTGTGAACATCATGTCGCTGATCCTCGCGTCGACCTCCGTGAGGATCCTCCGCACGATCCGCTCCGACGGCGCCGCCTGCGCCGCATCCACCGCGTGCCTGATCTGCCTGTCGGCCCTTCCCCACTCTCCACTTCGTTCGAGCGGGGGAACCCGCCCCGAAGTCGACGCCGGGTGGCTTTCGCTCGGTGATGAGGCCATTGTGCCGGACGCCGCCGAGCCGGGCGTTTTATCATTCGGCGGCAGTCGGGCCGGGCCACGCCGGTCCACCAGGACGTTTCAGGAGGAGCCCACGTGCTCGAACTCACCATGGCCGCGGTGTCCGCGGAGGAAGCGGGCGCCACGGCCGGCATGCTCATGGCCGACGCGCCCAGCGAGCCGGGCGCCGTGCTGCGGGTGGGCCGCGACAAGTCGATGTGCCGGCTCTCCACGCCGGACGACTGGCTGTTCGTCTCGCGGGTCCACCTGGAGTTCGGCTGCGCGCCGGACGGCACCTGGCAGCTGACCTGGCTGCGCGGCTCCCTGCCCGAACCGTCCTCCGACGTACGGCTGACCGTCGGCGGGTACGAGCACCCGGTCACCTACGGCGGCACCGTCGCCCTGCCCCGGGGCGGCAGCGGCGAGGTCGTCATCCAGGACCGCTCCGCCCCGCGCAGCGTCAACGTGGGCTTCTACCACGAGGTGTGAGACAGGGGGTCAGGCCAGCACCCGGGCCAGCGCGAAGCCGTCGTAGGACTTGGCGCCGACCGTCTGGAGCGCCGTACCGCTGAGCCTCGGGTGGCCGCCGATCAGGTCGAGGGCGGCGCGGGTGCCCAGTACGTCCGGGTCGGTGTTGTCCGGATCGGCCACCCTGCCCCCGCGCACCACGTTGTCGAGGACGATCAGGCTGCCCGTACTGGTCAGCCTGAGCGCCCACTCCATGTAGTGCGGGTTGTTCACCTTGTCGGCGTCGATGAAGACCACGTCGAACGGCGGCGGGTTCTCGTCGGCCAGCCGGGGCAGCGACTCCAGCGCCGGGCCCACCCGCACCTCGACCTGCTTGTCGAGGCCCGCGCGGGCGATGTTGCGGACGGCGACCTCGGCGTGCCGGGGGTCGTACTCCAGGGAGACCAGCCGACCGTCGGCCGGCAGGGCGCGGCCCAGCCAGATGGTGCTGTAGCCGCCGAGCGTGCCGATCTCCAGGATGTTCCTCGCGCCCTGCAGCTGGGCGAGGAGCTGGAGCAGTTTGCCCTGCAGCGGCGAGACGGCGATCTTCGGGAGCCCGGCGGCGTCGCTGTCGCGCAGGGCGGCCGCCAGGGCGTCGTCGGGGGCGTCGGGCAGGAGGCGGTCGGTGAAGTAGTCGTCCACCTCGTGCCAGAGCCGCTGCTCGCTCATGGGCCTGTACCTTCCGTCGGACTGGTTAGCCTGTCTAACTAGTTCGCTGACGAAGATACGTCGTGGCCCCGCCCTCCGTCAGGCGTTCTCCCGGTGTGTCCCGGCCTCCCCGGCCTCCAGCGACGGCGCGGACCCCGGCAGCGGGCGGCCCGCCGACTCGGCCATGCGCCACACCGCGAAACCGCCGATCACGGCCGCCGCCATCATGTAGTAGGCGGGCATCATCATGTCCCCGGTGGCGCCGATCAGCGCCGTGACCACCAGCGGGGTGGTGCCGCCGAACAGGGACACCGAGACGTTGAAGCCGATCGACAGCGAGCCGTAGCGCACCCGGGTCGGGAACAGCGCGGGCAGCGCCGACGGCATCGCGGCGGTGAAGCAGACGAGCAGCAGGCCGAGCGCGCCCAGGCCGGCGGCGACCGCGAGCAGGCTCCCGTCGCGGATCAGCAGCAGCGCCGGCACGGACAGCAGCAGGAACCCGGCGCAGCCGGCCGCGATCACCGGACGGCGGCCGACCCGGTCGGTCAGCGCGCCCGCGAACGGCTGGACGACCATCATCAGCACCATCACGCCCAGCACCACGACGAGGCCGTGCGTGGCGTCGTAGCCCAGCTCGCTGGTGAGGTAGCTCGGCATGTACGACAGCAGCATGTAGTCGGTGACGTTGAAGACCAGCACCAGGCCCACGCAGAGCAGCAGCGCGCGCCACTGGCCGGCCACCATGTCCCGCAGCGGCACCTTCGGGCGTTCGCTCTCCGCCTTGGCGACCTCGGCCGCGAACGCCGGGGTCTCCTCCAGGCGCATCCGCAGATAGAGGCCGATGATGCCCATCGGGCCGGCGATCAGGAACGGGATCCGCCAGCCCCAGGAGAGCAGGTCGTCCGTCGAGAGCAGCGCCGTCATCAGGGTGACCAGGCCCGCGCCGCCGATGTACCCGGCGAGCGTGCCGAACTCCAGCCAGCTGCCGAGGAAGCCGCGCCGCTTGTCGGGGGCGTACTCGGCGATGAACGTGGACGCACCGGCGTACTCGCCGCCGGTGGAGAAGCCCTGCACCAGCCGGGCCGCCAGCAGCAGGACCGGGGCGCCGACGCCGATCGCGGCGTAGGAGGGGATCAGGCCGATGGCGAAGGTGCCCGCCGCCATCATGATCATGGTGAGGGCGAGGACCTTCTGCCGGCCCACGCGGTCGCCGAGCGGGCCGAAGACCATGCCGCCGAGCGGGCGGACCAGGAAGGCCGCCGCGAAGGCGCCGAAGGTGGACAGCAGCTGGGCGGTGGGGTTGCCGGAGGGGAAGAAGACCTTGCCCAGAGTGACCGCGATGTAGCTGTAGACACCGAAGTCGAACCACTCCATCGCGTTGCCCAGGGCCGCCGCCTTCACGGCGCGCCGGACGAGCGCGGGGTCGGTGACGGTCGGGGCGGCGGGGGTGTGCGCGGCGTGGGCCCGCTGTGCGGACGGGGGAGCGGCGACTGTGGCAGTCGTCAAGACTTCGCTCGCCTACCTTTCGACGGGAACAGGGGCGGGTCCGCGCGGCGGCGCTGTCGGGCGGGCCGAAGCAAGCGACGATAGGCGCTTTTGCCCCGGTAACGGATGGTGCGGAGATAGCTGCAGAGTGCATCCAAATGGGGGGTGTACAGGCGCGCAGCCCCGTCCCGGAGCCCTCGTGCGCGTGACCGACTGTGATCCTTCTCGCGCCCCTCGCGCGCAACCGCAAGCCGGGCGGTTCATCGTCATCCGGGCAAAAGCGAGAGGGGTATCAGGTGAATCGGGGGTTTCCTGCGTCTTGTCCAGGAGGGCCGCTGGCCTCATAGGCTGCGCGGAGGGAACCCTCACGGTGACACACCGTGATGATCGGGGCGGGAGGCCGATGAGGCGTGGCGAACGCGGATCACAGCGGACAACCGGCGGAGGCATTCGGGGCGACGGCAGCGGACGGCCCCCCGGCACGGCTGCGCATGGCGTGCTTCGGCCTGTGGCTGCTGGCCGCCGTCATCGCCGTACGACAGGTAGCGGCCGTTCTCACCACCCCGCGCGGGGAGCGGCTGACCGATCTGGAGACCTGGGTGGGCCCCGAGGGCGTGCTCCACGTCAGAGGCTCCCTGTACGACTCCGGCGAGTACAGCGGCACCCCGTTCAGTGGACTCGCCCTCACACCCTTCACTCGTTCGGCTGAACAAGCGCTGGGCTGGGGCTGGACCTTCGGCACGCTCCTCCTGGTCGTCGTCCTCGGCCTGATCGCCGCCCGCGCGCTGCCCCGGCCGGTCGGCCGCCGCACCGCCCTGCTGGCCGCCCCGGTCGCCGTCAGCCTGCTCATGCTGTCCATGCCGGTGCGCGACACCCTGTGGCTCGGCCAGACCAGCGTCATCCCCGTCCTGCTCGTCCTGCTGGGCTGCTTCGTCACCCCCGGGCAGCGCCTCGGCGGCCTACTGATCGGGGTCGCCGCCGCCCTCCAGCCCACCCTTCTCCTCTTCGCCCCGCTGCTGTGGTGCACCGGCCGCCGCCGGGCCGCCACCCTCACCGCCGGCACCTTCGCCGCGGCCACCGCGCTCGCCTGGGCCGCGATGCCGCGCGACTCCCACACCTACTGGGTCCACCATCTGGCCGGCACCGGCCTCGGCGGGCCCGCCGACGACCTCGCCAACCAGTCCCTGCACGGCGCCCTGCTGCGCCTCGGCGTCGAGGGCCCCCTGGAGATCGTCCTCTTCCCGCTGCTCGGCGCCGCCGTCGCGGCCGTCGCCCTGCGCCGCGCGGTCCGCTACGCCCACGACGGCCAGCTGCTGCTCGCGGTCGCCGTCACCGGATGCGCCGCCATAGCGGTCAGTCCGACCGCCTGGCAGCACCAGCTGCTGTGGGTGCTGCTCACCGTCGTCGGCCGGACCGGACCACGCGCCCGCGACCGGCTGGTGTGGCCCGTCGCCGCCGTCCTGGTGATGACGCTGCCGGCCACGATGACGCTGCCGAACATGGCGTTCCTCCACCCGGTGCGCGACAACGTCGTCCTCCTCGCCGCCCTGGCCGCCGCCACCGCCGTCCCGTTCCTCTCCCGCACCTCCCCCCGCTTCCGTACGCCGGTGCCGACCCCGTACGCCCCACCGGTCCCGGCCCGCCTCGCGTTCGTCCCCCTGCTGCCGTTCCTGCCCCGGGTCCTCGTCCGCCCGAACCTCCTGCTCGAACTGCTGCTGCTCCGCGTCACCTACGCCGCGTACGCCGAGGTCCGCCTCGCCGTGACCGGCGGCAGCAACTCGGCGGGCCGTGCTCGGGCCGAGGAGCACGGCCACCAGATCCACGCCCTCGAACGCCTGCTCCGCCTGGACATCGAGCACGCCGTCAACCACGCCGTGGCGAGGATCGGATGGCTGCGGGAGTTCTTCGACTTCTACTACACGTCGTTCCACTTCGTCGTCCCGCTGACGGTGCTCGGGCTCCTCTACTGGCGCCGCCCCGTGGACTACCGCTGGGCCCGCTCGGCGCTCGGCTTCGCCACCCTGCTCGCCCTCGTCGGCTTCTGGCTCTACCCGCTCGCCCCGCCCCGGCTCATGCCGGAACTCGGCATCGTCGACACGGTCCACGGCGTCCAGGACTTCACCCGGCCCGACTACGGCACCCTCACCCACCTCACCAACCAGTACGCGGCGATGCCGTCGCTGCACTTCGGCTGGTCCCTGTGGTGCGGACTGGTGATCGCCGTCATCGCGCCGAGGGCGTGGATGAAGGCCCTCGGGCTTCTCCATCCCCTGTTCACGTGCGCCGCGATCGTCGCGACCGGCAACCACTGGATCCTGGACGCGGCGGGCGGGGCGCTCGTCGTCGGCGCCGGCTTCGGGCTGGCGTACCTGCTGCAAGGGCCGCGGGCCCGTACGGCGGTGGCGGTCGCGGAGACCGGCAGCGGGCCGCCGGCGCTGGAGAAGGACCGCGCCTTGGGCTGACCCGGTGCTGTCAGTGCGCTCGCGTAGTGTTCCGGCCACTGCACACCGACCGTGAGGAACAAGAGAGTTGTCCGACCTGTCCGCCTTTCCGCTGCCCTTCCACGCCGCCCGGTCCATAGGGTTCGCACCGCCCCGGACGCTGCGGGAACTCGAGATCATCCGGTGCGGCGCACATCTCCGGGAGAAGCCGGGGTGGTTCGACAAGATGCACGATGCCGGCATCGCCGCCCGGTGGGCGCGGGAAGCGGCCGAGCAGGGGCTCACCGAGGCGCAGGTCCGCTACGTACTGGACGAACTCCGGTACTACGCCGGGCTGCGGGACGAGCGGACCGGTGCCGAGGTGTCCGCCGTCGACGGGGTGTGGCAGTCGGACACCCTGGTCGACGACGGGCTCAGGGCCCGGCTGCGGGAGGCGGTACGGGTGCTGGAGGACGTTCCCGAGGCCGAGCGGGACTGGCACCCCGGCTCCGACGGCCAGGTGCTCGACCTCGTCCATCCCTCGCTGTTCTGCCTGGTGAGAGAGGCGAGCGGGGTGCCCGAGGAGGCCTGGCGCAATCCGACGAACAGCTACTCGAAGCACGAGTTCTCGGAGAGGTTCCAGTGGCTGCCCACCGACGTCGACGTCAGTGACGACGGCGCCGTCGCCTTCCGCTCGTACGTCAACAACGTCCACCCCGAGCGGCACCGCGAACTGGCCGCCGTACTCCCGGAGTTGTTCGCGCGCTTCCGCCCGCTGTGGGAGAACGTGCTCACCGGTCTGCGCTGTCCGAGGCCGCTGCGGATCGAGGCCGATCCCTATGGCTGGTACGACTCGGAGCCGGAGTACCCGGACAAGTCTTCCTACAGCGACGAGGCGGCCTACGCGGAAGCCCTCGAAGCGTGGGGGACGGCCCAGGACGACTGGTGGGAGAACCGCCGCCCGGCGATTCCCGACGCTCCGGTCTTCACCCCGCCCGAGTCGCCCGGCGAGGACGTCCGGGTCGACCTGCGCGGCCGCCGCCTCCAGGTCATCGTCAAGCTCGCCACCATCCGGCTCACCCCGGACAAGCCCGAGTACGCGGGCGGCTCCTGGCATGTCGAGGGGATGCTGAACGAGCGCATCGTCTCGACCGGCATCTACTACTGGGACAGCGAGAACATCACCGAGAGCCGGCTCGGCTTCCGGGCGGCACTCGACGACCCGGACTACCAGCAGAACGACGACAACGGTCTGCGTGAGGTCTACGGCCTGGAGGACGAGGACGCGCTGAACCAGGTGCTGGGATCGGCGGCGACCCCGGCGGGCCGCTGCCTGGCGTTCCCGAACATCCTGCAGCACCGCGTCAGCCCGTTCCGGCTGGAGGACCCGGCCCGCCCGGGACACCGCAAGATCCTCGCGTTCTTCCTGGTCGACCCGTCGGAGACGATCGTCTCGACCTCCGACGTACCGCCGCAGCAGCCCTGGGCCGACACCTCGACCATGACGCTGGAGCAGGCTAAGGAGTACCGCGAACAGCTCATGCACGAGCGCAAGTTCTTCGTCGCCGAGCACAACGAACAGCTCTACGAGCGGGAGTTCTCCCTCTGCGAGCACTGAGGCCCCGGGAGAGCATGACGAAGGCGGCGGCCCCGGGGATCGTGGGGTCGCCGCCTTCGGTACAGAGGAACTGGTGCCGGTCAGTACCAGTTGTTGGCCTGCCAGAAGGACCAGGCGTCACAGGCGCCGCCGTAGCGGTCCTTCATGTAGTCCAGGCCCCACTTGATCTGGGTGGCGGGGTTGGTCTTCCAGTCGGAGCCGGCCGAGGCCATCTTGGAGCCGGGCAGGGCCTGGACCAGGCCGTAGGCGCCGCTGGAGGCGTTGGTGGCGCTGGGGTTCCAGCCGCTCTCGTGCTGCACGATCTTCGAGAAGCACTGGTACTCGGCCGAGTTGCCGATCATCTTCTGCGCGGTCGCCTGGGCCGAGGAGGCGCCGGTCGTGGTCGCGGCCTGGGCGGGCGCGGCGGCGATCATGGTGCCGCAGGCGGCGGCGGCCAGGGCGGCACCGGCGAGGGCCTTCTTCGGGGCGGAGACGGTGCGGAGGAAGGAAACGGCGGACACGAGCGGCCTTTCGGTCGACAGCAGGGCGGTCGCGCTACGCCGTGCCGGATGCCGCGGTGTGCGGCGGGGGCATGCGTCGGCGCCTCGACCCCGTGAGGGGCGTCGGCGCCTGGCGACTGCTCCACAGAAACAAATCCGGGTTCGTCCCGCAAAGGTCCCCTTTACTACCGAAGGTCGGAGGCGAGCCGATGCGGCGGCCGGGGGAGCCCCGCGCGCCCCGCGCGTCGCTACGGTGCCGGGTCGTATGTGACGCGGGCCATGTGGGCCGGCTCACCGGAGCGGTCGCGAGGGGTGCGTACGGGACTACTCAGGGGTGTACTCGAACGTGACCGGCGCCTCGAACGCGGCCCGGCGGGTGGCGCGGCGGAGGGCCTTGAGGAGGGCGGTGCCCAGGGTGAGGGTGAGGGCGGCCGTGACCAGGGCCCGGCCCAGGTCCCAGCCCAGGGACGTCGCCAGACAGTAGGCGACGAAGCGGGCCAGGTTGGCCGGGAGCGACGCCTCGGCGGAGAAGGAGATGTTCGAGGCCAGCGCGGACATGAAGGGCCAGCCCGCCATGTTCATCACCGTGCCGTACGCGAAGGCCGCCAGGAAGCCGTACAGGGCGAGCATCCAGATCTCCGGGCGGCCCCGCAGACGGTCGGCGCCCGGCAGGAAGCCCGCGCCCATGGTGAACCAGCCCATCGCCAGCATCTGGAACGGCAGCCACGGCCCGACACCGCCCGTGAGCAGGGCGGACGCGAACATCGTCACCGAGCCGAGGACGAAGCCGAACCCCGGTCCGAGCACCCGGCCGCTGAGCACCATGAGGAAGAACATGGGCTCCAGACCGGCCGTCCCCGCGCCGATGGGGCGCAGGGCGGCGCCCGTGGCGGCGAGGACACCGAGCATCGCCACCGCCTTCGGGCCCAGACCCGACTCCGAGATCGTCGCCGCGACGACCGCCACCAGGAGGACCAGCAGGCCCGCGAAGAGCCAGGGGGCGTCCTGGGCGTGCGCGTTCAGGGTGGAGTCGGGCGGGGCGAGGAAGGGCCAGCCGAAACCGGCCACGCCCACCGCGCTGACCAGCGCCAGGGCCAGCCAGGAGCGGGGGCCCAGACGGATGGCGCGGACCCGGCGGCCGGTGCGGGTGGCGAGCGTCGTCATCGCAGTGCCTCCCGGACCTGGGAGACCGTGAGCCAGTGCTGCGGGGCGAGGATCTTCGCCACCTGCGGGGCGAAGGACGGGGACGCCACGACGACCTCGGCCGCCGGGCCGTCCGCGATCACCTCGCCCTCCGCGATCAGGACCACCCGGTGGGCGAGCTCCGCCGCCAGTTCCACGTCGTGCGTGGCCATGACGATCGCGTGGCCCTCGGCGGCCAGGCCGCGCAGGATCGTCACCAGACGGGCCTTCGCCGCGTAGTCCAGGCCACGGGTCGGCTCGTCGAGGAGGAGCAGGGGCGGGCGCGCGGTGAGGACGACCGCCAGGGCCAGGGTCAGGCGCTGGCCCTCGGAAAGATCCCGCGGGTGGATGTCGTCGGCCACCGAGGGGAGCAGCTCCGTCAGCAGCGCACGGCACGTGCCCGGCTCGGCGCCCGCGTCCTCGTCGGCGGCCGCGCACTCCGCCGCGACCGTGTCGGCGTACAGGAGGTCGCGCGGTTCCTGCGGGACCAGGCCGACACGGCGCACCAGGTCGCGGGGGCGGGTGCGGTGCGGGACCGCGTCGCCGGTACGGACCGAGCCGGAGGTGGGGGAGACCAGGCCGACGAGGGTGCTGAGCAGGGTCGACTTCCCGGCGCCGTTGCGGCCCATGAGGGCGATCGTCTCGCCGGGGCCGACGGTCAGGTCGATATGGCGCAGGGCCTGGACGCGGTCCCGGCGGACCGCGAGGTCGCGGACCTCGGCGACATGGGTGGCGGCGTCGGGCCTGCTGCGCGGGAACAGGCGGCGGGGGGCGGGGGCCGGTGGCGCGGGTTCCCGGGCGGGTGGCCGCCGGTCGGCGAGGCGGTCGCGCAGCGGGCCCGCCCTGCGGCGGGCGTCGCGGACCGTCAGGGGAAGGGGGGACCAGTCGGCGAGGCGGCCCAGGCCCACCACCGGGGGGTGGACGGAGGAGACCGCCATCACCTCCGCCGGGGTGCCGAGGAGCGGCGGCTCGCCGGGGCCGGGGAGGAGGGCGACCTGGTCGGCGTACTGGATGACGCGTTCCAGACGGTGCTCCGCCATGAGGACGGTGGTGCCCAGGTCGTGGACCAGGCGCTGCAGGACCGCCAGGACCTCCTCGGCGGCCGCCGGGTCGAGTGCGGAGGTCGGTTCGTCCAGGACCAGGACCCGCGGGTGCGGGGTGAGGACCGAACCGATCGCGACGCGCTGTTGCTGACCGCCGGAGAGGGTGGCGATGGGGCGGTCGCGGAGATCGGAGAGACCGAGAAGGTCGAGGGTCTCCTCGACCCTGCGGCGCATCACGGCCGGGGGGACGCCCAACGACTCCATGCCGTAAGCGAGTTCGTCCTCCACCGTGTCCGTCACGAAGTGCGAGAGCGGATCCTGGCCCACCGTTCCCACGACATCGGCGAGTTCGCGCGGCTTGTGGGTGCGGGTGTCACGGCCGGCGACGGTGACCCTGCCGCGCAGGGTGCCGCCGGTGAAGTGCGGGACCAGTCCGCTCACCGCGCCCAGCACCGTCGACTTGCCCACGCCGGACGGGCCGACTAGCAGCACCAGTTCGCCCTCGGGGACCTCGAAGTCGACGCCCCGCACGGCGGGTTCGGGTGCGCCGTCGTAGGTCACCGACACGTTCTCGAAGCGGATCACGTCGTCGGCTCCTTGCGGGTGTCCGTGCGCCGGGGCTCGGGCGCGGGGGTGATGAAGGCGGGGAGCAGGCCGATGAGGACGGCCGCCGCCGGCCACAGGGGGAGGGCGGGGGCGACCAGCGGGACCACACCGGGGTGCAGGGCGGCGGGATCGCGGGAGGCGGCGAGCGTGAGGAGGACGGCGACGGCCGCTCCGGAGGCGGTGACCAGCCAGGCTCTCAGGTCCCAGGGGTCCGGTCGGTAGCGGGTGCGCAGCGTGCGGCGGCCGCCCAGCCGGAGGCCGGCGAGGGCGGCGGCCACTCCGGCGAGGAGGACCGGGAGGCCGTAGGTGCCGCCCTCGGCGGTGAGCAGTCCGTAGGTGCCGGCGCACACGCCCAGCAGCCCGCCGAGGGTGAGGGCGGCGGTCGTACGGCGGACGGCGGGCGGTACCTGGGCGGTACGGCCGTATCCTCGCGCGTCCATCGCGGCGGCGAGGGACACCGAGCGTTCCAACGCGCCCTCCAGAACGGGGAGTCCGACCTGGAGCAGGCCACGTACGCCCTTGTCCGGGCGGCCTCTCAGACGGCGGGCGGCGCGCAGGCGGCGGACGTCGGCGATCAGGTGGGGGGCGAAGGTGAGGGCGACCACCACGGCCACGCCCAGTTCGTACAGGGCGCCGGGCAGGGATTTGAGGAGGCGGGAGGGGTTGGCGAGGGCGTTGGCCGCGCCTACGCAGATCAGGAGGGTGGCCAGGCGGAGGGCGTCGTAGAGGGCGAAGGTGAGGGCCTCCGCGGTGACCCTTCCGCCCAGGCGGATGCCTTGCGCCCAGTGGGGGAGGGGGAGTTCGGGGAGGAGCAGCAGGGTGTGCGTGCCGGGGATGGGGGAGCCGAGGATGATCGCGAAGGTGAGGCGGATGAGGATGACCGCCAGGGCGAGTTTGAGGAACGCACCGTAGGAGCGGGACCAGGGCGTCTGGGGACGGCGGGTCGCCACCACGTACGCGGAGACCGTGATGAGGAGGGTGAGGAGGAGGGGGTTGGTGGTGCGGGTGGCCGCGGTGCCGAGGGCGAGGGACCAGAGCCACCAGGCGCCGGGGTGCAGTTGGGGGGTGCGGCGCGGTCGGGGCTGGGCGGGGGGTGTCGCGCGGCCCGGCGTTCGCGGGGTGCCGCCGCGCCCACCCGTGCCGCCCCAGCGGCACGACTGCCCGCAGTTGGGCGGGCATGGTTGCCCGTTCTTACGAGGCACGGCGGCGGGCCTGCCATATGGCTGCCGTTGCGAGGAGGGCGACGACGGCGATTCCGGCGATCAGGCCCAAGGACGGGCCGTCCGAGTCGGCTTCTTTCTCCGCGGGAGCCGGGGACTTCTCCGTGGCGACCTGGTCTCCGCAGCCCCTCTCCGGGTAGCCCGCTATCGCGCAGAGCAGGGCGTTGGTGTCGTAGCGGAGGGGTTTGGCCACCGCGGCCAGGGCGTCGGCCGTGGTGGCGTCCTTTGGGACCTGGGCGCAGGCCGTGCGGGAGGGCGGTGGGGTTTCGCCCGAGGGGGCGTCCTGCGGGGTACCGAAGTCGATGACCAGGGCCACGCGTTTGCTGCCGTCGGCCGGCGGGGTCTTCGCGCAGATCGTGGCGAAGTCGGCGGCGCCGCGTGGCTTCGCCGCGTCGGACGAGTCCTCGCTCACGGAGAAGCGGAAGCCGTGGACATCGCCGTCGGCCGGGCGGGCGAGGGACGGGCCCTGGGTGGCGTACGTCCAGGCCGAACCGTCCTGTTCCCAGAACGACCAGTACCGGTAGCCGGTGGCGCCCGCCTGGCCGGCGCCTGCCAGCAGGGGCAGGAGCGCGGCCAGGAACAGGACGGTGGCCCGGCGGATCACGGCTGCTGCTTCTTGCGGCCGCTGATCAGGAAGCCGATGCCGATACCGGCGACCAGGCAGACACCGACGAACCACCAGACGCCGAGACCGGAGTCGGACTCCTCGTCCTTCTTCTCGTCCGCCTTCGCCTCCGTGGCCTTCTCGGCGGCAGGTCCCGTCGCGCCGAGCCGCTCCACCAGGTCCGTGCCGCCGAAGTCGCGCGGGTCGGCGCCGGTGGCGTGGGCGGCGAAGATCAGCTGGGCGTAGGCGGCGGGGCCGCTCTGCGCCGCCCAGTCGGCGGCGTTCTTCTCCAGCCAGGACAGCGACTTCGCCGCCTGCTCCCCGGAGCCCTGCGCGGCGAGCGCCACCACCGCGTCGGCGGTGTTGCCGAAGTCGGGCTGGTCCTCCGCGCCGGCCAGGGCGGAGGTGAGGTGGCCGTTCTTGGCGAGGGCGTCCGTGAGATAGGCGGCACCGTTGGCGGCGGCCTGTTCCGGGGTGCCGGGCTTCTCGCAGGACGAGGCCTCGCCCTTGCCGGGCCCGGCGGCCAGGCCCGCGCCCAGCGCGCCGAGCACGCCCGCCGCGGTCGCGTCCGCGTTGGCGACGAGGCCGCCCTTCTTGTCCGGCTGGAAGGCGAAGGCGCCCGCGCCGTCGCCCTCGCAGGGCAGCGCCAGTGTCAGCAGGGCGTCGTAGGGGGACTTGCCGTCCTTCTTCACCTCGGCGGGCCGGTCACCGGCCGCCGCGAGCGCGCCGACGACGACGGAGGTGGAGTTGGTGTCGCTGGCCCCGCCCGCCGTGTAGCCCCAGCCGCCGTCCTTGTTCTGTACGGACTTCAGCCAGCCGACCGCCTTCTTCGTGACGTCGTCGTGCCCGCCGAGCGCGGCGAGGGCCTGGACGGCGGCGGCGGTCTGGTTGGTGTCGACCATCGTCTTCGCGCCGCACTCCTCGGCGGTGTCGGCGCGGTACGGGGCGAAGGAGCCGTCGGCGCACTGCTGGCCGGTGAGCCAGTCGACGGCGGCCTTCGACGGCTCGACGTCCACCGTGTGCTGGGCGAGCAGGGCCAGCGACTGGCGCCAGACGCCGTCGTACTGGGGGTCGGTGTCGCCGTACAGGGCGGACGGAAGCGCCGGTGACGGGGACGGGGACGTGTCGGCGGCGGCCGGAGTGGCGGCGCCGATCGCGACGACGGCGGCCAGGACCGCTGCGCTGCGGCGAACATTCATGATCGGCGGGTGCCTCTCCCTGAAAGAGGCCGGGCAGCGCGGGACACCCCGGCGGCTCGGCCCCGTATACCTCGACGGTGCCCGTGCGCCGGCGGGCCGCCGGGCACGTGAGCCGGTCACGAACCGTGCGGGGCAGTCCGGCTCACCGCCCGGTGGGCGGCTTACGGTTGCGGGTCAGCGCCGGAATTGCACCGGCTTCCCCCCGTACGGGTGATGACGACGCCGACACTCTACCCGCCCGTAGGGAAGGGGTCGGGGGGTGCCCGTGCAAGACGGGCCCGCACCCCTGGGCGGGGGGTGCGGGCCCGGGTGGGGGGTGGTGGGTCAGGAGGCCGTGCAGGCGCCGACCTGTGGTGCGGGTGTGGTGCCTCCGTTCACGGTGAAGCCGAAGCTGGTGGACGCTCCGGGCGCCAGGGATCCGTTCCAGGTGGAGCGGACGGTCATGACGTTGCCGTTCGTGGAGGGTGAGCCGTTCCACACGGAGACGACCTGCTGGGAGGAGGCGATGGTGAGGTTCACGCTCCAGCTGCTGATCGCCGTACTGCCGGCCGTGATCGTCACCTTGCCGTTGTAGCCGCCGCCCCACTGCTCCGCCGTGGTGTAGGCGGCGGTGCAGGCGCCCGGTTCACCGGGCTCGCCGGGCTCCTCCGGGTCCTCGCCGGGGGTGCCGCCGAGGGCGCTCAGGGCCGCATCGTACGCGGGCTTCTTGTTGTAGTTGTCGTCGAACAGCAGCGGGGTGCCGCTGGAGCGCCAGGAGTACTTGTCCGGGATGCCCCACACCGTGATGCCGGTGCAGCGGGACACCGCGAGACAGGCCCGTACGACATTGCCGTAGTTGGTGGCCTGGGCCTGGCCCGAGCCCTCGATGTCCAGCTCGGTGATCTGCACGTCGACGCCGAGGTCGGCGAAGCGCTGCAGATTGGCCCGGTAGTCGGACGGTACGGGGGAGTTGGGGTTGAAGTGGGACTGGAAGCCGACGCAGTCGATGGGCACACCGCGGGACTTGAAGTCCTTGACCATGTTGTAGACGGCATTGCTCTTCGCGTTGACGCCGTCGGTGTTGTAGTCGTTGTAACAGAGCTTGGCCGCCGGGTCGGTGGCGCGGGCCGTGCGGAAGGCCTCCTCGATGAAGCCGTCGCCGAGCCTGTCCTGGAAGGGCGAGCTGCGCCGGGCGCCGCTGCCGCCGTCCTGGAACGCCTCGTTGACCACGTCCCAGGAGTGGATGTCACCCTTGTAGTGGGTCATCACCTGGGTGATGTGGTCGTTCATCGCCGACCGGAGGTCGCTCGCGCCCAACCCGGATACCCAGCCAGGAAGTTGGGAGTGCCAGACCAGGGTGTGGCCGCGGACCTTCATGCCCTTGCCCTGGGCGTGGTCCACGATCTGGTCGGCGCGGCTGAAGCTGAACGAGCCGCGGCTCGGCTCGAGGGCGTCCCACTTCATCTCGTTCTCGGGCGTCACCGAGTTGAACTCGCGGTCCAGGGTGGCGGCGTACTGCGCCTCGCCGAGGTGGTTCGCGGCGACGGCGGCGCCGAAGTAGCGGCCCTGCTCGGCCGCCGCCGCGCCCAGGGTGCCGGCGGCGTGGGCGGTGGTCTGGGGGAGCGCCGCGAGCGCGGTGACGGTGAGCAGGGCGGTGGTGGTGGCGCCGAGGGCGGCGCGCAGCCGGCCGCGTGCGGGGGTGCCGCCTCCGCCTCTCGTTCTCGTTCGCTTTCTGATCATGCGCATGACATCCCTTCTCCGGTGGGGTCCCGTGCTGCCACGGGTGGACGGGAGTGCTGCCGTACGGTCGAACGAAAGTTTCGGACTCGGCTCCGAATTTCTGCGGAGACGATACGGGGCAGGGGAAAGGCGGTCAATCGTTCGCGCAGGACGTGACGCGGCGGGAGTCGAAGGGTGCCGGTGGGGGAGAGTTGCCGCCTGCGTTAACGGAAAGCTTTCGAAAGTTTCGCTAGTGGTGATGCGGGGCTGTGAGGTCCATCAGCCGGCACACCGTCTCTATGTCGCTCTTCACCTGGGCGATGGAGGCGCGGCCCGAGAGCCACGTGATCAGGGCCGAGTGCCAGGTGTGCTCGATGACCCGGACGGCCGCGAGCTGCTCGGGCGTGGGGTCGGTGAGCTCCATGGCGTCCAGGATGATCAGCGTGGTCTGCCGGGAGACCTGGTCGACCTCCGGGCTCACGCTGCGGTCCGCGAAGGTCAGGGCCCGCACCATCGCGTCGGCCAGATGCGGCTCGCGCTGGAGTGCGCGGAAGGCCCGCATCAGGGTCTCCGCGACCCGCTCGGCCGGGGTGTCACCGGCCGGGGGCCTCTTGCGGAGCGTGCCGTGCAGGGTCTCCAGCTGGTCCTGCATGGTGGCGACCAGCAGATGGATCTTGGAGGGGAAGTACCGGTACAGCGTGCCGAGCGCCACCTGCGAGGACTCCGCGACCTCGCGCATCTGCACCGCGTCGAAGCCGCCCCGGCCGGCCAGTCGCGCGGACGCCCGCAGGATGCGGCGCCGGCGCGCCTCCTGACGCTCGGTGAGCGGTGAGGCCGGGCCGGTGGTGCGCGTGGTGCCGGCTTCCGTGGGCATCGGTCCCGTCCGTGACAGTCGGTGAGGGTGGATGATCAGACAGCATGGCATGCCGTCCGTCGTGGCGTGAATCACCTGATCCACTGATGCCAGTACCCCTACCTGCCGGTAGATTCGGATCCTCCGAACGATCAACTCTGAAACTTGTTCTAGATTAGCTCCCGGCGTAATGTCGCGGGACCGTGCAGGGAGAAGGGGGCCCAGAGTGACCGCTGAGGCCAGTCAGGCCGGGCCCTCGCAGGGGCCCGCATCCGACGGCTTGCGACCGCTCCGTATCGCACTCCTCACCTATAAGGGAAACCCGTTCTGCGGCGGCCAGGGCGTGTACGTCCGCCACCTCTCCCGCGAACTCGCCCGCCTCGGACACCGTGTCGAGGTCATCGGCGCACAGCCGTACCCGGTCCTGGACGTCGTCGAGGGCGAGGGCGAGGACCGTGAGGGCCCCGCCCTCACCGAACTGCCGAGCCTCGATCTCTACCGCCAGCCCGACCCCTTCCGCACGCCCGGCCGCGGCGAGTACCGGGACTGGATCGACGCGCTGGAGGTCGGCACGATGTGGACCGGCGGCTTCCCCGAGCCGCTGACGTTCTCCCTGCGCGCCCGCCGCCATCTGCGCGCCCGCCGCGGGGACTTCGACGTCGTCCACGACAACCAGACCCTCGGCTACGGCCTCCTCGGCGACCTCGGCGCCCCGCTGGTGACGACGGTCCACCACCCCATCACCGTCGACCGGCGGCTGGAGCTGGACGCCGCCGAGAGCTGGCAGCGGCGGTACTCGGTGCGGCGCTGGTACGCGTTCACGCGCATGCAGAAGCGGGTGGCCCGCCGGCTGCCGTCCGTGCTCACCGTCTCCGGCAGCTCCCGGCAGGAGATCGTCGCCGATCTCGGTGTACGGCGGGACCGGGTCCACGTCGTCCATATCGGCGCCGACACCGGCCTGTTCTCCCCCGATCCGTCGGTGCCGGTCGTACCGGGCCGGATCGTGACCACGTCCAGCGCCGACGTACCGCTGAAGGGGCTGGTCTTCCTCGTCGAGGCGCTGGCGAAGGTGCGGGCGGAGCAGCCCGACGCGCACCTCGTCGTGGTCGGCAAGCGGCCCGCGGAGGGGCCGGTCGCGCAGGCGATGGAGCGGTACGGCCTCGAGGGCGCCGTCGAGTTCGTCAAGGGCATCTCGGACGCCGAACTGGTCGACCTGGTGCGGTCGGCGCAGGTCGCGTGCGTGCCGTCGCTGTACGAGGGGTTCTCGCTGCCGGCCGCCGAGGCGATGGCGACGGGCACCCCGCTGGTCGCCACGACCGGCGGCGCGATCCCCGAGGTCGCGGGCCCCGACGGCGAGACATGCCTCGCCGTGCCCCCCGGCGACCCGGCCGCCCTGGCCTCGGCCCTGACCCGCCTCCTCACCGACCCGGACCTCCGCGCCCGCCTGGGCGCGGCCGGCCGCGACCGCGTCCTGCGCCACTTCACGTGGGCGCGCGCGGCGGAGGGCACGGTGGCGCATTACCGGGAGGCGATGGCGCGAGCCGGCTCCGCACCGGGCCACGACACCGGGACCACCCGGCCCGCGGCCACGCCTTCGCACGGCCCCGAGCCGCGGGGCGCGGACGCCGCACCGACCGGGACGGACGACCGCGCGGCGGCTCGGGCCGCCGGGCGTGCGGCGCGGGCCGGTGGTCGTGCCGACGCCGTCGACCGTTCCGCGGTCACGTCCTCCGACCGCCCCGCGGCCGTCCTCCCGACCGCCGGGGACGGCGGTTCCGCCGTGTCCGTGCGTGCGGCCGATTCCTCCGACCGTTCCGATCGTGAAAGCAGGGCCACGTGCTGACCGTCGACTTCTCCCGGTTCCCGCTCGCGCCGGGTGACCGTGTTCTGGACCTCGGGTGCGGGGCCGGGCGGCACGCGTTCGAGTGTTACCGGCGCGGTGCGCAGGTCGTGGCGCTGGACCAGAACGGCGAGGAGATCCGCGAGGTCGCCAAGTGGTTCGCGGCGATGAAGGAGGCCGGGGAGGCGCCCGCCGGGGCCACCGCCACCGCCATGGAGGGCGACGCCCTCGCCCTGCCCTTCCCCGACGAGTCCTTCGACGTCGTCATCATCTCCGAGGTGATGGAGCACATCCCCGACGACAAGGGCGTCCTCGCCGAGATGGTGCGCGTGCTCAAGCCCGGCGGCCGGATCGCCATCACCGTCCCGCGCTACGGCCCGGAGAAGGTGTGCTGGACCCTGTCCGACGCCTACCACGAGGTCGAGGGCGGCCACATCCGCATCTACAAGGCGGACGAACTCCTCGCCAAGATCCGCGGGGCGGGCCTGCGCCCGTACGGCAGCCATCACGCGCACGCGCTGCACTCGCCGTACTGGTGGCTGAAGTGCGCGTTCGGCGTGGACAACGACAAGGCCCTGCCGGTCAGGGCGTACCACAAGCTGCTGGTCTGGGACATCATGAAGAAGCCGCTGGCCACCCGGGTGGCCGAGCAGGCGCTGAACCCGCTGATCGGCAAGAGCTTCGTGGCGTACGCGACCAAGCCGCACCTCCCGCGCGCCGAGGCGGATGCCACGTGACCACACCCCGGACCGAACACCTCGTCCTGCCCGGGGTGTTCACGGCCGGTGAGGCCGCCACGACCGTCGCCGGCATTCTCGCCGTGCAGCGGAGGGACGGGGCGATCCCGTGGTTCCGCGGGCACCACCTCGACCCGTGGGACCACGTCGAGGCCGCGATGGCACTGGACACGGCGGGCGAGCACGAGGCGGCCGAGCGGGCCTATCTGTGGCTGGCCCGGCACCAGTTGGCGGACGGCTCCTGGTACGCCGCCTACGCCGACGGCGACCCGCTCGACGTCACCGACCGGGGCCGGGAGACCAACTTCGTCGCCTACATCGCCGTGGGCGTCTGGCACCACTACCTCTCCACCGGCGACGACACGTTCCTGGACCGCATGTGGCCGGTCGTCTACGCGGCGGTGGAGTTCGTCCTGCGGCTCCAGCAGGCCGGCGGGCAGATCGGCTGGCGGCGCGACGACGACGGCACCCCCACCGGGGACGCGCTGCTCACCGGCTCCTCCTCCGTCCACCACGCGCTGCGCTGCGCGCTCGCCATCGCCGACCAGCGTGAGGAGCCGCAGCCGGACTGGGAGTTGGCGGTGGGCGCGCTGCGGCACGCGATTGGGCACCACCCGGAGCGGTTCCTCGACAAGGACCGCTACTCGATGGACTGGTACTACCCGGTGCTCGGCGGCGCGCTCACCGGCGCGGAGGCCAAGGCCCGTATCGAGGAGGGCTGGGACCGGTTCGTGGTCCCCGGACTCGGGGTCCGCTGTGTGGTGCCCAACCCCTGGGTGACCGGCGGGGAGTCGGCCGAACTCGCCCTGGCGCTCTGGGCGATGGGCGAGTCCGACCGTGCGCTGGAGGTGCTCCAGTCGATCCAGCATCTGCGCGATCCGGAGACCGGCCTGTACTGGACGGGCTACGTCTTCGACGACGACGCCGTCTGGCCGCGCGAGCTGACCAGTTGGACGGCCGGCTCACTGCTGCTGGCGGTCGCCGCGCTCGGCGGCCACGAGGCGACCTGCGCGGTCTTCGGCGGCGAGCACCTGCCCAGGGGGCTGGACCCGGACTGCTGCGCTCTCGCCTGAGCCGGTGGGTGCGGGTAGTCGGGGGCTGGTCGCGCAGTTCCCCGCGCCCCTTTGGGCAGGTCCACTGGACCAACGCGAAAGGGGCGCGGGGAACTGCGCGAGCAACCACGAACCACCCGCACCCGCCGGGACTCAGTGGCGGCGCAGCCGCCCTGCCACGGCGTGGCCGATGACCAGATAGACGACCGCGGCGAGCCCGTAGCCGAAGACCACCCGCGCCCACGCCTCGTCGAAGGTGAACAGGTCACGCGACCAGCCTGCCAGCCAGTTGGCCGCATTGTGGACGAACTGCACCAGGTCGTTGGCCCGGTTGGCGTCCAGCAGATACATCAGAATCCACAGTCCGAGAATGACGGCCATGATGTCCGCGATCACCGCGACGACCGTCCCCGCGGAGTTGGAATGCGTGCGATATCGAGGGGACATGCTTTCCGTCTGGCCCCGGAAATCCGGTTGAAACCCCGAATCTCCGGGACCGGCGGGGAAGTTCAGCGGCGCGTGAACAGCAGCCGCCACGCCTCGGGACCGCGCTCGCGGTAGTCCACCGCGAATACACCGGGGTGCCGGCCCTCGATCTGCCGCAGCAGCGGCAGCGGGTCGTGCGGTGCCACGAGCACCATGGCCCGCCCGGCGGGTACGGCCTCCAGCGCGCCGAAGACGGTGGCGTGCCGCAGCGAGTGCGGGACGTCCCGGACGTCGAGTTCGGGCACGTCGGTGTCGTCCGACCCGCCGCAGCCGCAGGTGCCGCCGCAGCCGCCGCCCTCACCGGACGCGGCCTCCTCGTCCTCGCCGCCGCCGAGCAGTTCGTGCATGCCGCCCAGCAGCCCGGCCAGTGAGACGTCCGGGGCGCCGGCGAGCAGCGGCAGGATCAGGCCGTTCTCCTTCTCCACGTGCTCCTCGAACAGCACCTGCAGCGCCCGCGCGTCGGCGGCCGTCCGCGCCGCGGGACCGGCCGCGCGCAACGCGTCCACGAGCGCGCCGATCCTGCGGTGCTCCGCGAGCATGCCGTCGATGAGGAGGCGGGCGCCGGGCAGTTCGCGGGCGACGGGGTAGAGGGCGCTCTCCTCGGCGGTGGCGTGCGGCAGCAGGTCCCGGTCGCAGAAGGCGACCAGTCCGGAGCGGATCCCGTCGGCCGTGGCCGGGTCCTTCTCCGCCGCCGTCACCAGCATGGTGACCCGCCCGGCCAGTTCACCGGCCAGCTGTGTGTGATGCGCCTGAACGGCTTCGGCGGCGGTCGCGTCCTCGGGGTCCGTGGCGATGGTCAGAGTGCTCATGAGGGGACGTCCTCCCAGCGGTCGACAGCCCGTCCCCGATCGGTTCAGGGCCTTGGCTGCAATATAGTACGGACATGACCGTGGAAAATAACGGCCCGCTCCCCGGCAGCGGATCGAACCGGGTGCCGCTGTCCCGGCAGCGGCGCGGTGTCCTGCAGTACCTGCGCGGCCAGGCCGCCCCCGTGACCGCCGGCGCGCTCGCCCAGGTGTGCGCGCTGCACGTCAACACCGTCCGTGAGCATCTGGACGCCCTGGTGGACGACGGCCTGGCGGTACGGGAGCGGTCCGCGCCCGCCGGACGCGGCCGCCCGGCGTGGCGCTACCGGGCCCGCTCACCGCAGGAGTCGCCCGCCCGGGAGTACGCGGGACTGGCCGCCGTGCTCGCCGCGCGCATCGCCCGTACCAGCGCGGACCCGCGCGGGGACGCGCTCGCGGCGGGCGAGGAGTGGGGGCGCGTCCTGACCTCCGGCCAGGAGGCCGCCCCGGACCCCCGGGAGGCCCGCGAACGCCTCCTGGACCTTCTCGGGGAGATCGGCTTCGCCCCCGAGGCGGACCCGGAGGCACGCCGGGTCCGCCTGCCACGCTGCCCGTTCGTGGAGACGGCCCGCGAACACCCCGGCGTCATCTGCGGCGTCCACGAGGGCCTGGCCCGAGCGGCCCTGAACTCCCTGGGCGAAACCCCCCAGAACGTCGAACTCCTCCCCTTCGCCACCCCGGACGCCTGCCTGCTCCATCTCGGCACCGCCGAGATGGAGGACGCGGGGGCGGATGTTCTCGGCTGGGACGCGCCCGGGGCGGGTGGCGCCAGGCATGGTGCTGCTGGGGTGGAGGCTCCCGGGTCGGAGGCTCCTGGGCTGGACGTTCCCGGGCCGGACGCTCCCGGGCCGGACGCTCCCGGGCCGGATGCCCCTGGGCCGGACGCTCCCGGGCCGGACGTCCCGGGGTCGCACGCCCCCGAGCGGGAAGGCACCGAGCCGGGGGAGATCCGGTGACCGCCGACGCCGCCCGCCGTGCGGGCGCCCGCCGCGCGCCCCTGCTGCTGGCCGCCGGCGTCTGTCTGCTCGCCGGGCTCGACGCCGCCCTGCTGCTGCTCGGGCTGCCCGCCCCCGTCACCGGTGACCGCCTCCCGCAGGTGCACGGCGTCCTCCTGGTCCTCGGGTTCGTCGGGACGCTCGTGGCACTGGAGCGGGCCGTCGCCCTCGGCGGGCGCTGGCCCTATCTGGCCCCCGGAGCGCTCGGCGCCGGGGGCCTGCTGCTGCTCAGCCCCCTCGATCCCGCCGTTCCCCGGCTGCTGCTGGTCGCCGGGACCGCCGTACTCGTCGCCCTGTACCTGGCCTTCTGGCGGCGGCAGCCGAGTGCGGCCCTCGTCGCGCAGGCCGCCGGGGCCGTGTCGGGGCTCGGGGCGGCGCTGCTGTGGCTGGGCGGGCTCGACGTGCCGCGGCTGCTGCCCTGGCTGGCCGCGTTCCTCGTGCTGACCATCGCGGGCGAGCGGCTGGAACTCGCCCGGGTGGCCCTCCTCGCACCCCGCGCCGAACCCGCCTTCCTGGCCTGCGTCGGCGCCGTCGCCACCGGTGTCGTCGCCACCCTGATGTGGCCGGCCACGGGCACCCTGCTCCTCGGCGCCGCCCTGCTCGCGCTGGTCGCCTGGCTCGTCGTGCACGACGTCGCCCGCCGGCTGCTGCGCTCCACGGGCCTGCCCCGTTTCTCCGCCGCCTGCCTGCTCGCCGGATACGCGTGGCTCGGCCTCGCCGGAGCCCTGTGGCTGCTGGGCGGCCCGGTGGCCGGGGGGAGCCGGTACGACGCCGTCGTGCACGCCGTCTTCCTCGGCTTCGTGATGTCGATGATCATGGCGCACGCCCCCGTCATCCTGCCCGCAGTCCTGCGCCGCCCGCTGCCCTACCACCCCGGCCTCGCCCTGGCCGCCTGGCTGCTGCACGGCTCCCTCGCCCTGCGCGTCATCGTCGGCGACCTGCGGGGGATCCGGGGCGCGTGGCAGCTCGGCGGGGTGCTCAACATCACCGCCGTACTGCTCTTCCTCCTGACGGCGGCGACGGCCTCCGTGGCGGCCACGCGACGCCCTGCCCCCGATCCCGTCCCCGCCGACCCGAGGAACATCCGGTGACCACGCAGCTGTCCTCCCCCACCGCGAGCGGCCCCGCCCCGAAGCCGCCCGGGCGTTCCCCGCGCGCGCTGTGGCATCTGGGCGTGAACGCGGTCGTGGTGGCCTGGCTCGCGCTGTTCGCCGTGGTCGGGAGCGCCCACCACTTCCTGCCGCACGCCTTCTGGCTGCTCGTCCACACCCTGCTGCTCGGCGCGGTCACCAACGCCGTCGTCATCTGGTCGGGTCACTTCGCCGCGTCCGTACTGCGGCTCCCGGAGGCGAACCGGGGCGCCCCCGCCGCACTGCGGCTGGTCTGTCTGAACGCCGGTGCCGTCGCCGTCATCGGCGGCATGTACACCGACCGGTGGCCCGTCGTCCTCGCCGGCGCGGGCCTCGTCGCGGCCGCCGTCACCGCCCACGCCGTATGGCTCGTACGGCTGTTGAAGCGGGCCCTGCCCGGCCGGTTCACCATGACCGTGCGCTACTACACAGCCGCCGCTACCCTGTTGCCCGCCGGAGCCGCGCTGGGCGTCGTCATGGCCCGCGGCACCCTCGGCGGTGACCTGCCCGAACGGCTGCTGCTCGCCCACGAGATGATCAACCTGCTCGGCTGGGTCGGCCTCACCGTCGCCGGCACGCTGATCACGCTGTGGCCGACGATGCTGCGCACCCGCGTCGCGGACGGCGCGGAACGGGCCGGACGCCGCGCCCTCCCGGTCCTGCTCGCCGGCCTCGGCGCGGCCGTCGCCGCCACCCTCCTCGGCCCCCCGCCGCTGGCCGCCCCCGGCGTCGTCACCTACGCCGCCGGGCTCGTGGTCGCCGGCGTCCCCTGGGCACGCGAGGCCCGCGCGAAGACCCCGCGGTCCTTCGCCGCCTGGTCGGTGGCCGCGGGCAGCCTCTGGCTCGCCGGGTCCCTGCTGCTCCTGGCCGGCATCCTCCTCACCACGACGTCCTGGATCACGGTGGGGGAGCGCACCTCGCTGCTCACCGCACCGCTCGCCGCCGGCTGGATCGCCCAAGTACTCCTCGGCGCGCTCAGCTTCCTCGTCCCCGTGGTCCTCGGGGGCGGCCCCACCGCCGTACGCGCCGCCACCGCCGGACTCGAACGGGCCTGGCCCGCCCGGCTGACCGTGACCAACGCCGCGCTGCTGCTCTGCGTCCTGCCGGTGCCGTCCGTGGTCCGGGTGATCTGCTCCGTCCTGCTGCTGGTGACGCTGCTGCACTTCCTCGTCCTGCTGCTGCTCACGGTCGTCCGGGGCCTGCGCGGCCGCCGCGGGGGGACGGCCGGGCCGGAACCCGCCGAGGCGCGGCCGCACCGCGTCCTCGGGGGCGTGGCCCTCGGGCTCGCCGTGGTG
Organism: Streptomyces sp. NRRL WC-3626; assembly: GCF_000718785.1. Lineage (GTDB taxonomy): Bacteria > Actinomycetota > Actinomycetes > Streptomycetales > Streptomycetaceae > Streptomyces > Streptomyces edwardsiae. Next base: position 140,158 of record NZ_JOCA01000013.1, on the reverse strand, counting down.
ATGCTGGCCGTCGCGGGCGGCGGCGCGGCGGACGTACGGTCGCTGCCGATCCTCGAACGGTCCGCCGCCACGAACGCGGACGGCGGCGAGGTCACGCCCACCGGCCGTACGACCACGGTCGAGGTGACGGTACGGAACATGCGCTTCTCCCCGGCCTCCGTCGACGTGCCCGCCGGTGACCGGCTGGTGGTCGAACTGGACAACACCGGCACCGACACCCACGACCTGGTCCTGGAGACCGGCGCCCGCACCGACCGCGTCGCCCCCGGCGAGCGGGCCACGCTGGACGCGGGCGTCGTCGGCCGGGACCTGGAGGGCTGGTGCTCGGTGGTCGGCCACCGGCAGATGGGCATGGTCTTCGGCGTACGGGTCACCGGCGCCGGCGCTGCGGCCGCCCCGCAGGACGACTCGACCGCGCACGACCACCACACCGCCGAGTCCGAGAACACGGGCGACTCCGCCGCCGACGCCTTCGACCCGATGGCGGCGCCCACCGACGGCTTCACCGCCCGCGACGCCCAACTGCCGCCCGCCGAGGGCCGGGTGCACAAGCGCACCCTCACCGTGAAGGAGGCCGGGGCCGAAGTCGCCCCCGGCGTACGGCAGACGCTGTGGACCTTCGACGGAACGGCCCCCGGCCCCGTACTGCGCGGCCGGGTCGGCGACACCTTCGAGATCACCCTCGTCAACGACGGCACCATCGGCCACTCCGTCGACTTCCACGCCGGATCGCTCGCGCCGGACGAGCCGATGCGCACCATCCCGCCCGGCGAGTCACTGACGTACCGCTTCACCGCAACCCGCAGCGGGGTGTGGATGTACCACTGCTCGACCATGCCGATGTCCCTGCACATTGCCAACGGCATGTTCGGCGCCGTCGTCGTCGACCCGCCCGGTCTGCCGGGCGTGGACCGCGAATACCTGCTGGTGCAGTCGGAGTTCTACCTCGGCGAGCAGAACGGCACCGCCGACCCCGCGAAGGTGAACGCCAAGGAACCCGACATGGTCGCCTTCAACGGCTACGCCAACCAGTACGACCACGACCCGCTGACGGCGAGGACCGGTGAACGCGTACGGATCTGGGTGCTGACGGCCGGACCGAACCTGCCCGGCGCCTTCCACGTCGTGGGCGGCCAGTTCGACACGGTGTTCCGCGAAGGCGCCTACGATCTGCGGCCGGGCGGTACGGAACACGGCGGCGCCCAGATCCTCGATCTCGCCCCCGCGTCGGGCGGGTTCGTCGAGCTGACCCTGCCCGAGGCCGGCGACTACCCGTTCGTCACGCACATCATGAGCGACGCGGAACGCGGCGCGCACGGCATCCTGCGCGTGCGCTGACCGGGCCCGAACGGCCCCGACCGGCTGCCCGACCCGCGTGCCCGGGTCCAGACAACGGCCCCCCGCCCGCAGGGGCGAGGGGCCGTGACGAAGGGCCGGGGCTGTGCGCGGTCAGCCGCGCTGGATGCCCGAGGTGTCCTGAAGGACGCCGCGACGACCGTCCTGGGTCTGCGCGACGAGCGACGGACCGCGCTGCTCGACCGCCAGGTACCAGGTACCCGGGGCCAGTTCGGCGATCGGCGTGGACGAGCCGTCCTCCGGGAACAGCGGCCGGGGCACCGGCACGGCGAACCAGAACGGCGAGAAGTCCCCGGCCGGGGGTGCGGCCGGCTGACCGGGCGCGGCCGGCTGGCCGCCCGGGAACGGCTGCTGCCCCGGCGCCGGCTGACCGCCGAACGCGGCGGGCTGCTGCGCACCCGGGTAGCCGTAACCGGCGGGCGGCTGGGCGCCGTACGGCTGCGGCGCGGCGGGACCGGCGGGCGGGAGGAGGGCGGCCTTGAGGGCGGGGACCAGGGGGGTCGCCACCGCGGCGGCGGCCATGATCAGCGTGGCGACGAGGGCCAGGATCAGACCCGTACCGGCGTCGGGGCCGTCACCGCTGCCCTCGAAGTTGTCGGCACCGCCGGCCACGTCGAAGATGTTGCCCAGCGCGCTCCAGGCGGCGAACACCGTGAACGCGATGCCGAACTGGCCCAGGTCGAGCCCCGCGACCTTCGGCACCTGGGGCAGACCACGGGTGATGACGATGAGCGCGGCGCCGATGATGCCCGCCAGCACCACTCCGAGCAGAACCGGCCCGCTGGCCCACAGGCTGGGGAAGTCGAGGCTGTCGGGTGCGCCGTCGGCGGAGTAGAGGTCGAGGAACGACGCGATGAAGAGCAACACCGCTGCTCCGATCACCACGCCGTCGCCTCGAGTGAGGGAGCGGATATTCACTTCAGGTCCTTCGCAGGTCGGTAGGTCGTCTCGTCGTCGGAAGAGGCGTCGCTGTCACCATGTCGCCCGAAGGCCCCGGTGTGAAGCGCGGGGGTGGCCCCTCATCGTCCGGAAAACACTACCGTCCGCGAGATGGGGCTGTCCGCCCGGATCAACGCGCTGATCCCTACCCGCGCAGGAAACTCACGATTCCGTCGGAAATCCCTTGCGCCGCTTTCTGCCGCCAGGCACCGCTGGTCAGCAGTGCCGCGTCCTTGCTATCGCGCATGTTGCCGCACTCGATGAACACCTTGGGAACCGTTGACAGATTGAGACCGCCCAGGTCCTTACGCGTGACGAGACCGGTACCGCCGCCGATGTAGTTGGAGGGCGCGCTGCCCGTCACCCGGACGAAGTCGCCCGCGATACGGGCGCCGAGATCGGCGGACGGTCCGACGATGGCGCGGGTGTCCGCGCCCCCGGCGTCGACGGCGCCGGGAAGGATGACGTGGAAACCGCGGTTGCCGGTGCCCGAGCCGTCCGCGTGGATCGAGACGACGGCGTCGGCCCCCGCCTTGTTGCCGATCCGCGCCCGCTCGTCCACGCACGGCCCGAACGGCCGGTCCTCGTCCTGCGTCAACTTCACCGTGGCGCCCTGCTTCTCGAGGAGGGTGCGCATCCGGTGCGCGACGTCCAGGGTGAACTCGGCCTCGGCGTCACCGTCGTTGGTGGACGTGCCGGTGGTGTCGCACTCCTTGCGGTTCGTGCCGATGTCGACCTGGCGGTTGATCTCGGCGGTGTGCTCGAAGTTGGTCGGATTGTGCCCCGGATCGATGACGACGACCTTGCCCTCGAGCGTCCCGGCCGCGGCGGAGGGCTCGGCCGTGGAGGAGCCGGTCGGCTTCCCGTCCCCGGCGCTCCCGGAGGGCGCCGCCGACGACGTACGGGGTGAGGCGGACGCGGAAGCGGTGGGGGTCCCGGCCGCCTCGTCGTCCCCGGACCCGCCCACGGCGGCGTACACCGCCCAGCCGAGCAGCGCCCCGGGCACCAGCGCGGCCAGCGCCACGGTCAGGGGCCCGCGCCGGGACCGTCGGGGCTGGGGCGGTTCGAATCCGGGACCTGTGTACGACACGCAGCCACCCTAACGTCGCGGGCTCAGAGCCCAGGACCCGTCCGCCGCAGCACCCGCAGCGAACCCGTCGCCGAGACCTCCGTGAAGGCACCGGAGGCGCGGGCGCGGAGGTAGACGCGGTACGGGGCCTGGCCGGTGAACTCGTCCACCGGGTCCGGGAAGACGTCGTGGATGACGAGGAGGCCGCCCTCGGCGAGATGCGGGGCCCAGCCCTCGTAGTCGGCGGTGGCGTGCTCGTCGGTGTGGCCGCCGTCGACGAAGACGAACGCGAGCGGCGTGCCCCACAGGGCGGCGACGCGCGGGGAACGGCCGACCAGGGCGACCACGTGGTCCTCCAGGCCCGCCCGGTGCAGTGTGCGGCGGAAGGCGGGGAGCGTGTCCATCACCCCCAGTTCGGGGTCGACCGTCTGCGGGTCGTGGTAGTCCCAGCCCGGCTGCTGCTCCTCGCTGCCCCGGTGGTGGTCCACGGTGAGCGCGGTGACACCGGCCGCGCGGGCCGCGTCGGCGAGCAGGATCGTGGAACGGCCGCAGTAGCTGCCGATCTCCAGCAGCGGCAGCCCCAGCCGGCCGGCCTCGCTCGCCGCCGCGTACAGGGCCAGGCCCTCGTCCACGGGCATGAAGCCCTTCGCCGCCTCGAAGGCGGCCAGGATCGCGGGCGCGGGAGTCGCCTCGTGCGAGGCCGTACGTGTCTGCACGGACCCCATGCTGCCGTACCCCCGCCGGACCGGCCGACAGGGGGTACCGCCGGGTAACGAGGTCAGGCGGTGACCGTCTCGCCCGGCAGGGACAGGTCCAGGCCGATAGGCCGTTCCCCGCCGTCGTGCAGGGCCGGGGAGGCGAGCGGGCCGTGGCCGGTGGCGCGGGCGGCCAGGACGTACGGCCCCCGTGCCGGGACGGCGAGGGCGTATGTGCCGTCGCCGGCGGAGACGGTGGCACCCGCCTGGCGGCCGTGCCGGTCGATCAGGGTGACCTTGGCGCGGGCCACCGGCGCACCGGCCGCGTCCAGCACCCGGCCCCGGAAACCGCGCCCGTTCAGTACCGCTTCCGCGCGCTCCAGGTTGGCGTCCTCCTCGCTGCTGGCCCGCAGCCGCGGGTGCTCCGACGGGCGCCGGCCGGGCAGGAACAGGGCCAGGACGAGGCCGACGGCCACCGCGGCCGTCGCGATCAGGAACGAGATCCGGAAGCCGTGCAGGGTGGGGATCTCCGCCGTGCCGACGGTGTCCGCCGTGTTCGCCAGCACCATGCCGATGACGGCGCTCGACACCGACGTACCGATGGAACGCATCAGCGTGTTGAGGCCGTTCGCCGCGCCCGTCTCCGAGGCCGGCACCGCTCCGATGATCAGCGCGGGGAGGGAGGAGTAGGCGAGGCCGATGCCCGCGCCGAGGATCACCGAGGTGACGACGGTCTGCCAGACGGCGTCCATCAGGCCGAGGCCGCCGCCGTAACCGGCCGCGATGATCAGCATGCCGAGGATGAGAGTGGTCTTCGGGCCGTACCGGGCGGAGAGACGGGCGTAGACGGGGGCGGTGAACATCATCGTCAGGCCCAGCGGGGCCACGCACAGGCCCGCGACGACCATCGACTGGCCGAGCCCGTGCCCCGGCGGCAGCTGGAGCAATTGGGGGAGGACCAGGGAGACGACGAAGAAGGAGACACCGATCATGATCGACGCGAGGTTGGTGAGCAGGACCTCGCGGCGGGCGGTGGTGCGCAGGTCCACCAGGGGCGCGGCCACGCGCAGCTCCATCAGGCCCCACAGGAGCAGGACGACGACCGCCGCGCCGAGCAGGCCGAGCGTGGTGCCGGAGGTCCAGCCCCAGTCGCTGCCCTTGGAGACGGGGAGCAGGAACAGCACCAGCCCGGCGGACAGGCCGATCGCGCCCGGCAGGTCGAAGGTGCCCTTGGCGCGTACGGGGGACTCCGGTACGACGGCCAGGGTGAGCGCGATGGCCGTGACGCCGAGGCCGGCGGCACCGTAGTAGAGGGAGTGCCAGTCGGAGTGCTGGGCGACCAGCGCGGCGGCGGGCAGGGCGAGGCCGCCGCCGACGCCTATGGAGGAGCTCATCAGGGCCATCGCCGAGCCGAGGCGCTCGCGGGGCAGCATGTCGCGCATCAGGCCGATGCCGAGGGGGATGGCACCCATCGCCACGCCCTGGAGGGTACGGCCGGTGATCATCAGGAGCAGGTCGTTGGTGAACGCGCTGACCAGCGCGCCGACGACCATGATCGCGAGGCTGAGGACCAGCATGCGGCGCTTGCCGTGGAGGTCGCCGAGGCGGCCCATGATGGGGGTGGCGACGGCGCCGGACAGGAGGGTGGAGGTGAGGACCCACGTGGCGTCGGAGGGGGCGGTGTCCAGCAGCCGCGGCAGATCCTTGATGACCGGCACCAGCAGGGTCTGCATCACCGCGACGACGATGCCCGCGAAGGCGAGCACGGGGACCACGGCGGTCCCGCCCGGTCTGCCGTGGGGGCGGTCGGGTGTCGTCTGCGTCATGAAGGCTGCCTCCGGGGGACTGTTTCGGGGATACGTGCATCCCGAACCCCGTGCACCAAGGCAACTATTCCAATGCTTCACCCCCCTAACAATTCCTTGACCATCCCTTGGCCGTCCCCACACCCGCGGCCGGCCACACCCCCGCAGCCCGCGTAGCCGCGGCCGGCTCTTCCGCGCAGCCGCGGCCGGCCACACCCCCGCAGCCCGCGCAGCTGCGGGCAGTCGTGCCGCTGGGGCGGCACGGGTGGGCGCAGCGGCACCCCTCCAGCGGGGCGAGCGCACACTCACCCCCGCCCAGCAGTCACCCGGGGTGACGGCTGAGCGGGGGGACATCGCGCGGCCCGGCGCTTACGGGGTGCCGTCGCGCCCACCCGTGCCGCCCTGCGGCACGACTGCCCGCGGATCGGCGGATCGGCGGGATCGGTGGCGGCAGGCGCGGCACGCGGATCGGCGGCAGACGGGCGAGAGCGCGCCCGGCAGACTGCCGGTGAGGCACCCGCCCCGACGACAGGAGCCCCATGCCCATCGACCCCCGTACAGTCCTCACCGCAGCCCCGCTGGTCGGTGACATCGCCTGGACGGACGAAGACGTCCGGGTCTATCACCGCGGCATCGGCGCCCGCCCCGACCACCCCCACCCCGTCCCCGCCTTCGCCACCACCGCCGGCCCCCACGCCCCCGGCGTCACCCGCGCCCTCACCCTCCCCGGCATCGACGTCGACCTCGCCCACGTCCTGCACGGCGCCCAGTCCCTCACCCTCCACCGCCGCCCGCTCCCACCCGCCGGCACCGCCACCACCACCGCCCGCATCACCGCCGTACACGACAAGACGAAAGCCGCCGTCCTCGTCATGCGCACCGAGGCCGCCGACGCCCACGGCCCCCTGTGGACGGACGAGGCACACGTCTACGTACGCGGCGAAGGCGGCTGGGGCGGAGACCGGGGCCCGTCCGCACGGCAAGAGCCCCCCACCGCACCCCCCGACCACACCCTCGACCGCCCCACCCGCGAGGACCAGGCCCTCCTCCACCGCCTCTCCGGCGACGACAACCCCCTCCACACCGACCACGACTTCGCGGCCCGCGCCGGTTTCGAACGCCCCGTCCTGCACGGCCTGTGCACCTACGGCATGACCCTCGAAGCGGTCGTGGACACCCTCCTCGACGGCGACGTCACCCGGGTCCGCTCCTACACCGCCCGGTTCGCCGGAATCGTCTACCCGGGCGAGACGCTCCGCATCAGGATGTGGCGCCACGACCCCCGCACCGTCCATGTGACGGTGGGCGCCGCGGACCGCGACGACGCCCCCGTCCTCACCGCCACCACGGTCGAACACGACTGAGCCGGACCCCGGTCGTCGCAGAGGACGACCGGAGCCCGGCCCATGAAGAGGAACCGCGCCCGACGTGGCGTCAGGCAGCCGACTCCGTGTACTCGCCCGCCTGTTCCGGCCTGCGGTGCCGCCCGCGCGGAGACGCTTCCGCGTCCCGCGTGGAGACCGACCCCCGGTGCTTGCCGTGTCCGGCGGTGGCCTGTCCGCTCTCGGCGGACTGCGGCTCGTTCGTGATGACGTCGTTCATCGGAAGGAATTCACCCCGTAAACATGATCTTTCCTACAGCCGGGCGAGTCTAACCGGCCCACCACCACCCGCATCCAGGCGACCACGCCGACCGCCACTACTTCGTTACATGCCGCCCCAGAGGTGCCTGCTGCAAGGGCACGGGACGGGGAAATCCACCGTGCCCGAAGTGCAGGGAGAGCGGCCCCTTCGCCGAGGGCAGCGCACCGCACTCACCGCCCCCCTCCGGCCCGCCCGCCTCCGCAGCGGCCCGCACCTCCAGCCCCGCCCGCCGCCGCTCCTGCCCCGGCACCCGCAGCCCGGCGACCCCGCACGGCACGGCTCCCGTGGCGTACGGCAGCCGCAGCACCCCGTCCGCCGTCCACAGCCCCGTACCGGCCAGCCACCCCGCCGGTGCCGGGTAGTGGTGCACCTTCCGCTCCGCGGGCCGCCACACCCCGACCCAGCTCCCGGCCGGGCCGTCGACCCGCAGCGCCACCGCGCACTGCTCCGGTGTCAGCATCTGCCCCGGCTGGATCGCGAACGGCGTGACCACGCGGTCCGCGGGCCGCAGGCACTCCGGGAACCGCACCGGCAGCGTGCTGCCCAGCACCCCCCAGCCCAGCCGCTCCCGCCCGGGCGAGGGCGCGTCCGAGCCGACCAGCAGCAGCCCGCTGTCGGGGTCGGCGAGCAGCACCCGGTCGTCGCTGTCGGGGGCGATCTGCAGCAGCGGGGACATCTCGCCGCCGCGCTCCAGGTCCACCACGACCGCCTTGGTGCGCCCGCCCGCCGCCCGGTCCACGGCGAGCATCCGCCCGTCCCGGTCCAGCCATGCCCCGCCCGAGCAGTGCCCCGGCACCTCCGCGACCTGCCGCGGTCCGGGCGGGCCGCCGGCGACCAGCCACACCGCGGTCGACCGCCGGCCCACCGCGAGCGCGTACGCCCGCCGGCCGCCCGGTGAGGGCGGCAGCAGCCGCAGCCGGGTGTCCTCGTCCGGGCACTCGACCGTGCCCAGCGGCAGCTCACCGGTGCCGGGGCCGGTCGGGTACAGCAGGGAGAACGCGTGCCGCGCGGCCATCGGCCGGTGGATGAGGACCCGCCCGTCGCTCAGGGGCTGCACCTCGGTGCCGGGTTCCTCGGGCTGGTTGCCGGGCAGCGGCACCGCGTAGGGCTCGGGGCCGTCGAGCGTCCAGCGCTCCGGGAAGAGGGAGTCGCCGGCGCGGGTGAGGCGTGCGGCGTAGGCGCCGTCGGCGGTGATGGCGCAGGCCGCCCCGCCGCCCGCCCGTCCGGCTCCGTCCTCGTGTCCCGTCGCAGGTTCGATGGCACAGACCGTCATCGTCGGTCACCTCCGGTGATGAACGTAGGTCGCGCATGCACGGGCGGCGGAGCGGTGGGCCCGCACTTCACACGTACGGGTACTCCAGGAACGATTCTGCTGAGGGAGGGGAGGCGAGTGTGCTCCCCGGCGCCGGTACTGCCGTACGAAACAGCCAGGTAGCCTTGCAGGCGTGCCCCGTCTGTCTGAAGTCATCGCCGCGCTGGAAAATCTGTGGCCCGCCGAGCGGGCCGAGTCCTGGGACGCGGTCGGCACCGTCGTGGGCGATCCCGGCCAGGAGGTCACGCGGGTCCTGTTCGCCGTGGACCCGGTGCGGGAGACCGTCGACGAGGCGGTGACCCTGGGCGCGGACCTGCTGGTCACCCACCATCCGCTCTATCTGCGCGGTACGACCACGGTCGCGGCGTCCACCTTCAAGGGCCGCGTGGTGCACACGCTCATCAAGAACGACATCGCGCTGCACGTCGCCCACACCAACGCCGACACCGCCGACCCGGGAGTCTCCGACGCCCTCGCCGGTGCGCTGGACCTCCGCGTCGTACGGCCCCTCGTGCCGGACCCCACCGACCCGGACGGACGTCGGGGGCTCGGCCGCGTGTGCGAGCTGGACCATCCGCTGACCGTCCGCGACCTCGCCGCCCGCGCCGCCGAGCGCCTCCCCGCGACCGTGCAGGGCATCCGCGTCGCCGGCGACCCCGACGCGCTCGTACGGACGGTCGCCGTCAGCGGTGGTTCCGGCGACAGCCTCTTCGACCACGTACGGGCGGCCTCGGTCGACGCCTTCCTCACCGCGGACCTGCGCCACCACCCGGCCTCGGAGTTCGTCGCGGACCGCGCCCACAGTCCCCTCGCGCTGCTCGACGCGGCGCACTGGGCCACCGAGTGGCCCTGGTGCGAGCTGGCCGCAGCCCAGCTCGACGAGATCTCCGACCGTCACGGCTGGGACCTGCGGGTCCACGTCTCGAAGACGGTCACCGACCCCTGGACCGCCCACGCGGCGTCTCCCGCCACCACCGACACATCTGGAGCCCCCAACTGAACGCCGCGCCCGCCGACCAGATCCGCCTCCTCGACGTCCAGGACCTCGACGTCCGCCTGCAGCAGCTCGCCCACAAGCGGAGGTCGCTGCCCGAGCACGCCGAGATCGAGTCGCTGACCCGGGACCTCACCCAGCTGCGGGACCTGCTGGTCGCCGCGCAGACCGAGGAGAGCGACTGCGCCCGCGAGCAGACGAAGGCCGAGCAGGACGTGGACCAGGTGCGCCAGCGTGCCGCCCGCGACCAGAAGCGCCTCGACTCCGGCGCGGTCTCCTCGCCGAAGGACCTGGAGAACCTCCAGCGCGAGATCGCCTCCCTCGCCAAGCGGCAGGGCGACCTGGAGGACGTCGTCCTCGAGGTCATGGAGCGCCGCGAGTCCGCGCAGGAGCGGGTCGCCGAACTGACCGAGCGGGTCGGCTCCGTCCAGGGGAAGATCGACGACGCGACCGCGCGCCGGGACGCCGCGCTCGAGGAGATCGACGGCGAGACGGCCTCGGTGACGAAGGAGCGCGGGGTCGTCTCCGGTTCCGTGCCGGCGCCGCTGCTGAGCCTGTACGAGAAGCTGCGCGAGCAGCAGGGCGGCATCGGCGCGGCGAAGCTGTACGCCCGTACCTGCCAGGGCTGCCGCCAGGAGCTCGCCATCACCGAGCTGAACGAGATCCGCTCCGCCGCCCCCGACACGGTGGTGCGCTGCGAGAACTGCCGCCGCATCCTGGTGCGTACGTCCGAGTCCGGGCTGTAGGGAGTCCGGGCGGTGCGGGAGTTCATCGTCGAGGCGGACGGCGGGTCGCGGGGCAACCCGGGGCCCGCGGGCTACGGCGCCGTGGTGAGCGACGGGGCGACGGGGGAGACCCTGGCGGAGGCGGCCGAGTACCTCGGCGTCGCCACGAACAACGTCGCGGAGTACCGGGGCCTGCTGGCCGGCCTGCGTGCCGCGCACGCACTGGACCCGGGGGCCAGGGTCCACGTCCGGATGGACTCCAAGCTGGTCATCGAGCAGATGTCGGGCCGCTGGAAGATCAAGCACCCGGCGATGAAGCCGCTGGCGGCGGAGGCGTCGGGCGTCTTCCCCAGGGGCCGGGTCACGTACGAGTGGATCCCCCGAGCGGAGAACAAGCACGCCGACCGCCTGGCCAACGAGGCGATGGACGCGGGCAAGCGCGGCGAACAGTGGACGCCGTCGGCGTCCCGCGCCTCCCTGGACACCCCGGCGGCCCGCCCGCCGGCACCCGAGCCGTCGGGCCCGCCCGGCGACGCGAAGGCGGGCGCGGCCAGGGCCCGCGCCGCCCTGGCGCAGACCACCGGCCCGCACCCGGCACCCGCCGGTGAGGAACCCCGCCCGGCGCCGCACCCCTCACGGCGTGCGGCGGATGAAGCGGCTACCACACCGGACGCCGCGGTGAACCACACGGCCGATGACGTCACGGTGACCTCGGGCGCGGGTGCCGGTGCCGAGTCCGGGGCGGTGACCGACCCCTCGCGGCGTGCCGCCGACGCCGCTCCGGGTGCCGCTGGCGAGGTGTGGGCGGCCGGCTCCGGTGTCGAGTCCGGGGCGGCGGCGGACTCCTCGCCGCGTGCCGCCGCGGGACGCTCGGCCGATGACGTCACGGTGACCTCGGATGCGGGTGCCGGTGTCGAGTCCGGGGCGGTGACCGACCCCTCGCGGCGTGCCGCCGACGCCGCGTCGGAGGCCGACGGCGAGGCGCGGGCGGCGGACGCCGGTGCCGCCGACGCACGGCCGACCGTCGCCGAAGGCGCCGGCACAGTACGCCCGTCCGGCCGCACCCGCCAAGCCGATGCCGTTCTCCGGGCCGCGCAGGCCGTGGCCACCCCCGGTGCCGGGTGGGCGGCTCCAGACATGGGGCCGCCCGCGACCTTCGTGCTGCTGCGGCACGGGGAGACGCCCCTGACCCCGCAGAAGCGGTTCTCCGGGAGCGGTGGCAGTGATCCCTCCCTCTCCGGGATCGGACGGGAACAGGCCCAGCGGGCCGGGGAGTTCCTTGCCCGGCGGGGGACCGTGGAAGCGGTCGTGGCCTCGCCGCTCGCCCGTACGCGCGAGACCGCCCGTATCGTCGCCGCCCGGCTCGGGCTCGACGTGGCCGTGGACGACGGGCTGCGCGAGACGGACTTCGGCGCGTGGGAGGGCCTCACCTTCGGCGAGGTCCGTGAGCGGCACCCCGACGACCTCAGCGCCTGGCTGTCCTCCCCGGACGCCGAGCCCACCGGCGGCGGCGAGAGTTTCGCGGCCACCGCCACCCGGATCGCCGCGACCAGGGACCGGCTGACCGCCGCGTACGCGGGACGCACGGTCCTGCTCGTCACGCACGTGACACCGATCAAGACCCTGATACGCCTCGCCCTCGGCGCCCCGCCCGAGTCCCTGTTCCGGATGGAACTCTCCGCGGCCTCGCTCTCCGCCGTGGCGTACTACGCCGACGGCAACGCCAGCGTCCGCCTGTTCAACGAGACCTCGCACCTGCGCTGAGCCCCGCCGCCGTACGCGCCAGCCCCTCGATCCGCCCCCAGTCCCGCGCGGCCAACGCGTCCGCCGGAAGCATCCAGCTCCCGCCGACGCACGCCACGTTGGGCAGCGCCAGATACTCCGGCGCGGAGTCGATCCCGATGCCCCCGGTCGGGCAGAAGCGGGCCTGCGGAAGCGGCCCGGCGAGCGACTTCAGATACGCCGTCCCGCCCGCCGCCTGTGCCGGGAAGAACTTCATCTCCCGCACCCCCCGCTCAAGGAGCGCCACCACCTCCGAGGTGGTCGACACCCCCGGCAGGAACGGCACCCCGGACGCCCGCAGCGCCTCCAGCAGTACGTCCGTCCACCCGGGGCTGACCAGGAACCGCGCCCCGGCCGCCACCGCCTCGCCCGCCTGCTCCGGCGTGATCACCGTCCCCGCCCCGACCACCGCGTCCGGCACCTCGGCGGCGATCGCCGAGATCGCGTCGAGCGCGGCGGGCGTCCGCAGCGTCACCTCGATCGCGGGCAGCCCCCCGGCCACCAGCGCACGCGCCAGCGGTACGGCGTCGGCGGCGTCCTCGACGACGACGACCGGCACGACGGGGGCGAGATCCAACACGGAGGAGGGCAGCGGAGAACTCATGCCGTCATCCTGCCCGCACCGCTGCGCACCGCGCAAAGCCCATTGCGCAGGATGCAATCAGGGAATGTGATCAGTGGACCTCGTCCACCAGCACGTCCAGTGCCCAGGCGGCACCCGCCCGGCCCGGTGCCGTGGCCTCCACCTCGTATCCGAGGTCCCGCAGCGCCTCCACCAGCCCGGCGGGGTCCTTCGGTACGGCACCGGCCGTCAGCAGGCTCCGCACGATCCGCCCCTTGGTCGCCTTGTTGAAGTGGCTGACCACCTTCCGCGTCGGCGCGTGCAGCACCCGTACCGTCGCCGTCCGCCCCGCGACCTCGCCCTTCGGCTTCCAGGCCGCCGCGTACGCCGCCGACCGCAGGTCGAGGACCAGCCCGCCGCCCGCCGCCTCGGGCAGCACCTCCGCCATCGGCGCACGCCAGTGCCCGCTCAGCGCGCCGAGCCCCGGCAGCCTCACGCCCATCGACAGCCGGTAGGACGGAATCCGGTCGGTGACCCGTACGGCGCCCCACAGCCCGGAGAACACCAGCAGCGACTTCGCCGCCCGCCGCTTCGCCGCCGCGTCGAGGGAGGCCAGGTCCAGGGCGTCGTACAGCACCCCGGTGTAGATCTCCCCGGCGGGCCGCGCCCCGGCGCTCCCCAGCTCCGCGTTCTTCGCGATCTCGCCCCGCAGTCCCTCGCTCAGCCCGAGCACCTCGCGCGCCTTGTCCTCGTCGCCGGTGCACAGGTCCACCAGCTCGGCGAGCGCCGCCTCGCGCGCCGCGGCCAGCCCCGGCAGCGACAGCGACTCGGGCTTCAGCGGGGCGCCGCGGCCGGAAGCGGCCTTGCCCTCGGACGGCGGCAGCAGGACAAGCACACGTACTCCTTCGGTCGAGCTCGAAGTCAGGGTACGGCGTGGACCGGCACGTCAGACGTGGCCACCGGCGGAAGGCGCCCCGGCCAGCGCGCGGACGAGCCCGTCGGCGTCGTCCGCGTGAAGACGGACCACGCGGATCTCGCGGGGACGCCCGAGGAAGGTGACGTGGGTGACCGGCCGGTCCAGCTCGACCGTGACGGTCGTCTGCGACCCGACCGCGAGATCGAGCTCCCCCTCCGCCGCCTCGTGCGTCATCCGCAGCTCCCGCCGGACGGAGGCGATCCGCTCCACCGGTATCCGCAGATCGACGTGCACGGCCCGGCGCACCCGCAGCACACCGTCCCCGACCACATGGGGCCGTACGACGGACGCGGCGTGCAGCGCGACGACGAACACGACGGTGTACACGTCCAGGACGAGCACCGCCGCGTGCACGGCCGGCCAGTCGGCCAGCAGCACGGACAGCGCCACCGTCTCGACCACGCACACGAACGCGAGCCCGTACATCATGGCCGCCTCGCCGCGCGCGTACCCGAACGCCGTGCCGCCACCGACACCGTGCCGCCGCCGGGCCACCCACAGCCACAGGCTCATCATCAGCCGCAGCTCGTGCCCCGCCACCGCGCCCGCCATCCGTACGCCCCTCATGACCCCTCCTCGCTGATGATCCGCACCATGCGGCGGATCACCTCGGCCTGGGCCGGCGGGAAGTCGGCGTAGAGGGCCCGCAGGAAACCGGCGGCCTCCCCCTCCGCGACCCCCTGCGGAACCATTCCCTCGGGAACGGAGGCGGCGAGCGCCCGCGCCGTCTCCTCCACCCGCGGATCGTCCGGCTCGGCGTCGGCGAGCGCGTCGAGCCGCTCGTACAGCTCCCGCACCCGCTCCACCCCGCCGGGCACGTCCACGACCCCGCCGAGCAGCCCCATCAGCCGCTCCCGCTCCTCGGGCGGCGTGGCGGTCTCGATCAGCGCGAGCATCTCGCGGTCCCTGGCGGCCGTGGGGGAGCCGGACAGATGGGCGGTGTCCCGGAACAACGCGGCCAGCTCCGGCGACACCGGCCCCTCGGCGGTCAGCCCGCCCTCCGTCTCCAGCAGGGCCCGCAGCCGCGCCCGCCGCTCCCGGATCGCGGCCTCCTGCCGCGCCAGATCCTCGTCCAGCTCGGTCAGCACCTCGACGAGGTCCTTCCCCGCCTCGTCCGCGAGCACGTCCCGCACCTCGGCGAGCCCCAGCCCCAGCTCGGTCAGCCGCCTGATCCGCGCCAGCACGACGGCATGCCGCAACCCGTAGTCCCGATACCCGTTCCCCAGCCGCACCGGCTCCGGCAGCAACCCCGACTGGTGGTAATGCCGCACGGCCCGAGTGGTGACCCCGACAGCACGGGCAAGCTCTCCGATCCGCATACCCCCAGTAGAAACGTTGCCGCTACGACAGGGTCAAGCGAACACGGTCGAGCGAACAGCACCGGCTTGCGCACCGGGCGAGCCCTCCGTACGAAAGTCTGGCGAGCGACCGAAAGCGAGGAGCCGCACCGTGATCACCTACGATCCGATCACCGAGAACCTGCTGCTGGACTGGTTCGCCGTCCTCGACGCCCCCGAAGGGTTCCGGGCGGAACTCATCGAGGGAGAGCTCTTCCTCACGCCGCCGCCCGACGGATCGCATGAGCACTGTCTCGGCTTGATCTCGCGCCAGATGTACACCCGTTCCCGAACGGCCATGGCCTTCTCCGGCCACAAGGGCCTGCGGCTGAAGGGCGCGCCCTCCTGCCCACCGGACCACGTGATCCCGGACGGCACGCTTGTGCCCTGGGACTCAAGGCTCTTCCGGGGAGCCGATCCGTGGATGCCGTGTGCCGGTGTCGCCATGGTGGTGGAGGTGACCGGCGCCGGCCCCACGGCCGACCGCGAGACCAAACGCCGCTGCTACGCCCGAGGAGGCATCCCCCTCCACCTCCTCGTCGACCGCGAAGCCTCCTCCATCACACTCTTCAGCGACCCGGAGCAGGACGAGTACCGGGAAAGCTGCACCCGCCCCCTCGGCAAGCCGCTGCCCCTCCCCGCCCCCTTCGCCTTCGACCTGGACACCGCCGACTTCCTCTGATCCCCTACTCGTCGGGGGTGCGAGGTGGCGGACGTACCGGAGCAGGCCCGGTGGACCAGGGCGCGGCTGGGGCGGTGCGGGCCCGCGCTCGATCTGCTCACCGCCCGGTTCAACCGGCACGAGTACGCGCCGCACGCGCACGACGAGTTCACGGTCGGGGTCACCGTCGGCGGGCTGGAGACCATCGCCTACCGGGGCGGCCGCATCGTCTCCGGGCCGGGTTCGATCGTCGTCCTCGAACCCGGCGAGATGCACACCGGCGGCCCCGCCGCCCCCGAGGGCTACTCCTACCGCGCCCTCTACGCGGCCCCCGCCCTCCTCGCCGACGGCACCCTCGGCGCCGCCCTCCCGCACTTCCGCGACCCCGTCATAGACGACCCCGAACTCGCCGTCGCCCTGCGCCGCGCCCACACGGACGTCAGCTCCTGCCCGGACCCCCTGGAGGCGGAGTCCCGTATCCCCTGGCTGCTCACCACCCTGGCCCGCCGCCACTCCACCGCCCGCGCGGACGACCAGGCGGTCCCGGGCACCGTCGCCCTCGCCGTACGCGACCGCCTCGCCGACCAACTCCTCGAACCGCCCTCCCTGGCCGCCCTCGCCGCCGACCTCGGCCTCTCCCGCTACCAGCTGCTGCGCGCCTTCCGTACGACGATGGGGGTGCCCCCGTACGCCTGGCTCGCCCAGTACCGGGTCACCAGGGCCCGCGCCCTCCTGGAAGCCGGCCTGCGCCCCGCCGAGGCGGCCGCGCTCGTCGGCTTCGCCGACCAGGCCCATCTGACCCGCTGGTTCCGCCGCGTCCTCGGGGTGACCCCGGCGGCGTACCGCAACAGCGTTCAAGACCCCCGCCGCTGAACGGCCGCACACTCACCGCATGACTGCACGCGGCTGGCTCCTCTTCTCCCTGATGGGAGTGGTCTGGGGCATCCCCTATCTGATGATCAAGGTGGCGGTGGACGAGGTGTCCCCGTCGGCGGTGGTGTTCGCGCGCTGCGCGATCGGCGCCGCCCTCCTGCTCCCCTTCGCCCTGCGCCAGTCCGGCTTCGCCCGGAACCTGCGCACGCACTGGAAGCCGATGCTGGCGTTCGCGGTGATCGAGATCATCGGCCCCTGGTACACCCTCACCGACGCCGAACGCCATCTGTCCAGCTCCACGGCGGGCCTGCTGATCGCGGGCGTCCCGATCGTCGGCGTCCTGCTCTCCCGCTTCTTCGGCACCGCCGAGTCGCTGAGCACCCGCAGGATCACCGGCCTCGCCCTCGGCCTCGGCGGCGTCGGCGTCCTCACGGTCCCGCACCTGACCGGCGGCGACGCGTTCTCCCTTGCGGAGGTCCTGGTCACGGTCGTCGGCTACGCCACGGCCCCCCTGATAGCCGACCGCTACCTGAAGCAGGTCCCGACGCTGCACCTCATCACCCCCTGCCTCGCCCTCGCCGCCCTGGTCTACGCCCCCGCGGCGATCGTGACCCGCCCCGCCGTCCTGCCCTCCACCGAGGCCCTCGCCGCCCTGGCCGCGCTGGGCGTCGTCTGTACGGCGGTGGCGTTCGTGGCGTTCCTGGAGCTGATCAGGGAGGCGGGCCCGATCCGCGCCTCCGTCATCACGTACGTCAACCCGGCGATCGCCGTGGCGGCGGGTGCCCTCTTCCTGGACGAACCCCTGACCGCCCCGGTCCTGGCCGCCTTCGCCCTGATCCTCACCGGCTCGGTCCTGGCGACGGCCGCCGCACCGAAGCCCCGCTCACGCCCGGTACCATGGTCGGCACGGCAGACGAGCCGGGCGGGCGGCCGCGTGGAGTCCCTCACGGGACTTCCCGAGGAACGTCCGGGCTCCACAGGGCAGGGTGATGGCTAACGGCCACCCGGGGTGACCCGCGGGACAGTGCCACAGAAAACAGACCGCCCGGCGCTTCGGCGCCGGGTAAGGGTGAAACGGTGGTGTAAGAGACCACCAGTGCCCAGGGCGACCTGGGCAGCTAGGTAAACCCCACCCGGAGCAAGGTCAAGAGGAGACACCTCTTCGCAAGAGAAGGCGTCTCTGCGCGGATGTTCGAGGGCTGCCCGCCCGAGTCCGTGGGTAGACCGCACGAGGCCGGCGGCAACGTCGGCCCTAGATGGATGGCCGTCGCCCGGGGACTCCGCGAGGAACCCCGGGAACAGAACCCGGCGTACAGCCCGACTCGTCTGCCGCTCTTCATTTACGCAGGTCGGATGCAACAAGAAGATCGTCCGACCGAGCGGATCAGCTCGCGCTGTCCGCGGCGTGGGCGGACGGGCTGTCCTGGCGAAAACCATTGGTGCCCGGCTCGCTCCCCTGATGGACTGACGTCCCACCATGAGTCCGCTGTGTGACGGAGGTAGTGGTTGTGACGGAATATGACGTGCTCGCCGAGGTGTACGAATGGCTCATCTCGGATGCGAAGTTGCCTCCCGCCGAGTTCGCCGCGTCGTTCGATGACGTCCTCGGTCTCCTGCCGTCGAACGCTCACGTCCTCGACTGTTCGTGCGGAACCGGACAGTTGGCGGTCGGCCTCGCCGGTCGTGGCCTGCAGGTCGTCGCAACTGACGCCAGCGAAACGATGGTTCGCCGGACTGCGGAGCTGTCTGAGGAGTTCGGGGCCTCCGTCCGGACTGTGCGGGCGAACTGGGAGGAGTTGCCGGACCATTTCGAGGACGGCACGTTCGACATGGTGTTCTGCGTCGGCAACTCGCTTCACCACGCCGCGGGCGCGACAGGCAGGGGTGCTGCTCTGGAGTCGATGTCACGGCTTCTGCGCCCCGGTGGACGCTTGGTGCTCACATCCCGCACGTGGGAACTCGTGAGGGCCAGAGGTTCCCGGCTGGACATCGGCGACCGACTCGTCCGACGAAACGGTCGCGATGCCGTCGTGGTCTACCGCTGGGAGATCGCGCCGCACTGGGAGGAAGAGCACCACATCGAGATCGCGATCGCCCAGGTCGATGCGACGGGGCTGGTTCTCGTCCGCTCGGAACTGCTGTCCTGCTGGCCCTACCGGTACGAGGAACTCGAAGTCGAGCTGCAGCGGGTCGGGCTCCGGACGGAAGTGAGCACGTTCGATCTCGAGGCCGAGAACTACATGGTGGTCGCGAGCAAGGCGTAGACACCGGACTCTCAGTCCTTAACAGGACCGCGCGGTTGCTCGCAGCCCGCTTTTGAGGTTTCCGTTTCGGGGAGACGTTGTGGCGGTGCCCGGATGAGGCCGGTCTCGGCGATGAAGCGCGTCGAAGAGGTCGGGCCGGTTCCTCGCGGTGGCCTGGACTCGTCGTGGTCCAGGACGACGAGGGCGATCCTGCCCTTCAGATCAGTCCATTTGACGGGCCGAAATCCAGGATGGTCCCGGGCGGGACCGGTCCCTCGCCCGCGTAGTTGTCGCCCGGCGATGCCGCTGGTACGTCGTCCTCGGCGAGCGTCAGGCTGGGCCAGGGCCCGGCGAGCGCTGCGTCGTCCAGGGTGATGCCGAGGTGCTCGAGTACGAGGGCCACCACTGGAGCCATCCCGGCGCCCTCGCCTTCGTGTGCGGCGAGCGCCTCCTCCACCCGATCCCACCAGGGGCCGAACGGTTCAGACCGGCTGTGCTGCATCCCGGGCTCGAAGTACTCGACGCACTCTCCGTCGCGCCAGTACTGGAAGACGTCGACTCCTTCGGTAGCCGCCACGCTGTACGTCTCAGTTCCCCGAGACAACTCCGCGAGCGATTCCTCCCCAACCCCGATGCAGCCGTCCTCCTCAACGCAGAAGGCCCATTCACCGATCCGGCCGGCCCGCAGCAGCGAGACCGTCCCGTCACCTGATTCGCCCGAGACCAGGTCCGAGGCCGTGTCCCAGTCGAGCAGACGTGCCTGGTTCGGGTCGGCCCCGTACCGGGCGAACACCTCCTCAGGGCCGAGAGCGCGGGTGAAGGTAGCGCACAGCCAGGCCCTCGCCCAGTCCAGCGAATCCCCGTCCGCTCGCATGATCTGCCTCCGTCCTTCACCTGGCATGGGCTGCCGGAGTCGAACTCTCCGTGATTCCCGCAGTGCGCCAAGCACGCCCGGTAGTCCGGATCATGATGCCTGGTTCATGCAGTGGGATCGGGACCGGGCAGGACACCCCAGCAGATTCCTTCGGGTGAAGTCGATGCGGAAGGGGCGGCGAGCGGTTGCACCAGCACACCTGTCACACCCGACCAGGGCACCTCAACAAGGCCCTGTGACGTACTCGTAGCGCGGCTCGATCTCCCGCATGGCCACGGCAGCCGCGGTCACCTCCGCGGGAGTCAGGGACACTCCGCTGTTGTCGATTCCGGGAAGCTCGATGCGGGACACGATGCTGGCGGGCAACGGATTTCTTTGCAGCCCAAAGCAGCTTGCGGTCGACTGCCGTTCGGTTGCTCCTGGCTCCGGCAAGGCTGCGGCGGCCGTCCGCGGACTGCGGCCCGGCGGACGTCCGCCGTGAGGATTGGTGTTCGGCAGTGTGATCGCTAGGCGGTGGCGTAGTAGCCGTCCGGGAGTTCGATGCGTCTGATCTCGCGAACGGGCACGTGACCTCGCGGCGGTCGATTGTCCCGGTCGCACCCACGGCCTACCACCGCTGATGACACCGTGGCACGCGCTGCCGAACGAAGCCGAGATTCTAGGCACCGAGGCCGGCAATCCGAACTCCATCAGGAGATGACCCGCACGACGCGATGGCGATCGGTCGGGGGGGCGCTCGTACCCCACCCCGGGTTTCCGGCGGGCGGGTGCGAGCTACTCCAACTCGTCGAATCGGAGCAGGTCCAGGCCCGCCAGCCCGTTGAGGACCGGCACCACGCCCAGGCCCGGGTCGCTGGCGTAGAGAAGTGTTCCATGGTCGGAAAAGTCCTCCTCCACCGGACATCCGTCCTCGTCGGTGTAGTTGGTCTCGATGGTCAAGAGGCCCTTGGCGCCTTGGAAGCGGAAGTACTCGCCGCCCCGATAGTCGCTGTCACGGCGCTCGAACCGCACCTCAAGCGCCGCTTCCAGGGACTCCCGCAGTGTCCTGCTGTCCAGCAAGGTGGACCCGTAGAGGTAGTACGCGTGCTTCAATGCTCTGTCCTCACGTGTTCTGCCTTCCACTCTCATCGTCGGGCGATCAGGCTCGCACCCCGGGCGGTGGCGTCCTCCACCGTCGCGTAGGGCATGAAGGCCAGTCCACCCAGACGTGGCTTCCTGATGACTCGGAGCCAGACAGATCTCAAGCTGGGCTACGAACGCAGCGGCAGCACCACCTACTCCGGTTACATCAACATGTCCTCCGCACCTCGGCACTACGTGGACAGCTGGAGCTTCAGCGCAAGCTGCTCTGCCATCTACGGCTAGCTGTTGACCAGCGGCGGAACCCTTGACAGCACTCCTGCCGCCGACCCTTGCTGACCCGGCACGTCTTTACAGACCCACGCCCCGGCGCGAGCTGCGCCGGGGACCGGTGTCAGGCCGATCGGGGGAGGTGTGCCGAGCCGGCGCAGCATCGCCTCGGAGGGGTCGACGCAGAGGATGGACCGGTGCGGCAGCAGCCGCCCCGCCACCTCCTTGGCGAACAGGCCGGTCCCGGCGCCGATATCGGCGATCCGGTCCGTGGCGGCCAGTTGCAGCGCCTCGGCGATACGGCCGGACATCCAGGGGATGTAGTCCGGACCGTAGACCCAGTGATCGTCGTACTCGGCCGCCAGCTCCTCGTGTGGCCCCGCACGTCGCCCCGCTCCACGCTTCCCCTCGCCCCTGTGGGTACCGCCGACTTGCCGTGTTTTGCGCCGACCGGCCACAGATTATCGCGGGTACTCGCGCGGCGACAGCCGGTAATGAGCCGAGGGGTGGGGGCGGGCATCGTCCCTTGCGGTGGAGTTGAACGTGTTCAAAAATTGGGTAGGGTGAGCCCTGTACGGAGGGGAGGGGTCGATGAAGATCGTGATTCCCGGGGGGACCGGGCAGGTGGGGGCCGTGCTGAAGCGGGCGTTCGGTGCGGCCGGGCATGAGGTCGTGGTGCTGACCAGGCGGCCGGGCGCGCCGGGGGAGGTTACCTGGGACGGCAGGACCGCGGGGGCGTGGGCCGAGGAGGTCGACGGCAGTGATGTCGTCGTCAACCTCGCGGGCCGCAGCGTGAGTTGCCGCTACACGCCCGCCAATCTCCGCGCCATGATGGACTCGCGGGTGCTGTCCACCCGCGTCGTCGGTGAGGTGATCGGTGCCGCGGCCCGCCCGCCGCGTGTCTGGCTCCAGATGAGCACGGCCACCGTCTACGCCCACCGCTTCGACGCGCCCAACGACGAGGCCACCGGCGTGATCGGCGGCACGGAACCGGACGTTCCGGGCTACTGGTCCTACAGCGTCGACATCGCCAGGGCGTGGGAGCGGGAGCAGGCGGAGGCGGACACCCCGGGCACCCGCAAGGTCGCCCTGCGCTCCGCGATGGTGATGAGCCCCGACCGGGGCGGCGTCTTCGACGTCCTGTCGTGGCTGACCCGTCTCGGTCTCGGCGGTCCCGTCGCGGGCGGTGCGCAGTACGTGTCGTGGATCCACGACCACGATTTCGTCCGCGCGGTCGCGTTCCTGATCGACCGGGACGACATCACCGGGGCGGTGAACCTCGCGGCTCCCGGACCGCTCCCGCAGCGGGACTTCATGCGCGGCCTGCGCGGGGCGTGGCGGATGCCGGTGGGGCTGCCCGCGACGCGGTGGATGGCCGGGGTGGGCGCGTTCGCGCTCCGCTCGGACACCGAACTGCTGCTCAAGAGCCGGCGGGTGATTCCGGGCCGCCTGACCGAAGCGGGCTTCGACTTCACGCACCCGGCGTGGCCGCAGGCGGCCCGCGACCTCGTACGACGCCGACGGAACCCCACGGGCCGATGAGCTGCTCCCTCGCTCAGGTCTCCCATGCCGCCCTCCACTCCCGGTAGTGCTCCGGCAGATCAGTGCGGGGAAAGTCCGGCAGGCCGGAGCCGAACCGCTGGAGCCGGTGATAGGCCTGCCTGAGGGCGTCCTGTGTGTCGAAGCATCCCGCGTGGACGGCGAGCGCCAGTACGTCCTCGATGGTGAGGTGCTGGAGGGACCACTCGTCGGCGAGCCGCCGTCCCTCCGCGTCGTCCATCAGCAGCGTGACCTCACGCCCCTGCTCCGACAGGTGCACGCCGTGAGCCACGACCACACACTCCCCGAGGTCGCGTGAGCGCCTCAGCGCCTGGTCGAACTCGAGGTCGCGGATTTCCTCCAGGACCTCCACGATCCGGGCGGGCGCGGAGCCGATCTCCAGGGCGGGTAACACCCTGACGCGGTCGCTGCGCTCCAGCGCGAGCCAGCGCTTGCGGAGGCCCGGGTACTTGGCGTCCTTGCGCGCGATCTCGTCGCAGACCTCGGCGGGGACGAGTATGACCCACTTCATGGACTCGAGGGCGGTCACGAGCACGCGATTGAGGTTGGCGCCCGCGAAGTGGACGCACACGACGGCGTCCAGGATGCAGGCGTCCTCCTGTTCCCCCGGCGGGTTCTCCTCGGCCGCGGGCTCCTGCGGACAGCTCACTCCTACCGTCGCTCCTGTTCGTCCTCGGGCGGTTTCGCGGCCCGCTGTGCCGGCCTGCCACGGCGGCCGAGGAGGGCTCGTACGTCGACGCGTCCCGACAGAGCGACCTCGGGTGGCCGGATGCCGGCCTCTTCCAGTTCCCGTTCGGTCGTGCGTGGTTCGGCGCCGCTCAGTGCCGCGATGGCCCGCACCCCGATGCGTCCCGCGCGGTAGGCCGCGACGGCCCGTTCCATGATCCGGCGGGGCGGACGCACGCGCGCCGCGGCCTCGCACTCCATGACGTACTGGGGCCCCCAGCCGTAGGTCCACGCGAGTGCGCGACCCGTGGGGCCCTGCGTCTTCCTGGCCTGTGTGTCGGTCAGCAGCCCCAACTCCCTGCACTGGATGAGCAGTACGGGAAGGCTCACGCCGTAGTGCCGGGCCGCCATGGCGCACTCCCGACGTCCCGGTTCGGCGGCCGAGAGGCACTCCATCCAGCGGCGGACGCCCTCCGCCGGGGCCAGCAGATGCCGGGCGAAGGCGTCGCAGCGCCGCTCGTCCGGTGTCCGCCGGCCGTCCAGTCGGTGCGCGGCCACACCGTCCGACAGCAGCACGTGCCCCAACTCGTGTGCCAGCGAGAAGCGTTGCCGTTCAGGCACGTCCGACGCGTTGACGACCGAGATCGTCACCTCGCGCTCCGGGTCGCGCGCGGTGAACCCGGATACGCCCTGGGGGAGTGTGAGCGCGGCCGTGTCCAGACCGATCGCCGACTCCACGAGCCCGGCGAGGTCCGGAACGGGACCGAGCCCCAGCCGCAGGCGCTCCCGGACCTCCTCCGCGAGGGCCCGGCCCTCACGCTCGGCATCGACGACCTGCGCGGGGGCCCGCTTCAGCCGGGCCGCCCGCTGCCGATCGGTTCTGTGACCGTCCGGTACGAACCGGTCGAGACGATCGTCGAGGGCCAGGATTTCGCCGACCAGGCCCTCGGCCCGTCTCAGCTCCTCCTCGGCGCCTTCCGAGGCCCGCGCAGCCACCTGCATGCGCTGCCGCACCGGATTCCCCTTGGTCAACAGCGTGAGCGGAACACTCAACGCGGCTGCGACACGGTCGAGTTCGGCAAAGGTCAGCGCCGGCCGTTCCCCCGTCTCGATGCGCGCCAGTGTCGGCTGGCTCAGCTCCGTACGCACGGCCAGCTCCCGCTGACTCAGGCCCGCCCGCGCCCGCTCCCGCGCGACCCTTCCGCCGATCTTCTTCAGATCCATGCCCCCGCACCTCCCCGTCCTGAATCAACGATAACTCTCTGATTCAGTCACTGTCCCAGAGACTTCTCGCCCGTACGGGGCGCCGGTCCCGTGTGCGAGGTGAGAAGCACCCGTCAGGCGGAGCCCAGGCCCGCCCCGCCGCCCCGGGGCCGGTCGGCCTGGAGGTCGGCGAGTAGTTCTGCCTGGCCTGTCAGGACGCCGGAGAGGATGGTGCGGGCCACCGTGAGGAGTTCGGCGATGTGGGGGCTGGTCAGGGAGTAGTAGACGGTCGAGCCCTCTTTGCGGGTCACGACCAGGTTGGCCCGGCGCAGCACCGCCAGTTGCTGGGAGAGGTGCGCGGGCTCGATGCCGACCTCGGGGAGCATCTCGGAGACCGCGTGCTCGCGCTCGCTCAGCAGCTCCAGGACCCGGATGCGCGCCGGGTGGCCGAGCGTCTTGAAGAACTCGGCCTTCAGTTGGTACAGCGGCGTACTCATCGTGCCGTCGCCTCACTCGTCACAGACATGGGGACCATCCTCCCCGCCCCGCAGCGCGGGCAGGAGACCGGCTCCCTCCAGGTGGCCGCGCGCGGCCAGGATCGCCTCGGGCGTGGTGGCGTACTCCCGGCCCTCGTGCCGCAGCAGCTCCAGCGCTCCCACGGAGTCCAGAACCTGGCGCTGGCCCGGCCGGATCCCGGAGGCGAGGACGAGGACGCCCCGCCGCGTCAGCTTCTCCACGGCGTCCTTGAGGACGAGCGCCCCCGTGGCGTCCATCGTCGACACCCGGGACATGCGCAGAATGATCACCCGTACGTCGGCGACCTCGGTCAGGTCCAGCAGGAAGCGGTGGGCGGCGGCGAAGAACAGCGGGCCGTCGATGCGGTACGCCACGATGTGCTCGGCCAGCAGCGCGTGCTCCTCGTCGCCGTGGTTGCCGCGGTCGAGCGGCACCTGGTCGAAGCGGACCTGCCCGGCGACGTCCCGCAGCGCGAGCGCGCCCGCCACGGCCAGTCCGATGATCACCGCGTAGACCAGGTCCAGGGCCAGGGTGGCCACGGCGGTCAGTACGAGGATCAGCGCGTCCGAGCGGGTGGCCTTCACCAGTGCCCTGAGCGAGCCGACCTCGACCATGCGGACCGCGGTGGCCAGCAGCACTCCGGCGAGCGCGGCCAGCGGGATCCTCGAGACGAGCGGCGCCGCCGCGAACACGATCACGGCGAGGACGGCGGCGTGCGCGAGGGCGGCGAGCCGCGAGCTCGCGCCGGTGCGGACGTTGACGGCGGTACGGGCGATGGCGCCGGTCGCCGGCACACCGCCGAACAGCGGCGAGGCGATGTTGGCGAGTCCTTGTCCGAACAGCTCCCGGTCCGGGTCGTGCTTCTGGCCGACCGTCATGCCGTCGGCGACGGACGCGGACAGCAGGGACTCCAGCGCGGCCAGGGCGGCGACCGCCACGGCGGGCGCGAGCAGGGAGCCCAGCGCGCCGGGTTCGAGGAAGGAGAGGGAAGGGGCGGGCAGCCCGGAGGGCAGGTCGCCGATCGGCTTCGCCCCGTCGAGCCCGGCGACCTGGACCACGACGGTCGCGGCGATCACCGCGACGATGGAGAACGGCACTGTGGGCCGCAGCCGGGCACCCACCAGCATGACCACGGCCACCGCGACCGCGAGACCGACCGCCGTCCAGTTCGGGGCCCCGGCGAACTCCGCGACCGCCCGCCAGGCGACCACGAGCACCCGTTCGCCCTCCGGCGCGGGCACACCGAGGGCGTTCGGCACCTGCTGCAGACCGATCACACAGGCGATGCCGAGCGTGAACCCCTCGACGACCGGCGCGGGCACGTACCGCATGTACTTCCCCGCCCGCAGCGCGGCGAGGGCGATCAGCATCAGGCCGGCCAGCAGACCGACCATGAGGACTCCGCCCGGCCCGTGCTGGGCGACGATTGGGACGAGTACGACGGTCATGGCGCCGGTCGGCCCGGACACCTGGAGGTTCGAGCCGCCGAAGAGCGCGGCGAGCGCGCCCGCGACCACGGCGGTCGCGAGCCCGGCCGCCGCCCCCAGCCCGGAGGACACCCCGAAGCCGAGCGCGAGCGGGAGGGCCACGATCGCCACGGTCAGCCCGGCGAGCAGGTCCCGCCGGGGAGCGCGGCCCATCTCCGCCAGGTCGGCGCGGGTGGGCAGCAGTGCCACGATCCGGGCCCCGGCCCGGCTGATCCGCGAACTCATCCCGCGACACAACCTCCGCTCGACATGACGGCTCCACCGACAGCCCGCCCCGGCGGGGGCGGGCACGCATGGCTGTGCCCGCGGCTACCGGACGGCAGGCACAGTCACTTCAGCATCTGCTCAATTGCGAAGTTTTGCAAGTCCGCAGCCGAGGGGTGTCCATGGGGTGTGCGGCGGCGCTCCGCTCCACGAACGCTCGTCGTCCGGCACGGAGTCGGCACGGTTTTGAACCCACTTGGTGGACACTTTCGAGCCCGCGACACTACGCTACGCTTCCGAGTCATAACTGGCGGCAATCCATTTCAAGTCTGGATCTCAGGTTGGCGTGTTGGCGGACTTCTCCTTGCGCATCGCCGGAAATCGATCACCGGATCGAGCAGGGGATTTCGAGTAGGTCGCGACGACAGTCCGGAACGTGCTCGCCGTGTGATGACGGGCCGCTTCCTTTACCGTCCTCGCGGCGTGCACCAGCGGGCCCTTGGCGACGTATTCCCATGGAGGCGGACGGTGCGGACGAGGGCGGCTGTTCTGACGGGATCCCACCGGGACTGGGACGTTGTCGATCTGGAGTTGGACGGCCCCGGGGAAGGTGAGGTCCTCCTTCGGCTGGAGGCGGCCGGCCTGTGCCACTCCGACGAGCACCTCAAGCACAGCGAGGACGCGCGCTTTCCCGTCGTGGGCGGTCACGAGGGCGCAGGGGTCGTCGAGCAGGTGGGGCCGGGGGTGTCCCACGTGGGCCCGGGCGATCACGTGGTGTGTTCGTTCATCCCGGTCTGCGGGCACTGCCGCTGGTGTTCGACCGGGCGCACTTTCCTCTGCGACCAGTCCCCGGACCTCGTGGGGGCGATGCGGGACGGGACCTTCCGATTCCATGGTGACGGGCTGGACTTCGGCGCGATGGACAGCCTGGGGACGTTCTCCCGGCATGCGGTGATGTCCGCGAACGGCTGTGTGCCCGTCGACAAGGATGTGCCGTTCGGCGTCGCCGCCCTGCTCGGGTGCTGTGTGCCGACGGGCTGGGGGGCGGCGGTCCGGGTTGCGGAGGTGCGTCCGGGTGATGTCGTCGTCGTCCTCGGCTGCGGGGGAGTGGGCAGCAACGCCGTTCAGGGCGCCGTCGGCGCGGGCGCCGGCCAAGTGGTGGTGATCGACCCGGTGCGGGCCAAGCGGGACTTCGCGTTGCGCATGGGGGCGACCGCCGTCCACGCCGATGTGGAGTCGGCGGCTGACGACATCGCCCTGGGCACCCGCGGAGCCGGGGCCGACGTCGCGATCGTCACGGCGGGCGTGGTCGACGCCCGGATCGTCGCTTCGGCGTTCGACGTCACCCGGAAAGGAGGCACGATCGTCTTGATCGGTGCCCACGACCGGTCCGACGAAGTGACGGTGCAACTGCCGGGAACCCTGCTCACGGTCGAGAGCAAACGAGTCGTCGGATCGCTCTACGGCGGCTGCAATCCCCGAAGCGACATTCCCCTGCTGGCGCGTATGTACAAGGAGGGAAAAATTCTGCTGGACGAACTCATATCGGCCGAGTACCGGCTTGACGACATTCGTCAGGGATATGCCGACATGCATGCGGGGAAGAACATACGCGGTGTCATAGTGCACAGCGGATAGAAATGCCCGCCGAAAAGGCCCCGGAAAAGCTTCGGCCGGCTATAGGTGAGCCATTGGCGAGCCATCGGCGATCCACCGACAAGGTGTGGCATTCCTTTTCCATTCTGCCCGCCCGGCGATTTCTGCGTCAATGATCGATTTCGGAGTGTGTTGTATGGCGTCGCGTGATCTGCTGCTCGTCTCCCTGAACCTCGGTGCGGTGAGCGAATTCGTCGGGGGTGACCCGGCGGGCAAGAGGCTGGCCTTCGTGCCCGACGCGGGGGTCCCGTACGAGGACCGCTCGTTCGTCGACCGGGACCGGTCGCTGCTGAGCCGCATGGGGTTCGACCTGCTGGACGTGACCCTCGATGGGAAGACGGCAGAGCAGCTGCGCACCGAACTGGCTGACGTGGACGTGGTGTTCGTCGCCGGAGGGAACTCGTTCTACCTACTGGAGAAGGCCCAAGCGAGCGGCTTCGGAGATGTGCTCGGCGAACTGCTTGACCACGGTGTCAAGTACATCGGGGCCAGCGCCGGCGCCATCCTGGTCGGCCCCGACCTGCGGCCTGTGTCCACCCTCGACGATCCCGCGGCGGCGCCCGGTCTGGAAAGTCTGCGCGGGCTCGGTCTGGTCGACTTCGTGGTCCTGCCGCACTACGGCAACGAGAAGTACCTGCCGGAGTACGAGGCCGTCATCCGCCGTTACGAGGGCGAACTGACTCTCGTACCGCTGCGGAACGACCAGGCGGTGTGGGTGCGGGGGGAGAAGTACGAGGTCACGGATTCCGCGGAATAGTCCCTCTCGACGGCGGCGGGCCCCCGGCCGCGGTCGCGGACGGTGTGGTCGAAGGAGTGCGCAGGTGCCGGATGCCAGTGAGACAGTGACAGTCCCCGTCCAGTCAGGGATACAGTCCCGCCTCCCCCTGCGGCGCTACCGCGCTCTGGTGGGACGGGAAGAAGTGGTCCAGCATGTGGTCGGCCTCCTGACCGAGGAGGCCCCCGCCGAGAACGTCCTGGTTTACGGGCCGGCAGGCGCGGGCAAGACGTCCGTCGCCATCGAGGCCGTCCACCGTGTTGCCGCCGCGGAGCGCCGGGGCCGGGCCCCGCACTTCGAGGAACTGGTCTGGCTCTCGGCCCGGCCGGCGATCCTGACCGTGGACGGCGTGCTGCGCTCCCCGCTGGTCTGCGGGACGCTGAGCGACTTCGTCACCAATATCTGCGCGACCCTGGGGCGGACCGATGTGATGCGGGCGCTGCCCGACGAACAGCCCGCGCTGCTGCGTGACGCACTGTCCCGGAAGCCGGTCCTGATCGTCGCCGACGACCTCGACGAGGTCGAGGACGAACGGGTGCTCTCGTTCCTGGGGTCGCTCCCCGGTTTCTGCCGCGTGCTCGCGACCGCCCGGTCGCAGCTCGACTTCGGGAGGTCCGTCCGGCTCGGCCCTCTCTCGTTCCCGGAAGTCCAGGACCTGCTGCGGCAGATCCATGAGAGAGAGGAAGTCCGGCTGTCGCACGCCGAGGCGATACGGCTGCACACGCTCTGCGGAGGCATACCCCTGGCGATCGTCTGGGCCGTGAACCTGGTGCGGCTGGGCTACGACGTCTCACACATACTCGACGACTTCGGCGGGACGACCGCGGATCTCCTCGAGTTCTGCTTCTTCAAGGCGTGGGATTCCGTTCAGGGCACACCGGCCGGCGAACTCCTCGTCGCTATCGCCCTGTTCTCCGGCGGAGCCTCGCACGAACTCGCCCGCCGGACGTCCGGCCTGACCGACCGGCCATGGGAATTCGAGCGCGCCCTGGTGAGACTGCGGCGGCTCGGAGTGCTGGAGGCCACCACCGCCCGGCTGAACCTTCTCCCTATGACAAGGACGTACATCATGGGAAGCACCCTGCCCCAGCCGTCCGGCTCCGACGAGGACGATGTCCGTACCCGCTGGGTGGACGCGCTCGCCCACCACATCGCGCGCAGCCTCGCCCAGCCGCGGTGGCAGGACTGTTTCGACTTACTCGAGGAAGAACGCGCCAACATCGAGAGCCTGTTTGAGTGGGCGCGTACGCGTCAGAACGAGACGGTGTACGCACGGGCCTCGGTGCTCTACTCGGACGTGAGCTACTTCCTCTTCTGCCGCGGCTACTGGAGCCAGTTGGTGGACCACGGCGGCTGGGCACTTCCGGCGCTCCGTGCGCAGGGCCTGGGCGAGGAGTACATGACCGTACTGCTGACCTGGGTGTCCCGGGTTCATCTGCTGCGGGGGGACGAGGCGAAGCTGCGGGCATGCTTCGACGAGGCGACGGACTTCCTCGCGGCGGCGCCGCCGGGCGCCCGGCCGCTCTACGAGGCCGTCATCGACTACAACCGGGTGACCCACCTCGGCCCGCGGGCCGTGGAGCACGACGGAGCCTCGAGTGTGTTGACGCTCCGCAGGGTTGCCGGCGTGTTCAGCGAACTCGGCCGGGACGAGTGGTTCGCACGCGTCGTCAACCGCCTGGGCAACATGCTCTCCGCGTCCCAGGACCCCGATGCCGCCATCGAGGCGTTCGACCAGGTCATCGAGGCTTCCCAGCCGTATCTGGCCACGGCCTGGGGGAAGGACATGACCGGTATCGGCAAGGGGAACCTCGGGATTCTCGCCAATCGGCAGGGCAGGTACGAGGAGGCGATCCCCCTTTTGCGTGAATCGCGGGACCTCGTGGCCCAGGCCATGGACGGCGCCGTCGCACTCATGGAACTGGCGATCGCGCACTACCACCTCGGGGACCGTGCGCAGGCTCTCGACCTGGCCGTCCGGGCGCGCTCCGCGGCCGCGGCGCTCGACCTGGCCGTCAGCATCGCGGAGTCCGACACCTCCTGGGAGAAGGAGGTGCTTCCGCGACTGCTCGCGGAGTCGGCCACAGCACCCGTCACCACAGCACCCGTCACCACAGCACCCGTCACCACCGCACCCGTTACCGGCGGCGCGGCCGCCCGCGGCCCGGCAGAGGTCGCCCCGGTCGGCGTCGACCCGGAGACGGCCGGACAGATCGAGTCACTGCTTCGGCAGGCCACCGAGGGCGGCGTGGCGGACCTGAACGCCGTGGACCTCGAGGAGCACCTGGGAATCCAGCTGGAGGAACTTGTGCTGGAGACCGCCGCGACGGCGGCGCCGCTCCCCGCATGGGCCGGTGGTGACTACGGACCGCTCAACCTGGGCCGACGCTTCATCGAGTACCACAAGGAATCCATCCGGGCCCAGGTGTGCCTGCCCGGCTGCCAGGGACTCAAGCCGGAGTACGCCCAGTCCCTGTCGTTCCGCAACGGTGAGACGGGCGGCATGATCCCGCTCGTGGTGAGCCTCCTCGCCACCTTGAACTCGGTCGAACCGGTGGTGGCGGTTCCGGTGGTGGCGGTGTTCGTCGCCCTGTGGCTGGGTCGCGTGGATCTCGACAGGTTCTGCCGGCAGTCGTGACGGAGCGGGGGGCCGTGGTGGCCGGGGTGACTGCGGATGGCTGACCATCTCGTCGACCTCGCGCGCATCGCCGCACCGGCGGTGGCCGAGTTGGCACAGCGGGCACGTCGGCTGCGCCTCGTCCCCGGCACCGGCGGCAGCCTGGGGTTCGCCCCCGCGCAAGCCCGGGCCGAACTCGCCGAGTTCGGCCGTGGGGTCTTCCGGGCGCTGTCGGAGGGTGCCGGGGGAGAACTGCCCGGGCGCGGTCGCCTCGCCGGCCTGCTGCTGCCCGCCGCGCTGCTTCCCCGGGACCGGTTGTGGCTTCCCGCGGACGGCCCCGCGAGCCGGGTACCGTGGGAGGCCGCCCGCGACGACGACGGGGACTGGCTGGGTCAGGAGCCCGCCATGTCCCTCGTCCACCGCACCCGTTGGGGCGCGCACGCGCCGGCCGAGCGCGTGGCGCCCGCCCGTCCTTCGGTGCTGGTCGTCACCGCGATGCCTCGGGGCCTGCCCAGCGCGAACGTCGAACTGCAACGGCAGCGGCTCACGGCACTGGCCGCCCGGTTCGAGTCCGCGGAGGGCATGTTCCACTGGTCGGAGAACCGGGATCTCGCCCTCGTACGGCAGGAGATGGCGGAACGCCGCTGCGACGTCCTGCACGTGATCGCACACGGCAGACCGGGCAGGATCCTCTGGGAGGACCGGCACCACGCCGTTCTCCCGTACGAGGCCGAGGAGTTCTGCGAGCGGCTGGCCGGCCCGGAACCGAGCCTGGTGGTGCTGAGCGTGTGCGACTCGGCCAGTCCGCCGCCGCGCGGACGCTCACTGGCGGCGGTGATCGCGGACCGGCTCGCGCCCGCCGCCGTCGGTATGCGGGCGACCCTCGACGAATCGGCGGCGGCGCTGTTCGTGGGCGCCTTGTACGAGGGACTGCTCGCGTCCCCCGGCACGAGCCTCGACCAGATGGTCCACCGCGGCCGTCAGGTCCTGTACCGGGCGGCGGCGGAGGGAAGCACCGACGCGATCCAATGGCTGCTGCCGACGGTGGTGTGCCGCGACGGGGCGCTGAGGTTCGACGCCGGCCGGACACGCCGGCCGCGGCCGGCGCCTCCCCGCCCGGCGGCGCTCCGCGGCGCCGCCGAACTGCGTCTGCCGGACGGATCCCGGATACCGCTGGTCCGGACCCGGACGGTGATCGGCCGCAGCAACAAGGCGGACATCACGTTCCCGTCCCCCTCGCTCAGACCGTTCCACGCGATGGTCAGGGCGACCCCGAGCGGTTACGAACTGTGGGATCTCAGCTTCGGCGGTTCATCGGTCAACGGGATCCGGGCCGACCGGATCGTCCTGTCGAACGACGACTCACTCGCCATCGGCCCGTTGCTCTGCCGGTTCGTCATGAAGGAGAACACCGACGGAGAACGCTGACGAAAAGCGCTGAAGGAGAACGCTGAAGAAGAGCGGTGAAGGAGAGCGATGAACGTCATGGTCATGAAGGAGAGCGATGACTGACCGCGGTGGCGGCCTCCTCCACGGGGACTGGTCCGGCACCTGGCCCGTCGCGCGCGGCGGCGAGGGCGTGTACCTGTACGACCGCGACGGGCGGCGGTTCCTCGACGCGGTAGGAGGCGCGCACGTCGTCACGATCGGACACGGCGTGGGCGAGATCGCCGACGCGATGGCCGCACAGGCCCGGAAACTGGCCTACGCCAGTTCAC
This sequence comes from Streptomyces sp. NRRL WC-3626, assembly GCF_000718785.1. Lineage (GTDB taxonomy): Bacteria > Actinomycetota > Actinomycetes > Streptomycetales > Streptomycetaceae > Streptomyces > Streptomyces edwardsiae. The sequence goes on along the minus strand of NZ_JOCA01000013.1, from coordinate 106,559 downwards.
GGACCTGGGTGAACGATCCGCAGATGGAACTCGCGGAACTGATCAGGTCACGCACCCCTGAGGGGCTGGGATGGGTCTACTTCACCAGCAGCGGCTCGGAAGCGGCGGAGATGGCGATGCAACTGGCCCGCCAGTACCACCTGGAGCGGAAGGAGCCGGAGCGCCACAAGGTCATCGGCCGGTGGCACAGCTACCACGGTGGCACCCTCGGGGCGGTCGGCATGGGCGGTCACGCCGTCCACAGGGAGCGCCTCGCTCCGTACCTGCCGCCCGTTCGGCACGTGGTGGCGCCGCAGTGCGCCCACTGTGCGTTCGGGCTGAGCCGCCCCTCGTGCGCCACCAGGTGCGCGACGGATCTCGCCGACACGATCGAGCGGGCGGGCCCGGAGACGGTGGCCGCGTTCATCGCCGAACCGATCGGCGGCACGACGAGCGGCGCCGTCGAACCGCCGCCCGGCTACTACGAGACGGTCCGGTCGATCTGCGACGCGTACGGCATCCTGTTCATCGCGGACGAGGTCGTCACCGGGTTCGGGCGGACGGGAAAGGACTTCGCGATCCAGCACTGGGACGCGGCACCCGACATGATTCTCTGCTCGAAGGGGCTGACGAGCGGATACGCCCCCCTGGGCGCGGTCGTGGTACACGAGCGCGTCGCCGACGCCATCAGGGCCGGCACCGGAAACGTTTCCCTGCGGATGACGTACTCCGGACATCCGGTCAGCTGTGCGGCCGGCCTCGCGGTGCAGCGCCACATAGCGGACCACGGCCTCGTCGAGCGGTGCGCGTCGGCGGGCGAGCGCCTCAAGGAGCGACTGACCGCTATGGGCGAGGCGTCCGCGTTCGTCTCAGAGGTGCGGGGCCGCGGACTCCTGCTGGCCGTGGAGCTGGCCGCCGAACCGGACAGGGGCGTGGCCTTCCCCAGGGCCGAACGGGTCCAGGAACGGGTCGTCGCGGAGGCGTTCCGCCGCGGCATGCTGCTGATGGGCGGCAGCGGCACTGCCGATTCCCCGGACGGCGACCATCTGCTGGTCTCGCCGCCGTTCGTCCTCACCGAAGCGGAGGGCGAACTCCTGGTGGAACTGCTCGAACAGAGCATCACGGCGGCCCTGGCCGGATGAGTCCGGCGGCCGGGACCGGACTTCCCGGAGCGGGAACGCGGGCACATGTCCAAGGGGGGTGGGGATGAGCTACACGGTGGCGGGCCTCGCGATCGGTCACGACTGCGGCTGCGCCCTGATGCGCGACGGCCGGCCGGTGGTCGCGATATCCGAGGAACGACTCGACCGGCACCGCCATTCCGGCCTGTGGACCGCCTCGCTCGCCTACTGTCTCCAGTACGCGGGCATCGCACTGCGGGACGTCGACCTGTTCGTCTTCAGCAGCGGCGGCCCCGACCTCCCCGCGGGATTCGACGGGGGACTGGCGTCGCTCGGGGTCGACAAGAGCCGCGTCATGACGGTGGACCACCATCTGTCCCACGCGTTCGGGGCCTTCTGCCTGTCCGGATTCGAGGATGCCGCGGTGCTCGTCCTCGACGCGGTGGGAAACGCGGAGGACACGGAGAGCGCCTACACGGCCTCCCGGCACGGCGTGCACCGTGTCTCCGGCCGCGACCCGGCGCGCCCGCGGTACAAGGGCGTCGGCTCGACCTACGAGGCGTTCACGAACTTCCTGGGCTTCAACGACGAGGAGTCCGGCAAGACGATGGCGCTGGCCGCCTACGGCGATCCCGAACGCTTCGGCGTGCCGCTGTTCGACTTCACCGGCGGGAGGATCATGGGCCGGCTCGGCCGGACCCACCACTGGGGGGTCATGGAGTTCGCCCGCGAGAGCGGACTTGCGTTCGGTGAGCCGTTCGACGCCGGCCGGTCACAGGACAGCCGCGACGTGGCGGCGTACGTGCAGCGGGAGACCGAGGGTGCGCTGCTCGAGCTGATCGGCGATCTGCTGGCGCGCGCCGGGGCGAGTCGTCTGTGCCTCTCCGGCGGTGTGGCGCTCAATTGCGTCGCCAACGACCGGGTCCGCCGTGCGTTCCCCCAGGTCGACCTGTTCGTGCCTCCTCCGGCCTCCGACACGGGGCAGCCGCTCGGCAACGCGCTCTACGGCCACTGGTACGGCTCGGGGGAGATGCCGTCCGTGCACACGGTGTCGGCCTCGTTCGGCCGGGAGTACGACGAACGGAGCATCCGGCGCGCGCTGGCCAAGTTCCCGGACACGCTCACTTACGGCCGCCTCTACCGCCATGACTTCGAGTACTCGACGGAATCCGACCCGGCTCGCGCCGCGGCCCAGCTTCTCGCCGATGGGGCGGTCGTCGGCTGGTTCCAGGGCGGCAGTGAGCTCGGACCGCGGGCCCTGGGCCACCGCAGCATCCTGGCGGACCCGCGGGACGCCGGGATGCGCGCCCACGTGAACTCCGCCGTCAAGCACCGGGAGTGGTTCCGCCCGTTCGCGCCCAGCATTCTCGCGGAGGAGAGCCACCGCTACACGGGGGACGACGTCAGCCGGCCGTTCATGCTGGAGAGCCCGGAGATCCTTGAGTCCGCCCGAGCGGACATCGCGGGGGCGATCCACGTGGACGGCACCGCACGCGTGCAGTGCGTCATGCCTGAACAGCGGCGTTTCCACCGGCTCATCAGCGAGTTCGCCGCGCGCACCGGGGTGCCCGCGCTCCTCAACACCTCGTTCAACGTGCGGGAGCCCATCGTCGAGACCCCGGGGCAGGCCCTCGGGACCTTCCTGTCCAGCGAGCTGGACCATCTGGTGATGGAGAACTTCGTGGTGTCCAAGAAGGGTCGGCCGATGAGAGGTCGGGGCGGTCGCGATGGCGCTTGACAGGTCCCTGTCGTTATGGCGGGGGTTCCCGGACGAGTCCGCCGAGCAGGTGCGGAGCCGAGCCGTCCGCGTGCTGGCCGAGGCGGTGAGGGACGACCGCAGCACCGGACCGGGCGGCGACGTCTCCCTGCACAGGCTCCGGTCCGACAGGGAGGGGTGCGGCACCTGGCTGTATCTCCCGCCCGGTCCACGGCACGCGCTCACGAACGCCGTCGACCGGCTGCGTACGGGACGGGGGTGCCCTTACGAGATCCTCGAGGGCGCGGGGGTGCTCGTCATGGGTTCGGCCGGAGCCCGTGCGGACGCGGTCGTCCTGTCCGGCGGTTCGCACTGCGACGTCCTGCTCCGGACCCGCGGGAAGCACTCCGTGATTACCAAGGCCGTCTCCAAGAGCGGGGCGTCGCGCGGCGCCGACGGACTGCATCGCCACCGGAACGAGGCCGAGTGGCTCGCTCTGGTGGGGAGGGAGAGCGACCTGTTCCCGAGGGCACGCGTCGTGGAGGACAGCGCCGAGTCGTACGCGTTCGACACGGACTTCTTTCCCGGGTACTCGGCTGCCGAACTGGTCTTCCAGCGGCGGATGTCCGGGGAGCGGCTCGCCGGGATCCTGGTGCGGGTCTACGAGGAACTGCGCACCGGCTTCTACTGCCGTCCGCCGGTGCCGGTCGGCCGGCCGGACCCGGACGCGGGGTACGTGGCGAAGATCCGGCGGCGCTGCCGCCTGACCCGTGCCGCGCTGAAGGAGGCGGGCACACCGCTCGGCGCCCTCCTTGGGGCCCGCCGGGTCCGGGTGAACGGCAGACCGTGCCCCTCGATCCCCGATCTGCTGGCGAGGATCGAGACGGACCCCTTCTGGCAGCCGGTCGTCCGGCCCAGAGGGGCGCACGCCTGCCACGGGGACCTCATCCTCGAGGACATTCTCGTGGGCCGGGGGCCGGCGCACGAGGTCATGCTCATCGATCCGAACCCCTACAACCGGCACGGTCTCCTGGATCTGGCGAAGACGATGCTCTCGCTGTGGGTCGGGTACGAGTTCGTCTACTTCGACTTTTTCGAGGTCACCGTCAGGACCGGCCAACCGGAAGGCTGTGTCTCGGTCGACGTCGTCGTCGACGCGGACGAGTTCCGCAAGGAGTACGCCGACGCCGCAGAGCGGTTCATGGGCTATGCGAGGACCGAGCTGCCTGACGTCCTGGGCCTCCCCCGGAACGCCTTCGACCGGATGGTGCGCATGGCGGCGGCCCTGACCGCTCTCGCCCTGCCCGCGTTTCACCTCATACGGCACAACCGGCCGGACCGCGCGCTGGCGTTCGCCGCACTGGGAATCCTGCACGCCTCGTACGCCCTGGCCGACGAGACGCCCGGGTGACCGACCTCGACGGGTTCACCCCCGCGCGAGGAGCCCGGGCAGGAGCCGCATGTCGTCGAACATCTCCGCTCCGGATCTGGCGAGCCAGGACGCGGGCGTGACACCGCCCACGTAGCCGAACGCCGTCATTCCCGCGGCCCGCGCCGCTCGCACCCCCGCGGGGCTGTCCTCCACGACGGCGCAGTCGGCGGGGGCGGCCCCGAGGCGCCGGGCGACGTGCAGGAACAGATCGGGGGCCGGCTTCCCGCGCGGAACCTCGGTGGAGCTGAAGACGCGCCCCTCGAACCGGTGGTACAGGCCCGCCATGCCGAGTGTCCTGCGCAGCCGTTCGTGGGTGCTGCTGGACGCCACACACGTCGGCGTCCCGATCAGGCCAAGGGCCTGTTCGACGCCGTCCACCGCCGTCAGACGTTCCTCGAACGCCTGATTGATCGCGGCGTGGTACGCGTCCTCCCAGCCGGCGGGCAGCGGCCGGCCGAGATGCCGCTCGATCTCGTGCACCATGTGCGCGTGCGAGCGGCCCAGGAAGCGCTCGAGGATGTCCGACTCGGTGAGCAGCCAGCCCACTTGGGCCAGCATGGTCCGATCCACCTCGATCGAGATCCGCTCACTGTCGACCAGAACGCCGTCGCAGTCGAAGATCACGAGCTTGAACCGCGTCATGCCCGCAACAGTACCCGCGGGGCGGCGGAGGCGTCCCGGCCCGAGGTGACCGTATCGTCAGAGGTGGCGGCCGATGTGGGCGATGCGGATCGCCTTCTCCTCGTGGACCAGGCGGAAGTAGACGCGGCCGGCGTCACGGTTGAGGTTGCCGTGGAGTTCGAAGCAGCGGGACTCGCCGTCCAGGTCGTCCCAGTAGCGGTCCCTGCGGGCCGTCTCGTGCTCCGGACGGATACGGGGCGCCTCCCAGTGGGGGCCCGTGGGGGAGGAGACGGGGTCCCAGGCCGCCGCCGTCTCCTGGAGCTGCCGCAGCAGCCTGCGCGCGCCCTTGAACCACTTCGGGTCCAGGTTCTCCAGGTCGTCCCGCACGTGCGGCAGAAACTGCAGATCAGGGAAGAAGTCCGCCCGGCCCGCCCACAGTTCCGCGCCGCACGACACCGCGTCCAGGCCCTCCGCCCGGCCCCACTCCTCGTGCTCGCCGAGGTGCGCCACCCGGGACGCGTGGCGGACCCGTTCCGTGTACTCGTCCGCGCGGACGTCCCCGGTGTCCGGGTCCTCCGTCAGCTCCTCGATCGCCAGGTCGAGCCAGCACGCGTCCCAGACGGGGTCGAGGGGCAGGCTCACCGCCAGCCCGTCCGCCATCCGCGCCGCCCCGAGCCCCTGCACGTCCGCGCCCCCGTGCCGGTGCCATACGTCGCCCCGGTCGGCCGCGGCGGAGGCGTGCAGCGCGGCCTGGAAGGTCGTACGACGGTTGCGCATCGCCTGGATGAAGAGGAACTCCTCCTTGTTGCGGGCGTCGTTGCGCCACTGCGCGAAGTAGTAGCCGCGCGCCAGTTCCGACTCCGGCAGCGGGCTCTGGGTGGCGAGGCTGATGTCGCGCCAGCGCCGTAACTCCTTCAGCACGGCCACGAACTCCCGCATGCCCGCAGCGACTTCGTCCGCCCCGCACTCCGACGCGCACGACCGTTCATTGAGGAACACCAGCAGCGGCACGTCCCCCCACCCCCTTGTCAGTCCAGCAACTGGTCCAGCGAGTTCTCCCACTCGTCGAAGAACCCCTGGGGCCACTCGGAGAGCGTCCCGTCCGGGCCGACGACCGGGCTGACGACCTCCGTCGTCTGTCCCTTGCGGCGGAAGTAGTGCACGGCCGTCTGCCCGCCGGCCAGCCGTCCGTTCTTCACCTGGAGCCGCAGGCCGTTGAGCACATGGTCGCTGTGCGTCTCCATGACGATCTGCGCCCCGCTCGCCGCCGCCGCGCATGCCAGGTACGCCATCCAGGTCTGCCCCTGCGGATGCAGGTGCGCCTCGGGGTTCTCCAGCAGGATCAGGGCCCCGGGCCGCACCGAGAGGCACGCCACGACGACCGGCAGTACATAGGTCAGCCCGAACCCGACGTTCGTGGGCCGGTACCGGTTGGACTCCGAGAAGCCGCTGCCGAAGTGGTAGCCGAGCCGTACGGCGTCCGTGCCGTCGATGTCCTCCGCGACCAGCCGCACCCCCGGGCACAGCCGCTGCATCCACGCCTCGGTCTGGGCGAGGAGGGTGGGGGAAGCGGCGTCGGGGAGGCGCAGGGCCTTGCCGGACACCGGCTCGTCCTGGTGGGTGCGCAGGTAGTTCACGGTGTGCTCGCCGTGCGCCCCGAGGAAACCGCGGGTGGTCACCGCGTGGTGGGAGCGGGGGTAACTGACCTGGGGGGAGACGCGGTCGGCCTTCAGGTATTGGAAGCCCGGGGCGAACAGGGTGGGTACTTTCGCCTGGGGCGCCACGTGGAAGGTCCGTCCGTGGCTTCTGATCAGCTTGAGGTGGTCGGCCTCGCGTTCGTAGGCGGCGGTCCACTCCGCCTCCAGACCGTCTTCCCGCACGGCGAGCGAGATGTGGGGGCCTGTGGCGTCGTCGTATGCCTCGTGGCGGACGTCCTGGCCCGTGCCGAGCTGTACCAACTCGTCGTTGAGCAGCAGTCCGCCCGTCGGGGTGAGGTCGCCGGCGTTGTCCGACTGCCGCAGCAGGGCCAGGGCCTGTAACACGGTGCTCTTGCCCGAGGAGTTCAGGCCCGTGAGCAGGGTGAAGGGGGCCAGTCTGATCTCCTGGCGGGCGAACGCCTTGAAGTTGGTCAGGGTCAGTGACTCAAGCATGCAGCACCTCGCGGAACAGGTCCTTCATGGACTGGAAGCGGTAGTTGACCTTGTCGGCGTCGCCGGTGCTGGAGGAGATCGCGTCGAAGAAGGGCGGATCGTCCATCAGTTCCTTGAACATCGCCTCGAGGGTCCCCGTCCTGTCCAGCAGCGTCTGGAGGTCGTCGGGCGCGCACCTGGCCACGGTCACCGCCTGGACCTCGAAGAGTGCCTTGTTGATCGGGTAGCGGCGGGTGACCCCCCGGAACTGCTTGCGGAACGCCTGGTCTCCGAAGAGGAGGTCGCTGCCCACCATCGCAACGCGGAAGTGCCGTGCCAGTGTGTCCAGTTCGGGCTCGGAGAGGGCGTTGACCGCGTGCATCGTCCGGCGCAGGAAACCGTCGAAGTCCTGAGTGACGTAGCGTTCCGGCGGGGTCATCCAGAACGCCAGGAAACGCAGGCAGAGTTCGCGTTCCGCCATGCGCGAGGGGGAGACGCTGTACGCCGTCGCCTCCAGGAACTCCTCGCTCTCCGCCAGTTCGGCCAGGAACGTGCGGGCCCGCCCGGGGATCAGGGCGTGCCGTAGTTCCTGCTGGGAGAGGGGGAGTCCGCCCGTGTTGATGCGGGCGAAGATGTTGAACCTCGCCTCTTCCGGAGTCCCCTTGCGGATCAGCAGCACCGACAGTTCGGTCTCCAGGATGCGGGTCTGCATCCTGCCGGGCAGGTCCTCGAAACCCGCGTCGTCGTACTGGGTCAGGTACTCCAGGTTCTGAAGCCGCAGCGGCTTCAGGCCCGCCGCCTCCGGTTTCACGAACCGCACGATGCTGGTGAGCCGCTGCACGCCGTCGACCACCGACCAGGACTCGTCCGGCTCCTCCGCCACGTAGAGCGTGGGCAGCGCGATGCGCAGTAGCAGTGACTCGATCAGCCTGCTCTGCGCCGTGTCGTTCCAGATGCCCGAGCGCCGCTGGAAGTCCGGTTGCAGGTCGATCAGTCCGCGCTTCAGCCGTTGCAGCACGAGGTCGATCGTGGGGCTGCGCGGGGTCACGTCGATGAGTTCCGGGTCGAACGGCATCCGGCCGGCCTCGCCGATGTCCTCCGCCTCGATGCCCGTGCTGGCACCCGTGTCCGTGAACTCGACGGCCGGTTCCGGGGGCCCCTGCGGTTCCGGTGGTGGCGCGGACGCGCTGTCGACCATGACGTACCCCCTCACGAAGACGGCCGATCACGGGCCGAACGCCCTCGTACAGTAGTCGATTCGTGACACATCGCACGTGCGCCCGTGCGCCCGTCGTGTGCGTCGTGCACGCTTGGGCGGGGGACGGCCCGGCGTCGTACGCTGCCTGCGGGGGGGGCCGGGCTTGCGTAGCAGGCGCGGACGCGAGCCGCACAGGGGTGCGTGGTGCAGTGGACCGACACAACGGAGGCGCTGGCCGCGGTGGTCGCGAGTGGGGCCGCGGTCGTGGGGCTGGCCGTGGTGATCGTGAAATTGCGGCACCTCGCGGAGGGGATGAAGTCGGCCGCCCGACGCGCGACCTACGACATCGGCGTTCAGATCAAACTGGTCCTCATCGAGCATCCGCAGCTCCGGCCGTTCTTCTTCGACGACGTCCCGGCTCCGCATGATCACCCCGACCGCAGCCGGATCGCCTCCCTCACCGAGCTCTACTGCATCTACTTCCAGGAGCTCGTGGAGCAGTCCCACCATCTGACTCCCGGGAACCGGGCCGCCTGGCGGGCGCTGGTGCGGTCCATGTACCGGTCGAGTCCTTCTATTCGCGGCCAGTTGGAACCTGCACTCTTCCTGGTATTCGGAAGAGTTGCAGGACATCGTCCGGACTCTCCGGAGCGAATGAGTCAGGCGGGCCCTTACTCGATCAGGTGAACTGTCGTCGTTCACCGGTTCCCTTGTGTGTCGGCTTCTAGCGTTGGTCGTGGGTGACCGACCGGGGGCTTTGTACGCGTACCGGCGGCGCGTGTACACGCGGCGAGCCGTTCCCTCCGGTGAGGCGGGGGAGTTGAGCGGATCGGCCGGAGCTGGGCGGCGGAGGTGAGCGGACGATGAGCGAGGCAGTGGCGGAGGCGGCCGGGGAGGCGGGTTCCCCGGAGCCGGGAGCGGGGTCGGGGATCCTGCGGGTGTTCGGCAGGCAGATGAAGTTGTGCCGGATCCGGGCGGGGATGGAACGGGCGGAGGTCGGAGCGCGGACGGGGTACTCGCCGTCCACCATCACCTCGTACGAGCTGGGGCGGCGGATTCCTCCGTCGAGGTTCATCGACGCGGTGGATGATCTGCTCGACGCGGGCGGCTTGTTGAAGGAGATGAAGGGGGAGGTCGCGCGGGCGCAGTATCCGCCCTTCTTCCGGGATGCGGCACAACTGGAAGCGGAGGCCGTTGAGCTGCATGTGTACGACACCCACGTCGTGAACGGACTGTTGCAGACGGAGGAGTACGCCCGCGCGGTGTTCACGATGCGGCGCCCTCTGCTGGACGAGGAAACCATCGAGCAGCGCGTGAGCGCCCGGATGCTGAGGCAGGAGATCCTTGCTCGCTGGCCTGCGCCCCTCGTGAGCTTCGTGATCGAGGAGGCGGTGCTTCGGCGGCCAGTCGGTGGAGCCGAAGTTCACCGAGGGCAGTTGAAACAGATCTTGCTCGTCGGGCAGAAGCGCAACGTGGAAATCCAGGTCATGCCCTTGCGGCGAGAGGACCACGCGGGCCTCGCAGGACCGTTCACCTTGATCGAGACCAAGGCGGGGGGACGCATCGCCTACGCGGAGGTGCAGAAGAGCAGCCATCTCTACACGGATCGGCCGCCTGTTCGGGAGCTTGAGGCGCAGTATGGAATCATCCGAGCCCAGGCTCTCACTCCGCGAGAGTCGATGAGCTTCATCGAGGGGTTGCTGGGAGAGTCATGAAGAACGCGGCTGAACTGGCATGGTTCAAGAGCACTTACAGCAGCGGGGAGGGCGGTCAGTGCGTGGAGGTGGCGATCTGCTCGCACGCCGTGCACGTGCGGGACTCGAAGAACACTGAGCGTCCTGGCTTGGCCGTTGGTTCGGAGGCGTGGGCCACGTTCGTCGGGCTTGCCGCTGGTCAGATCGACTGAGCCGTCGCTGTACGCCTGTGCCCTGTGGCTCCGAGGAGGTCACAGGGCACAGGCACGTCCGGGGCGGTCACGAGTCCAGCCGTGCCTTGAAGTGTGCGTGGGCCGCACGCATTTCGGCCTCGCGGTCCGCCTTGTAGAAGGGGCCCTGGTAGCCGTCCGGGGGCGGGGTGCGCTCCGGGTCTTCCAGGTGGGCGAGGAGGTCGAGGTAGTCCTGCTTGGTCTGGCCGTGGCCGTACGTGTTGAAGTCGGCTGCGATCTTACGGCCGTTGACGTCGAAGTACGTCTCCGACTCGTAGGCGTAGAGCTGCGGATAGCGGGACTTGAAGATCGCGGCGAGCTGGTCTGCGGTGATGCCCAGCCATACGGCGACCAGGGCATCGAGTTCGACCTGGGCAGCGCGTCGTTCGTGCTCTGTGCGGAGGGGAGTGGCGTATTCCCACGTCGGCTTGAGTCCGGCGGCGAGGGGCTTGAGATACGGCCAGTCGGCGTTCGCCCAGTCCTCGTATCCGGCCCACTGGGGGCTGAACAGTTCCTCCCAGAGGGGGGCGTAGTGGGAGGTGAGGCTGTTCAGGCGGAGGGCACGGAGGAGAAGTGGAGCGGCAAGGGGGTGCTTAGGGTCGGGAGCGGGCATTTTGCGTGCTTCGACGACCTGGAGATCGGAGCGGCCAGTGATGCGGAGCAGATAGTCCATGGGCAGGGCTGCCCAGAAGCCGGCGTTGAGTGTGGTGAGCCGGTTGTCGGGCAAGGCCATGGATTGCACGGCGTGAATGTGAGCCGGCCCAGGCGGGATGAGAGCAGCATGCAGGCAGCGGCTGCTGTCGAAGGGAATCATTCTTCGCCAGGCCAACCGAAAATGAGCGGTGTACGGCTTTCCGCTCCAGGAGTCCTGCGCCGAGAGGTAAGTGCCCTCATCGGTCGCCCGCACGTAGTTGGACACCGGGGTGAACGCTTCGGGCAACTGTGATGTAGCGATCAGGTCCCAGTCGCGATTGCTCCGGCAGGGAATCCTCGGCTGCTTCGAGAAGGGAAGCGCAGATGCGAAGTGGGGTCCTTGGAGGATGAGATCCCTGATCTCGGAAACTGCCTGATTGCCCCAGCGGATCAGTCCGTCCCGTCTTGCACCGGCTTCGTCGTATCCCCTTGTGATCGCCGGGTGATAGTCAGCAAGACTGTGGCCGTAGGTAGCCAGCGCCTCGATTGCCCCCTGCTCACTGACCAGAACCGGATACAGCAGAGGAGCCTCAGCGGCTCCACCCGCCGAGCCCGTCAGGGCGTGCCAGCTGGCCAGCAAGGCTTCGTCCACATGCACCACGCGCTCCCTGTGCGGACGTACGTCCCAGGAGCCGTTGTGCTTGATGCCGGGTGTTTCACCTCGCCCGTCATGGGCCAGGGATTCGGGCAACACCTCGATGCCGCGCAGCTCACTGAGGTGCAGAAAATCGGGCTCCTGCGAGGTTCCGTAAATGTGCATGCCGAATTCCTGAGACCAGTTCAGGTCGTCGAATGCCCATCTGGACGAGTTCACGAAGTGCGCGTGCACCCGCAGATGCCGATACGCGGCCGCGCGAATCGCCCCCTCGCGCACACCCCCGAAGTGTGTGTCCGGATGAATGAGCCCCGCGCTGCCCCCAGGCCCCGTGTGCTCCCACACCCGGGACATGAAGCCCCGGTACAGGTCGCCCTGTGTGCCGACCAGCAGCGGATATCCCACCGGACTGCCCAGCGTCGCGACGGCCCCCGCGTGGCTGGACAACTCGCCGAGGAGGAAACTCGCGCCGTCCGCGCGAGCGGCCAGCACCTCCTCCCGCCGCAGGCGCCATTCCTCCGCGCTCGGCTTCTCCGCCAGCATGAACCACGGTTCCAGCTCCGCCAACAGCGGACCTTCCTGCCATCGTGGCCGTACCCACGGCGGATTCCCCACCTGTAGATCAAACCCACCCCGCACAAACACCTGCGCGAAGTCCAACTCCCAGTGGAAGAACCCCTGTTCCCGAGCCACATCCCGCGCCACCGAAGCCCAGGGGAACCGGGACTCCAGCTCGTAGAAGTGCTCCATGCCCATCAGCCCGGGCAGCGCGTCCTCGTACGGCTCCAGTTCCGCCAGTGACCCGAACTCCGCCACCAGCGAGTCCGCCGGCACATCCTCCGTGCCGATCAGCGCCTCCGCGAACTCCAGCCAGTCGTCCAGCCCCGCCAGCGGTACCGCAGCGCGCCGCCGCTGGGCCACGGCCTCCTTGCGACGGCCGGCCCGCTTCCGCTCGACCGCCCCAGCCGTCAGCTCGCCCGCGCCCGTGACCTCGCCGAACAGATCCTCCGTCTCCCAGGCCAGCAGCACCTGCGAGGCCTCCGCCCCGACGTCCGGCAGTGTCTCCGCCCGTGCGTACACCTCGTCGGACCCGTCCAGCAGCGCAGCGCTCCGCACCGGCCAGAACCACAGCGCGCACCACGCGTCCATCAGCGTCTTCAGCCGCCAGTACGGAGTGTCCGGCGCCGTGAGGTCGGCGACGACCTTCTCCCTGCGCACCGCCTCCTCCGGCGACCGCAGCCAGCCGTCCTCCGCCCCCCACACCGCGATCCGCCGCGAGATGTCCCGCTCGGAGATCTCCAGCCGGCGGACGACGAGGTCCCACAGGAACTCCACGCGCCGGGCGAGCGCCTGCAAGCGCTCCGACTGCTTCGCGGTGGGCGTGCGGGTGATCATCTTGCGCCAGGCGGCCAGGGTGCGGGCGGCCTCGGGGGCGAGGGCCTTCGCCTCCTTCTCGGCGGCGACCGCGCCCCACTCCTTCGCGGGCAGCAGGAAGTGGTGCACGGCGTTCTCGGTGACCCGCTGGACCGTGCCGCTGCGGGTGGTGCGCTCGGTCACCGTGACCGGGAGGCCGCCACCCGCCTCCGTCAGCGGGAACCGCTCCGGGGTGGTGCCGAGCCAGGCCCCCTTCTTCAGCCGCTCCGGCGGGTACACCTCACGCCGGCCGCCGATCAGGGAGTTGCCGCGCCGCAGGTGCAGCCCGAACCACGGTGCCTCCATGCCGGGGTGCATGGTGTTGAGCCAGAGGGACACCTCCGCCAGTTCCACGGCGGTGTCGTTGAGGTCGACGCCGTAGGAGTTGTGCAGGGCGACGTACGCCTTCGCCTTCTGGAGTTCGACGGCGTACTGCTCGGTGTCGATGGCGAGGCCCAACTCGTCCTGCCGCCGCCGCAGATACTCGGCGGCGACCTGGTTGATCGCCTCGTTGAGGAACGCGCCGGAGCCGAGCGCCGGTTCGCAGATCCTCCAGTCCAGCAGCTCACGGGCCTGAGTCACCGTGTCGTCCTGGTCGAGCCGGTGCCGCAGCGCGAGCTGGACGGTCACCCGGGTCAGCGACTCGGGCGTGTAGTACGAGGCCGAGGTCTGCCGGTCACGCCCGGACAGCCGGTACACGAAGGAGCCCGGTACATGCCGCACCCGCCGCTGCTCGCCCGTATCGGCGTCCGTGTGCCGTACGAAGACGGCGTCGGGATACTCGTCGGCCTTCGCCGCCGGTACGAGCCATGAACCGTCCGCCGGATCCCCGTGCTTGGCGACCTCGTACAGCTCCTCGCCCGCCACGAAACCGGAGTACGACATCAGCCCCTCGTACACGGCCCCGAGCTGGTTGATCCCGAGCTGCGCGTACGAGATGAAGCCCCCGCGCTCCCGCTTCCTGCCGCGCGTGAGCATGAGCCGCCGCAGCACCTGGTACAGGGTCTCGTTGCGCAGCCGGGTGTCCAGGTGGCGGGGGCCGCCCTCCCGGTCGGGGTCGACGCGGGGGTCCGGTACCGCGTGCCGCCCGATCAGCTCGATCGACTCGGGCTCGAACAGCTTGGAGTGCAGCGGTTCGAAGCGCAGGCCCGTGTCCTCGGACGTCTTCGCGTCCACCACCCCGTGGGTGCGGCGGGGGCGGTGGCCCTCCTGGACCTTGCGGAACAGCAGGTCCAGGGACTCGTACAGGTAAAAGCCCCGGCGGGACTTCTCGTCGACGAGATCGCGCTCGGCGACCAGTTCGCCCAGGCGGCCGAGGCCATAACCCTGCTGATACTCGGGATAGTCGGCGGGCAGGATGCCCAGCTCCGGGCGGGCCTCCGCGTACAACAGGAACAGGATCCGGTACAGATAGCGCAGTGACTCGCGGGTCAACTGGCGACCCAGCTCGGGCAGTTCACCGACGTCCTCGGGGCGGACGCCCTGTTCGCGCAGCCGTTCCAGGACCTCGTTGGCGATGAGTTCGACGCTCACGCGCAGGCCGTCGCGGAGTTCGCCGGAGACGCCCACCGCGTGTTTGGCGGACGTGGCGACCAGTTCGGCGAGCGGGTTGCCGCCGCCCTCCTCGGGGGTGCGCAGCGAGTCCGCGCCGAACAGGGCGGCGATCGTGTCGAGTTCGCCGCCGGCCTTGGTGTCGTTGCGCTGGAGGGCGGTGTCGAGAGAGACGGCGAGATAGCGGCCCTCGCCCCAGGCCGCCCGGTCGGCGAGGACGACGACCCCGCCGACGAGCAGCAGGACGTAGCGCGGGGCGTCGTCGCAGGCGAAGAGGAAGCTCGCGAGCTTGGAGCCGGTCGGGAGCGTGTCGCGGCCGTCGAGCGGGACGGGATCGAGGAGACGGCCGGGGCCCCTCGGGTCGAGGGCGGCGTCGGGTTCGGCGGCCCAGCCGCAGTCCACCGCGACCAGGTCCTTCTCCGCGTGCGCGACCCGGACGTCGTACTGCCGGTCGGCGCGGGTGACCGTCAGCGTGCGGGGCTTGGCGTCGTAGCCGAGGGCGCGCAGGACGTCCCCGTTGAGCGCGCGGACCCGGTCCCGCCAGGCGGGCGAGGCGTAGGTCGCGGTGTCGTCCTCGGTGTCCGGGTCGGCGGCGGTGCCGTCCTCGTCCTCGGGGAGGGCGAAGGAGGAGCGGGCGCGGAAGTAGCGGCGGCGCAGGTCCCGCAGGCCGGCGCGGGGGGTGACGGGCAGCGGCTCCGGACCGGTGTCGCCCCCGGCCTCGTCCTCGCGCTGTTTCCAGGTGTGCAGCAGCCCCGCCTTGAGATCCTTGGGCAGCACCTCGGCGAGGTAGTGCGCCGAGAAGTAGTCTCCGCGGTTGACCAGGGAGTCGTACGTCATGGTCCCGTCTCTTCTCAGGGCCGGCAGGGCTTTCAGGCGGGAGGCGACCGGAGCCGAGGACGGCCGCTCCCGTCGGCCCGCCGACCGTCGTGCGCGCCGCCGCTGTGTGTACCGCTCCACTTTGCCTTACGGGCAGCCCACGCGTGCGAGCCCCTTCACCGGCACATGCACACCAGGTACCCCGTCTCGGGGGCGGTGATCGGGGCGAAACTGGTGGACAGGTCCCGGCGTACAGCCCGGCTCGTCCGCCGCTGTCACATGGCGGCGTCGCCGTCGTCGGATCCGGACTCCAGGCGTTTGAGCCAGGTGTCGAGGTGCGGGCATGCGGCGCGCAAGGCGTCCAGGCCGAGAAATTCGATCGCGTCCGGGCCGTCGACGACCTTGCGGTAGGCAGGGTGAGCCTTCAGGAGCCGTTTCGACGGCGCCGTATCGGGTCCGTCGTTGACGAGTTCGGGTCCGCCCGCATCGGCCACATGGGAACGCAGCACTTCGGCCAGCCTGGGTACGGCGGTCAGCTCGGCGAGTTCGTCCGCGGCGGCCAGCACCCAAGCCTCCGTCTCATGCAGAACGAGGAAGGGCAGAAACCGCTGGTCACTGATGGCCTGTGCCATCGCCTGCTCCACATGCCCGACCCGCGCGTACGCGTCGTTGGCCGGGGCATCGGAAAGCCCGGGAGTGTCGGAGGGCAGTCCGTACAGGTCGAGCATCGTGGTCACCGTGTCGACGGCGGAATTGCGCAACAGCGCCCGGATGTCATGCTCGATCTTGGACCACTTGCTGACACCACCTTTGTCGTGCGGCCGTCCAGCGGCTCGCCGGGTCTTGAGCGTGACCGGCGTGAGCCAGATACCGCGCGGCACGAGTTCCTGCTGGAGGACCTGCTGGACCAAGCGTTCCTCGGTTACGCCCTCCACCAGCACATGAACCTGACGCATGGTCTCGTTCTCACCGCTTCCGCTCGGGCCGGGGGCGACCACCCAGCAAGTTCTTCAGCCACAGGTCACCGAGCGAGTAGTCGCCGAGCCAGGCTCCGAGAGCCTCGCGGTCGGGCCGGTCCAGCCGAGTGGAGCCGTTGACGCGTTCTGCGACGACGAGTTCATCGAGCTCGAACTGGTCGACCAGGGTGACGGACTGAGTGGCCGCGAGGATCTGGCTGTGGGCGGACGCCGACCGGAACAGCTCCGCCAGAACGGTGATGGCGAAGGGGTGCAGGCCCAATTCCGGCTCGTCGAGCACGAGCAGCGCCGGTGGGCGCGGCTGAAGCAGGAGGACAGCCAGGCAAATGAAGCGCAGGGAGCCGTCGGACAACGCGTCAGCGGGAAACACGGTGTCGCTCCCCGACTGCTTCCACCGCAACAGCACACGACCTGCCGCATCCTCGGTGAGGACGAAGTCACGGAAGAAGGGCGCTACGGAGCGCACCGTACGCACGATCTGCTGATAGTCCGCCGGATGTTCCTCGCGCAGGCGCATCAGGAACGCTGCCAGATTGCGGGCGTCCGGGTGCAAGTTCTCCGTATCCGTGGCGTAGCCCGGCTGCTTCACCGGGGCGCCCGGTGTGGTGTCGTGGAAGTGGTAGACGCGGCAGCCCCGCAGTATTTCCAGCGTGTGACGGGCAACCCCGACGATGCTCTCGAACGGGGTCCTTTCCGCGGTCTCGGCGAGCCGCGACTCGCGGTGCCCCCGGCCGATCTCCTCCCTCATCGGTTTCTCAAAGCGTCCGGTGTCGTGAAACTCGACCACCTCGCGGCTGAAGACCAGCTCACCCCGATGCGAGGGCACCAACTTGGCCTCGTAGGCGTTCACGAGGGCGCCGTCGTCGGCCTCGACCCGCAGCCCGATCCCCGCGGCCCCTTTGGCCACGTCATGCAGGAGCGCCGCAGCCCCCCCGAGCCTGCCGACCGCCTCACCCAGATCACCGTCGGCGATGAACCCGAGCAGTTCCACGGCCCCGATGAAGTTGCTCTTGCCCGCGCCGTTGGGGCCGACGAGCATGGTGACCGGGCCCAGAGCCAGCTCGACCTGATCGATCGACTTGTAGCCGCTGACAGTGATGCGTCGAAGCCTGCGTGACATGGGCATCAATGTATCGAGATGCCGGTGGCCGGCCATCGTCGGCGTCACCGGAGTGGCGCGGCGGGTCCCGGCAGGGGCTCAGCCGCGCGACCGGTCCCGGGGCGTTCACCGTGCGTACTCCACTCCCCCCGGACCGCCCCCGGTGCTGCGGAGCGGCCAGGGGTACGGGAGGGGCCGGGTGACACGGGTTCGAAGAGGCGAGCGCGGAAAATCCGCGCGACGGGCCCGGTGCGGTGTCGATAAGGTCCTGGTGTTCGAAGGGGGGCCTGACATGGCGAAGTTGAACCAGATCATCGCGGTCGAGAAGGGTGTCAAGAGCAAGTCGCTCCAGGACATCACCGCCGCGCACCACAAGGTGCAGAAGCCGGCGCTGCTGGCCGGGATCTCGCGCACGTACCAGCCGAAGGACGAGGAGGGCGAGCAGCTGCCGCCCGAGTCCACGCGGGTGCAGGTGCAGGGCGAGGACGTGCTGCGGGAGATGGGCGCGTCGCTGACCCGGCTGTTCGACGTGACCGCGACGAAGGACTGGGCGAACTGCCGGGCCCGCGCGGACGTCACCGTCGACGGGCGGACGATCGTCGCCGACGTGCCGGTCAGCTATCTGCTCTTCCTGGAGAAGCAGCTCACCGACCTGCACACCTTCGTCAAGAAGCTGCCCACCCTCGACGCCGCCGAGTCCTGGTCCCACGACCCGTCCACGGACTGGTGGAAGACCGACCCGGTGCGCACGATCCGTACGAAGAAGGTCCCCCGCAACCACGTCAAGGCGGAGGCGACCGAGAAGCACCCGGCGCAGGTCGAGGTGTACTACGAGGACGTACCGATCGGATACTGGACGACCGTGAAGTTCTCCGGCGCGCTGCCCGCGCGACGGGTGAACGAGCTGGTGGAGCGGGTGGAGAAGCTCCAGCAGGCCGTGAAGTTCGCCCGTGAGGAGGCCAACGGGGCCGAGGTCACCGACCAGCGGGTCGGCGACGCGGTCTTCGGCTACCTGCTCGGCTGACGCCGGGTACGGTGACCCCATGATCGCCCCCGCGTGCGAGCGCGGGGGTGCGCGACCAGCGCGGGCCGGGTGAGGACCGGTCGCGCGTCAGGAGCGCAAGCTGACACTGAAGTTCAGCCTGAAGAAGCGGTGACAGTGAAGGTTCGAGTCCTTCCCCCGGCACAACAGCCCGACAGCGGGCCGGGGTAGCCCAACATGGCAGAGGCAGCCGCGAACCGCGGTCAATCTCAGACTCTCGCTCCAGTCTCAGCATTCGCCGCCGATCGCCGGATCGACCGGGGACGGACACACGCCATCGGATGCGAGTTCGAATCTCGTCTGCACCTCTCACCTGGTGCGGTAGTTCAAAGGAAGAACACGACGGCTTCATGACTGATCCGTCCTCTTAAACGCCACCGGCGTGCGCAAATGGGTGGCATCCCCAGGGGCCCGGGAGCTGGATACGACTCCCGGGCTCCGCCACGTCCGGAGCCGTGTCGCGGCACGACCGCGGCATCGCCGCCGGATCGCCGCCGCACGCGCGCCGGTAACCCGTACAGCCCAGGGTGCGGGAAACCGTATTCCTTCGAAGTTAACCCGCATACCGTCCCTGAGCTGTGGTTTCTAGCGTGGTGGGCAGATCGCGGCGCCCTGTGCGCGGCGAGCGCTTCGTATCCCCTTCCCACCGGGAGACCCCGACATGGACCACCTCACCCTGGCCCTGCCCCAGGAACCCGCGGACGGAATCGCGGGGTGGGCGGCCGACCTCGTGGACGCCATGGGCGCACCCGGCGCCGGGCTCGCCGTCGCCCTGGAAAACCTCTTCCCGCCGCTGCCCAGCGAGATCATCCTGCCGCTGACCGGGTTCGCCGCCGGGCAGGGCGTCATCAGCCTCTTCTCCGCCCTGTTCTGGACCACGCTCGGCTCCGTGGCCGGCGCCACCGCCCTGTACGGGATCGGCGCGCTGTTCGGCCGCGAGCGCATGCACGCCCTCTGGGCGCGACTGCCGCTGGTCAAGGCGTCCGACCTGGTGCGGACGGAGGAATGGTTCGCCCGGCACGGGACGAAGGCCGTCCTCCTCGGCCGTATGGTGCCGATCTTCCGCAGTCTGATCTCCGTACCGGCCGGTCTCGAGCGCATGCCGCTGCCGGTCTTCCTCACCCTGACCGCCGCGGGCAGCCTGATGTGGAACTCCGTGCTCGTGCTGTCCGGCTACTGGCTGGGGGAGCGGTGGGACATGGTCGAGGGCTATGTGGGGGTGCTCAGCAAGGGCGTCCTGGTCGCGGTGGCCGCCGCGCTGGCCTGCTACGTCGTCGTACGGCTGCGTTCCCGCGGCGACGCCCGCCACCGCCGTACGTCATGAACGGCCTCCCGGCCGCCCAGGCGGAACGATCTTGCCCCGGCTGCGCCGCCCGGCTAGGGTCGGCGACCGTGCACGGGGAGCAGCCGGAGACGACCGCCCAGCCCCTCCCCACGCTGCCCCGGCGGGCCGCCGGCGTGCTCCTCGGCTGCCTCACCGCGCCGCTCGGACTGCTGTACTTCGCCGTCGTCGGCGCCCTCCTCGGACCGCTGCTGCTGTGGCCGCGCACCCGGCGCCGCGCCCTCGCCGTCCTGACCGCCGGCGCCCGCCGGCTCACGGAGGTCGAACGCCGGCGCCGGTCCGTCTTCTTCCACGACCGCTTCCCCGGCCCGCCCGAGCCCCCGTCCGGCCGGCGCGTGCTGCGCTACCTCGCCGCCCGTACGTACGCCGGACTGCTCACCGCGTTCGTGGTCGGGCTGCTCGCCTTCGGCGCGGTCCTCGCGGGACTGCTCGTCGCGAGCCTGGTGCGGGGCACCCTCCACTGGGAGGAACTGCCCGCGCAGATCGTGCTCGGCGGGGTGCTGCTCTTCCTCGACGTACAGGGGCTGTTCTCGCTGGAGGCGCTCGACGCGCGGCTGGCCCGCGCGTGCTTCGGCCCCTCGGAGCACGAGCTGATGCGGCGGCGCATCGCCGAACTAGCCAGCAGCCGGGCGGCGGTGCTCCAGGCCGTCGACGCCGAGCGCCGGCGCATCGAACGGGACCTGCACGACGGCGTGCAGCAGCGGCTGGTGGCGCTGGCCATGCTCCTCGGACGGGTCCGGCGCGGCGGCCGGACGCCCGAACAGGCGCGCAGCCTGCTGGAACAGGCCCACAAGGAGTCGCAGGACGTCCTGACCGAACTGCGTGAGGTGGCCTGGCGGGTGTATCCCGCGGCGCTGGACAACCTGGGCCTCGAGGAGGCGCTGGCCGGGGTGTCCGAGCGCAGCTCCCTCCCCGTACGGACCGACGTCGCGCTCACCGGGCCGCTGCCCCCCTCCGTGGAGACCGCCGCGTACTTCGTGGTGTCGGAGGCGGTGACCAACGCCGTCAAGCACGCGTCCGCCACGGAGATCCGGGTCAGCGTCCGGTCGTACGGGCCCGTCCTGGTTGTCCGCGTCGAGGACGACGGCGTCGGCGGCGCGCGGCCGGAGGGCGGCGGGCTGACCGGGCTGCTCGGCCGCGTCGGCGCCCTGGACGGCAGACTGCACGTCCACAGCCCCTCCGGGGGGCCCACCACGATCACCGCGGAGCTGCCGTGCGCGTAATGCTGGCCGAGGACTCGACCCTGCTGCGGGAGGGGCTGGTGCGGCTGCTCGTCGAGGAGGGACACGACGTCGTCGCCGCGGTGGGGGACGGCGCCGCCCTGCTGCGGGAGGTCGAGGCGCGGCCGCCGGACCTGGTCGTGGCCGACATCCGGATGCCGCCCACCCACACGGACGAGGGGCTGCGGGCCGCGCTGGAGATCCGTGAACGATGGCCCGGCGTAGGGGTGTTGGTTCTCTCCCAGCATATGGAACGCAACTACGCGGCCCAGCTGCTGACGTCGAACGCGGAACGGGTCGGCTATCTCCTCAAGGACCGGGTAGCCCAGGTGGAGGAGTTCCTCGACGCGCTGGAACGCATCCACGCGGGCGGCGCGGCCATCGACCCCGAGGTCGTACGGCAGTTGGTGATCCGTACGACGCACAGCGACCCGCTGGCCCGGCTGACCCCGCGCGAGCGCAGCGTGCTGGAGACGCTGGCGCAGGGGTACACCAACGCGGCGATCTCGGAGAAGCTGCACATCTCGCTGAGCACGGTGGAGAAGAACCTCAACGCGATCTTCGAGAAGTTCCGGCTGCCGCACACCACCGGCTACAACCGGCGGATCCTGGCGGTGCTGCGGTATCTGGAGTCCTGACGCGCGGGCGGCGGGGCGGTGGGGGCGTCCCGTCGGAGCCCCGCCCCCACCGCCCGGCCGGTGCGGGTCAGGGGGTGCCGGGGAGCGCCTCGGCCGGTGCTTGCGGCAGCGCCTCGGTCAGTGCTTCGCTCAGGCAGTCCACCGGGTTCTCCTCCTCCGTCACGCAGGTGACGAGGGGTTCCAGCACTGCCGTGATCATGGCGACGGGGATCTCCTGGAGGAAGTCGGCGCCCTCCAGGAGCCGGGGAGCCTGGTTCAGCAACCCGGGTGCCTGCTCGAGGAGTTGAGGGGCCTGATCCAGCAGGCTCATGACGCAGGCGCCGAGGTCTTCGGGGGCCCGTAGGCCGGGGCAGAACGCCGTCGTGCCCGCGCGTAGTCGCGGGTGCCGGGTCAGGACATGGTCGAGGGCCTCGCGGAAGGACTTCTCATGGGCCTCCACCATCTCCGGTGCGGGGACCGCCAGTTCCTCACCGGGGTAGATCCAGTGGCCGAGGTCGCTGCCCTTGAGCCCGTGGGCCCGCGCGGACTTCTCGATCGCCTTGGCGTTGGCCGCGAAGACGGCCCACCACTTCATGCCGTCGCCGTACCGCTCGTCGGCGATCTCCCACAAGGTGGTGCCGCGCACCACGGTGCGGGTCTCGTGGCTCGGCGCTTCCTCGGCGACGTGATGCGGCCGGTCCGTGCTCTCCGCGGCCGCTGCCGGACCCGTTCCCATGAACATCGAGCCGGCTGCCAGGCCGCTGACCATGGCCAGAGCCAGGCCCCGGCGGCGTATGTGCCCCATGTCCCACCTCCTGCGATTGCGTACGGTGATTGACCCTTACGCTAAGTCGCGGCATGTCGGGGGGCGCGGCCACTGGGCCGATCAGCTCATCGGGCGCACCGTGAGGATCTGTTCGGCCCGGCCGACGGGGCCGTCCACGTCATGGAGGACCGTGCTGGTGAGGCCCTGGCCCGTGGGGCCGAAGACGACCGTGGTGTCCAGGCCGGTCCAGGTGCCGCGCGGCCGGCGGTGGAGGTGGACGGTCAGGTCGACGTTGGGGAACATCCACTCCGTGGGCGGCTGCCGTACGGCGATGCCGTTCGCGGTGTCGACGAGGGCCAGGTACGAGGCGAGCGGGCCGGCGGTCTCACCGGCGACCAGGGCGAGCGGCGTCGAGATCCAGGCCGTCGTACGGCCGGGCCGCGGAGCGCCGACCGGGCGGACGTCCAGGTCGGCGATGTAGCCGCCGGGCCACAGGTCGTCCATCGGCCACGGGTCGAGCGACTCGGGGCGGGGGAGGCGGTCCCCGGCCCCGCCCGCGACCCCGGTGGTGTCCAGGGCGGCGAGGAGCCAGGCGCGGGCCCGTACGACCGGGCGGCCCGCGATCCGTACGACCGCTTCCACGAGCTCGATGGTGCGGCCGGGGCGGACCGTCTCGACCTGTATCTCGCACTCGTCGAGGGCGAGCCGGCCGAGGATGTCGTAGCTGATCCGGGAGAGGAGCAGGCCGCTCTCGTCCGGCGCGGCGGGCCGGTGGCGGTCGATGGCGTGCGCGATCAGGCCGCCCAGCGGGCTGAAGTGCTGCTCGTCCGGGTCCCAGGCGCCGCCCGCGTGAGGGGTCGGCTTGTAGCGGTGGTCGTCGATACGCTCGAAGTAGCTGCCCCGGGGGGTGGCGGTGGACATGGGGACGTCACTCCTTCGGCGTCGCGGCAATCACGTGCACACTACATTCAGGGCCGCGGCGTGGTGCCGGCACGGCGGCCGACCTTCGCCAGGTGCTCGGCGAAGACCTCGCGGGCGTCGGGGGTGAGGGTGCGCAGCGCCATCAGCGCGGTGACCGCCACGTCGCACAGCTCCGACCGGACGTCGTCCCAGGTGTGCGTGGTGCCCTTGCGCGGGTTCTGGCCGGTCACCCCGATCACGGCCTCGGCGACCTCGCCGACCTCCTCGGACAGCTTGAGGATCCGCAGCAGCAGGCCCTCCCGGCCGTCGACCGGACGGTTCGCGTCCAGCCACTCGTACAGGCCCTCGATGGAGTCCCACGGATCGGTGGACGGGTGCTCGTCGCTCATGACGTACGACCCTGGCACACGGCACTGACAGTCGCGGCGGCCCGTGTCGGTGCGGCAGCCGTTCCACCCACCGGTGTGTACCCGCGGTCCCGCGCGGGTCCACCCCCACCCGGTGTGGTGGAACGGCTGCCGCCTCCCCCCTGGAGATGGCCTGCGGAAGCCGCCCGCTCCAACTGTGAAGCTTTGGTGTGGAAGATTTGAGCATAGGCCTACTACCGGCCGCAATGGTGCGGACGTTCACATTCCGTTTGTGCAGGCTCGGATGGTGGTCCTGCTCAGCCCCGGCCGATGTACGGCATCGCGGTCGCCAGTACGGTCGCGAACTGCATGTTCGCCTCCAGCGGCAGCTCCGCCATGTGCCGGACGGTGCGGGCCACGTCCGCGACGTCCATCACCGGTTCCGGGGCGGTCTCCCCGTTCGCCTGGAGGGCGCCCGTGCCCATCCGCCGCGTCATGTCGGTCGCCGCGTTGCCGATGTCGATCTGGCCCACCGCGATCCGGTACGGGCGTCCGTCCAGGGAGAGCGACTTGGTGAGGCCGGTCAGCGCGTGCTTGGTCGCCGTGTAGGCGACCGAGAGGGGACGCGGGGTGTGCGCGGAGACCGAGCCGTTGTTGATGATCCGGCCGCCTTGAGGGTCCTGCTCCTTCATCAGCCGGTACGCCGCCTGCGCGCAGAGGAACGCCCCGTTGAGGTTGGTGTCCACCACGTGCCGCCAGGCCTCGTAGGGCAGTTCCTCCACCGGCACCCCGCCGGGGCCGAACGTCCCCGCGTTGTTGAACAGCAGGTCGACCCGCCCGAAGCGGCCGACGGTGGCGGCGAACAGCGCGTCGACGTCGCGGGGTCGTGACACGTCCGTCGGCACGACGAGCGCCTCACCGCGGGGCGCGCCCGCGTTCACCCCGCCGGCCTCCCGCGCGGCCGTCCCTTCCGCCTCCCACGCGGCCGGCGCCGCCGTCTCCTCCAGCGTCTCCGCGCGCCGCCCCGCCAGCGCCACCGACCAGCCCGCGCGCAGCAGTTCCCGCGTCACCGCGCGTCCTACACCGGAGCCCGCCCCGGTGATCACCGCGATCCTCGTCCGTCCGTCCGTTCGCTCGGCATTCATGGGCCCGCAGCGTACGGGAGGGGACGGCACCCGGATCTCATGTGGGCGTCGCTTCGATGCTGTGTACGCGTCAATGGTTGGTCGTTCCCGGGCACTGCAATTCCTCCCGTGTCCATACGTCAGGGGAGGATCGGATGACTTCCGAGTTCCGTCAGTCAGAGCACGCCCCCGAACTGCGCGCGGCCGCCCGGCACATCGGGCGCCGCCGCTTCGTGACCGTCACCGGTGCCGCCGCCGCGCTCGCCTTCGCCGTCGACCTGCCCGGCACGGGCACCGCGGCCGCCGCCGAACTCGACGCCGCGCGGATCGCCGACGACCCCTTCACCCTCGGCGTCGCCTCCGGCGACCCGCACGCCGACTCCGTCCTGCTGTGGACGCGCCTGGCCCCCGTCCCGTACCAGGCCGACAGCGGGCTGCCCGCGAAACGCGTCACCGTCGCATGGGAACTCGCCCTCGACGAACGGTTCCGCCGGATCGTCAAACGGGGCAAGGCCACCGCCCACCCCGAGTTCCACCACACCGTGCACGTCGAGGTCCCCCACCTCGCGCCCGGCCACGTCTACTACTACCGGTTCCGCGCCGGCCGCTTCGTCAGCCCCGTCGGCCGTACCCGTACCGCGCCCGCCGACCGCGACAGG
Organism: Streptomyces sp. NRRL WC-3626; assembly: GCF_000718785.1. Lineage (GTDB taxonomy): Bacteria > Actinomycetota > Actinomycetes > Streptomycetales > Streptomycetaceae > Streptomyces > Streptomyces edwardsiae. The sequence continues at coordinate 81,277 of NZ_JOCA01000013.1, read as the reverse complement.
GCCGCCGCACTCACCTTCGGTGTCGTCTCCTGCCAGCGCTACGACCAGGGCTACTACACCGCGTACCGGCACCTCGCCGACGAGGACCTGGACGTCGTCTTCCACCTCGGCGACTACCTCTACGAGTACGCCGTCAACGACGTCGCGGGCTCCCGCGCCTACCCCGCCGGCACCCTGCCCGACCTGTTCAAGCGGGAGACGGTGACGCTCGAGGACTACCGCCTGCGGTACGCCCTCTACAAGTCCGACCCCGACCTGCTGGCCGCGCACGCCGCGCACCCCTTCGTCGTCACCTGGGACGACCACGAGACCGAGAACAACTACTCCGACGACACCCCGGAGAACAGCGTCCCGCCGGAGGAGTTCCTGCTGCGCCGGGCCGCCGCCTACCGTGCCTACTGGGAGAACATGCCGCTGCGCCGGCCCCAGCTCCCCGACGGCCCCGACCTCAGGCTTTACCGCCGCCTGCACTGGGGCCGGCTCGCCCAGTTCGACGTGCTCGACACCCGCCAGTACCGCTCCGACCAGGCCTACGGCGACGGCTGGCAGTACCCCGGCCCGCAGTCCGAGGACCCGTCGCGCACCCTCACCGGCGACGCCCAGGAACGCTGGCTGATCAACGGCTGGCACCGGTCGGACGCCGTGTGGAACGTCGTACCCCAGCAGGTCACCTTCTCGCAGCGGCACGACACGACCACCCCGCCGTCCAAGGTCTCCATGGACTCCTGGGACGGCTACCCGGCCTCCCGCGAGCGGGTACTGGCCGGCGCGCAGGCCGCCGGTGTCGACAACCTGATGATCCTCACCGGCGACGTGCACGTGCACTACGGCTTCGACGTCAAGCGCGACTTCTCCGACCCGGACTCCCGGACCGTGGGCACGGAGATCGTCACGTCCTCCATCACCAGCGGCGGCAACGGCTCCGCCAAGCCCGCCAACTGGAACACCCTCACGGCCGCCAACCCGCACATGCGGTTCTACAACGGGCTGCGCGGCTACGCGACGGTGTCGCTCGGCCGTGAGCTGGCGCGCACCGACTTCAAGACGGTGTCCCACGTGACCACGCAGGGCGCGCCGCTCACGACCGCCGCCTCCTTCGTCACGGAGGCGGGGGAGCCGGGGCTCAAGCCGGCGTGACCTCCGGGGCGACCTCCGGGGTGCCGGGGGTGTCCGCCCGCTCGCCCGGGTAGCGGACGCCGACGCGGTCCCGGATCGCGTCGAGCGTCCGCATCACGGCGAGGGTGCCGTCGAGGGGGACCAGCGGGGACTCCGTCTCACCGGCGCGCAGGGCCCGCATCACCTCGGCGGCCTCGTGCTTGAGGCTGGCGCGGGGGCCGTGCGCGGGGTCGGCCGTGAACTCCTCGGGGTCGCGGCCGGTCCGGTGCAGGACGAAGCGGTCGGGGAAGAAGAAGCCGTCCGGGACGTCGATACGGCCCCGCGAGCCGGTGATCGAGGCGGCGGTCGCCGTACCGCCCACGATGGAGCAGTGCACCGAAGCGAGAGCACCGCTCTCCCAGGAGAGCACCGCACCCGTCTGGAGATCGACGCTCTCCTCCGAGAGCACTGCTCGCGCCGCGATGTCCGACGGCTCCCCGAGCAGCAGCTGTGTGAACGACACCGGATACACGCCCAGGTCCAGCAGCGCGCCCCCGCCCAGCGCCGGGTCCCGCAGCCGGTGCGACGCCGGGAACGGACCCTCCAGCCCGAAGTCCGCCCGCACATGCCGCACCTCGCCGATCGCGCCGTCGTCGACCAGCGCCTTCAGCCGCCGCACCATGGGGTGGCAGTACATCCACATGGCCTCCATCAGGAAGCGCCCATTGCCCCGCGCCAGCGCGACCAGCTCCGCCGCCTCCCGCGCGTTCAGCGTGAAGGGCTTCTCGCACAGCACGTGCCGCCCGCCCTCCAGCATCAGCCCGGCCGCCGCCCGGTGCGCCGAGTGCGGGGTGGCGACGTAGACGACGTCGATCCCGTCGTCGTACGCCAGCGACTCCCAGTCGCCGTACGCGCGCGGTATCCCGAACCGTTCGGCGAACGCCTTCGCCGGCTCCGCGGACCGCGACGCCACCGCGACGACCTCCGCGTCCGGCATGTCCACCAGATCCGCGGTGAACGTCGCGGCGATCCCGCCGGTCGCCAGGACGCCCCAGCGCACCTTCTGCTCCGTCATGCGTGTCCCACCTGCTCGTGTCGTTCGTCACATCGTGAAGGGATGTCGTTGGAAGCGCTCCCATGACATCGCCGTTGACGCCGAGCACTCCGTACGAGCTGAGAGCATAGGGAGCCGATGGCGTGAAAAGGGAGGGGTCACATGCCCGAGGGTGGGGCGTCCATATCGAACTCCGTATCGAATACGGCGGCGAACCCGACGGACGGCAGGGCGGCACGGGGTCCGGCCGCGCTCGATCTGAAGGCGGCCGAGGCGGCGATCCGCGCGACGTCGGCCCGCCGCACGAGCCTGCTGGTCACACTCGTCCTCGGCGGACTGACCGCCACGCCACCCCTGGCGATGGACATGTACCTCCCCGCGCTCCCGGAGGTCACCCAGGCGCTGCACGCGCCCGCCGCCACCGTCCAGCTCACCCTCACCGCCTGCATGGCCGGTATGGCTCTCGGACAGCTGGTGGTCGGCCCGATGAGCGACCGCTGGGGCCGCCGGCGCCCGCTCCTCGCCGGCCTCGCGGTCTACATCGTCGCCACCGCGCTGTGCGCGATCGCCCCCACCGTCGAACTCCTCATCGCCTTCCGGCTGTTGCAGGGTCTCGCGGGCGCGGCCGGGATCGTCATCGCGCGGGCGGTCGCCCGTGACCTGTACGACGGCGTGGCCATGGCCCGCTTCTTCTCCACCCTCATGCTGATCTCCGGCGTCGCGCCGATCATCGCTCCGCTCATCGGCGGGCAGATCCTGCGGATCACGGACTGGCGGGGCGTGTTCGTCGTCCTCACCGGCGTCGGGCTGCTGCTGACGGCCGTCGTCTGGGCGAAGCTCCCGGAGACCCTGGCGCCCGCCGACCGGCACGGCGGGGGCGTCGGCGAGACGCTCACCTCGATGCGCCGGCTGCTCGCCGACCGCGCCTTCACCGGGTACACGCTCACCGGAGGCTTCGCCTTCGCGGCCCTCTTCGCCTACGTCGCCGCCTCCCCGTTCGTCGTCCAGGAGATCTACGGCGCCTCGCCGCAGACGTTCAGCCTGCTGTTCGGGCTCAACTCCATCGGCCTCGTGATCATGGGACAGATCAACGGCAAGGTGCTGGTCGGGAGGGTCCGGCTGGACAAGGTGCTCGGACTCGGGCTCACCGTCGTGGTCGCCGCGGCGGTCGCGCTGCTGCTGATGTCGCTCGGCGTCTTCGGCGAGGTCGGGCTCGTCCCCATGGCGGCCGCGCTGTTCGTGCTGATGTCCGCGATGGGCATCACCCTGCCCAACACCCAGACCCTCGCCCTGATGCGCACCCGGCACGCCGCCGGTTCCGCGTCCGCCCTGCTCGGTACGACGTCCTTCCTCATCGGCGCGATCGCCTCCCCGCTGGTCGGGATCGCCGGCGAGGACACCGCCGTCCCGATGGCCGTCGTCCAACTGGCCGCCGCCCTGGTGGCACTCGTCTGCTTCCTGGGCATGTGCCGACCGTGGAACGGACGGACGGGCCTGAAGGGCGGGGGCATCTGAGCGCCCCGCGACTGCGCGACGGCACCCCGGAACGGGCGGGGCTCGACGCGGGCGAACTCCGGCTCCTGGTACGGGAGATCCACGCCCGGGTGAGCGGCGAGCGGCCATGGGCGGCGGGGGCCGTCGTGGTCGTCGGGCGCGGGCCCGTCGTCGCCGTGGAGGAGGCGGCAGGGTGGGCGGTGCGGTACGCCCGGTACGACGAGAAGGCGGACGCGCCGGTCGAACTGCCGGCGCGTGAACGGGTCCCGATGACCGTGGACACGCCGTTCGACCTGGCGTCGCTGACGAAGCTGTTCACCTCGGTGGCGGCGGTGCAGCAGATCGAGCGGCGCACGCTGGGGATCGACGCGCGCGTGGGGGCGTATCTGCCGGAGTTCACGGGGGTGGTGCGGCACGGGGTCACCGTGCGGCAACTGCTCACCCATACATCCGGGCTGCGGCCCGAACTCCCGCTGTACGACTGCGCGGACGACGCGGAGCGGCTCGCGCTGCTGCGGGCGGAGCGGCCGGTGGGGGCGCCGGGTGCCTACTGCTACTCCGACCTCAACATGCTGCTGCTCCAGCACGTCCTGGAGCGCGTCACCGGGCGGGGGCTCGATGTGCTGGTGCGGGACGGGATCACCCGGCCGCTGGGGATGACGGCGACGTCCTTCGGGCCGTGCGCGGCGGCGGCGGCGACCGAGGACCAGCGGCGGCCGTGGGGGAAGGCGGAGCGGGGGATGCTGCGGGGGGTCGTGCACGACGAGAACGCGTGGGCGCTGGGGGGTGTGGCGGGGCACGCGGGGCTGTTCTCGACGGGGCGGGATCTGGCGGTGTTCTGCCGGACGTTACTGGCGGGCGGGGCGTACGGGCCCGCGCGGATTCTGGGGCCGGACTTCGTGGATCTGCTCTTCACCCCGCCGGGGCTGGGGTTCGCGCTGGACCAGCCGTGGTTCATGGGCGGGCTGGCGGAGGGCGGTGCGGGCCACACGGGCTTCACGGGAACGTCGCTGGTGCTGAACCGGCGGTCGGACACGTACGTGGTCCTCCTGGCGAACACGGTCCACCCCCGCCGCCCGCCCCGCCCGGACAGCACACCTCGGGCGTCCGCGGGGACCCGGGTGGCCCGGTCGGTCCGGGGCAAGTAAAACGCCCCCCGCTCCCGCGGTCGACGGCGCCGCACCCCACTGCTCCCGCGGTGGACCGCGCCGCACCCCTCCGCCCTCCGCGGGCAGTCGTGCCGCTGGGGCGGCACGGGTGGGCGCGACGGCACCCCGCGAGCGCCGGGCTGCGCAACCCGCCCCCGCCGAGCCCCCAGCACCGGGCGACTGCCCAATCCCGCCGCACGGGTGGGCGCGACGGCACCCCGCAGGCGCCGGGCCGCGCAACCCACCCCCGCCCAGCCCCCAGCCCCCAGCACCGGGCCACCGCCCAACCCCACCGCACGGTGAGACGGCACCGGGGCCTCGTAGAATTGCCGGGTGAATGGTGTTGCTTCGCTGCACAGCGCGCTCGCTGGATTGCTCGACGGGATTCCGGCCCGGCAGGTCGGGTCGGCCGTGGAGCGGCTGATCGCCAACTACCGGGGGACCACCCCCACCGAGGCGCCGATCCTCCGCGACCGCGCCGATGTCGCCGCCTACGCCGCCTACCGGATGCCCGCCACCTTCGAGGCCGTACGCTCCGCGCTCGAGGCGTTCGCGGATGCCGTGCCCGGCTGGGCGCCCCGTGATCACACCGATGTCGGCGGGGGAACCGGCGCCGCCGCCTGGGCGGTCGGTGACGTGTGGGGCGGGGAGCGCCCCGTGACCGTGCTGGACTGGGCCGAGCCCGCGCTCGCCCTCGGCCGGGAGCTCGCCGCCGCCAACCCCGCGCTGCGCGACACCCGCTGGCAGCGCTCTCGTATCGGAGCGGCGCTCACCATCGAGAGCACTGATCTCGTCACCGTCTCCTACGTCCTCAACGAGCTCACCGCCCCCGACCGCACCGCCCTCGTCGACGCCGCCGCCGGCGCCGCGCAGTCCGTCGTGATCGTCGAACCCGGCACCCCCGACGGCTACACCCGCCTCATCGAGGCACGCGACCGCCTGATCTCCGCCGGCTTCCACATCGCCGCCCCCTGCCCGCACAGCGACGCCTGCCCCATCGCGCCCGGCACGGACTGGTGCCACTTCTCCGCACGGGTCAGCCGTTCCTCACTGCACCGGCAGATCAAGGGCGGCTCCCTCGCCTACGAGGACGAGAAGTTCGCCTACGTCGCCGCCACCCGCCTGCCCGTCGCCCCGGCCCCCGCCCGCGTCGTCCGCAGACCGCAGATCCGCAAGGGCCAGGTCCTCCTCGACCTGTGCGAGAAGGACTCGGCCCTGCACCGCGCCACGGTCACCAAACGCCACGGCGACCTCTACCGCGCGGCCCGCGACACCGACTGGGGCGACCCCTGGCCGCCGCCCTCCGCCGAAGGCTGATCCGCCTCCCGCCGCTCCCGCAGCGTGCGCAGCAGCTCCCGCTTCCGCGCCCGCGCGTCGGGGCCGCCCCCGACGCGCGGCCCTCCGCGGCCGCCGCCGCGCAGGGCCTCGCGCCCCATGTGCTGCCGGGCGCCGCCGACCCCCAGCATGTTTCCGGCTCCACCTCGGGTCATGGTCATCATCCCTTCGTCCCGAGCTCTCAATACGAGACGTTCCGTCTCGCCTCCGACCTCCACCACTCTCCGGCGAGACGCACCGTCTTGTCAACTGCTAAATTCGACCCATGTCCACGAACCAGTCAGCAGCCCCGGACGTCACCCGCCGCAGCGAGCGCTCCCGACGGGCCATCTACGAAGCCGCCCTCGCCCTCGTCGTCGAGGTCGGTTACCCGAGGACCACCATCGAGGGCATCGCCTCCCGCGCCGGCGTCGGCAAGCAGACGATCTACCGCTGGTGGCCGTCGAAGGCGGACGTCCTCCTCGAGGCGTTCCTCGACATGGGCGAGCAGGCCGCGCAGGCCGCCGGCCAGGTCCCGTACACCATCCCGGACACCGGCGACCTCGCCGCCGACCTCAGGCTCGTCCTGCGTGCCACGGTCGACGAACTGCGCGACCCCGCCTTCGAGGCCCCGTCCCGCGCCCTGGCCGCCGAGGGCGTCGTCAACGAGGAGCTCGGCCGCAGGTTCGTCGCCCGGCTCCTGGAACCCCAGCTCCAGCTCTACGTCGACCGTCTGCGCGCCGCCCAGGACACCGGCGACATCCGCCCCGAGGTCGACCCCCGTATCGCCCTGGAACTCTTCGTCTCCCCCCTCGCCCAGCGCTGGCTCCAGTACACGGGCCCGATCACCTACGACTACACCGACACCCTCGTCGACTACGCCCTCAACGGCCTCGCACCCCGCTGACCCGCCCCGGCGCGTCCGTGATGACGCCGTTGCAGCCCAGGGCCAGGGCCCGGTCGCGCTGGGCCGGGGTGACGATCGTGTGGGCCCAGACGCGCGGGATGCCGGAGCGGACCGCGCGGCGCAGATCGGCGTCCCGGGCCCTGATGTCCACGTCGAGCAGGTCGACGTAGGGGCGCCAGCGCTCCGGGCGGTCGGTGCGGAGCTGGCGGGCCGAGCGCCAGAGCTGGGTCAGCAGGCCCAGGGCGTGGACGCGGCGGGCCACCTCCGGGTCGTTGGTGTTCACGAACACCGAGCGGGTCAGGCCCCGCCCGCGGATCAGCGCCGCCAGCCGGCCGAGCCCGCGCGGGTCCTTCGCCTCCAGCATCAGCACGGTCCGCCCGCCGAACCGGTCCAGCACCTCCGCCACCGTCGGCGGCCGCTCCGCACGCCAGCTCCCCGGCAGCGCGTCGCGCGGCCGCAGCCGTACGCCCCGCCACTCCCCGGCGTTCAGACCGCTCACCGCGCCGCCCAGGAACGTGGTGCGGTTCAGCGTCGCGTCGTGGAAGACGACCGGCGTGCCGTCCCGCAGCACCCGTGTGTCGAAGTCCAGCACCTGCGCCGTACCGCGCCGGTACGCCGCCGCCAGCCCCGACATGCTGTTCTCCGGGACCTCCCGCGCCCCGCCGCGATGGGCGACGTACGGGACACGGGGCAGCGCGTCCACCGTCAGCGGCCCGGAACCCCACTCCAGCGGGCGGGCGGCGCCGTGGCCGGTGAGGGACAGTGAGATCACGGAGGCCACGACCGCGAGGCCCGTCGACGCGATTCTTGTGACCATATGATCACGGTAGGTGCGCATATGCGGGCAAAGTGTGCAATGACACCCCATCCGTCTCGCGACGCGCACGAACGTGGGACGATAGGGCATGTTGAGGCGTACGACGGCGAGGCGAGGGGATAGATGAGCGCGGAGTTCGGCGGCCGAAGCGGCCGGCAGGGCAGGCTCTCCCAGTGGCTGCGCGGACGCCGCCCGAAACCGCCCGCCGACGAGGGCGGCCGTGAGGCCCTGCTGCTCGCCGCCGCCGACGCGGGACTGCCGCTCGCGCCCGCCGCCCACCCCGCCGCCCGGTACGGCTGTTCCTGTGACCGCGTGGGCTGTCCGACCCCCGCCCGGCACCCGGTGTCGTTCGCCTGGCAGACGCAGTCCACCACCGACCACGGCCAGATCGAGCGCTGGGCCCGCCACCAGCCGCAGGCCAACTTCATCACCGCCACCGGCATGGTGCACGACGTCCTCGACGTCCCCCTCGACGCCGGCCGCCAGGCACTCACCCGCCTGCTCGCCACCGGCATCGAGGTCGGCCCGGTCGCCGAGAGCGACGACGACCGCATGCTGTTCTTCACCCTCACCCGCGGCACCCCCGAGGACGAGGACGAGTGGTGGCCCTGCGAGCTGGACTGCCACCCGGAGACCATGGACGAGCACCCCGGCCTGCGCTGGCACTGCCGCGGCTCCTACGTCCTGGTACCGCCCGCCCGCCTCCCCGGCGACGACGGCCGCTCGGTGCGCTGGGTGCGCGGACCGGAGCATCCGCTCCCGGACCCGCTGAGCCTGCTGGAGCTCCTCACCGACTCCTGCGCCCGCTACGCCGAAGAGCGCCCCGACCACGCGAGCGCGGCCTGGCCCTCACGGCACTGACGCCCGCGCCGGCCTACTCGCCCTGTGCCGACGTCAGCCCCTGGATCCGCCCCAGGATCTCCACCGGGCCGTCGGCCGGGTCCAGCGCCACCTCGTTGGAGACGAACTCCATCGTCAGCGACTGCCGTATCTCCCCGTCCGTCAGCGCCAGCACGTCCTTGTTCGGCGCCGGCACCGACGCCCCCGCCGCCGCCGTCTGCTTCTCGAAGTGGCGCGTCGTGAAGAACACCAGCGCCCCGCCGTCCTTCGTACGCAGCGCCAGCGGCGCGTAGTCGCCGTTCGTCAGCGGCTCGTCGATGTACTGCGTGGCCAGCCCCGGCCGCGACGACTTCTTCTCCCGCTGCGCCCGCCACCCGCTGGTGTGCGGACCCTGCGCGAACGCGGTCCCGCCGTCCTTCAGATAGGCGGCGAAGTCCTTGCTCAACTCGCCCGGCGCGACGGCCGGTTCGGTCGAGTTCGCGGGCACGGCCTCGGCCCACCCGTCCGCGTCCGTCTTGAACTCCGGTACGTCGCCCGGGGCGACGAGCGTCAGATACGCCGCCTCCCACGTCTCGTCGACACCGTCGCGCGTGAACACCAGCAGCCAGCGCGAGCCGGCGCCCTTGCTGCCGGCCGCGTCGGCGAGGAACCAGCGCGGCCAGCCGGCCTTCTTTGGGATGGTGAACTTCGCGTCCGTCAGCTTCAGCGGCGTGTGCCGGGTGTTGCCCTCCGGGCTGTTGACCCGCCCCGCCTCCAGCCGCGCCCCGTCGATGTCGGCGAGGGCACCGGTGGTGTGATCGGCGTCCAGGGAACCGTCGTACGCCTTGTCGGCGGCGTTGTACGCGGCCGTGAACTCCTCCAGCGCCTTCGCCGCCTCGGCGCGGGTCGTGGCCGGGAGCACCTCGCGCTCACCGTGCACCACCACACAGCCGCTCGCCGTCACCGACAGAGCGGCCATGAGCACGCCCACGTCAGTCCTGCGGCGCCTGCGGAGCCCTCGAAGGCCGTGATCCCTGCTCATCCGGTTCCTTCACCTTCCCCTTCCCGGAGGCGAACCCTACCGGGGCGAGGAACAGCGCGAGTGCCGGGACCAGGTACAGCAGCCACACCGTGACCTGGAGGACGGTCGGATCGGGCTGGAAGTTGAACACGCCCTTCAGCAGCGTGCCGTACCAACTGTCCGGCGGGATCGCGCCGCTGACGTCGAAGGCCAGATCCGTCAGCCCCGGCAGCCAGTCGGCCTCCTGGAGATCGTGGAAGCCGTACGCCAGCACCCCCGCCGCCACGACGACCAGCATGCCGCCGGTCCAGGTGAAGAACCTGGCCAGGTTGATCCTGAGCGCGCCCCGGTAGAACAGCCAGCCGAGCAGCACCGCCGTGGCCAGCCCCAGCGCCACCCCGATCAGCGGGCGCGGACTGCCGTCACCGGCCGCGTGCACCGACGCCCACACGAACAGGGCCGTCTCCAGCCCCTCCCGGCCCACCGCGAGGAACGCGGTCACGACCAGCGCGCCCGTGCCCATCGCGAGCGCCGCGTCCAGCTTGCCGTGCAGCTCCGCCTTCAGGTGCCGGGCGGTGCGCCGCATCCAGAACACCATCCACGTCACCAGGCACACCGCGAGCAGCGACAGTGAACCGCCGAGCGCCTCCTGCGCCTCGAACGTCAGCTCCTGCGAACCGAATTCGAGCGCGCAGCCGAAGCCCAGCGCCAGGACGACCGCGACCCCGACGCCCGTCCACACCGGCTTCAGCGCGTCCCGCCGCCCGGTCTTCACCAGGTAGGCGATCAGGATGCAGACGACGAGACTGGCCTCCAGGCCCTCCCGCAGACCGATCAGATAGTTGGAGAACACGCCTTACGCCTCCTCGGAGAACAGCGCCCGGCCCCACCAGTCGTCCTGGTCGCGGACGCCCGGCGGGACGGCGAAGACGGCCGAACCCACATGCTGGATGTATTCGTTGAGCGCGTCCTTCGCCAGGTTCCGCTGGACGCGGATGAACCCGGTGCGCGGATCGCGCTGATAGGCGAGGAAGAACAGGCCCGCGTCCAGCCGGCCGAGTCCGTCGGTGCCGTCGGTGAAGGAGTAGCCCCGGCGCAGAAGGGTCGCCCCCGCGTTGGCGTCGGGGTGCGCCAGCCGGACGTGCGCGTCGGGCTTCATCGCCTTCAGGAACGGCTCGTCCCGCTCCTTCGCCCTGCCGACCGGCGCTCCCTCGCCCTTGTCCCGGCCGAAGATGTCCTCCTGCTCCCGCAGCGGGGTCCGGTCCCAGGTCTCGATGTGCATCCGGATGCGCCGGGCGACGAGATAGGACCCGCCCGCCATCCACCGCGGCCCGTCCTTCTCCCCGACCCAGACGAACTTCTCCAGCCGGTCCTTCTCGGTCCCCGAGATGTTGCGGGTGCCGTCCTTGAAACCGAAGAGATTGCGGGGCGTCTGCGCGTCGGGTGTCGTGGACGACGTCTTGCCGAAGCCGAGCTGCGACCAGCGCACCACGACCCGGCCGAACCCGATCCGGGCGAGATTGCGGATCGCGTGCACCGCGACCTGCGGATCGTCCGCGCACGCCTGCACACACAGATCCCCGCCGCTGCGGTCGCGGTCCAGATTGTCCCCGGCGAACCTCGGCAGCTCCACCAGCGCCTCGGGACGCCGCCCCGCCAGGTCCAGCTTTCCGAACAGGGACGGCCCGAAGCCGATCGTCAGCGTCAGCCGGGACGGTTTCAGGCCCAGCGCCTCACCGGTGTCGTCCGGCGGGGCCTCGTCCGGACCGCCGTACGCGCCCTCCCCGACCGCCCGCCCCGCCGTCATACGGCGTGCGGCCCTGGTCCACTCCTTCAACAGCTCCTCGAACTCGGCGCGGTCGTCGGTCGTCACGTCGAACGCGGCGAAGTGCAGCCGGTCCTGCACGGGCGTCGCGATGCCCGCCTGATGCGCCCCGTGGAACTCCACGGCCGCGCCCGTGTCCGCGTCGGGTCCGTCATCGCTCCGGGCCACCGCCACGGCCCCGCCGGCCGCGGCGGCACCGAGCGCGAGCCCGGCACCGCCCCAGCCGAGCAGCGAACGCCGCGACGGCGTGGGTGTGTTGCCGCTGTCCGTCATCGCCGGGCTCCTACTTGACCACGGCCGCGGCGAGCCGCGACAGCGGCTCCGCGAGCGCGTTGACCGCGTCCGACAGTTCCTTGCGATCGGCCTTGCCGACCTTGTCGTACGAGGTGAAGTCGTACGACGTCGCGTCGGGCCGGTACTGGTCGAGCAGCGTGTTCAGCGCCGTGAACCGCTTGTCGAGGTCCTTCACCAGCGCCGGGTCGTTCTGCCCGGCGACCGGCTTCAGCAGCGCGTACGACTTCTCGGCGCCCTCGACGTTGGCCTTGAAGTCGACCAGGTCCGTGTGCGAGTAGCGCTCCTCCTCGCCGGTGACCTTGCCGGTGGCGACCTCGTCGAGGAGTTCCTTGGCACCGTTGGCCATGGAGGTCGGGGTGATCTCGGCCGAGCCGACCCGCTTGCGCCAGTCCTCCAGGTCGGTGATCAGCCGGCCGGCGAGTTCCTTCTCCCGCCCGCCGATCTTCCCGTCCTGCCAGAGGGCCTTCTCCAGGCGGTGCCAGCCCGTCCAGTCGGTGGCCGGGTCCTGGCCGTCCTCCAGACCGTCCTCGCGGACGTCGACCTTCGGGTCGATGTCGCCGAACGACTCGGCGACCGGCTCGGTGCGCTCCCAGCCGATACGGGAGGGCGCGTACGCCTTCTTGGCGGCCTCGACGTCCCCGGCCTCGACGGCCTTCGCGAACGCCTTTGCCTTCGGCAGCGTCTCGTCGGCCTGTGCCTGTACGTACGCGCGGTAGGCGGCCACGGCCCCGTCCAGCTTCGGGTCGCGCGCGACGGTCTTTCCGCCGGTGGCCTTGACGTCCTGGCGTATGCCCTTGCCGTGCATGCCCGGCTTGCAGGCGATCCGGTAGTCGCCGGCCTTCACCTCGGCGGTGACGCGCTGCTTGGTGCCGGGGCCGATGTTCTCCCGCTCGGTGACCACTCGGTCGTCGGGGAAGAGGAGGTAGACCTCGGTGACCTTGGAGCCCTTGTTCTCGATGGCGAGCTCGACGTGCCCGGCCGGGAACTCCTTCTTCGACACCTCGCACCTGTCGTCCGTGGCCGTCACGTCGACGACCCGGTCGCCGTCCGAGCCGCCGCCCTTCTCCGTGCAGCCGGTGACGGCGGCGAGGGCCGCCACGGTGGCGACGGCGGTGGCGAGGGAGAGTCTGGCGGGTCGCATGAGGACTCCAGGATGGCCGGAATGATGCGTGATCGGCCTCACTCCAGGTAGGTGAGGCTGGCCTAACTTACCGCTGGATTTCCTGTGGGAAACCTGTGCATCCGGTGATTCAGCTCTCATGGACGGTGTATGAGCACGGCCCGATCACGATGGCTAAAAACAAACGCCATGGTCAGGTCAAGAAGGTGTCAGGGCGGGTCAAGCGGAGGTCAATCGAAGGGTGCTGCTTCGCGCTCCGGAAGCACCAGGACAGCCCCCGTCCGCGGGTGCGGGAACACCTCGACGGGCTGCTCGTACACCTCCGACAGCAGGGCCCGCGAGAAGACCTCCTGCGGCGGCCCGTCGGCCGCGACCCGGCCGGCGCGCAGGACCGCCACCCGGTGCGCGTAGGCGGCCGCGAGCCCCAGGTCGTGCAGGACGACGACCACCGCGTCACCGGCGTGCGCCCGCGCCCGGCACAGCCGCAGCACGAGTTCCTGATGGCGCAGGTCGAGGGCGGCCGTCGGCTCGTCCAGCAGGAGCAGGGAAGTGCTCTGGGCCAGCACCCGGGCGAGCGCGACCCGGGCCCGCTCCCCGCCGCTCAGCGCGGAGAAGGGTCGGGCGGCGAAGCGGGTGACCTCGGTGGCGGCCATCGCCCCGGCCACGGCCGCCTCGTCGTCCTCGGGCCGGGCGGCGGCCCAGGGCGCCCTGCCCATACGGACCACCTCCTCCACCGTGAACGGGAAGGACAGCGACGCCGACTGGGGCAGGACGGCCCGGCGCAGGGCGAGTTCGGGCGCGGACCAGGCGGACGCGGGGCGCCCGTGGATCCGTACGGCCCCGGCGGTGGGCGGCAGATCGGCGGCCAGCGCGCTCAACAGGGTGGACTTACCCGCCCCGTTGGGTCCGACGAGCGCCAGCACCTCACCGGCACGGACCCGTACGTCGACACCGGCGAGCACCTCGCGGGCACCGAGCCGTACGGTGAGCTCCTCGGCCTCGGCGAGCACGTCGCCGAGCTCGGGGGCGGCCGGGGGAACAGGACGGTTGCGCAGCCGCAGCACACGCGGGGTCGTACGCGGGCTTGTACGAGGGTTCACGCCCAGCCTCCCTGCCTGCGCCGGGTGCGGCGCAGCAGCCAGAAGAAGAACGGGCTGCCGAGCAGCGCCGTGAGGACACCGAGGGGAAGTTCGGCGGGCTCGGCGACCGTACGCGCGGTCAGGTCCGCCGCCAGCAGCACCAGCGCCCCGAGCAGCGCGCTGCCCGGCAGCAGGAACCGGTGCCCGGGACCGGCGGCCATCCGCAGCAGATGCGGTACGACCAGCCCGACGAACCCGATGATCCCCGACACGCTCACGGCCGCCGCCGTCAGCAGCGCGATCACCAGCACCAGCACGATCCGCAGCCGCTCCACGTCCACGCCCAGATGCCGCGCCGGCCGCTCACCGAGCGACAGCAGGTCGAGCCGGCGGGCGTACAGCGGCGCCACGGCCAGCCCGAGCACCGCGCACGGCAGTACGGCCAGCACCTTCGGCCAGGTGGCCTGGGCGAGTGAGCCCAGTTGCCAGAAGGTGATCTGGTTGACGGCGGCGGCGTCCGCGAAGAACAGGAACAGCCCGATGAGGGCGCCCGCGAACGCGTTCACGGCGATCCCGGTGAGGATCAGCGTCACCACTTCCGTACGGCCGCCCGAGCGGGACATCGCGTACACCAGCAGGACGGTGACGAGACCGGCGGCGAACGCCAGCACGGACACGGTCCAGTTGCCCAGGAAGTCCAGCCCGAGCGCGATCGAGGCCACCGCCCCGACCGCCGCGCCGGACGAGACGCCGATGACGCCGGGTTCGGCGAGCGGATTGCCGAACACGCCCTGCATCAGCGCGCCCGCGCACCCCAGCGAGGCCCCGACCAGCAGCGCGAGCACGATCCGCGGAAACCGCACGTTCCACAGCACCGACTCGGCGACCCGGTCCAGCTCGGCGCCCCCGACCCCGATCCGGTGCTGCACGGAGGCGAGCACGTCCCCCACGGGCACGGGATAGGCCCCGACACCGGCGGCCACGGGGACGAGGACGAGGAGCGCGACGACGAGCGAGGCGGTCAACAGCCAAGCCGTGGTGCGCCGTTGCCCGGTGGCGGGAGGCGCAGACTCCCGCACGTCCTTCTCCATCACGGTCACGCGCCACCGCCGTACGCGGCCGTGTTCCTCGCGGCCGGCGGTGCTCCCGCCGGTCGAATGAGCGAGCGTCGCACGGTCCCGTCCGTTCCTTCCGTCCGTGATGATTGCCGAGGTGATTACCGAGGTGAAGCTTAGGTTAGCCTTACCTATATTCGCTACCGGTACTGATCCCTCGCCCGTGCAACCCACCTCCGCGTCCCGGCGTCCAACTTCACGACGGACGACCGCAGATCACCCGGGAGAGCGCGTGGCGAAGAAGGACGAGACGTCGGACGCGGCGCAGGAGAAGGACCGAGAGAAGTGGATGGCGCGTTTCCAGGTGCGCCTGGCCATGCAGCCGGGCGTGGACCGGGCGGTCGTGCTCCAGGCGGTCAAGGAGGTCACCGCGCACTGCGCGGAGACGGGAGAACACCCGCGGACCGCCTTCGGCGCCCCGGACGCCTACGCCGTGCAGGCCGCCGAGCGGCTGGTGCCGGCGGACCGGGCGGCGCGTGCGAGGCGACGCGACGCCGTGGGGGACAGGATCACCTCCGTGCTCAAGAGGGTCGGGGACGTCGCCGGTCCGTGACCGGCCGAGGCGGCGCCCGGTGCCGATCGTCACCGCTGGTCGCGCGGTGCTTGAATGCCCCCGTGACTGATTACGACGTGGTGCGCGTCTTCTGCGGGCCCCGTGGCGGGTACGGCAACGAACTGGGTGTCGTGCGCAACGGTGCCGTGATGCCCGAGCGGGAGGAGCGGCAGGAGTTCGCCGCGAAGCTGGGGTTCAGCGAGACCGTGTTCGTCGACGACCCCGAGCGCGGGGTGATCGACATCTACACGCCCACCCTGCGCCTGCCCTTCGCCGGGCACCCCTGTGTCGGCACGGCCTGGCTGCTCGACGTACCCGAACTGGTCGTGCCGGCCGGCGTGGTGGGCGCCCGGCAGGACGGGGAGTTCTGCTGGATCGAGGCGCGGGCGGAGTGGGTCCCGCCGCGCACCCTGCGCCAGTACGCGAGCCCCGCCGAGGTCGACGCGCTGCCCGTGCCGCCGAAGGGGGAATGGATCTACGCCTGGGCCTGGCTGGACGAGGCGGCCGGCCGCATCCGCGCCCGCGCCTTCCCCGGCCGCGACGACGGCATCGACGAGGACGAGGCGACCGGCGCCGCGGCCCTCCTCCTCACCGACCACCTGGGCCGAGCCCTGAACATCACCCAGGGCACGGGCTCCCAGCTCCTCACGGCCCCCCAGCCGGAGGGCTGGACGGAGGTCGGCGGCCGGGTCTACCTGGAGCGCTGACCGTTCCACTGCGCGAGGGGGACGCCTCCCCCCAAAGAGGACGACCAGGTCGGCGGGATCTTTGCTGCCCAGGCCGAAACGTGATCTCGAGAGGGCCGCACGCGAGCTCCCGATATACGGAACGGTGCACCTCACCTTTTGGACAGTGCACGCTGAGCTCACCACTACTGTCGGCCAACTCCTCCCCCCACTCTGCGATTTGACTTGTGCGCTCCGCTACACAGTTTGATCACAGCTGCTTCAGATGTGACCGGCGGGGTGGGAGTTCAGTATGCGTGTGCGGTGGCTCAGCGCTGCCTTGGTGTCGGTACTGGTCGCTGGTTCCGGGCTGACCGGCTCGGTTGCTCCAGCGGCCGCGGCGGCGGCGTGCCCGTCGGGGGTGGAGTCGGATTTCAATGGCGACGGCGTTAGGGACACGGCGATCGCCGACCCGGAGGCGACAGCGGGCGGCCATGAGCGGGCCGGGGAGGTCCACATCGGCTACGGCGGTGACAAGGGTGTCCTGAGTCTCAGTCAGGAGTCACCCGGTGCTCCCGGTGCCGCCGAGCGGGGGGACCAGTTCGGTTCCGCGTTGGCGGTCTACGACGCGAACCTTGACGGGTGCAGTGACCTGGTGGTCGGTATTCCGTATGAGGATCTGTCGGTGACTGCGACGTCGGGTGAAGCGGTGAACTACCGCGACGCCGGACTGGTGCAGATCTACTACGGCGCTCCCGCCGGCCTGGGAACCGGCCCTGCCGTGAAGCAGATCAGCCAGGGCGAGGGCAATCACCTGAGCGGGGCTGTCGAGCACGAGGACTGGATCGGCTACTCGCTTGCGGCGGGCAAATCTTTAAGCGGGGTCCCGTTCCTGGCCGTAGGCGCTCCTGGCGAGGATATCGGCACGATCGTGGACGCCGGCGCGGTCTACTACATGTCGGGTACCGCCTTGACGGAGGTGGCGGTGCACCAGGACACCGAGACGGCTGGGGCAGTGCCAGGAGTAGCGGAGCAGGACGACCGCTTCGGATTGTCGCTCGCGGCGACACCGACACATCTTGCGGTGGGGGTCCCGGGGGAGGCACTGGGCGCGGTGACCTTCGCAGGCGCTGTGACGGTGTTCAGCCACACGCTGGTGTCCAACTCACCCAAACCGATTGCCGGTCTGGCGCAGGACCAAGAAGCGATTGGTGGCGAGGGCGAAACGGCCGACCGTTTCGGTACTGCCCTGGCGATGGTTCCCTATCGACCGTCCGGTGCCACCAGCACTACGGAATCTCTGTTGGCAGTAGGGGTGCCGGGTGAGGACCTGCTGACCACCGTCGATGCCGGGGCGGTGCACTTCTTCCGGCTTACTTCGACTACGGCGACGCAGACGGCGTGGGTCGACCAGAACGCCGACGGCATGGAGGGGGAAGCCGAGGTCGGCGACTTCTTCGGCCAGCAGCTCGCAGCTGTCAACTCCTCTCCGAACACGACGAGTACAGCGACCACTACGCGGGTGGCGATCGGCGCTCCAGGAGAGGAGTGGCAGCAAGAGGATCTGGAGAAGGGCGGGGTGCAGATCACCCCGTTCGTCGGTCCACCCGGGGCGGATGACCACTGGGTCGACCCCGGGTACGGCGTGGGTGATGTCGCGGGTCCGCACATGTACACCGGATTGAGCCTGGGATCCACAGCGAGCCTGCTCTATGTCGGAGTGCCTTATGGCGAGCCGGGTGCTCGCGCGGTCCACGGATTTTCGTGGCATGTTGCCAACGGTGGTGCTCCTGAGGTCAGTTACAAGCCCGGCACTGGTGGCATCCCTGCTGGCGGCAAGGCGTTCGGCGCGGTGGTGAAGTGATGGCGAACCAGCGCGTACCCATTGAACCCTTCGAAGCCGCCCAGCAGTCCAGAGAGAGTGAAATGATGCCCAGGCATGCAGGCCGTGCAGTGACACTGCGTGCTGTTATGGCAGCCACACTGGTCGGAGCTGTGGTGGCCACCGGTCTGGCTTTCAACGCCGTGCCGGACGTTGAGAAGGACGAGCAGGCTCCGGTGGCGGCCTCGGGACCAGCCCAGACCGAGCCGGTGGCGCTCGCTGCGGCTGACAAGAGTGGCGAGCCGGTCGAGGTGGTGGGACTGCGCTCGGAGCGCCGGGAGATCTTCGCCCAGCCGGACGGAACGTTCGAGGCGAGGGAGTACACCGAACCGGTCCGCACCATCCATGCCGGTAAGTGGGTGGACATCGACGAGACACTGGTGAAGCGGGAGGACGGGCGGTGGGAGCCCAAGGCCGCGACTGTAGATCTGTCCTTCGCGGGTGGGGCGAAGAGCGAGCCGTTCGTCACGCTGCGCAGGGCCGGCCGGGAAATGTCGTTGATCTGGCCAGAGGGTGTGCTTCCCGCGCCGGAGGTACAGGGGAACACCGCGACGTACGCGGAAGTCCATCCCGGGGTCGACCTGGTGGTGCGAGCCGAGGCCGATGGTTTCGGGCACTTGTTGGTGATCAAGACGCCAGAGGCGGCGGCCAGTCCCGAGATCGCGGCGATCGACCTTGGGCTGAAGACGTCCGGGCTGGAGGTCGTAGAGGACGCCTCGGGTGCGATTGTGGCGAAGGACGTGGCAGTGGACGGCACGGTCTTCGAGGCGGGTCGCCCCAAGATGTGGGACTCGGCTGCGACCATTGAGAGTGGTGCGCGCGCGATCGGTCCATCGGCCGTGAGACGGTCGCTGGAGGAGGCCGCGCAGGACGGTGAATTGCAGGCCGATCCGGCCTTGGACGGACCCGGCGGGGGCGGGCGTACCGCACCGCTGGAGGTCGAGCTCAGCAACGACAAGCTGACCCTCACACCGGACCAGGCGCTGTTCAAGAACACGAACACGGTCTGGCCGGTGGTGATCGATCCGATCCAGCGGACCACCCCGCGTACATCGTGGACGGGTGTGATGTCGGGGATGCCGTCAGAGCAGGATTGGAAGTACTCGGGCAGCGCAGGGGTGGGCAAGTGCCCCACCGACTACAACCCGGTGTCCTGCAACGGCGTAGGGGTGCGCCGGGTGCTGTTCACGATGCCGATGTCGTTCTACAAGGGCAAGCAGATCCTGGGCACGAAGTTTTCCGCGCGAGTCGCCCACATCTACAGCGCGGACCCGACAGCCGAGCCGATCCGGCTCTATCGGATCGGTGGCAAGAATCGCGCCTTGTCGTCCTCCAGCGACTGGAACAACACCAAGGACGAGTGGGTCGACCACCTCGAAACGGTCGACAAGGCCATCTCGCCGACTTCGTGCGGCAGTCAGGCGAATCTGCACTTCGAGAGCGGCGCGTCGGGGGAGCTGACCGGTGCGGTCAAGGCTGCTGCTGCGGGCGGCTGGTCGTCGATGACGTTGGGGCTGCGGGCTGCGGGCGGCGGACGAGTCGCGGTTCGCGGAATGGAAGCGGATCTGCGGAAACGCCTACCTCTCGATCAGCTACAACAACCTGCCTCGACAGATGTCCACCTCCAAGATGTCGTCCGACTCGGGTGGTTCCTGCAAATGGGGCGCGGCTCGCCCGTATGCGGAGGAGCCTCCGAAGCTGACCGCCTACGCCTCGGACCCCGACCACGGCGGCGGTAAGACGGACAAGGTGAAGGTGCAGTTCAAGGTGGCCTGGACACCCAAGGGCGCCACCACCGAAACCTCGTACACCTACGACACCCTGTACCTTTCCCCGACCTCCACCACGAAGTATCAGCACCATGTGAAGACGTCCATCCCGGAAGGCGTGGTCATCTATTGGAGCGCGCGGGCTTACGACGGTGACGGCTGGGGTCCGTGGAGCACGGAGGGTGATCCGCAGCGTTGTGAATTCATCCTGGACACGACCAAACCGGGCAAGCCACTGGTGAACTCGCTGGAATACCCCTCGGATTCGGTCGAGCACGACGGAGTGGGTACGGCGGGCACCTTCACCTTCGCGCCCAACCCGAACGACTCCATCCCGGACAGCGACGTGGTGTCCTACCGGTACGGCTTCAACAGCGACGCCGACCCGACGACGTCAGCCACGCCGTCCAAGGCCGGAGGTTCGGTCTCGGTGCCGTGGGCGCCGCCGCGGTGGGGCCGAAACTGGGTGGAGGTGATCTCCATGGACAAGGCGGGCAACTCCAGCACCAAGGCCCGCTACGAATTCTTGGTGACCGAGGGCAAGCCGGCCGCCGCACAGTGGAACCTCGCGGATGCGGCGGGCAGTGCGTCGGCGCACGACGAGCGTGGTGAGTTCGCGGCCGACAAGGGTTCCGGAGTCACCTTCGGTGCCATCGGCCCGGGAGGTAACGCGGATGCCGCAGCGTCGTTCGACGGTACGGAGGATGCCTATCTCGACTCAATCAACACCGTGCTGGACACCGCCAGGAGTTTCAGCGTCAGCGCCTGGGTGCGGCCTACCGATCTGAGCCGTGACATGACTGTGGTCAGCCAGGACGGCACCGGGGTACCCGGCTTCACGCTCGGCTACGACAACTCGGTCGGCACGTGGGCGTTCGGTACGTCGGTGACGGACGTGGACACACTGGGCGAGTGGAAGGCCGTCGCCAAGGGAGCGGACGGCAAGGCGATCGTTCCGGTCAAGGACGCGTGGGTGTTGCTGACCGGTGTGTATGACGCACATGCTTCCGGCGTTCCGGAGCTGCGCCTTTATGTGAACAAGACGTCCGTGGGCGCAGCGCAGCGCCGCTCAGCCTGGAAGACCTACGGTTCCCTCCAGATCGGCCGTTCCATGGCAAAGAGCGGCTACCGGGACCATTTCAAGGGGGATCTCGCCGAGGTACGGGTGTTCGACAGGGTTCTCCCGGCCGACCAGATCGCGGAACTGATGACGATCAAGCCGACACGTAAGGGCTATTGGCAGCTCGATGCCGCCGGCGGTTCCACGTCGGCGGAGACCGGTGGCGGGCAGGCACTGACGCTGGCAGGCGACGCGCGAATCTACCGACCTACGCCGCCCGACCCTGACGACCCGTTCGCCTCGCCCGATCCGCCGGCCCTGGTCGGCGATGGTCACCTGCTTCTGGACGGTTCGGGGGACTATGCGGCCACCGCGACTGCTCCCTCCACTGGAGCGAGCAGTTTCACCGTCACCGCCCGTGCCCAGCTGACCGCCATCGACGGTACGGTCTCGCAGACGGTGCTCTCTTTGCCGGGCCTGGCGGCCAATCGTGTCCAGGTGCGCTTCCGTCCCGATCCTGAAGGCGGCCTCGATTCGCGCTGGGAGCTGGCGGTCGCCGATACGGACTCCGCGTCATCGACGGTCAAGGTGTTTCAGGACGACCGTGAACTGCCTGACACCGGAGGCTCGGGCCAGCACCTGGCGGTGGCCTACGACGCCTTCGCCAACGAGATCCGTCTCTATGTGGAAGGTCAACTGGCCAGTACCGCATACGGCATGGACGACACACTGTGGTCCACCACCAAGGGACTGCAGGTTGGCCGTTCGGCGCTCGGCCCGGCGGAGTATTTCGCCGGGGCGATCGACGAAGTCCGCGCGTACGACGGTGCCGTCGACCCCGAGGTGGTCAAGCAGATGTCGCTGCTGACCGCCGTCCCGGACATGTAGCCCGAAGTGAGGGGCGGGCGGACCGTCCTGCCCCTCACCTCTCCCGCGTCTCCTTCCTCTTGCTTGGGGCATGCGCTCGGCCGACGGGCCCGCGAGCCCATTGCGCCGCTATCGATGTGTGGAGTTCTGATGCTGTTCCGTGGCCGGTTGGTCGACCAGCTCATACCCAGACGGGTGATGGGCTCGCTTGTGCTCACCTTGACCCTCGCGCTCGGCGGTGGGCTCATACAGCCGGTGGCGTTCGCCGCCGATACATCGACGGAACTGGAACGGGCGGAGGACCCGGTTCCTGTCGTCCAGGGAAAGACAGCCGATGCGGCTAAGCGGCCGTCGGGCGCGATGGAGAAGACCGCCGACCCGCGCTTGGACAAGCCGTCCTGGCCCGGCAAGGCCACCGCGGAGATCACGGTCGGTGACACAGGAACGAAGACACTTCGTGAGGTGAAGGTCGGCTCCCTGCCAGTCGCGGCCTTTGCAGCCAGGGGCAGTAAGACGACGGCTGCTCCGGACAAGATTACCGTGGACGTCCTCGGGGCGGCCGACGCCAAGAGACTGGGCGCGAGTGCCGTCCTCAAGGTAGAGCGCGCTGACAACACGAAGCGCCCCGCACCTGTGCGCCTCAACGTCGACTATTCCTCCTTCGCCGAGGGGTACGGCGGTTCCTACGGTTCACGTCTGCGCCTGATCGAGCTGCCCTCGTGTGCGGTCGTAGCCACCCCGGGCAGCAAGGCATGCCCGGCTCAGCCCAAGGCTCTGCCGACCACCAACGACCCGCGGACCCGGACTATCTCCGCCGAGGTGACCGCCGCACCACAAGCCACCGACACTACGGGCACACCCGCCAGTGCACCGAGTCTGTTCGCGGTCGCGGCAGGCCCGTCCTCGGCGCAGGGCACCTACAAGGCGACCGCGCTCGCGCCGGCGTCGAGCTGGAGCGTGGCGGCCTCCTCGGGAGGCTTCTCCTGGAATTATCCGCTGAAGGCCGTTCCCACGCCCGGTGGTCTGGTGCCGACGGTAGGGCTCGGCTACTCCTCACAGGCCGCCGACGGTCGAACCTCGGTCACCAACAACCAGGGCTCGTGGGTCGGCGACGGCTTCTCGTACGACCCCGGCTACATCGAGCGCCGCTACAAGCCGTGTTCGGAGGACGGGCACTCTGGTTCCGGTGAGCAGTGCTGGGCGTTCGAGAACGCCACCATTTTGCTGGACGGGCAGTCCAGCGAGCTGGTGCAGGACGACACCACCAAGAAGTGGCACTTGTCCAGCGACGACGGTGCCAAGGTCGAGAAGCGCACCGGCGCGACGAACGGCGACAACGACGGAGAGTACTGGGTCGTCACCACCAGCGAGGGCACCGAGTACTACTTCGGCCTCAACCGTCTGCCCGGCTGGGCCTCCGGCAATGAGGAGACCAAGTCCGCCTGGACCACCCCGGTCTTCGGTGACGACAGTGGCGAGCCCTGTTACAACGCGACGTTCTCCTCCGCCCACTGCAAGCAGGCCTGGCGCTGGAGTCTGGACCACGTCAAGGACACCCACGGCAACGTGATGTCCTACTTCTACGAGCCGGAGACCAACTACTACGCCCTGAACGGCAAGACGGACGTCGACGGCACGGCCTCCACCGCGGCGGCTACCTCAAGCGGATCGACTACGGCCAGCGCGACGGTCAGTCCTACGCCGCCAAGGCCCCGGCCCGCATCAACTTCATGGTGGCCGAGCGCTGCCTGCCCACCGACACCTTTGACTGCGCGACGTCCAAGCGGACCAAGGTCAACGCCGCGAACTGGCCCGACGTTCCTGTCGACCAGGAGTGCGCAGCGGGCACCAAGTGCACGGTGGGCCAGACCTTCTTCACCACCAAGCGGCTGACCGGTATCACCTCTCAGATCCGCGAGGACGCCACCACCTACCGGGACGTGGACCACTGGGCGTTCACTCATCAGTTTCACGACAACGGCGACGACTCCAAGGCCCTGTGGCTGCACAAGATCCAGCACGAGGGACGGGACGGCGCGGCCGTCAAGATGCCGGCCATCGAGCTGTTCGGCGAGCAGCTGGCCAACCGGGTGGACGCGGACGGCGACAACATCGCCCCCTTCCACCGCTACCGACTGTCCATGGTCCTGAGCGAGACCGGGTCCCAACTGGACGTCAACTACGCGGCCACTGAATGCACCAAGTCCGCCCTGCCGAAGCCGGGCGAGTCGACCAAGCGCTGCTACCCGGTGAAGTGGGCACCCCCGGGCCATGTGGAGCCCATCACCGACTGGTTCCACAAGTATGTCGTCGCCGAGATCATCGAGACCGACCGCACCGGCGGCAGCGAATCCGTCGTCACCCGCTACGACTACCGGGGTGACGCGGCCTGGCGGAAGGCGAAGCCCGACGGCATCACCGAGGACAACTTCCTGACCTGGGGCAGCTGGCAGGGATACGGCAAGGTGTCGGTTACCAGCGGGACCGCGGACAAGCAGTCCACCCGCGTCGACTACACCTATCTGCAGGGCATGGACGGCGACAAGGACGCCGACGGTGGCACCCGCAGCGTCAAGGTGAAGGACTCCCAGGGCACCGAGCACACGGACGCCGAGGAGTACATCGGCCACGAGCTGGAAGCGGTTACGTACGACGGCAGCAAGATCGTCTCCCGGACGGTCAGCGAGCCGTGGAAGCACAACACCGCGACTCAGACGCGTAGCTGGGGCATCCGGCACGCGGTGATCTCCAAGCCGCGTGTTCAGCGGGGCTTCACCCCGCTGTCGGCCGGTGGCTGGCGTGAGACGAAGAGCGTCACCACCTACGACACCGCCACCCGCACCGGCCGGGTCACCCAGCTCGAGGACCTCGGGGACGTCTCGACGGCCACCGACGACACCTGCACCCGCACGGAATACGCCGACAACGTCGACATGAACATCCTCTCGTTGCCCTCCCGCAGCGAGGTCGTGACCGTCAAGTGCGCCACTACGCCCGACCGTTCCAGGCAGGTCCTGGCCGACGAGCGCACTTCGTACGACAACGGCGCGTTCGGCGCGGCCCCCACCATGGGCGACGCGACCAGGACCGAGCGGATGACCGCCCACAACGGTGCCACCGCCACGTACCAGACCACCGGCACCACCGGGTATGACGCATTCGGACGTCCGGTGTGGCAGAAGGACGCCAAGAACAACGAGACCAAGAGCCGGTACACCCAGACCAACGGCCTGCTGACGCAGACCACCCTCACCAACGCGGCCGGTCACGTCACCACCACCGACTACAACCCCGCCCGTGGCGCGTCCACTGGTCAGACCGATCCCAACGGCAAGCGCACCGACCTCGCCCACGACGCGATCGGCCGTCTCACCTCCGTGTGGCTGCCCGACCAGATCAAGGCGCAGACACCCAGCATCAAGTACTCCTACGTGGTCCGCACCGACAAGCCCACGGTCATCAAGACCGAGAAGATCGAGATCGACGGCTCGTACGGCACCGAGTACGAACTCTTCGACAGCTTCCTGCGCGGCCGTCAGAAGCAGACCGAAGGCCCCGACGGCACCCGTATGGTCGCCGACGTCTGGTACGACGGCACGGGCAAGGTCACCAAGACCAACGCCACGTACCGGGCCTCGGGACCCCCCAGTGACGAACTGCTGACCGTCGGCAACGGCGCAGTCGGCGCGCAGACCCGCACCGAGCACGACGGTCTCGGCCGGCCCACGGCCGCGATCACTCTTCACGCCGGTACCGAGCAGTGGCGCAGCACCACCCGCTACGACGGCGAGCTCGTGCACTTCGACCCGCCCACCGGCGGTGTCGCCACCACCGCCGTCACCGACGCCGAGGGCCGCACCACGTCCCTGCGTCATTACCACGGCGACCGCCCCGATCCGCTGCTCGGCTACGACGAGACCAGGTACACCTACACCCCCAACGGTCAGCTCAAGACGGTCACCGACGACAAGAACAACGTCTGGACCTATGAGTACGACCAGCTCGGCCGTAAGACCAAGTCGACCGACCCCGACGCCGGCACCTCCGAGACGCACTACGACGAACTCGACCGCGTGGATTGGACGATCGACGGCAACGGCAAAAGGGTCTCCACCCAGTACGACTCCCTGTCACGGCCCACGTTCACGTGGGAAGGCGAGCCGACGACCGGCACCAAGCTCACCGAGACCCGGTACGACAAAGCCGGCTGGCTCGGCCACGCCTGGGCCTCCATGCGCTATGTGAACGCGACCAAGTACATCGGCTCCATGGTCACCTCGATGGACGATTTCTACCGTCCGTTGAAGACCACCTACGCCGTGCCGACCACCGAGGAGGCGCTGGCCGGGACGTACGAGTTCACCACTTCCTACAACCGCGACGGCACCGTCCGCGGCACCGGACTGCCCGCCGTCGGGGGCCTGCCCGCCGAAGCCCTCTCCTACGGCTACGACGAACTCCAGCGCCCCACAACTCTCAAGGGAACCACCCCTTACGTCACCGGCACCACCTACTCCGGCATCAGCCAGGTCATGGGCATGGAGCTCTACACCGGCAGCGGGAAGAAGGTCGGCCAGACCTTCGACTACGAGGCTGGCACCGGCCGACTGCGCACCGCGACGGTCGACATAGCCGGTGCCACTGCTCCCGCCAAGCAGTCCTCCTACTCCTACGACCAGGCCGGCAACGTTCTGTCGATCTCCGACACTGCCGACACCGGCTCCACGGCGACCACCGATGTCCAGTGCTTCGCCTACGACACCGGCGCCCGCCTCAAGGACGCCTGGACCCCCGCCGCCACCGCCACCACGGCCCAAGGTGCGGGCACCGTCGGTAGCAACGGCCTCGACGCCTCCAGGCCCTCCGCCTGCGACGCCGCACCCGGCACGCACGCGTTGGGTGGACCCGCCCCGTATTGGAAGACTTACACCGTTGACTCGATCGGCAACCGCACCCAGGAAGTCATCCACGACGTCGGCAGGGATGCGACCAAGGACATCACCCGCACCTACACTTACGGCGGCGCGAGCGCCGCGGGCGACGGTCCGCACCAGGTCACCAAGGTCGCGGAGAAGACTCCGACCGGCGAAAGCCAGGCCACCTATACCTACGACGACGCCGGCAACACCACGACCCGTGTAATCGGCGGCAACACCCAGACCCTCGACTGGAACGCCACCGGCCAGCCCGCCAAGGTCAAGACCTCGGAGGGCGACACCACCTTCATCTACGGTCCTGATGGCTCACGCATGATCCGTAAGGATCCCAAGGCCACGACTGTCTACCTGCCCGGCATGGAGCTCTCCCTCGCCGCCGGCTCCAGCACCGTCAAGGCCACCCGCTACTACAGCCACGCGGGCCAGACCATCGCCATCCGCACCGACGACAACAAGCTGTCCTTCAGCGCCGCTCCGACCCGTACGGCGTCGACCGGGGCAAGGCGAGCGGGACATGGCCGGGCGAGAAGGGCTTCGTCGGCGGCACCATCGACGCCTCCACCGGCCTCACCCACATCGGCGCCCGCTCCTACGACGCCCAACTCGGCAAATTCATCTCCGTCGACCCGGTCATCGACTACACCCGCCCACAGCAGATCAACGGCTACGCCTACGCCGACAACACCCCCGTCACCCTTTCCGATCCCACCGGCTTGGAGCCCTGCGCCACCACCCGTTCAGCCAAGGGCATCTGTGGCGGCGGCACTTACCACGATCCAGGCAAAGTCCGCAAGGCTCAGAGGGCCAGTGACCAAGCCGGGGCCCAGAAGAAAGCAGCCGAACGGGAATTCTCCTCCGCTCAAAAGCGCACCGTCCAGGCGACCAGGGTCCTTGTCAAGATTCTCAAGGACGAGCTCGGCATCAACGCTGCCCTCGACTGCTTCTCCAGCGGAGACATTGCCGCCTGCGGCGAAACCCTCCTCAACATCGCCGGAAGCTTTGCCGGAGGCATCGCCGGGAAACTCCTCGCGAAATACGGCGCACGCTGGGAGTGGGCCAAGGGAGCCAAGCTCGTCAAACGGGTCGTCGGCCTTGTCGACGACATCGTGGGCGGCGCGATGGACATGCTCAGCGCCTCCAAGAAGATTACCAAAGCGAAGGAGGCGATGGCCCGAGCGAAATCAGCTCTTGCCGCAGCGAAGAAACGCGCAGCGGAAGCCGACTCCGGATCCGGAATAACGTGCGACAAGCACAGCTTCCTACCCAAGACGAAGGTCTTGGCCGCGAACGGCAAGACCAAATCGATCAAGGACGTCAAGCTCGGCGACAAGATCATCGCCACTGACCCCAAAACCGGCAAGACCACCGTCCGCCAAGTCGTCCGTACCATCACCACTGAGGACGACAAGCACTTCGTCGACCTCACCATCACGGCAAAGCAGGAAAGTCCGGGCGGCAAGGCGGGAGAGAAGGCCGCAGGCGAGGCGGACGGCAACTCCTCGACGGCCACCCTCACCTCAACCGTCAACCATCCCTTCTGGTCCCCTTCGGCGAATCGCTGGATCGAAGCCGGCGATCTCAAGCCCGGCATGACCCTCCGCACCGCCGACGGAGGCACAGCCACCCTCAGCGACACCCGTGCCTTCGAGCAGCGCCAGCGCACACACGACCTCACCATCCGTGATGTCCACACGTACTATGTGCTGGCGGGGGCCACGCCGGTACTCGTCCACAACTGCAACGGAAAGCTCGCTGACCTCCCGGTCCATGAAAGGCCGACGCGTTTTTATGCAAAGGCGAGTGAGATGTTGGACCGCATCCAGGGGAACCCTGCGACTCGCGAGCAGATGTACGGCAGCGCCGATGCAGGGCATGGCGGTGTGACTTCGCTGAGTAATGACGACCTCATCCGATTCGGCGGGCCGAATGGGCGTGAACCCATTACCGGGTTCAGGGATTTCGCTCCTGGGGATGATATAAATCTTCCCGGATCCCGGCTGCATATCGCTGACGGGAATAACAGAACTGAGGAAATAAGGAACCGCGTTCTGGATGGGCGGATGCACCCGGATACACTCATTGAAATGATGATTGGAGGGAACTAGTGGAGGCATGGGCTGTCCGACTGGAGTCCTCCGTACACTTCACGGCGTACGTGCTGCGTGGGGATGGTGAGCTTCCCGAGAGGATCTGGGTATGCCTGCGGTCCCCTGAATCACTGCCGCCGGTGTCCTGGCTCGGCTGTTGGAGCACTCAGGAGAGGGTCGATGCTGGCCAGGTGGGACAAGTGCTGGATGCCATCCAGCAATCGATTGAGGAGCCCGTGACTGTTGGTCCTTATGGGCCAATAGTCAGAGCTTCGATCTACTTCGATTCTTGGGATTCTTGGGGAGGTGGATCTCCGCGTCCGATTGTTGGGTTCCGGCCGTGGGAATCCAATCCGAGAGGGATCAAAGAAATAGGAATTAAATCTCTCGACTTCTCGCACGGAGGCGTGCGGGTCGAGGTTTGAGATGCCTTGCTGGGACGATTCCCTGTAGGGATGTCTGAGGAATTAAACTGCTGCCCCCACCGGAGAATCCGGTGGGGGCAGCAGTGGTCTGGGAGGGGGTTTGACGCTGAGGTTGAAAGGGTGGGGTGACGGCGGGCGTTGGCGGTGCTACATCCTGGTCATGAGGTACGCGGATGGCGGCGGTCTGACCGCTGCGGGGCGGGCGAAGCGCGAAGCGGTGCGCTTTGAGGCCGCGGAGATGTTCGGGCAGGGGCTGCGGCCGCCGGAGGTTGCTCGCAGGTTACGGGTGTCGAGGAAGGCGGCGTACGCCTGGCACGCCGCCTGGCGTGGTGGCGGCAAGTCGGCCCTGGCCTCCAAGGGGGCCGACGGCTTTCCGTGCCGACTGGACCATGTCCAGGCCGAGCGGCTGCAGGCCGAGCTGGAGGCCGGCCCGGCGGCGCACGGCTGGACGGAGGACCAGCGGTGGACCCTGGCGAGGGTCGCGGAGCTGATCCACCGCCTGTTCCGGCACCGGTACACCCCACGTGGGGTGTCGTATCTGCTGCACCGACTGGGCTGGTCGCCGCAGGTCCCCGCACATCGGGCCGTCGAACGGGACGAGCAGGCCGTCGCCGCGTGGCGGACGGAGCAGTGGTCACGGGTAAGAGGTCGGCCCAGCTCCTGGGCGCGTGGATAGTTTTCGAGGACGAGGCCGGGCAGGACCTGAAGCCCGGCAAGGGTCGGACATGGTCGCGACGGGGCAGGACGCCGCTGATCGAGGTGACGGGCAAGGGATCCGGCCGGGTTCTGATAGCCGGGATGATCTGCGTCAGACCGGGCCGCGAGACCCGTCTGATCTACCGGACGCAGACCTACCGGGGCCGTACGGGCGAGAAGAAGGGCTTCCGGGCACGCGAGTTCGTGGACCTGCTTACCTCCGCCCGTCGGCAGCTTGGCGATGCCCCGCTGATCGTGGTGTGGGACAACGCCAGCACCCATCACGCCAAGCCCTTACGGGAGTTCTGCGGCCGCAACAGCGACTGGCTCACCATCGTCAAGCTCCCGCCCTACACACCCGACCTCAACCCTGTCGAAGGCGTCTGGGCCCATCTGAAGAAGTCGCTGGCCAACCTCGCACCCCACACGATCGACGACCTCACCCCACTCGTGAAGAACCGCCTACGCGACATCCAACGCCGATCCGAGATCCTCGACGGCTTCATAGCCGAGATCGGGCTGGGGCTGGAGCCCCCGTAGCCCTGTCACCCCACCTTTTCAACCTCAGCGGACGAAGGCCGCGGACGGCTGCCGTGGCAGACGAGGCGTCGGGGGTTGCCCATCGGGCTGAGGACGTTGGCGAGGACGTCGAGATATCAAGGGCGGAGCGGCCTGGCGTGTTGGCGAATGACGCCCGATAAGCGTCAACTCAGGTGCGCGACGAAGACACCCCAGGCGTCCCGGCCGAAGGGGAGCACCGGGCCGGCCGGGTCCTTGCTGTCGCGTACTGGGGCGAGGGCGGGGATGTTGTGGGCGAGTTCCAGGCAGTCGCCCTGTCCGCCGCTGTGACTGCTCTTGCGCCATATCGCCGTGTCGGTGGCCGCGTGGTTGAGGGCTTCATGGCTCATGACCTGTACTCCTTGGCGACGCGCTGGATCAGCGCGAGTGATTCGGGCGGGGGCAATGCTGCCATTCGGGCGTGGTCGAAGAGCGCTCGGTAACACGCCACTTCGGTCTCCCGCTCCATCCAGATGTTGCCTGCGGGCGTCTCCGTGAGGACCAGGTCGAGTGAGGCCAGCTGGGGAAAGGTGAGCAGCAGGTACGGGCCGTACATGCTGGAGTGCGCACCGCGCGAGAACGGGAGTACCTGGATCGTGACGTTGGGCCGCTGCGCCATGGCCAAGAGGTGGTGCAGCTGTGCCCTCATCACGTCGGCACCGCCCACCTGCTGGTGCAGTGCGCCTTCCGCCAACACCGCCCAGTACTCGATGGGGCTCTCACCAGCGAGCCGTTCTTGACGGGTGAGGCGCACCCGTACGAACTGGTCGATCTCCTCAGGGGTCTGCCAGGCCCGTGAGGCGACAGTCACCGCCCGTCCGTACTCCTCCGTCTGCAAGAGTCCGGGAACCAGCTGCACCTGGTACGTCCGGATACCGGCGCAGATGGCCTCCATCTCGATCTGATCGACGTAGGTGTCGCTGAGTACAGACGCGTACGGGTGCCACCAGCCTTCCCTGCGCCGTCGGTTGGCTCTGCGGGCGAGCGCCATGAGGCGGTCCCGCGATTCGGGCTCTTCCACCTGGTACGCCTGCATGAGTGCGATCAGGTCGGGGCTGCGCACGGGGACATGCCCGTTCTCGATGCGGCTGATCTTCCCCTTCGTGCAGTCGAGTGCCTCGGCGGCCTGAGCCATGGAGACGCCTGCTGCTTCGCGGAACCTCTTCAGCTCGTCACCGAGTTGACGGCCCAGCACGGTGGACGGTTTGACAGTGGGCATGGGCAACTCCCTATCAGAGGAGTACTCCTCTGCGGTCTGCTTCTTACTCGAAAGAGTGAGGCGAGCTTCATCTCGTCATGCAACGTTGCGCCAGTTCATATGCTGCGGATCGCCTTGCTGGTAACAACCCCATGGGGGTGCCATGGCACACCGTGCCGCTACGAACGACATCACCTTCCGACTGCCCCGCAGTCACCGCAGCGTCCCCCGCGCCCGGGCGCTGCTGCACGCCGTGCTCGGCGACTGGGGCGTAGGTCAGGAGACGCTGGACAACGCCGAGTTGGTGCTCTCGGAACTCGTCACCAACGCGCTGCGTGCCCCGGCGCCGGGGGATCGGCAGGTGGGCGTGCGGATCAGCCGGTCCCTCGCGGACGGGCTGCTGCGGCTGGAGGTGAGCGACGCCGGGGGCGGTCGGCCTGAGGTGCGGGAGCCCGGGGTGGACGAGACCGGCGGGCGGGGGCTGCTGCTCGTCGCGGCGCTCGCCCATCGGTGGGGCTACGAGACGCGCCCCGCCGGGATCGGGAAGACGGTGTTCGCCGAGCTGAAGGCTCCGGACATCGTGGCCGAACCCGAGGCGCGCGAGGTGGCGGCGGTCATGGTCAGGGAGGGGCAGAAGGTGCGGGTGTGGGGGGAGTGGCGCACCGTGCGGTCCGTGCGTGGTGGTCAGCACGCGGCCGGTGGTCCCGCCGTGGTGCTGGAGTTCGGCGACGGCACCGCGCTGCTGGTGCAGGCGGCGGAACCGTTGACCGTACGGGTGGGAGATCCCTGCGGATAATGTGGCGCAGTGCACATGCGGCCGTGTGGAGAGGAGGTGGGCAGGGTGATCACGCGGATCGAGATCGACGGGTACAAGTCGTTCGACGACTTCGCCCTCGACCTGTCGCCGTTCACCGTCCTGGTGGGAGCCAACGCCTCGGGCAAGTCCAACCTGCTGGAGGCCGTCGACCTGCTGGGCCGGCTGATCCGGGAGCCGACCGGCCAGACCTTGGTCGACCACGCCCGCCGGGACGGCCCAAAGGAACTGTTCCGGCGCGGGCCGGACGGCACGCCGGTCGGGGTCATGCGGATCGCCGCCCATGTGCTGGTGCACGGTGACCTCGGGTACTGCCACCTCCGGGTCGAGGCCCGGGTGACGTACGTGGATCCGCCGGACCCTCTGCGCGTCGACACCGAGGTGCTCAACGTCCATGACCACTACGTGGGCGATCCGGACTGGACCTCGCCCGCCCTGCCGTACTTGAACCTCGACGAAACCGGCCAGCTGCACTGCACGGAGGTCCCCGTACGGGACGCCGCGTACAGCAGGGAGCTGGCCGGGGCCACCAGCAACTGGCGGATCCTCGAACCCTCGCCGAAGGCGATGCGCGTCGTCTCCTCCACCTACGACGCCGCGCCCCTCGCGGAGGACGGCAAGAACCTCGGGGCCGTCCTGGGCCGGATCGCCCGGGACCCGGAGCGCTGGTACGACTTCCGCGCCGACACCGTGGCGCTGCTCCCCGACCTCGTGGACATCACGGTGGAGGCGAACGCCGAGTGGGGACAGTGGGACGTCTGGCTCCAGCACCGGTACGAGCACCGCGTGACCCCTGGCGCGGCGTCGGCGGGCACTCTGCGCGTTCTGGCGCTGCTCGCCGCGGCCCACGATCCCGCACATGAAGGCGTCCTCCTGATCGAGGAACCCGAGAACGGCCTCCACCCCACCCGCGTCCCGCAGTTGCTGTTCCGGCTCAAGGGCAGAACCAGTGACCCGACGACGCTCACCGCCGGTGACGGAAGGCAGATTCTGATCACCACCCACTCACCGGTCGCGCTCGCCGCCGCGCTGGAGGACGCCCCGGACTCGGTGGTGTTCCTGGACACCGTGACCCGGTTCGGCGACGGTCATCCGCCCCGTCGGCTGAGCCGGGCGCGGACGGTGGCGGAGAGCGGCGAGCGCGGGACGTTCGTCACCCCCCCCTCGAAGTGCGGAAGTACCTCGATCCCCTGGGGCGGTACGCGCGTGGGGCGTAGGTATCTCAGTCTCGCCCTCCTGACGGAGGGGGCCGGCGATCAGTGGTTCCTCGTTCCCCTTGTCGACCGGCTGATCGCCGAACTCGCCCTTGAGGCGCCGGTCGGTTTCGACTACTCGGGAGTGGTCGTCGGCGAGTGCTTCACCGTGGCGCACCGGGACCTGGTGGCGCGTGAAGTGACCGACCTGCTCCGCTACTTCGACATCGTGATGGTCCACCACGACCACAACGAGCGGGGCAAGGTCGATGCCGTCCGTGAGCGGTTCCCCGACGACGCGCACCGCATCGTGGCCCTGGTGCCCGTGCGGGAGACCGAGGCGTGGATGCTGGCGGACCCCGAAGCGGTCAGAGAGGCAGCTCCCACCCGTGACGCCGCGTGGGAGCTGCCGTACGACGTGGAGAAGGTGGCGGACCCGAAGTCCCTGCTGAAGGCGGCACTGGGCGGGCGACGTGACGCGGAACGGGACTTCGGCCGGCTGGGGCAGACGGTCGCGCTCGACGCGCTGGGCAAGGTGCCCGCGTACCGGCGTTGGACCACTGAGCTGCGCGGGGCCATGGAGCGACTGCGGTTGCTGTGACCCCGGCCGCCGACGTCACGCCGACAGCGGGAACTCCTCGCCCAGTGCCCGGAAGACCGCCGTGTTCAGGGTGAACGCGTGCTTGCACTCGCCGACCACGCGCTGCTTCTCCAGGTCGTCCGCCGGGACCGCGTCCAGGAGTTGGCGGTAACTCCGCTTGAAGGCCGCCGGGTTGGTGATGTCCTCGAAGACGTAGAAGCGGACTCCGTCGCCCTTGCGGGCGAAGCCCCAGGTCTGTTCCGCCTTGCCGCGGATGATCTGGCCGCCGGAGAGGTCGCCCAGGTAGCGGGTGTAGTGGTGGGCGACATAGCCGGACGGCCAGGTGCGGGCGCACTCCGTCACACGGGCCGCGTACGCCCGCGTGGCGGGAAGGGCGGTCAGCGAGGAGCGCCAGCCGGGGCCGCGCAGATGGGCCAGGTCGCGCTCCAGGGACGGGAGGCGGAAGAGCTCCGGCTGGATGAACGGGCCCGCCACCGGGTCCGGCGCGAGGCTTCGTGCCTCGGACTCCAGGGCCTCGTACACGAACCACAGCTGCTCCGTGTAGCGCGCGTACGCTTCCACGCCCAGCCGGCCGCCCAGCAGATCGCTCATGAACGTCGACGTCTCCGCCTCCATGTGCTGCTCGTGGGAGGCGGTGCGGATGAGGGTCGCGAAGGAGTCCATGAGTCCAGATCTTCTATGGTTAGGCTTACCTAAGTCAAGAGCTTGCCGACGGGTTGTCGGTAAGTCTCCCCCCAGCCTGCCACGGCATGCCGAAGCCCGCCCTCCAAGGAAGGAAGGGCGGGCTTCACGGGTCATCTCTACGGCAGCGTCAGGATGTCCGCTCCCGTGTCCGTCACCACCAGCGTGTGCTCGAACTGGGCCGTGCGCCTGCGGTCCTTCGTCACGACCGTCCAGCCGTCGTCCCACATGTCGTACTCGTGGGTGCCCAGCGTCAGCATCGGCTCGATGGTGAAGGTCATCCCCGGCTGCATCACCGTCGTCGCGTGCGGACTGTCGTAGTGCGGGACGATCAGGCCCGAGTGGAACGACGTGTTGATGCCGTGGCCCGTGAAGTCGCGGACGACTCCGTACCCGAAGCGCTTGGCGTACGACTCGATCACCCGGCCGATGATGTTGATCTGCCGGCCCGGCCTGACCGCCTTGATCGCGCGGGCCAGGGACTCCCGGGTCCGCTCCACCAGCAGGCGGCTCTCCTCGTCCACGTCACCGACCAGGTACGTGGCGTTGTTGTCGCCGTGCACCCCGCCGATGTACGCCGTCACGTCCAGGTTGACGATGTCGCCGTCGCGCAGCACCGTCGTGTCCGGGATGCCGTGACAGATGACCTCGTTGACCGATGTGCACAGCGACTTG
Organism: Streptomyces sp. NRRL WC-3626; assembly: GCF_000718785.1. GTDB lineage: Bacteria > Actinomycetota > Actinomycetes > Streptomycetales > Streptomycetaceae > Streptomyces > Streptomyces edwardsiae. Next base: position 45,514 of record NZ_JOCA01000013.1, on the reverse strand, counting down.
GGGAAACCGCGGTAGCCGAGCGTCGACGGATAGGCGCCGTGGTCGCACATGTACGCGTGCGCCACCCGGTCCAGTTCGTCCGTCGTCACGCCGGGCGCGATCAGCTTCGCGGCCTCCTCCATCGCCCGCGCCGCGATCCGGCCCGCGGTGCGCATCGCCTCGACCGTCTCGGGCGTCTGCACCTCCGGACCGGTGTACGGCGTGGGGGCGGGCTTGCCGACGTACTCGGGTCGGCGGATGTTCCCGGGCACGGGGCGGGTGGGGGAGAGCTCCCCAGGGACGAGCAGCGACTGGCCAGACATGCCGGCGAGTCTAATTCAGCGACGATGGGGGACCATCTCCGTGGCGAGAAGGTGAGAGGAGAACCGGTCATGCCCCTGTTCAAGAAGCGGACGGTCGGAAAGCCGGGCGAGTGGTACTACTGCCTGGAGCACAAGAAGGTCGAGGAGGGTCCCGACTGCCCCGGCAAGGACCGCTTCGGCCCGTACGCGAGCCGCGCCGAGGCCGAGCACGCCATGGAGACGGCCCGCGAGCGCAACCTTCAGTGGGAGAACGACTCCCGCTGGCACGACGCCCCCGCGGGCGGGCGGGACGAGGACTGACCCGGCGCCTACCAGCGGGTCGGGGGCGGTGCCGTCAGCAGGTCGGCCATGCGTGACAGGCGGTCGCGGAAGCGGAGGGGGCCCCGGTGGGCCGGCCGGGCGTTCTCCCCGGCCGCCGCGCTGACCAGGTGCTGCACGGTGTCCAGGTCCAGCTCCGAACCGTCGGGGACGGACAGGTTCTCGTGCGCCATCGCCGGGAGCTCACCCGCGGCGGGGCCGAGCGACAGCACCGTCGCCCCGGCCCGGCGGGCGTCGCACACCCGCTCCAGGAGCGGGGCGGAGGGCTCCCCGGGCGCCACCACCAGCACCGTCTCACCCCGCCGCGCCGCCTCCAGCCGCCCCAGGCCCACCGCCAGCTGCGCGGGATCACCGGGCCGCGGGGCATGCCGTACGAGCGTGGGGGACAGCTCCGGAGTGCCCGACCAGGCGGCCTCGTCCACCAGATGGGCCGCCAGATGCCACGGCTCGTACTCCGGTGTCCCCACCAGCAGCAGCCCCCCGCCGTGCGACACCACCGACCCGCGCAGCGTCCCCGCGAAGTGCCGGGTGTCACCCAGCCACCGCGTCCCGGCGAGCACTTCCCGCAGCAGCGCGACCCGTACGGCGTCCATGCGGCCGCACACTGCCCCAACCGCTCGCCCGCGTCCCGGTGTTCGGACCGGATTCCCACGAACGGGGGACACGCCCCCGGCTCCGTGACACCGCTCACGCGGTCCGGACGCGGCACCGTCACGGACATAGAGTCGGGCCATGACCTCCAGTGACAGTGACAGCGCACAGCGGCCCGCGAAGGCCCCCGCCAAGGACCCCTGGGACCTGCCCGACGTCTCCGGGCTCGTCGTCGGCGTACTCGGCGGCACCGGCCCCCAGGGCAAGGGCCTCGCCTACCGGCTCGCCAAGGCCGGGCAGAAGGTGATCATCGGCTCCCGCGCCGCCGACCGCGCGCAGGCCGCGGCCGAGGAACTCGGACACGGCGTCGAGGGCGCCGACAACGCCGAGACGGCCCGCCGCAGCGACATCGTGATCGTCGCCGTGCCCTGGGACGGCCACGGCAAGACCCTGGAATCCCTGCGCGGGGAACTGGCCGGCAAGCTCGTCGTCGACTGCGTCAACCCGCTCGGCTTCGACAAGCAGGGCGCCTACGCGCTGAAGCCCGAGGAGGGCAGCGCCGCCCAGCAGGCCGCCGCGCTGCTGCCGGACTCCCGCGTCACCGCCGCCTTCCACCACCTGTCGGCCGTACTGCTCCAGGACCCGGAGATCGACGAGATCGACACCGATGTGATGGTGCTCGGCGAGGACCGCGCCGACGTCGAGATCGTGCAGGCCCTGGCCGGGCGCATCCCGGGCATGCGGGGCATCTTCGCCGGGCGGCTGCGCAATGCCCACCAGGTGGAGTCGCTGGTCGCCAACCTGATCTCCGTCAACCGCCGCTACAAGGCGCACGCGGGGCTCCGCGTCACGGACGTATGAGGCGATGGGGGACACTGGACGCCGCAGCGGTGCCGTGACGGTGCCGCGGCGGTACGTCAGCAGTGTCCCCCGACAGGAGCCCCCGTCATGCCCCGCCTGGCCCTCTACGCCCTCGCCGTCTGCCTCCTCGCCGTCGCCGCGGCGGTCGTCTCCTTCGTGCGGGGCAGCGTGCTCATCGGCATCGTCTGGGTGCTGCTGGCGGGCCTGTCGTCCAACATGACCTGGTACTACGTGAAGCGCGGACGGGCGGCGCGCGACAGCGGGCCGGTCACGGGCTGACCGAGCAGTACTCGTTCGCCTCCCGCCAGAAGCGGAACAGGTCGTAACCGCAGTACGTGTCGACCTCGTGGATGCCCAGCGCGCCCAGCAGCGAGTCGATCACGTCGAAGAACGCCCCGTTCACCGACGGCACCCACAGCAGCGCGAACACGAACAGCAGACCGAACGGGGCGAACGGCTCCACCTGCCGCCGCACACCGTAGGACAGCCACGGCTCGATCACGCCGTACCCGTCCAGGCCCGGCACCGGCAGGAAGTTCAGGATCGCCGCCGTCACCTGCAGCAGCGCGAGGAACGCCAGCGCGAACCGGAAGTCCGCCGGTACGCCGTCCAGCGCGTCCAGCCAGAACGGCGCCGTGCACACGACCGCGAACAGCACGTTCGTCAGCGGGCCCGCCGCCGAGATCAGACTGTGCCGCCAGCGCCCCCGGATCCGGCCCCGCTCGATGAACACCGCACCGCCCGGCAGACCGATCCCGCCCATGATGACGAAGACGACCGGGAGCACGATGCTCAGCAGCGCGTGCGTGTACTTCATCGGGTTCAGCGTGAGATAGCCCTTCGCGCCGACCGATATGTCACCGCTGTGCAGGGCCGTGCGCGCGTGCGCGTACTCGTGCAGACACAGGGAGACGATCCAGGCGGCCGTCACGAACAGGAACACGGCCACGCCCGGCTGCGAGGCGAACCCGGACCAGGTGGCCCACCCGGTGACCGCCGTCACGGCGAGGATGCCCAGGAAGACCGGGCTGATCCTCCGGTCGCTGTGACGGGTGGTGGCGGTACTCATGGGGCTCCTCGGGCGGCGGGCGGCGGGGTGGCGGGTGACGGTCGGGCCCGGCGGGCGCGGACTGCCCGACGGTACCGGGCGCACCGGGAAAACGTCTCGCGCCCGCGCCCGGTTCCACGCAGGGTGGGGGGCGACACACCCCCGTCGTGGGCCCCGTGACCCGGGTGTCCGTCACCGGAGAGAATGGACCCCGTGCGCTACCGCATCCTCGGCACCACCCAGGCACTCCGTCCCGACGGCACCGCCGTCCCGGTCGGCGGGGCGCGGCTGCGTGCCCTGCTGACCGTGCTCGCCCTGCGGCCCGGACGTACGGTGCCCGTCGGGCTGCTGGTCGACGAGGTCTGGGACGGTGATCCGCCGGCCGACGCCACGGGAGCGCTCCAGGCACTGGTGGGACGGCTGCGCCGCACCCTCGGCGCCGACCGGATCGCCTCCGTCGACGGCGGCTACCGGCTCACCGCCGCGCCCGACGACATCGACCTGCACCGTTTCGAGCGGCTGACCGGCGAGGGCCTGCGCGCCCTGACCGACGGCGACCCCGCGAAGGCCGCCGCCGTCCTCGACGACGCCCTCGCCCTGTGGCGGGGCCCCGGCCTCGCCGGACTGCCCGACCGCACCGCCGAGGCGGCCCGTGTCGAGGCACGGCACCTGGACGCGCTGCGCGGCCGGCACACCGCAGCCCTCGCCCTCGGCGACGCCGAGCAGTCCCTGCCCGAACTGACGGCGCTGTGCGACGGCCACCCCCTCGACGAACCCCTCCAGGCGCTCCGGCTGCGCGCCCTGCGCGACACCGGCCGCGCCGCCGAGGCACTGGCCGCCTACGAGGACGTACGGCGGCTGCTCGCGGACCGCCTCGGCTCCGACCCCGGTGCCGAACTGCGCGCCCTGCACGCCGAGTTGCTGCGGCCCGAGCCGGCTCCCGCACCCCGGGCGGTGGCGCCGCCCGGCAACCTCCGGGCCCGGCTCACCTCGTTCGTCGGCCGGGAGGCCGACATCGAGACCATCCGCGCGGACCTCACCGCCGCCCGGCTCGTCACCCTGCTCGGACCCGGCGGGGCGGGTAAGACCCGGCTGTCCCAGGAGGCCGCCGAGACCGTACGGCAGACCGTGCCCGACGGGGTGTGGCTGGCCGAACTCGCCCCGGTCGACGACCCGGACGCCGTCACCGAGGCCGTCCTCACCGCCGTCGGCGCCCGCGAGACCGTGCTGTACGGCGCCGGCGCCGAGAGCATGCGGGCCGTCACCGACCGGCACGCCGACCCCGTGGAACGCCTCGCCGAACACTGCGGCCCGCGCCGCATGCTGCTGATCCTGGACAACTGCGAGCACGTCGTCGAGGCCGCCGCCCACCTCGTGGAGGCGCTGCTGGAACGCTGCCCCCGGCTCACCGTCCTCGCCACCAGCCGCGAACCGCTCGGTGTGCGCGGCGAGCTGCTGCGCCCGGTGGAGCCGCTGCCCGAACCGGTCGCGCTGCGCCTGTTCGCCGACCGGGGGGCCGCCGCCCGACCCGGCTTCCGCACCGACGCCGACGACGACACCGCGGCGGCCTGCGCGGAGATCTGCCGCCGCCTCGACGGACTGCCGCTCGCCATCGAACTCGCCGCCGCCCGGCTGCGGATGCTCACCCCGCGCCAGATCGCCGACCGGCTCGACGACCGCTTCCGCCTGCTCACCTCCGGCAGCCGCACCGTGCTGCCCCGGCAGCAGACCCTGCGGGCCGTCGTCGACTGGTCCTGGGACCTGCTCGACGCCGGCGAACGCGACGTACTGGGACGGCTGTCGGTGTTCGCCGGCGGCTGCGGCCTCGGCGCCGCCGAGGCCGTCTGCGGACCCGCCGCACTCGACGCGCTCGGCTCCCTCGTCGACAAGTCCCTCGTGGTGGCCGCCCCTTCGGGCGGGGACGAGATGCGCTACCGGCTCCTGGAGACCGTCGCCGAGTACGCCGGTGAACGCCTCGACGAGTCCGGCCGGCGCGCCGAGGCGGAACGGGCGCATCTGACGTACTTCCGCGAACTCGCCCGCACCACCGAGCCGTTGCTGCGCGGCCCGCGCCAGGTGGACGCGATCGCCCTGCTGGAACGGGAGTACGAGAACGTGCGCACGGCCCTGCGCCACGCCCTCGCCCTGCGCGACGAGCAGGAGGCCCTCCTCATCACCCTGTCGCTCGTCTGGTACTGGCAGATGCGCGACCTGCGCATCGAGGCCCGCAACTGGTGCTCCGAGGTGATGGCGCTCGCCCCCGACCCGTTCAGCGAACCGGTACGGCCCGCCGTACCGCTGTGGGAGCGCTGCACCGACTCCCCGCCCCCGCTGACCGGGGAACTCCTCACCGAGGCCCGGCGCGGGGTGCACCTCGCCCATCTCGCCCACATGGACACCGAGCTGGACGACTGGCAGACCCCCGAGGCACAGCACAAGCTGCGCCTCGTCGCCGCGACGTACGAACCGGGCATACCGCAGGCCTGCCGCCCGCCCGGCCTGCTCTGGGTGTTCGCCGTGATGCTCACCGGCGACATGGACCGGCTGCACCGGATCGTCGACGCGGCGATCCGCACCTGCCGGGAGAACCCCGGCTTCGAATGGGAGCTGGCCTCCAACCTGCAGCTGCGCGCCAACTTCCTCGCCAACCGCAGCGACTGGGCCGGCGACGCCCGTCGCGACGCCGACGAGGCCCTGGAGATCTACGGGCGGCTCGGCGACACCTGGGGCATCGCCGAGGCCCTCTCCGCACGCGGCGAGGCCCGCGAGATGGCCGGCGGGTACCAGGAGGCCGCCGCCGACTACGAGGCCGCGATCGAGCACGCCAGGCGGCTCGGCGCCCGCGCCCACACCTCCGTGCTCACCGCCCGGCTGGGCAACGCCCTGCTGGAGGCGGGGGAGGCCGAGCGCGGTGAGCGGCTGCTGCGCGAGGTCATCGACGACACCCGGGGCCGGCACCTCGAGGCCCTGCCCGCCGCCCGGCTCTTCCTCACCGGCTGGCTCTGCCTGACCGGCCGTACGGACGAGGCACGGCAGCATCTGCGGGAACTGCGCGAGGAGTTCCGTATCGCGCACTACGTCGTCTTCGACGCGTTCATCCTCGGCGCCGAGGGCTGGCTCGAGGTCGCCGACGGCAAGGACGACCAGGCCCTCGTCGTCCTGCGCGAGGCGATCCGGCAGGCCGGCGACCCGCTCTCCTCCGCCATGGCACCCCATATGCGCTCCGCGTACGTCACCATGGGCGCCACCGCCCTCGCCGGGGTCGACGGCGGGCGGCACGCCGCGGACGCGGCCCGCTGCCTCGGCGCCGCCGACTCCTGGCTCCCGCCCGAGCACCTCCCCCCGCGCATGGAACGCGAGGCCCGCGCACAGGCCGAGGCACGCGTCCGGACGGCGATCGGGGACACGGGGTACGAGACCGCGTACGCCGAGGGCGAAGGTCTCTCCCCGGCACAGACCCTCGCCCTCCTCGACCCGGCGTGATCAGCTCTTCGTACGGAACTTGTGGATCGCGACCGGCGCCATCACCGCCGTGATCCCCACCGACCAGGCCAGCGTCATCCACAGGTCGTGGGCGACCGGGCCGCCCACCATCAGCCCGCGTGCGGCGTCCGCCAGCGCCGACAGCGGGTTGACCTGGGTGAACGACTCCAGCCAGCCCGGCATCGACTGCGTCGGCGCGAAGATCGACGAACCGAACTGCAGCGGCATCAGCACCAGGAAGCCCATCGCCTGCACCGACTGCGCGTTCTTCATCACCACACCCAGTGTGAGGAAGATCCACATCAGGGCCGAGCCGAAGACGGCGGACAGTCCCACGGCGGCGAACAGCCCCGGCCAGTTGTTGATGTCGAAGCCCACGAGCACACCGACGACCATCAGGATCGCGGTGGCGATCAGCATCCGCACCATCTCGACCGAGATCTTCGCGAACAGCACCGAGCCGCGCCCGATGGGCAGCGAACGGAAGCGGTCCATGACCCCGGTGTTGAAGTCCTGGTTGAACCCCGTGCCCACCCCCTGGGCCATGTTCATGCCCATCATGGCCATCAGGCCGGGCACGATGTACTGCACATAGGCGTCCTGCCCGCCGCCCAGCGACTGCCCGATCGAGCCGCCGAAGACGTACACGAACAGCAGGGTGAAGACGATCGGGAACAGCACGGCGTCGAACATCGACTCCGGGTCCTGCCGGATCCACAGCAGATTGCGGCGTACGAGCGCCCCGGTGTGCCGCAGATGGGCCCGCAACGGGATGCGCGCGTCGGCGCGCGGATCGGTGGTCATGGTGGTGGCGCTCATACGGCGACGACCTCCTCGTGGGTCTCGGCGGGCACGACGTCCTGCGGGGCACTGGCACGGTGGCCGGTGAGGGACAGGAACACCTCGTCCAGGCTGGGCAGTTCGGTGGAGATGGAGCTGAGCGTGATCCCACGCGCGGTGACCGCGCCGACCACGGCCGTCAGCTGCTCGTCGCTCAGCACCGGTACGAGCACGGCACCCCGCTCGGTGTCCACGGTCGTCGTGGCGAGCCCGGTGATGCCGAGCGTGTCGAGGGCGGCCGCCAGCGGGCGCAACTGCAGCGGGTCGGCGGGGCGGACCCGCAGCGTACGGCCGCCCACCTTGGCCTTCAGCTCCTCGATGCCGCCGCTCGCGATGACCTTGCCCCGGTCCACGACGGTCAGCTCCCCGGCGAGCTGCTCGGCCTCCTCCATGTACTGGGTGGTGAGCAGGACGGTCACACCGTCGCCGACCAGCCGCTTGACCTCGTCCCACACCTCGTTGCGGGTACGGGGGTCCAGTCCCGTGGTCGGCTCGTCCAGGAACAGCACGGACGGCCGGCCGATCATCGAGGCGGCGAGGTCGAGGCGGCGCCGCATACCGCCGGAGTAGGTGGCCGCGGGGCGGCGGGCCGCGTCGGTGAGCGAGAAGCGCTCCAGGAGTTCGTCGGCGCGGGCCCTCGCCTCCTTGCGGGGCAGGTCGAGGAGGCGGCCGATCAGATACAGGTTCTCCCAGCCGGGGAGCTTCTCGTCCACGGAGGCGTACTGGCCGGTCAGGCCGATCACCCGGCGCAGCTGGCGGGGCTGGCGGATCACGTCGTAGCCGGCGACGGTGGCGTGGCCGGCGGTCGGGGTGAGCAGCGTGGACAGGATCCGTACGAGGGTCGTCTTGCCGGCGCCGTTCGGGCCGAGCACGCCCATCACGGTGCCCTGGCGTACGTCCAGGTCGACGCCGTCCAGCGCCTTGGTGTCCCCGTAGTGCTTGACGAGCCCCCGCACGCTCACCGCGCCGGCCGCGACCCCCGGGTCTTTGTCGTTTCGCGTCATGAGGGAGAGCGTGCCGATGTCTGCCGACAAAGCCCCGACATCCTGCCGACAACCTGCCTGCGCATGTGTCGGCCGGGTGTCCGGTTGCCCGGGGTGGGGGCCGGCCGGGGGGTGTTTGCGCAGCCCGGCGCCGGCGGGGTGCCGTCGCGCCCACCCGTGCCGCCCTGCGGCACGATTGCCCGCGGAGGGCGGAGGGCGGAGGGCGGAGGGCGGAGGGCGGAGGGCGGAGGGCGGACGGGCGGACGGGCGGACGGGCGGACGGGCGGAGGGCGGAGGGCGGGGTGCGGACGGGCGCCGGCCCCGTCGACGGGGGAAGATCGACGGGGCCGGCGGGTGGTGCTGCAGTGGTTCAGTGGACGGAGTGGGATTCCTCCGGGAAGGTGCCGGATACGACGTCCTCCGCGAACGCCTCCGCGGCGCCCCGCATCACCGCGCGGAGGTCCGCGTACTGCTTCACGAACTTCGGCACGCGCCCGCCCGTGAGACCCAGCATGTCGGTCCAGACCAGTACCTGCGCGTCCGTGGCGGCGCCCGCCCCGATCCCCACGGTGGGGATCTGCAACACCCGGGTCACCTCACCCGCCAGCTCCGCCGGCACCAGCTCCAGCACCACCGCGAACGCCCCCGCGTCCTGCACGGCCTTCGCGTCCCGCAGCAGCTGCTGGGCCGCCTCCTCGCCGCGCCCCTGCACCCGGTACCCCATCGCGTTCACCGACTGCGGCGTCAGCCCGATGTGGGCCATCACGGGAATTCCGGACTCCACCAGCAGCTCGATCTGCCGGTGCGACCGCTCGCCGCCCTCCAGCTTCACGGCGCCCACGCCCGCCTCCTTGACCAGCCGGGTCGCCGAGCGCAGCGCCTGCACGGGACCCTCCTGGTAGGAGCCGAACGGCAGATCGGCCACGATCAGCGCACGCGACGTACCGCGTACGACCGCCGCCGACAGCATGGTCATCTCGTCGAGGGTGACGGGCACGGTCGTCTCGTACCCGAGGTGGCAGTTGCCCGCGGAGTCGCCGACGAGCATCACCGGGATGCCGGCCTCGTCGAACACGGACGCGGTCGTCGCGTCGTACGCGGTGAGCATGGGCCACTTCTCGCCGCGCTCCTTGGCGGCGGCGATGTCGCGGACCGTGATACGGCGGGTTCCCTTGCCCCCGTACAGCGTCTTGCCGCCGCCGGAGGGACCGGACGTCGACCCGGACGCCCCGTTCTGGGCAGCCGAAAGCTGCGTCATGGAAGTCTCCCAACACGTCATCTCGAGGCGCCCTGACGGCGTCCCCGGACCACTTCCATGGTGGCACCTCACCCGAACGAGGGCCAGAGGTCCCCCTGTGAGTTCCGCCGGGCAATATCCGGGCAAGATCTGGGCAAAGCCCTTCCGATACGAGACGGTCTCGTATCGTAATTGACTAACCTGGACCGCATGACTTCTCCTGCCGTCCCTGCCCGCCGGGTCCCGGAAGCGGTGCACCGGCGCCGCTGGGCGATCCTCGGCGTGCTGATGCTGAGCCTGCTGATCGTCGTACTCGACAACTCGATCCTGAACGTCGCCATCAAGACGATCTCCACCCCCGCGCCCACCGGTCTGGGCGCCACCCAGAGCGAGCTGGAGTGGGCGATCAACGCCTACACGCTCGTCTTCGCCGGGCTGCTCTTCAGCGCGGGACTGCTCGGCGACCGGCTCGGCCGCAAGAAGGTGCTGATCGGCGGCCTCGTCGTGTTCGGCATCGGCTCGCTGCTCGCCTCGTTCTCCGGTTCGCCGGCCGAACTGATCGGCTTCCGCGCGGTGATGGGCCTGGGTGCCGCGTTCGTGATGCCGGCCACCCTGGCCGTCCTGATGAACGTCTTCGAGCGTGACGAGCAGCCCAAGGCCATCGGCATCTGGGCGGGCGGTGTGGGCCTGGCCATCGCCATCGGCCCGATCACCGGCGGAGTGCTGCTCGACCACTTCTGGTGGGGATCGGTGTTCCTGATCAACGTGCCCATCGTGGTCCTCGCCGTGGGCCTGATGCTGTGGCTGGTGCCCGACTCCCGCGACCCGAACCCGGGCCGTATCGACCCCGTCGGTGTCGTCCTGTCCGTGACCGGACTGGTCCTGCTGGTCTACGGCATCATCAAGGGCGGCCAGCTCGCCGACTTCACGGACGCGACGGTGCTCGTGACGATCGCGGCCGGTCTCGCCGTACTCGCCGCGTTCGTCGTGTTCGAGAAGCGCAGCGACCACCCCTCCATCGACATCACCTACTTCAAGAACAAGGTGTTCTCCGCCGCGATCGCCGCGATCGCGCTGGTCTTCTTCGCGCTGATGGGCGTGACGTTCTTCGCGGTGTTCTACACCCAGAGCGTGCGCGGCTACTCGCCGCTGGAGACCGGGCTGCTGATGATCCCGCTGGCCGCCGCACAGATGATCTTCGCGCCGAGGGCGCGCCTCCTGGTCGACCGCTTCGGCGACAAGGCCACCACGACCGCCGGCCTGGTGGTGCTCGCCGCGACGCTGGCCGCGTTCGCCACCCTGGACGCGGACACGCCCATCTGGATCCTGGAGGTCGTCTTCTTCCTCATGGGCGCCGGCATGGCACACGTCATGACCCCGGTCAGCGTCGTCATCATGCAGGCCCTGCCGCGCGAGAAGGCCGGTTCCGCCTCCGCCCTCAGCAACACCTTCCGGCAGGTCGGCGGCGCCCTCGGCATCGCCATCCTCGGCTCGGTGCTCTCCACCGCCTACCGCGACGGCATCGAGGACAAGCTCGGCCTGCTGCCGCCCGGCGCACGGCACGCCGCCGGCGAGTCCATCGAGGCCACGCTGGCCGTGGCGGACCGGCTGGGCCCGCGCGGAGAAGCCCTGGCCGGCGCCGCCGACGACGCGTTCCTGCACGCCATGCACGTCACCGCGCTGTGGGGAGCCGGCGTGGCGATGGTGGGCGCGATCGTCGTCGCCGTCTTCCTGCCGGGGCGTACGCCGTCGCCCGAGGGGGACAACGAGGAACAGGAGCTGGTCCCGGCGGCGGAGTGACGTCCCCCGGGCGGTGGACCGGCCCCACCGCCCACCGGGGAGAATCGTCCCCAGCCCAGCGAAAGGACCCGACGACGTGAGCCTGGCCGACACCGGTCCCCGGCAGGACGGTCCCGCGCGGGGCCGCCCCCGCAGCGAGGCGGTCGAGCGCGCCATCATCGAGGGAGTGATGAAGCTCCTGGAGGACGGCGTGCCCCTCGCGGAGCTCTCCATCGAGCGCATCGCCCGCACCGCCGGCGTCGGCAAGGCCACCATCTACCGCCGCTGGAGCGGCAAGGAACAACTCCTCGTCGACGTCATGCGCACCGCCGAACCCCCGGACCCCGAACTCCCCGGCACCTCCATGCGCGACGACCTCGTCATCCTGCTGGAGTCCCTGCGTCAAAGGGGCCTCGCCGGCCGCACCTCGGCGATCCTGCACAACGTACGCGCCCAGATGAAGAGCAGCCCCAACCTGTGGGCCGCCTACCACGACACGGTCATCCAGCCGCGCCGGCTGCTCGGCCTGGAGGTGCTGCGCCGGGGCCGGGAGAACGGCGAACTGCGCGCCGACGTCGACATCGACCTCCTCAACGACATCGTCGTGGGCCCCGTCCTCGTACGTACGGTGCTGCGGCCCGACTCCGACCTTCCGGGCGACCTCGCCGAACAGATCGTCGACACGCTGCTCCAGGGCCTACGGCCCGTCAGGGAGTAGGCCCGAAGCGCGATGTGCGCGTTTCGTCACAGAGGGCGCTTTCCCCGCTGTGGTCCGGAACTCCCCGGGCGTCCCGTCACGTCCTCGCCCCCGTACGGCCGCCGAGGGGCGGCGGGAACGGCACCGATCATCCCCTAGGGTCATACGGACACGGGGTGACGGTGTGCACGGCGGGTTGTGAGGCGAGACGGTATGGCGCAGCAGGCGTACATCACGGAGACGGACGACGGCGGTTCGGGGAGCGAGCCCCGGTCGACCCGCCTCCGGCGCCTGCGCGACCGGGTCACCAGGGGGTGGGGCGGCCGCGGCGTCTGGCGGCGCGGCATCGTCCTGGCCCTCTGCTCGGTCCTGACGGCACTGGTGATGCTGGCCCACGGGCACATCCCGAACGCGATCGGCAACCTGGGCAGTCTGGTGGACACGTTCCTGCCGTGGGTGGGTGTGCTGATTCCCTTCCTGATCGTCCTCGGACTGATCCGCAAGTCCGCCACGGCGCTGATCGCGGCGGTGCTGCCGGTGGCCGTCTGGCTGAACCTCTTCGGTGGCCTGCTCACCGACAAGACCGCCGCCACGGGCGGGGATCTCACGGTGGCGACGCACAACGTCAACGCGGACAACCCCGACCCGTCGGCGACCGCGCGTGATGTGGCGGCCTCCGGGGCGGACGTGCTGGCCCTCGAGGAGCTGAAGGCGTCGGAGGTGCCCACGTACGAGCGGGCGCTGTCGGCCACGTACAGGCACCACGCGGTGGTCGGCACGGTCGGGCTGTGGAGCAAGTATCCGCTGAGCGAGGTCAGGGCGGTCGACATCCGGCTCGGCTGGAAGCGGGCGATGCGGGCGACGGTGGCGGCGCCGACCGGGCGGGTCGCGGTGTACGTCGCTCATCTGCCGTCGGTGCGGGTGAAGCTGGAGGCGGGGTTCACGGCTCGGCAGCGGGACAAGAGCGCGGACGCGCTGGGGGAGGCGATCGCGGGGGAGCGGCTGGCGAACGTGGTGCTGCTGGGGGATCTGAACGGGACGATGAACGACCGGGCGCTGCGGGCGGTGACGTCGCAGATGCGGTCGACGCAGGGGGCTGTGGGGAGCGGGTTCGGGTTCAGCTGGCCGGCGTCGTTCCCGATGGCGCGGATCGACCAGATCATGGTGAAGGGGGCGGAGCCGGAGAGCTCCTGGACGTTGCCGGCGACGGCCAGTGACCACTTGCCGATCGCGGCGCGGGTGAGGGTTGCGGAGGACTGAGGGTTCGGCTGCCCGGGGTGGCGGCTGAGCGGGGGGATGTCGCGCGGCCCGGCGCCGGCGGGGTGCCGTCGCGCCCACCCGTGCCGCCCTGCGGCACGATTGCCCGCGGCAACGCGGGGGCGCAAGCAACGCGGGAACGTGCGGGGGCGCGGGAACGCGGGGGCGCGAGGCAACGCGGGAACGTGCGGGGACGCGGGAACGAGGGGACGCGGGACCGCGAGGCAACGACAATGCGGGGGCGCGAGGGGGCCGGGGCGGAAACGTCCCCGGCCCCCTCGGGGGTGGGTCAGGGCTGGGTGCCCTCCTGCCAGCCGTTCGTGATCGGGAGGCGGCGGTCCTTGCCGAAGCCCTTGGGGGAGATCTTCGTGCCCGGCGGGTACTGGCGGCGCTTGTATTCCGCCCGGTCGACCATGCGCAGGGTCTTGGTGACCAGCGCCGCGTCGAAGCCCGCCGCGACGATCTCGTCCGCGCCCCGGTCCCGGTCCACGTACAGGGCCAGGATCGCGTCCAGGACCGGATAGTCCGGCAGCGAGTCCGTGTCCACCTGCCCCGGCCGCAGCTCCGCGCTCGGCGGCTTGGTGATCGAGTTCTCCGGGATCGGCGGCGTCTGCCCCCGCTCGACCGCAGCCCGGTTGCGCCACTCGGCCAGCCGGAACACCGACGTCTTGTACACGTCCTTGATCGGCCCGTAGGCGCCCACGGAGTCCCCGTACAGCGTCGAGTACCCCACCGCCAGCTCCGACTTGTTGCCCGGCGCCAGCACGATGTGCCCCTCCTGGTTGGAGATCGCCATCAGCATCGTCCCCCGCAGCCGCGACTGCAGGTTCTCCTCGGCCAGCCCCGTCAGCCCCAGCGACCCCATGTACGCGTCGAACATCGGCTCGATGGGAACCGTCCGGTAGTTCAGCCCGGTCCGCCGCGCCAGCTCCGCCGCGTCACCCTTGGAGTGGTCGGAGGAGTACTTCGACGGCATCGACACGCCGTACACGTTCTCCGCGCCCACCGCGTCGCACGCGATCGCGGCGACCAGCGCCGAGTCGATCCCCCCGGACAGCCCGATCAGCACCGACCGGAACCCGTTCTTCTCCGCGTACGCCCGCAGTCCCACGACCAGCGCGGAGTACACCTCCTCGTCGTCGTCGAGCCGCGAGGCGTACCCGCCGGGCGACGACGCCTCGTACGCCGGCACGGTGTCCTCCGACAGCACGACCCGGTCGATCCGCAGCCCGTCGTCCACGACCCCCGTCGGCGCGTCCGTCCGCGCCGCCGGCAGGTCCAGGTCGACCACGACGCACGCCTCGGCGAACTGCGGCGCGCGCGCCACGACACCGCCGTCACGGTCCACGACGATCGAGTCCCCGTCGAAGACGAGTTCGTCCTGCCCGCCCATCATGGCGAGGTACGCGGTCGTGCACCCGGCCTCCTGCGCGCGCTTGCGCACCAGCTCGAGCCGGGTGTCGTCCTTGTCCCGCTCGTACGGTGAGGCGTTGACCGACAGGAGCAGCCCGGCGCCCGCCGAGCGCGCCGCGGGCACCCGCCCGCCGTCCTGCCACAGGTCCTCGCAGATGGCGAGGGCGACATCGACACCCCGCACCCGTACGACCGGCATCGTGTCGCCGGGCACGAAGTAGCGGTACTCGTCGAAGACGCCGTAGTTCGGCAGATGGTGCTTGGCGAAGGTCAGCGCCACCTCACCCCCGTACAGCACGGCGCCCGCGTTCCGCGGTGCGCCCGCGGGCTGGCCGTACTTCGGCTGGGCGGCGGCGCTGCGGTCGAGGTAGCCGACGACCACCGGCAGCTCCCCGAAGCCCTCCTCGGCGAGGCGCACGGCGAGGGCGCGCAGCCCGGCCCGCGAGGCCTCCACGAAGGACGACCGCAGGGCGAGGTCCTCGACGGGGTACCCGGTCAGCGCCATCTCGGGGAACGCCACGAGGTGCGCCCCCTGTTCGGCGGAGTGCCGGGTCCAGCGGACAATCGTTTCGGCGTTGCCGGCGAGGTCGCCGACGCGCGAGTCGATCTGATTCAGGGCGAGACGTAGTTGAGGCACGGGCCCAGTGTAATCGTCAGAGCGACACGATGTCCTGGAGCCCCGTCCCCTACGGCCTCGCCGCCGCCCCTCGCTCCTTCAGCATCCCCGCCATCAGCGCGATCTCCGACTCCTGGCCCGCCACCATGCCCCGGGACAGCCGCTTCTCGACCCCGACCTCGCAGGAACGGACACACGCCTGAGCCATGTGCACGCCGCCCTTGTGGTGGTCCGTCATCAGCTGCAGATAGAAGACCTCGGCCGGTTTCCCGCTCAGCTTCCCCAGCCGTTCCATCTCGCTGTTGGTCGCCATGCCGGGCATCAGCGCCCCGTCCTCGCCGGAGGCCGTGTCGCCCATGCCCATCCAGGTCATCGGCGGATCGGCGGACACCTTGGGCAGCTCCCACATGTCGAGCCAGCCCAGCAGCATGCCCCGCTGGTTGGCCTGCGTCTGGGCGATGTCGTAGGCGAGCCGGCGGACCTCCTCGTCGTCCGTGCGGTCGCGCACGATGTACGACATCTCGACGGCCTGCTGATGGTGCACGGCCATGTCGCGGGCGAACCCGGCGTCGGCGGAGTCCGCGGCCGGGACGGCGTCCGAGGACCCCTCGTCGCCGGCCACGGCGTAGGTGATCGCGCCGGTCGCGATCAGCGCCGTGACCACGGCGCCCGCGACCAGCCCGATCTGCCTCACTTGGAGAGTCCGTTGGTGCAGGCGGCCCCCGGCTCCGGCGTCTGCTCCCCCTGGACGAACTTCGCGAGGAACGCGTCCACGTCCGGGTCGTCCGCCCCGGTCACCGTGCGCTGGTGCCCCCACGCGGACAGCATGATCGGGTCCTTCTGCCCGTCCACGGGGCTCATCAGCGTGTACGGCGTCTTCTTCACCTTCGCCGCGAGCGCCTCGACGTCCGCCTCGCCGGCGGAGGCGTTGTACGTCACCCACACCGCGCCGTGCTCCAGCGAGTGCACGGCGTTGGCGTTGTTGAGCTCGTCGGTGTAGACGTCCCCGTTGCAGTTCATCCATACGGGGTTGTGGTCACCGCCGACCGGGGGCGTGACGGGGTAGTCCACGGCCTTGGTCACGTGGTTGCGGCCCAGTTCGCCCTTCCAGGCGCGTACACCGTCCTTGCCGGTGACGAACTCGCCCGCGTTCTTCCCGTCCGACGCCGTGCTGCCGCCGCCGTCGTCGGACTGCGACTGGACGAGCACCACGGTGCCGGCGACGAGCCCGGCGACGACCACCACACTGGCGGCGATGACGAGGATCCGGGTACGGCGCTCACGGGCCTGCTCGGCGCGCCGCATCTCCTCTATACGCGCCGAACGTGCCGCACTGCTCTTCTTGGCGGAGCCCATGGAAAGTGCCCTTCGAGGGGAGTCTGACGAACGGGTGAGCTGATCGTAATAGGAGTCGGGGGCTCAGCCCCAGAACCCCGAAGGGCGCGTGCGGAAACGCGTACGCGAAACGCACACGGAAAAACCGCACGCAGGAAAGTTGAACCCCGGATGCGTATTACCTACGCTGCCTGATATGCGGCTCCTCCGCTCCACCGACCTGGCCCTTCGCGTCCTCATGCGCCTCGCCGTGGCGGGCGACTCCACCCCCACCACACGTGAGGTCGCGGAGGTGATGGACGTGCCGTACACGCACGCCGCGAAGGTCGTCGCCGAACTCCAGCACATGGGCCTGCTCACGGCCCGCCGCGGCCGGGGCGGCGGTCTGGGCGTCACCGAGGACGGCCGTACCGCCTCCGTCGGCGCGGTGATCCGCGCCTTCGAGGGCGAGGGGGACGTCGTCGACTGCGACGGCGGCACCGCCGTGTCCCCCTGCCCGCTGCGCTCGGCCTGCCGGCTGCGCGGCGCCCTGCGCACGGCCCAGGAGGCCTTCTTCGCCTCCCTGGACCCCCTCACGGTCGAGGACATCGTCACCTCCCCCACGGGCCCCCTCCTCCTGGGCCTCACCCCGAAACAATGACCCCCGACTCGCCCCTGCCCCGAGGGCGCCGCGGGCGGAAGGGGCTGTCCGTGGGGGCCGGGTCCGCGCGCGAGCAGTCCGGGGCCGGCCCGGCCCCCCGGCTCCGGCCAGGCGTCGGGTCCGCGCGCGAGCGGGCCGGGGGTTACCGGCAGAGGCCGGTGCGGCCCGTAAGGGCGGCCGCCCGTGAGTGGCCCCGGAGTCGCCCGCCGGCGGAGGCTGGATTTCTCATGGGCGGAGGGGGCTGCCTGTAGGGGGCGGGTGCGGCCGTAGGGGCGGGTCCGCGCGGAGAGGTCCGGGGTCGCCCGCATGCGGCGCCCGGAGTCGCCGGCAGGCGGAGAGGGACCCCCTCTGCGGGTGACCTCTGCGGCCCGTAGGGGGGCGGGGCCGTCCGCGAGTGGCCCGGAATTGCCCGTAAGGGACCCCGTATCGGCGCAGGCGCCACCCGTTTCGCGCAGGCGCCACCCCTACGCGCAGGCGCCCCCGTTACGCGCTGCCGTGTGAGCGGGCAAGATGGGAGGCGAGCGGTACACCTGGCGTGTGCGCGGCGTTCAGGTCACGGCCAGTCGGCCGATCAAGGTCGGCAACGCGTATGAAACGCTGGTGTGGTGGGATGCCCGTGTGCCCGCTCGGCAGCCCGCCCGCCATCCATGGCGGGGGCGCGGACAGGCGGCCCGACCGGCAAGGATGGGGAATCGGAAGATGGACAAGCAGCAGGAGTTCGTGCTCCGGACCTTGGAGGAGCGCGACATCCGGTTCGTGCGCCTGTGGTTCACCGACGTGCTGGGCTTCCTGAAGTCCGTGGCCGTCGCCCCCGCCGAGCTGGAGCAGGCGTTCGACGAGGGGATCGGCTTCGACGGCTCCGCCATCGAGGGCTTCGCCCGGGTGTACGAGTCCGACATGATCGCCAAGCCGGACCCGTCGACGTTCCAGATCCTCCCCTGGCGCGCCGAGGCCCCCGGCACGGCCCGGATGTTCTGCGACATCCTGATGCCGGACGGCTCCCCGTCCTTCGCGGACCCGCGCTACGTCCTCAAGCGTGCCCTGGCCCGCACCTCCGACCTGGGCTTCACCTTCTACACCCACCCGGAGATCGAGTTCTTCCTGCTGAAGAACAAGCCACTGGACGGCAGCCGCCCGACCCCGGCCGACAACTCCGGCTACTTCGACCACACCCCGCAGAACGTCGGCATGGACTTCCGCCGCCAGGCGATCACCATGCTGGAGTCGATGGGCATCTCGGTGGAGTTCTCCCACCACGAGGGTGCCCCCGGCCAGCAGGAGATCGACCTCCGCTACGCGGACGCGCTCTCCACGGCGGACAACATCATGACGTTCCGCCTGGTCATGAAGCAGGTGGCCCTCGAACAGGGGGTCCAGGCGACCTTCATGCCCAAGCCCTTCTCAGAGCACCCCGGCTCCGGCATGCACACCCATCTCTCCCTCTTCGAGGGCGACCGGAACGCGTTCTACGAATCGGGCGCCGAGTACCAGCTCTCCAAGGTCGGCCGCTCCTTCATCGCGGGCCTGCTGCGGCACGCGGCGGAGATCTCCGCGGTCACCAACCAGTGGGTCAACTCGTACAAGCGCATCTGGGGCGGTACGGAGCGCACGGCCGGCGCCGGCGGCGAGGCACCGTCCTACATCTGCTGGGGCCACAACAACCGCTCGGCCCTGGTCCGCGTGCCCATGTACAAGCCCGGCAAGACCGGCTCCGCGCGCGTGGAGGTCCGCTCCATCGACTCCGGCGCCAACCCGTACCTCACCTACGCCGTCCTGCTGGCCGCCGGCCTGAAGGGCATCGAGGAGGGCTACGAGCTTCCGCCGGGCGCCGAGGACGACGTCTGGGCCCTCTCCGACGCGGAACGCCGCGCGCTCGGCATCGAGCCCCTGCCGCAGAACCTGGGCGAGGCCCTGACCCTGATGGAGCGCAGCGACCTCGTCGCCGAGACGCTCGGCGAGCACGTCTTCGACTTCTTCCTGCGCAACAAGAAGCAGGAGTGGGAGGAGTACCGCTCCGAGGTCACGGCGTTCGAGCTGCGCAAGAACCTGCCGGTGCTGTAGGCGCGGACGCGAGCGGGCCCACGGGCCGTGTGCCCGGGGGCGACGGCCGCGGGCCGCCACCGCGGGGCGAGCGCCCGGTGGGCCCGCGGCCTTGCGCGGACGCGAGCGGCCGCTGGGCTCGCCACCTCGCACAGGGTGGATCGCCGCGGTTTTGCGACCTCGCACAGGGCGGACGGCTCGTGGGCTCGCCACCTCGCTCGGGACGAGCGGCCGTGGGCTGGGCGAACGCTCGTGGGCCCGCCACCTTCACGGGGCGAACGGTCGTGGGCCCGGGGCCCCGCGCGGGGCGGACGGCCATGGGCCCGCCCCTTGCATGCGCCGAGCGGCCGTGGGTTCAAGATCCCGCGCGGTACGAGCGGCCATGGGCCCGCCACGGCGGGACGGGGCGGACGGCCGCGGCCTCGCACGGGGCGGATTGCCGCGGGCCCACGACTCCCCTGGACGTCCACCCGCCCCGGCGGACCAACGGGCGTCAGCCCATGCTCTTCGCGCCGTCCAGGGACTCCCGGATGATGTCCGCGTGGCCGGCGTGCTGAGCCGTCTCGGCGATGACATGCAGCAGCACCCTGCGGACCGACCACTGTGCGTCCGCCTCGAACCACGGGGCCTTCGGCAGCGGCCACTTCGCGTCCAGGTCGGGAAGAGCGGCGACCAGGTCCTCGGTCCGGCGGGCCACGTCGGCGTACTCGGCCAGCACACCGGCCAGCGTCTCGCCGGGCAGCATCCGGAACTCGTCGGCCCGCCGGGCCCAGTCGGCCTCGGTCATGGCGGTGAAGTCCCCCATCGACGAGGGGCCGTTCAGGATGAAGTCCACCCAGTTCCGCTCGACCGACGTGACGTGCTTGACCAGGCCGCCCAGACAGAGCTCGCTGCTCGTGGTCCGCAGCCCGGCCTGTTCGTCGGTGAGATCGCGGGTGGTGAAGCGCAGGAAGTGCCGGTGCTTGGCCAGTGTCTCCAGCAGATCGGCGCGCTCGCCGGTGACGGCCGGGGTTGCGCTCGTGTCGTCGGTGGTCAGCTCGTTCACGGTCATGGTGATACGCCTTCCGTTGTTCTGCTCCGTCGGACAAGAACCACGTTAGAAGTGATCGAGGTCAGGTCCTGTCCTAGATCCGGCGGAGACGGGGAGCGGATCGCGGCACCACGGCAAGTGGAAGTCCCCCTTCCGTAACTGCGCGGACTCTTGCAAGTCCCCGGGCGTGGCCCTACTGTCACGGCAGACCAGTAGAAAGCGCTTTCTCGTCGATGGGTCCGGCCCACCCCGCCCACCCTCATCGATGCCCCTGTCATGCCCATGACACGAACCTGAACGGCACCGGCACCAGCCCCCGACTCAGAGGACGAAAGGCGAGACGAGAATGAAACGATCAGTCGCCGTGCGGCTCTCCGCCGTACTGGCCACGGGAGCCCTCGCGGCAGCGACCGGCCTGGCCATGTCCACGACCACGGCCTCCGCCGCCACCGGCGGTGTCACCGGCTACGCGACGCAGAACGGCGGAACCACCGGCGGCGCGGGCGGCCAGACGGTCCGCGCCACCACCGGCACCGCGATCCACCAGGCCCTCTGCAACCGGGCCAGCAGCTCCACCCCGATCACCATCCAGGTCGAGGGCACGATCAACCACGGCAACACCACCAAGGTCTCGGGCGGCAGCTGCAGCACCGCGGCCGACAAGATCGAGCTCAAGCAGATCAGCAACGTCTCGATCATCGGTGTCGGCAACGGCGCCGTCTTCGACCAGCTGGGCATCCACATCCGCGAGTCCAGCAACATCATCATCCAGAACGTGACGGTGAAGAACGTCAAGAAGTCGGGCTCGCCCACGTCGAACGGCGGAGACGCCATCGGCATGGAAAGCGATGTCCGCAACGTGTGGGTCGACCACACCACCCTGGAGGCGTCCGGCGGCGAGTCCGAGGGCTACGACGGTCTGTTCGACATGAAGGACAACACCCAGTACGTCACGCTGTCCTACAGCACCCTGCGCAACTCCGGCCGCGGCGGACTCATCGGCTCCAGCGAGAGCGACACGTCCAACGGCTACGTCACCTTCCACCACAACCTGTACGAGAACCTCGACTCCCGTACGCCCCTGCTGCGCGGCGGCATCGCGCACATCTACAACAACCACTACAAGAACCTGAACGAGTCCGGGATCAACTCCCGGGCCGGTGCCCGCGCGAAGGTGGACAACAACTACTTCGAGGACTCGAAGGACGTCCTGGGCACCTTCTACACCGACCAGGCCGGCTACTGGCAGGTCAGCGGCAACATCTTCGACAACATCACCTGGTCCTCGCGGTCGGGCGACAACCAGCCCGCCGGCCCGAACCCGACGTCGAACACCTCGGTGAGCATCCCCTACTCCTACAGCCTCGACGCGGCCAACTGCGTGCCGAGCGTGGTGAGCCAGACGGCGGGCGCCAACAAGGGCCTGAAGGTCTCGGACGGCAGCTGCACCCCGCAGAACCCGGACCCGACCGACCCCGACCCCACGGACCCGGACCCGACCGACCCCGACCCCACCGACCCGCCCACCGGCACCAACCTCAGCATCGGCGCGGGCGCGGACGGCTCCTCCAAGGCCTCCGGGACGAGCTACGGCAACGTCGTCGACGGCAGCACGAGCACCTACTGGTCGCCCTCCGGCTCGACCGGGTCCGTCTCGGTGAAGTGGGGCTCCGCCACCACGGTCTCCAAGATCAACATCCGGCTCGCCTCGGGCTCCGGGACCATCGGCTCGTACCGTGTCCTGAACCACGACACGGGCGCCGTCCTGGCCTCCGGCAGCGGGTCGGGCGCCATCGGCTTCTCGGCGACCTCCCTGAAGAAGATCACCTTTGAGATCACCGGCGCCTCGGGCACCCCGAGGATCGCCGAGTTCGAGACGTACGCGAGCTGACCGCGAGCCGGGGGCCGTTCTGACGACGGCCCCCGGCCTGCGCGGCCGACGGAGGCGCACCATAGCCGTGGTACACGTCCTGTACCATGGCGGTATGGCTCTGAAGCGCACCAACGTCTACGCGGAAGACAGTGATCTGCTCCTGATCAAGGAGGCGGCTGCCCGTCTGGGGGTCCCGGAGGCGGAGATAATCCGCGAGGGCATCCACCGCATCGCCTTGGCACATCGTGTGTGGGACGAGCCGTTCGTCTCCGACGAGGAGACGTTCGACCTCGGCGGTCCCGTGGACAAGGAAGAGATCCGGACGGCGGTGACGCGGGGGCACGCGGAGCGGGAGCGCCGGAACCGGGGCGACGCCGCGTGATCGCCATTGCCGACACCTCCGGCATTCTCACCCTCTTCAACCGGTCCGACCCCGATCATCACGCGGCCAGGAAGGCTGCGGACCAGTGCGGCTTTCTCGTCGCCAGCCCGCTCGCCCTGACCGAGGTGCACCAGGTGGCGACCAGCCGTGCCGGGCGCGGGACGGCTGACGCACTCGTCCGTTCCCTCACCGAACGCGTACGGCAGATGCGGCTGATCCTGGCCCCGCCGACGCCGGAGATCATGGACGCCGCGCTGGCCGTCCGGGCACGCTACGCGTCACTGGACCTGGATCTGGTGGACGCGGTCAACGTCGCTCTCGCCGCCGAGTACGGCACCGACGCCATCCTCACCAAGGACCTACGAGACTTCCGGGCGCTGCGGCCGACGGGCGGCAAGTTCTCCTGCTTCCGGATCCTTCCCGACGATCTCTGACCGGCGACGCCGGGGGCTACGCCCCCGCCGCGTCCCCCAGCACCTTGTGCAGCGGCTCCTTCGCGCGGCGCCGGTACTCCTGGACCGCCCAGCCGTTGCCGTCCGGGTCGGTGAAGTACATGAAGGTGGCGCCGTCGGACTCGGCGTAGCGCACCGGTTCGGAGACCTCCAGGCCCCGCGCGGTCAGCTCCGCGTGGGCCGCCTCGATGTCGGCGACACAGAGCTGCAGCCCCTGGTAGGAGCCGGGAGCGGGAGTGTTCGCCGGGCTCAGCTTCCAGATGCCGTCGCCCAGGGCGATCGAACAGCCCGAGCCGGGCGGCGTCAGCTGCACGATGCGCAGACCCGGCATGACCTCCTGGTCGATGTCGACGTGGAAGCCGACCTTGTCACGGTAGAAGTCCCTGGCCCGGTCGATGTCGCTCACGGGCAGCGGGATCACTTCGAGGGTCATGTCCACGGAAAGCGGCTCCTTGGTCGGCAGCCGTACGCGTCGCGCGCACGGCTCCCCCTCACCGAAGCCGAAAACAGCCCCCGCCGCCACCGAAAACACGCCACCGTGCCCCCGGCACCCGCCCCGGGCCACCCCAGCGCCGTACGCACCCACTGCGGATAGGCTCGAGCCGTACGACCCAGAGTCCGAGGCACGAGGTACGAGGAGGCCGGGGATGACGTCGGCGCCGGGGCGCAGGAGCAGTATCTTCACGCGGCTGCTGCGGCACGGCTTCACCGATCCCTCCGCCGCCGAGCGGCTGCTCGACAGCCCCGAACTGGCGGCCGTGCGCGACGACCCCGTCCTGCTGGACGCCCTCGGCAGGGCCGCCGACCCCGATCTCGCGCTGCTCGGCCTCGTACGGCTGCTGGAGGCGCAGGACGGGCACACCGCCCGCCAGGAACTGCTGGACACGCTGATAGCGGCCAAGCCGCTGCGGGACCGGCTGCTCGGGGTGCTCGGCGCGTCCGCCGCGCTCGCCGACCACCTCGCCCGGCACCCGACCGACTGGCAGGCCCTCGTCACCTACGAGCCGCGCGACCTGCACCCGGGCGTCGAGGAGTTCGAGCGGGGCCTCGCCGAGGCCGACGACCCGGTCTCGCTG
The DNA here is from genome assembly GCF_000718785.1 of Streptomyces sp. NRRL WC-3626. Lineage (GTDB taxonomy): Bacteria > Actinomycetota > Actinomycetes > Streptomycetales > Streptomycetaceae > Streptomyces > Streptomyces edwardsiae. The sequence continues at coordinate 21,261 of NZ_JOCA01000013.1, read as the reverse complement.
CGCGTCGCCTACCGCCGCTGTCTGCTGTCCATCGCCGCCCGCGACGTCTGCGGCACCATCGAGATCGCCCAGACCGCCGCCGAACTCGCCGACCTCGCCACCGCCACCCTGCGCGCCGCCCTCGCCCTCGCCGCGACCGCCGCCCCCGAGGACGCCGCCCTGTGCCGGCTCGCGGTGATCGCGATGGGCAAGTGCGGCGGCCACGAACTGAACTACGTCTCCGACGTCGACGTCATCTTCGTCGGCGAGGCCGTGAACGGCGCCGACGAGGACAAGGCACTGCGCGCCGCGACCCGGCTCGCCTCGCACCTGATGCGGATCTGCTCCGAGACCACCGTCGAGGGTTCCATCTGGCCCGTCGACGCCAACCTGCGCCCCGAGGGCCGCAACGGGCCCCTGGTGCGCACCCTCGCCTCCCACCTCGCCTACTACCAGCGCTGGGCCAAGACCTGGGAGTTCCAGGCGCTGCTCAAGGCCCGCCCGGTCGCCGGCGACCTCACGCTCGGCGCGGAGTACGTCGCCGCGCTCCAGCCGCTCGTATGGGGGGCCGCCGAGCGGGAGAACTTCGTCGCCGACGTGCAGAAGATGCGCCGCCGGGTGGTGGAGACCATCCCCGCCACCGAGATCGACCGCCAGCTGAAGCTCGGCCCCGGCGGCCTGCGGGACGTCGAGTTCGCGGTGCAACTGCTCCAGCTGGTGCACGGCCGCGCCGACGCCTCCCTGCGCAGCGGCACCACCCTCGACGCGCTGAAGGCGCTCGCCGCCGGCGGCTACGTCGGCCGGGTGGACGCCGCCCAGCTCGACGACGCCTACCGCTTCCTGCGCTCCATGGAGCACCGCATCCAGCTCTACCGGCTGCGCCGCACCCACCTCGTCCCCGAGGACGAGACCGACCTGCGCCGCCTCGCCCGCTCCCTCGAACTGCGCACCGACCCGGTCGCCACCCTGACCCGCGAGTGGAAACGGCACGCCTCCGTCGTACGGCGGCTGCACGAGAAGCTGTTCTACCGGCCGCTCCTCGACGCCGTGGCCGCGCTCGCCACCGGCGAGGCCCGGCTCAGCGCCGAGGCCGCCCGCGAACGCATGGTCGCCCTCGGCTACGCAGACCCGGCCGCCGCCCTGCGCCATCTGGAGGCGCTGGCGTCCGGAGTCACCCGCAAGGCCGCCATCCAGCGCACCCTGCTGCCCGTGCTGCTCGGCTGGTTCGCGGACTCCGCCGACCCGGACGCGGGCCTGCTCAACTTCCGCAAGGTGTCCGACGCGCTCGGCAAGACCCCCTGGTATCTGCGGCTGCTGCGCGACGAGGGCGCCGCCGCCGAGAACCTGGCCCGGGTGCTCTCCGCCGGCCGGCTCGCCCCCGACCTGCTGATGCGCGCCCCCGAGGCGGTGGCGCTGCTCGGCGACGGCGACGGCGGACTCCGGCCGCGCAGCCGCGCCGCCCTGGAGCAGGAGATGCTCGCCGCCGTCCGCCGCGCCGACAACGCGGTCCAGGGCGTCACCGCCGCCCGCGGTGTGCGCCGCCGCGAACTGTTCCGTACGTCGGCGGCCGACATCGTCGGCTCCTACGGCACCGAGTCCCAGCCCGCCGAGGCCGACCAGGGCGCCCTGGTGGACCTGGTCGGCGGCGCGGTCTCCGACCTGACCGCCGCCACCCTCGCCGGCACACTGCGCGCGGTGGTGCGGGAGGGCTGGGGGGACACGCTGCCCACCCGGTTCGCCGTCATCGGCATGGGCCGCTTCGGCGGGCACGAGCTGGGCTACGGCTCCGACGCGGACGTCCTCTTCGTCCACGAACCGCGCGACGGCGTGGACGAACGGGAGGCCGCCGAGGCGGCGAACAAGGTGGTCTCGGAGATGCGCCGCCTGCTCCAGATCCCCAGCGCCGACCCGCCCCTGCTGATCGACGCCGACCTGCGCCCGGAGGGCAAGTCCGGCCCGCTGGTCCGCACCCTCAAGTCGTACGAGGCGTACTACCGGCGCTGGTCCCTGGTGTGGGAGCGGCACGCGCTGCTGCGCGCCGAGCATGTCGCCGGGGACGAGGAGCTGGGGCGCCGCTTCACCGAGCTGGTCGACCCGCTGCGCTATCCGGCGAACGGCCTCGACGACGAGGCCGCGCGGGAGATCCGGCGGCTGAAGGCGCGTATGGAGTCCGAGCGGCTGCCGCGGGGGGCCGATCCCAAACTGCACGCCAAGCTGGGGCCGGGCGGGCTGTCCGATGTGGAGTGGACCGTGCAGCTGACGCAGCTGCGGCATGCCGCCCGGGAGCCGGGGCTGCGGACCACGCGGACGCGTGAGGCGTTGTCGGCGGCCTGTGCGGCGGGGCTGATCTCCTCGGACGATGCCGCGATTCTGGACGAGGCGTGGGTGCTTGCGACTCGGGTGCGTAACGCGGTGATGCTGGTCAGGGGGCGGGCGGGGGACACGTTTCCGACGGCGCCTCGGGAGCTCGGGGCCGTGGGGCGGTATCTGGGGTACGGGCCCGGGCATGCGGGGGACATGCTCGACGCGTATCGGCGTACGGCGCGGCGGGCTCGGGGTGTGGTGGAGGAGTTGTTCTACGGCGGGGCGTGAGGTGTGGTTCCGGGTCACTGTGCGGGGTTTTCGCCCCCGCCGCCCCTTCCCGTCCCGTCCCCGGGGGCGCTGCCCCCGGACCCCCGCTCCTCAAACGCCGGAGGGGCTGGATGGTGCACCGGAAGGGCTGGATGGTGCGCCGGAAGGGCTGATCTCGCCGGGTTTCGGGATGTGTTTCGGCAGAGTGTGCGGCCAGTGGCCGTACCAGAGGAGGGCGATGCCGTAGCCGACCGACAGGCAGATCAGGCCGCCCACCGCGTCCAGCCAGAAGTGGTTGGCCGTGGCCACGATGACCACCAGGGTCGCCGCCGGGTAGAGCAGTCCCAGGACCCGGGCCCAGGGGACCGAGGCCAGCGCGAAAATGGTCAGTCCGCACCACATCGACCAGCCGATGTGCATCGACGGCATCGCCGCGTACTGGTTCGACATGTGCTTCAGATCGCCGGACGCCATCGACCCCCACGTCTGGTGGACCAGGACGGTGTCGACGAAGTCCTGCCCGCGCATCAGCCGGGGCGGGGCGAGCGGATACAGGTAGTAGCCGGCCAGGGCGATGCCCGTGGTGCTGAACAGGACCAGCCGGGACGCCGCGTAGCGGCCGGGATGACTACGGTAGAGCCACACGAGGACACTCAGCGTCACCACGAAGTGCAGGGTGGCGTAGTAGTAGTTCATGCCGACGACGAGCCAAGTCACCCCGTTCACGGCATGGTTGACGGACTCCTCGAAGGCGAGCCCGAGTTGCCCCTCGAGACGCCAGATCCAGTCGGCGTTGCGCAGCGCCTCCGCCCGCTGTTCGGGCACGGCGTTGCGTACGAGGGAGTACGTCCAGTAACTCACCCCGATCAGCAGGATCTCGAACCACAGCCGGGGCCGGCGGGGAGTGCGCAGACGGCGCATGCGACCCGGCCCCGTCCGCTCCGCGACGGGGTTCGCTGCGGCCTGTTCGCGGCCTTCCAGCGTTGTCACGGTCGTGTCACCCATAGGCACAGAGTCTGCCAGAAAAGACCCACCCCCCAGATCATCCCCCGGTGGGGCCCGGCCCGCATCTTCTCCCCCCTACGGACGATTCCGGTCCCCGGGGGCCGAGGCGGTCGAGCCGCGCACCACCAGTTCCGGCATGAACACGAACTCGCTGTGCGGGGCGGGCGTTCCGCCGATCTCCTCCAGCAGCGTGCGCACCGCGGCCTGGCCCATCGCCGGAACCGGCTTGCGCACCGTGGTCAGCGGCGGATCGGTGAACGCGATCAGCGGGGAGTCGTCGAAGCCGACCACCGAGATGTCCTTCGGCACGTCCAGGCCGCGCTGCCGCGCCGCCCGTATCGCGCCCAGCGCCATCATGTCGCTCGCGCACACCACCGCCGTGCAGTCGCGGTCCATCAGCGCGGTCGCGGCGGCCTGCCCGCCCTCCAGCGTGTACAGCGAGTGCTGCACCAGCTCCTTCTCGACCGCCTCGGCGCTCAGCCCCAATTGCTCCTGCACGGTGCGCACGAAGCCCTCGATCTTGCGCTGTACCGGCACGAACCGCTTCGGCCCGAGCGCCAGCCCGATCCGGGTGTGGCCGAGGGAGGCGAGATGGGTGACGGCGAGCGCCATCGCGGCCCGGTCGTCGGGGGAGATGAACGGCGCCTGCACCTTCGGCGAGAAACCGTCCACCAGCACGAACGGAACGCCCTGCGCCCGCAGTCGCTCGTAGCGCTGCATGTCGGCGGTGGTGTCCGCGTGCAGTCCGGAGACATAGATGATCCCGGCCACCCCGCGGTCCACGAGCATCTCGGTCAGCTCGTCCTCCGTCGACCCGCCCGGGGTCTGGGTGGCGAGCACCGGGGTGTAGCCCTGCCGGGTCAGCGCCTGCCCGATGACCTGGGCCAGCGCCGGGAAGATCGGATTCTCCAGCTCCGGGGTGATCAGCCCGACCAGGCCCTCGCTGCGCTGCCGCAGCCGCACCGGTCGCTCGTAGCCGAGAACGTCGAGGGCGGCGAGCACGGACTGGCGGGTGGTGGCGGCGACGCCCGGCTTGCCGTTGAGGACGCGGCTGACGGTTGCCTCGCTCACCCCCGCCTGAGCAGCGATATCGGCAAGGCGTGTGGTCACAGGACTGGACTGTAGCCGCCGCTTCGCCCCTTGCACACCGATCGGACGCCTGGTGCGCGCCGTCGAACGGCCCGCTGCGGGCTGCTGGGTCATCGCGATCCCTCACGTCGTGGTCGGCGTCCGTCCGCAAGGGATGATTCCCCCCGCCGGCAACGGATGGCAAGTGCTTGCAGAGTCTTGCACAACAGTGCGATCCCCTGTCGTACGGGCGGAAACCCTGGTCGCGGGACGGTCGAGTTCAGGTCACGGCGGCGTAACTCTCGACGACGCTTGCAAAACTTTTCTGCAAGGTCTTTCGAAAAGGTTCCGGCGCTGTTACGTTCACGTCGCCCGGCGGCGGCAACGGCGCCCTCGGCAAGACAGCAGGACGGCAGACGGGGCCGCACTGCACTCACGGGCTCAAACCCTCAAGGAGAACCTCATGCGGCGTGGCATAGCGGCCACCGCGCTGGTGGCGTCCCTCGCCCTCGCGGCGACGGCCTGCGGCGGAGACAGCGACAGCGGCGACAAGGCCGACGGCCCGGTCACCATCACCTGGTGGGACACCTCCAACGCGACCAACGAGGCGCCGACCTACCAGGCCCTGGTCAAGGAGTTCGAGGCCGCCAACAAGGACATCAAGGTCAAGTACGTCAACGTCCCCTTCGACCAGGCGCAGAACAAGTTCGACACCGCCGCCGGTTCCAAGGGCGCCCCCGACGTGCTGCGCGCCGAGGTCGGCTGGACCCCCGCCTTCGCCAAGAAGAGCTTCCTCCTGCCGCTGGACGGCACCGAGGCCCTCGCCGAGCAGGACAAGATCAAGCCCAACCTGATCGAGCAGGCCAAGTACGAGGGCAAGACCTACGGCGTCCCCTTCACCACGGACACCCTCGCCTTCGTATACAACAAGGAACTGTTCGAGAAGGCCGGCGTCGAGGCGCCCAAGACCTGGGACGACCTGAAGAAGGCCGCCGCCACCGTCAAGGCCAAGACCGGCGTCGACGGCTACTGGGGCTCCACGGCCGGCTACTACGCCCAGCCGTTCCTGTACGGCGAGGGCACCGACATGGTCGACGCCGACGCCAAGAAGGTCACCGTCAACTCGGCCGAGGCCCAGAAGGCGTACGGCACCTGGCAGAGCCTCTTCGACGGCAAGGGCCTGCACAAGGCCGACGTGACCGCCGACGCCTACGCCCACATCCAGGACGCGTTCGTCAACGGCAAGGTCGCCTCGATCATCCAGGGCCCGTGGGAGATCACCAACTTCTACAAGGGCTCCGCGTTCAAGGACAAGAACAACCTCGGCATCGCCACCGTCCCGGCCGGCACCGCCGGTACGGCCGGCGCCCCGACCGGCGGCCACAACCTCTCCGTCTACGCCGGCTCCGACGAGGCGCACCAGAAGGCCTCGCTGAAGTTCGTCAAGTTCATGACCTCGGCCAAGGCGCAGGAGACCATCGCGCTGAAGAACTCCACGCTCCCGACCCGCGACGACGCCTACACCGACCAGGTCAAGGCCGACCCGGGCATCGCCGGCTACCAGACGGTCCTCGCCGCCGCCCAGCCGCGCCCCGCCCTGCCCGAGTACAGCTCGCTGTGGGGTCCGCTGGACGACGAGCTGCCGCAGATCGCGAGCGGCAAGAAGTCCCTGGACAAGGGTCTCGGTGACGCGGAGACCTCGGTCGCCAAGCTGGTGCCGGACTTCAGCAAGTAATGCCCGTGTGGCCGCCGGACCCGCTTCCAGGAGGGGAGGGTCCGGCGGCCGCCGGCCTGTGTGCCGTACCCGTTGATCATCCAGAAGGTGCCGAACCATGACAGCCACCATCGACCGCGCGACCGGCAAGCGCCGCGGTGACCGCGCGCCCCGCCCCGGTCCGGCCGGCCGCCTGAAGCGCGGATACCAGAAGTACTGGTACGCCTACGCCATGATCGCGCCGGTGGTCCTGGTGCTCGGCGTCATCGTGCTGTACCCCCTGGCGTACGGCTTCTACCTCACGCTCACCGACGCGGACAGCCTGAACTCGGCCCGCACCATCGGCGTCAACGAGATCGAGGCCACCTACCGGTTCATCGGCATCGACAACTACGCCGACATCCTGTGGGGCGAGACGGCCTACGACCGCTTCTGGTCCAAGTTCGTCTGGACGATCGTGTGGACGGCCGCCTGCGTCGTCCTGCACTACACCATCGGCCTGGGCCTCGCCCTGCTGCTCAACCAGAAGATCCGCGGCCGCACCTTCTACCGGCTGGTCCTGATCCTGCCGTGGGCCGTGCCCACCTTCGTCACCGTCTTCGGCTGGCGCTTCATGCTCGCCGACGCCGGCATCATCAACACCGCCCTGGACTCGCTCGGCCTGCCCTCGCCGGCCTGGCTCGAGGACACCTTCTGGCAGCGCTTCGCCGCGATCATGGTCAACACCTGGTGCGGTGTGCCGTTCATGATGATCTCCCTGCTCGGCGGGCTGCAGTCGATCGACGCCAGCCTGTACGAGGCCGCCGAGATGGACGGCGCCAACGCCTGGCAGCGGTTCCGCAACGTCACCCTGCCCGGACTGCGCGCGGTCAGCTCCACCGTGGTCCTGCTCGGCATCATCTGGACCTTCAACCAGTTCGCGATCATCTTCCTGCTGTTCGGCAACACCGCGCCGGACGCCCAGATCCTGGTCACCTGGTCCTACCAGCTCGGCTTCGGACAGCAGCCGCGCGAATTCGCCGAGTCCGCGGCCTACGGCATGCTGCTGCTGGCCATCCTCGTCGTCTTCACCTCCTTCTACCGCCGCTGGCTGAACCGCAATGAGCAGCAGCTCGCGAACTGAGGCAGGAGTCCCCATGAGCACCACATCCGTCACCACCACTGCTCCGGCGGACCGGCCTGCCGACGACACCACCCCGCCCCGCAAGGTGCGCCGGCGCGGCGAGAGCAGCCCCCTGGGGCGCCTCACCACGCACGGCATCCTCACCGTGGCCGGCCTGATCGCGCTGTTCCCGGTCGCCTGGCTGGTCTTCCTGTCCCTCGGCCCCGACAAGGACGACTATCTGCGTCCCGGCGGCATCTGGGGCAAGATGACGCTGGACAACTACGCGTTCGTCCTGCAGCACACGAACTTCTTCGACTGGCTGAAGAGCTCGCTGATCGTCTCGCTCGGCACCACGGTCATCGGCGTCCTCGTCGCCGCCACCACCGGCTACGCGGTCTCCCGCATGCGCTTCCCCGGCTACAAGAAGTTCATGTGGGTCCTGCTGCTCACCCAGATGTTCCCGGTCGCCGTCCTGATGGTGCCGATGTACCAGATCATGTCGGACCTGCGGCTCATCGACAGCTATCTCGGACTCGTCCTGGTCTACTGCTCGACGGCGGTGCCGTACTGCGCCTGGCTGATGAAGGGCTACTTCGACACCATCCCGTTCGAGATCGACGAGGCCGGACGGGTCGACGGACTGACCCCCTTCGGCACGTTCGCGCGGCTGATCCTGCCCCTGTCCAAGCCGGGTCTCGCGGTCGCCGCGTTCTACAGCTTCATCACCGCGTTCGGCGAGGTCGCCTTCGCCACGACGTTCATGCTCGACGACGAGAAGTACACCCTCGCCGTCGGTCTGCAGAGCTTCATCAGCGAGCACGACGCACAGCGCAACCTCATGGCCGCCACCGCGGTCCTGATCGCGATACCCGTGTCCGCGTTCTTCTACCTCGTGCAGAAGAACCTGGTGGCCGGACTCACCGCCGGCGGCACCAAGGGGTAAGAGCCGCCAGGGGTGCGCACTGTTCTGTGTCCGGCTGCCGCGCCGTCGTGGCTGGTCGCGCAGTTCCCCGCGCCCCTGGAGGGCGTCGCCCTTCCCGAGCTCGAGACGGTCGCGGTGGCCATCCGACCCCGCTGTCACCGCGGCCGCCTCGTTTCCTTCATCCGCCCCCACTCGCTTCCCAGCCCGCACTCGTATCAAGGACGACATGAGCCAGCCTCACTCCGCCGCCCCGGCCCCGACCCCCACGACCGACGCGTCCGTCGCCACCGTCGCCCGGCGCCGCGACTGGTGGCGGGACGCGGTGATCTACCAGGTGTACCCGCGCAGCTTCGCCGACAGCAACGGCGACGGCATGGGAGACCTGGAAGGCATCCGCTCCCGCCTGCCGTATCTGCGTGACCTCGGTGTGGACGCCGTGTGGCTCAGCCCCTTCTACGCCTCCCCGCAGGCCGACGCCGGCTACGACGTCGCCGACTACCGCGCCGTCGACCCCATGTTCGGCAACCTCCTGGACGCCGACGCGCTGATCCGTGACGCCCACGCGCTGGGCCTGCGGATCATCGTCGACCTGGTGCCGAACCACTCCTCCGACCAGCACGAGTGGTTCAAGCGCGCCCTCGCCGAGGGCCCCGGATCGCCCTCCCGCGACCGCTACCACTTCCGCCCCGGCAAGGGGAAGAACGGCGAACTGCCGCCCAACGACTGGGAGTCCATCTTCGGCGGCCCGGCCTGGACCCGTGTCACCGAGCCCGACGGCACCCCCGGCGAGTGGTACCTGCACCTCTTCGCGCCCGAGCAGCCCGACTTCGACTGGGAACACCCCGCCGTCGGCGACGAGTTCCGCTCCATCCTGCGGTTCTGGCTCGACATGGGCGTGGACGGCTTCCGTATCGACGTCGCGCACGGCATGGTGAAGGCCGAGGGCCTGCCCGACCTCGGCGACCACGACCAGCTGAAGCTGCTGGGCAACGATGTCATGCCGTTCTTCGACCAGGACGGCGTCCACGACATCTACCGCCAGTGGCGGCTCATCCTCGACGAGTACTCCGGCGAGCGCATCTTCGTCGCCGAGGCGTGGACCCCCACCGTCGAGCGCACCGCCAACTACGTGCGCCCCGACGAGCTGCACCAGGCGTTCAACTTCCAGTACCTGGGCACCCACTGGGACGCCGAGGAACTGCGCACCGTCATCAACCGGACCCTGGACGCCATGCGCCCGGTCGGCGCCCCCGCCACCTGGGTGCTGTCCAACCACGACGTCACCCGGCACGCCACCCGCTTCGCCAACCCGGCCGGCCTCGGCACCCAGATCCGCCTCGCGGGCGACCGCGAACTCGGCCTGCGCCGGGCCCGCGCGGCGACGCTGCTGATGCTGGCGCTGCCCGGTTCGGCCTACGTCTACCAGGGCGAGGAGCTCGGCCTGCCGGACGTCGTCGACCTGCCCGACGAGGTGCGCCAGGACCCGGCGTACTTCCGGGGCGCCGGCCAGGACGGCTTCCGCGACGGCTGCCGGGTGCCGATCCCGTGGACCCGCGAGGGCTCCTCGTACGGCTTCGGCGACGGCGGCAGCTGGCTGCCGCAGCCCGCGGAGTGGGGCGAGCTGAGCATCGAGGCGCAGACCGGCACGCCCGGCTCGACCCTGGAGCTGTACCGCTCCGCACTGGCCCTGCGCCGGGAGCGGCCCGACCTGGGCGCGGGCGACGCGGTGGAGTGGCTGCGGGCGCCCGAGGGCGTCCTCGCCTTCCGGCGCGGCGAGTTCGTGTGCGTCGCCAACACCACGGCGGAACCGGTGACCACCCCGGCGTACGGGCGTGTCCTGATCGCCAACGGCGAGGTGGCGAAGACGGCCGGCGAGGCGACGGTGCCCGCCGACACCACCGTGTGGTGGACCAGGGACTGACCTCCCGGTCCCTCGGGCCGACCGGCCGCCCGTCGTTCGTCCCGCAACTTTTTTCGTTCAAGTTGGTACGGCCCGCTGCCCTTTCGGGTGGCGGGCCTCTAACATCTGCGGTGCCGCAAGGTTGCTGAAGCTTTCTGCAAGAAGCTTCAAGCCGCCTCGGCGGTTTCCCCACACCCTTCGATGAAGAAGGAACCCCACATGGCACGCAGAACCCTCTCCGGGGTGGTCGCCCTCGCGGCCGCCTCGATTGTCATGGCCCCGACCGGGGCGGAGGCGTCCCCGCCCGGCACCAAGGACGTCACCGCCGTCCTGTTCGAGTGGAACTTCGCCTCGGTCGCCCGTGAGTGCACCACCACCCTCGGCCCCGCGGGGTACGGCTACGTCCAGGTCTCCCCGCCCGCCGAGCACATACAGGGCGCGCAGTGGTGGACCTCGTACCAGCCGGTCAGCTACAAGATCGCCGGCCGGCTCGGTGACCGGACCGCGTTCAGGAACATGGTCGACACGTGTCACGCGGCCGGTGTGAAGGTCGTCGCCGACACGGTCATCAACCACATGTCCGCGGGCAGCGGCACCGGTACGGGCGGTTCGTCGTACACGAAGTACAACTACCCCGGTCTGTACTCCTCGTACGACTTCGACAACTGCACCTCGCAGATCAACAACTACGGCGACCGCTGGAACGTCCAGAACTGCGAACTCGTCGGCCTCGCCGACCTGGACACCGGCGAGGACTACGTCCGCGGGGCCATCGCCGGCTATATGAACGACCTGCTGTCGCTGGGCGTCGACGGCTTCCGTATCGACGCCGCCAAGCACATGCCGGCCGCCGACCTCGCCAACATCAAGTCCCGGCTGAGCAATCCGGGCGTGTACTGGAAGCAGGAGGTCATCTACGGCGCGGGCGAGGCCGTCCAGCCCACCGAGTACACGGGCGTCGGCGACGTCCAGGAGTTCCGCTACGCCTACGACCTCAAGCGGGTCTTCAACAACGAGAACCTCGCCTATCTGAAGAACTACGGCGAGGGCTGGGGCTATATGAACGGCTCCGTCTCCGGCGTCTTCGTCGACAACCACGACACCGAACGCAACGGCAGTACCCTGTCCTACAAGGACAACGCCACCTACACCCTGGCCAACGTCTTCATGCTGGCCTGGCCCTACGGCGCCCCGGACATCAACTCCGGTTACGAGTTCTCCGACCACGACGCCGGGCCGCCCAATGGCGGCCGGGTCGACGCCTGCTGGCAGAGCGGCTGGAAGTGCCAGCACGCCTGGCCGGAGATCAAGTCCATGGTCGCGTTCCGCAACGCGACCCGGGGCCAGTCGGTGACGAACTGGTGGGACAACGGCAACGACGCGATCGCGTTCGGCCGGGGCAGCAAGGGCTTCGTGGCCGTCAACCACGAGTCCGGCTCGCTGACCCGCACCTACCAGACCTCCCTCGCCGCGGGCACGTACTGCAACGTCCAGAACAACACCACGGTCACCGTGAACGGTTCCGGACAGCTGACCGCCACCCTGGGCTCCCGGACAGCCCTCGCGGTGTACGCCGGCAAGTCGTCCTGCTGAACACCCGCGGACCGTGCCGCCGTTCACGGGGCGGCGGCGCGGCCCGCGTCGTGCTGCAAGTCCTTACCGTTACTTTCACAACCCTTGCTGTAAAGCTTTCAACGGCGATACGGTCACGCGGACGCTCCGGTGACGTGGCCGAAACAGGCCGTGCCGTGGCGTGGGGTCGGACCCGAATGAGCCGTACACGCAAGGAGTTCACTGCCTTGAATGCCAGCTGGCCCGCGCCCCCGGGGCGCCGCACCGCTTGGGGCGGGCGCGTCGCCGCCGTCACCGTGGCCGCGCTCGCCGCGGCCCTCGTGCAGCCGGTCGCCGCACGCGCCGCCACACCGCCCGCGCCGCCCTCGGACGCGAAGCTCGCCTCGTCGCCCGCACGGCACGATCTGACCCGCGAGCAGTTCTACTTCGTCCTGCCGGACCGCTTCGCCAACGGCGACACGAAGAACGACCGCGGCGGACTGACCGGTTCACGCCTCGCCACCGGGTACGACCCCACCGACAAGGGCTTCTACCAGGGCGGCGACCTCAAGGGCCTGACGAAGAGGCTCGACTACATCAAGGGGCTCGGCACCACCGCCATCTGGATGGCGCCCATCTTCAAGAACCAGCCCGTGCAGGGCACGGGGGAGAACGCGAGCGCCGGCTACCACGGCTACTGGATCACCGACTTCACCCAGGTCGACCCGCACTTCGGCACCAACGACGACCTCGAGAAGCTCATCGACAAGGCCCACGACAAGGGCATGAAGGTCTTCTTCGACGTCATCACCAACCACACCGCCGACGTCGTCGACTACGAGGAGAAGTCCTACGGCTACCTCTCCAAGGGCGCCTTCCCGTATCTGACGAAGGACGGCGAGCCCTTCGACGACGCCGACCACGCCGACGGCTCCCGCCCGTTCCCGCGTGTGGACGGCGGTTCCTTCCCGCGCACCCCGGTCGTGCCGGACGCGAAGAAGCGGGTCAAGGTCCCGTCCTGGCTCAACGACCCGGACATGTACCACAACCGGGGCGACTCCACCTTCGCCGGCGAGTCCTCCGAGTACGGAGACTTCTCCGGCCTCGACGACCTGTGGACCGAGCGTCCCGAGGTCGTCGACGGCATGGAGAAGATCTACCAGCGGTGGGTCAGGGACTTCGACATCGACGGCTTCCGGATCGACACCGTGAAGCACGTCAACATGGAGTTCTGGACCCAGTGGGCCACCGCCCTGGACGCCTACGCGGCCAAGAGGGGCCGGGACGACTTCTTCATGTTCGGCGAGGTCTACTCCGCCGACACGGACATCACCGCCCCGTACGTCACCCGGGGCCGCCTCGACGCCACGCTCGACTTCCCGTTCCAGGAGGCGGCACGGCAGTACGCCTCCCAGGGCGGCAGCGCGCAGAAGCTGGCCTCGGTCTTCGGGGACGACTACAAGTACGCCACCGACAAGGCCAACGCCTATGAGCAGGTCACCTTCCTCGGCAACCACGACATGGGCCGCATCGGCACGTTCCTCACCCAGGACAACCCGGAGGCGTCCGACGCGGAGCTGCTGAAGAAGGACATGCTCGCCAACGAGCTGATGTTCCTCAGCCGCGGCAACCCGGTCGTCTACTACGGCGACGAGCAGGGCTTCACCGGCGCCGGCGGCGACAAGGACTCCCGCCAGACCCTGTTCGCCTCCCGCACCGCCGACTACCTCGACGACGATCTGATCGGCACCGACCGCACCCACGCCGAGGACGGCTACGACACGCGAGCACCGCTCTACCGGCAGATCAGTGCTCTCGCGAAGCTCCGCAAGGCCCACCCGGCCCTCACCGACGGCATCCAGCAGGAGCGGTACGCCGCCGACGGGGCGGGCGTCTACGCCTTCTCCCGCACCGGCACCGGCAAGGACACCACCGAGTACGTCGTCGCCTTCAACAACTCCGGCGAGGCGCGGAAGGCCACCTTCGCGACCGGCTCCGCCCGGATGACGTTCAAGGGCCTCTACGGCACCGACGCCTCCGTGACCAGCGACGCCGACCAGAAGATCACCGTCACCGTCCCGGCGGGCTCCGCGATCGTCCTCAGGGCATCCGGCCCGCTCGCCAAGCCGGCCGCCAAGCCCACGATCACCCTCCAGGCCCCCGAGGCGGGCGCCACCGGCACCGTCGAGGTCACCGCGGGCGTCGACGGCGGCCGGCTCAACCGGGTCGTCTTCGCCGCCCAGACCGGCAACGGCGCATGGCACACCCTCGGCTCCGCCGACCACGCCCCCTACCAGGTCACCCACACCATCGGCGAGGACGTCCCCGCCGGTACCGCCCTGCGCTACAAGGCCGTCGTGATCGACTCGGCCGGGCGTACCGCGAGCGCCCTCGCCGCCTCCACCACCGGCACCCCGCCGGCCGAGGAGCCGCCCACCGCCGCCTCCCGCGACTACGCGATCGTCCACTACAAGCGCACGGACGGCGACTACGACGACTGGGGCCTGTACGCCTGGGGCGACCTCGCCGACGGCGAGGCCACCGAGTGGCCGGCCAGCCACCCCTTCACCGGCCGCGACGCCTACGGCGCCTTCGCCTACGTCAAGCTGAAGCCGGGCGCCTCCGACGTCGCCTTCCTCGTCATCGACAAGGACGGGAACAAGGACGTCTCCACCGACCGCACGATCGACCTCACCCGGACCGGTGAGGTCTGGATCGAGCAGGGCAAGGAGACGGTCACCACCGAGCGGCCCGACCACCCGGCCCAGGACACCACCAAGGCCGTACTCCACTACCACCGCGCCGACGGGAACTACGACGGCTGGGGCCTGCACACCTGGACCGGTGCCGCGAACCCCACCGACTGGTCGAACCCCCTGAAGCCGGTGCGGACCGACGCCTACGGCGCCGTCTTCGAGGTGCCGCTCACCGAGGGTGCCACCAGCCTCAGCTACATCCTCCACAACGGCGACGAGAAGGACCTCCCCACCGACCAGTCGCTCGACCTCAAGGCGAACGGCCACGAGGTGTGGCTGGTGAACGGCCAGGAGAAGTACCTGCTGCCGCAGCCCGCCGGCTCGGCGGCCGCCCTCGACCTCACCACCTCCAAGGCCGTCTGGATCGACCGGGACACCCTCGTCTGGGACGGCTCCGAAGCCGCCGCCTCCACCCAGCTCCTCGCCTCCCGCACCGGTTCCGTCAAGGTGCAGGACGGGACACTGACCAGCGGGGACGCGCGCTGGATCCGGCTGAACGGCGCGACCCTCACCGACGCCCAGAAGGCGAGGTTCCCGCATCTGAAGGACGGCACCGCCTGGTCCGTCGACCCGCGCGACCGGGACCGGGTGCGCGGGGCCCTGCGCGGGCAGGTCGTCGCCACCCAGCACGCCGCCAACGGCGCCGTGCTCGCCGCGACCGGCGTGCAGATCGCGGGCGTACTCGACGACCTCTACGCCGCTGCCGCCACAGCGGACCTCGGCCCCGTGTTCCGCCACGGCCGGCCCACCCTCTCCGTGTGGGCGCCGACCGCGCGCGACGTCTCCCTGGAGATCGGCGGCCGCAGCGTCCGCATGCACCGCGACGACGCCACCGGCGTCTGGTCCGTCACCGGACCGGCCTCCTGGAAGGGCGAGGAGTACCGGTACCAGGTGACGGTGTGGGCGCCCGGCACCCGCGAGATCGTCACCAACGAGGTCACCGACCCCTACTCGGTCGCCCTCACCACCGACTCCGAGCGCAGCCTCGTCGTCGACCTCGCCGACCGCTCCCTGAAGCCGCGCGACTGGACGACGTACGACAAGCCCAGGGCCGTACCGCTCAGGGACGCCCAGATCCAGGAGCTGCACATCCGCGACTTCTCCATCGCGGACCGCACGGCGCGGCACCCCGGCACCTACCTCGCCTTCACCGACAAGGACAGCGACGGCAGCAAGCACCTGCGGGAGCTGGCCGAGGCCGGCACCTCGTACGTGCATCTGCTGCCCGCGTTCGACATCGCCACCATCCCCGAGAAGAAGTCCGGGCGGACGACCGTCGACTGCGACCTCGCCTCCTACCCGGCCGACTCGGACAAACAGCAGGAGTGCGTGGCGAAGGCCGCCGCCAAGGACGCCTTCAACTGGGGCTACGACCCCTACCACTACACGGTCCCCGAGGGCTCCTACGCCACCGACCCCGACGGCACCGAACGCACCGTCGAGTTCCGGAAGATGGTCAAGGCGCTCAACGAGGACGGCCTGCGCGTCGTCATGGACGTCGTCTACAACCACACCGCCGCGAGCGGCCAGGCCAAGACCTCCGTCCTCGACCGCATCGTGCCCGGCTACTACCAGCGGCTCCTCGCCGACGGCTCGGTCGCCAACAGCACCTGCTGTGCGGGCACGGCCACCGAGAACGCCATGATGGGCAAGCTGGTCGTCGACTCGATCGTCACCTGGGCCAAGGAGTACAAGGTCGACGGGTTCCGCTTCGACCTCATGGGTCACCACCCGAAGGCCAACATCCTCGCCGTCAGGAAGGCGCTGGACGAGCTGACCCCCGCCAAGGACGGCGTCGACGGCAAGAAGATCATCCTGTACGGGGAGGGCTGGAACTTCGGCGAGATCGCCGACGACGCCCGCTTCGAACAGGCCACGCAGCAGAACATGGCCGGCACCGGCATCGCCACCTTCTCCGACCGGGCCCGTGACGCCGTGCGCGGCGGCGGCCCCTTCGACGAGGACCCCGGCGTGCAGGGCTTCGCCTCCGGCCTCTACACCGACCCCAACTCCTCGCGGAACAACGGCACCGAGGCCGAGCAGAAGGCCCGCCTGCTGCACTACCAGGACCTGATCAAGGTGGGCCTGAGCGGCAACCTGGCCGGCTACACCTTCACCGACACCAGCGGCAAGGAGGTCAAGGGCTCCCAGGTCGACTACAACAGCGCCCCCGCCGGCTACGCGGCCGCCCCCGGCGACGCCCTCGCCTACGCGGACGCGCACGACAACGAGTCCCTGTTCGACGCGCTCGCCTTCAAGCTGCCGAAGGACACGTCCGCCGGCGACCGGGCCCGTATGCAGGTCCTCGCCATGGCGACGGCCGCCCTCTCGCAGGGCCCGGCCCTCTCCCAGGCGGGCACCGACCTGCTGCGTTCCAAGTCCCTGGACCGCAACTCCTACGACAGCGGCGACTGGTTCAACGCCATCCACTGGAACTGCGCGGACGGCAACGGCTTCGGCCGGGGTCTGCCGCCGGCCGCCGACAACGAGGACAAGTGGCCCTACGCCAAGCCGCTGCTCGGCTCGGTCCAGGTCGGCTGCCCGCAGATCGAGGGCACCTCGGCCGCGTACCAGGACCTGCTGTCCATTCGTACGACGGAGAAGGCGTTCTCCCTCGGCACGGCCGCCCAGGTGCAGTCCCGGCTCTCCTTCCCGCTCTCCGGGACGGACGAGACGCCCGGCGTGATCACCATGAGGCTCGGCGATCTGGTCGTGGTCTTCAACGCCACGCCGCAGAGGCAGGAGCAGCGCGTCGCCGCGCTCGCCGGGACGGGCTACCGCCTGCACCCGGTACAGGCGGCGGGCAAGGACGCGGTCGTGAAGACGTCGTCGTACGCGAAGGGGTCCGGCACGTTCACCGTCGCGGCCCGCACGGTCGCGGTGTTCACCACCGGCGGCTGATCCCGTAGGAGGCTGCGGCTAGTGTGAGCCCTCCTGACCGAGAACAGGAGGGCTCATGCCGCAGATCACCGTCGACTACTCCGGGCGACTGGCGGACGGCTTCGACCGGCCCGCGTTCGCGCGGGACCTGCACACCGCCGTCGTGGAGATCGCGGCCGCCAAGCAGCCGGCGTGCAAGACCCGGTTCCGGCGGACCGAGGACATCGTCGTCGGCCAGGACACCGACGGACACGCCCATGTGCATGTCCACATCGCCATGCTGCCCGGCCGCACCGACGACACCAAGGCCCGGCTCACCGAGACCGTGCTCGAACTGCTGCGGACGTATGTGAGGCCGGCCGGGGGTCTGACCCTGCACGCCTCCGCCGAGGTACGCGAACTCGACGCGTCCTACCGGAAGTCCGAGGGCGAGTAGGCCTCACGACAGGTCGCGGCGCCCCAGCCACGACGGCAGCACCGGCACCCCGTCCTCGTCCCGCTCGGCCGGCTGCTCCGCCGAAGGGCGAGGAGAGGCGGGCGGCACTGCCTCGGCGACGGGTTCCGGCTCGGACGGCGTCCGGCCGACGGGTTCCGGTGCGGCGGGCGCCGCGGAGTCCTCCAGCAGTTCCGCCACCGTGAACCGGGTGAGGAACGAGCGCCACGCCCCGTCGACGACCAGGAGGAACCCGTCGCCGTCCCTGAGGAGGCGACGGCGCCGGTGGCTCAGCGGATGGGCGGGCACATGGGCGCGCGCCCGCCGCTCCAGCTCCGCGAGCGCCTCCTCCCGCGTCCCCTCGACGTGCGCCACCACCTGGGCCTCCGTGTGCTTGCGCTCGCCGGTGCCCACGGTCGACTCGACGACCAGACCCCACGTCGTCACGGCGCTCACGGCGACGCCAGCGCGATGAGCCGGGTGGCGAGGTCGGTGAACGGTCCGTCGCCCGGCTCGCCCTTGACGAGATCGCGGAGCAGCGCGGCCAGTTCCTCGTCGCGGGCGGCGGCCACGGCGGCCAGCGCGGCGAAGTCCTGCACCAGCTGCGCCTCCAGTTCGGCGCGCGGGATGCGCCGCCCGTCCAGCCAGATCAGCGCCGTCGACTCGACGAGCGAGATCCAGGACCGTACGACCAGTTCGAGGCGCACCGGAGCGGGACCGACCACGCCCATGTGCGACAACATCTGGTCACAGGCGACCTGCCGTACGGAGTCGATCAGCGCGTGGGTGGTGGACACCGCGCTCATCGAGCGGGCGCCGCCCGCGGACACCGCCGGACCACCCCGCATCAGCGCGGCGAAACCCGGCCCGTGCTCGTCGACGAAGTCGAAGAAGCGGGCCATCACCCGGCGCAGCCGCGACCCCAGCGGGCCCTCCTGCGGCTCCGTGAACCGGGACGCCAGATCATCGGCCGCACGCCGCAACGCGGCCTCGTACAGGCTGAGTTTGCCGGGGAAGTAGTGATAGACCAGCGGGCGGGAGATGCCCGCGCGCGCCGCTATCTCGTCGATGGAGACCTCGTCGGGGGAGCGCCGGCTGAACAGTTCGAGGGCCACGCCGATCAACTGCTGCCGCCGTTCCTCCACTCCCATTCTGCGCCGTTCCCCGCTCGTCATACGAACACCTTACCGATCGATTCCGGCCGTGAACGGTCCGGACCGGGCGGCGGTGTTCACGCGGCTCAGCGCAGTCCGGTGATCGTCCGCCCGTTCTCCCGCGTGCCCTTGAGATCCGCCTGGACGCCGTTCCTCGCGCGGACGGTCAGCAGCGGGCCCTTCGAGGACCCCTCGACACCGCCGGCCGCCCGGATGGACCTGGTGTCGGGGCTGCCCGCGGCCAGCAGATACCAGTGGCCGTTCTCGGACTTCCACAGCACCCCGGCGAGCACGCGCGGCTCCCGCTCCCCGCACGCCGGTACGTCCTGGGCCTTCGCCGCCACCGCCCCGAACCGCCCGCCCGGTGTGTGGAACTGCGCCAGCACCCGCGCGCCGCCGCCCCGCCAGGTCTCGGCCCGGGTGCACACCCAGGCCGCCTCACCGCCACCCTCGGGCAGCGGCTGCCCGGCGAACTCCCAGGCGTTCACACTCCGCACGCCGGCCGAACGCAACGCGCTCAGCGAGCAGGCGTACGGCGCCCAGGTGCGCAGGGCCTTCGCCCCGGACGCCTCCCGTGTCCCGCCGGGGCGTCCGGCGGTCAGACGGGCCGGGACCAGTTCGCCGAGGTCGGTCACCAGGCGGGTGCCGGTGCCGTCGGTCAGCTCCAGCACGTTCCACGACGTGCACGGTCCCGGCTTCGGGGCGGGACCGGCCAGGGGAGAGGTCACGCCGTCCGTGAGCGGCAGCGCCATCGCGCCCGAGCCGGGCTCCCGCAGATCCCGCTCGCCCGCCTCCCGCACCCAGGGGGCCAGCAGATAGCGGACGTTGCCGTCGGCCCGGCTCAGCACCACCGCACCGGAGCCCGCCCGGCCGGCGCCGTCGACGCGGGCGAAGTCGAGCGCTGCGCCCCGGGTGCCGCCCCTCGGTTCGGCGTACCGGGCGATGCGCAGACCGTCGTACAGGACCACCACGTGTGCCGTGTCGACCGTTCCCGCGTAGAGGAGCTGTGGCGGTCCGGCGGGGCCGCCCCGCGCGGTGCCCGGGGTCGCCGACACCCGGACGCCGTCCCCGGGGCGGGCCCAGACGGTGAGGGCGCGGCGCAGCAGGGCACGGTCGCCGGTGCGGTCGCCGCGGGCCGGCCACACGGAGAAGTCGGTGCGGGCCGAGGTCTTCCACGCCGTGGGGGAGACCCGGGTCAGCTTCCCCGGGTCCAGCGCGGCCTGTGCGGCCGGGTTCCGCGCGTACGGGGGCGCTGCCGCGCCGTCGGGGCCCCAGCCGTCGCCGGGCAGTGCGAGCAGGGCCCCGCACACGGTCAGGGCCGCCGCGCCGACCAGCGCGGCCTTCAGATGACGGCGGCGGCGCAGCAGGTCGGTCGGGCGGGCCTGCAGGGAGCAGGGGTCGAACTCGGGGGAGTCGAGCAGGCGGTACGGGTCCGGGAGCCGGTCGGCCTCCGCCAGCGCGGCGTCCACGTCGGTGACGCCGGCGGCGGTGAGGACCTCGCGTACGTCACCGTCCGGCAGGCGTTCCAGACCGCGCAGGGCATGGGCGGCGCGGGCCGGGCCGGTCAGGGCGGACAGGCGCTGGTCCAGCGCGAGTTCGTCGGCGCCGCCCGAGCGGGGGAACAGCTTCAGGCCCCATACCTGGGGGAGCGGCGGGGGCAGGCGCCTGCCGCTCCTCAGTGCCGCACGGAGCACCTGGAGGCGGACCAGTGTGTAGCCGGGGCCCCCGTCACGGACCGCCGACTGCGCGGGGATCAGCGGGGCGGGGACACGGCCGCGGGGCAGCGCCCGCTGGACCAGGGCGTGCGCGGTGAGCACCCGCCTGCTCCGGCCCCTGCCGGGCGGCAGCACCAGGTAGGCGAGCCGGACGAGCCGCGGGTAGTGCTCGACGAGCGCGGCCTCGGCCTGCTCGACGTCCACGGCAGAGGAGGGCGGGACGACATCCTGTGACTGCACGCCCATAGAACGACCAGTCAGCCGGTTGGTCACCCCCACCCCGCCGCGGCTGCGGCCGGCCGCACGGCTGCACGCCATTTCCGCCGCCGCCAGCCGCTCTGCTTCCGTCGCCGCAGCTGCGGGCAGTCGTGCCGCTGGGGCGGCACGGGTGGGCGCAGCGGCACCCGGCAAACGCCGGCGAGTGAACCCACCCCCGCTGTGCACTGGTGGGCGGTGTGGGTGCGTGCCGGGGGGATGTCGCGCAGCCCCGGCGCTTACGGGGTGCCGT
>NZ_JOCA01000012.1 GCF_000718785.1 Streptomyces sp. NRRL WC-3626 | reverse complement strand
TTACATTCCGAACCCGGAAGCTAAGCCTTACAGCGCCGATGGTACTGCAGGGGGGACCCTGTGGGAGAGTAGGACGCCGCCGAACAATCATTGTAGAAAACCCCGCACCATTACGGTGCGGGGTTTTCTGCGTTTAGGGTCGAGGCATGCGCTATGACCTCGTCATCTTCGACAACGACGGTGTGCTCGTCGACAGTGAGCCGATCTCCAACCGGCTCCTGGCCGCCTATCTCACCGAGCTCGGGCACCCGACGTCGTACGACGACTCCATTCGGGACTACATGGGCTCCGCCATGCACCGTGTGCACGACCTCGTGGAGGAGAGGACCGGTCGGCGGTTGCCGGCGGACTTCGACGACGTGTTCCACTCCCGGGTCTTCGCCGCGTTCGAGCGGGAGCTGAAGCCGGTCGTCGGCGCCACGGACGTACTCGAGAAGCTGGCCGCCGACGGGATGCCGTACTGCGTGGCGTCGTCCGGGAGCCATGAGCGGATCCGGGTCGGGCACCGCACCACGGGGCTCGACCGGTGGTTCGACGACGAGCGCGTCTTCAGCTCGCAGGACGTGGGCCGGGGCAAGCCGGCCCCGGACCTGTTCCTGTACGCGGCCGCACGCATGGGCGTGACACCCGAGCGGTGCCTCGTCGTCGAGGACAGTCCGCTGGGCGTCCAGGCGGCGGTCGCGGCCGGAATGGACGTGTACGGGTTCACCGCGATGACGCCCGCCGGGAAACTGGGCGCGGCCGCACGGCTCTTCGGGGACATGCGGGAGCTGGCCGCCCTGCTCTCACCGCCTCGAAGCTGAATCCAATTCATCTTTGACTGGATCTACCCACCGGTACCCCCGCGCCCTACGCTCGCCGCCATGACTGATGTGCTGCGGCGCGGCAGGGCCTCACTGGCCTTCAGCTTCCTGGTGCAGGGCGTCGCCTTTGCTCTGCTCGTGACGCGGATTCCCGCCATCCAGGACCGGTACGGGGTGTCCGACGCGCTGCTGCCGGCCTTCCTCGCCGCCGTGCCGATCCTGGCGGGCATCGGAAGCGTCACGACGGAGCGGCTGGTCAAGCGGATACCGCCGAGCCGGTTGCTGCGGTGGTCGCAGCCGGTCGTGCTGCTGGCCCTGCTCGGTGTGGGGGCGGGGGAGCGGATGGCGGTGCTCGGCGTGGCTCTGGCCGCGTTCGGGCTGGCCGTCGGCGTGCTGGACGCCTCGATGAACATGCTCGGGGTGAGTCTCCAGCGGACGTACGGGCGCAGCATCATGCTGAGTTTCCATGCCGCCTACAGCGCGGGCGGGATCGTCGGGGCGTCGCTCGCGTGGGTGGGGGCCCATGGGGAGCTGGCGCTGTGGGTGTCGTATCTCCCGGTGGTGCTGCTGCTGTTGCCGGCCGCGCTGGTCGGGAGCCGGTGGTACGTCGACGGTCCCGCGGCCGAGGAGGACACGCAGGAGACCGGGAAGGGCGCGGGCGGCGGTCTCAAGTGGCTGTTGCCGCTGTGTCTGGTCATGACGGTGGCGTACATCGGGGACTCGACGGTGTCCAACTGGAGTGCCAAGTACCTCCAGGACGTGCTGGGGAGTTCGGAGCAGCTGGCGACCGTCCCGTACAACGTCTATATGGTCACCACGCTGCTGGGGCGGGCGATCGGGGATGTCGGGGTGCGGCGCTTCGGTGCCGTGGCGGTGGTGCGGGCGGGGGCGCTGGTGGCGGCGGTGGGGTTCGCCGTGGTGGCGGGGGCGTCCGGTGCGTGGGTGGGGATGCTGGGGTTCACGCTGCTGGGGCTCGGGCTGTGTGTGCTGGTGCCGCAGACCTTCGCGGCGGCCGGGCGGCGGGCCCACGAGAGCGGGCGTCCGGGGGCCTCGGACGCTGCCGTGGCGCGGCTCAATGTCTTCAATTATGTGGGCTTTCTGATCGGTTCGCCGTTGGTGGGGGCGCTGGGTGACGCCTGGAGCTATCGCGGGGCGATGCTGGTGCCGATGGTGTTGGTGCTGGTGACACTGGTGTACGCCAAGTCGTTCGTGGATCAACCGGACCGATACGGTGGCGGGCATGAGCGGGCGCGCACAGCTGATGTGGGACGAGGCGGTAACGGGCTATGACTTCGGTCGGGACCATCCGATGGACCCGGTCCGGCTGGCGCTGACCCGGAGCCTGGTGGGTGCCCTCGGGCTCGACCGTGAGGTGGAGGTGGTCGCCGCGAAGGCGGCCGGCGAGTCGACGCTGCGGCTCGTCCACCGGGAGGACTACATCGAGGCGGTGCGGGCCGCGTCGGCCGACCCGGCGTCGGCGGACCAGTCGTACGGGCTGGGTACGGTGGACGATCCGGCGTTCGCCGGGATGCACGAGGTGTCCGCGCTGATCGCGGGGCAGTCGGTGGGCGCGGCGGAGGCCGTATGGCGTGGGGAGACGCCGCACGCGGTGAACTTCGCGGGCGGGCTGCATCACGCCATGCCGGGTGCGGCCTCCGGGTTCTGTGTGTACAACGACGCCGCGCTGGCCATCGCGCGGCTGCTGGAGCTGGGCGCCGAACGGGTCGCGTACATCGACGTCGACGTGCATCACGGGGACGGGGTGCAGGCGGCGTTCTGGGAGGACCCGCGGGTGCTGACGATCTCCCTGCACGAGCATCCGCGGACGTTGTTCCCGCAGACGGGATGGCCCGAGGAGACGGGTGCGGCCGGTGCCGAGGGCGGCGCGGTGAATGTCGCCCTGCCGGCCGGGACCGGCGACGCCGGGTGGCTGCGGGCGTTCCACTCCGTCGTACCGGAGCTGATCGCGGACTTCCGGCCGCAGGTACTGGTGACGCAGCACGGTGCCGATACGCACTTCGAGGATCCGCTGGCCCATCTGGCGGTGTCGCTGGACGCGCAGCGGGCGGTACAGGTGGCGTGCCACGAGCTGGCGCACGAGTACGCCGACGGCCGCTGGGTGGCCCTCGGCGGCGGCGGTTACGCGGTGGTGGAGGTGGTGCCGCGGTCCTGGACGCATCTGGTGGGGATCGCGGCCGAACGGCCGGTGGACCCGACGACGATGATCCCGGAGGGCTGGCGGCAGGAGGTGTACGCCCGGACCCGGCTGCCGGCGCCGCGGCGGATGACGGACGGGCGGTGGCCGGTGTCGTGGGCCGGGTGGGACGAGGGGTACGACCCGGCGGACCGGCTGGACCAGGCGATCCTGGCGGCTCGGCGGGCGGCCTTCCCGCTGCGGGGGCTGCTGCCCTGACGGCCGTACGGATGTTCCGTTACGCCGACCGTGCGATGTCCCGCCGTTTCCGGCCCGCCCCGGCCCCGTATCCCGGACCATCGCTTCCGTGCAGACCACCGCCGAGCTTCGCGCGCATCTTCTCACCGCCCGGCTCGCCGGGGTCGTGGGCACCACGCGGGAGGAGAGCCTGCGGAGCTATCGGCTGTTCGCCGCGCGGGATCCGCGCCTGCTGATCGGACTGGACCCCGAACGGGTATGGGGCGAGCGGGAGTTGCTCGCTCTGATGTCGGAGAGATGCGGGGTTCTGGACGACCCCGCGCGCACCTTCGGCCATGATGTGATCGACCCCGAGCGGACCCTGACCGCCCTGGACGCGTTCGCGGAGCGGCTGGCGGTCGTCGCGGAGCGTGGCGGGCCGGTGCTGCTCGGCACCGGACATCCGCACCGGATGCTCGGCTTCTACGTCGCTCTGGCAGACGCCTTGTCGGCGGCGGGATGTGCCGTCCTCACCCCCGCGCAGGGTCGCTCTGTCGACATAACGACCCGGTTCGGTCTACGTACCCGCAACCTCGACTACGTCCGGGGAGTCGGGCTCGTCCGGAGCGCGACCGCGGAACGCCCCGGTTGTGAGCCGGGCGCACACACGCACTCCCCCCTCCCGGTTCGGACCGCGCTCGCCGCGGCGGCGGATGCCGGCGGGCCGCTTCCGGAATTGGTGATCGGAGACCATGGCTGGGTCTGCGGTGCAGGTCAGCTGGGGTTCGAGGCCATCGGGACGGCCGATGTGAACGACCCCGCGCCGTTCGTCGGTGAGGCCGAGGGGCTCGTCGCACTCGTCGTTCCACTTGATGACGGTGTGCGGTCCGATTACTACCTGCCGCTGACCCGCTACGTACTCAATCGAGCGTGTCTGTCACAGTAGGCCGCCGATGGGTGCACCTCTTCCCCACTCGCATCACCCGCCCCTACATTGGGGAGTGAGCACGCAGCGACGAAGAGTCACCGGAAGGGGAAGCCGGTGGCCGTCGAGTGCGGAAGGTTCAGGTGTGTCATGGCTGCAGCTGGCGAAAGGCCTCTGAACGAGGTTCAGTTCCTTACCGTGGCGGAAGTCGCCTCGGTGATGCGAGTGTCGAAGATGACCGTGTACCGGCTGGTGCACAGTGGTCATCTGCCCGCGATCCGGGTGGGGCGGTCCTTCCGCGTCCCGGAGCAAGCGGTTCACGAGTACCTCCGCGAGAGTTACGTGGGGGTGGAAACCGCCTGACGGCGATCCGGGGAGGCCTTCATCGGGCACTCAGGGGCCTCCCCGGTCACCTCGATTACGGTCTCAGCGCTCGGGCGGGTAGGCTAGCCCCTCGTAGGTCGTGTGGGCCCATGGCGCCCAAACACCGAGTGATGAGAAGTGAGCGAGGGTAGTCGTGGGCTCTGTTATCAAGAAGCGGCGCAAGCGGATGGCCAAGAAGAAGCACCGCAAGCTGCTCAAGCGCACGCGCGTCCAGCGTCGCAACAAGAAGTAAGCGACAGCGCGAGAGCGTGTCCAGTGGCCCCCCACCGCACACCGGTGGGGGGCTGCTGTCATTCGTATGTCCGCGATCTCATGGGTGCGTCCGGCATTCGTACGTCCCGGGGATGTCATCACTTCAAGTATCCGGTCGACACCACAGAGCTACGGCGACCCGCTAGGTTGGCCGTCGGGGGCAGGGCGAGAGGAAGGCGCTGATCTTGGGAAAGGTCGTGCTCGTGACCGGGGTGGCCCGTCCGCTGGGCGGCCGTTTCGTCCGGCGGATTCTGCGGGATCCCGAGGTGGACCGGGTCGTCGCCGTGGACGCGGTCCCGCCCGGGCATCATCTGGGCGGCGCCGAGTTCGTCCAGGCGGACATCCGGCAGCCCGGCATCGCGCGGGTGCTCGCGGAGGCGGGCGCCGACACGGTCGTCCACCTCGACGTGACCGGCACACCGCTGGGCAGTGGCAGCCGGGCCACGCTCAAGGAGACCAACGTCATCGGCACCATGCAGCTCCTCGGTGCCTGCCAGAAGTCGCCGAACATCCGGCGGCTGGTGGTGAAGTCCAGTACCAACGTCTACGGTTCGGCGCCCCGCGACCCCGCGGTCTTCACCGAGACGACCCCGCCCAAGTCGCTGCCGAGCGGCGGCTTCGCGAAGGACACCGTCGAGGTCGAGGGCTATGTGCGCGGCTTCGCGCGCCGTCGTCCGGATGTCGCCGTGTGCGTGCTGCGGTTCGCCAACATCCTGGGCCCGGCCGCGGACAGCCCGCTCGCCTCGTACTTCTCGCTGCCGGTGCTGCCGACCGTGTTCGGCTACGACCCGCGGCTGCAGTTCGTGCACGAGGACGACGTCATCGAGGTGCTGCGGATCGGCTCGCACGAACCGAGGCGTTCCACGCTCAACAGCGGCACGTTCAACATCGCCGGTGACGGCGTTCTGCTGCTGTCGCAGTGTGCGCGGAGGCTGGGCCGGCCCACGGTGCCGCTGCTGCTTCCCGCGGTCACCTGGGCGGGCTCGCTGGTGCGTACGCTGGGGATGACGGACTTCTCGCCCGAACAGATCCGGCTGCTGACGCACGGACGGGTGGTGTCGACGGACCAGATGCGGGAGACGCTGGGCTTCACCCCGAAGTACTCGACTGCTGAAACGTTTGCGGACTTCGTGCGCAGCCGTGGCCCCGGACTGCTTCCGCCGGAGACGGTCGCGAGGGCCGTCGACCGGATC
Source organism: Streptomyces sp. NRRL WC-3626 (assembly GCF_000718785.1). Lineage (GTDB taxonomy): Bacteria > Actinomycetota > Actinomycetes > Streptomycetales > Streptomycetaceae > Streptomyces > Streptomyces edwardsiae. Next base: position 190,013 of record NZ_JOCA01000012.1, on the reverse strand, counting down.
GCCGCGCTGCCCGTGCCGGGCGGCTCTCACCTCCCGACGCAGAGCGCCAACCGAGGAGCGTTGCAACGATGACGGACGCCAAGGTCATTCCGTTCGACGACGACCACCGCTCTCGCGGGGGTGCCGCGCAGCGCCCCTCGCGCCGCCGGGGTGCGGGGAGCCGGCGCCAGGGCACCGGGCAGCCCGCGGCGGTCGGGGAGGTCCAGCCACTGCCGGGAGTGGCGTCCGTGCCGGAGGATGATCCGGTGAGCGGTGCGGACGAGCAGGCCCAGGAGCAGGTCGAGGTCAGCGCCGGCGACGGCTCCGGTGGTCTGGAGCGGCGCGTCGCGAGCGGGCTGGCGTTTCTGCGCCGCCGGCTCACCGGGGAGTACGACGTCGACGACTTCGGTTACGACGAGGAGCTCACCGACCAGGTCCTGATGTCGCTGCTGCGCCCGATGTACGAGAAGTACTTCCGGGTCGAGGTGAAGGGCATCGAGAACATTCCGGCGGAGGGCGGTGCGCTGATCGTCGCCAACCACTCCGGGACGGTGCCGGTGGACGGGCTGATGATGCAGGTCGCCGTCCACGACCATCATCCGGCCGACCGGCATCTGCGGCTGCTCGCGGCGGACCTGGTGTTCATGCTGCCGGTGGTCAACGAGCTCGCCCGTAAGCTCGGGCACACCCTGGCCTGTGCGGAGGACGCCGAACGGCTGCTCGCGCAGGGGGAGTTGGTGGGCGTGATGCCGGAGGGGTTCAAGGGCATCGGGAAGCCGTTCAGCGAGCGGTACAAGTTGCAGCGGTTCGGGCGGGGCGGGTTCGTCTCGACCGCGTTGCGGCAGGGCGCGCCGATCATTCCGTGCTCGATCGTGGGGGCGGAGGAGATCTATCCGATGATCGGCAACGCGAAGACGCTGGCGCGGGTGCTGGGGTTTCCGTACTTCCCGTTGACGCCCACGTTTCCTTGGCTGGGGCCGTTGGGGGCGATCCCGTTGCCGACGAAGTGGACGATTCAGTTCGGTGAGCCGATCGCGACGGACGGGTATCCGGTGGAGGCGGCGGATGATCCGATGCTGATGTTCAATCTGACGGATCAGGTTCGGGAGCAGATTCAGCACACGCTGTACAAATTGCTGGTGCAGCGGCGGTCGGTGTTCTTTTGAGGCTGCGCCTCAACCAACTCCGGGCTCCGCGGTGGGGTGCGCTGGGTGTGGTGGGTGCGGGCCGGTGGGGGCTTGTCGCGTGGTTCCCCGCGCCCCTTTGGGGCGCCGTACCTCACGGCGTTGCGGAGGCGCGGGGAACTGCTGTTTCCCGCGCTACTCCGTGTCCTCCGCTTCGATTCCCAGGCCGGGGAGCAGGCCGGGGAGGAGGGGCGGGAGGGTGATGTCGGGGGCCGGGGGCGGGGTGAGGTTGTCTGTGGGCGGCGGAGGGGTCGTTGCCGTGTCGTTCTGCCTGGGGGGATCGAACAGGCCGCCCGTGTTGCCGCCCAGCAGGCTGTCGTCCTCGCGGTCGGGGGCGGTGGAAGCGGACGGGCCCGTGCTGTTCTCGCCCGAGGTGTCCGTGCCGGGGGACTGTTCGGAGGCCGCGCCGGACGGGGTGCCGGGCGTCGGCTCGGAGTCGCGCCGCCGGGTGCCGTCGTCGCCCTTGCCGGTGGAGGGCTCGGGGAGCAGGGACCGTAGGGGGGCGACGTCTTCGTCTATGGCGTCGAACACCGACGTGACCTGCTGACTCACATCCCCCAGCTGCACGGGCAGCCGGTCGCGCAGGGTGCCCCAGGCCTGCCGGTGGGACCGGGAGAAGGAGGAGAGCGCCTGCATGGGGCCCAGGGACTTCGGGTCGCGCTCGTACGCCTCGCGCAGCAGCCGGTGGCCCTCGGCGGCGTCGTGCCGCATGCCGGAGAGGGCGCGGCGGACCTCGCCGAGCGACTCGTGGTCGAGGGGGCCGCTGCGGTCGCGCTCCATCAGCCGGCGGGCTTCGCCGAGCCGGGTGGAGGCGTGGTCGAGGTAGACCCGGCCGCGCTCGTCGTTTCCGTCGGCGAGGCCGAGCTTGACGTCCTCGATGCCGCGCTTGAGGCCGTACAGCGAATCGCCGGGCAGGGCGTCGGAGCTCGCGGCGGCGACTCCGCCGAGGGCGCCGGCGGCGACACCGAGGGTGAGTCCGCCCGCCGTGAGCCCCTTGGCCAGCCTTGATCGTGGTCGCAGTCTGCCCAGCGGGGTCGCCCGGTGGGCGCCTCTGCGCGAGCGCTGTTCCCGTACGGACTGATCCGTCGCCCCGCCCGCCGCGGTGCCCTCCTGGAGCATGGCCTCGAACGCGGCCACCAGCTGGGCCCGCTGGACGACCTTGACCTCGGGGTCCAGTTCCGGTTTGGGCAGCGCGCCGAGGTCCGAGGTCAGCGCGAGCAGCTGTGTCTGCTCCGCCTGGGCGGCGCCGGCCGGGGCCGGCGCCGGTTCTTCGGACTGCTCGGCCGCCGAACCCTGGTCGGACTGCTCCTCCAGGGCCTGGGCGAAGGCGTTCGCCCGCCGGTGCGCCGATACGTTCGCGATCACTGGCGGCACCTCCTCTCGTCATCACGGTCGACTCCCCAGGGGGTCCTGAGGGTTCCCCGCCCTGACCACGGCCACACGATCGAGTGATCGAAGTCGGTCAGGGGGTGACCACAGGGAGCCTGTATCCCGCACAACGAGTGGCGCGGCACTTGGGTTACGGACATGGGATGACCGAATGAGGAAGCCAACCGGGTTTCACGTACCGTGAGTTGGATGTCGCGGAGCGTGTTCCGGTCGGCGGGCGGGTGGTGGGTGGTGGGTGGCTGGTCGGGTCAGCGGGCGTCGTCCGGGAGGAGGCGGGCGAGGGTGCGTACGGCGCGGTACTGGAGGGTCTTGATCGCGCCCTCGTTCTTGCCCATGACGCGGGCGGTCTCGGCGACGGACAGACCCTGGAGGAATCGGAGCGTGACGCACTCCTGCTGTTGGGGGTTGAGTCGTCGTACGGCATCGAGGAGGGCGGCGTTGGACAGGGACTCGAGAACGGAATCCTCGGGGGAGCGCTCGACCTCGTTGGCGTCGAGCATCTCGCCGGTGGTGACCTCGAGGCGGAAGCGGCTGGACTTGAAGTGGTCCGCGACGAGGTTGCGGGCGATGGTCACCAGCCAGGCGCCGAAGTCGCGGCCCTGCCAGGTGAAGGTGCCGATGCGGCGTAGTGCCCGCAGGAACGTCTCGCTGGTGAGGTCCTCCGCGGTGGCCTTGCCGCCGACGCGGTAGTAGATGAAGCGGTACACCGTGTCGCTGTACTGGTCGTACAGCCGTCCGAAGGCTTCGGCCTCGCCGGCCTGGGCGCGCTCGACGAGGTCCATCATGCGGGCGCTGTCGCTGTCCGCGGCGGGGCGCCGGGCGGCGGGGGTGCCGGAGGTCGTCCGTGCGGCGGTTCCCCTGACGGCGGCTCCTCTGGCCGCGGCGGGGGTTGTGGGGTGGGTGGCGTGGCGCCCACGGCCGCCGAACGCGGCGCTGCCGTCGGCGAGGGCGTAACACGGGCCGGCGGCGGGGGCGGTGGCGAACGCGGGGACCGTGTGCGCGGCGGGGGCGATGCCGCGCAGCAGGTCTCGGGCTGTCGCGACTGTCGCGCGCAGCTTAGCCAGGCCCGAGGCGTCAACCCCGACGTGTGGGTACACGGGACTCCCAGAGGCAGAGCTTCCATCACGTGCAGTGGGGGACCTTTCACCCGTGGTGATGATGGGTGGGGTCCGGAATGCGTCTGAGGAGAATAACGCTTCGTGCAGGTGCCGCTACACCGAGTTGCTTAAATCGTCGGTTCCGTCTGTTTCGGTACGGGTTGGTGGTGGGTTGGGGGTGGGGTGCTGATCGGTTGGTGAACGGAAATGGTCGTGAATGGAGGTGGGGTGGGGCGGGTTGTGGCCGTGTTCAGCCAACTGTGCAGGACAGGGGGGTTGCGGGGTGGGGGAGTTGGATTGGGCGGGTGTTGACCGGTTGGCCGGTTCTGTCGCCGGGGTCGGGCCGGGGGTGTTGGCCGGTGGCCCGGGGTGGGGGCGTTGACCGGTGGCCCGGGGTGAGGGCTGGGCGGGGGTGTTTGCGCAGCCCGGCGCTTGCGGGGTGCCGTCGCGCCCACCCGTGCGGAGGGGTTGGGCAGGTGCCCGGTGTTGGGGTGGAGCGGGGGGTGTTCGCGCGGCCCGGCGCTTGCGGGGTGCCGTCGCGCCCACCCGTGCCGCCCCAGCGGCACGACTGCCCGCGGAGGGCGGAGGGTGGAGTGGGGGGCGCGGAGCGTTTGGGTCAGCGGCGTTTGCGGTGGAGGGTGATGGCGGCTGCTGTGCCGCCTGCCACCGCGCCCAGGCCCGCTGCTGCGGGGATGCCCACCTTGGCCGCCTTGCGGCCGGTGCGGTAGTCGCGCAGACGCCAGTCCATGCGCCGGGCGTGCTTGCGGAGCTTGGAGTCGGGGTTGATCGCGTAGGGGTGGCCCACCAGCGACAGCATCGGGATGTCGTTGTGGGAGTCGCTGTACGCGGCGCAGCGGCCGAGGTCGAGTTCCTCCGCCAGCGCCAGCGCGCGTACCGCCTCCGCCTTCGCCGGGCCGTGCAGCGGTTCGCCCACCAGTTTGCCGGTGTACACGCCGTCGACCGACTCCGCGACCGTGCCGAGCGCTCCCGTCAGCCCCAGCCGGCGCGCGATCACCTGCGCGATCTCCACCGGCGCCGCCGTCACCAGCCACACCCGCTGCCCCGCGTCCAGGTGTGCCTGTGCCAGTGCCCGGGTGCCCGGCCAGATCCGCTCGGCCATGTACTCGTCGTAGATCTCCTCGCCGATGGACTGCAGCTCGGCGACGCGGTGGCCCTTGACGATGGAGAGCGCGGAGTCGCGGGCGTCCTGCATGTGCTCGGGGTCCTCGACCCCGGCCAGCCGGAACCACGCCTGCTGCCAGGCGAACCGGGCGAGGTCGCGGGTCTCGAAGAACTTCCGCTTGTACAGGCCCCGTCCGAAGTGGAACAGGGCGGCGCCCTGCATCACCGTGTTGTCCAGGTCGAAGAACGCGGCGGCCCGTTCGTCCCCGGGAACCGGGAACTCCAGTTCGCGTTCGGGAACTTCCTGGGTGGACTTGCGTGCTGCCTCCGCCGAGGCCTCGCCTGCCAAAACGCTGCGCGCCGTGGCGGAGCGCCTACGGGGAGTGAGCCATCCGAGAGCGGCCATGGCGTGAGCATAGCCAGTCGGCCGGGGTGTTCCGTCGCAGAGAGGTTCGCAAGCCGTGAACTCTCCGGGTCCGTGGCGTTAAGGCCCGTACTGGGCCGCGCGCGACAATGGCCCGTATGAGTCCTCTCTTCCGCAGCACGACCCCGGCCGCCTCGCGGGACCGGCTCGTCACCCTCGTCCGCAAGCCCGGCTGTCATCTGTGCGACGACGCGCAGGTGGTGGTGGAGAAGGTGTGCGCGGAGCTCGGCGTCCCGTGGGAGGGGAAGGACATCACCCGGGACCAGGAGCTGCACGACCGCTACTGGGAGCAGATCCCCGTCGTGCTCGTCGACGGCCGCCAGCACACGTTCTGGCGTGTGAACGAGGACCGTCTCCGCAAGGCCTTGACAGACTGACCGGCCAGTCCAAAATGGCTGGAAGGTCGCTTAGGATCGATGGTGTCTTGGTCTCGGGGGCGGGATTCGCAGAGGAGAGTGTGCGGTTTTGCCCCCAGAAGGAAAGGAACGGTGGTGCTCGTGCGCCGGTTCCGCAGCAGTGCGCCGGGGGCGCGTGACCCCGGTCACGTTGGCCGGGCAAATCGGACACAATCTTTGTGCACGCGTTCACAAAGACATAGCCTGCATGCGACGGGGCGGTCCGGGGACGTATGACCGCCTGAAGCCCCGCTCTACCCGCAGGAGCACCGTGGCAACTGGCCGAACTCACCGACCGGCGACCCGTAGCCGAGGGATTCCCGAGGCCACCGTCGCCCGCCTTCCGCTGTACCTCCGCGCCCTCACCGCGCTCTCCGAGCGCTCGGTGCCCACGGTCTCCTCGGAGGAGCTGGCGGCCGCCGCGGGGGTCAACTCCGCGAAGCTGCGCAAGGACTTCTCCTACCTGGGCTCCTACGGCACGAGGGGCGTCGGCTACGACGTCGAGTATCTCGTGTACCAGATCTCCCGCGAACTCGGGCTCACCCAGGACTGGCCGGTCGTGATCGTCGGCATCGGAAACCTCGGCGCGGCCCTCGCCAACTACGGCGGGTTCGCCTCCCGCGGTTTCCGCGTCGCCGCGCTGATCGACGCCGACCCCGCGATGGCCGGGAAGCCCGTCGCCGGCATCCCGGTGCAGCACAGTGACGAGCTCGAGTCGATCATCCAGGACAACGGCGTGTCGATCGGCGTCATCGCCACCCCCGCCGGTGCCGCCCAGCCCGTGTGCGACCGACTCGTCGCCGCCGGTGTCACCTCGATCCTGAACTTCGCGCCGACCGTGCTGACCGTCCCGGACGGTGTCGACGTACGCAAGGTCGACCTCTCCATCGAGCTGCAGATCCTCGCCTTCCACGAGCAGCGCAAGGCCGGCGAGGAGGCCACCGCCCAGACGTCCGCCCCCGCCCCGGCCGCCGCCCGCCGGGACTCCGCCACCGACCAGGGGCCCGACGGGGACGTACCCGCCGTGATGCCGGCATGAGTCTCCTCGTCGTAGGACTGAGCCACCGCAGCGCGCCCGTCAGCGTGCTGGAGCGGGCTTCGCTGGGCGTGGACGCGCAGGTCAAGCTGTTGCAGGACACGGTCGCGGCGGAACCCGCCGCCGAGGGAGCGGTCCTCGCCACCTGCAACCGCATCGAGCTGTACGCCGACGTGGACAAGTTCCACGCCGGTGTCGCCGAGCTGTCCACGCTGCTCGCCCAGCACAGCGGGGTCGGCCTGGAGGAGCTCACTCCCTATCTCTATGTGCACTACGAGGACCGTGCCGTCCACCACCTGTTCTCGGTGGCCTGCGGCCTGGACTCGATGGTCGTCGGCGAGGGGCAGATCCTCGGCCAGATCAAGGACGCGCTCGCCCGCGCGCAGGAACTGCACACCGCCGGGCGGCTGCTGAACGACCTGTTCCAGCAGGCGCTGCGGGTCGGCAAGCGCGCCCACTCCGAGACCGGCATCGACCGGGCCGGGCAGTCCCTGGTCACGTTCGGCCTGGAGCAGCTGGCCGCCGGCGCGCCCGTCGAGGGCTGGGCCCGGGACAAGAAGGCGCTGGTCATCGGTGCCGGTTCGATGTCCTCGCTGGCCGCGGCCACGCTCGCGCGGGCCGGTGTCGGCGAGATCGTGATCGCCAACCGCACGTCCGACCGCGCCGAGCGGCTGGCCGAGATCCTCGCCGAGGGTGACGATACGGACGTACTGGCCCGCGCGGTTCCGATGGGATCGGTGCCGTTCGAGCTGACACGTGCCGACGTCGTCGTCTCCTGCACCGGTGCGACGGGCCTGGTGCTGACGGCCGACGCGATCGCCGCGGGCGTCGAGAGCCGGATGGGCGAGCTGCAGGTCATCGACCTGGACGAAGAGGCGTCCGAGGCGGCCGCCCTCCCGCCCACCTCTGTGGGCACCGAGGACGGCTGCCCGCTGGACCTGTCCGCCGTACAGCCCGGTTTCTCCGTGATGGGCGAGGCCGCCGTCGCGGGCATGGACACGGCGACGCTGGAGCAGCACGCCGCGTGGGCCGCGGGTACGACCGTGGAGCGCCGGCAGAACGAGCGGACCGGCCCGGAGGCCGACGCCGAGCTGATCGGCGCGCTCGCCGCGACCGCGTCCACCGTCGGCCGGATCCCCGAGCGGCGCCGCCCGGAGCCGGTGGCCGTACCGCCGCGCCCCGCGCCCGTACTGTTCCTGCTGGACCTGGCGATGCCGCGGGACATCGACGCGGCCGCACACCGGCTCGCCGGGGTCCGGCTCGTCGACATCGAGTCGCTCGCGGAAGCGTCCGCGGACGCTCCGATGGCTGCCGATGTGGACCAGGTCCGGCGTATCGTCTCCGACGAGGTCGCCGCGTTCGGGGCGGCACAGCGGGCGGCGCACATCACGCCGACCGTCGTCGCCCTGCGCACCATGGCGGCCGATGTGGTGGCCGGCGAGATCGCCCGACTGGAGGGGCGGCTTCCCGGCCTGGACGAGAAGCACCGCGCGGAGATCACCCAGACCGTGCGGCGCGTGGTCGACAAGCTGCTGCACGCGCCGACGGTCCGGGTCAAGCAGCTCGCGGCCGAGCCCGGCGGCGCCGGGTACGCGGACGCGTTGCGCACCCTGTTCGACCTCGACCCCGAGACGGTGGCCTCCGTCTCCCGAGCCGAGGAAAGCACCGAGAAGAACGCAAGGAACCGAGGGCCGGCATGACTGAGAAGGCACTGAGGCTGGGGACCAGGCGCAGCAAGCTCGCCATGGCCCAGTCCGGGCAGGTGGCGGAAGCCGTGAGCCAGGTGACCGGACGGCCCGTCGAGCTCGTCGAGATCACCACGTACGGCGATGTCTCGCGCGAACACCTCGCGCAGATCGGCGGCACGGGCGTGTTCGTCGCCGCGCTGCGCGAGGCGCTGGCGCGGGGCGAGGTGGACTTCGCGGTGCACTCGCTGAAGGACATCCCGACCACGCAGCCCGACGAGCTGGTCGTGGCGGCCATCCCGGTGCGCGAGGACCCGCGCGACGTGATGATCACACGGGACGCGCTGAAGCTGAACGATCTGCCGCGCGGCGCCCGCATAGGCACCGGCTCGCCGCGCCGCATGGCGCAGTTGAACGCGTACGCGCGCAGCCACGGCATGGAATTCGAGACGGTCCCGATCCGGGGCAACATCGACACCCGCATCGGGTACGTCACCAAGGGCGACCTCGATGCCGTGGTGCTGGCGGCCGCCGGGCTGAACCGGGTCGGCCGCAGCGACGAGGTGACCGACTTCCTGTCGGTCGACACTGTTCTGCCCGCTCCCGGCCAGGGAGCACTGGCGGTCGAGACCACCGCGGACAACGCGGAACTCATCGCCGCGCTCGCCGAACTCGACGACCCGTTCACGCGGGCCGCCGTGACGGCCGAGCGTTCCCTGCTCGCCGCCCTCGAGGCCGGCTGCAGCGCACCCGTGGGTGCGCTCGCCGACCTCGTGGCCGACGGGCGGGTTGTCAAGGAGATGCGCCTGCGCGGCGTCGTCGGGTCGACCGACGGCGCGACGCTGGTGCAGCTGTCCACCACCGGTCCCGTGCCCGAGACGCACGAGGCGGCGATGGCGCTCGGTCGCGAACTCGCCACCGAGATGCTCGCGCAGGGCGCGGCCGGTCTGATGGGGGAGCGAGCACAGTGAGCCCCACCACCCTTCCCGCCCCTCCGGAACACGGGCACGTCACCTTCCTCGGTGCCGGACCCGGGGATCCGGGACTGCTGACCCTGCGCGCCGTGGAGGCGCTGGCGAACGCGGACGTTCTCGTCGCCGAGCACGAGGTGCTCGACGTCGTACGCACGCACGCGAGGCAGGGCGTCGCCGAAGTGCACACGGACTCCGACTTGTCGGAACCGGGCACGGGCACGCCCCAGCTGACGGTCGTTGACGGCGCGTCAACAACCGTTGGTGCCCCCGCGATGCGGGATGCGGCACATCTTGTCATGGAGGCCGCGCGGGGCGGCAGGCGGGTCGTGCGTGCGGTGACCGGTGATCCCGGACTCGACGCGTACGCCGCCGAGGAGATGCTGGCGTGCGCCTCGGCCGGGGTGCCGTTCGAGGTCGTCCCCGGTATCGCGACCGCCGTCGGCGTGCCCGCGTACGCCGGTGTGCCGCTGCGGGACGCCCAGGGCGCGGACGTCAGGTTCGTCGACGCGCGTACGGCGTCCGACCGGTGCTGGACGGAGGTCGGAGCGTCGGACGGCACGGTGGTCGTCTCCACCACGCTCGACTCCGTGGCGGCAGCGGCGGGCGAACTGGTGTCCGCCGGTCGCAAGCCCGACACCCCGATGACGGTCACCGTCGCCGGTACGACGACCCGGCAGCGCACCTGGGCGGCGACGCTCGGCACGATCGCGCAGACGCTGAAGCAGGCGAAGGTGCTGCCGTCCCCGGACGGCGGCCGCCCGGTGATAGCCGTGGTCGGTGAGCGCAGCGCCCCCGCCCGCCGCGACGAGCTCGCGTGGTTCGAGTCCAAGCCGCTGTTCGGCTGGAAGGTGCTCGTGCCGCGGACCAAGGAGCAGGCGGCGTCGCTCTCCGACCAGCTGCGGTCGTACGGTGCCGTACCGCACGAGGTCCCGACCATCGCGGTGGAGCCGCCGCGTACCCCGCAGCAGATGGAGCGGGCGGTCAAGGGCCTGGTGACGGGCCGCTACGAGTGGATCGCGTTCACGTCGGTCAACGCGGTGAAGGCGGTCCGCGAGAAGTTCGAGGAGTACGGTCTCGACGCGCGCGCCTTCGCGGGTATCAAGGTCGCCGCGGTGGGCGACCAGACGGCCGCCGCGCTGATCGACTTCGGCGTACGTCCCGACCTGGTCCCGAGCGGTGAGCAGTCCGCCCGTGGTCTGGTCGAGGACTGGCCTCCCTACGACCCGGTCTTCGACCCGATCGACCGTGTCTTCCTCCCGCGCGCCGACATCGCCACGGAGACCCTGGTCGCCGGGCTGATCGAGCTGGGCTGGGAGGTCGACGACGTCACGGCGTACCGCACCGTGCGTGCCTCGCCGCCTCCGGCGGAGACCCGTGAGGCGATCAAGGGCGGCGGTTTCGACGCGGTCCTGTTCACGTCCTCGTCGACGGTCCGGAACCTGGTCGGCATCGCCGGCAAGCCGCACAACGTGACGGTCATCGCCTGCATCGGCCCGGCCACGGCGAAGACGGCGGAGGAGCACGGCCTGCGCGTGGACGTGATGGCCCCCGAGCCGTCGGTCCACAAGCTGGCCGAAGCCCTGGCCGACTTCGGCACCAGGCGCCGCCTGGCGGCACTGGACGCGGGCGACCCGGTGACCCGCCCGAGCGAGCGGCGCCCGGGGGCACGGAGACGCCGGTCTACAACGTGAGGTGAGTAGGGGCGCCCTTTCGGGGGCGCCCTTCTTCGTCCGGCCTCCGACGTCACCAACGTGTCGGGAGATGGGCGACAGCCCTCGGGCATCCGGCAAGTGGCCCCACGTCTTGCAGTACCTGTTCAGGCCCGGGTCACGGCGGTGTGGAGTTCCCGTACGCCTGTGGTCCGCGGGTGCCGCTCGGTGAGTTCGTCGACGATGCTGCGGATCGCCGGCCGGTCGCGTACTTCACCGGGGCTGGCCCGGTAGGCGTTGAGCAGGGCGCGGGCCGTCTGTTCTGGCCGGTTCCATGCCCACCAGGCGCGTGCCATGTCGGTGCCCATGCGGGCCTTGCGTTCGGCGGTCGGGAACTGGTCGGCGCGCAGGTTCTTCCCCGCGTCCAGGGCGGCGCCCGCGTCGCCGAGGGCCCAGTGCACGCCGACTGCGTACAGGTCGACGGCGGCTGGGCTGATCGGAAACAGGCGGCCTGCCGGGGCGGTGCCGGGGAGCCGGCGGGCGGCTCGGCGGGCTTCTTCGGTCATCGCCAGTGCGTCGGCACGCTGCCCGCCCCGGGCGGCGGTGTAGGCGAGGGTGCACAGCATCTGCGCGTAGGCGGCCGCCGCTGCCTCCGTGCGCAGCCCGGTGGCCTCGACGGTGGCGGCCGCCGATGTCATGAGCCGCTGGGCGTCGGCGTGACGGTCCTGGTGGCGCAGCACGATCGCCAGTTCCCTTGCAGCGGCCGCCGCGGCGAGGGGCGAGCCCGAGACTTCGGCCCAGGTACGGGCGCGGTCGGCGGTGAGGCGGGCGCGGTCGTAGGAGCCGAGCTTGATGAGTACGGCGGAGGCGAGGCTGTAGACCGAGGAGAGCCGGGCCTGGTCGAGGCTCTGCCGGGACGCGGCTGCGCTGTGCCCGTCGGCGATGAGGGCGGGCAGCGCGGCGAGGAGCTGACCGTGTCCGCCCTTGTCGTACAGGGTCCGGGCGGAGGACAGGCGAGCGTCCAGGGGCCCGGTGCCGACAGGGGCTGGAGTGTTGGCGAGCGCGTCGTCCAGGCCGGTCAGCAGGGCGACCGGTCCGGCGGCCGCCGTGGCGGTGAGCAGCGTACGGCGGCGCATGGGGTCCTCCTCGGCGTCACGCGGACTGGCCGTCACTCTAGTGGCCGCCGGAGCTGCGGGGGACGGCGGCGCGAGAGAAGCCACCAGCATGTGTCGGGGCACGCCGACTTCCAGCGCGGCACGGTGCACCAGGGCCAAGTCGACCACCCGCGCACTGCGTTCGAGCCGCGAGACGGTGGCCGGCGAGCAGCCGATGCGGCCGCCGAGTACGGCCAGTGTCCACGCTCGGTGCTCGCGGCCGAGCCGGATCAGCGCGCCGGGGCGGCGCTGGGCGGCTAATTCGCGTGCTCTCGTGCTGTTCCAGAGCGGGTCGACGAACACCGGACCCTCCCACGCCGCACTACCGGGGGCGTCCCACGGTAGAGGCGCTGCACGGGCCGCGTCGAGACCGCTTTCACACCGTGCAAACGCCATGCGAGCGGCGAGAATTGATCACAGTCGGCGTGGCCGGTGCGGTGCCCTGGGTGCATCGCCCCGATCCGCGGGGCGCCGTCCATCGGAGGCACCATGGCAACCAGCACCGCTGCAACCGTCCCGGCCGCCTGCCCGACGACCGGCCCGATCCGCTCCGCGCGGGAGGTCGTGCCGGCCGCCCTGTGGAACAAGCAGGTCGGTCTCCTCATGCGGGACCACCCGTACGACTCGGTCATGGCGGCCCGGGTGCTGGGGCAGGGCTACGCCTACCTGCTGACCGCGATGAACCACCGGGGCGACAAACTGGGCCTGGCGCCGAGCTCCCTCATCGACATCGGCGTCCACACGATCATCCTGGACACCGTGGCGTACGCCGAGCTGTGCGATCGCTTCAACGGCGGGCACTTCCTGCACCACGTGCCCGAGGTCGACTTCAAGAACGACGGCTCCGTGATGAAGACCGCGCACAGGGTCGCGGCCGACGGCTGGGAGGTCGACCTGTCGCTGTGGCAGGACGCCGCCAAGTGCAGCCCGTGTCACCCCGGTAGCGACTCCCACTGAGCCGCCCGGGTGTCCTGGACTCCGGCCGGCCGCCGGAGCCCAGGGCACGTCCGGTTGAGATTCCCGCGAACCGGCCCGCCCGGAGGCCGTGCCCGCCACCATGGGGCGAGTGACAGCCCCCACCTCTGCAGACCTGTGGCACCACTACGGCCGCGCCCGCCACACCACCGACCGGACCGTGCCCGACACGTTCCGGTGGGCCTGGGGCCAGGACCGCGGGCCCGGTCCGGACATCCTCGGTGACCTGTCCGGACTGTGCGTCGCCGACCTCGGCGCGGGCGCCGCCCGGCACGCCGCCCACCTGGCCGTCCACCACCGGCCCGCCCGGGTCGTTGCCGTCGACGCCTCACCCGCCCAGCACGCCATGGCCACGGACCTGTACGGCCATCTCGCGCCGCGCCTGCAACTGGTGCGTTCGGACGTGGTGGAGCACTTGCAGGCGGCGCCCGACACGTACGACGTGCTTTACAGCATGTTCGGCGCGGTCGACTTCACCGAGCCGCGTCAACTGCTGCCGGCGGCGGCGTCCGCGCTGCGGCGGGGCGGACGGCTGGTGTTCTCCACTCTCGCCCACTATCTCGGCGGGGCGCCCGCACAGCCCGACGTGGAGCATGCCGACATTCCGGCCAGGACCCCGGACGGGGAGCCGGCCACGATGCGCCGCTGGGTGCTCCAGGAGCATGTGTGGGCCAAGCTCCTCGACGAGGCCGGATTCACCCGGATCAGCGGCGACCTCCTGCCCGCCGGGCAGAGGCCGCGAGCAGCCGACACGCTGCTGCTCACCGCACGGCGTGGTCCGCTGCCGTAAACGCCGCCGGGGACGGTCGCTGCGTCGGCGATGAGCCTGCCCCGGCGACTCGGGATGTCCTGCTCATCACACGAGCACCGTGGCGCGGCTCTGGAGGGGTGGGCCACCGACCCACACCTGGACCTCGACTTCAGCTCACTGCGGCGACGTCCCCGCCGCAGTGGACGGCTATGGCCGGTGGCGTGACTCATCCGGCCGTCCTTTCGAATCCCTTGCGATGCCACCCTGTTCATGTCATCCTGCAAGGCTTTGCTCATTGACATGACGACCAGGGACCTGGGGGGAAGTACATGGTGACGGCGGTGGTCGGCGGTTCGTCGGGTGGGGACGACGAGCAGGTCGCGCGGTTGGCGGCGGGCTCGTCCAACTTCGGTCACCTGCTCGGGCACGAGCCTTTACTGGTGACGCTGGGCTGTTCCGCCGAGTCGTACGTCCACACGGACCCGCATGCCGCCATGGTGAAGGCCCGCCTCTTCGGCGAGATCATGGCCCGGCACCTGGTCACGCTCCTCGGCGTCACCGTGCCGGGGCCCCGGCAGGTCGACCGGATCAACGCGCTCACCAGGGCTGACGTCCTCGTCCCGCAGGTGCGCGCCTGGTTCGAGGCGATCCGCACGACGGGCAACAAGGCCGTCCACGAGTACTACGCCAACGTCCGCGAGGCGCTCCAGTCCGTGGAGCTGTGCTTCCGCCTCGGTGACTGGCTGCACCGCTCCCTCGACCAGTCCGACACCACGCACAGGGTGTTCCTGGCACCCGCACCGCCCTCCGCCGCGCCCGCGCCCGAGTCCGTCGCCGACCAGCGCGAGCTGGAGCAACTGCGTACCGAACTCGACGCCTACCGCCGGAGGTTGGAGGAGGCACGGCTCAGCTACGACGGCAAGCAGAGCCGCCTGGAGCGCGAGCAGGCCGCCCGCGAGCAGGCCGAGGCGGAACTGGCCCGTGCGGAGGCCGAGCGGGCCGCGCTGCACGACCTGATCGCTGAACTGAGCGAAAAGATCACCGAGCTGACGGCTCCGGCGATGGAGTCCCGTTCGGCCGCCCGCCCGCTGGACGGGGCCTCGCGGCGCGACGAGTTCATCGCGCAGGCGCAGAAGGCCGCCCGCCCGCCGATGAGCGAGGCGCAGGTCCGCGCCGAGCTGGACCGCGTCCTGGAGAAGGCGGGCTGGGCCGTCCAGGACGACGTCGCCAAGAACCTCTTCGCGGGCAGGGGCGTCGCCGTCCGGGAGGTCTCCACCGCCGTCGGCCGCGCCGACTACCTCCTCTACGTCGAGCAGCGCCTGGTCGGCGTCATAGAGGCCAAGCGGGAGGGCGCCGACCTGGAGGCCGCCATGGAGCAGGCCTCTCGTTACGCCACCGGCCTCACCCGCAGCCAGCAGCTCAGCGCCTGGCGGGCCAGCCTGCCCTTCCGGTACGTCGCCGACGGCAACACCGTCCGCTTCCACAACGCGCTCGACCCGTCGCCGCGTACGCGTGAGGTCTTCGCCGTGCACCGGCCGGACACGATCGCCCGCTGGGTGGAGGAGGCCGAGGCCGACCACGGCGCGCCGACCCTGCGGGCCCGGATGCGCCGCCTGCCGGAGACCTTCCTCGACCCGGAGGACCTGCGCCCGGCCCAGGTGACCGCCATCAACGGCCTGGAGCGTTCCCTGGCCAAGGACGACCCGCGCGCCCTGATCCAGATGGCGACCGGCGCCGGCAAGACGTACACGGTGGTCAGCGAGAGCTACCGGCTGCTCAAGCACGCGGGCGCCAAACGCATCCTGTTCCTGGTCGACCGCAACAACCTCGGCAGCCAGGCCGCCACCGAGTTCGAGAACTTCGACACCCCGGACGACGGCCGCAAGTTCACCGAGCTGTACGTGGTGCAGCGGCTCGCCGGGGACACCGTGCTGGGCTCCGCGCACGTGGTGGTGTCCACGGTGCAGCGGCTGTGGCTGGCGCTCACGGGCCGCGAGGTGCCGAGCGCCGACCGCGAGGACGCGGCCCTGGACCGCTACGACCTGGTCGACGAGCCGGTGGAGGTCGGCTACAACCCGGACCTGCCGCCCGAGGCGTTCGACCTGATCGTCATCGACGAGTGCCACCGCTCCATCTACGGCAAGTGGCGCGCGGTCCTGGAGTACTTCGACGCCCACCTGGTCGGCCTGACCGCCACCCCGGTCAAGCAGACCTTCGGCTTCTTCTTCCAGAACCTGGTCAGCGAGTACCCGTACGAGCAGGCCGTCGCCGACGGCGTCAACGTCGACTTCGACGTCTTCCGCATCCGTACGGAGCTGGGGGAGAACGGCGGGACGATCCCGGCGGAGACGGTGGTCCCGATGCGGGAGCGCAAGACGCGCCGCGAGCGGTACCAGGAGCTGGAGGAGGACCTGGAGTGGAAGGCGTCCCAGCTGGGGCGTCAGGTCATCAGCAAGGGGCAGTTGAAGCTCGTCGTCGAGACGTTCCGCCAGCACCTGTTCACGGAGATCTTCCCGCCGGTGGGGGAGGGGGAGGTGCAGCGGGCGCGCACGCACGTGCCCAAGACGCTGATCTTCGCCGTGGACGACAACCACGCCGACGAGATCGTGCAGATGGTGCGGCAGGTCTTCGGGGAGAGCGACGACTTCTGCCGGAAGATCACGCACGCGGCGAAGCGGCCGGCCGAGCTGATCAAGGCGTTCCGCAACAGCCCCGAGCTGCGCGTCGCGGTCACCGTCGACATGATCGCCACGGGGACCGACATCCCGCCGCTGGAGTGTGTCTTCTTCCTGCGGGACGTCAAGAGCTGGGCCTACTTCGAGCAGATGAAGGGGCGTGGCTCGCGGACCATCGACCCGGCGGAGTTCCAGGCGGTCACGCCGGATGCCGAGGTGAAGGAACGGTTCGTGATCGTCGACGCGGTGGGCGTCACGGACTCCCCGCGCGTGGACGCGCGCCCGCTGGTCCGGGTCTCCGAGCGGAAGATCCCGCTGGAGCGGCTGATGGCCAAGACGGCGGGCCTGGCGATGACCGAGGACGAGGTCGCCACGCTCGCGGGTCGTCTGGCGCGGCTCGACCGGCAGCTCACTCCCGAGGAGCGGGAAGAGGTCGAGGAGCTGGCCGGCCGGCCGCTGCGGGAGATCGTGGGCGGTCTTGTCCGGTCCGTCGACCCCGACCAACAGGAGCGGGCCCGGCGGATCGGCGGGCAGGCGCAGGTACGGCAGGAGATGCTGGACGCGCTGAAGCCGATCGCCTCCAACCGTGAGCTGCGGGACCGGCTCATGTCCATGCGCCGGGCGCACGACATCGTCATAGACGAGGTGAGCGTGGACGAGGTGAAGGAGGCGCGCGGCATCACGGCCGACGAGCTGGCGATGCGGCGAGTGACGTCCTGGAAGCAGTACATCAAGGAGCACCAGGACGAGATCGCGGCCTTCAACCTCGCGTTCAGCGAGCGGCGCGATCCGAAGGAGGTCTACCGGCGGCTGAAGGACCTCGCCCGGAAGATCGAGCGTCCTCCGTTCCAGTGGACCCCGGGGCGGCTGTACGACGCGTACGTGCAGCTGGGGAAGGCGGCCCGGCATCCGCGGGGGGCCGCGGGGGTGGTCGACCTGATCGGGCTGCTGCGGTTCGAGCTGGGGCTGGAGGAGGAGGTACGGCCGTACCGGGCGCTGGTGGAGGAACGGTACGCGGCGTGGCGGGCCCGGCAGGAGCAGGCGGGGGCGGTGTTCACGGAGGACCAGGTGTGGTGGCTGGACCGCATGGTCGACGTGATAGCGACGGATGCGGCGATCGAGCCCGAGCATTTGAAGGACGTACCCTTCATCGAGCGCGGGGGCGTGGACGGGTTCCTTCGGGAGTTCGGGGCGGATCGGGGGGCTGAGATTTTGGATGAGCTGGGACGGGAGTTGGGCGCGTGAGTATTCCTTCGGAGCTGCCGGAGGGGTGGGCTTGGGCGACGCTTGGCGATATTGCCGACTCGACGCTTGGGAAGATGCTCGACCGAAAGAAGGAGGGCGACCATCCGGTCCCGTATCTGCGTAACGTCAATGTGCAGTGGGGGAGGATCGACACAGAAGATGTATTGACCATGTCGATCCCACCGGGACAGCAGGATTTCTTCCGTGTCCGTCGTGGTGATCTTCTGGTTTGTGAAGGTGGAGAGGTCGGACGGTGTGCCGTATTCGAAGGTGACGACGGTAAATACCTCGCCTTCCAGAAGGCGTTGCACAGAGTCCGGCCGCTTGGTGGTGTCAGTTCCAGTTACCTGCGCTACTACCTTGAATACCTGAATGTCACAGGAGGCTTCGGAAAGTTCACTACCGGCAGTACGATCAAGCACCTGCCGCAGCAGCAGCTAAAACGCTTGCCCGTGCGTGTACCGCCGCTGGAAGAACAGCGACGCATCGTTGCCATGCTTGAGGAGCAGATTTCCAAAATCGAGTCGGGGGAACGTGGGCTTGCGAAATCTTCTCGGCGCAGCGTTCAGTACCGGAGGCTTGTCGCGGATCTGGCCACCAAGGGCAAGCTGGCTGAGGCGTTGGTCGATGAGGGTACCGGGCACGCGCTAGTCGAATCGATTCGTCATGCGCGAATTGGCGTAGTGAAGGGGCGTCGCCTCAAGGCCGCTCCCCTGGGGGGTCCAGTACCGGAGGTCCCCGGAAACTGGACCGTCGCATCGCTTGACGAGGTTTCGGCGCTTATCGAATACGGCTCCTCGACAAAGACGTCCGAAATGGCGAAAGCTGGCGATGTCCCTGTCTTGCGAATGGGAAACATTCAAGATGGGAAAATTGACCCACGCGTCCTGAAGTACATTCCGGCTGGTCATCCAGATGCGGCGAAGTTTAGCCTTGAGGATGGCGACCTCCTCTTCAATAGGACTAACAGTATCGAGTTGGTTGGCAAATCTGCCGTATATCGAGGTGAGCTTGGTCGGATGGCCTTTGCTTCCTATCTTATTCGTTGTCGATTCCTGCCTGGAGTTGATCCTGAATGGGTGAACTTGGTGATCAATAGCCCTATGGGGCGACGTTATATTAGATCGGTTGCTACCCAGCAAGTCGGACAGGCGAACGTTAATGGTACGAAGCTCGGAGGCATGCCGATTCCTCTTCCTCCGGAGGCCGAGCAGCGGCGAATTCTTGATGTCGTCGAATCTCATCACTCGGCGGCGCTGAGATTGAATTCAGGGATTCGTCAGCAGGGAGTGAAAGCCGCTCTTCTCCGTCGTTCCTTCCTCACTGAGGCTTTCGCTGGCCGTCTGGTTCCCCAAGACTCTGCTGACGAGCCCGCTGAAGCCCTGTTCGCCCGCATTCGTGCGGAGCGGGAAGCGGCGGGAGCCTACAAGGCCCGGCGTCGGAGCCCTCGCCGGGCGCCCGCTCAGCAGAAGCACACGTTGGACACCGCACCCGCGTCGGACGCACCCCCGCACCCCAGGGCTGGTGCCCCCACCCTCACCACTGCCACTCAGCCCACCCTTGACCTGGAGATGCCCTCGTGACCACGACCGAGGCCCGTCGGCTCGTCGACAAGCTCTGGAGTTACTGCCACGTCCTGCGGGACGACGGTGTCTCCACCATCGACTACGTCGAGCAGTTGACGCTTCTCGTGTTCCTCAAGATGGCGCACGAGGCGCAGTCCCGTCCGCCGATGTTCCGCGAGCAGATCATGCCCGAGGGGACAGTCTGGGAGGGACGTGGTTGGCCCGAGCTGCTGAACAACGACGGTGCCGAGCTCGAAGCCGCCTACACGCAGCTCCTCGAAGACCTCGGAGCCCAGCGCAAGGGCACCACCTTCCACCTGATCTTCAACGGGGCCCGTAACCGCATCCACGATCCCGCCAAGCTCAAGCGCCTGGTCAAGGACCTGATCGACAAGGAGAGCTGGTCCGGCCAGAAGACCGACATCAAGGGCGACGCCTACGAGGAACTGCTCTCCCGTGGCGCGGAGGACGTCAAGTCGGGCGCGGGTCAGTACTTCACTCCGCGCCCGCTGATCCAGGCCATCATCGACTGCGTCCGCCCCACCCCGGACGACACGATCACCGACCCCGCCAGCGGAACCGGCGGCTTCCTGCTGGCCGCCGCCGAGTACATCCTCAACGAGTACGGCAACCGGCTCACCCCTGAGCAGCGCAAGCACCTCAGCAGCGGCGGCATCTGGGGCACCGAGCTGGTCAGGAACACCGCCCGTCTCGCCGCGATGAACCTCTTCCTGCACGGCATCGGTCAGCCCACCGGGCCCACCCTCATCCATGACCGTGACGCCCTCATCGCCCCGCCCACCAAGCGCGCGAGCCTGGTCCTGGCGAACCCGCCCTTCGGCAAGAAGTCGTCGATCACCGTCTACGGTGACGACGGCTCGGCTGCCCGTGAGGCGATCGCCTACGAGCGCCGTGACTTCTGGGTCACCACGACCAACAAGCAGCTCAACTTCGTCCAGCACATCGCCTCGCTGCTGGAGATCCACGGCCGGGCTGCGGTCGTCGTCCCGGACAACGTCCTCTTCGAGGGCGGCGCGGGTGAGACCATCCGCCGGCGCCTGCTGAAGGAGTACGACGTCCACACGCTGCTGCGCCTGCCCACCGGCATCTTCTACGCGGGCGGCGTCAAGGCCAACGTGCTGTTCTTCGAACGCAAGCCGGCCCGTCCCGAGAAGGCGTGGACCGAGAAGCTGTGGGTCTACGACTTCCGTACTGCCCAGCACTTCACCCTCAAGCAGAACCCCCTCACCCGGGCCCACCTCGAAGACTTCGTGCAGTGCTACCGCCCTGACGAGGACCGCTCCAAGCGCGTCGAGACGGAGCGCTTCAAGGCGTACACGTACGAAGAACTGGTCGCCCGCGACAAGGCCAACCTCGACATCACCTGGCTCCGTGACCCGAGCCTCGACGACGCGGACAACCTGCCCGCGCCCGAGGTACTGGCCGCCGAGATCGTCGAGGACCTCCAGGCCGCGCTGGAGGAGTTCGCCGCGATCGCGGAGACCTTGCAGCAGGCTCGGGGAGAGGGGGCGACGACGGAGGCGGCTCCGGTCGTCGACTGACACGCAGACGTGGCCCGCACCCGTGCATCCGGGTGCGGGCCACTTGTGTTTGCTACGTCAGCGCTCGGACGCGTACGGCAGGAAGGCGGCCCAGGTGGTGGGGGTGAGGGCAAGGCGGTGGCCGTCCGGAACCTTGGAGTCGCGCACATGGATGATCGCCGGGGTGGTGGCGACCTCGACGCAAGACGGACCGTCGTCCGAGCTATAGCTGCTCTTTATCCACTCCAGCTTGCCATCGGCTCCGTCAGAGGGCTTGAGGGTCATGACTCTCCCAGCACTTTCTCGATGAAGGCCAGCGACTCTCGTGGTGTGAGAGCCTGCGCCCGGATGATCCCATAGCGCATGTCGAGGACCGTGGTCTCTTTCGGGTCGGTGATCACGCGGTTGGTGAGCTGGATTTCGCTCAGCCCCACGGCCGCTCCGTCCTTGAGTTTGAGCAGTCGGAAGGGGCCGCCGAGGCCGGAGTTCTCCTCCCGGCTCAGGGGCAGCACCTGTAGGTCGACGTTCCGCAGCCTGGCCACTTCCGACAGCCGTTCGAGCTGGTTGCGCATCACCATCTTGCCCCCGATCAGGCGGCGCAGCGTCGCTTCGCACAGCACGAAGCTGAAGAGGGGGCGGGCCTTTGGGGCGCAGAAGATCTCCTGGCGATCCAGCCGAGCGGCTACCCGCTGCTCCAACTCCTCTTCTGCGAACTGCGGTCGTCGAGAGCTGAACACAGCTCGTGCATACGCCTCGGTCTGCAAGAGTCCATCGATGACGCAGTTGTTGTAGGAGCAGATCTCCACGGCTTCCGCTTCCAGGCGCTTCACGTCCCGCACCTTCTTCGGGTACCGGACCTCCGCCACGTCCTGCTTGAGCGCCGCAACCTTCCCGCCCGCCCCCAGCACCTCGTCCGCCGCGTCCAAGTACTCCGGCCGGGGAATCCGCCGCCCCCGTTCGACGCAGGAGACCAGCTCCTCTCCGTACCCGATCGCCGCCCCGAACTCCGCCTGGGTGAGGCCGGCCGCCTCCCGCCACAGCTTCAACTGCCGGGTGACCGTCCGCATCACGGCCCCGGCCTCTTCGTCGTCCAGCCCCGCTTCCCACCCGCTCATGTCTGCCGCCTCCTGTCGCGCGCCCTTCCCCGGACCAACTCCGGCCGCCCGCGCCCGGTCACCCCGGGCAGGGCGGACAGAAACCAGACACCTGGCGTACAGCCGGCGGCCGTACGAGCTGCCCGTATTCACAGTGTGCGCACGCGTGAGCACACTGGGTGGCGACAATCCTGAACTCCGCATCGCGGACAGAGAAGGGATCCCCATGACGACACTCGCCCCCGAGGCCCCCTGGGCGCTGCGCCTGGTCACCGATCGGCTGCCGGTCGGGCCGCCGCCGTATGCGACGGTGACGCTCGACCCCGTCACGCAGACCGCCCGTTATGCCGACGCCGCCGGGAGGCCGGTCGAGATGGGCAAGCACGGGACGTCGAGGACGACCAGCACCGCCTCCGTGTCCGGGGGCGGTGACGGGAACGGTCCGCAGTCCCAGACGCAGGACGACAGCACCACCGACTACGAATCGGACTGACCGATGGCTTCCACTGTCCTGGTCGTCACCGCGCTGGAGGACGTCACGGCGGACCGGGTCGTCGCCGCGTTGAACGAGCGCGAGGTGCCCGTCGTCCGTGTCGACCCAGCCGACATCGGGTCCGCCCTGACGTTCGGCTTCCGTATCGAGGCGGAGCGTCCGGTGTGGAGCGGGCGGCTGCGTACGGCGAGCCGGGAGGTGGAGCCGGGGGAGGTGGCGGCGGTGTACTGCCGTCGTCCCACTCCTTACGGCACCCGGTTCGCGCATCTGCCCCGGCAGCAAAGGGACTTCGCCGCCGCCGAGGCGCGGCACGGGCTCGGCGGCGTCCTGAACGCCCTGCCCGGCGCCCGGTACGTCAACCACCCGGCCGCGGTGGCCCGCGCGGAGTCCAAGCCCGGCCAGCTCCGAAGGTTCGCCCGGCTCGGGCTGAGGATTCCTCCGACGCTGATCACCAACGACCGAGAGGTGGCGCGGGAGTTCGCCGCCGTCCACGGTCCCGTCGTCTGCAAGACGTTCCGCGGCCTGCCCACCGGCGACGACGGGCGCGCCGGGGCGATCTGGACCCAGCGGGTCGACCCGGAGACCTTCGACGACACGCTCACCGTGACCGCCCACCTGTTCCAGGCCGAGATCCCCAAGACCGGTGACGTACGCGTCACCGTGGTCGGCCGTCGTGTCTTCGCCCAGCAGATCGCCGCACCCGACGGTGCGCTGGACTGGCGCCGGGGCGACTGGGGCGCCCTGCTCCACGCGCCCATCATCGTGCCGCCGCCCGTCGAGGCCGCGCTGCACGCCTACCTGGCCTCGTTCGGTCTGGTCTTCGGCTGCTTCGACTTCGCGCTCACCGGGGACGGGGACGACCCGCAACACTGGACGGCGATCGAGTGCAACCCGAACGGCCAGTGGGGCTGGCTTCCCGACGCCTACGACATCACCGAGGCGTTCGCCGATCTCCTCACCGTGGAAAGGAAGGGCCGTTCATGACGCTGCCCGTCGACCTCGAAACCGATGCCGCGCGGCTGCGCGCCATCATGGCGGAGGACCTCGCCGTACGCGGGGTGCTGGACGATCCGGCCTGGCGGGCGGCGGTGGAGAAGGTGCCCCGGCACCGGTTCGTGCCCGGCTTCTATCTGCCCGCCGACGAGCGAAACGGGCAAGGGCTGACCGTGTGGCAGCCGGTCACCGCCGCGCTCGACCACGGGCGCTGGCTGGCCGCCGCGTACTCCGACACCACGCTCATCACGCAGTTCGACGGTGACGAACCCGACTGGGAGAACCCGGTCGAGCGGTTCGGCGGTGCCCCTACCTCGTCCTCCACCCTGCCCTCGCTCGTGGTGCGGATGTGGGCCGACGCCGACGTCCGGGAAGGGCACACGGTGCTGGAGATCGGTACGGGGACGGGCTACTCGACCGCGCTCGCTTGCGAACGCCTCGGTTCTGCCGGTGTGACGAGCATCGAGGTGGACCCGCACCGGCTGGAGCGGGCCGCGGACGCGCTCCACGGCTGCGGTTACGCACCCACCCTCGCGGTCGCGGACGGGCTGTACGGGTACTGGCCCGAGGCCCCGTTCGACCGGATCGTCGCGGCCTGTTCCTTCCGGGCCGTGCCCCCGGCCCTGGTCGCCCAGACCCGGCCGGGTGGGAAGATCCTTCTGACCCTCTCCGGCTGGCTCTACGGGTACGCCCGAGTCCTGCTCACGGTCGCCGGGGACGGCACCGCCGAGGGGCGGCTGCTGGGCGGCACGGTCTCCTTCATGACGGCGCGTACGCACGCGGCGCCGGCCTTCGGCAACCCCGCCCACTGGGCGGCCGGGCTGCCGGGGGAGGCACGGGCCGCCCGGCACGGTCCCGAGCGGATCACCGCCGCGACCGAGGAGGCCTTCCACCTGCGCTTCCTCGTGCAGGGCGCCGTGTCCGACGCCCAACTGGCCGCCGTCGGCGATGTCCTGCATCTGATCGACGTGGTCGGCGGGTCGGCCGCCGCGCTGACGCCGGACGGCGACGGCGGTTGGCAGGTGCGGGAGGGAGGTCCGGTGCGGCTGTGGGAACGGGTCGAGCGCGTTCTGGACGCCTACGACACGGCAGGGCGGCCGGGACCGGAGACCTTCACCCTGTGCGTCCACGACGGCGGACAGCACCTGCGGCACCCGCGCGTGCCCTGCCTTCCGCTGCCGTCGCTCTGAGGAGATGGCCCGGACGGAGCCGGACAGCCTCCGGCCGCACGGGCCACTCGCCTTCACGGTCGGCGCGTGACTGGACACACTGAGTGACATGAATCAAGGAATCGCCGTACCGCGCACCCCGCTCCACCAGTTCACCGTGCCGCTCTCCGCCACCCGCCGGGCGGCCCGACTCGCCCGCCTGCTCGCCGGCGAGCAACTGGTCGCCTGGGGCCTGCCGTTGGATCCGGCCAGGCTGATCGTCGCGGAACTCGCAGCGAACGCCGTCGTGCACGGGCGTGTGGCAGGCCGGAGTTTCCGGCTCGGCCTCACCGTCACAGCACCCGCCACCCTTCGTATCGAGGTCACCGACCCCCAGGGCGATCAATTGCCCACGCAGGCACGAGTGGCCGCCGGGGCGGAGCCTGCCGAGTCCGGCCACGGCCTGCTCCTCGTCGAGGAACTGGCCGACCGCTGGGGCGTACGAACGGGCCCGGTGCCGTGCAAGACGGTGTGGGCGGAGCTGGACCTCGGCCGGTGATCCGGGAGCTCGTCAGCCGCTTCCCCGCGATGCCGGAACCCCCGGCGGCCGTGGGGGGAGCGCACCGTCCGCTCCCCTTCGTGCGTCAGCCGCCCTGGCCCGCGCTGCCGATCGGGCCGACCTTCACCGGGGTGCCGGGGCCTTCCGTGACCGGCAGGGACGCGGCGCCGGGCCAGTCGAGGGTGACCGACTTGGTCTCGTCGGGCGGGGTGACCACGAGGCCCGTGATGCGGACGCCGGAGCCGCCCGTGTCGTTGGCCGGGTAGGAGATGTAGAAGGAGACCGACTCGCCGTCCTTCAGGACCGTCGCCGGGGCCTGCTCGCCCGAGCGCTCCGCGGACACCGTTCCCGCATTCGTCTTGAGGTCCACACCCGCGAACCCTCCGACCGAGCAGTCGTGGCCGCCGCCGTTGGTGAACGTCACCGCCACGGTGCTGAGCTCGTCGCCGTCGATGGTGCTGTCCTGCGCCTTGATGTCCAGCTCGTCGGTGCGGCACTTGCCGGCCGCGGCCGGTTCCTTTGCGGCCGGTTCCTTCGCGGCCGGTTCCTTCGCCTCGCCCTGCGCCGAGTCGTCCGAGCCCTCGGTGGAGGAGACGGACGGCTTGCTCTGATCCACGGCGGCGGCCTCGTCGTCGTTCTGGCAGGCGGTGAGCGAGAGACCCGCGACGACGGCCAGGGCTGCGATGGTGAGCTTGTTGACGCGCATGGTGTCTTCCTCGGTGTAGGTCGGGCGTTCTGACCTGCAAGAGGGGGCCGGTGCGAGAGGCGTTTCGTCCAACTGTCGGCTGCTACGCCGCTGTTACCCCTGTTACACACCGCCCGCAATCGTCATCCGCACATAGGGGCGGGAGGCGAGTGTGAGGGCGATCGAGGTCGCCGCGAGGGCCGTGATGGCGGTGGCGGGGGTCATGTACTGGGCCAGGGCGCCCGCCACCGCCGCGCCGATGCCCTGCCAGGTCATGCGGCCCGCCGATTCGACGCCCTGGACCTGGCCGTGGACCCCGGCGGGGGTCACGGCCAGGAGGCGCTCCTGGAGGGGGAGCGTGGCGGCGAAACCTGCGCTCGCGAGGAACACGGCGGCCGTCGCCAGGAGCAGCGGTGGGCGGAGGGCGAACAGCAGATAGGGGGCGGCGAGGAGGAGGCGCAGCGGGAACGCGCAGCGGGCGCGGGCGGCGGGGGTGAGCAGACGGCCCACGGTCAGATCGCCGAGGAGCATGCCCGCGGCGCCGGCGGCCAGAAGGATTCCGGCGTGGCCGGGGGCGTACGAGATGAACAGGGCCTCGCAGCCGACGATCAGACCGTTCGGGACCCACAGGTTCAGCAGCAGGGCGCGCGGGCCGCCGCGGGACAGGAGGGTGCGGTTCGTCGTCCACGTCTGCCGCAGGCCGGGGCGGCGGGGCGGGCGGATCGAGTGGTCCCGGGCGGTCGCCGCGACCACGGCCAGCCCCGCGCCGGTCAGGGCCGCCGCGGTGAGGAAGACCTCCTGCGGGGTCAGGTGGCGCAGGAGTACGGCGCCGAGCGCGTAGCCCAGGACGGCCGTGCCGCCCGAGGTGATGTTCATCAGCGAACGCGCCGGGACGTACGCGGTGGCCGGTACCACCTCGGCGAGGAGGCCCATCCGGGTTCCGGTTCCCAGGGACTGGAAGAAGCCCAGGACCAGGAGGAGGGCGAAGCGGGCGGTCAGGGGGAGGCCGGGGACCGCCTGGGCGGCCACGCCCGCGAGTGAGACGCACTGGAGTGCGAC
This sequence comes from Streptomyces sp. NRRL WC-3626, assembly GCF_000718785.1. GTDB lineage: Bacteria > Actinomycetota > Actinomycetes > Streptomycetales > Streptomycetaceae > Streptomyces > Streptomyces edwardsiae. Next base: position 163,142 of record NZ_JOCA01000012.1, on the reverse strand, counting down.
GAGGGTGCGGCGGGGGCGGTTTCCGTCGGCGACCGACATCAGCGTCATCGCGCCGAGCACGGTCGCGAAGGTGGCGCCGTACATGCTCACGGCCGTCAGGAACGGGGAGCCGGTGCGCGCGTCGACCAGGGTGCCGAGGGCGAAGCCCGACAAGGTGCTCGCGGCGACCGTGAGCGTGAAACTCACGTACAGGCCGGCGAACTCCCGGTTGCGGAGCAGGGCGCGGTAGGTGGTGGTGGGTGCGGAGGCGTCGGATGGCATGAAAAAAGCCTCCGGACGCTTCCGCCGGGGCGGACGCCGAAGGCCGACCCGCACATTCTAGCGTCCCGCGATCAGCTCGGCCCGGTGGAACCCTCCGAGCGGCGGCGGGCGACCTCCTCGCGGACGGCGGTCGCGCTGTCGTACAGGCGGAGCAGGGTCCGGGTGGGGAGGATGCGCGCGTCGCAGTTCCCCGTGTGGCCGAAGTGGGCTTCCTGCCCGCTCCATTCGGGCATGTACGCGCCCTGGCAGAGGGGGCAGTACGTCCGTGCGCGGTCCTCGAAGTCGTCGTCCCAGTCGACGCCGTAACTCATGATGCGTTCCTCCGGCCGTGTTGCCTGCGTCGGGCCTCCGTCGCCGTGGCGGCTGCCACGCGCAGGGTGGCCACGAGTACGAACGCGCAGGCGGCCCAGCGGCAGACCGCGTGCGCGGACGAGGCGTTCCCGGGCGGGGACAGCGCGACGGCCGTACCCGAACCGAGGGTCACCACACCCCAGTTGTAGAGCCTGACCGCCCTGCGCGAGGAGCTTTTCCAGATCTGGAAGTCACGCTGCTGGATCTGCATCAGTACGGTGTCCGGCGGCTTCTCCGACGTGCCGTACCAGGCGTCCAGGTCAGCGGGGTTGAAGAGGTGCGTGGCCGCGTTGAAGCTGCTCTGGATGCAGGAGACGAAGAGCACGGCGCACACGGTCATCAGCAGCATGGCCGGTCCGGGCCAGCGGAACTTGTCGCCGTCGGCGGCCATCACCCCCGCGATGCCGATCGCCGCGGCCGCCAGCAGCGGGGCCGCGACGAAGTGCGCGTTCTGCGCGGCGTTCACGTAGCCGATCTTCGGCGGGATCGCCCAGCGGTCCCTCGGTGTCTGCGACATGCTCCCCCTCGCCCGGTACCTCGTGCAGTTCACCCTTCCCCACCGGACCGGTTCGTACGGGGAAAGCGACGGGGCTCCCGGCGACCGGCACCGGGAGCCGTGGCATCGAAGGAGTGTCAGCCGAGGCGGCGGAGGGGGGTGCCGGCGAGGTGGGCCTCGATGTTCTCGACCGCCTGGGTGTAGTACGTGCGGTAGTTGAGGTCGGAGACGTAGCCGAGGTGCGGGGTCGTCAGAAGGCGGGGTGCCGTGCGCATCGGGTGGTCGGCGGGGAGTGGCTCGGTGTCGAAGACGTCGACGGCGGCGCCCGCGATACGGCCCTCCCGCACCACCGTGAGCAGTGCGTCCTGGTCGACGAGGGCCGAGCGGGAGGTGTTGATCAGATACGCGGTGGGCTTCATGAGGGAGAGTTCGGCGGCGCCCAGGAGGCCGCGGGTCGTGTCGCCCAGGACCAGGTGGAGCGAGACGTAGTCGGCACTGGCAAGCAACTCCTCCTTGGAAGAGGCGAGTTCCACATCCGCCTCGTCCGTACGCTCCTTCGTGAGGTGCGGGCTCCACGCCGTGACCTCCATGCCGAAGGCGAGCCCGACCCGCGCCACCCGGCCGCCGATCCTGCCCAGCCCCAGTAGACCGAGCCGGCGTCCGTGCAGGTCGGCGCCGACCGTCGACTGCCAAGGGCCGTTCGCACGCAGGGTGTTGTGCTCCGTGACGAGGCCCCGCGCGAGTCCGAGCAGCAGCGCCCAGGTCAGCTCCACCGGCGGGGTGGGGAAGCTCTGGGTGCCGGACACCGTGACACCGCCCCGTTCGGCGGCCGCGTAGTCGATGACCGAGTTGCGCATGCCGGACGCGACGATCAGCCTCAGCCGGGGGAGCCGGTCCAGCAGGGAGGCGGGGAAGGGGACACGCTCGCGCAGGGTCACCACGATGTCGAAGTCCGCGAGCGCCGCGGCCAGTTCGTCCTCATCGGCGAGGTGCTCGGTGAAGGACGTCACCTCCACGCGGTCCCGGAGGGGGCTCCAGTCGGCGATCGTGGTGGCGACGTTCTGGAAGTCGTCGAGCACGGCACAGCGAAGCAGCACGGAAGTCCTTCCTAAGGGGCCAGCGCCTCCGCCACGGCTCGGGCGAACGCCTCCGGATTGTCCAGCATGATCGTGTGCCCGCAGTCGGGGACCGGGACGACCGACACACCCCCGGCCGTCAGCCCGTCCGCGCCGGGGAACGGGGCATCCGCCTCCGGGAACAGGAACGTGCGCGGCACCGGCAGCCCGAGCAGCAGCTCACGCATCGTCGGATCGGTGCCGTCGACCAGGTGGGAGGCGCTGCGGTGCAGCGCCTCCAGGCCCGCCAGCCGCATCGTCGACCACCAGTGCGCGCCCGCCCGGTCACGGACCTCACGCCAGCCGCCCGCCACGAACTCCTCCTCCGTGTACGCCGCGATACCGCTGCTGCCCAGGGCGCCGGGCACGCGGGGCAGCGGGTCGAGGTTGGCGTCGACCAGGACGAGCCGGGAGACCAGTTCCGGATGCCGGGCGGCGAGCACGACGGCGACCGAGCCGCCCATGCTGTGCGCCACGAAGTCCGCCCCCGTGACGCCGGCCGCCCGCAGCGCGGCGGCGAGCGCGTCCGCGTGGTCCTCCAGGGTGTAGGCGAACGTGACGGGACGGTCGCTGTGGCCGTGACCCAGCAGGTCCACCAGGAGCGAGCGGTGACCCGCGAGGAGCGGGTGGACGGCGGTCGCGGCGAAGTAGGCGGGGGAGCTGGCGCCCAGTCCGTGCACGTAGACGCGGGCCGGGTCCCGGCCGGGCAGCTCCACCCAGCGGATGCGGTCACCTTCGGCGGTTACGGCGGCGCTGTGCACGGTGTGATCCTTTCGGGCGTGATGCCGGCACCGTATACCCGCCGGGGGCACGGGCCGACTCCGCGTCGGCAAAGGCATGGGAGGGGCGGGCGTAGCGTAGTGGTATGACGACGTACGGATCCTTTCCCGGCACGCGGCCCCGGCGTCTGCGTACCACCCCCGCCATGCGGCGCATGGTCGCCGAGACCCGGCTGCACCCCGCCGACCTCATCCTCCCGGCCTTCGTCCGCGAGGGCGTGAGCGAACCCGTGCCGATCGAGGCCATGCCCGGCGTCGTACAGCACACCCGCGACAGCCTGAAGAAGGCGGCGGCCGAGGCCGTGGCGGCCGGGGTCTCCGGGATCATGCTGTTCGGCGTGCCGGAGGAGTCCAGGAAGGACGCCGTCGGCACGCCCGGCACCGACCCGGACGGGATCCTCCAGGTCGCCCTGCGCGACGTACGGGCGGAGGTCGGCGACGACCTGCTCGTCATGTCCGACCTGTGCCTCGACGAGACCACCGACCACGGGCACTGCGGGGTCCTCGACGAGCAGGGCCGCGTCGACAACGACGCCACGCTCGAGCGGTACGCCGAGATGGCGCAGGTCCAGGCCGACGCGGGCGCCCACATCGTCGGCCCCAGCGGGATGATGGACGGGCAGATCGGCGTCGTCCGCGACGCCCTCGACCAGATCGGCCGCGAGGACGTCGCGATCCTCGCCTACACCGCCAAGTACGCCTCCGCCTTCTACGGCCCGTTCCGCGAGGCCGTCGGCTCCTCGCTCAAGGGCGACCGCAAGACGTACCAGCAGGACCCGGCGAACGTCCGTGAGTCGATGCGCGAGCTGGCGCTCGACCTGGAGGAGGGCGCCGACCTGGTGATGGTGAAGCCGGCGGGTCCCTATCTGGACATTCTCGCGCGGGTCGCGGACTCGGTGGACGTGCCGGTGGTGGCGTACCAGATCTCCGGTGAGTACTCGATGATCGAGGCCGCCGCCGAGAAGGGCTGGATCGACCGGGACCGGGCGATCCTCGAAGCGCTGACCGGCATCAAGCGGGCCGGGGCGCGCAACATCCTCACCTACTGGGCCACCGAAGTGGCCCAGAGGCTGGGTGCCGCTCAGTAGGTTCGGCGGGCTCAGTAGGTGAGCGCGTCGGCCATCGACTGCTGCCAGTACGTCACCGCCATGCTGCTGTCGTAGTACACGCCGTCCGCCGGCAGGCCCGGGACGGCCGACGGGCCGCCGTCGCTGTTCGGGGTCCTGCCCTGGAAGGCGACGGTGAGCTTGTGGGCGGTGTCGCCGCCGTCGCCGCTGCCGTCGGCGGCCGACAACAGCACGCCCGCGTACGCCGTCTCGCCCGGTGCGAGGGTGACCACGGCCTGCGGCTTCGACGCCTCGATCGGCTGCGGCACCCACTGCATCTCGTCGAACCGGAGCACCGGGTAGTAGGTGAGGTCGCAGGTCTTCGAACCCGAGTTCTTGACCGTGATCAGCATGTGGTTGACGGGGCGGGGGACCGGGCGGGCGTCGACGGTGGTGTTGGAGCCGTTGCAGGAGACGCGGTTCTCCGGGGCGTTGTCGTCCTTGTCTCCGGTGCCGGTGCCGGTGCTGGTGCCGCTGCCTCCGGCGCCCTTGTTTCCGCCGTTCTTGCCCCCGCCGGCCTGGGCCGGGGCGTTCGAGGTGGTGTCCTCCTTCGAGGGGTCCTTGGCGGAGTCCGACGGCGTGTCCGTGGTCGCCGACGCGCTCGGCTGGGACGTGCCGGTGCCCGCGCCTTCGTCCTCGGTGCCCGTGCCGTCCTCACAGGCGGTGAGGGCGAGGGCGGCGAGGGCGGCACCGGTGGCGGCGAACAGACGGATGCGGGACGTGCGCATGGCGAATTCCTTTGCGTCGACAAGGGGTTCGGCACTGCCGCTCGACCGGTGACCGGGAGCGGCGTGCTTGGATGACCAGAGCTTGTCCGGTGATTCGTCCCGGCCGCCAGACCTGGCGGGCCATCCGGGACGCTGGAACGCTCGGACCACTGTTGACCTGGGAAAACGAACGTCCCCTGGAACGGCGGAATGGGATATGGGGTGGGAGGAACGGTGTCGCGGGACACGGCAGCGGCGGAGTTCGCCGCGCGGTTGAGGGCGCTGAAGGAACGGTCCGGGCTGAGCTACGGGATGCTCGCCAAACGGCTCCACATGAGTACGTCGACCCTGCACCGCTACTGCAACGGTGACGCGGTACCGAACGAGTACGCCCCGGTGGAACGGCTGGCCCGGCTGTGCAAGGCCGGCCCCGAGGAACTGGTCGAGCTGCACCGGAGCTGGGTGCTGGCGGACGCGGTGCGGGGGCGGAAGGGGGCGCCCGCGCCTGCCGTAGATCCGGGGGAGGACGCGGCGGCCGGGGAGCGGGAAGCGGGCGGCGCCCCTTCGGCGGCCGGGCAGCGGGCATCCGGGCAGGCGGGGACCGAACGAGTGGAGGGGGCGAGCCGGAAGGCGGGCCCCTCGGATCCGGAAACCCCGGCGACTTCTGGGACGGGAGCCCCGGTGACGCGGACGCCGGAGTCGGGGACCCCGGCCGACGGGGCCTCGGAGGCGGGGCCCCCGGTGGCGGGGTCCCCGGAGGCCGGGTCCTCGTGGGCAGGTGCCTCGGTGGCGGGTATGCCGGTGGCTGGGACGTCGGAGTCGGGAGTCCCGGTAACGGAGGCCTCGGAGGCGGAAATCCCGGCGGGGGATGGCGCCCCGGGCCCCGGGACCGGTGAGGACGACGGTGTCCCCGTGGTCACCGGTCCCGGTGCGGTCCGTGTCCGGTCCCGCCGTCGTACCCGTACCGCCGTCCTCGCGGGGATCGCCGTCGCCGCCGTGCTCGGCGGGGTCACGCTCGCTCTGGGGCTGCCGGACGGCGGTGGCGACGGCGGCGGGGGCGACCGGAAGGACCCGGCGGGCGCCGCGACCCTCGATGCCGGGGCGGGCCGGAAGAAGGACGTCACCGCGTCCGCGTCCGCCTCCGCATCCCCCTCGGCCTCCGCGTCCCCCTCCGCCAAGGACAAGGAGGCCCCCCGCGCCCCGGCGAACGCGCCCAGCACCCCCGCGGACGACGGCGCCCCTGACGTCGTACCGCTGACCGTGCAGGCCGACCCGTACGTGTGGGAGAGCCCCTGCGTGCAGCGGTATCTGATCAACAGGCCCGCGGGTGAGGTGGAGCCGCCGCCCGTCGAGCAGGGTGCGCCCGCGTGGGTCAGCGCGTTCGGGGCCGTCTCCTCGGACGAACAGTATGTGCGGCTCACCGTGCAGGGGACCGGCGACGAGACGGTGGTCGTGAAGGGGCTCACCGTGCGGGTGGCGGGCAAGCGGTCGCCGCTCGCCTGGAACGACTTCGTCATGGGCTACCCCGGCGTCGGCTGCGGCGGCGGCGTGCCCACCCGTTCCTTCACCGTCGCCCTGGACGCCGCCCGGCCGGCCCTCACCCCGGAGGCCGGGCACCAGGACTTCCCGTTCAAGGTGAGCGAATCCGACCCGGAGATCTACTACATCACCGCCGACGCCTCGGCGTACGACGTCAGTTGGTACCTGGAGCTGGAGTGGTCCAGCGGCTCCCGCAGCGGCACCCTCACCGTCGACGACAAGGGGCGCCCCTTCCGCACCAGCGGCAACAACGGGCGCCCGGCGTACGAGTTCCCGCTGGGCGGCGAGGGGTGGGTCCCGGAGGGCAGCACGACGCTCGAATAGCCGACCGTGCGGACCGGGCACCACCAAGTCCGGCCGCACGTTAGGTTGTTGAACATCAGCCCGACGATCGAACATAGGGGAGACACCCATGACCGGAGACGCCCTCAGTCAGGATCCCACCGAGCTGCAGCGGCGGATCGACAGCAGCAAGGCGCATCCGGCCCGGGTCTACGACGTGTTCCTCGGCGGCAAGGACCACTACCCGGCGGACCTGTCGGCGGCGGCCGCCGGCCTCGCGGCCAACCCGCGCGGATACCTCGACGTACGCCACAACCGGGACTTCCTGCGCCGCGCGGTGAACACGCTGGTCACCGAGGACGGCATTCACCAGTTCCTCGACATCGGCACCGGCCTGCCCACCGCCGAGAACGTGCACCAGATCGCCCAGCGCGTCGCCCCCGACTCCCGCGTCGTCTACGTCGACAACGACCCGGTGGTGCTGACCCACGCGCGCGCCCTGCTCACCAGCGGCCCCGAGGGACGTACGGACTACATCGACGCGGACCTCAAGGACCCCGCCGTCATCCTCGAACAGGCCGCCAAGACACTGGACTTCGACCGGCCCATCGCCCTGTGCCTGGTCGCCGTCCTGCACTTCGTCGAGGACGAGCAGGCCTACCCGATCGTGCGCGAACTCGTCGACGCGCTGCCCTCCGGCAGCCGCGTGGTGCTCAGCCACCTCACCGAGGACCTGAACCCCGAGAACATCCGGGCGGTGCAACGGACGTACACCGAACGCGGGTTCACCTTCGTGCTGCGCACCCGCGCGGACGTGGAACGGTTCTTCACCGAGAGCTCCCTGGACATCGTGGACCCGGGCGTGGTCCCCGTGCACCACTGGCGCCCCGACCACGCCGCCCCCGTCCCCGAGCGCCCGGAGGACTCCTACCTGGAGCGCCTCGACCCCATCGAACGGGTCCGCTACGAGGACATCAACGACGTGACCGACGCCGACATCAACGTCTACGGAGCCGTCGCCACGAAGGCCTGAGACCTCCGCCGCGGAACGACGAACGGGCGTGGCCCGTCCTCCCCCCGGGGGGAGGACGGGCCTCGCCCGTTCGTCGCGCGCCGGGCGCTCAGAGCCGCTCGGGCGTCCTGATCCCCAGCAGGGCCATGCCCCGGTGCAGTGTGCGGGCCGTGAGGTCGCACAGGAACAGCCGGTTCTCCGCCACGTCTTGCGGCGGCTGCGGCTTGATCACTGGGCACTTGTCATAGAACGTCGTGAACAGCGACGCCAGTTGGTACAGGTACGCGGCCAGCCTGTGCGGCGCGTACTCCGCCGCCGCCTCGAAGACCGTGTCCCCGAACGCGTCCAGGTGCAGCCCCAGCGCGCGCTCCGCCTCGTGCAGCCCCAGCTCCGGGTGGGCGGCGGGGCGGACCTCGCCGGCCTTGCGGAGGATGGACTGGATACGGGCGTACGCGTACTGCAGGTAGACGGACGTGTCACCGTTGAGCGAGACCATCTGGTCCAGGTCGAACTTGTAGTCCCGGTTCGGCGACGTCGACAGGTCCGCGTACTTCACGGCCCCGATGCCGACCTGCGTGGCCCGCTCCTGGATCTCGTCCTCGGTGAGATCCCGCGCCTTCTCCCGCACGACCTCGGCCGCCCGCTGCACCGCCTCGTCCAGCAGGTCCTCCAGCCGTACGGTCTCGCCCGCACGCGTCTTGAAGGGCTTGCCGTCCGCGCCGAGCACCGTGCCGTAGGCCATGTTGTGCGCGGTGACGTCGTCGCCGAGCCAGCCGGCCCGGCGGGCGGTCTCGAAGACCATCTTGAAGTGCAGCGACTGGCGCACGTCGACGACGTACAGCAGCGTGGTCGCGTCCAGGTCCTGGACCCGGTTGCGGATCGCGGTCAGGTCGGAGGCCGCGTAGCCGAAGCCGCCGTCGGCCTTCTGCACGATCAGCGGAACCGGCTGGTCGTCCTTGCCGCGGATCTCGTCGAAGAACACCACCAGCGCGCCCTCGGAACGCACCGCGACGCCCGTCTCCTCCAGGAGCCGGGCCGTCTCGGGCATGCCGTCGTTGTACGCGGACTCGCCGACGATCTCCTCGTCGCGGATCTCCATGTCGAGCTTGTCGAAGACGGAGTTGAAGTAGACCTTCGACTCGTCCACGAACTGCTGCCACAGCTCGAGCGTCTCCTTGTCACCGGACTGCAGGGCGACGACCCGCTTACGGGCCCGCTCCTTGAACTCCTCGTCCGCGTCGAAGACCGCGCGCGACGCCTTGTACACCCGGTTCAGGTTCGACATGGCCTGCTCGCCGTCGACGTCCTCGGCCGGGGCCAGCTCGCCGGGGTGCTCGAACAGGTACTGGATGAGCATGCCGAACTGGGTGCCCCAGTCGCCGATGTGATGCCGGCCGATCGTCCGCTCGCCGGTGAAGTCGAGCATGCCGCGCAGGGCGTCGCCGATGACCGCGGAGCGCAGATGGCCGACGTGCATCTCCTTCGCCACGTTCGGCTGGGCGTAGTCGACGACCGTGATGCCCGCGTCCGCCTTCAGCGGCACGCCGAGGCGGTCGCCGTCGGCGAGCCGTGCGGCGAGGTTCTCGGTGATCGCACGGTCGGCGAGGGTGATGTTGAGGAAGCCGGGGCCGGAGACCTCGACGTCCTTGATCAGGTCGTCGCCGGTGGCGATGCCGCCGACCACCTGCGTGGCCAGCTCCCGAGGGTTCGCCTTCGCCTTCTTGGCCAGCGCGAGGATGCCGTTGGCCTGGAAGTCCGCCCGGTCGCTTCGTCGCAGCAGCGGGTCGGCATCCGGCTGGGTGGCCGAGAGGGCGGACGTCAGCTGCTGGTTGACGAGATCGGTGAGCGATGTGACCGAGGCCATAGGGGTGGGTGCCGTTCTCCTCGTGGGTTCAGATAGACACGGTCAGTATCCCACGGGGGGTAAAGGCGTTTTCTCGGCCGCGGGCCGGTGGGGGCCGGTCGCGCCCCCGCGGCGGGACGCTTGGCCGCGGGCCGGTGGGGGCTGGTCGCGCCCGCGCGGCGGAGCCGCATGTTGATACGGTCCCGCGCCCCTGGAGGGGGTGGTCGCGTCCGCGCGGCAGGAGCCGCAGATCGATACGGCTTGCGCCGGCCGCGAGACGCTTGGCTGCGGGCCGGTGGGGGCTGGTCGCGCAGTTCCCCGCGCCCCTTTGGGGCGCTGGTCGTGTCCGCGCGGCGGAGCCGCATGTCGATACGGTCCCGCGCCCCTTTGGGGCGCTGGTCGCGTCCGGGGGCATTGGTCCGTGCCGCGTGCGAGACGCTCGGTTGCGGGCCGGTGGCCCCGCGCGGCTGAGGCGCGTGTCGATACGCCCGTGTCCCTCAGGGCGCTGGTGAAAAGGCGTTTTCGTCGTTGCCGTCGTTGCTGGGAGAATGGGGCGGTCAGCCTTGCGACCGTATGGGCTGCCCGAGCAGAAAGAAGGACGTGCCGATCGTGGCTCAGAGCACCGAGACCACCGACTGGGTCTCCCGTTTCGCGGATGACGTCATCGAGGAGTCGGAGCGTCGGGCCCCGGGGAAACCTGTCGTCGTCGCGTCCGGGCTGTCCCCCTCCGGCCCCATCCACCTCGGCAACCTCCGCGAGGTCATGACCCCCCACCTCGTCGCCGACGAGATCCGCCGCCGCGGCCACCAGGTCCGGCACCTGATCTCCTGGGACGACTACGACCGCTACCGCAAGGTCCCGGCCGGTGTCCCCGGCGTCGACGAGTCCTGGGCCGAGCACATCGGCAAGCCCCTGACCTCCGTCCCCGCCCCGAAGGGCTCCCCCCACCCGAACTGGGCCGAGCACTTCAGGGCCGCCATGGTCGAGTCCCTCGCCGAGATGGGCGTCGAGTTCGACGGCATCAGCCAGACCGAGCAGTACACCACCGGTGTCTACCGCGAGCAGATCCTGCACGCCATGAAGCACCGGCGGGACATCGACGCCATCCTCGAGCAGTACCGCACCAAGAAGGCCCCGGCGAAGAAGCAGCAGCAGAAGCAGGTCGACGAGGCCGAGCTGGAGGCCGCCGAGGGCTCCGGCGCCGCCGCCGAGGACGACGGCAGCTCCGGCTCCGCCGGCTACTTCCCGTACAAGCCGTACTGCGGCAACTGCGAGAAGGACCTCACCACGGTCACCGCCTACGACGACGACTCCACCGAGCTGACCTACGCCTGCACGGCCTGCGGCTTCTCGGAGACCGTGCGGCTCGGCGAGTTCAACCGCGGCAAGCTGGTCTGGAAGGTCGACTGGCCCATGCGCTGGGCCTACGAAGGCGTGATCTTCGAGCCCAGCGGCGTCGACCACTCCTCGCCCGGCTCCTCGTTCCAGGTCGGCGGCCAGATCGTCGGGATCTTCGGCGGCAAGCAGCCGATCGGGCCGATGTACGCGTTCGTCGGCATCAGCGGCATGGCGAAGATGTCCTCGTCGAAGGGCGGCGTGCCCACCCCGGCCGACGCCCTGAAGATCATGGAGCCGCAGCTGCTGCGCTGGCTCTACGCCCGCCGCCGCCCCAACCAGTCCTTCAAGATCGCCTTCGACCAGGAGATCCAGCGCCTCTACGACGAGTGGGACCGCCTCGACGGCAAGGTCGCCGACGGCTCCGCCCTGCCCGCCGACGTCGCCGCCCACTCCCGTGCCGTACGCACCGCGAGCGGTGAGCTGCCCGGCACGCCGACGCCACTGCCGTACCGCACGCTCGCCTCGGTCGCCGACATCACCGCCGGCCACGCCGACCAGGCGCTGCGCATCCTGAGCGACCTCGACCCGGCGAACCCGCTCGGCTCGCTGGACGAGGCCCGCCCGCGCTACGACAAGGCCGAGGCCTGGATCAACACCCAGGTCCCCGCCGACCAGCGCACCATCGTCCGCGCCGAGCCCGACGCCGAACTGCTGAAGTCGCTCGACGAACGGGGACAGCAGTCGCTGCGCCTCCTCCTCGACGGGCTCGCCGGCAACTGGTCGCTCGACGGGCTCACCCACCTCGTCTACGGCGTCCCCAAGGTCCAGGCAGGCTTCTCCGCCGACGCCACGCCCAAGGAACTGCCGGCGGAGATCAAGACCGCCCAGCGGTCGTTCTTCGCCCTGCTCTACCAGCTGCTGGTCGGGCGGGACACGGGTCCGCGACTGCCCACGCTGCTGCTGGCGGTGGGCCAGGAGCGGGTGCGGGGGCTGCTCGGGGAGTAGGGCTCCCGGTTCCACGACGGAGGGGGCGTCCGGTGTCGTACCGGGCGCCCCCTCCGTCGTACCCGCTCTCAGGCGATGTGGTCCTCTTCCAGTTCCGCCGTGTGGCGGGCCTGGAAGCGTTCGGCGAGGGACTTCAGGTCGCTCGGGTTCAGCGTCGTGCCGTAGGTCGCCTGGATGTTGTCGCCCAGGACACGGGGCGTGGGGTAGCTGCCGTCTATCGACTGACGGAACACCTGGTAGTACGCCTCCTCGTCCGGGTCGGGGGTGCCGCCGCCCTCACCCAGCTCGCGGGTGCGGCCGCCGGGGACGACGGGGATGGGGAAGCTGCCGGTCTCCTCCGGAGAGGGCTCCTGGAGCGGGGGCTCCTCCTGGTACTGGTCCTGGTACTGCTCCGCCTGCTGCTGTTCCGCGTACCAGCGGGCGTACTCCTCGTCGGGGTCGTACGTGGGGTCGTAGCCGCCCTGGTACTCGACGGTGCGGGGGTCGCGGGCGTGCAGCCACTGGTTCTGGTCCTGGGCCGTGTCCTTCGGGGGCCCGGGGTTCTGGTTGCCCTCGAGCTCCAGCCGCTGCTCGCTCTGAGGTGCAGCTGTGCCCACCCGTGCCGCCCCGGCGGCACGACTGCCCACAGCTGCGTCGGCGTCGGCAGCGGCCAGCTGCGGGGGCGGGGGTATCAGGGCCGGCTCTATGCCTGCCGCCGCCAGGCCCGACGGAGCCGTTTCCGCCAGAGGGACGCCGTACTTGGCGAGCCGCAGCGGCATCAGGGACTCGACCGGGGCCTTGCGGCGCCACGCGCGGCCGAAACGGGAACGGAGACGGGCCTGGTACACCAGACGCTCCTGCTCCAGCTTGATCACCTGCTCGTAGGAGCGCAGCTCCCACAGCTTCATCCGGCGCCACAGTAGGAACGTCGGCACCGGGGACAGCAGCCAGCGGGTCAGCCGGACGCCCTCCATGTGCTTGTCGGCGGTGATGTCGGCGATCCGGCCGATCGCGTGCCGGGCGGCCTCCACCGACACCACGAACAGGATCGGGATCACGCCGTGCATACCCACACCCAGCGGATCCGGCCACGCCGCCGCGCCGTTGAACGCGATCGTCGCCGCCGTCAGCAGCCACGCCGTCTGCCGCAGCAGGGGGAACGGGATGCGGATCCAGGTCAGCAGCAGATCCAGGGCCAGCAGTACGCAGATACCCGCGTCGATGCCGATCGGGAAGACGTAACTGAAGTTCCCGAAGCCCTTCTTCAGCGCCAGTTCCCGCACCGCCGCGTACGAACCCGCGAACCCGATGCCGGCGATGATGACGGCACCGAAGACGACCATGCCGATGAGAACGCGATGCGTCCGGGTCAGCTCTAGTGGCGCGGCCACCCGTACTCCCCTCCCAGTGCCTGTTGTTGCGCGCAACAGAGTGGCACATGTGTGCGGTGGACGAGTGGCCGGTGCCGATTCGGAGCCGGGTCAGCTCTTGGCCGACGACTCCGAAGCGGACGCCGAAGGCTTCGCGGACGGCGACTTCGAGGACGACTCCGACGGCTCCGCGTCCGTCCCGTTCGCCTTCGTCACCGAGGCCACCGCCTCCTTCGCCGCCTTCTGCGCGTCCTTCATCAGATCGTCGGCGGACGGCGTCTTGTCACCGGCGAGACCGGCACCGTTGTAGTCGACGGTGACGACCACGTTCTCCACGCGGGCCACGACCGTCTGCTGCTTGAAGGTGCCTTCCTTCTTCTTCAGGTCGTACCGCACCGCCGTCGCCTCGTCACCGGTCCCGCTCACCGGCTCCGCCCGGGAGTTCTTCGCACCCTCGGCGGACTGGGCGTCCCGCACCTGCTTGTCGTAGTACTTCTCGGCCAGCTTGTCGCCCGCGCCACGCGTGGTGTCCGACTCGAAACGCAGCAGCGACACGTTCAGCCAGCGGAACTGCGAACCCTTCACCCCGTTGTTGGCCAGGCTGCTCCAGGAGCAACTGCCCCGGGTGGAGACGTCGTCCGAGGAGCCCTCCTTGCCCTTCTTCGCCTTCGGCGCCAGATCGTCCAGGGTCTTCTCGGACAGCACCGCGCACGGCTCCGGAAGCCTGCTGTACGCCGCCGCCCGCACGGTCGGGGACGGGCTCGCCGACTTCGAGGCCGACGCGGAGGCGGCCTTGTCCTTGCCGTCGCCGGAGCCGGAGTCCGAGGAGCAGCCGGCCGCGACCAGGGGGACGGCGACCGCGCAGACAAGGACGCGGGTGAAACGCTTCGCCTGCTTGTTACGCGGGTCTCGCTGTACTCGTCGCTGCATGGTTCCTTCACTCATGACGCTCGTGTTCCCTGCGGTCAAAACGGGGTCCGAGGGGTCACCGTACGCGGTGAGCCACCCGGGCGGCCCACCTTCGGGTGCTTTGCGAGCGGGGGCGCAGGAGCCGTGAACCGGGCTCAGCCGCCCAGTGAGTCGGCCAGCTCGGCGGCCAGTTTCCTTGCCCTGTCCTGCAATTCCTTGCTGTCCGGGACGACACCGACGGTCATCGGCTGCTCCGCGTACTCGATCGTCACGATCACATTGGACGTGCGGAACGCCACAGTCACCGTGCGCTGCTTGGCGGTCGAACCGGAGCTGTCCAGCTCGTCGTCGAGGAACGCCTCGTCGCCAAGATCCTCCAGCAGCCGCGGCTGGAGGTCGGTCGGCGGGGCCGACGGCGAGGTGGCGTCCGGCGACGCGGAACCCGACGAACTCGGGCCGGCGGAAGGGTCGGTGGACGGCGCACCGGACTCCGTGGACGTCACCGTCGGCTCCGGCAGCCGCGCCGCCGACTGCTTCGTCGCGAAGAGTTCCCCGGCCTGGGCGTCGTCGCTGACCGCGTTGTCGTACGAGACGACCCGCTCGAAGTCGACCAGCAGATGGTCGGTCGCCTCCGCCGACTCCACCTTCCAACGGCAGCCCACCTTGCGGTCGGTGTCGTACGTGAGCGTCGCCGCGCCCGCGTACGCCTTCTCGCGCTTGTCCAGGTCGGCCATCTGTCCGATGCCGGGCAGGAGTTGGTCGAGCGTCGCGTCGTCGACCACACCACACGGCTCGGGCAGCGTGGCGTACCGGCCGGGCTGGGCCGCCTGCGTGGCCGTACCGGCGCTTCCCGGGTTGGAGTTGTCCGACTGACCGCCGTCGTCCGGGCTGCCGGTGCAGCCGGTCAGGACGGCCGCCAGGAGCGCGGCGACGCCGGATACGTACGCCTTGCGCTGCACGTTCGGGCTCCTCTCGACGGTGGGGCGCGGGCCGGAGCCCGCCGGGTCCTACCAGTGTCCCCGCTGGTTAATCGCTTGCCGCACGGGGGCGTCCCCGGCAGACAATGTGTATCGCACGCACTGCCGTGGACGCCGGTCCGTCATCCCTTTTCGTCGACCTCGGCGCCGGTTTTGCGGTTCGTGACTTCTGATGACTTACGGGGGAATGGGGACGTTATGTCGTACGTGGAACTGCCGGGTGCGAAGGTGCCGATCCGGATGTGGGCGGATCCGGCGACGGTGGAGGAGGGCGCGCTCCAGCAGTTGCGCAATGTCGCCACCCTGCCGTGGATCAAGGGCCTGGCGGTCATGCCGGACGTGCACTACGGCAAGGGCGCCACGGTCGGCTCGGTCATCGCGATGCGGGGTGCGGTGTGTCCGGCGGCGGTGGGCGTGGACATCGGCTGCGGCATGTCCGCGGTGAAGACGTCCCTGACGGCCAACGACCTCCCGGGCGACCTGTCCCGCCTCCGCTCGAAGGTCGAGCAGGCGATCCCGGTCGGCCGCGGCATGCACGACGACCCGGTCGACCCGACCCGCTTCCACGCCTTCGCGACGGCCGGCTGGGACGACTTCTGGGGCTGCTTCGGCGGGGTCGCGGACGCGGTGAAGTTCCGGGAGGAGCGGGCGACCAAGCAGATGGGAACGCTGGGCTCCGGAAATCATTTTATAGAAGTTTGTGTCGATACGTCCGACTCCGTCTGGCTGATGCTGCACTCCGGTTCCCGCAACATCGGCAAGGAACTGGCCGAGCACCACATCGGCATCGCGCAGAAGCTCCCGCACAACCAGGGTCTGGTCGATCGCGATCTCGCCGTCTTCGTCGCGGACACCCCGCAGATGGCGGCGTACCGCAACGACCTGTTCTGGGCGCAGGAGTACGCGAAGCGCAACCGCTCGATCATGATGGCGCTCCTGAAGGACGTGATCCGCAAGGAGTTCAAGAAGGCCAGGCCGACCTTCGAGCAGGAGATCAGCGCGCATCACAACTACGTGGCCGAGGAGCGCTACGACGGCATGGACCTGCTGGTGACCCGCAAGGGCGCGATCCGCGCGGGCTCCGGCGACTACGGGATCATCCCGGGCTCCATGGGCACGGGTTCGTACATCGTCAAGGGTCTCGGGAACGCCGCGTCCTTCAACTCGGCGTCGCACGGCGCGGGTCGGCGGATGAGCCGCAACGCGGCGAAGCGGCGCTTCTCGACGAAGGACCTGGAGGAGCAGACACGGGGCGTGGAGTGCCGTAAGGACTCCGGCGTCGTGGACGAGATCCCGGGCGCCTACAAGCCGATCGAGCAGGTCATCGACCAGCAGCGGGACCTCGTCGAGGTCGTCGCGAAGCTGAAGCAGGTCGTCTGCGTGAAGGGCTGACGCGACGGCGGGACGTCAAGTAGCGGACTCCGCGCGGGAGTCCGCTACTTCGCGTGCATGACCGCGTAGATCATGACGAAGGCGACGATGTGGATGCCGAAGAGGAAGTAGCCGAGGTAGTACCAGACGTAGCGTTCGCGCTTCTTCTCCAGGGCGAGGCGGCGCTGTTCGGTCTCGTCGGCGGGCATCAGGACTCCCGGTGGACCTTGGTGTTGGACGCCTGGGCGCGGGGGCGGACCACCATCAGGTCGATGTTGACGTGGGGCGGGCGGGTGACCGCCCAGGTGATGGTGTCGGCGACGTCGTCGGCGGTGAGGGGTTCGGCGACGCCCTGGTAGACCTTGGCGGCCTTCTCCGTGTCGCCGCCGAAGCGGGTGAGGGCGAACTCGTCGGTCCGCACCATGCCGGGCGCGATCTCGATGACGCGCACCGGGCGGCCGACGATCTCCAGGCGCAGGGTCTCGGCGAGGACGTGGGCGCCGTGCTTGGCGGCGACGTAGCCCCCGCCGCCCTCGTAGGTGGCGTGGCCGGCGGTGGAGGAGACGATCACGATCGTGCCGTCGCCGCTCGCGTCCAGCTTGGGGAGCAGGGCCTGGGTGAGGTTGAGGGTGCCGAGGACGTTCGTCTCGTACATCGTGCGCCACTGCTCCGGGTCGCCGGTGGCGACGGGGTCGGCGCCGAGCGCTCCGCCGGCGTTGTTGACGAGGACGCCGATCGTCCTGAAGGCGGTGGCGAACTCGTCGACGGCGGCGCGGTCGGTGACGTCGAGGGGGTAGGCGGTGGCCGTGTGGCCGGCCGCGCCGATCTCCTCGGCGAGGGCCTCGATACGGTCCTTGCGGCGGGCGGTGAGGACGACGCGGTAGCCGGCTTCGGCGAGGCGGCGGGCGGTGGCGGCGCCGATTCCGCTGCTCGCACCCGTGACGACGGCGATACGGGACGCGGCGGGCGGTGCGGCGGCCATGGGCTGCTCCTCGGGCGGGTGCGTGCGTGTGCGGTCGCGGCCAGCATAAACGGGGCCGGCCGGGTGACCGGCGGGCGTGTCAGCCGTTGCGCGGGGCCCACATGATCAGGGCCATGCCGGTGAGGCAGACGAGGGCGCCGGTGATGTCCCAGCGGTCCGGGCGGTAGCCGTCGGCGACCGCGCCCCACAGGAGGGAGCCGGCGACGAAGATGCCGCCGTACGCGGCGAGGACGCGGCCGAAGTGGGCGTCGGGCTGGAAGGTGGCGACGAAGCCGTAGGCGCCGAGGGCGAGGACACCGCCGGCCGCCCACATCCAGCCCCGGTTCTCGCGTACGCCCTGCCAGACCAGCCAGGCGCCGCCGATCTCGAGTACGGCGGCGAGGACGAACAGGGTGGCGGAGCGCAGGATGAGCATGGGGGCAGCTTCGCATTCCGCCTGTCACCCGATGGGCGGCGCCTGCCGCCGGGCCGGGGGTGGGATACCTGCGCGGGAGTGGAGAGGAGCCGCGGATGGCGGGAGTCACGCGGGCCTGGCTGCTGGCGGAGCTGGGTGTGGTGTCGCGGCGGTACGTGGCGGCGTACGCGCTGTTCAACCAGGCGCTGGCGGATCATCTGGGGCTGCATCCGACCGATGTGCAGTGTCTGAACCTGCTGACGCTGGAGGGCGGCCCGGTGACCACGGGCCGGGTCGCGGAGCTGACGGGGCTGACGACGGGGTCGGCGACGCGGCTGGTGGACCGGCTGGAGCGGGCGGGGCAGGTGGTGCGGGAGCGGGACGCGGGGGACCGCCGGGTGGTGCTGGTGGCGGTGGTGCCGGAGAAGGCGGCGGAGTTCGGGCGGGTGTGGGAGCGGGTCGGCGGGGGCTGGTTCGCGTTGTTCGACGATCTCGACGACGGGCAGCTGGCGCTGTTCATCGACCATATGCGGCGTACGACGGAGTTCGGTGCGGAGCAGGCGGCGCGGCTGCGGTCGGGGTTCGCCGAGGGGTAGTGCGGGTGGGTGGAATAGTCCGGCCGGGTGCACCGTTCCAGGGGTATAGTTGAACCGTAAACAACCTGGAGGGTGAGCGGGATGCAGTTCGGGATCTTCAGCGTCGGGGATGTCACGCCCGACCCGACCACGGGTCGTACGCCGACCGAGCGTGAGCGCATCAAGGCCATGGTCGCCATCGCGCTGAAGGCCGAGGAGGTGGGCCTGGACGTCTTCGCGACCGGTGAGCACCACAACCCGCCGTTCGTGCCGTCCTCGCCGACGACCATGCTCGGCTACATCGCGGCCCGCACCGAGCGGCTGGTCCTCTCCACCTCGACCACCCTGATCACCACCAACGACCCGGTGAAGATCGCCGAGGACTTCGCGATGCTCCAGCACCTGGCCGACGGCCGGGTGGACCTGATGATGGGGCGCGGGAACACCGGCCCGGTCTACCCCTGGTTCGGGAAGGACATCCGCCAGGGCATCAACCTCGCCGTCGAGAACTACGCGCTGCTGCACCGGCTGTGGCGTGAGGACGTCGTCGACTGGGAGGGAAAGTTCCGCACCCCGCTGCAGGGCTTCACCTCCACGCCCCGCCCGCTGGACGGCGTACCGCCGTTCGTGTGGCACGGCTCGATCCGCTCGCCGGAGATCGCCGAGCAGGCCGCGTACTACGGCGACGGCTTCTTCCACAACAACATCTTCTGGCCGGCCGACCACACCAAGCGCATGATCGAGCTGTACCGGGCCCGCTACGCCCACTACGGGCACGGCACCCCCGAGCAGGCGATCGTCGGGCTCGGCGGGCAGGTGTTCATGCGGAAGAACTCGCAGGACGCGGTGCGCGAGTTCCGCCCCTACTTCGACGTCGCGCCGGTCTACGGGCACGGCCCGTCGCTGGAGGAGTTCACCCAGCAGACCCCGCTGACCGTGGGCTCCCCGCAGCAGGTCATCGAGAAGACGCTGTCGTTCCGCGAGTACGCCGGTGACTACCAGCGCCAGCTGTTCCTGATGGACCACGCCGGACTGCCCCTGAAGACCGTCCTTGAGCAGCTCGACCTGCTGGGTGAGGAGGTCGTGCCGGTGCTGCGGAAGGAGTTCGCGAAGAACCGTCCGGCGGACGTGCCGGACGCGCCCGTCCACGCCTCGTTGCTGGCCGGCGCGAAGAAGAAGGAAGGAGTCGGCGCATGAAGCTCGTCGTCGTGTCGGCGGGGCTGAGCGTCCCGTCCTCCACCCGGCTGCTCGGCGAACGCCTCGCCGCGGTCGCCGCCCCGGCCGCGACGGCGCCGGAACCCGGGCCGGCGGACGTGCGGGTGATCGAGCTGCGCGACCTCGCGGTGGAGATCGCGCACACCTTCACCAACGGGTTCCCGGCCGGTGCGCTGGCCGCCGCGTTCGACGCGGTGGCCGGGGCCGACGGGCTGATCGTGGTCACGCCGGTGTTCTCGGCGTCGTACAGCGGGCTGTTCAAGTCGTTCTTCGACGCGCTGAG
This sequence comes from Streptomyces sp. NRRL WC-3626, assembly GCF_000718785.1. GTDB lineage: Bacteria > Actinomycetota > Actinomycetes > Streptomycetales > Streptomycetaceae > Streptomyces > Streptomyces edwardsiae. The sequence goes on along the minus strand of NZ_JOCA01000012.1, from coordinate 143,253 downwards.
CGTCAGTGACCCCGACGCGCTCGCCGGGAAGCCGGTGCTGATCGCGGCGACCGGCGGCACGGCCCGGCACTCCCTGGTCCTGGACCACGCGCTGCGGCCGCTCTTCTCCTACCTGCGGGCCGTCGTCGTCCCGACCGGCGTCTACGCGGCCTCGGAGGACTGGGGCGCGGAGGGCCTGGACGGCCGTATCGACCGCGCGGCGGGCGAACTCGCGACCCTGATGGCGGGCCTGTCCACGGCCCGCCCGCTCCCCAGGCGGGACTCCTTCGAGGAGGTCACCCCGTTCGAGGAACGGCTGGCGGCGCTGCGACCGGCGGGCTGAGACGCGCGCGTAAGTGGGGCGCGGGGCTGAGCTGACGTGCGGCTCCGCCGCGGGGGTCTGGGGGCAGCGCCCCCGGGAACGGGACGGGATGGGATGGGGCGGCGGGGGCGGAAACCCCCGGCTCAAGCCCCTCCCGCCCGCGGCCGCCGCAGGGGCCTGGGGACAGCGCCCCAGGGGACGGGACGGGATGGGATGGGGCGGCGGGGGCGGAAACCCCCGGCTCAAGCCCCTCCCGCCCGCGGCCGCCGCACCGGCGAACGACGAGGAACGCGGCCGGACGGCCCACGGCCACCACGTGCCCCCCACCGGGTGAGAGCGGAGTAAGAAGCACCCCCGATCCCGTCCGCCACGACCGGCGGGGGACCCGGCTTGGCACACTGGGCCGCGTGCCGCACACCGTTCTCCTCGCCGAAGACGACCGCGCGATCCGCAACGCCCTGGAGCGGGCCCTCACCCTGGAGGGCTACCGCGTCACGGCCGTGGCCGACGGCGTCGAGGCCCTCGCCCAGGCCCACCGCAGCCGCCCCGACATCCTGGTCCTGGACGTGATGATGCCCGGCATCGACGGACTCCAGGTGTGCCGGGTCCTGCGCGCCGAGGGCGACAGCACCCCCGTACTGATGCTGACGGCCCTGGTGGAGACCGCCGACCGGATCGCGGGCCTGGACGCCGGCGCGGACGACTACGTCGTCAAACCGTTCGACGTCGAGGAGGTTTTCGCCCGCCTCCGCGCCCTGCTGCGCCGCGCGGCGCCTGCTGTACCCGAGCCTGCGGCGGAGCCGAAACCGGACCCCTCCGGCCGCTTCCTCGGGGCGGCCGGCCTGCGCATGGACCCACAGGCCCGCCGCGCCTGGCGGGGCACCCGCGAACTGGAGCTGACCCGCACCGAGTTCGAACTCCTGGAGCTCCTGATCCGGCACGCCGGCATCGTCCTCGACCACTCCACGATCTACGACCGCATCTGGGGCTACGACTTCGGCCCCGGCTCCAAGAACCTCGCCGTCTACGTCGGCTACCTGCGCCGCAAACTCGACGAGCCCGGCGCGCCGCAGCTGATCCACACGGTGCGCGGGGTGGGTTACGTGCTGCGGGAGGGCTGAGTGTCGTACGGACGGCCGGTCTCCCGCCGCAGGCTGCGGCTGCTGTCCCTGGGTACCACCTTCGCGGTCGCGTTCGCGGCGGTCACGGCCACCATCACGGTGCTGGTCGGGATCCTGTCCTACAACGCGGCCGCCCGGCTGGTGCGGGTGGACCAGCAGTCCGTGTTCGACGAGGTCGTGCAGGACCTGCGGGACGAGGTCCGGGAGAACCGGATGTCACCGCTCGACTTCTCGTCCGCCGCTCCCGGCCACGACCTGGTGCGGCCCGCACGGACGGACGTCCAGGTGCTGGGGCCGGACGGCGTCGTCCTCGATCCCGGCGATCCGGGGCTGCCGGTGGTCGACGCCGACCGGCGGGTCGCGGGGGCCGCCACCGCCGGGCGGGTGGTCGTGCACGCGGGCGTGGACGTCGGCGACGACGTCTACCGCGTCGCCACCGTCGCGCTGGGCGGAAGCCGGGGCGCGGTGCAGGTCGCGCAGGAGTTCAGCGACACCGAGGATCTCCTGCGGGCCCTGCAGCGGCGCACGCTGATCCTGATGGCGGCGGTGGTGGTCGGGGCGGGGCTGTTCGGCTGGTGGCTGGCCCGGCGCATCACCCGCCGCCTCGTCGTGCTCACCAACACCGCCGAGGCCGTCGCCCGCACCCGGCGGCTCGGCATCCAGGTGCCGGTCGCCGGATACGACGAGGTGGGGCGCCTCGGCCGCGCCTTCGACCGGATGCTGGGCCGGCTCGCCCAGTCCGAGGAGGACCAGCGCCGACTGGTCCAGGACGCGGGCCATGAACTCCGTACGCCGCTGACCTCGCTGCGCACCAACATCTCGCTGCTGCGCCGCATCGACGAACTGCCGCCCGGCACCCGTGAGGAACTCGTCGCCGATCTCACGCAGGAGGCCCGCGAGCTGACCGACCTCGTCAACGAGCTCGTCGAACTCGCGGCCGGCCAGTCCGACACCGAGCCGCCCCAGCGGGTCGACCTCGCGGACATCGCCGAGGAGGTAGCGGCGCTCGCCCGGCGGCGTACGGGGCGGGAGCTCGTGGTCGAGGTGAGCGGCGACACGACGACCGACGGGCGGCCGGCGATGCTGACGCGGGCGCTGTCCAACCTGGTGGAGAACGCGGTCAAGTTCGACCGGGGCGGCCGGGCCCCGGTGGAGATCCGGGTGGCGGGCCCGGCGCGTCCGGGCACGGTCCGGGTCGAGGTACGGGACCGAGGGCCGGGCATCTCCGCCGACGACCTGACCCGCATCTTCGACCGCTTCTACCGAGCCGCCGACGCCCGCTCCCTGCCGGGCTCGGGCCTGGGCCTCTCCATCGTCCGCGAGGTAGCCCTCTCCCACGGAGGCGCCCCGTACGCGTTCCCCCGCGAGGGCGGCGGGACGGTGACGGGCTTCACGGTGGGCGGCGACTGACACACGCCCCCGCGCAGGCGCGCCGCACAGCGCTCCCCGCCGAACCCCAGCCCCACGACGCATACCCCCACGGCGAGCTGCGCAGGATGACTGCGGGTGCGCCGCGCATAACCGCACCCCCCACCCGACGAAAGGTCACCGTGCTGACAGACGAGGAAGCCGCCGCACTCACGGCCCTGGACGAGGACTCCCTCACCCGCACACTCCTCGAGCTGATATCCGTCCCCAGCGTCACCGGCACCCCCGCCGAATCAGAACTCCAGCACCAACTCGCCGGCCGCCTGGAATGGCTCGGCATGGACACCGACCTCTGGCAGATAGACCTCCCGGACCTCCGCACCGCCCCCGGCTACCCCGGCACGGAGGCCCCCCGCGACGAGGCCTGGGGCCTGGTCGGCACCACCCCCGACGGCGGCGACGGCCCCACCCTGATCCTCCAGGGCCACGTCGACGTCGTACCGCCGGGCGACCCGACCGCGTGGAACGGCGACCCGTTCGTCCCCCGCGTCACCGGAGACCTCGTCCACGGACGCGGCGCCTGTGACATGAAGGCCGGCCTCGCGGCCCACCTCGCCGCCCTCGCCGCGATACGCACCGCCGGCATACGCCTGCGCGGCCGGGTCGCCGCGCACTTCGTCGTCGGCGAGGAGGACGGCGGCCTCGGCGCCTTCGCCACCCTGCGCCGCGGCCACCTGGGCGACGCCTGCGTCATCGCCGAACCCACCGCGTCCACCCTGATCACGGCGAACGCGGGCGCGCTCACCTTCCGTATCGCCGTCCCCGGCAAGGCGGCACACGGCAGCTCCCGCGACCAGGGCGTCAGCGCCGTCGACGCCTACCTCCCGCTCCACAAGGCGCTCACCGCCCTGGAGACGGAACGCAACCGGGCCCCGGACCCGCTGCTCGCCGAGTACCCGATCCCGTACGCCCTGTCGGTCGGCACCGTACGCGCCGGTGACTGGGCGAGCAGCGTGCCCGACCTGCTGGTCGCGGAGGGCAGGCTCGGCGTACGCCTGGACGAGGACCCGGCGGACGCCCGCGCGGCGCTGGAGGACCACGTCGCGCGGGCCTGCGCCGCGGACCCCTGGCTGCGCGACCACCCAGCGACGGTGACCTGGCCGGGCGGTCAGTTCGCGAGCGGCCGGCTGCCCGAGGGCCATCCGCTGCCGGACGTCGTCCGCGACGCGTACGCGGACGCGACGGGCCGCCCCCGGCCGAGGCGGCGCGGGGCGGCGTACGGCAGCGACCTGCGCCACTACACCGGCGCCGGCATCCCGACCCTCCAGTACGGCCCGGGCGACATCGCGGTGGCCCACAGCGACCGCGAACACGTGTCCCTGCGCGAGACGGCGGAGGCGGCCCGGACCCTGATCCTGACGGTGCTGCGGACGGTCGGGACGAAGTAGCCGCCGGGCGGCCGGGGAGCGCGGCGGGTACCGCGATGTCCGGCGCCTTCACACCGCCGACGGCCAGGGGGCACCGTGCTTCAGGAGCGGGCCGTGGACCCGGTCTGCTCCAGCCGGGCGCTCAGGGTGGTGGCGAACTCCTCGGCGCGGGACAGCTGGACGCGTAGTTTGTCGACCTGGTCGGCGGCGGCCTGGTGGTAGGCGCGGACGCGGTCCAGCAGGGCGTCGCGCTCAGCGGCGTCGAGCGTGTCGTCGGCCGCGTCGAGGCGGTCGGTGGCCTCCAGCAGGTCGCGCATCTGGTCCAGGGTGAAGCCGAGCGGCTTCATCCGGCGGATGACCATGAGCCGGGCGACATCGGCCTCCGTGTAGAGGCGGAAGCCGCCCTGGGAGCGGGCCGAGGGGATGACCAGGCCGGTCTCCTCGTAGTGGCGGATGGTGCGCAGGGACAGCTCCGTGCGCGCGGCGACTTCGCCGATCTGCATGTGCCTGTCGTCCACGACGTGTCCTCCCGCGTACGGCCCAACCGATCCCTACCCTAACGTTAGGGTAGAGTTGCCGCTGTCGTGCCGGGGCCGATGGCGCCTCCGGCGAAGATCCGATTCTCGCAGGGGAGAGCGTGCGCGAGTCCATGGCGTCGATCGCCGCCGCCTGTCCGCCGTGACCCCCTGACGCCCCGACTCCGCGAGACGAGCCGACGCACCACCGGCGCGGCCCGCCCCTTTCCTTCCCGTCCCGGCACAGGCGTGCCCGAGCACGACAGGTACCCGGCTCCTTGTCCTCCTCCGTACTGTCCCCCGCCGCGCGGCTGCGCGGCCTCAAGCCCGACTGGCTGAACGACCCGAAGGTCTGGCGCACCGAGGTGCTGGGCGGCCTGGTCGTCGCGCTGGCCCTGATTCCCGAGGCGATCTCGTTCTCGATCATCGCCGGGGTCGACCCGGCGATCGGCCTGTTCGCGTCGTTCACCATGGCCGTCACGATCTCCGTCGTCGGCGGCAGGCGGGCGATGATCTCCGCCGCCACCGGCGCCGTCGCCCTCGTCATCGCGCCGTTGAACCGTGAGCACGGCTTCGGTTACCTGGTCGCCGCGGTCATCCTCGCCGGTGTCTTCCAGATCGCCCTGGGCGCGCTGGGGGTGGCCAAGCTGATGCGGTTCGTGCCGCGTTCGGTCATGGTCGGCTTCGTCAACGCGCTCGCCGTTCTGATCTTCATGGCCCAGGTGCCGGAGATGTACGACGTGCCGTGGGCGGTCTACCCGCTGATCCTCGGCGGGCTCGCGCTGATGGTGTTCTTCCCGAAGGTCACCAAGGTGGTACCGGCGCCGCTGGTCTCCATCGTCGTCCTGACCGTCATCACCGTGGCCGCCGGCATCGCGGTGCCCACCGTCGGCGACAAGGGCGAACTGCCCTCGTCCCTCCCCGTCCCGGGCCTGCCCGACGTGCCGTTCACGCTGGACACCCTGACCACCGTCGCCCCCTACGCCCTCGCCATGGCGCTGGTCGGCCTGATGGAGTCCCTGATGACGGCCAAGCTCGTCGACGACATCACCGACACCCGCTCCTCCAAGACCCGCGAGTCCATCGGCCAGGGCGTCGCCAACATCGTCACCGGCTTCTTCGGCGGCATGGGCGGCTGCGCCATGATCGGCCAGACGATGATCAACGTGAAGGTGTCCGGCGCCCGCACCCGTCTGTCGACCTTCCTCGCGGGCTCGTTCCTGATGGTGCTGTGCATCGTCTTCGGGCCGGTCGTCTCCGACATCCCCATGGCCGCCCTGGTCGCCGTGATGGTGATGGTGTCGTTCGCGACGTTCGACTGGCACTCCGTCGCCCCGAAGACACTGGAGCGGATGCCGGCCGGGGAGATCGTCGTCATGGCCGTCACCGTCGTCTGTGTGGTGGCCACCGACAATCTCGCCATCGGCGTCGTCGTCGGCTCCGTCACGGCGATGGTGGTCTTCGCCCGGCGCGTCGCCCACCTCGCCGACGTCACCGCGGTCACCGACCCGGACGGCGGAACGGTCGTCTACTCCGTCACCGGCGAGTTGTTCTTCGCCTCCTCCAACGACCTCGTCGGCCGGTTCGACTACGCCGGCGACCCGGACAGGGTCGTCATCGACCTGTCCGGGGCCCACGTCTGGGACGCCTCCTCGGTCGCGGCGCTGGACGCCGTCGAGACGAAATACGCCCAGCGCGGCAAGACGGTGCGGATCACCGGCCTGAACGACCCGAGCGCCGACCTCCACGCGCGCCTCACCGGCGAGCTCACCGGCAGCCACTGACCGCGCCCGGAGCGCATCGGCACCCCGCGGCGACCGGAGGGTGCGGACCTCGCCCCCTCCACCCGCCGGTCACACGTCGGGCTCGGCGTCGATCTCGGCGATGAGGGCCTCCACGCGGGTTCTGATCTCGTCGCGGATCGGGCGGACGGCTTCGACGCCCTGGCCGGCCGGGTCGTCCAGGGCCCAGTCGAGGTAGCGCTTGCCGGGGAAGACCGGGCAGGTGTCGCCGCAGCCCATCGTGACGCAGACGTCCGATGCGCGTACCGCGTCCACGGTGAGGACCTTCGGGATCTCGGCGGAGATGTCGATGCCGGCCTCGGCCATCGCCTCGACGGCGGCCGGGTTGACCCCGGCACCCGGCGCGGAGCCGGCGGAGCGGACCTCGATACGGTCGCCGGCCAGGTGGGTCAGCCAGGCGGCGGCCATCTGGGAACGGCCGGCGTTGTGGACGCAGACGAACAGGACGGACGGCTTCGTGCCGGGGGTGTCGGGCATCGGGGTGCTCCCGAATCGTGAGGGGGACTCGGCGGCGGCCGGGGCTGGGTTCAGTCGCGTACGTCGAGCAGTGCCGCCATGCCCGCCACCACGGAGGGGGCGACCTGGTAGTAGACCCAGGTGCCGCGCCGCTCGGAGGTGAGCAGGCCGGCCTCGCGGAGTTTCTTCAGGTGGTGGGAGACGGTGGGCTGGGAGACGCCGACGTCCGCGATGTCGCACACGCACGCCTCGCCGCCCGGGTGGGAGGCGATCTTCGAGAACAGTCGCAGCCGCACCGGGTCCGACAGCGCCTTGAACATGGCGGCCATCCTCTCCGCGTCCGCCTGCGACAACTCCCCGGCCGTGATCGGCGGGCAGCACGGTACGACGTCGCCGCCCCGCGGTACGGGCAGCTCCTCGACCTCAGACTTCGACATGCGTCTATGTTGACACTCGTCGATATGAGGTGCAAGCTCGGCTGTATCGACAGACGTCGAATCAAGGTGACCTTTCAAGGAGACCGAGCATCATGAGCGCCCAGCAGTTCCCTGTCGTCGTCATCGGGGCCGGACCCGTCGGGCTCGCCGCGGCCGCCCACCTCGTCGGGCGCGGTATCGAGCCCCTCGTTCTGGAGGCGGGGGAACAGGCCGGTGCGGCCGTTCGCGAGTGGAGTCACGTACGGCTGTTCTCCACCTGGGGTGAGGTCGTGGACCCGGCCGCCGAGAAGCTTCTGGCCCCCACCGGCTGGACGCGCCCCGACCCGGCGACGTACCCGTCCGGCGGTGACTGGGCCGAGCGGTATCTGCGGCCCCTCGCCGACGCCCTCGGTGACAAGGTCCGCACCGGGGCCGTCGTCACCGGTGTCTCCCGAGCGGGCCGGGACCGTGTCGTCGACGCCGGCCGCGAGGATCAGCCCTTCGTCGTGCACGTCGAGCACGCCGGCGGCCGCGAGGAGCGTGTCCTCGCCCGCGCGGTGATCGACGCCTCCGGGACCTGGACCGCGCCCGGCCCGGCCGGCGGCAGCGGCCTGCCCGCGCTCGGTGAGAAGGCGGCGGCCGACCGGATCACGTACCGCGTGCCGGACCTGAAGAACCCGGCCGTCCGCGCCCGTTACGCGGGCAAGCGCACGGCCGTCATCGGTTCCGGCGCCTCCGCGTTCACGGCGCTCGCCTACCTCGCCGAGCTGGCCGAGTCCGGGGACGGCACGGGCACGCGCGCGGTGTGGGTCCTGCGCCGCGGCATCTCCGGCTCCACCTTCGGCGGCGGCACCGCCGACCAGTTGCCCGCCCGCGGTGCCCTCGGCCTCGCCGCGAAGGCCGCTGTCGGCAAGGGGCACGCGGACGCGGTCACCGGCTTCCGGACCGAGGCGTTCGAGCGCGCCGGTGACGGACGCGTCGTCCTGGTGGGCGAGGACGGCCGCCGCCTCGACCCGGTGGACGAGGTGATCGCGCTGACCGGCTTCCGCCCCGACCTGTCCTTCCTCTCCGAGATCCGGCTGAACCTGGACACGCGCCTCCAGGCACCGGTGGGACTCGCCCCGCTGATCGACCCCAACCAGCACTCCTGCGGCACCGTTTACCCCCACGGCCACCGCGAACTCTCCCACCCCGAACAGGGCATCTACCTGGTCGGCATGAAGTCCTACGGCCGCGCCCCCACCTTCCTCGCCATGACCGGGTACGAGCAGGTCCGCTCCGTCGCCGCCGCCATCGCGGGCGACCTCGACTCCGCCGACCGCGTCGAACTCACCCTTCCCGAGACCGGCGTCTGCGGCGGCGCGGGCCTCTTCGACACCCCGGCCGACGACGGCGGCTGCTGCGCCACCCCCGAACCCCGGCTCGTCCAGCTCGGACCGCCCACGACGGGCGGCTGCTGCGGCTCGTGACCAGCGTCGGCACGTCGACACGGAGCTCGCCGACACGGAGCTCGAGGCGCTCCACCGCCAGACCCGACCGCTTCCTGACCTGTACCCAGGTACCGGTTGCAAGCCGGACAGCGGTGGTCCCGTTCCTGGGGACCACGGTGTGGCCGCGCTCGGCGAAGAAGTCGAGGAAACGGCGGCGGATCTCGGCGGTACGCAAGACGGGGCTCCGGGGACTTACAGGGGAAGTGGGGCGAGAGGCCGGGCGGGGTGGCGCGGGCCGAGGAAGACGACGACGCCCTCGCCGTCGGGGGCGGGGTGGGTGACCTGCGTCCACCCCTGGCGGCGGTAGAAGGCCAGAGCCCGCGGGTTCTGGGCCCAGGTCAGCAGCCAGGCCCGCCCGTCGGGCGCGTCCGCGGTCACCGCTTCGAGGAGGTCACGGGCGACTCCGGTGCCGCGGGCGGCGGTACGGACGGCCAGTTCGTCGACCTCCAGGGCGCCGCACAGCCAGTCCGCGGTGTACGCGGGACCGAGGCCGGCGGTGACCTGTGGGTAGCTGCTGTTCGTGGGGAAGGGATCAGGGGTGGTCCAGGCGGTGGCGAAGCCGATCGTCTCCCCGTCGCGTACGGCGGTGGCGGCCGTGAACCCGGGTCGCCCCACGCTCGTCGGCAGCCGGTCCGCGAACTCCGTCGCCCGGCCCTCGTCCTCGTTCCAGGGCGGGGCGCAGAAGGCGTCGACGTAGACCGATCGCAGCGCGTCGGTGTGTGCGAGCAGTCGGGCGTCCGTGTGGATGCGGATGTCGGCGCTCATCAGGCGGCCACCGTCCGTCCGGTGGCGAGCGGGTGCAGGGCTGCGTACTCCAGCGGCGCCGACGGGTCGATCGACACGTCCAGCGGCGCCGGTTCGGCTCCCGCCCGGACCAGGAGGTCGCCGACGGCCGCGATCATCGCGCCGTTGTCGGTGCACAGCCGCAGCGGCGGCACCCGCAGCTCGATCCCGGCCGCCCGGCAGCGCTCCTCGGCGAGCGAGCGCACCCGCGAGTTGGCGGCGACGCCGCCGACCACGACCAGGGTGTCCACGCCGTGCTCCTTGCAGGCGGCCACCGCCTTGCGGGTCAGCACGTCCGCGACGGCCTCCTGGAGCGAGGCCGCGCCGTCGGCCACCGGCAGCTCACGTCCCGCGTGACCCTCGGCCCAGCGGGCCGCCGCGGTCTTCAGCCCCGAGAAGGAGAAGTCGTACTACCCCGGGAGCGGGCGCGGGAAGGGGACAGCGCGAGGATCCCCCGCTCGCGCTGTCCGGTCGATGGCCGGACCGCCGGGATACGGCAGCCCGAAGACCCGCGCCACCTTGTCGAAGCACTCCCCGGCGGCGTCGTCGAGCGTGTCCCCGAGGTGCGTGATCCGGTCCCGGGCGAGGTCGCGGACGAGGAGGAGCGAGGTGTGGCCGCCGGAGACGATCAGCACCATGCACGGGTTCGGCAGCGGGCCGTGCTCCAGTGTGTCGGCGGCGACGTGTCCGGCCAGGTGGTGCACGCCGTACAGAGGGACGCCGAGCGAGTAGGCGATGCCCTTCGCACCGGCGAGACCCACCTGCAACGCCCCCGACAGTCCGGGACCGGTGGTCACGGCGACCGCCCCGATGTCGGACAGCCGCAGCCCTGCCTCGTCCAGTGCCTTCAGGACGACCGGACGCAGTGCGTGGAGGTGGGCGCGGGAGGCGATCTCGGGCACCACTCCGCCGAAGCGGGCGTGCTCGTCCATGCTCGACGCCACCGCGTGCCCCAGCAGCCGACCGTCCCGGACCAGACCGGCGCCCGTCTCGTCGCAGGACGACTCGACGCCCAGCACCACCGCAGACCTCATCGCCCACCCTTTCCTGCACTACATAAGTTGTTGCAAACAGTGTGCAATAAGATCCCCGGTGATGTGCACCCGAACGGCTTCGCGCAGGCGGCCGCCCCGTAGAGTGCCTCCTCGACGCCCGCCCCGATCCCGAGGTACCGATACGTGACCGCCGCCCGATCCGCACCGACCGCCGCCGTGCTCGTCGTCGGGATCGGCGCCGACGGCTGGGACGGACTGCCAGACGCGGCACGACGGGCCCTGCTCGACGCGGAGGTCGTCGTCGGCGGTCCGCGTCAGCTCGGTCTGCTGCCGCCGGAGTGCGCCGCCGAGCGTGTGCCCTGGCCCTCCCCGCTGCGGCCGGCCGTCCCCGGCCTGCTCGCCGCGCACACGGATCGCCGTATCGCCGTCCTGGCCAGCGGCGACCCCATGTTCTACGGCATCGGACGCACCCTCACCGAGGTGCTCGGCCCCGGCATGGTGCGTGTTCTGCCGCATCCCTCGTCCGTCTCCCACGCCTGTGCCCGCCTCGGCTGGCCCGTGGAGGACGTCCAGGTCGTCACACTCGTCGGCCGCCCCGCCGCACGCCTCGCCGCGGCCCTGCACGAAGGGCGCCGCCTGCTCGTGCTCAGCGCGGACGCCGGCACGCCCGGCGAGATCGCCGCCCTGCTGCGGGACCGGGGCTTCGGCCCCAGCCGGATGCGGGTGCTGGAACAGCTCGGCGGAGTGAGGGAACGGACGACCGAGGCCGTCACCGCCGACGGCTGGCCGTCGCAGGTGCCGTGCGACCCCCTCAACATCGTCGCCGTCGAGTGCCACCGCGCCCCTGGTGCCTTGCGCCTGGGGGCGGTCCCCGGACTGCCCGACGAGGCCTTCGAACACGACGGGCAGCTCACCAAGCGGCACGTCCGCGCCGCCACCCTCGGCGCGCTCGCCCCGGCCCCCGGTGAGCTGCTGTGGGACATCGGCGGCGGTTCCGGCTCGATCGCCGTCGAGTGGATGCGCACCCACCCCTCCTGCCGGGCCGTCACCGTCGAACACGACCGCGTGCGCGCCGAGCGCATCGTCCGCAACGCCGACCGTCTCGGTGTGCCCGGTCTGCGCGTCGTCACCGGCGCCGCGCCCGGGGCCCTCACCGGGCTTCCCCGGCCGGACGCCGTGTTCATCGGCGGCGGGCTCACCGCGCCCGGACTGCTTCAGGCGTGCTGGGACGCGCTTCCCGCCGGCGGTCGGCTGGTCGCCAACACCGTGACGCTGGAGTCCGAGGCACTGCTGGCCGACGCCCGCAGACGCCACGGAGGCGAGCTGGTGCGCCTCGCGGTGGCGCACGCCGTGCCCGTGGGCGGCTTCACCGGGTGGCGACAGGCGATGCCGGTGACCCAGTGGGCCGTGGAGAAGACCGTCGACCCGTCCCCAGGAGCAGACATATGACCGTGTACTTCATCGGCGCCGGCCCCGGGGCCGCCGACCTGATCACGGTGCGGGGCGCCCGGACGCTCGCCGCCTGCCGGGTGTGCCTGTACGCGGGCAGCCTGGTCCCGCGCGAGCTGCTGGCCGAATGCCCGCCGGACGCACGGCTGATCGACACGGCGCAGCTCAACCTGGACGAGATCACCTCCGAGCTCGTCCGCGCGCACGAAGAGGGCCACGACGTGGCCCGACTGCACTCCGGCGACCCGTCCGTCTTCAGCGCGGTCGCGGAGCAGATGCGGCGTCTCGACGCGGCCGGGGTGCCGTACGAGGTCGTCCCCGGTGTACCCGCCTTCGCCGCGGCGGCCGCCTCCCTCAAGCGGGAGCTGACCGTGCCGACGGTCGGGCAGACCGTCATCCTCACCAGGGTCGCCAACCGGGCCACCGCCATGCCGGAGGGCGAGGATCTGGCCACCCTCGGCCGCAGCGGCGCGCTGATCGTGCTGCACCTGGCCGCCAAGTACGTGGACCGCGTGGTCGGGGAACTGCTGCCGCACTACGGCGCGGACTGCCCCGCGGCCGTCGTCGCCTACGCCTCCCGCCCGGACGAACTGATCATCCGCGGGACCCTCGACGAGATCGCCCAGAAGGTGAAGGAGGCCGGGGTGCTGCGCACGGCAGTGATCATGGTCGGCCGGACCCTGGGAGCGGAGGAGTTCCACGACAGCCACCTGTACTCGCCGGAGCGGGAGCGGCATGCCTGCTGAGGCTCCCGTGTGCGCCGAGGAGGCCGTCCCTGTTCTTCGGGTGCGCGACGCCGCGGTGGCCGTGCGCTGGTACGCGCGGCTCGGGTTCGCCCAGCGGTGGGAGCACCGTTTCGAACCGGGGCTCCCGGTGTTCACCGAGGTGGCCCGCGGCCGGGTCCGGCTGTACCTGTCGGAGCATGAGGGGGACGCGCGGCCGGACACCCTGGTGTACCTGAGGGTCGCCGACCTGGACGCGGTCGCCTCCGAGTTCGGTGTCCACCCCGAGGAGGCACCGTGGGGGCGGGAGCTCGAACTGCGTGACCCGGACGGAAACCGCCTCCGGGTGGGTCCGGTCACCGAGTAGCCGGACCGGGCGCCCGGGCGACGGTACTGCGGCCCACCACCGTTCCCGCGCGGTCGATGCAGATCACGTCGACCGCGACGGGCGCCCCGCGCAGCACGGACAGGGCCTCGTCACGGGCCGTCGTTGCGACCAGGTCGCCCAGCGGGACCCCGGCCGCCTGGCACAGCTGCAGTGCGGCGAGGCCGGTGTTGGCTTCCGCCACCTCGCCGGCCAGGGTCTCGTCCGCGCCGCCGCGCCGGGCGAGTGCGGCGAGGAAGCCCTTGTCGACCTGGGAACGGGCGGAGTGCAGGTCCAGGTGCCCAGCGGCGAGTTTGGACAGCTTGGCGAAGCCACCGCAGACGGTGAGCCGTTCCACCGGGTGACGGCGCACGTACTTCAGCACGGCGCCCGCGAAGTCGCCCATGTCCAGCAGGGCGTCCTCGGGCAGCGCGTACTCGGCGACGACCGTCTTCTCCGAGGTGGACCCGGTGCAGCCGGCCACGTGCGTACGGCCGGCGGCCCGTGCCACGTCCACCCCGCGCCGGATCGAGTCGATCCATGCCGAGCAGGAGTAGGGGACGACGATGCCGGTGGTGCCGAGGACCGAGAGGCCGCCGAGGATGCCGAGGCGGGGGTTCCAGGTGGACCGGGCGATCTCCTCACCGTGGTCGACGGAGAGGGTTATCTCGACGTCGCCGCTGTCGCCGTGCCGCTCGGCGACGGCGGCGACGTGGTCCCGCATCATCTGGCGGGGGACCGGGTTGACGGCCGGTTCGCCGACCGCGAGGGGCAGGCCGGGCCGGGTGACGGTGCCCACGCCGGGACCCGCCCGGAAGACGACACCGGAGCCCGCGGGCAGCCGCCGTACCGTGGCCCGGACCAGCGCGCCGTGGGTGACGTCCGGGTCGTCACCGGCGTCCTTCACGATCCCCGCCATCGCGTACGCGGCCGTCAGCTCCTCTGCCGCGAGCGCGAACGACGGCGTCTGCCCCTTGGGCAGCGTGATCGCCACGGGGTCGGGGAAGTCGCCGGTCAGCAGCGCGGTGTACGCGGCCGTCGTCGCCGCGGTCGCGCAGGCCCCGGTGGTCCAGCCGTGGCGCAGACCGGTGTGCTTGAGTTGGGCGCTGCGACCGCCCCTGGCCTCGCCGCTCATGCCTCACTTCCAGGAAGGGAAACGGATGAAGGAGCTGCCGTGCACGTGCTGATCCTCGGCGGCACCACCGAGGCCCGCCGTCTCGCCGAACGGCTGGCGGCCGAAGCGCTGCCGGGGCTGCGGGTGACGAACTCCCTGGCGGGACGGGTCTCCGCCCCCAGGACACCGCCCGGTGAGGTGCGTGTCGGCGGCTTCGGGGGAGCCGGGGGACTCGCGGCCTGGCTCCATGAGCACACGGTCGACCTGCTCATCGACGCCACTCACCCTTTCGCCGGCACGATCAGCTCGAACGCGGCTCAGGCCGCCGCCATCACCCATGTTCCCCTGCTGGCACTGCGCCGACCCGGATGGGTGCCGGTCGAGGGAGACGTCTGGCACGGGGCCGGCTCCCTGGCCGAAGCCGCCGGACTGCTGCCTTCCCTCGGGCGACGTTTCTTCCTGACCACGGGGCGGACGGGTCTGGCCGCCTTCGCCGGCCTGGACGATCTCTGGTTCCTCGTCCGGTCCGTGGACCCGCCCGAGGCACCGTGTCCGTCCCGCATGGAGGTGCTGCTGGAGCGCGGCCCGTTCACCCTCGACGGGGAGCGCGAGCTGCTGCGCCGGCACCGGATCGACGTCCTGGTCACCAAGGACAGCGGCGGCGCGGCCACCGCCCCGAAACTGACCGCCGCCCGTGAGGCCGGGCTGCCCGTGGTCGTGGTGCGCAGACCCGCGATGCCCGAAGGGGTGCCGGTGGTGACCGAGCCCGCTCGGGCGGCGCGGTGGGTGCGAGAGGCCCTCGCACGCCACCCGTCCGCGCGGCGGTGCGGTCCTCACGTCTCCGGATAGCGGCGGGGCGTCCAGACGACCTCTTCGCCGTCCCCACGCCGTACCGCCCGGGTCTGGGACGAGCCGACCAGCAGGATCGTGCGCATGTCGACCTCGGCCGGATCCAGTTCCGCCAGCCGTACCACCCGCACCCGCTCGTCCGCTCCGCCCACGTCGCGGGCGACCACCACCGGTGTGTCCGGGGCCCGGTGTTCGAGGAGCAGTTCGCGGGCCTTGCCCACCTGCCAGGTCCGGCTGCGCGATCCGGGGTTGTACAGGGCCAGCACCAGGTCCGCCGAGGCCGCCGCGCGCAGCCGCTCGGCGATGACCTCCCAGGGCTTGAGCCGGTCGGACAGGGAGATCGTGGCGTAGTCGTGGCCGAGCGGGGCGCCCGCGCGTGCGGCCGCCGCGTTGGCGGCGGTCACCCCCGGCAGGACCCGCACCGGCACGTCCGCGTACGCGTCCTGCGACGCGGCCTCCAGCACGGCGGTGGCCATCGCGAAGACGCCCGGGTCGCCGCCGGAGACGACGGCCACGCGCCGCCCCCGCCCGGCGAGTTGCAGGGCGAACTCGGCGCGCTCGGCCTCGACCCGGTTGTCGGAGCCGTGCCGGCGCTGGCCGGGGCGTACGGGCACCCGGTCGAGGTAGGTGGTGTAGCCGACCAGGTCGTCCGCCGCGGCGAGCGCGCCGCGTGTCTCGGGCGTCAGCCACAGCGGGCCGGCGGGACCCGTCCCCACGACGACGACCTCGCCCGCCGACTCCGGTGCGGGGGCAGCCGGTTCGGCGTCGGCCCGGCTCGGCAGCACCGCCACCGAGAAGTACGGCACCGACTCGGCGTCCACTTCCGCCAGTTCCGCGAGACGCTCCCCCGCCATGGTGGCGCGCTCCACGTACCGGGCGGCACCGAGCCGTCCGGAACCCTCCAGCGCCCGGCGCACCTTGGGGAAGGTGCGGCCCAGCTTCATCACGACCGCGGCATCGGTCGAGGCGAGCCGTGCGGTCAGCTCCTCCTCGGGCAGGGTGCCGGGCAGGATGGTGAGCACCTCCTCGCCCTCGGCGAGCGGAGTGCCCAGGCGGGCCGCGGCGGCGGAGACGGAGGTGACGCCGGGGATCACCTCGGTGTCGAAGCGGTCGGCGAGCCGCTTGTGCATGTGCATGTAGGAGCCGTAGAACAGCGGGTCGCCCTCCGCCAGGACCGCGACCGTGCGGCCGGCCTCCAGGTGGGCGGCCAGCCGGGCCGACGCCTCGGCGTAGAAGTCGTCGATGGCGCCCTGGTAGCCGCCGGGATGGTCGGTGGTCTCCGTGGTGACCGGGTAGACCAGCGCCTCCTCGATGTGGTCGTCCCGCAGGTGCTTCGCCGCGATGGAGCGGGCGATGGACCGGCCGTGCCGGGCGCTGTGGTACGCGATCACATCGGCCTCGGCGATGACCTCGACGGCCCGCACGGTCATCAGGGAGGGGTCGCCGGGCCCGAGCCCGACCCCGTACAGCTTGCCGCTCATTCTTCCTCGCTCGCGATTGCGTTGATCGCGGCGGCGGCGATGGCGCTGCCTCCGCGACGGCCCCGTACGACAAGGTGCTCCAGTCCCGAGGGATGGGCGGCCAGCGCGTCCTTGGACTCGGCGGCGCCGACGAAGCCGACGGGTACGCCGATGACGGCGGCCGGGCGGGGCCCCCCTTCCTCGATCATCTCCAGCAGGCGGAAGAGCGCGGTCGGCGCGTTGCCGACGGCGACCACGGCACCCTCCAGCCGGTCCCGCCACAGTTCCAGGGCGGCGGCGCTGCGCGTGGTGCCGAGCCTGGCCGCCAGCTCCGGGACGGCGGGGTCGGAGAGCGTGCACAGCACGTCGTTGTCCGCGGGCAGCCGCTTGCGGGTCACGCCGCTGGCCACCATCCGCACGTCGCAGAAGACGGGCGCGCCGGCGCGCAGTGCCTCGCGGGCACGCTCCACCACGGCGGGGGTGTACGCGAGGTCGCGTACGAGGTCGACCATGCCGCAGGCGTGGATCATCCGGACCGCGACCTGGCTGACGTCCGCGGGCAGCCCCGCGAGGTCCGCTTCCGCGCGGATGGTCGCGAAGGACTGGCGGTAGATGGCCGCGCCGTCCTTCTCGTAGTCGTAGGGGATCACGGTGCTGTTCTCGCTGCTCTCGGTCGTAGTGGTACGGCTCATGAGGTGATCGCCGCCAAGGCGGTGGCGAGGCGGGAGACATCGTCGAGGTCGGTGGTGCGGGGCGGTCCGTCCCCGTCCCCTCCCGTGAGGCGGTAGCCGCCTTCCGCGGTGGCGATCACGTCGACACGGTCGCCACGAGGGTGGCCGCAGCGCCGCTCGCAGCCGGACCAGTACAGGGGGAGGCGGGACCCGCTCGCGGCGGCGAGGGTGCGGGCGGCGTCGGCGCGTACGTCCGCGTGGGACTTGCCGCAGCCCGGCCGGCCGATGCACGCGCCGACGCCCGGCCAGGGGGAGGAAGGATCGGTGACGAGACCCGTGGCGGCCAGACGGGAGAGGGCCGCGTCCCGTTCGGACGCGGTCATGTCCGGGGCGGGGACGACGATGCCGCGCCAGGGAGTCAGACGCAGTTCACCGGGGGCGACCTCGGCCAGCTCCCGCCACTGGGAGGCGGTCAGACGCCCCAGCGGGGCGTGGACACAGAGCGCGGACCCGATGACGCCGGGAGGCGGTCCACCCGTGACCGTCGTGTCCTGCCGGGCCCGGACACAGCCGATCCCCGACTCGGTCAGACGGCGCCGTACGGCGGGTGCCAACTCTGCGGCCCGCGAACCCAGTTCGTCGATGCGCCACACCCGCTCGCCGCCGTGCCGCGCGAACTCCAGGAACACCTCGGCAGCCAGCAGTGCCACTCGCGGCGCGTCGTCCCCGGCGACCCGCAGTGACTCCCGCGCCGAGCCCAGGGATATGAGCGCACCGTCGTCGGCCGTGGCCCGCACGGTCACGTCGGCACCGAGCGAGGCCACGTCCCCGCGCCCGTCGTCGAGAGCGAACAGGAACCGTCCCGACAGTCCGCGCGACGCCGCGCTCGCGCACAGCGCCGCGTCCAGGGCGGTGAGCCAGGGCCGCACCTCTCGCGTCCCACGCCCGTCCAGCCCGGACAGCGGTGAGGCGACCACGTTGCGCACCCGCTCGTGCTCCGGCGAGGGGAGGAGGCCGGCCGCGTCCAGCAGCCCGGCCAGTTCCCCGCCGCACGCGTCGGGGAGCCCGCGCAACTGCACGTTGCCGCGCGAGGTCAGGTGAAGTTCGCCGTCGCCCAGCCGTCGGGCCACGTCCGCGAGGGCGTGCGCCTGACCGGTGGTCAGAACACCGCCGGGCACACGGACCCGGGCCAGGGCGCCGTCGTCGGCGGCGTGCAGCCGCAGCGTTCCCGGGCAGGCGTCACCGCGGTCCCGCGGGGCCGGTGTGGCCTGGGACGATGAGGGCGGGGGAGCTGTGGACACGGCGGCGAGCATACCGACCGTCACACCGGCTGTATGCCCTGCCCTCTTGCCCTGCCCCTTACTATGCTGCTCAGGTGGATCACCCGGTCCACCGCCGCCATGACGGCGACAGGGGAGGAAGCCCGGTGCGAACCCGGCGCGGTCCCGCCACTGTGAGTCCGGCCACTGTGAGGCCGGGCGAGCCAGGAACTCCCGCCGTCCTTCACCGCCCGGGGCGCGGACCCCGAGGAAGGCCAGACGCCGCATGCTGCCATCGTCCGGGGGTTCCCTCGCCTCCCCCCGCATCCTGCTCCTGTCGACGTCCGACACCGACCTGCTCAGTGCCCGCGCGGCCGGTGGCCCGGTGCCCTACCGCTTCGCCAACCCCTCCCGTCTCCCGCTGGACGACCTGCCCGCCCTCCTCGACGGCGTCGGCCTGGTCGTCGTCCGTCTCCTCGGCGGGCTGCGTGCCTGGGAGGAGGGCCTGGACCTGCTGCTCGCCGACGGCCGCCCGGTCGTCGTCCTCACCGGAGAACAGGCCCCCGACGCCCAGCTGATGGCCGCCTCCACCGTCCCCGTCGGTATCGCGGCCGAGGCACACGCCTACCTCGCCCACGGCGGACCGGCCAACCTGGAACAGCTCGCCCGTTTCCTGTCCGACACCGTCCTGCTCACCGGCCACGGCTTCGAGGCGCCCGCCCCCGCACCGGCCTGGGGTCCGCTGGAGCGCGAACCGGGCGGCGGCGACGGCCCGACGGTGGCCGTGCTCTACTACCGCGCCCACCACATGAGCGGCAACACCGCCTTCGTGCACGCCCTGTGCGACGCGGTGGAGGCCGCGGGCGGCCGCCCCCTGCCGCTGTACGTCGCCTCTCTGCGGGCGCCCGAGGCCGAACTGATCGAGGAACTGCGCGGCGCCGACGCCATCGTCACCACCGTCCTCGCGGCCGGCGGCACCAGGCCCGCCGAAGCCTCCGCCGGCGGCGACGACGAGTCCTGGGACGCGGGCGCGCTCACCGCCCTGGACGTGCCCATCCTCCAGGCCCTGTGCCTGACCGGCTCCCGCACCGCCTGGGAGGAGAACGACGAGGGCGTCTCCCCGCTCGACGCGGCCAGCCAGATCGCCGTACCCGAGTTCGACGGCCGCCTGATCACCGTCCCGTTCTCCTTCAAGGAGATCGACGCCGACGGACTCCCGGCCTACGTCGCCGACCCCGAGCGCGCCGCCCGCGTCGCCGGCATCGCCGTACGCCACGCCCGCCTGCGGCACATCCCGGCCGCCGACAAGCGCCTCGCGCTGGTCCTGTCCGCGTACCCGACCAAGCACTCCCGGATCGGCAACGCGGTCGGCCTCGACACCCCCGCCAGCGCCGTCGCCCTGCTGCGCCGGCTGCGCGAGGAGGGGTACGACTTCGGCACCGGCGGCGAGGTCCCGGGTCTCGTCTCCGGCGACGGCGACGAGCTGATCCGCGCGCTCATCGAGGCCGGCGGCCACGACCAGGACTGGCTGACGGAGGAGCAGCTCGCCCGCAATCCGGTGCGCGTACCGGCCGCCGACTACAAGCGCTGGTACGCGACCCTTCCGAAGGAGCTGCGCACCTCCGTCGAGGAGCACTGGGGCCCGCCCCCTGGCCAGATGTTCGTCGACCGCAGCCGCAATCCCGAGGGCGACATCGTCCTGGCCGCCCTGCGCCACGGCAACCTGCTGGTCCTCATCCAGCCCCCGCGCGGCTTCGGCGAGAACCCCATCGCCATCTACCATGACCCCGACCTGCCGCCTTCCCACCACTACCTCGCCGCCTACCGCTGGATCGCCGCCCGCGCCGAGGACGGCGGCTTCGGCGCGGACGCGATGATCCACCTGGGCAAGCACGGCAACCTGGAGTGGCTGCCCGGCAAGAACGCCGGCCTGTCCGCCGCCTGCGGCCCCGACGCGGCCCTCGGCGACCTGCCCCTGATCTACCCGTTCCTCGTCAACGACCCCGGTGAGGGCACCCAGGCCAAGCGCCGCGTCCACGCCACGCTCATCGACCACCTCGTCCCGCCGATGGCCCGCGCCGACTCCTACGGCGACATCGCCCGCCTGGAGCAACTCCTCGACGAGTACGCCCAGATCGCGGCCATGGACCCGGCCAAGCTTCCGGCGATCCGCGCCCAGATCTGGACCCTCATCCAGGCCGCCAAGCTCGACCACGATCTCGGCCTGGACGACCGCCCCGACGACGAGGGCTTCGACGACATGATCCTCCATGTCGACGGCTGGCTCTGCGAGGTCAAGGACGCCCAGATCCGCGACGGCCTGCACGTCCTCGGCAACCCGCCCACCGGCGCCGACCGCGTCAACCTCGTCCTCGCCATCCTGCGCGCCCGCCAGATCTGGGGCGGCGCCACCGCCCTGCCCGGCCTGCGCGAGGCCCTCGGCCTGGACGAGTCCGCCGCCACCCGGACCACGGCCGACGCGGCCGAGGAACAGGCCCGCGCCCTGGTCCAGGCGATGGAGGACGCCGACTGGGACCCGGCGGCCGTACCCACCGGACACGGCGAACAGGTCGCCGCGATCCTGGAGTTCGCCGCCCGCGAGGTCGTCCCGCGCCTCGCCGCCACCACCGCCGAGGTCGACCACGCCGTCCACGCCCTGAACGGCGGCTTCGTCCCCGCCGGACCCTCCGGCTCCCCACTGCGCGGCCTCGTCAACGTCCTGCCGACCGGCCGCAACTTCTACTCCGTCGACCCCAAGGCCGTCCCCTCCCGCCTCGCCTGGGAGACCGGTCAGGCCCTCGCGGACAGCCTCCTGGAGCGCTACCGCGCCGACAACGGTGACTGGCCCACCTCCGTCGGCCTCTCCCTGTGGGGCACGAGCGCCATGCGCACCGCCGGCGACGACGTCGCGGAGGCCCTCGCCCTCCTCGGTGTCCGACCCGTCTGGGACGAGGCCTCCCGCCGCGTCACGGGCCTCGAACCCATCCCGTACGAGGAACTGGGCCGCCCCCGCATCGACGTCACCCTGCGCATCTCGGGCTTCTTCCGCGACGCGTTCCCGCACACCATCGGACTGCTGGACGACGCGGTACGCCTGGCCGCCTCCCTGGAGGAGCCCGCCGAGGCCAACCGCGTCCGCGCCCACGTGCAGGCCGACCTCGCCGAACACGGCGACGAACGCCGGGCCACCACCCGCATCTTCGGCTCCCGCCCCGGCACCTACGGCGCCGGACTGCTCCAGCTCATCGACTCCCGCGACTGGCGCACCGACGCCGACCTCGCCGAGGTCTACACCGTCTGGGGCGGCTACGCCTACGGCCGCGAACTCGACGGCCGCCCGGCCCGCGACGAGATGGAGACGGCGTACAAGCGCATAGCGGTCGCCGCGAAGAACACCGACACCCGCGAGCACGACATCGCCGACTCCGACGACTACTTCCAGTACCACGGCGGCATGGTCGCCACCGTCCGCGCCCTGCGCGGCACCGCCCCCGAGGCGTACATCGGCGACTCCACCCGCCCCGAGACGGTCCGCACCCGCACACTGGTCGAGGAGACCTCCCGGGTCTTCCGCGCCCGCGTGGTCAACCCCAAGTGGATCGAGGCGATGCGCCGCCACGGCTACAAGGGCGCCTTCGAGCTGGCCGCCACCGTCGACTACCTCTTCGGCTACGACGCCACCACGGGCGTCATGGCCGACTGGATGTACGACAAGCTCACCGAGACCTATGTCCTGGACCCGGTCAACCGTCAGTTCCTCCAGGAGGCCAACCCCTGGGCGCTGCACGGCATCGCGGAACGCCTGCTGGAGGCGGAGTCGCGGGGCATGTGGGAGAAGCCGGATCCGTCGGTCCTGGACGCCCTCCGCCAGGCGTACCTGGAGACGGAGGGCGATCTGGAAGGCGAGGGCTGAGGACTTCTCAGGCGGCGCAGCCGGAGCACAGGCCGTAGACCAGCAGCGACCCCGACATTCCGGGGCGCAGCCCGGCCAGTTCCTCGATCCGGCTCACCGCGTCCACCAGAGCGGCGCTGTGCGACACCGGGCCTAGGACCAATGCCTGATCAGCAATCACCGCTGCTGCTGTTAGCGTGCAGTTGCACATCAGTGGCAATAACGTCGGAGGATGTTGGACATGGCGGTGTACACGCTCCCGGAGCTTCCGTACGACTACTCGGAGCTCGAGCCGGTCATCAACCCGCAGATCATCGAGCTGCACCACGACAAGCACCACGCGGCGTACGTCAAGGGAGCCAACGACACGCTGGAGCAGCTCGCCGAGGCGCGGGACAAGGAGCAGTGGGGCTCCATCAACGGTCTGGAGAAGAACCTGGCCTTTCACCTCTCCGGCCACATCCTGCACTCGATCTACTGGCACAACATGACCGGTGACGGTGGCGGCGAGCCCCTGGCCGCCGACGGTGTGGGCGACCTCGCCGACGCGATCGCCGAGTCGTTCGGCTCCTTCGCCGGTTTCAAGGCCCAGCTCACCAAGGCCGCCGCGACCACGCAGGGCTCGGGCTGGGGTGTCCTCGCCTACGAGCCGCTGAGCGGCCGGCTGATCGTGGAGCAGGTCTACGACCACCAGGGCAACGTCGGCCAGGGTTCGGTGCCGGTCCTGGTCTTCGACGCCTGGGAGCACGCCTTCTACCTGCAGTACAAGAACCAGAAGGTCGACTTCATCGAGGCCATGTGGGCGGTCGTCAACTGGCAGGACGTGGCCAAGCGCTACGAGGCCGCCAAGGCCCGCACCGACGTACTGCTGCTGAAGCCCTGAGCCTCTGAAGCGTCCTGCCTCGTGATCGTCTTCTCAACCTTCACCGGCAGGCGGAATGAGGGAAACCCCCGCGAGGACATGACTCGCGGGGGTTTCCTGTGCGCGCGCCCGCGAGGACGTCAGGGGCTTCAGACCGCGGTCCGCGCGGCATGGGCCACTGCGGAGGCGGCGCTGAACATCGGATCGTCGCCACCCCGCAAGGACTCTGGCTAGGGCCACACCAGGCAGTACGGCTGATGCCCCGCCTCATGCAGGCGGTGCGAGAAGTCCTGCCACTCGTGCAGCGATTGTGGGCGGAAGGGGGCTGACCTGGCGTTTCGCGAGATGATATGCGTTGACCTGGGAAAACTCCTTTCGGTAGTTCTCACGGGTCAACGCCGTTTCTCAGGCTCATGTGCCATGGATGTGCCCTGGCGGGATGGAGCGTTTGGCCATTACCGGTGCATTCGTCGGTGGTCAGTGCTGCGGGAGCCGCCACAGATGCGTTCCTGCCCGAGCTCGGTCCGCAGGAGTCTCGCGGACGAGGTGGTACAGGTTCTCGAAGTACTCCTGCCAGCGGTTCGGATCCGGCATGGCGTTCTGCGCCCGCTTCGCACGCTCGGCCTGCACCAGCGGTTGCAAGCTCTCCCAGACCGAGATCACCGACCCACCGAGGTATCCGGAGACGGGGTTGATGTCCACCACCCCGTGGGCGACCAGAGCCCCGAGATTGTCGTAGAACCAGGCCAGTTCACGGACTAGATGCCGATCACCCTCGGGTAGCCCAGCCAGTCCGGCTGACAGGTCATAGGCAGACAACTGTTCGTGCACGACCTGCCGTGCCTGTGCCAGCCGCACGCTTCGATGCTCGCGGAAGAGATCCACAAGTACGGGCAGCGTGTTGGCATGCTCGGTCAGCCGCAGTTGTCGAAACGAGACGGCTCCGGTCACTGCGAGCGCTACCAGCGACACCACGAGGGCTGCGATCTCCAACATGCCTCCGTTAACAGCTGTTGTATTCCCGGTCCTTATCCGTGTCGCAGTGAGGCCGATCGAAGAACGCGATGCAGCCTCTGGCGAGGGAGCCGTTGTGGATGCGGTGTGGTACTGGCTACTGGCGCAATCAGTCAGGCCGGACCGCGACGCCGTCGAGCGCGTGGCCCGGGGTGCACGGGTGCGTGCGGCTTGGGCTGCGTGGTATCCGCAGGGGCGTTCGGGAGAGACAGGGGGTCGACGGGGCCTGGCGGTTGGACATCGACTGTCTCCATGCCAGGCAGAAACGCGTGGTCCGGACCGGTGTGAGCGTGCTGGGCGCGCTCGGGTGCCGGGAGGATGCGGCGCCGGGTGAGTTCAGCGACGTCGATCAAGGGAGCGGCGACGATGCGGTTGAGGAGTTCTTCCTGATGAGGTTCCAAGGCAGTGAGATGCCTGAGTACGGCAAGGATCTCGACGAGTTCCCGGCTCCAATCGGGCTCCCAGCGCTCGGGGCGCTCCCGGTCGAGATCACTGCTTACTTTGCCGGTGGTGCGGTCGCTACGGTAAGCGAGCCAGCTGTCGAGTACGTTGCGCCCGCCCGTGGTGTAGTTGCGCATGCGTGGAGTGACACCGGTGAAGATGCCGCCCTCGATGACAAGGTGCTGGCGTTCGACGTCGTAGCTGATGGCCGACGGGAGCGTGTCGGGCGTGACTTCTTGGGCGTACATGATCTCGGGGTGCAGGCGCCGCCACCAGTTCGATTTGCCTGCCGGGCGGCCGTCGTCGGGGTTGATGCAGCGCGCGCCGAACGTTGAGGCCCATAAGACGTGGTGTCCCAGGCTGATGGCCTCGTGCCAGAGGCCACGATCGGCGGTTAGAGGGATACGTACGCCTAGGGAGTTGAGGTCGTCCGCGTAGAGCTCGGTGAAGGCGGGGTGGGCGGTGACGGCGGCGATATAGGCGAGCAAGTCCTCGGGAAGGACTTGCTGGAGGCCGTAGGAGTTGGCGAGGTGGGGTAACAGCCCTGGGGTGATGTTGGGGGTGCGGTCGGCATGCATGAGTGGCAGGACACGGCCGCCATTTCCCTTGAAGTAGTCGTTGTCAGGAATGAGGGCTGTGAATAGCAGTGCCGGGCCGGTCTGTAAGCGCTGGGTGTGCTGTTCGACTACGAAGATTTGTCCGTCGATGTCGGCCTGCCACAACTCAGGGCGGGAGCGGTCGATGACGCGGCCGTCAGGTATGAGCCATTGGCGGTCAAGGGCTCTGCGGGCGATGCGCATCGGAGTGGGGCAGGGGCCCTGTTCGACGCGCAGGAGGGTAGACGGGTGGGGATGACCTGGGATCTGGAGGGCTTCCTTGTCCAGGGTGCGGTCGTGGGTCTCTTTGAACAGTTCCTGTTTCGTGGCGGGATCGCGTTCTTGGACAAGGCGGTTCCAGCGTCGGCGCAGGACGGCTCTGGAGGGGCTGATGACCCAGTTTCGGTTGGGTTTGATGCCGGGCTTGCACCAGGGCATCAGTTCGGTGAGGGCAGGGAAGGTGTCCCACCCGCTTTGGGAGGCGGGTGTGAAAGGGACAGCCTCAACAGGCCGGGAAGTGCGCCAGCCGGGGCCGTCGATATGCAGGTTGTGCAGCTGCTCTTCTTTGCTCTGACGTGTGCCGTGAACGGCCGTGTAGTGGACGGGGGCCAGTGCGTCTTGTCGCTCGCCTTGTCGACGGACGAAAATGGCGACTGCTAACTCCTGCTGGACTCCGGGGAAGAAGCGGCTGTTGAGCGGGGGCCTCTTGGTCTCGGGCGTGAGGTCGATGACCCAGCCCTCGGTGCAGGTACGCCGCAGGTAGGAGCGCATGCCCTGGAATCCGGCGCCGCGGATGAATCCGCCGGTGCTGACGAAGCAGACGACCCCGTGGCGGTGATCGCCGTGCTGGTCGAAGACTTTGTGGGTGGCCCATCGCCAGAAGTAGGTGCACAGGCTCTTCAGTTTGTTTTCGTACACGCCTGCTGCACCGCGCAGCCGGAAGTCGTCCAGGGGCGGGGCACCGCGGCCCGGTGAGCCTTTCTCGATCCATCCGCCCTGACCTTCTGCCTGTTCGCGGTGGGGAGGGTTGCCGATGACGACGGTGATGCGCTCGTTGCGCTGGATGGTGCTGGCCGCCTCGGCGTCGTCACGTAAAGGCCCCCACAGGGCGCCGTGGCGATCGAAGAGTTCACTGGGCCGCCATGGATCGGCGAGAGTGTCGGCCAGGTGCAGGCGCATATCACGCAGCCGGACCCGGGCATTGAGGTGCCGCAGCATCTGCCCCACGCGCATCTGAGCGACGGCAAAGGCGCCCATCTGCTTTTCGAACCCGATCAACCGACTGGCGAGTTCTTGCACGGATTCGGCGCGGAAACCTTCGTTGCCGCCCTCTGACTGTTTGCGGGCGACGAGGTCGATGATGCCGGTCAGGAAGGTGCCGGTTCCCATCGATGGGTCGATGATGGACACACCGGGGTCGGCGAAGCCATCCGGGCAATCCAACGTGTTGGCCAGCACCTCGTCAACAAGGCGGATCATCTCCGTCACCAGCGGGGCAGGGGTGTAGTAGGTACCGGAGTCCTTGCGCAGGTCGGCGTCGTACTCCTGCAAGAAGTGCTCGTAGAGATGGATGTGGAAGCCGGGTTCGCCGGCGAGGGAACTTCTCCAGTCGATGGCGTCAATGACGCGGACGAGCATGTCCAGACTGTCGCGGAATTCTCCCTCGACCTGGTCGGTGAGGATCTGCAAGGCGCGGCCCATGACGGAGTGCTCAGCCCCGAGGCGTCGGCCCACCTCGTGCAGGCTCATACCGACCAATGCCTTGTCGTTGCTGCCAGGGCTGTCGGAACCGGCCAGCAGGAGAGCGAAGGTGACGGACTGTGCGTAGCGGTCAGCGAAGGTCGCCCGTTTGTCCCGGTCATCAGAGGTCGGGAAGAGGTCAACCTCAAGTGTGGAGGCCAGATCGGTGAACGGACGCTGGTGGCGTGGGAGGCTCGCTTCGGCATCGAGGCGGTCGTGAACCGCATCACGCAGAAGCGCGCACAGCGGGGCGACATGGGCGACCACTTCCCGCATCGACGTGAGCGGCTTGGGCTGCCAGCAGAAGAACGCGACGAGCATGGCCTCGAAGGCGGTCTCACTGGCGGTCGGCAACCGTAGGCGGGAGCCGGCGCTGCGCAGATCCCCCTCGAAGTGGATGGTGTCGCCGTAGTGCCGGCCGGAGCGGTACATGATCCATGTCTGACCGTTCGTGTAGATCAGGTTGGGCAGTTTCGCCATGCCTTCCCATTGACGGCGGTCACGCTGGTTCAGACCGCCGGGATGGATCACGCTCTTGTCGGGGCTCTTCAGCTCGACATAGCCGACGATGTTGCGCGGCAACTTTCCAATCCGCACCGCAAGGTCAGGGCGTATCCGATGCGCGGCGACGGCTACCTCAGCGTGTAGGACTGCTTGCAGCCCTAACACCCCTGCTGCGTCGACGAGAAGGGTTTCTACCGCTCGGCGGATCGCGGCCTCCTTCTGCCCGTGCAGCAACGCCTGCTTGCACGTCGCACCGAATTCGCTGACGATCCTCCGAAACCGGTCCTTGCGCTGCATCCTGCCCCCCAAGGCCAGCACAACCCGCATCTTCCTCAACTCACGGTAAACACAACATCACTCCTCGTCGAGAGTGCCGCCGAAGGTACCGAGTCGAGGGTCCGTTCAGCGGCAACGGCATCGGTGAAGGAAGCGCCTGGCATGTGGGGTAGTGGTGCTGCACGGCAGGAGAGTGGGGCCATGCCCAGACGAGAGTCTGCTCGCAGTGCGTCAGCTGCTGAGCTTTATCCGGATGGCCAGGGCGCCGAGGGCTTCCTTCTCGGGTGGGTAGATCTTGCGGATGTTGGTGAGCTGTTCGTCCCGGGGAGCGGTCGGGTTGACACTGGCCGGCCCTTCGCCGTCCAGCAGGGCCTCGAAGTCCGGATACTCAGTGACCCGCGTGACGTTGACCTCGCAGGTTTCGTCCGTGCCTTTGATGCGGAAGCGGATGCTGTCGCCGGCGGCGAGGTCGGCAAGGTGCGGGTACTTGACCCGTACCTCGATGGTCTTGGTGCCGGAGGCGACGAGGTCGAAGTACTGGCGGTACAGGTTGAGTTCGCGGACGCGGGCGGTGGTGTCGCTCATGGGGCAGCGATGCTCCTGGGTGCTGGTGCGGTGATCAGGCGGCCGATCTCGGCTGCGGAGTATGAGCGGAAGAAGTGTCGGGGGTCGGAGAGCAGGGTCTGGGCCGTAGCCAGCAGTTGATCGGCGTATTCAGTGACGGTGCCGGGCCATTGCCGGGTGTCGAGCATCCAGTTCGCGGCGCCTTCCGGCAAGGGCGCTCGGCCTTCGCGGATGAGGGACTTGGAGAGCTTCGCGCCGGTGTCGGTGACGACTTGCGGGCAGAACAGTCGGGCGGGGAGTTGGGCGCGAGTGAGGCCGACGGCCTGGAGTGCTTCGTCGACGAGGAGGGAGCCGAAGACCCAGTCGCCGCCCTTGACCATGACGTGCAGGGTGCCGTGTGGCGGTGTGCCGGTGAGGGCGAGCTCTTTGACGAGGTTGCGGTAGAGGGTGGCCAAGTCGAGGTAGGCGCCGGCGGTGGGCGTGATGGTGGTTCGGTAGGGGCCGTGGTGGAGGCAGACGGCGGCGACTGTGGCCTCTTCTCGGTCGGTGAGGTGGACCCGTGTGTGTTCCGCGTACTTCTCTGCCCAACCACAGCCTGGGTGGGGGCACGGGATGCGCAGGTGCGGGGTGCCGGTGGAGGGGGCCAGCCACCAGCGGGCGGCGTCGAGACGTGGCAGGAGGCGGAGCCAGGTGCGGCGGAAGTGCTCGCCGGCCTGCTGCTGGGTGTAGGTCTCGATGCGGTGGGGGATGCCCAGGCGCCGTGACAGTGCCATGAACAGGGGTTGGTAGAGGTCGGTGACGAGATCGAGTAGGGCCTTGGCGTCGAGGGCCTGGGCGTAGGCGCGTTGGTAGCGGTGGCCGCTTGCCGGGTCGGTGATCAGTTCGTACGGGGCGTTGTCGAGGGCGTGGAAGAGGACCTCGGTGGGGATGCCGAAGCGGTCGCGCAGGCGGGCGGCCATGGCGAAGGCCAGGGACTGCACGAGGGAGGTGCCGATGTGTGGGGCGCCGTTGATCTGAGTGCCCACGACCAGCACGATCCGCTGGGGTGGCGTGGCCAGGATGTGCGGGGTCAGGACGTCCTCGGCACGGAGAAGGGCGTTGGCGAGGATGGTGTTCGGTGAGACGAGGTGGGGCGTCACGGATGTCCCCTTGCGGTTGGGGCGGAGGGCAGTGAGGGCTTGGTGGGCCGGGACGGCGGGTGTCGGGCCCTAGAGGCCGGCATCGGAGCGCGCTAC
Source organism: Streptomyces sp. NRRL WC-3626 (assembly GCF_000718785.1). Lineage (GTDB taxonomy): Bacteria > Actinomycetota > Actinomycetes > Streptomycetales > Streptomycetaceae > Streptomyces > Streptomyces edwardsiae. Next base: position 113,567 of record NZ_JOCA01000012.1, on the reverse strand, counting down.
TTCCTTGGAAGCCGCGACGTATGGGTGTTGGAGCGCGGTGCGGAGGGCGTCCGCGTCGGTGAGGGTGTCGTCGTCGGGCAGCTCGCACCAGCCGCCGATCCAGTCGTCGAGCAGCTCCAAGCCTGGTGCGACGAGCCAGGAGTTGGTGGAGAGGTGCCGTACGGGTAGGTCGTCCCAACAGGCGGCGGTACCGGTCGGGATTGCGTAGTAGAGGCGCTCGTTGGGCCTGTCGTAGAGCACCGGGCCGACCGATGTCCCAATGCCGCGAAGGTAGGCCAGGGCCAGGAGGCCGGTCTCGGCGGAGATACGCACAACGTCCCAGCCGTCGCCGACCTTCAGCACACGCAGTCCAGGCACGTCGTTGACCATGGGGGCGCGGCGCAGCGCGTCACGGACGGACATCACGTGTCCCCTTGCGGCTGGAGGTGGGGCTCGCGCCGAGCGAAGAGGCGCATTCCGTGGTCGGCTTGAGGGAGCGCACCACGATCAGACGGGCGCCGCTTGCTGTTATCTGCCGCTTGCGTTCGGTGCCGAGGCTCTTGGGGCCGAGATGGCTGAGGGCCGGGATCATGGCGCCGTACGTATCAGGCAGTTCAAGAGCGTCCACGAGGCCGACGAAGGCGGGGGAGCGAATGGCCACCGTGGTGTCGCACTCGGTGAACACACCGCACAGGTTGAGCTCGTGCCAACGGCAGTACTCGCTGAGGCAGTCGACGAGAGCCGCGTGGCGAGCCAGGCCGCCGGCGATGTGGCGCACGTATCCGAAGACCTGAGGGAAGGCGACGGGGCGGCGTTCGGTGATGAGTTCGTCGTCCATGCCCCAAGCGTCGGCCGCCGTGAACGGCTCTGAAATGACCTGCTGTTGTACTTCCGTTGCACTTACCGTCCCACGCCGTCACCGAGAGTGCTTCTATACGTGACGGAGGGAGGTCAACCGTGGTCAGCGTGCAGCAATGGACGGGTCGGGAAGCGAGTGCCCTGCGTGCCGCGCTTCGCATGAGCACACGTGCCTTCGCCGAGCACCTAGGTGTCGCGCTGCGCACGGTCGCCAAATGGGAGAGCCTCGGCTCCGAGACGCAGCCACGGCCAGACACCCAGGCCATCCTCGACACCGCACTCGCACGAGCGGACTCCGCTGCCCAATCCCGGTTCGAAGCGGTACTGTTCCCTGAGCGCAAGAGCGCGCGGCCTGCGGATTACGAGACCTGGACCGAGGACATCGAGCGTGCGGTTGTCTGCGTCAGCCGCCAGGACTTCCCTTTCGCGGCCGCACTGCTGAACCGCTGGCTGGGCAGCCACGACCCGCATCGGCTGGACGACAAGGGGCTCTACCTCTACGGCCGCTCCCTCGTGCTCCTCGGCGACCTCCAACGTGACCAAGGCGCGATCCTCGGCCCGCTCTCCGCCCGCCACTCCTACATGACGGCCCGCGGCATGTTCACCGAACTCGACATCCCGCGTCGAGCAGCCCAGATCGATCTCTCCCTTGCCGTCGTCCAGGAGATGTCAGGCCAGCTGGAAGCCTCCGCCCGCCAGTACGAACTCCTTACCTCAGATGAGCGTTTGAGCTCGCGCGATCGAGCCCGGGCGCGGCTCTGGGTGGGTACGGCGCTGAGTAAGGAGGGCAGCAACGAATACGCCACCAACGTGATGACGGCCGCCACTTATGCCTTCGAGGACCTGGGCGAACCGGAGGACTGGTCGGTCGCGCACCAGAAGCTGGCCCTGGCCCACCGCGGTGCCGGCGACCTGAAGCAGGCCCTGCACTACATCGGCATCGCACGCACGACCGGCACCGTTGACTCCCCGATGCAGCGGGTGCGGTTGGACACCGCGTACGGGCACATCCTTCTGTCGGATGCGGCGACCCGGAATGATGGGCTGTCCGTCCTCGATCAGGCGGCACACGTGGCCCGGCAGTACGGGCTGAGCCACCAGCTGCGCAGCATCGAGGGCATCCGCAAGGACCAGCAGGGATGAGCCAGGGAGTGCCAGTGCCGGAGCACGAGCAGCGCCAGATCACCGACGAGCAGTTCCACGACGCGACGCTGATCTGGGACTACCACCAGATGGGCCACGAGCAGCGGCCCTGCTCGGTGGCGATCGGCCTGGGTAGCCACGACCTCGGGGTGGCCACCGCGGCCGCCGATCTGTACCGCGCCGGTCTCTTCTCAGTCGTGGTGTTCAGCGGCGGCAACAGCCCCACCACCCGGGCCCGTTTCCCGCGCGGCGAGGCGGTGCACTACCGCGAGCATGCGCTGAGCCTGGGTGTGCCGGACGCAGCGATCCTGGTCGAGCCGGAGGCAGCCAACACTGGTCAGAACATCACGTTCTCCCGCGAGCTGCTGGCCGAGGCCGACATCGCGGTGGAGTCGCTGCTGCTGATCTCCAAGCCGTACATGGAGCGCCGCTCGTACGCGACGTGCCGCAAGCTGTGGCCCGAGGCGGAGGTTGTCTGCGCCTCCGAGCCACTGGAGTTGGACGACTACATCAAGTCCATCGGCGACGAGAAGCTCGTCGTCGACATGCTCGTCGGCGACCTGCAACGGGTGATCGAGTACCCGAAGCTCGGCTTCGCCGTCGAGCAGGACGTACCGGGGGATGTGTATGACGCTTACGAGCGCCTTCTGCGCGACGGATTCGACAGCCGCCGCATCGGCACGTGACCCTTCCCACGCCGGTTCGCCGGGTGGGGTGTGCGCGATCCACCAACCGAACCTGTTCCCGCGCCTGTCCACGGTGGCGAAGCTGTACGCCGCCGACCGGTGGATCGTCCTCGACGACGTCCAGTTCGCCCGGCGCGACTACCAGCACCGGGCTCGTCTGGCGGCCCTGGACGAGCCCGCTCGACAGCAGTGGCTCACGCTCCCGACCCGCCTTCCTCACGGGCGCCCGACACCGATCGACCAGGCACGGCTCGCCGAACCCGGCCGATCCCGTCGCACCGTCAGCCTGTTGACACGCCAGTACTACGGCCGCAGCCGCTACTGGCCCGCGGTGCGCGACGTCTTGGACGCGGTTCTTGATCAGTTCGAGGACACCGACCGTGTATCCGACGTTGCCAAGGCGTCGACGGTCGCCCTGCTCACCGCGTTGGGCTGGAGTGGCGAGGTACTGCGCAGCAGCGCGATTCCGACCCGGGTGGGCCGGTCAGAGAGACTCGCCGACCTCGCCGCGGCCACCAGCAGCACCCACTATCTCTGCGGCACGGGCGGCTGGCGCTACCTCGACAGTCAGGCGTTCGATGGCCACGGCATCCAGGTGCTGTCCTTCCATACCCCTGTGGACACGGGCGACCCGCTCTGGCGGTGGGCTCGCCACATCAGCAGCCTCTGGGCGCTGAGCCGGATCGGGCCGGAAGCCCTGGCTGCCAAGCTGGCGGCCCAACGAGACCATCGGCTTATGAGGGGCTTCACGTGACCGAGCCGCAGGTGCCGGGCAAGAAACCGTTCCTGTACGTCGTGGCGTGCGCGGCCGGAGTCGCCGACGACGTCGGCAAGCTGATCACGGCCGCTCAAGAGGCAAACCGGGACGTCGGCGTGGTGGCCACTCCGCAGGGCCTGGGTTTCACCGACACGGAGGCGGTCGAGGCGCAGACCGGCTACCCGATCCGCTCCGCCTGGCGGTCGCCCGGGGAGCCGCGACCAGGCCGGGCCGCGGATGCGATCGCCGTCGCCCCGGCCACCTTCAACACGGTCAACAAGTGGGCCGCGGGCATCTCCGACAATCTCGCGCTGGGCATCCTCTGCGAAGCGCCCGCCATGGGTGTTCCGATCGCTGTGCTGCCGTACCTGAACTCGGCGCAGGCCGCGCACCCGGCGTATCGCCAGAGCCTGGAACGGCTGCGCGGAATGGGCGTCCTCATCGGCTCCTACGAGCCTCACCCGCCGAAGGCGGGCGGCGGGGCCGGTCGCTACCGGTGGGAGGAGGCGCTGGAGCTGCTGGCTCCCCGCCTGTCCGTGACGCCGTGATCAGTGCCGGCGTGCCCTGCCGCCCGTCTGCCCCTCCCGGCACACGACGAGGGCGGAGCCCGAAAGCCCCGCCCGAACCTCTCGAAACCCCAGCTCAGGGCCACACAAGGCAATACGGCTGATGCCCCGCCTCATGCAGGCGGTGCGAGAAGTCCTGCCACTCGTGCAGCAGCTGGTACACGTTGAACGCGTCCCGCGGGCCTCCGCGGTCCGGGACCGTGGACCAGATGAACGCCGCCGCGCCGACCGCCTCCTCGCCTATGCCGCGCAGGGGGTCGACGACCGTCATGGGGAGTTTCACCACCGCGTAGTCGGGGTGGAGGACGACCAGTTCCAGGGGCGGGACCTTGTGCAGGGGGACACCTTCGATGCCCGTGAGGACCATCGCGGCCATGGTCTCCGGCTTGATCTTGGTGAACATGCCGCCCATGCCGAGCTCGTCGCCGCCGAGCTCCTCGGGGCGCATCGAGATCGGGACGCGGGCCGCGGTGGCGCCGTCCGGCGCGCCGAAGTACTTGTACGTCACCCCCACCCGACCACCATTCCTGCTCCCTGCCCCCGCCGGGGGGCCGCTCCGATCCGGCCCGCCCAGTGCCTGGCGCGTCTCGTCCGGGTCCTCCGCCTCGCGCCGGTGCTTTCCCCGCCGGGCACGTCGAGGACCCAGGTCGTCAGTCCCCTCGCCCAGTCCGCCACCGCGATGCATATCTCCACCCGACTGCTTTTCTAGGACGCGTGGCCCCCGCCGCGCAACCCGATCATCGTGTCAGTGACCTCCCCCACGGCCGCCCGCCGAAACGTGCGGTGAGACAACTGCCCGCGGGAGCTTCGCAGCCTCCGGCCTGCCCCGGCCGTGTGAGCTGTGTGTATCAGAGGTCAGTTTCGCAGATCACGGCGGATCGGGGGCCGGATGCCGCAGGCCGCCCCTGGCCTACGCTGGACACGTCATACGCACCCGGAGCCGGGAAACCCCCGGAAAGTCGGAGAAGGTCGGAGAAGTCGCAGGTCATGAGCGAACTGCCATATCCATACGAAGCCCCGGTCTCGCAGGCGCTGTTCGACCGTGCCGCGGACGTCACGCCGGGCGGTGTGAACTCGCCGGTACGCGCCTTCCGCGCCGTCGGCGGCACACCCCGGTTCATGGTGTCGGGCACCGGCCCGTACCTGACCGACGCCGACGGACGCGAGTACGTCGACCTGGTCTGTTCCTGGGGGCCGATGATCCTCGGGCACGCCCACCCCGAGGTGATCGCCGCCGTACAGGACGCCGTCGCGCGCGGTACGTCCTTCGGCACGCCCGGTGAGGGCGAGGTCGCGCTCGCCGAGGAGATGGTCGCCCGGATCGAGCCGCTGGAGCAGGTACGGCTCGTCTCCAGCGGGACCGAGGCCACCATGTCGGCGATCCGGCTGGCCCGCGGGTTCACCCGGCGCACCAAGGTGGTCAAGTTCGCCGGCTGCTACCACGGGCACGTCGACTCGCTGCTCGCCGCCGCCGGCTCGGGTGTCGCCACGTTCGCGCTGCCCGACACGCCCGGCGTCACGGGCGCCCAGGCCGGTGACACGATCGTGCTGCCGTACAACGACCTGGAGGCCGTGCACGCCGCGTTCGCCGCGCACCCCGGTGAGATCGCGTGCGTGATCACCGAGGCGTCGCCGGGCAACATGGGCGTCGTACCGCCGCTGCCCGGGTTCAACCAGGGGCTGAAGGACGCGTGCGCCGCGAACGGCGCGCTGTACGTCTCCGACGAGGTGATGACGGGCTTCAGGACCAGCCGGGCGGGCTGGTACGGCGTCGACGGCGTCCGGCCCGACCTGATGACGTTCGGCAAGGTGATGGGCGGCGGCTTCCCGGCCGCGGCCTTCGGCGGGCGCGCCGACGTGATGGGTCACCTCGCCCCGGCCGGTCCCGTCTACCAGGCCGGCACCCTCTCCGGTAACCCGATCGCCACCGCGGCCGGGCTCGCCCAGCTGCGGCTGCTCGACGACGCCGCCTACGAGAAGGTGAACGCCGTCTCGGCGCGGCTCCAGTCCCTCGTCACCGAGGCGCTGGCCAAGGAGGGCGTCGCGCACACGCTGCAGAACGCCTCCAACATGTTCTCCGTCTTCTTCACCGACCACCCGGTGCGCAACTACGAGGAGGCGAAGGCGCAGGAGTCGTACCGCTTCACCGCCTTCTTCCACTCCCTCCTCGCCAACGGTGTCTATCTGCCGCCGTCGTCCTTCGAGTCCTGGTTCGTGTCGGCCGCGCACGACGAGCGGGCCGTCCAGCGGATCGCCGACGCCCTCCCGGCGGCGGCCCGAGCGGCAGCGGAGGCGACAGCGTGAGCACCCCGAAGAGCGACGACGTCACCGTCGTCCACCTGATGCGGCACGGCGAGGTCGAGAACCCGGACGGCGTCCTGTACGGCCGGCTGGCCGGCTACCACCTCTCCGAGCTGGGCCGGCGCATGGCCGACCGGGTCGGGGAGCACCTCGCCTCCCGCGACATCACCCATGTCGTCGCGTCCCCGCTGGAGCGGGCGCAGGAGACGGCCGAGCCGATCGCCAAGGCGCACGGCCTGGACATCGGCACGGACGCGCGGCTGATCGAGGCGGCGAACGTCTTCCAGGGCAAGACCTTCGGCATCGGCGACGGCGCGCTGCGCCGCCCGGCCAACTGGAAGCATGTCGTCAACCCGTTCAAGCCGTCCTGGGGCGAGCCGTACGTCGACCAGGTCATCCGCATGATGGGCGCGCTGCACGCGGCGAAGGACGCGGCGCGCGGTCATGAGGCGGTGCTGGTCAGCCATCAGCTGCCGATCTGGATCGTGCGGTCCTATGTCGAGAAGCGGCGGCTGTGGCACGATCCGCGCAAGCGGCAGTGCACGCTCGCCTCGCTGACCTCGTTCACCTACCAGGGCGACCGGATCGTCTCCGTCGGCTACAGCGAGCCGGCCCGCGATCTCGTTCCCGCGCATCTGCTCGCCGGTGCGAAGCCGGTGAAGGGCAAGAGCAAGGCATTCGGGGCGTAAGGCCGTAAAGCGGCCGGCGCGGAAAGGTTCGTTCGGACTTCGTTGCGAAACCTTCGCATGCGACGGGAACCTCCCGCTTCGTCATGTCCTCTGATTATGTGACCACCAGAGGACGTGACGAACGGGGTTGCCATGCGCAGTCTCTCCCGTAGGGGAATGCTCGGGCTCGGCGCGGGGGCCGCGGCCGCCGTACCGCTGGCCGGCTGCGGCGGCCACAAGAACTCGGACGACGGCGGCGGCGCCGGCGGTTCCCGGCCCGGCGGGGACGGGACGCGGAAGCCCAGTCCGAAGCCGACGAAGACCGCCCGCCCGATCGGCGACGGCTCCACCTCCTTCACCGGCAAGCAGCCCCACCAGCCCGACGCGCCGGTGCCGCTGGAGCCGGGGCAGACCCCGCCGCAGTTCGTCGTCTTCTCCTGGGACGGGGCCGGCGAGGTCGGCAACGGCCTCTTCCCGCGCTTCCTGGACCTCGCCAAGGAGCACGGCGCGGCCATGACCTTCTTCCTCTCGGGCGTCTATCTGCTCCCCGAGTCCAAGAAGCGGCTCTACGACCCGCCGAACAACCCGCGCGGCGCCTCCGACATCGGCTACCTCACCGACGGCCACATCAAGGACACCCTCAAGAACATCCGCCGTGCCTGGCTCGAAGGGCACGAGATCGGCACCCACTTCAACGGCCACTTCTGCGGCGGCTCCGGCAGCGTCGGCAACTGGACGTCCCAGCAGTGGCGCAGCGAGATCGACCAGGCCAAGTCCTTCGTCAAGGAGTGGCGCACCAACTCCGGCTGGACCGACCTGGAGTCCCTGCCGTTCGACTACGACAAGGAACTCGTCGGCGGCCGTACGCCCTGTCTGCTCGGCCAGGACAAACTGCTGCCCACCGCCCGCGAGCTCGGCTGGCGCTACGACGCCTCCTCGCCCGGCGGCCGTCAGGTCTGGCCGGCGAAGCGGCAGGGCATATGGGACCTGCCCCTGCAGCAGATACCGTTCCCCGGCCACTCCTTCGAGGTCCTGTCGATGGACTACAACATGCTCGCCAACCAGTCGGTCAACTCGACCAACGCCCCCGCCCACAACTACCCGGGCTGGCGAAAGCAGTCGGCACAGTCGTACATATCCGGCTTCAAGCGGGCATACGAGTCGAATCGCGCCCCCTTCTTCGTGGGGAACCACTTCGAGCAGTGGAACGGCGGCATCTACATGGACGCCGTGGAGCAGGCGCTCAAGCACATCGCGCGCGAGAAGGAGAAGGGCGGCGACGTGAGGCTCGTCTCCTTCCGGCAGTTCACCGACTGGCTCGACGTGCAGAAGCCGGAAGTACTGGAGCGGTTCCGCACCCTGGACGTGGGCCAGGAACCGGCCGGCGGCTGGAAGGCGTTCGCGAAGGACACCGCCGGAGCGGGCGCCGGCGACGCCGCCTGAAATGCGGAATTCGGCCCGGACGGGGGGTGCGCAAGATCCCCAGAACGGGCATGCGAAACTTTTCACATGAGTGCCGCCAGCCGCGCCCCCCAGCGCTCGAACCGAGCCGTTCACAGCCCGGACCGCGCCCTCCGTGTCCCACGCGCCCGCCGCCGCGCCACCCTGGCCGCCGGCGCCGTCGCGGCCGCGCTGCTCGTCTCCGCCTGCGGCTCCGGCGGAACGTCCGGCGGGGGCGGCAACACCAACTTCGTCGCCGGGGCCGACGGCATCTCCACGGTTCCCGAGGGCAAGCGGGTCGCCGCACCCGAGCTGTCCGGGAAGACGCTCGAGGGCGAGCAGCTCGACGTCGCCGACCACAAGGGCAAGGTCGTCGTCCTCAACGTCTGGGGCTCCTGGTGCAACCCGTGCCGCGCGGAGGCCAAGTACTTCGCCAAGGTGGCCGAGGAATACGCCGACCAGGGCGTGCAGTTCGTCGGCATCAACACACGGGACGGCAGCACCACGGCCGCCCTCGCCTTCGAGAAGGACTTCGGCATCCCCTACCCGAGCCTGTACGACCCCACGGGCAAGCTGATGCTCCGCTTCGAGAAGGGCACCCTCAACCCGCAGGCCATCCCCTCCACCCTGGTCCTGGACCGGGAGGGACAGATCGCGGCCCGCTCGCTGACCGCGCTCGACGAGGAACGCCTGCTGAAGATGCTCAAGCCGGTCGTCGCGGAGAAGTGACGTGACGTCCCTGTACACGCTCGCCGCGGAGACGGGCTACAACGGCACGGTGCTCAACGGCGCCCTGCTGGTCGCCCTGCCCCTGGCCCTGCTCGCCGGTCTGGTCTCCTTCTTCTCGCCCTGCGTCCTGCCGCTGGTCCCCGGCTACCTCTCCTACGTCACCGGCGTCTCCGGCACCGACCTGGCCGAGGCCCGGCGCGGCCGCATGATCGCCGGCGCCTCGCTGTTCGTGCTGGGCTTCACCGTCGTGTTCGTCTCCGGCGGCGCCTTCTTCGGCTACTTCGGGCAGACGCTCCAGGAACAGTCCGGCGTCCTGTCCAAGGTGCTCGGCGTCCTCATGATCCTCATGGGCCTCTTCTTCATGGGCCTGATGCCCTGGCTCACCCAGCGCGAGTTCCGCTTCCACAAGCGCCCCGCGACCGGGCTGGTCGGTGCCCCCGTCCTCGGCGCCCTCTTCGGCATCGGCTGGACCCCGTGCATCGGCCCCACCCTCGCCTCCGTCCTCACCCTCTCCGCACAGCAGGAGAGCGCCGGACGCGGCGCCCTACTGACCGTCGCGTACTGTCTGGGACTGGGCCTGCCCTTCGTGCTCGCCGCCGTGGCCTTCCGCAAGGCGCTCGGAGCCTTCGGCTGGGTCAAGCGGCACTACGTCTGGGTCATGCGCGTCGGCGGCACGATGATGATCCTCACCGGTGTGCTGCTGCTGACCGGCGCGTGGGACAGCCTCGTGGCGCAGATGCAGACCTGGTCCAACGGCTTCACTGTGGGGATCTGACCCGATGAGCGAGACGACAACCGACGACACCCCCCAGTCCGCCGACGACCGGGAACTCGGCGCCGCCGGCTCCCAGCTGTCCACCGCGCCCACGGAGGACGCGCCGAACCTGCCGTCCCTCGGCGTCATCGGCTGGGCCCGCTGGTTCTGGCGGCAGCTCACCTCCATGCGGGTGGCACTGCTGCTGCTGCTGCTGCTGTCGCTCGGCGCGATCCCCGGCTCCCTCATCCCGCAGACCGGCATCGACGAGACGGCGGTCGCCGACTTCCGTGAGCGCCACGACATGCTCGCGCCCGTCTACGACAAGCTCGGCCTGTTCAACGTCTACAGCTCGGTGTGGTTCTCGGCGATCTACATCCTGCTGTTCGTCTCCCTCATCGGTTGCATCGTGCCCCGCACCTGGCAGTTCGTGGGCCAGCTGCGCGGCCGCCCGCCGGGCGCCCCCCGCCGGCTGGACCGGCTGCCCGCCCACACCACCTGGCGCACCGCGGCCGAACCCGAGGCCGTACGCGAGGCCGCGCTCGCCCTGCTGAAGAAGCGCCGCTTCCGCGCCCACCTCGTCGGTGACGCCGTCGCCGCCGAGAAGGGCTATCTGCGTGAGGTCGGCAACCTCCTCTTCCACATCGCGCTGATCGTGATGCTGATCGCCTTCGGCTGGGGCCAGCTGTACAAGTCCGAGGGCAACAAGCTGATCGTCGAGGGCGACGGCTTCGCCAACACGCTCACGCAGTACGACGACTTCAAGTCCGGCAACCTCTTCACCAACGACGACCTGGAGCCGTTCAGCTTCGACGTGAGGTCGTTCACCGGCACCTACGAGCGCACCGGCCCCAACAAGGGCACCCCGCGCACGTACCAGACGGAGCTGACGTACACCGCGGGGGCGGGCGGCGAGGAGAAGAAGGCCCTCGTCAAGGTCAACAAGCCGCTGCAGATCGGCGACGCCAAGGTCTACCTCGTCAGCCACGGCTACGCGCCCGTCGTCACGGTCCGCGACGGCAAGGGGAAGGTCGTCTACCGGGACGCCGTGCCGCTGCTGCCGCTCGACGCCAACGTCACCTCCTCCGGCGTGGTCAAGGTCCTCGACGGCTACCGCAACACGGACGGCGAGAAGGAGCAGCTCGGCTTCAACGCCTTCTTCGTGCCCACCTTCGGCGGCTCGGAGAGCGGCACGATGCTCTCCCAGTTTCCCGCGCTGGACTATCCGGTGCTCGCGCTCTCCGCCTACCACGGCGATCTGAAGGCCGACTCCGGCATTCCGCAGAGCGTGTACCAGATGGACAAGACCAAGATGAAGGAGTTCAAGGACTCCAAGGGCGAGCTGTTCAAGAAGCTGCTCACGCCCGGCGAGACCATGACGCTCCCGAACGGCGCCGGCTCGGTCACCTTCGAGAAGGACGTCAAGGAGTGGGCCGGCTTCCAGGTCGTCCAGGAGTCGGGCGGCGCCTGGGCGCTCGGCGGCGCCGTCGTCGCGATCGCCGGCCTCGCCGGCTCCCTGTTCATCCAGCGCCGCCGCGTATGGGTCCGCGCGGTGCGCGGCGACGACGGATCGACCGTCGTCGAGATGGCCGGCCTCGGCCGCAGCGAGTCCGCGAAGGTCCCCGAGGAACTCGGCGAACTCGCCGGAATCCTGTACGACCGGGCCCCGGGCGCCCCCGACCCGGAACCGTCCGAATCCACCGATCCTGAAGCCGTACCTGCCGAAGGGGCTGAGCAGCAGTGACTCTCGCCGCCGCGACCAACGAGAACCTCGCGAGTATCAGCAACGTGCTGATCTACTCCGCGATGGCCGTCTACACCCTCGCGTTCTTCGCGTACATCGCGGAGTGGACCTTCGGCAGCCGCAGCAAGGTCGCCCGTACCGCCTCCGCGCTCACCCCCGCGGCGCGGGCGGGGAAGGCGCCGGCCGTCACCGTGAAGCAGGGCGGCGGCACCGCCGTACTGGAGCGGCCGAAGGTCGTCGTACGCGCCGCCACCGGATCGCGGGACGTGCCCGACGGGCCCGGCGCGCACGGCGGTGACGAGAAGGGCGACCTCTACGGGCGGATCGCCATCTCCCTCACCGTGCTCGCGTTCCTGCTCTCCTTCGCCGGTGTGCTCACCCGCGCGCTGTCCGTGGAGCGGGCGCCGTGGGGCAACATGTACGAGTTCAACATCACCTTCTCCACCACCGCGGTCGGCGTGTACCTGCTGCTGCTCGCGCTGAAGAAGAACGTGCGCTGGCTCGGTCTGTTCCTGACCACCTCGGTCCTCCTCGACCTCGGTCTGGCCGTCACCGTCCTCTACACCGAGAGCGACCAGCTGGTCCCCGCGCTGCACTCGTACTGGCTGTACATCCACGTCTCCACGGCGATCCTGTGCGGTGCGGTGTTCTACGTCGGTGCGGTCGGCGTGATCCTCTACCTGTTCAAGGACTCGTACGAGAGCAAGCTCGCGGGCGGCGGCAAGCCGGGCAGCTTCGCCACGTCCGTCCTGGAGCGGCTGCCCGCGGCCGCGTCGCTGGACAAGTTCGCGTACCGGGTGAACGCGGCGGTGTTCCCGCTGTGGACGTTCACGATCATCGCGGGCGCGATCTGGGCGGGTGACGCGTGGGGCCGCTACTGGGGGTGGGACCCCAAGGAGGTCTGGTCCTTCATCACCTGGGTCGCCTACGCCTGCTACCTGCACGCGCGTGCCACGGCCGGGTGGAAGGGCCGCAAGGCGGCCTACCTGGCCCTGCTCGCCTTCGGCTGCTGGCTGTTCAACTACTACGGCGTGAACATCTTCGTCTCGGGCAAGCACTCGTACGCGGACGTGGGGCTGGGCGCGCTGCGGTCCGTGGGCTTCTGAATTCCTCAAACGCCGGAGGGGCTGAAACTCAGCCCCTCCGGCGTTTGAGGAGCGGGGTCTGGGGCGGAGCCCCAGTGTCGGGACGGGAAGGGGCGGCGGGGGCGAAACCTTCGCGGCATGACCGAAGTACCGGACAACGTACGGTACTTCGGTGAACACCGGTGCGATCGGCTTTATGCTTGGGGCTGCCCCCAGGGGCCGAAATCGTACGCCGGGAGGCATGTGTGTCAGCGCTGGAGCCGGACGACCCGCAGTCCGTCGGGGCGTATCGGTTGCTGAGCCGGCTGGGCGCCGGCGGAATGGGCCGGGTCTACCTCGGCCGGTCACCCGGCGGGCGGCTCGTCGCCGTCAAGGTGGTGCACGCCGAGCTGGTGCGCAGGCCCGAGTTCCGGGAGCGGTTCCGCCGTGAGGTCGACGCGGCGCGGAAGGTCAGCGGCGCCTTCACCGCCCCGGTCGTCGACGCGGATCCGGACGCGTCCCTGCCGTGGCTGGTGACCAGCTACATCGCCGGGCCGTCGCTGGAGCAGGCGGTCGCCGAACAGGGGCCGTTCGAGGCCGGCGCCGTACTCGCGCTGGCGGCCGGACTGGCCGAGGCGCTGGTGTCGATCCACGCGGCGCACCTCGTGCACCGCGACCTCAAGCCGTCCAACGTGCTGCTCGCCGAGGACGGGCCCCGGGTCATCGACTTCGGGATCGTCCGCAGCGTGGACTCCGACTCCGTCACCAGGACCGGACTTGTGGCGGGCTCCCCGGGGTTCATGTCCCCCGAGCAGGTCAACGGGGAGGACGTCACGGCGGCCAGCGACGTCTTCTGCCTGGGCGCGGTGCTCGCCTTCGCGGCGACCGGCGCCAACCCCTTCGGCAGCGGGCCGACTCCCGCGCTGCTCTACCGCGTCGTGCACAACTCCCCGGACGTGGACGCCGTGAGAGATCCCGCTCTGCGGGGGCTCATCGCGGACTGTCTCGCCAAGGACCCGGCCGGCCGTCCCACCCCGCAGGAGATACTCGCCCGGGTCGGCGCGCTGGGCGCCGAGAACACGATGGCCCTGGGGCACCTCGGGCCGGCGGGCGGCGCCACGCGGGTCCAAGGCGCCCTCACGAACGTACTGCCGCGGCAGGCGACCGTGGTGAGCACGGGCCTCAACGAACAGGCCACGCAGGTGGGTTCCTTCCCGCCGGCCGTACCCGGTGAACCCGGCGCACCCGAACCCCCCGGCCGCCGCAGCCGGCGGGCCTTCCTGCTGCTCGGCGTCGGCGGTGGCGCGGTCGCCGCGGCCGGTATCGGAGCGGGGTTCTGGCTCAACCACCGGTCGGACGCCGAGGACGGGAACCGGGCCGCGCCCTCCGCCTCCTCCTCCCCGTCGGCGGCCCCTGTGCCCGCCCAGCCCGTCGGGCACTGGCCCCTCGACGAGACCTCCGGCACGGTCGCCCGTGACACCGCGGGCGGTCACGACGGCACCGCGAACCGCGTCGCCTGGGCCGCCGGCGGAGCCGGAGCCGTCTTCGACGGGCGCGGCGGCGAGATCATGACCACGGGGCCGGTGCTGGAGACGGGGGAGGGCAGCAGCTTCACGGTCGCCGCCTGGGTCGTGCTCACCGCCGCCCCCACGGACTGGGCCACCGCCATCAGCCAGGACGCCGACGGCGCCAGCGCCTTCTACCTCCAGTACGCCGTCGACCAGAAGCGCTGGGCCTTCTCCCGCCCCGGCCTGCGCGCCGCCGGCCGCACCGAGCCCGCCGTGAACGTCTGGACCCACATCGCCGGTGTCTGCGACGGCCGTGACCGCACACTGAGGCTCTACGTCAACGGCGTCCTCGAGGCCACCGCCGACGACACCAACCCGGTGGCCGGCACCGGCTCCTTCATCATCGGCCGGGCGTCGTACGGCGGTCAGGCCGCCGACTTCTTCCCCGGCGCCGTCCGCGACGTACGGGTCTTCGACCGGGCCCTCGCGCCCGCCCGGATCAAGAAGCTCGGCTGACCGCCGTACTCACCGCGGATCCGCGGCGATCGACCGCCAGATCCGGTCCGGCAGGACCGCGGCCGCCGCGTCGAGGTCGACGTCACCGAGCGTCAGCCAGCGGCGGCTGACGCCGATGACCGGTCCGAGGACCAGGGATTCGAGCAGGGCCACCGGCAGTCGCGCGACCTCGCCCGACTCGACGTGCCCGCTCACCCAGGCGGACAGCGGGGACAGCCGGGCCTCCTGCGCGTCGCGGATCCGCCTGGCCTCCCGCATCCCCAGCTCGTCGGCGCGGGAGGAGTGCAGCAGCAGTCCCGCCGCCCGGTGGTCGCGGATGAAGGCGAGATACGCCTCCACCAGGGCCCGTACGCCGTCCCGGGCGGAGTCCGAGTGCTCCAGCGCCGTGACCATCCGGTCCAGCAGCCGCTCCAGCCAGCGCATCAACAGGGCGGTCAACAGGCCGTCCATGCTGCCGAAATGGTGGTAGAGACTGCCGGGGCTGACGCCGCTCGCCGCCGTCACCGCGCTCACCGTGAGACCCTGCTCGCCGGACTCGCCGTAGACGCGCAGCGCCGCGTCCAGAAGCTGTTCGACGGTGACCTCACCGCGGTGCTGCTTGGGGCTCATCGCAGGGTCGTCGTACCTTCCGGCCGCTTCTCGAGTGAATTTCTAGAATCTGCTTCCAATTCTAGCCCGCGCTGGTCCAGACTGACCCCTGTTCGACGTGCGCGCCCGCCCGTCACGGGGGAACGGGCGGGCCGCATCAGCGGAACAACACGACAACGGGGCAGGCGTGATCGAGCTGGGCGGAAGCGGCGCCGAGCCGCTGGAGGACGAGGACCCACGACGGATCGGACCGATTCCGCTCGTCGGACGGCTCGGGGCCGGCGGTATGGGCCGCGTCTACCTCGGTGTGCTCGAGGGGCGGTACACGGCCGTCAAGCAGCTGCTGCCGTCGGTCGTCGCCGAGGACAAGGACTTCCTGCGCCGCTTCGGACACGAGCTGGACAATCTGGCCCGGCTGCCGGAGCACGCCACCGCCCCGCTGCTCGCGGGCGACCGCACCGCCCGGCCGCCGTGGTTCGCCACCGCCTACGTCCCCGGCCTCACCCTGCGCGAGGCCCTGGAGACGCACGAGCGGCCGCTGCCCGCCGGCGCACTGTGGCTGCTGCTGCGCGAGGCCGCCGCGGGGCTCGCCGAGGTGCACGCGCTGGACATGGTGCACCGGGACATCAAGCCGTCCAACGTCATGCTCACCCTCGACGGCCTCACCCTCATCGACTTCGGTGTGGCCCGTGCCGCCGAGCAGAGTCAGCTGACCCGTACCGGCATGGTGGTGGGCACCCCCGCCTACATGTCCCCCGAGCAGGCCTCGGGGGCACGCCGGTCGACCGGCGCCGTCGACATCTTCGCGCTCGGTTCCGTGCTGGCGTACGCGGCGAGCGGGCGGCCGCCGTTCGGCGACGAGTCCGGGCACGGCGTGCTCTACCGGATCGTGCACGAGGAACCCGACCTGGACGCCGTACGGGCCCTGGACCCGGAACTCGCCGAGGTCGTCACGGCCTGCCTCGACAAGGACTACGAGGGCCGGCCCACCGCCGCCGAACTGGTCGAACTCGCGAACCGGCACGGGCCGTTCACCCCGCCCCTGTGGCCGGAGGCGGTCACCGCGCGGCTGGCCGAACGGGCGGCGTTCGCGGCGACCACGCCGGACGTGCCGGACGTGCCGGAGGAACCTGGGGAGCCCGGGGAACCCGAGGCGGCGCCCGAGGCGGCTCCCAGGGCCGCGCCGGAAAAGCGGGAGCGCCGGACGCGGGTGGTCCCCGTGATCGTCCCCGTCGTGGTCGTCACCACGGGCGCCACGCTCGCCTTCACACTCCTGCCGTACACCTTCGACGCGGGCGACGAGGCGGGCCGCCGCCCCTCGGCGTCGGTCACGGTGTCCGCGGACGCGACGCCCTCGGGGACGGCCGGCGGGTCCGCCGAGCCGTCACCGTCCACCAGCGCGTCCCCCTCGAAGGACTCGAAGGAGGAGGACTCCAGGAAGCGGGGTTCCCAGGAGTCACCGGCCGCCGCCGGAGCGGACACCGACGACGAAGCGGCGAAGGGCGGCGGTGGAGGCGGCGGGGACGGCGGGGGCGGCTCCGCCTCGGACACGGACCCCGGCACCGACACGGAGGCCGACGCTCCGTCGACGGGCGGCTCCACCCTGCGCAACGCGCGGAGCGGACAGTGCCTCATCTCCTACGGAGGAGCCGGTTACGGCAACGTTGCCACGGGTGACTGCGCCTCGGGGGCGGCCGACTGGAGCCTGCGGAGCGCGTCGTCCGGCACCTACCGGATCGTCCACGGGGAGTCCGGCAACTGCCTGTCCGCCTACGGTGCGATGCACAGCGGGACCTGTGGCGCGGACGACGCGCAGACATGGCGTATCGGATCGGGCGGCACCGTGGTCCTCGTGAAGACCGGCAGGTGTCTGGAGCACACCCAGGGGGGCGGCACGATCATGGCGCGGGTGTGCGACGGCTCGGCGTCCCAGAACTGGACCAGGAGCTGACGCGGGCGGGACGGTCAGCCGGCCCCGCCGCGATCGCCGTCCCCCGGCCGGTCGTCCTTGTCCTTGTCGTCGTCCAGCGACTTCAGGAACTCGGGGTTGTCGTCCGGCGCCACCCACTGCCGACGGCCACCACCGCCACCCCGGTTCCAGGCGGAACCCGCGTCGCCGCCCGCGGGGTGCCGCTTCTTGCCCGCGATCAGCCACGAGATCGAGCCGACCAGCGGAAACAGCAGCACGAGGATCGCCCACAGTGGCTTGGGCATATGACGGATGTCGTCGTCCTTCGTGCTGATGCAGTCGATGAACGCGTAGATGCTCAGGGCCAGTGGCACGAGGAACATCAGCACCCGCAGCATGGGGCCTCTCCAGCGAAACGGTGGGCGGTACAGGCCCAGGGTAACCGCTCGGGGATACTTGACCCCATGGCTTACGACGATCTTCGCTCCCTGCTCAGGGCGCTGGAGCGCGAGGGCGACCTCAAGCGCATCAAGGCCGAGGTCGACCCGTATCTGGAGGTCGGTGAGATCGTCGACCGGGTGCAGAAGGCCGGCGGTCCCGCGCTGCTCTTCGAGAACGTGCGCGGCTCCTCCATGCCCCTCGCCATGAACGTGTACGGCACCGACCGCCGCCTGCTGAAGGCGCTGGACCTGAAGTCGTACGCGGAGATCTCCGAGCGGATCGGCGGGCTGCTGAAGCCCGAGCTGCCGCACGGGTTCGTCGGGGTGCGCGAGGCGTTCGGGAAACTCGGCGCGATGACGCACGTACCGCCGAGGAAGGTGAAGGACGCGCCCGTCCAGGAGGTCGTCCTGCACGGCGACGACGTGGACCTCGAACAGCTCCCGGCGCTGTTCACCTGGCCCAAGGACGGCGGCTCCTTCTTCAACCTGGGTCTCACCCACACGAAGGACCCCGAGTCCGGCGTCCGCAACCTCGGCCTGTACCGCCTCCAGCGGCACGACAAGCGCACCATCGGCATGCACTGGCAGATCCACAAGGACAGCCGCAACCACTACCAGGTGGCCGCCCGGCGCGGCGAGCGGCTGCCCGTCGCCATCGCCTTCGGCTGCCCGCCCGCCGTGACGTACGCCTCCACCGCACCCCTGCCCGGCGACATCGACGAGTACCTGTTCGCCGGCTTCGTGCAGGGCAAGCGGATCGAGATGGTCGACTGCAAGACCGTGCCGCTCCAGGTGCCCGCGCAGGCGGAGGTCGTCCTGGAGGGCTGGCTGGAACCGGGCGAGATGCTGCCCGAGGGGCCGTTCGGCGACCACACCGGCTTCTACACCCCGCAGGAGCCGTTCCCGGCGCTCACCATCGACTGCGTGACCATGCGCAAGCGGCCGCTGCTCCAGTCGATCGTCGTCGGCCGCCCGCCCACCGAGGACGGGCCGCTGGGCCGGGCCACGGAGCGCTTCTTCCTCCCGCTCCTCAAGATCATCGTCCCGGACATCGTGGACTACCACCTCCCCGAGTCCGGCGGCTTCCACAACTGCGCGATCGTCTCGATCGACAAGAAGTACCCCAAGCACGCGCAGAAGGTCATGCACGCCATCTGGGGCGCCCACATGATGTCCCTGACCAAGCTGATCGTGGTCGTCGACTCGGACTGCGACGTCCACGACCTGCACGAGGTCTCCTGGCGGGCCCTCGGCAACACCGACTACGCCCGTGACCTCACCGTCGTCGAAGGCCCCGTCGACCATCTCGACCACGCCTCCTACCAGCAGTTCTGGGGCGGCAAGGCGGGCATCGACGCGACGAGGAAGTGGCCCGAGGAGGGGTACACGCGCGACGGCGGCTGGCCCGACATGGTCGAGTCCGACCCGGACACGGCCGCCCTGGTCGACCGCCGCTGGAAGGAGTACGGACTGTGACCTCGGCCTCCGCCGCCCTGCCGCAGCAGCCGGGACGCACGAAAGCCTTCCTGCGCCTGGTGATGATCGAGCACTCGGTCTTCGCCCTGCCCTTCGCCTACATCGCCGCCCTCACCGCGATGTACGAGCGGGACGAGAACATCCACTGGGGCCGGCTGCTCCTGGTCACCGTCGCCATGGTCGGCCTGCGCACCTTCGCGATGGCCGCCAACCGGATCATCGACCGCGAGATCGACGCCCGTAACCCGCGCACCGCACACCGCGAACTGGTCACCGGTGCGATGTCCGTCAAGCACGCCTGGACCGGCGCGCTGGTCGCCCTGGCCGTCTTCCTCGGCGCGGCGGCCCTGCTGAACCCGCTCTGCCTGGCCCTCGCGCCCGTCGCCGTCATCCCGATGGTGGTGTATCCCTACGGCAAGCGGTTCACCAACTTCCCGCAGGCCATCCTCGGTCTCGCCCAGGCGATGGGCCCGATCGGCGGCTGGCTCGCCATCACCGGCTCCTGGTCCTGGGACGCCGTCGTCCTCGGCCTCGCGGTCGGTATCTGGATCGGCGGCTTCGACCTCATCTACGCCTGCCAGGACGTCGAGACCGACCGGGAGATCGGTGTGAAGTCGGTCCCGGCCCGCTTCGGCATCCCCGCCGCGATCTGGGGCGCGCGCGCCTGTCACACCGTCACGACGGCCCTGCTCGTCTGGTACGCCCTGCTCACCGGCGCCGGCGCCTTCTTCTGGCTCGGCCTGCTGATCGTGGCCGGCGCCTTCGTCTACGAACACACCATCGTCCGCCCGACCGACCTGACCCGCCTCAACCGCGCGTTCTTCTCCGTCAACGGCTTCATCGGAATCAGCCTCTTCGTCTGCGCGCTGATCGACCTGCTGGTGCGCGGGCTCACGGTGTAGCTCCTTCCGGTGACATCGGCTGCGGGGATTGCTGTCCGGCCGCCCGACACACACAGGGGGCGGCCGGATAGGCTCGAGATGTGAACCCAGGAGAAACGCGGCGCAAGCCTTGGATCGTGGGGGTTTCGGGGGCGTCCGGGACCCCCTACGCAGCCGCTGTGCTGCGTGCGCTGCTGGCGGCGGGGGAGAGTGTCGACCTCGTCGTCAGCCGGGCCTCCCGGCTGACCCTGCTGGACGAGACCGGTATCGCCTTCCGGGACGCCCACTGGCGTGACGACCTGCGGGAATGGCTGTCCCGGGGGGCGGACGGCAAGCCGGACACGTTCACCGTCGACCTCGACGGCGTACGGCACTGGGCCGCGGGTGACCTCGCGGCCGGGCCGTCCTCGGGGTCGTATCCGAGCAAGGGCATGCTGATCGTGCCCGCCTCCACGGCCTGTGTGGCCGGGGTGGCGCTCGGACTGTCCAAGGACCTGCTGCAGCGGGTGGCGAGCGTGACCCTGAAAGAGGGACGCACGCTGATCGTGGCCGTACGGGAGACCCCGCTGAACGGCCAGACCCTGCGGCATCTGGTGACGCTGGACGACGCGGGCGCGACCGTGGTGCCCGCCTCGCCGGCCTTCTACGCGGGCGCGACGCACATCCAGGACCTGGTGGACTTCGTCGCCGGACGCGTACTCGACGCGGCGGGTGTCGAGCACCGGCTCTACCGCCGCTGGAAGGGCGAACTCGGCGGCGGATCCCGGCCCGGCTGAGCCCTGCGGCACCATTCCAGCACTCAGAACTTCAGACCTCTTCAGTGGAAGGCTTCGATCGCATGGACGCGGTGGACAGGCAGCTCATCCAGGCCCTGAGGGAGAACGGCCGGGCCTCCTACGCGGAGCTGGGGCGCCTCGTCGGCCTGTCGGGACCCAGCGTCACCGACCGCATCAACCGGCTGGAGGCGGCCGGGGTCATCACCGGCTACCGCGCCACCGTGGACGCCGCCTCGCTGGGCCTCGGTGTCACCGCCCTGATCGGCATCTCGCTCTCCGACGCCGCCGACCACGAGGACGTGGCGCAGCGGCTGAAGGACCTCAAGGAGATCGAGGACTGCTGGTTCATCGCCGGTGACGACTCCTTCATGCTCAAGGTGCGGGTGACCGACGTGGACGGCTTGGAGAAGACCATCCGCCGGCTGTCCGGCACCAAGGGCGTCTCCCGGACCCGTACGACCATCGTGCTCTCCACCAAGTGGGAGAACCGGGTCGGTGAGCTGCCCGAAGAGGTGGAGTAGGCGGGGCGCGCGGCGCCCTTCGGGGGTCCCTCCGCCCGAAGGGCGGGGGGTACGGTTGACCGGGTCTGTTCGACGACGGAAAGAGGGATCGGCATGGACGTCGGGCTCAAGCGCGAGCTGGAGGAGAAGGTCGGGGCGGGCGAACGCCTGACCCGTGAGGACGGCATCGCGCTGTACGAGTCGGACGACCTGGCCTGGCTGGGCGGGCTGGCCCACGAGGTGCGGACGCGGCTGAACGGCGACGTCGTGCACTTCAACGTCAACCGCCACCTCAACATGACGAACGTGTGCACCGCCTCCTGCGCGTACTGCTCCTTCCAGCGCAAGCCGGGGGAGAAGGACGCGTACACGATGCGGATCGAGGAGGCGGTGAAGCTCGCCAGGTCGATGGAGGCGGAGAACCTCACCGAACTGCACATCGTCAACGGGCTGCACCCCAATCTGCCGTGGCGTTACTACCCGCGGTCGCTGCGGGAGTTGAAGGCGGCGCTGCCCGACGTCTCGCTGAAGGCGTTCACCGCCACCGAGATCCACCACTTCGAGACCATCTCCGGGCTGTCCGCCTCCGAGATCCTCGACGAGCTGATCGACGCGGGTCTGGAGTCGCTGACCGGCGGCGGCGCGGAGATCTTCGACTGGGAGGTGCGGCAGCACATCGTCGACCACCGCACCCACTGGGAGGACTGGTCCCGCATCCACCGGCTGGCGCACGAGAAGGGGCTCAAGACCCCGTGCACCATGCTGTACGGGCACATCGAGGAGCCCCGCCACCGGGTGGACCATGTGCTGCGGCTGCGTGAACTCCAGGACGAGACCGGGGGGTTCCAGGTCTTCATCCCGCTGCGGTACCAGCACGACTTCGTGGACATGAAGGACGGCAAGGTACGGAACCGGCTGCAGGCGCGGACGCAGATGGCGACGGGGGCGGAGGCGCTGAAGACGTTCGCGGTGTCGCGGCTGCTGTTCGACAACGTGCCGCACGTCAAGGTCTTCTGGGTCATGCACGGCGTCCAGACCGCGCAGCTCGCCCTTCAGCACGGGGCGGACGACATGGACGGGTCGGTCGTCGAGTACAAGATCACGCATGACGCGGACAATTTCGGTACGCCGAACAAGCTGACGCGTGAGGATCTGCTGGATCTGATCCGGGACGCGGGGTTCCGGCCGGTGGAGCGGAACACCCGGTACGAGGTGATCCGGGAGTACGACGGTGCCGACCCGGCGCGTCGGGACTCGCCCCAGCCGATGCGGGTGTGAGGAGAAGGGGCTCCGCCCCTTCGGCCCCGCCAGGGGGCTCCCGCCCGCCCCCGGGCCCCCGGCCCATGTCCACCCACCACCTCTGCGTAATGGCTAGCATCACCCCATGCCCCTTACCTTCACCCTCGATCCCGTCGTCACCCCCGACCTCCGTGACGGCATCCTCGACCTGTGGACCGACGTCACCAACGCCGGTGGGGCGGTCGGGTTCGTGCCGCCGGCGGGGCGGGAGGACATCCGCCCCGCGCTCGTCCGCCAGCTCGTCTCGATGGCCGAGGAGCGGTCCCGTCTCCTCGTCGGGCACGACGAGGAGGGTGATGTCGCCGCCACCGCGTTCCTCACCTTCAACACCCATCCCCTCATGACCCACTGGATCTGGCTCTACACGGTCATGGTCCACCCCCGCCACCAGGGCAGGGGCTACGGCCGCGACCTCATGGCCGCGGCCGCCCGGGCGGCCCGCACCCTCGACGGCGTCGAGGCGATACGCCTCGCCTGCCGCGGCGGACTCGGCCTGGAACGCTTCTACGCCTCCTGCGGCTACAAGGAGGTCGGCCGGATCCCGGACGCCATCCGCGTCGCCCCCGGCGACGACCGGGACGACGTCGTCATGCTGCTGCCGCTCACCTGACGCCCGTACCCCGCCGGAAGATCCCCGGTGGGCCGTGCTTCACTGGACGTTGTCCCTTTGGGACGTTCTGACCGTACGCAGGGAAGAGTGGAAGAGATGCTCCGCTACACGCTGATGCGCCTCGGGATCTTCGTGGGCTGCCTCGTGGTCGTCTGGGGCCTCGTCTACTCCGGCCTCGCCCCGCGCGGCCTCGGCGACTCCAACGGCCTGTGGATCGTGCTGCTCGCGCTGCTGCTCTCGGCCCCGATCAGCTTCGTCGTGCTCCGCGAGGAGCGGGACCGCGCCTCCGAGCGGATCGTGCAGCGGGTCGACCGGGCGAAGGCCAACCTGGACGCCAACCGCAACCAGGAGGACGCGGCCGACGACACCGCCCGTGCGGGCGACACCGCCCGCGTGGAGGGCCGGCCCTCGTAACCTCCGTCACAGCCGCGCACCACGCACCACGCGCCCTGATTCCCAACTCCCTTGGGATCAGGGCGCTTTGCGTTGTATGGACGGTTATGGCCCCCCACCTCTCAAAGTAAGGCTTTGAGGACCT
The DNA here is from genome assembly GCF_000718785.1 of Streptomyces sp. NRRL WC-3626. Classification (GTDB taxonomy): domain Bacteria; phylum Actinomycetota; class Actinomycetes; order Streptomycetales; family Streptomycetaceae; genus Streptomyces; species Streptomyces edwardsiae. The sequence goes on along the minus strand of NZ_JOCA01000012.1, from coordinate 89,837 downwards.
CAAAGCTCCGGTGTTACCGTCTCGGGGTGAAGTCAGCAGCCGTGTTCCCCACGCCCCGGAGTGTTCCGCTCGTGGCGCGCCTGCACGTGGACCTCTGCCGGGTCACCGCCGCGAACTGTCGTCCCTGACGTTCGCCGCCACCCGCGTTCCCCCGTTCCACGTCATCGTCACCATCCCCACGCGTCCCCTTACCGGAGCATGTCCGTGTCCACGAACACGCAGTTCAAGCTGCCCGTCCGCGCGCCCTTCTGGGCCCAGATACTCGCCGGCCTCGTCCTGGGCGTCCTGCTCGGCTGGCTCGCCCGCAGCCAGGACCTCTCCTGGCTGGTCACCACCCTGGAGAAGGTCGGCGGCACCTTCATCGGCCTGCTGAAGCTGGCCGTCGCCCCGCTCGTCTTCTTCGCGATCCTGGTCTCCATCACCAACCTGAGGAAGGTCAACAACGCGGCCCGGCTGGCCTCGCGCACCCTCCTCTGGTTCATGATCACCTCGCTGATCGCGGTGGCGATCGGCCTGGTCATCGGCCTCGTCACCAACCCGGGCGCCGGTACCGGCCTCACCCCGGCGGACGGCGCCGCGCCGGAGAAGTCCGGCTCCTGGATCGACTTCCTCACCGGCATCGTGCCCACCGACGTCATCACGCCGTTCACCGAACTGAACGTCCTGCAGATCGTCTTCATGGCCGCCGTCGCCGGTATCGCCGCCCTCCAGCTCGGCGAGAAGGCCCAGCCGATCCTCACCCTGAGCGAGTCCGTCCTCGAACTCCTCCAGAAGGCCCTGTGGTGGGTCATCCGGCTCGCCCCGCTCGGCACCGTCGGCCTCATCGGCAACGCCATCGCCACCTACGGCTGGGACCTGATCGGCAAGTACGCCACCTTCACCGCCGACATCTACATCGGCTGCGCGCTCGTCCTCTTCGGCGTCTACCCGGCGCTGCTCGCGACCGTCGCCAAGGTCAACCCGGTGCAGTTCTTCAAGGGCGCCTGGCCCGCGATCCAGCTCGCTTTCGTCTCCCGCTCCTCCGTCGGCACCATGCCGCTCACCCAGAAGGTCACCGAACGCCTCGGCGTGCCGAAGGAGTACACCTCCTTCGCCGTCCCGTTCGGCGCGACGACCAAGATGGACGGCTGCGCCGCGATCTACCCGGCCATCGCCGCGATCTTCGTCGCCCAGATCTTCGACATCCAGCTCGGCGTCGGCGACTACCTGCTGATCGCGTTCGTCTCGGTGGTGGGCTCCGCCGCCACGGCCGGCCTCACCGGCGCCACCGTCATGCTCACCCTCACCCTCTCCACCCTGGGCCTGCCCATGGAGGGCGTCGGCCTGCTCCTCGCCATCGATCCCATCCTGGACATGATCCGCACGGCGACGAACGTCGCGGGCCAGGCCCTGGTCCCGGTCATCGTCTCCGCCCGTGAGGGCCTGCTCGACCGGAAGGCGTACGACTCGGTCCACGCCTCCCCGGTCGACGAGCCCCAGCAGGTGGCCGTGGCCGCCTGACCGACGGCCGGCAGGGGCGCTTTCCGGCAACCACCGACAGGTGACCGTTGCTGGGGGCGCCCCTTATCCCTGTCCGCTCGGTGGTGTGGAATCACCTGGACCACGTGCCTCACATGACGCACATGGTCCACAGCGATGATCCGGCAGGGATCAGCACCACACGCGAAGGGGGAATCCGTGGCACGCACGCGGGCGCAGAGTCTGCGCAACGTCGCCGAGGCGGTCGCCTCCGGCACCGATCCACGTACGGCGGCCCAGGACGAACTGCGCCGCCGCGCGGGAAGCGGCGGGGGCGGCGGCAGGGCGTCGCAGGGCACCGGGGCCGAGGGCGGCGACGGGATGGACCCGGCCGACTTCCCGGCCGCCCGGGAGCAGGACGGAAGCTCCGTCGACACCGTCATGCGGCAGAAGACGGTGCCGCTGGACGAGGCCGGGGAGGCGCTCGGCCGCAGCGAGCAGCTGCGCGAGGGCGGCGAGGTGGTGCACGCCATCTGCCCGATGGTGATGCCCAAGGGGCGCTCCCTGCTGTCCATGCTGCCGGTGCTGTCGCTCCTGGTGATCGGCGCGGTGGGGACGTCGGTGGTGTCGGCGACCGGGGGTGACGGGATCACCAATCCGCTGTTCGGGGCGCACTACTGGGTCGTCGCGCTGCTCGCCGTGCTGTTCGTGTGGTGGCGGCAGGGTCTGGTCATGGTGCCGGACGGCTGCCAGGCGATGATCACCCGGTTCGGCAAGCTGGAGAAGGTCGTCGGTCCCGGCCGGGTCACGCTGCTCAGCCCGTGGAAGCGGGTGTCGTACATCGTGAACACGACGCGCGAGTACCCGTTCAACGCGCCGGTGCGCGAGGCCCCGACCAAGGGCGGGGTGAAGGCCTCCATCGACCTGTTCATCCAGTTCCGGATCAGCGACCCGGTCGAGTTCGTCTACACGCTCGGTGCCGTGCGCGGGTTCGAGGAGAAGCTGGGCAACGCCGTCAGCGAGACCATCCGCAGCCTGATCTACGAGCAGGAGGCGGCCGGTATCTACGACATGGTCGGCGAGGACAGCGGGCGGCTGCTGGAGCAGCTGAACCAGCAGTTCCGTCCGGCGGTGGAGCTGACCAACGCCAACATCACGCACGCCGAGCCGTCCGACCAGCGGTACCGGATGGACCTGGCCGCCCCCGAGATGGTGCGGATGGCCAAGGAGGCGTACACGCACGAGTACGCGCTCCAGCTGCGCAAGGAGCAGGACGAGGGCGACCTGAGCAAGGAACTCGCCTCCAGTCAGGAGACGCTGTCCGCGATCCAGGCCGACATCGCCCAGTACCAGGCGCAGATGGACACCGCCGTGGAGCGCGAGACCAACCGCGCCGAGGCACTGGCCCGCCAGCGTTATGTGCAGGCGGAGTCGGAGGCCAAGGCGAACGCGGCGCTGCTGGAGGCGCAGGCGCTCGACATCCGCGCGGTGACCGCGGCGCAGGCGCCGGAGATCCTGGAGTACCGCTACCAGCAGCAGGTGCTCGACACGCTGGAGCAGGTCGCCGACCATCTGCCGCGTCTGGTGCGCATCGGCGGCGCGGACGGTACCGGGGCGGCCGGGATCGACTTCCTCGAACTGGCCCGTGAGCTGGTCGGGGAGCGCGGGGCCGAGCTGTTCACCGAGACGGACATGGCCGCCGTACGGGGGCGGCTGGCCGAGGTGTCCGAGCGGATCGCCGCGCGCGAGGAGGAGATCGGCGCGCTGCTGGCGGCCGACCGGCCGACCGTGCCGGAGATGCCCGAGGCCGTCGCGGCAGGCGATGTGTCCGAGTCCGCCGAGGAGGCCCAGAGTTGAGTTCCGTACGTACCCGACGCCGTTCGGTCATCTCCGAGGCCGTCGCCCCCTGGAGCGACATCGCCCGGCTGCTGCGCGGCGGTGAGGCCGACACCCTCATCCCGGTGATCATTCCGCGGCACCGTCGCCGGCTGTGGTGGATGCTGCCGCTGTGGCTCGGTGTCTACGCCCTGCTGACGGGCGTGATGCTGACGCTGGCGGAGGCCGATTCCGACGGTCTGGGCGACCTCGCCTACGGTGCGCTGGCCACCCTCTCCTACGTCGGCGGGGTGGTGCTGCTGCTGATCGGCGGGCTGTGGTGGTGGCGGTCCTCGATCGTCGAGATCGAGCAGGGCACCAACGGTGTGCTGACGCGCTACGGCGCCGTCACCCGCACGCTGGACGCCGGCCGGCACTATCTGTGGCACCCGTGGTCGCGGGTCGACTTCGTCGTCGACACGGCCACCGAGATCCCGTACTCGGCGCCCGTCATGGCCTGTCCGACGCGGGAGAACGTGCCGCTGCGCTCGATCGAGTTCTTCCTGAAGTTCCGTATCACCGACGCGGTGCTGTTCGTGCGCACCATCGGCGCCGGCAACTTCGACCTGGTGCTGTCCAGTGCCGTGCAGGACGCGATCCGGCAGCGGGCCCGGCAGATGCGCACGCAGCGCGCCTACGATCTGCGCGGTTCGGACGTGGCCGACATGCAGGATCTGCTGAACCGGCAGCTGTCCGGCTACGGGGTGCGCATCACGGGCTGCAACATCCCGGATGTGCAGCTGCCGACGCAGTACCAGCACCACCTGGCGACCCGGGAGCGGATCGCCAAGGAGCGCACCGCGTACGAGCAGGAGTGGGGCCTGACCCGCAAGCGCCGTATCGACAGTCTGGGCATGGACATCGAGCGGGCGAAGAAGGTGCGCGACGCCCGGATCGTCGAGGTGAAGGCCGCGCTGAACCGGGCCCGTGAGGAGGTCGCCCAGCTGCTGGAACGGCAGGAGACCGAGGCGCAGCGCGTCAGGTTCGAGATCGAGACGCGTGGCCGCAGCGGGCTCATCGCGGCCGAGAACGAGGCCCGCGCCCAGCGTGCGCTGGCCAAGGCGTACCGGGACAACCGGGCGGTGCTGCAGTACGAACTGGCCCGCAGGCGGCTCGAGGTGGGCGCCGGGCTGGCCGGGAAGGCGCCGCGGCCGGTGGTGGTGCGCACCGACGGCGGCACCGACACCTCGGCGCTGTCGACGCTGTTCACGGCCCAGCTGCTGCCGCGGCTGACGGCCGGCGAGCGGACCGCTCCCGGTGACTGGAATCACGGCGGCCGGGACTCCGAGTGACGGACGGACCGTACGCTGTGTCCCATGGGTGCCGTGAAGACCAAGCGGATGCCGCGTGCGGTCCGTGAACAGCAGATGCTGGACGCCGCCGTGCGGACCTTCGGACAACGGGGGTACATGGCGGCGTCGATGGACGAGATCGCCGAACTGGCGGGTGTGTCCAAGCCGTTGGTGTACCTGTATCTGAACTCCAAGGAGGACCTGTTCACGGCGTGCATCCGGCGTGAGGCGACGGCCCTCGTGGCGGCGGTGCGTGCCGGTGCCCGGCCGGGGCTGCCGGCCGACCGGCAGCTGTGGTCGGGTCTGACGGCGTTCTTCACGCACACCGCCCGGCACCCCGACGGCTGGGCGGTGCTGCATCTCCAGGCCCGTACGCACGGTGTGGTCTTCGCGGCCGAGGTGGCCGCGATGCGGGCGGAGATCGTGGAGTTCGTGACGCAGCTGATCCTCGCCGCCGCGCGGGACGCCCACCGCGATCCCGACCTCCCGGAGCGCGAGGTCGCCGGGCTGGCGGAGGCGCTGGTGGGCGCCGCGGAGTCCCTCGCGGACTGGGCCAACGCGACGCCCGGTGTCACGGTCCGGCAGTCGGCGGCGACCCTGATGAACTTCGCCTGGGCGGGGCTCGGCGATCTGATGGCGGGCCGCCGCTGGACCCCGCCGGACGACGAGCCGGGCCCGGAGACGGCTCAGAGCGGGCTGACCTCGCCGGTGACGTGAACCCGGCCGCCGTCGCCGAGCAGTGCGAAGCGTCCGGCCCCGGCCGCGTACGTGACCGTCCCCGGCAGCAGTACCGGTGCCCGGAAGTCCGCGCTGACGTGCGCCGCGTCCGGGGTGCCGTGCGCGGCGAGGCAGCGGGCCACGGTCCACATGCCGTGCGCGATGGCGCGGGGGAAGCCGAAGAGGCGGGCGGTGAGCGGGTGCAGATGGATCGGGTTGCGGTCGCCGGACGCGGCGCCGTAGCGCCGCCCGACGTCCCCGGCGAGCCGCCACTCCTCGACGGCGGGCAGCGGCTTCGGCTCCTCCTCCCGCCGCACGGCGTGCTGTCGGGAGGCGGTCCGGTGCCGGGCCAGATACGTGCTCCGCGACTCCCATACGACAGCCCCGTGCCGGCGCATCTCGGTGACCAGGACGGCTTCCGTGCCGCGCCGGTGCGGGGCCAGCCCGTCGGCGTAGACGGTCAGTTCGTACGGGCCAGGGGACGCCGTCGCGCGGTGCCGGGTGATCCGTATCGACGTGTGGACGAGGCCCAGGAGGGGGAGCGGGAAGTCCGGGCGGCTCATCAGGCGCATGGCGAGCGGGAAGCCCAGTACATGCGGATACGTCACCGGCAGCGCGTCCTCGCCGGTGGGGAAGCCGCACACCCGCTCGTAGGCGGCGAGCCGGCCGGCGTCGACGCGCAGACCGGGCAGCACCAGGCGGGTGCGGGGCCAACCGCCGTCGGGGCGGGGGCGTTTGAAGGGGGAGAGCAGGGCGCCGCGGGCGAGGAGCGGGGCGAGGGCGGGCGGTGCGGCGAGTTCCACCGTGGGCGTCATGGGCCGTCTCACGCTCCCAGCAGGCTCTGGCCGCAGACCCGGACGACCTGGCCGTTGACCGCGCCCGAGGCCGGGTGGGCGAGCCAGGCGGTGGTCTCGGCGACATCGGCCGGCAGGCCACCCTGCGCGAGGGAGTTCATCCGGCGGCCCGCCTCCCGGATGAACAGGGGGACGGCGGCCGTCATCCTCGTCTCGATGAAACCCGGCGCGACCGCGTTCACCGTCACCCCGTGCGCGGACCGGGCGTGCGGCGCGAGGGCGCGGACCAGACCGGTGATGCCCGCCTTGCTCGCGCCGTAGTTGGTCTGGCCCGCGTTTCCGGCGATCCCCGCGATGGAGGCCGTGGTGACGATGCGGCCGCCGCGCTTCAGGGCCCCTGCGGCGAGGAGCGCGTCGGTGGTGCGCAGCACGCTCGCCAGGTTCACCTCCAGCACCGGTATCCATCGCTCGGCGGGCATGTTGGCCAGCCGCCGGTCACGGGTGATGCCCGCGTTGTGCACGAGGACGTCGAGACCGTCGGGGAGGGCCCCGGCGATCCGGGCGCCCGCGTCCGCGGCCGTGATGTCGAGGGGGAGCGCGGTGCCGCCGAGCCGTTCGGCGACCCGGCGGGCGTCCGCCTCGGCGTCCGGCACGTCGAGGACGACGACCTTGGCGCCGTCCCGGGCCAGCGTTTCGGCGACCGCCTCGCCGATCCCGCGCGCGGAGCCGGTCACCAGGGCGGTACGGCCGGACAGGGGACGGTCCACGTCGTAGGGGGCCGGGGTGTCCGGGGCGTCGACCCCGATCACCTGGCCGCTGACGTAGGCCGACCTGGGGGAGAGCAGGAAGCGGAGGGTGGACTCGGCGGCGGGGGCGTCGGTGAGGCGGACCAGGTTGACGGTGATGCCCCGGCCGGTCTCCTTGCCGAGGGAGCGGACGAATCCCTCCAACGCCTGCTGGGCGGCGGCCTGATGGTGGTCGGCGGGGTCGAGCGGGGCGCCGAGCAGCACGATCCGGCCGCTCGTGGCGACCGACCGTACGACGGGGTGCAGGGCCGCGTGGACCTCGGCGAGCCCTTCGACATCGCGTATCCCGGTGGCGTCCAGGACGACGGCGGCGGGGTGGCCGGTGGTGTCGTCCGTGCCGGGCCCGGTGCGGGCGAGTACGGGGGCGAGGTCCAGACCGGACGTGCCGGCCGTGAGGTGCAGCAGTCCGCCGTCCAGGTCCGGCCGCTCCGGGGACCAGCGCCGCAGCGGCGCCGGCCGGGGCAGGCCCAGGCTGCGCGTCAGAAAGCGGCCGGGCGCGGTGCCGGTGAAGCTCAGATAGCGGTCGGCCATACGGGATTCCTCCGTGCCTGCTCCGGGCGTGCCTGTGCCAACTTCTTACTCTGGAGTAAGGTTACTGGAGGTAAGCCTATGTCACGGTGAGGAGCAGGTCGAGATGAGCATCCTGAAGCCGGGCACCGTCCGGCGCGTCGCGGTCATCGGCGGCAGCCGCATCCCCTTCGCCCGCTCCGACGGCCCCTACGCCACCGCCTCCAACCAGGAGATGCTGGGCGCCGCCCTGAACGGCCTCGTCGAGCGGTACGGACTCCAGGCGCCGGGAGCGGTGGGGGAGTTCGTCGCCGGGGCGGTCCTCAAGCACAGCCGCGACTTCAACCTCGCCCGCGAGACCGTCCTCGGCTCGGCGCTCGACGCCCGCACGCCCGCCTACGACATCCAGCAGGCCTGCGGCACCGGGCTCCAGGCGGTCGTCGCCGCCGCCAACAAGATCGCCCTGGGCCAGACGGAGGCCGCCATCGCGGGCGGCGCCGACACCGCGAGCGACGCGCCCCTCGGCGTCAACGACCAGCTGCGCAAGGTGCTGTTGGAGGCGCGGCGGGCCAAGTCCCCGGGCGGTCGCCTGAAGGCGCTGGCGAAGCTGCGTCCGGGGCAGCTCGTCCCCGACATCCCGCGCAACGCCGAACCGCGCACGGGACTGTCCATGGGTGAGCACGCGGCGGTCACCGCCCGCGCCTGGGGCATCGCCCGCGAGGCCCAGGACGAACTGGCGGCGGCCAGTCACCAGCGGCTGGCCGCGGCGTACGAACGCGGCCTGTTCCAGGACCTGGTGGTGCCCTTCCGGGGGCTGGCCCGCGACCAGAACCTGCGGCCGGACTCGACGGTGGACCGACTCGCCGCGCTGAAGCCGGTGTTCGGGCTCGACGGCCCCGATCCGACCATGACGGCCGGCAACTCGACCCCGCTCACGGACGGTGCCGCGCTGGTGCTGCTCGCGAGCGACGAATGGGCGGCCGAGCGCGGCCTGGAACCCCTCGCCCACCTCACCGCGTACGAGACGGCCGCCGTGGACTTCGTGCACGGGGACGTCGCCGACGGCGAGGACGGCCTGCTGATGGCCCCCGCCCACGCGGTCCCGCGCATGCTGGAACGCGCCGGTCTCGGCATGGCGGACTTCGATCTGATCGAGGTCCACGAGGCGTTCGCCTCCCAGGTGCTCGCCACCCTGGCCGCCTGGGAGAAGCGGGGCCTCGCGCCCGTCGACCGCGCCCGGCTCAACGTGGCGGGCTCGTCCCTGGCCACCGGCCACCCCTTCGCCGCCACCGGCGCCCGCATCGTCGCCACCCTGGCGAAACTCCTCGCCGAACGGGACGGCCCCGCGCGCGGCCTGATCTCGGTCTGCGCGGCGGGCGGCCAGGGGGTGACGGCCATACTGGAACGGACGTGAACGACCCTCACGTAACCTCCGACATTGCACACGCCCGGCCCCGGACCCTCCCGGTACCCGCACAGACCCCCCACGTCAGGGCCGTACGATCCCGGCACCGACCGGTGGTGATCCCTTTCCCCGCCGGCCTTCGGTGAGCGCCTCGGCGGGCGAGGCACGTACGTCGTGGCATCAAGCAGTTCCACTGCACGCACCAGGAGCCGCCCCGTGTCCACCCCGCATTCCTCCGCCCTGGACGACGACGTCTACGGGGCACCCGTCCTGGTCGAACCGCAGACCCGGCGGCTGGACGGCGTCGTACGGGAAGCGTCCGTACCGCCGTTCGCCCGGCCGGTGCGGCACGGATCGCTCGCCGACCTGCCCTTCGAGAACGCGAACACGGCGCCGGACGCCGTGGTGCTCAGCCGGAAGACGGCGGACGGCAGCTGGCAGGACGTGACGGCGGCGGAGTTCGCCGCCGAGGTGCTGGCCGTCGCGAAGGGGCTCGTCTCCGAGGGCCTGATGCCCGGCGACCGGATCGCCGTCATGGCCCGCACCCTCTACGAGTGGACCGTCCTCGACTTCGCCGCCTGGGCCGCGGGGCTGGTCACCGTCCCCATCTACCCCACCTCGTCCGTCTTCCAGGCCCGCTGGATCCTGCACGACTCCGGCGCCGTCGCCCTGATCACGGAGACCACCGGGCAGGCCGCCGCCCTCGGCCCCGAACTCCCGCACCTGCCCGACCTGCGGCGGGTGTGGGTCGTCGAGAAGGGGCACGTCGACGCGCTCGCGGACGCCGGGGCGCACCTGGCCGACCAGGAGGTGGAGGTGCGCCGCGGTGTGCTGGGCCCCGACACCCTCGCCACCCTCGTCTACACCTCCGGCACCACCGGCCGCCCCAAGGGCTGCGCCCTCAGCCACGGCAACTTCTTCGCCGAGGTCGACAACGCCATCGAGCTGCTCTACCCCGTCTTCAAGACCCGGACCAGCGAGGACGCCTCCGTCCTGCTCTTCCTGCCGATGTCCCACGTCTTCGGCCGGATGGTCGCCGTCGCCTGCGTACGCGCCCGGGTGCGCCTCGGGCACGCGCCGAGCCTGGCCCCCGCGGACCTGCTGCCGGACCTGGCGAGCTTTAGGCCGACCTGCCTGCTGACCATCCCGTACATGCTGGAGAAGGTGTTCAACACCGCCCGCGCGAAGGCGGAGGCGGGCGGCCGCCTCTCGGCCTTCGACCGCGCGGAGTCGGTGGCCCGCCGGTACGGCGAGGCGCTGGAGGGCCGCCAGACGGGGTCGGGCTCCGGCCCGTCCCGCTCCCTGAAGACGGCCCGCGCCTTCTACGATCCGCTGGTCTACCGAAAGATCCGCAACGCCATGGGCGGCAGGGTCCGGTACGCCATCTGCGGCGGCTCACCGCTGGGCCGCAGGCTCGCCGCGTTCTACGCCGGTGCCGGCATCGAGATCTTCGAGGGCTACGGCCTGACGGAGACCACCGGCGCCTCCACGGTCACCCCGCCGCTGAAGCCCCGCCTCGGCACGGTGGGCTGGCCGCTGCCCGGCACCCGGATCCGGATCGCGGCGGACGGCGAGATCCTGGTCGGCGGCGAGCACGTGCTGCGCGGCTACTGGGACCCGCAGGCGGGCGGGGTCGTCCCCGCCGCGCCCGACGGCTGGCTGCCCACCGGCGACATCGGCGCACTGGACGACGAGGGCTATCTGACGATCACGGGCCGCAAGAAGGAGCTGATCATCACGGCGGGCGGCAAGAGCGTCGCCCCGGCCCCGCTGGAGAACTGGCTGCGCTCGCATCCGCTGATCTCCCAGGTGATGGTGATCGGCGACCACCGCCCCTTCGTCTCCGCGCTGATCACCCTCGACCCCGACGGCATCACCCACTGGCGCCGTATGAACGGCAAGCACCCGGTCCCGCCGGAGCTGATCGCCGACGACCCGGAACTGCTGGCGATCCTGCAGCGCGCGATCGACGAGGCCAACAAGATGCTCTCCCGCCCGGAGTCCATCCGCCGCTTCACCGTCCTCGCGGCCGACTTCACGGAGGAGGCCGGCCATCTGACCCCCTCGATGAAGCTGCGGCGGGAGGAGATCCTGCGGGACTTCGCGGACGCGGTGGAGGGGCTGTACGCGGGATAGGGTCCTGTGCCCCGGGCCGCCCGGCGGTATGAATGCGGACCGGCCGGGCCCCGCCGCCGTGTGTCCGGCCGGTACGGAATGCGGGCCGGCCGTCTGGACCGTATGGACCGGCCGTTTGGCCCGTATGCGAGGAATTCCCCGAACATTCACCGGGGCATTCCCCCGGCGGGCCGCCGGGGGAAAGGCAGGAGCCCCGTCGCCTGACGGCGCGGGGCTCCTTGGGTACTGCTGGTCGTTCCCGGATCGCGAGGATCAGACCGGGGTGACGTTCTCCGCCTGCGGGCCCTTCGGACCCTGCGTGACGTCGAAGCTCACCTGCTGGTTCTCCTCAAGGGAGCGGAAGCCGCTCGCGTTGATCGCGGAGTAGTGGACGAAGACGTCGGGGCCGCCGCCTTCTTGGGCGATGAATCCAAAGCCCTTTTCGGCGTTGAACCACTTCACGGTTCCGGTAGCCATAAGCCCTCCTTGGGCCCAAAGGGTTGCCCTGCTCCAGAACCAGCAAGTGTGAAGAGCATTCCGCACAATCGCTCATGTCTGAGAACGACGAGAGCCCGCGGTCACATGCTCCGCAGGCTCTGTACTGCAAGGGAAACCAAACTGCAACTTGCGACGAGCCTAGCACGCAGGCTCCCGAATGCAATAGAGGTCAAGATCACGTCACCCGAATGTTTGAACACCTCGTCCGTCACGGGCGCCCGGTGTCGAACACTCTGGCGATCAAGGGGGCGGAGGGGGGCGAAAGCCCGCCCCCTCGGGGCGAGGGCTAGCCTCACGATGTGGACAATCCTCGCACCCGGCCGCGCGTCGGCCACATCCAGTTCCTGAACTGCCTGCCCCTGTACTGGGGGCTCGCGAGAACGGGCACGCTCCTCGACTTCGAGCTGACGAAGGACACCCCGGAGAAGCTCAGCGAGAAGCTGGTGCAGGGCGATCTCGACATCGGGCCCATCACCCTCGTCGAGTTCCTCAAGCACGCGGACCAGCTCGTCGCCTTCCCGGACATCGCCGTCGGCTGCGACGGCGACGTCATGTCCTGCGTGATCGCCTCGCAGGTCCCGCTGGACCGGCTCGACGGAGCGCGGGTCGCCCTCGGGTCGACCTCCCGCACCTCCGTACGCCTCGCCCAGCTCCTCCTCGCCGAGCGGTACGGCGTCCAGCCCGACTACTACACCTGCCCGCCCGACCTGAGCCTGATGATGCAGGAGGCCGACGCGGCCGTCCTCATCGGCGACGCCGCCCTGCGCGCGAACATGGTCGACGGGCCGCGCTACGGGCTGGACGTGCACGACCTGGGCGCCCTGTGGAAGCAGTGGACCGGCCTCCCCTTCGTCTTCGCGGTGTGGGCGGTGCGGCGCGACTACCTGGAGCGCGAGCCGCTCATCACCCGCAAGGTGCACGAGGCCTTCCTCGCCTCCCGCAACCTCTCCCTGGAGGAGGTCGACAAGGTCGCCGAGCAGGCCGCCCGCTGGGAGGCCTTCGACGAGGCGACCCTGGCGCAGTACTTCACCACCCTCGACTTCAGCTTCGGCGCCCCGCAGCTGGAGGCGGTCGCGGAGTTCGCCCGCCGGGTCGGGCCGACGACCGGCTTCCCGGCGGACGTGAAGGTCGATCTGCTCCGGCCCTGAGGCCGGCGGCGGCCCGGCCACTACCCTGCTGGAAGGTTCCGGCGTACCGGCTCGACGGGGGAGGGGTGGCGCCATGCGGCCGCTCGAAGTGGACGAGCCCACGGTCGTGGGCCCCTACCGGCTGCTCGGCCGGCTCGGTTCCGGCGGCATGGGCCGCGTCTATCTGGGCCGCAGCGCGGGGGGCCGCACGGTCGCGGTGAAGATCGTGCACCCCCACTTCGCGCTGGACGAGGAGTTCCGTGCCCGTTTCCGGCGCGAGGTGGACGCCGCCCGCCGGGTCGGCGGCGCCTGGACGGCCCCCGTCCTCGACGCCGACCCCGGCGCCCGGATCCCCTGGGTGGCCACCGCCTACGTGGCCGGCCCTTCCCTCACCGCGGCGGTCACCGAAACCGGCCCGCTGCCCGCGCCCACCGTACGGGCGCTGGGCGCGGGGCTCGCCGAGGCGCTGACGGCCGTACACGCGCTGGGCCTGGTGCACAGGGACGTGAAGCCGTCCAACGTCCTCCTCACCCTCGACGGGCCCCTCCTGATCGACTTCGGCATCGCCCGCGCGACCGGGGGCACCGCGTCCCTGACGTCGACGGGCGTGTCGATCGGCTCCCCCGGCTACATGTCCCCCGAGCAGATCCTCGGCAAGGGCGTGACCGGCGCGGCGGACGTCTTCTCCCTCGGCGCGGTCCTGGCGTACGCGGCCACGGGCAGCCCGCCGTTCCCCGGGGACTCGTCGGCGGCACTGCTGTACAAGGTCGTGCACGAGCCGCCGGAACTGGCCGGGCTGGAGGGCGAGCTGCGTGAGCTGACCGAGGCGTGCCTCGCCAAGGACCCGTCGGCGCGGCCCACTCCCGCCGAGCTGTCCGGCCGGCTCGCTCCGGAGGGGGGCGCGGCCGGGCTGATGACGAACGGGTGGCTGCCGGGGCGGCTGGTGGAGCAGGTGAGCCGGGCGGCCGTGCGGTTGCTGAACCTGGAGGCCACGGGGGTCGGGGACGAGGCTTCGGGGCCGGTGGGGTTCAGCCGGGCGTCGGTGAGCGGAGGATCGGAGGGGGCTTCCGCGCCGAGGGCCGGGGGAGGGGCGGACACCGGGGGTACGGCGCCGGGTGCGGCCCCGGCCGGAGGCTTCGGACCGTCGGCCGGTCCGGCGTCCGGGGTCTTCGGCCCGCCGCCCGTGATGCCGCCGGCCGTCGGGGACGGGCCGGGCGTACCGGGGCCGAGGGACGGGCGGCCGCAGGGGACCGGGCACGCGCCGACCGCCCCGGCAACCCCGCACCCGCCGTCCTCCGACAGCCCCACGGACGGCCCCCGCCCCGGCAAGCTCTCCGTCTCCGTCGCGGCCACCTCCGCCCCGGGAGCCGGCGGCCGGGGCCGGCGGGTGAGCTGTACGGTCGCCCTCGCCGTCGCGGGGGCGCTGGCCGCGGTGACCGTCGGCTCCGTCTTCGTGTTCGACGTGCTGCCCGGGGGCCCCGGCGGCACCTCCCGCTCCGACGACGACGGCGGCCGGTCCGGCGAACCGGCCTCCCCCCTCACGGTCCCGGTGACCTACCTCGGCACCTGGGAGGGCCAGGCCAGCTCCCGCGAGAGCATCGCCATTCCGCTCGGCACGTTCCGGGTGACGCTCAAGCAGGCGAAGGTGGGGGAGAAGGTCGGCACCCTGCGGCACACGGACATCTTCGGCGGCGTCTGCGACGACGTCCTCACCCTCCAGCAGGTCACGGAGAAACACCTCGTCACGACCTCCGTCGGCGCGAAGTCCAACCGCGACGTCTGCAACCCGGCCCGCCACACGGTCCTCCTCACCCCGGTCGGCGACGACCTCGTCTACGAGTCGGACAGCAAGGAATCGGGCTCACCGAAGGCCCGGTTGTCGAAGATCGAGTGAGTGCCCTCCGGTTCCGCCCGGCCGTTGTGCGCCGCCCGGCACTCACTAATGTGTGTGTGCGTCGGCGAACGGCAGCGGGCGTCCGGCGCAGGGCCACAACCGAGGAAACGTACGTGGCCGCAGGGACCGACGGGGGAGGACGAACCGCCATGCAGATGCTGGTCACGGTCGTACGGGAGGGCGGTCGGCCGCAGGACGTCGTCGTCGCCACGGACGACACCGCCACGGCCGGAGATGTCGCGCAGGCACTGGCGACCGCCGTCGGCGGGCCCGGCCTCCCGGCGGGCGCGACCGGCAATGTGGTCGCCCTGCCGTACGGCCATGGCGTGGCGGCGGCCGCCGGAACGCCGTACCTGTGGGCCGACGGCGAGCGCTGCGACCCCTCCGCGCCGGCCACCGCCGTACTCCAGGACGGTATGCGGGTCTCGGTCGACGACTCGATCGGCCCGCTGCTGCGCAAGGGCGAGCCGGTCGGACAGTACGAACTCAGGGTGGCCGGCGGTCCCGCCTCCGGGCGGGTGGTCCGGCTGGGCGCGGGAGCCGCCACCGCCGGTTCCGCGCCCACGTGTTCGCTGCCCCTGAGCGACACGACGCTGCCGCCCGTCGCCCTGCGGATCACCATCGACATGAAGGGCGGCACCACGCTCGCCCCCGAGGGCGGCGCCGAGATCCTGCTCGACGACCGGCCGGTGACCTCCGGCGCCCCCTGGCCGCTCGGCGGCGTCGTCCGCGCCGGTGACTCGCTGCTCGTACTCGACAGGGTCGCGGAGCCCGACGCCCACCTGTCCGCGATGAGCGAGGGCGGCCTCGCCTACAACCGGCCGCCCCGGCTGTCCCCGCTGCGGCCCCGGCGACGACTGGTCGTCCCCGTACCGCCCACCAAGGGGGACCGGGCCCGGTTCCAGTTCATCATGGCGTTCATGCCCATGCTTTTCGGCATCGGCATGTGGTTGCTCACCAAGCAGATCTACATGCTGCTGTTCTGCCTGATGAGCCCGATGATGATGGCCGGCCAGTGGCTCAGCGAGAACCGCGAGGGCAAGAAGAAGCACAAGACGTCCGTCAAGCAGTACAAGAAGGACATCGCCGCCCACAAGGCGGAACTCGCCGTCCTCGGCGAGGAGGAGCAGCGCGCACGCCGCGCGGACAGTCCCGACCCGGCGGAGATCCTGCTGTTCGCCACGGGACCGCGCCGCCGTCTGTGGGAGCGCCGGCTCACCGACCCGGACGCCCTGCAGCTGAGGGTCGGCGCCGGCAGCCTTCCGTCCGACGTCGAACTCGTCCTGGGCCGCGGCGGTTCCCTGTACGAGGAGGAGCGCCCCGAGCCGCCCGTTCTCCCGGACGTTCCCGTCACCCTGCCCTTCACCGAGCTGGGCGTGGTCGGTGTCGCCGGGGACCGGGCGCGGGCGCTGGCCACCGCCCGCTGGCTCGGCGTCCAGGCGGCGGTGCTGCACAGCCCCCGGGACCTCTCCCTCGTGACGCTCGCCGCCACCCCGGACGCCGGCGCCGACTGGCACTGGGTGCACTGGCTGCCCCACACCAACCCCGACCAGGGACAGAACTGCGTCGCGCTGGTCGGCTTCGACTCCGAGGGGATCACCCGCCGCGTCAACGAACTCCTGAACGAGCTCGCCCGGCGCAAGGCGTCCCGTGAACAGAACAGCACGACCGGCCAGTTGTACCCGGACGCCACCGTGCTGCTGATCCTCGACGGCGCCCGGCTGCTGCGCCGCGTACCCGGTGTGCCCCAACTCCTCGCGGAGGGGCCCCAGTACGGCATTCTCGCCCTGTGCGTCGACGAGGACGAGCGGCTGCTGCCGGAGGAGTGCAAGGCCGTCGTCGCCTGGTCCCCCGACTCCGCCCACCACGTCCGGGTGCGCGGCCACGGACTGGAGGCCGCCGGGGACGTCCTCGCCGACCAGGTCACGCCCGAGTGGTGCGAGCTGCTCGCCCGCTCCCTCGCCCCCGTCCGGGACGTCAGCCGCGACGACGCGGGCAGCGCCCTGCCCACCTCCGCCCGGCTGCTGACCCTGCTGGGCATGCCGGACCCGACCGGGGCGGACGTCGAACGGATCTGGCGGACGGGCGGCTCCACCACGGCGGCCCCCGTCGGCATCGCCGCCGACGGCCCCTTCGTCCTCGACATCCGGCGCGACGGACCGCACGCACTGGTCGCCGGCACCACCGGCGCCGGCAAGTCGGAGCTCCTGCAGACGATCATCACCTCGCTGGCCGTCGCCAACCGCCCCGACGCCCTCAACTACGTCCTCATCGACTACAAGGGCGGCAGCGCCTTCATGGACTGCGCCCGGCTGCCGCACACGGTCGGCATGGTCAGCGACCTCGACGCCCACCTCACCGAGCGGGCCCTCGCGTCCCTCGCCGCCGAGCTGCACCGGCGCGAGAAGATCCTCTTCGACGCCGCCGCCAAGGACATCGAGGACTACAACGACACCCGGGCGCTCCGGCCCGAGCTGGAGCCGATGCCCCGACTGGTGCTCGTCATCGACGAGTTCGCCTCCCTGGTCGCGGAACTTCCCGACTTCATCGCCGGACTGGTCGACATCGCCCGCCGCGGCCGCTCCCTCGGCGTGCACCTGGTCCTGGCCACCCAGCGCCCCGCCGGTGTCGTCAGCGCGGACATCCGCGCCAACACCAACCTCCGTATCGCGCTGCGGGTGACGGACGCCTCCGAGTCCATCGACGTCATCGAGGCCCCGGACTCCGGAGCCATCGCCAAGTCCACACCGGGCCGGATGTACGTACGCTCGGGTGCGCAGTCCCTCGTCGGCGTGCAGTCGGCCCGGATCGGCGGCCGGCGTCCGGCCACGGGCGGTTCGGGTCCGAAGGCGACGCTGCTGCCGCTGCCCTGGAACGCGTACAGCCGTCCGCTGCCCAGGCGGGCCGAGGCCGAGGACGACGGCACCATGGTCACCGACCTCGCGGTCCTCGTCGACGCGGTGCGGGACGGCGCACAGCGCATGGGCTTCGGCGCGCAGCGCAGCCCGTGGCTGCCGCCGCTGTCCGAGCAGGTCACCCTGGACGAACTCGCGGCGTACGGAGCCCCGTCGGCCGCGTCGTCGGACATCGCCCCGATCCCGTACGGCCTGATCGACCTGCCGGCCAAGCAGTCCCGTACGCCGCTCTCCCTGGACGTGGTGCACGGCGAGCACACCCTGCTCCTCGGCGGCGCCCGCTCCGGCCGCTCCACCGCCCTGCGGACCCTGGCGGGTTCCCTGGCCCGCAGCACGTCCCCGGACGACGTGCACCTGTACGGCATCGACTGCGGCTCCAACGCCCTGCTGCCGCTGATGCGGCTGCCGCACGTCGGCGCCGTGGTCACCCGCGACGAACCGGACCGCGTACGGCGCCTCATCGAACGCCTGCTGGCGGAGATCGCCCGCCGGCAGCAACTCCTCGCCATGGAGGGCGCGTCCAGCGCCGCCGAACAGCGCGCCACGGCCGCCCCCGAGGACCGCCTCCCCTGGATGGTGCTCCTGCTGGACAGCTGGGAGGGCTTCGCCTCCACCTTCGAGAGCTACAACTACGGCCAACTGCTCGAAGCGGCCCAGCGCATCTTCCGCGAGGGCTCGGCGGTCGGCCTCAAGGTCGTCATGACCGCCGACCGCAGCGGACTGAGCGGCCATGTCTCGTCCGCCTTCGCCGACCGTCTGGTGCTGCGCTTCGCCGACCCGAACGACTACTCCACGGCCGGCCTCCAGGCCCGTGAGGTCCCCAAGAACATGCCCCCGGGACGCGCCCTGCGCATCACGGACACGGGCGTGGACGAGACCCAGATCGGCCTGCTCGCCGCCGACCCCGCCGGCCAGGCGCAGGTGCGGGCGCTGCGTGAGATCGCGGAGGAGTCGGCCGCCCGGTACGGCCGTGTCCCGGCGGGCCGGCGCCCCATGCGGGTCGACGCCCTGCCGTCCCGCATCACGGTGACCGAGGCGCTGGCCCTCGACCCCGACTTCACCGCCCCGTCCCCGCTCTGGGCGCTGGTCGGCGTCGGCGGCGACGAACTCCGGCCGGTCGGCGTCGACCTGGAGGAGAACGGCCCCGGCTTCGTCATCGCCGGACCGCCGAAGTCCGGGCGCTCGACCCTGCTGGTGGCCGCCACGGAGACGCTGCTGCGCTCCGGCACACCGGTGGTGCTGGTCGCTCCGCGCCGCTCGCCCCTGCGCGAACTGGAGGGCCGGGACGGCGTCCTGGGCCTGCTGAACGCGGACAGCCGCGAGGACGACCTGGACGCGCTGGTGGAGAAGGCGGCCGGCGGCTCGTACGTCGTGATCGTCGACGACGCGGAACTCCTCTACGACACCCGCCTCGACGAGCCCCTGGAGGCCGTCGTCCGCAAGGGTGCCGACGGCGGTATCGGCCTCGTCGCGGCCGGCTCCACGGACAGCCTCTCGGGCCAGTACCGCGGCTTCGCGGTAGAGGCCCGCAAGTCCCGCAACGGCCTGCTGCTGACCCCGCAGAGCCCGTCGGAGGGCGAACTCTTCGGCATCCGACTCCCGTCGAACAGCGGGGCCGGGGCGGCGGGAAGCGGGTTGTTCGTGAGCGGGGGGTCGTTCATGCCGGTTCAGGCGGTGGTGAGTGGGTGAGGAGGAGTCGGCGGCGGACAGCTCCCACGAGTGCCCCCGCCAGGAAGAGGGCGGCGAGAGTGAAGGCGGCATACGCAGGCAGGTTTGTCGGCGGATCGATGACCCAGATGTGCGGAAGAACGTGGGACGGATCGTCCGGGTCATACGTGACCGTCAAAGAGTCGCCCGAATGAACATCGGGGAGCATCCCGGCGTAGTCCCAGAGTTCTTCCTCAGCACTTGAGCGGGGGCCTTGGGCAAACCTGACGCGCACATATCTGGGCTGGTCATCGACTCCGATGACCGTGGCAACGACCGTGACTCCGTCGGCGCGCAGGTCGTGGACCAGAGTTCGCGACGGGAGCCAGAAGAACAGAGCCAGCACGAGGCACAGGATGGACCCGCCGAAGACGCCAAGGATCATGCGAGGTGTTGGCGTCACCGGACGGGGTCGTCCTGCAGGCTTCCCGGAAGAGCGCCACTGGCCGTTACCTGTGTTGTCCCGCTTCATGAGAACCACCCGCCCACCGTGCTCTTCACACTGGACGCCGCATCACTGACGGCCTGGCCGGCATCCTTCGCCGTGTCAGTTACCGCGTTGATCGCCTTTTTGCCTGTCGGCGTCTTCAGGCTGTAGGAAATCCCGTAGCCCACACCGAAGCCCACCACGACACCAGCCGCGATTCCCCACCCGACGGGTCCTCCTGCCGATGCGACCGCGGCCATTGTGGCTGTGGTCATAGCGGACCCGGCGGCGGTCCCACCCACATTCGCGGCGACGGCGACGTCCACTTCCTCCCCGTGATCGACATCCCACCCAATGGCCCCGACCGTGAGCACCGTGCCGACCAGGGGCAGCTTGCCGCCCGTGTGGAGTGCGCGGCCGAAGAGGGTTGTCGAGCTGGGCGGTCGAAGGCCGGGCACCTTGCCGATGAGCCAGCTGCCACCGTCCGCCACGGAGAACTCCATCAGCCGCGAGAACCCGCCCATGCCGAACCTGCCGAGGATCCGTTCCGCCTCGGCGGCCGACTCCGTGGCGACCCGTCCCGCACGCTTCGCCGCGTTCTTGTACCGCCTCCTCTCGGCTTTGGTCATGCTGTGAAAGCGCTGGTCGCGCAGCCGCCGCGCCTCGTCGGAGAAGTCCTGCGACTCCTCCCAGAAATGACCGGCGTACTTCGCCTGCATGCCCACCACCGAGGCCAGCAGCCCGACCGTGTCGGACCACGTGTCGTTCGGATCGCCGAGCTTCTTCACGGCGATCCGCGTGTGCTTCCAGGCAAGCGCCCAGAGGCCGACGTCGTCGCCCTGCATGAGCGCCCTGTTGAACACGGCCGTCGGCTCGTCCTCGCCGATGTCCCCGTGGAACAGGGCGAGCGTCCTGCTGAAGCCGGGCGCGGGCGTGTCCGTGCCGACCGCGGTCGTGAAGGCGGAGCCGAACACCTTCGCGTCGCTCTCCGCCGTCGGCGCCTCGGCGGCGGCGACGGTCACCGGGAGCACCTTCAGCAACTCGGGATCGAGCGCGGCGTAGAACGCCGAGGCGAAGTCCGCGTCCCCCTGGTGTGCCGCCAGCTCCTCGGCGATCCGATGGAACTCCGCACCGGCGGCGCCCGCGTCGAGCGCGCCCGCCTTGTCGGTCTCCTCGGCGAGCTTCCTGCCCCGTCCCCTCGCCTCGCCGACCGTCGCAACGGGCTCCGGCAACCGGACCATGCCCCCGCCGTCCTTGCGTCCCCCGGGATCCGTCTCCATGGCCGCCGCGAGAGCCTGCCTCCGCCGCAGTATGGGAAGTTCGTCGTCCACCCAGCCGGCGATCTTCCCGATCTCCGTCAGCTGGGCGGTGTCCAGACCGAACCGGTTGAACCTGGAGAGGTACGAGGTCTTCGCGGTCCGCAGCGCCCTGCTGCCGGATTCCAGCTTGTCGATGGTCCGTAGAAGGTTGTCCGGATTGATGCCGGAGAAATCGGGGTCGACCACGGCGGATTTCCTATTCCTCGTCCGCGGCGAGCCGAGGATCGACGAGTACGCTCCGGGCGCCCGAACCCCTCAACGCGCCCTCGACTTCCCCCGCCGGGAGGACGGCCCACGGCTGCCGCTCGCCCATGGCCTCGACCAGCAGCGGCACCGAGGTGAACGCGAGCGCGACGAGCTGATCCCGCCCATCGGCGCCGGTGACGGGAACGAGCGTCACCTCGACCGTGCCTCCGTCGTCGGGAGGGGAACCGCTCATCGTCGGCAGGACGAGGTATCCGGAAGTCACCGGCTTAGATTATGAGGCGCCGAGAGCGGGAGCAATTCCCGGCGAAATATGAAAGTCGGAAGGTATTAAAAATGACGGGACCTGAGGACGGTATTCCCAATCCCCGGAAAGCGGATCTGCTGAAGCTGCGCGGTGACCTGGCCAAGGAGGTGGACGACCTGGCGCGGGCTCTCAAGGCACCGGCGGAGGACATCGGGGGCGACAAGGTCTGGGTGGGGAAGAACGCGAGGGCCTGGCACCGCGAGCTCGCCGGGCGGCACCGCAGGCTGGGACAACAGGTGGGCACGTTGCTGCCGCTCCTCGACGCGGCCATCCGCGGCGAGCCGGAGAAGGTGTCGGCGGCGGAGGCCCGCTCGTACCGCGCCGGTGCCTGACGGCGGCGGGGCGCCGGGGCCGTGACCCTCGAGGGGTTGGCCCCGGCGCCCCGGCCGGCTCTTGACTCCGCGTGTTCCGCCCTGGGATCAGGTGGCGCGCTCGATGTTGTCGGCGCTGGTGTTCGCGGACTTGCTGGCCTCGTTCAGCGTGTCGACCCACTTCTCGAAGGTCGGCTTCACGTCGCGCCAGTCGTCCCGGAACCGGTCGGCCTTCGGGCCCTTCCAGTAGCCGGTGCTGTCGGCCGTGGCCGTCTGAAGGTCCTTGATCAGGAGCTGAAGGTCGTGCGCCTTGCGGGCGTAGGTCTTCGACAACTCCCGGAGCCGTGTGAGATCTGCACCGCGATCCATGGCGATCCTCCCCGTGTCATCAGGAACAAGCGGACTGTCCGTTTGCAACAGTGGACGCTATCGCACCACGCCCAGTTCCTGCCCGGCGCAGAAGGGTTGGGACCATTCGGTGAACAACGCGTGTGCGTCCGGCACGGGTCGGCCGACGGGGTCCCGGGCCACGCGGGAGGATGCGACCGTATCCTGGCCGTCCGGACAGCGGGGGAGGCTGCTATGGCACAACCTGAGATACAGGAACTCAACCAGCGCGCGGGCAAGTTGCGTTCGCTGGCCGACCACATCGACTCACTGGTCGACACGGCCAAGAACCACAGCGCCACCGGGATGAAGTCCTGGTCGGGCCCCAACGCCGACGACGTCCGGGGCAAGCTGAAGGGCTGGCAGACGAAGTGCGGCACGGTCGCCAAGGCCCTGCGCGACGAGGCACAGCAGTGCACGCAGGACGCCAAGGACCTCCAGGACAAGAAGAAGTAGGAAAACGGATGCGTCGGCCGGCTCGCTAATCTCCTGTCCGCGCGAGCCGTACGGCCTGCTCGGTGATCTCCGAGACCTCGAACCCGACCCCCGCGAACTCCACCGGATCGCCCACGCGTACGTCCTTGTAGGCGGCGACCGGGATCGTCGCGCAGTTCGCCGCGATGCCGGCCGTACCCGTCTTCGTGTCGAGGTAGGAGACGGTGAGGGACAGGCCGGTCGGGAAGCGCTGGACTCCGCCGTTGCCGACGAGGGACAGCTGCTCGCCCGCGGCGGGGAAGCCGGCCGCGGCGGCGGCCAGGACGGCCTCGTTGGTGGTGAAGCACAGGGGTGCGTTCGCCGGTCCGCCGGGCGGCTTCATGGACTCGGGGGCCGCTGTGAGCGCGGCCTTGTCCTCGGCCGTCTTCGGTTCGAGTACGACGCGGTACGAGCAGATCTGCCGGACGGTGTAGGCGTGGCCGGAGACGGTGACCCCGGTGCCGGGCCCGACGGTCCACTCCTGCTGGCCGGACCCGTACCGCTCCCCGTCCCGCAGGGTCGCCGTACGGGTCGTGCCGTCGGCGTCGGCGCCGGTGTACTGCACGCCCCCGCCGCCCGGCAGCCGGAAGCCGCCGCCGCGCAGCACGTGCAGCCCCTCCGGCGACTCCTCTCCGGCACAGACCGGGCCCTTGTCCTCGGATGCCGCCCGGGTCGTCGCGGGTGCGTTCGTCGGCTCGTCGCCGCCCCCGCCGGACGACGATCCGCAGCCGGCCAGCGTGAGCAGGGCCAGCGCGGGCACTGCGATGCGGTACCTACTCACCGGCTTCCTCCTTCGTCTCCTCGGGGGCGCGTTCCAGGACGACATGGGTCCGGTACTCGACCTCCGTCACCCGCCACACATCCCCGGTGATCTCCACCGGACTTCCGGGTACCAGGTCGTCGTACTCGGCGACGAACCGTCCGTCGCGGTTGACCTGGATCCGGCCGTGCACGGACGGCTCAGCGAAGATCGTGGCGACGATCCGGTGGGTGTGACCGTCATGTTCCACGGTGTACGGAATGTGGTAGCGGAGCACCCAGCGGCCGTCGATCTCGAACGGATACTTCACCTGGGGGCGGTCGGGCTGGTGGTCACGGGACATCGAACGCCTCCGGCGACTGGAAGTACTGGTCGAACTGCTCCTGCGACACGGTGATCGGCGGATAGCCGGACGTTCCCCAGGGATTGCCGAGGATGACCTTGCCGTCGTCGGTGAAGCCGCGGACGTAGTAGGCGTGGTTGCTGTGGTAGGTGCTGCCCCATTCCTGGGGGTGGTTCTTGTCCAGGCTCTCGTCGGCCGGTGTGGAGACGGTGACGACCTGCCCGGACTCGAAGGCCCTCTTCAGGGCGCCGAGGTTCTTGTCGTCGTGCTCGCCGAGGCCGAGGAAACCGCCGGTCCTCAGGTCCTCGCCCTCCCGGCCGGTGAGGTAGGGGGCGGACTTCTTCGGGTCGTCGCCCTCGATGCCGCCGTAGCCGCGTTCGCCGTCCCCGTCCTCGGAGTAGACCATCGCGAAGGCCTTCTCGTAGTACGCGGGCCAGGACTCCCCGTTGCCGTACGTGCTGATCGGGTTGCCGTTCTGGTCGGTGGGCAGGTCGGCGGTCATGGTGACCCAGTGGTAGGCGCCCTCCTTGTCCCAGACGCGGACGCTGACCGTGCCGTTCGGGTTCTCCTTGATGCCCTCCTGGACGAACCGGGGGTTCTTCTGCGCGAGGCCGGCGAGCGAGGCGACGTACCAGCAGTCACCGAACTGGTTCTGGTTGACGTCGTCGGCGGAGACGCCGTTCTGGAACAGCGGGTCGCCGGGCGGTGCCCAGTGGATGCCGCTGTTGGTCTGGCCGTTCTGGTTGTTGCCGCCCTGTTCGTACGCGCCGGTGTTGGTGAACGTCGGCTGCGTGCCGGGGAAGGCGGTCTGGAACCTGGGCACGTTCTGGGGGCTGATCTTCGACAGCATCAGGCTGAGGGTGTCCCGGCGCCTGTCCTCGGGGAGGCCGTTCTCGTCGAACGGGTTCCAGAGGGAGTCGCCGGTGTCGGTGAGGAGTTCGTTGTAGAAGGCGAGGTCCTTCGGGGACGCCTTCGTCATGAGGGCGTCGAGTTCGGCGGCCGTCAGCCCGTCGAGTTCGCCGGAGATCCTCTCCAGGTCGTCGCGGTTGCCGTTGGTGCCGAAGTCCTTGCCGTCCAGGGCCCGCAGATTGCGCAGGGCCTCGTCGATCTTCTTGGCGTCGGGGGCGTTCTCGTCGAGGAACACGCTTCCGTCGGCGACGGGATACCCCTTCCCCGCCAGCTCCTGGACACCCTCCAACTGCTTGATCCGGCGCTTCATCGACGCCTGCATGTCGCCCAGTTCACCGGTCAGGGAACCGGGCAGCCGGCGGCGCCCGCCGAAGAACGACGGCATCGGGACGAGGTCCCCGACCAGCGCCTGCAGATCGGGGTCGCGGGAGGCGCTCTGCCCCGACGGCAGGTCCTGCTGGGCGGAGGTCAGAAGCGCGGCCAGCCGGCTGTGCAGCTTGCCCGCGTTGCCGGCGAGGGTGTCGAGGTCGCCTGCGAGCGCGGTGAGCTTCGGGGCGTCGAAGCCTCTGAATCCCATCAGTTGCCACCCGCCCCGGTCTTGGCCTTGTCCTTCTCCTTGGCCTGCCGGTCCAGTTCGTCGGCCTGGCTCTCCCACCGCGTGGCATCGGCCAGCAGGGCGCCGCCCATACCTCCCAGACTGCGCTGCCGCTGCTGCAACAGGGCGGTGCACTCGTCGGCGTACGGCCCCTGCCAGATGGCGTCGGTGCCGTGCGCCGCCCGGGGGGCCGCCTTCTTCACGGCGTCGTCGAGAAACGGCCCCAGACTGCGCGCCAGCGTCCGCGCCTCCCGCGCACACTCCCGCAACCGCCCGGCCCGTTTCCTCAACTCGGCACCACTGTCCGCATCCGCAGGCCCCACAGCCGACTTCCTCCCCCTTGACCGACATTGTCCGGCGCTAACAAGCGAGTTGACGCACCGGATCGCCGGTGAAGCATACGAGGACGGCGTCCGCCCTTCCATGACGGACCGGAACTCCACCGACAACTACGAATTCATCGCATTCACTTCACGCGACTCCGTGAGATTTCGCCGCACATTCGGCAATTGGTCATGAACTTCCGCATGGGAGAGCGGGCCGGTCGGCACGTCATCTGTTGATTGACTGGATCTCCTGGACGGTGATGGTCCGGGTGTCGGCGAATGTTCCGTTGGGGAGGGTGCCGCCCGTGTTGCCCGTGCCGGTCCAGGTGATGTGCCAGGTGATCGTGGCCTGGAGGTTGAAGGTCGCGTTGCCGGAGGAGCGGAGGTAGGTGACTCCGCAGGGTGGGGTGCGGTCGGCCTTGCCCTTGGCGTACGGCTCTCCGATGGAGCCGTCGGCGTTGATTGCGCACTCGCCGGAGGCCGGGTGGGTCACGGCGTCGCCGGTTCCCGGCTCCAGCTTCAAGGACACGGGCTCGGCCGTCGTCGTGGCCCGGAGGGCGAACCCGGGGACGTCGATGGACGCCGTGGCGCTGACCTCGTCGAAGACGGTCTCGTCGAGCCAGGCCCAGGTCGGCAGGTTGACCTTGGTGGTGTCCTCGGGCTTGAGGGTGACCTCCGTGTCGGGCAGTCGCAGGTGCTGGTAGGCGAGGGCGGCGAGGATCTCCGGGCGGACGGCCTCCTCGTACCGGGGTGGCGGTGCCTCGCCGTTGTCGACCCAGAAGGGGAGGTCCGTGCACGAGCCGCGCTTCAGGAGGTCGGGTTCGTCAGGGTTCTCGACGCCGGCCCAGAACATGCCCTCGCCGTCCTTGTCGACGTTGTAGTCCTGGTAGCCGGGGGTGTCGGTCCAGCCGTACCCGTCCTCGTAGTGCCGCCTCGTCTCGCCGATCGCCGCGCCCGCGTGCCCCGTCATTCCGGGGAGGGAAGCGGCGTGCTCGAGGTCCTTGGACATCTTCGCCCTGAAGTCCTCGGCGCCGAGGTAGGGGGCGTACCAGCAGGGCGGGGGTGCCCAGTTGACGTCGGTGGGGGTCACGTTTCCCGCGCCGCCGTCCTTGGCGACCGCGCCGGAGTACTGGATGCGGGCGGCGGCGTAGATGCCGGTGTCGTCGCTGCCGCCCTTTTGTTCCGTGCTGGCGCCCTGGGTGTTGCTCGGCTGCTCTCCCGCGTGGGCCGGCCCAGCGAGGGCGATGGACAGGGCCAGCGCCAGGCCGGCAGTGCCGGCATTGAGGGCCGTCCGTGGTCCGGTTACCGGCACTTCGCCGCCTTTGCCTCGACGGACACCTTGGACGCCTGCCACAGGCCCTCTCCGGTGGGGAGCTTGACCATGATGAGCTTGAAGTAGTCGAAGTCCGTGATGCTGGGAGTGCCCTTCAGGACCTTTCCGGTCTCGACCTCTTTGGAATAGAACTTGGTCGAGTCCACGCAGAACGCGACCTCCACCGAGCTGCCGTTCGGAGCGGACCGAGTGGTGGCCTGGTAGTGGCGTCGGGTGCCGGTTGACGTCCAGCCGCCTTCGAGCCTGGCGTCGATCTGCGTCTTCGCGTACTTCAGGCCGTCGCCTGTGGAGTAGGTGACGACGGCGGCGTCCTCGGTCGTCCGCTTGTCCACCCCCCGATAGATCGCCCGGAAGAAGTTCGCCGCGTCGTCCATGGCGGCCGCCTCGTTCTCGTTGCCCGGTCTCTTCCAGTCGAAGACCAGGTCGATGTCCGCGGGCAGGGACACGTCCACGCCGTCCGGCTTGTCCTGGGCCGGGGCGGCCGAGGGCTCCGCCGACTCGCTCGGCCGCTTCGTGCCCCGGTCGGCTCCGGCGATCGCGTCGCCGGCACTCGCCTTGTCGTCCCCGCCTCCGCAGGCCGACAGCAGCAAGGACGCGGCGGCGGCGAACGCGACAGCAACGGGCAAAGTGCGACGCTTCACAGTGAGCTCCCCGTGGGACGAGACGTAGCGAGTGCCCCGACGATATCGACGGGGTTAGCGGTTTCGCCAACGCGAACTCGCCCCCGCTGAAGCGCTTGTACGCGTCGGGCCGAGTCGCAGGTGTGCCTTTGTCCGCCGTTCTCGTGAGTGAATTGCGGAGGGGGTATGTGCGCCAGGTGGCGAGGCGTGCGGGGTGCGTTGGATTCTGGCTGGTGGGGCGGGGGTTCAACAGGGTTGTTCAACGGTGAAATTGCTGATGAGTGGTGGTGTGGGTGGGGCCGGTTCGGCCTTGAGGGGGTTGTGCGTGGCTGATACGGTGCCATCGCTTGACACCCGCCTCGGTGTTGGCTATTTGCCCAGTTCGGGCGGGTAGGTCCGGACGGTCGTGGTGTCCGCGGATTCATAGGACTTGGTAGGCATCGTCTTGGGTGTACGGGGAGCGGTCGCGTGAAGATCCAGGAGCGTACGGGGGCGGGCGCCGGCCGTTCCGCGGTACCGGCCGGGCCGGCGGTCGGGGACCGGCTTCCCACGCCGCCCCGCGAGCGCAAACCCGCGCTGGCCGCGCTGGCGGTGCTGCTGATCCTGGTCGGCGCGCTCGGTGCCACCATGCTCGTGCTGCAGGTCGGTGACCGGATCGAGGTCGTGAAGATCACCGAGGAGATCCAGGCCGGACAGAGCGTCACCGAGGCCAACACCACGTCGGTGATGGTCGCCGAGAACCCGGACATCCACTACGTCCAGTACGCCCAGCTCGACGCCCTCAAGAAGCTGAAGGCCAAGAGCACCATCCCCGGCGGTGTCGTCGCCGTCGGCGAGATGTTCGGTGACGAGGCCAGCGTGCCCGCGGGGAAGGCGCTCGTGGGGCTGTCGCTGAAGGAAGGGCAGTACCCGTCCAGTATCAAGTCCGGTGACACCGTGGCCGCTTACCGGGTCGGCGGCACCGCGCGGTCCGGTTCGGACTCCGACGCCGACGGCGGTTCCTCCGCCGGCGGCGCCAACACCCTGGTCGTGGACAAGGCGCGGGTGGACTTCGTACAGGACAGGAAGAGCGGCGACCTCGTCAGCAGCTCGAGCCTCCCCGTGACCCTCCTCGTCGACGGCGCCGCCGCCGCGGCGCTCACCCAGGCCGCCTCCAACGGCGAGGTGGCGCTCGTCCTCGTATCTGGCAACTAGAAGGCGGCACCCGACCCATGGCCCTCATCGCCCTCGCCGCCGACAAGGGTTCCCCCGGCGTCACCACCGCGGCCGTCGCTCTCGCTGCGGTCTGGCCGCGGCGGGTCATGCTCGCCGAGACCGACCCGGCGGGCGGCGACCTCGTGTACCGCAGCGCCGCCGCGCACGGCGGGCCGCTCAACCCCAACACCGGGATGCTGTCCATCGCCGCCACCGCCCGTCGCGGACTCGCGCCCGATCAACTCTGGGACCACGTGCAGCCGTTGAGCGGCGGGCTCGAAGTGCTCGTCGGGCTCGGAGTGGCCGAGCAGGCCGCCGGGCTCGCCGGACTGTGGCCGACGCTCGGGCACGCCTTCGCCTCGCTCGCCGACTCCCCGCACGCGCCCGCCGACGTCATCGCCGACTGCGGGCGGATCAGCGGGGACACCCCGGCCATGGAGCTGTTCCCGCACGCCTCCCTCGTCCTGCTCATCTCCCGCACCGAACCCGAGGCACTGGCACGGGTACGGGACCGGGCCGCCGCGCTCGCCGGGAAGCTGCACGGCGGGCAGCGTGGTGCCGCGACCCTCGCCAACCCGGTGATCGGCGTCGTCCTCGTCGCCGAGACCGGCAACGCGGCCAAACTCGCCTCCCAGGTCAACGACATGCTCGTCCACGCGCAGACCGGCGCCCGGGTGCTCGGCACCCTCGCCGACGACCCGGCCGGTGCCGAGCAGTTGGCCGGGCGCAGGCGCGGACGGCTCGACAAGTCGCTGCTGATCCGCTCCGCGCGCAAGGTGACGGCGGACGTGTACCAGCAGTACGGCGCCCTGTGGACGGCCACCTCCGACCAGGGCCGGCAGCCGCACGGGGCCGGGCGATGACCGCTGTCGACCATCAGCTGGTCAAGCGGTTCCGGCAGGACGCCGGCGACCGGATCGCCGAACAGCGCCGCATCGACCAGGTGGGCGGCGTCACGCCGATGTCCACCGAGGACGAGCGGCAGTACGCCCGTGCCGTCATCGCCCAGATCCTGGAGGAGTACGCCCGCGCGGAGATCAACGCGGGCCGTACCCCGCCGGACGCCGAGACGGAGGAGCAGTACGCGGCCGCCGTGCACGCCGCGCTGTTCGGTGTCGGGCGGCTCCAGCCGCTGCTGGACGACCCCGACGTCGAGAACATCGACATCAACGGCTGCGACCAGGTGTACGTCGGCTACGCGGACGGCCGCGAGGTGCGCGGTGACGCCGTCGCCGAGACCGACGAGGAACTCGTCGAGCTGATCCAGATCCTGGGCGCCTACTCCGGACTGTCGTCCCGGCCCTTCGACTCCGCCAACCCCCAGCTGGACCTGCGGCTGCCGGACGGTTCGCGGCTGTCGGCCGTGATGGACGTGACGCGGCGGCCCGCGCTGTCCATCCGCCGTGCCCGTATGGGCAAGGTGTTCATCTCCGACCTCGTCGGCAACGGCACGCTCACCCCCGAGCTCGGCCACTTCCTCGCCTGCGCCGTCCGCGCCCGCAAGAACGTGATGATCGCGGGCGCGACGAACGCCGGCAAGACGACGCTGCTGCGCGCCCTCGCGAACGAGATCCCGCCGCAGGAGCGGCTGATCACCGTCGAGCGGGCGCTGGAGCTCGGGCTCGACACGTTCCCCGATCTCCACCCCAACGTCGTGGCGTTCGAGGAGCGGCTGCCCAACTCCGAGGGCCAGGGCATGATCTCCATGGCGGAACTCGTGCGCCGGTCGCTGCGTATGAACCCCTCCCGCGTCATCGTCGGTGAGGTGCTCGGCGACGAGATCGTGACCATGCTGAACGCGATGTCGCAGGGCAACGACGGTTCGCTGTCCACGATCCACGCCAACAGCTCCAGCGAGGTCTTCAACCGTATTTCCACCTACGCCCTCCAGGCGACGGAACGGCTGCCCATCGAGGCCAGCCAGATGCTGATCGCGGGCGCGGTGAACTTCGTCGTGTTCATCCAGCGGCGCAACGAGTACCAGAGCGGCGGCCGCCTCCAGCGCATGGTCACCTCCGTGCGCGAGGTCAACGGCGTCGACGGACGCGTGCTGTCCAGCGAGGTGTTCGCCCAGACCCCCGACGGGCGGGTCGCCGCGCACGCCCCCATAGCCTGCCTGGAGGAACTGATGGCCTACGGCTACCGGCCCAGCGGAACGTGGGGGTGAGCCGGTGAACCGTACGACCACCGACCTCGCCGCCCTCGACTCGCTCGGCTCCATGGGCGGGCTGTTCTCCACCACCGTCCTGTACGCGCTCGCGTGCGGTGTCGCCGTCGGCGGCGGACTCGCCCTGCTCGCCGTCGCCGTACGCGGGCTGCCCGCGACGCCCGAGCACGAGAAGCGGAAGGCGAGACGGCGGTCCGACGAGCTGATCCGGTTCGCCGGCCGGCGCGGCTCCCTCGCCGCGCTCGTCGGCCTCGCCGTACTGCTGCTGACCCGCTGGACGGTCGCCGGGATCGCCGCCGCCGTCCTCGTCTTCTTCTGGGACCGTCTCTTCGGCGGAGCCGGGGAGGAGCGGGCCGCGATGCGGCGCGTGGAGGCGCTGGCCTCCTGGACCGAGTCGCTGCGCGACACCATCGCCGGCGCGGTCGGCCTGGAGCAGGCCATCCCGGCGTCCGCGCGGGCCGCCGCGCCCGTGCTGCGCCCGCACCTCGACGCGCTCGTCGACCGGCTGCGCTCCCGCACCCCGCTGCCGGACGCGCTCCAGCAGCTCGCCGACGAGATCGACGACGCCTCCGCCGACATCATCGTCGCCGCCCTGATCCTCAACGCCCGGCTGCGCGGCCCCGGTCTGCGGCAGGTGCTCGGCGCGCTCGCCAAGTCGTCGCGCGAGGAGGTCGACATGCGCCAGCGCGTGATGGCGCAGCGGGCGTCGACCCGGCGGTCCGTGCAGATCGTCGTCGCCGTGTCGGTCGCGTTCGTGCTTGGACTGTCCATCTTCAACCGGGAGTTCGTCGAGCCGTACGGGACGGCGGTCGGACAGCTCGTCCTGGCCTGTGTGTGCGGGCTGTTCGCGCTCGGCTTCTGGTGGCTGCGCAAGCTGTCCACCATCGAGACACCCGAGCGGTTCCTGGTGCGCGACGAGTCGTCGGTACGGTTCGTCCGGCCGCAGACGCCCGGCGCCGTACCGGGTCAGCAGGCACCGCTCCAGCCGGAAGAGGGGGTACGCCGGTGAGTGACGACCTGACCACGCCGGTCATCGTCGGCGCGGTCCTGGGACTCGGGATCTACGTCCTGGTCCGCGCGCTGATGCCCACCAGGCGCAGCGCGCTCTCCCAGGTCGCCCGGATCGACGCGATGCGGGCGCGCGGTACGGCCTACGAGTCGGCCCGTACGACGGAGCGGGACACCGGTCGGTTCGGCTCGCTCCGTAGCGAAGTGGGCGCGCGGATCGCCGAGTTGTATCTCCAGCAGGGCTGGGAGCAGCGTTCGCTGCGCGCGGACCTCGCCGTGCTGGAGCGGAGCTGGGAGAAGTTCCTGGCGACCAAGGTGCTGCTGGCCGTGTCGGGCCTGTTCTTCGGCCCGTTCCTCTTCGCCATCGGGTGGGCGCTCGCCCTCGCCGACAGCCCGGCCATCCCGGTGTGGATGGCCCTGGTGTGCGCGGCGCTGTTCTTCTTCCTGCCCGACCTGGAGGTACGCCGGGACGCCGCCGAGAAGCGGCGCGATCTGCGCCGGGTGATCGGCGCGTATCTGGACCTGGTGTCGATGAGCCTGGCCGGCGGGCGCGGCCTGCCGGAGGCACTGATGGCGGCGGCCGAGGTGTCCGACGGCTGGGCCACGCAGCGCATCCGCAGCGCCCTCGCCGACGCCCGGATCACCGGCATCAGCCAGTGGCAGGCGCTGGGGCAGCTGGGGGAGGAGCTGGGCGTCGAGGAGCTCAAGGACCTCTCCGCGTCGCTGGCGCTGGTCGCGGACGACGGTGCCAAGGTGCGCGAGTCCCTCGCCTCCCGCGCCGAGACCATGCGGCACCGCGAACTCGCCGAGATCGAGGGCAGCGCGGGTGAGAAGTCCCAGTCGATGCTCGTGGCGCAGCTGCTGCTGTGCGCGGGGTTCCTCGTGTTCCTGATCTTCCCGGCGGCGATGCGGGTGTTCCAGGTGTGAGAACCGCGGCCCCTGATCCGTACGTCAGAACTTCCGTGAACCGAATTCGAGAGGACAACGCGTCATGAACGGACGTACTTTCCACACCGGCATCCCCGCCGTGGACTTCCTGGTCACCTTCATGCGGGCCCGCGTGGAGCGCGCCCGCTCCGGCGAACTGGACCGTGGAGCCTCCGCGGTGGAGTGGGTCATCATCTCGGCGGTCGTCGTGGCGATCGTCGGCGTGGTCGCCGCGATCATCAACGCCGCGCTGAAGGGCGGCGCCGAAAAGGTCGGCGACTGCATCGAGGGTGCCAGCGCGAGCGGTACCTGCTGACCGCGACGGGGCCGGGACCGGTGGGAATGCGCGTACGTCGCTGGGTACGCCGACGGGTGGAGGCAGCCTCCGCCCGCGGCGATTCCGGCATGACCGCGATCGAGTTCGTGTTCCTCACTCCGGTCCTGTTCTTCATGATCTTCGCGACGGTGCAGTTCGCGCTGTACTTCTTCGCCGATCATGTCGCCCAGGCGGCGGCGCAGGCGGGTGCGCGCAAGGCGCGCGCGACGGCGGACGCCCGGCCGGGCGGCTGGCAGGGCGAGGCACGGGGCGTGGTGGACAGCTACATCCGGCAGCTGGGCCCGCAGCTGGTGCTGGCGCCCGAGGTGAAGACGCTCCAGCCGGAGCAGAACACGGTGGGCGTGGAGATCACGGCCCGTATCCCGACGGTGTTCCCGGGCCTGGACCTGACGGTGCACGCGCGGTCGACGGGGCCGGTGGAGCGGTTCGTGCGGGAGGGGGAGAACTAGATGGTCTTCCCCCTGGGCGCCGGACGGCGAAGAGCGGACGACGGCGGGCTGTCCACGGTCGAGGTGGTCATCCTCGCGCCGGTCATGATTCTCTTCATTCTCGTGCTGGTCGGCTTCGGACAACTGGTCGACGGGCGCGGTGCGCTGGACGGCGCGGCGCGGGACGCGGCCCGCGCGGGATCGATCCAGAAGGACCACGGTACGGCGATGGCTCAGGCGCGTGCGGCGGCGGAGGCGAACCTCGCGGACGTCTGCTCCGGGCCGGTGAGCGTCGTACAGACGAGTCAGGGCTTCGAGCCGGACACCATCTTCACGGTCGAGGTGAGCTGCGAGGTGCGCGGGCTCGCCATGCTGGGCCTGGACATCCCGACGACCCTGTCCTCGAGCTTCAGCTCACCGCTGGACCCGTACCGGAGGACGGCGTGAGAGCGGCGGCACGTGTACGCGCCTGGGCGGCGCATCGCCGTACGGTGCTGGACGACCGGGGTTCGGGCGCCGGGGCGGTCATCATCTTCGCGCTCGTGTTCCTGTCCCTTGCGGCCTTCGTCGTCGACGGCGGCCTGTCGATCTCCAAGCGGGAACGCGCGGCGGACATCGCGGAACAGGCGGCCCGTTACGCCGCCCAGGACATCGACCGCGAGGCGCTGTACGACGACGTGGGCGGGCCCGCGCCGATCAACTTCGAGAACTGCGACGCCCGGGTGAAGGCGTTCGCCCGCGAAATGGACATGTCCGGCCCGGACATCGCTGCGACACACTGTGTGGCGGCGACCGTGGACGCCGTCGAGGTCGAGGTGCGGTTGACGTACGCACCGGTCTTCACGGGCATGTTCTACGGCGGTGACGTGGTCGTGCACGGCCGGGCGGTGGCGGAGAACGAGGTGGGCTGAGGCCCGCGTCCCGAAACATCCCGCGTACCTGCACACCGTTCACGGGGAGGTCGCACCGGGAGCGGGGGGAGGGGCGGGAACCGCTCGAAAAGGGCTCACGGAGCGCCGCGTCCGGTGCGTGATCCGTCGGATGCCGTGAAGGTGGAGGCCGATTCGGTGACCGTACGACCACACTGGTGAACCCGGCCGCGTGCGTCAACGGCTCGCCGCTGGTCGGCTTTTGGCCCCCGTGCTTTGATCGGTGCGCGCGGCTCGCCGGCGACCGGCCCCGGTTTTGGACGTCCGGCGAATTCCCCGCCGCCGCGAATCCCCGACATGAACGGAAGGCCAGCCATGACTTTTGCCCCGCAGGTGGAAACGGCCGAGATCTCCGACGCGGACCTGGACGGCATCTCCGGCGGCCACTCCGTCTCCGCCGGCCTCGACGCCGGTGTCGACGCCGGTGTGGCCGTCGTCCTGGACCACGGTTCCGTCGGCGTGGGTGTGTACGCCGAAGCGGGCCCCCTCAGCGTCTCCGCCGGCCTCGGCGCCTCGACGGGCCACGCGGGCGCGGCGCGCACCACGATGCTCTGAGCGCGTGTGCGGGGCCCCGGTCCGTGTGCGGGCCGGGGCCCCGCACTGTTCCCCCTTGCAGGAACCTGCTCCCTCAACTCATCGACGCGGTAAGGGTTTCGGAGTATGACGAGCGGTAGGCGCTCTCGTGCGCGATGCCGTTCTGCAGTCAGGGGGGACCAGAATGGACGACCCGACGTACTCCGTGCCGCCCGTACCACCGCTTCCGCCCCGACCACCCACGCCGCCCGCGGTGCGCGGGCCGCGGCAGGCCGATCCGCCGGCCGTCGCTCTCGGCAACGCCTCGCTTCTCGGCGTCGGCTATCTGCTGCTGGGCCGGCGCCTGCTCGCCGGCGCCGCCGTCGTGGTCACCGTCGTACTCGTCTCCGTCGTCGTCTCCACCGCCGAGCCGTGGGCCGAGATCGTCGTGGGCGCCTGGTGGGTGGCCGTCGTCGCCCATGGCTGGTTCCTGGCCCGCGCGGGGGCGCGACCGGCCTCGGCGCGCGGGCAGCGGCTGGTCGCCGCCGGTGTGGCCCTTCCCGTTCTGCTGGCCGTGGGGCTGCTGCGGTTCGACGCCCACACCATCGAGCGAGACGTCGACGAGGCCCGAAGGGACGGTGACTGCGCGAAGGTGCTGTCGGCGCAGGACGAGGTGTGGTTCGGACACCGGGTGGCCGACGCGCCGGGAACGGCCGACGGTGACGAAGTGGTCGACACCTGCGAGCGGTTGCGGGACGCGGGGGCCCGGCTGACCACCGGTCTGACCGGCGACACCGGGGCGCTCGAAGCGGGCTTCGACGGGCTCGGGACGGTCCTGGACGAACCCGGCAACGACGAGATCGCCGGGTCGGTCCTGACCGACTTCCTCGACGGCCTGCCCACCGACGACGCGTGCGGCACCGTGACGGTGACCGACTGGCTCCGCGACCGGAAACCGAGCCACGACGCCCGCGACCGGTCCGCCGACACCGCCGAGCGGACGGCGCCAAAGGCGCTGGTGAAGTGCGGCGACGACCACATGACGGCCGAGGACTGGACGCAGGCCCGTACGCGCTACCAGCAACTCCTCGACGAGTATCCCGAGAACGCCGGCCTCGCCGACCAGGCCCGCAAGGGCGTGCGCAAGGCCACGCTCACCATCGAGCTGGAGAACGTACGCCGCCTCCTGGAGACGTCGGTCGCCGGAGACCAGCCGGAGTACTGCACCGCCCCGGCGCGCTACAGCGGGGCGAAGCCGTACGGCAAGGGCGTCAACCGTGGGCTCTTCCACGGCAACGACGGCTACACGGACCGGCTGCCCGGATCATGGCGCACCGACGACCCCGCCCGGGCCGTCCTGGTGGTCTGCGCGGGAGCGGAGCAGGACGGAACGGCCCTGCGCACCTGCCCCTACGAGCGCGAGCAGTCCCCGGGGACGATCGTCAACGTCACCTTCCACAAGACCGCGATCCCGGTGAAGGTCTACGAACTGCGCACGGGGAAGCTGGTCGCGAACCGGAAGGTGCAGATCAACGGCGAGAGCTGCCCCCAACGCCTGTCGTACTGGAGCGTCCTCGACCCGCCCTCCGACGTCCGCGCCACCCCGTCCACCACCGACATCCGCAACGCCTTCAGATCACTGATCGACCGGTGACCCGGTTCCGGATGTGAGGGAGGGCTGCCGACGCCACCCGGGCCTTCGACGGGGGCCATTCGAGTCAATAGGATCGCCCTAGGCTCAGCAGACCCTCCTTCCCCATGAATTCAGGACACCCGACATGCCGCGACGCCGCAGTTCCAGCTCGTCCAGTCCGACGGCTCCGAGGAACCGCACGCCGCAGCCGGTCCAGGTGCGGCGGCGGTCGTTCGGGGACTTCGTCAAGGCGTTCCTCGCCTTCGTGGCGCTGGTGGTGCTGCTGGCCGGGGTGCCGCTCGCGCTGGCGACGCAGGCCGGGTGGCCGCTTCCGGACACGTTCGAACCGATGGAGTGGCTCAAGCAGGACATCTCCGTCGACACGTTCCTCGGCATCCTGACCTTCGTGGTCTGGCTGGCCTGGGCGCAGTTCACCGCGTGTGTGCTCGTCGAGATGAAGGCCGCGCTGTCGGGGGTCGGGGTGCCGGGGCGGGTGCCCGGGGCCGGACCCAGTCAGCTGCTCGCGCGGCAGCTCGTCGCCGCCGTGCTGCTCGTCGGCGCGGCCGCGGCCAGTTTCACTCCGGGGCTGAGCCAGCTCGGGCAGGGCCTGGACGGGGACCAGCGGCCCGCGGTCGCGGCGTCCGCCCAGCAGACGCCGGGGCTCTTCGCCCAGCAGCAGGAGCAGGCGGCCGGTACCGCCGCCGCCCTCGCCGAGCAGGCGTCGCACGCCGACGCGTCCGCGGGCAAGCAGCACGGCGACACGAAGTTCTACCGGATCCAGCCCCCCGAGGGGCGGCACCACGACTCCCTCTGGGAGATCGCCGAGCGGCACCTCGGGGACGGACGCCGGTACAAGGAGATTTTCGACCTCAACAAGGACCGTGCCCAGCCCGACGGTTCCAGGCTGTCCGAGGCCAGCCTGATCCGGCCCGGCTGGATCATGGAGATGCCCGGCGACGCCCGCGGCGGCGACCTCGTCGAGATGCCGGACGACGCGCCCGAGGTCCCGGCCGAGGTGCGCGAGCAGATCCGTGACTACGACAGGACCGGGGAGCACGCGGAGAGGGGCGGGGGCGGCGGTGACACCGCGCAGGTCTCCGTTCCCGAGCAGCGGCCCGCCCCCGCGCCCGCGCCCGCGAAGGACGACGCCGGGCAGCAGGCCACCCCTGCCCGGGACACGTCCTCCTTCGGGCTCCCCGAAGCCCTCCTCGCCGCGCCCCTCCTCGCCGCCGGCCTCCTCGGCGCCCTCGGGCACCGGCGCCGTCAGGCGCTGTGGCAGTCGGCGTTCGCCGGGATCGGCGGGCGCGGGATGGAGCCGCCCACACCGACCGGTGACGCCCTGGACGTCCACGACGCGCTGCTCGTCGGCGCCGACCCCGAGGGCGTACGGCTGCTGGACCGGTCGCTGCGCGGGCTCGCCGCGTCCCTCGCCGGCGAGTCCCGTCCGCTGCCCACCGTCTACGCGGCCTGGCTGACCGACGGCGACCTGCACCTCCAGCTCGCCCAGCCGTCCGGGAAGCCGCCCGCCCCGTGGCGGCTCGGGGAGGACCAGACCGTCTGGACGCTGGCCGGGGACGACGCCGCACGGTACGAGGACGTCGACACCGCCGCTCCCTTCCCCGGCCTCGTCAGCCTCGGCACCATGGACGACTCCCGTCTGCTGCTCAACCTGGAGGCCGTTCCCGGCCTCGTCTCGCTGAGCGGCGCCGAGGCCGACCGGGCCGCCGTGTTCGCCTCCGTCGCCGCCGAGTTGGCCACCAACGGCTGGTCGGACCGGATGACCATCACCCTCGTCGGCTTCGGCGAGGACCTCACCCCGCTCGCGCCCAGCCGGCTGCGCCACCTCGACGGCATCGAGGCGCTGATCGAGACCATGGAGGCCGAGACCCGGCAACGGCGCGGCGCACTCGGCGCGGCCGGGCACGACTCCGTGCTCACCGGACGCACCGGGCCCGCCCGGCACACCCGTTGGGCCCCGCACCTCGTCCTGCTCGCCGCCGAACCGTCCGCCGAGGACGCCGTCACGCTCGCCGAACTCGCCGCCGACGCCGGCCGCCTCGGCATCGGCTACCTCGTCGGCACCGGCAGCGGCGATCTGCCGGGCGCCGCCTGGGAGATGGAGATCACCGGCGAGGGCAAGCTGCTCGCGCCCCTCCTCGGACTCGAACTCGACGCCCAGTCGCTGCCCGTCGCCCAACAGCGCGCGGTCGTCGAGCTGTTCGCCGGCGCCGACCCCGAGCGCGGCCCCGACGGGCCCGGCGACACCCCGCCGTTCCTCGTCGACATCAGCGAGCAGGGGCGGCCCGCCGTCTACGCGCGGCTGGTCGGACCGTACGAGATCATCGGCCTCGACACCCCGGACGGCGAACGCAGCGCCCTGCTCCACGAGGCGCTCGCACTGCTGCTCCTGCACCGCGAGGGCGTGCACCCGCGCGTGCTGTCGTCCGCGCTGTGGCCGCGCGGGGTCACCGACGACGTACGCGAGGCGCTCGTCGAGCGGCTGCGGGCCTGGCTCGGCACCGACCCCGACGGCACCCCCCGGCTGGGCACGGACACCACCGGACGGCTCACCCTCGCCAAGTCCGTCGTCTCCGACCTCGACGTGCTGCGGTCGCTGTACCACGAGGCCACCCAGGGCAAGGGCGTCGACAGCCGGGCCGTCCGCGGACGGCTGCTCACCGACGCGCTGGTACTGGTGCGCGGTCCGCTCCTCGCCGACCGGGCCGAGGGCCGCTACCGCTGGCTCACCCACGAGATCGTCGACGCCCAGCTCCCGCTGCTCGTCGCCGACACCGGACTCGCGCTCTCCGAGTTCCACATGGAGAAGAACCGCGCGGAGAAGGCCATCGAGGCGCTGAACGCCGCGCTGCGCACCGCCCCGGCCGACGAGCGGCTGTGGAACGAGCTGCTGCGCGCCACCCACTCCCTCGACGACCACGGGCGGCTCACCGCCCTCGCCGCCGACCTCGTCGGCCGCGCCGGCGCCCGCGGACTGCCGCCCCGCACCGAGGCACTGCTCGACGAACTCCTGCCCACCTGGCGCGACGCGGTCGCGGCGGCCGGATGAACGGGCAATCGGACGCCCTGCTGATCGCCGTCGCCGCGCTGTGGGGCGCGTCGGCCGGCCGGGTGCTGCCCCGCGCGGCCTACCGGTTCTCCGTCCCCGCGGGCGAGGAGTGGCGGACGGCCTGCCCGGCGGGGCACCCGGTCGGCGGCTGGCTGGGACGGGCCCGCTGCGGGGCCTGCGCCGGACCGTCGTACGGCCCCGGCACCGCGTCCGTCGTCGTCACGGCCCTCGTCTGCGCCGCCCTCGCCGCCGCCACCGGCACCCGGCCCGAACTGTTCGTCTGGCTGCTGCTCGCCCCCGTCGGCGTGCTGCTGGCGGTCGTCGACTTCCGGGTGCAGCGGCTGCCCGACCCGCTCACCCTGCCGTTCGCCGCGGCCGCCCTCGTCCTCCTCGGCCTCACCGCCCTCGCCCCCGAGCACGCGGGGGAGTGGACCATCGCCCTCCTCGGCGCGCTCGCCCTCGGCGCCGGCTACTTCGTCCTCTTCCTCGTCAACCCGGGCGGCATGGGCTTCGGCGACGTGAAACTCGCGCTCGGCGCCGGTGCCGTCCTCGGCTGGTACGGCTGGCCCACCGTGATGCTCGGCACCCTCGCCGGATTCGTGTTCGGCGCGCTGTACGGCGGTGCCCTCGTCGTCGCCCGGAAGGCGGGACGCAAGACCGCCATCCCGTTCGGGCCCTTCCTGATCAGCGGGGCGTTCGCCGGGCTGCTGATCGGCGCGTACGCGGCCTGACGTGAACCCCCTGATCCGGCTGACGTAGGCTGGATCGGTCCGCCCACAGCAGCTCCGAAAGGAACGCCGGTGACCGAGAAGGCCGACCTTCAGACCGTCCTCGACCGTGCCGCCGCCGGTGGGCGGATCACCCCCGAAGAGGCCCTCGTCCTCTACCGCGACGCCCCGCTGCACGCGCTGGGCGCCGCCGCCGACGCCGTGCGCAGGCGCCGCTACGCCGGTACGGAGCACATCGCGACGTACATCATCGAGCGGAACATCAACTACACGAACGTGTGCGTCACGGCGTGCAAGTTCTGCGCCTTCTACTCGGCCCCCAAGGACACCGCGAAGGGCTGGACCCGCGACCTCGACGACATCCTGCGGCGCTGCGCGGAGACCGTCGAGCTCGGCGGCACGCAGATCATGTTCCAGGGCGGTCACCACCCGGACTACGGCGTCGAGTACTACGAGAAGCACTTCGCCGCCATCAAGAAGGAGTTCCCGCAGCTCGTCATCCACAGCCTGGGGGCGAGCGAGGTCGAGCACATGGCGCGGATCTCGGGCGTGAGCGTCGACGAGGCGATCACCCGTATCCACGAGGCCGGGCTCGACTCCTTCGCCGGCGCGGGCGCCGAGCTGCTGCCCGCCCGGCCGCGCAAGGCCATCGCCCCGCTCAAGGAGTCCGGCGAGCGCTGGCTGGAGATCATGGAGATCGCGCACGGGCTGGGTGTCGAGTCGACGTCCACCATGCTGATGGGCACCGGCGAGACCAACGCCGAGCGCATCGAGCACCTGCGGATGATCCGGGACGTGCAGGACCGTACGGGCGGCTTCCGCGCGTTCATCCCGTACACCTACCAGCCCGAGAACAACCACCTGAAGGGCCGCACGCAGGCCACGCTCTTCGAGTACCTGCGCATGATCGCCATCGCCCGGCTGTTCATGGACAACATCGCCCACATCCAGGGCTCCTGGCTCACCACCGGCAAGGAGGTCGGCCAGCTCTCCCTGCACTACGGCGCCGACGACCTCGGCTCCATCATGCTGGAGGAGAACGTCGTCTCCTCCGCCGGTGCCAAGCACCGCTCCAACCGGATGGAGATCATCGACCTGATCCGCAAGGCGGGGCGGGTCCCGGCCCAGCGGGCGACGACGTACGAGCACCTGGTCGTCCACGACGACCCGGCGAACGACCCGGTCGACGACCGCGTGGTCTCCCACATCTCCTCCACGGCCATCGAGGGCGGCACGGCCCACCCGGAGCTGAAGCTCCTCGCGTCCAACTGACGTCCCCGTGCTGACCCTTCACACCGCCGACGCCTCGCCCGGGACCGCCGTCGTGGTCGACGGCGCGCACATCGCCGCCGTCGGCCCGTACGAGGAACTGGCCGCCGGTCATCCGGGCGCCCGGCTGCGCCGGTGGCCCGGCATCCTGACGCCCGGTCTGCTCAACCCCTACGGTCCCGAACTGCTGGAGCAGGCGTACCACCCCGATCCGCGCGAGGCGGACAGGCTCGGCACCGAGCCGGTGTTCGGGGAGCGCGCGCGGGCACTTCTGGCCGCCGGACCGTCGGCGCGGGGCGCCAGCGCACGCCGCGGAGTGCAGCGCATGCTGGCGCACGGAACGGTCGCGGTCGCCGGTGAGCTCCGCGGCCGCGAGGCCCTGGACGCGGTGCGCAGGGCCGGGCTCGCCCTGGCGGGGCGTCCGGCCGCACCGGCCGGCCCCGCCGCGCTCTCCCCGGCCCCCCTCGTGCTGCTGCCGGGCCTCGGCGCCGGGAAACCCGCGCGGTTCGCGGTGTTCGACGTGCCCGACCGGGACGCCCTCGTACGGGACGGCGCGTCCACGTGCGTGGCCACCGTCGTGAGCGGCCGTCTGGTGTACCGGCGGCGCTGACCCGTCGGCGGCGGGGCACTCACCCCGAGAACGCCTCCCCGAACGCCCCGTCCTCCTGGGACACCCCGCTGCACTTGGTCAACGCGTCAGCCGCGGAGGCGTCCTCGCCGCACTGCCTGTCCCGGAACGCCGACCACATCGACACCCACGCGACCCCCTTCTCCTCCGCGAACCCCCGCACCTCCGCCGCGTCGGCCAGCGTGAACGTCTCCCCCTCCACGTCGTTGACGCCCAGCATCGACGTGAGCGCCAGCCCCCGCCACGCCTCCGTCGCGGACAGCCCGTACATCTCCCGGAGCTGACCGTGCGCGGCCCGCGCCGACGCGAGCGCGTAGTCGCCCATGTCACCGTCGTACGACTCGCCGTAGTTCATCGTCATGATGTTGACGACGGCGACGTCGACGCCATGCGCGTCGGCCGACTCCAGCAGCGCCAGCCCGTGTTCGTCGAGCCCCGACGGCATGACCGGCAGCGTGAACGACACCTCCAGCTCGCCGCGTTCCTCCTGCAGCAGCGCGATCGCCTCCGAACG
Source organism: Streptomyces sp. NRRL WC-3626 (assembly GCF_000718785.1). Lineage (GTDB taxonomy): Bacteria > Actinomycetota > Actinomycetes > Streptomycetales > Streptomycetaceae > Streptomyces > Streptomyces edwardsiae. The sequence goes on along the minus strand of NZ_JOCA01000012.1, from coordinate 47,070 downwards.
CCGGTCCACGGACGCGGAGTCGGAGAGTTCGTCACCCTCGATGTCGAAGTCCGCGAGGTCCGTACCCGCCGCGTCCAGCGCGGTCCCGTACGCCTCCGCCAACGCCTCCGCGCTGTCGCAGGCGGCCCCCAGTTCCTCCCCGGAGGCGCCGCCGAAGGACACCCGCACGTCCGCGCCGGACTCCCTCAGCCCCGCGATACGGGAGGCCACGGTCTCGGTGCCGATGTCATGGATGCCGTCCCAGGACGGGACGCAGTCACCGTCGGCGGAGATCACGAACGCCAGGTTGTACGCCGCCGGCGACCCCGCCGAGTCGGTGCCGGAGGCCGTGTCGGCGCTGACGTACGGCGCGTACGCGGTGCCCGGTACGGGCGACGGAGCCGCGTCCGTCGTACCGTCCCCGCCGGAGCAGCCCGCGAGCAGGACCAGCCAGGACAGGACGAGCCCGGTGACGGACTTCCGGGAACCGCGCATCGCGCTCCGTTCATACGACTTTCTCAGCGAACGCCCAACGTGACACACACGCCTGTGTCCCGCCTGCGGATGTACGCCCGGTTTCCGGAAGATTCTCAGCGGAGGCCGAGGTTGGCGGCTCTCTCACGGAAGACCCACAGGAAATGCCAGGTTTTCCGCAGATTACGGCCTCTACCGTCCGGGCATGCAATCCGATCCCGCCATCGAAAGCCGTGCCACCGGGCGCGGCCGTCGCCGCAAACGCCGTAACGGACCCGGTGAGGGGCCCGTCTTCGTCGACTCCTCAGGCCGCCGGGCCAGGCTGCTGCGCCGGATCGGTCTCCTGCTGGGAACCGTCTGCGCCGGATACGCGGTCGTGCTGGGTCTGGCCTTCCTCGGCATCGGCACCTCGGTCACCCCGGCCTCGCTGCTGCCGTTCCAGGACGGCGCGGGCCCCGGCGGCGGCGCGGGACCACGCGACGGCACACCCCCGACCGGCACACCCCCGGCACCGCCGGCCGCCACCGCCGGCGCCCCCACCCCCGCCGCCTCATGACCGCCGCCCCGCCCGCCCGCGGCCGGCGCCGCGCCCCCACCCGCATCGAGCGCGCCGCAGGCCGGGCCGCCGCACTGCACCGGCCCCGCGTGCTCCTCGCCCTGCTGCTCCTGCTCGCCCTGACCTGCGTACTGCTCCTCGACGGCTATCTGCGCGCCGAGGTGGGCGACGACCAGCGGGTCCGCGCCGGGGCCTCGTCCTTTGGCGTACCCGACGACATCCTCGACGGCGGCCCGATCCTCACCTTCCCCGGCGGACGGGCCACGACCGTCTCCGTCCCGGAGCGGACGATCGCGCTCACCTTCGACGACGGACCGGACCCCACCTGGACGCCCCGGGTGCTGGAGATCCTGGAGGAGTACGACGTACCCGGCACGTTCTTCGTGGTCGGCTCGATGGTGGCGCGCCACCCCGGCATCGTGAGGGACCTGGTGGACCAGGGCAACGAGGTCGGCGTCCACACCTTCACCCACGTCGACCTGTCGTACCAGAGCGCCTCCCGCGTCACCCGCGAGATGGAGCAGACCCAGCTGGCACTCGCGGGCGCGGCCGGGATCACCACCACCCTGTTCCGGGCGCCGTACTCCTCGAAGACGGACGCCGTCGACGACTACAGCTGGGAGGTCTACCAGCGGCTCGGCGAGGACGGGTACACCAGCGTCTTCATCGACACCGACAGCGAGGACTGGAAGGAACCGGGCGTCTCGGAGATCGTCGAGGGGGCCACTCCGGAGGACGGCGAAGGCGCCTCCGTGCTCTTCCACGACTCCGGCGGCGACCGCACACAGACCCTCGAGGCGCTGCCGCGGTACATCGAGAAGATGAAAGCGAAGGGCTACACCTTCACCACCGTCAGCGGCGCCATGGCCGGTGCCGACGGCGCACCCCGTGCCGCCGGCGACCCGCTCCAGGCCTCCCACCGCCCCGCCACCGGCACCACCCTCTACGAGGGCAGGGCGCTCGTCGCGGCCGTCACCGTCGCCGAGTGGACGGTGCCCGCGCTCTCGGCGGGCCTGGTGGTCGTGGGCGTGGCCGTCCTGGGCCGGTTCGGGCTGATGCTCGTCCTCGCGCGGCGCCATCACCGGCAGCGCAACGGACGCCGCTTCGGCTGGGGGCCGCCGGTCACCCGGCCGGTCAGCGTGATCGTCCCGGCGTACAACGAGAAGGAGTGCATCGGGAACACCCTGCGCTCGCTGGCCGCGAGCACCCATCCGGTCGAGATCCTCGTCGTCGACGACGGCTCCACGGACGGCACGGCGGAACTCGCCGAGGCGCTCGCCCTGCCGAACGTGCGGGTGATCCGGCAGGCCAACGCGGGCAAACCGGCCGCACTGAACCACGGCATCCGCAGCGCCCGGCACGACATCGTCGTGATGATGGACGGCGACACCGTCTTCGAACCGGACACCGTGGGCAGGCTGGTGCAGCCCTTCGCCGACCCGTCGGTGGGCGCCGTCGCGGGCAACGCCAAGGTCGGCAACCGCTCCACGCTCATCGGCGCCTGGCAGCACATCGAGTACGTGATGGGCTTCAACCTCGACCGGCGCATGTACGACCTGCTGCGCTGCATGCCGACCATCCCCGGCGCGATCGGCGCGTTCCGCCGCGAGGCGGTCCTCCAGGCGGGCGGGATGAGCGAGGACACCCTCGCCGAGGACACCGACATCACCATCGCGCTGCACCGCGCGGGATGGCGGGTCGTCTACGAGGAGCACGCGCGCGCGTGGACCGAGGCGCCCCGCTCGCCGCGCCAGCTGTGGTCGCAGCGCTACCGCTGGTCGTACGGCACCATGCAGGCGCTGTGGAAGCACCGCAAGTCCCTGACGGACAGGGGGCCGTCGGGGCGGTTCGGGCGGGTCGGCATGCCGCTGGTGGTGCTCTTCCAGATCGTCACACCGGTGTTCGCGCCGCTCATCGACGTGTTCACCCTGTACTCGATGCTGTTCGTCGACTTCCGGGCCGCCCTGCTGGCCTGGCTCGCCGTCCTCGGTGTGCAACTGGGATGCGCGGCCTACGCGTTCCGGCTCGACCGGGAGAAGTGCCGGTATCTGCTGATGATGCCGCTGCAGCAGCTCGCGTACCGGCAGCTGATGTACCTCGTCCTCATCCACTCCTGCGTCACCGCACTGACCGGCGGCCGGCTGCGCTGGCAGAAGTTGAAGCGGACCGGCGAGGTCGGGATGCCGTCGGGGAGCGGCGGCTGATGCGGCGGCCCGCGAGCGGGGCGTACGCCGACGCTTCCGCCCGCGGGGCGGGCTGCAAGAATGGGCTCGTGACCCGCGCATCCCTGGACAAGCAGCCGCACGAAGTCGCCTCGATGTTCGACGACGTCGCGGAACGATACGACCTGACGAACGACGTGCTGTCCCTCGGGCAGGACCGGCGATGGCGCAAGGAGGTCGCGAAGGCCGTCGACGCCCGGCCCGCGCAGAAGATCCTGGACCTGGCGGCCGGTACGGGCACGTCGTCGATGCCGTTCGCCCGCGCCGGCGCCTACGTCGTGCCCTGCGACTTCTCCCAGGGCATGCTGCGGGTCGGCAAGCGGAACAACACCTGGCTGCCGTACACGGCCGGCGACGCGACCCGGCTGCCGTTCAGGGACGACGTGTTCGACGCCGTCACCATCTCCTTCGGGCTGCGCAACGTGCAGGACACGGACGCGGCGCTGCGCGAGATGCACCGGGTGACCCGGCCCGGCGGGCGGATCGTCATCTGCGAGTTCTCGCATCCGACGTGGGCGCCGTTCCGCACCGTCTACACCGAGTACCTGATGCGCGCGCTGCCGCCGGTCGCCCGGTCGGTGTCGTCCAACCCGGACGCCTACGTCTATCTCGCCGAGTCCATCCGCGACTGGCCCGACCAGCCCGCGCTGGCCGGACGGCTGCAGGGCGCCGGCTGGTCGAAGGTGGCGTGGCGGAACCTCACCGGCGGTGTGGTGGCGCTGCACCGGGGCTTCAAGGAGAGCTGAGCACCACCGGGTGCGGCAGGGCGGGCTCGTCCAGTTCCCTCGGGAACCCGCCGGGGGGCGGCTTCGGTCCGCGCGGCTCGCGCACCCCGCCGCCGCCCTCGCCCTCGCCGAAGTCGAACCACACGTGGACCACGGAGTCCCGCGGCACCTCGGTGCCGGGCTGCGGATACTGCCGTACGACGTAGTCGACGACGACGAACTGGAAGTCCGCCCGGTCCGGGGCGTTCACCGACAGGCCCCGTGCCCGGGCCGACTCGCGCGCGTCCACGGCCATCAGTCCGACCAGGCGCGGTACGCGCACGTCGGGCGTCGGGATCCTGGGTGTCATACGCACGGACGTCACCCCCAAGCGGTACCGGCAGAGTAGACCCGGGAGCGGGCCGCCGGAAGCTTCAGATGGCTTTCCGTGACAATCGACTACGCAGAGTGACCATGCGGGATCACAGGTCGAGGCGGTAGCAGTGCGCCGTCCGCGGGTCGGGCGGGAGCGTGAACGTCTCGGCGAGACGCATGCCGAGCCGCCGGGTCACCGCTATGGAACGGGCGTTGCGGGAGTCCACCATCGCCACCACGCCCTTCAGACCGGACGCCGTCACCCGCTCCAGGGTCTGCCGGGCCGCCGAGGTGACGTACCCCTTGCCCCAGTGCTCGCGGGCGAGCCGCCAGCCGATCTCGATCTCCCCCGTGGGACCCCACTCGCGCTCCCACGGCTGGGCTCCGGTGAAGCCGATGACCTGCCCCGACCCGTCGAGCATGCTCCACAGGCAGAAGCCGTGCTCGGCGTCGTGCCGGCGCTGGCGGGCGGTGAGCTCCTCGTACACCGACAGCTCCGCCGGGGCGCCGCCGTGGAACTCCATGACGTCCGGGTCGGCGAAGATCCGGTGCCAGGCGAAGGCGTCCTCATGGGTGGGTACGCGCAGCCGTACAGCGGGGAGAGCTCGGTTCACGGGGCAGCCCTTCAGCGGGGTGATCAATCGTGCTGAATAGACTGCCCATGTCCAGTGCCGGTCGGCACGCAGATTTCGAACTTGGGGAGATCCCGCCGTGACCGAGCCCCTCTCCGAAAGCACCGCCGATGTGATCGTCGTCGGCGCGGGGCCAGCCGGCTCCACCACCGCCTACCACCTGGCCCGGTCCGGACTCGACGTGCTCCTGCTGGAGAAGACCGAGTTCCCGCGCGAGAAGGTGTGCGGCGACGGCCTCACCCCGCGCGCCACCAAGCAGCTCGTCGCGATGGGCATCGACATCTCCGAGGAGGCCGGCTGGCTGCGCAACAAGGGCCTGCGCATCATCGGCGGCGGCGTCCGTCTCCAGCTGGACTGGCCGGATCTCGCCTCCTTCCCGGACTACGGCCTCGTCCGCAAGCGCGACGACTTCGACGAACAGCTGGCCCGGCAGGCCCAGAAGGCCGGCGCCCGGCTGTACGAGCGCTGCAACGTCGGGGCGCCCGTCATCGACGACCGCACCGGCCGTATCACCGGCGTGAAGGCGAAGCTCGGCGAGGAGAAGCGGGAAGTCACCTTCCACGCCCCGCTGGTGGTGGCCGCCGACGGCAACTCCACCCGGCTGTCCCTGGCGATGGGCCTGCACCGCCGCGAGGACCGGCCGATGGGCGTCGCGGTCCGTACGTACTTCACCTCGCCGCGCCACGACGACGACTACCTGGAGTCCTGGCTGGAGCTCTGGGACCGCCGGGGCGCGCAGGACCGGCTGCTGCCCGGCTACGGCTGGATCTTCGGCATGGGCGACGGGACGAGCAACGTCGGCCTCGGCGTGCTCAACACCTCCGACTCCTTCAAGGAGCTGGACTGGCGCGAGGTCCTCAAGGCGTGGTGCGCGTCCATGCCGGAGGACTGGGGCTACACCCCGGACAACATGACCGGCCCGATCCGCGGCGCCGCCCTCCCCATGGCCTTCAACCGCCAGCCGCACTACACGCGCGGGCTGCTGCTCGTCGGTGACGCGGGCGGTCTGGTGAACCCGTTCAACGGCGAGGGCATCGCCTACGCCATGGAGTCCGGGCAGCTCGCCGCCGACGTCATCGTCCAGGCCCACGCCCGCGCCACCCCGTCGCAGCGGGAGATCGCCCTCCAGCGCTATCCGCGCGTGCTGAAGGACACCTACGGCGGCTACTACACGCTCGGCCGGGCGTTCGTGAAGCTGATCGGCAACCCCAAGGTCATGCAGATCGCCGCCCAGCGCGGACTGACCCACCCGATGCTGATGAGGTTCACCCTGAAGCTCCTCGCCAACCTCACCGACCCGACGGGCGGCGACGCGATGGACCGCATCATCAACGGTCTGAGCAAGGTGGCGCCGAAGGCGTGAGCGGCCTGACGGGCCGTCGGATCGTGATCATTGCGTGATCCGGTCGCGGACAACTGTTCGACCGCGGTCGGGGTCGTACGGGACGTAACCAGTGAGGCACGTCCCGTACGACGAAAGAGCCTTCCATGACAGAACAGGCACAACGGCGGCCCGGACCGCTGAGAACCCTGGGACTGGTGGCCGCCGCGAGTCTGGTCGCGGCCGGTGCCGCCACGGGCACCGCCCGGGCGGCCGACGAGCCCCTTCCCGTGACCATCACCGGCGAGGACCGGGTCGACCTGTCGCTGGGGTCCGGCAACGGCGACCCCACGGAGCCGCAGGTCGACCTGCGGCTGGACGTCCCGGGGGAGGAGCACGAGGGCGACGGCGACATCCCGGCCGTCTTCAACGGCGAGTACACGATCCGTATCGACGCCACCGCACTGGAGGGCGTCGCCTCGGTGGACCTCCCCTGCGACGTCGACGGTCTCGTCGCCACCTGCACGGGCTCGGAGCTGTACGCCGGGCAGCAGTACAACCGGCTCGGCGGCATCCGGCTCGACATCGACGACGACAGCGAGGCCGGGGACTCCGGCAGCATCGAGGTCACCGGTGCGGGCGAGGGCCTGGAGTTCACGCCGCTGAGCGTCGACGTCCTCGTCGGCGGGCCCGAGTTCGTGAACCGCAAGCTCTCGCTGCCCGAGGACTACCGGGCGGGCGAGACCTACAAGGCGCCCCTGGGTCTGCGCAACGCCGGTGACATGCCCGCCGAGGGCGCGGTGCTGCGGTTCCACGGCTCCCGCGGCGTGATCTTCCCCGACTCCTACGGCAACTGCGCCTACTCCGAGGTGACCACCGGCCCGCTGCTGTACCAGGGCACCGACGTCGTCTGCGTCTTCCCGGACGGCATCGCCGCCGGCGCGGCGTACACGACGGCCGAGCCGCTGAAGGTGAACACCGCGGACTTCGCGCTGCGCGACATCTTCACCTACTCCTTCACGGCCGTGCCCCCGGACGAGGCGGCCGGACTCCTGGCGGCGAAGGACTACCGGCGGGGCAACGGAGCGGACCTGGCGCTGAAGCAGGTCTCCGACGCCGACCCCGCGGACTACGCGCGGTACGCGGAACTGGACCTCCCCTTGACGAACACCTACGACCTCGAGCTGACCGGCGCCTCGCTGGACGCCGCGGCCGGCGAGACGGTGACGGCGGAGATCGGCTTCCGCAACAACGGGCCGGCCTGGATCAGCGCCCTGCGCTCCGGCGGCGAGTCCTTCTCCTTCACGGTGCAGGCCCCCGAGGGGGCGACCGTCACCAAGGTCCCGCAGAAGTGCCGGGAGATCACCCTCCCCGACGGCGGCGGGAAGGGCTACCGCTGCTTCGTGAGCACCCCGCTGCTGGAGGACGCCGAGTTCGGCTACCCGTTCGAACTGCGGGTCGACCGGGTCGTGGAGAACGCCAGGGGCAGGGTGGCGCTGCCGGAGTCGCACGACCCGGCCGAGTCGGACCTCACGAACAACTCGGCCTGGATCGTCCTCAACGGCCCGGACGGGCCGACGGACGGCGGAACGGGCCAGAACGGCGGCGGTACGCCGTCCGCCTCCCCTTCGCCGTCGCCGTCGTCGCCCGGCCCCGGGCAGGGCGGCACCCCGGGCTCCGGTACCGGCGGCACGTCCGGTGGCGGCGTCCAGGGCGGTCTGGCGTCCACCGGAGCCGGCGGGACCGTGCTGATCGGCGGAGCGGCGCTGCTGGCGCTGGGTCTCGGCGCGGGTGCGACCGTGCTGCTGCGCCGCCGGGCACCGCGGACGGGCGGGGCCATCGCCTGAGCGGTGTGAAGCCGTGAGCGGCGTTGTGGGCGGCCGGAGCCGGGAAGGCGGGCTCCGGTCGCCCGCGTGTGTGCCGGGGCGCGTGAGGGGGCACTGCGGGGCCGTACGGCGGTGCGGTGGCGCGCGGCGGCAACGTCAACCGGCCCGAATCGGGGGACGATTCGGGCAATCGGGCGATCTTGGGTGGTGTGCGGGTACGGCGGAGGGCCGCTCCGCTCCTTCGACCGGCAGCGGCCCTCCGGCCCGTAACGGGGCGCGGCTCAGAGCACGCGCACGGCACCCGACGCGGGGTAGCCGGACAGGTCCTGGATGACGACACCCTTGGAGGGGTTGGCCGCGTCCAGGTACTGGCCGTTGCCGATGTAGACACCCACGTGGTAGGCGGAACCCTTGCCGCCCCAGTACAGGATGTCGCCCACCTGGACGTTGGACAGCGGGATGTCGGTGCCGGCCATCGACTGGTCCTGCGAGACGCGCGGCAGGTCGACGCCGACCTGCTTGAACGCCGCCTGCACCAGGCTGGAGCAGTCCCAGGCGTTGGGGCCCGAGGCGCCCATGACGTAGGCGTCGCCCACCTGCGCCCTGAGGAAGGCGATGACCGACGCGACGCTGCCGCTGGCCGGCGCGGAGGCGGTCGTGGACGTCGCCGTGGTGGTGAGGGTGGTGCGCTCGGCGTTGCGGGTGGCGCGCTCGGCGGCGGCCTTGCGGGCCTCCTCGGCGGCCTGCTTCTTCGCCTCGGCCTTCTTCTTGGCCACGGCGAGGTCCGCCTTGGCCTCCTTGGCGGCCTGCTCCGCGGCCGCGTCACGCTCGGCCTGCAGCTGGTAGTTCGCGGCCGCCTGCTGGGTGGCGTCCGCGGCCTGGGCGGCCTGGGTGGCCAGGTCGGCCGTCAGGGTGGGCAGTTCGAGGGTCTGCGTCACCGGCTCGGCCGCGTTGGCCGAACCGGACGCCCCGGCCACTGCCAGGGTGCTGAGAACACCACCGGCGACTCCGGCACGCATCGCCATCGTGGACGACGCGGTGCGGCGGGGTTTCCGGTGGCTGCGTATGTGAGCGGTGTGGGACATGGGAACAACCGGTACCAGGGGCTGCTTCATATCTTCAAGAAACGTGTGCTGCGCCACAGTTGTTCAATCGGGGCGTCAATTCCCGGGCGTGTCGCTCTTTATTGACGCCCTAACGGACATTGCGGGCGTCCGTGATCGGCCCGTGATCACGCGCTTTCATCGTTACGCCCGAATTGCCCCGCACTTACCATCGGTTGAAGTGGTTGGCCAATCCCTCCTCTCATGCGGCTCTCATGAATGTGACGGAGGTCACGGAACGCTTACCCGTGTCACGGCGTCGGCCGCGACGCCCGGCCGCCCCGGTCGACGGCCGGATTCGATCCCGGCCCGTGCGCCCCGCCGGCGACGGCGGGCATCGGGTTGACGGCGCGGTGCGGGGACCGTCAGGAAGTCCTCAGGTCGCGGGGGGAGGGACCGTCAACCGTGCGCAGAAGGATCGGCGTGTCGATGACCGCTGACGAGGGATCCGGGAATGGCTACGTACTTGTACCGGCTGGGCGCACTGGGCGCTCGGCGATGGCGCACCATGTTGGTCGGATGGCTGGTCGCGCTGTGCGCGGTGGCCGGGCTGGGCTTCTCGCTCGCCGGTGAGTTCGAGGACAGCGGCTCCATCCCCGGGTCGCCCGCGCAGACGGCGCTCGCCAGGATGGACCGGCACTTCCCGTCGCCGGACCTGCAGTCCGCGCGGATCGTGTTCCGGGCCCCGCCCGGCCACCGGGTGACCGAACCCGCGCTGCGGCAGGCCCTGGACTCCAGCCTCACGGCGATGGGTGACGTGAGCGGCGTACGGGAGGTGAGCGGCCCGGCCGAGGACGTCATGGTGTCGGAGGACGGACGTACCGCCGTCGCGGAGGTCACGTTCACGGCCGCCGCCGAGGAGGACGTGCCCGCCGGCACGCTGGACGCGGTGAAGGCCGCGGGGGAGCCGGCCGGGCGGGCGGGGATGAGGACCATCTTCGGCGGTGACGCCTACGCTCCCTCCACCGCGCCGTTCGGGCCGTCCGAGCTGGCGGGGCTGGGCGTCGCCCTGGTCATCCTGGTGATCACGTTCGGTTCGCTGATCGCCGCGGGGCTGCCGCTGCTGACCGCCGTCCTCGGTGTCGTGGGCACGATGGCCGCCATGACGGGCGCCGCCACGGTGTTCGGGGTGAGCGACAACGCGCCCACGCTCGCGATCATGCTGGGGCTCGCGGTCGGTATCGACTACGCCCTGTTCATCGTGTCCCGTCACCGCGGTCAGCTGGCCGCCGGGACACCGGTGGTGGAGTCCGTGGCACGGGCCAACGCCACCGCGGGCAGCGCGGTGGTCTTCGCCGGCGCCACCGTGGTCATCGCGCTCGCCGGACTGTCGGTGGCCGGGGTGCCGCTGCTCACCTCGATGGGGCTCGCGTCCGCGGGTGCCGTCGCCGTCGCCGTCGTCCTCGCGCTGGGCATGCTCCCCGTCCTCCTCGGCATGGCCGGGCGCAGGCTCACGCCCAAGGCCGGTGCGCGGACCGGGCGGTGGACCGTCCGGAAGGCGCGCGGCGGCCGGACGCCGCTGGGCGTGCGCTGGACCGAGGGTGTGCTGCGGCGTCCCGTGCGGACCCTCGTCGTCGGGACCGTCGCCGTCATCGCGCTCGCCCTGCCGGCCCTGCAGCTCCAGCTCGCCGTCACCGACGAGGGCGACAGCCCCGCAGGCACCTCCAGCCGCCAGGCCTACGACCTGATCGGCGACGCCTTCGGCCCCGGCGTGAACGGTCCGCTGGTGGTCCTGGTCGAGAACGACGACCCGGCGGCCGTCCGGTCCACCGCCGACGCGGTCGGCGACAGGCTGGGCCGGGTCGAGGGCATCGCGGACGTCGGCGACGCCGACATCGCCGAGGACGGCACGGCCGCACGCGTCCGGATCATCCCCACCACCGGGCCGCGCACCGCCGAGACCGGTTCCCTGGTGGCTCACCTGCGCACCGAGATGGCGCCGCTGGCCGCGGACTCCGGCAGCCACGTCGCCGTCACCGGCCTCACCGCCGTCAGCGTCGACGTCGCCGACAGGCTCAGCGGCGCGCTCGTGCCCTTCGCGGTCGTGGTGGTCGGCCTCTCCCTGCTGCTGCTGATGATCGCCTTCCGGTCCGTCGCCATCCCGGTGAAGGCCACCGTCGGGTTCCTGCTCTCCGTCGGCGCGGCGTTCGGCGCGACCGTCGCGGTGTTCCAGTGGGGATGGCTGGCCGGCGTGCTGGGCGTCAGCGCTGAGGGACCGGTGGCGAGCTTCATGCCCATCATCGTCATGGCCGTCCTCTTCGGCCTGGCCATGGACTACGAGGTGTTCCTCGTCTCCGCCATGCGGGAGGACTACGTCCGCCACCGCGACGCCCGCGCCGCCGTCGTGGCCGGCGCGCGCAACGCCGCCCGTGTGGTCACCGCCGCCGCGCTGATCATGATCTCGGTGTTCGTCAGCTTCCTCTTCTCCCACGACGCTGACATCATGCCGATCGCCTTCGCCCTGGCCTTCGGGGTCCTCGTGGACGCCTTCCTGGTCCGTATGACCCTGGTCCCGGCGGTCATGGCCCTCCTCGGCGACCGGGCCTGGACGCTGCCCCGCGGGCTGGACCGCCTGCTGCCCCACCTCGACGTCGAGGGCGGCGACGTCGGCACCCCCGACCGTCCCACCCTTCGGATCCCGGTCAAGTCCCCCACCACAACGGGCAGTTGAGGCAAGGCTCCACCAGCCACCCCGAGGCCGGGGGCACCGCACCCGGGTGCCCCCGGCCCCGGGGTGCTCCGCTTCATCACCGGCCGGGCGGCGGGGGACTTCGTGAACGCGTGCACACGTCCACATCCCGCCCCGCGTCCCCCTGATGTGTGAACGGGCCTCTATCAAGAGATCGAGTCCCACACCAATTTGCATGCGCGGGAAGCCTCTTGATATGGAGACGAGCCCTCTGAGCTGCACTGACCAGTCAAAATGTCACCATTGGTGATCGCGTGGATGCTTGGCGTGTGAAGATCACCGCTCATCCGACTTCATGATCGTTCGTCAGGTGGTGGAGATCACAAAGCTTGTGCAATACCCCGTGTCGCAGATCACAGACTCGCGGGCATAGGATGCGGAGCGGTTGGGCTTGTGACCTGCTTCACATGTTCTCGATCTTCGCCGGGGCGGGCGTGGTTCGTGGGGCAGTTGAGGCGGGTGGGCCCACTGCACAAACGCCAGCAGTCAGTGCCGACTGAGAGGAGCGAGGAGCGGTGAACGCGTATGCGCCCATCCTCGTACTGGGAGCCCTCGGGGCAGGCTTTGCGATCTTCTCCGTGGTCATGGCCACGCTGATCGGTCCGAAGCGGTACAACCGCGCCAAGCTCGAGGCGTACGAGTGCGGTATCGAACCGACCCCCACGCCGGCCGGCGGCGGGCGCTTCCCGATCAAGTACTACCTGACGGCGATGCTCTTCATCATTTTCGATATCGAGATCGTCTTCCTCTACCCCTGGGCCGTCACCTTCGACGCCCTGGGGATTTTCGGGCTCGTGGAGATGCTGCTCTTCGTGCTCACCGTCTTCGTCGCGTACGCGTACGTATGGCGGCGCGGCGGCCTGGAATGGGACTGAGGGGCCTTAACTCATGGGACTCGAAGAAAAGCTGCCGAGCGGATTCCTGCTGACCACCGTCGAGCAGGCCGCGGGCTGGGTGCGCAAGTCGTCCGTCTTCCCGGCCACGTTCGGACTCGCCTGCTGCGCCATCGAGATGATGACCACCGGCGCCGGCCGCTACGACCTGGCGCGCTTCGGCATGGAGGTCTTCCGCGGCTCTCCGCGGCAGGCGGACCTCATGATCGTCGCGGGGCGGGTCAGCCAGAAGATGGCACCGGTGCTGCGGCAGGTCTACGACCAGATGCCGAACCCCAAGTGGGTGATCTCCATGGGGGTCTGCGCCTCCTCGGGCGGCATGTTCAACAACTACGCGATCGTGCAGGGCGTCGACCATGTCGTCCCGGTCGACATCTATCTCCCCGGCTGCCCGCCCCGCCCCGAGATGCTGCTGGACGCGATTCTCAAGCTCCACGAGAAGATCCAGAACTCCAAGCTCGGCGTGAACGCCGAGGAGGCGGCCCGTGAGGCGGAGGAGGCGGCGCTCAAGGCCCTGCCCACGATCGAGATGAAGGGGCTGCTGCGATGAGTGACGCGAACGGCGCGGGCGGGTCGGACGGGGTGAACCCCGAGAAGGACCTCTCCGCCGAGAACCTCCCCGGCCAGCGCGGCCAGGGCGGTGAGGAGATCCGCGTCCAGCGCGGCATGTTCGGCGCCACCGAGGGCGGCGACACCTCCGGTTACGGCGGACTCGTCCGCTCCGTCCGCCTCCCCGGACCGGCGGCCCGCCCCTATGGCGGCCCACGCGGCGGAGGCGCATATGGATACTTCGACGAGGTCGCCGACGAACTGGAGGGCGCGCTGGAGGAGCAGGACCTGCTCCCGGAGAACGCCATCGAGAAGACGGTCGTCGACCGGGGCGAACTCACCTTCCACATCGAGCGCGAGCACCTGGTCCGGGTCGCGAGGACCCTGCGCGACGACCCCGCCCTGCGCTTCGAGCTGTGCACCGGCGTCAGCGGCGTGCACTACCCGAACGACAAGGGCCGCGAACTGCACGCCGTCTACCACCTGCGCTCGATCACCCACAACCGGCTGATCCGCCTTGAGGTCAGCGCCCCCGACAGCGACCCGCACATCCCGTCGCTGTTCTCGGTCTATCCGACGAACGACTGGCACGAGCGCGAGACGTACGACTTCTACGGCATCGTCTTCGACGGCCACCCGGCGCTCACGCGGATCATGATGCCGGACGACTGGCCGGGCCATCCGCAGCGCAAGGACTATCCCCTCGGCGGCATCCCCGTCGAGTACAAGGGCGCCCAGATCCCGGCTCCGGACCAGCGGAGGTCGTACTCGTGAGCACTTCCCACGCCTCCCCGAGGGAGACGACCGAAGGCACCGTCTACACGGTCACCGGCGGCGACTGGGACGAGGTCGTCCAGACCGCCGCCCGCGCCGACGACGAGCGCATCGTCGTCAACATGGGTCCCCAGCACCCCTCCACCCACGGAGTGCTCCGGCTGATCCTGGAGATCGACGGCGAGACGGTCACCGAGGCCCGCTGCGGCATCGGCTACCTGCACACCGGCATCGAGAAGAACCTCGAGTACCGCACGTGGACCCAGGGCACCACGTTCGTGACGCGCATGGACTACCTGACGTCGTTCTTCAACGAGACGGCGTACTGCCTGGGCGTCGAGAAGCTCCTCGGGATCGAGGACCAGATCCCGGACCGGGCCACCATCATCAGGGTCCTCCTGATGGAGCTGAACCGGCTCTCCTCCCACCTGGTGTGCATCGCCACCGGCGGCATGGAGCTCGGCGCCACCACGATCATGATCTACGGATTCCGTGATCGTGAACTCATTCTCGACATCTACGAGCTGATCACCGGCCTGCGGATGAACCACGCGTACATCCGGCCCGGCGGACTCGCCCAGGACCTGCCGCCCGGCGCGGTGGACCAGATCCGCGAGTTCGTGAAGAAGATGCGGAAGAACCTCCCGGAGTACGACAAGCTCGCCACCGGGAACCCCATCTTCAAGGCCCGTATGCAGGACGTCGGTTACCTCGACCTGGCCGGCTGCATGGCCCTCGGTGCCACCGGCCCGATCCTGCGCTCCACCGGCCTCCCGCACGACCTGCGCAAGGCCCAGCCGTACTGCGGATACGAGACCTACGACTTCGACATCCCGACCGCCGACACCTGCGACTCCTACGGCCGGTTCCTGATCCGGCTGGAGGAGATGCGCCAGTCGCTGCGCATCGTCGAGCAGTGCCTGGACCGGCTGCAGCCCGGACCGGTCATGGTCGCCGACAAGAAGATCGCCTGGCCCGCCCAGCTCGCCCTGGGACCGGACGGACTGGGCAACTCCCTCGACCACATCAAGAACATCATGGGCACCTCCATGGAAGCCCTGATCCACCACTTCAAGCTGGTCACCGAGGGATTCCGGGTCCCGCCGGGACAGGCGTACACGGCGGTCGAGTCGCCCAAGGGCGAACTCGGGGTGCATGTCGTCTCCGACGGCGGCACCCGCCCCTACCGGGTCCACTTCCGCGACCCGTCCTTCACCAACCTGCAGGCCATGGCGGCGATGTGCGAGGGCGGCCAGGTCGCCGACGTCATCGTCGCCGTCGCGTCCATCGACCCCGTGATGGGAGGCGTCGACCGGTGACCACCTCTTCTTCGGACCACGGCGTCAGCCTGGGCATGCCCGAACTGCCCGCGCCCGCCTACCCCGACGACGTACGGGCCCGGCTGGAGGCCGACGCGCGCGAGGTCATCGCCCGCTACCCGGACTCCCGCTCCGCCCTTCTGCCGCTGCTGCACCTCGTGCAGTCCGAGGAGGGCCATGTCACGCGCACCGGGATGCGGTTCTGCGCGGAGACGCTGGACCTGACCACCGCGGAGGTGACCGCGGTCGCCACCTTCTACTCCATGTACCGGCGCCGGCCGAGCGGTGACTACCAGGTCGGGGTGTGCACCAACACCCTGTGCGCCGTCATGGGCGGCGACGCGATCTTCGAGGAGCTCCAGGAGCACCTCGGCGTCGGCAACGGCGAGACCACCGGCGACGGCAAGGTCACCCTGGAGCACATCGAGTGCAACGCGGCCTGCGACTTCGCGCCCGTGGTGATGGTGAACTGGGAGTTCTTCGACAACCAGACCCCCGAGAGCGCCAAGCGCATGGTCGACGACCTGCGGGCCGGCCGCGAGGTGTCGCCCACGCGCGGGGCGCCCCTGTGCACCTTCAAGGAGACCGCCCGCATCCTGGCCGGCTTCCCCGACACGCGCGAGGGAGCGGTCGAGGCCACCGGCAGCGCGGGACCCGCCTCCCTGGTCGGCCTGAAGCTGGCCAAGGGCGAGGCCGCGCCCGCGCGTGTGGTGCACCCGCGCGGTGAGGCGCCCCGGGACACCCCGCCGCACGAGCCGTCGCCCTCGGAGCACCTCAGCTCGCACGACGCGCCGCAGGACACATCGGCCTCCGACCCTTCCCACCCGTCGGGTCCCGCCGCCGAGGAGGGGGAGTGATGACCTTGGCACCCGAACTCAAGGACATGAGCCCGGAGAAGCTGCTCGCACCCGTACTGTCCGCCTTCTGGGACGAGGACGAGTCCTGGACGCTGGACGTCTACCGGCGCCACGGGGGATACGAGGGGCTCCGCAAGGCGCTCGCCATGTCCCCGGACGACGTCATCGCGTACGTCAAGGAATCCGGACTGCGCGGACGCGGCGGCGCCGGATTCCCGACGGGAATGAAGTGGCAGTTCATTCCCCAGGGCGATGGAAAGCCCCATTACCTGGTGGTCAACGCCGACGAGTCGGAACCCGGGACGTGCAAGGACATTCCGCTCCTCTTCGCGAACCCGCACAGCCTCATCGAGGGCATCGTCATCGCGTGCCACGCCATCAGGTCGTCCCACGCGTTCATCTATCTGCGGGGTGAGGTCGTCCCCGTACTGCGGCGGCTGCACGAGGCGGTGCGCGAGGCCTACGCGGCCGGCCTCCTCGGCGAGAACGCCCTGGGCAGCGGACTCGACCTCCAGCTCACCGTGCACGCGGGCGCGGGCGCGTACATCTGCGGTGAGGAGACCGCGCTGCTCGACTCGCTCGAAGGACGCCGGGGCCAGCCGCGGCTCCGTCCGCCCTTCCCCGCCGTCGCGGGCCTCTACGCCTGCCCGACCGTGGTGAACAACGTCGAGTCGATCGCGTCGGTTCCCGCCATCATGAACCGGGGCAAGGACTGGTTCCGCTCGATGGGAAGCGAGAAGTCCGCGGGCTTCACGCTCTACTCCCTCAGCGGCCATGTCGCCACCCCCGGCCAGTACGAGGCGCCGCTCGGCATCACGCTGCGCCAGCTGCTGGAGATGAGCGGCGGAATGCGCCCGGGCCACCGGCTGAAGTTCTGGACCCCCGGCGGTTCCTCGACGCCGATGTTCACCGACGAACACCTCGACGTCCCCCTCGACTACGAAGGAGTGGGCGCCGCGGGTTCCATGCTGGGCACCAAGGCCCTGCAGTGCTTCGACGAGACGACCTGCGTCGTGCGCGCCGTCACCCGCTGGACCGAGTTCTACGCCCACGAGTCCTGCGGCAAGTGCACCCCCTGCCGCGAGGGCACGTACTGGCTGGTCCAGCTGATGCGTGACATCGAGGCCGGCAAGGGACGGATGTCCGACCTCGACAAGCTCAACGACATCGCCGACAACATCAACGGCAAGGCCTTCTGCGCCCTCGGCGACGGCGCCGCCGCGCCGATCTTCTCCTCCCTGAAGTACTTCCGCGCGGAGTACGAGGAGCACATCACGGGCCGGGGCTGCCCCTTCGACCCGGCCAAGTCCACGGCCTGGGCCGACCGTACGGAGGTGCACGCATGACTGTGACCACCAACGCTCCCTCCGGCGGGGGAGAGGCGGCGGTCCCGCCGGAGGACCTCGTGTCGCTGACCATCGACGGCGCCGAGATCAGCGTGCCCAAGGGCACCCTGGTCATCCGGGCCGCCGAGCGGCTCGGCATCGAGATCCCCCGGTTCTGCGACCACCCGCTCCTCGACCCGGCCGGCGCCTGCCGGCAGTGCATCGTCGAGGTCGAGGGCCAGCGCAAGCCCATGGCGTCCTGCACCATCACCTGCACCGACGGGATGGTGGTGAAGACGCAGCTCTCCTCGCCGGTCGCGGAGAAGGCCCAGAAGGGTGTGATGGAGCTGCTGCTCATCAACCACCCGCTGGACTGCCCCGTCTGCGACAAGGGCGGCGAGTGCCCCCTGCAGAACCAGGCGATGTCGCACGGCCAGGCCGACTCCCGCTTCGACGGCAAGAAGCGCACCTACGAGAAGCCCGTCGCGATCTCCACCCAGGTGCTGCTCGACCGTGAGCGGTGCGTGCTGTGCGCCCGCTGCACCCGGTTCTCCAACCAGGTCGCGGGCGACCCGATGATCGAGCTGATCGAGCGGGGCGCGCTGCAGCAGGTCGGCACCGGCGAGGGCGACCCGTTCGAGTCGTACTTCTCCGGCAACACCATCCAGATCTGCCCGGTCGGCGCGCTCACCTCGGCGGCGTACCGGTTCCGCTCCCGCCCCTTCGACCTGATCTCCTCGCCGTCCGTGTGCGAGCACTGCTCCGGCGGCTGCGCCACCCGCACCGACCACCGGCGCGGCAAGGTCATGCGGCGGCTCGCCGCCGACGACCCCGAGGTCAACGAGGAGTGGATGTGCGACAAGGGACGCTTCGGCTTCCGGTACGCACAGCAGCGGGACCGCCTCACCACACCGCTGGTGCGCAACCCGGAGGGTGAGCTGGAGCCCGCCTCCTGGCCGGACGCGCTGCAGATCGCGGCCCAGGGGCTGCTGGCCTCGCGGGGCCGCACCGGTGTGCTGACCGGCGGCCGGCTCACCGTCGAGGACGCCTACGCGTACAGCAAGTTCGCGCGGGTGGCGCTCGACACCAACGACATCGACTTCCGCGCGCGCGTGCACAGCGCCGAGGAGGCCGACTTCCTCGCCGCGCGGGTCGCCGGACGCGGCCGTGATCTCGACGGCACGGGTGTCACGTACACCTCCCTGGAGGAGGCGCCCGCGGTCCTGCTGGTCGGGTTCGAGTCGGAGGAGGAGGCGCCCGGCGTCTTCCTGCGGCTGCGCAAGGCCTGGCGGCGGCACGGGCAGAAGACGTTCGCCCTCGCGACCCACGCCACGCGCGGGCTGGAGAAGGCCGGCGGCACCCTGCTGCCGGCGGCCCCCGGCACCGAGACCGAGTGGCTGGACGCGCTCGCGAGCGGCGTCGGCCTGGAGGGCGACGGGGCCGGGGCCGCCGAGGCCCTGCGCGGCGACGGCGCGGTCATCGTCGTCGGCGAGCGGCTGGCCGCCGTACGGGGTGGTCTCACCGCCGCCGTCCGGTTCGCCGCCGCGACCGGCGCCCGGCTGGTGTGGATCCCGCGCCGGGCCGGTGAGCGGGGCGCCGTCGAGGCGGGCGCGCTGCCGGCGCTGCTGCCGGGCGGCCGCCCGGCGACCGACCCGCGCGCACGCGCGGAGGTCGCCGCCCTGTGGGGCGTGGCCGAACTGCCGACCCGCTACGGGCGCGACACCGCTCAGATCGTCGAGGCGGCCGCGCGCGGTGAGCTGCAGGCGCTGCTGGTCGCGGGCGTGGAGGTCGCCGACCTGCCCGACCCGGCACGCGCGCGTGCCGCGCTCGCCGAGGCCGGGTTCGTGGTCTCCCTCGAACTGCGGCCCGGCGAGGTCACCGCACTGGCCGACGTGGTGCTGCCCGTCGCCGCGGTCCCCGAGAAGGCCGGCACCTTCCTCAACTGGGAAGGCAGGGTCCGCCTCTTCGAGGCGGCGCTCAAGCCCGACCAGATGACCCGGCGGCTTCCGCCCACCGACGCGCGTGTGCTGCAGATGCTGGCCGACGCCATGGACATCCATCTGGGGCTGCCGGATCTGCGCACCGTCCGCGCGGAGCTCGACCGGCTCGGCGCCTGGGACGGCCCCGCCGCGAGCGACCCGCTGGAGACCGCGAGCGCGCTGCCCCGGCCCGCCGCCGGGGAGGCGGTGCTCGCCGGACACCGGCTGCTGCTCGACGAAGGCCTTCTGCAGGTCGGCGACGAGGCGCTCGCCGGCACCCGGCACGCCGCCCGCGCGCGGGTGTCGGCGGCCACGGCCGCCGAGGCCGGCGTCAAGGAGGGCGACCTGCTCGCGGTGACCGGCACCGCCGGGACGGTCCGGCTGCCGCTGGCGGTCACCGAGATGCCCGACCGTGTGGTGTGGCTGCCGCTGAACTCCGTCGGCGGCGGCGTCGCCTCCGGCACCGGGGCCCTGCCCGGCTCGCTCGTCCGTATCGGCCCGGCGACGCTCGCCGACGAGGCCCCCGAGGAGGTGGAGGCATGAGTCCGTACCTCGCCGCCGAAGATCTCTCGATGTTCGGCACCGACCCCTGGTGGCTGGTGGTCCTCAAGGCGGTGTTCTGCTTCGCGTTCCTGATGGTGACCGTGCTGATCTCCATCGTCATGGAGCGCAAGGTCGTCGCCTGGATGCAGCTGCGCGTCGGCCCCAACCGGCACGGCCCCTGGGGCATGCTCCAGTCGCTCGCCGACGGCATCAAGCTGATGCTCAAGGAAGATCTCGTCGTCAAGCGCGCCGACAAGGCGGTGTACATCCTCGCGCCGGTCGTCGCGGCCGTTCCGGCCTTCATGGCGATCGCGGTGATCCCCTTCGGGCCGGCCGGCAACGAGATCTCGATCTTCGGCCACCGCACCACGATGCAGCTCACCGACCTGCCGATCGCGGCCCTGTACATCCTCGCGGTCGCCTCGGTCGGCATCTACGGCATCGTCCTCGCGGGCTGGAGCTCCGGCTCCACCTATCCGCTGCTGGGCGGTCTGCGCTCGTGCGCGCAGATGATCTCGTACGAGATCGCCATGGGCGCCGCGTTCGCCTCCGTGTTCCTGTACTCGGGGTCGATGTCGACGTCGACGATCGTGGAACAGCAGACCGACCGCTGGTACATCCTGCTGCTGCCGGTGTCCTTCCTCATCTACATCGTGACGATGGTCGGTGAGACCAACCGCGCCCCCTTCGACATGCCGGAGTCCGAGGGCGACCTCGTCGGCGGCTTCAACACCGAGTACTCGTCCATCAAGTTCGCGATGTTCATGCTCGCCGAGTACATCAACATGGTGACCGTGTCGGCCGTCGCCGTGACGTTCTTCCTGGGAGGCTGGCGGGCCCCGTGGCCCATCAGCACCTTCTGGGAGGGCGCGAACCACGGCTGGTGGCCGATGCTCTGGTTCACCGGCAAGCTCGTGAGCCTGCTGTTCGGCTTCGTCTGGCTGCGCGGCACGCTCCCGCGCGTGCGCTACGACCAGCTGATGAAGCTCGGCTGGAAGGTCCTCATCCCGGTGTCCCTGGTGTGGCTGATGCTCGTCGCCAGCGTGCGGGCACTGCGCAACGAGGGCTACGACTTCACCGACATCGCGCTCTACATCGGCGGTGCCGTCCTCGCCCTCCTGCTGCTGTCCTTCGTCGCGGACCTGTTCCGCGGCAAGGAGAAGCAGGCGGAACAGCCCGCCGAGGGCCCGCCCGCCTTCGACCCCATGGGCGGCGGATTCCCCGTACCGCCGCTGCCGGGACAGGAGGTGCCGCCGGTGCCGCGACGCCGTCCGCGCCGTGAGCGGGAACTGATTGTCAGTGGTGCACCCGATACTCAGAGTGACGGATCTGTGGGCGGGTCCACGGATGGAAAGGAGGCGTCCGATGGCTGAGGAACCCAAGGACACCAAGCCCGGTTTCCTGAACCCCGTGGCCGGCTTCGGCGTGACCTTCACGGCCATGTTCAAGAAGCGGCTGACCGAGCAGTACCCGGAGCAGCCGAAGACCACCGCTCCGCGTTTCCACGGACGGCACCAGCTCAACCGCCATCCGGACGGCCTGGAGAAGTGCGTCGGCTGCGAGCTGTGCGCCTGGGCCTGCCCCGCCGACGCGATCTACGTCGAGGGCGCGGACAACACGGACGAGGAGCGCTACTCGCCCGGCGAGCGGTACGGCCGCGTCTACCAGATCAACTACGCCCGCTGCATCCTGTGCGGGCTGTGCATCGAGGCGTGCCCCACCCGGGCGCTGACGATGACCAACGAGTTCGAACTGGCGGACTCCAGCCGCGCCAACCTCATCTACACCAAGGAGCAGCTGCTCGCCGGTCTGGAGGAGGGCATGGTCGACTCGCCGCACGCCATGTACCCGGGCACCGACGAACAGGACTACTACCGGGGCCTGGTGACCGAGGCCGCGCCCGGCACGGAGCAGCAGGCGGCCCACTTTGAGGGTGAGGTCGTGCAGGAGGCCGACTCGACCTTCGGTCCCGAGGAGCCGGCGTCGGGGAAGGTGGTCGGGCGATGACCGCGCAGCTCGCCGCCGCGGCGACCCTCTCCGCCGGCACCTCCACCGGAGAGGCCTTCCAGTTCTGGGTGCTCGGCACGATCGCGGTGATCGGCGCCCTGTGCACCGTCTTCATGCGGCGGGCCGTGCACAGCGCGCTCTGCCTCGCCGGCACCATGATCATCCTGGCGGTGTTCTACCTGGCCAACGGCGCCTACTTCCTGGGCGTCGTGCAGATCGTCGTCTACACCGGCGCGATCATGATGCTGTTCCTGTTCGTGGTGATGCTGGTCGGCGTCACCGCGGCGGACTCCCTCAAGGAGACCGTCAAGGGCCAGCGCTGGCTGGCCCTGCTGTGCGGGCTCGGCTTCGGCGCCCTGCTGGTCGGCGGGATCGGGAACGCCTCGCTCAGCGAGTTCAACGGCATCGGCGAGGCGAACGCGGGCGGCAATGTGGAGGGTCTCGCGACGCTCCTGTTCACCCGGTACGTCTTCGCCTTCGAGATCACCGGCGCCCTGCTCATCACGGCCGCCGTCGGCGCCATGGTGCTCACCCACCGCGAGCGCACCGAACGCGCCAGGACCCAGCGGGAACTGGCCGAGCAGCGCGTGCGCGAGGGCAAGTACCTGCCGCCGCTGCCGGCGCCCGGTGTGTACGCCCGGCACAACGCCGTGGACATCGCGGGCCTGCTGCCCGACGGCACCACGTCGGACCTCACCGTCAGCAAGACGCTGCGGGAGCGCGGCCAGATCCGTGATGTGTCGCACGAGGCGATCAACGACCTGCGGGCGATCGAGCAGCGCGCCGAGGAGCGGCTGGAGCGCACCGCGATCGACGCGCCGACCTTCAAGCGGGCCGAGGAGGCGTCGAAGTGAACCCCGTGAACTATCTGTACCTGGCCGCGCTGCTGTTCACGATCGGCGCCACCGGCGTACTGATCAGGCGCAACGCGATCGTCCTGTTCATGTGCGTCGAGCTGATGCTCAACGCCTGCAATCTCGCGTTCGTCGCCTTCTCCCGGATGCACGGCAACCTCGACGGGCAGGTCATCGCGTTCTTCACGATGGTCGTCGCCGCCGCGGAGGTCGTGGTCGGGCTGGCGATCATCGTGTCCCTGTTCCGTTCCCGCCACTCGGCCTCGGTCGACGACGCCAGCCTGATGAAGCTGTGAGGGGCTGCTGAATCGTGGAGAACCTGATTGCGCTGCTGGTGGCGGCGCCCCTGCTCGGAGCGGTGGTCCTGCTGTGCGGCGGACGCCGGCTGGACGCCGTGGGCCACTGGATCGGCACGCTGCTCGCGGCCGTCTCCTTCGGGCTCGGCCTGGTGCTGTTCACCGATCTGCTCGGCAAGGGCGCCGAGGAACGCACGGTCACGCAGCATCTGTTCAGCTGGATCCCGGTGGAGGGATTCCAGGCGGACGTCGCCTTCCGGCTCGACCAGCTGTCGATGACGTTCGTCCTGCTGATCACCGGCGTCGGCTCGCTGATCCACCTGTACTCCATCGGGTACATGGAGCACGACGAGCGGCGCCGCCGCTTCTTCGGCTATCTGAACCTGTTCCTCGCGGCGATGCTGATCCTCGTCCTCGCCGACAACTACCTGCTGCTGTACGTCGGCTGGGAGGGCGTCGGTCTCGCCTCCTACCTGCTGATCGGCTTCTGGCAGCACAAGCCCAGCGCGGCCACGGCCGCGAAGAAGGCCTTCCTGGTCAACCGGGTCGGCGACATGGGCCTGTCCATCGCGATCATGCTGATGTTCCTGTGGTTCGGGACCTTCGCCTTCGGGCCGGTGCTCGGCGGCCACGGGGAGGCCGGACTCGCGGGCCAGGCCGGTGAGGGCAAGCTCACCGCGATCGCGCTGATGCTGCTGCTCGCCGCGTGCGGCAAGTCCGCCCAGGTGCCGCTGCAGTCCTGGCTCGGGGACGCGATGGAGGGCCCGACCCCCGTCTCGGCCCTGATCCACGCGGCGACCATGGTGACGGCGGGCGTGTACCTGATCGTCCGCTCCGCGGCCGTCTTCAACGGCGCCCCGGACGCACAGCTGGTCGTCACCATCGTCGGCGCCGTCACGCTGCTGTTCGGTGCGATCGTCGGTTGCGCGAAGGACGACATCAAGAAGGCGCTGGCCGGCTCGACCATGTCGCAGATCGGCTACATGGTCCTCGCCGCCGGCCTCGGCCCCATCGGCTATGTCTTCGCGATCATGCACCTGGTGACGCACGGCTTCTTCAAGGCCGGGCTGTTCCTCGGCGCCGGCTCGGTGATGCACGGCATGAACGACGAGGTCGACATGCGCCGCTACGGCGGACTGCGCACGTACATGCCGGTCACCTTCGTCACCTTCGGCCTCGGCTACCTCGCGATCATCGGCTTCCCGGGCTTGTCCGGCTTCTTCTCCAAGGACAAGATCATCGAGGCGGCGTTCGCCAAGGGCGGCACCGAGGGCTGGATCCTCGGCGCCTGCGCCCTGCTGGGCGCGGCCATCACCGCGTACTACATGACACGCGTGATGCTGATGACGTTCTTCGGCGAGGAGCGCTGGCGCAATGCCCCGACGCCGTCCCCGGCCGCGCCGGACGTGGAGCCCGCCGCCGAGACGCGCGGCGCCTACGAGCCGCCGCACCCGCACGAGTCGCCGAAGAGCATGACGATTCCGATGATCGTGCTCGCCTTCGGGTCGGTCTTCGCCGGCGCGATCTTCAGTATCGGCGACCGCTTCGTGCACTGGCTGGAGCCCGTCACCGGGCACTCCCACGGGGACGCGCCGATCAGCGCGACCACGGTGACCGCGTCCACGGTGGCCGTGATGGTCGTCGGCGTGGCGATCGCCTGGGCCCAGTACGGGCGCCGTCCGGTGCCCGCCGTCGCCCCGCGCGGCTCGCTGCTCACCCGGGCCGCCCGGCGCGATCTGCTCCAGGACGACTTCAACCATGTGGTCCTGGTCCGCGGCGGTGAGCACCTCACCCGCTCGCTGGTGTACGTCGACCACACCCTGGTCGACGGGGTCGTCAACGGCACGGCGGCCTCCATGGGCGGCCTGTCCGGGCGGATGCGCAGGCTGCAGAACGGCTTCGCGCGGTCCTACGCGGTCTCGATGTTCGGGGGCGCGGCGGTTCTGGTCGCCGCGACCCTGCTGATGAGGGCGGTCTGATACCGATGTCCTTTCCTCTGCTGACAGCGACGGCGGTGCTCCCGGCCATCGGGGCGATCGCCACGGCCGCGGTACCGGCCGCGAAGCGCACGGCCGCCAAGTGGCTGGCCCTGCTGTTCTCGCTCGCCACGCTCGTGCTGGCGATCGTCGTCCTGGTCCGGTTCGACCCGGACGGCGACCGCTACCAGCTCACCGAGTCCCATGCCTGGATCGCGGACTTCGGCGTGCGCTACGAGCTGGGTGTGGACGGCATCGCGGTCGCGCTGATCGCGCTGACCGCCCTGCTGATCCCGTTCATCGTCCTCGCGGGCTGGCACGACGCCGACCCGCTGGAGACGGGGAACAAGAGGTGGCGGCCGACGCAGGGCTTCTTCGCCCTGATCCTGGCCGTCGAGGCGATGGTGATCATCTCCTTCGAGGCCACCGACGTCTTCCTCTTCTACATCTTCTTCGAAGCCATGCTGATCCCGCTGTACTTCCTGATCGGCGGCTTCGGGGACCGTGCCCACGAGCACGGCGAGGAGACGGCGGCGACCCAGCGGTCGTACGCGGCGGTGAAGTTCCTCCTCTACAACCTGGCCGGCGGTCTGATCATGCTGGCCGCCGTGATCGGCCTGTACGTCGTCGCCGGGAACTTCTCGCTCCCGGAGATCGCCGAGGCCCGCGCCAACGGCTCGCTGGACATGGCGACGAACACCGAGCGCTGGCTGTTCCTCGGCTTCTTCTTCGCCTTCGCGGTGAAGGCGCCGCTGTGGCCGCTGCACACCTGGCTGCCCAACGCCATGCAGGAGTCCACCGCCCCGGTGGCCGTGCTCATCACGGCGGTCGTCGACAAGGTGGGCACCTTCGCGATGCTCCGCTTCTGCCTCGGACTGTTCCCGGAGGCCAGCAAGTGGGCGACGCCCGCCGTTCTCGTCCTGGCGGTCATCAGCATCATCTACGGCGCCCTGCTCGCGGTCGGCCAGCGCGACATCAAGCGGCTGATCGCGTACGCGTCGATCTCGCACTTCGGCTTCATCATCATGGGCATCTTCGCGATGACCAGCCAGGGCCAGTCCGGAGCGACGCTCTACATGGTCAACCACGGCATCTCGACCGCCGTGCTGATGCTGATCGCCGGATTCCTGATCTCGCGGCGCGGCTCGCGGCTCATCGCCGACTTCGGCGGTGTGCAGAAGGTGGCCCCGGTGCTCGCCGGCACGTTCCTGATCGGCGGACTCGCGACCCTCTCACTGCCGGGGCTCGCGCCCTTCGTCAGTGAGTTCCTGGTCCTGGTCGGCACGTTCACGCGCTATCCGGTGATCGGCATCATCGCGACCTTCGGCATCGTCCTCGCCGCGCTCTACACCCTCGTCCTCTACCAGCGGACGATGACCGGTCCGGTGAGACCCGAGGTCTCCGCGATGCCCGATCTGCGGGTGCGGGAGATCGCCGTGGTGGCGCCGCTGGTCGTGCTGCTGGTCTTCCTCGGCGTCTATCCGAAGCCCCTCACGGACGTCGTGAACCCGGCGGTGAAGCACACCATGTCCGACGTACAGAAGCAGGACCCCCGGCCCGAGGTGGAGGCGGCCAAGTGAGCGCAACAGCCGTCCACAGCCTGTGGACAACGGCGGCCGACCCGATCTCCAAGATCGACGCGCCGAAGATCGAATACGGGCAGCTCGCGCCCACCCTGATCATCGTCGGAGCGGCGCTCGTCGGGGTGCTGGTCGAGGCGTTCGTCCCGCGCAGGTCGCGCTACCACGCGCAGATGTGTGTCGCCGTGGTCGCCCTGGCCGCCGCGTTCGCCGCGGTCGTGGCGCTCGCCGCCGACGGCTACGGCACGACGAAGGCGGGCATCGCGGCGATGGGCGCCATCGCCGTCGACGGGCCGGCCCTGTTCCTCCAGGGCACGATCCTGCTGACGGCGCTGGTCGCCCTGTTCACCTTCGGCGAGCGCAGGCTCGACCCGGAGGCGCACGGCAACCGGGTCGACTCGTTCGCCGCGCAGGCCGCGGCCGTACCGGGCAGCGAGGGCGAGAAGCAGGCGGTCAGGGCCGGGTTCACCACCACCGAGGTGTTCCCGCTGCTGCTCTTCGCCGTCGCCGGCATGCTGGTCTTCCCGGCGGCCAACGACCTGCTGACGCTGTTCGTGGCGCTCGAGGTCCTCTCGCTCCCGCTGTACCTGATGTGCGCGCTGGCCCGCCGCAAGCGGCTGATGTCGCAGGAGGCCGCGGTCAAGTACTTCCTGCTCGGCGCGTTCGCCTCCGCGTTCACGCTGTTCGGCATCGCCCTGCTGTACGGCTACTCGGGCTCGATGTCGTACGCCACGATCGCGCAGGTCGTCGACGGCACGGTCCAGGACGTCAGCCCGGCGCTCGCCGGCACCATGGGCAACGACGCGCTGCTGCTGATCGGCACCGCGCTGCTGGTCATGGGCCTGCTGTTCAAGGTCGGCGCCGTCCCCTTCCACATGTGGACACCCGATGTGTACCAGGGCGCCCCGACGCCGGTGACCGGCTTCATGGCGTCGGCGACCAAGGTGGCCGCGTTCGGCGCGCTGCTGCGGATCCTCTACGTCGTGCTGCCGGGCCTGCGCTGGGACTGGCGGCCGGTCATGTGGGCCGTCACCATCGTCACCATGCTGGCCGGTGCGATCGTGGCGATCACCCAGACCGACATCAAGCGGCTGCTGGCGTACTCGTCGATCGCGCACGCGGGCTTCATCCTCGCGGGTGTCATCGCGACCACGCCGTCCGGCATCTCGTCCGTCCTGTTCTATCTGGCGGCGTACTCGTTCGTGACGATCGGCGCCTTCGCGGTGGTCACGCTGGTGCGGGACGCCGGCGGTGAGGCGACGCACCTGTCGAAGTGGGCGGGACTCGGCCGGCGCTCCCCGCTGGTGGCGGCGGTGTTCGCGGTGTTCCTGCTGGCCTTCGCGGGCATTCCGCTGACCTCCGGCTTCGCCGGGAAGTTCGCCGTGTTCAAGGCGGCGGCGGAGGGCGGGGCCGCCCCGCTGGTCGTGGTCGGTGTGATCTCGTCGGCCATCGCGGCGTTCTTCTACATCCGTGTGATCGTCCTGATGTTCTTCAGCGAGCCGCGACCCGAGGGCCCGACCGTCGCGGTGCCGTCACCGCTGACGATGACGGCGATCGCGGTCGGCGTGGCGGTCACGGTGGTGCTGGGCGTGGCACCCCAGTACTTCCTGGAGCTGGCGGGGGACGCGGGAGTGTTCGTGCGCTGATCGCTCGGTTCGGTACGCCGACGGCGGCCCGGCACCCTTCGGGGGGCCGGGCCGCCGTCGGCGTACGGATGGGCCTGTGGACAACTCCGGAGGCTGTCGGTGCGGACCCCTATCGTGGAGGCAGTGGTCGAGGGACGGCTTTCGGGGGGCACCGGTGATGGGCGGTAGTGGCGGAATGGCAGTGACGGAGAGTGAGGCGCTGGCCGCGCTGCACCGCGTGTTCGGGTACGAGGCCTTCCGCGGTGAGCAGGAAGCGGTCATCGAGCATGTGGTCACGGGCGGCGACGCCGTGGTGCTCATGCCGACCGGTGGCGGAAAGTCGCTGTGCTACCAGATCCCGGCCCTGGTCCGGCCGGGGACGGGAGTGGTCGTCTCCCCGCTGATCGCGCTGATGCAGGACCAGGTGGACGCGCTGCGGGCGCTGGGCGTGCGGGCCGGGTTCGTGAACTCCACGCAGGACTTCGACGAGCGGCGGACCGTCGAGGCGGAGTTCCTCGCCGGCGAGCTGGACCTGCTGTATCTCGCGCCGGAGCGGCTGCGCCTCGACAGCACCCAGGACCTGCTGTCACGCGGCAAGATCTCCGTCTTCGCGATCGACGAGGCGCACTGCGTGTCCCAGTGGGGGCACGACTTCCGGCCGGACTACCTCATGCTGTCGGTGCTCGGCGAGCGCTGGCCGGACGTACCGCGTATCGCGCTGACGGCCACGGCGACGCACGCCACGCACCGGGAGATCACCGAGCGCCTCGGCATGCCGGACGCCCGGCACTTCGTGGCGAGCTTCGACCGGCCCAACATCCAGTACCGGATCGTGCCCAAGGCGGACCCCAGGAACCAGTTGCTGAGCTTCCTGCGCGGGGAGCACGCCGGGGACGCGGGCATCGTCTACTGCCTGTCGCGCAACTCGGTGGAGAAGACCGCCGAGTTCCTCTCCCGCAACGGCGTCGAGGCGGTGCCGTACCACGCGGGCCTGGACGCGAGGACGCGCGCCACGCACCAGTCGCGGTTCCTGCGCGAGGAGGGCCTGGTCGTGGTGGCGACCATCGCGTTCGGCATGGGCATCGACAAGCCCGACGTCCGCTTCGTCGCCCACCTCGATCTGCCCAAGTCGGTCGAGGGCTACTACCAGGAGACGGGACGTGCGGGCCGGGACGGGCTGCCGTCCACGGCGTGGATGGCCTACGGGCTGAACGACGTCATACAGCAGCGCAAGCTGATCCAGTCCGGGGAGGGCGACGAGGCGTTCCGCCGGAGGGCCAACCAGCACCTCGACGCGATGCTCGGCCTGTGCGAGACCGTGCGGTGCCGGCGCGGCCAGCTTCTCGCCTACTTCGGCCAGGACCCGGACCCGACGGGCTGCGGCAACTGCGACACCTGCCTCACCCCGCCGGAGAGCTGGGACGGGACCGTCGCGGCGCAGAAGGTGCTGTCCACGGTGGTGCGGCTGCAGCGGGAGCGCGGGCAGAAGTTCGGCGCGGTGCAGATCGTCGACATCCTGCTGGGGCGGCGTACGGCCAAGGTCATCCAGTTCGACCACGACCAGCTGTCGGTGTTCGGCATCGGTGAGGAGCTCGGCGAGGCCGAGTGGCGGGGCGTCGTACGGCAGTTGCTGGCGCAGGGGCTGCTCGCCGTGGAGGGGGAGTACGGCACGCTGGTGCTGACCGAGGAGAGCGGGGCGGTGCTGCGGCGGGAGCGGGAGGTGTCGTTGCGGAAGGAGCCGAAGAAGCCGACGGCGGCCCGGGGCGCGGGCGGCCGGGGCGAGCGCAAGGCCAAGGCGGCCGCGGCCGAGCTGCCCGAGGAGCTTCAGCCCGCGTTCGAGGCGCTGCGCGCCTGGCGCGCCGAGCAGGCCCGTGAGCAGGGCGTCCCGGCGTACGTCATCTTCCATGACGCCACGCTGCGGGAGATCGCCACGGTGTGGCCCACGTCGGTGGCCGAGCTCGGCGGGATCAGCGGGGTAGGGGAGAAGAAGCTGGCGACGTACGGGGAGGGCGTGGTGGGTGTGCTGGCCGGGCTGACCGCGCCGGGGGACGCCGGCGGCGTGCCCGAGGATGTGGGGCGCCCGGACGACTGGCCGGAGGAGGAACCCCAGCCCGACGACTGGGAGTAGACGCCCCGCGCCCCGAGCGTCCGCACCTGCCGCGCTGCGCGCACCCACGCGCGCCGCGTGCCTGCCGCGGCCCGCGTCTGCCGCGCTGCGCCGCGCCTGTCGGGCTGCGCGCCCGCGCGCGTCGCGTGCCTGCCGCCGCCGATCCGCGCCCCGCGCGCCTGCCGCCGCCGCTCCCGCCGATCCGCGCGCCGCGTGACTGGCGCTGCCCTCCGCACTCCGCGGGCAGGCGTGCCGCAGGGCGGCACGGGTGGGCGCGACGGCACCCCGTAAGCGCCGGGTTGCGCGATGTCCCCCCGCTCAGCCGTCACCCCGGGCAGCTGCTGGGCGGGGGTGGGTGTGCGCTCGCCCCCCTGGAGGGGGTGCCGCTGCGCCCACCCGTGCCGCCCCAGCGGCACGACTGCCCGCAGCTAGGCGGACTGCGTGGGCTGTGGCGGTGCGGCTGCCCGCAGCTGCGCGGGCTGCGGCCGCGTGGGCGGTTACGGCAGGGCTGTCAGGGCCGGTGCGAAGGTGATCAGCAAGGGGACCAAGGGGACCAGCGCCGCCGCCGCCGTCGTCAGGGCGCGGTGGTGGCGGGTGAGGCGGGGCGGGGGCGCGAGGAGGCGGTCGACGCGTTCGCCGAGCAGGCGGTGGCTGGAGGCGCAGGAGAGGACGCCCCGGTGCTGGTTGAGCTCGATCAGGGCCAGGGCCGTGGTCAGGTGGCCGCAGCGGCGGGAGGCCGTGTCGTCGGCGGACAGTTCGACCAGGCGGTGGGTCTGGTCGCAGAAGTGCGCGAACAGGGGGATGCGGGGGAAGCCGGTGGCCAGCGCGGTGGAGAGGTGGAGCAGCCAGTCGTGACGGGCACGGGCGTGGCCGCGCTCATGGGTGAGGACGGCGTCCAGCTGATGGTCGGTGAGGCGCTGCAGGGCGCCGGTGGTGACGATCAGCTGGGGCGGGCTGCCCGGCATCCACCAGGCGTCGGGATACTCGTCCTCCAGCACCAGCAGGGGACCGCGGGCCTGGGGCAGGCCGGCCGGCAGGTCCGGGGCGCGTTCGCGCAGCTGCTCCCGGGCGCGGGTGCGCCGACGACGGGCCTCGGCCAGTTCACGCCCGAGCATGGCGGTCGTCCACGCGGCGCCGCAGGCGAGCAGCAGGGTGAGGGCCACGGTCCAGGGCGAGGCGGCGGACAGGTTGTACGCGGCGGTGACGGCGGGCGGGGCCGGGGCGAAGAGCTGGGCGCGGACGGTGCCGAAGACGGCGGCGGCGCCCAGGGCGAGAGCGGTGACACAGCACAGCAGGACGGTGGCGACCAGGCACTGCCACACCCACAGGGCGACCACCGGCTCCCGTTCCGGCCACTTGGCCCGGGTCAGCGCCCGGGGGACGGGCACGGCGGCCGTCACGGCGACAACGCTCAGCAGGAGCAGGCAGACGGTCATGCCACGGGCTCCGGATCCTGTCGGAAGAGGGCGGCTTCGGGGCGTGCTGGGGCGTGCGATGGTGCGGGGGCGTACAGGGGGAGTGCGGTGCGAACGCGCACACCGCCCCACTCCGATTATGACGGCGCGGGGCGGTGCGGGTCAGGGGTCGGCGAGGATCGGTGAGGGCCTGACGGGTCACACCGCGGGGGTCACCCGTCCCGTGACCTCACCGAGGCCCACGCGGACGCCGTCCGGTCCGGGCGCCCAGGCCGACAGCGTCACCACGTCACCGTCCTCCAGGAACGTCCGCTTGCCGTCGGGGAGTTCGAGGGCGTCGCGGCCGTTCCAGGTCAGTTCGAGCAGCGAGCCGCGCTCCCGTTCGGAGGGGCCGCTCACCGTGCCGGAGCCGTACAGGTCGCCGGTGCGCAGCGAGGCGCCGTTGACGGTCATGTGGGCGAGCTGTTGCGCGGCCGTCCAGTACATGGTGGAGAAGGGCGGCTCGGAGACGGTGTGGCCGTTGACCGTGACGGTGATCCGCAGGTCGTAGCCGCCGGGCTCCTCGTCCGTGTCGTCCAGGTAGGGCAGCAGTGCGTGGGTGCGCCCGGGCGGCGCGACGCGGGCGGCGTCCAGGGCGTCCAGCGGGGTGATCCAGGCCGACACCGAGGTGGTGAACGACTTGCCGAGGAACGGGCCGAGGGGCACGTACTCCCAGGCCTGGACGTCGCGCGCGGACCAGTCGTTGAGGAGGCAGAGGCCGAAGACGTGGTCGCGGAAGTCGGCGAGCGGCACCGGCCGGCCCAGCTGTGACGGGGCGCCGACCACGAAGCCGACCTCGGCCTCGATGTCCAGCCGGACGGACGGCCCGAACACCGGTGCGGCGTCCGCGGGTGCCTTGCGCTGGCCCGAGGGGCGTACGACATCGGTGCCGGACACCACGACGGTGCCGGCGCGGCCGTGGTAACCGATCGGGAGATGCTTCCAGTTGGGGGTGAGGGAGTCGGCGGCGTCGGGGCGGAAGATCTGGCCGACGTTCCGGGCGTGGTTCTCCGAGGCGTAGAAGTCGACGTAGTCCGCGACCTCGAAGGGCAGGTGCAGGGTCACCTCGGACAGCGGGTGGAACAGGGGGCCGACGGTCTCCCGGTGCGCCGGTACGGTCACCCACGCCGTGAGCGCCCGCCGCACGTCCGACCAGGCCGTACGGCCCGCCGCCAGCAGTGGGTTGAGGCTCGGGCGGGCGAGCAGGGAGGCGTACGGCGAGCCCAGAGCGTGTGCCGCGGCGCCGGCGTCGAGGACGTGGTCGCCGAGCCGGACGCCCACGGTCCGCTCCGACGAACCGGGGGGCGAGAACACGCCGTACGGCAGGTTGTGCGGGCCGAAGGGATCGCCCTCGGGTACATCGAAGGGGGGCATCGGGTGCTGCCTCGCTTTCGTGTGCGCAGGTGCTCCACGTGTCTGTGGCCGTGCCACACGTTACGGGTGCGACGGCGGTCTTGGGCAGAGCCGGCGTGGTGGCGCACCCGCGCTTCCTCTCGCACCGCGTCGTGGCGGGGGCGGACGGCGGACCATGTTCGAGGCAATCGGGGAAAGGGGCCCGAAACGGTCCTTGACCGGCATCGAGGGAAGGGGAATCGCACCGAAGCGAGCGGATGCGGGCACGGTGAATCGGACGGTCGTGTTGTCCGTATTCTCTGATCATGGCCGCACCCACCGCGTATTCACTCATCGCCACCGACCTGGACGGGACGCTGCTGCGCGGCGACGACACCCTCTCCGACCGGTCCCTCGCCGCGCTCGCGCGGGCGGGCCGGGCGGGTGCGCGGCACCTCGTGGTGACGGGGCGGCCGGCCCCCAGAGTGCGGGCGCTCCTGGACGACCTCGGCTCCACGGGGCTCGCGGTGTGCGGACAGGGCGCGCAGGTGTACGACGCCGGCGCGGACCGGCTGCTGTGGTCGGTCACGCTGGACCGGGAACTGGCGGAGACCGCCCTCGGCAAGATCGAGGCCGAGGTGGGGGAGGTGTACGCCGCGGTCGACCAGGACGGGGTCGACGGGCTGACGCTGATCGAGCCCGGCTATCTGATGCCGCACCCGACCCTGCCCGCGGTGCGGGTCGGGCGGCGCCGGGAGCTGTGGGACCGCCCGATCAGCAAGGTGCTGCTGCGCCATCCGGAGCTGTCGGACGACGAGCTGGCGGCGGTGGCCCGGGCGGTGGTGGGCTCACTGGCCACGGTCACCATGTCGGGTCCCGGCACGGTGGAGCTCCAGCCGTGCGGGGTGACCAAGGCGACCGGGCTCGCGCTGGCCGCCGGGGAACTGGGGGTGGGCCCGGAGCGGACCATCGCCTTCGGTGACATGCCGAACGACATCCCCATGTTCGACTGGGCGGCCCACGGTGTCGCCATGGCCGACGCGCATCCCGAACTGAAGGCGGTCGCGGACGAGGTCACCACGTCGAACGAGGACGACGGCGTGGCCGTCGTCCTCGAGCGACTGTTCGGCGGGGCGGGGGTGCCTGGTCCCCGGGTGGCTCAGTACGCGCCGAAGACGTTGTCGATGGAGCCGTAGCGGTCGGCCGCGTAGTTGCAGGCCGCCGTGATGTTCGCGACCGGGTCGTACGGGTCGAAGGCGGTGCCGGCCACGTGGTAGGCCGCGAAGGTCGGGTCGATGACCTGCAGCAGACCCTTCGACGGGGTGCCCGCGGCGGCGTTGGAGTCCCAGTTGTTGATGGCGAACGGGTTGCCGGAGGACTCGCGCATGATGTTGCGGTGGATGCTCTCGTAACTGCCCGGGATGCCGTTCTGCGCCATGATCGACAGCGACTCGCGGATCCAGCCGTCGAGGTTGTCCGGGTAGGCCGTGACGGAGGCGGCGGTCGTGGTCGTGCCGGTGGTGGCCGCGGAGGCGGCGGTGGCACCGAACAGCGGCAGGGCGACCACGGCGACGCCGGTTCCGGCGACGGCGAGGGAGCGGACGAGACGGCGGTGACGAGCGGAAGCGGGCATGACTGGGTTCCTCTCCTACGCCTGCGAGGTGAGCTGTCGGGTTCGGGCGGGAGAGTGCCCGGCCGTGCCCCTGCGGGCACGGCTTCACCCCTAGCCGTTCCGGCACATGACCGGCCCGGCGACCTACCTGGGTCCCCCACTCCTGCCGTCCGGGATGTCGTTGGGTGTGATGCGGGCGGCGGCAGGATCAGGCGTCCACCCGGCAGGCCCGGAACGTATGCGAGAGCACATGTCGGGAACAAGTGCGGACCTCACGGATGAGGCCGTTTGATCTTGAGATGGGGCTTTTGGGGTGCTTGATCCTTTGCGGGTGCCAAGGGTCAACTCGGTTGCGGGGGCGGGGGGAACGGGTGTCGCGGACCGTGACGGGGGTACGGGTTCGCGCGTGAGCCACTTCACTGTCCATCACCTGTGAGCGCATTACTCGCCAAAGGGAATTCGCTCTGTATGTGCGGCAAATCGGACGCGAGGGCGGGCAGGATGGTCCGCGTGACGGAAGGCGGGTTGCGGGCCGGGTCGAGGGTCGGGTCGAGGAGTGGATCGGTACATAGGGGAATGTCAGGGAATGTCCCTTGTGATCACCTGATCAAAAACACTCCGCTCCTGATCCCCTGTCGCCCTGCCCGTAACGTCGGGCGCTGGCGGTGATCGAAACATGACCGGATACGCTGACTTGAGTGAGGGCAGCGACCTATCGACATTCCGTATAACCGCCAGTGGACACCAGCAGACAGGAGACCCCTCGTGACCGTCGTCGGGCCGTTCGGGCTGAGCGTGCGGGACCAGGCTCTGGAAGCCGATGTCCAGGCCGGGATGACGGCTGTCGAGGAGGGGCTGTTCGAGGCCACCAAGAGTGAGGTGCCCTTCATCACCGGGGCCGCCCAGCATCTGGTGCGGGCCGGCGGCAAGCGGTTCCGTCCGCTGCTCGTGATGCTCGCCGCCCAGTTCGGCGACCCCTACGCGCCCGGTGTCGTGCCGTCGGCCGTGGTCGTGGAGCTGACCCATCTGGCCACGCTGTACCACGACGACGTGATGGACGAGGCCGAGGTGCGGCGCGGCGTCGACAGCGCCAACACCCGCTGGGGCAACTCCGTCGCGGTCCTCACCGGCGACTTCCTCTTCGCCCGCGCCTCGCACATCCTGGCCGACCTCGGCCCCGAGGCCGTACGGGTGCAGGCGGAGGCGTTCGAGCGGCTGGTCACCGGGCAGATCCTGGAGACCGCGGGACCGCAGGACGGCCGCGACCCGGTCGACCACTACCTGGACGTGCTCGGCGGCAAGACCGGCTCCCTCGTCGCCGTCTCCTGCCGGTTCGGCGCGATGATGTCCGGCGCGGACGAGACGGTCGTGGACGTGCTCACCCAGTACGGCGAGCGGCTCGGCGTCGCCTTCCAGCTCGCCGACGACGTCCTCGACATCGCCTCCGACACCCACGAGTCCGGCAAGACCCCCGGCACCGACCTGCGCGAGGGCATCCCCACCCTGCCCGTGCTGCGGCTGCGCGAACGGGCGGCCCGTCAGGGCCTGGCCGAGGACATCGCCCTGTGCGAGCTGCTGGACTCCGACCTCACCGACGACACCCGGCACGCCGAGGCACTGCGGCTGCTGCGCGCCCACCCCGCGCTCGAGCAGGCCCGCCGCGACACCGTGCGCTACGCCGAGGAGGCGCGCGCGGCGCTGGCCCCGCTGCGGGAGTGCGCCGCGAAGACCGCGCTCGTGCAGCTGTGCGACGCCGTGGTGCACCGCGCGGGCTGAGCGGGCCCCGGCCTCCCCGCCGACCCCTACGGGGCGGGGGACGAAACCGTCCCCCGTGTCATACCGCAGCAGTACACGGAGTTGAGTCCGGGGTCTGACGACTGAGCCTGCCGGATTTGGTCAGATGGACAACGACGGACCACACCACTTCTCACCGATTCGGGTGAGAATGGCGGCTCAGGGTGGGACCGGTGCGAGCACACGAGACGGAAGCCGCCGCCGACCACGGAGGTAGGGCACACATGGCACCGTACGAATCCGACGACATGACGACCGCGGGGGACGTCGACGAGCCGCGCACGGGGCGGCGAAGGGCCGCACGGTACGTCGTCCCGGTCACCGTGATGGGGGTGGCGGCCGCGACCATCGGGCTCGTCCCCGCGCTCGCCGACTCCGGCGACCCCGACCTGCCGGAGATCACCGCCGCGCAGCTCATCGAGAAGATCGCGCAGTCGGAC
Source organism: Streptomyces sp. NRRL WC-3626 (assembly GCF_000718785.1). Classification (GTDB taxonomy): domain Bacteria; phylum Actinomycetota; class Actinomycetes; order Streptomycetales; family Streptomycetaceae; genus Streptomyces; species Streptomyces edwardsiae. The sequence goes on along the minus strand of NZ_JOCA01000012.1, from coordinate 9,873 downwards.
GTCGAGCGGCTGTCCGGCACCGTGAAGATCACCACGGACCTCGGACTGCCGAACCTCGGCGGCCTGGAGAACAGCCTCACGTCCGGCGCCATGGGGCGCGGCGACGACGGCGGCTCCTCGGCCGACCCGTCCGCCAAGCTCACCGAACTGGCGTCCGGCACGCACACGTTGCGCGTCGCGGCCGACGGCCCGGACCGGCAGAAGCTGTCGCTCCTGGAGAACGCCGCCGAGTACAGCCTGATCCACAACGGCGAGGACGTCTGGGGCTACGACAGCGGCTCCAACGAGGTCTACCACGGCACCGTCGACGCGTCCGGCGAGGACCGGGAGCAGCGGCCCCCGGCCACCCCGAAGGACTTCGCCGAACAGGCGCTGAAGTCGGTCGACGACACCACGTCGGTGACCGTCGACGGCACCGCCCAGGTGGCCGGCCGGGACGCCTACAAACTGGTCGTCAAGCCGAAGCAGTCCGGCTCCACGGTCGGCGCGATCAGCATCGCCGTCGACCACAGGACCGGGATGCCGCTGAAGTTCACGCTCACCCCGTCCAGCGGGGGCGCGGCCGTCGTGGACGTCGGCTTCACCCAGGTGAGCTTCGACAAGCCGTCCGCGTCGACGTTCGACTTCACCCCGCCCAAGGGCGCCAAGGTGACCGAGGACGACGCGCCGGCCAAGGGCCGGGAGCACTCCGGGAAGCCGGAGCGGGGCCCGAAGTCCGAAGAGGACCTGGGCAAGGGGCTCGACGGGCTGAAGATGCTCGGCGAGGGCTGGAACTCCGTCGCCGTCCTCGACACCGGCGGCGAGGGCGGCCTGCCCACCGGCGGGACGGGCGGGCCCGGCGGTGACCTCGGCGGCTTCCTCGGTTCCCTCGGCGACGAGGTCAAGGGCGACTTCGGCACCGGCACGGTGTTCAGCACCCGCCTGGTGAACGCCCTGATCACCGAGGACGGCAAGGTCTACGTGGGCACGGTCACCAAGGACGCGCTCGTGAAGGCCGCCGACGCGGGTAAGTGACAAGGCCCTACAAGGCCCTGGAGGGATCGAGGGAGCCGATGGGCGAGGCGTCCGCCAGTGAGCAGGACGGGGAGCACACGGGTGGGGGAGTCATCACCACCCGCGCGCTCACCAAGCGCTACCGCGGCGGACAGCTCGCCGTCGACGGTCTGTGTCTGACCGTCCCGGCGGGCAGCGTCTTCGGCTTCCTCGGCCCCAACGGCTCCGGCAAGACCACCACCATCCGCATGCTGATGGGCCTGATCGAGCCGACCTCCGGCACGGCGCACGTCCTCGGGCGCCCCATGCCGCGCTCCGCGCGCGCCGTGCTGCCCCACGTCGGCGCCCTCATCGAGGGCCCGGCCCTCTACGGCTTCCTCTCCGGCCGCGACAACCTCCTGCGCTACGACGCCGCCGATCCGACCGCCGACCCGCGCACCCGGCGCATCCGCGTCCTGGCCGCACTGGACCGGGTGGGCCTCACGGCCGCCGGGGGCAAGAAGGCGAAGGCGTACTCCCTCGGCATGAAGCAGCGGCTCGGTCTCGCGGCCGCCCTGCTCCAGCCGCGCCGGCTGCTCGTCCTGGACGAGCCCACCAACGGCCTCGACCCGCAGGGCATGCGGGAGATCCGCACCCTCGTGCGCGAACTGGCCTCCGACGGCACCACCGTCTTCCTCTCCTCCCACCTCCTCGACGAGATCGAGCAGGTGTGCACCCACGCCGCCGTGATGGCGCGGGGCCGGCTGCTCACCCAGGGCCCGGTCGCCGACCTGGCCGCGGGCGCCCGCGGCCGGCTGGTGGTGACCACCCCGGACCCGGCGGACGCGGCCCGGCTGCTGAAGGAGCAGGGGGTCGCCGATGTCGTGGCGGACGGGGAGCGGGTGACCGGGGAGGTACCCGGGCGTGACCTCGCCGAGGTGAACGCGGCCCTGGTGACGGCGGGGGTCCGGGTGCGCGGATTCGGGGTCGAACGGGCCTCGCTGGAGGACGCGTTCGTGGCACTGACCGGGGAGGGCTTCGATGTCGCGGGCTGAAGCGGTGCGTGCGGTGAGTCCGCTGTGGACCCTCGGGCTGCTGCGCAGCGAACTGCTCACCACCTTCCGCCGCTGGCGCACCCTCGCCCTGCTGGGGGTGCTGGCCGCCGTACCGGTCCTGGTCGGGATCGCCGTACGGATCGAGACGGGTGACGGGTCGTCGGCCGGGGGAGGGGGCGGCGGGGGCCCGGCGTTCATCTCGCAGATCACCAACAACGGCCTGTTCCTCGTCTTCACCGCGCTCGCCGCCACGCTGCCGTTTTTCCTGCCCATGGCGATCGGGGTCGTGGCGGGCGACGCCGTCGCGGGCGAGGCGAACACCGGCACCCTGCGCTATCTGCTCGTCGCCCCGGCCGGGCGGACCCGGCTGCTGCTCACCAAGTACGCGACGGTCATGACGTTCTGTCTGGTCGCCACCCTCGTGGTCGCCGTGTCGGCGCTGATCACCGGCGCGCTGCTGTTCCCGCTCGGCGATCTCACGACCATCTCGGGCACCCGGATCAGCTTCTCCGAGGGGCTGGCCAGAGCGCTGCTGATCGCCCTGGTCGTCGCCGTGTCGCTGATCGGGGTGGCGGCGCTCGGCCTGTTCGTCTCCACGCTGACCAACAGCGGCATCGCGGCGATGGCGACCACGGTGGGACTGCTGATCACGGTCCAGATCGTCGACCAGATCCCCCAGCTGCACGCCGTGCACCCCTACCTCTTCTCCCACTACTGGCTGTCCTTCGCCGACCTGATGCGCGAACCGGTCTACTGGGACGACCTGACCAGGAACCTCGGCCTCCAGGCCCTCTACGCGGCCGTGTTCGGCTCGGCGGCGTGGGCACGGTTCACGGCGAAGGACATCAGCGCGTAGGAAATCGGTGGCCCGGGTGCGGCGGGGCGTGTGACGGTACGGGCCATGGGCAACTCGAAGGCGTACCCCGTCCTGCGGACCACCGACGCGGCCGAGGCGTACCGGCAGGCCGGGCGGCTGTGTGCACTGCTGAGGAATGTCGAGGACAAGGTGTGGCTGTTCGCCGAACCGGCAACGGTCCGCGAGGTGAGGGCGATCGCCGCGATCGCTCCCGGACTGCCCTTCGACTACGCGGGGACCCGGACCGATCCGGCGACGGGCGGCCGCCTCCGGTTCGACCTCGACGTGACGGCACTGGACGACGCGGCCCTGGCGGGACATCTGCCGCTGACCTTCTCGGAGGACGTCGAGCGGGAGCGCGTCGAGGCCGGGATCCTGGCCGCGCTGGGCGACGGCATGGTCTCCGTCGAGTGGCACGGGCGCTGGCCGGACGATGCGGACCCGGATGTGGACTGGTCCTCGAAGTACGACGGGATCCAGGTCCTGTTCCACGGTGACTTGGCCCAGTGGGGCGACTGGACGGAGGAGCACACCGTCTTCGTCCATGTGACCGAGTGGGGGGACCTGCCCCTCGCCCGGGAACTCGCCGCCCACATCGGCAGCGAGGTCCTGGGCGAGGCGCAGCTCGGCTGGTGACGTCAGCCCGCCTCGTACGGGAAGCGGGCGAGCGGTGCCTCCTGGGCGAAGAACGTCTTGGCCCGCGCCAGCGCCTCCGTGTCCTTCAGCACGTCGCCGGGCTTGCTGCCGTTGCCGAGCAGTACCCCGCCGAACCGCATCCCCAGGTATGCCGCCGAGTTGTTCAGCGTGCCGGCCAGGGGGTCGGCGACCTCCGGTTCCTCGTGGGCGAGGGCGGTGACGCCCCAGAGGGTGCGGCCCGTCATCGCCGCCTTGAAGTCCAGACCGGGGGTGCGCAGCCAGCCCGACCAGTAGTCGAGGTAGCGCTTGGTCTGTGCGGACACCGAGTACCAGTACAGCGGCGAGGCGATCACCACGTCGGTCGCGGCGAGGGTGGCGTCCAGGAGTTCGGCCACGGGGCCCTCGGTGGGGCGGGCGTGGTCGCTGTCGTGGCGCAGGTCCTCGAAGTCGGGCAGGGGGTCGGAGGTGAGGTCGATCCACTGCTGCTCCACATCCGGGGGCAGCTGTTCGGCGGCCCTGCGGGCCAGCAGTTCGGTGTTGCCTTCGGGGCGGGCACTGCCCAGGACGAAGAGAAAACGGCGAGCCATGGTCATCCCCAGATGCTCGGCGGACGTCAATTAAGCGCCTCTGCATCATATGCGCATGCATCTACATGTCAAAGGGCGACCACTCCCCGGAGCTCGGCCTCCATCGCCACCGACAGCAGCAGGTCCTCCCGCCCGTGCCGTGCCACCAACTGGAGCCCCGCCGGGCAGCCGTCGGTGCCGAACCCGGCCGGCAGGCTCAGCGCGGGGTGCCCGCTGAGGTTGAACGCCCAGGTGAGCGCCGTCGAGTAGACGTCACCTGGGCCCTCGTGACCATGCGGCGCGGTGGGCGCCGTGGGGGTGAGCAGCAGGTCGGCGCCGGAGAAGAGGTCGTCCAGGCGCCGGCCGTTCTCCGCCCGGATCCGGTGGGCGCCGACGGGATCGGCACCGGGCGTGCGCAGGGCGAGCCAGGCGGGGGCGGGGTCGAGGAGTCCGGGCGGTGGCCGCCGTACGAGCCGTACGATCCCCGCGTCGGCCAGCCGGCCGGCCGCCGCGCGGGCCAGGGCGACGGGTTCCGGGTCGGGGGCGGCGAAGCCCAGGTCGGGGGACCAGCAGGCGGAGACGGGCGGCGCCACCGGGTCGGCCCGCCCCGACACCACCCGCCCCGACACCACCCGCCCCGACACCATCCGCCACCACACCGCCGCGTCCGACGCCGTACGGGTGAGGACGCCGGGCGCCGCCAGGCCCGTACGGTCCGCCGAGGCCAGACGGCCGCCCGTGACCTTCAGCCCGACGACCCCGCACCACGCCGCCGGGATCCGCACCGAGCCCGCCCCGTCGCTGCCCGTCGCCAGCGGCACCAGCCCGGCCGCGACCGCCACCGCCGCCCCGGCCGAGGAGCCGCCCGGCGTACGGTCCGCCCGCCACGGGTTGACCGTACGGCCGTACGCCCCGAGCCCCCAGGTCTGCCACGGCGTTCCCGGACCGGGCACCGACGTGGCGCCCACGGCGACCGCACCGGCCGCGAGCAGCGCCCGCGCCGCACGCAGTCCGTGCCGCCCCTTGACGGCGACCGGCACCCCGGCCAGCGGCAGCGGCTCCCCGGCGGCGACCCGCGCGTCCACCTTGGCCGCCCGCCGCAGGGACTCCTCGCCCCATACCTCGAGGAACGCGCACAGCACCGGATCGGCCCGCTCGATCCGCCCCAGCGCCTCCGCGACGACGTCCACGGCCCGCAGCCGCCGTGCGCCCACGGCGGCCGCGATCTCCTGCGCGCGACCCCCGGTCAGCGCATCGCGCCCGTCAGCCGGGCCAGCGGTTCCGTCTCGCGGGGCGGCCGTTCGCCGAGGTCGCCGAGGCGCCACTCGTTCACCCACGGCACCCGGTACACGTCGATCACCGACTCGATGAGCCGGACCCGGTGGGCGAGCGGGCGCGGCAGCCGTCCCGGCGCGTCCGCCACCAGCACCACGGCGTCCAGGTCCAGCCCCTCCGGGGCGTCGCCGCGCCGGAACATTTCCACCGCCGGGACCACGGCGTCCAGGCCGGCCGCATGGGTCCGGGCCACGAGCAGCACCGACCGCGGATCGGCGGGGCCGGGCCAGGCGCGTCCGCCGTCATGGCCGCCGTAGACCGCGGCGAGCGTGGAGACGCCCGCGCCGCCGTGCAGACCGACCCAGGAGAAGCGCCGCGCCGACGCCCGCGCGTGGGCGGGCTCCGGCGGCGCCGGCTCCGGTAACGCCACCGGTCCTCGGATCCAGATCTCCGGTCCCTGTCGCATGCTGTTTCTCCTGCTCGCCCTGTCGATCTCCATGCCGCCCCGGGGACAGGAAACCGCACATACGGTCGTTGGGACGAGCCTGTGACAACGCGGTGACGTGAGAAGAGCGGGCGAGCGGACAGACTCGACGGTAGGTGTACGACCCGAATGAGGGGACGATGTCGCGACTCAGCCGTGAGAAGAAGCGGGAACAGCAGCAGGCCGCGGACGCGGTGGACCCTGCGGCGGCGCCGATCGACGTCCATGTCCCCCTGGGCGGGACGGGCGCGTCCGTCGGCGGGGTGACGGTGATCGCCGGGCCCGGCGAGGAGATCCAGCAGGCGGTGCTGAACCGCCTCCACCGCATCGCCATCGCCTCCGGACACGCCGCCCTCGCCACCGTGCACGACGAGCGCGTCGGCTGCGTCATCCCGCTCCGCGTCGACCCCGACGGCTCCAGCCACTTCACGGGACAGCCGGTCCTGACGGAACCCCCGCGGGACCGCGAGCCGGCGCCGACGCCCGGCACGGACCTGCCGACCCACCTCCTGCGGCCGGTACCCGAGCAGGCGGCGCACGAGACCGCGTCCGCACCGCCGGCGCCTCACCGGGACAGCGCCCCCACCTTCAAGCTGCGCCCCCTGCCCGGACCGGGGACACCCCGGGACGCCGCCCCCACGTTCCCGCTGCGGGCCGTCCCCGAACCGGCGGAGCCGACGCCGCCGGGTACGGTCGTACCGCCGACGGGAGAGTTCGGCCCGCCCCCGCCCATGGACGCGCGGCCGCACCCCGAACCCGGACCGGTCACCCCGGCTCCGGAGTCCGCGTACGAGCCCGACCCCAAGCCCACCCCGCCGCGCGGGTTCGACGCCGTGGCGGAGGCGGTGCTCGGGGACGAGCCCCCCGCCGCCGAGAACCACCTCGCCGAACCCATGGCACGGATCAACGACGCCGTCCGGACGGGCAGGATCGACGAGGCGGCCCGGCTGGCCGAGGAGACCGTCACGGAGGCGTCGGGCACCCTGGGCCCGGACCACCCCGAGGTGCTGCGGCTGCGCGAGCTCGCCGCGTACATCGCCTATCTGGCCGGAGAGCCGTTGCGCGCCTTCCGGATCTCCCTCGACCTCGCCGTCATCTGCCGCCGCGCGGGGGACGCGGAGGCCGCCTACGGCAATGTCCGCAGCGCGGCGACCGCATGGCGCGCGGTACGCGACCCGGGGCCCGGACTGGAACTCGGGCACGAGCTGATCACCCTGTGGACCGAACTCACCACCGAGGACGGCCCCGCCGCCGACGAGATCGAGGAGCTGGAATCCGCCCGCGCCCGCATGGGCCGCCTGACGGAACGCGCGCGTTAGCGCCCGCCCGGCGGAGCGGGCCGGAGGAAACCGGCGCCGCTGCCCGGAGCCGGCCCGATCCGGACGGCACCCCTAGGTCGTGCTCCGGATCGGGTCCGCTTCGACCGGCACGCTCGCGGGATCGGCTGCCGCCGCGCGCCTCTTCTTCTCCGCGAGCACCCGCGCGGACCTGCGGGCGGTGCGCAGCGCGTCCCACGTGAGGAGGGTGAGCGCCAGCCACACCAGCGCGAAACCGGCCCAGCGCTCGGGCGGCATGGCCTCCTTGAAGTACAGGACGCCCAGCAGGAACTGGAAGACCGGCGTCATGTACTGGAGCAGCCCCAGCGTGGACAGCGGCACGCGGATCGCGGCGGCACCGAAGCAGACCAGCGGCAGCGCGGTGACGATCCCGGACGCCGCGAGCAGCGCCGCGTGCCCCGCCCCCTCGGCACCGAACGTGGCGTCGCCCCGCGTGCCCAGCCACACCAGATAGGCGACCGCGGGCAGGAACTGGATCGCGCTCTCGACCGCCAGCGACTCGACGCCGCCGAGGTCGACCTTCTTCTTCACCAGCCCGTACGTGGCGAAGGAGAAGGCGAGACAGAGCGAGATCCACGGCGGCTGGCCGTAGCCTACGGTGAGCACGACCACCGCCGCCGCGCCGACCCCGACCGCCGCCCACTGCGCGGTCCGCAGCCGCTCCTTCAGCAGCAGCACGCCCATCGCGATGGTGACCAGCGGGTTGATGAAGTAGCCGAGGGACGCCTCCACGACATGGCCCGAGTTCACGGCCCAGATGTAGACGCCCCAGTTCACGGTGATGACGGCCGCGGCGACCGCGACCAGCGCCAGCCTGCGCGGCTGCCGCAGCAGCTCGCCGAGCCAGGCCCAGCGGCGTATGAAGAGCAGGGCGGCGCCCACGAAGAACAGCGACCAGACCATCCGGTGGGCCAGGATCTCCACCGCGCCCGAGGGCTTGAGCAGCGGCCAGAACAGCGGGACCAGGCCCCACATGCCGTACGCGGCGAAGCCGTTCAGCAGTCCTGTGCGCCGCTCTGCGGCCGACTTCCCGGTCATGGGGCCCTCCTTCGTGTCCGGTGCGTGCCGTGTCCCGGCGAGGCCCGCGCACGCGCGCGGTGCTCGACCGGACGACGGTAACGCCGGACACCCCCGCGCGTCATGTCCGTACCGGCATACGGTCATGACGCGCGGGGGCCGGCCCCGGAGGTCAGTTCTTGAGAGCGGCGGCGACCGCCTCGGCGAGCGGGGTGGTCGGACGGCCGGTCAGCCGGGACAGATCGCCGCCGTCGACGACGAGCTCCCCCTTCTCGATCGAGACGTCCACGCCCGCGAGGACGGCGGCCATCGGCGCGGGAATCCCGGCACCGGCGAGAATCCCGGTGAGCGCCTCGGGCGTGACCGGGTTGTAGGCGATCTCCCTGCCGGTCTGCCGGCTCAGCTCGGCCGCGTACTCGGCGAAGCTCCACGCCTCGTCGCCGCCCAGCTCGTACGTCGCGTTCTCGTGCCCCTCACCGGTCAGTACGGCGACGGCGGCGGCCGCGTAGTCGGCCCGCGAGGCGGAGGAGATCCGGCCCTCACCGGCGGCCGCGAGGACCGCGTCGTGCTCCAGCACCGGGGCCAGGTTCTCGGTGTAGTTCTCGTGGTACCAGCCGTTGCGCAGCAGCGTGTACGGCACGCCCGAGCCCAGCAGCGCCTCCTCGGTGCCGCGGTGGTCGTCGGCGAGCGCGGCGGTCAGGGTGCCGGGGGCGGAGGTGTAGGCGAGCAGGGCGACACCGGCGGCCTTGGCGGCGTCGATGACGACCCGGTGCTGGCCCACCCTGCCCTTGTCGAACTCGTTGCCGGAGATCAGCAGGACCTTGTCGCCGGCCGCGAACAGGCCGTCGAAGGTCTCGGGGGCGTTGTAGTCGGCGACCGCGATCCGCACCCCGCGCCCGGCGAGGTCCGCCGCCTTCTCCGCGCTGCGGACGACGGCGGTGATCTGCTCGGCCGGGACCTTCTCCAGCAGCTGTTCCACGACGTGACGGCCGAGGTGTCCGGTGGCGCCGGTGACGACGATGCTCATGATGCGGAACTCCCAGGGGGGGTGGTGCGGATGCGTCTGTGTCACTCACTCTAGGAGGTGCGCTAACTTTTGGAAAGTACCCACTTCGAGGTAAGGTACTGGCATGGCGGTAAGTGAGACGGAACGGCTGACCGAGGCCGAGGCCATGTGCCCGCACCGGCTGGTCCTGGAGCATGTGACCAGCCGCTGGGGCGTGCTCGTGCTGATCCAGTTGCTGGAACGCCCGTACCGGTTCAGCGAACTGCGCCGGGCGATCGGCAGGGTCAGCGAGAAGATGCTCACCCAGACCCTCCAGACCCTGGAGCGCGACGGCCTGGTCCACCGCGACGCCAAGCCGGTCATCCCGCCCCGCGTCGACTACTCCCTCACCGGCCTGGGCCGCGAGGCCGCCGAGCAGGTGCGCGACCTCGCCCTGTGGACGGAGAAGCGCATGGTCGCCGTGACGCGGGCCCGGCAGGCATACGACGAGGCCCGGGCGCGATAGCGCACCCGGGCCTCGTCACGGCCTTCGGCGGATCAGCCGACGACGGTCCAGGTGTCGGCGCCGGTGAGGAGGGATCCGAGGTCGCCCTTGCCCTGTTGTTCGAGGGCGGTGTCGAGCTGGTCGGCCATGAGGGTGTCGTAGACGGGCCGGTCGACGGAGCGCAG
>NZ_JOCA01000011.1 GCF_000718785.1 Streptomyces sp. NRRL WC-3626 | reverse complement strand
TGCTTGTCGAGCTCGCCGAGGTTGCGTTCCACCTCGGCCTGCGCGGAGGCGGGGATCGCCGGGAGTTCGGGTGCGACGTCGGGGCAGGAGATCGTGCCGGGGCCCGCCAGCGTACGGGCGTCCTTCGCGTCGCCGCCGTCCCCGGCCGACTCGCCGGCGAGCGCGGTACCGGCGATCACGGCGCCGGTCAGCGCCACCGCGGCGGCACCGCCGATGAAGCCGACACGGCGCTTGTTGTACTTCGGAAGAGCCCTGGACATGCGGATTGCCTCACTCGGGTCGGGGTGTCACGAATGGTCTGTCGTGCTGTCTCGCTCGGTCCGACGCGGCGCCTGCGTCCGGCGACAAGTACGCGAAAGCGGTTTCCAGCGTTCAAGGGGGTACCGGAACGCGGGCAGATTGACGATTCATGCAGAGTGCTGCATACTCATGCATGTCAGCGAATGCACTGTAAGGAGAACCCCGTGACCGAGCGCGTCGTACTCGCCTACTCGGGCGGTCTGGACACCTCCGTCGCCATCGGCTGGATCGCCGAGGAGACGGGCGCCGAGGTCATCGCCGTTGCGGTCGACGTCGGCCAGGGCGGCGAGGACCTGGACGTCATCCGCAAGCGCGCCCTCGCCTGCGGTGCCGTCGAGGCCGAGGTCGCCGACGCCAAGGACGAGTTCGCCGACGAGTACTGCCTCCCGGCGATCAAGGCCAACGCCCTCTACATGGACCGCTACCCGCTGGTCTCCGCGCTGTCCCGGCCGACGATCGTCAAGCACCTCGTCGCCGCCGCGCAGAAGCACGGCGCCACCACCGTCGCCCACGGCTGCACCGGCAAGGGCAACGACCAGGTCCGCTTCGAGGCCGGCATCGTCGCCCTCGCCCCCGACCTGAAGTGCATCGCCCCGGTCCGCGACTACGCCATGACCCGCGACAAGGCCATCGCCTTCTGCGAGGCCAAGGGCCTGCCGATCGCGACCACCAAGAAGTCCCCGTACTCCATCGACCAGAACGTGTTCGGCCGCGCCGTCGAGACGGGCTTCCTCGAGGACATCTGGAACGCCCCGATCGAGGACGTCTACGAGTACACGCAGAACCCCGCCGTGGCGCGTGAGCCCGACGAGGTCGTCATCACCTTCAAGGAGGGTGTGCCGGTCGCCATCGACGGCAAGCCCGTCACGGTGCTCCAGGCCATCCAGCAGCTCAACGAACGCGCCGGCGCCCAGGGCATCGGCCGGATCGACATGGTCGAGGACCGCCTCGTCGGCATCAAGTCCCGCGAGGTGTACGAGGCTCCCGGCGCGATCGCCCTGATCACCGCCCACCAGGAGCTGGAGAACGTCACGGTCGAGCGCGAACTCGCCCGCTACAAGCGGCAGGTCGAGCAGCGCTGGGGCGAACTGGTCTACGACGGCCAGTGGTTCTCCCCGCTCAAGCGCGCCCTGGACGGCTTCATCACCGAGGCCAACCAGCACGTCAACGGCGACATCCGGATGACCCTGCACGGCGGCCGCGCCGTCGTCACCGGCCGGCGCTCGGAGTCGTCCCTGTACGACTTCAACCTGGCGACGTACGACACGGGCGACACGTTCGACCAGGCGGCGGCGAAGGGGTTCATCGACATCTACAGTCTGTCGGCGAAGATTGCCGCGAAGCGGGACCTGGCCTGACGGCCGGATCATTGCCGTGAGAGGGGAACCGCGGGGCCGTCGTCACTGGTCGCGCGGTTCCCGGCGCCCCTTTCGGGGGCGCTTTTCATCACCCTTCTCGAGGAGCGCAGGTAGTGAGCAGCAACAGTGGTGACGTACGGCTCTGGGGCGGGCGGTTCGCCGACGGGCCCGCCGAGGCTCTGGCGAAGCTGTCCGCGTCCGTCCACTTCGACTGGCGGCTCGCGCCCTACGACATCGCCGGCTCGCGTGCCCACGCCCGTGTGCTGCACTCGGCGGGGCTGCTCACCGAGGACGAGCTGACCCGGATGCTCGCCGGCCTCGACCGGCTCGAAGCGGACGTGGCATCCGGCGACTTCGTGGGCACCATCGCCGACGAGGACGTCCACACCGCCCTCGAGCGGGGCCTGCTGGAGCGGCTCGGCCCCGACCTCGGCGGCAAGCTGCGCGCCGGCCGGTCCCGCAACGACCAGGTGGCGACCCTCTTCCGCATGTACCTGCGGGACCACGCCCGGATCGTCGGCGGACTGATCGCCGACCTCCAGGACGCGCTCGTCGGCCTCGCCGAGGCCCACCCGGACGTGGCCATGCCCGGCCGCACCCACCTCCAGCACGCCCAGCCGGTGCTCTTCGCCCACCATGTCCTCGCCCACGTCCAGGCACTGTCCCGGGACGCGGAGCGGCTGCGCCAGTGGGACGAGCGCACGGCGGTGTCCCCGTACGGCTCCGGAGCGCTCGCCGGTTCCTCCCTGGGCCTGGACCCGGAGGCCGTCGCCAGGGACCTCGGCTTCGAGCACGGCAGCGCGGCCAACTCCATCGACGGCACCGCCTCCCGGGACTTCGTCGCCGAGTTCGCCTTCATCACGGCGATGATCGGGATCAACGTCTCCCGGATCGCCGAGGAGATCATCATCTGGAACACGAAGGAGTTCTCCTTCGTCACCCTGCACGACGCCTTCTCCACCGGCTCGTCGATCATGCCGCAGAAGAAGAACCCGGACATCGCCGAGCTGGCGCGCGGCAAGTCCGGCCGGCTGATCGGCAACCTGACCGGCCTGATGGCCACGCTCAAGGCGCTGCCCCTCGCGTACAACCGCGACCTCCAGGAGGACAAGGAGCCGGTCTTCGACTCCATCGACCAGCTGGAGGTCCTGCTCCCCGCCTTCACCGGCATGATGGCCACGCTCACCGTGCACCGCGAGCGCATGGAGGAACTGGCCCCGGCCGGCTTCTCCCTCGCCACCGACATCGCCGAGTGGCTGGTCAGGCAGGGTGTCCCGTTCCGCGTCGCCCACGAGGTCGCCGGCGAGTGCGTCAAGGCCGCCGAGGCCGAGGACAAGGAACTCGACGAACTCACCGACGACCAGTTCGCCAAGATCTCCGCCCACCTCACCCCGGAGGTCCGCTCGGTCCTCAACGTCCCCGGCGCCCTCGCCTCCCGCGACGGCAGGGGCGGCACGGCTCCGACGGCGGTGGCAGCCCAGCTGGCCGAGGTGAAGACGAACGTGGCAGCCCAGCACGAGTGGGCGACGGCGAAGAAGCAGGGCTGAAGAAGCAGGGCTGGTGCGGCGCCCGCGGGGCGGCTTTCCGGGGGCGCGGGGACCTGCGCGGACAACCCCGGCGCACCCGCACCCGCGAAACAACGGCACGACCCGAGCCCTTGGGCGAGCACTGCGGCACCACGGGTTACGTTGGTCGGAACCGTCGAACAGGTCCGACCAACGGAGCCCGCGATGCCCTTCACCCGGCTGGCGACAGCGACAACCCCCACCTGCCACATCGGCCTGGGCCTCGCCGCCATCGGCCGCCCCGGCTACATCAACCTCGGCCGTAACGAGGACCTCGGAGAAGACCGCAGCGTGCAAACGCTGCACGCCCGCACACACGAACTCCTCGACGCCGCCTACGCCCAGGGCGTCCGCTACTTCGACGCCGCCCGCTCCTACGGCCGCTCCGAGGAGTTCCTCGCCGACTGGCTGAAGAAGCGGACCGACGTCGACGACGTCGTCATCGGCAGCAAATGGGGCTACACCTACACCGCCGACTGGACCACCGACGCCGACAAGCACGAGGTCAAGGACCACTCCCTCGCGGCGTACGAGCGTCAGCTCGCCGAGTCCGAGGCGCTGCTCGGGAACCGGCTCGACCTCTACCAGATCCACTCGGTGACCCCCGAGAGCCCCGCCCTCACCGACAAGGAACTGCACGCCCGGCTCGCGGAGGCGGCGCGCGGCGGCCTGACCGTCGGCTTCTCGACCAGCGGACCGGCCCAGGCGGACGCCATCCGGGCCGCCCTCGCCGTCGAGGTCGACGGCGAGCCCCTGTTCCGCACGGTTCAGTCGACGTACAACGCCCTGGAGACCTCCGCGGGCCCCGCGCTCGCCGAGGCCCATGACGCCGGACTGACGGTGATCGTCAAGGAGGGCATGGCCAACGGCCGTCTGGCCGCCGGGAACGCCCCCGGGGCACTGCGGACGGTGGCCGAGGAGACGGGCCTGGGTCCCGACGCGGTAGCCCTCGCGGTGGTCCTGCGCCAACCGTGGGCCGGCGTGGTCCTCTCAGGAGCGGCAACCACTGCCCACCTGGCGTCCAACCTGCACGCCCCGGCGGTAGACCTCACGGAAGCCCACATGAGCCACCTGGCCACGCTGGCCGAGTCCCCCCAGAGCTACTGGGCACGACGCGGCGAACTGCCCTGGCACTGACCGAACAGACACGGGGGACCGGAAAGGCAAGCGGCCCCGGTCCGGCTTCGGCGCGGGGCCTGGAAGGAAAGTGGCTGACCAGCCGACCTCAGGGGCGCGGGGCAACTGCGCGACCGGCCACGACGCGCCCGCACGCGCGGAACGGCCGTAACCCCCGCCGCGAAGCGAAAGCTACGCGGCCTTCGCCTTGCTGGCGTACATGTCCACATACTCCTGCCCCGACAACCGCATGACCTCGGCCATCACCGAGTCGGTCACCGCCCGCAGCACATACCGGTCCCGGTCCATCCCCTCGTACCGGGAGAACTCCATCGCCTCACCGAACCGCACGGTCACGCGGCCGGGCCGAGGCATCCCCGCCCCGCCCGGCTGCAACTTGTCCGTGCCGATGACGGCGAACGGCACGACCGGCGCGCCCGTCATGAGAGTGAGCCGGGCGATGCCGGTACGGCCCCGGTAGAGCCGCCCGTCGGGGGAGCGCGTGCCCTCCGGGTAGATGCCGAAGACCTTGCCCTCGTCCAGAATCCGGCGCCCCGTCATCAGCGCGGCGACCCCGCCCCGGCCGCCGTCCCGGTCGACGGGGACCATGCCGACGCCGGTGAAGAACCAGGCCATCAGCCGGCCCTTGAGCCCCTTGCCGGTGACGTACTCGTCCTTGCCGATGAACATGACCTGCCGGTCGCAGGTCAGCGGCATGATCACGGAGTCGATGAAGGTGAGATGGTTGCCAGCGAGGATCACCGGACCGTCGCCCGGGATGTTCTCCACACCCTCCACGCGTGTGCGGAACATCAGGCGCATGATCGGGCCGAGCACTGCCTTGATGAGCGCGAAGCGGGACAACGTGGCCCTCCGGTGGGGAACGGACGTCGGCGGATGCCGTACGAGTCTGTGCAGGTGAGGACATTACTCGCGGCGCGGGGTGTTGCGCACATCGGGACCGGGGGAGTTCACCGAGGTCTTACTCACTCTTGACCCGGCGCGATGCGTCTGTACCGGGCCTCGCGGCCGCACCCCGCCCGCGTTCCCGCGTCCGTCCGGCCCAATCGGACGAGCCGTCACATCCCCGCCGGAATATGACAGGCGTACGTCATACGTATGAGGGGCGTACGCCATGCAACATCATCCGTCCGTTCGGTCCGGGGTCTCCCGTGCGTCATCCGCACACCCCTACGATCGCGGCGCACCGGACGAGCCGACAGCAGGAGGGGTCCTCATGGGAACGCGGGAGTCGAACGAACAGGCGGGCGGAACCGGGCGGCGGGCGTTCCTCGGCGCGGCGGTGCTCGGCGCGGGCGGAACGGTCCTGGCGCTGGGCGGCACGGCGAGAGCGGCCGAGGCCCGGCACGGCGGCGGCGGCCGGGGACTGAAGGGCCTGCCCGTGCCGGCCATCGTCGGGCACCGCGGGGCCAGCGGCTACCGGCCCGAGCACACCCTCGGCTCGTACCAGCTCGCCCTCGACATGGGCGCCGACATCGTCGAAGCCGGTGACCTCGTCCCCACCCGGGACGGCCACCTCGTCTGCCGGCACGAGCCGGAGATCGGCGGCACCACGGACGTCGCCGACCACCCCGAGTTCGCCGGCCGCAGGACCACCAAGACGCTGGACGGCGCCGCCGTCACCGGCTGGTTCACCGAGGACTTCACGCTCGCCGAGCTGAAGCGGCTGCGTGCCGTCGAGCGCATCCCCGCCAACCGCCCGCACAACACCCTCTACGACGGGCGCTGGGAGATCCCCACCTTCGACGAGGTGCTGCGCTGGCAGGACGAGCAGACCCGCAAGCGCGGCAAGCAGGTCTGGATCTACCCCGAGACCAAGCACCCCACCTACTTCCGCGGTCTCGGCCTGGGCCTGGAGGAACGGGTCGCGAAGATCCTCCGCAGGCACGGCAAGGACCGCCGGAACTCGCCGGTGATCCTGCAGTCGTTCGAGCCCACCGGCATCCAGCGGCTCAGCAAGCTCGTGGACAACCCGCTCGTGGTCCTGCTGTCCGGCGCGAGCAGCCGCCCCTGGGACTTCGTCGAGTCCGGCGACCCGCGCACCGTCGCCGACCTCATCACCCCCGAGGGCCTCGAGGAGATCGCCTCCTACGCCCAGGGCATCGGGCCCACCCTCGACCTGGTCATCCCGCGCGACGCCGCCGGCCGGCTCACCGAGCCGACGACCCTGGTCCGCGACGCGCACCGGGCGGGCCTGATCCTGCACCCCTACACCATGCGCAACGAGAACCCCTTCCTGCCCGCCGAGTTCCGCAGGGGCGGCGACCCCGACGCGTACGGCGACGTCTTCGGCGCCTACCGGGCCTACTTCGCCACCGGCATCGACGGCGTCTTCACCGACAACCCGGACACCGGGCTGCTGGCCCGCGAGGACTTCGTCAACGGCTGACCCGCTCCTCCCCGTCAGGGGTGACTTCCGGCCGCTCCGGGCAACCGTGCCCGGGGCGGCCGAGTCGTTGCGCGTATGAGACACCAGCCGGTGACGGCGCATGAACTGATCGCCTCCCTCGGTCCGCTGCTCGCCGCGGAGGCCGCCGCCGAGACGCCCGGCACCGGAGCCGAACCGGCGGACCTGGAACAGGCGGTGTGGCTCCGTCTCCTGGAACACCTGGCCGCGGGCGGCCCGCCGCCCGACCCGCCGGACTGGCTCCGCCGGGCCGTGCGCACCGAGGCCCGCCGCGCCCGCCGTACCGCCCGCCGCGAGACGGCAACGGGCGACCTCGCCGACCCGGGCCCGCGCGATCCCGAGGGCCTGGTGCTCGCCGCCGCCCGCCGCCGCGCCCTGCGGGACGCGCTACGACGGCTGCCCGGCCGCTGCCCCCGGCTGCTGGAGGCGCTGCTGTCCCCGCGCGACCCGACATACCGGGAGATCGCGGGGGAGTTGGGTATCTCACAGGGCAGCCTCGGACCGGAACGTTCCAGATGCCTGGGATGTCTGCGGCGTTTGCTCACACGGGAGGTTGCGGCGCGTTGAGGACGGGGATAGGAGTGAGGGACAACAGGTGATCAGGTGAGCGGGAGGCGTGCGCACATGGGCATGAGCGTGACCATCTCTGCGGCGGCCGAGCAGGACGCGGAGCAGATCTTCAGGTTGCAGTACCTGTGCTTCCAGAGCGAGGCGGCCCTCTACGGCAACTACCGCATCGATCCGCTCGTCCAGACCCTCGACTCGGTCCGCGCGGAGGTCGCCGCCGACTGTGTCTTCGTGGCCCGCCTCGGTGACGAGATCGTCGGCTCGGTGCACGGCAGGATCACCGACGAGGGCGCCGCCGCGATCGGCAAGCTCTGCGTCCACCCCCGCCTCCAGGGGCACGGCATCGGCGCGCGTCTCCTGCGGGCCGCCGAGTCCGCCCTCGCCGGAGAGCGCGGCGCCCGGATGTTCCGGCTGCACGCCGGACACCGCAGCGAGAGCAATCTGCGGCTCTACAGCAAGGTCGGCTACCAGCGGGTGGGCACGTCCCAGGGCGCCGATGGCGTACCGATGATCGTGCTGGAGAAGCAGGCGCAGGACTACGCGACGACCGCCTGATCAGGACGCGGGCCGCTGCTCCGAACGTGCCTTGCGCAGCCAGTGGATGGCCGTGAGGGGCAGCAGCACCGGGATGAAGAGGTAGCCCATCCCGTAGTCCGACCACACGGTGGCGTCGGGGAACGCGGACGGTTCCACCAGCGTCCAGGTCCCCACGGTCAGTACGCCCGCGAGCTCGGCGGCGCAGCACACCAGCGCCGCCCTGCGGGCCGTCTCCCCGCCGCGCACCAGGGTGTAGGTGATGAAGCCGTAGACCACGCCGGCCGCCGCCGACAGCGAGTAGGCGAGCGGCGCCCGGTCGAACTCGGTGGCGATCTGGTACGCCGAGCGCGACACCGCGCCGACGACCATCACCCCGTACAGCCACACCAGCAGCAGTCCGGGACCGCCGATCAGCCGGGTCCGGTCCGGCCCGTCCTGCGTCGCGGCCATCTCAGCCTCCCCAGATGTCATAGAGGCGCACCTCGAGCACGGCGAGCACGAGTCCGCTCGCGGCGACCGTCAGCGATCCCCAGCGGGTGCGCTCGCCCAGCGACATGAAGCCGGCCGCGGGTACGCACGCGAACGCGCCGAGCAGATACGCCACGAAGATCGTCGTGCCCTGCTCCGGCTTCTCGCCCCGGGCCAGCTGCACGATCCCGGCGATCAGCTGCACCAGTGCCAGCAGCGTGACCACGGCCATCCCGATGAAGTGCCAGTCCTTCGTCGGCTGGTCGCGGTAGGCGGCCCACCCGCACCAGACGCCGAGCAGCAGCGCGGCGACACCGGTCACCAGCATCAGGACATCAAGCATGGCAGTGACCCTATTACGCCGGAAAACCCCCGCCGTCCCCGCCCCCGTACCGGCTCCGCCCGGGCAGGCGCACCGGCGCCGTCCGGCGGGACCGTATGGTCGATGGCATGACCATTCATGCGCAGGCCCTGCTGTTCGACAACGACGGAACCCTCGTCTCCTCCATCGCCTCGGTGAATCGCTGCTGGACCCGGTGGGCGGTCGAGTACGGGATCACGGCCGAGCAGTTCGGGAGCGTCGAACTGCACGGGCGGCCGGCCGCGGAGATAGCCGCCGATCTGCTGCCCGCCGGGACCGTCGCGGAGGCCGTGGCGCGGATCGAGGACCTGGAGGTGGAGGACGTGCCGGACGGCGGCGTGCACCTGCTGCCCGGGACCCGGGACTTCCTCGCCGCGCTGCCCGCCGAGCGCTGGGCCGTCGTCACCTCCGCCACCCGGCGTCTCGCCGAGGCACGGCTGGGGGCCGTCGGCATCCTGCCCAAGACCCTGATCGCGGCCGACGACATCACCCGGGGCAAGCCCGACCCCGAGCCCTACCTCCTCGCCGCCCGCACCCTCGGCGTCGACCCCGCGCACTGCGTCGTCTTCGAGGACGCTCCCGCCGGGCTCCAGGCCGGCCGCGCCGCCGGTATGACCACCGTGGCCTTGGCCACAACCCACCAGGCCCACGAGCTCACCGCCGACCTCGTCGTGAAGGACCTCTCGGCCCTGTCCGCACTGGTCACCGACGGGGGAGTGGAGATCTCCGTACGCCCCTGACATGCGCCCGGCGCCGGTCCGCCCCTGTCCACGGCTGTCCAGTATGCGGACAGCCGAGTCCGGTGAGCGTCGAACGTCTGCTTTACTGACCGCATGACCACGACGAGCGACCGCATCCCTGCGACCGAGGCGACCATGACGCCCGGTGCTCGTTGTATGTGTCAGTGCCGAATGTGCGCTTTCTAGAGGGCCCCTGCACCATCTGAGCCTCGCGCCCCGAAGCGAGAGCCGGCTCACGTACGCCCGCATGGGCCGAGCCACGCCCCGCGCGCACGTCTCTCCCCTTGTGACGGGTCCCTCACCGGGCCCGCGAGATCCGTGCGGCCCCGCAGAACTCCGACCCAGAATGCCTCGTGCCCGGCGCCACGACGCGCCGCGCACTCGACAGTGACGGATACCCACGTGATCACCACCTCGGGCCTGACCAAGGTCTACCGCTCACGCGGCCGGGAGGTCACCGCCCTCGACGGCGTCGACCTGCATGTCCGCGAGGGCGAGGTCTACGGCGTCATCGGCCAGTCCGGCGCCGGCAAGTCCTCCCTCATCCGCTGCGTCAACCTGCTGGAACGCCCCACCTCGGGCACCGTGACGGTGGCCGGCCAGGACCTCACCGCGCTCGCCGGCCGCGGACCGCGCGCCGGCCGGGAACTGCGGCAGGCGCGCAGCCGTATCGGCATGGTCTTCCAGCACTTCAACCTGCTCTCCTCGCGCACCGTGCAGGACAACGTCGAACTGCCGCTGGAGATCCTCGGAAAGTCGGGGAAGGAACGTTCACGCAAGGCGCTGGAACTGCTCGACCTGGTCGGCCTCGCCGACAAGGCCAAGGCCTACCCCGCCCAGCTCTCCGGCGGCCAGAAGCAGCGCGTCGGCATCGCCCGCGCCCTCGCCGGCGACCCCAAGGTGCTGCTCTCCGACGAGGCCACCAGCGCCCTCGACCCGGAGACCACCCGCTCGATCCTGCACCTCCTGCGCGACCTGAACCGCCAGCTCGGCCTGACCGTCCTGCTCATCACCCACGAGATGGACGTCGTGAAGTCGATCTGCGACTCGGCCGCCCTCATGGAGAACGGCCGCATCACCGAGTCCGGCACGGTCACCGAACTCCTCGCCACCCCGGGCTCCGAACTGGCCGCCGCGCTCTTCCCGGTCGGCGGCGAGCCGACCGGCGACGACCGCACCGTCCTCGACGTCACCTTCCACGGCGAGAGCGCGACCCAGCCGGTCATCTCCCAGCTCTCGCGCACCTACAACATCGACATATCGATCCTCGGTGCGGCCATCGACACCGTCGGCGGCCTCCAGGTCGGCCGGATGCGCATCGAACTGCCCGGCCGCTACGAGGACAACGTCGTCCCCGTCGGCTTCCTGCGCGAACAGGGCCTGCAGATCGACGTCGTGGACCGCGAAGAGCCCGCACTCGTGAAGGAGGGGGCCAAGTGACCTGGTCCGAGATGCAGCCGCTGCTCGAACAGGCCTGTACCGAGACGCTGATCATGGTCGGCTGGTCCACCCTGATCGCCGTCGTCGGCGGCCTCCCGCTCGGCATCCTGCTCGTCCTCACCGACAAGGGCGGACTGCTGCAGAACACCCTGGTGAACAAGGTCATCGGGCAGATCGTGAACATCGGCCGCTCGCTGCCGTTCATCATCCTCATGGTCGCCCTGATGAACTTCACCCGCTGGGTCACCGGCACCACCATCGGCAGCGAGGCGGCGATCGTGCCGCTCGCCATCGGCGGCATCCCCTTCTTCGCCCGCCTCGTCGAGACCGCCGTGCGCGAGGTCGACCACGGGCTCGTCGAAGCCGTACAGGCCATGGGCGGCAACACCTGGACGATCGTCCGCAAGGTCCTCGTCCCCGAGGCGCTGCCCTCGCTGATCGCCAGCACCACCACCACGGTCATCGCCCTCATCGGCTACTCGGCCATGGCCGGCACCGTCGGCGGCGGCGGACTCGGCGACCTCGCCGTCCGCTACGGCTACCAGCGCTTCGAGACCGGACTGATGTGGATCACCGTCGCGATCCTCGCCGTGGCCATCTCCCTCATCCAGTTCGCCGGCGACCACGCGGCCCGCGCCCAGCACCGCCGCGGCGGCCGCTCCGGCCCCTCGCCCAGGCTCCGGCTGCTCAAGGCCGAGGAGCCCGCGACGGCCGACGTCGGCAAGGTCGCATAACCCCACCAAGAACTCCCCGTCCTCCTCATACGGGGCCGCACCACCCAAGGAAAGGCACTTTTCGTGCGTAACACCGCCAAGATCACCACCGCCGTCCTCGCCGCCGGAGCCCTCACCCTCGGACTCTCCGCCTGCGGCTCGGACAAGGACGCCGCCTCCGACACCTCCGGCCCGCTGATCGTCGCCGCGAGCCCCGTGCCGCACGCCGAGATCCTCACCTTCGTGAAGGACAACCTCGCCGAGAAGGCCGGCCTCGACCTCGAGGTCAAGGAGTTCACGGACTACGTCACCCCGAACACCGCCACCGAGGACGGCTCGGTCGGCGCCAACTTCTTCCAGACCCAGCCGTACCTCGACGACTTCAACAAGAAGAACGGCACTCACGTCGTGTCCGTCGTCGACGTGCACCTGGAGCCGCTCGGCCTCTACTCGCACAAGGTGAAGAAGACCGGCGAGCTGAAGAGCGGCGCGACGATCGCCATCCCGAACGACACCGTCAACGAGGGCCGCGCCCTGCAGCTGCTCGCCACGGGCGGCCTGCTCACCCTCAAGGACGGCGTCGGCACCGCGGCGACCCCCGCCGACATCACCGACAACCCGAAGGGCCTGAAGTTCAAGGAGCTGGAGGCGGCCCAGACCCCGCGCTCCCTGGACGACGTCGACGCCGCGGTGGTCAACGGCAACTACGCCATCGAGGCCGACCTCAAGCCCGCCACCGACGCCCTCGTCCTCGAGGCCGCCAAGGGCAACCCGAACAACAACCTCCTCGCCGTCAAGGAGGGCCAGGAGAACGACCCGCGCGTGAAGAAGCTCGCGAAGCTCCTCACCTCGCCCGAGGTCAAGAAGTTCATCGAGGACAAGTACGCCGGTTCCGTCCTCGCCTCCTTCTGATTCCGGCCCGCCGGCCACGCACGGGGTCCGCTCCGACACAAGGAGTGGACCCCGTGGTGCGGTTCGGTGCTTTCATGCTGCATGCTGGGCAGTTCAGCAGTACCCGACGGTCTCTCAGGTAACGGAGCGGCGCATGACGAGCACCTTCCCCAGCATCTCCATCAGCACGGAGCGGTTGGTGCTGCGTCCCCTCGACACGGACGACGTTCCCGCCCTCGCCGAGATGATGAACGACGAGCAGATCGCCGCCTGGACGGACGTCCCCCGGCCCTTCACCGAACAGTCCGCCCGCACCTGGATCACCGAGTACGCCCCCGCCGAACGCACCGCCGGCCGTGGACTCGACCTCGCCGTCACCGAGTTCCTCACCCAGCGCCTGGTCGGCCTCATCCAGCTCACCAACACCGACTGGCACGTACGGTCCACCGAACTGTCGTACATCGTCGCCCCCTGGGCACGCGGCGAGGGCTACGCCTCCGAGGCCGCGCTCGCCACCGCCCAGTGGCTCTTCGGCGACCAGAAGTTCGAACGCGTCGAACTGCGCACCGCCGCCGACAACACCGCCTCCCAGCAGGTCGCCCAGAAGATCGGCTGTATCAGCGAAGGCGTGCTGCGCAATGCCTGCATAGCCCACGTCCGCACCGACGACGGCGGCTGGAGCGACGTACGCACCGACTTCATCGTGTGGAGCCTGCTGCCCGAGGACATCGAGGGCGCCGACGGACACCTCGCCGACACCGGCGGCTTCACCCAGTACCCGGACTGGAACTGACCTCCGGACCGAACACCGGAGGCACGGTCCGTGGCCGCACCAGGTAGTCTCACAAAGCCCGCACCACGGCGGGACAGCCGACGACGACCTGCGCAGACCCCAGGAGACTGACGACGATGGCCGACCGGGTCACGGTGATCGGCTGGGACGGTTCGCCGCCTTCCGACGCGGCCCGCGCCGCGCTGGGCGCCGCCACCCTGGTGGCCGGCGCCGCCCACCATCTGGCACTCCCCGAGGTGCCCGCCGGCGCCGAACGCATCCGGCTCGGCTCCGTCGCCCTCGCCGCCCGCCGCATCGCCGCCCACCGCGGCACCGCCGTCGTCCTCGCCGACGGCGACCCCGGCTTCTTCGGCGTCGTACGGACCCTGCGCGCACCCGAGTTCGGCCTCGAGGTCGAGGTCGTCCCCGGCGTCTCCTCCGTCGCCGCCGCCTTCGCCCGCGCGGGCATGCCCTGGGACGACGCCCAGGTCGTCGTCGCACACCCGCGCACCCTGCGACGCGCGGTGAACGTCTGCCGGGCCCACACCAAGGTGGCGGTCCTCACCTCGCCCGGCGCCGGACCCGCCGAACTCGGCCTGCTCATGGACGGCGTCCACCGCACCTTCGTCATCTGCGAGGAACTCGGCACCACCCGCGAACGGGTCACCGTCGTCACCTCCGACAAGGCCGCCGACCACACCTGGCGCGACCCCAACATCGTCATCGTCGTCGGCGGCCGGGCCGGCGCCGCCGACTCCGGCGGCTGGCTCGCCGGACGCGACCCCTCCACCGGACCCCGCGGCTGGTCGCTGCCCGCCGGGGAGTACGGCGGCGACCTCGGCGAGGGCGAGCGGGAGCCGTTGCGCATCTCCCAACTCGCCCGGCTGGGACCACGCGTCGGCGACCTGGTCTGGGACATCGGCTGCGGCAGCGGTGCCTTCGCCACCGAGGCCGCCCGCGCGGGCGCCGCCGTCATCGCCGTCGACCGCGACCCGGGCGCCTGCGCCCGCACCGACGCCACCGCCCGCCGGTACGGGCTCCAGCTGCAGACCGTCCACGGCACCGCCCCGCACATCCTGGAGAACCTCCCCGAGCCGGATGTCGTCCGGGTCGGCGGCGGGGGAGCGGCCGTCGTCTCCGCGGTCGCCGACCGCCGCCCGCAGCGCATCGTCACCCACGCCGCCACCCGCGACGGGGCCGAACTCATCGGCAGGAACCTCGCCGAACACGGCTACCAGGTCGAGTGCGCCCTGCTGCAGTCCGTCGAACTCGACACGAGGGCCTGGACGGAGAAGGAGCGGAGCGTCGCGTTCCTGCTCAGCGGGGTGCTGCCCGCCCGTGGCAACTGATCCGATTGCCGTCCCCGTGATCGGATTGTCCGACCACGCGAGGTAGGCTGGCCGATCGTTGTACCGCACCCGGACGCCCGGCACTTCGTCGGCCAATGTCCGGAAAGCGCGCCCGTTTTGGGGTGGGTCGTGGTACGGCATGAACCGGAGGACGCGCAACGTGGCGCAGTCCACAGCGGAACCGTCGCCGATCAAGCTGACGCGACGGCGGTACGGCCGCGACAATGCCAGTGAATGGCTTTGTCGCCTTTTTCGGACGGGCTGTTCGTGCCGCTGGGGACGCACGCTCGTTCTTCAGTGTGGGGCGGTCGGCGCGCCGTTCCGGGTGAGCTGGTCGTAGGAGCACCAACCGATGGGCGAGGGGTACGCATGACCGACACCGGCCAGGTCCCGGGCGAGGGACTGCCGGAGAACGCAGGCATGGTGGAGCAGCCGGGCGTACCCGCGCCCGAGGCGTACACCTACCTCTCCGACAGTCCCGCCGAGGAAGAAGACCTGCTGCTCCCCGGTGCCCAGGGCGCCTGGGGCAACGAAGTCGCCCCGCCCGCGCCCGAGCCGGTCGTCGAGACCGTGCACGAGCCGGGCCCGCACGAGACGGCCGGCCGCGACAGCGGTTCCGTCGACCTCAGCGGGGTCCGGCTCCCCGAGCCCCCGCAGCCGGCGCCGGCCGCGCCGCGCCGCCCACTGCACCTCGGGCCGCCCATTCCCGACCTCAACGCGGGCCCGGTCCGCTCCCTCGCCGACCGCGGCCCGGCCGACCTGCCGGCCCGCCAGGCGGGTCCGCCGAGCATCGGCCCCGAGTACCTCGACGTCCCGCGCGCGCGGGAGGCCGCGCCGCAGGTCGCCGCGCCCTGGGGGGCGCAGACCGGGGAAACGGTTGTCCCGGCTCCGGTCGCGGCGCCGGTTCCCGTTCCGGCTCCGGACGCGGTGGACGCGGCCCAGGCGGTCGTGGCGCGTGTCGCCACGGAGGCGGGGGCGGCGCAGAGCGCGGAGGGGATGGCGGTCGCGGGTGCGGTCGCCGTCGCGGTTCCCGTTGCCGAGCAGGACGCCGAGGGCGGGGAACAGGCGGTCGTTCCGGTTCCGGAGCCGGCCGCGGTGCCGGTCACGGAGCAGAACCTGCCGGGCACCCCCGTCGCCGAGCCCGCTCAGGCCGCCGAGGCGGTGCTGACGCCCGTGCCCGAGCCGGGACCCGCACCGGTCGCCGAGGCCGTCGCCCCGGAGCCCGCCGAGGTTCCGGCGACGCCGCAGGCCGACCCGGTCCCGGTCGCCGTTCCCGGCCACGCCGAGGTCACCGAGCCGGTGAGCACGGAAACCGCCGTACCGGCGCCGGCGCAGCCCCCGGTGGCCGAGGTGCCGCAGGACGCTCCCGTACCGGACGTGGCGGTCGTCGCCGTGGCCCAGGTCCAGGAGACCCAGGTGCCGCAGGCCGTCCAGGCGGCCGAACCGGAGCCGGTGCAGCCGGTGCGGGAGCCGGCAGCCGACGTGCCCCAGGTCGCCGACGTGCCCGAGGCGCCCGAGGTTCCCGTCGTCCCGGTGCAGGCCCCGGAACCCGAGATGGTTCAGGTTGTCGCGGAGCCGGTCGCTCCGGAGATCGTCCAGAACCCCGAGCCTGCCCCCGAAGCCCCCGTTCCGGGCGTCGAGGTCCCCGCGCCGGCCTCCGAGGTCCCCGCGCCGTCCCCCGAGGTCCTCGTGCAGGGCGTCGAGGTTCCCGTTCCGGCCCCCGAGATCCCCGTGCCGGGCGCCGCCACCGCCGTACCGCCCGAGACGGTCGAGGCGGACGTGCCCGAGGGTCCCGTCGTCGAAGCCGACTCCGGCGTCACGGGCGACGCGGCCCCGGTCCAGGGCCCCCAGCAGACCCCCGTCGCCACCCTCCCCGGCACCGTCGCCGCGGAGTCCGAACCGGGGCGGCCCGAGGGGGAGTTCGTCCCCGTGGACGGCACCGTGCCCACCACCCCGCACCTCGCGCCGACCCCGCCCCAGGGCGTCACCGTCCCCGCCGAGGAGCCCCGCGAGACCGCCGCCGTACCGGCCGCACCGGACCCCGAACTCGCCCAGGACCCCGACGACCTGGACACCCGGGGCGCCGGCGTGGACGCGGCGCCCGCGCAGCCCGCCGGCCCGGCCGCGCCCGGCTACGACGACGCCGAGCGCGAGGCCGTACTCAAGGTCATGCGCGAACGCCGGGACATCCGCAACGGCTTCCGCGGCGACCCCATCCCGCACGAGGTGCTGCTCCGCGTCCTGGAGGCCGCCCACACCGCGCCCTCCGTCGGCCACTCGCAGCCCTGGGACTTCGTCGTCATCCGCTCCGCCGACACCCGGCGCAGCATGCACGAACTGGCCATGCGCCAGCGCGACGCCTACGCCAAGTCCCTCCCCAAGGGCCGGGCGAAGCAGTTCAAGGAACTGAAGATCGAGGCCATCCTCGACACCCCGGTCAACATCGTCGTCACCGCCGACCCGACCCGGGGCGGCCGGCACACCCTGGGCCGGCACACCCAGCCCCAGATGGCGCCCTACTCCTCCGCGCTCGCCGTCGAGAACCTCTGGCTCGCCGCCCGCGCCGAGGGCCTCGGCGTCGGCTGGGTCAGCTTCTTCGACGAGCGCGAGATGGTCCGCGCGCTGGGGCTGCCCGAACACCTCGAGGTCGTCGCCTACCTGTGCGTCGGCTACGTCGACGAGTTCCCGGACGAGCCCGAGCTGATGCAGGCCGGCTGGTCCAAGCGCCGCCCGCTCTCCTGGGTCGTGCACGAGGAGACGTACGGCCGTCGTGCCCTGCCCGGAGAGGACCCCCACGACCTGCTCGCCGAGACCGTCGCACAGATCCGCCCGCTGGACGCCAAGGCGCTCGGCGAGGCGTGGGAGCGGCAGAAGCGCATGACCAAGCCGGCCGGGGCGCTCGGCATGCTGGAGATCATCTCCGCCCAGCTCTCCGGTCTGTCCCGCCAGTGCCCGCCGCCCATCCCCGAACCCGCGGCCGTCGCGATCTTCGCCGGCGACCACGGCGTGCACGCCCAGGGCGTCACCCCCTGGCCGCAGGAGGTCACCGCGCAGATGGTGGCCAACTTCCTCGGCGGGGGAGCGGTCTGCAACGCCTTCGCCGCCCAGGTCGGCGCGGAGGTCTGCGTCGTCGACGTGGGCGTCTCCTCCGACCTCCCGGCCACCCCGGGCCTGCTCCCGCGCAAGATCCGCGCCGGCACGTCCGACATGACGACCGGACCCGCGATGACCCGCGAGGAGGCCAAGAAGGCCATCGAGGTCGGCATCGAAACCGCCCGTGACCTGGTCGCGGCCGGCAACAAGGCCCTCCTCACCGGCGAGATGGGCATCGCGAACACCACCGCGTCCGCCGCCCTCATCTCCGTCTTCACCGGCGCCGACCCGGCCGAGGTCACCGGCCGCGGCACCGGCATCAACGACGAGACCCTCGCCCGCAAGACCGAGGTCGTGCGCCGCGCCCTGGATCTCCACCAGCCGGACCCGGCCGACCCCATCGGCGTCCTCGCCGCCGTCGGCGGCTTCGAACACGCCGCCATCGTCGGCCTGCTCCTCGGCGGCGCGTCGCTGCGTACGCCGGTGATCCTGGACGGCGTCAGCGCCGGCGCCGCCGCCCTGGTGGCCCGGGCCATCGCCCCCGAGGTCCTGGCCGCCTGCATCGCGGGCCACCGCAGCGCCGAGCCCGGCCACGTCGCCGCCCTCAACAAACTCGGCCTGCGCCCCCTGGTCGACCTCGACCTCCGCCTCGGCGAAGGCACCGGCGCCCTGCTGGCCCTCCCCCTGGTCCAGAGCACGGCGCGGGCCATGCACGAGGTGGCGACCTTCGACTCGGCAGGGGTCACGGAGAAGTAGACGAGGGGTTCCCTCTCAACGGCCGGGTGGTTGTGGGCACCCGTTCCGCCAGGGCGGAACGGGGGGGCACAACCACCCACAGCCGGCACCCGGCGCCCCCACGCCCACCCACCGGACACCGGCCCCGCCCCAACCCCGGTCACCCGTAAACTTCGCACGTCAGGGCCACAAACGCCGCAGGAGGAGCCGCCGCTCATGGCCGAACACCCCGCCTACCCCGTAGGCCTCCGCCTCACCGGCCGCCACGTGGTCGTCCTCGGCGGCGGCCAGGTCGCCCAACGCCGCCTCCCCGCCCTGATCGCCGCCGGCGCCGACATCCACGTCATCTCCCCCGAGGCCACCCCCTCCGTGGAGGCCATGGCGGACGCCAAGGAGATCACCTGGCACCGGCGCGGCTACGCCGAAGGCGACCTCGCGACCGCCTGGTACGCCCTGATCGCCACCAGCGACGCCGAGGCGAACACCCGTGCCTCCGCCGAGGCGGAAGCGAACCGTGTGTGGTGCGTCCGCTCGGACGACGCCGACGCGGCGACGGCATGGACCCCGGCCACGGGCTCCAGCGAAGGCGTCACGGTGGCCGTCCTCACCACGAAGGCCCGCGGCCGCGACCCCCGCCACACCGCCGCCATCCGCGACGCCGTCGTCGAAGGCCTGCGTGACGGCACCCTCGTCGCCCCCCACCACCGCACCCGCACCACCGGCGTCGCCCTCGTCGGCGGAGGCCCCGGCGACCCGGACCTGATCACCGTGCGCGGCCGCCGCCTCCTCGCCGAGGCCGACGTCGTCATCGCCGACCGCCTCGGCCCCCGCGACCTGCTCGCCGAACTCCCGCCGCACGTCCAGGTGATCGACGCGGCGAAGATCCCGTACGGCCGCTTCATGGCCCAGGAGGCCATCAACAACGCGCTGATCGAGCACGCCAGACAGGGCAAGTCCGTGGTCCGCCTCAAGGGCGGCGACCCGTACGTCTTCGGCCGCGGCATGGAGGAACTCCAGGCGCTCGCCGAAGCCGGCATCCCCTGCACCGTCGTCCCCGGCATCTCCAGCTCCATCTCGGTCCCGGGCGCGGCCGGCATCCCCGTCACCCACCGCGGTGTCGCACACGAGTTCACCGTGGTCAGCGGCCATGTCGCCCCCGACGACGAGCGCTCCCTCGTCGACTGGGCGTCCCTGGCCAAACTGACCGGCACCCTCGTCGTCCTCATGGGCGTCGACAAGATCGGCAGGATCGCCGAGACCCTGGTCGCCCACGGCAAGTCCCCGGACACCCCCGTCGCCCTCGTCCAGGAGGGCACCACCGCCGCCCAGCGCCGGGTCGACGCCACCCTCGCCACCGTCGCCGACACGGTCGCCGCCCAGGAGGTCAAGCCCCCCGCCGTCATCGTCATCGGCGCGGTCGTCGCCGTGGGCCCGGACGGGACCGTCTGACATGGCCGGCATCATCACCGTCGACGACCCCGACGACCCCCGTCTGCACGACTACACCGGCCTCACCGACGTGGAGCTGCGCCGCCGCCGCGAGCCCGCCGAGGGCCTCTTCATCGCCGAGGGCGAGAAGGTCATCAGGCGTGCCGGGGAAGCCGGTTACGCGATGCGGTCCATGCTGCTGTCGGCGAAGTGGGTCGACGGCATGCGCGACGTCATCGACCGCGCCGACGCCCCGGTGTACGTCGTCGAACCCGCCCTCGCCGAACAGGTCACCGGCTACCACGTGCACCGGGGCGCGCTCGCCTCCATGCAGCGCGCCCCCCTGCCCTCGGCGCCGGACGTGCTGCGGACCGCCCGCCGGGTCGTCGTCATGGAGTCGGTCAACGACCACACCAACATCGGCGCGATCTTCCGCTCCGCCGCCGCCCTCGGCATGGACGCCGTCCTGCTCTCGCCCGACTGCGCCGACCCGCTCTACCGCCGCAGCGTCAAGGTCTCCATGGGCGCCGTCTTCTCCGTGCCGTACGCCCGTCTCGACATCTGGCCGCGGGGGCTGGAGGCGGTACGCGAGGCCGGGTTCAGGCTGCTCGCCCTCACCCCCGGCGAGAACGCCCGGTCCCTGGACGAGGTGGCACCGCACCGTATGGAGAGGGTCGCGCTGATGCTGGGCGCGGAAGGGGCCGGGCTGTCCCGCCGGGCCCTGGCCGCCGCCGACGAACCGGTCCGCATCCCGATGTCGCACGGCGTCGACTCCCTCAACGTCGGAGCCGCCGCGGCGGTCGCCTTCTACGCGGTCGCCACCGGGCGTCCGCGGGAGTAGCGGCCGGACCGCTTTCGCCGGGAAGTGTCTAGCCGGGTCCCTGGCAGCCCTGCACCAGCGCGATACCCAGCGCCACCACCAGCGTCACGACGACGAACACGAACAGCCGCTGCCTGAGCAGCCGCGGGTTGGCAGGCCGCAGGCCCGTCCCCGTCGTCCGGCCCCCCGGACGACGGGCCCCGGTGCCGGAGCGGTTCGTGTTCCGGGAAGCCGGCGTCGGGCGCGCCCCCTTGCGGGACGGCGTACCCCCGCGCGAGGAACTGTCGCGCGCGGCGCCGCCCCGCGAGGAACCGTCGCGGGCTGCGCCGCCCCGCGACGCGGGCACACTCCGGCCGCCGCGCCCGGACGGCGAACCGCTGCTCCTGGGGGCGGACCCGCGCCCGCGCGGAGGCGGAGAGCCCGGACCGCCCTGACGGCGCTGCGTCCGCTCCGGGTAGGTGTCCGCGAGGCGAGCGGTGGACCGCTCCGACTCGGCCTCTCGCGGGGCCGGCGGACGGACGTCGGCGAGCCCCTGTGTCTCCCGCGCCGCGATCTCCTTGAGCCGCAGCGACAGTTGGAGCGTGCTGGGCCGCTCCTCGGGGTCCTTCGCCAGACAGGCGCGGACCAGGGGGGCCAAGGCGTCCGGGACGCCGTGCAGTTGGGCCTCCTCGTGCACCACGCGGTACAGCATCACTTCCGAACTGCCATGCCCGAAGGGGGAGTCGCCCATCGACGCGTACGCGAGCGTGGCGCCCAGCGAGAACACGTCCGTGGCCGGGGTGACCGCCGCGCCGCGCACCTGCTCCGGGGCGAGGAAGCCGGGCGAGCCGACCGCCGTACCGACATGCGTGAGCGTCGACGCGCCGGTCGCCCACGCGATGCCGAAGTCGATGATCCGCGGACCCTTCGGGGACAGCAGGATGTTGGACGGTTTGAGGTCACGGTGCACCACACCCGCCTCGTGCACGGCGACCAGACCCTCCGAGAGGGCCGCGCCGACGGCGGCGACGTCCGCCGCGACCAGCGGCCCCTCGTCGGCGACCTTGTCGTGCAGCGAGGGCCCCGGCACATACTGCGTGGCGAACCAGGGACGGTCCGCGTCGAGATCAGCGGCCACCAGACGGGCCGTGCAGCCGCCCCGGATGCGGCGGGCCGCCGACACCTCACGCGCGAAGCGCGAACGGAACTCCTGGTCCTCGGCCAGATCGGGCCGGATGACCTTCAGCGCGACCCGCTGGCCCTTCTTGTCGGAGCCCAGGTAGACCACGCCCATCCCGCCCGCGCCGAGGCGCCGGTGGAGCCTGAAAGAGCCGACGACGCGCGGGTCCTCGCGCCTCAGGCGCATCATCGCCATGTTCATCCCCGCTGCCCGGTCCTGTGACGTGCCACAGCTTACGTTTCCACGGCCGTCCGTGCGCAGAGGCCGCGCCCTCTCGAAGCGGTGGATTGTCAGTGGCGGGTGGGACACTTGAAAGGTGGTCAGGGAGCGCGCGGGCGGGCCTGGTCCGCGCGGCTGGTGATCCCAACCACCCGACGGTGAAGGGGGATTGATCGCGTGAAGGGTGACCGGGTGGAGATCGTCGTGGACGCGGGGGACACGACGCGTACGTACGAGGTGGTGGCGAGCAGGGCGGGGCGCCGGGTGGAGACCGCGGTACGCCGGGGGGTGGTGGAAGTGAGCGAAGTCACCCGAACCGGGGCTGTGGTGCGGACCGCCCGGTTCATGGCGAACCGGGTGCTCGCGCTGGTGGAGCAGCCGGTGCCGCGGGAGGACGGCTCGGAGAAAGCGGGGCAGAGCGGGCGGCCCTTCGGGGATGTCCCTGAGGCTTAGGAGTCCGTCTCCACCCAGGGGAGTACGCCGTGGGGGAGGGCTCATCCTCCGGGAGGCCCGGCAATCGGTACGAGGGCATGACGTCGGGGGAGGGCATGGCGCCTAGATTTGAGGTCAAGCGGCGGGTGCAGCACTCGTCCCCCGAGGTCAGACGCCCGCCGCTGTCAGAGACAACAGAAACGGCCGGGAGAGGGACCATGGCGTACACGCGGGAGAGCGGCGACGGGCGTCGCCATCCGCTGGTGGCGACGCTGATGGCCCTGCCCCTGGCGGTCCTGCTCCTCCTCGTCTTCGACGGGTGGGAGACGGTGGCCACACAGGCGTCGTCCGTGGGCGAGATGCTGGGGCGCTGAACAGCGACCCCAGGCCCGGATGAGCGGTCCGGGCGGGGACATCCACCCATGAAACCCCGTGGGGACGGGGGTGCGGCGGACGGCAAAATGCCGGCGCAGCTGGGGAGCTGCGCCGGCATTGCTTTGCCCGTACGCGCCGCTTCGGGTTCGAACGGAGTGCGGCAGAACGGTCTGCCGTCCACCGGTCTCTGCCGTCCTCCGCGGGCAGTCGTGCCGCTGGGGCGGCACGGGTGGGCGCGACGGCACCCCGTCGGCGCCGGGCTGCGCCAACACCCCCCGGACCACACCAACGCCGGGTATCCGTGACCCCCACACCCGCCGGCCCCGGCAGAACGCCCCCGTACCCTCACCCCGTGACCCCGGACCTCCTGCCCGCCCTGACCGCTCACCTCAAGGCGACCGCCCACACAAGCGACCGCACCTGCCACTGCCCCACCACCACCCTCGCCGCCCGCGAAGACGCCACCGTCGTACGTCACGCCGGCACCGTCGCCAAGGCCCACGCCCCCGACGCCGACCCCACCGAGCTGACCCGCCGTCTCACCGTGGCCACCCGACTCCCCGGCACCCTCCTCGCCCCGCTCACCCCGGCCCCCACAGAACTGCGCGGACGGCTCGTCACCCACTGGCCGTACGGCACCCCCGTGGACCCGGACGACCCCGACGCCGCCCCCTGGGAGGCCGCGGCCACCCTCCTCGCCCACATGCACCGCACCCCCGCCCCCACCGCCGTACCGCCCATGCGCGGCCCCGCCAAGGCCGCCCGCGCCATCGAACTCCTCCGCGCCGCCGCCCCTCACCACCCCGCCGCCACCCCCGTCCTCGACGCCTGGTCCGCCCTGCCGTCCTGGGCCCGCGACGAGGCCCCCATGCCGGACGCCACCACCCTCTGCCACGGCGACTTCCATCTCGGCCAGCTCATACGCCACCCCGAGCACGACGGCTGGCTGCTCATCGACGTCGACGACCTCGGCACCGGCGTACCGGAGTGGGATCTGGCCCGCCCGGCCGCCTGGTACGCCTGCGGACTGCTCGCCCCCGACGAGTGGCACCGCTTCCTGACCGCCTACCGTGCCGCCGGCGGTACGGCCGTAACGCCCGACGGCGACCCCTGGACCGCCCTCGACGTCCCGGCCCGCGCCCTCACGGCCCAGACCGCCGCCCGCTCCGTCACCAAGGCCGTCGCGGCCGGCCGGCCCCTGGACGAGGTGGAGCGGTCACTGGTCGACGCCTGCGCGCGCATGGGTTCCGTAAGCCTTTCGTCCCCGGCGAGTTGAGCGGAAGTTTCCCGAAGTAGGGTGCAACCGACCCGCAGCCGGACAGAGTCTGTCCTGGCGATACGCGAAGCAGGAACGACCGGCTAGGAGTTGAACCGATCATGCAGTGTCCGAAGTGCCATGCCCCGATGCACACCTACAACCGCAACGGTGTCCAGATCGAGCAGTGCAGCGGGTGCCGCGGCATCTTCCTCGACTACGGCGAGCTGGAGTCGCTGACCCGGCTCGAGGCCCAGTGGTCGCAGCCCGCCCCGCCGGTGCCGCCCGCCCCGCAGGCGTACCCGGCCGCGCCGGCCCCCGCCTGGGGCGCCCCGCACGGCGGCCACCACGGCCATCACCGCCAGAAGGGCTTCGGACGGATGCTCTTCTCCAGCTGACGCCGGACACGACGAAGCCCCCGGTCGATGGACCGGGGGCTTCGGACGGTGTGGACGATACTGGGATTGAACCAGTGACCTCTTCCGTGTCAGGGAAGCGCTCTCCCGCTGAGCTAATCGTCCTCGGGAACCACGATCACTCCATGGAGCGGATCATGGGCACTGCGTGCGCGATACTGGGATTGAACCAGTGACCTCTTCCGTGTCAGGGAAGCGCTCTCCCGCTGAGCTAATCGCGCGGGGGATCCGGAGATCCAGTGGACGATACTGGGATTGAACCAGTGACCTCTTCCGTGTCAGGGAAGCGCTCTCCCGCTGAGCTAATCGTCCTTGGAGGTGGAGACGGGATTTGAACCCGTGTAGACGGCTTTGCAGGCCGTTGCCTCGCCTCTCGGCCACTCCACCAGGAGTGCGGGGGACCCGGAAGCCCCCTCTTCCTTCGAGCGGACGACGAGGTTCGAACTCGCGACCTCAACCTTGGCAAGGTTGCGCTCTACCAACTGAGCTACGTCCGCCTGTCGTTTCGGTCGGCTTGCGCGTCCCGGCGACGAAGTGAACTCTAGCGGATTCCCGGGCCAGGACAAAAACCCGTTTGTGCAGCGTGCTGCGCTGCGCCCGCTCACCGAGGTGCCCGGGCGGCCGGAATCGCGCCCGCCATAGACTCGGCATGTGCTGGACCTGCCCCCTCTCGCCCGCTTCGGCGACCGCGTCGCCACCGGTCTCCTCGACGTCACCGACGACCCCGCCGCCCTGGACTCCACGGGATTCTGGGCCGTCGCCGCCGACTTCGAGGGGCGGCTGACCTGCGCCCGCTTCCG
Source organism: Streptomyces sp. NRRL WC-3626 (assembly GCF_000718785.1). GTDB lineage: Bacteria > Actinomycetota > Actinomycetes > Streptomycetales > Streptomycetaceae > Streptomyces > Streptomyces edwardsiae. Next base: position 172,181 of record NZ_JOCA01000011.1, on the reverse strand, counting down.
TGAGGTCCGGGAACAGGCGGTCCCCGCTCCGGTGCCCGGGACCTGGCGGGGGCCCGCGGTCCATGACTGGACGTCCTCGCTGGACCACGCCGCGTACACGGCGGCCGTACGACGCATCCGTGAGCACATAGCCGCCGGCGAGGTCTATCAGGCGAACCTCTGCCGTGTCCTGTCCGCGCCCGTACCGGCCGGCACCGACGTGGACGCCCTCACCGCCCTGCTCGCCCGGGGCAACCCGGCACCGTATGCCGGAACGATTCGTCTGCCCGCGTACGGCGTGGAGATCGCCACCGCGTCCCCCGAACTGTTCCTGCGCCGGCAGGGCCGTGTCGTCGAGTCCGGGCCGATCAAGGGCACCGGGCGCACCGAGGCCGACCTGCTGGAGAAGGACTACGCCGAGAACGTGATGATCGTCGACCTGGTCCGCAACGACATCGGACAGGTCTGCGCCACCGGCACCGTGACCGTGCCCGACCTGTGCGCCGTCGAGAAGCACCCGGGTCTCGTCCACCTCGTGTCGACCGTGCGCGGCGAACTGCGGGACGGTGCCGGCTGGCCCGCGCTGCTGGACGCCGCCTTCCCGCCCGGCTCCGTCACCGGCGCGCCCAAGTCCAGCGCGCTGCGGATCATCGACGCGCTGGAGACGGCGCCCCGCGGCCCCTACTGCGGCGGGATCGGCTGGGTCGACGCCGACCGCGGCACCGGGGTGCTCGCGGTCGGCATCCGCACCTTCTGGATCGACCGGGCCCCGGGCGGCGACGCCGTCCTGCGGTTCGGCACCGGCGCCGGCATCACCTGGGGCTCCGACCCCGAGGGGGAGTGGCGGGAGACCGAGCTGAAGGCCTCCCGGCTGCTCGCGGTAGCGTCGGGAACGTACGAGATGAGCGAAGGGACCCAGAGGTGAAGATCTGGCTCGACGGCGGGCTGCAGGACGCCGAGTCCGCCCGTGTCTCCGTCTTCGACCACGGACTGACCGTGGGCGACGGCATCTTCGAGACGGTGAAGGCGGTGGACGGACGCCCGTTCGCGCTCACCCGGCATCTCGACCGGCTGACCCGGTCGGCCCGCGGGCTCGGCCTGCCCGACCCCGATCTCGACGAGGTCCGCCGCGCCTGCGCCGCCGTCCTGGAGGCCAACCCGATGCCGCTCGGCCGGCTGCGCCTCACCTACACCGGCGGCCACGGCCCGCTCGGCTCCGACCGCGGAGACCACGGACCGACCCTCGTGGTCGCCCTCGGCGAGACCACCCGCCGCCCCGACACCACGGCCGTCGTCACCGTGCCCTGGACCCGCAACGAACGCGGCGCGCTCACCGGCCTGAAGACCACCTCGTACGCCGAGAACGTCGTCGCCCTCGCCCGCGCGCGCGAGCGGGGCGCGTCGGAGGCGCTGTTCGGCAACACCGTCGGCGCGCTCTGCGAGGGCACCGGATCGAACGTCTTCGTCGTCCTCGACGGCGAACTCCACACCCCGCCGACGGCCTCCGGCTGTCTCGCCGGCATCACCCGCGCCCTCGCCGTCGAGTGGACCGGCGCCAAGGAGACCGACCTGCCGCTGGACGTCCTGGAGCGGGCCGAGGAGGTCTTCCTCACCTCCACGCTGCGCGACGTCCAGGCCGTGCACCGCGTCGACGACCGCGAACTGCCCGGCGCCCCCGGCCCGGTGACCGCCAAGGCCATGCGGATCTTCGACGAACGCTCCGGCGCGGACCTGGATCCGTGACGGGCCCGGAATTCGCCCGGTGCGGAGCGCGGACGACAGGGGCGGGCGGGTAGAACATCCTCGATGACCACCACCCTGCGGCCGGCCGAGCCGCTTCAGCAGAACCCCGACGGCACGCGTTCACGCCACTACCAGGTGTGCGTCAACAGCCGTCCCGTCGGCGCGATTCACCTCGGTACGCATCCCGTCTTCGGCGCCGCCGTGGCCCGGATCATGCGCCTGCGCATCGAGGAGCCGGACCGACGGCGGGGCCGGGGCACGGTGGCCGCCCTCGCCGCCGAGGAGGTGGCGCGCGGCTGGGGCTGCCGCCGTATCGAGTCCGCGGTCCCCGCCGATCCGCGGGCCGCCCTCGCGCTCGCCACGACGCTGGGGTACGTCGTGCGCAACCGGAACATGGAGAAGCCCCTGGGGGCCGCCCCGCCCGTACTGCCGGACGGCAGTGCGGTCCGGCCCATGACCGACGCCGAGTTCGGGCCCTGGCTCGCCAAGGGGCAGGAGGACTACGCGGGGGACTGGATACGGCGCGGGGTGCCGGAGGCCGAGGCGCGGGCCAAGGCGGCGGCGGACCATGCCGCGCTGCTGCCCGACGGCCGCGCCACCGAGGGCATGCTCCTCAGCGTCCTCGAACACGAGGGCACTCCCGTCGGCACCCTGTGGCTGTCGGTGCGCGGGGAACGGGCCTACGTCTTCGACGTCGAGACCACCGCCGGCCACCGCGGCCGGGGTCACGGACGTACCCTCATGCTGCTCGCCGAGGCCCAGTCGGCCGCGTCCGGCAACCGCCGCATCGGCCTCAACGTATTCGCCGGCAACACCCCGGCCGAACGCCTCTACGACTCCCTCGGCTACACCACGACCCAGTACTCGATGTACAAACCGCTGCTCTGAGGGCGGACGGTCCCGGGTTCCGGCCGGCGACGCCTCTGCTCACGGGGGCCTCACGGGAATGTCGTCCCGCCGCCGGCCCCTCCGGCCGCGAGCCGCCGGTGACGGGGACGCCGACCACGCTCCCGTGAGCCACCCGGCGCTGCGCCGTGTGCCGTCCGCTCCATGAGAGGCCTCGCGGCGGCGACCCCCGCCGGGTGCGCCGCCCACGCGGCTCCTCGGCCCGGGAGCGGTTCTGGGCAGCAGCCCCTAACCCTGCTCGGCCAGCAGCCTGTCCGCGATCTCCTCGACGCGCTCGCGCAGGCCCTCCTGGCTCTTGCCGCCGTCGAGGCGCTCGCCGCCGATGACATACGTCGGGGTGCCGGTCACCCCGATCGCCTTGCCCTCGGCCTGGTCCGCGTCCACGATCAGGATGTGCCGCCCGTCGATCAGCGCGGTGTCGAACTCCTCGGCGTCCAGACCGAGTTCGCGGGCGACCTCGACGAGGAAGGACTCGCCCAGGCGGTCCAGTTCCTCGACCCGGTTCAGTACGGCCTCGACGTACGGCCACCCCTGCCCCTGCTCCAGCGCCTCTTCGGCGGCCTGGGCTGCGGCGAACGCGTGCTTGTGCTTCTCCAGCGGGAAGTGCCGCAGCCGCAGCTCCAGACGGTCCCCGTAACGGGCCCGCAGGGCGCGGAGGTCGTCGAGGGCGCTTCGGCAGTCGGGACACTGCAGCTCGCACCAGACGTCGAGGACGGGGGCGGCGGGGCGGGCGGGGGAGGAGTCGCTCATGCCCCCAGTCTTCCAGCCGATCTCCCGGACCACCCAATCGCACCTGCGACGACACCGGATCACGAGAGCCCACCGGTGCCCGCCACGTCCGGGCGTACTCCACGGGGACCCGGGAACGCGGCCCGCCCAGGACCGGAGGCCGCAGCCCCGGCGGCGCGTACCGATACCCGGGTCGGGGGCGGTAGCCCGGGGCGGGGAGCTCGGTGCCAGGGCCTGGTCTGCTGCCGGGACCGTCGAGGGCGGACCCCGTGGGGGGAGCGGCGGCCGGGGGTGCCCACGGCAGGGAGCGCCGACGGCCGGGCTGGGGCGAGCCCGTGGCGGGAAGCCTGGTGCCGGGGGGCGGGTCCGCTGCGGGGGCGTGGCCGGACCGGAACCGAGATGGGGGCCCGGGGCGGCAGCCCGGCGGGGGAGCGACGGCAGCCGGGGACCGGGGCTGCGGCTCGGGGCGGGGGAGCGCCGGTGCCGGGTGGCACGAACCCGCCGGTCACCGGAGGCGTCGGCGGCACCCGCCGTCACCCCGGCGGAGGAGTGGTGACCCGGAGATGTCCCTGATGTCCGGGCGGAGCATGGCCCGCCGGGGGGTCGCAGGTGCAGGATGGAGGGGACGACGTGACATGTGATCGCACCCTGCCTGGAGGACCGGATGATTGCCGAGACCGTATGCTCCGCCGTCTCCGTGGCCGGCCTGGGCATCGCGGCTGTCACGGCCTACCGCAAGCGCTTCCTCGCGGCGGCCCGCATCGCCGCCTACTCGCTCGTCCCCATCGGCCTGGTGATGACCGGTGTCGTGGACTGGCTGGCCGACACCGCGTTCAGCCCGACGGCATGGGCCGGCTTCGGAGTGCTGGGCCTGTCCTGGGTGCTGTTCGCGACCACCCGCACCGTGGAGCGCAGGCGCGGCGGCGGCACCCGCAAGGAGCGCAAGGCGGCCCGGGCCGCGGCGCGGCCCGAGGCGGTCGCGCCCGGGGCCTCCGCGCCCTCCCTGGGCCAGGGCTCCCGCCCGGCCGCCCGCCCCGCACCCGCCGCCTCCCGGGGCGACGAGGACTTCAGCGACATCGAGGCCATCCTGAAGAAGCACGGCATATGACCGCGGCGTACCGCCGCTGAAGAGAGGCGCCTGACCGGCGGAAACGCCACAGTGTGTCCCGTACCGCCCGGAAGTGATCACAAGCCGCACCGTAGATCACGGAATCGGCGAACCGGCATTCACTCCGTGAGCGTTGATCGCGTAGGGCGCTCCCGATGCGTCATCATCGCGGCGAGATGCTGGACACGACACAGAGCGATGCCACGCGGCAGCAGGACGAGCCGCGCGGATGCCTCTTCGCCCTTTCCCAGCCACCGCTGATGATCTTCCTTGCGGTGATCGGGTGTCTGCTGCTCACGGCTGCCCTGCACGACCTGCTGTGGCTGTGAGCCGTACCCGCGGTACCCGGCGTCACCCGTCGGGACCGCGTCGGCACGGCATCGAACTTCCCCGCGAGGGCGGGTCAGCCCGCCGCCTCCTTGCGCCGCGCCCGGTACGCGGCCACGTGCAGACGGTTTCCGCAGGTGCGGCTGTCGCAGTAGCGGCGCGAGCGGTTGCGGGAGAGGTCGACGAAGGCGTGCCGGCAGTCCGGCGCCTCACAGCGCCGCAGCCGTTCCTGCTCCCCGGCGACCACGAAGAACGCCAGCGCCATCCCGCAGTCGGCGGCCAGGTGGTCGGCCACGGAGGCACCGGGCGCGAAGTAGTGCACATGCCAGTCGTAGCCGTCGTGGTCGGTGAGCCGGGGCGTGGTGCCCGCGGCCGCGATCAGCTCGTTGATCAGCGTGGCGGCGGCACGGGCGTCCGGAGCGGCGAAGACCGCAGCGAACCGGCCGCGTATCCTGCGCACCGCGGTCAGGTCGAACTCCGTGAGCGCCCCGACCTCGCTCACCTCGTGCTGCCGCACGAACTCCTTCAGCGCCGCGACGTCCGGCAGCCCCTCCGGTGTCGTGTCGTCCTCCGGTGCGGAGTTCACCAGATCCACCACGGTGTCCAGCGCGCACCGGGTGTCGTGGGTGATCAGCACAGTCAGCTCCCTGGCCTGGGGTCGGGCGGGCGCCCGCCGGTAACGGCCGATGCTAGTGCTCCGGCGCGCCCCTTACCTCCCCCGCTCCGCACATGGCTTCGATTCCAACGCCGGAACCCCCGCCGACGTTCCCGATCACCCGTTCGGCTCAGCGTCGGCCCGGCGATCCGGCCGGAGCGGTCCGGCGGCGCCCCGCAGCCCGGGTGGGGAGTGCCTGGTGGGGGTGGGGGAGGACCCGCAGGGCTCCGCCTCGCCGGCCCGATCCACCGGGCCGGCCCCTGCCCCCGCACACGCAGCGCAACGGCGCCGCCCGCGGAACCCCGCGGTGTCGGCGCCGTTGTGTGTGAGCCGTGTGCGGCACTCCGCAGGCGGCTGTCCGGGCCCGCGCCGTCTCCCCGAGTGGACGGCGCCGGGCGGCTTGGTGAGCCTCGCCTAGCTTTCCGCCAGGATGTGCGAGAGCTCCTGGTCGAGGTCGAAGTGCCGATGTTCCGTGCCGGGCGGCACGGCGGCGTCTGTGCGCTTCAGGAAGGACTCCAGAGCCCTTGCCGGGGCCTCCAGCAGGGCCTCCCCCTCCGGTGAGCTCAGGGCGATGCACACGACGCCCTGACCGTGACTGCGCGACGGCCAGACGCGGACGTCGCCGGTGCCCGTGGGACGGTGAAGCCCCTCGGCGAGGAGGTCACGGGCGAACACCCACTCGACGGTCTCCTCGGCTCCGGTGTGGAAGGTGGCGTGCACGGCGTAGGGGTCGGCCGTGTCGTACCGCAGGCCTGCGGGGACAGGCAGGGAGGACTCGCTCGACACAACGAGGCGCAGGTGCAGCTCGCAGCTGACCGTGGTGTTCATAAGCGCCAGGGCCTTTCGCTCAGTGTGCGCTCGGGGATTCGCACGTCGGCGAAATCGACATGCCACCTACGGTGCCGTTGTAAACCCCTCTGAGTGTTTTGCGTGCGTTTACGTAACTCTTCCGGCCGAAAGATCGTTCGCGCTCATCACCCATTCCGGTGGTGTCTTTCGCTCCGGTAGTGTTTGGGCGTATGAACACGGGGAGTGACAAGCCTGGCGAGGCCGCCGTCGCGGCCCACGGGGCGACGGCGGCCGACGGTGACGGCGAGGGACGGGCCGAGCGGGGGCTCGGTTCCAGGGCACCGGAATTCGTCAAAGCGCGCCGCGCGCTGCATCTGAGCTGGCAGGTCGGGGTCTTCATCGTCGGCCTGGCGGTCGTGGTGGCCGGCATCATCATGCTGCCCCTGCCGGGGCCGGGCTGGGTCGTGATATTCGGCGGCATGGCGATCTGGGCCACCGAGTTCGTCTGGGCCCAGCTGGTGCTGCGCTGGACCAAGCGAAAAGTCACCGAGGCGGCGCAGCGCGCGCTGGATCCCAGAGTGCGGCGCCGGAACATCATCCTGACCTCCATCGGGGTGGTGATCATCGCGGTGCTGGCCGGGATCTACCTGTGGAAGTTCGGCCTCGAGATGCCCTGGAAGATCAAGGACCAGTGACCGGCGGAGGGCACAGTCCGGCCCGGCTCCCGCTGGTCACGGGCACCCCCTGACATGGGGTAATGTTCTCCCTGCGTCCGGGCGATTAGCTCAGTGGGAGAGCGCTTCGTTCACACCGAAGAGGTCACTGGTTCGAACCCAGTATCGCCCACCGGATCATCAAGCGGCCCGGCTCACCAGGAGTGAGCCGGGCCGCTTCGTCGTGCCGCGGAGCGGGCGGCTCCCGTGCGTCCGGGGCTTCCGCTTCCGCTCCCCTTCATCCAACCGTGACCTTCCGCCGCGGCCCCTCCCGCAGTCCCGAAGCTGTTCGGCCCGTCGGTCGCAGGGACGTCACCTGGGCGTTTGCGGCCGGCCCCCGGCCGCGGTCCGCGATACCGGCCGCCATCGCCCCGCGGCCCCGCATATGAATTCCTGTCCGAATCATTGACGTGTCCGGGGGCCCTCCGTAACTTGTGCCAGCAAGCGCTTACTTGAAACGATTCATGAGGCGGACGCGAACGTCGCGGGGAGGCTCATATGCAGCAGGGTGGCAATGTGGAGAGGCGGACGATCCTCAAAGCGGCGGGGGCCTCGCTCGCCGTCGCGGGAATCGGTGCGACGGCCACCGCGTGCGGCGGCGACAGCGGTTCGGGGGACGGGACGGTCGAACTCCGTTACGCGTGGTGGGGCGGCGAGCCGCGCACCATCGCCATCAAGAAGACGATCGCGCTCTTCGAGAAGAAGTTCCCGAAGATCAAGATCAAGCCCGAATTCACCGATTACGAAGCATTCTGGGAGAAGTTCCAGACCCAGGCCTCCGGTGGAAATCCCCCGGACGTTTTCCAGAATGCGGTCGGTTTCCTGCGTAAGTACGACAAGCGCGGTGTTCTGCTGGACCTCAAGGCCCAGGCGGACGCCGGGAATCTGAGCCTGGACAACTTCCGCAACGGCGTGCTGGCGAACGGTCAGGTCGACGGCAAGCAGATCGCCGTCCCCGTCGGCGCCAACACCATGGCGCTCGTCATCGACCTCAAGGCCTTCGAGAAGGCCGGCGTGGAGGCGCAGTTCGGCTGGACCTGGGACGAGTACTTCGCCGCGCTGCAGACCATCCAGGACAAGCTGAAGATCGCCGGTGACACCGGCTACTTCAGCATCATGTACCTCTACGACCTCTACCTCCGGCAGAACGGAAAGGCCTTCTTCACCGACAGCGATCTCGGCTTCACCGAGGACGATCTGACGCAGTGGTGGGAGGACGGCTACAAGCGAGTGAAGTCCGGGCTGGTCGCCGACCCGAAGAAGGTCGAACAGGCCAAGCCCAAGTCCGCGCTCTCGGCGGGCCTCGCCGCGTCCGAGTTCACCTGGGACAACTTCTCCATCCGCTACGAGGGCGAGGGCGAGTCGGACTACGGCCTCGCCCCCATCCCCACCACGGACGGCAAGGACACCGGCCAGTACCTCGGCTCGCTGATGCTGAGCGCCTTCTCCGGGACCAAGCACCCCAAGGAAGTCGCCCAGTTCATCGACTTCATGGTCCACGACCCCGAGGTCGGCGAGATCATGGGCTACGACCGCGGCATCCTCGCCACCACCGAGCAGTACGACGCGTTCAAGCCCGCCGACGCCAACAACAAGGGCGTCGCCGCCTACGAGGACGAGGTCGCGAAGGCCGGCGTCCTCGGCAAGATCACCCCGCACCCGTCGGGCGCCGACGTCATCGAGGCGGCGTTCCTGCGCATCGGCGGCGAGGTCGCCCAGGGCAAGACCAAGCCGGCCGACGCCGCCAAGGCACTGTTCAGCGAGGCCAAGGCCGCGTTCGCCGGCTGAGGGGACGTACGACCATGACGCTCGTCAAGGAAGCGCCCGCGCGCCCGGCCGGGAAGCGGTCCGCCGCTCCCGCCGCCGGGCGGCGCGGGCGGCGCCGCGAGAATCTCGCCGGCTATCTCTTCATGTCGCCGTGGATCGCGGGCTTCCTGCTGCTCACGGCGGGCCCGATGATCGCGTCGCTGTACTACGCGTTCACCAGCTACAACCTGTTCACGCCGCCCCGGTGGATCGGCCTGGACAACTTCACGACGATGTTCCAGGACCCGCGCTGGCAGAAGTCGGTCGAGGTCACCCTCAAGTACGTCGTCGTGGCGACCCCGCTCAAACTGCTGCTCGCGCTCGGTGTCGCGCTGCTGCTCGCGCAGAGGCGGCGCGGACAGGGCCTGTACCGGGCCGCCTTCTACATGCCCTCGCTCATCGGCGCCAGCGTCTCCGTCGGCTTCGTGTGGCGGGCGCTGTTCTCCGACGACGCCGTCGTGGACCGTACGCAGAAGATCTTCGGCCTCGACGTGGGCGGCTGGATCGGCAACCCCGACTACGTCATCTACGCCCTGGTGGCCCTGAGCATCTGGCAGTTCGGCGCGCCCATGGTCATCTTCCTGGCCGGCCTCAAGCAGGTCCCGCAGGAGCTGTACGAGGCCGCCGAGATGGACGGTGCCGGACCGCTGCGCCGATTCTGGAACGTCACCCTGCCGATGATCTCCCCGGTGCTGTTCTTCAACGTGCTGCTGGAGTCCATCCACGCGTTCCAGGTGTTCGGCTCCGCCTACGTCGTCTCCGACACCCGGTGCGGACCCGCCGACGCCACGCTCGTCTACACCTGTTACCTCTACCAGAAGGGCTTCAAGGAGGCCCAGATGGGCTTCGCCTCCGCGATGGCCTGGACGCTGGTGATCGCGGTGGCGCTCGTCACGGCGGTCCTGTTCTGGTCGCAGAAGAAGTGGGTGCACTACGAGGAGGCCGCCAAGTGACCAGTGCCACCACCAGCCCCGCCCTGTCCGCCGCGAAGGGGCGGCGGCGTCACGGATCGATCGTCTGGCACGTGGGCGCGCTCGCCGTCCTCGCGGTCGTCCTCTACCCCGTGATATGGGTGATCGGCGCCTCGTTCAAGCCGAGCAAGGACATCATCGCCAGCCTCGACCTGCTGCCCACCGCGCCGGTCTGGGAGAACTTCTCCGGGCTCGCCGACGGCATCTCCGGCATCTCCATCGGCAGCTTCTTCTGGAACTCGCTGATGTACGCGGTCCTCGCCGTGATCGGTGTCGTGCTGTCCAGCTCGCTGACCGCGTACGCCTTCGCCAAGATCCGGTTCGCCGGGCGGAACCTGCTCTTCACCCTGATGATCGGCACGCTGCTGCTGCCGTACCACGTGCTGCTCATCCCGCAGTACGTGCTCTTCCGCAACCTCGAGCTCACCGACACCCTGGTGCCGCTGGTCGCGGGCAAGTTCCTGGCCACCGAGGCCTTCTTCGTCTTCCTGATGGTGCAGTTCATGCGCGGACTGCCGAGGGAACTGGACGAGGCCGCGAAGCTCGACGGCTGCGGGCATCTGCGCACCTACTGGTCGATCGTGCTGCCGCTGAGCCGGCCCGCCATCATCACCAGCGCCATCTTCACCTTCATCAACGCCTGGAACGACTTCATGGGGCCGCTGATCTACCTCAACACCCCCGAGAAGTACACGGTCTCCCTCGGGCTGATGATGTTCCGCGACCAGGAGGGCGTCTCCAACTACGGCAGCATGATCGCGATGTCGCTGGTGGCGCTGGTGCCGGTCGTCGCCTTCTTCATGGCCTTCCAGCGCTATCTCATCGACGGGATGGCGACCTCCGGACTGAAGGGCTGAGGCGGTCGCCATGGCGCAAGTACGCGTGAAGGCCCGTGCCCCGCGCAGGGCCCCGGTGTTCGGCGAGCGCTTCTCGGTGTTCGCCGAGTGCCTGCTCACCGGCGTGTGGATCGCCGTCGCCGGCCTCGGCGTCGTCACCTACCCGGCCGCGTTCGCCGCCGGCGCACGGCACCTGCGGCGTCGTACCTCCCATCAGGCCGGTGGCCTGCGGGAGTTCGCCGCCGACTTCCGTACGGCCGTGCGCGGCGGGTGGGCCGTCGGGCTCGCCGGATGGGCGGTGGCGGCCGCGGTCTGGGTGGACGTCCTCGCCGTCCGGGCCGGGCTGCCCGGCGGGCCGCTCGTCGGGGCCGTCGGTGTCTTCGCGCTGATCGGGGCCGTCGTGGCCCTGCTGCGGGCGGCCGCCGCCTGGACGCCCGGCGCGTCCTGGCGGCCGCTGCTCGCGGAGGCGGGGCGGCGGACCGTGCTCGATCCCGCCGGATCCTTCCTGGTCGTCTGCGGGCTGGGCGTGGTGGTCCTGTCCGCCTGGTTCGTCCCGCCGCTGGCGGTTCCCGTCCTCGGGGCCGTCGCGGCGGCGGCCGTCGCCGTGGAGGAGCGGTACCGGCACCGCTGAGCGGCGGTGCCCGCATCCCGAGGCCGGCGCTCCGGCGTCGCGTCCGTGTCTGTCATGCCCTTGACATCCCCATGCATCACCGCAATGGAAAGGAAAGGCCATGTCCCCCATCCCCCGCAGATCCCTGCTCAAGGCGGCAGCCGTCACCGGCGCCGCCGCCCAGTTCAGCTGGGCCCTCGGCACCCAGAACGCCGCCGCCGCACCCCGCGCCGAAGCCGCCGCCGACCCGGTCACCCTGAACTGGCTGGAGGACGGCGGCCTCGGAGCGGCCCCCGGCTCCACCGTCGGCGTGCCCTGGCCCAAGGGCGTCCACCAGGACGACCAGACCTTCGCACTGACCGACGCCGACGGAAGATCCGTCCCCGTCCAGTCCTGGCCCCTCGCCCACTGGCCCGACGGCTCCCTCAAGTGGACCGCCCACGCCGTGAGTTCGGGCACCGGCAAGCTCACCCTGACCGCCGGGGCGCCCACCGCGCCCGAGAAGAAGGTCACCGTCGACAGACGCGGCGGCACCATCGACGTATCGACCGGGGTCATCACCGCCAGGATCGGCACGTCCGGCACCACCATCGTCAAGTCCGTCCGGCGCGGCACCACCGAGATCGCCAGGAACGGCCGCCTCGTCGTCCTGCGCCAGCCCGAGTTCGAGGACGGCGACCAGACGACCGTCAGGACCGAACGCTTCGAGGGCGCCATCTCCGACGTCACCGTCGAACAGGACGGACCCGTCCGCGCGGTCGTCCGCGTCGACGGGAAGCACCGCCGGGGCCACCGCGGCCTGCTGCCGTTCTCCATCCGCCTCTACTTCTACGCCGGCGCCGACTCCTTCCGCATGGTGCACACCATCACCTATGACGGAAAGCAGGAACCCGGCAAGGCGAGCGGCGACTTCCTGCGCGGCATCGGCGTCCGCTTCACCGTCCCCATGCGCGACGAGTCCTACGACCGCCACATCCGCCTCGGCGGCGAAGGCACCGGACTGCTCCGCGAGGCCGTCAAGGGCGTCACCGGACTGCGCCGCGACCCCGGAGCCGCCGTACAGGCCGCCCAGTTCGCGGGCGAGAGACTGCCCGACCCCGCCACCTGGGACCAGCGCGTCACCACCCGCCTCCAGTACATTCCCGAATGGGGTGACTACACCCTCTCCCAGCTCTCCGCCGACGGCTTCACCCTGCGCAAACGCACCAAGAAGGGGTACGGCTGGATCGGCGCCGGCGGCGGCCGGCGCGCCTCCGGCTTCGGCTACGTCGGCGGAGCCGGCGGCGGCCTCTCCTTCGGCCTGCGCGACTTCTGGGAGAAGCACCCCGCCCAGCTCGACATCCGCGACGCCCAGACCGACGAGGCCGAGGTCACCCTCTGGCTCTGGTCACCCGAAGCCCAGCCCATGGACCTGCGCTTCTACCACGACGGCATGGGCCAGGACACCTTCCCCGAACAGATCGAGGGCCTCAACATCACCTACGAGGACTACGAGCCCGGATTCGGCACCCCCTACGGAATCGCCCGCACCTCCGAACTCCTCTTCTGGGCCAACGCGTCCACCCCCACAGCCGACGAACTCGCCGAACAGATCGAAGCCGTACGCGTCCTCCCCCAGCTCGCCGCCCCGCCGAAGCAGCTCATCGACGCCAAGGTCTTCGGCCCCGGCCTGTACGCCGAACCCGACCGCTCCACCCCCGCCAAGGCCAAGATCGAGGACCACCTCGACTTCCTCTTCACCTACTACAAGGACCAGGTGGAGCAACGCCGCTGGTACGGCTTCTGGGACTACGGCGACATCATGCACACCTACGACACCGTCCGGCACCAGTGGCGGTACGACGTCGGCGGCTACGCCTGGGACAACTTCGAACTCTCGCCCGACCTGTGGCTCTGGTACGCCTACCTGCGCTCCGGCCGCGCCGACATCTTCCGCTTCGCCGAGTCCATGACCCGCCACACCGGCGAGGTCGACGTCTACCACATCGGCGAATGGGCCGGCCTCGGCACCCGGCACGGCGTCCAGCACTACGCCGACAGCGCCAAACAGCAGCGCATCGCCAACACCACCTACCGCCGCTACTACTACTTCCTCACCGCCGACGAACGCGTCGGCGACCTCATGCACGCCAACGTCGACTCCGACGAGACCTTCCTCGCCCTCGACCCGCTGCGCAAGATCCGCACCGAGCCCTACACACCCGACCGCAACGCCCTGTCCATCGGCTTCGGCACCGACTGGAGCGGACTGGTCTCCGCCTGGCTCACCGAATGGGAACGCAAGGGCCCCAAGTGGGAGAAGGCCAGGGCCCGCGTGCTCTCCACCATGGAGACCATCGCCGCCCAGCCCAACGGCTTCGTCCAGGGCAGCGGCCTGTACGACCTCGACACCGGCAGGTTCGCCGTCGCCGACACCCCCAAGGTGGAGGTGTCCCATCTGTCCGCCGTCTTCGGCCTCAACGAACTGTGCGCCGAACTCATCGACCTCGTCGACATGCCGGAATTCGAGGAGGCCTACTACGACTACTGCCGCTACTTCAACGCCGGCAAGACCGAACAGGCCGAGCGCTACGGCGCCAACTTCGGCAGCCTGATCCTCTTCCAGGGCCACTCCCGCCTCGACGCCTACGCCGCCGTACGCACCGGCGACCGGAAACTGGCCGAGCGGGCCTGGCAGAAGTTCTACGACTCCGACGGTTACAAGGAATCGGCACCCTGGAAGACCGAGAGGATCAGCGGCCCCACCGCCCTCGTCGCCGGCGGTGAGGCCACCTGGGTCTCCACGAACGACACCGCCCTCTACGGCCTCGCCGCCATCGAACTGCTGTCACTCCTCGGAGACCGCATGCCGTAGACGCACACAACGGGCGCGGACGGGAACACTGCGACCATGGACTGGAACCATTACCGCTTCCGCAGTCTGTGGACCCTGTCCGCGCCCGCCCCCGTGGTCTTCCACGTCCTGGGGCGGATCGAGGACTACCCACTGTGGTGGCCCCAGGTACGCGACGTCACCCGGCTCGACGACACCAGCGGCATCCTCACCATCCGCTCCCTCCTGCCCTACGACCTCACCTCGACCGTGCGCGAGGGGCGCCGCGACCCGGAAACCGGCATCCTCGAGGTCGGCCTGTCCGGCGACATCGACGGCTGGGCCCGCTGGACCGTCACCCGCCTCGGCGCCGACCGCGCTCTCGCCCACTACGAGCAGGAGGTCGACGTCCGCAAACGCCTCCTGCGCCTGCTCGCCGTACCCGCACGCCCGATCCTCCGCGCCAACCACACCCTGATGATGCGCGCCGGGGAGCGAGGTCTCGCCGCCCACCTGGAAGCGGTTTGAAGGAAGCCTCCCCGGACCTGTATTGTTCAGTCCGTTCCCGGGCGATTAGCTCAGTGGGAGAGCGCTTCGTTCACACCGAAGAGGTCACTGGTTCGAACCCAGTATCGCCCACCGGGAAAAGCCGGTCCGTCCCCGACGGACCGGCTTTCTTGTACCCCCGGAAGCCACCGCTCACGCCGCCGCCGGCAGCTCCGGACGCAGCGGCCACGCCGGATCCACCTCCTCGTCCGCGCCCGCGCGCGCGAACCACGCCTGCGGCCCCCGCGCCTGCGCCGCATGCCACACCGCCTGCAACGCGTGCAGCTCACCGGGGGTGAGCCGCTCCAGCCGGGACGCGAAACGCCGTCCCACCGCCCGGGTCACCTCCAGCGCCGCCACCGCGTCCGCCGCCGCGTCATGCGCCCCCTCCAGCGCCACGCCGTAGTGCGCGCACAGATCCGACAGCGTGCGCCCGCCCTTGCGGTAACGGTCCAGATGTCTGTCCAGCACCCACGGATCCAGCACCAGCAGCGGTCTCCGGTCCAGCCAGCGGTCCAGCGACGACGCCCGATGCCGGCGCAACTCCCGGTCCAGCAACGTCAGATCGAACGGCGCGTTCATCACCACCAGCGGCCGCCCCACCGCCGCCTGCTCGGCCAGCGCCTGAGCCGTCTCGTACATCACCGGCGCGGGCCAGCGGCCGTTGCGCTGCAGATGCTCCTCCGTCAGACCGTGCACCTCGGTCGACCCGGCCGGTACCGGCACCCCCGGATTCACCAGCCAACGGGTCACCCTCGGCCGCGCACCCGGCGCGTCCTGCACGACGAGCGCGGCCGACACGATCCGGTCGCTCTCGACGTCCACACCCGTCGTCTCCGTGTCGAAAGCGGCCAGCGGCCCCTCGTACCAGCACGCCATACCCACCAACCCCTCACTCACCAGGAGCAGTCGGCGCACAGCCCACTGCCCGGAAAGGTGATACCCGGGCTGTTTGCGCCGTACGCCGCTGGGCGGCAACAGGAGTACGGGTCCCGGCGGTTCAGCGACCCACAGCCTGAAGGCACCCGGTCCGGGCGGCACTTGGCCATGGCCGTCACGCAGCCCGAACGGGGGACGGCTGCTGCCCGGGCGCACACCACCCACTCGCGGCACACTCGCGACCACCGCCCGCGTGGAGACCCCGCAGGCCGGCCACCCGCACGCCGTCGCGGGCCGCCGCCGGGGGCTCACCGTCCCAGCCCGTGACGTACCGGTCCCGCCGGCGAACCCCCGAGGCCGTACGACCACACCCCGCCTTCGACACCCGCCCGCCTTCTTCGGTGAGGTCCGCGGGCCCGGCTGCGCGGAATGATTTCGCGGACCGACGGTCCGGGTCGGTACGATCGCACCCATGCGTGCGCTCCGGTATGGCGCCGCGGCCAAGCCTTCAGTCAGGAGAGACCGGTGTCAGACGTCCGTGTGATCATCCAACGCGATTCCGAGCGGGACGAACGCGTGGTGACGACGGGCACCACGGCCGCCGAGCTCTTCGCAGGCGAGCGCTCGGTCATCGCGGCGCGCGTGGCCGGCGAGCTCAAGGACCTCGCCTACGAGGTCGGGGACGGCGAGACCGTCGAGGCAGTGGAGATCTCCTCCCCCGACGGCCTCGCCATCCTGCGCCACTCCACCGCGCACGTCATGGCCCAGGCCGTGCAGGAGCTGTTCCCCGAGGCCAAGCTCGGCATCGGCCCGCCCGTCAAGGACGGCTTCTACTACGACTTCGACGTCGAAAAGCCCTTCCACCCCGATGACCTCAAGGCCATCGAGAAGAAGATGCAGGAGATCCAGAAGCGCGGGCAGCGCTTCTCCCGCCGCGTCGTCACCGACGAGGCCGCCCGCGAGGAGCTCGCCGACGAGCCGTACAAGCTGGAACTGATCGGCCTCAAGGGCTCCGCCTCGCACGACGACGGCGCGGACGTCGAGGTCGGCGCCGGCGAGCTGACGATCTACGACAACCTGGACGCCAAGACCGGCGAGCTGTGCTGGAAGGACCTCTGCCGGGGCCCCCACCTGCCCACCACCCGGAACATCCCGGCGTTCAAGCTGATGCGCAACGCGGCCGCCTACTGGCGAGGCAGCGAGAAGAACCCGATGCTCCAGCGCATCTACGGCACCGCCTGGCCCACCAAGGACGAGCTGAAGGCCCACCTGGAGTTCCTCGCCGAGGCCGAGAAGCGCGACCACCGCAAGCTCGGCTCCGAGCTGGACCTCTTCTCCATCCCGGAGCAGATCGGCTCCGGCCTCGCCGTCTTCCACCCCAAGGGCGGCATCATCCGCCGGGTCATGGAGGACTACTCGCGCCGCCGGCACGAGGAGGAGGGCTACGAGTTCGTCTACACCCCGCACGCGACGAAGGGGAAGCTCTTCGAGACCTCGGGCCACCTCGACTGGTACGCCGACGGCATGTACCCGCCCATGCAGCTCGACGAGGGCGTGGACTACTACCTCAAGCCCATGAACTGCCCGATGCACAACCTGATCTTCGACGCGCGCGGCCGGTCCTACCGCGAACTGCCGTTGCGCCTGTTCGAGTTCGGCACCGTGTACCGGTACGAGAAGTCGGGCGTCGTGCACGGCCTGACCCGGGCCCGCGGCTTCACCCAGGACGACGCGCACATCTACTGCACCCGCGAGCAGATGTCGGAGGAGCTGGACAAGACCCTCACCTTCGTCCTGAACCTGCTGCGCGACTACGGTCTGACCGACTTCTACCTGGAGCTGTCCACCAAGGACCCCGAGAAGTTCGTCGGCTCCGACGAGGCCTGGGAAGAGGCCACGGAGACGCTGCGCCAGGTCGCCGAGAAGCAGAACCTGGAGCTCGTGGCGGACCCGGGCGGCGCCGCCTTCTACGGCCCGAAGATCTCCGTCCAGGCGAAGGACGCCATCGGCCGCACCTGGCAGATGTCGACCATCCAGCTCGACTTCAACCTGCCGGAGCGCTTCCAGCTGGAGTACACCGGCGCGGACGGCGCCAAGACCCGGCCGGTCATGATCCACCGTGCGCTGTTCGGCTCGATCGAGCGCTTCTTCGCGGTACTGCTCGAGCACTACGCGGGCGCGTTCCCGGCGTGGCTGGCGCCGGTGCAGGCGGTGGGCATCCCGGTGGGCGACGCCCATGTGCAGTACCTGGAGGAGTTCGCGGGCGAGGCCCGGCGCAAGGGGCTGCGGGTCGAGGTGGACTCCTCCTCGGACCGGATGCAGAAGAAGATCCGCACGCAGCAGAAGCAGAAGGTCCCGTTCATGATCATCGTCGGGGACGAGGACATGCACGCGGGCACGGTGTCGTTCCGCTACCGCGACGGATCGCAGGAGAACGGCATCCCGCGTGACCAGGCGCTGGCGAAGCTCGTTGATGTGGTGGAGCGCCGGGTTCAGGTGTGATCTGAATCCCACAGCAGTGGAGCTCGGCCCCCCGGGAGTGATCCCGGGGGGCTTTTCCGTGGCCCTGTGGGGACGCCATATGCTGCACGCATGACGAGTGAGCCGGAACAGCAGCTGGGAGTGGGGACGCCAGACGCGTTTCAGCGTCTGTGGACGCCCCACCGGATGGCGTACATCCAGGGCGAGAACAAGCCGAGCAGCCCTGATGCCGGCGAGGCATGCCCCTTCTGCTCGATCCCGGCGAAGTCCGACGAGGACGGGCTGATCATCAGGCGGGGCGAGCAGGTGTACACGGTGCTCAACCTCTACCCGTACAACGGCGGCCACCTGATGACCGTCCCCTACCGGCATGTCGCCGACTACACGGATCTCACCGAGGCCGAGACGGCCGAGCTGGCCGAGTTGACCAAGCAGGCGATGACGGCTCTGCGCACCGCGTCCGGCGCCCACGGCTTCAACATCGGCATGAACCAGGGCACGGTGGCGGGCGCGGGCATCGCCGCCCACCTCCACCAGCACGTGGTCCCCCGCTGGGGCGGCGACACCAACTTCCTCCCCGTGATCGGCCACACCAAGGTCCTGCCCCAACTCCTCGCAGACACCCGCAAGATGCTCGCGGAGGCCTGGCCGACCCCGTAGCCGCGGGCCATCGTGCCGCTGCGGCGGCACGGGTGGGCGCAGCGGCACCTCGTTAGCGCCGAGCCGCGCACCCACCCCCACCCGGCGCCGCGACACCCCGTATCCGAACGCTCACGCGTCGTACACGTCCGCCTTCCGCGGCGCGGCATCCTGCACGGCCGTGCTCAGGGACGACGACCGGGACCCGAACTTCTCCGTGTCCACCCCGTTCTCCGCCAGCACCTTGATCGCGGCGGAGTGCACCGCCCGCAACACCGGCGTGGCCGCCCGCAACGCGTCGTCCGCCATGAACCGGTGCCGCCACGGCTTGTCCGCCCACGCGTGCCGCAGCCCGAACGGCTCCGGCAGGCTCAGCTTGCCGCCCAGCCAGTACAGCAGCGGCGGATACCAGGTCAGGGGCGCCCGCGCGGCCAGGCGTACCACCTCGTCCGAGTCGACCAGCGGGAGCTTCACCTTCCGGGTCTCCCAGAACCTGACCGACTTCTGGACCTCCTTCTCCTTGGCGGCCGGCTTGCTGGTGAACAGCGAGTGCACCGGCCCCAGCGCGTGCCCGGTGACCTCGATGCGCAGCGTCTCGTGCAGCACGGTCACCGTGATCAGCATCGTGATCACCAACTGGCCGTCCCACAGCGTCCACTGCACGCCCAGGTAGTGCCGGTCGCCCGCGCCGAACTGCTGCTTGTTGCAGATGTCCTGTATGGCGTGCGACTTGATCTGGTACGCCTCGACGTCCGTGCCCTCGGGCCGGGACACTCCTCCGGCGTTCTCGCCGATCGGGGTGACGATCCAGTGCCGTACGGACGGTTTGGGGAAGCCGCCGGTGTGCAGCGGTCCGCGCTCCAGCATCCGCAGCCGGTCGTGGATGGACCTGATGACGTCCCAGCTGCGGAACGGGTTGATCTCCCGGTCCGGGTCGGCGGGTACCAGCTCCTCGGCGAGCTGCCAGCTGCCCCAGCGGGTGCCCATGCCGAGTATGCCCTTGGGGCCGGCGTAGAAGACGGAGTTGGACTGCTGCTCGGCGCTGAGCCGGGCCAGTGACTGGCGCAGCTGCTCGGCGGCCGTCTCGCCCGGGCTGCTCGGTACGGCCTCGGGGACCTTGGCGCCGACGCTGCTGCCGGAGAGGAGGCTGTCCCAGCGCTCGCGCAGGTCCTTCGCCGTGCGCTCGCAGATCCGCTTGGCCCAGAACCAGCCGAGCACCGGGGCGACGACCGACGCGCGCGCGTACCAGCCCCAGAATCCGTCGAAGGGCATACGGATCAGGAACAGCACGGCGAGGGCGCCCACCGCGACCAGCAGGGTGGTGGCGAGCGCCCCGGCCCGTTTGTCGTCCCGCTTGGCCATCGTCGTACGGATCTGGAAGACGAGCAGCCAGACGAGGAGGCCGGGCAGGAAGAGCAGCCCGCACAGGACCATGACGGCGCTCAGCCAGTTGTCCCGCTCGCGGCGGATGCGGTGTGCCGCGAGCGAGTGCTCGACCACGACCTGGGGCTGGGCGCCGAAGGACTGGATGAGCGGCGCGCGGCCGGAGCCCAGCATCCGGTCGATGATCGCTCTGGAGTAGGCCTCGCCCAGGTTCGGCCGGAACAGCTTCAGCCTGGGTTTGCTGACGGCCGACTTGTGCCACTCGCTGTTGGCCTTGAGTATCTCGTCCGCTTCGTTGTCCCGGTAGGCGGCGGAGGCCAGCGCGAACGTCGGCGTCTGCCCTTCATCGCCCGTGCGCGGTACCTGCGGACCGAAGAAATCCGCGTAACCGCTCTCAACGGTCATTCCCGCCCCCGATCGCCGCGACTGTCGTCTTGCGGCCTTCCCGACTTCCGTGCTGCGCACACCTGTTGATCAGGTCTTCAGCGTATCCGCAGCCGGTGTCCGCTGTGGGCGGACTGCCGAAGCCGTCCGTCACCACGGAGTGAGGCATTCCGGAGTCGCCCCGGTGGCGGGCGCGTGCGCGGGCGCACACCGGGGCTTCCCGGCGCCGGCTACGAGGTGGCGCGCGCCTCTTCCCTGACCCGGTCCGCCACTTGCGGCGGCATGGGTTCGTGCCGTGCGTAGTGGCGGCTGAACCGGGCCGTGCCGTGGGAGAGGGAGCGCAGGTCGATGGCGTACCGGCCGATCTCGATCTCGGGGACCTCGGCCTTGATGAGGGTGCGTCCGCCGGGCGACTGCTCGGTGCCGAGCACCCGGCCGCGCCGGCCGGACAGGTCGCTCATCACGGGGCCGACGTAGTCGTCGCCGACCAGGACGCTGACCTCGGCCACCGGCTCCAGCAGATGGATCTTCGCGTCCGAGGCGGCCTCCCGCAGGGCGAGCGCGCCGGCGGTCTGGAACGCGGCGTCGGAGGAGTCCACGGAGTGCGCCTTGCCGTCGAGGAGTGTCACGCGGACGTCGATGAGGGGATGTCCGGCGGCGACTCCCCTGCCGGCCTGGGCCCGTACGCCCTTCTCGACGGAGGGGATGAACTGGCGTGGCACGGCACCGCCGACCACCTTGTCGACGAACTCGATGCCCGAGCCGTTCGGCAGGGGTTCCACCTCGATCTCGCAGATGGCGAACTGTCCGTGGCCGCCGGACTGTTTGACGTGCCGGCCGCGTCCGGCGGCCTTGCCGCCGAAGGTCTCCCTGAGCGACACGCGGTGCGGTACGACGTCGACCTGGACGCCGTAGCGGCCGCGCAGCCGTTCCAGGGCCACGTCCGCGTGCGCCTCGCCCAGGCACCACAGGACCACCTGGTGGGTGTCCTGGTTCTGTTCCAGCCGCATCGTCGGGTCCTCGGCGACCAGCCGGGACAGGCCCTGGGAGAGTTTGTCCTCGTCGGGTTTGCTGTGTGCCCGGATGGCCAGGGGCAGCAGCGGGTCGGGCATGTCCCAGGCTTCCATGAGCAGCGGGTCGTCCTTGGCGGACAGGGTGTCGCCGGTCTCCGCGCGGCTGAGCTTCGCCACACACGCGAGATCGCCCGCGATGACGTGGGAGACGGGACGCTGGTGTTTGCCGAACGGGGTGGACAGCGCGCCGATGCGCTCGTCGACGTCGTGGTCCTCGTGGCCGCGGTCGGCGAGCCCGTGTCCGGAGACGTGGATCGTCTGGTCGGCGCGCAGGGTGCCGGAGAAGACCCGGATGAGGGAGATCCGGCCGACGTACGGGTCGGAGGAGGTCTTCACGACCTCGGCGACCAGCGGGGCCTCGGGGTCGCACGGTTTCAGCTCGCGCGGCTCGCCGTCGGGGGTGGTCACGTTCGGGGTGCCGTGCTCGAGCGGGGTCGGGAAGCCGCCGGTGACCAGTTCCAGCAGTTCGACCGTGCCGAGTCCCTGGCGGGCGCCGTCGGCGGCGGGGGCGGCGGCGAGGACGGGGTGGAACACGCCGCGCGCGACCGCCCGTTCGAGATCCTCGATGAGGGTCTCGACGTCGACCTGCTCGCCGCCGAGGTAGCGGTCCATGAGGGTCTCGTCCTCGCTCTCGGCGATGATGCCCTCGATGAGCCGGCCGCGGGCCTCCTCGATCAGCGGGAGCTGGTCCTCGCCGGGCTCGGACTCCTTGCGCTCGCCGGTGGAGTAGTCGAACAGCTTCCGCGACAGCAGTCCGGTCAGGCCGGTCACGGGCGCGTGCCCGTCGGGTCCCTCCGGGCCGTGCAGCGGCAGGTAGAGGGGCAGTACGGCGTCGGGGTCGTCGCCGCCGAAGGTCTCCGCGCAGACGCGGGTCATCTCCTCGAAGTCCGCGCGTGCCGCTTCCAGGTGTGTGACGACGATGGCGCGCGGCATGCCGACCGCCGCGCACTCGTCCCACACCATGCGGGTGGTGCCGTCCACCCCGTCGGAGGCCGAGACGACGAAGAGGGCCGCGTCCGCCGCCCGCAGACCGGCCCTGAGTTCTCCGACGAAGTCGGCGTATCCGGGGGTGTCCAAGAGGTTGACCTTGATGCCGTCCCATTCGAGGGGCACCAGGGAGAGCTGTACGGAGCGCTGCTGCCGGTGCTCGATGTCGTCGTAGTCGGAGACGGTGCCGCCGTCCTCCACGCGGCCCGCCCGGTTCACGGCTCCCGCGGTCAGCGCGAGAGCCTCCACCAACGTGGTCTTGCCCGATCCGGAGTGGCCGACCAGCACCACATTCCGTACGGACGTGGGGTGGTCGGCCGCTCGTGCCCTGCCGGCGGCCCCGGGGTGTGAGTGCGTCTTGTCGCCCATGATCCTGCCTCCCGTGCACGGTGAGGTCACTGTGGGCGCGGACCCGCGGAATCCGCGTGCGGTGCGGCTCCGGCGACGCCCGCGGTCCTTCGAGCTTTCCACTCCCGTCACGACGCGTCCATACGAACGACGCGATCCCGCCGCCGGCGCCCCGGGGCGTCCCACGCGTTCGTGACGCGGTGCGTTCACGCGGGTGGTCCGCCCGCCGTCGGCCTCGGCCCCGGCAGCCGCTCGCCCTGCCGACGGCCGGAACACCGTGCCCCGGTGCCCGGCACCGATCGCGCCGGTGTCGCGGGCCGTGATCCTTCCGCCCGGCCGAGCCGGAGGGGCCCGGCGCCGGGTGCTACGGCGTACGTGGTTCGGAACGCCCTGCGCCCGGCCCGTCCCGAGGGCCACCCCGGGCTCGCTGCGGAGCGGGGCGGCCGCTGCCCGGCGGGGGGTCGGTGTGGCTGTTCCTGCCCGCGCCGGGCGGGCGGGGCCACGGTCGGCGGGCCGGGCAGGGGCGGCTCCTCATGCCGTTCGAAGCGACGCGATCCGGGTGTCCGTGCCCGGCCCACGCGGGCGCGGCGCGTGTCCGCGGCCCGGAGTTCGCCGGGCATCCCGGCGCGGGCGCCTGCGGGGCGCAGGGCGGCTTCTGCCCGGTGGACCGGGCGTGGGGGTGATGACGGGACGGTCCCGGGTGCCCTCTCGCGTTCTTCGGGTGGGGCACGCGCGCCCGAGGGGTTCGGGGGCGGCCGGGCCGCGCCGTTTCCCGCGCGGGTGTTCGGGTGCCGTGCCGTCGCTCCCGCGTGTGCGTGGCTACGATTGGGCGCGCCGGGTGGTCAGTAGGGGCCACGTGGCTCTACCGACCGTCGGGAAGACCATGCTGAACAAGTACGCGCGTGCTTTCTTCACGCGTGTCCTCACACCGTTCGCCGCGTTTCTCATCCGGCGGGGGGTCAGCCCCGACACGGTCACCCTCATCGGCACCGCGGGAGTGGTCGCCGGCGCGCTGGTCTTCTACCCCATGGGCGAGTTCTTCTGGGGCACGGTCGTGATCACGCTGTTCGTGTTCTCCGACCTCGTCGACGGCAACATGGCCCGCCAGCTCGGCCGCTCCAGCCGCTGGGGCGCCTTCCTGGACTCCACCCTGGACCGGGTCGCCGACGGCGCGATCTTCGGCGGCTTCGCCCTCTGGTACGCCGGGGGCGGCGACGACATCGCCCTGTGCGCGGTGTCGATCTTCTGTCTGGCCAGCGGTCAGGTGGTGTCGTACACCAAGGCGCGCGGCGAGTCGATCGGCCTGCCCGTCGCGGTCAACGGCCTGGTCGAGCGGGCCGAGCGGCTGGTGATCTCGCTGGTCGCGGCCGGTTTCGCGGGCCTGCACACGTTCGGTGTGCCGGGCATCCAGTACCTGCTGCCCGTCGCCCTGTGGATCGTCGCCGTCGGCAGCCTGGTCACGCTGATCCAGCGAGTGGTCACCGTGCGCCGCGAGTCCGCCGAGGCGGAGGCCGCGGAACGGCAGGAGACCCAGGGGAGCGAGGCCGCGAAGTGAGCGCCCAGGAGCGGCTGGCCGACGCCCTCTACGGCGCCGGCTGGGGCACCGTCAAGAAGCTCCCCGAGCCCGTCGCCGTACGCCTCGGCCGCGGTATCGCGGACCTCGCCTGGAAACGGCGCGGCAAGGGCGTGCTCCGGCTGGAACGCAACTACGCGCGTGTGGTGCCGGACGCGGGCCCGGAGCGGCTGGCGGAGCTCTCCCGCGCGGGGATGCGCTCGTATCTGCGCTACTGGATGGAGTCCTTCCGGCTTCCCGCGTGGAGCGCCGAGCGCGTCGCCGGCGGCTTCGAGGCCAAGGACCTGCACCACCTCACCGACGGCATGGCGGAAGGCAAGGGCGTCATCCTGGCGCTGCCGCACCTCGCCAACTGGGACCTCGCCGGCGCGTGGGTCACCACGAAGCTCGGCATACCGTTCACCACCGTCGCCGAGCGCCTGAAGCCGGAGACGCTGTACGACCGGTTCGTCGCCTACCGGGAGGGCCTCGGCATGGAGGTGCTCCCGCACAGCGGCGGCTCCGCCTTCGGCACCCTGGCCCGGCGGTTGCGCGACGGCGGACTGGTCTGTCTGGTCGCCGACCGCGACCTCTCCGCCTCCGGTGTCGAGGTCGACTTCTTCGGCGAGACGGCCCGGATGCCGGCCGGACCCGCCCTGCTCGCCCAGCAGACCGGCGCACGACTGCTGCCGGTGACCCTCTGGTACAACGACTCGACGGTGATGCGGGGCCGGGTCCATCCGCCGGTCGGGGTCCCCGAGTCAGGTACACGGCCCGAGAAGACGTCCGTCATGACACAGGCGCTGGCCGACGCCTTCGCCACGGGCATCGCCGAGCACCCGGAGGACTGGCACATGCTGCAGCGTTTGTGGCTGAAGGACCTCGACCCCGCGCGGGACCCCGCGACCGCCCCCGTACAGGACCAGAAGGGGACCTCGTGAGGATCGGCATCGTCTGCCCGTACTCCTGGGACGTACCGGGTGGTGTCCAGTTCCACATCCGTGACCTGGCCGAGTACTTCATCCGGCTCGGTCACGAGGTGTCCGTCCTCGCCCCCGCCGACGACGACACGCCTCTGCCGCCGTACGTCGTCTCGGCGGGCCGCGCGGTGCCGGTGCCGTACAACGGCTCGGTGGCCCGGCTCAACTTCGGCTTCCTGTCCGCCGCGCGAGTGCGCCGCTGGCTGCACGAGGGCGCCTTCGACGTCGTCCACATCCACGAGCCGACCTCGCCCTCGCTCGGCCTGCTGACCTGCTGGGCGGCCGAGGGGCCGATCGTCGCGACGTTCCACACGTCCAACCCGCGCTCCCGCGCGATGATCGCCGCCTACGCCATCCTCCAGGCCGCCCTGGAGAAGATCAGCGCGCGGATCGCGGTGAGCGAGTACGCCCGCCGCACCCTCGTCGAGCATCTCGGCGGCGACGCGGTGGTCATCCCCAACGGCGTCGACGTCGACTTCTTCGCGAAGGCCGAACCCAAGCCCGAGTGGCAGGGCGACACCATCGGCTTCATCGGCCGGATCGACGAGCCCCGCAAGGGCCTGCCCGTGCTGATGAAGGCCCTGCCGAAGATCCTCGCCGCCCGCCCGCAGGCCCGGCTGCTGGTCGCCGGGCGCGGCGACGAGAAGGAGGCGGTCGAGTCGCTGCCGCGTGAGCTGCGCCCGCGCGTGGAGTTCCTCGGCATGGTCAGCGACGAGGACAAGGCCCGCTTCCTGCGCAGCGTCGATCTGTACGTGGCGCCCAACACCGGCGGCGAGAGCTTCGGCATCATCCTGGTCGAGGCCATGTCGGCGGGTGCGCCGGTGCTCGCCTCGGACCTGGACGCGTTCGCACAGGTCCTCGACCAGGGCGCGGCGGGCGAACTGTTCGCCAACGAGGACGCGAACGCCCTCGCCGACGCGGCCGTACGGCTCCTGGCCGACCCGGAACGCCGGACGGAACTCCGCGAACGAGGCAGCGCCCACGTCCGCCGCTTCGACTGGTCGACGGTCGGCGCGGACATCCTGTCGGTCTACGAGACGGTGACGGCAGGCGCGGCAGCGGTGGCCACGGACGACCGCACGACGGGCCTACGAGCCCGCTTCGGCCTGGCCCGGGACTGACCGCTCCCGTCCCGGTGCTCCGCCCCGGGACGGGGAACACGACGCGGCCGCGGAGCCCGCGTCGGGCCGCAGCCTCCGCGACACCGACGGACGGTGCGTCCGGGGCGTGGCTCCCGGTTGACGGGACCACGGCGTGGCCCGGGGCTCGGTCCGGGGGCGCTGCTCATGGGAGACCGGGTCGGCGGGGCCGCCCCGGCGGGACCAGGGCGGCCCCGGTGTCGGGGCTACGGCGTGGCCCGGGGCCCGGCTCGGGGCGCTTCCCCCAGTGAGGGCCGGGAGACGGTGGGTGGCACACGGGGACCGGGACACAAGGCGCGGCCAAGGGGTGGCTCGGGGGGAGCGCTGTTCGTGGGGGCCGGGACTCGGGGGGCGGCTTCGGGGGACCGATGGCCGACGTGTCCCGCGCGGCGCCGGTCCCGGGGTGCTGCCCCGACAGCCGGACGCCACCGCCGGCCTCCGGGGACCGCGCGTGGCGTGGTGCCCCCCGGGACATGATCGCCCCCGGCGGTACTAGCCTTGCCGCCCGTGACCGCAACCCTCATTTGGATCCTTGTCGCCCTTGTCGCCATCGGCCTCTATCTGAGCTGGACGGCGGGGCGTCTGGACCGGCTGCACGCCCGCATCGACGCCGCCCGCGCCGCGCTCGACGCCCAGCTGCTGCGCCGTGCCTCCGTGGCCCAGGAGCTGGCCACCTCGGGCGTGCTCGACCCCGCCGCGTCGATCGTCCTCTACGAGGCCGCGCACGCCGCGCGGCAGGCGGCCGAGGAGCAGCGCGAGGTCGCCGAGAGCGAACTCGGCCAGGCCCTGCGCGCGGTCTTCGCCGACGCCCAGCAGGTGGACGCGGTCCGGGAGGCGCCCGGGGGAGAGGAGGCGGCCCTGGAGCTCGCCGAGGCGGTCCGCAGGGTGCCGATGGCCCGCCGCTTCCACAACGACGCCGTACGCGCGGCACGCGCGCTGCGACGGCACCGCAAGGTGCGCTGGTTCCGGCTGGCCGGACACGCGCCCTTCCCGATGGCCGTCGAGATGGACGACGAGCCCCCGGCCGCCCTGATCGAGCGGGCCTCGTAACGGCACACGCCCGGTCACCGCGGACCGAAAACGATCCACCGGCTTCCCATTGGCCCTTGCTGTGGACTGCTCCGTTCACGTTTCCTCAGTGCTGCAGAAACCCCCCTCTTTCCCCTCAGCGAGGTCATTCGTGTCCAGCACGCTCTCCGAAAACCAGGGTCCCGCGACCGGTACCGCCCGTGTGAAGCGCGGCATGGCCGAGCAGCTCAAGGGCGGCGTGATCATGGACGTCGTCACGCCCGATCAGGCCAAGATCGCCGAGGACGCCGGCGCCGTCGCCGTCATGGCCCTGGAGCGGGTCCCGGCCGACATCCGCAAGGACGGCGGCGTGGCCCGCATGTCCGACCCGGACATGATCGAGGGCATCATCGACGCGGTCTCCATCCCCGTCATGGCCAAGTCCCGCATCGGCCACTTCGTCGAGGCCCAGGTCCTGCAGTCCCTCGGCGTCGACTACATCGACGAGTCCGAGGTCCTCACCCCGGCCGACGAGGTCAACCACTCCGACAAGTTCGCCTTCACCACGCCGTTCGTCTGCGGTGCCACCAACCTGGGCGAGGCCCTGCGCCGCATCGCCGAGGGCGCCGCGATGATCCGCTCCAAGGGCGAGGCCGGCACCGGCAACGTCGTCGAGGCCGTACGCCACCTGCGCCAGATCAAGAACGAGATCGCCCGCCTGCGCGGCTACGACAACAACGAGCTGTACGCCGCCGCCAAGGAGCTGCGCGCCCCGTACGAGCTGGTCAAGGAGGTCGCCGAGCTGGGCAAGCTGCCCGTCGTGCTGTTCTCCGCCGGCGGTGTCGCCACCCCGGCCGACGCCGCGCTGATGCGCCAGCTCGGCGCCGAGGGCGTCTTCGTCGGCTCCGGCATCTTCAAGTCCGGCGACCCGGCCAAGCGTGCCGCCGCCATCGTCAAGGCGACCACCTTCTACGACGACCCGAAGGTCATCGCGGACGCGTCCCGCAACCTGGGCGAGGCCATGGTCGGCATCAACTGCGACACCCTCCCCGAGACCGAGCGCTACGCCAACCGCGGCTGGTGACCGTGATCATCGGTGTTCTGGCCCTCCAGGGCGACGTACGGGAACACCTCGTCGCCCTGGCCGCGGCCGACGCCGTGGCCAGGGAGGTCCGGCGCCCCGAGGAACTCGCCGAGGTCGACGGCCTGGTCATCCCCGGCGGGGAGTCCACCACCATCTCCAAGCTGGCGGTCCTGTTCGGCCTGATGGAACCCCTGCGCGCACGTGTGCGTGACGGTCTGCCCGTCTACGGCACCTGCGCCGGCATGATCATGCTCGCCGACAAGATCCTCGACCCGCGCTCGGGCCAGGAGACCGTCGGCGGTATCGACATGATCGTGCGCCGCAACGCCTTCGGCCGGCAGAACGAGTCCTTCGAGGCGGCCGTCGACATCAAGGGCGTCACCGGCGACCCCGTGGAGGGCGTCTTCATCCGCGCCCCCTGGGTGGAGTCCGTCGGCGCCGGTGCCGAGGTGCTCGCCGAGCACGACGGCCACGTCGTCGCGGTCCGCCAGGGCAACGCGCTGGCCACGTCCTTCCACCCGGAACTGACCGGCGACCACCGCGTGCACGGCCTGTTCGCCGACATGGTGCGCGCGAACCGGGCCCGTCGGTCCTTGTAGGATTCCTGCGTTCGTTTCAGGAGATGGGTTACGCGAAGGAGACAGGCAGATGTCCGGCCACTCTAAATGGGCTACGACGAAGCACAAGAAGGCCGTGATCGATGCCAAGCGCGGCAAGCTCTTCGCGAAGCTGATCAAGAACATCGAGGTCGCGGCGCGCATGGGCGGCGTCGACATCGAGGGCAACCCGACGCTGTACGACGCCATCCAGAAGGCGAAGAAGCAGTCGGTCCCGAACAAGAACATCGACTCCGCGGTCAAGCGCGGCGGCGGCCTGGAGGCCGGTGGCGCCGACTACGAGACGATCATGTACGAGGGCTACGGTCCGAACGGTGTCGCGGTGCTCATCGAGTGCCTCACCGACAACCGCAACCGCGCCGCCTCGGACGTCCGTGTCGCGATGACCCGCAACGGCGGCTCCATGGCCGACCCCGGCTCGGTGTCGTACCTGTTCAACCGCAAGGGCGTGGTGATCGTCCCCAAGGGCGAGCTGAGCGAGGACGACGTCCTCACCGCCGTCCTGGACGCGGGAGCCGAGGAGGTCAACGACCTCGGCGAGAACTTCGAGGTGCTCAGCGAGGCCACCGACCTCGTCGAGGTGCGCACCGCGCTGCAGGAGGCCGGGATCGACTACGACTCCGCCGAGGCCAACTTCGTCCCGACCATGCAGGTCGAGCTGGACGAGGAGGGCGCCAAGAAGATCTTCAAGCTCATCGACGCCCTGGAGGACAGCGACGACGTGCAGAACGTCTTCGCCAACTTCGACGTGAGCGACGAGATCATGGAGAAGGTCGACGCGTAACGCGTCCACCCCTCAGCGGGCCGGCGGGACACACCCCGTCGGCCCGTCGCTCTGTAACGGGATCGATGTCAGTGGCACCCGATAGCCTGCACAAACAGGTGATCGAGGGAAGAGGGCAGGGGCGTGCGCGTACTGGGGGTGGACCCGGGGCTGACCCGCTGCGGGGTCGGAGTCGTGGAGGGTGTCGCGGGCCGGCCGCTCACGATGCTCGGCGTGGGTGTCGTCCGTACGCCGGCCGACGCCGATCTCGGCCACCGCCTGGTCGCCGTCGAGCAGGGTCTCGAGCAATGGCTGGACGAGCACCGGCCCGAGTTCGTCGCTGTGGAGCGCGTCTTCAGCCAGCACAACGTCCGTACGGTGATGGGCACCGCGCAGGCCAGCGCCGTAGCCATCCTGTGCGCCTCCCGCCGCGGCATCCCCGTCGCCCTGCACACGCCCAGCGAGGTCAAGGCGGCCGTCACCGGCTCAGGACGCGCCGACAAGGCCCAGGTCGGCGCCATGGTCACGCGTCTGCTGCGGCTGGCCGCGCCGCCGAAGCCCGCCGACGCCGCCGACGCCCTCGCGCTCGCCATCTGCCACATCTGGCGCGCCCCCGCGCAGAACCGGCTCCAGCAGGCCGCCGCCCTGCACGCGTCGAAGACCTCCCGCGCCCCCCTGGCCCCGCACGCATCGAAAGGCCGTACGGCATGATCGCCTTCGTCAGCGGCACGGTCGCCGCCCTCGCTCCCGACTCCGCGGTGGTCGAGGTCGGCGGGGTCGGCATGGCCGTCCAGTGCACGCCGAACACGCTCTCCGCACTCCGCGTCGGACAGCCCGCGAAACTCGCCACCTCCCTCGTGGTCCGCGAGGACTCCCTGACCCTGTACGGCTTCGCCGACGACGACGAGCGGCAGGTCTTCGTGCTGCTGCAGACCGCCAGCGGGGTGGGCCCCCGGCTGGCCCAGGCGATGCTCGCCGTACACACCCCCGACGCCCTGCGCAGAGCCGTCTCCACCGGCGACGAGAAGGCGCTGACCGCCGTCCCCGGCATCGGAAAGAAGGGTGCCCAGAAACTGCTGCTCGAGCTGAAGGACCGCCTCGGCGAGCCGCTCGGCGCCCCCGCCGTCGGCACCCCGGTCAGCACCGGCTGGCGCGAGCAGCTGCACGCCGCCCTGATCGGCCTCGGGTACGCGACCCGCGAGGCCGACGAGGCCGTCTCCGCCGTGGCCCCCCAGGCGGAGGCCGCCGGCGGCACCCCGCAGGTGGGGCAGCTGCTGAAGGCGGCCCTGCAGACGCTGAACCGCGCCCGATAGCCCGTACGGAGAACTGAGGCCACACGCATGAACTGGGACGACACCACCGACGCCGACGGCGAGCGGCTGGTGGGCTCTGTCGCCGACCGCGAGGACCAGGCCGTCGAGGCCGCCCTGCGCCCGAAGGACCTGGGCGAGTTCATCGGCCAGGAGAAGGTCCGCGAGCAGCTCGACCTCGTGCTGCGCGCCGCCCGCGCGCGCGGCGCCACCGCCGACCATGTGCTGCTCTCGGGAGCCCCCGGCCTCGGCAAGACCACCCTCTCCATGATCATCGCCGCCGAGATGGAAGCCCCCATCCGCATCACCTCGGGCCCCGCCATCCAGCACGCCGGCGACCTCGCGGCGATCCTCTCCTCCCTCCAGGAGGGCGAGGTCCTCTTCCTCGACGAGATCCACCGCATGTCCCGGCCCGCCGAGGAGATGCTCTACATGGCGATGGAGGACTTCCGCGTCGACGTGATCGTCGGCAAGGGCCCCGGCGCCACCGCCATCCCGCTCGAACTGCCCCCGTTCACCCTGGTCGGCGCCACCACCCGCGCGGGCCTGCTGCCGCCCCCGCTGCGCGACCGCTTCGGTTTCACCGCGCACATGGAGTTCTACGAGCCCACCGAGCTGGAGCGGGTCGTCCACCGCTCCGCGAGTCTCCTGGACGTGGAGATCGACGCCGACGGCGCCGCGGAGATCGCGGGCCGCTCCCGCGGCACCCCCCGGATCGCCAACCGACTGCTGCGCCGCGTCCGGGACTACGCGCAGGTCAAGGCGGACGGAGTGATCACTCAGGACATCGCCGGGGCCGCCCTCGCCGTGTACGAGGTCGACACCCGGGGCCTGGACCGGCTGGACCGGGCCGTCCTCGAGGCCCTGCTCAAGCTCTTCGGCGGCGGACCCGTCGGCCTGTCCACGCTCGCCGTCGCGGTCGGCGAGGAACGTGAGACCGTGGAGGAGGTGGCCGAACCCTTCCTCGTACGGGAGGGGCTGCTCGCCCGCACCCCGCGCGGGCGGGTCGCCACCCCTGCCGCATGGGCACATCTCGGCCTCACGCCGCCCCGCCCGGGGACCTCCGGAAACGGACAAGGGGACCTGTTCGGGGCGTGACGGCGAGGAGGATGGTCAGGGCAGGAACCCCGGTGCCATGCTGAGCGTTGTTCCCTGCGCGCGGACTCGCTTAGACTCCGCCGATGCCACCCTTGTCGGCGGCACCACATACCCCCAACGATCAGGCCGTTCACCAGCGCGGTCGTGTGAAGGAAGTTCCGTCCCGTGAGTCTCCTGACCCTCCTCCCGTTCATTGTGCTCATCGGGGCCATGTTCCTGATGACCCGGTCGGCCAAGAAGAAGCAGCAGCAGGCCATCGACATGCGGAACCAGATGCAGCCCGGTTCCGGCGTCCGCACCATCGGGGGCATGTACGCCACGGTCAAGGAGGTCAGTGAGGACACGGTCCTCCTCGACGCCGGCCCCGGCGTGGACCTGCTGTTCGCCAAGAACTCGATCGGTGCCGTCCTGACCGACGAGGAGTACAACCGCATCGTCCACGGCATCGAGCACGACCTGAAGTCCGACGCCGACGTCGTCCCCGACGACGCCTCCTCCCTCACCGAGACCGACGACTCCTCCGACGCTGCCGCCGCATCCGACGACACGCCCGTCGACCTCGGCAAGAAGGACGCGGCCGACGAGCCGGCCGACGCCGAACCCGCCGACGAGGCGAAGGCGGACGCGCAGCCGAAGAAGTCCGACGGCGACTCCGAGGCGAAGTAGTCGTGTCCCGGGGCGCGCGGGCGGCACCCGCGCGCCCCGGGACTCGCCCGACTCGCACGAGGTCCCGACACCACGTCATGGCGGCCCGCCCGGTGATCCGGCGCGAGGCGGCCCGAGAGGGAGTACGAGAAGGTGGCAGCAGTCAAAAAGGGACGGAACGCGAGCGCCACAAGTAAGCCGTGGCGCTCGCTCGCTCTGATCCTTATCGCCATCGTGGCGCTCACCGGAGCGATGTTCGTCTCCGGTCACAAGACTCCGCGTCTCGGTATCGACCTGGCCGGCGGTACGAGCATCACGCTGGCAGCGGTCCCCGAGGCCGGCCAGGAGTCCGCGATCAACAAGACCAACATGGACACGGCGGTCTCCATCATGGAGCGCCGGGTCAACGGTCTCGGTGTGTCCGAGGCCGAGGTCCAGACGCAGGGCACCCGCAACATCATCGTCAACATTCCCAAGGGCACGAACTCCAAGCAGGCCCGGGAACAGGTCGGCACCACCGCCAAGCTGTACTTCCGTCCCGTCCTCGCCACCGAACTCGCCGGCGGCGGCGCCGCCCCGACGCCCAGCGCGACCGGCGACGGCTCCAAGCAGGACACCGGCCAGGACAAGGCGACCGACAAGGCCACGGACAAGTCCACGGAGAAGGCCACCGACGGCTCCTCCCCGTCGGCGAGCGCCACCACCCAGGGCCGTGCCGTCACCGACGCCCTGAAGGCCGACGAGACGCCCGCCGCCTCCCCGAGCGGCACGACCGGGGACGAGGCCAGCCCCTCCGCGACCGGCGGCACCTCCGGCGACGCGGACAGCAAGCTCCAGGCCCAGTACGCCGCGCTCGACTGCAGCAAGGAGAGCGTCCGCGCCAAGGCCGGTGACGGCTCCAAGTCCACGGACTCCACGGTCGCCTGTGGCCAGAACTCCCAGGGCCAGTGGCAGAAGTACCTCCTCGGCCCCGCCGCGGTCGACGGCACCGAGGTCGACAAGGCCGACGCCGTCCTGAACACCCAGTCCGGCGCCGGCTGGACCGTCACGATGGACTTCAGCGACAAGGGTTCCAAGAAGTTCGCCGACATCACCGGCAAGCTGGCCCAGAACCAGTCCCCGCAGAACCAGTTCGCCATCGTCCTGGACAACGAGGTCGTCTCCGACCCCTACGTCAGCCAGGCCCTGACCGGCGGCAGCGCCGAGATCTCCGGCAACTTCAATCAGCAGTCGTCCGAGGAACTGGCGAACATGCTGTCGTACGGCGCCCTGCCGCTGACCTTCCGCGAGGACAGTGTCACGACGGTCACCGCCGCGCTCGGCGGCGAGCAGCTGAAGGCCGGTCTGATCGCCGGCGCCATCGGCCTCGCCCTGGTCGTCATCTACCTGCTGCTCTACTACCGCGGCCTGTCCTTCATCGCCATCGCCTCCCTGCTGGTCTCCGCGGCACTCACCTACGTGATCATGTCGCTGCTCGGCCCGGCCATCGGCTTCGCGCTGAACCTGCCGGCCGTGTGCGGTGCCATCGTCGCGATCGGCATCACGGCGGACTCGTTCATCGTGTTCTTCGAACGGGTCCGGGACGAGATCCGCGAGGGCCGCACCCTGCGCCCCTCCGTGGAGCGGGCCTGGCCGCGCGCCCGGCGCACCATCCTGGTCTCCGACTTCGTGTCGTTCCTCGCCGCCGCGGTCCTCTTCGTGGTCACCGTCGGTAAGGTGCAGGGCTTCGCGTTCACGCTGGGTCTGACCACCGTCCTCGACGTCGTCGTGGTGTTCTTCTTCACCAAGCCGCTGCTGACGCTGATGGCCCGCCGGAAGTTCTTCGCCAGCGGCCACAAGTGGTCCGGTCTCGACCCGAAGGCACTGGGCGCGAAACCGCCCCTGCGCCGTACCCGCCGTACCTCCGCCCCCACGCAGACGAAGGAGGCGTGAGAGATGTCGAAACTCGGCACCCTCGGGGCCCGACTGCATCACGGTGAGGTCGGCTACGACTTCATCAAGAACCGCAAGATCTGGTACGGCATCTCCATCCTGATCACCATCACGGCCATCGTCGGCCTGGCGGTGCGCGGCCTGCACATGGGCATCGAGTTCCAGGGCGGCGCGGTCTTCACCACCCCGAAGAACATGACCGTCTCCGTCGCGACGGCCGAGGGCTACGCGGAGGACGCGTCCGGCCACGACGCGATCGTCCAGCAGCTCGGCGACGGCAGCATGCGCATCCAGGTCGCGGGCATCGACACCAAGACCTCGGACGGCATCAAGGACCAGCTCGCCAAGGACCTCAAGGTCGACGGCGAGCGGATCAACGCCGAACTGGTCGGCCCCAGCTGGGGCGAACAGATCGCCAACAAGGCCTGGCAGGGCCTCGGCATCTTCATGTTCCTCGTCGTGATCTATCTGGCGATCGCGTTCGAGTGGCGCATGGCCGTCGCCGCCTTCGTCGCCCTGATCCACGACATCACCATCACCGTCGGCATCTACGCCCTCGTCGGGTTCGAGGTGACGCCGGGCACGGTGATCGGTCTGCTCACCATCCTCGGCTACTCGCTGTACGACACGGTCGTCGTCTTCGACAGCCTCAAGGAACAGACCAGAGACATCACCAAGCAGACCCGCTGGACGTACAGCGAGATCGCGAACCGTTCGATCAACAGCACCCTGGTCCGCTCCATCAACACGACGGTGGTCGCGCTGCTGCCGGTCGGCGGTCTGCTGTTCATCGGCGGCGGTGTCCTCGGCGCCGGAATGCTGAACGACATCTCGCTGTCGCTGTTCGTCGGCCTCGCCGCCGGTGCGTACTCCTCGATCTTCATCGCCACGCCGCTCGTCGCCGACCTCAAGGAGCTCGAGCCGTCGATGAAGTCGCTGAAGAAGCGCGTCCTCGCCAAGCGCGCCCAGGGCGGGGCCACGGGCGGGACGCAGGACGCCGCGGTCACCGACGGGGACTACGACGACGAGGCGGAGGACGCCGCCCCCGCGGTAGTCGGCCCGCGCGGCCAGGCGGCGTCCCGTACCCGCGGGCGGGGCCGTCCCTCCGGGAAGCGCCGATGACCGAGATCCGGGACCTGCTCCTCAGCCGTATCCGGGACGTGGCGGACTACCCGGAGCCGGGCGTGATGTTCAAGGACATCACCCCGCTCCTGGCGGACCCCGCGGCGTTCACCGCGCTCAGTGACGCCCTGGCCGACATCGCCCGCGCCACCGGCGCCACGAAGATCGTCGGCCTGGAGGCCCGTGGATTCATCCTCGGCGCCCCGGTCGCGATCCGCGCGGGGCTCGGCTTCATCCCCGTACGCAAAGCGGGCAAGCTCCCCGGAGCGACCCTCAGCCAGGCGTACGACCTGGAGTACGGCTCCGCCGAGATCGAGGTGCACGCGGAGGACCTGAGCACCGCCGACCGCGTTCTGGTGGTCGACGACGTCCTCGCCACCGGCGGTACGGCGGAGGCGTCGGTCCAGCTCATCCGCAGGGCGGGCGCCGAGGTCGCGGGCCTGGCCGTCCTGATGGAGCTCGGCTTCCTCGGCGGCCGGGCCCGGCTGGAGCCGGTTCTGGGCGGCGCGCCGCTGGAGGCGCTGCTCATCGTCTGACCGCGTCGCCGACGCACACCACCACAGCGGGCGGGTCCGGATTCCTCCGGGCCCGCCCGCACGGCATGTCCGCGCGGGCGGGCCCTCTGGTTCCTGCCCGCGGAAACGCGTACGAGCTCCGTCGGGTGCGGGTGCGGGTGCGGGTGCGGGTCGCGCGGCCGGGCGCTCGCGGGGTGCCGTCGCGCCCGCCCAGGCGGGGTTGGGCGGTGGCCCGGTGTGGGCGCCGGCCTGCGGTGATGTGCGGCAGGAAGGGGGTTCGGGGGAGCGCCGGGGAATGCGGGGGGTGGCCTGGGTGTTGCGGGAGTGGAGGGGGATCACATCCGCCCGCAGGGCATCTGTGGCCGCGGGCTCGCTACCATGGGGGCTCCGGAGCCTGACCGGGGGACCCGGATCGCGCACGAGGAGTCCTCTTGCCAGACGAGGCCCAGCACCTGACCGCCGCCAAGCCCGAGTCCGCCTCGGCGGCCGCGGCGAAGCCCGCGCCGAGCGCGCCCCACGCGAAGAACGACTCGCGCGGGCCGGTCAAGCACGCCCAGTCCGCGCCGGTGGACAAGCCCGAGCAGCCGCGCCCCAAGCCGGCCCCTCCCGAGCGCTCCGCGACTCTCGCCCGCCCCAACACCGGCCAGCCCCGCTCCGGCTCCTCCAACCGCGTCCGCGCCCGCCTCGCCCGCCTCGGCGTCCAGCGCGCCAATCCGTACAACCCGGTCCTCGAGCCGCTGCTGCGGATCGTCCGCGGCAACGACCCCAAGATCGAGAACGCCACGCTCCGCCAGATCGAGCGCGCCTACCAGGTCGCCGAGCGCTGGCACCGCGGCCAGAAGCGCAAGAGCGGCGACCCGTACATCACGCACCCGCTCGCCGTGACCACCATCCTCGCCGAGCTGGGCATGGACCCGGCGACGCTGATGGCCGGCCTGCTGCACGACACCGTCGAGGACACCGAGTACGGCCTCGAGGACCTGCGCCGCGACTTCGGCGACGTCGTGACGCTCCTCGTCGACGGCGTCACCAAGCTGGACAAGGTCAAGTTCGGCGAGGCCGCGCAGGCCGAGACCGTACGCAAGATGGTCGTCGCCATGGCGAAGGACCCCCGCGTCCTGGTCATCAAGCTCGCCGACCGCCTGCACAACATGCGCACCATGCGCTACCTCAAGCGCGAGAAGCAGGAGAAGAAGGCGCGCGAGACCCTGGAGATCTACGCGCCGCTCGCCCACCGCCTGGGCATGAACACCATCAAGTGGGAGCTGGAGGACCTCGCCTTCGCGATCCTCTACCCCAAGATGTACGACGAGATCGTCCGCCTCGTCGCCGAGCGCGCCCCCAAGCGCGACGAGTACCTCGCCATCGTCACCGACGAGGTGCAGCAGGACCTGCGCGCCGCCCGGATCAAGGCCACCGTCACCGGCCGGCCCAAGCACTACTACAGCGTCTACCAGAAGATGATCGTCCGCGGCCGTGACTTCGCGGAGATCTACGACCTGGTGGGCATCCGCGTCCTCGTGGACACCGTCCGCGACTGCTACGCGGCCCTCGGCACGGTGCACGCGCGATGGAACCCGGTCCCCGGCCGGTTCAAGGACTACATCGCGATGCCCAAGTTCAACATGTACCAGTCGCTGCACACGACGGTCATCGGCCCCGGCGGCAAGCCCGTCGAGCTGCAGATCCGCACCTTCGACATGCACCGCCGCGCGGAGTACGGCATCGCCGCGCACTGGAAGTACAAGCAGGAGGCCGTCGCCGGCGCCTCCAAGGTCCGCACCGACGTGCCCAAGGGTTCCGGTAAGGACAAGGACGCCATCAACGACATGGCGTGGCTGCGACAGCTCCTCGACTGGCAGAAGGAGACCGAGGACCCGGGCGAGTTCCTGGAGTCCCTGCGCTTCGACCTGTCCCGCAACGAGGTCTTCGTCTTCACCCCCAAGGGCGACGTCATAGCGCTCCCCGCCGGTGCCACCCCGGTGGACTTCGCCTACGCGGTCCACACCGAGGTCGGACACCGCACCATCGGGGCACGGGTCAACGGCCGCCTCGTCCCGCTCGAGTCGACCCTCGACAACGGCGACCTGGTCGAGGTCTTCACCTCCAAGGCGGCCGGCGCGGGGCCCTCCCGCGACTGGCTCGGCTTCGTGAAGTCGCCGCGCGCCCGCAACAAGATCCGCGCCTGGTTCTCCAAGGAGCGCCGCGACGAGGCGATCGAGCAGGGCAAGGACTCCATCGTCCGCGCGATGCGCAAGCAGAACCTGCCGATCCAGCGCATCCTCACCGGCGACTCCCTGGTCACCCTGGCGCACGAGATGCGCTACTCGGACATCTCCGCGCTGTACGCGGCGATCGGCGAGGGCCATGTCTCCGCGCAGAACATCGTGCAGAAGCTCGTCCAGGCCCTCGGCGGCGAGGAGGCGGCCACCGAGGAGATCGACGAGTCGGTCCCGCCGGCCCGCAGCCGCAAACGCCGCTCCAGTGCCGACCCCGGTGTCGTCGTCAAGGGCGTCGATGACGTCTGGGTGAAGCTGGCCCGCTGCTGCACGCCGGTACCCGGCGATCCGATCATCGGATTCGTGACCCGCGGCAGCGGCGTATCGGTGCACCGCAGCGACTGCGTCAACGTCGACTCGCTGTCCCGGGAGCCCGAGCGGATCCTCGACGTCGAGTGGGCCCCCACCCAGTCCTCGGTGTTCCTGGTCGCCATCCAGGTCGAGGCCCTGGACCGGTCCCGGCTGCTGTCGGACGTCACCCGCGTCCTGTCCGACCAGCACGTCAACATCCTGTCCGCGGCCGTCCAGACCTCCCGCGACCGTGTCGCCACCTCCCGCTTCACCTTCGAGATGGGCGACCCCAAGCACCTGGGCCACGTCCTGAAGGCCGTACGCGGCGTGGAGGGCGTCTACGACGTCTACCGCGTCACCTCGGCCCGCAACCGCACGTAGGAACCCCGCAACCGCACGCCGGCACATGGAAGAGGGGCCCCGTACTTCGCGTACGGGGCCCCTCTTCCATGTGCCGGCGTGCGGCCTCAGCCGCCGAACTCGTGCAGACCCTTCAGCGCCTGGTCCAGCAGCGCCTGGCGGCCCGCCAGCTCCCGCTCGAGCTTGTCCGCCTTGGCGGAGTTGCCCTGCGCCCTGGCCTGCTCGATCTGGCCCCGCAGCTTGTCCACGGCGGCCTGGAGCTGACCCGTCAGACCCGCGGCACGCGCGCGTGCCTCCGGGTTCGTGCGGCGCCACTCCGACTCCTCGGCCTCCTGGAGCGCCCGCTCCACGGTGTGCATCCGGCCCTCGACCTTCGGGCGGGCGTCCCTCGGCACATGGCCGATGGCCTCCCAGCGCTCGTTGATCCCGCGGAACGCGGCCCGCGCGGCCTTCAGATCCGTGATCGGCAGAAGCTTCTCGGCCTCACCGGCCAGCTCCTCCTTGAGCTTGAGGTTCTCCGTCTGCTCCGCGTCCCGCTCGGCGAAGACCGAGCTGCGGGCGGCGAAGAAGACGTCCTGCGCACCGCGGAAGCGGTTCCACAGATCGTCCTCGTGCTCGCGCTGGGCGCGGCCCGCGGCCTTCCACTCCGTCATCAGCTCGCGGTAACGGGCGGCCGTCTGCCCCCAGTCCGTCGAGTTCGACAGCGACTCGGCCTCGGCGACCAGCCGCTCCTTGGCCTGGCGGGCGTCCTCGCGCTGCGCGTCCAGCTGCGCGAAGTGCTGCTTGCGCCGCTTGGAGAACGCCGACCGCGCGTGCGAGAACCGGTGCCACAGCTCGTCGTCCGACTTGCGGTCCAGCCGCGGCAGGCCCTTCCAGGTGTCCACCAGGGCCCGCAGCCGCTCACCGGCGGCCCGCCACTGGTCGGACTGCGCCAGCCCCTCCGCCTCGACGACCAGCGCCTCCTTGGCGTGCCGCGCCTCGTCGGACTGCTTGGCCCGCTGAGCCTTGCGCTCCTCACGGCGCGCGTCCACCAGTTCCACGAGCTTGTCCAGCCGGGCCCTGAGCGCGTCCAGGTCCCCGACCGCGTGATGGGCGTCCACCTGCTCGCGCAGATGCCCGATCGCGGTCTGGGCGTCCTTGGACGACAGGTCGGTGGTCTTCACTCGCTTCTCGAGGAGGCCGATCTCGACAACCAGGCCTTCGTACTTGCGCTCGAAGTAGGCCAGAGCCTCCTCGGGGGAGCCGGCCTGCCAGGAACCGACGACCTGCTCGCCGTCGGCCGTACGCACGTACACGGTCCCCGTCTCGTCGACGCGGCCCCACGGGTCGCTGCTCACAGCGCCTCCTCCACATGATGCCGTCGAGGGGGCCTCGAAGCTCCCCCGGGCATCGTCCACAGTTTCGTCACGGCCAACATAGGCGACCGACGGGATGCCTGTCCGCATCCCGCGCGACCGAAATTTCGCAGTTGGGGGTCAGGATTCGGTGACGGTCGCCTTGTCGATCACGACCGTCGCGTTGGGCGCCCCGTCGCCGGCTCCGGTGCTCTCTCCGGCCCCGGCGATCTTCTGCAGGACCTTCATGCCGGCGTCCGAGAGAGTGCCGAACGGTGTGTAGCTGGGCGGGAGCTGACTGTCCTGGTAGACCAGGAAGAACTGGCTGCCGCCACTGTCCTTCTGCCCGGTGTTGGCCATCGCGACCGTGCCCGCCGGGTAGATGTTGTCCTTCAGGCTTTTGTCCTTCAGGTTCTCGTCCGGGATCGTGTAGCCGGGACCGCCGGTGCCCATGCCCGTCGGGTCACCGCACTGCAGCACGTAGATGCCGTTCGTGGTGAGCCGGTGGCACTTGCTGTGGTCGAAGTAGCC
The DNA here is from genome assembly GCF_000718785.1 of Streptomyces sp. NRRL WC-3626. GTDB lineage: Bacteria > Actinomycetota > Actinomycetes > Streptomycetales > Streptomycetaceae > Streptomyces > Streptomyces edwardsiae. The sequence goes on along the minus strand of NZ_JOCA01000011.1, from coordinate 130,917 downwards.
CTTGTTCGCGAGGAAGTCGAACGAGTTGACCGTGTGCGGGGCCGCCGACGCCTTCAGGTCCACGTCGATGGCGCCACAGGTCGTGTCCAGCGTCAGGGTGTACTTCGCCGACTTGTCGATGGACATCGCCGGCTCCTTCTTCCAGGTCTCCGACTTGACCTTGCCCTCCGCGGGCTTCTCGCAGGGGTCCGGCGCCTTGCTCGGCGCGGAGGGGCTCGGCGTGACCTCCGCGTTCGCGTTGGTCTTGTCGTCGTCCTGCTCCAGCGCCCCGGTCGCGTACAGCGCGCCGCTGCCCACGAGGATCACACCGAGCACGGACGCGATCACCGAGGTGCGCATCCGCGACTTCCGCCGCGCCTGAGTGCGCCGCTGCTGCTGCCGCAAGAACTTCTCCCGGGCGAGCTGACGCCGCCGCTGTTCCTGGCTGACCACCGGGTTCTCTCCTCAATGCGTCTCGTGTACCGGCCGGTACGCGTGCGTGCGTGCGGTGATGCCGGCCGCCTGCGTGTGCCCCGTACCGTATATGGGTTCGCTGAGGAATCGGCAGCGCCGGTAGGCTCTGACCACGGGCGCAGCCCCGTCGCAAGCCTCCCGTATCCGCACAACGAAGGACGATCGTGCTCATTGCCGGGTTCCCCGCCGGGGCCTGGGGGACGAACTGTTATCTCGTCGCCCCCGCCGCCGGTGAGGAGTGCGTGATCATCGACCCCGGCCATCAGGCCGCCGACGGCGTCGCGGAGGCGGTCCGCAAGCACCGGCTCAAGCCCGTCGCCGTCGTCCTCACCCACGGCCACATCGACCATGTCGCCTCGGTCGTCCCGGTGTGCGGAGCGCACGGCGTACCGGCCTGGATCCACCCCGGGGACCGGTACATGATGAGCGACCCCGAGAAGGGCATCGGACGCGCCATCGGCATGCCGCTGATGGGCGAGCTGACGGTGGGGGAGCCGGACGACGTCAAGGAGCTCACCGACGGCGCGAAGCTGGGGCTGGCCGGTCTGGAACTGACCGTGTCCCACGCGCCGGGCCATACCAAGGGGTCGGTGACCTTCGGCCTGCCCGAGGCGGCGGACATCCCGCCCGTCTTCTTCTCGGGCGACCTGCTGTTCGCCGGCTCCATCGGACGCACCGACCTGCCCGGCGGTGACATGGCCGAGATGCTCGACTCGCTGGCACGCGTGTGCCTGCCGCTCGACGACTCGACCGTGGTGCTGTCCGGCCACGGCCCCCAGACGACCATCGGCCAGGAGCGCGCCACCAACCCGTATCTGCGGCAGGTGGCGGCAGACCGTCAAGAACGCGGCGCCACCGAGGCTCCCCGACGAGGAATGTGACGAGACCTTCCGTGAGCACCTTCAAGGCCCCCAGGGGCACCTACGACCTGATCCCGCCGGACAGCGCCACGTACCTCGCCGTCCGCGAGGCCATCGCCGCGCCGCTGCGGGGCGCCGGCTACGGCTACATCGAGACGCCCGGCTTCGAGAGCGTCGAGCTGTTCGCGCGCGGTGTCGGCGAGTCCACCGACATCGTCACCAAGGAGATGTACGCCTTCGAGACCAAGGGCGGCGACCGGCTCGCCCTGCGCCCCGAGGGCACCGCCTCCGTGCTGCGCGCCGCCCTGGAGGCCAACCTGCACAAGGCGGGCAACCTCCCGGTCAAGCTCTGGTACTCCGGCTCGTACTACCGCTACGAGCGCCCCCAGAAGGGCCGTTACCGCCACTTCTCGCAGGTGGGCGCCGAGGCGATCGGCGCGGAGGACCCGGCACTCGACGCCGAGCTGATCATCCTCGCCGACCAGGCGTACCGCTCGCTGGGCCTGCAGAACTTCCGCATCCTGCTCAACAGCCTCGGCGACAAGGAGTGCCGTCCCGTGTACCGGGCCGCGCTCCAGGACTTCCTGCGCGGACTCGACCTGGACGAGGACACGCTGCGCCGCGCCGAGATCAACCCGCTGCGCGTCCTGGACGACAAGCGCGAGTCGGTGCAGAAGCAGCTCACCGGCGCGCCCCTGCTGCGGGACTACCTCTGCGACGCCTGCAAGGCGTACCACGAGGAGGTCCGTGAACTGATCACGGCGGCGGGCGTCTCCTTCGAGGACGACGCCAAGCTGGTGCGCGGACTGGACTACTACACGCGCACCACCTTCGAGTTCGTCCACGACGGCCTCGGCTCCCAGTCCGCGGTGGGCGGCGGCGGCCGCTACGACGGACTGTCCGAGATGATCGGCGGCCCCGCGCTGCCGTCCGTCGGCTGGGCCCTCGGCGTCGACCGCACCGTGCTGGCCCTGGAGGCGGAGGGGGTCGAGCTCGAACTCCCCACCACCACCAGCGTGTTCGCCGTCCCGCTCGGCGAGGAGGCCCGCCGGGTGCTGTTCGCCAAGGTCACCGAGCTGCGCAAGAACGGCGTGGCCGCGGACTTCTCGTACGGCGCCAAGGGTCTCAAGGCGGCGATGAAGGCCGCCAACCGCTCGGGCGCCCGCTACGCCCTGGTGCTCGGCGAGCGCGACCTCGCCGAGGGCGTGGTCCAGCTCAAGGACATGGAGTCCGGCGAGCAGTCGGCGGTCGGCGTCAACGAGATCGTGGCGGAACTGGAGTCACGGCTCGGCTGAGCCCCACGCACCCACCGAGGCGCCGGTGCCCCGCGCGGGGCACCGGCGCCTTCGCCGTCACCCGGCCGGATGACCCGGAAGGGATCGTGTGTACGGCCCTCCCACAGGGATCGGCCGAAACCCCACGCCCACGGGCGAACCCCGGTATGTCCTTATGCCCGCACAACGGCGCACCCACAGCTCCGTGCGGCACAATGGCCCCTGCCCGAAGCAGGTCCACACTCTCCAGTGACGGAATCGGCGTGATGAGCAAGACGACAGTCAGGGACGTCGACATGGAGCCCGAGCCCTCGGCCGCACCGCGGCGCACCGCCTCCGCGCCGCGCACGGAAGGCGCGAGCCGGGCCTTCGCCCTGCTCCTGGTGATCACCGGTGCCGCCGGTGTACTCGCCGCCTGGGTGATCACGCTCGACAAGTTCAAACTGCTCGAGGCCAAGGTCAAGGGCGAGACCTTCGTCCCCGGCTGCAGCCTCAACCCCGTCGTCTCCTGCGGCAGTGTCATGGAGAGCGACCAGGCGTCCGTCTTCGGCTTCCCCAACCCGATGCTCGGCCTCGTCACCTACGGCATCGTCGTCTGCGTCGGCATGAGCCTGCTCGCCCGGGCCCGCTTCCCGCGCTGGTACTGGCTCACGCTCAACGCGGGCACGCTCTTCGGCGTCGTCTTCTGCGCCTGGCTGATGTTCCAGTCGCTGTACCGGATCAACGCCCTGTGCCTGTGGTGCTGCCTGGCCTGGGTCGCCACGATCATCATGTTCTGGTACGTGACGTCGTTCAACGTCCGCCAGGGCTTCCTGCCCGCCCCCGGCTGGCTGAAGAGCTTCTTCGGCGAGTTCACCTGGGTCATGCCGGTCCTGCACATCGGCATCATCGGCATGCTGATCCTGACCCGCTGGTGGGAGTTCTGGACCAGCTGATCACCCGGCGGGGCGTTGTCGGTGGGGTGGCTTAGGGTTTCAGCGTGGAGCCCGACCTGTTCACCGCCGCAGCCGAAGAACGCCAGGAGAAGGATCCGACCGGCAGTCCCCTGGCGGTCCGGATGCGCCCGCGCACCCTCGACGAGGTGGTGGGCCAGCAACACCTGCTGAAGCCGGGATCCCCCCTGCGCAGACTCGTCGGCGAGGGAACCTCGGGCCCCGCCGGGCCCTCCTCGGTGATCCTCTGGGGCCCGCCCGGCACCGGCAAGACGACCCTCGCCTACGTCGTCTCCAAGGCCACCAACAAGCGCTTCGTCGAACTGTCGGCGATCACCGCGGGCGTCAAGGAGGTCCGTACGGTCATCGACGGCGCCCGCCGCGCCGCCGGCGGGTACGGCCAGGAGACCCTCCTCTTCCTCGACGAGATCCACCGCTTCAGCAAGGCCCAGCAGGACTCCCTGCTCCCCGCCGTGGAGAACCGCTGGGTCACCCTGATCGCCGCCACCACCGAGAACCCCTACTTCTCGGTCATCTCCCCGCTGCTCTCCCGCTCCCTCCTCCTCACCCTCGAACCGCTCACCGACGACGACGTCCGGGACCTGCTGAAGCGCGCCCTCACCGACGAGCGGGGCCTGAAGGGCGCCGTCACGCTCCCCGGGGACACCGAGAACCACTTCCTGCGGATCGCGGGCGGCGACGCCCGCCGCGCGCTCACCGCCCTGGAGGCCGCCGCCGGAGCCGCGCTGGACAAGGGCGAGGCGTCGATCACCCTGGCCACGCTGGAGGAGACGGTCGACCGGGCCGCGGTGAAGTACGACCGCGACGGCGACCAGCACTACGACGTCGCCAGCGCCCTGATCAAATCCATCCGCGGCTCCGACGTGGACGCAGCCCTGCACTACCTGGCCCGCATGATCGAAGCCGGTGAGGACCCCCGCTTCATCGCCCGCCGCCTGATGATCTCCGCCAGCGAGGACATCGGCCTCGCCGACCCGGGCGCGCTGCCCATCGCGGTCGCCGCCGCCCAGGCCGTCGCCATGATCGGTTTCCCCGAGGCGGCCCTCACCCTCAGCCACGCCACCATCGCCCTCGCACTGGCCCCCAAGTCCAACGCGGCCACCACCGCGATCGGCGCCGCCCTGGACGACGTACGCAAGGGACTGGCCGGACCCGTGCCGTCGCATCTGCGGGACAGCCACTACAAGGGCGCGACCAAGCTGGGGCACGGCAAGGGCTACACCTACCCGCACGACCTGCCCGAGGGCATCGCCGCCCAGCAGTACGCGCCGGACGCCCTCAAGGACCGCACGTACTACGAGCCCACCCGGCACGGCGCGGAGGCGAGATACGCGGACGCGGTGGAGTGGACCAGGAAGCACCTCGGTCGGAAGCGGTCCTGACCACCCTGTAGACTCTCCGCAGTGCTGAGTCCCGTGTCCGGCCCCGGTCGGCGCCTCAGGCGGGACATCCAGCCGGATCCTTCGATCCAGGAGCGTCGCGCACCGTCGTAGGTGTCGCGGGCAGCCCACCACCACCCCGTAAGTCCAGGGACCGGTCGGTGGGCCGTTCGTGTGCTGCACGTATGTGCCCAGACCAGGGAGCGGCTGCCCACCGGGTCCTCACCGACCCGAGGGGAAATCCCCGGCTGCGGATGCGACCTCCCGTAACCCTGAGGCAGCCGAAAAGGAAAAGGAAAAGAAGTGGCGAACCAGCCCCGCCCCAAGGTCAAGAAGTCGCGTGCCCTCGGCATCGCGCTGACCCCCAAGGCCGTCAAGTACTTCGAGGCCCGTCCCTACCCGCCGGGTGAGCACGGTCGTGGCCGCAAGCAGAACTCGGACTACAAGGTCCGTCTGCTGGAGAAGCAGCGTCTGCGCGCGCAGTACGACGTGTCCGAGCGCCAGCTCGTTCGCGCCTACGAGCGTGCCGCGAAGACCACGATGAAGACCGGTGAGGCCCTGGTCATCGAGCTGGAGCGCCGTCTCGACGCCCTGGTTCTGCGTTCGGGCATCGCCCGCACGATCTACCAGGCCCGTCAGATGGTCGTGCACGGCCACATCCAGGTCAACGGCAAGAAGGTCGACAAGCCCTCCTTCCGTGTCCGCCCGGACGACGTGGTGCAGGTCCGTGAGCGCAGCAAGGAGAAGACCCTCTTCACGATCGCCCGTGAAGGCGGCTTCGCCCCCGACGGTGAGACCCCGCGCTACCTCCAGGTGAACCTCAAGTCCCTGGCGTTCCGCCTGGACCGCGAGCCGAACCGCAAGGAGATCCCGGTGATCTGCGACGAGCAGCTCGTCGTCGAGTACTACGCCCGCTGACCCCAGCAGGCGCGCGGTATCCCGAGCCCGCCGTCTCCCCGCCCCCTGTGGGCGGGCGAGGCGGCGGGTTCGTCGTCTCTTCCCGCGACTCCACCCGCGGCGGACGGTAATCCGGTACGGAGTCCCGTCACCGGCGCGATAGGCTCGGGCGCACGACTTTTCTCGATGTTCAGGCGCGTTTCAAGGGAGCGGGTGCACACAGTGTCCGGTGGCGAGGTGGCCGGAATCCTGGTGGCCGTGTTCTGGGCGATCCTGGTCTCCTTCCTCGCGGTCGCGCTCGCGAGGCTGGCCCAGACGCTCCGGGCGACCACCAGGCTGGTGGCGGACGTGACCGACCAGGCCGTCCCCCTGCTGGCGGACGCCTCCGCGGCGGTGCGGTCCGCGCAGACCCAGATCGAGCGGGTCGACGCGATCGCCTCCGACGTCCAGGAGGTCACCTCCAACGCCTCCGCGCTGTCGACCACCGTGGCCTCCACCTTCGGCGGCCCCCTGGTCAAGGTCGCCGCCTTCGGCTACGGCGTGCGCCGCGCCGTCAGCGGCCGCAAGGACGACGCCCCGGCCGAGCGGTCGCGGCGCGACGTGATCGTGGGCCGCACGGTACCGGGCGCGCGGCGGGAAAAGCGGACCCGGGGAAAGAAGGACTGACCCAGCGATGTTCCGCCGAACGTTCTGGTTCACCACCGGCGTCGCCGCCGGAGTGTGGGCCACCACCAAGGTCAACCACAAGCTCAAGCAGCTGACGCCCGAGAACCTCGCCGTCACCGCGGCGAACAAGGCGATCGAGGCCGGCGGCCGGCTCAAGGACCGGGCTGTGGACTTCGCGCTCGAGGTCCGCGACCACATGGACCGGCGCGAGGCCGAACTCGGCGACGCGCTCGGCCTTGCCGCCCCCGTCGACCGTGAACTCCCCGCGGCCCGCGGCTACGCCGTCATCGAGAACCGCAACAGCACCAAGTACGTCGAGGGCCCGGCACTCGAGCCGCGCCAGACGTACCCGACGCACCCGTACAACCGGAATGAGGACCACTGATGGAGTCGGCCGAGATCCGCCGCCGCTGGCTGAGCTTCTTCGAGGAGCGCGGGCACACCGTCGTCCCTTCGGCGTCGCTCATCGCGGACGACCCGACTCTGCTGCTCGTCCCGGCCGGCATGGTGCCCTTCAAGCCCTACTTCCTGGGCGAGGTCAAGCCGCCCTTCGACCGCGCCACCAGCGTGCAGAAGTGCGTGCGCACCCCCGACATCGAAGAAGTCGGCAAGACCACCCGCCACGGCACGTTCTTCCAGATGTGCGGCAACTTCTCCTTCGGCGACTACTTCAAGGAAGGCGCCGTCAAGTACGCCTGGGAGCTGCTCACCAGCGCCCAGGACAAGGGCGGTTACGGCCTCGACCCCGAGCGCCTGTGGATCACCGTCTACCAGGACGACGACGAGGCCGAGCGAATCTGGCGCGATGTCGTCGGCGTGCCCGCCGAACGCATCCAGCGCCTGGGCAAGAAGGACAACTTCTGGTCCATGGGCGTCCCCGGCCCCTGCGGCCCCTGCTCCGAGATCAACTACGACCGCGGCCCCGAGTTCGGCGTCGAGGGCGGCCCCGCCGTCAACGACGAGCGGTACGTGGAGATCTGGAACCTCGTCTTCATGCAGTACGAGCGGGGCGAGGGCACCGGCAAGGACGACTTCGAGATCCTCGGGGACCTGCCGAGCCAGAACATCGACACGGGCCTCGGCCTGGAGCGCCTCGCCATGATTCTGCAGGGCGTGCAGAACATGTACGAGATCGACACCTCCATGGCCGTCATCAACAAGGCCACCGAGCTGACCGGCGTGGCCTACGGCGACGCCCACGCCTCGGACGTCTCCCTGCGCGTGGTCACCGACCACATGCGTACGTCCGTGATGCTCATCGGCGACGGCGTCACCCCCGGCAACGAGGGCCGCGGCTACGTACTGCGCCGTATCATGCGCCGCGCCATCCGCAACATGCGCCTCCTCGGCGCCACCGGCCCGGTCGTCAAGGACCTCATCGACGTCGTCATCGCCATGATGGGACAGCAGTACCCGGAGCTGATCACCGACCGCGAGCGCATCGAGAAGGTCGCCCTCGCCGAGGAGAACGCCTTCCTCAAGACACTGAAGGCCGGCACCAACATCCTCGACACCGCCGTCACCGAGACCAAGCGGTCCGGTGGCAAGGTCCTGGCCGGCGACAAGGCCTTCCTGCTCCACGACACCTGGGGCTTCCCGATCGACCTCACCCTGGAGATGGCCGCCGAGCAGGGCCTCTCCGTGGACGAGGACGGCTTCCGCCGCCTGATGAAGGATCAGCGGGAGCGCGCCAAGGCCGACGCCCGGGCCAAGAAGACCGGCCACGCCGGCGCCGGCGCCTACCGGGAGATCGCCGACCAGGCCGGCGCCACCGACTTCGTCGGCTACTCCGACACCGAGAGCGAGTCCACGATCGTCGGCATCCTCGTCGACGGCGCCTCCTCCCCGGCCGCCACCGAGGGCGACGAGGTCGAGATCGTCCTCGACCGCACCCCGTTCTACGCCGAGGGCGGCGGCCAGATCGGCGACACCGGCCGCATCAAGGTCGACACCGGCGCCGTCGTCGAGATCCGCGACTGCCAGAAGCCCGTCCCGGGCGTGTACGTCCACAAGGGCGTCGTCCAGGTCGGCGAGGTCACCGTCGGCGCCAAGGCCCAGGCGTCCATCGACGGCCGCCGCCGTACGGCCATCGCCCGCGCCCACTCGGCCACCCACCTCACCCACCAGGCCCTGCGCGACGCCCTCGGCCCGACGGCCGCCCAGGCCGGTTCCGAGAACCAGCCCGGCCGCTTCCGCTTCGACTTCGGCTCCCCGTCGGCCGTACCGACGGCCGTGATGACCGACGTCGAGCAGAAGATCAACGAGGTGCTCGCCCGCGACCTCGACGTCCGCGCCGACGTCATGGGCATCGACGAGGCCAGGAAGCAGGGCGCCATCGCCGAGTTCGGCGAGAAGTACGGCGAGCGCGTGCGCGTCGTCACCATCGGCGACTTCTCCAAGGAGCTGTGCGGCGGCACCCATGTGCACAACACCGCCCAGCTGGGCCTGGTGAAGCTGCTCGGCGAATCCTCCATCGGCTCCGGAGTGCGCCGTATCGAGGCCCTCGTCGGCGTGGACGCCTACAACTTCCTCGCCCGTGAGCACACGGTCGTCGCCCAGCTCCAGGAGCTGATCAAGGGGCGCCCCGAGGAGCTTCCGGAGAAGGTCTCCGCCATGCTCGGCAAGCTGAAGGACGCCGAGAAGGAGATCGAGAGGTTCCGCGCCGAGAAGGTGCTCCAGGCCGCCGCCGGTCTCGCCGAGTCCGCCAAGGACGTCCGCGGCATCGCCGTCGTCACCGGTCAGGTCCCCGACGGCACCACGCCGGACGACCTGCGCAAGCTGGTCCTCGACGTACGCGGCCGCATCCAGGGCGGCCGGGCCGTCGTCGTCGCCCTGTTCACCGTGAACAACGGCAAGCCGCTGACGGTCATCGCCACCAACGACGCCGCCCGCGAGCGCGGCCTCAAGGCCGGTGAACTGGTCCGCACCGCCGCCAAGACCCTCGGCGGCGGCGGTGGCGGCAAGCCGGACGTCGCCCAGGGCGGCGGCCAGAACCCGGCCGCCGTCGGCGAGGCCGTCGACGCCGTCGAGCGGCTCGTGGCGGACACCGCCAAGTGACCGGCAACCAGGGCGACGCCCCGGCCCTGCGCCGGGGCCGCCGGCTCGCCTTCGACGTGGGGGACGCCCGGATCGGGGTCGCCTCGTGCGACCCCGACGGGATCCTCGCCACGCCGGTGGAGACGGTGCCCGGCCGGGACGTCCCGGCCGCGCACCGGCGGCTGCGGCAACTCGTCGAGGAGTACGAGCCGATCGAGGTCGTCGTCGGCCTCCCCCGCTCCCTCAAGGGCGGCGAGGGACCGGCCGCGGCCAAGGTCAGGGGCTTCGCACAGGAACTGGCACGCGGTATCGCGCCCGTTCCGGTGCGGCTGGTCGACGAGCGGATGACCACGGTCACGGCGAGTCAGGGACTGCGCGCCTCCGGCGTCGGATCCAGGAAGGGCAGGTCGGTGATCGACCAGGTCGCCGCCGTGATCATCCTCCAGCAGGCGCTGGAATCCGAACGGGTGTCAGGCAGACCACCCGGTGAGGGCGTCGAAGTGGTCATCTGATCGCGATACGGTAACGTTCCGCGCGATGCGGACGGTGTTCGAACAGCCGCCGCACAGAGAGAGGCGGGACGGGAGTCGCGGTCTTCAGGTGGCCGCGTATCCGCCGCCTCGCGGCTCTAGGGGATCGATGACTGAGTATGGCCGGGGCCAGGGCTCCGAACCGTGGCATCCGGACGACCCGTTGTACGGGGACGGCGGATGGGGCGGACAGCAGACCCAGCAGGGTCAGCAGTCCCCCTACGGCGGCCAGCCACAGGACTACCCGCAGCAGCCGCAGACGCAGCAGCAGTACGGCGACTGGGGCACCGGTGACCAGCACGGGTACGGCGGTCAGCAGTACCCGCAGTACGACCAGCCCCAGTACGACCAGCAGCAACAGCACCAGCATCAGTACGACCAGCAGCAGTACGCCGCTCAGCAGCAACAGCCGCAGTACGACCAGAACGGCTGGCCCACGGGCTCCTACCCCCAGGACCCCTACGCGGCCGGCCCTGCTGATGCGTACGGGCAGCAGCAGCCGGGGACGTACGGGGGCGAACAGCCCGACTACTACAGCACCCCCGAGGCCTACCCGCCGCCGGAGCCGCCCGGCCGCCGCCGCGCCGAACCCGAGCCCGGGCCCGAACCGGAATCCGAGCCGCGGACGGACTGGGATCCGGGCCCCGACCAGGGCGAACACGCCTTCTTCGCGGGCGGTGGCGACGACGATGACGAGCGCGACGACGAGCCGGCCGAGCGGCGCGGGCGCGGCGAACGACAGGGCCGCGGCGGCAAGGAGAAGAAGCGGCGCAGTGGCATGGCCTGCCTCGTCGTGGTCGTGGTCCTCGGCGGCGGCCTCGCGGGTGTCACCTACTTCGGCTACCAGTTCTACCAGGATCGTTTCGGCAGCGCCCCGGACTTCGCGGGGGCCGGCAACGGCGAGCAGGTGACCGTCACGATCCCCAAGGGATCCGGCGGATACGCCATCGGCCAGGAGCTGAAGAAGGCGGGCGTCGTCAAGAGCGTCGACGCCTTCGTCGCGGCCCAGGCGGCCAACCCGGGCGGCAAGGCCATCCAGGACGGCGTCTACACGCTGCAGAAGGAGATGTCGGCGTCGAGCGCGGTCGAGCTGATGCTCAGCCCGAAGAGCCGCGACAATCTGATCATCGCCGAGGGTAAGCGCAACGCGGCCGTCTACGAGCTGATCGACAAGCGCCTCAAGGTGGACGACGGCACCACGGCCAAGGTCGCCGAGACCAAGTGGAAGAGCCTCGGCCTGCCCGACTGGGCCATGAACCACGACAAGCTCAAGGACCCGCTGGAGGGCTTCCTCTACCCGTCGAGCTACGCCGTCGCCAAGGGGCAGAAACCCGAGGACGTGCTGAAACAGATGGTGGCCCGTGCCACCGAGAAGTACGAGGAACTGGACTTCGAGGGGCAGTCGAAGAAGCTCGGCCTCGAGGGTCCGTGGGAGCTGGTGACGGTAGCGAGCCTGGTCCAGGCGGAGGGCAAGACCCACGACGACTTCCGCAAGATGTCCGAGGTCGTCTACAACCGGCTCAAGCCCGACAACACGGAGACGTACCAGCTGCTGCAGTTCGACTCGACCTTCAACTATCTGAGGGGCGAGAGCAACATCGACATCAGCGAGTCCGAGATCAACAGCAACAAGGACCCGTACAACACCTACACCAACAAGGGCCTGCCCCCCGGCCCCATCGGCAACCCCGGTGAAGAGGCCCTGCAGGCGGCGCTGAACCCCACGAGCGACGGCTGGATCTACTTCGTGGCGACCGACGGCGTGAACAAGACGGAGTTCGCCAAGACGCACGACGAGTTCCTGAAGCTGAAGGACAAGTTCAATGCCAGCTAGGACCGGGGTGCGGCGGGCCGCCGTACTCGGCTCCCCGATCGCCCACTCCCTCTCCCCGGTGCTGCACCGCACCGCCTATGCCGAACTGGGCCTGGACGGCTGGACGTACGACCGTTTCGAGGTCGACGAGACATCCCTGCCCGGCTTCTTCGACACGCTCGGGACCGAGTGGGCGGGGCTGTCGCTGACCATGCCGCTGAAGCGGGCGGTGATCCCGCTGCTGGACTCGGTCAGCGAGACCGCCACCTCGGTCGAGGCGGTCAACACGGTCGTCCTCACGCCGGACGGCCGCCGGACCGGCGACAACACCGACATCCCCGGGATGGTCGCCGCCCTGCGCGAGCACGGCATCGACAAGGTGGAGACGGCTGCCATCATCGGCGCCGGCGCCACCGCCTCCTCCGCCCTCGCGGCCCTGGCCCGCATCTGCTCCGGCGAGGTCACCGTCCACGTCCGCAGCGAGACCCGTGCGACGGAGATGCGCGAGTGGGCGGAGCGGCTCGACGTGGCGGTGCGCATCGCCGCCTGGGACGACGCGGAGCAGGCCCTGCACGCCCCGCTGGTCGTCAGCACCACCCCGGCCGGCGTCACGGACACCCTCGCCAGGGCCGTCCCGGAACACCCGGGGGCCCTCTTCGACGTGCTCTACGACCCGTGGCCGACCGTGCTCGCCGCCCGCTGGTCGGCGTACGGGGGTGCCGTGGTCAGCGGGCTGGACCTCCTGGTGCACCAGGCGGTGCTCCAGGTGGAGCAGATGACGGGACGTTCACCGGCGCCCCTGGACGCGATGCGAAAAGCGGGAGAGCTGGCGCTCGCGGCCCGATAAGATCCACCGTCGGTTCCGCAGGGGGCGGAACACGGGAGGGAACGCGTTCCATGTCCGCAGGCATACCACTGGCGTCGGTGAAGTCCCAGATCTTCGAGTCGGTGCTGGGCTTCCTGCCCGACTGGGTGCAGATCACGGTGCTGGCGCTGATCGTGCTCGCCGTCGTCGCGTCCTGGGTCGTCAAGCTCAAGCGCAGGATCGCGCACCGCCGTGCGGTCCGGCGCGGACAGCCGGTCCACGCGGCGGCCCAGTACGGCCAGGGGAGCGGCGCCGACCATCTGGGCGCCTACGCCCCGCAGCAGACCGCCCAGCAGCCGAGCGGTGCCGACTACCTGGGACAGCACGCGCCCCAGCAGGCGCGGCCGCAGGGCAGCGGAGCCGATTTCCTCGGCGCCTACGCCCCGCGGCAGCGCCGAAGCGAGGGCGGAACGGCCTGATCTCCTGCCCGCCCGGCCCGGGATCCCGCCCGTCCGCCTGATGGACCGGCGGCCGGACACCCGGCAGGGACGTGGGAGGATCGAAGACGGCGGACCGGGGCCGCGCACCCCGTCACGCCGCAGTCGTACACGAGGAGACGTGTACGCAGGGCAGTACCGGGGCGCGAGCATTTGAGGAGCACCGTTGAGCAGGTTGCGCTGGCTGACCGCGGGGGAGTCGCACGGTCCCGCACTCGTGGCGACGCTGGAGGGTCTTCCCGCCGGCGTACCGATCACCACCGACATGGTGGCGGACCACCTCGCGAGGCGGCGGCTGGGCTATGGACGCGGTGCCCGGATGAAGTTCGAGCGCGACGAGGTCACCTTCCTCGGCGGCGTCCGGCACGGTCTGACCATGGGCTCCCCGGTCGCGGTCATGGTGGGCAACACCGAATGGCCGAAGTGGGAGCAGGTCATGGCGGCCGACCCGGTCGACCCCGACGTGCTGGCCGGCCTGGCGCGCAACGCCCCGCTGACCCGCCCCCGCCCCGGCCACGCCGACCTGGCCGGCATGCAGAAGTACGGCTTCGACGAGGCCCGGCCGGTCCTCGAGCGGGCCTCCGCCCGCGAGACCGCCGCCCGCGTGGCACTGGGCGCGGTGGCACGGTCGTACCTGAAGGAGACGGCCGGCGTCGAGATCGTCAGTCATGTCGTCGAGCTGGCCGCCGCGAAGGCGCCGTACGGCGTGTACCCGACCCCCGCCGACGTGGAGCGTCTCGACGCCGACCCGGTGCGCTGTCTGGACGCGGACGCCTCGAAGGCGATGGTCGCGGAGATCGACCAGGCCCACAAGGACGGCGACACCCTCGGCGGCGTGGTCGAGGTCCTGGCCTACGGCGTGCCCGTGGGCCTCGGCTCCCACGTCCACTGGGACCGTCGCCTGGACGCCCGGCTGGCCGCCGCCCTGATGGGCATCCAGGCCATCAAGGGCGTGGAGGTCGGCGACGGCTTCGACCTCGCCCGTGTCCCCGGCTCGAAGGCGCACGACGAGATCGTCGTCACCGACGACGGCATCAGGCGCGCGTCGGGCCGCTCCGGCGGCACCGAGGGCGGACTGACCACCGGTGAGCTGCTGCGCGTGCGCGCGGCGATGAAGCCGATCGCGACCGTGCCGCGCGCGCTGAAGACCGTGGACGTCGTCACCGGCGAGGAGGCCGCCGCCCACCACCAGCGCTCCGACGTGTGCGCCGTGCCGGCGGCAGGGATCGTCGCCGAGGCCATGGTGGCGCTGGTTCTCGCGGACGCGGTCGCGGAGAAGTTCGGCGGCGACAGCGTCACCGAGACCCGCCGCAATGTCACGTCGTACCTCGAGAACCTGGCCATCCGATGACGGGTGCACCGGTCATCGTGCTGATCGGCCCGATGGGCGTGGGCAAGTCCACCGTCGGGCGGCTGCTCGCCGAGCGGCTGAACGTGGCCTACCGCGACACCGACGACGACATCGTCACCGCCGAGGGCAGGACCATCGCCGACATCTTCGTCGACGAGGGCGAACCCGCGTTCCGCGTGATCGAGAAGCGCGCGGTGCGTACGGCCCTCGCCGGGCACGAGGGCGTCCTGGCGCTCGGCGGCGGCGCGATCCTCGACCCGGAGACACGTGCGCTGCTCGCCGGGCAGCGGGTCGTCTACCTCTCGATGGACGTCGAGGAGGCGGTCAAGCGCACCGGCCTCAACGCCGCCCGTCCGCTCCTCGCGGTCAACCCGCGCAAGCAGTGGCGCGAGCTGATGGAGGCCCGCCGGCATCTGTACGAGGAGGCCGCCACGGCCGTCGTGCCCACCGACGGCCGTACGCCCGAGGAAGTCACCGAAGCGGCCCTGGACGCACTGGAGTTGAAGGACGCATGAGCAGCGAAGCAGTGACGCGGATCCAGATCGGCGGCACGGCGGGCACCGACCCGTACGAGGTCCTGGTGGGCCGTCAGCTCCTCGGCGAGCTCGGTGGACTGATCGGAGCGAAGGCCAAACGCGTCGCGATCGTGCACCCGGAAGCCCTCGCCGAGACCGGCGAGGCACTCCGCGAGGATCTCGCCGGGCAGGGCTACGAGGCGATCGCCATCCAGGTGCCCAACGCGGAGGAGGCCAAGACCGCCGAGGTCGCCGCCTACTGCTGGAAGGCGCTCGGCCAGTCCGGCTTCACCCGCACCGATGTCATCGTCGGCGTGGGCGGCGGGGCCACGACGGACCTGGCCGGCTTCGTGGCCGCGACCTGGCTGCGCGGGGTGCGCTGGATCGCGATCCCGACCACCGTCCTGGCCATGGTCGACGCGGCCGTGGGCGGCAAGACGGGCATCAACACCGCCGAGGGCAAGAACCTGGTCGGAGCTTTCCACCCGCCCGCCGGCGTCCTGTGCGACCTCGCCGCGCTGGACTCGCTCGCGGTCAACGACTACGTCTCCGGGCTCGCGGAGGTCATCAAGGCCGGCTTCATCGCCGACCCGGTGATCCTGGACCTCATCGAGTCCGACCCCCAGGCCGCCCGCACCCCGTCCGGCCCGCACACGGCGGAGCTGATCGAGCGTTCGATCCGGGTCAAGGCCGAGGTCGTCTCGTCCGACCTCAAGGAATCGGGCCTGCGGGAGATCCTGAACTACGGCCACACCCTCGGCCACGCCATCGAGAAGAACGAGCGCTACAAGTGGCGCCACGGCGCGGCCGTCGCCGTCGGCATGCACTTCGCCGCCGAACTCGGCCGCCTCGCGGGCCGCTTGGACGACGCCACGGCGGACCGCCACCGTACGGTCCTCGAATCGGTCGGCCTCCCGCTGCACTACCGCCACGACCAGTGGCCCAAGCTGCTGGAGAACATGAAGGTCGACAAGAAGTCCCGCGGCGACCTGCTGCGCTTCATCGTCCTCGACGGCCTCGCCAAGCCCACGGTGCTGGAGGGGCCGGACCCGGCCGTCCTGCTCGCCGCGTACGGCGAGGTGGGGGAGTAGCCCCCGGGCACTCATCACCGCCCCCGGCCGTTCACACAACGACGGCAGGGGGCGGTACCGTTCGGTAGCACGCGGGAGAAGCCCGCTGTCAGCGCCCCATCGCCTGTACGAGACGGAGTGGCACCGGATGCAGCACGCAGTGGGGTCTCCGCTGCCGCCGCCCCATCAGCCGGGGCACGGACCGGCCGCCGGCTGGTCACCGGCCGCACACCACCCGGGTCAGCACCCGGGAGCGCACCAGGGCTCCGCCCCGCTGCCCATGCCGCCTCCGGCACCGGGCTATCCGGCACCGCCGCCGCCAGGACCCGGCCCGGCCCACGCCGGTCCGCAGCACGCCTCGATGCCTCCGCCGCCGGACACCACCGGTCATGTACCGCTGCCGCCCGGCGGCCCGGTCGCCATGCCGAGCCCGCCCCAGGCGCCCGCGGCGCCCGACCCGGCCGGGACGATTCTCGCGGTGCTGCTGATAGGTCCCGCCGGCGCGGGCAAGACGAGCGTGGCCAAGTACTGGGCGGACCACCGCCGGGTGCCGACGGCGCACATCAGCCTCGACGACGTACGCGAATGGGTGCGCTCGGGGTTCGCCGATCCGCAGTCCGGGTGGAACGACCATTCGGAGGCGCAGTATCGTCTCGCCCGCCGCACCTGCGGCTTCGCGGCGCGCAACTTCCTCGCCAACGGGATCTCCTGCATTCTCGACGACGCGGTCTTCCCCGACCGGCCGGTCGTCGGCCTCGGCGGCTGGAAGCGGCACGTGGGCCCGGGTCTGCTGCCGGTGGTTCTCCTCCCCGGTCTGGACATCGTCCTGGAACGCAACGCGGAACGTTACGGCAACCGCCGGCTCACCGACGAGGAGGTGGCCCGCATCCATGGCCGGATGGCCGGCTGGTACGGCTCGGGGCTGCCCATCATCGACAACTCCCAGCTGGACATACCGGAAACGGCCCGCATCCTGGACGACGTCCTGGCCCGCTCGATAGCCAGCCCGCCCCCATGGTGAACACGGGCCCCGTACAGCGCCCCTGACACCGGACCGAGCGCGACTTCCCCTCGCTCGCACGGGCCCCAACGCCACGACTCCCCACAACCCCCGACCCCACGACGCAGCCGCGTCCGCCCCCCCACTCGGCCCCGCTCGACCGGCGACATCCGGCCACCGCTCCTACGCTCGAAGAATGTCAGAGGTCTACGCGGGACGCCGGACGCGGCTACGGGAATGCTGCAACGCGGGTGGCAGCGCGGCGGCGCTGGTGTCCCGCCCCGCCAACGTGCGCTACCTCGCCGGCGCCGCCCCCGAAGGCGCCGTGCTCCTGCTCGGCAGGACCGAGGACCTCCTCGTCTGCGTCGGCCCACCCGACGACCGCTCCCCCCAGAGCCGCCCCGACGAAGCACTCCGCGTCCACATCGTCCCCGGCCTCGGCAGCGGAGGCGGCGGCCGCAGCCGCACCGGCGGCAGCGGCAGCGACGCCGCAGTCGCAGCCGCCGGCCTCGCCGTCACCCAGGGCGCCGACTCCCTCGCCCTCGAGGAACACCACCTCACCGTCACCCGCCACCACGCCATCCGCGACACAGCCCCCCGCCTCCGCCTCACCGGCATCGGCTGCGCCGTCGAACAGCTTCGCGTCGTCAAGGACGAGGAAGAGATCTCCTGCCTCCGCATCGGCGCCGAGATCGCCGACCAGGCACTGGGCGAACTCCTGGAGTCCATCCTCGTAGGCCGCACCGAACGCCATCTCGCCCTCGAACTGGAGCGCCGCCTCGTCGACCACGGCGCCGACGGGCCCGCCTTCCCCACCTCCGTCGCCACCGGCCCGCATGCCGGCCGTCCCGGCCACCGCCCCACCGACCGCCGCGTCGAGGAGGGCGACTTCCTCTCGGTCTGCCTCGGCGCCACCTACCGCGGCTACCGCTGCGAGATCGGCCGCACGTTCGTCATCGGCACGGCTCCCGCGGACTGGCAGATCGAGCTGTACGACCTCGTCTTCTCCGCCCAGCGCGCCGGACGCGAGTCCCTCGTCCCCGGCGCCGCCTGCCGTGACGTGGACCGCGCGGCCCGCCAGGTGCTGGACTCCGCGGGGTACGCCGAGGCCCTCCCCGAACTCACCGGCCACGGTGTAGGACTGGAAATCGACGAGGACCCTCAATTGACCCCCGCGGCCATGGGTAAACTGGACGCTTGCGTGCCGGTCACCGTCGAACCGGGGGTCCACCTCCCGGGCCGGGGCGGAGTCCGGATCGATGACACGCTCGTCGTACGCCCCGAGGCGGACGGCGGACCCGAGCTACTCACCATCACGACCAAGGAGCTGCTCGCGCTCTAGCCCCGCGTCGGGCACGGGCGCAGGCCCCGGCCGTCGTCCACGTCAGTCCAGTCCAGGAGATTCCGCAACCGTGGCTTCCACGAACGACCTCAAGAACGGCATGGTGCTCAAGCTCGAAGGCGGCCAGCTCTGGTCCGTCGTCGAGTTCCAGCACGTCAAGCCCGGCAAAGGCCCGGCCTTCGTGCGCACCAAGCTGAAGAACGTGCTGTCCGGCAAGACCGTCGACAAGACCTTCAACGCCGGCGTCAAGGTCGAAACGGCCACCGTCGACAAGCGCGACATGCAGTTCTCGTACATGGACGGCGAATACTTCGTCTTCATGGACATGCAGACCTACGACCAGCTGCACATCGACCGCAAGACGGTCGCCGACGCCGCCAACTTCCTCATCGAGGGCTTCGAGGCCACCGTCGCGCAGCACGAGGGCGAGGTGCTCTTCGTCGAGCTCCCGGCCGCCGTCGAGCTGGTCATCCAGGAGACCGAGCCGGGCGTCCAGGGCGACCGCTCCACCGGCGGCACCAAGCCCGCCATCCTGGAGACCGGTCACCAGATCCAGGTCCCCCTCTTCATCACCACCGGTGAGAAGATCAAGGTCGACACCCGCACCAGCGACTACCTCGGCCGGGTGAACAGCTAACCGTGGCTGCCCGCAATACGGCCCGCAAGCGTGCCTTCCAGATCATTTTCGAGGGCGATCAGCGCGGCGCCGAGGTTCTGACCGTCCTCGCCGACTGGGTCCGGCACGCCCGGTCCGACACCCGGCAGCCGCCGGTGAGCGAGTACACGATGCAGCTCGTCGAGGGCTACGCGGAGCACGCGCGGCGCATCGACGAGCTGATCGCCCAGTACTCGGTGGGCTGGACGATCGACCGTATGCCGGTCGTCGACCGCAGCATTCTGCGGCTCGGCGCGTACGAGCTGATCTGGGTCGATGAGACCCCGGACGCGGTGGTCCTCGACGAGATGGTGCAGTTGGCGAAGGAATTCTCGACCGATGAGTCGCCCTCCTTCGTGAACGGGCTGCTGGGCCGGCTCAAGGAGCTGAAGCCGTCGCTTCGACGCGAGGCGTAAGCGTACGCCGCGCGTCGTGAGCGCGCCCACCACCGCGGGGGTGCGCCTGAGAGGCGACTGCGGGCCGGCCCGTGGCTGGTCGCGCGCTGGTCGCGTGGTTGCGGGCGCCCCTGCGGTGCTGCCCTCACGGCGCGCGTACGTGCCCGCGAAGAATCGGCGCGCCCACGAAAAACCGCCGGGGTGG
Organism: Streptomyces sp. NRRL WC-3626; assembly: GCF_000718785.1. GTDB lineage: Bacteria > Actinomycetota > Actinomycetes > Streptomycetales > Streptomycetaceae > Streptomyces > Streptomyces edwardsiae. Next base: position 111,221 of record NZ_JOCA01000011.1, on the reverse strand, counting down.
CCGGAACCCATATGGTTCCGGCCACCCCGGCGGCACGTTTCTGCGGTCCCGTGGACCGGCTACGCGTCCTCGTGCGAGGCCACCGCGCGGCGCGCGTCCGCGTCCAGGACGCCCCAGTTGATCAGCTGCTCGGTGAGGACCGAGGGCGACTGGTCGTAGATGACGGCGAGGGTGCGCAGGTCGTCCTGGCGGATCGAGAGCACCTTGCCGTTGTAGTCGCCGCGCTGCGACTGGATCGTCGCCGCGTACCGCTGCAGCGGGCCCGCCTTCTCGGCCGGCACCGTGGCCAGCCGCTCCAGGTCCAGGACCAGCTTCGGCGGCGGCTCGGCGGCCCCGCCCGGGGTCGTGCCCGGCAGCAGCTCCTGCACCGGGACGCCGTAGAAGTCCGCCAGCTCCGCGAGGCGCTGCACGGTCACGGCGCGGTCGCCGCGCTCGTACGAACCGACCACGACCGCCTTCCAGCGGCCCTGGGACTTCTCCTCGACACCGTGGAGGGAAAGGCCCTGCTGGGTGCGGATCGCCCGGAGCTTGGCCCCGAGCTGTTTGGCGTATTCGCTGGACATATAGCTCCCCGGCACTGTGTCGACGCGACTCTGGCTGGTTTCCATGCCGCGCGGCTGGTAACTCACTGTGAGGTTACGCAGCGTTACTCTCGCTCGTCAAGCCGAATGGTCCACACCGACTCTTCCGTGGTAGCGAAGATCGGCTACTCCATCGGAGTGATCGGGGGTGTCGCTACGGGCGGAATCCCACCTGATAGCGTGGGTCACGCAATCCGACGTCCTTTAAGGTCCGTCCCGTGAGGCGGAGAAGGAGGTCCGTTTCATATGGACACGCAGGACACGCAGAATCCGCAGCCCGATGCCCGCCCCGTTCTCGAGGCCCCGGACATCGCACGGGTCATGACCCGCATCGCCCACGAGATCGTCGAACGCGCCAAGGGCGCCGACGACGTGGTGCTCCTCGGCATCCCGACCCGAGGCGTCTTCCTCGCCCAGCGGCTCGCCGCCAAGCTCGAGCAGATCACCGAGCGCAAGGTCCCGGTCGGCTCGCTGGACATCACGATGTACCGCGACGACCTGCGCATGCACCCGCCGCGTGCGCTCGCCCGTACCGAGATCCCCGGCGACGGCATCGACGGCCGCCTGGTCGTCCTCGTCGACGACGTGCTCTTCTCCGGCCGCACCATCCGCGCAGCCCTCGACGCGCTGAACGACATCGGGCGCCCGCGCGCGGTGCAGCTCGCCGTCCTCGTCGACCGCGGCCACCGCGAACTGCCCATCCGCGCCGACTACGTCGGCAAGAACCTCCCCACGTCGCTGCGGGAGACGGTCAAGGTCCTGCTCGCCGAGGAGGACGGTCGCGACACCGTGCTGCTCGGCGCCAAGCAGACCTCCCAGTAGCACTTCGGTGCGCACGCCCCGGGCGTGCGCCGGCTCGGCACGCCCACGCGCGTACCCGTCTGCCCGATTTCGCCGCCGATTTCGTCATATCGAACCGCCTTACGGAGCCTGACAGATGCAGCGTCATCTCATCTCGGCCGCCGACCTCACCCGCGACGACGCCGTCCTGATCCTCGACACCGCCGAGGAGATGGCCCGGGTCGCCGACCGGCCGATCAAGAAACTCCCGACCCTGCGCGGCCGGACCGTCGTCAACCTCTTCTTCGAGGACTCCACCCGCACCCGGATCTCCTTCGAGGCCGCCGAGAAGCGGCTGTCGGCGGACGTCATCAACTTCACCGCCAAGGGCTCCAGCGTCTCCAAGGGCGAGTCCCTGAAGGACACGGCGCAGACCCTGGAGGCCATGGGCGTCGACGCCGTGGTCATCCGGCACGGCGCCTCCGGGGCCCCGTACCGGCTGGCCACCTCCGGCTGGATCGACGCGCACGTCATCAACGCGGGCGACGGCACCCACCAGCACCCCACCCAGGCCCTCCTCGACGCCTTCACCATGCGGCGCCGGCTGGTCGGCCGGGACGCCGGACTCGGGCAGGACCTGTCGGGCCGCCGCATCACGATCGTCGGCGACGTCCTGCACAGCAGGGTCGCCCGCTCCAACGTCGACCTGCTGCACACCCTCGGCGCCGAGGTCACCCTGGTCGCCCCGCCGACCCTGCTGCCGGTCGGCATCGACACCTGGCCCTGCGAGGTGTCGTACGACCTCGACTCGACGCTGACCAAGTCCGACGCGGTGATGATGCTGCGCGTCCAGCGCGAGCGGATGAACGCCGCGTTCTTCCCCACCGAGCGGGAGTACTCGCGCCGCTACGGCCTCGACGGCGACCGCATGGCGCGGATGCCCGGGCACGCCATCGTCATGCACCCCGGCCCGATGGTCCGCGGCATGGAGATCACCGCCGAGGTCGCCGACTCCGACCGCTGCACGGTGATCGAGCAGGTCGCCAACGGCGTCTCCATCCGCATGGCCGTCCTCTACCTGCTGCTGGGCGGCAACGAACCCGCCCTCACCCACGCCCGCACCACCACCGAGGAGAAGTAAGAACCATGAGCAAGATCCTTATCCGCGGTGCGAAGGTGCTCGGCGGCGAGCCGCAGGACGTGCTGATCGACGGCGAAACGATCACTCGGGTCGGCGCCGGACTGCCCGCCGACGGCGCCGAGGTCGTCGAGGCCGGCGGCAAGGTGCTCCTGCCGGGCCTGGTCGACCTGCACACCCATCTGCGCGAGCCCGGCCGCGAGGACTCCGAGACCGTCCTGACGGGCACCCGCGCGGCGGCGAGCGGCGGCTACACCAGCGTCTTCGCCATGGCCAACACCTTCCCGGTCGCCGACACCGCCGGCGTCGTCGAGCAGGTCTGGCGGCTCGGCCAGGAGTCCGGCTACTGCGACGTGCAGCCGATCGGCGCCGTCACCGTCGGCCTGGAGGGGGCCAAGCTCGCCGAACTGGGCGCCATGCACGAGTCCGCGGCAGGCGTCACCGTCTTCTCCGACGACGGCAAGTGCGTCCACGACGCCGTGATCATGCGCCGCGCCCTGGAGTACGTGAAGGCCTTCGGCGGCGTCGTCGCCCAGCACGCCCAGGAGCCCCGGCTCACCGAGGGCGCCCAGATGAACGAGGGCGTCGTCTCCGCCGAGCTGGGCCTGGGCGGCTGGCCGGCCGTCGCCGAGGAGTCGATCATCGCGCGGGACGTGCTGCTCGCCGAGCACGTCGGCTCCCGCGTGCACATCTGCCACCTGTCGACCGCCGGGTCCGTCGAGATCGTCCGGTGGGCCAAGTCCCGGGGCATCGACGTCACCGCCGAGGTCACCCCGCACCACCTCCTCCTCACCGACGAACTGGTCCGGTCGTACGACCCGGTCTACAAGGTCAACCCGCCGCTGCGCACGGAGCGCGACGTGACGGCACTGCGCGAGGCGCTCGCCGACGGCACGATCGACATCGTCGCCACCGACCACGCCCCGCACCCGCACGAGGACAAGGACTGCGAGTGGGCCGCCGCCGCCATGGGCATGGTCGGTCTGGAGACCGCCCTGTCGGTGGTGCAGGACACGATGGTGGAGACGGGCCTGCTGGACTGGGCCGGCGTCGCCGACCGCATGTCCTTCACGCCGGCGCGCATCGGCCGGGCCGCGGGTCACGGCCGTCCCGTCTCGGCAGGCGAGCCCGCCAACCTCACCCTCGTCGACACGGCATACCGTGGCCCTGTGGACCCCGCGGGCTTCGCCTCGCGCAGCCGCAACACCCCGTACGAGGGCCGTGAGCTGCCGGGCCGTGTCACCCACACCTGGCTCCGGGGCAAGGCCACGCTCGTCGACGGGAAGCTCACGTGACACCTGTACTCCTGCTGGCCGCCGATAAGGAATCGGCGGAAGTGACCGACTGGGCCGCCCGGATCGGCTGGGTCGTCGGACTCGCCCTCTTCGTCGCGCTCGTCTACTGGCTGATGCGCGAGGGCTGGAAGTGGCGGGGCACGCTCCAGGGCGACCTGCCCGAGCTGCACAGCGCGCCGGACGACCCCGGCGAGGTGAAACTGACGATGAGCGGCCGCTACCACGGCTCCACCACCGCCGGACAGTGGCTCGACCGCATCGTGGCGCACGGCCTGGGCACCCGCAGCAGGGCCGAGCTCACGCTGACGGACGCGGGACTGGACGTCGTACGCCAGGGTGCGGACGACTTCTTCGTCCCGGTGGACGCCCTGCGCGAGGCCCGCCTCGACAAGGGCATCGCCGGCAAGGTCCTCACCGAGGGCGGACTGCTGGTCGTGACGTGGGCACACGGCGACAGGCTGATCGACTCCGGCTTCCGCTCCGGCCACGCGGCCGAGCACAACGCGTGGGTGGAAGCCCTCAACCACATGATCAACAAGACGGAAGGCGCACGATGACAACCTCCACCAGGGGAGCCGCCAAGGTTCCCGCCGTACTCGTCCTGGAGGACGGCCGGATCTTCCGCGGCCGTGCCTACGGGGCGGTGGGGGAGACCTTCGGCGAAGCGGTGTTCTCCACCGGCATGACCGGCTACCAGGAGACCCTCACCGACCCGTCCTACCACCGCCAGGTCGTGGTGATGACCGCCCCGCACGTGGGGAACACCGGCGTCAACGACGAGGACATGGAGTCCAGGAAGATCTGGGTCTCCGGCTACGTCGTGCGCGACCCCGCGCGGGTGCCCTCCAACTGGCGCTCCCGCCGCACGCTGGACGCCGAACTGGCCGCCCAGGACGTCGTCGGCATCAGCGGCATCGACACCCGCGCGCTCACCCGCCATCTGCGGGAGCGCGGCGCCATGCGCGTCGGCATCTTCAGCGGCGACGCCGTGCGCGACGACGCGGCCCTGCTGGCCCGTGTCCAGGAGGCGCCCAGGATGGAGGGCGCCGACCTGTCCGCCGAGGTCGCCACCACCGAGCCGTACGTCGTCCCCGCGATCGGCGAGAAGACGTTCACCGTCGCCGCGATCGACCTCGGCATCAAGGGCATGACCCCGCACCGCATGGCCGAGCGCGGCATCGAGGTGCATGTCCTGCCCGCCACCGCCACCGTCGACGACGTCTACGCCGTGAACCCGGACGGCGTGTTCTTCTCCAACGGCCCCGGCGACCCGTCCACCGCCGACCACCCCGTCTCCGTCATGCGGGGCGTCCTGGAGCGCGGCACCCCGCTGTTCGGCATCTGCTTCGGCAACCAGATCCTGGGCCGCGCCCTCGGCTTCGGCACCTACAAGCTGAAGTACGGCCACCGCGGCATCAACCAGCCGGTGCAGGACCGCACGACCGGCAAGGTCGAGGTCACCGCGCACAACCACGGCTTCGCCGTGGACGCCCCGCTCGACAAGGTCTCCGACACCCCGTTCGGCCGCGCCGAGGTCTCCCACGTGTGTCTCAACGACAACGTGGTGGAGGGCCTCCAGCTCCTCGACAAGCCGGCCTTCAGCGTCCAGTACCACCCCGAAGCGGCAGCGGGCCCGCACGACGCCGCCTACCTGTTCGACCGCTTCGTGAACCTCATGGAGGGCCAGCGTGCCTAAGCGCACCGATATCCAGTCCGTCCTGGTCATCGGCTCCGGCCCGATCGTCATCGGCCAGGCCGCCGAGTTCGACTACTCCGGCACCCAGGCGTGCCGCGTCCTCAAGGCCGAGGGCCTGCGGGTCGTCCTGGTGAACTCCAACCCGGCGACGATCATGACCGACCCGGAGATCGCCGACGCCACCTACGTCGAGCCGATCACCCCCGAGTTCGTCGAGAAGATCATCGCCAAGGAGCGCCCCGACGCGCTCCTGCCCACGCTGGGCGGCCAGACGGCCCTCAACACCGCCATCTCGCTGCACGGCAACGGCGTACTGGAGAAGTACGGCGTCGAGCTGATCGGCGCCAACGTCGAGGCGATCAACAAGGGCGAGGACCGCGACCTGTTCAAGGAGGTCGTCGAGGAGGTCCGCAGGAAGACCGGCCACGGCGAGTCCGCCCGCTCCCACATCTGCCACTCCATGGACGACGTCCTCAAGGGCGTCGAGGCGCTCGGCGGCTACCCGGTCGTCGTCCGCCCGTCCTTCACCATGGGCGGCGCCGGCTCCGGCTTCGCGCACGACGAGGACGAGCTGCGCCGCATCGCGGGCCAGGGCCTCACCCTCTCGCCGACCACCGAGGTGCTCCTGGAGGAGTCCATCCTCGGCTGGAAGGAGTACGAGCTGGAGCTGATGCGCGACAAGAACGACAACGTCGTGGTCGTCTGCTCCATCGAGAACTTCGACCCCATGGGCGTGCACACCGGCGACTCGATCACCGTCGCGCCCGCGATGACGCTCACCGACCGCGAGTACCAGGTGCTGCGCGACGTCGGCATCGCGATCATCCGCGAGGTCGGCGTCGACACCGGCGGCTGCAACATCCAGTTCGCGGTGGACCCCGAGGACGGCCGGGTCATCGTCATCGAGATGAACCCGCGTGTGTCGCGTTCGTCCGCGCTGGCCTCCAAGGCGACCGGTTTCCCCATCGCCAAGATCGCCGCGAAGCTCGCCGTGGGCTACACCCTCGACGAGATCCCCAACGACATCACCCAGGAGACCCCGGCCTCCTTCGAGCCGACGCTCGACTACGTGGTCGTCAAGGCCCCCCGCTTCGCCTTCGAGAAGTTCCCGAGCGCCGACTCGACCCTCACCACCACCATGAAGTCGGTCGGCGAGGCCATGGCCATCGGCCGCAACTTCACCGAGGCGTTCCAGAAGGCGCTGCGCTCGCTGGAGAAGAAGGGCAGCCAGTTCACCTTCGTCGGCGAGCCCGGCGACAAGGAGGAGCTGCTGCGCGAGGCGATCCGCCCGACCGACGGCCGGATCAACGCGGTCATGGGCGCCATCCGCGCGGGCGCCACCCCCGAGGAGGTCTTCGAGCACACGAAGATCGACCCCTGGTTCGTCGACCAGCTCTTCCTCGTCAAGGAGATCGCCGACGAGCTGGCCGCGGCCCCCGAGCTGACCACCGACCTGCTCGCCGAGGCCAAGCGGCACGGCTTCTCCGACCAGCAGATCGCCGAGATCCGCGGCCTGCGCGAGGACGTCGTCCGCGAGGTGCGGCACGCGCTCGGCATCCGCCCGGTCTACAAGACGGTCGACACCTGCGCCGCCGAGTTCGCCGCCCGGACGCCGTACTTCTACTCCTCCTACGACGAGGAGACCGAGGTCGCGCCGCGCGAGAAGCCCGCGGTGATCATCCTGGGCTCCGGTCCGAACCGCATCGGCCAGGGCATCGAGTTCGACTACTCCTGCGTCCACGCCTCCTTCGCGCTGAGCGACGCCGGGTACGAGACCGTGATGGTCAACTGCAACCCGGAAACCGTCTCCACCGACTACGACACCTCCGACCGGCTCTACTTCGAGCCGCTCACCCTGGAGGACGTCCTGGAGATCGTCCACGCCGAGCAGCAGGCCGGACCGGTCGCCGGCGTCGTCGTGCAGCTCGGCGGCCAGACCCCGCTCGGTCTGTCGCAGGCGCTCAAGGACAACGGCGTGCCGATCGTCGGCACCTCCCCGGAGGCCATCCACGCCGCCGAGGACCGCGGCGCCTTCGGCCGCGTCCTCGCCGAGGCCGGACTGCCCGCCCCCAAGCACGGCACCGCCACCACCTTCGCCGAGGCCAAGGCCATCGCCGACGAGATCGGCTACCCGGTCCTCGTCCGCCCGTCCTACGTGCTCGGCGGCCGCGGCATGGAGATCGTCTACGACGAGACCCGCCTGGGGTCCTACATCGCCGAGTCGACCGAGATCAGCCCCTCCCGGCCGGTCCTCGTCGACCGCTTCCTCGACGACGCCATAGAGATCGACGTGGACGCCCTCTACGACGGCGAGGAGCTCTACCTCGGCGGCGTCATGGAGCACATCGAGGAGGCCGGCATCCACTCCGGCGACTCGGCGTGCGCCCTGCCCCCGATCACGCTCGGCGGGTTCGACATCAAGCGGCTGCGCGCCTCCACGGAGGCCATCGCGCGCGGTGTCGGGGTGCGCGGTCTGATCAACATCCAGTTCGCGCTCTCCGGGGACATCCTCTACGTCCTGGAGGCCAACCCGCGCGCCTCGCGCACCGTCCCCTTCACCTCGAAGGCGACCGCGGTGCCGCTGGCGAAGGCCGCCGCGCGGATCTCGCTGGGCGCGACCGTCGCCGAGCTGCGCGCCGAGGGCCTGCTCCCGGCGAACGGCGACGGCGGCGAACTCCCGCTGGACGCGCCGATCTCCGTCAAGGAGGCCGTGATGCCGTGGTCCCGCTTCCGGGACATCCACGGCCGCGGCGTCGACACCGTGCTCGGCCCGGAGATGCGTTCCACCGGCGAGGTCATGGGCATCGACTCCGTCTTCGGCACGGCGTACGCCAAGTCGCAGGCCGGCGCGTACGGTCCGCTGCCGACCAAGGGCCGCGCCTTCATCTCGGTCGCCAACCGGGACAAGCGCTCGATGATCTTCCCCGCGCGGGAGCTGGTCGCCCACGGCTTCGAGCTGCTCGCCACCTCCGGCACCGCCGAGGTCCTCAAGCGCAACGGCATCAACGCCACCGTGGTCCGCAAGCAGTCCGAGGGCACCGGCCCGAACGGCGAGAAGACCATCGTCCAGCTCATCCACGACGGCGAGGTCGACCTCATCGTCAACACCCCGTACGGCACCGGCGGCCGCCTCGACGGCTACGACATCCGTACGGCGGCGGTGGCCCGGTCGGTGCCGTGCCTGACGACGGTCCAGGCGCTCGCCGCCGCCGTCCAGGGCATCGACGCGCTGAACCGCGGCGACGTGGGCGTCCGCTCACTGCAGGAACACGCGGAACACCTGACCGCGGCCCGCGACTAGCAGCAGCCCCCAGGGGGACACCGGAAACGGTGTCCCCCTCTTCATGAGGACACCATGTACAAGATTCTCTTCACCCTGCTCTTCGGGCGGATGGACCCGGAACAGGCCCACCACCTGGCCTTCCGCTGGATCCGCCGCGTCGCGCGCGTCCCCGTGCTGCGCACCTTCGTCGCCGCCGTGCTCGCCCCCCGCCACCGGGAACTGCGTACGGAGGCGCTCGGACTGCGCCTGCACAGCCCCTTCGGCCTCGCCGCCGGCTTCGACAAGAACGCGGTCGGTATCGACGGCATGGCCATGCTCGGCTTCGACCACGTCGAGATCGGCACGGTGACCGGGGAACCGCAGCCCGGCAACCCGAAGAAGCGGCTGTTCCGCCTCGTCGCCGACCGGGCCCTGATCAACCGCATGGGCTTCAACAACGAGGGCTCCCTCGCCGTCGCCGCGCGCCTGGCGTCCCGTACGCCCGTGTTCAGGACGGTGGTCGGCGTCAACATCGGCAAGACCAAGGCCGTACCCGAGGACGAGGCCGTCGCCGACTACGTGAAGTCCGCCGAGCGGCTCGCGCCGTACGCCGACTACCTGGTCGTCAACGTCTCCTCCCCGAACACGCCCGGACTGCGCAGCCTCCAGGCCGTGGACCACCTGCGTCCGCTGCTCACCGCCGTCCGCGAGGCAGCCGACCGCACGGTCCCCGCCCGCCGGGTGCCGCTGCTGGTGAAGATCGCCCCCGACCTCGCCGACGAGGACATCGACGCGGTCGCCGACCTCGCCGTGGAGCTCGGCCTGGACGGCATCATCGCCACCAACACCACCATCGCGCGCGAGGGCCTCGGACTGACGTCCGCCCCGGCCGTCGTCGCGGAGACCGGCGGCCTGTCCGGCGCCCCCCTGAAGGCACGCTCCCTCGAGGTGCTGCGCCGCCTCTACGCGCGCGTGGGCGACCGCATCACCCTGGTCGGCGTGGGCGGCGTCGAGAACGCCGAGGACGCCTGGCAGCGCATCCTGGCCGGCGCCACGCTGGTCCAGGGGTACAGCGCCTTCATCTACGAGGGGCCCTTCTGGGGCCGTGCCCTGCACAAGGGACTGGCCGCGCGGCTGCGCACCAGCCCGTACGCCTCGCTCGCCGACGCGGTGGGCGCCGACGTGAGGACGACGGTATGACCGGACTGGAACCCTTCGGCGCGCGGCTGCGCCGTGCGATGGACGAGCGCGGCCCGCTGTGCGTGGGCATCGACCCGCACGCCTCCCTGCTCGCCGAGTGGGGCCTGAACGACGACGTGAGCGGTCTGGAGCGGTTCAGCCGCACGGTCGTCGAGGCGGTCGCCGACCGGGTCGCCGTGCTCAAGCCGCAGAGTGCCTTCTTCGAACGTTTCGGCTCGCGCGGAGTCGCCGTACTGGAGCGGACGGTCCAGGAGGCGCGGGCGGCCGGCGCGCTGGTCCTCATGGACGCCAAGCGCGGTGACATCGGCTCCACCATGGCCGCCTACGCCGAGTCGTTCCTGCACAAGGACGCGCCCCTGCTCTCCGACGCGCTCACCGTCTCGCCGTACCTCGGCTACGGCTCGCTGAGCCCGGCCGTGGCGCTGGCCCGGGAGACCGGCACCGGACTGTTCGTGCTGGCACTGACGTCCAACCCGGAGGGCGGCGAGGTGCAGCACGCCGTCCGCGCCGACGGGCGCAGCGTCGGGGCGACCATGCTCGGGCATCTGGCCGCCGAGAACGCGGGGGAGGAGCCGCTGGGGTCCTTCGGCGCGGTGGTCGGCGCGACCCTCGGCGACCTGTCCTCGTACGAACTGGACATGGGCGGGCCGATCCTCGCGCCCGGAATCGGTGCCCAGGGCGCCACGGCGGCCGATCTCCCGGCGGTCTTCGGCGGCGCGGTGCGCAACGTGGTGCCGAGCGTCAGCCGGGGAGTGTTGCGCCACGGTCCCGACGCGGTCGCTCTGCGTGACGCCGCCGAGCGGTTCGCGGACGGGATCAGGACCGCCGTGACGGCCGGCTGAGTCCGCCGGCGAAGGAATCCGTGGTCGCCGGACTCTGGATACACCCTCAAATCCGGGGGAGTATGTCCTGAATGCCCGGCCTGACGGAGGCTGACCAGGACTTTTCCGCAGTTCTCGCTGACTCCGGCGGACTTGGCCGCTAGTCTCCGACGGAGAGTGAACGGGCGAGCTTGTGGCTCGTGACTCCCCAGGTGTGGGGCGACCACGTTCCTCACCGGTCCGTATCCGACAGTTCGACATCCGAGGTGACGTAGGCGTGGCTCTTCCGCCCCTTACCCCTGAACAGCGCGCAGCCGCGCTCGAAAAGGCCGCCGCGGCTCGCCGGGAGCGGGCCGAGGTCAAGAATCGACTCAAGCACTCCGGCGCCTCCCTTCACGAGGTCATCAAGCAGGGCCAGGAGAACGACGTCATCGGCAAGATGAAGGTCTCCGCCCTGCTGGAGTCCCTGCCGGGCGTGGGCAAGGTCCGCGCCAAGCAGATCATGGAGCGACTGGGCATCTCCGAGAGCCGCCGCGTGCGTGGTCTCGGTTCCAACCAGATCGCCTCCCTGGAGCGTGAGTTCGGCAGCACCGGCTCCTGACGCGCGGGCGGTCCGGGACCGCCGTCCCGGGCATCGCGTGATTGCTGGAATAATCGCTGCATGACTGAACGTCCGCGGCTGACCGTGCTCTCCGGCCCCTCCGGGGTCGGCAAGAGCACGGTCGTCGCCCATATGCGCAAGGAACACCCCGAGGTCTGGCTCTCGGTGTCGGCGACGACGCGTACGCCCCGCCCCGGCGAGCAGCACGGAGTCCACTACTTCTTCGTCACCGACGAGGAGATGGACAAGCTGATCGCCAACGGCGAACTGCTGGAGTGGGCCGAGTTCGCCGGCAACCGCTACGGCACGCCCCGCGGGGCGGTGCTGGAGCACCTGGAGGCGGGTGTGCCCGTGCTGCTGGAGATCGACCTCCAGGGGGCGCGGCAGGTCCGTGAGTCCATGGCCGAGGCGCAGCTGGTGTTCCTGGCTCCTCCCTCCTGGGAGGAGCTCGTGCGCAGGCTCACGGGCCGGGGCACCGAGTCGCCCGAGGTCATCGAGCGCCGGCTGGCCGCCGCGAAGACCGAACTGGCGGCCGAGCCGGAGTTCGACACCAGCCTGGTGAACACCTCCGTCGAGGACGTGGCCCGCGAGCTGCTAGCCTTGATGAACGTCGTGTGATCGTGAGCAATCGTTCACTTCTCATCGTTCACCCATCATGCTGACTGCATCTTTCCCATCCATCGGAAGGTAGAGCGTGTCCTCTTCCATCTCCGCGCCCGAGGGCATCATCAACCCGCCGATCGACGAGCTCCTCGAGGCCACGGACTCGAAGTACAGCCTCGTGATCTACGCGGCCAAGCGGGCCCGCCAGATCAACGCGTACTACTCGCAGCTCGGCGAGGGCCTGCTCGAGTACGTCGGTCCCCTCGTCGACACCCATGTCCACGAGAAGCCGCTCTCGATCGCCCTGCGCGAGATCAACGCGGGACTGCTGACCTCCGAGGCCGTCGAAGGCCCCGGTCAGTGAGCGGTTGGTAAGTCGTATCAGCTGAAGAAGGCTGAGTTTTCCACAGGCCCGGCAGCACGCTGCCGGGCCTGTGGTGTCTGATGGGGGTGGTCGAACATTTCCGAGGTCCGGGGAGAGACGGTGGACAAGCCGAAGGTCGTTCTTGGGGTCAGCGGCGGCATCGCCGCGTACAAGGCCTGCGAGCTGCTGAGGCGGCTGACGGAGTCGGGGCACGACGTCCGGGTCGTCCCCACCGCCTCCGCCCTGCACTTCGTCGGCGCCGCCACCTGGTCCGCGCTCTCCGGGAACCCGGTCTCCACCGAGGTCTGGGACGACGTCCACGAGGTCCCGCACGTCCGCATCGGGCAGCACGCCGACCTGGTGATCGTCGCCCCCGCCACCGCCGACACGCTCGCCAGGGCGGCCAACGGCCTGGCCGACGACCTCCTCACCAACACCCTGCTCACCGCCCGCTGCCCGGTGGTCTTCGCCCCCGCCATGCACACCGAGATGTGGGAACACCCGGCGACCCGGGAGAACGTGGCCACGCTGCGCCGCCGCGGTGCCGTGGTGATCGAACCCGCCGTCGGCCGCCTCACCGGCGTCGACACCGGCAAGGGCCGGCTGCCCGACCCGGGGGAGATCTTCGAGGTCTGCCGCCGGGTGCTGGCCCGCGGTGTCACCGGACCCGACCTCGAGGGCCGCCACGTCGTCGTCAGCGCCGGAGGCACCCGCGAGCCCCTCGACCCCGTCCGCTTCCTCGGCAACCGCTCCTCCGGCAAGCAGGGCTACGCCCTCGCCCGCACCGCCGCCGCCCGCGGCGCCCGCGTCACCCTGATCGCGGCGAACGCCGCCCTGCCCGACCCGGCCGGCGTGGACGTCGTCCGGGTGGGGACCGCCGTGGAACTGCGCGAGGCCGTCCTCGCCGCCACCGCCGACGCGGACGCCGTCGTCATGGCCGCCGCCGTCGCCGACTTCCGCCCGGCCGCCTACGCCACCGGCAAGATCAAGAAGAAGGACGACCGGGAGCCCGAGCCCATCACCCTGGTACGGAATCCGGACATTCTCGCCGAGATCTCCGGCGATCGGGTGCGCGCCGGACAGGTGATCGTGGGCTTCGCCGCCGAGACCGACGACGTGCTCGCCAACGGCCGCGCCAAGCTGAAGCGCAAGGGCTGCGACCTCCTGGTGGTGAACGAGGTGGGGGAGCGCAAGACCTTCGGATCCGAGGAGAACGAGGCCGTGGTTCTGGGCGCCGACGGCAGCGAGACCCCCATAGCCCACGGGCCCAAGGAGGCTCTGGCCGAGACCGTGTGGGACCTGGTCGCCGAACGGCTCGGGTGAGCGGCCGGATCACCTTCCGGGGCGCCGAAACCTCGCGCGTCGGGGCGTGGCGCCTCTGGCCAAGGCCCGCTCGTCATGGGCAGAATGCCCGTGCCGCAGGTCACAGCCCTCTCGCGGGGCGAGACAGGGGGACCCGTGGCGGAGCGCGACCGATAAACTGTTCCACGGACGGCGTCGGGTGCAGCCCCCGCCGTCCGCCAATGATCAGCCAGCAGCCGCTGCAACCCCAGGGAGCGTTGTGTCCCGTCGTCTGTTCACCTCGGAGTCCGTGACCGAGGGTCACCCCGACAAGATCGCTGACCAGATCAGCGACACCATTCTCGACGCGCTCCTCCGCGAGGACCCCACCTCCCGGGTCGCTGTCGAGACCCTGATCACCACCGGCCTGGTGCACGTGGCCGGCGAGGTCACCACCAAGACGTACGCGGACATCGCGACGCTGGTGCGCAACAAGATCCTGGAGATCGGCTACGACTCCTCGAAGAAGGGCTTCGACGGCGCCTCCTGCGGCGTCTCGGTGTCCATCGGCGCGCAGTCCCCGGACATCGCGCAGGGTGTCGACGCCGCCTACGAGGCCCGCGTCGAGGGCGACGACGACGAACTGGACCGGCAGGGCGCCGGTGACCAGGGCCTGATGTTCGGCTACGCGACGGACGAGACGCCGACGCTGATGCCGCTGCCCGTCTTCCTCGCCCACCGCCTGTCCAAGCGCCTCTCCGACGTGCGCAAGAACGGGACCATCCCCTACCTGCGCCCGGACGGCAAGACCCAGGTCACCATCGAGTACGACGGCGACAAGGCGGTCCGCCTGGACACCGTCGTCGTCTCCTCCCAGCACGCCTCCGACATCGACCTCGAGTCGCTGCTCGCCCCCGACATCCGCGAGTTCGTCGTGGAGCCGGAGCTGAAGGCGCTCCTGGACGAGGGCATCAAGCTCGACACCGAGAAGTACCGGCTGCTGGTCAACCCGACCGGCCGCTTCGAGATCGGCGGCCCGATGGGCGACGCCGGCCTCACCGGCCGCAAGATCATCATCGACACCTACGGCGGCATGGCCCGCCACGGCGGCGGTGCCTTCTCCGGCAAGGACCCGTCCAAGGTCGACCGCTCGGCGGCGTACGCGATGCGCTGGGTCGCCAAGAACGTGGTGGCGGCCGGCCTCGCCGCCCGCTGCGAGGTCCAGGTGGCGTACGCCATCGGCAAGGCGGAGCCGGTCGGTCTGTTCGTCGAGACCTTCGGTACCGCCAAGGTGGAGACCGAGAAGATCGAGCGTGCCATCGACGAGGTCTTCGACCTCCGCCCGGCCGCGATCATCCGCGACCTCGACCTGCTGCGCCCGATCTACGCCCAGACCGCCGCCTACGGCCACTTCGGCCGTGAGCTGCCCGACTTCACCTGGGAGCGCACCGACCGCGTGGACGCCCTGCGCAAGGCCGCCGGAGCCTAGTCCCGGGCACCCCGCGTCACCCCGAGGCCCGGCACACCCCCGACGGGGCGTGCCGGGCCTCGGCGCGTGCCGCCGTAGACCATCGCGAAATCCCGCGCACCCTGTGCGGGAGAGTCCTACGCTGGGCACGCGGCGACGTCACGGCCCGGTGCGACGGGCACGGATACTTCCGGGTCAACCCCTCGCAGGTTCGAATCCTGCTGCCGGTCCTGGACCGGTATGGCCGAGCGGCCCAAGGCAGAAAGCGCCTCCGGGCGTATGTGATCCGTACCCGAGCCGATCTCGGGCCGGGCGTCGCTGTCAGTGCCGTTTGGTAAGAATGCAGGCGTGAGCAGCGAGGACGGTCAGCAGGAGGGCGGCGCGGAGGGCGCGCCGCCGGAGCAGCTCGCGCTCATCCGGGAGAGCGTGCGCAAGGCCAAGGCCCCCCGGGCCAAACCGCGTACCTGGCGGGGCGCGGCGCTCGCCAGGGAACTGCCCGTCGCCCGTGTCCTCGTCGACAAGGGCGTGCTCCACCTCGACCGCTACTTCGACTACGCCGTGCCCGAGGAACTCGACGCCGACGCACAGCCGGGGGTGCGGGTGCGGGTGCGCTTCGGCGCCGGACGGCACCGGGTGCGCGAGGGACGGCGCGAGGGCGGCGGTCTGATCGACGGGTTCCTCGTCGAGCGGCTCGCCGAGTCCGACTACTCGGGGCCGCTGGCGGCGCTGGCGCAGGTCGTCTCGCCCGAGCCGGTGCTCGGGGAGGAACTGCTGGGCCTCGCCCGCGCGGTCGCCGACCGGTACGCGGGCAGCCTCGCCGACGTACTCCAGCTCGCCGTGCCGCCGCGCAACGCCCGCGCCGAGGGGCGGCCCTCGCCCGACCCGCTGCCACCGCCCCCGGCGCCCGTACCCGGCTCCTGGGAGCGGTACGAGCGCGGACCCGGGTTCCTGGAGGCACTGGCCGCCGGCGGCGCCCCCCGGGCCGTGTGGAACGCGCTGCCGGGGCCGCTGTGGAGCGAGGAGCTGGCGCGGGCCGTCGCCGCGACCCTCGCCTCCGGGCGCGGCGCGCTGGCCGTCCTGCCGGACGGACGGTCCGTCGCCCGCGTCGACGCGGCCCTCACCGCCCTGCTGGGCAAGGGACGGCACGCGGTGCTCACCGCCGACGCCGGACCGGAGAAGCGGTACGCGCAGTGGCTCGCCGTACGGCGGGGCTCCGTACGGGCCGTCATCGGGACCCGGGCGGCGATGTTCGCCCCGGTGCGGGACCTCGGACTCGTCGCCGTCTGGGACGACGGCGACGACAGCCACAGCGAGCAGCACGCCCCGCAGCCGCACGCCCGCGAGGTGGCACTGCTGCGGGCGGCCCAGGACGGATGCGGCTTCCTGCTGGGCGGTTGGAGCTGCACCGTGGAGGCCGCCCAGCTGGTGGAGACCGGCTGGGCCGGACCGCTGGTCGCCGGCCGGGAGCGGGTGCGGGCCGCCGCGCCGCTGGTACGGACCGTGGGCGACCAGGACCTCGCACGCGACGAGGCCGCGCGGGCGGCACGGCTGCCGAGCCTCGCCTGGCAGACCGCCCGGGAGGGACTGCGGCACGGGCCGGTGCTCGTCCAGGTGCCCCGCCGGGGCTATGTGCCGCGGATGGCGTGCGCGACCTGCCGAGCCCCCGCCCGGTGTGTGAACTGCTCCGGGCCGCTCCAGGCCCAGGGGTCCGACGATCTGCGGTGCGACTGGTGCGGCCGTGCGGAGAGCGGCTGGCACTGTCCGGAGTGCGGCGGGTTCCGGCTGCGCGCCCAGGTGGTGGGGGCGCGGCGGACCGCCGAGGAGCTGGGCCGGGCCTTCCCCGCGGTTCCGGTACGGACCTCGGGGCGCGAACACGTGCTGGACACCGTGCCGGGGACACCCGCGCTGGTGGTGAGCACACCCGGAGCGGAGCCGGTCGCCGAGGGCGGCTACGCGGCCGCGCTGCTGCTGGACGGGTGGGCCATGCTGAACCGGCCCGATCTGCGGGCCGGGGAGGACGCGCTGCGCCGCTGGACCGGCGCGGCGGCGCTGGTCCGGCCGCAGTCCGCGGGCGGCACGGTGGTCGTGGTCGCCGAGCCGACCCTGCGGCCCGTACAGGCACTGGTCCGCTGGGACCCGGTCGGGCACGCGGTGCGGGAACTGGCCGAGCGGAGCGAACTGGGATTCCCGCCGGTGTCACGGATGGCGGCGCTGTCCGGGCCGGGGGAGGCGGTCGCCGAGTTCCTGCGCGCGGTGGAGCTGCCCCCGCAGGCGGAGATCCTGGGCCCGGTACCCGTGCCGGCCGCACCGCCGGGCCGACCCCGCCGGCCGGGTACACCGCCCCCCGGCGAGCAGTGGGACCGGGCGCTGGTCCGGGTGCCGCCCGGGAACGGCGCCGCGCTGACCGCCGCGCTGAAGTCCGCCCAGGCGGCCCGCATGGCCCGCGGCGGCAGCACTCCCGTCTGGGTCCGCGTCGACCCCCCCGACATCGGCTGACCGGGCCGGGACGTGCCGCGCCCTCCCGGGGGCGGTGCGTCCGGGAGGGCGCGGCCGGGTTCAGCCGTTGCGCGGGGCGGGGAAGGCCGTCGGGCGGGGGTCGTCGCGAAGGGCCGGGCTGCCGGCCGTGGGCTGGGTCGGCATGGAGCGGGCGGCGGGGACCGTCGGCACCGTGGTGACGCCGGCGCCCACATTGACCGGGCGCGTGGTCGGCGTCTCCGGGGTGGCCTCGGCGGCCGGCGCGGCCTGGGCGGCGGCGGCACGGCGGGCGCCGTAGCGGCGGTGGACCGCCTGCTTGGTGACGCCGAGCGCGGAGCCCACGGCGTCCCACGAGAACCCCAGGGAGCGGTCGAAGTCCACGGCCGCCGTGACCAGGGTCTCGACACTGTCCCGCAGCTCCTGGGCGAGCCGGACCGTGGGGGCGGGGGCGCGTCCGTAGACGACGAAGCCCGTGGAGGGGCCGGAGCGGCGCGGGCGGTAGACGTTGCCCAGCTGGGCGGTGAGGGTGCGCAGCGCGTCCACCTGCCGGCGGACCCGCTCGATGTCCCGCACCAGCAGGTGCAGGCTGGCCCGAGCCTGGGCGTCGTGGGTTGCATGGTCGGCCATGAACAAGCCTCTCGAACCGGCGTTGGAGGGATCGGGCCCTCGGCGGGGCCCGGTGGTCAACTCTTTCTTGACCAACGCGTGGCCGCTTCGCGGGTCACGGGGAGGGGCGCGGGAGCTTGTGCGTACGCCCCCGGCGGAGGTGTGCCCCGCCCTTCGGCCTCGGCGTCTCCTCCCGCCCGCGCACCGTCCGTTTCCCGTACGCCGGGAAGTGGACGTCCGCCGCCGGGGTGCCTCGCCGGCGGCGGCTCGCCCCGCATGGGGGGTTCGCGCTCCGCGCCATAGACTGGTGCGCCGCCCTTGTCCGTTCCCGCCCGAGAGGCCCTCCGCACCCCATGAAGCTCGTCTTCGCCGGTACCCCCGAGGTCGCCGTTCCCGCACTGGACGCTCTTCTCGCCTCCGGGCGGCACGAGGTCGCCGCCGTCGTCACCCGGCCCGACGCGCCCGCCGGACGCGGACGCAGGCTGGTCGCCTCACCCGTCGCCGAGCGCGCGGAGGAGGCCGGGATCGAGGTGCTGAAGCCCGCCCGGCCCAGGGACCCCGAGTTCCTGGAACGGCTCAAGGAGATCGCCCCCGACTGCTGCCCCGTCGTCGCCTACGGCGCCCTCCTCCCGAAGGCCGCCCTGGACATCCCCGCCCGCGGCTGGGTCAACCTGCACTTCTCGCTGCTGCCCGCCTGGCGCGGCGCGGCCCCCGTGCAGCACGCGATCATGGCCGGCGACGAGATCACCGGTGCCGCCACCTTCCTCATCGAGGAGGGCCTCGACTCCGGCCCCGTCTACGGCACCGTCACCGAGGCCGTCCGCCCCACCGACACCAGCGGCGATCTGCTCACCCGGCTCGCCTTCGCCGGTGCCGGGCTGCTCGCCGCCACCATGGACGGCGTCGAGGACGGCACCCTGACGGCCGTACCGCAGCCCGCGGACGGCATCAGCCTCGCCCCCAAGGTCACCGTCGAGGACGCCCACGTCGACTGGAACACCCCGGCGCTGCGCGTCGACCGCGTGGTGCGCGGCTGTACCCCCGCGCCCGGCGCCTGGACCACCTTCCGGGGCGAGCGGCTGAAGATCGTCCAGGCCGCGCCCGTACCCGCCATGACCGACCTCGCGCCCGGGCAGCTGTCCGCCGGCAAGAACAACGTGTACGCGGGCACCGGCTCTTACGCCGTGGAGCTGCTGTGGGTGCAGCCCCAGGGCAAGAAGCCGATGCGTGCGGCGGACTGGGCGCGCGGGGTACGCATCACGGCGGGGGAGTCCGTCGGCGCCTGACGCCGCCGCGACCTCCACGACGTAGGCTGGACCGCGCACTTCACCCCACATCCGGAGCACCTTTTTCGTGAGCGACCAGCCCCGTCGGCCCCGCAAGCCCGCCAAGCCCTACCGCCGGCCCCAGAAGGACCCCGTCCGCATCCTCGCCTTCGAGGCCCTGCGGGCCGTCGACGAGCGGGACGCGTACGCCAACCTCGTCCTGCCCCCGCTGCTGCGCAAGGCGCGCGAGAACGACGACTTCGACGCACGCGACGCGGCGCTGGCGACCGAGCTGGTCTACGGCACCCTGCGCCGTCAGGGGACGTACGACGCGGTCGTCGCCGCCTGCGTCGACCGGCCGCTGCGGGAGGTGGACCCGCCGGTGCTGGACGTGCTGAACCTCGGCGCGCACCAGCTGCTCGGCACGCGGATCCCGACGCACGCGGCCGTGTCCGCCACCGTGGAGCTGGCCCGGGTGGTGCTCGGCGACGGCCGCGCCAAGTTCGTCAACGCCGTGCTGCGGAAGATCGCCCAGGACGACCTCGACGGCTGGCTGGAGCGGGTCGCACCGGCCTATGACGAGGACCCCGAGGACCACCTCGCCGTCGTGCACTCGCACCCCCGCTGGGTCGTCTCCGCGCTGTGGGACTCCCTCGGCGGCGGCCGGACCGGTATCGAGGAACTGCTCAAGGCCGACAACGACCGCCCCGAGGTGACCCTGGTCGCCCGCCCCGGACGGGCGACGACCACCGAACTGCTCGACGAGGAGGCAGCCGTACCCGGCCGCTGGTCGCCGTACGCGGTACGGCTCACCGAGGGCGGGGAGCCGGGCGCCATCACGGCGGTCGCGGAGGGCCGGGCGGGTGTGCAGGACGAGGGCAGCCAGCTCGTCGCGCTCGCCCTCGCCAACGCGCCCGTCGAGGGCCCCGACCGGATGTGGCTGGACGGCTGCGCCGGACCGGGCGGGAAGGCCGCGCTGCTCGGGGCGCTCGCCGCCGAGCGGGGCGCGGTGCTGCTCGCCTCCGAGAAGCAGCCGCACCGGGCCGGGCTGGTCGCCAAGGCGCTCGCCGGGAACCCGGGGCCGTACCAGGTCGTCGCCGCCGACGGGACGCGCCCGCCGTGGCGGCCCGGCAGCTTCGACCGGGTCCTGGTCGACGTGCCGTGCACCGGCCTGGGCGCCCTGCGCCGCCGTCCCGAGGCCCGCTGGCGGCGCCGCCCCGAGGACCTGGACGGCTTCGCCCCGCTCCAGCGCGGGCTGCTGCGCACCGCGCTGGAGTCCGTACGGGCCGGCGGTGTCGTCGGCTACGCCACCTGCTCCCCGCACCTCGCGGAGACCCGGGCCGTCGTCGGTGACCTGCTCAAGCAGTTCCCGGACGCCGAACTGATCGACGCCCGCCCGCTGCTGCCCGGAGTACCGGACCTGGGCGAGGGCCCCGACGTACAGCTGTGGCCTCATGTACACGGCACCGACGCGATGTACCTGGCCCTCATCCGCCGAACCGGCTGACGCCGGGGCCGGGGTTCCTCGCGGGACGTCTGGTGTGGCCGGGTGTTCGTGGCCCTGGGCGGTGTGCCCGCGCCCTCAACGGTCGGACCGGTCTGCCTCGGCGACGACGGGTTTCTCGCGGGACAGCCGGTGTGGCCACCACACCCTGGGGCCCGCGTCCAGGAACAGGGACGTGACCAGTACCGACCGTACGACGAAGGTGTCCAGCAGGACGCCCAGGGCGACCGCGAAACCGATCTCGGCGAAGGCGACCATGGGCAGGGTGCCGAGGGCCGCGAAGGTGCCCGCGAGGACCAGACCCGCCGAGGTGATCACGGCGCCCGTGGCCGCGAGTCCGGTGACCACGCCCGGCCGGGTGCCCTGGCGGGCCGCCTCCTCCCGGATGCGGGTGGTCAGGAAGATGTTGTAGTCGATGCCCAGCGCCACCAGGAAGACGAAGACGAACAGCGGGAAGTCCGTCGACTCGCCCGCGTAGTCGAAGATGTGCCGGAAGGC
Source organism: Streptomyces sp. NRRL WC-3626 (assembly GCF_000718785.1). Taxonomy (GTDB): domain Bacteria; phylum Actinomycetota; class Actinomycetes; order Streptomycetales; family Streptomycetaceae; genus Streptomyces; species Streptomyces edwardsiae. The sequence goes on along the minus strand of NZ_JOCA01000011.1, from coordinate 89,783 downwards.
CAGCGCGCTGAGGCCCAGCGCCGCCGTGAACGACAGGATCACCGTCGCGGTCAGCAGCAGCGGCGCGATCAGGGCGCGCAGCAGCGCACACAGGATCAGCAGGACGACCACCAGCACCAGCGGGATGATCAGCACGTTGTCATGGGTGGTCGCCTCGTCCATGTCCAGCAGCGCCGCAGTACCGCCGCCCACCTGCGCGTCGGCGTCCGGCACCGCGTGCACGGTGTCACGGACCCGCTCCACGGTCTGCTTGGCCGCCTCGCTGTCCGACGGCGCGGCCAGGGTGGCCTCGAACAGCACCTTGCCCTCGAACGACGGCTTGGTGCCCGGCGGCAGACCGAGGGACTCCGGTACGACGCCCTCCGTACCGGCGACCGCGCGCCCCACCTCTTCGGCCTGCGCCCGGTTGCTCACGACGACCAGCGGATCGCCGCTGCCCGCCGGGAAGTACCGCGCGGAGACCTCCTGCCCGGTGATCGAGTCCGGCTTCCCGGTGAACGCGTCCGCGTTGCCGATACCCTCCGCGCGGAGCTGGATCAGCCCCAGCGAACAGATCGCCAGCACCGCCGCCGTCACGGCCCACACCATGCGGGGGCGGCGGGCGATACGGCGGCCCGTGCGGGCCCACACGCCCCGCTCGGCCGGGTCGGGGGCGCCGTGGCGCGGGATCACCGGCCAGAAGATCCACCGCCCGCAGATGACCAGCAGCGCCGGGAACAGCGTCAGCATGACCAGCAGGGCCACCGCGACCCCGATCGCCGCGACCGGGCCGAGACCCCGGGTGGAGTTCATCTCCGCGGTCAGCAGCACCAGCATGCTCAGCACCACGGTCGCGCCGGACGCCAGCACGGCCGGGCCCGCGCGGTGCAGGGCCAGCGCCATCGCCTCGTGCCGGTCCTCGTGCCGGCGCAGCTCCTCCCGGTAGCGGGCGACCAGCAGCAGGCCGTAGTCGGTGCCGGCGCCGAAGACCAGCACCGTGAGGATGCCGGCGCTCTGCCCGTTCACCGTCAGACCCCCGTACTCGGCCATGAAGTAGATCAGGGCCTGCGCCGTGAACAGCGCACAGATCACCGACAGCAGGGGCACCAGCAGCAGGGTCGGGCTGCGGTAGGTGATCAGCAGCATCACCACGACGACGCCCATCGCGGCCAGCAGCAGCGTCGAGTCGATCCCCTCGAACGCCTCGGCGAAGTCCGCCGACGTGCCGCCCGGGCCCGTGATGTGCACGGCGAGGCCGCCCTCGCTCCCGCCGACGTCGTCCCGGATGGAGTCGACCGCGGGTCCGATCCGCTCCCAGCCCTGCTCGTCCATCGTGATCGGCACCAGGACCTGCGCGGCACGCGGGTCGGTCCGGCGGTCGAAGACCGGGCCGCGGGTCTCGTCGCCGCGGATGCCGTGGTCGCTCAACCGCATGAGCTGCGCCACGTCCTCGTCGATCCGCTCGCGGTCGGCCGCCGTCAGCCCGCCGTCCCGCGCGTACACCACGACAGCGGGGATCTGCTCGGGCCGGAAATCCTCGGAGATCTGCAGCACCTGCGTCGACTCGGCAGACCCCGGCAACCAGGAAGCGGCGTCATTGTCCTGGGCCCCGGCCAGTTTCTGCGCGAACGGCGCCACGAAGAACAGCACCACGATCCACAACCCGAGCACCAGCCACTTGGACCGCCGCCCGCAGACCAGCTGCGCGACACGCCGTTCACGCGTCATGGACACCTCCGCGTAGTCGCCCCCGAAGGGGCGCGGGGCAGTGACATGTGCGGCCCCGCCGTGTGGGCGCGACCAGCCCGCGACGGCCCGCGGCCAACGCCCAACCGTCCCCGCACAAGACCCACGCACACAACCCCCGGAGGGCATGGCACGCTTGTCACATGGCCCCGCAGATCAACCCCAGCATCCTCTCCGCCGACTTCGCCCGCCTCGCCGACGAGGCGAAGGCGGTCGCCGGCGCCGACTGGCTCCACGTAGACGTCATGGACAACCATTTCGTCCCGAACCTCACGCTCGGCGTGCCGGTCGTAGAGTCGCTCGCCCGTGCGACGGACACCCCGCTGGACTGCCATCTGATGATCGAGGCCCCCGATCGATGGGCGCCCCAGTACGTGGAGGCGGGGGCCGGTTCGGTCACCTTCCACGTCGAGGCGGCCGCCGCGCCCGTCCGGCTCGCCCGGGAGATCCGCGCCAAGGGCGCCCGTGCCTCCATGGCGCTGAGGCCGGCGACCCCCATCGAGCCGTACGAAGACCTGCTCCCCGAACTCGACATGCTGCTGATCATGACCGTCGAGCCGGGATTCGGGGGACAGGCCTTCCTCGACATCATGCTTCCGAAGATTCGCCGCACCCGCGAGTTGATCAGCAAGCACGGTCTGGAGCTCTGGCTGCAGGTCGACGGCGGGGTCTCGGAGTCCACCATCGAGCGGAGCGCCGACGCCGGTGCCGACGTCTTCGTCGCGGGTTCCGCCGTATACGGGGCCGAGGACCCGGCCGAGGCGGTACGTGCACTGCGCAACCGGGCCGCGGCGGCGACGGGCAAGGCGTCGTGGGCATGCGACCACTGAGCGTCAGGAACGTGAACGCCGCCCAGCAGGGCTGATCGACCGCCGCGGATCTGCGAGGATGAACGGCGAATCCAGAGTGTGAACAGCAGTGAGGAGATCGCCGTGTCGGGTATGTCGGCGGGCCGGTCAGCCATGCGGATGGGACCCGCTGAGCTGGTGCAGGCGGCGGCCATGGCCCGCCGCTTCTACCTCGAGGGCAAATCCAAGATCCAGATCGCCGAGGAGTTCGGCGTCAGCCGCTTCAAGGTGGCCAGGGTCCTGGAGACCGCCCTCGAACGGGATCTCGTACGGATCGAGATCCGCGTGCCGGCCGAGCTGGACGCGGAGCGCTCCGACGCGCTCCGCGCCCGCTACGGCCTCAGGCACGCCGTCGTGGTCGAGTCCCCGGCCGAGGCCGAGGAGACACCCGACCCCGAGAACCTGGGAGAAGTGGCCGCCGACCTGCTCGGCGAACTGGTCGACGAGGGGGATGTACTGGGCCTGGCCTGGGGCCGTTCCACCATCCACATGGCGGCGGCCCTGGACCGGCTGCCGCCCTGCACGGTCGTGCAGCTGACGGGTGTGTACGACGCCGGGACCGCCGAGCGCGGCTCGGTGGAGGCCGTACGGCGCGCGGCGCAGGTGTCGGGCGGCGACGCCCACCCCATCTACGCGCCGATGCTGCTGCCCGACGCCGCCACCGCTCAGGCGCTGCGCCACCAGACCGGCATCGCGCGGGCCTTCGAGTACTTCGACAAGGTCACCGTCGCCTGTGTCTCCATCGGCTCCTGGGAGCCCGGCATCTCCACGGTGCACGACATGCTCAGCGACGAGGAGCGGGCGCACTACGCGTCCCTCGGAGTGGCCGCCGAGATGTCCGCGCACCTCTTCGACGCCGAGGGACGCCGGGTCGGCCGGGACCTGGGGGAGCGGTGCATCACGGTCAAGACCGACCAGCTGCGCCGGGTGCCCGAGGTCGTCGCGATCGCGGGCGGACAGCGCAAGGGCCCGGCGATCGACGCCGTACTGCGCTCCGGGCTGGTCACCAGCCTGGTGACGGACACGTCGGCGGCGGACTATCTGATGACGGCGGGCCCCGCCCCGAGGTCCTCTCTCAACCGCGCGGACCCGGACGGACCCTGACGGCGGGTGAGGCGGGGGCGGGTCTGGCACGATCGGCCGCATGGTCCTGAGACAGGCCCTGCTCCTCCGCCTCCTCGCCTGCCTGCTCGTCCTGCTGGCCGGCTGCTCCTCCGCCGACGGCGACGGGGCGACGCCCTCCTGGGCCGACGGCATGGGCACGGTCCAGGAGGCCGACCTGCCCGCCGAGGCGCGCCGCACCCTGGAACTCGTCGACACGGGCGGCCCCTTCCCGTACGAGCGGGACGGCGCCGTCTTCGGCAACTTCGAAGGCCTGCTGCCCCAGCGGGAACGCGGCTACTACCACGAGTACACGGTGCGCACGCCCGGCTCCGCCGACCGCGGGGCCCGGCGCATCGTCACCGGGCGCGGCGGCGAGACCTACTACACCGACGACCACTACGCATCGTTCACGGCGGTACTGAGATGACGTACGACCTCACCGGCCGGCTCCTCGTCGTGGTGGACCTCGACGGGGTCACCGGCAAGGCGGGCCTGATGGACCGCTGCGCCCGCGCGCTGGACCTGCCCGACTGGTTCGGGCACAACTGGGACGCCCTCGTCGACTCCCTCTCCGACCACACCGTCTGGCCCGACGGCGCCGTGGAGCGCGGGCTGCTGGTCGTCGTACGCGGCTGGCGGGAGTACGCGGCGGCCCGTCCCGAGGAGTGGCGGACCGCCCAGGACGTGTTCGCCGAGGCGGCGGACCGCACCCCGTCGCTCACCGTGGCCCTCACCCTCGGAGGAACCTCCGAGGAGCGCTCCGGCCGGCCTGGATGATCCGACCGGAGCGGGCGTTCCGGACGGCATGGGACAATGAAGTACGTGCTCTTCCCCCTGGCTGACCTGTCCGGGGGCCACCTCTGATCGACTGGGATGTGCAGCACGTGCGTTTCCTCAACGACATCCAGCCCGCGTACGACCTGACGTACGACGACGTCTTCATGGTGCCGAGCCGCTCCGCGGTCGGCTCGCGGCAGGGCGTGGACCTCAGCTCCCCGGACGGCACGGGCACCACCATCCCGCTCGTCGTCGCCAACATGACCGCCATAGCCGGCCGCCGCATGGCCGAGACCGTGGCCCGCCGCGGGGGACTCGTCGTCATACCGCAGGACATCCCGAACGAGGTCGTCACCGAGGTCGTCTCCTGGGTGAAGGGCCGCCACCACGTCCTCGACACCCCGATCGTGCTGGCCCCGCACCAGACCGTCGCCGACGCGCTCGCCCTGCTGCCCAAGCGCGCGCACAACGCGGGCGTCGTCGTCGACGCGGACCACCGGCCGGTCGGCGTGGTCACCGACACCGACCTGTCCGGCGTGGACCGCTTCACCCAGCTCGAAGAGGTCATGTCCAAGGACCTGATCCTCATCGACGCCGACACGGACCCGCGCGAGGCGTTCAACACCCTCGACGCCGCCAACCGGCGCTACGCCCCCGCCGTCGACAAGGACGGCCGCCTCGCGGGCATCCTCACCCGCAAGGGCGCCCTGCGCGCCACCCTGTACAGCCCGGCCACCGACGCCCGGGGACGGCTCCGCATAGCCGCCGCCGTCGGCATCAACGGCGACGTGGCCGGCAAGGCCCGGCAATTGCTGGACGCCGGTGTCGACACGCTCGTCATCGACACCGCCCACGGGCACCAGGAGTCGATGATCAGCGCGCTGAAGCTGGTCCGCGACCTCGACCCGCAGGTGCCGGTCGTCGCCGGGAACGTCGTCGCCGCCGCGGGCGTCCGCGACCTGATCGAGGCCGGCGCCGACATCGTCAAGGTCGGCGTGGGCCCCGGCGCCATGTGCACCACCCGCATGATGACCGGTGTCGGCCGGCCCCAGTTCTCCGCCGTCCTGGAGTGCGCCGCCGAGGCGAGGAAGTACGGCAAGCACGTGTGGGCCGACGGCGGCGTCCGGCACCCCCGCGACGTGGCCATGGCGCTCGCCGCCGGCGCGTCCAACGTGATGATCGGCTCCTGGTTCGCCGGAACCTACGAGTCCCCGGGCGACCTCCAGCACGATGCCGACGGCCGCCCCTACAAGGAGTCCTTCGGCATGGCCTCCGCGCGCGCCGTGCGCAACCGCACCTCCGAGGAGTCGGCGTACGACCGCGCCCGCAAGGCGCTGTTCGAGGAGGGCATCTCCACCTCCCGCATGTTCCTCGACCAGGCCCGCCCCGGCGTCGAGGACCTGATCGACTCGATCATCGCGGGCGTCCGCTCCTCCTGCACCTACGCCGGCGCCGGATCGCTCGAGGAGTTCGCCGCGAAGGCCGTCGTCGGCATCCAGAGCGCCGCCGGCTACGCCGAGGGCAAGCCGCTCCACAACAGCTGGAACTGACGTCTTCCCCGGGAGCGGGGCCGGTGTGCGACGGTTCACAGCGCCGGCGCAACGAACACCCGCCCCGCCCCGGGGAACGCAATGATCTTGCGCCGGTGCGCAAGGTTGCTGCATTTCAGGAGCAACGAAGTACCTCGTAGGGTTACCCGCTGTACGTGTGCGGCGGGGACTCCGCTCGACGGGGGCCCGGCTGTCGCGGGACCCCGTCCGTCCCCTGCCGCGGAACGCCGGCAGCGACGAAGGAGTCAGCGCGTGCTCGACCAAGGCGCACCCCCGCACAACGGCACTCCCGCCGCCCCGCCGTCCCCGGGTCACGGCACGCGCCTGATGCGCCGCAAGCCCGTGGAACGCCTGGTCGCGGAGGGTGGCCAGGGTGAGGGAGGCTCCCTGCGGCGTTCCCTCGGGCTCTGGCAGCTGACCATGATCAGCATTGGTGCCACCCTCGGCACCGGCATCTTCGTCGTCCTCGGCGAAGCCGTCCCCAAGGCCGGTCCCGCCGTTACCCTGTCCTTCGTGATAGCCGGCCTGACGGCCCTCTTCTCCGCCCTCTCCTACGCCGAGCTGGCCGGCACCATCCCCGTCTCCGGCTCCTCCTACTCGTATGCGTACGCAACGATGGGCGAGCTGATCGCCTGGGTCTGCGGCTGGTGCCTGATGCTCGAGTACGGCGTGTCGGTCGCCGCCGTCGCCGTCGGCTGGGGCGAGTACCTCAACGAACTCCTCGACGGCACCATCGGCGTCACCCTCCCCGCCGCGCTCTCCGCCCCGCCCGGCGACGGCGGCGTCTTCAACCTCCCCGCGCTGATCGTCGTCCTGCTCGCCATGGCGTTCCTGATGGGCGGCGCCCGCGAGTCCGCCCGCGCCAACACGATCATGGTCGTGGTGAAGATCGGCGCCCTCGTGCTGTTCTGCGCCATCGGCGTCCAGGGCTTCCGCTCCGGCAACTACGAGAACTTCATGCCGCTCGGCATGGCCGGCGTCAGCGCCGCCGGGGCGACGCTCTTCTTCTCGTACATCGGCTTCGACGCCGCCTCCACCGCCGGCGAGGAGGCCAGGAACGCCCAGCGCGACCTGCCCCGCGCGATCCTGCTCTCCCTCGCCGTCATCACCGCGCTGTACGTCCTCGTCGCCGCCGTCGCCGTGGGCGCCAAGCCCTGGCGGCAGTTCACCGACTCCGAGGCCACACTCGCCCAGATCATGCGCGAGGTCACCGGGCAGAGCTTCTGGGGCACCCTGCTGGCGTTCTGCGCCGTCATCGCCATCGCGAGCGTCGTGCTGACCGTGCTCTACGGCCAGACCCGCATCCTGTTCGCCATGTCCCGGGACGGGCTGGTGCCCAAGGTGTTCGGCAGGGTCAGCCCGAAGACGGGCGCGCCCCGCGCCAACACCCTGATCGTCTCCCTCTTCTGCGGCGTCCTCGCCGCCGCCATCCCGCTCGGCCGGCTCGCCGACGCCACCAGCATCGGCACACTGTTCGCCTTCGCGCTGGTCAACATCGCCGTCGTGGTACTGCGGCGGTCCCGGCCCGACATGCCGCGCACCTTCCGGGTGCCGCTGTCACCCGTGCTGCCCGCCGTCGGCCTCGGGTTCTGCCTGTGGATGATGGGCAGCCTGTCCGCCGTCACCTGGGTGGTCTTCGGTGTCTGGATGGCCGTCGGGCTCGTGTTCTACTTCCTCTACGGCTACCGCCGCTCCCGGCTGGCCGTTTCCACCGCACCAGAAGCGAAGTGAACCACCCGCAGTGCTGAACGATCTCGACGAACGCATCGTGCACGCCCTCGCCGAGGACGCCCGCCGCTCCTACGCGGACATCGGGCAGCTCGTCGGCCTCTCCGCGCCCGCCGTGAAACGCCGTGTGGACCGGCTGCGCGCCACCGGGGCCATCACCGGATTCACCGTACGCGTGGACCCCGCCGCCCTCGGCTGGGCGACCGAGGGGTTCGTCGAGATCTACTGCCGCGGCAACACCTCCCCGGAGACCATCCAGCGGGGCCTGGAGCGCTACCAGGAGGTCGTGGCCGCCTCCACCGTCACCGGTGACGCGGACGCCGTCGCCCAGGTCTTCGCCTCCGACATGCGCCACTTCGAACGGGTCCTCGAGCGCATCGCGGGCGAGCCGTTCGTCGAGCGGACCAAGTCCGTGCTGGTGCTGTCGCCGCTGCTGCGGCGGTTCTCGTCCGGGTCGCCCACGTAATCCGTGGCCGGGGGGAGCTGTGCTGTTCTAGCATCGGTGCCATGACCTGGCGACATTGATCCACCCGCTGCGCTTCCCGAGGGCCGCCTCGGGCGCCGTACGTCCTCGACGTCCGGTGTCCGAACCGCCCCCTTGGGAAGGCCTCATGACTCTCACGCCCCCGCGTGCCTCCGACGTCCGCGTGCGACGGCTGACGAACACGCTGTACGGCTACGCGTTCCTCGACGACTTCATCCTGCTGTACCCGGTGTACGCGCTGCTGTTCAGCGACGCCGGGCTGTCCGTCTGGCAGATCTCCTCGCTGTTCGCGGTGTGGTCGGTGACCGGGGTGCTGCTGGAGGTTCCCTCCGGGATCTGGGCCGATACCGTCTCGCGGCGGCTGTTGCTGTGGGCCGGGCCGTTGCTGACCGGTGCCGGGTTCGTCCTGTGGGTCGCTGTTCCGTCCTATGGCGCCTTCGCGGTCGGCTTCCTGTTGTGGGGTGCGGGCGGGGCGCTCGGGTCCGGGGCGCTGGAGGCCCTCGTCTACGACGAACTGTCGCGGCTCGGTGCGGCCGGGCGCTACGCCCGGGTGATGGGGCGGGCCCGGGCGGCCGGGATGGTCGCCGTGATGGCGGCGATGGGGCTCGCGGGGCCTGTACTCGCCCGGGGTGGTCATACGGCCGTCGGTGCGGCGAGTGTGCTGGTGTGTGTGCTGACGGCGGTCGTGGCGCTGCGGTTTCCCGAGCAGCGTGCCGGTGGGGCCGGCCGGCGTGAGAGCTGGACCGTCGTCGTGCGGGGCGGGCTTGCGGAGGTCCGTGCGGACCGGTCGGTGCGGGGCGCGTTGCTGCTGGTGCCGGCCGTGAGCGCGGTGTGGGGCGCGCTGGATGAGTACACGCCGCTGCTGGTGCGGGGGACCGGGGTCGCGGACGGGACGGTTCCCTATCTGCTGTTGCTGATCTGGGCCGGAGCGACCGCGGGGAGTCTGCTGGCGGGGGAGGGGGAGCGGCTCGGGGGCGTGGGGCTGGCCGCCGTGCTGGGCGGGGCGGGGCTTGCGCTGGGTGTGGGCGCGGCCGCGGGTACGCCGGTGGGGCTGGTGCTGGTCGCGGTGGCGTTCGGTGGGTTCCAGGCGGCGACGGTGCTGGCCGATGCGCGGCTTCAGCGGCGCATCGGGGACGGGGGGCGGGCCACGCTGACGTCGGTGGCGGGCCTGGCCACGGAACTGACGACGGTCGCGACGTTCGGCGCCTACGCGCTGATCGCCTCGGGCCACGCCCACAGCACGGCGTTCACGGTCCTGGCGCTGCCCTACCTGGCGACGGCACTGCTGCTGCTGTTCACGGCGACCGCCGGGCGACGGCTGTAGCCGCCGGTCGCGTGGGGCTCGGGTTTGCTGAGAGGGCCCGGGCCCAGCCCGCCGCCCCCTCGCCGAGGCCCGCGCAACGAATCGCCGCCCACCCCCCGGCCCACGCAACAAACCCCCCACGGACGCGCAACACCTCCGCCTTGTCCCCCCAAGCCACCCGAACGTACCGTCTACCTGGCCCCCCGAACCCCCGCGTACCCGTGAGGAACACGCATGCGCACCGCCCTGCTCCAGAGCTCCGGCCGCCCCGGATCCGTCGGCGAGAACCTCAAGGTCCTCGACGACGCGGCCCGCCGCGCCGCGGCCGCCGGCGCCGGGCTCCTCGTCACCTCCGAGCTGTTCCTCACGGGGTACGCGATCGGCGACGGCATCCCCCGGCTCGCCGAGCCCGCCGACGGCGAAGCCGCCGACGCGATCGCGGAGAGCGCCGCCCGTCACGGCCTCGCGATCGCCTACGCCTACCCCGAGCGCGACGGCGAGCGCGTCTTCAACTCCGCGCAGCTGATCTCCGCCGACGGCACCCGTCTCGCGAACTACCGCAAGACCCACCTCTACGGCTGCTACGAACGCGACCACTTCACCCCGGGCGAGCAGACCGTCGTACAGGCCGAACTCGACGGCCTCACCGTCGGCCTCCTGATCTGCTACGACGTCGAGTTCCCGGAGAACGTGCGCGCCCACGCCCTCGCCGGAACCGACCTGCTGCTGGTGCCGACCGCGCTCCTCCACCCGTTCCAGTTCGTCGCCGAACACATGGTGCCGGTGCGGGCCTTCGAGAACCAGATGTACGTGGCGTACGTCAACCGCGTCGGCCCGGAGGGCGAGTTCGAGTTCGTCGGGCGGTCCACGCTCGCCGGACCCGACGGAGTCGCCCGTACCCGCGGCGGCGCCCACGAGGAACTCCTCCTCGCCGACACCGACCCCGTCTTCCTCGCCGCCTCCCGCGCGGCGAACCCGTATCTGGCCGACCGCCGCCCCGGTCTGTACGGGTCCCTCGTCTGAACCCCCGTTCCACCCCCGCAAGGAGTCCGTACCCCATGACGTCCACCGTGCCCAACGCGATCGAGCACGCCGACGCGCAGCAGCCGCCGATCACCATGTTCGGCCCGGACTTCCCGTACGCGTACGACGACTTCCTGGCCCACCCCGCCGGGCTCGGGCAGGTCCCGGCGACCGAGCACGGCGCCGAGGTCGCCGTGATCGGCGGTGGACTGTCCGGCGTCATCGCCGCGTACGAGCTGATGAAGATGGGGCTCAAGCCGGTCGTGTACGAGGCCGACCGGATCGGCGGGCGGCTGCGGACCGTGGGGTTCGAGGGGTGTGATCCGTCCCTGACGGCCGAGATGGGCGCCATGCGGTTTCCGCCGTCGTCCACCGCGCTCCAGCACTACATCGACCTGGTGGGACTGGAGACCCGGGCCTTTCCCAACCCGCTGTCCGAGGCGACGCCCTCGACCGTCGTCGACCTCAAGGGCGAGTCGCACTACGCCGAGACCCTCGACGATCTGCCCCAGGTCTACCGGGACGTCGCCGACGCCTGGGCGAAGTGCCTCGAGGAGGGTGCCGACTTCTCCGACATGAACCGCGCCCTGCGCGAGCGGGACGTGCCGCGGATCCGCGAGATCTGGGCGAAGCTGGTCGAGCAGCTCGACAACCAGACCTTCTACGGTTTCCTCTGCGACTCCGAGGCGTTCAAGTCCTTCCGGCACCGCGAGATCTTCGGGCAGGTCGGCTTCGGCACCGGCGGGTGGGACACCGACTTCCCCAACTCGATCCTGGAGATCCTCCGCGTCGTCTACACCGAGGCCGACGACCACCACCGCGGCATCGTCGGTGGTTCGCAGCAGCTGCCGCTGCGGCTCTGGGAGCGTGAGCCGGAGAAGATCGTCCACTGGCCCTACGGCACCTCGCTGGCCGGTCTGCACGAGGGCGGTGAGCCCCGTCCCGCGGTGACGCGGCTCAACCGCACCGCCGGCAACCGGATCACCGTGACGGACGCCGGCGGCGACATCCGTACGTACGCCGCCGCGGTCTTCACCGCCCAGTCCTGGATGCTGCTGTCCAAGATCGCCTGCGACGACTCGCTGTTCCCGATCGACCACTGGACCGCCATCGAGCGCACCCACTACATGGAGAGCTCCAAGCTCTTCGTGCCCGTCGACCGGCCCTTCTGGCTGGACAAGGACGAGGAGACCGGGCGGGACGTCATGTCGATGACGCTCACCGACCGCATGACCCGCGGGACGTATCTGCTGGACGACGGCCCGGACAGGCCCGCCGTCATCTGTCTCTCCTACACCTGGTGCGACGACAGCCTGAAGTGGCTGCCGCTGTCCGCGAACGAGCGGATGGAGGTCATGCTGAAGTCGCTCGGCGAGATCTATCCCAAGGTCGACATCCGCAAGCACGTCATCGGCAACCCGGTGACGGTCTCCTGGGAGAACGAGCCCTACTTCATGGGCGCGTTCAAGGCCAACCTGCCCGGCCACTACCGCTACCAGCGGCGGCTGTTCACGCACTTCATGCAGGAGGCGCTGCCCGAGGACAAGCGCGGCATCTTCCTCGCCGGCGACGACATCTCCTGGACGGCGGGCTGGGCCGAGGGCGCCGTCCAGACCGCGCTGAACGCGGTGTGGGGCGTCATGCACCACTTCGGCGGCGAGAGTGACCCGACCAACCCGGGCCCCGGCGACCTCTACGACGAGATCGCCCCGGTCGAACTCCCCGAGGACTGATCCCGCCGGGTCAGTCCGGCAGCGGGGTGAGCAGCATACGGCCGGCGAACCCCACCGCCGTGTCCAGGCGTTCGGTGAACTCCCCGGCGATCTCCGGCAGTCCGCGCAGCGCCCACAGCGCGCGGGCCGCCGTCCAGGCCGCGTCCCGGGCGCGTTCCAGGCTCCACGCACCCAGCAGATGGATCAACGGGTCGGTGATCCGCAGCAGTTCGGGGCCCGGCGTCAACTCCTCGCGGATGCGCTCCTCCAGCGAGAGGAGCAGTTCGCCCACGCCGTCGAACTCGTCCTCCAGATCGACGGGTTCGCAGGCGAGCGTACGGCAGGTGTCCACGACGGCGAGGGCGAGATCGTGGCCGATGTGGGCGTTGATGCCCGCGAGGGCGAACTGCACCGGACGTACGTCCGGGTGGTGGCGGAACTGGAACAGCGGGCGCCAGCAGGCCGGTGGCGGCCGCCCCTCTCGTACCGTGTCCACGGCCGCCAGATAGCGCTCCGCGAAGCGCACGTCCAGCGTGATCGCCGCCCGCGCGTCCGGGAACCCGCCCGCGTCGAGGTGCCGGTCCACGGCCTGTGTGACGGCGAGGTAGACACGGTTGAAGACGGCGACCCCGTCCCGCGCGGGCAGGGCCGCCTCCAGGGCGCGCATACGGGAGATGACCCCGTCCACGAGCGTGACGACTTGTTCGCATTGCGCCATGAGCGCAGAGTCGCACCTTTAGGCTGACCCCGGTGGCGGCGGGCCCGGCGCATCCCCGGAACGGGGGAACGCGCCCGTCGTGGGGGAGGGGGAGCGGTACGGTGTCAGGCTCGCGTGCCCGGCGGGTGTCCGCGCGCAAGGCCGAGGGACGGCGGGCCGTCCGGCGCGGCGCGATGGTCGCGGCCGCCTCCGTGGTGGTCGCCGTCGGCACCGTCACGGGGATGCTGTCGGCGGCCGGTGGGGGAGGGGGACCCGACGAGGCGCGGCCCGTGGTGACCTCCTCGCCACGGCCGGCATCACCGCCGGTCGAGCCGTCGCCGTCCGGTTCGCCTTCCGCCACGGTGAGTCCGAGGGTCGAGGCGAGTCCGGAGGCGTCGCCGTCCAGGACGGCGAAGAAGGAGCGGCAGGCCGTTCCCGCGTCCACGGGGCTGTACCGCCATCCTGATTCGCAGGTCCTGGACTGGGTGCGGGACCATCCCGACGACCCGCGCCGTGCGGTCATCGAGTCCCGGATCGCCGGGCGGCCGGCCGCCGTGTGGTTCGCCGACTACTCCCCGGACACGATCACGTCCCGGGTGCGTGCCGTGGTGTCGGGAGGCGCGGCCCAGGGCCGGGTGCCCGTGGTCGTGCCGTACGCCGTGCCCGACCGGGACTGCGGCGGGTACTCCGAGGGCGGGGCGCCGGATCTGGCCGCCTACGACGACTGGATCGACCGGTTCGCCGCGGGACTGGGCGGAGCCGAGGTCATCGTGATCCTGGAGCCCGACGCGATCGCCCAGTCGGGGTGCCTGTCCGCCGGTGAGCGCGCCGACCGCTTCGCCTCGCTGGCCCGTGCCGGCCGGGTGCTCAAGGACGCCGACCCGAGGGCCCGGGTCTACTTCGACGCGGGGCACTCCGGCTGGCGCACGCCCGCCGAGCAGGCCGCCCTGCTGCGGCAGGCCGGTGCCGCCTCGGCCGCCTCCTCCGACGGGGTGTTCAGCAACGTCTCCAACTTCCACGCCACCGCCGCCGAGGCCGCCTACGACCGTGCCGTGCTCGACGCCCTCGACGGACCGCCCGGCCTCGGCGCCGTGATCGACACCAGCCGCAACGGCAACGGCGCCCCGGCCGACGGCGAATGGTGCGACCCCGCCGGCCGCAGGATCGGCCACGCCCCGACGCTCAGCACCGGCGAGGCCGGCATCGACGCCTACCTGTGGGTGAAACTCCCGGGGGAGTCCGACGGCTGCAAGGGGGAGCCGGGCACCTTCACCCCGTCGTACGCCTACGACCTGGCGCGCTGACCGTCCCCGTCGCCGCCCGTGTCGTAGGAGGACGTGCCCTCGTCGAGCAGCGGCTCCTGCGTCTTGAGGTGGGCGGGCGCGAAGGCGCGCAACACGTGGTAGCCGGTGATGACGACCAGCGTGCCGAGCGCGATGCCGCTCAGCGAGAAGGTGTCGGTGAACTCGATCGAGACATTGCCGACGCCGATGATGATGCCCGCCGCGGCCGGTACGAGATTCAGCGGATTGCGCAGATCCACCTTGGCGTTGATCCAGATCTGGGCGCCGAGCAGGCCGATCATGCCGTACAGGATGACCGTGATCCCACCGAGCACCCCGCCCGGGATGGCGGCCACGACCGCGCCGAACTTGGGGCAGAGACCGAACAGCAGGGCGAAACCGGCGGCGGCCCAGTACGCGGCCGTGGAGTAGACCCGGGTCGCGGCCATCACGCCGATGTTCTCGGAGTAGGTGGTGTTGGGCGGGCCGCCGACCGCGGTGGACAGCATCGAGCCGACACCGTCGGCGGAGATGGCAGTGCCCAGCTTGTCGTCGAGGTTGTCGCCGGTCATCTCGCCGACCGCCTTGACATGCCCGGCGTTCTCGGCGATCAGCGCGATGACCACCGGCAGGGCGACCAGGATCGCCGACCACTCGAAAGACGGTCCGTGCAGCGTCGGCAGACCGATCCAGTCCGCCTTGCCCACTCCGGACAGGTCAAGCCGCCAGTGGTCGGTGATCCTGCCGCCGGCGTCCGCCGAGTGGATCCGCCCGAAGATCCGGTCCAGCGCCCAGGACAGGGCGTAACCGAAGACCAGCCCGAGGAAGATCGCGATCCGGGACCAGAAGCCGCGCAGACAGACCACGGCCAGACCGGTGAACAGCATCACGAACAGGGCGGTCCACTGGTCCTGCGGCCAGTACGTGGAGGCCGTCACCGGCGCCAGGTTGAAGCCGATCAGCATCACCACCGCGCCCGTCACGATCGGCGGCATCGCGGCGTGGATGATCCGCGCGCCGAACCGCCGTACCGCCAGACCCACCAGGAACAGCGCGCCGCCGACCACGAACACCGCGCCGGTGACGGTGGCGCTGGAGCCGCCGTCGGCCCGGATGACCGCGGCGACACCGACGAAGGACAGCGAGCAGCCGAGATAACTGGGCACCCGGCCGCGCGTGGCCAGCAGGAAGACGACGGTCGCGACACCCGACATCATGATCGCCAGGTTGGGGTCCAGACCCATGAGTACCGGGGCCACGAAGGACGCCCCGAACATGGCCACGACATGCTGGGCGCCCAGACCCGCGGTGCGGGGCCAGGAGAGCCGTTCGTCGGGGCGGACCACCGCTCCGGGGGCCGGAGTGCGTCCGTCGCCGTGCAGTTTCCACCGGACGCCGAGATCCATGGGCTGTCGCTTTCGTCGTATGTGCAGCGTGTCCGGACCATTGTGAGGGCTGGGCGGCGGTGCTTCGTACAGGTGGGCGGGCCC
The DNA here is from genome assembly GCF_000718785.1 of Streptomyces sp. NRRL WC-3626. GTDB lineage: Bacteria > Actinomycetota > Actinomycetes > Streptomycetales > Streptomycetaceae > Streptomyces > Streptomyces edwardsiae. The sequence continues at coordinate 74,059 of NZ_JOCA01000011.1, read as the reverse complement.
GGACGGGCGTGCTGAGCGTCTGCTTAGGATGAGGGCGCGCCGCTGTTCGATGTATGCGGCACTCATCCCGTACGTCCCAGGAGTCCCACCCGTGACCGCCGAAGCCCCGCTCGCCCCCGCCCTGCACCACGGCCGGCTGATCCCCGTGACCGTCCACTTCGACGACCTCGACGCGCTGGGCCTGCTGCACAACGCCCGCTATCCGCTGCTCGTCGAGCGGGCGTGGACGGAGCTGTGGCAGGAGAAGGGCATCCGCTTCGAGGGCGACTGGGCCGCGGCCGGCGACGCGTGCAACGCGGTCCGTGAACTGCGCATCGGCTACGAGGCCCCGGTCACCCGCGCCGGCACGTACGCCGTCCACCTGTGGCTGGAGCGCCTCGGCAGGACCGGACTGACGTACGGCTTCCGGTTCTGCTCCGAGGACGGGACGGTGACCTACGCGCGGGGCAGCCGGGTGCTGGTGCGGCTGGACGCGGCGACCCTGCGCCCGGCGCCCTGGAGCGAGGCGTTCAGGGACGCGGGTCGGGAACTGCTGCGTCCGGCCGGGTGATCTTCGTACGGTCTCCCGCGCGCAGCACGCTCGCGAAGCCGGCGATGCCGCACGACAGCACCGTGACCAGGACGAACGACACCATCAGGCTGGTCGCCTGGGCCAGCAGGCCGATCGCGCTCGGGGCGATCAGACCCGAGGTGTAGGTGATGGTCGCGACACCCGCGATGGCCAGGCTCGGGTTGGCGCCGCTGCGGCCGGCGGCGGCGAAGCACAGCGGCACCACCACCGCGATACCGAGCCCCATCAGCGCGAACCCGCCCATCGCCGGCACGGGGTGCTCGGCGAACACGATCAGCAGTCCGCCGAGGACGGCGACGACACCGCTCGCGCGGACCGTGCGCACGGCGCCGTAGCGGTCCACCACATGGTCCCCGGCGATCCGGGCGATCGCCATGGTGAGCGTGAAACCGGTGGTGCAGGCCGCCGCGAGACCGGCCGAGGTCTCCAGCTGGTCCCGCAGATAGACCGCCGACCAGTCCAGGCTCGCGCCCTCCGCGAACACCGCGCAGAAGCCGATCGCGCCGATCAGCAGCGCGGAGCGGGGCGGCAGCGCGAACCGGGGCGGCGGCTCCTCGTCCTCGGCGGACTGCAGGTCCAGCACCCAGGTGCAGGCGGTCACACCGGCCACCGTCAGGACCGCCGCCGCGAGCGTGTGGTGCAGCCGGGCGTCCGCGCCGATGTGGGCGGCGAGCGTGCCGGCCGCCGAACCGATCAGCGCGCCGGCGCTCCACATGCCGTGCAGCCCGGACATGATCGACTTGTCGAGCCGGTTCTCCACCTCCACGCCCAGCGCGTTCATCGCCACGTCGGACATACCGGCCGTGGCGCCGTAGACGAACAGGGCCAGACAGAGGGTCAGCAGGTTCGGGGCGACCGACGGCAGGATCAGCGCCAGCGTCCACAGCGCGATCAGTCCGCGCAGCGCCGCGCGGGCGCCGAAGCGGTGGCTGATACTGCCCGCGAGCGGCATCGCGAGGGACGCGCCGAGCGCGGGGAAGGCGAGCGCGAGCCCCAACTGCCCGGCGCTGACCCCGGCGTGCTCCTGGATCCAGGGGACGCGGGTGGCGAACGAGCCGGTGACCGCGCCGTGCACGGCGAACACGGCGCCGACGGCGTACCGCGCCCGTCTCACCTCGTGCTGCTTATGGACCACTGCGCTCATCGTCCCGCCCCTCCCGGTCGCCGCTCTCCGCACGCGCCGCCGTAAACTATCAGGAACCCTGCCTGAAAGATAAGGGGTTACCGGCGGCCGAGCAGGCGCCGACCGGTCCCGCCGATCTGGAAGGATCCCGGCATGGCCGCATCACCGAGCACCGCCAGAGCCCTCAACGACCGGCTCGCCCTGCGTCTGCTCCAGCAGGAAGGCCCGCTGACCGCAGGGCAGTTGAAGCAGCTCACCGGGCTGTCCCGGCCGACCGTCGCCGACCTCGTCGAGCGGCTCACCGCGGCCGGCCTCATCGGGATGGTCGGTGAGGCGGGGGAACAGCGGCGCGGCCCCAACGCCAAGCTGTACGGCATCGTCGCCGACCGGGCCCACCTGGCCGCGCTGGACGTCCGCACGGAGGGCGTCGCCGTGCTGGTGTCGGACCTCGTCGGCGAGGTACTGGCCGAGGCCGCCCTGCCCATCACCGGCGACGCGGGCACCGGACCGGCGGTCGAACAGGCGGTCAACCTGGTCGAGCGGACCCTGAAGGAAGCGGGGGCGGACCGGCTGCACACCGTCGGGATCGGCGCGCCCGGGCTGATCGATCCCGCGAGCGGTGAACTGCGCGATTCGACGGGGCTGCCCGAGTGGCACCGGAGGCTGGTCGCCGCCCTTCAGGAGCGGCTTCCCGAGGCCCGGGTCAGTGTGGAGAACGAGACCAACCTCGCGGCGCTGGCCGAGCAGCGGGACGGGGCGGCGCGGGGGCGGGACACCTTCGTCCTGCTGTGGCTGGGGCATGGCACCGGGGCCGCGGTGATCCTCGACGGCGTTCTGCGCAGGGGGGCGTCCGGGGGTACGGGGGAGATCGGGTTCCTGCCGGTGCCGGGTACGAGTGGGCTGCCGTCGGCCACCGACTGCGAGGGCGGGTTCCACTCGCTGGTGGGGGCGGAAGCGGTGGCTCGACTGGCGGAGTCCCACGGGGTGGTGACGGAGCCCGAGGATTCACCGGCGGGGGTGGTCCGTGCGGCTGTCGCGGCGGATGTGCCCGGTGCCGCGGGGGCGCGTTTTCTCGACGCGCTGGCCGCTCGCGTCACCGTCGGGGTCGCCTCGCTGGTCGCGTTGCTGGATCCCGGGCACGTGGTGCTGGGGGGCGAGGTGGGGCAGGCCGGGGGAGAGGCACTGGCCGGGCGGGTGCGGGAGCGGTTGGCCGCGATGTCGCCCCTGCCGGCGGATGTGCGGGCCAGCGGTCTGGGGGGTGGGGCGGTGTTGCGGGGGGCGCTGCTCACGGCACGGGACCGTGCGCAGGATGAGCTGTTCGGCCCCGGGGGAGCCGCCCCCGGGCGGAAATCCAGCCCCTCCGGCGCTTGAGGAGCGGGGTCCGGGGCGGGGCGCCGGGGGGGCGAACCCCCCGGGGTTCAGCGAGCTGCCGGCCGGGCGACGTGGGACGTCAGGTACTCGTCGAACGTCGCCCTGCCCACCGCATGGTGCGGAGCCAGGTGATGGCCGGTACGGAACGCGTCGTAGGCCGCCCCGCGCAGCGGCACCTTGACCACCGGCCGGTGCCGCCCCGCCGCCTTCAGATACGCGCGAGCCAGGGAGTCGAACGTGCGGATCTCGGGACCGCCCATGTCGTCGACCCGCCCCGCCGGCGCCCCCTGCGCCAGCTCGGCCAGACGTTCCGCCACCTCCCGTACATCGACCGGCTGATCCTTCACCCGGGCCGGCAGCAGCACGACCGGCAGCTTCGCCATCCCCCGCAGAACCCTGAACACCAGATCGTGGAACTGGGTCGCACGCAGCACCGTCCAGCCCAGCCCCGACTCCTCCACCAGCCGCTCCACGGCGAGCTTGGACTTGTAGTAGCCGTACGGCACCCGGTCGACACCCACGATCGAGATGTACGCCAGGTGCCCCACCCCGGCCCGCCGCGCCGCCGCGATCAGATTCCGCGCGGCCGTCTCGTCGCCACCGCGGGCGGACGTCGCACAGTGCACGATCGTGTCCACGCCCGTGACGGCGGCGCCGAGCTCACCCCCGCCTTCCCGCAGGTCGACGGCGTACGGACGGCTGTGCCTGCTGAGCACCCGCACCTCGTGCCCGTCCGTGCGCAGCCGTTCGGCGACATGCCGGCCGAGCGTGCCGGTGCCGCCGGTCACCAGGATCGTGGTCATGTCGTGCCGTCCCTTCGGACACCGGCGGGACGGATCGGCCGACCCGCCCCGTACGGGATCCAGCTTCGCCGGGTCCGGCACCGGGCGCATCCGGGCATGGTGGGACCCGGCGGCGGGCAAGGGCCGTCTTCACCGCCGCCGGGCCGGTCTGTGGTGCTCGCCAGGAGTCGGCGCCGACATTAAATGGACTAGACCACAGTGGTCAATAGGTATGGACCAACAAGGGCGGGGCACGGTAGGGGAGTTGCCCCCGCACCACGCACGGCAGCGCCCGTGTCACCCCTTGTGAGCCACTCCACACCCATCGCCCGTATGGAGGGCGGCCGGCCGTGGCACACTGGCCCTGTACCAGTAGCAGCGCACTCCGGGGTCGGTGAAAGTCCGAACCGGCGGTTACAGTCCGCGACCCGGTCGCCTCCAGCGGCCGGTTGACCAGGTGAAATTCCTGGACCGACGGTTAAAGTCCGGATGGGAGGCAGTGCGCGGCGGGCGGGCATCCATGCGCGCCGCCGTACCGGTTCGCCGTCGAGGCGGACCCTGTCCGGCGTCGCTCCCGGTGTCCTCACCCGCGGTTTCTGTCGTCATCGACAGCCCCGGAGTCCGTGCCCGAAGAGGCAGGAGGACCCGGGAAGTGTTCACCGGAATCGTCGAAGAGCTGGGCGAGATCACCGCCGTCGAGAACCTCGACGACGCCTGTCGCTTCCGGCTGCGCGGCCCCGTCGTCACCGAAGGCGCGAAGCACGGCGACTCCATCGCCGTCAACGGCGTCTGCCTCACCGTCGTCGAACACGAAGGCGACGAGTTCACCGCCGACGTCATGGCCGAGACCCTGAAGCGCTCCAGCCTCGGCGCCCTCGCCATCGGCTCCCGCGTCAACCTCGAACGCCCCACGGCCGTCGGCTCCCGCCTCGGCGGCCACATCGTGCAGGGACACGTCGACGGCACCGGCGAGATCCTCGGACGCGAGCCGTCGGAGCACTGGGAGATCGTGAAGATCTCCCTCCCCGCCGACCTCTCCCGCTACGTCGTGGAGAAGGGCTCCATCACCGTCGACGGCATCAGCCTCACCGTCGTCGACGCCGCGGCCGACTTCTTCACCGTCAGCCTGATCCCGACCACCCTCGCCCTGACCACGCTCGGCATCAAGCAGCCCGGCGACCCGGTCAACCTCGAGGTGGACGTCATCGCCAAGTACGTCGAGCGGATGCTCGGCGACCGCGCCGTCGGTGAGGGGACGGCCCGGTGAACTGGCTCAACTCCGAGGCGTTCACCCTCTTCGACCAGCACATCAAGTGGTCGGACATGATCGGCAACGTGATCGGGCTGATCGCCCTCGCCCTCGGCTGGCGCCGGTCCATCTGGACCTGGCCCGCCCAGTTCGTCTCCGGGCTCGTTCTCTTCGCCGCCTTCTCCACCGCCCACCTCTCCGGCAGCGCCGGCAAGCAGGTCGTCGTCATGCTCGTCGCCGCCTGGGGCTTTTGGCAGTGGAACCGCGGCCGGGGGCAGGCCCAGGACGGCTCCGTCGCCGTACGGTTCGCGACCAACCGCGAACGCGTTCTCCTCGTGGGCGCCGCCGCCGTCGGCACCCTCGCGGTCGGCGGGCTGTTCACCCTCTACCCGTCCCTGTCCTGGGATGCCTGGCCGGACGCGTACATCTTCGTCGGCACCGTCGTCGCCATGTACGCCCAGGCCCGCGGCATGGTCGAGTTCTGGTTCGCCTGGCTGCTCGTCGACCTCGTCGGCGTCCCCCTGAACTTCGCCAACGGCTTCGCCTTCTCCGGCTTCGTCTACGTCATCTACGGCGCGCTCGTCCTGTGGGGCATGCGCGACTGGTGGCTGCGCTCCCGCGAGGACGCGCGGCCCGCCCTGAAGGGAGCCCCCGCATGACCGCGGCACCGATCCTCTACAGCACCGAAGGCGCCGAGGACCTCACCCTCGACCCCGTCGAGCAGGCCATCGCCGACATCGCGGCCGGCCGCCCCGTCGTGGTCGTCGACGACGAGGACCGCGAGAACGAGGGCGACCTCGTCATCGCCGCCGAGAAGGCCACCCCCGAGATCGTCGCCTTCATGATGAGCGAGTGCCGCGGTCTGATCTGCGCCCCCATGGAGGGCGGTGAACTGGACCGGCTGCGCCTCCCGCAGATGGTCGACGACAACACCGAGTCCATGAAGACCGCGTTCACCGTCTCCGTCGACGCCTCCGCCGCCCACGGCGTGACCACCGGAATCTCCGCCGCCGACCGCGCCACCACGCTCCGGCTGCTCGCCGGCGGCACCGCCGAACCGGCCGACCTCGTCCGCCCCGGCCACGTCTTCCCGCTGCGCGCCCGCCCCGGCGGCGTCCTCGTGCGCGACGGCCACACCGAGGCCGCCGTCGACCTCGCCCGCCTCGCCGGACTGCGCCCGGCCGGCGCCATCGTCGAGATCGCCGGCGAGGACGGCACCATGCTGCGGCTGCCCGAACTGATCCCGTTCGCCCGCAAGCACGGCCTGACGATCATCTCCATCGCGGACCTGATCGCCTACCGCCGCTCCGCCGAACCCACCGTCCGCCGCGAGGCCGAGGTCCGGCTGCCCACCTCCCACGGCGTCTTCACCGCATACGGCTACCGCTCCACCGCCGACGGCGTCGAACACGTCGCCCTCGTCCACGGCGACATCGCGGACGGCGAGGACGTCCTCGTCCGCGTCCACTCCGAATGCCTCACCGGCGACATCTTCGGCTCCCAGCGCTGCGACTGCGGCCCCCAGCTCGACGCCTCCCTGGACCGCGTCCAGGCCGAGGACCGGGGCATCGTCGTCTACCTGCGCGGCCACGAAGGGCGCGGCATCGGCCTGATGTCCAAACTGCGCGCCTACGAACTCCAGGAACGCGGCCGGGACACCCTCGACGCCAACCTCGAACTCGGCCTGCCCGCCGACGCCCGCGACTACGGCGCCGGCGCGCAGATCCTCGCCGACCTCGGCGTCCGCAGCGTCCGCCTGATGACCAACAACCCCGACAAGTCGGACGCGCTCGTCCGCCACGGCATCGAGGTCACCGGCCGTGAGCCGATGCCCGTCACCGCGGGCGAGCACAACCTCCGCTACCTGCGCACCAAGCGGGACCGGATGGGCCACGACCTGCCCTGGCTGGACACGCCGACCGTGCCCGCCTGCGGCAACCAGTAACGAGAACGACCGAGGAGAGACGTGAGCGGCAAGGGTGCACCGGAACTGTCCGTACGCGACGTGGGCGACCTGCGGGTCGCCGTCATCGCCGCACAGTGGCACGAGAAGGTGATGGACGGACTGGTCGACGGCGCCCTGCGCGCCCTGCACGACCTCGGCATCGACGAACCGACCCTGCTCCGGGTCCCCGGCAGCTGGGAACTCCCCGTCGTCGCCAAGGTCCTGGCCGGCCGGGGCTACGACGCGGTCGTCGCCCTCGGCGTCGTCATCCGGGGCGGCACACCCCACTTCGACTACGTGTGCCAGGGCGTCACCCAGGGCCTCACCCAGGTCTCGGTCGACACCGGCGTCCCCGTCGGATTCGGCCTGCTCACCTGTGACGACGAGCAGCAGGCCCTCGACCGCGCCGGACTGCCCGGCTCCAGCGAGGACAAGGGGCACGAGGCCGTCACCGCGGCGGTGGCGACCGCGGCCTGCCTGCGTTCAGTATCCGAACCCTGGCGGTGAGCAGACCCCGTCAGCGCGTAGGGTGAGGACCACCATGTCCAAGAAGACGTTCGAGGAGCTCTTCACCGAGCTCCAGCACAAGGCCGCCCACGGCGATCCCGCCACCTCCCGCACCGCCGAACTGGTGGGCAAGGGCGTCCATACCATCGGCAAGAAGGTCGTCGAGGAGGCCGCCGAGGTCTGGATGGCCGCCGAGTACGAGGGCAAGGAGGCGGCCGCCGAGGAGATCTCGCAGCTGCTGTACCACGTCCAGGTGATGATGGTCGCCCGCGGCATCTCCCTCGACGACGTCTACGCCCACCTGTAGATCCCCACCCCCGCCACACCACCCACCACACGAAGGAAGCCGACCTCATGCTGCGCATCGCCGTCCCCAACAAGGGTTCCCTGTCAGGCCCCGCGGGGGAGATGCTGCATGAGGCCGGCTACCGGCAGCGCCGCGAATCCAAGGAACTGCGCACCGTCGACCCGACCAACGAGGTCGAGTTCTTCTACCTCCGCCCCCGCGACATCGCCATCTACGTCGCCTCCGGGCAGCTCGACATCGGCATCACCGGCCGCGATCTGCTGATCGACTCCGGCGCCGACGCCGAGGAGATCCTCCCCCTCGGCTTCGCCCGCTCCACCTTCCACTACGCCACCAAGCCCGGCACCATCGACAGCCTGGCGGACCTGACGGGCAAGACGATCGCCACCTCCTACGAGGGCATCGTCGCCGCACACCTCGCCGACGGCGGCGTCGACGCCTCCGTCGTCCACCTCGACGGCGCCGTCGAGACCGCCATCCAGCTCGGTGTCGCCCAGGTCATCGCGGACGTCGTCGAGACCGGCACCTCGCTGCGCAACGCCGGACTCGAGGTGGTGGGCGAGCCCATCATGAAGTCCGAGGCCGTCGTCATCCGCCGTACCGGCGCGGACGGCGAGGAACCCAAGGTGCGGCAGTTCCTGCGCCGCCTCCAGGGCGTCCTCGTCGCCCGGACGTACGTGATGATGGACTACGACTGCCGCGTCGAACAGCTCGAGAAGGCCGTCGCCCTCACCCCGGGCCTCGAGTCCCCGACCGTGTCCCCGCTGCACAACGAGGGCTGGGTCGCCGTCCGCGCCATGGTCCCCTCCAAGGAGGCCCAGCGGATCATGGACGATCTGTACGACATCGGCGCCCGTGCCATCCTCACCACGGCCATCCACGCCTGCCGCCTCTGACCGGGACCCGGACCACCACCATGTCGGACGCCACCCCGGCCCAGCTGCCCGTCACGTTCCGCCCCGGCCGCACCCGCGCGGTGCTGCTCACCGCCGGCGTCGCGCTCTTCGTGGTCATCACGCTGATCGCGCTGCTGCTGGAGCAGCTCAGCGGGGGGGAGCGGATCAGTTTCGTGTTCACCGCCGCGCTGCTGGCCGGCGTGCTGTTCCTGCTCGCCCGCCCGAAGGTCGTCGCCGACGAGAGCGGCGTCACCGTCGTCAACATCGTGAGCCGGCGCCGCCTGGACTGGGCGGAGATCCTCCGGGTGAACCTCCGTCCCGGTGACCCCTGGGTCTTCCTCGACCTCAGCGACGGCACCAGCCTGCCCGCGCTCGGCATCCAGCCCGGCATCGCCAAACAGCAGGCCATCGCCGACGCGAGGGCTCTGCGGGCACTCGCCGAGACGCGCTCCAGCGCCGGACCCGAGGCACCCGGGAACTGACTCAGGGGCGCTTTTGGGACCCGCTCCGGGAAGCGTCCGGCACCTCCACCTGCCGCAGTCGCCCTTGTCTTGATTAATCTGGTGTGCGGAGGCGCGCCGACAGCGCCTCCGCCCCTGCCGCCCCGCCCGGAGCCCAGGGGCTCCAGCTACCCGAGGAGTGACCCTCTCCGGCGATGGACGGATCGTCCTGTAGTACCTGCGCCGCCCCCTGCCGACATAGCGCCGACCCGCTCCCAGCGGTCCGCGCGCATGCGGAGGCGGCGGCATCATGACCACCCCCCTGCTGCTCCTCGCAGCCGCCTTCCTGCTGATCCTGGCCAACGGCTTCTTCGTGGCCGCCGAGTTCGGCCTGGTCACCGTCGAGCGACCGGACGCCGAACGGGCCGCCGCGGCCGGCGACCGGCGCGCCCGACGTGTCGTCGAGTCGCTCAGGGAGCTGTCCTTCCAGCTCTCCGGCACCCAGCTCGGCATCACCATCACCTCCCTCGTCGTCGGCATGCTCGCCGAACCGGCGCTCGCCGGCCTGCTGCGCGGCCCCTTCACCGGCATCGGCGTCCCCGGGGGCGCCGTCTCCGGTGTCTCCGTGGTCGTGGGCATGCTGCTCGCCTCCGCCGTGCAGATGGTGATCGGCGAACTCGTGCCCAAGAACTGGGCCGTCTCCCGCCCGCTGCAGGTCGCCCGCTTCGTGGCCGGCCCGCAGCACGGGTTCGCCCGGCTGTTCCGCCCGGTCATCGCCGGGCTGAACGCCGTGGCGAACCGGCTGGTGCGGTCCCTGGGCATCGAGCCCACCGAGGAACTGGCCTCCGCCCGCACCCCCGGCGAACTCGTCTCCCTGGCCCGGCACTCGGCCCGGGCCGGCGCCCTGGAACAGGACACCGCGGACCTCTTCGTCCGCACCCTGTCCCTCGGCGAACTCACCGCACAGCACGTCATGACCCCGCGCGTGAAGGTCAGCGCCCTGCACTCCTCGGCGACCGCCGAGGACGTGGTCAACCTGACCCGGGCCACCGGACTGTCCCGCTTCCCCGTCTACCGGGAGCGGATCGACGAGATCGTCGGCATGGTGCACCTCAAGGACGCCCTCGCGGTGTCCGTGCGCGACCGGCTGCGCACCCCCGTGGGCCGTATCGCCCGCCCGGCGCTGCTCGTCCCCGAGACCCTCCCCGTACGGCCGCTGCTCACCCGGCTGCGCAGCGAGCAGCCCATCGCGGTCGTCGTCGACGAGTACGGCGGCACGGCCGGCGTCGTCACCCTGGAGGACATCGTCGAGGAGATCGTCGGCGAGGTGCGCGACGAGCACGACGGACTGGACGTCCCCGAACTCGCCCCCGCCCCGCCCGAGGACGGCAACCCCGCCTGGGACGTGGACGGCGGAGTCCGGGTCGACATCCTGCTCCGCATAGGCCTGGAAGCGCCCGAGGGCCCGTACGAGACGGTCGCCGGCCTCGTCGCCGATCTGCTCGGCCGGATCCCGGCCGTCGGCGACCACGCGGAACTGCCGGGCTGGCGCCTGTCGGTGCGCAGCGTCGGCCACTACCGCGCCGAACGCGTCCGTCTGGTCAGGACGGCCCCGCTGCCGCTCGTGGAGGTGGCCGGATGAGCCTGCTGCAACTCCTCTTCGCCGCGCTGCTCGTGCTCGCCAACGGCTTCTTCGTCGGCGCCGAGTTCGCGCTCGTCTCGGTACGCCGCAGCCAGATCGAACCGCTCGGCACGACCCGCGCCCGCCAGGTGCTGTACGGCCTGGAGCATCTGCCGCAGATGATGGCGGCCGCCCAGTTCGGCATCACCGTCTGCTCGCTGACCCTGGGCGCGGTCGCCGAACCGACGGTCGCCCGGCTGCTGGAGCCGGTCTTCGAGTGGATGCAGCTGCCGCACGGCATGATCCACCCGCTCGGCTACGTCATCGCGCTCGCCGCGGTCGTCTTCTTCCACCTCGTCATCGGCGAGATGGTCCCGAAGAACCTGGCGATGGCGGCCCCCGAGAAGGCCTCGCTGTGGCTGAGCCCCGGACTCGTCTGGTTCGCCCGCCTGTGCAAGCCGGTCACGATCGCGCTCGGCGCCTGCGCGCAGGCGATCCTGCGGCTGTTCCGCGTCGAGCCGAAGGACGAGGTCGAGGCCGTCTTCACCAGCGAGCAGCTCAACCGGCTGGTGGAGGACTCCGGCCAGGCCGGTCTCCTCGACCCCGAGGAGGCCGAGCGGCTGGAGGACGCGCTGGAGCTGGGTTCGCGCCCGGTGACGGACGTCCTGCTCGGCCGGGAGTCGCTGGTGACGGTCACGCCCGCGGTCACCCCGGGGCAGATCGTCGAGCTGACCGCCCGAACCGGGTACTCCCGCTTCCCGGTGGCCGCGGACGGGGGGCCCTTCATGGGCTACCTGCACGTCAAGGACGTACTGGACCTGGAGGACTCCGACCGCGCAGTCCCGCAGCACCTGTGGCGCCCGATGACGACCCTGCGGCCCGAACTCCCCCTGGACGACGCCCTCACGGTGATGCGCCGGGCCGCCACCCACCTGGCCCAGGTCGCCGGCCCGTCCGGCAAGGTCCTGGGCCTGGTGGCCCTGGAAGACGTCCTGGAACTCCTGGTGGGAGAGGTCCGGGACCCCGCCCACCGAGAAGTGACCCTCACCCACCCAAGACCGAGCGGCGACCAGGAGAACGCCCTGGCCTGACTACTGGCACCCGCCCGTCCGACTGCGGGCGGTCGTGCCGCTGTGGCGGCACCGGTGGGCGCGGCGACACCCCCTCCAGCGGGGCGAGCGCGAACCCACCCCCGCGGACGGCCGCACCGGGACCTCACGGCCCCGTGACACGGCAACCCCGCCGGGGCTCAAAGCCCCGGTGGGTCCGCCGGTCCCCGCCCCGACAGCACCTCCCCGTACGCCTGCATCAGATCCGGCAGCCGCAACGTGGCCAGATCGTCCCGGCTCAGCACCCCCGGATACCCCGACAACCGCAGATCCCGATACGCACAGCTCTTCTCGTACAGCGTCCGCAGAAACCGCCCGTTCCCCAGCTCGTCGATCCACCCCTGGTCCACCACATGCCCGGCGATCGACCGCAGCTCGTCCAGCGCCTCCTCGTCCCACACATCCCCGTTCTCCCCCGCCAGCACCTCCCCGATCGAGGTCAGCTCCAGCGGCCGGTACGAGGGGAAGTCCACCCGTGTGGTGAACCGCGACGACAGCCCGGGGTTCGCGGTCAGCAGCCGGTCCATCCCCTCCGGATACCCCGCGAGTATCACCACCAGGTGATCCCGGTTGTCCTCCGCCCGCTTCAGCAGCACCTGCAGCGCCTCGTCCCCGTACGCGTCCCCCTTGCCGTACCCGGAGTTGGACAGCGAGTACGCCTCGTCCACGAACAGCACCCCGCCGAGCGCGGAGTCGATCAGCTCATTGGCCTTCACCGCGGTCTGCCCGAGATACTCGCCCACCAGATCCGCCCGCTGCGCCTCCACCAAATGGTCACCGCCGAGCAGCCCGAGGGCGTAGAAGACCCGGCCGAGGATGCGGGCCACCGTCGTCTTCCCCGTGCCCGACGGCCCCGAGAACACGAAGTGGCGTTTCGGCGGCTGTACCGGCAGTCCCTGCCCGGCCCGCAGCCGCGCCATGTTCAGCTGCGCCGACAACGCCTTGACCTGCCGCTTCACCGGTTCCAGGCCCACCATGCGCTCCAGTTCGGCGAGCGCCTCCTCCAGTAGGGCGGAATCCGTCGGCCCGGTCGGCAGCGGCGACGTCCCGGCGCCGGTCCGCTGCCGTACGCCCGCGGGGGCGACCGGCGGCAGCGGACCCGGCGGGGGATCGAGGTCGGGGAGCCGGAGATCGCGGCCCTCGGTGCCGAAGAGCGGGTCGAGCAGGTCGGGGCCGTCCACCATGTCCTGCCCGGCCCCCGTGAGCGTGATCGCCGCGAGGCCGGAGTCGTCGTCGTACCCGTCGCCCTCGGCGATCGCGGCCAGCCGCGCGGAGGTGTCCATGAACGCCGGATCGACCCGGTGCACGGCCCGGTACAGGGGGAGCGCCGCGGCGCTGCGGCCGGTGCCCTCGTGGGCGCGGGCCAGCCAGTAGCGCAGCTCCTTGCGCTGCGGCTGTTCGCTGCGGCACCGCATCAGCGCCGCCGACAGCAGCGGTTCGGCCTGCCCGTACATCTCCAGCCGCACCCGGGCCATCCCGCCGAACAGGCCGGCCTCGATGCCCAGCATCGGGTCGTCGACCAGGGAGTCCGTGCGCCGGACCAGCTGCTCCCAGTCCTTGACCAGGTAGGCGCGGCAGGCGTGCAGGAAGCGGACCTGGGGATCGGCGTCCACCGGGGGCAGTCCGGCGAGCGCCCGGTCCAGTTCGGGGACGTGGCGTCCGTCCAGCCAGTGGGAGGCGTGCGCCAGCAGCAGATCGCGGGGGCTCTCCAGCACCGGCTGCACCCACCAGCCGAGCCAGTACCAGGAGTTGAGGGTGCGGCCGTGCCGGGTGCGCTGTTCGCCGAAGCGCTCCCGGTGCCGGAACATCCGCAGCAGCGCGGCCGTCGTGTCGACGCGCAGCGCGTGCAGCCCGAGCCAGCCGTCGGCCATCCCCGGATCGATCCGTACGGCGGCCCGGAACTCCTCCTCCGCCTGCGGATAGGCGCCCATGGTGTAGGCGTCCACGCCCCGCAGCCAGGCGAGGTCGGCCGGGGCCTGCGGGCCCTGCGTGCCGAAGTCCATCACGTCCCCCACAAACCGTGCCCCCGTCGGTCACCGGCCGGCCCTCGTCCGTCGGCTCCCGTAGGTCGAACCGCTGTGCCGCGGACCGGAGTTGCAAGGTGCGCGAAGCAATGTCCGTAGGTCGCACCGAGGGCATCGTACCCGCGTGGGCGGTACGTCCGTAGGGTGCCCGGCATGCCGAACGGCGAGGTGGGAGGGGGAGCGGGGACGGCGTGCGGTGACCCTGGGTGATCGTCATATGCCGCTGGGCGTCCGAAAGGTGCGAAGAGGGCAGAACGAAGCCCCCGATCACGGGGGAACAACCGGGGGCTTCGTGTCCGCGGGCGGCTCCGAAGGGCCGCACATTGAGAACGTAAGACCTGTACGCGCCCTCGGTCAAGCGGAGTTGGGGTACTCCGGCAACTTGTCCGGGACGCGTCTTCACCGGATCACCACATCGCGGGTGGCCCGTCACCCTGAGTGAGCGGAGGGGGTGATTCAGCAGTCCCCGCCGGCCCGGGAAGCAGCTCGTAGCCCGTCGGGCGCTGCCGCACCAGCAGCCCCGCGAAGGGGCGCGAGGGGTCGCCGGCGAAGTGCTCGCGCTCCGCGCGTACCCACCCGTCCCAGAACTCCCGCTGCTCCGTGCCGTCCCGGGCCCGTCCCCGTGACCAGGACTCCTCCCGGGGAAGGTCCATCCACAGCAGCAGCGCCAGATACGGGCGCAGGGCCCGTCGGCCCGCGCCGACGCCCTCCACGACGACCACGGGGGCCGGCGGCAGCGGGCGGGGCGGTCCGAAGCGGCGGGCGCGCCAGTCGTAGGGCGAGTACCGCGCGGTCTCGCCGCGGGCGAGCGGTTCGAGCACCTGGCTGCGCAGCCGCCCGGTCCAGCCGAACGGTTCCGCGTGGCTGGCGATGTCGTCCAGCCGCAGCACCGGGGCGCCGTCCAGCGCCTCGGCCAGCCGCCCGGCGAACGTCGACTTGCCCGAGCCGGCGTGCCCGTCGACACCGACGAGCCGGACCGGGCCGCAGGAGGGGGCGAGCCCGAGGATGCGGGAGGCGAGATCGTGAATGGCCGGCTCCAGGGGGAGGGGGCAGGGCGTACCGCAGCACTCTAGGTCCCCGGCGGGCACCGGGCCGGTGCGGTCGCCGCAGGTCCCGTCATTGGTCGAGTCCGATGTTGGTGGGCGCGGCACCGGCCGGGGTGCTGGCAGGATCCGCCCGGCTGCGTCCATAGTTGGCGCACACCCGTTCCACCCCGGCGGACGCGCACCGCGTCCGGCGGGCCGTGCACCGGTCCCGTCCCGACTCCGACACCTGGGGGTCCTCCACCCATGAGCAGAGCCGAACTGCCGTCCCGCAGAACCCTCCTGGCCGCGGCGGTCGTCGCCGCCGTCGCGGGGAGCGCGGGCCCGGCGTCCGCCGGCACCCCGACCACCGCAACCCCGGCAGGGGGTGCCCCCGGCGGCGGGAGTGCCGCCCGCCCCGTCGACAACCGGGCCTGGACCTCGTACACCGACTGGCGCGGAGGTACCGCCGACGGGACCCGTGCCGTCGCCGGCGCCCGCCCGGGACTGGTGATCGCGAGGCCCTCCGGCACCACGGACTACACCGACCCGCACACCGGCACCACGGCCGCCTGGGAGTACGCGACCTGGACCTCGCCGGTGCACCGGCTCAAGGTCCCGGCCAGTGAGGTCATCGCCTCCTGGAACGCGCACACCCCCGAGGGCACCTGGCTCCAGATCGAGCTCAAGGGCACCTACTCCGACGGCACGGACACCCCCTGGTACGTCATGGGCCGCTGGGCCGCCGGCGACCAGGACATCCGGCGCACCTCGGTGGACGACCAGAGCGACGGCAGGAGCAGCATCTGGACGGACACGTTCTCCGTCGACGACGCGGCCTCCGGCCTGCGCCTGGCGTCGTACCGGCTGCGCCTGACCCTCCACCGCCGCCCCGGCACCCGGCTCACCCCGACCGTGTGGCGGGCCGGCGCGATGGGCTCCGACGTCCCCGACCGGTTCACCGTCCCCGCCTCCGAGCCCGGACTCGCCAGGGAGCTGATCGTCCCGCGCTACTCGCAGGAGATCCACAAGGGCCAGTACCCGGAGTACGACAACGGCGGCGAGGCCTGGTGCAGCCCCACCTCCTCGCAGATGATCATCGAGTACTGGGGCGGCCGGCTCACCGAGAAGCAGCTCGCCTGGGTCGATCCGTCCTACACGGACCCGCAGATCTGCCACGCGGCCCGGTACACGTTCGACCACCAGTACGAGGGCTGCGGCAACTGGCCCTTCAACGCCGCCTACGCGGCCACCTTCCGCGGGCTCCAGGGTGTGGTCACCCGCCTCGGCTCCCTCACCGATCTGGAGACGCTGATCGCGGCCGGCATCCCGGCCATCACGTCCCAGTCCTTCCTGGCGGAGGAGCTGACCGGAGCGGGGTACGGCACCTCCGGACATCTGATGACCGTGATCGGCTTCACCGCCGACGGCGATGTGATCGCCAACGACCCCGCCTCGGACGACAACGAGGCCGTGCGCCGGGTCTACCGGCGGCGCGAGTGGGAGAACATCTGGCTGCGGACCAAGCGGTACAACGCCTCCGGCAAGGTCGCCTCCGGCACGGGTGGCGTCTGCTACCTCTACTTCCCGGACCGTCCCACCCCCCGCCAGCGCAAGGCGCTCGCGGCGGTGGGCGTGCGCTGAGCCGGTCCGGACGGCGGGCCCCGGGTCGTCCCGGGGCCCGCCGCCGTGTGACCGATGTCTCGGACGCGAAAGGCGCTCACGGTGGGAAAGTGGACAGCGTCGCAGGGGGAGTCCACCGCACCACAGAGACCAGCGAGATGCCATGACCGCGAACACCGCCACCGTCACCCGCGCCCGCACCGGCGGCCCCCGGGAGGACGGCCCGAAGATCCTCGAGCACGTCATGGGATGGACCCTCGTCGCGGTCCTCGCGATGTTCGTGACCCAACTGGGACTGCTGTAACCCGAGGTGAGGGGGCTCCCGGCTCGAGCCATCCGGTTGACCTGACATACTGCGGCGGGATTTCACACCGCCCGCAGGAAGACCTGGGTCGACATTGAACATCAGCCGGCAGTCCGCCGTACGCCCCGCGGCGCGCGGTACCGAGCGTTCGTCGGCGCGCCGCGCCGAACTCATCGCCATCGGGCGGAGCCTGTTCGCGGACACGTCGTACGACGCGCTCTCCATGGACGACATCGCACGCCAGGCGCGAGTCGCCAAAGGGCTGATCTACTACTACTTCCACTCCAAGCGCGGCTACTACCTGGCGATCATCGAGGACTCGGTGGCCGGTCTGGTCACGTACGCCGCGAGCGGCGCCGGACTGCCGCCGGTGGAGCGGGTGCACCGCACCATCGACAGCTATCTGCGCTACGCCGAGCACAATCAGGCCGCCTACCGCGCGATCGTCAGCGGCGGCGTCGGCTTCGACACCGAGGTGCACGCCATCCGTGACGGGGTGCGCGAGGCCATCGTGGAGACCATCGCCGAGGGTGCCTACGGCCGTACGGACATCGCGCCGTTGGCGCGGATGGGGCTGCTGGCCTGGGTGTGCAGTGTGGAGGGTGCCGCGCTCGCCTGGATCGACCGCGGTGAACTCACCCGCGAGACCATGACAGAACTGCTGGTGAAGACGCTCGGCGGCGCCATGCGCGCCATCGAGGAGCTGGACCCCGCCTACCCGGCCCCGGCGCCCGCCCGCCGCGACGGCTGAGACGGACCCGGACGGCGACGGGGGCGGGAGTCCCCCCCCCGTGGAACTCCCGCCCCGGCCCCTCGGGCGGTCCTACCGGATCGCCCTGATCAGCTCCCCGTCCGCGGTGTCACCGCTCAGCTCCCAGAAGAACGTGCCGCCCAGACCCTGCTCGTCCTTGTAGGCCATCTTGGTCGCGATGGTGGCCGGGGTGTCGTAACTCCACCAGTCGCCGCCGCACTTGGCGTACGCGGTGCCGCCGACCGTGCCGGTGGCCGGGCACGTGGTCCTCAGCACCTTGTAGTCGTCGATGCCCGGCTCGTACGTGCCGGCCGCCGGGCCGGTCGCGGTGCCGCCCGGCTCCGACTGCGTGACGCCGGTCCAGCCGCGGCCGTAGAAGCCGATGCCGAGCAGCAGCTTGGACGCGGGGACGCCGAGGCCCTTGAGCTTCGCGATGGTCGCCGCGCTGTGGAAGTCCGCCTTCGGGATGCCGTCGTACGAGGTGAGCGCCGAGTGCGGAGCGGTGGGCCCGGTGGCGTCCCAGGCGCCGAAGAAGTCGTACGTCATCGGGTTGTACCAGTCGACGTACCGGGCGGCGCCCGCGTAGTCGGCCGCGTCGATCTTGCCGCCCGTGGTGGCGTCCGCGGTGATCGCCGCGGTGACCAGGTTGTCGGCGCCGAACGTGGTGCGCAGCGCCGACATCAGGTTCCCGAAGGCGTCCCGGCCGCTGGTGTCACAGGTGGCGCCGCAGGCGTTCGGGTACTCCCAGTCGATGTCGATGCCGTCGAAGACGTCGGCCCACTTCGAGTTCTCGACCAGGTCGTAGCAGGACCGGGCGAAGGCCTCCGGGTTCTTCGCGGCCTCGCCGAAGCCGCCGGACCAGGTCCAGCCGCCGAAGGACCACAGCACCTTGAGTCCGGGGTGCTTCTTCTTCAGTTCGCGCAGCTCGTTGAAGGTGCCGCGCAGCGGCTGGTCCCAGGTGTCCGCGACACCGTCGACGGACTCGGCGGCGGTGTAGGCGCGCTCGGTGGCCGCGTAGGAGTCGCCGATCGCGCACTTGCCGCCGGTGACATTGCCGAAGGCGTAGTTGATGTGGGTCAGCTTGGCCGCGGAGCCGGACGTGTCGATGTTCTTGACGTAGTACTTGCGGTCGTAGGTGCCCCATTCGGTGAAGTAGCCGATGACCTTGGAACCGGCGGCGGCCTCCTGAGCCGAGGTCGCGGCGGTCGCGGTCGAGGTGCCCGCGCCGGCGAGCAGTCCGGCGCCGAGCACGGCGGCGCAGGCGGCGGACACGAGCGCCCGCCAGGTGCGGGGGCGGTGGGGGGATGGCATGCGGTTGTCTCCTCGTGGGGGGAGGGGAACACGAGTCGATTGGCATGAACGCGGTGACTCGGGTTGGAGCGAAACCCTAGGAGGACTAGACCAGTTGGGTCAATGGTGCGGACCAATTTTGATCGTCGGGGAGCGGTGTGAAGGTTTCTCGGAGTAAGCGGTCGTTAACAAGTGACTTGCTGCACCCGATCGGGCATACTCACAGCGCACAGCCGCTGGTCAGCAGCTTCCGAGACCCGGAACTGCGAGCATCGGCACGGCACCGATACGACCCCGGCGCGGCCGCCTCCACCCAAGGCGCACGCCGATGTGCCCGAACAGGGAGGAGAGCGTCGCCATGCCCGACCGCGCCCCGCAGCCGGTGGACCGGCAACTGCCCACGGACGAGGCCCGGGACCTGATCTCGCTCGTCCGCGACATCGCGCAGCACGAGATCGCCCCGAAGGCGGCCGAGGACGAGGCCGCGGAACGCTTCCCCCGCGAGCTGTTCACCCTGCTCTCCGAGTCCGGGCTGCTCGGCCTCCCCTACGACTCCGAGTACGGCGGCGGCGACCAGCCGTACGAGGTCTACCTCCAGGTGCTCGAGGAGCTCGCCGCGGCCCGCCTCACCGTCGGTCTCGGCGTCAGCGTGCACACCCTGGCCTCCTACGCGCTCGCGTCCTTCGGCTCCAAGGAGCAGCGGGCGGAACATCTGCCGGCGATGCTCGGCGGCGGCCTCCTCGGCGCCTACTGCCTCTCCGAGCCCGCGTCGGGCTCGGACGCCGCATCCCTGCGCACCAGGGCCGTGCGGGACGGCGGGGGAGACTGGGTGATCACCGGCACCAAGGCGTGGATCACCCACGGCGGCGTCGCCGACTTCTACACGGTCATGGCACGCACCGGCGAGGAGGGCCCGCGCGGCATCACCGCGTTCCTCGTGCCCGGTGACGCGGAGGGGCTCAGTGCCGCCGTGCCGGAGAAGAAGATGGGCATGAAGGGCTCGCCCACCGCCCAGGTCCATCTCGACGGCGTCCGGGTCCCCGACGCGCGGCGGATCGGCGAGGAGGGGCAGGGTTTCGCGATCGCCCTGTCCGCACTGGACGGCGGCCGGCTCGGCATCGCCGCCTGCGCCATCGGCGTCGCCCAGGCGGCGCTCGACGAGGCTCTCGGCTACGCGACCGAGAGGCGGCAGTTCGGCAGGCCCATCGCCGACTTCCAGGGGCTGCGCTTCATGCTCGCCGACATGGCGACCCAGATCGAGGCGGGGCGCGCCCTGTACCTCGCGGCGGCCCGGCTGCGCGACGCGGGACGGCCGTTCGCCAAGCAGGCGGCCATGGCCAAGCTGCACTGCACCGACACCGCGATGCGGGTCACCACCGACGCCGTACAGATCCTCGGCGGCTACGGCTACACCGCCGACTTCCCCGCCGAGCGCTACATGCGCGAGGCCAAGGTGCTGCAGATCGTCGAGGGCACCAACCAGATCCAGCGCATGGTCATCGCCCGTCATCTCGCGGGGCCGGAGACCCGCTGAACCGGTCGGGCCCGCGCCAGGGCGCGGCGAGCCGCGTCCACTCCGGATCCCGCCGGCCGGGCAGCATACGGCCCCGGTCGGCCCAGGTCCGCAGCAGATCGCGGTAGATCGGCGGATCCGGGAGCCGTGGCGGCGCGGGTACGACCGCCGCCACGGGCGGCGGCACGAAGACATGGCGCTGACGCCCGGTCGTCGAGTACGTGGGGGTCGTCATACCCGGGCAACGCGGCGGTGACCGAGCCGGTCACCGGCCCCCGGGGCAGGACGTGCGTTCGCGGGTGTCCCGCGCGGGCGGGGACGGCGGACCGCGCCGCCCCCGTACCGGTGTCGTGCTCAGGCGGCCTGCTGTCGCATCGCCGGGACCCGGATCGGGCGCGAGCCCGGACCGCCGACGTGCGAGAACGGCTGGGTGCGCCAGTCGAGTCCCTGAGGGAGCGTCAGGAGCAGGGCGGTGTCCTGCTCCTGGGGGGTGACGGACTCGTCCGCCGGCCGCGCCTCGGTGGCGCTGCGGCCGGTGCCGGCGCACACCGTGAGCCCGAAGGGGTTCCACGGTGAGGCGCACAGCGCGTGCTCCGGCAGGACGTCCTCGTCCGCGAGCAGGGCGATGGGCTGCGCGCAGTCCGGGCAGACGACCCGGTACATCTCGAAGGTGTCGTAGGCGTCGAGTTCCTCGTCCGTGGCGTCGGGTTCGACGTACTCCGGAACGAGCTCGATGACCGGCTGCTGCCGCTTGGACGTGGTACGACCAGGGCGCTTAAGACTCTGCATTGGGTTCTCCCCCTCGGGCTGGGCCGTGAAGGCACTGCGGCCTCGACCACAGCAAGCACTTCCCGTCCCCCCTCCGAGGTAATCACAGGAGCATCACGGAGAGTGCGTCAGGGGTGTGGCGTTCGTCACACGGCACATGCCGCCGCCATGTTCGCGGGCCCGCGCGCGCATCACGAACCGGGTATGACCTGGACGGTTCAGGTATCCGAGGAGATCAAGCGCACTGTAGGTTCTTGCGCCATGGAGGAGCTGGACCGACAGATCGTGCAGCTGCTCGTCAAGGACGGGCGGATGAGCTACACAGACCTGGGCAAGGCCACGGGCCTGTCCACGTCGGCCGTGCACCAGCGGGTGCGCCGGCTGGAACAGCGTGGCGTCATCCGCGGCTATGCCGCGGTCGTCGACCCGGAGGCCGTCGGCCTGCCCATGACCGCCTTCATCTCGGTCAAACCCTTCGACCCCAGCGCCCCCGACGACATCGCGGACCGCCTCGGCGGCGTCCCCGAGATCGAGGCCTGCCACAGCGTCGCGGGCGACGAGAACTACATCCTCAAGGTACGTGTCTCCACCCCACACGAGCTCGAAGAACTCCTGGCCAGGGTCCGTACCTTGGCAGGAGTCTCCACCCGCACGACGGTAGTCCTGTCCACCCCGTACGAATCCCGCCCGCCCAGGATCTGACGCCGCGGACGATCAGCCCCCGCGCACCACCCGGCCGCTCCGGCGTTTCCACCCAGCCCCTCCGGCGTCTGAGGAGCGGGGATCCCGGGGCAGAGCCCCGGGGTCGGGAACGGGAAGGGGCGGCGGGGGCGAGAAAACTCGGCCCGCCCAAGCCCCCACCTCCCCGACAGGCGAAACTGTCCCCATGAGTGAACGCACCGACCCCCCACGCACCACCCTCCTCCGCCGAGGCGAAGTACACAGCCCCGCCGACCCCTTCGCGACAGCGATGGTCGTCGAACACGGCCACATCGCCTGGGTCGGCACAGAAGGCGCCGCGGACGCCTTCACCGACAGCGCGGACGAGGTGATCGACCTCGACGGAGCCCTGGTCACCCCCGCGTTCACCGACGCACACGTCCACACCACCGCCACCGGCCTGGCCCTCACCGGCCTGGACCTCTCCACCACCCCCTCCCTCGACGCCGCGCTCGTCCGCGTACGCGAGTTCGCCGCCGCCCGCCCCCACGACCGTGTCCTCCTCGGCCACGGATGGGACGCCGCCCGCTGGCCCGGCGGCCGCCCGCCGACCCGCGCCGAACTCGACGAGGCCACCGGCGGCCGCCCCCTCTACCTCAGCCGGATCGACGTCCACTCCGCGGTCGTCACCACCGCGCTCCTCGACCTCGTCCCGGCCGCCGCGGTCACCCGCGCGGACGCCCCGCTCACCGGCGACGCCCACCACGCCGTACGCGCCGCCGCCCTGGCCGCCGTCACACCGGCCCAGCGCACCGAGGCCCAGCGTGCCGCCCTCGCCCACGCGGCCTCCCTCGGTATCGGCACGGTCCACGAGTGCGGCGGCCCGGAGATCTCCTCCGAGGACGACTTCACCGGCCTGCTGCGGCTCGCGGCCGAGGGGAACGGCCCCCGCGTCGTCGGCTACTGGGCCGAACAGGACGTCGCCAAGGCGAGGGACCTGGGCGCGGTCGGTGCCGCGGGCGACCTGTTCGCCGACGGCGCCCTCGGCTCGCACACCGCGTGCCTCCACGAGCCGTACGCCGACGCCGGTCACACCGGCACCGCCCACCTGGACGCAGCCGCCGTGGCCGCCCATGTCGTCGCCTGCACCGAGGCGGGACTCCAGGCGGGCTTCCACGCCATCGGCGACGCCGCCGTGACCGCCGTCGTCGACGGCATCAGGGCCGCCGCCGAGAAGGTCGGCCTCGGCCGGATCCGGGCCGCCCGGCACCGCGTCGAGCACGCCGAGATGCTCACCCCCGAGACCGTCGCGGCCTTCGCCGAACTCGGCCTCACCGCCTCGGTCCAGCCCGTCTTCGACGCCCTGTGGGGCGGCGAGGACGGCATGTACGCCCAGCGCCTGGGACCGGAGCGGGCCCGCACCCTGAACCCGTTCGCGGCGCTGCTGAGGGCCGGCGTGCCGCTCGCCTTCGGCTCCGACAGTCCCGTCACCCCCCTCGACCCCTGGGGGACCGTCCGGGCCGCCGCCTTCCACCGCACACCCGAGCACCGTGTCTCCGTGCGCGCCGCGTTCACCGCGCACACGCGCGGCGGCTGGCGGGCGGTCGGACGCGACGACGCGGGCGTCCTGGTGCCCGGCGCACCCGCCGACTACGCCCTCTGGCGCACCGGTGAACTCGTGGTCCAGGCGCCCGACGACCGGGTGGCGCGCTGGTCCACCGACCCGCGCTCCGGCACCCCCGGACTGCCCGACCTCGCCCCGGGCCGTGACCTGCCCGTCTGTCTGCGTACGGTGGTCGGCGGGCGCACGGTCTTCGTACGGCCGGGCGAGTGATCTACGCGGACGGCGCGGTGACGATCATGTGCCGCGCCCCCGTCTCGCGACCTGCGCATCCTCGCCGCTGACCAGGTGTTTGAACCACATGACGCAGGTCGAACGGCTGTTGACAGGCGGCCGCAGGGGGCCGGTAGGTTCGCCCATGTCCACCACAGGACGCCCGACCGGAGAACGTCCGGCCACTCGTGTCAGCGCCGCTGGGTCAGGGACGGTGTGCCGCACCGGGGCACCGTCACTGGGAGCCAGGCTCAGCGGCGGCGCGGTACCGAGGGACGTGTCAGCCGGCCGGGGAGGTGCGACCCCGGGTGGGGCCCGGGCGCTCAGTAGACAACGGCTTCAGGCCGATCCGCAGCCGGCGGGTCCCGGGCCGGCCCGAAGGGCGCCGGGCCCCCATCCGCTGTCCCTCTTCCTTCTTCACACGCCCAAAACGTGTCTTCCTACCCGATCTTCGGTAAACGACACCACCATACGAATGTCCTGTCACGTCGGCACAGGCCGTGCCCACTATGGTGGGACCCTGCGCACAGGACATGAAGGGGCAGCAGTGAACGACGGCGACGGGACCCTCACGGCAGGATCCCAGGGGAGGAACTTCGGCCCGCTCGGCACGGCTCTGGTGATCATCCCGACCTACAACGAGGCGGAGAACATCAAGGCGATCGTCGGCCGGGTGCGTGAGGCCGTTCCCGAGGCGCACGTTCTCGTGGCCGACGACAACAGCCCCGACGGCACCGGCAAGCTCGCCGACGAACTGGCCGCGGCCGACGAACACGTCCAGGTGCTGCACCGCAAGGGCAAGGAAGGCCTCGGCGCGGCCTATCTCGCGGGCTTCCGCTGGGGCATGGAACACGGCTACGGCGTACTGATCGAGATGGACGCCGACGGCTCCCACCAGCCCGAGGAACTGCCCCGTCTGCTGACCGCCCTCAAGGGCGCCGACCTGGTGCTCGGGTCCCGCTGGGTGCCCGGCGGTCGGGTGGTGAACTGGCCGAAGTCCCGCGAGGTCATCTCGCGCGGGGGCAGCCTCTACTCGCGCGTGGCGCTCGATCTGCCGCTGCGCGACATCACCGGCGGCTTCCGCGCCTTCCGCCGGGAGACCCTGGAGGGCCTCGGTCTCGAGGAAGTGGCCTCGCAGGGGTACTGCTTCCAGGTCGATCTGGCCCGCCGCGCGGTGAAGGCCGGCTACCACGTCGTGGAAGTGCCGATCACCTTCGTCGAGCGCGAGCACGGCGACTCCAAGATGAGCCGCGACATCCTTGTCGAGGCGCTGTGGCGGGTCACGGCGTGGGGCGTGGGGGAGAGGGTCGGCAAGGTCCTCGGCCGCGGCGACGAGAAGCGGCGGCCCACCGCACAGCCGTAGGAGAGCCGGTCGCCCGCTTATCCCGTGCTGAGCCGGGCCCAGGCACACTGGGAGCATGACGACTGGCGCTCAGACCCCGCATCCCGCCCGGCCCCGGCGCTCCCGGCTGCGCACCCTCCTGCCGCTGGGTGTCGCCGCATGGCTGGTGCTGGAGATCTGGCTGCTCACCGTGGTCGCCGGGGCGTCGAACGGGCTGGTGGTCTTCCTGATCCTGGTGGCCGGTCTCGTCCTCGGCTCCGTGGTCATCAAGCGGGCCGGCCGGCGGGCCTTCAGGAATCTGACCGAGACGCTGCAGCGGCAGCAGGGCGGGATGCCGTCCGAGGCCCGGCCCAACAGCGAGGGCAACGGCCTGACGATGCTGGGCGGCCTGCTGCTGATCATCCCCGGCGTGCTCTCGGACGCCGCGGGACTCCTCCTGCTGGTGCCGCCCGTGCAGAAGGCCGTGAGCCGCTCCGCCCAGCGCACCTTCGAGCGCAAGCTCCGGGAGGCCGGGCAGGGGCCGTTCGGTGACGCCTTCCAGCAGGCACGCATCCACCGGCCCGACGGCAAGGTCGTCCCGGGCGAGGTTGTACGGGACGAGCCCGGGACCGCGCCCGGGGACACCGCCCAGGGGCCGCGCCCGCCGCTCACCCGCTGACGACAGGGCCCGGGCTCTCCGGGAGGGCCCGCACGCACACGACCGCGGGCGCCGTACCCTGAAGTACGGCGCCCGCGGTCGTGTAACGCTGTGCGTGGTGGCCTTGCCCACTCCCCGCCGGGATCAAGCCGACTTTCGGCTGTCCCTGGGGTGAACCGCGATGTTCATCGCACCGGAACGCAGAACGGCGAGACGCTCCTCGAGGACCTCTTCGAGTTCCTCTCGGGTGCGCCGCTCCATCAGCATGTCCCAATGCGTACGCGCGGGCTTGGCCTTCTTCTCCTCGGGGCCGTCACCGTCCACCAGGAGTGCCTGGGCACCGCAGACCTTGCACTCCCACTCCGGCGGGATCTCCGCCTCGACCGAGAAGGGCATCTCGAAGCGGTGCCCCTTCTCGCATGCGTACTCCACGGCCTGGCGCGGGGCCAGGTCGATGCCGCGGTCCGTCTCGTAGCTGGTCACCACGAGGCGCGTGCCGCGAAGAGCTCGCTCACTCATGAATCGTGCCTCCCGGGCTTGTCGCCCACAGGACAGGTGTGTCGCTGTCGTCGTCATCCGGTCAACGTCCGGACGGCGGTAAAGATTCCCGTCCGGAGCCCCGATCCGGGTTGTACGTCGCCGTCGTAGCCGCAGCCTTGTCAACCAGTGCAGTACCCCCGGACGTCCGGTTTGTCACATCTGTAAGTAGATCTGACACAGCGTTCGGCATCTTTGACGCGCAGTAACGGTACGCCTGGCAGGCCAAACGCGTACACTACAGCCCTTTCGCGCCGAGCGCTAAATCCGTTCGGGTACCGGGTTGCCCGCGTCGCTGATCGCCCGCCGTACCGGCACCCGCGCGAGCAGCGCGAATCCCAGGACGAAGAACACCACCAGGGAGATGATCGCGTCCCGGTAGCTGCCGGTCAGCTGATAGGTGAGACCGAACAGCAACGGCCCGAGCCAGCTCATCCCGCGGTCGCTCATCTCGTACGCCGAGAAGTACTCGGCCTCCTTGCCGGGCGGCACGAGATGGGAGAAGAGCGAGCGGGACAGCGCCTGGCTGCCGCCGAGGACCAGACCGATGCCGGCCGCGAGGACGAAGAACCACACGGGGGCCCCGGCGGGCAGGAAGTACCCGGCGGCCAGGGTCAGGGTCCAGGCGACCAGGGATCCGAGGATCGTGCGTTTCGCGCCGTACCGCCGGGCCAGCCGGCCCAGCGCCAGCGCACCCGCCACCGCCAGTACCTGCACCAGCAGCACGGCCACGATGAGCGTCGACTGGCCGAGCCCCAGCTCCTTCGAGCCGTACACCGAGGCCTGGGAGATCACCGTCTGGATGCCGTCGTTGTAGATCAGGTACGCCAGCAGGAACGACAGCGTCAGCGGATGCCGGCGCATGTCGCGGACGGTCGCCGCCAGCTGCCGGAAGCCCGGCAGGGCCGCCTCGCGCGCGGGAACACGGCGGTCCCGCAGCCGGCGCAGCGGCACCAGCGCCCAGGCTCCCCACCACAGACCGGCCGAGGCCAGACAGATGCGCACCGCCATGCCCTCGGAGAGCCCGAAACTGTCGTGGCCGGTGTAGAGGACCAGGTTCGCGACGAGCACCAGGGCCCCGGCCGCGTAGCCGAAGGCCCACCCGCGCGAGGAGACCGCGTCCCGCTCCTCGGGCGGGGCGATCTGCGGAAGGTAGGAGTTGTAGAGCATCATCGCGACCGACTGCGCCGCGTTCGCCACCACCAGCAGCAGGCCGCCGAGCAGATAGCGCTCGCCGCAGAGGAAGAACATGCCCGCGGTCGCCGCGGCCCCCGTGTAGGCGGCGGCCGCGAGCAGCGGCTTCTTGCGGCCGGTCCGGTCGGCGGCGGCGCCCACCAGCGGCATCACCAGCACGGCCACGATCACCGACAGGGACACCGAGTACGCGAAGAACGAGCCGGCGCGCACCGGTATGCCCAGCGGGTGGACGAACCCGTCCGCGTCCGCCGCGGCCTCGGCGACCGACGTCAGATAGGGGCCGAGGAACACCGTGAGCACACTCGTGGAGTACACGGAGCACGCCCAGTCGTAGAAGTACCAGCCGCGCTGCTCGCGCCGCCGGCCGGCGGCCTCGTCCGGCGCCGGTGACCGCACGGTGTCCGTGTCCACCCGTGCCCTCGCTTCCCCGTGAGACGCGCGCGGGCGCCGGGACGCGGCCAGGCCTCAGACCCAGACGCCGCGGTCCTCCATGACCTTGCGCAGTGTGTCGATGTGATCGGTCATGATGCCATCCACTCCGAGGTCCAGGAGGCGGTGCATCCGCTCGGCCTCGTTGACCGTCCACACGTGCACCCGCAGCCCGTGCGCGTGGGCGGCGCGCACGAACCGGTGGTCGACCACCTGGATGCCCGACTGCCGCTCGGGCACCTGCGCGGCGACCGCCGAACGGCGCACCGCGGCCGGCAGCCCCCAGGACCGCAGCCGCAGGCTCAGCACACCCCGGGTGCCGTACGAGGTGGCGAGCCGGGGGCCGGCCAGCCGCTGCGCGCGCACCACGCGGGCCTCGGAGAACGAGCCGAGACAGATCCGGTCCCAGGAGCCGGTGCGCCCGACCAGGTCCAGGAAGGGCAGGAGGGCCGCCTCGGCCTTCACGTCGACGTTCCAGCGCACCTCGGGGAAGGTCTCCAGGAGCTCCTCGAACAGGGGGACCGGTTCCTCGCCCGCCACCCGCGCCCGTGCCACCTCCCGCCACGGCAGATCGGCGATCCGGCCCGCGCCGTCCGTCACCCGGTCGAGGGTCGCGTCGTGGAAGGCGACGAGCCGGCCGTCGCGCGTGGTGTGGACGTCGGTCTCGATGTACCGGTAGCCCGCCTCGACCGCGCGGCGGAACTGCCGAGCGGTGTTCTCCAGGCCGTTCGCCGTTCCGCCCCGGTGGGCGAAGGCGATCGGGCCGGGATGGTCGAGGTAGGGGTGGCGTATCCGCTCTGTCACGAACGCAGTATCGCGCGCTCCGGTTGACCGGCGGCAACGACCGTGCTGCCGTCGGATGCCGAGGGAACGGCGAAGGCGCGCAGGAAGAGCTGGGCGAGCGGGCCGATGGTCACCGCGTAGAGCAGGGTGCCCACGCCCACCGTGCCGCCGAGGAGGAAGCCGGTGACGACCACGGTGATCTCGATGGCCGTGCGGACCAGGCGGACCGACACCCCGGTGCGCCGGTTCAGCCCCGTCATCAGCCCGTCGCGCGGGCCCGGACCGAACCGGGCCGCGATGTACAGCCCGGTGGCCGCCCCGTTCAGCGCGATGCCCGCCGTCAGCAGGAGCACGCGTACGGCCATGGCGTGCGCGTCCGGCACCACGGTCAGGGCCGCGTCCATCGCCGCGCCGATCACCAGCACATTGGAGACCGTGCCAAGCCCCGGCCGCTGACGCAGCGGGATCCACAGCAGCAGCACCGCGGCGCCGACCAGGGTCAGCACCAGGCCCATCGACAGCCCCGTCCGCTCGGACAGGCCCTGGTGCAGCACGTTCCACGGCTCGAGACCGAGCCCCGACCGTACGAGCAGCGCCGAGCTCGCGCCGTACAGCGCCAGACCGGCGTACAGCTGGAACAGCCGCCGTGTGAGATGCCCGTGCCGGGACGAGTACCTGGCCAAGACGTGCCCCCTGTGGTGGAAGTGGACCGACTCATGACACCCTGTGGCTTGGTCGATGATGTCATCCATGGCCAATTCGGGGAAGGTGGACTGATTCTTATGGCGCAGTGGACTTCAGCGGTGGGGGCGGCGCAGCTGGCCAGGCTGCTCCACTCCCAGCAGGACCGCCCCGCAGGCCCAGGGACCCGGCGTCCGCCCGCCTACCGCGCGCTCGCCGACGGCATCCGCCTGCTGGTGCTGGAGGGACGTGTCCCGGTGGCCGCGCGGCTGCCCGCCGAGCGTGAGCTCGCCCTCGCCCTCTCGGTCAGCCGCACCACCGTCGCCGCCGCCTACGAGGCGCTGCGCACCGAGGGATTCCTGGAGTCACGGCGCGGCGCGGGCAGCTGGACCGCCGTGCCGGCCGGCAACCCGGTGCCCGCGCGGGGACTGGAGCCCCTGCCGCCCGAGACCCTCGGCTCGATGATCGACCTCGGCTGCGCCGCGCTGCCCGCCCCCGAGCCCTGGCTCACCCGGGCCGTCCAGGGCGCCCTGGAGGAGCTGCCGCCGTACGCGCACACGCACGGCGACTATCCCGCCGGGCTGCCCGCCCTGCGCTCGATGATCGCCGACCGCTACACCGCGCGGGGCATCCCCACCATGCCCGAGCAGATCATGGTGACGACCGGCGCGATGGGTGCCATCGACGCCATCTGCCATCTCTTCGGCGGACGCGGTGAGCGCATCGCCGTCGAGTCGCCGTCCTACGCCAACATCCTCCAGCTGATGCGGGAGGCCGGCGCCCGGCTCGTCCCGGTGGCCATGGCGGCGGGACTGGGCGGCTGGGACATGGACCGCTGGCGCCAGGTGCTGCGCGAGGCGGCACCCCGGATCGCCTACGTCGTCGCCGACTTCCACAACCCGACCGGCGCGCTCGCCGCCGAGGACCAGCGGCGCCGCCTGGTGGACTCGGCGCGCTCCGCGGGGACGGTGCTCGTCGCCGACGAGACGATGAGCGAACTGTGGCTCGACCCGGACGTGGAGATGCCGCGCCCGGTGTGTGCCTTCGACCCGGCGGGGTCCACGGTGATCACGGTGGGCTCGGCGAGCAAGGCGTTCTGGGCCGGTATGCGCATCGGCTGGGTACGCGCGGCCCCCGACGTGATCCGCAGCCTCGTCGCCGCACGCGCGTACGCGGATCTGGGGACGCCGGTCCTGGAACAGCTGGCGGTGAACTGGCTGTTCGGCACCGGCGGCTGGGAGCGGGCGGTGGAGATGCGGCGCGCGCAGGCCCGGCAGAACCGGGACGAACTGGTGGCCGCGGTACGGCGGGAGCTGCCCGACTGGGAGTTCGAGGTACCGCGCGGCGGACTCACCCTGTGGGTGCGCACGGGCGGCCTCTCCGGCTCCCGGCTCGCCGAGGCGGGCGAACGGGTCGGCGTCCGGGTCCCGTCCGGCCCGCGCTTCGGCGTCGACGGCGCCTTCGAGGGGTACGTCCGCCTCCCCTTCACGGTGGGCGGCCCCGTGGCCGAGGAGGCGGCGACCCGCCTCTCCGCGGCGGCCCACCTGGTTCGAACAGGCGCTACAACCGGCACGGAAACCCCCCGCACCTTCGTGGCGTGACCAACACGCGGACACCCGCACGGCCCCGCCCCGCAGTCCGGAGCGGCGACGGTGTCATCCCACTGCGTGCAGTCACGCAGACGTCCAGGGCGGCGACGGAGCGGCACAACCGCGCGCGGTCGCACGGACGTTCGGATCGGCGACGGTGCCATCCAACTACGCGCACGCGCGCAGACATCTGGATCGGCGACGGTGCCGTCTCACCGCGCGCACGCGTGCCGAGGTTCGGTGTGGCGGCGGTGCCGGTCTCACTGGGCACACGTGCAGACGTTCAGGGTGGCGACGGTGCCGTTTCACCGCGGGCACGCGTGCCGAGGTTCGGTGTGGCGGCGGTGCCGGTCTCACTGGGCACACGTGCAGACGTTCAGGGTGGCGGCGGTGCCGTCCCACCGCGGGCAGTCGTGCCGCTGGGGCGGCACGGGTGGGCGCGGCGGCACGTGCCACTGGGCACCCCGTCAACGGCAGTGACCCGCGCGCACCGCCGGTCCGTCAGGAGCTGGGCTCCGCCACAGCCGCCTCGGCTCCGACAGCTTCCACGGACCGCCCCCCGATTCCGTCCTCGGCAGCCTCCTCCCGAACCTTGTCGAGGCGCACAGCCCGCACCCCCGCCTCCTCATCCACCGGAGTCGTCCGAGGCGGCAACAACTCCAGCACGGCCTGCCGATGAGCATCGCTCGTCGCGTCGTCGTACGGATCAGGCGTGGCCGGCACCTGCAGCCGGTGCACAGGCCCGCCGCCGAGCCGGGCGTACCCCCGCCCGGGCGGCACCTGCTCGACGGGAGTGGTGTGCGCAGGCGCCCCGAGCACAGCCTCCAACTGCCCCGCCGTAGCGGCCCCGAGCACCACCCGCGCACGCGTATGCTGCCGCACCGACTCCTCCAGCGAGTCCAGCCCGTCGAACTGCTCGGCGACGACCACGGTGACGTTCGCCGGCCGGCCGTGCCGCAGTGGAACCCCGAGCAGCGCCTGAGGATCCTTGCGCCCGTCCGCGGCCGCCAGGTGCGTGAACGCGCTCGGCCGGTCCAGCAACAGCCACAGCGGCCGCCGCGTGTCCTCCGGCGGCGGATCGCCCGCCTGATGCGCCCGATTCGCCGCGATCAGCCGCCGCTCCGTCTCGTGCGCCGCCCACTCCAGGCTCGTCAGCGCCCCCGGCAGCCCGCACTCGACGGCGAGCACACCGTCCCGTCCGGTCAGACAGGCGTACTCGCCGGTGCCGCCGCCGTCGACGATCACCACGTCACCGTGGTGCAGCGCCTGCAGGGCGATGGAGCGCAGCAGCGTGGAGGTGCCGCTGCCCGGCTGGCCGACGGCGAGCAGGTGCGGCTCGGTGGAGCGGATGCCGGTGCGCCAGACGACGGGCGGGGCGTCACGCCGCTCCTCGCCGTGCGTGCCGTGGGTGAGCGGCAGCGTGCGCTGCACCCTGGTGGGATCGGTGAAGCCGAGCACCGTCTCGCCCGGGGCCGTGACGAACGGCTGGGCGGCGATGTCGGTGGGCAGGGGCGCGAGGACGCGGACCGTGAGCTGGTTGGCCTCCTCGTCCCACACGAACTGGTACTCGCGGCCGCGCCCCGACTTCGCGCCGAGCAGATGCTCGATCCGCGCCCGGGACTCCGGCTCGCCGTCGGTGAAGTAGGCGGGGTAGCCGATCACCAGGTGCGCGATCCGGCCGGTGGGGTCGAACTCGTACTCGGAGAAGACCTTCTCCCAGTCGCCGCCGTGCGCGTAGAGCGGCTCCGGGTCCTCGGCGGCCGAGAAGTACGGCACGAGGGCGTCGTACAGCGACTTCAGCCGCTGGAGCTGGGACGCGTCGGGCCCGGCGGGCGCCGACGGGGCGCGGTCCCGGCCCTGCCAGGCCGCTGCCGCCATCAGGGTGACGACGGCGAGCAGCGGACCGTACGGTGCCAGTGCCACGGCCAGCACGACCGACGCCACCATGAAGAGCAGTGCGCCACGCCGGTCCTTGGGCGTGTCGGCCCACCTGCGCCGCCCGGCCGAGGCCAGCCGGCGCAGACCGCGCGTGATGGTGATCAGCGGGTGGAGGACGTCCGTGGCGCTGTCGGCCGCCGTCCTGGCCAGCTCCCGGCTGCGGGCGAGCTGTGCGCCGCCGTTGGTCAGGATGCGGGGGAGAGGGCGCCGGGCCACTGCTGTCTCCAGAGGGTGCGTACGGGCGGTCGGTGCGTGGTCGGGCGGATCAGAACTTGAACCCGCCCAGGAGGCCGGCCAGGCTTTCGCCGCCCGCCTTGATACTGGGTGCGATGGCCGTGCTGGCCAGATAGAAGCCGAACAGCATCGCCACCAGGGCGTGCGACGCCTTCAGTCCGTCCTTGCGGAAGAAGATGAAGACGACGACGCCGAGCAGCACCACGCATGAGATCGAGACGATCATGTGAGTTCTCCTGGTTTGCGGGGACAGTCACCATGAGTACTTCCAGGATCACAGAATGTATCTATACGATTAAAGGTGCAACTGGGTGGATTCTTGGCATTTCCCCCCGGATGGTCCTGCCGTGATCATTACCTCGGGCGCAGCGGGTCATGTGCCCGGTGAGCCAGTACGCTGGCGATTCACCCGTACGGCTCTGCACCGCTCGCAGACGTACGTCCTGTCCCCGATGCGTGAAGCATGTGCAGTGAGAGGCGGTCCGGCCGATGACTGAAGCCCCCGACCCCGAGGTCGTGGAGCTGGCGACCAAGATCTTCGATCTGGCCCGTCGCGGCCGGACCGAGGAACTCGTGGCCTACGTGGACGCGGGCGTGCCGGCCGACCTCACCAACGACCGGGGCGACTCCCTCGTGATGCTCGCCGCGTACCACGGCCACGCCGAGGCGGTGCGCGCGCTGCTGGAGCGCGGCGCCGACGCCGACCGCGTCAACGACCGCGGTCAGACACCACTCGCGGGGGCGGTCTTCAAGGGCGAGACCGAGGTGATCCGGGCCCTGCTGAAGGGCGGCGCGAACCCGGCCGCGGGCACCCCCTCGGCCGTCGACACGGCCCGGATGTTCGCCCGCACGGAACTGCTCGAGCTGTTCGGCGAGGACTGAGCGACCCGCTCCGACCAGCGACGACACGGAAAACGGGGGAGGCGGTACAGGGCCGCCGAAATTTCGGTCGCGGTAGATGTGACCGCCGGGTCATCATGACGACGTGATTCACGGACGCGATGGCTGGGCAGGTGTTGCCGCACCGCGCGGACCGTGATGCGGCCCGCCTGGGCCACCGACGAGAGGCAGAGAGAGATGGTCTACAGCAAGCAGGAAACGGCGGGCGCCCCGACGTGTTGTCACGCGGCCAGGTAATGCAGGTCCCCGGTTGCGTCGACGCTTGATGTGAGGCTGTTTCCCATGTTCGATCCGGTCATAGCGCCCAGCGGTACGCTGCTCGGCCTGCTCCAGCGGGGCCGCGGCGACGGCACGCTGCACGCGCTCACCGCCCCGCGCTCCGAAGCGCTCGCGGCGCTGAACCACTGTGTGCTGCGCGACCCGCGCCACGACTGGCAGGTGGAGAACCGCTCCCTCTACTACGCCCGCCTCTACCTCGATCTGCACGGCGACCTGGCCGCGATCGAGGCCCACCTCTTCGACCCCGAGGACGTCCTCGACACCGACGAGTCCCGCACCGGACTCGCCCTCGCGGTCCTCGGGCACCTCGCCTCCTACGGCAGGCCGGACGCCCTCGGCCTGTTGCGCAGGTACGCGGCCCACGGCACCAACTGGGCCTGGGCCCTGGACGAGCTGGCCCTCAGGGACGACGACGCGGGGCTGCGGGCCCTGGCCGTCCCGGTCCTCGCGCGGTTCACCACCGACCCCGAGGGCGAGGCGGAGCTCGCCGCCACCGTTCGCGACGCCTTCGAACCGCGGCCCTGGCGCCTGTGGGCCGACGATCCCCGCGAATCCGTCGCCAAGCGCGTGCGCGCCGCCCAGGAGGCCGGGTCCTTCGACCGCTGGCAGCGGCAGATGCGCCCCGGCGGGCCCCGCCCCGGCTGGAGCGTACGGGCGGTCTTCGAATGGGCCCAGGAAGGCGTCGAACGCGGCGCCGCGCTCCATGTCCCGGCCGCCCGATGTCTCGCCGCCGTGGCCGGCCCCGAGGACCGGCCCGAGATCGTCCGGGCCGCCCAGGACGGCACCGAGGGAGCCCGGTGCACCGCCCTGCGCTATCTCGCCGACGGCAACGATCCCGAGGCCCTCGACCTGATCGAGGCCGCCGTGGCCACCGGCTCGACGCCCGTGGTCGAGGCCGCCGTCGACGCCTTCGAACGCATGCGCAGTCTCGCGGCCGTCGACCGTGCGCGCGGCTGGGCCCGCCGGCCCGACCCGCTGGGCGCCGCCGCGGGCCGCGTCCTCGCCTGCCGGGGCGGGCTCCAGGACCGCGACCTGGTGCTCGCGGCGCTACGGGAGGCCGTACGGGGCGAAGGTCCCGACGCGCCCACCCTGTGGACCCTCGTCGACGGCGCCGGACGCCTCGGCATCACCTGCGCCGCCCCCGTACTGCGCCATGTCTACCGCGAGACCGCCTCCTCCCATCTGCGGGGCCGCGCCGCGCGCGCACTCGCCGCGACCGACCCCTCCTACGGCACCGGCTTCGCCGTCGAGTGCCTGTGGGACTGCGAGGAGACCACCCGCGAGATCGCCGCCCGGCACGCCGAGACCGGCGACACCCGCGTCGTCGAACGGCTGCGCAGGCTCGCCGCGGACCCGGCCGAGGAGGCCGAGGTGCAGACCGCCGTACGCAGCCGCATCGGCCCCGAGGGGACCGCCGTGTGACCCCCTCCCGCCCGCGCGGTGTGAACGCCGGGTGACCCGCGGGTCAGGTGCGCGTGGATGCCGCCTGACCTGCACGGGTGAGGGAGTCAACGCTCACGGGGCGTTCCCCGTGAGGAAAGATCCACGTTGACGTGGCCACGTCCGGCGCGGCGACAACACGGTTATGCGTGTCGTCATCGTCACCGAGTCCTTTCCCCCCGATGTGAACGGCGTGGCCCACTGCGCGCTCCAGACCGCCCGGCACCTCGCCGCGCGCGGCCACAGCCCCCTCGTCGTCGCCCCGCAGGTCGCGGGCGCCGACCCCGGCGACGGGGCACCCTGCCCCGTCGTCCGCGTCCCCTCCCTCCCCCTCCCCGGCTATCCCCAGGTCCGCGTCGCCCTCCCGAGCCGGCGCCTGGCCGCCGCGATCGCCGGGCACCGGGCCGACGTCGTCCATCTCGCCGGCCCCTTCGTCCTCGGCGTACGAGGTATGGCGGCCGCCGCCCGCCTGGGCCTGCCCGCCGTCGCCGTCTACCAGACCGACCTCGCCGGATACGCCCGTACGTACATGGGCGCCGGCGAGGCGGCCGCCTGGCGGCGCATCCGCTCCGTGCACACCGCCGCCGACCTCACCCTGGCCCCGTCCGGCGCCGCCCTGCGCGACCTCGAGGCACACGGCGTGCCCCGGGTCCGGCTGTGGCCGCGCGGTGTGGACACCGTCCGCTTCCGGCCGGACCTGCGCGACGAGGCACTGCGCCGGACCCTCGCCCCGGACGGCGAGCTCATCGTGGGCTACGTCGGCCGGCTCGCCCCGGAGAAGCAGGTCGAACTGCTGGCCGAGGCCGGCACACTGCCCGGTGTACGGGTCGTGATCGTCGGCGACGGGCCCAGCCGGCCGGCCCTGGAACGGGCGCTGCCCCGCGCGGCCTTCCTCGGCCGCCGTACCGGGGACGACCTCGCGCGGATCTTCGCCTCACTGGACGTCTTCGCCCACACGGGACCGTTCGAGACCTTCTGCCAGACCGTGCAGGAGGCGATGGCGAGCGGCGTGCCCGTGGTCGCGCCCGCCGTGGGCGGCCCGCTGGACCTGGTCGCGCACGGCCGCACCGGGCTCCTCGTACCCCCGCGCGACGCCACCGCCGTACGCGACGCGGTGTGGTCCATGGCCGCCGATCCCGCCCTGCGGGCCGCGTACGGGGCGGCGGGGCGCAGGGCGGTCGAGGGCCGCACCTGGGCCGCCGTGGGCGACCGGCTCATCGGCCACTACGACGACGTCCTCGCCGGACGCAGAACGGCGGTGGCGGCATGAACGCCTCCCTGCGGATCGTGCGGCTGGCGAACTTCGTGGCACCCGCGTCCGGGGGGCTGCGCACCGCGCTGCGGGAGCTCGGCAAGGGCTACCTGGAGGCGGGGCACCGGCCCGTGCTCGTCGTCCCCGGAGAACGCGAGAGCGACGAGGAGACCGGGCAGGGCAGGGTGATCACCCTCCCCGGCCCGCTGCTGCCCGGCACCGGCGGCTACCGCGTCCTCACCGACTGACGGCGGCTCGCCGCCCTGCTCCAGGACCTGGCCCCCGACCGGCTCGAGGTGTCCGACCGGACGACCCTGCGCTGGACCGGACGGTGGGCACGGCGGGCCCGCGTCCCGGCGGTCATGGTCTCCCACGAGACCGCCGACGGCGTGCTGCGCACCTGGGGGCTGCCCGAACCGGCCGCCCGGCGCACCGCGGACGCCCTCAACACGCGTACCGCACACGCGTACACGCGCGTGGTGTGCACCACCGAGTACGCCGAACGGGAGTTCGTGCGCATCGGGGCCCGCAATGTCGTACGGGCCCCACTGGGCGTCGATCTGGTGGAACGCCACCCCGCGCTCCACGACCCGGGGCTGCGGGCCCGGTACGCGCGCGTGCCGGCGACGCTGCTCGTGATGTGCTCCCGGCTCTCCCCGGAGAAGCGGCCCGGGACGGCACTGGACGCGCTGGAGGCACTGCTGCGGCGCGGGCGGCGGGCGGCGCTGGTCGTCGCAGGCGACGGGCCCCTGCGGGCGCGGCTCGAACAGCGCGCGCGGGAGCGCGGACTGCCGGTGACCTTCCTGGGACACGTGCGCGACCGGGCACTGCTGGGCGCGCTCCAGGCGTCCGCCGACGTGTGCCTGGCACCCGGGCCGGCCGAGACCTTCGGGCTCGCCGCGCTGGAGGCGATGGCGTGCGGCACGCCCGTCGTGGCGAGCGCGTCGTCGGCGCTTTTGGAGGTGATCGGCCCGGCGGGCGCGGTCGCCGAGGACCGGGGGGAGGCGTTCGCGGACGCCGTCGAACGGCTGCTGGAGCGGGCGGAGCCGGCCCGGCGCGAGGCGGCACGCGCGCGTGCGGAGCGTTTCGGCTGGGATACGGCCGTGGCGGCCTTCCTCACGGCCCTCGACGCACCGGTGACGCCGGTACGGCAGGCCGTCCCCCGGGGGCTGTCGTGAGACCGCCCCTGTTCGTGGCCCTCGGGGACTCGCTGACCGAGGGCGTGGGGGACCGGACCGGCGGCGGACGGCGCGGCTGGGCCGCGCTGCTCGCACCGTCGCTGTGCGCCGGGCCCGTACGGTTCACCAACCTCGCGGAGAGCGGGGCACAGACGCGCGACGTGCTCGAACGGCAGCTGCCGGCCGCGCTGGCGCTGCGGCCCGACCTCGTCTCCGTCGTCGTCGGCGTCAACGACACCCTGCGCCGCACCTTCGACATCCGGGACGTGGCGGCCCGGCTGGACCAGGTGTACGCGGCCTGCACCGGGCAGGGCGCCCTGCTGCTCACCGCCTGCCTGCCCGATCCGGGCGGGATGCTGGGACTGCCGGGCGCCCTGGCCCGCCCGCCCGCTCGCCCGGCGGCAGCGGGCGGTGAACACCGTGGTGCACGCCCTGTCCGACCGGTACGGCGCGGCGCATCTGCACGCCTGCGAGGGGGACTGGATTGGCGACCGGGCGATGTGGAGCGCTGACCGGCTGCATCCCGGTGAGCCGGGACACCGTCAACTGGCCGTACGGTTCCACGCGCTGCTGACGGAACGCGGTGCCGCGACCGGGCCCGCACCCTCGCCCGAACCCGACTCCCCGGCGCCCACCAGGTGGGAGAGCCTGCGCCGGCTGGCCACGGCCGGCACCGGCTGGGTGGCCCGCCGCTGCACCGACCTCCTGCCCCAGCTGCTCTCCCTGGCCGTCGACGAGATCCGCCACCACGCACGCGGCACCACCGTCCGCCTCGACCTGCGCACCACCACCGCCGTCTCGGCGGCCCTGGCCGCCCTGTCGACGGGGGAACGCCGTCCGGGGGCCGTTTGACCGATCCGCGGCCCGGGTGCCATCCACCGCGCCTGCGGTACGGAGCCGGAGGGCGTGACGCCCCGTGCCCCGGGGCGTCATGCACCGCCCGCCCGCCGGCCGCGTCGTACGGCGATGAAG
Source organism: Streptomyces sp. NRRL WC-3626 (assembly GCF_000718785.1). Taxonomy (GTDB): domain Bacteria; phylum Actinomycetota; class Actinomycetes; order Streptomycetales; family Streptomycetaceae; genus Streptomyces; species Streptomyces edwardsiae. The sequence goes on along the minus strand of NZ_JOCA01000011.1, from coordinate 34,961 downwards.
CGGACCGGGGTGCCCGGAGGCGACTGGGCGGCGGCCGGGAGGTCGGCCGGGTGGGCGACCGCGATCACCGGGTAGCCCCCGGTGGTCGGATGGTCGGCCAGGAAGACCACCGGCGTCCCGTCGGGCGGGACCTGGACCGCGCCCAGCACCATGCCCTCGCTGGGGAGTTCGTCGTGCCGGGCGCGTGACAGGGCGGGCCCGGTCGTCCGCAGTCCGATGCGGTTGCTCGCCGGGGACACGTGGTACGCGCGGGACGTGAACAGCCGTAGCGCTTCCGGGGTGAACCAGTCGTCGCGCGGGCCCGGCGTCACCCGCAGCACGAGCTCGCCGGGCGGCGCCGGCTGCGGCGCGGCGTCCACCCGCGCGAGGCGCTCCCCGGGCGGTCCGAGGGGGAGTACGGCACCGTCCGTGAGGGGCGCAGGGCCGAGACCGGACAGCAGGTCCGTGGAGCGGCTGCCGAGCACCGGTTCGACGGCGATCCCGCCGGAGACGGCCACGTACGCCCGTACACCGCGGACCGCCGCCCCGACGTCCAGCACGGAACCGGCGCGCACGCGGACCGGCGCGCCCCAGGCGGCCGGGCGGCCGTCCACGGCGACCGGGCAGGGCGCCCCGGTGACCGCAACGGTGACGGTCGAACGGGGCCGCAGCGAGCAGCCGCTCAGGGTCGTCTCCAGGACGGCCGCGTCCGGCGGGTTGCCGGCCAGCCGGTTGGCGAGCGCCGCCGCCGGCCCGTCCAGCGCCCCGGAACGCGGCACACCCAGATGGGCGTGGCCCGGACGGCCCCGGTCCTGCACCGTGGTCAGGGCCCCCGCGCGCACGACGGCGAGCGCACGGTCCGTCATACCGCGGCCACCGGGACGAAGCGCACCCGCGTGCCGGGCGAGAGCAGCGCCGCCGGCACCCGCGCGTGGTCCCACAGCACGGCGTCGGTCGTACCGATCAGCTGCCAGCCGCCCGGCGAGGACCGCGGGTACACGCCCGTGTACGGCCCCGCCAGCGCCACGGACCCGGCCGGGACGGCGGTGCGCGGAGTGGACCGGCGGGGCACGTCGTAGCGCTCCGGCAGACCGGTGAGGTAGCCGAAGCCGGGCGCGAACCCGCAGAAGGCGACACGGAATCCGGTACCCGCGTGGATCCGGGCCACCTCCCGCGCGCGGACACCCCAGTGCGCGGCGACGTCGGCGAGGTCCGGGCCGTCGTAGCGCACCGGGATCTCGACCGTCCCGCCCGCGCGCGCAGGCACCGGCGGCAGCTCGCGCGAGGTCAGCTCGGCGGCCAGCCGGGCGGGATCGGTGAGGCCGTCGAGCAGCACCGTGCGCGCCGCCGGGACGATCTCGCCGACCGGCAACGACCCCTCCGCGCGGCGCCGCAGCAACTCCGCGTGGAGCCGCTGCGCCTCCTCGCCCGAGGAGACCTCGACGAGGAGGGCGTCCTCGCCGACGGGCAGCACCCTCATACGAAGGCCTCCACCCGGACCCCGGACGCCTCCAGGGCGGCCCGCACACGCCGCGCCAGATCCACCGCCCCCGGTGTGTCCCCGTGCAGGCACAGGGAGCGCGCCCGCACCTCGATACGCCGCCCCGACCGTGCGTCGACCTCCCCGCGGCGGGCCAGGTCCACCGAGCGCGCCACGACGGACTCCGCGTCGGTGACCACGGCGCCCTCCTGACGGCGCGGCACCAGCGTGCCCTCGTCGGTGTACGCCCGGTCGGCGAACGCCTCCGCGACCACCGGCAGCCCCGCCTTCCCGGCGAGTTCCAGCAGCCGCGAGCCGGGCAGGCCGAGCACCGGCAGCGTGGCGTCCGCCAGCAGCACCCCGTCGACGACCGCGCCGGCCTGTTCCTCGTCACGCACCACCCGGTTGTACAGCGCCCCGTGCGGTTTGACGTATGCCACGCGGGCGCCCGCCGCGCGCGCGAAGACCTCCAGTGCGCCGATCTGGTAGGCGACCTCGGCCGCCAGTTCGGCGGGTGGCACGTCCATCGCGCGCCGCCCGAACCCCGCCAGGTCCCGGTAGGAGACCTGGGCGCCGATCCGCACCCCGCGCGCGGCGGCGAGCTCGCACACCCGGCGCATGGTGACCGCGTCCCCGGCGTGGAAACCGCACGCCACGTTGGCGCTGGTGACCACGGACAGCAGCCGCTCGTCGTCGGTGAGGCGCCAGCGGCCGAAACCCTCGCCGAGGTCGGCGTTCAGATCGATCGACGTCATGAGTCCTTCGTCTCTCCCGTTCTCGTACGGCAAGGGGCCGGTCAGACCACGCGGAACTGCTCGTCGCGGGCGTCGCCGAGGAACATCTGTCCCGGCGCGTGCGTGAGGGCGAACGGCGGACGCGAGGCCATCACCGCGGCCTGCGGGGTCACTCCGCAGGCCCAGAACACCGGGATGTCGTCCGGCTCGAACTCCACCGGGTCGCCGAAGTCCGGACGGCCGAGGTCGTCGATGCCCAGCCCCGACGGATCGCCGCAGTGCACGGGTCCGCCGTGCACCGCCGGCAGCAGACTGCTCTCCCGGATCGCCGCCGACAGATGCCGCGGCGGCACCGGCCGCATGGACACCACCATCGGCCCGCTCAGCCGTCCGGCCGGACGGCACTGCCAACTCGTCACATACATGGGAACGTTCCGGCCCTGCTCGATGTGCCGGACCGGCACGCCCGCCGCCGTCAGCGCCGACTCGAAGGTGAAACTGCAGCCGATCAGGAACGACACCAGATCATCGCGCCAGTGCGCCCGCACATCCGTCGGCTCGTCCACCAGCTCACCGTTCTCCCACACGCGGTAGCGCGGCAGATCGGTGCGCAGATCCGCGTCGGGGGCGAGGACGGTGGCCGTCGACCCGGCGTCGGTGACGTCCAGGACCGGGCAGGGCTTGGGATTGCGCTGGCAGAACAGCAGCATGTCGTACGCCCAGTCGGCGGGCACCGAGATCAGATTGGCCTGGGTGTGTCCCGCGGCCACACCGGCCGTGGGGCCCGCCAGCCCCTCCCGGAAGCGGGCGCGCGCGGTGCGCGGGCTCCACGCGTGTGCGTGCGCGTCGACGAGGGCCACGGGACGGTCGTCCACGGTGGTCGGCGTGCGGTCGTCGGTGGGGGTCACTCCAGTTCCTTTCCGCGTGTCTCCGGCAGCCCCAGCAGCGCCAGGGCCGCGAGGCCGTAGCCGATCGCGCCGAAGACCAGTGCCCCGCCCACGCCCCAGCTGTCGGCCAGGAAGCCGACCGTCGTGGGGAAGACGGCGCCCACGGCACGTCCGGTGTTGTACGTGAAGCCCTGTCCCGTACCGCGCACCGCCGTCGGATACAGCTCGCTCAGATAGGAGCCGAAGCCGCTGAAGATCGCCGACATGCAGAACCCGAGCGGGAAACCGAGCACGAGGATCGCGGTGTTGGCGCCGCTCGGGATGTTCGTGTACGCCAGCACGCAGATCGCGGACAGCAGCGCGAACAGCCAGATGTTGCGCCGGCGGCCCAGCCGGTCGGTGAGGTAACCGCCGGTCAGATAGCCGATGAAGGCACCCGAGATCAGAAACGTCAGATAGCCGCCGGTACCGACCACCGACAGGTCGCGCTCCGTCTTCAGATACGTCGGTACCCAGGTGGCGAGGGTGTAGTAGCCGCCCTGGACGCCGGTGGAGAGCAGCACGGCGAAGAGCGTGGTGCGCAGCAGTCCCGGCGATCCGGGGCGGCTCCGCCGGAAGATCGTCGCGAAGGAGCCCTTCCGGGCGTCCGCCTCCCGCGCGGCTGCCGCCTCGGGCGCGTCCTGCACACTGCGGCGCACCCAGACCACGAGCAGCGCGGGCAGGGCACCGGTCCAGAACAGCACGCGCCAGGCGAGGTCGTCGTCCGCCAGCGAGAAGACGACCGTGTAGACGATCACGGCCAGGGCCCAGCCGACGGCCCACGAGCTCTGGACCGCCCCGAGGGTGCGGCCCCGGTGCCTGGCGCTCGCGTACTCGGCGACCAGGATCGCGCCGACGGCCCACTCGCCGCCGAAGCCGAGACCCTGCAGCGCGCGGAACACCAGCAGCGTCTCGTAGTTGGGCGCGAAGCCGCAGGCGACGGTGAACACCGCGTAGGTGATCACCGTCAGCAGCAGTGCCTTCACCCGGCCGATCCGGTCCGCCAGCACGCCGGCGAGAGCACCGCCGACCGCGGAGACGACCAGGGTGACGGTGGTGAGCAGTCCGGTCTGGCCGCTGTTCAGACCGAAGTACGCCGACAGCGCGACCATCGTCAGCGGCAGTGTGAAGTAGTCGTACGAGTCCAGGGCATAGCCGCCGAACGCGCCGCCGAAGGCGCGCCGGCCGCGCGGACCCAGGGCGCGCAGCCAGCCGAACGCCCCGTCGTCCAGGACGGGTTCGGACGCCGTGGCGGGTGGGGTACCGGTCGCGGTCCGCTGTGAAGGGGTCGTGCTCATGGGCACCTCGCAGAGGGGGGACGGAGGGTGCGGGCAGAACTGAGCCGTGCGCAGCAAGGTAGAGGATCGTTGAACGATCCTTCAATACCCCTGTTGTCTCGTACTTCTGTGTGCGATTGAATTCCGGGCATGACGGAGCAGTTGAGCGGACTGGCCGGCGACCGCGCCCTGTTGGGCCGTACCAGTACCGCCGAGCGGGTCGCGGACATCCTCAGGACCCGGATCGCCGAGGGCTACTTCCCGCCGGGGACGCGGCTGTCGGAGGACAGCATCGGCGGCGCGCTCGGCGTCTCCCGCAACACCCTGCGCGAGGCGTTCCGGCTGCTCACGCACGAACGGCTGCTCGTCCACGAACTGAACCGGGGCGTGTTCGTCCGCGTGCTGACGGTCGAGGACGTCGAGGACATCTACCGCACCCGCCGGCTCGTCGAGTGCGCCGTCGTACGCGGACTCGGCGAGCCGCCCTACGCGCTCGACGCGCTCGCCGAAGTGGTGGAGCAGGGGCGTTCGGCGGCCCGCGAAGGTGACTGGAAAGCGGTGGGTACGGCCAATATCCACTTCCACCGGGAACTGGTGGCCCTCGCCGCGAGCGAGCGCACGGACGAGCTGATGCGCAGCGTCTTCGCCGAACTGCGGCTCGCCTTCCACGTGGTGGACGAACCCCGGCGGCTGCACGAACCGTACATCGCCCGAAACGCCGGCATTCTCCAGGCGCTGCGGGACGGCGACCGCGACCGGGCCGAGGCGCTGCTGGCGGACTACCTCGAGGTGTCGCTGGAGCGGGTCGTCGAGGTGTACCGGCGGCGGGTCGGCGAGGACGCCCAGGACGGCTGAGCACGGGGTGTGACGATCGTCGCGCCGGGGCGCAACCCGGTCGTTTGGGTTGTTGTCAGACCGAGGACCTAGTCTGTGCACCGTGACTTCGCCTGCACCGACGGACAGCGTTCCGCCCCAGCTCAGCGCGGGGCCGCGGCCCGCGCCGGGCCCGGCCGCCGACGAAGGGCTGGCGCGGCGGCTGCGCGCGCTCGCATGCACCGCCCCGCTGCACGACCTCGACGCCCGCAAGGCCAACCTCGCCGGTGAGTACTCGGTGTACGGCATGGCGGAGATCGCCCTCGCCGGCATCGACCTCGTCACCCTGAACATGGACTTCGACACGGGCGCGGACCACGACCAGATAGTCGCCCGGCTCATCCCGCGCATCGCCGCCCAGGCCCCGCGCCGCCCCGCCGCGGAGCACGAGCGGGTGGCCCGCTGGGTCCTGGAGAACCTGATCAACGTCGGCAGCGTCGACCGAGGCTTCCGCGCGGTGTACGGCGTCTTCGGGGCGGACGGCACCTATGTGCGCCGCGACTACGACTTCAAGCTGATCGAAGAGGTCCCCGGCCCCGGCGGCACGGTGTACCTGCGCACCACCGACGAGGCGGTCAACGTCCTGGTCGGCGCCCTGGACACCGACGTCACCAGCGCGCAGATCGCCGCCGAGGTCAAGCTGGAGGTGCTGATCAGCCGGGGCAGGCTCGCCGACGCCCAGCTCGCCGCCGAACAGGCCCGCTACCGGACCGTGCAGTACTCCGAGACCCTCCGCCGCGCCCTGGACGCCACCCGGCGCAACGTCCGCGCGGTGGACTGGCTGACCGCCGTACCCGACATGATCACCGAGGCCCTCGACCATGTGGCGGACCGCTACCGCCACGAGAACGCGATCCTCACCAACATCCGCAAGGCCCGCGACGAGACCGAGGACCCCGAGCACAAGCGCCGGGCGGCCGAACTGGTCGACATCGTCAAGGACTGCATCAGGCGCCACACCCAGCTGCAGTCCCGGCTGCTGGAGGCCGGCCCGCTGTTCCGCGCCGAACAGGACCGGCAGGCCTTCGCCACGCCCACGTCCGTCTCGGGAACCGACCTCTACGGCCATCTGCTGGCGCCGCTGCTGCCGCTGCCCGTGGAGCGGGCGGCCCGGGTCACCGACGCCTTCTTCGCCCACGGCACCGGACTGCGCACCCCGGTCTCCGTCCGGGTCGCCGACCTGGTCGAGATCCTGCTGACCCCGCCCGTGGAGCGGGAGCACCTCGGCGCCGAGATGCCCGAGCCCGACCTGATCGCCACGCCCGACGACAGCCGCTTCAGCGAGGAACAGCTGGCGGCCGCCACCGAACTGCTGGACCTCCCGGCCGACGCGCCGCGCCGGCTCTCCGGCCTCCTCGCCGACGCCCGCCTGCGGGACCCCGAACTGCCCTACCTGGTAGCCCTGCTGGCCGTCCACGCCGCCAGCCCCCCGGTCGGCACCGCCTACCGCCAGGGCGAACGGAGGCTGCTGTTCGCCGTGGACGACGGCGCCGAACTCGACGACCCGGAGTTCGGCGGCGCCGACCTCATCGTCGGCACGGCCCTGCTCGACGCGGCCGGCATGGCCGCGGACCGCACGGAGGCGGCATGACGCAGAACGCCGACCGTACCGACGTATCCCACGACGAGGAGCCCCGACCGTGACCGAGCACGTCGAGTGGAGCGAGCCGGAGGGCCCGGCCGCGCCGGCGAGCACCGCCGTCACACCCGCCGACGCCGCCGACGCGGCACGGCTCGTCGCCTTCGGCCTCCAGCCCAGGCTCCAGCCCGCCCGCGACCAGGAGTACGCGGACCTGCTGCGCCGCTACCGCGAGGACCCGCCGTTCGCACGGCTCGCCGACGCCGTGGCCACCGGCCTCGGACTGATCGTGCTGGAGGTGTCCCCGCGCGCGGGCATGGCCGTCACCGCCGCCGAGGACTCCGTCTTCGCCGTCCGCATGGGCGACTACGCGCGCCGCACCTCCGCGGACGGCAGCGACCGCTTCCTGCACGGACTCGCCCACCTCGCCGTCGCCGCCATGGCCTTCCCGCGCCCCGAGGACCTCGCCGACGACGGCTACATCGGACGTGTCACGGTCAACGGAGTCGACGCCTTCGTCCGCCAGGCCTGCCACCGTCTGGAGGAGCGGGCCGCCGAGCAGGGCGAGAACACCGACCCGGCCAGCGAGGCCCCCGGCCTGGAGGCCGCCTGGCGGATCTGGGCGCGGCGCAGCGCCACCGGCGCCACCAAGGACGCCCGCCGGCTCGCCGGATCCACCACCGGCATCATCGCCAAGGCCGTCGGCTTCCTCACCGACTCCGGCTTCCTGCAGCGCACCGGCGACGACAACGGCGGTACGTACCGCACCACGGCCCGCTACCAGCTCCAGGTCCGCGACATGGCCGGCGGCGCCGCCATGGCCGAACTGCTGGAACTCGGCGTCGTCCCGGTCACCGACGGCACCCCCACCCTGCTGCCGCCGCAGGACGCCGACGACCTCGAACTGGTCGCCGACGCCGGCCTGCCCTTCCACTCCGCCTGAACCCCCCCCCACGAAGCCTCACGAGAGTCCGCCATGTACGAGCTGTCCCGGGTCCGCCTCTACTCCATCGGGCCGGCCGGTGCGCGCTACGCCGACACCGTGCTCGACCTGCGCGGTGTCGGCGGGCCGGTGCCCGCCCCCGCCCCGGCGCAGGCGGAGTTCTTCCAGGAGGAGCCCGTCGGACCGCCGCGCCGGCCCGCCCCCGCCGGGGTGCTCTTCCTGGAGAACGGCGGCGGCAAGTCGGTCCTGCTCAAGCTGATCTTCTCCGTGATGCTCCCGGGCCACCGCAACACCCTCGGCGGCGCGAGCTCCGGAGTGCTGCGCAAGTTCCTGCTCGCCGACGACTGCGGCCATGTGGCGCTCGAATGGCAGCACGTGCTGACCGGCGAGTGCGTCGTCGTCGGCAAGGCCAGTGAATGGCGGGGCCGCCAGGTCTCCAACGACCCGAGGAAGTTCGCCGAGGCCTGGTACTCCTTCCGGCCCGGCCCCGGTCTCAGCCTGGACAGTCTCCCCGTCGCCGAGTCCACGGCCGTACGGCCGCCCGTCGAGGGCCAGTCGGGCGCGCGGGGACGGCGTCGCACCATGAAGGGCTTCCGCGACGCCCTCACCGAGGCCGGGAAGAACTACCCGCACCTGGAGGTGCACTGGGAGGAGATCCACGAGCGCTGGACCGAACACCTCGGCGACCTGGGACTCGACCCCGAACTCTTCCGCTACCAGCGGGAGATGAACGCCGACGAGGGCGAGGCCGCCGGGCTCTTCGCGGTCAAGAAGGACTCCGACTTCACCGACCTGCTGCTGCGAGCCGTCACCGACACCCGCGACACCGACGGACTCGCCGACCTGGTCGGCGGCTTCGGCAACAAGCTCGGACGGCGCGCCGAACTGATCGCCGAACGCGACTTCACCGCCGGATCCGCCGACCTGCTCGGCCGCATCGTCGAGGCCGCCGACGCCCGCGCCCGCGCCCGGGAGATCCACACCACCGCCGAACGCCGCACCCGCACCCTGGCCCGCAGACTCTCCGCGCGCGGTGCCCGGGAACGCGTCCGCTCCGCAGACCTCGCACAGCGGGTGACCGCCGCCGCGTACGCCGTCACCCACGCCGAGTCCGCGCGCGAGCACAGCGCGCTGATCTCCGCCGAACTCGCCTACCGGCACGCCTCGCTGGCGCTCGCCGCCGCCGAGAAGTCCGCCGCGGCGCAGAAACGCGAACTCGCCGACGCGCGCACGCTCCACTCGGCATGGCAGGCCGCCGAGGCCGTACTGCGCCACCGTTCCGCCGCCGACCGGGTGACCCGCGTCTCCGCCGCGATCCAGGAGGCCGAGCGGGACGCGGCACCCGCGCTGGCCGCCCGTGCCAAGGCCGCCATCGACCTGGTCCGCGCCCTGCACACGGCCGCGCAGAACGCCGAGAACCTCGCCAACGAGGAGGAGGAGCGCTCCGCCGCCCTCCAGGAGGTCAGCGACGGCGCCCACCGGGATTCCACCGCCGCGGCCACCGCGGCCCAGCGGGCCCGCAGCGAGATCGGGCATCTCCGCCAGCGGCTCACCGAGGTCGAACAGGAGACCGCCGAGGCGGTACGGGCGGGCTGGCTCGACGACAGCGCCCCCGACGCCGATCCGGCCAGGGCCGCCCTCGCGGCCAGCGACGCGGAGAAGACGGCCGTCGCCGCCTGGGACACCGCCCGCGAGGCGGCCCGCCGGGCCACCGAGCACGCGCGGGAGGCGGCCGGCGCCGAGAGCCGCGCGGAACTCACCGCGGCCCGCGCGGCGGACGCGGCCACGGCGGCCGAGCGCGCCCACGAGAGCGAGCGCCGCACCGCGGAAACCCTCGCCGCCGAGGAGCGGCCGGCCGAACTGCTCGGCCTGCCGCGGGCTTCCGGCGGGCGGCGGGCCGCCCTGCCGGGGCAGCGTACGGACACGGACCACGCGGGAGGCGACACCGACACCGGGCCCACCCCGGGTGAAGGCCGCCTGACCGTCGAGGATCTCGACCGGTTCGCCGACGACCTGAGGGAACTGCTCGACGACGCCGTCACCTCCGCCGAACGGCAGCTCTTCGACCTGCGCACCGCCGCCGCCGACGACGCCCGCATCCTCGGCGCCCTCGGCGACGGCGGGCTGCTGCCGCCCGGTCCCGACGTGCTGGCGACGGTCGAGTTCCTCGGCGAGCACGGCATCCCGGCCCTTCCGGGCTGGCGCTATCTCGCCCAGGCCGTCGATCCCGCCGATCACGCCCGTGTGCTCGCCGCCCGCCCCGAACTGGTCGACGGCGTCATCATCACCGACCCCGACTCCCACCTCCGCGCCCGTGAGGCGCTGAGCGACGCCGCCCTGCTGCCCCGGTCCGCCGTCGCGGTCGGCACCGCCGCCGCCCTCCTCGCCCCCACCCCCGCGCCGGGCTCCGACGCCGGGGACGTCTTTCTCGTACCGCCGAACCCGGCCATGCACGACGAGCACGCCGCCGACGAGGAACGGCAGTCACTGCGCGCCCGGGCCACCGAGCGGGACGAGGACATCCGCGCACTCGCCGCCCGGCTCGGCAAGGACCGGGAGCTCGCCGCCCGGCTCGCCTCCTGGCGCACCGGCTGCCCCGCCGGCCGGCTCGCGGAACTGGCCGCCGCGGCCCACGAGGCCCGGGCGTTCGCCGAGGAGTCCGAGGCCGAACTGGCCGAGGCGCGCACCGTGCGGGCGGAGGCCGAGGAAGCCGCCGCCGAGGCCGTCGCCGTCCGTGACGAGCGGCAGGAATCCGCCCAGCGGGCCCGGCGCGCGGCCGACGCCCTCGCAGGACTCGCCTTCCGGCTGCGTGAACGGGCCGGCTGGCAGGGCAGGCTGCGCGAACTCGCCGACGACGCGACCGAGGCGGAAGCCCGCGCCCAGAGCTGTCTGGAACGGGCGCGCGCCGCCGACGAGGACCGGCGTGGCGCCCAGCGTGCCGCCGACGACGCCCGCCGCACCGCCCGCGCGCTGCGCGCCGAGCGCTCCGAGATCGCCGGCGCCCCCGACGACGTGCCCGAGGACGGCACCGAAGCGTCCCAGTCCTCCCTGCCCGCCCTGCGTGAGGCATACCGCGCCGCCTCCCAGGTGTACGAGAAGGTCGGCGTCGGCGCGGACCTGCGTGCCGAACAGGCCCGCGCGGAGAGCGACGAGAGCGCCGCCCGCACCGAACTGGACCGGCTCAGCAACAAGGTCCGCACCCGCGCCGAGCAGCTGCTCCAGTCGCCCGACGGCTCCGACGGGCCCAGCCGGCAGGCCGCCGCCGCCCGCGCCGAGGAACTGGTGCAGCTCCTGGAGACCCGGATGTCCAGCGCCAGCGAGCAGCTCGGGCGACTGCGCGGCGAGGCCGAACGGCTGTCACCCGAGGACGGCGAGGCGCACACCGAACTCCCCGGGGAGCTGGTGCCGCGTGACGCCGAACACGCACAGGCCCTCCTGCGCACCGCCACCACCGAACTCGCCTCCCACAGTGGCGCCCTGGACCAGGCCCGGGAGGCCCACGCCGAACTCCTCGACGCCCACCGCGCCGCCGAGGAGGCGGCCGGCGGCTTCGACGAGATCGCCGCCATGCTCCGCGACCTGCTGCGCGAACACGCCGGTGACGAGGAGCAGGAGGAGACCGAGCCCTACCCCGGCGGCCTGGACGACGCGCGGCAATCCGCCGCCGAGTCCCGCCGCTCGCTGCGCGGCTGCGCAGCCGACCTGTCCGCCGTCGAGTCCGCCGTGCGCGAGGCGAGCGACATCCTCGTCCGGCACGCCAACTCCACGCGCTACGAGCAGGTCCGCACCCCCGCACGCCAGCAGATCCGCGAACTGCCCGCCTCCGCGCTGCCCGAGCACGCCCAGAAGTGGGCGGACGCCTTCGCGCCCCGGCTGCGCGTCCTCACCGACGAGCTGGAGCAGCTGGAGCGCAACCGCGACTCGATCGTGGACCGGCTGCGAGGTCTGGTCGAGTCGGCGCTCGCCACCCTCCGCTCGGCCCAGCGGCTGTCCCGGCTGCCGGAGGGCCTCGGCGAATGGTCCGGGCAGGAGTTCCTGCGCATCCGCTTCGAGGAACCCGACCACGCCACCCTCACCGAGCGGCTCGGAGAGGTCGTCGACGAGGCGACTCGGGCGGCCGTCAGGAAGAACTCCGACCTGCGGCGCGACGGCATGTCCCTGCTGCTGCGCGGCGTCGCCGCCGCCCTCCAGCCCAAGGGCATCGCCGTCGAGATCCTCAAGCCCGACGCGGTACTGCGCGCCGAACGCGTCCCCGTCGGCCAGATGGGCGACGTCTTCTCCGGCGGCCAGCTGCTCACCGCCGCCATCGCCCTGTACTGCACCATGGCCGCCCTGCGCTCCAACGACCGTGGCCGGGACAAGCACCGCCACGCAGGCACCCTGTTCCTCGACAACCCCATCGGCCGCGCCAACGCCACCTACCTGCTGGAGCTCCAGCGCGCGGTCTCCGACGCGCTCGGCGTCCAGCTGCTGTACACCACCGGCCTGTTCGACACCACGGCACTCGCCGAGTTCCCCCTGGTCATCCGGCTGCGCAACGACGCCGACCTCCGGGCCGGGCTGAAGTACATCAGCGTGGAGGAGCACCTGCGGCCGGGGCTTCCCCAGCAGGACCCGGGCGAGGAGGCGCACAGCGAGATCACGGCGACCCGCATGTTCAAGCGGCCTGCGCCGGCGAGCGGCTGATCCGGCCGATCCGGCGTCACCTGGCACAGGCTCAGAAGCCGTAGCCCATGCGCCGGGACAGCTCGGCCGCCGCCGTCGCCGTCCGGGCGCCCAGCTCGGGCAGCCGGTCCGCGCGCAGCCGGTACACCGGTCCCGAGACGCTGATCGCCGCCATCACCGAGCCGTCGTGCGCGCGGACCGGCGCGGCGACGGCCGCGAGGCCCAGCTCCAGCTCCTCTAGCGTGGCGCCGTACCCCCGCTCGATCACCGCCGCCAGCTCACCGCGCAGCTCCGGAGCCCCGGTGATGGTCCGCTCGGTGAACCGGCGCAGCGGGCGGGCGAGATGGCTCTCCCGGACGGCGGGCGGCAGATGGGCCAGGAACACCTTGCCGCCGGCCGTGGCGTGCAACGGGGTGCGTCTGCCGAGCCAGTTCTGCGCGGTGACCGCCGCCGTGCCCCGGGCCTGCATGATGTTGACGGCGGCGTCGTCGTCCAGCACCGCGATGTTCACCGTCTCACCCAGCTCGTCGGCGAGCTCCCGGCAGACCGGGACGCCTTCCTGCGAGATGTCGAGCCGTACGGCGGCCGCCCCCGCGAGGCGCAGCACACCGGCACCCAGGTGATACTTCCCGCGGTCCTTCGTCTGGGCCACGAGACCACGGTTCTCCAGGACACCGAGCAGCCGGAACGCCGTGGACTTGTGCACACCCAGCTCGCCCGCGATCTCCGTGACACCCGCTTCGCCGCGCCGGGCCAGGATCTCCAGCACGCTCACGGCACGGTCCACCGACCGCACGGCGCTCGTCGTGCTCGTCCCGTTCCCCCCGGGCTGTCTCCGCTCACCGGCCATGGCTGGGCTCTCACCGTCCGTCGGTATCCGTTGCGCGGGGCGCCCACTGTCGCGCCGTACGCAACCTCAGCGTACCGAGGGCCCGAAGCCCGGTGAGCGGGCCGCCTAGGGGTGCGACAGCTGCCCGGCTCCGCCGCGCCGGCGTATGCGCGCCTGTGCCCGGTCGGTCGCCCGCTGTCGGCGGCGGGCCCGGCGCCGCTCGCGCCGCAGGGTCCTCGCGGTGCTGCTGGGCGCGGACACCACACCGTTGCGCTGATTCCAGACCTGACGGGTCACCCAGACGTCCAGGACTCCCCATGTCGCCAGGACCGTACTGACCACACTGCTGATGACCATGGGGAACGCCAGCCACGACTCCGCGAGGGTGCACAGAAAGGCCACCATGGCCTGAATCAGTGTCACCGCGATGAGGAGCACCGCCCTTACGGCCGCCGTCCGCACCGGGTCCGGCATCCGGCGCCGCCGGGCCGGCTCCTCGACCCACAGCGGCCGGTAGGAGGCCCGTCCGCCCGAGCCGCCGGCGCCCCGCGCGGTCTCCTGCGCCGCGCCGCCACCGCGGCTCCCGCGCCCCTCGGCGTGCGGCCGCGCGGTCACCTGCGCCGTCGCGCTCTCCGCGGGCGCCTCGCGCCGCTCCGCCGTGCCCATCGACATGTCACTCCCCACCGCCAGCAGGCCGCCACCCGGGCTCGAAGCCCGGTTCTCCTGTGGTTGCCCCGCATACGCCCGTCTACGCCGCCCGGATGCGGTACACGGCTCCTGTGGCCGATTCCGCCCCCATTTCCCACAGAGAAGGACGAACGGCACGTCGTGAAGATTCCCGGACGGGAAAGAAATCGGCCAACCGTCCCCGCCGGCCCCGGAGATCGTCCCGGGGGAAGCACCCCGGAATCCGGTGGGCAATCTCCCGCAATGGCCGGACAACTCCCCATCTCCCGCCCCTGCGGCGGAACTACAGCTTCCGGGCGGCTCTTCGAGTTCACCCCGGGGCGGTAGTAGGCTCGCGCCGTTTGTTGACGCACATGTGTACCCCCGGCCGGTCGGGGGCCGAGCTGGGGGAGGCCATGCGCTTTCGCGGGAAGTCCATCCGCCGGAAGATCGTGGCGCTGCTCCTCGTGCCGCTGTTGTCCCTGACGACGATCTGGGCCTTCACCACAGTGCTCACGGGACGCGAGGCCAGCCATCTGTTCGACGTGTCGTCGGTGATGGAGGAGGTCGGCTACCCCGTCGAGGACACCGTCCGCCTCCTCCAGCAGGAGCGCCGGCAGACCCTCGTCCATCTCGCGGACCCCCGCGACTCCGAGGGACTCGCCGCACTGCGGCGCAGCCGCACCGCCACCGACGACGCCGTCGCCGACGTCCGCCGAAGCGCGGACAACACCGATGTGCGCGAGGCCATGCACGGGGACACCGGCGAGCTGAGCGCCGTACTGGACTCCTTCGAAGGCATCGAGTCCCTGCGCCGCAGTGTCGAGGACGGCACCGTCGACCGCTCCCAGGCCCTCGACCTCTACAACCGGCTGATCGACCCGTGTTACGTCCTGCTGGCCAATCTGCATGTGGTCGACGACGTCGAACTTGACAAGCAATACCGCGCCCTGGTCAATCTCGCCCGCGCCCGCGAACTGCTCTCCCGCGAGGACGCCCTGCTCGGCTCCGCCCTGATCGTCGGCGAACTGTCCCGTGCCGAAGTCCGCGACATCTCCGACCTCATGGCCCAGCGCACCCTGATGTACGACGCCGGTCTGCCACAGCTGCCCGCCGCCGAACGCGACCGCTACGAGACCTTCTGGAAGAACGGCGCGTCCGCCCCGCTGCGCGTCGGCGAGGAGGCCGCCGTCTCCTCCGGCACCGGGGAGCCCCGCGGGATCACGGCCAAGAGCTGGGACATCGCCGCCGGCAAGGTGCTCTCCGAACTCGGCACCCTCAACGACCAGGCCGCCGACCGCTATCAGGACCGCGTCCGTCCCGTCGCCATGGGCGTCATCACCCAGGCCGTCATCGCCGGCGCCCTCGGACTGATCGCCCTCCTGGTCTCCCTCGTCCTCTCCGTACGCGTGGGCCGCGGGCTCATCCGCGACCTCCGCCAGCTGCGCCTGGAGGCCCACGAGGCGTCCGGTGTACGGCTGCCCAGCGTGATGCGCCGCCTCTCGGCGGGCGAACACGTCGACGTGGAGACCGAGGCCCCGCGCCTGGAGTACGACAAGAACGAGATGGGCGAGGTCGGCCAGGCCCTCAACACCCTCCAGCGCGCCGCCGTGGAGGCCGCCGTCAAACAGGCCGAACTGCGCGCCGGCGTCTCCGAGGTGTTCGTCAACCTCGCCCGCCGCAGCCAGGTCCTGCTGCACAAACAGCTCACCCTGCTGGACACCATGGAACGCCGGACCGAGGACACCGAGGAACTCGCCGACCTGTTCCGGCTGGACCACCTGACCACCCGTATGCGCCGGCACGCCGAGGGCCTGGTGATCCTCTCCGGGGCCGCGCCCTCCCGGCAGTGGCGCAAGCCCGTCCAGCTCATGGACGTCGTACGCGCCTCCGTCGCCGAGGTCGAGGACTACGAGCGCATCGAGGTCCGCCGGCTGCCGAGAGTCGCCGTCACCGGACCGGCCGTCGCCGACCTCACCCACCTCGTCGCCGAACTGCTGGAGAACGCCACGGTGTTCTCCCCGCCGCACACTGCCGTCCAGGTCCTCGGTGAGCGCGTGGCCAACGGCTTCACCCTGGAGATCCACGACCGGGGGCTCGGCATGGCGGCCGACGCACTCCTGGACGCCAACCTCAGACTCGCCGAAACCCCCGAGTTCGAGCTCTCCGACACCGACCGGCTCGGACTGTTCGTGGTCAGCCGTCTCGCCCAGCGCCAGAACGTGCGCGTCTCCCTGCAGCCCTCCCCGTACGGCGGCACCACCGCGGTGGTCTTCATCCCCGACGCGCTGCTCACGGACGACGTCCCGGACACCAACGGAGTCGGCTTCCGCCTCGACCGCCCCCGGCGCACCGCGGACCGCGAACCGGAGGAGAGCCGACGCGTCGCGCTCTCCCAGGTGCCCGTACAACTGCCCCGGCTCCCCGCCTCGGTACTGGACGGACCGGTCGAACTGGAAGCCCCCGTCGACCTGGACGCGCTCGACCGCCTCCCCGGCGCGCTCGGAGACGAGGACAGCGAGCACGGCGGCCTCTTCCGGCACCGCCGCTCCCTCACCGGCCCCAAGGACGAACGGTCCGGCCGCGAGCACCATCAGCAGACCCCCGACGCGCGTGAGGACACGGACCGGGACGGCGGCGACCGGAACGCCCCGGTCCCGCTGGCCCGCAGGAGGGCGCCCAAGCTCGTCACCTCCCACGGGCGGCCGGTCCGCGAGACGCGCCCCCGCGCGGAGCGGACGGACGGGGAGGACACGAACACCTCGCCGGCCCGGCCCGAGCTCGAAGGCGTACCGCCGCTGCCCGCCCGGCGCGGTGAGGACTCCGCGAACCGCCGGAGTCCCGGCGGTCCCGGCTCGGAGACGCCGTCCCCGCTCCCCGCCCGCCGCCGCACCGACCGCCCCTCCTCCGGCAACGAGCGGGAACAGCCGGGCACGGACGCCCTGCCTCCCCTGCCCGCCCGCCGCCGGAGCAGGCCCGACTCCTCCCGGCCCGCGACCGGCCCCGGAGACCGGAGCACCCCTCCGGCACCTTCCGGCCCCGTACGAGAGGACCGGCCGGAGACCCCCGCCGGCCCTCCCCAGGACGCCGGCCGCCCCGCAGCCGGGGCGAGCGGCACCGACGACTCCTCACCGGCCGCGGGCCGCACCGGCACCGACGCCGCACCACTCGGCTCGCTCCCCAGACGCGTACGGCAGGCCAGCCTCGCCCCGCAGCTCAAGCAGAGTGCCGAACGGCGGAACGAGGACGGCGCCCGGCCCGTTGAACGGGATGCCGACGAAGTCCGCAGCCGCATGGCCTCGCTCCAGCGCGGCTGGCAGCGCGGCCGTGAGGAGAACGCCGCCGGCGACGAAGCCGACAACGGCACAGCACCACGACGAACGAACAAGGGGGACGGTCGATGACCGCACCGAGGGCCACCGGCCACAGCACACCGGACAAGGGCGAGCTGAACTGGCTCCTCGACGACCTGGTGGACCGCGTCGCCAGCATCCGCAAGGCGATCGTGCTCTCCGGCGACGGTCTGCCCACCGGCGCGTCGAAGGATCTCACCCGCGAGGACAGCGAGCATCTGGCCGCCGTCGCCTCCGGCTTTCACAGCCTCGCCAAGGGCGTGGGCCGCCACTTCGAGGCCGGCGACGTCCGTCAGACCGTCGTCGAACTCGATGAGGCGTTCCTCTTCGTCACCGCCGCCGGTGACGGCAGCTGCCTCGCCGTCCTCGCGGACGCCGACTCGGACGTCGGACAGGTCGCCTACGAGATGACCCTCCTCGTGAAGCGGGTCGGTGCGCATCTGGGCGCCGATCCACGCACCGATCTGTCCTCCGGCGGGTAGTGGGATGACATGAGTGCCGACGGTCAGGGTAGAAGCCACTGGTTCGACGACGAGGCCGGACCGGTCGTCCGTCCGTACGCCATGACGCGGGGCCGCACCACCAGTGCGGCCCAGCACCGCCTCGACCTGATCGCGGTCGTCGTCACGGAACCGCACGCGGACGATCCGGAGACCGACCCCACGCTCTCCCCGGAGCACGTGGACATCGTCGGACTGTGCCGCGACACCCCGCAGACGGTCGCCGAGCTCTCCGCCGAACTCGATCTGCCCATCGGCGTGGTCCGGGTCCTCGTCGGCGACCTCGTGGACTTCGAATTCGTCCATGTGAACCGGCCGGTACCCCCGGCGGAGCTGCCGGACGAGAGTATTCTGCGCGACGTGATCAACGGCCTCCGGGCGCTGTGACCGGCGCGGAAGCGGGATACTGACGTGACAGGCTGGCAGTTCTGGGTCGACCGAGGCGGCACCTTCACCGACATCGTCGCGAGGCGCCCCGACGGCCGGCTGCTCACGCACAAGGTGCTGTCCGACAACCCGGACCCGGAACACCCCGGGAGCCGGGGGACACCCGGCACCGACGCGGCCGTCGTGGGCGTCCGCGCTTTGCTCGCAGGATCCGACGACCCCGTGGACGTCGTACGCATGGGGACCACCGTCGCCACCAACGCCCTCCTCGAGCGCAAGGGCGAACGGACCCTCCTGGTCGTCACCCGCGGCTTTCGCGACGCGCTCCGCATCGCCTACCAGAACCGCCCCCACATCTTCGCCCGCCGCATCGACCTGCCCGAACTGCTGCACGAACGCGTCGTCGAGGTGGACGAACGCGTCGCCGCCGACGGAACCGTCCTGCGCGCCCCCGACCTGGACGCCCTCGCCGGACCGCTGCGCGAGGCGTACGACGACGGCATCCGGGCCGTCGCCGTCGTCTGCATGCACAGCCATCTCCACCCCGCCCACGAACAGGCCGTCGGAGACCTCGCCGCCCGCGTGGGTTTCCCGCAGATCTCGCTGTCCAGCGAGGTCAGCCCCCTGATGAAGCTCGTCCCGCGCGGCGACACCGCCGTCGTCGACGCCTACCTCTCGCCCGTGCTGCGCCGCTACGTCCGTCATGTCGCCGACGAACTCGACGGCGTACGCCTGCTGTTCATGCAGTCCAACGGCGGCCTCACCGAGGCGGGAAGGTTCCGCGGTAAGGACGCCATCCTGTCCGGCCCGGCCGGCGGCATCGTCGGCATGGCCCGGATGTCGCAGCTGGCCGGCCACGACCGGGTGATCGGCTTCGACATGGGCGGCACCTCCACCGACGTCTCGCACTTCGCGGGCGAGTACGAACGCGTCTTCACCACACGGATCGCCGGAGTCCGGCTGCGCGCCCCCATGCTGGACATCCACACCGTCGCCGCCGGGGGCGGCTCGGTCCTCCACTTCGACGGCTCCCGCTACCGCGTGGGACCGGACTCCGCCAGCGCCGCACCCGGCCCCGCCTGCTACCGGCGCGGCGGCCCGCTCGCCGTCACCGACGCCAACGTCATGCTCGGCCGGATCCAGCCCGCCCACTTCCCCGCCGTGTTCGGACCCGACGGGGACCAGCCGCTCGACGACGGGCTCGTCCGCGAACGCTTCACCGCCCTCGCCCGTGAGATCCGCGACCGGACCGGCGACGACCGCACCCCCGAACAGGTCGCCGAGGGCTACCTGCGGATCGCCGTCGCCGGCATCGCGGGCGCCGTGAAGCGGATCTCCGTACAGAAGGGCCACGACGTCACCCGGTACGCCCTCACCACCTTCGGCGGCGCGGGCGGACAGCACGCGTGCATGGTCGCCGACTCCCTCGGCATCCGCACCGTCCTCGTCCCGCCCATGGCGGGAGTCCTGTCCGCGCTCGGCATCGGCCTGGCCGACACCACGGCCATGCGGGAACAGTCCGCCGAAGCCCTCCTGGAACCCGCCTCCATGCCCGGCGTCCACACGACCGCCGCCGGCCTGGAGGCGGCCGCCCGCGCGGAACTCCTCGCCGAGGACGTCCCCGAGGACCGGATCGAGGTCACCCACCGTGCCCAGCTCCGCTACGACGGAACCGACACCACCCTCACCGTCGGGCTGACCGACCCCGCCACGATGCGGCGCACCTTCGAAGAACGTCATCGCGCCACGTACTCCTTCACGCTCGACCGCCCGATCGTCGTCGAAGCCCTCTCCGTCGAAGCCACCGGCCTCACCGAACCCCCCGATCTCTCCGCCCTCGCTCCCTACGAGGGCACCCCGCCGCACCGCACCGCCGCCCCCCGGACCGTCCGGCTCCACACCGGCGGCACCTGGCGCGACGTACCACTCCACCGCCGCGAGGACCTTCCCCCCGGCGAGACCGTCACCGGCCCGGCGATCATCACCGAGTCCGGTGCGACGACCGTCGTCGACGACGGCTGGCGGGCCGCGACGACCGACGACGGGCAACTGGTCATGGAACGCGTCGCCGTCACGCAGAGTTCCCGGGCGGTCACGGAAGCCGACCCGGTGCTGCTCGAGGTGTTCAACAACCTCTTCATGTCCATCGCCGAACAGATGGGCGCCCGCCTCGAGTCCACCGCCCAGTCCGTCAACATCAAGGAGCGTCTGGACTTCTCCTGCGCGCTCTTCGACCCCGACGGAAACCTGGTGGCCAACGCCCCCCACATCCCCGTCCACCTGGGATCCATGGGCACCAGCGTCAAAGAGGTCATCCGGCGGCGCGGCCCCGCCATGCGCCCCGGCGACACCTACGCCGTCAACGACCCGTACCACGGCGGCACCCACCTGCCCGACGTCACCGTCATCACCCCGGTCTTCGCGGCCGAACCCGCCGACGGCACGGAGAGTGACCGGACGGTCCTCTTCTACGTCGCCTGCCGCGGCCACCACGCCGAGATCGGCGGCATCGCCCCGGGCTCCATGCCCGCCGGCAGCCGCACCATCGACGAGGAGGGCGTCCTCTTCGACAACTGGCTGCTCACCGAGAACGGCCGTTTCCGCGAGGACGAGACCCTCCGCCTCCTCGCCGAAGCGCCCCACCCCTCACGCAACCCGCAGACCAACCTCGCCGACCTGCGCGCCCAGATCGCCGCCAACCACAAGGGTGTCGACGAGGTCCGCCGCATGATCGAGAACTTCGGCCTCGACGTCGTTCAGGCCTATATGAAGCACGTCCAGGACAACGCCGAAGAGGCGGTCCGCCGCGTCGTCGACGCCCTCGACGAGGGCGAGTACGCCTATGAGACCGACTCCGGCGCCGTCATCCGCGTCCGCGTGCGTGTGGACCGCGCCGACCGCCGCGCCACCATCGACTTCACCGGCACCTCGGCGCAGCTGCCCAGCAACTTCAACGCCCCCTTCGCGGTGGTCAACGCGGCCGTCCTGTACGTCTTCCGCACCCTGGTCGGCGACGACATCCCGCTCAACGACGGCTGTCTGCGTCCGCTGGACATCATCGTGCCACCCGGCTCCATGCTGGCGCCCGAGCCGCCGGCCGCCGTCGTCGCGGGCAATGTGGAAACCTCCCAGGCCATCACCGGCGCCCTCTACGCGGCCCTCGGCGTCCAGGCGGAGGGCTCCGGCACCATGAACAACGTCACCTTCGGCAACGCCCGCCACCAGTACTACGAGACCGTCGCCTCCGGTTCCGGCGCCGGGGACGGCTTCCCCGGCGCGTCCGTCGTACAGACCCACATGACCAACTCCCGGCTCACCGACCCCGAGATCCTGGAGTGGCGACTGCCCGTCCGCCTGGAGGAGTTCGCGGTACGACGCGGCAGCGGCGGCGCCGGACGGTGGCGCGGCGGCGACGGCGCCGTGCGCCGCATCCGCTTCCTGGAGCCCATGACCGTCTCCACGCTGTCCCAGCACCGCAGGGTGCCCCCGTACGGCATGGCCGGCGGCACACCGGGCGCCCTCGGCGCCCACCGGATCGAACGCGCGGACGGCACGGTCACCCGGCTCGCCGGAAGCGACTCGGCGAACGTCGGCCCCGACGACGTCCTCGTCATCGAAACCCCCGGCGGCGGGGGATACGGCCCGCCGCCCGACCCCCATCAAGCAGGAGAAGAGATCGATGATCTTCGGGCGTTCTGAGCGCGGCAAACCCCCGGTCGAGCCCGTCACGCTCAAGATCCTGGTGGCCGGTGGCTTCGGCGTGGGCAAGACCACGCTCGTCGGCGCGGTCAGCGAGATCCGGCCGCTGCGCACCGAGGAACTTCTCACCGAGGCCGGACGCCCGGTCGACGACACCTCCGGTGTGGAAGCGAAGAACACCACCACCGTGGCCATGGACTTCGGCCGCATCACGCTCCGCGAGGACCTGGTGCTGTACCTCTTCGGCACACCCGGCCAGGAGCGGTTCTGGTTCATGTGGGACGAGCTGTCCGAGGGCGCCCTCGGAGCCGTCGTCCTCGCCGACACCCGCCGGCTGGAGGACTGCTTTGCGGCCATCGACTACTTCGAGCGGCGCGCCATCCCGTTCCTCGTCGGCGTCAACTGCTTCGAGGGAGCCGCCCGATACCCGGCCGAGGACGTCCGCCGGGCCCTCGACCTCGACGACCACGTGCCGCTGCTGATGACCGACGCGCGGGACCGCGAGTCGGTCAAGGAGACCCTCATCGGCGTCGTCCAGCACGCCATGACCCAGGCCGCGCAGCGCCGCCAGACGGTCGGCACCTGAGGCGGCGCCGGGCCCGCGGCCCGTGCTCCGCCGACCGGAGCACGGGCCGCGGCGCGGGGAACGACGCCCCACGCGTGAGTGGTCAGCCGTCCCCCTCCTCCATCCAGCCGAAGCTCTTCTCCACCGCCTTGCGCCAGTTGCGGTACTCACGGTCACGCACGGGAGCCGCCATGACCGGGCTCCACTCGGCGTCCTTCCGCCAGTGGGACTTCAGCTCGTCGAGGCCGTCCCACACGCCGGTGGCGAGCCCCGCCGCGTAGGCGGCGCCCAGGCAGGTCGTCTCCGAGACCCTGGGCCGGATCACCGGCACGCCGAGGACGTCCGCCTGGTGCTGCATCAGCAGGTTGTTCTTCGTCATGCCGCCGTCGACCTTCAGGGTGGTGATCCGCACCCCGGAGTCCTGGTACATGGCGTCCACGACCTCGCGCGTCTGCCAGCTCGTCGCCTCCAGGACCGCACGCGCGAGATGCGCCTTCGTCACGTACCGGGTGAGCCCTGTGACCACACCGCGCGCGTCGGAGCGCCAGTACGGCGCGAAGAGACCGGAGAAGGCGGGCACGATGTAGGCGCCGCCGTTGTCGTCGACGCTCGCCGCCAGCGGCTCGATCTCGTCGGCCGTACGGATGATGCCGAGCTGGTCGCGGAACCACTGGACCAGTGCGCCCGTAATGGCGATCGACCCCTCCAGACAGTAGACCGGCGCCTCGTCGCCGATCTTGTAGCCCATGGTGGTGAGCAGTCCGTTCTTCGACGGCACGGGCCGGTCGCCGGTGTTGAGCAGCAGGAAGCTGCCCGTGCCGTAGGTGTTCTTCGCCGTGCCCACGTCGTAGCAGGCCTGCCCGAAGACGGCCGCCTGCTGGTCACCCAGCGCGGAGGCGACGGGCACGCCGGCGAGGTGTCCCACGGCGGTGCCGTAGACCTCGGCGGAGGACCTGATCTCCGGCAGTATCGCCTCGGGCAGGTTCATCGCGGCGAGGATGGACGCGTCCCACTGCAGCGTCTCCAGGTTCATCAGCATGGTCCGCCCGGCGTTGGTCACATCGGTGACGTGCCGTCCGCCGTCGGTGCCGCCCGTGAGGTTCCAGATCAGCCAGGAGTCGATGGTGCCGAAGGCGATCTCGCCGTTCTCCGCGCGGGCCCTGAGACCGGGCACGTTGTCCAGCAGCCAGGCCGCCTTCGGGCCGGAGAAGTAGCTGGCGAGCGGCAGCCCGGTCCGCTCGCGGAAACGGTCCTGCCCGTCCGATCCGCCCAACTGGCCGCAGAGCGCGGCCGTCCGCGTGTCCTGCCAGACGATGGCATTGTGCACGGGCTTGCCCGTGGCCCGGTCCCACAGGACCGTCGTCTCCCGCTGGTTGGTGATGCCGAGCGCGCTGAGCCGGTCCGCACGCAGCCCGGCCTTGGCCATGGCCCCGGCGACCACGGCCTGCACCTTGGACCAGATCTCGGTGGCGTCGTGCTCCACCCAGCCGGGCTTCGGGAAGATCTGGCGGTGCTCACGCTGGTCGACGGCGACGATCGCGCCGTTCCGGTCGAACACGATGCAGCGGCTGGAGGTGGTGCCCTGGTCGATCGCGGCGACGAACTTGTCCGTCATGACGTCCCCTTCGTCGTTCTGCGGAGGTCTCACGTGCGGTGGTGCCGCGTGCGGTGATCTCGAGTGGGTGCGGGCGCCCTCCGCGCGGAGGCCCTGGACCCGGAGCGCTTCCGCGCGGAGGTGCGTTCAGAAGGCCACGTTGAAGACGAGCCCGGACAGCGCCCCGCCGATGAGCGGTCCGACGATCGGCACCCACGCGTAGCCCCAGTCCGAAGTGCCCTTGTTGGGAATCGGCAGCAGTGCGTGCACGACACGCGGCCCCAGGTCACGGGCCGGATTGATGGCGTACCCCGTGGGGCCGCCGAGCGACAGGCCGATGCCGACCACCAGGAACGAGACGATCAGGATCGCCGTACCCGACTCGCCGAGCCCCTTGGTGAGGCCGAACGCCAGGATCGGCAGCACCAGCCCCATGGTCGCGATGATCTCCGTGACGAGGTTCGCGACGGGGTTGCGGATCGCCGGGGACGTGGAGAAGATCCCGAGCGTCGGCTGGGCTATGTCCTCCTCGGCGTTGGCCTGGAACTGCGCGTAGTAGACCAGCCAGCACAGCACGGCGCCCAGCATCGCGCCGACCAGCTGCCCGGCGATGTAGACGGGGACGTGGTCCCATTCCCCGGTGTCGACGGCGATCCCCAGGGTGACCGCCGGGTTGAGATGTCCACCGGACAGCGGGGCGGCGGTGTACGCCCCCGCCATCACGCCGAAGCCCCAGCCCAGCGCGATGACGACCCAGCCGGCGTCCTTCGCCTTCGAGTAGTTGAGTACGACAGCCGCGACCACGCCGGCGCCGAACAGGATCAGGATCGCGGTGCCGATGATCTCCCCGACGAATATGTCTCCGTTGCTCATGGCGGCTCCTAGGCCCCGGCCCGGGGCGATTCGCCCCGGACCTCGCGTGCAGGGTGCGTTTCCCATGGCGACTTCAGCCGGGGCAGGCAGGATCCGCGCCCCGCCCGGCGTCCGTGACGAGCGTGCCGTCGCAGCCGAATCGCCCGTGGGGGAGCCTGGTCGCAGGAGAACCCAGCGGTGGCATGCCGGAATACGCCGAGATGTACGGCGATGTCGACTGACACCGGGAAGTGTTCACCGGCGCTCAGGGGGCGTCAAGGTCGCCGACCGCAACGGTTATCGGCCATCCGGCCACCAACCTCACCTCCGCTGCGGCACGCGTGCCCGGCGGCCGGAGAACGGGTTCTTCCCCGGAGCGGCCGACTCCTGATAGACGCAGGAGACATGACACGACTCTCCCTCGCGGTACGCGGTCTGATCACCACCGTCGCCGCCCTGCTCGCCACGACCGCCGCCTCCGCCACCGCCCAGGCGAAGCCCGAACCCAAGGCACCCCGGGACTTCGTGGCACTCGACAGGGTGGACCCGACGATCATCGAGGAGATCCGCTACTTCACCCCGCACAACTTCGTCGGCGAGCCCGTCGACGGCTACCGGCATCCGCTCTGCATCCTCACCCGCCCCGCCGCTGAGGCCCTCCGCGCGGCGCAGCGGAAGCTCCTGCGCCAGGGCTACTCCCTGAAGGTGTACGACTGTTACCGGCCGCAACGCGCGGTGGACCACTTCGTCCGCTGGGCCGAGGACCTCGACGACCAGGACATGAAGGCCGAGTTCTACCCGCACGTCGACAAGACCCGGCTGTTCGCCGACGGCTACATCGCGGAGAAGTCCGGCCACAGCCGCGGCTCCACCGTCGACCTCACCCTCGTGAGACTCCCCGCCGGGCCGACCCGGCCCTACCACCCCGGAGAGCCCCTCACCCCCTGCTTCGCCCCCCAGGACGAACGGTTCCCCGACACCTCCGTCGACATGGGCACCGGCTACGACTGCTTCGACACCCTCAGCCACACCCTCGACCCCCGCGTCCAGGGCGAACAGCGCGCCAACCGGCTGCTCCTCAAGAGCACCCTGGAGGACCTCGGCTTCGTGAACCTCGCCGAGGAGTGGTGGCACTACACCTTCAAGCCGGAGACCCACCCGGACACCTACTTCGACTTCCCGGTGTCCCGAAGGTCACTCACCGGCCACAACTGACCGGCCCCAGGAGACGCCCCCACCGCGATCGGATACAGTCCGCGCGTGTCCGAATCCCCCGCCCCGGCTCCCAACTCCGCACCGGGCTCCCACTGTTCGAGCTGCGGCACGTCCTTCGGCGCGGGCGTCTCCGGCTGGCCCCGCACCTGCCCGGCCTGCGGGGCCGTCGCCTACCGCAACCCGCTGCCGGTCGCCGTGGCCCTTCAGCCCGTGTACGACACCCAGGGCACCGGCCTCGTCGTCATCGCCCGCACCATCGCGCCCGCGCGCGGCCGTACGGCCCTGCCCGGCGGCTATGTCGACGACCGGGAGGACTGGCGCCAGGCCGTCGTCCGCGAACTCGAGGAGGAGACCGGCATCGGCGCGGCGGCCCATGACGTACGGCTCGCCGACGCCATGAGCTCGCCCGACGGACACCTGCTGCTGTTCGGCCTCCTCCCCGAACGCCCCGCCGACGACCTGCCGCCCTTCGCCGCCACCGACGAGACCGACGACCGCCGGCTGCTGCGCCGCCCCGAGGAACTCGCCTTCCCCCTGCACACCCTGGCCGCACGCGCATGGTTCGAGGGCCGCTACATCTGACCCTCAGCCCTCCATCAGCCCGCGGACCCGCACCGGCTGGCGGGGCTCCGAGCCGCCGTCCTCGTCCTCCCGCTCGACGACGATCCGCGGGCCCGACCACAGCACCGTGTACCGCTCGGTCTCCGGCTCCTCCCAGCCGTCCCCGGCATCCGGCACCACCACCCCGCCCCCGGTCCGCCCCGGCGCCGGCGCCCACACCTCCAGCTCCACACCGCCGTCCTCACCCAGCACCGGCAGCACGGAGCCGCCGCGCGCGAACACCGGTATCCGTCCCGGCGGCGCGTCGGCCCACACGTGGGCCGGCCCGTCGTACGCGCGCCCCGTCGCCGTGTCGTACCACCGCCCGCGCGGCAGCCGGACGGACCGCCCCTTCACCCCCGGAGCCAGCACCGGCGCCACCAGCAGACAGTCCCCGAGCAGGAAGGCGTCCTCGCAGTCCCGCAACGCTCGCTCCTCGGGCGCAGACCACCACAGGGGCCGCACATAGGGCGCTCCGCTACGCCGCGCCAGCTGCGCCAGTGTCATGAAGTACGGCAGCAGACGCCGGCGTTCGACGAGCGTCCCACGTGCGTGCCGCAGCACGTCCGCGCCGAACTCCCACGGCTCCCCCCGCCCCGCACGCGCCCCGGCACGGGCACGGGTGCGGAAGAGCGGCAGATACGCCCCCAACTGGAGCCCACGCAGATACAACTCGGGCGACGCCTTCCCGCCCGGGCCGCCGACGTCCGTGCCCGCGTAGGGAACACCGCACAGCCCCAGGCCCAGCACCAGCGACAACGACGCCCGCAACCCGGCCCACCCCGTCACCACCTCGCCCGACCACGCCCCGCCGTGCCGCTGCATCCCGGCCCACCCGGAACGCGAGAACACGAACGGCCGCTCCTCGGGAAGCTGCTCCCGCAGCCCCTCGTACGCGGCCCGGCCCATGCACTGCCCGTACACGTTGTGCGCCTCGCGATGGTCACCGCCGCGGCCCTCCAGCGCGTGCCGGGCCGACCGCGGCAGCGTCGGGTCACCGAACGCGGTGAAGGACGTCGGCTCGTTCACGCTGTGCCAGAAGCCCGCGAACCCCTGCGCCAGCCGCTCCGCGTACAAACCGCCCCACCACGCGCGCACACGCGCGTCCGTGAAGTCCGGGAAGACCACGTCCCCCGTCCACCCGACACCCTCCACGACCTGCCCGGAGGCGTCCCGCACGAACGCGTCCCGCTCCACACCCTCGTCGTGGACGGTGACGCCGGGCGCCGAGCCGACCGCCGGACCCACGACCGACACCAGCCTGATCCCCTCGCGCCGCAGCTCGTCCGCGAGAACCGGCAGCTTGGGGAACCGCTCGTCGTCGACGGTGAACACCTGCCGGGAGGAGAGGTGGCCGGCGCCGAGGTGCACGGCGTCGAGCGGCAGCCCATGCTCCCGGTACCCCGCGACGATCCGGCGCACCTCCTCCTCGCCGCCGGAGGACGCACACACGTGATGGTGACCGAGCGCCCACGCGGGAGGCAGCGCGGGCGCACCGGTGAGCGAGGCCCAGGCGAGCAGCACCCGCGCGGGAGTACCCACCATCACCCAGCAGCGCAGCGGACCACCGTCCATCCGCAGCTCACTCACCCCGGCCCGGTCGTGCCCGGAACCGGCACCCTCCTCGCCCTCCCACAGCGTCACGGTGCCGTCCCACGAACTGTCGTGGAACGCCAGATGGGTGCCCGCGTCGGCCACCACCGTCTGCACCGGCATCGTCACGGACAGCGGCGCGTCGCCGGAGCCGGCGGCACGGCCGGGCGCGGAGTTCCAGAGCCTGTACGTACCGTCCCGCAGCCGGGGACCCGACGCACGCCCCCCGAGCCCGAAGAAGCGCGCGTCGGCCGGCACCTCGGACCGCTGAATCCACCGCGAGGTGCCACCCCCCACCGGCTCCCACCAGCGCGGCGGCAGATCCCGCCGCAGCATCACACCCCCGGGAGTGAGCACCTGCACCGCGCCGCGCCGCGAGACCACGACCGTCACCCGCTCGGCGACCACACGCCAGCCACCGTCCTTGTCCGGCTCCAGCGCGGCCCGCGGATCCGGCTCGGGACAGCGGCCCGGCAGCGCGTACGACGGCTCGGGCGCGGCCCCGTCCCAGCCCCAGAAGACCGCCCCGTTCACCGCGACGAAGATCCGCAGCTCCGACCGGTCGAACCGGAGCAGCCCGCCACCGAGCCCCGGCTCCACCTCCCGCACCGTCCCGGGCACCCGGGCCCTTTCCGGCCCCCGGGGCGGCAGCCCACTGGCGTCGGCCCGCCGCCTGCGCCACGCTGCTCGTACGGTGCGCAACCCCTGAGCCGCCCCCACCGATATCACCGAACGCACCAGGTCACGACCGTCCATGCTGATCACCCTGCCATTGACCGCGCCCGTCATGCGTCTCGTTCAACTGCCGTTCACCCGTGATCGGACCACATCTTCACGGCACGGACTATGTGGGGGTCGCCCTGGTGCGGAAGTCGATCACGTGGCATCGTCCCTGTCAGCCGCGTCACGCGCACACCCCAGCCCGTGCGCGGAGCACGCACACGACGCGCACAGTCCGGGAGCCGCCCATGTCGACCGTGAACCCCCAGCCGCTCTGGCAGCCGAGCCGGGACCAGATCGCCCAGGCACGGATCACCGCATTCCAGGCATGGGCCGCCGAACACCACGGCGCCCCCGCCGAGGGCGGCTACACGGCGCTCCACCGCTGGTCCGTGGACGAACTGGACACCTTCTGGAAAGCGGTCACCGAGTGGTTCGACGTCCGCTTCGCCACCCCCTGCACGCGCGTGCTGGGCGAGCGCTCCATGCCCGGAGCCCAGTGGTTCCCCGGAGCCACCCTGAACTACGCCGAGCACGCACTGCGCGCGACCGCCTCCCGCGCGGACGAAGCGGCCCTGCTGTACGTCGACGAGACCCATGACCCCCGCCCCGTCACCTGGGCGGAGCTGCGCCGCCAGGTCGGCTCCCTGGCCGCGGAGCTGCGCTCCCTCGGCGTACGCCCCGGGGACCGCGTCAGCGGCTACCTCCCGAACATCCCGCAGGCCGTCGTCGCCCTCCTCGCCACCGCGGCCGTCGGCGGTGTGTGGACCTCCTGCGCCCCCGACTTCGGCGCCCGCAGCGTCCTCGACCGCTTCCAGCAGGTCGAACCCGTCGTCCTGTTCACCGTCGACGGCTACCGCTACGGCGGCAAGGAACACGACCGCCGCGACGTCGTCGCCGAACTCCGCCGCGAACTGCCCACCCTGCGCGCCGTCGTGCACATCCCCCTGCTCGGAACCGAGGCCCCCGACGGGGCACTGGACTGGTCCGGCCTCACCGCCGCGGACACCGAACCCGTCTTCGAGCAGGTGCCCTTCGACCACCCGCTGTGGGTGCTCTACTCCTCCGGCACCACTGGACTTCCCAAGGCGATCGTCCAGTCCCAGGGCGGCATCCTCGTCGAACACCTCAAGCAACTGGGACTCCACTGCGACCTCGGCCCCGAGGACCGTTTCTTCTGGTACACCTCCACCGGCTGGATGATGTGGAACTTCCTCGTCTCCGGCCTCCTGACCGGAACGACGATCGTCCTGTACGACGGCAGCCCCGGTCACCCGGACACCGGCGCCCAGTGGCGCATCGCCGAACGCACCGGCGCCACCCTCTACGGCACCTCCGCCGCCTACGTCATGGCCTGCCGCAAAGCCGGAGTTCACCCCGCGCGCGACTTCGACCTCTCCGCCGTGAAGTGCGTCGCGACCACCGGCTCCCCGCTGCCCCCCGACGGCTTCCGCTGGCTCCACGACGAGGTACGCGACGACCTGTGGATCGCCTCCGTCAGCGGCGGAACGGACGTCTGCTCCTGCTTCGCCGGAGCCGTACCCACCCTCCCCGTCCACATCGGCGAGCTCCAGGCCCCCGGCCTCGGCACGGACCTGCAGTCCTGGGACCCCAGCGGCAAGCCGCTGACCGACGAGGTCGGCGAACTCGTGGTCACCAACCCGATGCCCTCCATGCCGGTCCACTTCTGGAACGACCCCGACGGCATCCGCTACCACGACAGCTACTTCGACACCTACCCCGGCGTCTGGCGGCACGGCGACTGGATCACCATCACGTCCCGCGGCTCGGTCGTCATCCACGGCCGCTCGGACTCCACACTGAACCGCCAGGGCGTCCGCATGGGATCGGCCGACATCTACGAAGCCGTGGAACGCCTCCCCGAGATCAGCGAATCCCTCGTCATCGGCGTCGAAGAGCCCGACGGCGGCTACTGGATGCCGCTGTTCGTGCACCTGGCGCCGGGAGCCACCCTCGACGAGGACCTGCGCGGCCGCATCAAGCGGACCATCCGCGAACAGTTGTCACCACGTCACGTACCCGACGAGATCATCGAGGTCCCCGGCGTCCCCCACACCCTCACCGGCAAACGCATCGAGGTACCGGTCAAGCGACTCCTCCAGGGCACCCCGCTGGAGAAGGCGGTCAACCCGGGCTCCATCGACAACCTCGCCCTGCTCGCCTTCTACGAGGAACTCGCCCGCAAGCGCCCCTGACCCGCACCCGCAGCGAACCAGCCCTCCCCCTTCGGCCCGCCCGCCGTTGTCAGTGCCGCCAATTACTGTGAGTGAGCATTGATCGACTGTGCCGAGGGGGAGACATGGCAACCACCGACCACCGGACCCTGCGACGCGTCCTGCGCCGCGAAGTCGCGGGCACCATCGGCCTGCTGGCCGACGAACACGACTTCCGCGCCATGCGGCGCTACCGCAGCTTCGTCTTCGACGACCACACCACCTACCTCAAACACATGGAAGCCGTCCTCAGGGCACGCGCCCTGCAGGGCGGCCACACCACGGTGGCGCTCTTCGACCCCGAGGACTACGCCGACTACTGCGCGAGCACGGGGCTGGACCCCGACAGCCACACCAGCCGCACCCTGTTCACGGCCGACCTCGCGGCAGGCGGCGCCACGGTCCCCTACGACGGCCGGCCCCTGACCGACCTTCTGCCCACCCTCGTGGACGAGGCGGTCCGCCGCGCCACCTGGGAGTACGCGACCACCCTCCTCGCCCGCCTCGGCACCTGCGTCTCGTGCGGCGAGGACCTGGGCCGCGCCGCCTTCGCCCGCGCCTCGCACCTCCTGGTCCGTATCCTCGACACGGCCCCGCCCGGTGAGCGGCACCTCGTGTGCAGCGTCTCCGGACCACCCGAAAACCTCTTCGCCGTCCTGCACGCCGACGACGTCGCCGGCCGCATGGACCTCGACGAGTCCGAAGCCCTCGAATTCACCACCGTCCTGGCCGTCGGCCTCGCCACCGCAAGCCCCGGCGGGCTGGTCATGCGGACCAGCGAACCCGGCACGCCCGACCGGGTCCAGGGCTGGCGCCTGCGCGCCTACGGCCTGGTTCCCCTCACCGCCGGCGAGGTCTTCGACGCCTACTGCACGGACGTCGAGTCCGGAGACCTCATCTCCCCGGAGTCCAACGTCGACTACTGCGAGCCGCCCGACCTGGGGGAGGAACCGGGCCCGGACCACAGCCACTGAGCCGGAAACGCCCGGAGGGCGCCCCACCCGTCAGGTGGAGCGCCCTCCGAAGGACACCGGTCACGCCCGCTGCCCCGACGGGTGCCGGCTACTCGCCGGACAGCACCGCCTGAGCGGCGTCACGGGCATCGGCGGCACTGTCCGCCGCCCGGGCCGCCGCCGCGGCCCGCTCGCACTGCGCCAGCGTGAACTTCGCCAGCGACGCCCGCACATACGGAATGGACGCCGCACCCATGGAGAGAGAGGTGACACCCAGACCGGTCAGCACACACGCGAGCAGCGGATCGGAAGCGGCCTCACCGCAGACACCACAGCTCTTGCCCTCGGCCCGCGCCGCCTCGGCGGACAGCGCCACCAGGTCGAGCAGCGCCGGCTGCCACGGATCCTGCAGCCGGGACACCGCACCCACCTGACGGTCCGCGGCGAACGTGTACTGCGCCAGGTCGTTCGTGCCGAGCGACAGGAACTCCACCTCCTGAAGCACCGAACGTGCCCGCAGCGCGGCCGACGGGATCTCGACCATCGCGCCGAACTTCGCCCGCAGCCCCGCCTCCCGGCAGGCGTCCGCGAAGGCCTTGGCATCGGCACGGTCCGCCACCATCGGGGCCATGACCTCGAGATGGACCGGCAGCCCCTCCGCCGCCTTCGCCAGCGCCGTCAGCTGGGTACGCAGCACCGCGGGATGGTCCAGCAGCGAGCGCAGACCACGCACACCCAGCGCCGGATTCGGCTCGTCCGCCGGAGTGAGGAACTGCAGCGGCTTGTCGGCACCTGCGTCCAGCACGCGCACGACCACGCGGCCCTCGGGGAACGCCTCGAGGACCTGGCGGTAGGCCACCACCTGCTTCTCCTCGGAAGGAGCGTTCTTGTCGTCGTCCAGGAACAGGAACTCGGTACGGAAGAGACCCACGCCCTCCGCACCCGCCTCGACGGCGGCCGGCACATCCGCCGGGCCACCGATGTTGGCGAGCAGCGGCACCTTGTGACCGTCGGCGGTCGCACCGGGCCCGGTGGACGCAGCCAGCACCGCCTTGCGCTCGGCGGCCGCCGCCTCGAGCAGTGCCTTCTTCTCGTCGCTCGGGTTCACGAAGATCTCCCCGGTGCTGCCGTCGACCGCTATCAGCGTGCCCTCGGCGAGTTCACCCGCTCCGGGCAGGGCGACCACGGCCGGGACACCCAGGGCGCGGGCAAGGATGGCGCTGTGACTGGTGGGTCCGCCCTCCTCGGTCACGAAACCGAGCACCAGCGTCGGGTCGAGCAGCGCCGTGTCCGCCGGTGCGAGATCACGGGCCACGAGGACATACGGCTCGTCACTGTCCGGCACGCCGGGCATCGGCACTCCGAGCAGCCGCGCGACGATACGGTTCCGCACGTCGTCGAGGTCGGCCACCCGGCCCGCCAGATACTCACCGGCGTTCGCCAGCAGCTCGCGGTACGCGGCGAACGCGTCGTACACCGCACGCTCGGCCGTGCTGCCGACGGCGATGCGCCGGTCGACGTCGGCCATCAGCTCAGGGTCCTGAGCCATCATGGCCTGCGCCTCGAGCACCGCCTGGGCCTCGCCGCCGGCGAGATTGCCGCGCGCCGTCAGATCGGCCGCGACCGCCTCGACGGCCTTGCGGGCACGTCCCTGCTCACGCTCCGCGTCCTCGGCCGGGATCTGCTTGGCCGGCGGCTCGAGCACCGCCGTACCCATGTGCCGTACCTCGCCGATCGCCACACCGTGGCTGACGCCGACGCCTCGCAGCGTTGTCTCCATCTCACCCGTCTCCGATAGTGCGACGGACTTCGCCGCCGCGTTGGTTGTCCTGGTGGCCGTCATGGACGGCGCCGGTTCACTTCCAGAGGAAGAGGGTGTCGCCGGCTTTCACGTCGCCGTCGTCACGGAGGTCGGAGAGGGCGTCCGCCGTGGCCTCCAGCGCCACGACCGGGCACACCGGGGACTTACCGGCGGCCTCGACCGCGGCGGGGTTCCAGCGCACGATGCTCTGGCCACGCGTCACGGTGTCACCCTTGTTCACGAGCAGCTCGAAGCCCTCACCGTTCAGCTGGACGGTGTCGATACCGAGATGGGTGAGCACACCGTGTCCGCTCTCGTCGACGACGACGAACGCGTGCGGGTGCAGAGAGACGATCACACCGTCGACGGGGGAGACGGCCTCGGAGGGCTCCCGCACGGGGTCGATCGCCGTACCCGGGCCGACCATGGCCCCGGAGAAGACCGGATCGGGCACGGACGCCAGTCCGATGGCCCGTCCTGCAAGCGGGGACATCACGGTGGTCATGGGAAGCCTCCCAGGCGTGGAGATCTGTACGTGCGCCGCCGTCACTGCCTGCCTGCGGCGCGCTGTTCAGCAGCGTATGTCATACGACGTACCGGTTCCGGAGGACAGGTCCGGATGTGTGGTCTAGACGAGAGGTCTAGACCACACACCCTAATGGGTTTGCACGGGGTCCGCGACCCCGTGTAGAGTTGTACTCCTGCTCGGGGACGAGCGGCGCGAACAGACGCCCCGTTCCGGATCAGCAATCCAATTCTGACAGATCCTATCTTTGGGTCGCCTTCTGCATGTCCGCAGGACGGTGGTCAAGGGGCCGGAAAAACACTGGTAGAGTTGGAAACATCGAAGGGAAGCGCCCGGAGGAAAGCCCGAGAGGGTGAGTACAAAGGAAGCGTCCGTTCCTTGAGAACTCAACAGCGTGCCAAAAGTCAACGCCAGATAT
>NZ_JOCA01000010.1 GCF_000718785.1 Streptomyces sp. NRRL WC-3626 | reverse complement strand
CCGCAGACCGCAGACCGCAGACCGCAGACCGCGGGCAATCGTGCCGCAGGGCGGCACGGGTCGGCGCGACGGCACCCCGCCCCCGCACTCCGCGGGCAATCGTGCCGCAGGGCGGCACGGGTGGGCGCGACGGCACCCCGCAAGCGCCGGGCCGCGCGGACACCCCCCGGCCCAACCGACGCGCGGCACCTGACCGCCAGCCCCTGCGCCGGCCCACCCAACACATCGCAAACCCGTCCGAGGATTCCGCACCCCGTACCGGAACGGTCACTTCCGTGCCACAGCGCCCAACCCCCCGTTGAACACCCGCTCCACCGTGCAGCAACGTGTTCCCCGGCGGCGGCCCGTCCTCTCACGGGGGTGTGGACGGGCCGCCGCCACCACGAACCAGAACCCCGCTCAGCCGTCCACGGTGAAGTGCAGCGTGTCCTTCAGGAACGGAATCTCCAGCAGCGGATGCGGCTGCACCATCAACGCCAGCAGCACGATCACCGCCCCCAGCCCCCCGTACGTCACGATGTCCGTGAACCGCGACCGCACCGCGAGCATGCCGACATGCGGCATCAGCCACCGCAGCAGCGCCCCCGCCAGCAGCGCCACCCCCACCAGCAGCGTCCCGAGCCGGAACTGATCCAGCGCGGTCAGCAGCAGCCCCAGCCCCACCGTGAGCAGCACACACAGGATCGGCCACTGCCGGGCGGGCGCGGGCGCGTCACCGGGTGCCGCCCGGCCGCCGCCCTCGGGCCGCGCCGTGTCCCTGGTGAACAGCGGGAACCGCCGGGTCGTGCGACGCGGCCGCCCCTCGGCGTCGGGGGCACTGACGGGATCACGCACCGTGATCTCGTCCCCCTGCTCCGGCTCCCCGGAGACGTTCGAGGCACCCCGCTCAGCCGACACTGCGCTCCGCCGCCTCGACCACGTTGACCAGCAGCTGCGCCCGCGTCATCGGACCCACACCACCGGGGTTCGGAGCGACCCACCCGGCCACCTCCGCCACACCCGGATGGACGTCGCCCACGATCTTCCCCTCGGCACTGCGCGAGACACCGACGTCGAGAACGGCGGCCCCTGCCTTGACGTCCTCGGGCCGGATCAGATGCGCGCTGCCCGCCGCGGCCACGATGATGTCCGCGCGCCGCAGATGCGACGACAGATCACGCGTACCCGTGTGGCACTGGGTCACGGTCGCGTTCTCACTGCGCCGCGTCAGCAGCAGGGGCATCGGACGGCCGATGGTCACGCCGCGCCCGACGACCACGACCTCGGCGCCCTTGATCTCCACGCCGTGGCGGCGCAGCAGGGTGATGATGCCGTTCGGCGTGCACGGCAGCGGGGCCCGCTCGTTCAGGACGAGACGGCCGAGGTTCATCGGGTGGAGGCCGTCGGCGTCCTTGTCCGGGTCCATCAGTTCGAGGATGCGGTTCTCGTCGATGCCCTTGGGCAGCGGCAGCTGGACGATGTAGCCGGTGCAGGCGGGGTCCTCGTTCAGCTCGCGGACGACCGCCTCGATCTCCTCCTGGGTGGCGGTGGCGGGCAGTTCGCGCTGGATGGAGGCGATGCCCACCTGGGCGCAGTCGCGGTGCTTGCCGGCGACGTACTTCTGGCTGCCGGGGTCGTCCCCGACGAGGATCGTGCCGAGGCCGGGCGTGACGCCCTTCTCCTTCAGCGCCGCCACACGGGCGGTCAGATCGGACTTGATCTCGGCTGCGGTGGCCTTGCCATCGAGAATCTGGGCGGTCATGGCCCCATCCTCGCGGATGACCGGGCCCCGGTTCCAATCAGCCCGCATGACGGGCGGCCCTGACGGCCCCTGCCCTCGTATCGCCCGTTTCCGGCCAAGATCAGTGATGTTGCACTTGCACAACACATACGGCCTACGCCTGGACAAGGAAAGGAACGGTCAAGAACGATGAGGACACAGTGCCGCGGGCAGAACCGGGGGGACGGACCGCATCTGTAGAACTTCCTCCGCGCCGAGTCTCGCGTCGTCCCCGCACCTGATGCGCAACGGAGGAAGAACCGCCATGAGTTTCGGCGACCCGAACAACCCCTACGGGCAGCCGCCCCAGCAGCCCCCGGCCGGCCCCCCGGGTTACGGCTACCCGCAGCAGCCCGGCGCTCCGCAGCAGGGCTACGGCTACCCCGCCGCCCCGCCGATGTCGCAGCCGTACGGCGGCGGTCCCGTCCTCTCGCGGATGCCCGGCATCACACGTGCCGCGCAGATCATGCTCGGCGTCATCGCCCTGGCCCACGTGATCATCGCGGGGATGTACGGCTACGCGCTGTCCGAGTGGGACGAGACGATGGCCGAGGCCGGCATCACGGGCGACTCCGAGGCCGAGGCGTTCGCCGACCTGGGCAAGGGCGTCGTCGTGTTCTTCCTGGGCCTGGCCGCCGTCTTCGCGGTCCTCGGCCTGGTGCTGTTGCTGCAGTACGCCAAGGGCGGCAACGGCGTCCGCGTCTGCTCCATCGTCTACGGCTCGTTCGCGATCGTGAGCGGCATCTTCACGCTCGCCGCGTACGGTCTCGGCCTGGTCATCATGATCATCTCGATCCTGCTGATCGTCTTCTCCGCGAAGCGCGCCACCGCGGACTGGTTCAGGCGCCCGAGGTACTGAACGGGGCGAACCCCCACCGCCACAGGGCCGTGCCTCACCCCGCCGGGGGAGGCACGGCCCTGGTGCTTGTGCCCCGGCCCGTGTCCTCGCCCGCCGGCCGCAGGGCCGCCCGCAGCACGGCGGCGCCCGTGGGCGTGAGGGTGTGCAGCACGGACGGGCCGTTGCGGACCGTGGTGACGAGGCCCGCGTCGCGCAGCGCGCCGGCGTGCCTGCTGGCGGCGGAGGCGGAGACCCCGGCGGCGCGGGCGATCTCACCGGTCGTGGCCCCGGTCGACGCGGTGTGCAGGGCGATCGCGCGGGCCCGTCCGAGCAGGTTCGTCAGAGGCCGTCCGGGCTCGCCCGCGCCCGGGCGGCGGGCCTCGGGTTCGTGCAGCAGCGAGTACCAGAGCACGGGCGGCAGCCCCGGATCGGCGTAGGCGACCGGTTCGCCCCAGTTGAAGTAGGAGGGGACGAGGGTGATCCCCCGGCCCTTCAGATACAGATCACGGTCCGCCGCCTGCTTGGGATAGCTGACCTCCAGGACGGGAGGACGCCAGCGCATCATCGGCGCGAGGCCGGCGAGCATGCCCTCGACGCCTCCGTCCAGCAGCCCGTGGCGGCGCGCCGCCCGTTCACTCTCGACCCGGGCCAGCATCTGCTCCCTGTGCGGGAGGACGACGGCCTCGTAGTACGTGCGCAGCACCCGTACGAACTCCCTGCGTTCCTTCAGACCGGTCAGCCGCGCGGCCCAGGCGGGCGCTCCGACGGTCCGGTCGAGGAGGGTGATCTCCTCATGGACGCGCCGCGGCGGGGTGGCCAGCAGGGCCTCGGCCCCGGAGTCCCAGTCGCCCACGCCCTGGGCCGGCGTCAGAAAGTCCGGGAAGTACGCGGCCCTCGGGTACAGCGGGAGGAGCACGCCGCGTACGAGGCGCTCCAGCCCCTGCGCCTGCATCCGCTCCCGCGCCGTGCGGTACCACCCGGCATACGCCCAGCGCCCGCGCCGGGCCTGCAACCGGTGGAGGCTCGCCGCGGCCTCCCAGAGGGGGTCCGGAGCCGCGGCGACCTTGGTTCTGGCCAGGTCGACGTCGCTGAAATGGATGCGGAGCATCTCGTTCCTCCCCTGTGGACTGAGCTTTTGCCGTGCGGCGCAATGCCGTGGCCGGGGTTCGTCGGCTGAGCGATCGTAGGAAGCGGGGATCAACGGCCCCTATACGAGGGCTCAACGGGGTGGTCGAGGGGTTTCGGCGGCTTTCGTCGCCGCCATGGATCGACACGCGGGCGAGCGGGGAAGGAATGGGCCCGGGGGGAGAGAGCTGTGCCGACATCTCAGGTGCTCGACGAGTTGCTGCGCCGGCTGAGGCCGCGCGGCGGGCAGGACACCGCGGACGGGACACGGGCGCTGATCCACTGGCTGGGGCGGCAGATCGGCGCGGAGGTCGCCCTGATCGGCCGTACGGGCGAGGTGGAGCTGTGCACCGCCGGGTTCGCACCGGACGTTTTCGCCGCCGTCCGGCCCACGCTGGCGCGGTTGTCCCAGGGACGTCTGGCCGCCGTGGCGTCGCAGGCCGGCGCGGTCCACGTGTGGTGCGAGGCGCTGGGACGGCAGGTGCCGCGTCCGGTGCTGACCGTCGTCAGCCCCTCGCCCCTCGCACCGGAGTCGCTGGCGCTGGCGTCCCATGTCGGCACGCTGACCGAGATGGCCCAGCGTGCACGGCGGGCCGACGATCTCGTGGTCCGGCATCAGCAGGCGGCGGCACGGCTGCGCCTGGCGGTGTTCATGGCCCTGATGACCGGGGAAGCGACGCTGGCCCGCAGGATGACGGCCGGTGCCGTACCGCCGTTGCTCGTCGCGCAGCGCCTGCGCGTCCATCTGCTGCGCTGCCCGCCGCCGGACCGCGGCACGATCATCGACGCCCACCAGGACGCGTCCGGGTATCACGGCCGCGGCCTGATGGTGCGCTGCCCGGTCTACGACGACCATCTCATCTGCCTGCTGTCCACGGACGACGACGGTGACGCCACCGGCCTGGGCGCGTCCTTACGGGAGCTGGTGCGCGGCAACCCCCACTACGCGCTGGGAATCAGCGCGCCCGCGCCCTTGGCGGCCACCGCGCGGGCCTACGACCAGGCCCGCCACGCCCTGGCCGTCGCCCGTCACACACCCGAACGGGTCACCGACCAGCACGGCAGACCGCCGCTCGCCGGTCTGCTTCCCCGCCGGCAGGCCCTGGCCTGGGCCCGCGCCTTCCTGGAGCCGCTCGGGGAGGCCCCCCGGCTCACCGTCGACATCGCCGGCCTCGCCCTGCACTTTCCCCGCGCGGGTGTGGCGCGGCTGCTCGACGTCAGCCGCAACACCGTCGCCGCCCACCTCGAACAGGTCCAGGACATCCTCGGCCTCGATCTCCGCGACCCGCACAGCCGCGCCGATCTCGCCCTCGCCCTGGAGATCACCGGTCTTCCGGAGCCCTTCGGCGACACCGGGGCCGTGCCGTCACCGCCCCCTACGACGGACTGTCTGCTGTCCACCGAAGCGGCCGTCACGTGGGCCCACGCCTTCCTCGAGCCCCTGCGGCCCGGCACCGGCGGCAGCGTGCACCGGACCCTGCGCGCCTGGATCGAGGCCGGCGCGGACGCCCAGAGGACGGCCCGTGACCTCGGCATCAGCCGCACCACCGTCCGCGCCCGGCTGGGCACCGCCGAACAACTGCTGCGCCGCAGCCTGCTGACCCCGGGCCCCGGAACCCACGAACTGGCCCACGCGTTCCGCATCGCGGACCGTGCACCGTGAACAGCGGCACGTCCGCGACTGCGCACCGTGCGCGTTGGCAGCCCCGCACCACACTCCTACCGTCAGAACGGCCTGGGTCCGCCCTCTCCCGGCAGTCGTCCGACAGGACGGACCGAGCCGGAGGGGGCCGGCCACAGGCAGCGTGACCGCAGTGGATCCGACAGGGGGAACGCATCCATGTACAGCATCATCGTCGTGCCGCCCGCAGACGCGAGCTCGGCCGAACAGATCAGGATCGCCACGGGCGAGCAACTCGCCTTCGGCCGGGGCGAGAAGGCCCACGGTCTCACCATCGCGCACGAGGGGGTGCCCCGGATCGCCGGGGAGATCACCGCGCACCGGAACTTCTGGCTGCTGACCAACCGCAGCGAGGACCAGACCTACGTCGTCGAGAACCCGGAGGGCGCCGGCGAGCACATCAAGGTCGCGCCGGGACGTACGGACGCGCCGGTACCGTTCGAGTTCGCCCGTGTCGTCCTGCCCGCGGCGGGAGACCTGCTGACCTTCGACGTCTGGGCGCCGCGGCACACCTTCCGCAGCGTCACCCGGCACGACGTCCCCGGCGCGCTCACCGCTCCGGCGTTCACGCTCGACCGCACCAGGCGGTACTTCGCGGTGCTGGCCGCCCTGTGCGAACCCCGGCTGCGGGGCGAGCCCCATGCCCCGCTGCCGACCGTCGAGCAGCTCGTCGAACGCCTGGCCCCGGTCTGGCCGACGGTCAGCCGCTCCACCGTCTACTGGAACATCGACTACCTCGCGCTCAAGCTGCGGCTGCGGCCGGGCCCCGACACGGCGCAGCCCACCCAGCGTCTGAACGGCAAGAAGGAGTCCCTCGTGTCGCTGGCGCTCCGCTTCGATCTGGTCCACGAGGACGACCTCGTCGTGCTCGCCGCGGCCACGGGCAAGGCACGGGTGTGAGCAGCGGGCGGCCGCACACCGTCACCGTCCCGAGGGGGTACCGGATCGGACGCTGGGAGGTCGGCGAGCCCCTGGGCTCGGGCGCGTTCGCCACCGTCCACGCGGGACGACGCGTCGGGGAGGGACCGGCGGGGCTCCCCCGCCGGGCGGCGTTGAAGGTCCTGCCCACCGGCCCCCGCGCCCGTGGCCGACGGCATCATGTGCGTGAACTGGCGAAACGTGAGGCCGACTTCCTCAGCCGGCTCCACTCGCCGCGGCTGATCCGGATGTACGAGACCCTCACGGTCGACGATCCGGACCACCCGGACCTCGACGGTGCGACCGTGCTCGTACTGGAACGGGCCGAACGGTCACTGGACGCCGTACCGCGTCCGGTGCCGTCGCCTGGTGCCGTGCTCCGGCAGATCTGCGAGGCACTGGCGCACCTGCACCGGGCGGGGTGGGTGCACGGTGATCTGAAACCGGCCAACGTACTGCTGATGCCGGACGGTTCGGTACGGCTCGCCGATTTCCACACGGCCGCCGAACTGGAGGGCACCCATGCCTGGGCCCCGGCGTTCACCACCCCGGACTACACCCCGCCCGAGCTTCTCTGGCCCGAGACGGACGCGCGGGGCACCCGGATCCGCGCCGGCGCCGACGTCTGGGCCTTCGGCGTGCTGGCCCACGTCGTCCTCGCGGGTTCCTTCCCGATGCCGGGCGGCACCGTGGAGGCCCGCGACGACGCGTTGACGCGCTACGCCCGTGGCGCGGAGGAACTACGGCTGTCCCCCGAACTCCCGCAGGAGTGGCGGGACATCGTGAGGGACTGTCTGGTTCCCGCCCACGAGCACCGGGTCGCGGACGCGGCGGCCCTGCTGCGCCGCGTGGAGCGGGCGGCACGCACCCCGCGCCCGCGCGGATGGCTGCGCCCCGTGGCGGTGGCGGCGGTCCTGTCCGCGCTGGAGATCGCGAGCTCCGGCCTCGTGTACACCACCCTGGGGTCCGGGAC
The DNA here is from genome assembly GCF_000718785.1 of Streptomyces sp. NRRL WC-3626. Taxonomy (GTDB): domain Bacteria; phylum Actinomycetota; class Actinomycetes; order Streptomycetales; family Streptomycetaceae; genus Streptomyces; species Streptomyces edwardsiae. The sequence continues at coordinate 205,279 of NZ_JOCA01000010.1, read as the reverse complement.
CCCCGCGGCCTACTCCCCGCCCACCTGCGAACGTCCGGCGGTGTTCGAGGACGCGACGTACGGCCGTGCGTTCACGGCGGGCCAGAACGGCACCTGGGACTTCACCGTCCGGCAGGGCGACGGCGGCGGCCAGGTCCGCGAGGTCCAGTGCCTCCTCGGCCACCTCCACGGCATCTCCGGACCCGGCCACCTCCACGGCACCTTCGACCCCCCGACCCGGGACGCCGTCATCACCTTCCAGAGACGCTCCGGCCTGCCCCCGACCGGCACGGTCGACCCGGCCACCTGGCACGCCCTGCGCAGGGCGAGAGGCTAGGGCCTGTCCGGATGCACGGTTGTTCCGCCCCGCACACCTGAAACTCTGCAGGTACCTCCGATCGCCCGTTCCGCCCAGCATGGTCATGGCAAAACACAGGCACCGCCGGACCACCAGGGAAGGAACCTCCATGAACCTCCGCACGACACGCACGCGCCTGGGCGCCGCCGCCGTCGCCGCGCTCGCCGCCGGCGCTCTGGCCCTGGGCGCCTCGCCCGCCTCCGCCTCGGCCTCCAGCGGATACGTCAGCGGCGCCGACACGTACACCGACGACTTCGGCGACGAGGGTGTCCTGTCCACGTCCTCCTACAGCAGCTCGAACGCCACCTGCCTGTGGCAGATCATTCTTCTGGCGGAGGGCGCCAACGAGTCGGACGGCACCGACTTCGACCTCTCGGACGTGGACGGCCACTTCGGGCCCAACACCCAGCACGCCACCAAGCGGCTGCAGGTGACCTGGGGCCTCGCCGACTCGTTCAACGACGCGGACGGCAAGGTCGGCCCGAACACCTTCGGCTACGCCGACAGCAAGCTGCGCTACCTGTCGGGCAGCACGGCCTCGGGCGGGACCCTGGACCTCCGTTACCAGGGGGCGAAGTACTACTTCGACGTCTACCGGACAGCCGGAAAGTACCGGATCTACCACAACGACACGTGGCACACCACGAGTTACACCTCCAACACCTGCGACTGATCCGGGTGGGCGGCCTCGTGCGGCCCGGCCCGACGGCACCGAGACGTACGCGCACGGCGGGGTCCGGCATCAGCCGCTCAACTGATGCCGGGCCCCGCCGCGTTGGCCGGCGGCGGCGTCACGGTCCGAGGTGTTTCCGGCAATGACGGGACGTCAGGACTGCCTGTGTCCGGCAGTGATCTCCGGCGCGGACGGGTGAAAGGGTGTTCGAGGCGGCAGTCGCCGTCCTCCGTGAAAGCCCTTACCGAACAGGCAGGTTCACGTATGAGACTGACCCGCGGTGTTCTGGCGGTGGCCGCCACTGCGCTCACGCCGGCCCTCCTTCTCACCGGTCCGGCGTTCGCCGCGGACTCGGCACCGGCTCCCGTCGCCGTCACGGCGGCGGCCGCCACGGACGAGCCCGGTACGCCGGTGGACGAGATGTCGGAGGAGGAGCTGCGCGCCGCCATCGCCCGCATCCTTGCCGACCCCGACTCCGGCAGGGGCGTCGAGCGGGAGGCGAACGAGGCCCTCGGCGGCACCGTGGAGGACATGCGCGAGTTCCTCAAGACGGGTTACCGGCTCGCCCGGTTCGAGGACGACCGGGTCGCCATCCTCACCATCCTCGGCAAGCCGGAATCCGGCAGGGGCGTCAGAGACGGGCTACCGGCTCGCGCAGTACGAGGACGACAAGGTCGCCGTCTTCACCATCCTCGGCAAGCCCTACGCCGGAAAGCGCGTCAAGCAGGAGATGAGACGGGCTACCGGCTCGCGCAGTACGAGGACGACAAGGTCGCCGTCTTCACCATCCTCGGCAAGCCCTACGCCGGAAAGCGCGTCAAGCAGGAGATCAACGCCCTCCTCGACGCGCCCACCCCCGAGAAACTCCGCACCTGGCTGGAGACCGGCTACCGGCTCGCGCAGGCCGAGGACGACCGGGTGGCGGTCGCGCGGATGCTGGCCGATCCGGACATCAGCGCCGCCCTGCGCGCGGCCGCGCTGGAGGTCATCGACGGTACGCCGGAGGAGCTGCGGTACTTCCTGGAGACCGGGCAGTACGAGGTGGGCGCGTAGGACGCCTCCGCCCGGCCGCCCCCGCGGGCGGCCGGGCGGACGGCAGCCGTCAGTGGAAGAAGTGGCGCGTGCCCGTGAAGTACATCGTCACGCCCGCCTTCTTCGCGGCCTCGACGACCAGTTCGTCACGGACCGAACCCCCCGGCTGGACCACGGCCTTCACACCGGCCCCGGTGAGGATCTCCAGGCCGTCGGGGAACGGGAAGAACGCGTCCGAGGCGGCGTAGGAACCGGCCGCGCGCTCGGCGCCCGCCCGCTCCACGGCCAGCTTCGCGGAGTCGACGCGGTTGACCTGGCCCATGCCGACGCCGACGGAGGCGCCGTCCTTGGCGAGCAGGATCGCGTTGGACTTCACGGCCCGGCAGGCCTTCCAGGCGAAGGCGAGTTCGGCGAGTCCGGACTCGCTCAGCGCCTCGCCGGTGGCCAGCGTCCAGGTCGCCGGGTCGTCGCCCTCGGCCTGGAGCCGGTCGGTGACCTGGAGCAGCGCGCCGCCGTCGATCGGCTTGACCTCGACCGGGGCGGACGGGGCCCCGGGGGCGCGCAGGACGCGGATGTTCTTCTTCTTGGTGAGCGCTTCGAGGGCGCCCTCCTCGTAGTCCGGCGCGACGATGACCTCGGTGAAGATCTCCGCGACCTGCTCGGCCATCTCCCTGGAGACCGGGCGGTTGACCGCGATCACACCGCCGTACGCGGAGACGGGGTCGCAGGCGTGCGCCTTGCGGTGCGCCTCGGCGACGTCCGCGCCGGTCGCGATGCCGCACGGGTTGGCGTGCTTGATGATCGCGACGGCCGGTCCGGCGTGGTCGTACGCGGCACGGAGCGCGGCGTCCGTGTCCGTGTAGTTGTTGTACGACATCTCCTTGCCGTGCAGCTGCTCGGCCTCGGCGAGACCGCCCGTCCCGGAGACGTACAGGGCCGCGGGCTGATGCGGGTTCTCGCCGTAGCGCAGGGTGTTCTTGCGCTCCCAGGTGGCGCCCAGGAAGTCGGGGAACTGTGAGTCGTCGACCGGCGCGTACTCCGAGGCGAACCAGCTCGCGACGGCGACGTCGTACGCGGCCGTGTGCTGGAAGGCCTCCGCGGCGAGCCGCTTGCGCGCGGTGAGGTCGAAGCCGCCGGTCTCGACCGCGGTGAGGACGTCGCCGTAGCGGGCGGGGCTGGTGACGACGGCGACCGACGGGTGGTTCTTCGCGGCCGCGCGCACCATGGACGGGCCGCCGATGTCGATCTGCTCCACGCACTCGTCGGGCGTCGCACCCGAGGCGACGGTCTCCCGGAACGGGTAGAGGTTGACGACGACGAGGTCGAAGGGCTCCACGCCCAGCTCGGTGAGCTGGTTGCGGTGGTCCTCGAGGCGCAGGTCGGCGAGGATGCCGGCGTGGACCTTGGGGTGCAGGGTCTTGACGCGGCCGTCCAGGCACTCGGGGAAGCCGGTGAGCTCCTCGACCTTGGTGACGGGGACGCCCGCGGCGGCGATCCTCGCGGCGGTGGACCCGGTGGAGACGAGCTCCACGCCGGCGGCGTGCAGGCCGCGCGCGAGGTCCTCGAGGCCGGTCTTGTCGTAGACGGAGACGAGCGCCCGTCGGATGGCCCGCTTGTTGCTCTCGGCGGTCACTGGATAACTACCTTTCGTCCCTCAATGCGGTAGCCGTTGCGGGCGAGGAGCCCCACGACCTCGACGAGCAGCCTTCGCTCGACGTCCTTGATGCGCTCGTGCAGAGCGCTCTCGTCGTCCTCGTCCCGGACCTCCACCACGCCCTGCGCGATGATCGGACCGGTGTCGACGCCGTCGTCGACGAAGTGGACGGTGCAGCCGGTGACCTTGGCGCCGTACGCGAGCGCGTCCCGTACGCCGTGGGCTCCGGGAAAACTGGGCAGCAGGGCGGGATGCGTGTTGACGAGCCGCCCGCCGAAGCGCGCGAGGAACTCCTTCCCCACGATCTTCATGAACCCGGCGGACACCACGAGGTCGGGCTCGTGGGCGGCGACGGCCTCGGCCAGCGCCGTGTCCCACTCCTGACGGGTCGCGTGGTCCCTGACCCTGCATACGAAGGTGGGCAGTCCGGCGCGCTCGGCGCGGGCCAGCCCCTCGATGCCCTCGCGGTCGGCGCCGACGGCCACGATCTCGGCCCCGTACGCCTCGGCTCCGGTCGCGGCGATCTCGTCGAGGAGCGCCTGGAGATTGGTGCCGGATCCGGAGACCAGCACGACGAGACGCCTGGCGCGCTCGGCCACGGGCTTGGCGGCCACGGTGGGGCCCTTTCTCGGGGAGCGTCTGTACGGCCGGCGGCACAGCGCTTTGTACATTCCCACGAATGCTTCGCGTCCCCGGATACGGGGAAGCCTACGAAGCGGCCGACCGTCAGCAACGATACCGGCACACCGGGCGGCCCCCACGGGACGGGGGCGTGGCCGGAAGGTAGCGTCTGGGAAGAGCCGGTCCTGGGACGTCGGGGCGCGCGTGGGAACGCGAACCGCGCACCGGGCGTTCACAGGACGACGGGCCCGGGCCGCGAAGAGCCGACGGGAACGCGCCGGCTCACCAGCCCAGTCGTAGTCGATACGTCGTGCGAGGCGGTCACGCCGGACCACGCCGTGCTTCATTAAGGGGAAGACGCTCACTTGATGCCGGACCGCAGCCTGCGACTTCTCACGTTCCCCCAGCAGTCCGCCCACGGAGGGGACCGGGGCGCCGTGCTGCTGCGGGAGCGTCCCGCCTCGCCGCCGGACGCGCCCCGGGGCGAGGGCGGCGACGAGGGTTCCAGGGAACCCAAGGACGACAATCCGTTCGCGCCACCGCCGGAGGGCACGCCCGACCGGCCCTGGCAGCCGAGGCACCCGTCGGGCTCCGGCGGGGAGGGCGGCGGCCGCTCCCCCTGGGGGCGGAACTGGAGCGACCGGCAGCCCGGCCGCTCCCCCGGCGGCTTCGGCGAGCGCCCGCGCGGCCCCGAGGGACAGGGCGGCGGCGGGCAGCAGGGGCCCGGCACACGCTGGGACCCGAAGGACCCGGCCCAGCGCCGTGCGCGGTACGCGCTGCTGTCCGGTATGTGGGCGTTCTTCTTCGGCCTGTTCAGCTGGCCGTACGTGGCGCTGCTGCTGGGCGCGCTCGCCCTGTACTGGGGCATCAGCGCGCTGCGCGCCAAGCCCGCGGCGCAGGACCCGGACTCCCCGGCGCCCGAGCAGAAGGGCCGCCCGCAGACCACGGCCGCGGTGAGCGGACTGGTCACGGGGTCGCTGGCGCTCGCGCTCGTCGCCGCGTCCTTCGCGGCGCAGCTGGTCTACAGCGACTACTACACCTGCACCCAGGACGCCCTCACCCAGGACGCCCGCCAGGCCTGCGACGACCTCCTCCCGGAGCAGCTGCGGGGCCTGCTGGGCACGAGCGACTGACCCCCGGCGCTCACCCGTCCCCCTCGCCGGGCCGCACGTCCCGGACCCCGAAGGGCATCTCCCAGTCCCAGGCGGAGGCTTCCCGGGAGCCGTGAGGGTACGGCTCGCCGAGGTCGTCGCCCGGAAAGAGGACGTACTCCGCCGAACCCGCGCCCTCGAGGGCGCGGGGGGCGGCGGGTGCGGCACCCGGGTCCGGGGCCGGACCCCGCCCCGGGTTCCGGCCCCGTCCGGTACCGGACCCGGGGGCGCGATCACGTGCCGTACGGAATGCCGGGCGCCGCCACCACGCCGTACCGTGCCCCGGCACTCGGTCCTGTACCGAGCCCGGCCCCGGAGCATGATCCGGCACCGCTCCGGCCCCCGGGCCTCGCCCACCCGCCGAACCGGATCCCAGGCGCCGCCACCACGCCGTACCCGGTCCGGGGCTTCGGTCCGGTGACGTACCGGAGCCCGGGGTCCGATCCCGGGCCGTACCGGATGCCAGGCGCCGCCACCACGCCGTACCCGGTCCGGGGGTTCGGTCCGGTGTCGTACCGGAGCCCGGGGTCCGGTCCCGCGCCGTACCGGATCCCAGGCGCCGCCACCACGACGTACCCGGTCCGGGGCTTCGGTCCGGTGACGTACCGGAGCCCGGGGTCCGGTCCCGCGCCGTACCGGATCGGGTGGTCCGGCTCCTTGCCGTGACCGAATCCGGAGTCCCGTACGGGGCCGGACCGGAGGCCTGGGCTCCGTGCGCCGCGGCGGCTTCGCCTGGGCGGCGGCGCCAGGCTCGCACGGTCAGGGAGGTCGGCACCGCCACCAGGGTGAGCCATGTCAGGGTCGCCGCTCCGGCCTGCCACCACACCGGGCCGAACCTGGAGAGCGACCCGGTGCCCAGGGGGCCGCTCGCGAGGGCGGTGAGCAGGGACAGGGCGGCAGCACACAGGGCGGCCGCCAGGGTCGCCGCGGCGGCGGTCCGGCCGGGCGCCCAGGCAGGACCGGGCGGGGGGCCGCTTCTCGTCGCGCCCCGGCCCACGAACCAGCCCGTCACCAGCCCGGCCGTCACCGGCAGCACCCCCGCCGCCCAGTTGACGGCGGTGCCCGCCCCCGCGTCCGGTACCGCCGCGAGCAGCGGGAACGGCGGCAGCAGCGGGGCGGACTCGGAGGACAGCGGGGTGACCCGGGTGCCGGTGCCGAGGAGGAAGCCGGGGCCGAGGGCGTACGCCGCCGCCCACACCGCGGCGTTCGGCGCCAGGGTGACGCAGAGCAGCAGTACGGCCAGCCAGCCCGACCAGCCCTCCGTCAGCCGCGCGAACGCCTGCCGGGCCTCGCCGCCGTGCCGGGCCAGCGACACCGTCAGCAGCAGCGCCCCTCCCCCGGTCAGCACCAGCGCCCCGGCCGCCGCCGCGCGCGCCACCACCCCCGGGCGGCCGTCCGGTCCGAGGACCAGATGGCGCAGCCGCCGGGGCAGCACCGCGCCCAGTGGCCGTTCCAGCGGTCCGCTCGGACGGCCGTACGCCGTCCACACCCCCGCCCCGGCGGCCAGCCCGGCGACGAGCGGCACGCACAGCCCGGTCCACGGCCAGGCCGGCCGCAGCGCGTCACCGCCGGCGCAGTACAGCGCGGCGGGCGTGCCGACGGCGAGGTAGCCGGCGAGGGTGCCCGCCCACGCCGTACGGCCGGGGACGAGCGGGGCGTCGCCGCCGGCGTTCCCCGCGCCCCCTTCCGCCGCGTCGCGGGCCGCCCGGTGCAGCAGCCACACCGGCAGCGCGAGCAGCAGCAACGGGGAAACGCCCAGGGGCGCGGGGGTGCCGGAGAGGGTGTCGGCGCGGATCAGTTCGGCGCCGTGCGCGAGCAGCCACGTCGCGGCCGCGATGTGCAGGGCGCCGCCCGGTCCGCTGTCGGGGTAGGGGGAGCTGATCCACAGCAGGATCACGAGCACCGTGAGCGCGGCGAGCCCCAGCCCCGCCGCGAGGGCGCCGCCGAGGACGGCGGAGGCGAGCCCGGGCGAGCGGTCGCGCAGCCGGAGGAGCAGGGCGGCCGGTGTGGTGCGGCGGGCGGTCATCTGGGTCACGCCGCCATGCTGCCAACGACACGCGCTTTACCGGCGTAACGAGCGAAGCCCGGCTGTGTCGCTCAATATACGTTTATGTACTTTTCTGTTCGGAGGGGCGCCCAGTGACTCGGAGTCCCGCCACCCCGCTCCCCCCGCCCGAGGAGCGCCGACGGCTGCGCGAGGCAGGCTCGCTGACCCGGGCTCGGCTCGCGGAACGCGTGGGGGTCCGGCCCGGCACCGTGCGCGCGTGGGAGTCCGGACGCGGCACACCGCGCGGCCGGAACCGGGAGACGTACGCGAAACTGCTGGCCGCTCTGGCGCGGGAGGCCGTGGCCGTACGGCAGAAGGAGCACGACATGACGGTGCTGACGGTGCGTCCGGACCCCGCCTCCGCCGCGCCCCCGCCCACCGCCTTCGCGCAGGCGCCCCCGCCGTCCCCCGCCCCCCGCGCGGAGGCCGCCGCCCTGACGCCCGCTCAGGCCTTCGACGCGCTGTACGCCTACTGCGCTCCCGCCCTCGTCCGGCAGACCTATCTGCTCAGCGGGCGCCGGGACCTCGCCCGCGAGTCCGTGGAGCGCGCCTTCCAGCAGGCGTGGGACCGCTGGCCCGAGGTGGCCCGCGACCCCGACCCGGCCGGCTGGGTGCGGGCGGCGGCGTACGAGTGGGCGCTCTCCCCCTGGCACCGGTTCCTGCGCCGCCACCGCCGGCCCGAACCGCCGCCCCCCGGCACGGACGACCGCGCGCTCCTGGAGGTCCTGCTGCGTCTGCCGGCGCCGTACCGCCGCACGCTCCTGCTGTACGACGGCGTCGGCCTCGGCCTGCCCGAGACGGCGGCGGAGACGGAGGCCAGCACCCGGGCGGCGGCCCGCCGGCTGACGCTCGCGCGCGACACCGTCGCCGCCCGGCTCCCCGCGCTGTCGGACCCGCAGGAGCTGCACCGACGGCTGGCCGAGGTGGCGTCCACCGGGCGGCTGAGCGCGACGGAGCCGCCGGTGGTGCGCGGCGGCGGCGAGCGCCGGGCCAGATTCTGGACCCGGGCCGCCATCGCGTTCACCGTCGTCCTGATCGGCACCACGGCGCTCACCCTGCGCACCGCCCCGACCCGCTACGAGCCACCGGTGCCGGCCGGGGAGACGGTCCGGGGCGTTCCGCCACGGGTCGCACCCGGCCCCCTGTCGGAGAAGGAGCGCGAACTGCGCACCCGGCTGCGGGAGGAACTGCCGGGGGGACCGGAGCGGCTGACGCCGCAGGCGTGGTGATCGACGGCCGCCGAACGACCGGCGCGACCGGCGCCGCGGGCGCCTGAGGAACGACGGTGGGCCCGTCCCCCCTGCGGGGAACGGGCCCACTCGTACCGGTGCGCGGTGGCTCAGCCGGCGAGGATCGCGCGCGCCAGCTTCGCCGTCTCGGTCGGCGTCTTGCCGACCTTGACGCCGGCGGCCTCGAGGGCCTCCTTCTTCGCGGCGGCCGTGCCGGAGGAACCGGAGACGATGGCGCCGGCGTGGCCCATGGTCTTGCCCTCGGGCGCGGTGAAGCCCGCGACGTAGCCGACGACCGGCTTCGTCACGTTCTCCGCGATGTAGGCCGCGGCCCGCTCCTCGGCGTCGCCGCCGATCTCACCGATCATCACGATGAGGTCGGTGTCGGGGTCGGCCTCGAACGCGGCGAGCGCGTCGATGTGCGTGGTGCCGATGACCGGGTCGCCGCCGATGCCCACGGCGGAGGAGAAGCCGATGTCACGCAGCTCGTACATCATCTGGTACGTCAGCGTGCCCGACTTCGAGACCAGACCGATACGGCCCGGCTTGGTGATGTCGCCCGGGATGATGCCGGCGTTCGACTGACCGGGGGTGATGAGACCCGGGCAGTTGGGGCCGATGATCCGGGTCTTGTTCCCCTTCTCCACGGCGTACGCGTAGAAGGCGGCGGAGTCGTGCACCGCGATGCCCTCGGTGATGACGACCGCGAGCGGGATCGCGGCGTCGATGGCCTCGACGACGGCGGCCTTGGCGAAGGCCGGCGGCACGAAGAGGACGGACACGTTCGCGCCCGTCTTCTCGATCGCCTCGGCGACCGTGCCGAAGACCGGGATCTCGTTGCCGTCGATGTCGACGGACGTGCCGGCCTTGCGCGGGTTCACGCCGCCGACGATGTTCGTGCCGTCGGCCAGCATGAGCTTGGTGTGCTTCATGCCCGTGGCACCGGTCATGCCCTGGACGATGACCTTGCTGTCCTTGTTGAGGAAGATAGCCATGGCTGTGTAGTCCCTCGTCCCTTACTTCGCAGCAGCCGCGAGCTCGGCGGCCTTGTCGGCCGCGCCGTCCATGGTGTCCACACGCTGCACCAGCGGGTGGTTGGCGTCGGAGAGGATCTTGCGACCCAGCTCGGCGTTGTTGCCGTCGAGGCGGACGACGAGGGGCTTGGTGACGTCCTCGCCCCTGTCCGCGAGCAGCTGCAGCGCCTGCACGATGCCGTTGGCGACCTCGTCGCACGCGGTGATGCCGCCGAAGACGTTGACGAACACGGACTTGACGTCCGGGTCGCCGAGGATGATCTCCAGGCCGTTCGCCATCACGGCGGCGGAGGCGCCGCCACCGATGTCGAGGAAGTTGGCGGGCTTGACGCCGCCGTGCGCCTCACCGGCGTAGGCGACGACGTCCAGGGTGCTCATGACGAGACCCGCGCCGTTGCCGATGATGCCGACCTCGCCGTCGAGCTTGACGTAGTTGAGGTTCTTCTCCTTGGCGGCCGCCTCGAGCGGGTTGGCCGACGCCTTGTCCTGGAGGGCCTCGTGCTCCGGCTGGCGGAACTCGGCGTTCTCGTCCAGGGAGACCTTGCCGTCCAGGGCGATGACGTCACCGCCCGCGACCTTGGCCAGCGGGTTGACCTCGACGAGGAGCGCGTCCTCGGCGACGAAGGTCTTCCACAGGGTGACCAGGACGTCGGCGACCTTGTCGGCGACCTCGGCCGGGAAGTGCGCGGCCTCGACGATCTCGCGGGCCTTGGCGGGGGTCACACCCTCGTTGGCGTCGATCGGCGTCTTGGCGACGGCCTCGGGGCGGGTGGCCGCCACCTCCTCGATCTCCATGCCGCCCTCGACGGACGCGATGGAGAGGAAGGTGCGGTTGGCACGGTCCAGGAGGAAGGAGACGTAGTACTCCTCGACGATCTCCGGGGCCGTCTCGGCGATCATCACCTTGTGGACCGTGTGGCCCTTGATGTCCATGCCGAGGATGTTGGTCGCGTGCTCGACCGCCTCGTCGGCGGTGGCGGCGAGCTTGACGCCGCCGGCCTTGCCTCGCCCGCCGACCTTCACCTGGGCCTTGACGACGGACTTGCCACCGAGACGCTCAGTGGCTGCGCGGGCCGCCTCAGGCGTGTCGATGACTTCACCGGCCAGCACCGGTACATCGTGCTTGGCGAAGAGGTCCCTCGCCTGGTACTCGAACAGGTCCACGCGCTTCCGTCCCTATCAGTGATCTCGCGGTCGTTGGGTGCGTGGGCGTGCCGCGAAGGGCAACGTGACGTCCGCTGTGTCACAAGGGAGGCGCACACGGTGTCCGAGGGCGCGGCATGTCCATCTCGCAGGCTATCGCCGCATGGGTGACCTCTCTAAATCGCGGGTCACACGTGAGCGGTGATACCTGTCACATGATGCCGTCTTCACTGGCACGGCGTGCCGGAAGTGCGGGGCCTCACCGGGCTGGGGTTGACCCGGTGAGGCCCTTTCGAACAGCCCGGAGGGGTGATGAACACCCTGTTCTCCGGGATGCGGGGTGGCCGGCCCCCACCCCAATGGGGACCGGCCGCCCCTCCACGAGGTGCCGGCCGGACAGACCGACGGCTTTCGGCTGTCCGGGTCCGGATGCCCCGGGGAGTCCTTGTCACCCGTGAGTCGGACACGGGTGGTGCGGGGAGGGGGAGCGGGCGGACCGCCGCGCTCTCGCGCATGGCCCGCGGTGGGGTGAGGAGCTGTGCCTAGGCGGGTGAGACCGGAACGGCCCGGTACGGGCCCCGCTCGCCGGTCGCCCCGGCGCGCTCGACGGCGCCGGGTACGGGCCGCAGCGGCGGCCGGGGGCACGCGGCGACGGTGCGGGTGTCACCGCCGGGGCGCTCAGTGCCGTGGTCCACGGCCGCGCGGCCGCCGGTGACACCGTCCGGCCGGCCGGCGGGAGCGCCGGGGGCTCGCGGGGCGGGTTCGGCGTCCTGGGCGGGCCGGTGCGCCGGGTGGGCGTCGGTCACCGGGACGGTGTCACGGGTGGGCTCCGGGCCGTGGAGGAAGGGGCCGGTGAGCGGTCCCGGGGTCCTGGCCTGTCCGTCCGGCGCCTTCGGCCCGTCCTGGGTGTCCCGGTGGGGTGCGTGGGACGGGGCCTGCGTCGCGGTGCCCGGCCGTGGGCCGGGGGCGGCGGACTCCGGAGAGGTCCGCTCCGGTACGCCGGCCGGTCCCGGCGGTGGCGCCGGCCGCGTGAGGCCGGGCAGCGGCACGGGGTGCGCGAGGCCGGGCAGCCCGCTGTGCGTGGTCTCGTCCAGCCGGCCGGTCACCGCTTCGGCCAGTTCCGCGACCGGCCGCGCCACCCGCTCGTCCACGGTGCGTACGACGGTCCCGGTCAGCCGGCCGATGGGGCCGGCCGTGTCCGGGGACGGCACGGTGAGGGCGTCGACGAGCGACGCGGGGCTGTTCGGTCCGGGAGGCGCGTCCGCGACCGGCGCGCCGAGGCCGGTCTCCGGCACCGGACCGCCGTCCGCCGCCTGCGCCCGCTCCCCGCCGCACAGCACGCCGAGCACGAACACCGCGCCCACCAGCAGCGCCAGCCGGACCGCACGCCGCCCGGCCGCCGTGCGCATCGCGCGCAGAGCGGCACCGGGCACGGCTGCTGGCCAGGTCAAGGGGGGTGGGTCCTCACGGACGGCGGGACGGCTGGGGACACATGGCGTGTCCCTGATCGAACGGCGTCGATACTCGCACGGGAGTCCCGAGGTTGCGCAAGCCCCGTGTTACCGATGGGTACTCATGTCCGTTTCGCTCCTCCCCCTGAACAGGGCGCGCGACCCTCACTCCGCGTCCGGTATCGGCAACGGCCGCCTCTCGATCGCCGCCGCCATCACCTCCGGGAACAGCTCGGGTGTGCAGGCGAACGCCGGGGCGCCCAGCGAGGCGAGCGCCGCCGCGTGCTCCCGGTCGTAGGCGGGCGCTCCCTCGTCGGACAGCGCGAGCAGCGTCACGAACCGCACCCCGGACGCCTGCATCGCCGCGACCCGCTTCAGCATCTCGTCGCGGATCCCCCCTTCGTAGAGGTCGCTGATCAGCACGACCACCGTCTCCGCGGGCCGGGTGATCCGCGACTGGCAGTACGCGAGCGCCCGGTTGATGTCCGTACCGCCGCCGAGCCGGGTGCCGAAGAGCACGTCGACGGGGTCGTCGAGCCGGTCGGTGAGGTCGGCGACCGCCGTGTCGAAGACGACGAGCCGGGTGTCGACCGACCGCATGGAGGCGAGCACGGCCCCGAACACGGACGCGTAGACGACGGACGACGCCATGGACCCGGACTGGTCGACGCAGAGGACGACCTCCTTCCGCACCGACCGGGAGGCGCGCCCGTACCCGATGAGCCGCTCGGGCACGACCGTTCGGTGCTCCGGGAGGTAGTGCTTGAGGTTGGCGGCGACGGTGCGGTTCCAGTCGATGTCCTGGTGGCGGGGCCGGCTGACGCGGGCGCTGCGGTCGAGGGCGCCGGTGAGGGCGGCCCGGGTGCGGGGGGCGAGCCGTTTCTCCAGGTCCTCGACGACTTTGCGCACGACCGCGCGTGCCGTCTCCTTCGTCGTCTCCGGCATCGCCTGGTTGAGGGAGAGCAGGGTGCCGACGAGGTGGACGTCGGCCTCGACCGCCTCCAGCATCTCCGGTTCCAGCAGCAGTGAGGCGAGGCCGAGCCGGTCGATGGCGTCGCGCTGCATGACCTGGACGACGGAGGAGGGGAAGTAGGTCCGGATGTCCCCGAGCCAGCGGGCCACCGACGGCGCCGACGCGCCGAGCCCCGCCGTACGGTCCCGGTCCGGCTGCGGCCGGTCCCCCTTGCCGTAGAGCGCGGTGAGTGCCCCGTCCATCGCGGCGTCCCGCCCGGACAGCGCGTGTCCGGTGCCGTCGGCCCGGCCCTCGCCGAGCACGAGCCGCCAGCGCCGCAGCCGCTCCGACGCCGGGTCCGGCACTCCCTGTTCCTCCGTCATCCCGTCACCCCCGTGTGAGCACCGCGCGCTCCCTCGTCGTCCCCGTCCGGTCCCAGCAGCAGCCGGACGACCGGCAGCACGGCGTCCGCGCGGGCGGTGTCGGGTCCGGGGTCGAAACCGGGGGCGCCGGCCGCCGTGCCGCCGTGGGCCCCCGGCCCGCGCCGGACCAGTTCGCCGAGGGTGCGCCGCACACCTGTCCCGTACTCCGAGAACGTCCGCCGCAGCAGCGGCAGTACGTCCGTGAACGCCTCCGCCGGTACGCCGGTCAGCCATGCGTCGACCAGGCCGAGCAGCCGCTCGTCGTGGACCAGGAGGAGTCCGCCGCCCGAGCTGCCGCCGACGAAGCCCTCGATCCAGGCGGCCGCGTCCGCCGGCGGTGTGCCCGGCGACAGCACGAGCCCCATGAGCCGCGCCGCCGCGTCCCGCGTCAGCTCCCCGTCGTCCAGCAGCAGCCGCACGGACCGCCCGCGGATGACGCCGGGGACGGTGTCCCGGGCGGACAGGGTGCGCAGCACCGACTGCCAGCGTGCGCGCAGCCGCCCGTGGCCGGGGGCGTCGCCGAGACCGGGGGCGGGTGCGTCGCCGAGAAGGGCCACCGCGCCGTGCACCGCGTCGACATGGCCGCGCATCTCCTCGGCGGCGTCCGCGTCCAGAGCGGCGCAGGCCGGGGGCAGTCCGACGAAGATCCGTGCGGCGAGTCCCGCGGCGACCTCGGCCAGTGCGGCGGTGTCGGTACCGCGCACATCGCCGTAGCGCAGGGAGCGGACCAGGGCGGGCAGCGCCTGGGCGAGATGGCCGACGTCGGTGTCGAGGGCCGCGCGGTCGGCGAGTATCCGCATCACCGTGGGCAGCGCGTCGGGCAGTCCGGCCAGCAGGCAGTGCTCGGCGAGCCCGGTGACCTCGGCGAGGCCCCGCGCGCCGATGGCGTCCGACTCGGCCTTCGCGGTCGCGGCGGCCGGTACGGTCGTCCCCCACACGCCCGCCTCGGCGACCCGCACGGACAGCTCGGGATCCCAGCGCAGCCGCCAGGTCTCCCGGAAGGTCCCGGTGCCGACGCGTGCGGTGGCGGGTTCGCCCCAGCCGATGCCGAGCAGCCGCAGCCGGTGCAGCAGTCTGCCGCGCTCGGCGTCGGTCTCCTTGCGCAGGTCGAGCTCCAGCTCCCGCTCCCCCGCCTCGGGTCTGAGGCGCAGCCGGCGCTGGGTCCGGGCGAGGTCCCGCTGCAGCGGTACGGCGGGTGCCGCCGCCGGTACCTCCCCCAGTACGTCGCCGACGACCAGCCGGTCGTGCACCAGGGCCAGTGGCACCTCCGAGCCCTCGCACATCACCGCCCGTACGGCGTCGGTCGTCTCGCCGAGGCCGGGCAGCGGGCGTCCGCGCAGTGCCGCGAGGGTCTCCGCCAGGCGTACGGCCTCGATGACATGGGCGGGGGAGACGATCCGGTCCTCGGCCCGCAGCAGCCCGGCCACCTTGGTCAGCCAGCGCTCGACCGGCCGGTCCCGCGCGGCGAACAGATGGCCGTACCAGCCGGGGGAGTCGATGCCCGCGCCGTAGCCGCTTCTGCGGGAGAGTCTGCGGTGGGTCCAGGGCACCCAGGTCAGGTCCGTCTTCACCTTGGGCAGGCCCTTGAGGAGGGCGCGGTCGGCGGCGACGGTGGTCCCGCGCCGCAGTGCCGGCACGTGCCAGGCCCCGCAGACCACGGCCACGCCGTCCTCACACTCACGCCGCGCCTCCCGGATCCGCAGCCGCATGTGCGCCTCGCGCACGAGGTCCCGCTCGTGTCCCCCGCTGCCGTATTCCTCCCGCAGCACGGTCATGGCCTCCTCCAGCGCGGTGAACGGCGCCACCGCGTCCCCCTTTCCGGCGCCCCGGTGCTCGACGGCGTCCTCCCACCAGCGCTCGGCGTCGTCGTACCCGGCGGTCTCGGCGAGCAGTCCGAGGGGGTCGACACGCGGGCCGTCGGAGTCGGCGCCGTCGTCGTCCGCCCGGGCGAGGGTGTGCGCGGCCGACAGGTCGATGAAGCGGGCCGGGACCTTGTGCTCCAGCGCCCAGCGGATCGCGACCCACTCCGGGGAGAACTCGGCCAGGGGCCAGAACGCGGAGCGGCCCGGTTCGTCGACCGCGTGGGCGAGCAGCGCGACGGGCGGGCGCATGTCCTCCTCGGCGGCGAGCGGGATGAGCGCGTCGGCCTCGGGCGGGCCCTCGATCAGCACGGCACCGGGCCGGGCCTGCTCCAGCACCGCCCGCACGGCCCGCGCCGAACCCGGCCCGTGGTGCCGCACGCCGAGCAGCAGCGGCTCTCCGGCGTCCCCCCTCCGGCCGTTCATCCACTCACCTCCCGGCAGGCCCGGTAGAAGTCCGCCCAGCCGTCGCGTTCGCGGACCACGGTCTCCAGGTACTCCCGCCAGACGACACGGTCCGCCGCCGGGTCGCGGACCACCGCGCCGAGGATGCCGGCGGCGACGTCCCCGGCCCGCAGCACGCCGTCGCCGAAGTGAGCGGCCAGGGCGAGCCCGCCCGTGACGACGGAGATGGCCTCGGCGGTCGACAGCGTGCCGCTGGGCGACTTGAGCTTGGTGCGGCCGTCGGTGGTGATTCCGTCGCGCAGTTCACGGAAGATGGTGACGACGCGGCGGATCTCGTCGATGCCGTCGGGCACGGCCGGCAGGTCGAGGGAGCGGCCGAGCTGGCGGACCCGGCGCGTGACGATGTCGACCTCCGCCTCGGGGGTCTCCGGCAGCGGCAGCACCACCGTGTTGAAGCGGCGGCGCAGGGCGCTGGAGAGTTCGTTGACCCCGCGGTCGCGGTCGTTGGCGGTGGCGATCAGGTTGAAGCCGTGGACCGCCTGCACCTCCTGGCCCAGCTCCGGTATCGGCAGCGTCTTCTCCGACAGGATCGTGATCAGCGTGTCCTGGACGTCGGCGGGGATACGGGTCAGTTCCTCGACGCGGGCCGTCATGCCGTCCGCCATGG
This sequence comes from Streptomyces sp. NRRL WC-3626, assembly GCF_000718785.1. Classification (GTDB taxonomy): domain Bacteria; phylum Actinomycetota; class Actinomycetes; order Streptomycetales; family Streptomycetaceae; genus Streptomyces; species Streptomyces edwardsiae. The sequence continues at coordinate 188,602 of NZ_JOCA01000010.1, read as the reverse complement.
CCCGCATCACCGGGCTGGGCACGAGGGCGTCGCGGCTGGGGCCGTGGGCGAGCAGCCGGGCGTAGTTCCAGCCGTAGCGGACCGCCTCCTCCGGAGTGCCGGCCGTGCCCTGCACGAGCAGGGTCGAGTCGCCGCTGACCGCGGCGGCCAGATGCTCGGAGACCCAGGTCTTCGCGGTGCCGGGCACGCCGAGCAGGAGCAGGGCGCGGTCGGTGGCGAGGGTGGTCACGGCGACCTCGACGATGCGGCGGGGGCCGATGTACTTCGGCGTGATCACCGTGCCGTCCGGCAGGCTGCCGCCGAGCAGGTAGGTCGCGACGGCCCACGGCGAGAGCCGCCAGCGGGTGGGGCGGGGACGGTCGTCCTGGGCCGCCAGCGCGGCGAGTTCGGCGGCGAAGGCCTCCTCGGCGTGCGGGCGCAACACCTGTGCGGGCGTGACGGTTCCGGAGCCGTTCGGCGGCTGGTGGACGGGCGTCGGTCCAACGGACACGGTCATGGCGGAGTCCCCCTTCGGCTCGGCCGGTGCGATCTGTGACCAACCGTGCACTACGCCACTGACAATCGCTCTGACCTGCACACATGTCGTCACTGAGGCGATTGTCAGTGCCGGGATCTAGTTTCGATGGCATGACTGAGCAGGGGATGCGCTGGACCGCGGACCAGGTGCTGGCACTGGCGCCTGACGCCGCGTCACGCGCCGCGGGCGGTGGACTCGGCGCGGCCGGACGGTGGTCGGGGGCGGGCAGTTCGGGCGAGGGGGTGGTGTGGGGGCTGTGCGAGGCCGGCGGGGGCGCTCCGTACCGGACGGTCGTCGACGTCTCCGGGCCGGCGTACGGCTGCAGTTGCCCCGGTCGCGGGTCTCCGTGCGAGCACGCGCTCGGTCTGCTGCTGCTCTGGTCGGGCGGGGGCGGGGCGGTGGCGCGGGGGGAGGCGCCGGAGTGGGCCGAGCGGTGGATCAAGGATGTGCGCGCAAAGGGGCCGGGGGACGCCCCGGATTCCCCGGGTGCCGCCGATCCGGAGGCGGCGCGGCGCAGGGCGAGGCGGCGGGCCGAGCGGGTGACGGCGGGCACGGTGGAGCTGGAGCAGCGGCTCGCCGATCTGCTCCGCGGCGGCCTGGCGTCGGCCGAGCGGTCCGGGGACGGGCTGTGGGAGGAGACCGCGGCCCGCATGGTCGACGCCCAGGCGCCGGGACTGGCCGCCCGGGTCCGGGAGTTGGCGTCCCTTCCGGGCACGGGGGCGGACCGGCCGGTGCGGCTGCTGGAGGAGTGCGCGCTGCTCCACCTCCTCGGCCGGGGCTGGCGGCACCGGGAGCGGCTGCCGGAGGGGCTGGCCGCGACGGTCCGCTCCCGTATCGGCCTCACCGCGCGGGCGGACGGCCCGGCGATACGGGACCGCTGGCTGGTCCTCGCCCAGTACGACACGGCGGACAGCCGTCTGACGACCCGCCGCATATGGCTGTACGGCACCGGTACGGGCCGCACGGCGCTGCTCCTCTCCTACGGTGCGGCGGGCCGCGCGCCCGGACTCGCGCTGCCGGTCGGGCCGGCCCTCGACGCGGAGCTGTCCGCGTACCCGGGCACGGGGCAGTCGCGGGCCGCCCTGGGCGAGCGGTTCGCACCGCCCGCCCCGACGGACGTACGGCCGTCGGGGACGACGACGGCCGGGGCGGCCGCCCGCTACGGCGAGGCGCTGCGTGACGACCCCTGGCTGGACTCGGTCCCGGTCACCCTGGACCGGGTGATACCGGCGCCGGACGGTGAGGGCTGGCAGCTGGCCGACGCCGACGCGGACACCGCGCTGCCGCTCACCCCGGCCGCTCGGTCCCGACCCGGTCTGTGGCGTCTGGTCGCCCTGTCGGGGGGCGGCCCGGTCAGGGTGTTCGGCGAGTGCGGCCACCAGGGATTCACCCCATTGGCGGCATGGCCGGAGGGGGCCGGGGAGATGGTGCCGCTGTGCTGAGCGGGGCGCTCGGCCCCGTTCCCGTCCGCCCCGTCCGCCCCGGGAATCTTTCGGGCGTCACTGGACACCCGGTGCGCCCGGGTCCTCGACCGTGCCGGGACGCCCGTCCGAAAGGAAGCTGATGAGCACGACGACCACCGCCGTGGACGCGTCCCTCCCTGACTCCTGGGGGGAGCTGGTGACCACGGCCCTGCTGGGCACCGACCGGCGCACACCGCCGGGCTCCGCGCCCGGGCCGGACGCGCCGTCCGCCCTGCTGGACGCGGCGGCCGCGGCGACCGTACGGCGCCGCGCCGGGCTGCGGCCGGGACGGGCCGCGCGGCGGCCGGAGCCGGCCCCCGAGGATCCGCGCCCCGCGCTGCCGCCGGCCGCCGCGCGCCGGCTCACGATGCTGCTGGCCGACCGTCCCGGCACGCCCGGCGGCGGGCGCCGGGGCACGGCACCGGACCTCATGGAGCTGCTGCCGCAGTGGCTGGCGACGGCGAACGCCCGCGGTTACGCCGCACCCCCGGCCGTCCTGCCCGCCCTGCTGGACGCCGCGCGGGGACGGACGGACCTGCGTCCGGCGGCGCTGCGTTTCGCGGGGCCGCGCGCCCTGTGGCTGGCCCGGCTCAACCCGGACTGGCGGTTCGCCCTGCGCGCCGCGCCGGGCGGGGGCGCCTCGGTACCCGGCGCCCGGGACACCGAGGGCGTACGGCGGCTCTGGCGGGAGGGCCTCTTCGCCGAGCGGGTCGCCCTCCTCGCCGCCCTGCGCTCCCGCGAGCCCGCCTCCGCGCGCGAACTCCTCGCGACGACGTGGGCGACGGAGCGGGCGGAGGACCGGCTGATGTTCGTGGACTCGCTGCGCACGGGACTCGGCCCGGACGACGAGCCGTTCCTGGAGCAGTCCCTGGCCGACCGCAGCCGCAACGTACGGGCGACGGCGGCGGAGCTGCTGTCGGCGCTGCCCGGCTCGGCGCTGGCGGAGCGGATGGCGGTGCGGGCCGGGGCCTGTGTGGCCGTCGACCACACCCGTGACACACCGACGATCACGGTCGAGGCGCCGCACGAGTGCGACGCCGGCATGGAGCGCGACGGGGTGGTGGCGAGACCGCCCGCGGGCCGGGGCGAACGGTCCTGGTGGCTGGGCCAGCTGGTGGAAGCGGCCCCGCTCGGCGGCTGGCCGGGCCGGCTCGGCGGGCGTACGCCCCGGGAGATCGTGGCGCTGCCGGTGGCGGACGACTGGCAGGGCGAACTGCACGCGGCCTGGTGCCGGGCCGCCGTACGGCAGCGGGACGCGACATGGTCCCGGGCGCTGCTCGGCGAGCCCTCCGCGCCGGAGGCGGGCGGTCCGGGGGCGGTGTCGCTGGCCGAACGGGCGAAACTGCTCGGCACGCTGGGCGCCGCCGAACGGGCGGAGTGGGTGGCCGGGTTCATCGAGACGCACGGCCTGTCCGAGGCGTTCCAGCTGCTCGGGGTGTGTGCCGTGCCGTGGGCCGCGCCGGTCGGACGGGCGGTGGCCGACGCGCTCAACATCGCGCGCGACGCAGGGAGTTATCCATGGAGTTTCAGCGGAGTCATGGGCCTGGCCGAACGCTGCCTCGACCCGTCCGAGGCAAGCCGCCTGGAGGCGCTCCTGGCCCTGCCGGACGAACCGGAGAACGCCTCCCCCGGCGCCGGCGGCTACTGGTCGGAAGCCTTCCAACGCCTGGTGACAACCCTCCACCTGAGAGCAAGGATCCACTCCGAACTAACCCCGTAGCCACCACCCCGCCAGCCACGAACAGCCCCCCACGGGCACTCGTGCCGCAGAACCGGCACCCCCACCCCTGCACTCCCACGGACAGCCGCCTCCGCGCTCCGCGGGCAGTCGTGCCGCTGGGGCGGCACGGGTGGGCGCGACGGCACCCCGCGAGCGCCGGGCAGCGCGAACACTCCTCGGCCCACCCACACGCGAGCACGCCGCACCGCGCCGGGCAGCGCGAACACCCCCGGCCGGCACCTACGCGGCCCGCGCGGAAACCGGGCAGCCCGACCCACCCCGGGCCCGCCCCGGCACGCGAACGGCCGCCGGGCCCCGCCCTACGCCCCCGCTGGCTGACGCACGTTACTCCGCACCCAGTCCACGATCGACGCCGTGGTAGCCCCCGGAGTGAAGATCTCCGCGACCCCCTTCGACTTCAGAGGAGCGATGTCCGCCTCGGGAATGATCCCCCCGCCGAACACCAGGATGTCCGCCGCGTCCCGCTCACCCAACAGCTCGATCACCGCCGCGAACAACGTGTTGTGCGCCCCGGACAGAATGGACAACCCGATCGCGTCCGCGTCCTCCTGGATCGCCGTGTCGACGATCTGCTCGGGAGTCTGGTGAAGCCCGGTGTAGATCACCTCCATACCGGCGTCGCGCAGCGCCCGCGCGATCACCTTGGCCCCGCGATCGTGGCCGTCGAGCCCCGGCTTGGCCACCACCACGCGGATCGGACCGGCTGCCACACCCATCACTGCCTCCATGAAGCGACTACATCCATCCGTACCGACAAGTACCGCACACATCCGTCATGCCGTACACATCGCTCGGGAACCCCGGCTCCAACCGGCCGGGGAAGTGAACGAACGTTATCTCCAGCATCCCGCAACCGGCAGTTTCGCGGTGCGCAGGGAGGGGCAAATCACACGGAGGGCCACGTTCACCGCGTGCCCGTGCACCACTCGGGCAACGGTGGGACGATGCGCATAAGGGATTCGCCCCGAGGTCGCCGAGTCACCGCGCTCCCTCCACCCCTCTCACGCGCACTCCGTCGACCGCTCTCGTAGCGATTCCCCATAAGGGCACACGGGGGACAAGGCTGTCCCTCCGCGTGCCGACAGGAGGTCGGCCATGAAGGTCACTCAGGCAGCTCTCCCCTTTCTGCCGCTCTGCCGGCGTCTTCTGCCGACCCGGCTGGCGGATCTCTCCGTGACCCTGCTGAAGGCGACCGCCCTGGAGCTGGCGATCCTCGCGGGTCACCTCCTGCTCTATCCCGTCGGCATCGTCCAGGAGCGCCGGGGCGCGCGCCCGGCACTGCCCGTCCCGGACGGCACCGCGCAGCTGCCGACGGAGGCCAAGCCCCCGGTGGTGCTGCTGCACGGCTTCATCGACAACCGGTCGGTCTTCGTCCTGCTGCGCCGCAGCCTCTCCCAGCACGGCAGGCAGCAGATCGAGTCGCTCAACTACTCCCCGCTGACCTGCGACATCCGTATCGCGGCCGAACTGCTCGGCCGGCATATAGAGCAGGTGTGCGAGCGCACGGGCAGTCACCGGGTGGATGTGGTCGGGCACAGCCTCGGCGGGCTCATCGCGCGGTACTACGTGCAGCGGCTCGGCGGTGACGCCCGGGTGCGGACGCTCGTCACGCTCGGTACGCCGCACTCCGGCACGCGCGTCGCGCCGCTGGCCAACGCGCACCCCATCGTGCGCCAGATGCGTCCCGGCTCACCGGTGCTCGAGGAGCTCGCGCTGCCCTCGCCGGGCTGCCGTACGCACTTCGTCGCGTTCTGGAGCGACCTCGACCACATCATGGACCCGCTGGAGTCGGCCTGCGTCGAGCACCCCGACCTGACGGCGGTGAACGTACGGGTGAGCGGCGTCGGCCATCTCGCCCTGCCCGTGCACCCGGCCGTGGCGACCGGCATACGGCAGGCCCTGGACACGGCACACCCCGGAGAGCCGTCGACCGGCCGCCCGGAGGGGCTGACGGTGGCGTGACGGCGGCCTGACCGCCCCCGATCGACCGGCGCCCGCGCGCACGACACGCCGGGCGCCGACGTCTGCGCGCCAAGCGGAACCGTGCGCCCCCTCCGTAGAAATCCGAACAACAACGGTCCGAGAAGGCCCACTTACCGCCCTCGAACCGCGCACGATCTCGAACAGGTTTCGAACAAAGAGCCAAGACCACGCCCATCGTCCACCAAAAGACGACCGATTGCCCGTTTCCTGCGCCGGCGAAACCTGCGGAAGATTGTCGAGCCCGCGTACCGCCGGGTACAGTCGCCGCACTGCTCTGCCAGCCCCTGTTGTCGAGGCGAAAGAGAAGTTGGTGAACGACCGTCACCCGTCGGGGACCATGGCCCCGGCCCCGGCTTCCGATGCCGCCGCTGCGAGCTATGCGTCGTACGGCACACAGGAAGCCCAGTACGGCGACTTCACCACGTACGGCGGCTACGACGCCACCGGTTATGACGCCACCCATTTCGGGACCGGCGCGCACACCACCGGAAGCTTCGCCACCGACCCCCTCTTCGGCGACCTGCCGGGCGGCGGCCAGGACACGGGCGCCCATGCGACGGCCGGCCAGTGGTCCACGGGCGGCCAGGAGACCGGACAGTACGACACGTACGCGGCCGGATACCCGTCCACGTACGACACCGGCGGCTACGACGCGACCGCCTGGGCCACCGGCGGGCAGCAGACGACCGCGGTGATCCCGCCGCAGGCCGGCTCCCCGGAGACCGGTCAGTGGGATTCCGGCGAGTGGCTCCAGGCCGACCCGGCCGCGCACCCCGCCGACCAGACCCAGCAGTGGGACTGGGGCACGCAGGTCTACGACAGCGGCGCCTACGACGCCACCCAGTGGAACTCCGCCGGCGGCGAGACGGCCACCCAGGACCCCGCCCCCGACGGCTACGAGACTCCGGCCGAGTCCTACGAGGCCCGGCCCGACTCGTACGAGAGCTTCGGCCAGGAGCCCTACGAGGCCCCTGCCGCCGACGGGCCGGCCGACACCGGTGAGATGCCCGCGGTGCACCTGCTCGACGAGCAGGAGGAGATCGTCCCCGCCCCCGCCCCGGCGCCGCGCGCAGCGCGCTCCGGTTCGCGTTCCCGCCGCCGTATGCCCGCCAAGCGCTCCGCGCTGCTGACGGTGGCCGTTCCCTCGGCGTGTGTGATGGGTGTCGCCGGGATCGCGGCGGCCTCGGTCGGCGATCTCGCCGAGGACGGCGGCCAGGAGACGAAGACGACGGCCGCGGACGCCCCGCCGGTGCAGCCGTCCGCCGCCAACATCAAGCTCGACACCCAACTGGAGAGCCTCGCCGCCGGCGCCGACGACTTCGCCGACCGGGCCAGCCGCACCCAGGAGCGCATCGACCTCAAGGCGCAGCAGGAGGCCGAGCGCAGGCAGGCCGCGGAGGAGGCCGCCCGCAAGGAGCGACTGCGGCCGAAGTTCGCGCTCCCCGTCGCGCGGCACGGCCTCAGCGCCTACTACGGCCAGGCCGGCATCAACTGGATGTCCGTCCACACCGGCATCGACTTCCCCGTCTCGTACGGCACGCCCGTGATGGCGGCGACCGACGGCACGGTGCGCACGCAGTACAACTCCGCCTACGGCAACATGATGATCGTGACGGCGAAGGACGGCACGGAGACGTGGTACTGCCACCTCTCCAGCTACCAGGTCGCCTTCGGTACGACGGTGAAGGCCGGCGACCGGATCGCGTTCTCCGGGGACTCCGGCAACTCGACCGGTCCGCACCTGCACTTCGAGGTCCGCCCGGGCGGCGGCTCGGCGATCGACCCGCTCTCCTGGCTGCGCAGCCACGGCCTCGACCCGTCGTAGGACCGCCACAGGACGGTCCTCCCGACGGATCGCCGGCCGGCGCTACAGCTTCTCGACCGGCGCGTACCGCAGCAGCAGCCGCTTGGGCTTGGTGTCCCCGAAGTCGATCGTCGCCTCCGCGTTCCCGCCCGTGCCCTTGACGCCGACCACGGTGCCGAGGCCGAACTGGTCGTGCGTGACCCGGTCCCCCACCGCCAGCGACACCACGGGCTTGTCCGCGCTCCGCCGGGTGGCGAAGCCGGAACCGCCCGACGCGGACGAGCGGGAGCGGGACGACGACAGCGAGGCCGCCACCCCCGACGCCGGACCGGACGACACGGGCGCGCTCGCCCCGGTCCGCTTCCACTCCAGGTGGGCGGCCGGGATCTCCTCGAGGAACCGCGAGGGCGGGTTGTACGACGGCTGGCCCCACGCGCTGCGCAGCGTCGACCGGGTGAGGTACAGCCGCTCCCGCGCGCGGGTGATGCCGACGTACGCGAGGCGCCGCTCCTCCTCCAGCTCCTTGGTCTCGCCGAGGGCGCGCATGTGCGGGAAGACGCCGTCCTCCATGCCGGTGAGGAAGACGACCGGGAACTCCAGGCCCTTGGCCGTGTGCAGGGTCATCAGGGTGATGACGCCGGAACCGTCCTCGTCCTCGTCGGGGATCTGGTCGGAGTCGGCGACCAGGGCGACCTGCTCCAGGAAGTCGGACAGGGCGACCGACTCGCCCTCGCCGCGCTCCTGCTCGAACTCCAGCGCGACGGCGGCGAGTTCCTGAAGGTTCTCGATCCGGGTCTCGTCCTGCGGGTCGGTGGAGGCCTGCAGCTCGGCGAGGTATCCAGTGCGTTCGAGGATCGCCTCCAGGACCGTCGCCGGGCCCGCCCCGGACTCGACGACCGTACGGAGGTCCTCCATCAGCGTGTTGAACCGCTTCACGGCGTTCGACGACCGCGCGGCCATGCCGTACGCCTCGTCGACGCGCCTCAGGGCCTGCGGGAAGCTGATCTTCTCGCGCTGGGCGAGTGCGTCGATCATGGCCTCCGCGCGGTCGCCGATGCCCCGCTTGGGGACGTTGAGGATACGGCGCAGCGGCACCGAGTCCTCGGGGTTGGCGAGCACCCGCAGATAGGCCAGGACGTCCCTGACCTCCTTGCGCTCGTAGAAGCGGACACCGCCGACGACCTTGTAGGGCAGGCCGACGCGGATGAAGATCTCCTCGAAGACACGGGACTGGGCGTTGGTGCGGTAGAAGACGGCGACGTCGCCCGCCTTGGCCTTGCCCGAGTCCGTGAGGCGGTCTATCTCGTCGGCGACGAACTGCGCCTCGTCGTGCTCGGTGTCCGCGACGTACCCGGTGATCCGCGCGCCGCTGCCGGCGTTGGTCCACAGGTTCTTGGGGCGGCGGGACTCGTTGCGCTCGATGACGGCGTTGGCGGCGCTCAGGATCGTCTGGGTGGAGCGGTAGTTCTGCTCCAGCAGGATCGTCGTCGCGTCCGGGTAGTCCTCCTCGAACTGGAGGATGTTGCGGATCGTCGCGCCGCGGAAGGCGTAGATCGACTGGTCGGCGTCGCCCACCACGCACAGCTCGGCGGGCGGCACCTCGGCCTCCGGCGGCACCTCGACGGGGCGCTCGGAGGCCCCGCCGACCAGCTCACGCACGAGTGCGTACTGGGCGTGGTTGGTGTCCTGGTACTCGTCGACCATGACGTGCCGGAAGCGGCGGCGGTAGTGCTCGGCGACGTCCGGGAAGGCGCGCAGCAGATTGACCGTCGTCATGATCAGGTCGTCGAAGTCGAGCGCGTTGGCCTCGCGCAGCCGCGACTGGTACATGGCGTAGGCCTGGGCGAGGGTCTTCTCGAAACCGTCGGCCGCCTGGGCGGCGAAGTCCTCCTCGTCGATCAGCTCGTTCTTCAGGTTGCTGATCTTGGCGCTGAAGGACTTCGGCGGGAACCGCTTGGGGTCGAGGTCCAGGTCGCGGCAGACCAGGGCCATCAGCCGCTTGGAGTCGGCGGCGTCGTAGATCGAGAACGACGACGTGAAGCCGAGCTTCTTGCTCTCGCGGCGCAGGATGCGCACACACGCGCTGTGGAACGTCATCACCCACATGGCGCCCGCGCGCGGGCCGACGAGCTGCTCGACGCGCTCCTTCATCTCGCCGGCGGCCTTGTTGGTGAAGGTGATCGCGAGGATCTGGCCCGGGTGGACATGCCGCTCGGCCAGCAGGTGGGCGATGCGGTGGGTGAGCACACGCGTCTTGCCGGAGCCGGCGCCGGCCACGATGAGCAGCGGGGAGCCGGAGTGCACGACGGCGGCGCGCTGGTTGTCGTTCAGCCCCTCCAGCAGGGCCGCGGCGTCGATCACCGGGCGCGGGGCGCCGTCGCGGTAGTAGGCGTCCCTGTCCGGCGGCACGTCGAACTTCCCGTCGAACAGGTCGTCCGGGATCCGCTCCGGGGCGTGCTCGTCGTCGGGCGGTGGCGGGGGCTCGTCCGCGGGGCCCCGCTGGGCCTGGAGGTCCGCCAGGAAGCTGTCGTCAAAGAGGCTGCTCATCGCTCTCCGAGTCTAGGGCGCCCCACCGACAACCCGGGCCCGCCCCGGGAACATCCCCGGATTCCGGCCGCCCGCGCGAAAACGCGCACCCTGCACAACCATCACCTCACCCAGAGTCACACCTGTCATAAGGTCACGAAAATGTATCGGGCATATCACCCATCAACCTTCACAAGGGCCACACCAGTTGGCTACCGTGCGGGCGGGCCGTACGACCCCCACCGGCGAACCTCGCCGGGCCGCGCGGCCTCCGCCGAGTCCGTCCCTGCCGATCGCGGCAGCCGGAGCCGGGGACCCACCGAGACCCCTGGGGTGAATCGGCCCACTCCTTCGCGGAGCGGCCGTAGGGCAACCCTTCCAGGCAAGCCGCCCGAACCCGACAGCTAACCCGGTAGGCGGAGCATTGGAAGGAGTCGCCTCCCTTGGCGTCGCACCGCAAGTCGCGCACCCCCGGCACGCGCGTGGCAGGCATACGGACCCCGGCCCTGGCCACGGCCGCCCTGACCTCCGTGGCCCTGCTGTCCCAGACGGCCACCGCCGCCCCCTCCGACGACGGCAAGCCGAGCCTGGAGGAGGTCGAGAAGAAGGTCGGCGACCTCTACCGCCAGGCGGAGTCGGCGACCGAGAAGTACAACGCGGCCAAGGAGAAGACCGCGAAGCAGCGCAAGCAGGTCGACACGCTCCTGGACGACGTGGCCAAGCGCACCCAGAAGCTCAACGACGCGCGTGAGGAGCTGGGTTCCTTCGCCGCCGCCCAGTACCGGACCGGCGCGGGGCTGCCCGACACCGCGACCTTCCTGCTCGCGGACACCCCGCAGGACGTCTTCGACCAGCGCCAGGTGATGGACCGGCTGACCGGCCGCCAGAAGGACGCGGTCGACGACTACGTCACCCAGCAGTCCGAGACCATGAAGAAGCGCCAGGAGGCCACCCAGAGCCTCGAGACGCTCACCGAGTCCCAGGGCGACCTGAAGACGGCCAAGGCCACCGTCCAGAAGAAGCTCGGTGACGCGCGTGCGCTGATGTCGAAGCTGACCGCCGAGGAGAAGGCGCGGCTCGCGGCGATCGAGAAGGAGAAGCAGGACGAGGCCGCCCGCAAGGCCGCCGAGCTCGCCGAGCGGCAGGCGGCGCGGGAGAAGGCCCAGGAGGAGGCCGCGGCCCAGCAGGACAGCGGCAGCCCGGCCGGTTCCGGGGCAACCGGGTCCTCCGGTTCGACGACCTCGCCGTCCACCGGCTCCGGGTACGCCGCCAAGGCCGAGAAGGCGCTCGCCTTCGCCCGCGCGCAGATCGGCAAGCCGTACGTGTGGGGTGCCACCGGACCCGGCTCCTACGACTGCTCCGGCCTCACCCAGGCCGCCTGGAAGGCCGCCGGCGTCTCCCTCCCGCGCACCACCTACGACCAGGTGAACGCGGGCACGACGGTCCCCGTCTCCCAGGCCCAGCCCGGCGACCTGGTCTTCTTCTACGACGACGTCACACACGTGGGCATCTACATCGGCAACGGGATGATGATCCACGCCCCGAAGCCGGGCACGTACGTCCGCGAGGAGTCGGTCTACTACGACGGCGAGTCCGCGATCCACAGCGTGGTCCGCCCCGCCTGACACGTTCGGCGGCGCACGGCCGGGCGGGGTCTTCGGTCCCCGGCCGGCGGATCGGCCCGGAGGAAACGGGCGGCACCCTCGCCGTTCGCGTCTCCGGCATGATCCGCCGGACAGGCCTAGCATCGGACCATGCCCGCCCCGTCGCCGTACCCGTTCCGTGCCTGGTGGGCGCAGCGCTCTCCGGCGGCGGGCGCCGCGGTCATGGCGACCGGCATCGTGTCGGTCGCCCTGCATCTGGCGGGGTACGAGACCCTCTCCCTGATCGCGCTCGTGCCGGCCTGTGCCGCCTGGCTGGGGCTGGCGGCGGAGTTCGTGCTCCGGCTGGCACGGGAGCGCGAGCGGTGGCTGGCGGAGGCCCAGACGCCGGGCGCGCTCACCGCCGTCGCGGCGACGACCGTGCTGGGCACACGCGTGGCCTCGCTCGGAGAAAACGCCCTGGCCTGGGCACTGCTCGCGGTGGCCACGGTGTGCTGGCCGACGCTGCTCGTCCTGGTCGTACGGCGATGGCGGCCGCGCATGCCGGGAGCCGTGTTCCTGTGCTGTGTGGCCACCCAGGGGCTCGCCGTGCTGGGTGCCACGCTGGCGCGGTCCGAGTCGGCGGACTGGCTCGCGCATGTGGCGCTGACGCTGTTCTGGCTCGGTCTGGTGCTCTACGGTCTCGCCCTGTTCCGCTTCGACCCGCGCCAGGTGACCGTAGGGCCGGGCGATCAGTGGGTCGCGGGCGGCGCGGTCGCCATCTCCTCGCTCGCCGGGTCGAAACTGCTCGCCGCCGACGGCGGGGCGCTGTACCTCTGGAACGACGACGGCTCCGCCGTCCTGCGCCTCACCACCGGCGTCCTGCTGGTGCTCGACCTGGCCTGGTACGCGGTGCTGACGGCCGCCGAGATCCTGCGGCCCCGGCTGTCCTACGACACGCGGCGCTGGGCGACCGTGTTCCCGCTGGGGATGACGGCGGCGGCCGCGCTGTCCGCGTCCACCGCCGTCGGCGTCCCCTGGCTCGAGGGCCTGGGGCGAGTGCTGATGTGGGTGGCGGTCGCGGCCTGGCTGGCGGTCGCCGCCGGGGCGGTCGCCTCCGCGCGGACCGCGGTCACGTCCGACCCCGTGGAGCGGGAGATCAGGTCCACAGCACGGCGATGAAGATGTTCGCCGTGGTCAGCAGCCCCACCAGACCGAACAGGCCCTTGTCCACCTTCTCGTCGTCCCGCTTCACGTAGACCAGTCCGAGGATCACGATCAGCAGGGCCAGCTTCACGCCGATCTTGATGTTGTCGACGGAGTGGTCCTCCGCCTGGTGGAGCCCGACCAGGACCACACCGGTGACCAGCATCGTCAGCGCGCCGTGCAGCATCGCGGGGACGAACCGGGCGGTGCCCTGGCCCATCGCCTTCATCTGGGTGAGGAAGCCGCCGAGGAGCGACGCGATGCCGATGATGTGCAGACCGACGAAGAGGTGGATGAGTACGTCCATGAGGCCGGAGCCTAGCCATGGCCGCCTCGTACCACTCCGGCGCCCTCGTCCGGCGCTCCTCCGGCATATCGATCATCACCCTGAGTGAACGCGGCGTGATTTCTCTCACTTACGGTCACTCGGCGGTCCGCTCACGTCACTTCCGCACAACCCGTCACGGGGGTGGCGCGGCCGGCCCTAGCGTCCTGCCCCAGGTGACCGGCTCTCCACCGCCGCCCCGGCCAGGGGTGGCAGCCGGACACACCGCCGAGAAAGGGTCCGGCGGCGGACCGCTCCCCCTGTGCACCCCCGCCGCCGGACCGCTCGCCGGACGCGGACAGGAGTGACGTGGCAGCGCACCGCAGGACCCGGCAGCGCACGGCGGGCACAGGCCCCGCCCGTACGGCGGCCGCCATCGCCCTCGCCGGCGCGACCGCCGCGACCGGCCTCGGCGGGACGGCGCTCGCCGCGCCACGGCCGGCACCGGACACGGTCGCGGCCGATGTGAACCGGCTCTACCGGGAGGCGGAGGCCGCCACCGAGAAGTACAACGGCGCCAGGGAGAAGGCCGACTCCGCCCAGCGGCGGCTGAGCGCGCTGCAGGACGAGGCGGCCCGCAGAAGGGAACGGCTCAACTCCGCGCGGGACGCGCTGGGCACGGTCGCCGCCGCGCAGTACCGCACCGGCGGCCTGGACCCTGCCTTGCGGCTCGCCCTCTCCGAGGACCCGGACGGCTATCTGGAGGGCGCCGCACTCGTCGAACGCGCGGGCACCCGCCGGCAGGCGGAGGTGGGGCGCGTACGCGAACAGCTCCGGGAGATCGAGCAGTTGCGCGGCGCGGCACGCGTCGAGGTGAAGGAGCTGACGTCCCGCCGGGCCGAGCTGAGGCGGCACAGGAAGACGGTCAACGGCAAGCTGACCGAGGCCCGCCGGCTGCTGTCCGGGCTGACGTCCGGGCAGCGCGCGGCGTTCACCGGCGGCCCCTCCACGGACGTGGGGGAAGCCGCCACCTCCCAGACCGCTCCGAGCCCCCGCGCGGCGCAGGCCGTCTCCTACGTCCGCGGCAAGCTCGGCAGCCCCTATGTCTGGGGTGCGACCGGCCCGGACGCCTTCGACTGCTCGGGCCTCGTCCAGGCCGCGTACCGCTCCGCCGGTGTCTCCGTGCCCCGCACGACCTACGCCCAGATCGACTCCGGCCGCCGTGTCCCCCGCTCCGAACTCCTCCCCGGCGACCTCGTCTTCTTCTATCCGGGCATCACCCACGTGGGCCTCTACATCGGCGACGGCCGCATGATCCACGCCCCGAACCCCTCGGCCCCGGTCCGCGTGGCCCCCATCGACGAGATGCCGTTCGCGGGGGCGACACGCGTGGTGTGACGGCCCGCCGCTCAGACCAGCCGGCGTGCCGTCGCCCAGCGGGTCAGTTCGTGGCGGTTGGAGAGCTGGAGTTTCCGCAGGACCGCCGAGACATGGGACTCGACCGTCTTCACCGAGATGAACAGCTGCTTGGCGATCTCCTTGTAGGCGTAGCCGCGGGCGATCAGGCGCAGGACCTCCCGCTCGCGCTGGGTGAGCCGGTCGAGGTCCTCGTCGACCGGCGGGGCGTCGGTGGAGGCGAAAGCGTCCAGGACGAAGCCGGCCAGCCGCGGGGAGAAGACCGCGTCGCCCTCTTGGACCCGGAAGATCGAGTCGACCAGATCCGTGCCCGTGATCGTCTTGGTGACGTAGCCGCGCGCGCCGCCCCGGATCACCCCGATGACGTCCTCCGCCGCGTCCGACACGGACAGGGCGAGGAAACGCACCGGCTGTTCGGCGTCGGCCATCAACGGGGCGCAACGGCGCAGCACTTCCACGCCGCCGCCGCCGGGCAGGTGTACGTCGAGCAGGACCACCTCGGGCCGGGTCGCGGTGATGACCGTGACCGCCTGGTCGACGTCGGCGGCCTCCCCGACCACCTCGACGCCCGTCTGCTCGGTCTGCCCGATCTCGGCCTGGACTCCCGTACGGAACATGCGGTGGTCGTCGACGAGGACGACCCGCACATGACGCCCGGCGCCCTCCGCCGGTCCCGTCGTTCCGTTCGCCTCGGTCGGCTCACTCATGACGTCTTCTCCGCCCTCTCCATCTCCAGCTCGACCTCCGTGCCGCCGTCCGGCACCGCGCGCAGCCGCGCCGTGCCGCCGTTGCGCTCCATGCGGCCGATGATCGATTCTCTGACGCCCATGCGGTCGGCGGGTATCGAGTCCAGGTCGAAGCCGGGGCCGCGGTCCCGGACGGACACGAAGACCGTCTTCCCCTCGACTTCGGCGAAGACCTGCACCGCGCCTCCCTCGCCACCGTACTTGGCGGCGTTGACCATCGCTTCGCGTGCGGCCTGCATCTGTGCCCCGATTCTCTCGTCGAGCGGGCAGTCGCCGACGACCACGACCTCGAGGGGGACGCCGTGCTTGTCCTCCACCTCGGCCGCGTTGCGCTTCACGGCCTCGGCGAGGGTGGTGGGTTCGTCGTCCTCGTCCTTGCCGTTGCCCTCCGGTTTGTAGAGCCAGGCGCGCAGGTCGCGCTCCTGGGCGCGGGCCAGGCGGCGCACCTCGCCCGCGTTGTCCGCGTTGCGCTGGATCAGGGTCAGGGTGTGCAGCACCGAGTCGTGGACATGGGCGGCGACCTCCGCGCGCTCCTGGGCGCGGATGCGCATCAGGCGCTCCTCGGAGAGGTCCTGGGTCATGCGCACGAGGTAGGGGCCGGCGAGCAGTGTTATCCCGACGAGGACCGCGAGGGCCGCCTGGAGCACCGAGCCGAGATGGCTGCCGGAGCCGCGCAGGACGAAGATGCCGGAGGCGCCAGCCGTCACCAGCAGCACACCGGCGGCCGCCCGCACCAGGGTCATCGTGCGCCGGCGGCGGCCGACCTCCATCCAGTGGGCCCGGCGTGCGTTGTCCGCCTGCCGCCAGACCAGGGCGACGCCCGCGGCGACGAGCACGGTCGGCCAGAGGTAGACCTTCGCCCCGTTGGTCAGGTTCACATTGCCCACGAAGACCATGGCCACCACGACCATGAGCAGCAGGGCGACTATCTGGCCCTTGTCCGGGCGGCGGGTGACGAGTCTGCGCCGGCCGTCCGGCGAGGTCTCCGTGGTCACCAGCGAGGGCGGCTTCTGCGCGTCCACACCGCCGACGCCCAGCGGTACGAAGAACCAGAACGCCGCGTACAGCAGGGCGCCGAGTCCGTCCGCCGTGAACAGGCCGACGAAGGCGAGCCGCACCCAGACCACGGGCAGCCCGAGATGTCCGGCGAGGCCCCGCGCCACACCACCGAGCCAGCGTCCGTCACTGCTGCGGTAGAGCTTGCGCGGTGGCCTCGGCTCGGCGACTGGCGCTGCTGCGGCTTCCGACATGCCAATGATGGTCACACGCCGGGGTTGCGGGAGCATCAGGGTCCGCCCCGGAGACTCCCCTGATCTCGCCGGCCCGCCCCCGTCGAACTCTCCCCCGGTCCCCCTCGGGGGCCGATATCAGGGTCCGGCCAGGGTCGTACCGACTGCCGCGGCGGCGGCTCGGCCGTCACCATGGACTCATGACCGATCACCAGCACGCCGCGACGGGTCCGGAACCCGTCCCCGGCCCGGGGGGAGCGACCGCCCTGCCACCGGAGCCGGCCGACGACAGCGGGCGTTTCCGGCGGGACCGCCGGCACCAGATGCTCGGCGGGGTGTGCGCGGGGCTCGGCCGGCAGTGCGACATGGACCCGGTGATCTTCCGGATCACGCTCGCGGTCCTGTCCGCCACCGGCGGCATCGGCCTGATCTTCTACGGCTTCGCCTGGCTGTTCGTCCCGTACGAGGAGGAGGACGAGAACGAGATCCGCCGGCTGCTGACCGGCCGGGTCGACGGCCACACCCTGACGGCCGTGCTGTTCGCGCTGGTCGGCTGCGGCGTCTTCCTCACCATGCTGAGCAACGACGGCGTGCTGAGCTTCGCCGTCATACTGTCCCTGCTGCTCGCCGGCGCCGGGTACTGGTCGCGGCGGCGCGGCACCCCCAGTCCCGACCACATAGCCGCCCAGGCCGTGGCCGACGCCCCGCCGGAGCCGCAGGCACCGCCGGTGGCCTCCGCCTATCCCTCGTGGTGGCGCGACCCCATCGTCAAGGACGGTACGCACTTCGGCGGCACGGGCTATCTGTGGGGGCCGCGGGACTCCCGCGACCGGGACATCGACGCCGCCGTCAACATCGGCCTCGGCATCCCCTCCCGCGCCCGCGAGAAGGCGTACGCACCGCCGCACCGCCCCTCGCACCCGCGCGGCCCGCGGGGCGGGATCGGCGGCCGGATATTCCTGCTCGCCCTGGTCGCGGGCGGCCTCGGCACCGGTCTGACGTGGGAGTCGCATCCCCTGGGCACCAGTCTGCAGACCGGTCTCGCCTGCGCGCTCGCCGTCTTCGGTCTCGGCATCGCGGTCAGCGCCTTCATCGGCCGCACCGGGGCCGGGTCGATCGTCCTGGCCGTCCTCACGGCCGGTCTGCTCGCCGGTTCGGCCGCCCTGCCCAAGGACATCGGCACCGACTGGAAGCAGACGACCTGGGGGCCCACCTCGGTCGCGCAGGTGCGCCCGACCTACGACCTGGGCGCGGGCGACGGCGAGCTGGATCTGTCCGCGCTCCGTATCCCCGAGGGCGACACCCTCTCGACGCGGGCGGACGTGGGCCTGGGCCGTATCCACGTGATCGTGCCCCGGGACGTGACCGTGCGGCTGAGCATCGACGTGGGGGTGGGCGACATCCGGTTGCCGGGCGACAAGCAGAAGGACGTGGACGTGGCTCCGGGCAAGCACAAGGAGGTCACCCTGAAGCCGCCGGCCGGCGCCGGGGACGCGGGGACGCTCGACCTCGAACTCCAGGTCGGCGCCGGACAGGCGGAGGTGAGCCGTGCCGCATCATGAGTTCCAGCCGGGCAGGTTGCTCGCCGGTTTCTTCATCGTCCTCGCCGCGGGGATCTACGCCGGGGACGCGGGCGGGCTCTGGGACACCCCGTGGTTCGTGGTCATCCCGGTGGTCACCGGCGGGCTCTGCCTGGCCGGGGCGGTGGGATCGATGACCGGGCTGATACGGCGGCGGAAGGGCCGGACGGCTTCCTGAGCGGGCGATACCGGTCACGCCGGCCGGCTTCCTCCGCGCCGCGGTGCTGGAGCCCGCCGAGTTCACGCCGCGTCGGCGGCGCGCTGCAGCGTGAACCAGAACGTCGGTACCGGGTTCGTGCCGGGCGTCACGTCGGCCAGCCGCCAGCCGGCGAACCTGGCGCCGAGTTCGTCCGCGGTGACGCCGGACCACGAGTCGTCGAATGCCCCGGGCCCGTACCCGAACATCAGCAATCGTGCGCCGGGGGCGGCGCGCTTGGTGAGACCGGCCGCGTAGGCGTCGCGGCGGTGCGGTGGAATTCCGCAGTAGCAGCTCAGGTCGAAGAACAGGTCGTACGGGCCGGGCACGCCCACCTCGTCGAGTCGGGTGGCGTCCCCGCACAGCACCGTGCAGTCCGCTCCGGCCTCGGCGGCCTTCTCCCTCGCCTGCCGGACCGCGCGGTCGACCAGGTCGACGGCCGCCACCCGCCAGCCGTGCCGGGCCAGGTACACGGCATTGGTCCCGGTGCCGCAGCCGAGTTCGAGGACCCGGCCCGGCATCAGCGCGCCGGGCCCCTCTACCAGGGCCACGAGTTCGGGCGGCGTGACGCCGCTGTCCCACGGCGGCTTGCCGTCCCGGTAGAAGTCCTCCAGCACGCTGCGCACAGACGCCTCTTGGTCGAGCTCCGCAGCCGTCCGAGTCCCGCTCATCGCCACCACTCCAAGAAGTTAGAGTCGAACTCTAGTAAGTGACTCTAGATATAGACTCCAGGCATGGATGAGGTCAAGGGATCCGAGGGACCGAACGTCAGGCGCCCCGACAAGCGGGCCGAGCGTTCGCGGCGCACCCGCGAGAAGATCGTCGCGGCGGCGCGGGACCTGTTCGTCGCGCAGGGGTACGGAGCGACGAGCCTTCAGGAGGTTGCGGATCGTGCCGGCGTCGCCGTTCAGACCGTGTACTTCGTGTTCCGTAACAAGCGCGCGTTGTTCAAGGACGTCGTCGACATGTCCATCGCGGGCGACGCCGAACCGGTCGCCACGATGGACCGCGACTGGTTCCGCGCCGCGTGCGCCGAGCCCACCGCGGCCGGGCAGCTGCGCGCTCATGTGCGGGGCGTGCGCGACATCCTCGGCCGTGTCGCCCCGATCATGCCGCTGATCGCCGCGGCGGCGGCCACGGACCCGGAGATCGCCGCGCAGTGGCCCGCCGGCCCCGACCCGCGCTACACCGTCCAGCACGCCGCGGCGAAGGCACTGACCTCCAAGCCCGACGCCCGCCCCGACGTCGATACCGCCCGCGCCGCCGATCTGCTGTACGGGCTGCTCAGCCCAGAGCTGTACCTGATCTTCGTCCGCGACCGGGGCTGGCCCCCCGAGGTCTGGCAGGAGTGGGCCTGCGCGGCCCTCACCGCCCAGCTCTGCACCGATCGGACGTAGGCAGACCGGCCCTTCGGAGGCGGCCGCCGGGGGGGGCGAGCCACGCCATTCGCCGCTGATCGCCGCCGACGCTGTATCGCGCCCTGTCCGTCGCCGGCACTCGCCTCGGACATGCCTCCGATTCGCCGGTCGGGGGCCTTCTTCAGGCCTTCTTCAAGCCCTCTCTTTTTGGCTGGTCGAAGCGCTAGGAGCGCCCTCGGCCGCGCCGGTTCCGGATCAGGGCGTCCAGTGACCAGAGGGGCGCTCCGGCCAGCACGAGGGGTACCCAGCAGAACAGGTACGGGAGGTCGTTGCCGTAGTAGTAGGGGTCGGCGGCCCAACTCACGGTCAGCCAGAGGCTGAGGGAGATCAGGGCTCCGCCGAGGGCGGCCAGGCGGGTGAGCAGGCCGAGCAGGGCGCCGATGCCGACGGCGAGTTCACCGAACGCGATGGCGTAGCCGAAGGCGACGGGATTCTCCAGGGCCATGTCGACCATGGCGGGGATGGCGGAGGAGTCGCGGACGGCGCGCATCATGTCGCCGATCGAGCCTGCGCCGGAGTCCTTCATGAAGGCGCTGTCGGTGAGTTTGTCGATGCCGGCGTAGATGAAGGTGACGCCGAGGAAGAGTCTCAGGGGGATCAGGGCGTGGCGGGCGGCGGTGTCCCGCCAGGTTCCGTCACCGGTGGGGTGTGTGTCCGCGCGCATACTGTGAGTCATCGCCGCTTGCCGCCTCTCACTGCCGTGCCGGCCCCTCGATAGACCATACGTACGACGAATGGAAGTGGCTCAATCCTGGGGGCGGGGTTTTTCTTGGGGCGGGGGTTGTGCGGCTTGGTGCTTGCGGAGTGCTCGGCGTGCAGGTGGGCCGGGGGTGGGTAAGCGCGGCCCGGCGCTTGCGGAGTGCCCGGCGTGCAGGTGGGCCGGGGGTGGATAAGCGCGGCCCGGCGCTTGCGGGGTGCCGTCGCGCCCACCCGTGCCGCCCCAGCGGCACGACTGCCCGCGGAGGGCGGGCGGGATGTGCGGGGGCGCGGCACGACTGCCCACGGAGAGCGGGCGGGGCGGGGTGCGGCGCGGCTGCCCGCGGAGGGCGGGATGTGCGGGGGTGGCTGGTCTTTGGGGTCAGTCTGTTACGTCGATTGTGTAGCGGTTGGTTTCCGTGCCGGCTGCCGTGATGACCTGGACCTCCACTCGGCCCGGTTCGACCTCTGCCGGGACCGGGACCGTCAGGAGGGTGTCCGTGGGGTTGTCGAAGCCGCCGGTCACCGGGACCAGGGGGACGTGGACGTGGACCGGGCCCACGCGGACCACCATGCGGCAGAGGCGGTCCGCGCCCTGGGCGCCGACGGGGACGAAGCCGGCGCCCCGGATCTCGATGTCGTCCCCGGTGCGGATCGGTGCGTCCAGGTCGCCGGCCTCACGGGCCCGTACCACCGAGAGGATCACCGGACGGCCCCCCTCCGCGTACTTGCCCGCGAGGTACGTCGCCGCCGACACCAGCACGACCACCGCGAGCCCCCACGGCAGGTCCGGCAGCTGGTCCGGCCGCCGGGCCAGCCGCACCGCGGCGAACGCGAGAGCGACACCGCTGATCATGACGTACTGGATGTCGGCGAAGCTGCCCCGCCCCGAGTCGTCGGTGAGCAGGTCGGCCGCCCCGGGCCGGTGGGCGCGTACCTTCTGCAGCCGCTGCTCCTGCACGCGCAGCCCGACCACGCGGCGCACCAGTACGGCGATCCCGCACACCACGGCGAGTACGGTCACGATGCCCGCGCCCCGGGCGAGTTCGAGCCCGTCGATCAGGGCGTCCCGCTCCCGGCCGTCGGAGGCGGCCGCCAGTCGTCCCACCAGGACGAGTACCGAGAACGCGAGGAGCAGCACCCAGGACGCGGCCACGGCACGGGATGTGGAGAGCCGGTTGTCCTCGCCGATCACCGGCGCCAGCGCACCCCCGCGTGCCCGGTGGAACCAGGACGCGGCGGTCAGCGCCCCCGCCACCACCAGCGCGGCGAGCAGTCCGGCGGTGCGTGCGGCGCTCCAGCCCGCGCCGATCGCGGTGAGCGCCTGCCCCAGGAGCAGCAGGACGACGCCCGCCCACACCACGATCGCGGTCCGCCGCCACAGCCGTACCAGCCAGGCCGCGCCCTCGGCCCGTCCGCGTTCGGCGACGGCCTCGGCGGCCTGGGTCAGTTCTTCGGACACCCACTGCCGGGAGGCGGAGGCGGAGTGGGCGACCGCGGCCGGCAGTCCCTGCCCGGCGGCGAACGCGTCCCGCTTCAGCAGGAACGCGGCGACCGCTCGCCGATGGCCCTCACGTGCCCCGTGCGGACAGTCCCCGCAGGTGCAGCCGCCCTCGTGGGCGCCCATGTCGGGGTCGCCCCGCCTCGCCTCCTGCACCGCCACGCCCGAAGCCCGCCTTCCCCGTCCGATGTTGAACAACACGACACAAGTCCCCTGTGACGAAAGCGAATTGTGCCCTACGCCGGCGCCCCACCGTTCGGCAGGCCCGGTCAGTACGGGTGAATTCGAAGGCAACCGGTTGACAGGGCACCCGGCTTGCCATGGCAGTCAGCTCAGCAGATCGGGCTCGCTGCGGCTGATGTCCTGCCACATCGGCTGGTAGTTGATCCATGCCACCAGGTCCCCGCCCACCTGCTCCCGTGTCGCCACCGCCTGCCGGTGGTCGATGAGGACGGGCCGGCCCGCCGCCTTCGCGGTGAGCTGCACCTGGCAGGAGCGCTCCATCGTCACGAACCACCAGGCCGCCGCGTCCACCGAGTCGCCCACGGTGAGCAGACCGTGGTTGCGCAGCACCAGCGCCTTGTGGGAGCCGAGCTCCCCGGCGATCCTTCTGCCCTCCTCGGCGTCGACGGTGACGCCGCTGTAGGCGTCGTAGAGGGCGTGGTCCTCGTAGAAGGCGCAGCTCTCCTGGGTGATCGGGTCGAGGAGGTCGCCGAGGGCGGCGAGGGCGCGCCCGTGCACGGAGTGGCAGTGGGCTACGGCGACGACGTCGGGCCGGGCGGCGTGCACCTGGGCGTGCACGGTGAACGCGGCCTGGTTGACGTGGTGGCCGCCCTCGACGACCTGGCCGTCCCGGTTGGCGAGCACCAGGTCGCTCACGGTGACCTGGCGGAAGGGCATGCCGAACGGGTTGACCCAGAAGCAGTCGCTGAACTCCGGGTCGCGTGCGGTGATGTGCCCCGAGACACCGTCCTCGTAGCCGAGCCGGCCGAACAGCCGCAGCGCGCCGGCGAGCCGCTCCTTGCGGTGCCGGCGTTCGTCCTCGACCGACTCGTGCATGGGCGGCATGGCGAAGCGCAGCTTGTCGGTGGGCAGCGGCAGGGGCGGCGTGGGCCCGTGCATGAGTCCTCCCGCGGGGGGTGTGCGTACGGGGCGGAAGTTACCGGTGGGCCGCCCCGTACGACAGCTCGCTTCCGTAAAGATGCGGTACGGGACGTGACGGAACGGGCTGCTCCATCCGGAGGACACCGCCGATACCCGACACAGGATGTCCGGTATCCCCGCCACACTCGGCCCATGGAGACGAACTGGGCGGCCTTCACCGCCGCCGAACCGGACCTCGCGAAGACGGTGGAGGAGCGGTTCGCCGCGCACACGCACCACGTTCTGGCGACCCTGCGCAAGGACGGCTCGCCCCGCACCAGCGGCCTGGAGGTGCGCTTCCTGGACGGCGAGCTGTGGCTCGGCATGATGCCGGACTCGCTCAAGGCGCACGATCTGCGCCGCGACCCGCGCTTCGCGCTCCAGGCGAACCCGGGCGCGGGCACCGGCATGGGCGGCGGTGACGTGCGGGTCGCCGGCCGGGCGGTCGAGATCGCCGACGACGACACGGAGACCCGGGGCCGGTACACCGAAGAGGTGGAACCGCCGGAGCCGTTCCACCTCTTCCGCACCGGGCTGACGGAGGTCGTACGGACCTACGTCGAGGACGAGAAGTATCTGGTCGTCCAGGTCTGGAAGCCCGGAGAGCCGGTGCGCACCCTCAAACGGACCTGACCCGTGAGGGTCACTCCCACTCGATGGTCCCCGGCGGCTTGGAGGTGACGTCGAGGACCACGCGGTTGACGTCCCGCACCTCGTTGGTGATCCGGGTGGAGATCTTCGCGAGGACGTCGTACGGCAGCCGCGACCAGTCGGCGGTCATGGCGTCCTCGCTGGAGACGGGGCGCAGCACGATCGGGTGGCCGTAGGTGCGGCCGTCGCCCTGGACGCCCACCGACCGCACGTCGGCGAGCAGGACGACCGGGCACTGCCAGATGTCGCGGTCCAGGCCGGCCGAGGTCAGTTCCTCGCGGGCGATGGCGTCGGCCTCGCGGAGCAGGTCGAGCCGCTCCTTGGTGACCTCGCCGACGATGCGGATACCGAGGCCGGGGCCGGGGAACGGCTGGCGCTGGACGATCTCGTCCGGCAGGCCGAGCTCCTGGCCGACCATGCGGACCTCGTCCTTGAACAGCTGGCGCAGCGGCTCGATCAGCTGGAACTCGAGGTCCTCGGGCAGTCCGCCCACGTTGTGGTGGGACTTGATGTTGGCGGTGCCGGTGCCGCCGCCGGACTCGACGACGTCCGGGTAGAGGGTGCCCTGGACCAGGAACTCCACGGCGGGGCCCGCGTCGGCGATGATCTCGGCCTGGGCCTGCTCGAAGACCCGGATGAACTCGCGGCCGATGATCTTCCGCTTCTGCTCGGGGTCGGAGACGCCCTTCAGCGCGTCCAGGAACCGCTCTTCCGCGTCCACGACCTTCAGCTGAACGCCGGTCGCGGCCACGAAGTCCTTCTCGACCTGCTCGGTCTCGCCCTTGCGCATCAGACCGTGGTCGACGTACACGCAGGTCAGCTGGGAGCCGATGGCCTTCTGGACGAGAGCGGCGGCGACGGCGGAGTCCACACCGCCGGACAGACCGCAGATCGCCCGCTTGTCGCCGACCAGCTCGCGGATCGCGGCGACCTGCTCCTCGATCACGTTGCCGGTGGTCCAGTTCGGGGTGAGGCCCGCGCCCCGGTACAGGAAGTGCTCCAGCACCTGCTGTCCGTGCGTGGAGTGCATCACCTCGGGGTGGTACTGGACGCCGTAGAGCTTCTTGTCGTCGTTCTCGAACGCGGCGACCGGGACGACGTCCGTCGACGCGGTGACGGTGAAGCCCTCGGGGGCGGCGGAGCAGGCGTCGCCGTGCGACATCCAGACGGCCTGCTCGTCCGGGGTGCCCTCGAAGAGGGTGGAGGAGCTCCTGGAGACGTGCAGATCCGTACGGCCGTACTCGCGGGCGCCGGTGTTGTCCACCTGGCCGCCCAGGCTCTGCGCCATGAGCTGGAAGCCGTAGCACATGCCGAAGACGGGGACGCCGGCCTCGAAGAGCGCGCGGTCGAGGCGGGGGGCGCCCTCCTCGTACACGGACGAGGGGCCGCCGGACAGGATGATCGCCGCGGGGTTCTTGGCGAGGATCTCCTCGACCGGCATGGTGCTCGGCACGATCTCGCTGTAGACCCGCGCCTCGCGGACGCGACGGGCGATGAGCTGGGCGTACTGCGCGCCGAAGTCGACGACCAGGACGGTGTCGGGCGCGTTGGCAGCGGGAGACGCTGATGACACGAGGTGCCTTCCGGCGGTGGGGCGGGGGCTTGTGCCTCCCGAGTCTACCGAGGCGGGAGGAGGGCCCGTCCCGCCACCGGGCGCGGGGGCCGTCTCAGCATGCGACCCGGGTTGGACGGGCGCGCCCGTTTGGGCATACTGGGGCCATGCTCACGCACCCGACCTTCCTCTTTACCTATGGCAACCGGCCCGCCGGCTGCCATGGTCGTGCTGCTTGAGCAACTGACAAGCGACTTCCCAGGCGCCCCGGGCCGACAAGGTCCGGGGCGTCTGGCGTTCTCCTCCGGGTCTTGCCGCTCCGGGGCACCGAGGCCGACGATTCACCTCACCGAGGAGCCCCGAGATGACCACCACCCCGACCGAGAAGACCGGCGCGCGTACCAGCGAGGCAGCTGAGCTGATCAGCGGTGCGCGTGAACGGATCGACGCGCTCGATGATCGGATCATCGGGCTGATGCAGGAGCGGATGGCCGTGTCGGCCGTCATCCAGAAGGAACGGATCGCCTCCGGCGGTCGGCGTGTGAACCTCTCCCGTGAGATGGAGGTTCTCGCCCATTACCGGGACGCGCTGGGCAAGCCGGGTACGACGCTTGCGATGACCCTGCTGGAGCTGTGCCGGGGCCGGATCTGAACCTGCGGTTTCGCTGCGCGGGGAGGGGATGCTCGCGCGGCCCCGCGCCTGGGGGGTGCCGCGCGTGGGGGTGGGGCGGGGGGTGTTCGCGCGGCCCGGCGCTTGCGGGGTGCCGTCGCGCCCACCCGTGCCGCCCTGCGGCACGATTGCCCGCGGAGGGCGAGGCCGGGCGGCCCGTACGGCCGCGGAGAGCGAGGCCCGGCGGCCCGTACGGCTCAGGTGCGGGTCACGACTCCGCAGTCCGCCGCGCCGTCCAGGCTCCGGCTGCGGTCGTACGGGTCGCGCTTCGGGCCGGACGGCTCGGAACTCCGGTGCCGGTCGGCGAAGAACTGCGGGCGGATGACGCCGTCACCGTCCCGGCAGTCGTCGTTGGATATCTCGCCGTTGACATCGGTGATCCAGATGTGACCCTCGGCGGCCTGGAACCTTGCCGGGTCCACGGCCTCCACCTCGACCGTGCGGCGGACGACGGCCCTGCTCACCTCGTCGTCACCGCCCCCGGCACGGGCCATCGGATACACGAAGGTGTAGTCGGCCTTGATCACGGCCCGCCCGGCGGCCCCCTTCACGGGCTCGACCGTCATACGGCCCCGCACCCGCACCTCGCCCGCGAGTTCGACCTCCGCGGGATCGAAGCGGGTGAACGTCCACACCGGGTCGTTCTTCTCCGTGGGCTCGCGCAGGGCGTCGCGCAGATCGGCGAGGAACTCCTTCTCCGCCGGGTCCACGAGATCCAGCGCCTTCACCGGCCGCTCGCCCTTCAGGACGGCGGGATCGAGGTGGGCGGCGACCAGGAAATCCTTCGTGCCGTTCAGCGCGGCCCGGATCCGGTCGGCGGGGACCCCGCCCACGGCCGTCGCCACGGGCGGCCGGATGGCGTCCGCTCCGGCCTCCCACCGGGCGGCGGGGGACCCGGCGTACGGCTTCGCCCGCGTGGGGGTGCCGGCGGGGGCGTCGGAGGGCGCGGCACCGGGCCGGCCGGTCTCGGGGGCGAGCGGAGTGGCGTCGGCCGCAGGCGCCTCGTCCTCGCCAAGGCTTCCGGGCAGCCAGGACAGCGCGGCGGACGGATTGACGACGACCACGGCCAGCACCACGGCCACCACGATCCCGGCCACGCTCCAGATCCGGCGCCGCCGCGAGGTGGGGCGCTCCAGGACCCGCAGGGGCGGGCTCGCACGCCAGCCGTCGGGCCGGGCGGGCGGCGCCGTCCTCCGCTTCCCGCCCGTACGGCGCCTGCCGCCCGCGGCCGCCCTCGCCTGCGCCTCGTCCATCGCCCGCAGCCGCTCGGTCACCATGCGCGCCCGCGCCGACGGTTCCTTCGGCGCGGAGGCGCGGATGTCGCGCTCACTGTCCTCGACGAACTTCTCCCAGACGTCGTCGGGGAGAGAGGAGGACTCCGGTCTGTGCTCTTCGGACGGCTGCTCGGCCACGGGCTCGCGGACTCTCTCTCGACGGCGGTCGTAGGCGGCGAGCGTACGCCAGCGATGATCACGACTCACATGTGATCCAGCTCACACGAAAAACCGCTGATCGTCAGGACAACCATCCGCCCGCCTGGTTGATCACACTCACTGACATCCTCGCGGACCACATGGACCACATGGACTGGGGAGAGGGACCTGAGCTCGGAGGGGGGCACAGGTCCTTCTTCCTTGTCCGGCCCTTCCCGCCCAGGGGACTCAGTCCCGCTTCGGCGGCACCGCGGGCATCCCCAGGAACGGCAGTCTCAGGGCGCCGAAGGCCTCCGCCGGGACCGTCGGGGAGTTCGGTGCGACCGGCTCCAGGCGGCGGTAGGGCTCGCCCTGCCGGGGGCGCGGGTCGGCCTCGTCCCGGTTGGGCCAGTACGACATCGCCCGCTCCGCCTGTGCCGTGATGGTCAGGGAGGGGTTGACGCCCAGGTTCGCCGAGACCGCCGCCCCGTCCACGACCGAGATGCCGGGGTGGCCGTAGAGGCGGTGGTACGGGTCGATCACGCCGGTCTCGCGGGAGGCGCCGATCGGGCAGCCGCCCAGGAAATGGGCGGTCAGCGGCATCCCCGTCAGCTCGCCGACGTTGGAGCCGGCGAAGCCGTTGATCTCGGCCGCCAGCGCCGACGCGCCGTCCGATGCCGCCTTGATCTGCTTGGGGTTGGGGGCGCCGTGCCCCTGCCTCGCGGTGAGCAGGCCCCGGCCCGCCCCGGACGGCTTGAGGTACGTCGTCAGGGAGTTGTCCAGCGACTGCATCACCAGGCCGATGATGGTCCGCTCCGACCAGCGGCGGTTGGACAGCGAACGGAGCAGCAGCCAGGGGTGCCGGGCGGCGTTGCCCAGCCAGCCGAGGACCCGGCCCGCGCCCGAGCCGCCGCCCGCGTACGGCACCTGGAGGATGGACAGCCCGCCCATCGAGTTGGAGCCGCGGCCGTAGCGGACCGGCTCGATATGGGTGTTCGCGTCGGGGTGGACCGACGACGTGATGGCCACACCGCGGGTGAAGTCGGCCTTCGGCGCGCCCGTGGCCTTGCGGTAACGGCGGTCGTCGGTCTGCGCGCCGACGAGGGCCTCGGAGTTGGTACGGGTCAGCTCGCCCAGCTTCTCGGAGAGGTACGGCAGTTGCCCGCCCGCCTTCATCCGGTGCAGCAGGGTCTGGGTGCCGTAGGTGCCGGCGGCCAGGACGACCCGGCGGGCCCGGAAGGTACGGCCCTCACCCTTGCGGCGGTCGTCGGTCGGGAGCGTGGCGACGGCGAACCCGCCCCGCGAGTCCTCCGTGACCGAGACGGCCGTCGTCATCGGATGCACCACCGCGCCCGCCTTCTCGGCGAGGTGGAGGTAGTTCTCGTTGAGGGTGTTCTTCGCGCCGTGCCGGCAGCCGGTCATGCACTCGCCGCACTCGGTACAGGCGCGGCGCGACGGACCCGCCCCGCCGAAGTACGGGTCCGGCACCTCGTGTCCCGGCTCCGCCTTCGCCGTACCGTCGGCGTCCTCGCCGTCGCCGAAGAAGACGCCGACCGGCGCCATGTGGAAGCTGTCGCCCACGCCCATCCGTTCGGCCGCCGCCTTCAGATGCACGTCGGACGGGGTCATCGTGGGATTGAGCCGTACGCCGAGCATGCGCTTGGCCTGGTCGTAGTACGGGGCCAGTTCGTCCTGCCAGTCGGTGATGTGCCCCCACTGGGGGTCGTCGAAGAACGGCTTGGGCGGTATGTAGAGCGTATTGGCGTAGTTCAGGGAGCCGCCGCCGACGCCCGCGCCCGCCAGCACCATGACATTGCCGAGCAGGTGGATGCGCTGGATGCCGTACATGCCGAGTTTCGGCGCCCAGAGGTAGTTCCTCAGGTCCCAGGAGTTCTTCGGCAGGGTCTGCCGGGTCCAGCGGCGGCCGGCCTCCAGGACGCCGACGGTGTAGCCCTTCTCCGTCAGACGGAGGGCGGTCACGGAGCCGCCGAAGCCGGAGCCTACGACGAGGACGTCGTAGTCGTAAGCGTCTTGGGACACGGGGGCTCCCCCTCTGAGTTCGCGTGCGGATCGTCGTCGGTCGGGCGCGCTCACGCGGCGGAGCCGCGTATCGATTCAGCCCCGCGCCCCTGGGGTGCTCACCTGAACCGGAACGCCTTCATCACCCTCAGGCTGCGGCTCATGAACGCCGCGTACCTCTCGTCGTCCATCCCCAGCGAAGGGGCCATCGGGAGCAGCCGCTGCTGGGCAACCGTCTGGGCCTCGGTGTACTTGAGGATGCCCTCGGAGCCGTGCCGGCGGCCGAGGCCGGAGTCCTTCATGCCGCCCATGGGCGACTGGACACTGCCGTACGCGGGCGCGTACCCCTCGTTGATGTTCACCGTGCCGGTGCGCAGCCGGGCGGCGATCTCGCGGCCGCGCCGGGCGTCGCCCGTCCAGACGGAGGAGTTCAGGCCGTACGGCGTGGAGTTGGCGCGCTCGACCGCCTCGTCGTCGGAGGAGAAGCGGTAGATGGAGACGACCGGGCCGAAGGTCTCCTCGGTGCAGACGCTCATGGGAGCGCCGACGCCGTCGAGGATGGTCGGCTCGTAGAAGTAGGGGCCGATGTCGGGGCGGGCCGCGCCCCCCGCGAGGACCTTGGCACCCTGGGCGACGGCGTCGTCCACGTGCCGGATGACGGCGTCGAGCTGGCGCTGCCCGACCAGGGAGCCCATGTCGGCGCCGTAGGCGAGGGAGGTGCCGAGGCGGAGCGCCTTGGTGCGGGCGGCGAACCGCTCCAGGAAGGCGTCGGCGACGGACTCGTGGACGTACAGCCGCTCGATGGAGATGCACAGCTGGCCGGCGGAGGAGAAGCAGGCGCGGACGGCGCCCGCGGCGGCCTTGTCGAGGTCGGCGTCCTCGAGGACCAGCATGGCGTTCTTGCCGCCGAGTTCGAGGGAGACGCCGACCAGGCGGGCGGCGGCGCTTTGGGCGACCTCGCGGCCGGTGCGGGTGGAGCCGGTGAAGGAGACGTAGTCGGCGTGCCTGACGACCTCGGGGCCGACGACGGGGCCCTCGCCGAGGACGACCTGGAAGACGTCGGCGGGCAGTCCGGCCTCGATCAGCAGGTCACGGGCCCACAGGGCGGTGAGGCAGGTCTCCGTGTCGGGCTTCATCACGACCGCGTTGCCCGCGACGAACGCCGGGAGGGCGTCGCCGACGGAGAGTTCGAGGGGGTAGTTCCAGGGGGCGATCTGGCCGACCACACCGCGCGGGTGGCGCAGTTCGGTGACCTTCGTCAGGGCCGGGATGGCGCCCGCGTGCCGCTTGGGGCGGAGGTAGGCGGCGGCACGGCGGCCGTAGTGGCGGGCGGCGACGGCGACGGCGAGCACCTCCTCGTGGGCGTGCAGGCGGGCCTTGCCGGTCTCCAGCTGGATGAGGTCGAGCACCTCGGCCTGGCGGGCCAGCACCAGATCGTGGAAGCGCAGCAGCACGGCGGCGCGCTGCCGTACCGGGGTCGCCGCCCAGACCGCCTGGGCGGCGCGGGCGGCACCGAAGGCCTCCGCCACGTCCTCGGGCGTCGATTCGGGCAGGTCGGCGAGGATCTCGCCGGTGAACGGCGAATGGCTCGCGGTCCGTCCGGAGCCGGCCACGCCCTTGGTGAGCTGGGCGACCAGCTCCGGCGTGACCACGTCGGAGGCGGTGCGGGCACCCTGCGGCGCCGGGGCGAGGGGATTGGTACCGGTCGTTTCCCGGGTCTGCGCGTCCGTCATGAGCCGCAGGGTATGCCCGCCGGAACACTTTGTGTACCCGTCGGTAACGGATTCACCGTCCGCTCACACATCGCCAGTGAACGCTGGCAACAAAGCCCCTGATCAGGGCGTTGACGGACGATGCCCGCCTCAGAGCTTGTGGATGTCCCACGAGTCGATGACCGTCCGGGCGATCTCGCGGCCGTCCTCGGTGAAGTGGCCCTTGCCGGGGTAGTTGATCCACAGCCGGTACATGTCACCGTCCTTGTTGCGGTAGTACAGGGCCCGCACCTCGCGCACCACCGGCGGATTGGTGGTCGTCGTGAAGACGACGGTGTTCGAAGCGGCCTCGTGGTCCTTGTACGTGGTCTCGCGCGGCTTGCCCTTCGGGGCGGGGGTCGCGGCGACGCCGGCGCTGTAGTCGCCGTCCCTGAGCTCCTCCCAGTGGGCGAAGGCCTGCTCGGAGGCCGAGCCCGGGATCTCACCGGTCTCGTCCTCGGCCTTGAGGTCACGGTCCACCTCGACCCGCACCAGGCCGCTCGGATCGCTGAAGGCGGCGGAGGTCCCGTCCGCGTCCTCGGGCGGTTCCTCCTTGACGAAGCCCGCCGGCACCGCGATGGCGGAACCCACCCGGTCCCCGAGGTCGTGCCGCTTCCAGCCGTCCGGCAGCGGTCCCGCGAACGGGTCGGCGATCACCAGGTAGGCGGCCACCGCTCCCGCGACGACCGCCGCGCCGAGCGCCAGCAGCGTCTTGCGGCCGATCCGTACGCCCTTGCCGCCGTCGGCGACCCGGACGACCTGGGTGGGCACGGGGGCGGGCGGGTTCGCGGCCGTCTCGAGTGCGGCGCGGACCTGGGCGGCGTTCGGACGGCGTGCCGGGTCCTTCTGCAGCAGCCCGGTGATGACGTCGGCCAGCGGCCCCTGCGCGGCGGCGGGCGCCGCCGGGGTGGCGTTGAGGACCGACTGGAGGGTGGCGGGCGTGTTGCTGCGGCGGAACGGGGACACGCCCTCCGTCGCCGCGTACAGCACCACGCCGAGCGACCACAGGTCGGAGGCGGGGCCGGGGCGCTGGCCCAGCACCCGTTCCGGGGCGATGTACTCGGGCGAACCGACGAAGCCGCCGGTGTCGGTCAGATTGGTCTCGCCCTCGATCTGGGCGATGCCGAAGTCGGTGAGGACGACCCGGTCGTACCGGCCCAGCAGCACGTTGTCCGGCTTGACGTCCCGGTGCAGGATGCCGGCCGCGTGCGCGGCCTCCAGCGCGCCGAGCACCTCCAGGCCGACCCTGGCGGCCTCGCGCGCGGGGAGGGTGCCCTCGTCCTGCAGTACGGCGCCCAGCGAGCGGCCCTGGACCAGCTCCATCACGATCCACGGCCGGCCGTCCACCACGGCGACGTCGTGGACGTCGACCACCGCGGGATGGTCGAGCCGGGCGGCGGCGCGGGCCTCGCGGCGCATCCGTTCGAAGGCGTTGGAGCGTTCACGTTCGGGAAGGTGGTCCGGGACGCGGGGTTCCTTGACGGCGACCTCGCGGTCCACGGTCTCGTCCTTGGCCCGCCACACCGTGCCCATGCCGCCGTGTCCGAGCTTGGAGAGCAGCCGGTAACGGCCCGCGATCAGGCGGCCGGCGCCCGGTTCGTCCGGCGTCCGCGGCTGCGCCGGCGCCGGAACCACCGCGGTCGGCGCCGCGTACGGGTTGTCGGGATGCGGCACCGACGCGGGCGGGTTCGGGTTCGGCGGTTGCAGGCCGAAACTGGTCGGCTCGTCGGCCCCGTGGCGGGCTCCCCCGTTGCTGCTCATGGTCCATCCATATCGCGCCAAGCCCTCACGTATCCACTTCGAACACCGACCGGTCACAGACCCGTGACTCGCGCGGGAACTTATCTCCCGTTTACGGGGCTTTGCGTCCCGGTGGCCGAGTCCGTGGGCGAGGGGCTCGGGGACCCGGTGGGGCTCGCGGGTGTCTCGGGCGCGGTGCTCGTCGGCGTACCGCCTCCGTCGCCGCCCCGGTCCTGGGTGAGCAGCGCGGCCGCCGACACGCCCGCGCCGGCCATCGCGGCGACCGCCAGCGCGGCGACGAGGGTGCCTTTCGCGGGCTGCCGCCGTACGGGACGCTCCCGCGGTTCCTCCTGCCGCACCGGGGTTCGCCTGCGGGGTTGCGGGGGCAGCAGTCCGGGCGGCGCGGACTCCGGCGTACGGCCCGTCTCGCGAAAGGTCCGCAGCATCCGTTCGGCCCGGTCCGCGTCGAGGCGGCGGTCGGGGTCGCGCTCCAGCAGGCCGCGTACGACCGGCAGGATCGGCTCCGCCTGGGTGGGCGGCCGGATCTCGTCGACGACGACCGCGTGCAGGACCCCGCCGAGGGAGTCCCGCCGGAACGGCGACTCGCCGCTGAGCGCCGTGCACAGCAGCGCGCCCAGCGACCACAGGTCGGACTCGGGGCCCGTCCTGGCGCCGGACATCCGCTCGGGGGCGGTGTACTCGGGCGAGCCGACGAAGGTGCCGGTCTCGGTGAGCGTGGTGGAGCCCGACACGCGGGCGATGCCGAAGTCGGTGAGGACGACCCGGTCGGTGCCGTTCTCCAGCAGGACGTTGGCGGGCTTGAGGTCGCGGTGCAGCACACCGGCCGTATGGGCGGCGCGCAGCGCGGCGAGCAGGTCGACGCCGATCCGGGCGGCCTCCGCCGCGTCGACCGGGCCCTGTTCGGCGATCCGGTCGGCGAGGGACGGCCCGTCGATCAGCTCCAGGACGATGTACGGGCGGTCGTCGTCCTCGACGACGTCGTGGACGACGATGATGTGCGGGTGGCTCAGCTGGGCCAGCGCACGCGCCTCCCGCAGGGTGCGGTCCCGCTGCCGCCGGGCGTCCGCCGCGGACAGCGTCTCGTCGAGGGGCAGTTCCTTGACGGCGACACCCCGCCCGAGCAGCTGATCGGTGGCCCGCCAGACGACGCCCATTCCGCCGCGCCCGAGCCTCGCCTCCAGCCGGTAACGACCCGCTATGACACGGCCGTTGGTCCTCGCGGTCGCGTTCTCTGCGTCCCCGTCGGTCCCCATGGGCCCATCATGCCCCACCGGATGCGCTCCCTCCGGTACGGCGATTCGGCCAAGCGGTGACGCCCGGTCCCGCCCCGGAGGTCAGGGCTCGCGCCAGCCCTTGAGGACTGTCTCGAACTGTGCGCCGGTCGTGGCCCAGTCCTCGGCCGGCCCCGACATGTAGATCGCGTACTCGATCCCGTCCCGCGAGATGTACATCTGGTCGACCGCCTGACGCGGCCCCGGGAACTCGGTGTCCTTGGCCAGCGCGGTCCAGCTGTACTCCAGCCGGGCGCTGTCACGGTCCCGGTAGACGCGACGGTCCAGGCCCACCCGCTGGTAGGCGACCAGACGCTCCCCGATCTGCTGGTCCAGCGAACTCAGGTGCTCGTACGGGTCGTCGAAGTCGGGCGCCTCGTCCATGGCGATCCGGATGAAGTGCTTGCCGCCGTCGGGCGTGTAGTCGACCTGCCGGGTCGCCTCGTCGAAGACCTCGCGCTCCCACTCCTCGCCGGGCAGCACGATGCTGAAGCCGTAGGGGTCGGTGCGGCGCACCCAGCCCTCGGGGAGGTTCCCCGGCGATTCGGTCTCGCCGGTCTTCACGGGGCCGGGTGTCGCGGTCGGGCTCGTCGAGGGGCCGGCCGTGGTGTCACCGCCGCGGTCGTCCTGCTGCTGGAGCATCACGGCGGTCCCCCCGCCGATGAGCGCGGCCACCACGACGACCAGGGCGATCACCCGCCCGCGCACCCGCCTGCGGGGCGTGGCGGGCGGCCCGTACGGCTGCTGTGCCGTCGTGGGCCCGCCCTGCGGATACCGCGGTGCCCCCTCGGGCCTGGTGTCGTACGGCAAGGGGGCGGGGGCGTCGACGGCCTGCGTCGGCACATATCCCTGCGCGGCCTGTGGCCTGCGTCCCTCGGCCGCCTCGGCGAGCAGCTGCTCGGCCTGGGCCGCGTCGGGACGGCCGGCCGGATCCTTGCGCAGGAGTGCGGTGATGACGGGCCCGAGCGGGCCGGCGTGGCGTGGTTCCTCGGCCTCCTCCTCGACGACCGCCTGCATGGTGGTCAGGGGCGAGGTGCGGCGGAACGGGGACCTGCCCTCCACCGCCGTGTACAGCGTCGCGCCGAGCGCCCACAGGTCGGAGGAGGGGCCCGGGTCGTGGCCGCGGACCCGTTCGGGTGCGAGGTAGTCGACCGAGCCGACGACCTCGCCGGTGCGGGTGATGGCCGTGTCGCCGTCTATCTGCGCGATGCCGAAGTCGGTGAGCAGCACCCGGCCGTCCGTGCCGAGGAGGACGTTGCCGGGCTTGACGTCGCGGTGCAGCACTCCGGCGGAGTGGGCGGCGCGCAGCGCGCGCAGCACCCACAGGCCGATACGCGCGGCCTCGCGCGGTTCGACGCGTTCCCGCTCCTTCACCGCGTCGGCCAGCGAGTGGCCCTCGACCAGCTCCATCACGATCCACGGCCGGCCGTCGTGCTCCAGCACGTCGTGCACGGTGACGACGGCGGAGTGGTTGATCCGTGCGGCAGCCCGCGCCTCCGCGCGGGTGCGCGCCAGCAGCGTGGCCTGTTCGCTGTCGGAGACGTAGAGTGCCGCCGTCAGTTCCTTGATCGCGACGGCCCGGTGCAGCACCTCGTCATGGGCGCGCCACACCCGGCCCATGCCACCGCTCCCGATGGATTCGCCGAGTCGGTAGCGGCCCGCGACGAGCGAGCCCTGCATCTGATTCACGTTGCCCCGCAATGGTCTTGACAGGGTCAGCGTAAATACGCCGCCCCGTCCTGGGAACCGACGACGTGTCATGGAGACCGCACTGTGACAGTTGTCGCTCAATGAGGCGCGAGGCAACCAAAACGCCTGCGCATGCGTGTGGCCGGAGGTTCAGCCGGTGTACCGGTAAGTAGCCGCGGCCTGCTCGTAGAGGCGGGTCACCTCGTCCCGCTCGGACTCCGGTCCGCGTACCTGGATCACGTGGAAGCGGCCGTCGATGAGCGCCGCGAGGTTGCGGACGTACAGCTCGCCGCCGTTGCCCGTCCAGGTGAACTGACCCTCGGCCATGGTGCGTCCGCCGACCTCGATGGTCTTCAGACCGGTCGAGGTGGCCCAGCTGGAGTCGCGGTAGGGCTGGAGCTCGCGTTCGTCGTCGCGCTGGTAGGCCATGGGGTCGCTGCCGTAGCTCTGCGCGCTGTCCCGGCCGGGGACGACGATCAGCTCGAAGCCGCCCTTGGCGTAGACGACTTGACCGCTGCCGTTCTTCGGGGTGCGCTGCCAGCCCTCGGCGACGGCGATCCGGAAGCCCTCGGGGTCCTTGGCCAGGGTGAAGCCGTCGGCGACGTCGGGGCCGTTGGTCTGCGTCTCGGTGGAGGCCTCGGTGTCCTCCGGTTTCGGGGACTCCTTCTCCGTGTCCGGTGCGGCGCTCGGGCTCGGTGCGGGACTCGCCTGACCGGCGGTTCCGGTGCGGTCGGCGGAGTCCGGCGCGCCCTGACCGGACTTGGGCAGGAACAGCATGGCGTACGCGATCGCCGCCGCCATGACGAGCAGGACCAGCAGAAGCAGGGCGCGGCCGAGCCGGCGCGGGGAGCCCGCGTCCTGTCTGGCCCGCTTGTGCCGCCCGTGGTGTGCGGGGAGCCCGGCGCGGCGCCTGCGCACCAGCTCGCCCCGGCGCCGTATGACGGGCAGCTTGCGGGCGTCGACGGGCGGCGCCGTGATGACGTTCAGACCGGCCTCGGGCTCGGGCGCCGAGCGCACCAGGGAACGCAGCCAGCCGCGCAGTTCCTCGAAGTCGAGGCGCTCGGTGGGGTCCTGGCGCAGCAGCGACTCCACGACCGGCCGCAGCGGCCCGCACTCCTCGGCGAAGGCGGGCGGTTCGGCGCACACCAGCTGCACCAGCTCGGCCGTCGACTCCTCCGGGTAGGGCGCGTGCCCCTGGACGGCCCGGAACAGCAGGGAGCCCAGGGCCCAGAGGTCGGTGGCGGGGCCGATCGGGGCGGCCAGCTGCCAGTTCTCGTGCACGGGCCCGGCCTGCTCGGGCGCCCACCGCTCGGTCACGGGTCCGACGACGGCCATACGGGCCTGCCGTGCCCGTTCGGCGGCCAGTGCGGTGGCCGGGCCCCGGCGGGCGGGGGTGTGGGCCACGAGGTCGTCCCAGCTGGTGGGCGGGGTGGCGGCCGCCGCCGGTTCCAGGGCCGCGGGCGCCTCGGGGGCGCCGCCCACGCCGTAGGGGTCGGCTATCCGGCCGGGCGGGATCGCGGCGGGCCGCTCGTCGCCGGGCCGGGTGACCTGCGCGGTGCCGTCCTTGGCGGCGGGCAGGGCCGTACGGCCGTTCTGCTGGGCCTCCTGCACGCGGGCGGCGGCGCGGGCGCCGGCCCGGTACGCGGCGATCGCTCCCGCGCGGGCGGCCCGTACGTCGCCCGCGCTGTCGAGGGCCCTGGGTGCCGCGGCGGGGGTGAGGCCGGCCGGGGCACCGTCCGCCGTACCGCCGGAGAGCCGTCCGGTCCGTGCCTCGATGGCGGCGCGGCGGGCCGCGTCGGGGGTGGGATCCGGGTCGGCGGCGAAGCCGGGCGGCCAGGACGGGCCGCGCCCGGGGTCCGGCGCACCCGCCGGCGCTGCCGGGCCCGGTGCGGGCACGACGTCCTGTCCGGGCTCGTCGTCGGGGGGTGGCACGGGGTCGTACCCGCACAGGGCTTCCTCCGCCGCGCCGACCGCGAGGCCGGTGAGCATCACCCGGCCGTCGTCGCAGATCAGCACCGTGCGCGCGGTGATGTTGCGGTGCACCCAGCCGTGCGAGTGCAGCACCCGCAGCGCGGTGAGCACGTCGGACGCGATCTCCGCCGCCCGGTACGGCGACAGCGGCTGCTCGGCGAGCATCGCGGCCAGTGGGCGCGCGGCGACGAGTTCGCTGACTATCCACAGCGAACCGCCCTCCGCGAACACGTCGAAGACCTGGTCCAGGCGCGGATGGTCGGGGATGGCGGCCGCCGCCTGCGCGGCCTCGACCGCACGCCGTACGACCGGGTCGGCGGGCCGCCGGGTACCGCCGCGCGGGGGCCCGTAACCGCTGCGCCGCGGACCGGAGTCACGGGCGGTGAATCCCTCGGGCAGTCCTTCCGCGTCCAGCACCTCGGCCTCGACGACCTCGGGCAACGGGACCTGTCTGACCAGGACCTCCTGCCCGCTGTAGGTGTCGAAGGCGCGGGTCTCGGTCAGCTCGTACTCGTCGGAGGGGGGCAGCGGCAGGCGGTAGCGGTCGGCGAGGACCCGTCCGGCGTAGTCGTCCACGATGCCTCCCCCGGCACTACGGTCGGTCAGTTCCGTTCGGCCGGCGGGCCGTTCCGGCTACGTACTGTCCAAGCTTTCACGATACGTGCCGGAGGCAACCCGCAGAGAGGGGATGCCACATCTGCCTCCCCATTCCGCGATCCGCTCATGCTCAGGACTTGGCCCGGAAGGTCTCCGTCAGCGTCCGCCAGGTGTCCTTGCGCTGCTCACCGTCCCAGTCGGCGGCCTTGGCCGTGTACATCAGCCCGTAGCCGAGCCGGTCGCCGACGACGGTTCCCCGGTCGATGGACCGGTACTTGGTCCCGCTCTCCACGTAGGTGAACTCCCAGTCGGCCGTGTTCCAGCCCCGGTAGTCCACCGACTCGATACGGATGCGCCGGTACTGGGAACGCACCATGGCGCGTTCCTGGTTCGTCCAGTCCGCGACCGGGTCGTCCTTCGGGGTGGTCGTCCAGCCGATGAGCAGCTTCTGCCCGCCCGGCCCGGTGAACCGGTCCCCGGCGGGTCCGGTCGACTGGTACTTCCAGCCCTCGGGCAGGCCGATCGAGTAGCCCTGGTTCCCCTTGTGCGTCTGTGCCGCGGAGGTGCCGCCGCCGTCGTCGGACTCGTTCTCCGCCTTGTCGTCCTCCTCGTCACCGGCGGAGTCGTCCGAGTCGTCGGACCGGCCGCCTCCGGCCGCCGGCCCCGTCTCCTTGCCGGCCGGCCCGGTCGCGGTGCCGTCGGTGCGGGTGCCGTCGTTCTCGTCGCCCTTGGTGTCGGCGCTCGGGGTGCCGGTGGCGACGGTGCCGTCGCCGGTGCCGCCTGCCGCCTTGTCGCCCTCGTCGTCGCCGAGGGTGAGGGCCAGCACGGTGGCGAGCACGGCGAGTACGACGACCACGGCGATGATGACCAGCGTCCGCTTCGGCACCACGTCGGTGAGCGGCGCCCTCGGTACGGGCCTGGCGGGCAGGTCCGGCGGGGTCATGACCGGCCAGCCCGAACTGCGGCCGCTGCCCGTGGGGTTGGCGGACGTGGCGCTGGTGGGCGCGCTCGCGCCGGAGCGGGCTGCGGGCACCCGTGGCGTGGCCGGTGCGGCGGAAGTGGTCGTTCCGCCGGCGGACTTGGCGCGGGCTGCCGCGGCGGCACCGGCGGAGCCGGCCGCCACGGCGGCCTTGCGCACGGAACGCAGCGCGCCCTTCAGCTTGTCGCCGGCCTCGTCGGAGCGCTGGCTTCGGCCGCCCGACAGCCCGTCGGGCTGCGGGGGCAGCGGTACGACCTTCGTCGCGTCCGCCGGTTCCGCCGACTCCTCCGGCGCGTTGAGGATCGCGTTCAGCATGGCGCGGGCGCCGCGGTCGTCGAGTCGCTGGGCGGGGTCTTTGTTGAGCAGCCCGTAGATGACGTCCCTGAGCGGTCCCGCGTTCTGCGGCTCCTCGAGGGGTTCGGTCATCACCGCCGTGAGCGTGGCGATCGCGGACCCCTTGTCGTACGGGGGTGTGCCCTCCACCGCCGCGTACAGCAGTCCGCCGAGCGACCACAGGTCGGCCGCGGGGCCCGGCTTGTGCCCGCGGGCCCGCTCGGGGGAGATGTAGGAGGGGGCGCCGACGAGCATGCCGGTGGAGGTGATGGACGGGTCGCCCTCGACCTGGGCGATGCCGAAGTCGGTGAGTACGACCCGGCCGTCCTCGGCGATCAGCACGTTGGACGGCTTCACGTCACGGTGCAGGATGCCCTCACGGTGCGCGGAGCGCAGTACGTCGAGGAGGGCGAGGCCGACCTCCGCCGCGCGCCGGGGCTCCAGCAGGCCGTCCTCGCGGATGGCCTCGGCGAGCGACTTGCCGTCGACGAGTTCCATCACGATCCAGGGCCGGTCGTCCTCCTCGACCACGTCGAAGACGGTGACGGCGCTGTTGTTGCGGATCCGGGCGATCGCCTTGGCCTCGCGCAGGGTCCGGGTGATCAGCCGCCGCTTCTCCTCCTCGTCGATGTTCGTCGGGAAGCGGAGCTCCTTGACGGCGACGGTGCGCCCCAGGGTCTCGTCCTGGGCCCGCCACACGGTGCCCATGCCGCCGCGGCCGAGCACGTCTCCCAGCCGGTACCGCCCGGCGAGGAGACGTGCGCTCTTGTCCTGACGGGATGTCCCCGCCCGCTCCGCCTCCGACATGCGTCCCCTCATGCAACCCGCCCTGACAGAGCCTTCATTGTCCCTCACCCGACAAGTGCTCGACGCCCAGGGTGCCTCTGGCCGCGCACCGGACCCGCCGCACGGGGCACCCGGACGACGGTCGCACGGCCCCGGCCTGCATGATGAGCCTCCGACAGGATCCGACGGGGAGGTGCCGGAATGCCGACGCTCCGGGCTCTGGTGGCCATTCCCGTGTCCCTCGCGCTGCTCGCCCCCCTGGCCCCCACCGCGTCCTCGGCCCCGGCCGTCCCGCGTACGGACACGCCGCTTCCGCTCCTGGTCACACGGGGCGGCGCCCCGGCGGCGGCCCTGCTGGCCGTGGAAGGGACCGGCTCCCGCTATGCGGAAGCGGGCCCGGGTGTCGCACGCGCCGACCACTTCCGCGCCGGCAGCATCACCAAGACGTTCGTCGCGACGGTCGTCCTGCAACTGGCCGACGAGGGCCGCCTGTCACTGTCGGACACCGTGGAGAAGTACCTCCCCGGCCTGATCCGGGGAACCGGCAACGACGGCCGCGCCCTGTCCCTGCGCTCCCTGCTCACCCACACCAGCGGCCTCCACGACTTCTCGGCGGACACGAAGGGCAGGGTCCCGCTCACCCCTGCCCGGGCCGTACGCATCGCCCTCGCCCACCCCCCGACCGCCCTGGGCCGCTACTCCTACTCGAACACCAACTACGTCCTGCTCGGCCTGATCATCGAGCAGGTCACCGGCCGCTCCTACGCCACCGAGGCCAGGTCCCGCATCATCACCCCGCTGCACCTGACAGGCACCTCCTTCCCGGGCTCCCGCACGTCCCTCCCCTCCCCCCACGGCCGCTCCTACGACCCCGACGGA
This sequence comes from Streptomyces sp. NRRL WC-3626, assembly GCF_000718785.1. Taxonomy (GTDB): domain Bacteria; phylum Actinomycetota; class Actinomycetes; order Streptomycetales; family Streptomycetaceae; genus Streptomyces; species Streptomyces edwardsiae. The sequence goes on along the minus strand of NZ_JOCA01000010.1, from coordinate 147,271 downwards.
ACCGACGTCACCCGCCTCGACCCCCGCGTGGCCGGCGCGGCGGGCGAACTGGTGACGACGTTGGCCGACCTGAACCGCTTCTACGCGTCCCTGCTGTCCGGAGCGCTGCTCCCCCCTTCCTCCCTGCGCGAGATGCTCGACACCCGCACGGCCCAGGGGAAGTACGGCATGGGCGTGTACCCCTTGAAGCTCCCCTGCGGCACCACGGTCTGGGGGCACAACGGCCGCATCGCGGGCAACTACGTCCGCACGGCGGCGACGCCGGACGGCCTCCGCGTCCTCACGTTCCGGGTGAACACGGACGTGTTGACCGATCCCACTCTGGAACCGGCACTGCTGACGGCCGAGTTCTGTGCCCGTCAGGGCGCGGGGTCCCTGGGGGCCAGCCCCTCCGGCGTTTGAGGCGCGGGGTCCGGGGCGGAGCCCCAGGTCGGGAAGGGACAGGGCGACGGGGGCGAAAAGGCCACCCCCCTCACCGGAGCGGCGAGATATCCGGCGCCCCCAACCGCGCCGCATCCGCGGTCAAGTCATCCGGCTGCCGCTGGGACTCCCGCTCGGCCTCCACCCGCTTCTCATAGTGCCGAACCTCCCGCTCCACCCGATCCGCGTCCCACCCCAGCACCGGCGCCATCAACTCCGCCGCCTCCCGCGCACTCCGCGTCCCGCGGTCGAACGTCTCGATCGAGATCCGCGTACGCCGCGTCAGCACATCGTCCAGATGCCGCGCCCCCTCGTGCGAAGCCGCGTACGTGATCTCCGCACGCAGATAGTCATCGGCCGCCCCCAACGGCTCCCCCAGCGTGGGGTCCTCGGCGATCAGCGCCAGCACCTCCTCCGCCAATGTCCCGTACCGCTGCAGCAGATGCTCCACCCGCACCGTGTGCAGCCCGGTCCGCGCGGCCGTCCGCGCCCGCGCGTTCCACAGCGCGTGGAAGCCCTCGGCTCCCACCAGCGGTGTGTCCTCGGTGACGCAGTCGGCGACGCGCGCGTCGAGCCCGTGCACGGCCGCGTCCACCGCGTCCTTGGCCATCACCCGGTACGTCGTGTACTTCCCGCCCGCCACCACCACGAGCCCCGGCGCGGAGTGGGCCACGGTGTGCTCACGCGACAGCTTGCTGGTGGCGTCCGACTCGCCGGCGAGCAGCGGCCGCAGGCCGGCGAACACGCCCTGCACGTCGTCCCGCGTGAGCGGCACCGCGAGCACCGAGTTCACATGCTCCAGCAGATAGTCGATGTCCGCGCTGGACGCGGCCGGGTGCGCCTTGTCGAGGTCCCAGTCGGTGTCCGTGGTGCCCACGATCCAGTGCCGGCCCCAGGGGATGACGAACAGCACGGACTTCTCGGTGCGCAGGATGAGCCCGGACGTGGAGTGGATCCGGTCCTTGGGGACGACGAGGTGGATGCCCTTGGAGGCCCGCACGTGGAACTGTCCGCGTTCGCCGACCATCGCCTGGGTGTCGTCGGTCCACACCCCGGTCGCGTTGACGATCTGCCTGGCGCGGACCTCGTACTCGCCGCCGCCCTCGACGTCCTGCACCTGGGCGCCGACCACGCGTTCGCCCTCGCGCAGGAAGCCGGTGACCCGCGCGCGGTTGGCGACCTTCGCGCCGTACGCGGCGGCCGTGCGCACCAGGGTCGCCACGAAGCGGGCGTCGTCCATCTGGGCGTCGTAGTACTGCAGGGCGCCGATCAGCGCGTCCTTCTTCAAGCAGGGGGCTATGCGCAGCGCGTGACGGCGGGTCAGATGGCGGTGCACGGGCAGGCCCCGCCCGTGCCCGCGGGCCATCGCCATGGTGTCGTAGAGCGCGACGCCCGCTCCGGCGTACAGCCGCTCCCAGCCCTTGTGCTGCAGCGGATAGAGGAACGGCACCGGGCGCACGAGATGCGGAGCGAGCCGCTCCAGCAGCAGGCCGCGTTCCTTCAGCGCCTCCCGGACGAGCACGAAGTCCAGCATCTCCAGATAGCGCAGGCCACCGTGGATCAGTTTGCTGGACCGGCTGGACGTGCCCGACGCCCAGTCACGCGCCTCGACCAGGCCCGTGGACAGGCCGCGCGTCACGGCGTCGAGCGCCGTACCGGCGCCGACCACGCCGCCGCCCACCACCAGCACGTCCAGCTCGTGCTCGGCCATGGACGCGAGTGACTCGGCGCGCTGCGCCGGCCCCAGTGTCGCTGTCCTCACCGCTGCCTCCCGCTCATCGGTCGCATCGGCCGCACCCGTCCGGCGAAGCCCGGTCCCCCACCCTCATGCCCAGATTCTGACCGGCATGCCCCACTTCGGCCACCACGGACCCCCAGCCTGTGGATAACCCTGCGGGACGACTCACCGAGACTCGGCCGACCAATCCCACATATCGGTCATATTTACTCCTAGTCTGACATTGCGCTCGCCTGTCCAGTCCACAGGGCTTGCGCACCTGTCGCACCCCGGTTAATGGAAGGGACGGCCCACGCCATGCCCGCAGATCTCGCCGTCATCGGACTCGGCCCGTACGGCCTGCCCCTGGCCCAGGCCGCCGTCGCCGCCGGCATCCCCACCATCGGCTACCGGACCGGCCCCGAGGAGGGCTCCCTCAGCGCCGCCGAGCAGCGCCGCATGCTCGCCCAGGGCTTCCGTACGACCGCCAACGCCGCCGAGCTCGGCCGGGTGCGCACCGCGGTCATCTGCGCCCCCACGCCACGCGGCACGGACGGCGGACTCGACCTGGGCCAGGTGGAGACGGCCGCCCGCACCCTCGCCGCGCGGCTGCGCCCGCACACCACGGTCGTCCTCGAATCCCCCGTGCCCCCGGGGACCACGGAGGGGCCGCTGCTGCGGCTGCTCGAGTCGGGATCGGGCCTGCGCGCGGGGCGCGATTTCCACCTCGCCCACTCCCCCAGCCGGGTCGACCCCGGCAACCGCGACCACACCCCCGCCAACACGCCGAAGGTCATCGGCGGCCTCACGCCGGCCTGCACCGAGTCGGCCGCCGCCTTCTACGGCCGGATCACCGACAAGGTCGTCCGCGCGCGCGGCCTGCGCGAGGCCGAGACCGTACAGCTCCTGGAGACCAACTTCCGGCACGTCAACATCGCCCTCGTCAACGAGATGGCGGCCCTCTGCCACGACCTGGGCATCGACCTGTGGGACGTCCTCAGATGCGCGGAGACCAAACCCTTCGGCTTCCACCCCTTCCGCCCCGGCCCCGGCGTCGGCGGCCACGCCGTGACCCAGGACCTGACCGCCCACGCGGGCCGCACCCTGCGCATGGCGGAGCTCGCCCAGGAGGTCAACAGCCGGATGCCGCGCTACGTCGTCCAGCGCGCCGCCGCCCTCCTCAACGAGCACGGCAAGTCCGCGCGCGGCGCACGCGTGCTGCTCCTCGGCGTGACCTACAAGCCCGACCTCGCCGACCAGCAGGGCTCCCCGGCCCAGGAGATCGCGGTCCGGCTGATGGAGCTGGGCGCCTCCGTCAGCTACCACGACCCGCACGTCCCGGCCTGGAACGTCCTCGACCGCCCCGTCCCCCGCGCGGACTCCCTCTACGAGGCGGCCGCCGACGCGGACCTGACGATCCTCCTCCAGCAACACCGCACCTACGACCTCCAGGGCCTGTCGGTGAAGGCCCAGCTCCTGCTCGACACCCGCGGGGCCACTCCGACGGGGGCGGCGCACCGGTTGTGAGAGGGGGGCGCACGACGGAACGGCGTGCCACGGAGGCTGGTGGTGGGCCGGGTGCCGCACGGGTAGGGTTGACAAGAGATGGAGCCCACCGCAGCGGACACTGCGGCAGGCTCCGGAGAAGTGAACGGAGTATCCACCCCTAGTTCTTGTAGGGGTGGCCGCTCACTTCCCGTAACGCCACAAGATGCACCTCCTCCGGAATTTCACCATCCGAAGACGGATCCGGTCCCAGGCGGTGGGCTTGCGGTGGCGGCCCATGGCGCGCCCCCTGAACACCACGCGCGCCCCCAAGCACGCGAAAAGGGCCGGTCACCCGGCGGGGTGGCCGGCCCTTTCGGTGCCGTGTCGGAGGCCGTACGGGCCTACCGGCGGTGCTGCGAGTCCGCGACCGTGACCTCGACGCGCTGGAACTCCTTCAGTTCGCTGTAGCCAGTGGTGGCCATCGCGCGGCGCAGGGCGCCGAAGAGGTTCATCGAGCCGTCGGGGGTGTGGGAGGGACCGGTGAGGATCTCCTCCAGCGTGCCCACGGTGCCGAGGTCGACCTTCTGGCCGCGCGGCAGCTCCTCGTTGACGGCCTCCATGCCCCAGTGGTGGCCCTTGCCCGGACCGTCCGTCGCGCGGGCCAGCGGGGAGCCCATCATCACGGAGTCCGCGCCGCAGGCGATCGCCTTGGCCAGGTCGCCGGACCAGCCGACACCGCCGTCCGCGATCACGTGCACGTACCGGCCGCCGGACTCGTCCATGTAGTCGCGGCGGGCGGCGGCCACGTCGGCGACCGCGGTGGCCATGGGGACCTGGATACCGAGCACGTTGCGCGTGGTGTGCGCGGCGCCGCCGCCGAAGCCGACGAGGACGCCCGCCGCACCGGTGCGCATGAGGTGCAGGGCGGCCGTGTAGGTGGCGCAGCCGCCGACGATCACGGGGACGTCGAGCTCGTAGATGAACTGCTTCAGGTTCAGCGGCTCGTGCGCCCCGGAGACGTGCTCCGCCGACACCGTCGTACCGCGGATGACGAAGATGTCCACACCCGCGTCGACGACGGCCTTGGAGAACTGGGCGGTGCGCTGCGGGGAGAGCGCGGCGGCGGTGACCACGCCCGAGTCGCGCACCTCCTTGATGCGCTGCCCGATCAGCTCCTCCTTGATGGGAGCGGCGTAGATCTCCTGGAGACGGCGGGTGGCCGCCTCGGCGGGCATGCCCACGATCTCGTCCAGCAGCGGCTGCGGGTCCTCGTGGCGCGTCCACAGGCCCTCGAGGTTCAGCACGCCGAGGCCGCCGAGCTCGCCGATGCGGATCGCGGTGGCCGGGGAGACGACCGAGTCCATCGGAGCGGCCAGGAACGGCAGCTCGAAACGGTAGGCGTCGATCTGCCAGGCGATCGAGACCTCCTTCGGGTCCCGCGTACGGCGGCTGGGGACGACGGCGATGTCGTCGAAGGCGTACGCCCGGCGGCCGCGCTTGCCGCGCCCGATCTCGATCTCAGTCACGTCTGTGGCCTTTCCCTGATGCGTTGCAGCGCCTTCCAGTATCCCCGACGGACACGCCGAGGGCGGCCCCGGATGTGTCCGGGACCGCCCTGGAAGGCCCTCTGACTACGTGCGGCTGTAGTTCGGTGCCTCGACGGTCATCTGGATGTCGTGCGGGTGGCTCTCCTTGAGGCCGGCCGACGTGATGCGGACGAAGCGGCCCTTGGACTCCATCTCCTCGATGGTCGCGGCGCCCACGTAGCCCATCGTCTGGCGCAGACCGCCGACGAGCTGGTGCAGCACGTTGGCCAGCGGGCCGCGGTAGGGCACCTGGCCCTCGATGCCCTCGGGCACGAGCTTGTCGTCGGAGGCGACCTCGGCCTGGAAGTAGCGGTCCTTCGAGTACGACCGGCCCTGGCCCCGGGACTGCATGGCGCCCAGCGAGCCCATGCCGCGGTACGACTTGAACTGCTTGCCGTTGATGAACTGCAGCTCGCCGGGGGACTCCTCGCAGCCGGCGAGGAGGCTGCCCAGCATCACGGTGTCGGCGCCGGCGGCGAGCGCCTTGCCGATGTCGCCGGAGTACTGCAGTCCGCCGTCGCCGATCAGCGGGACGCCCGCCGCGCGGGCCGCGAGGGACGCCTCGTAGATGGCCGTGACCTGCGGAACACCGATGCCGGCGACGACTCGGGTGGTGCAGATCGAACCGGGGCCGACGCCCACCTTGATGCCGTCGACGCCGGCGTCGATGAGTGCCTGGGCACCGTCACGCGTGGCCACGTTGCCGCCGATCACGTCGACGCCGACGCTCGACTTGATCTTCGCCATCCAGCTGAGGGCGTTGCTGTTGTGGCCGTGCGAGGTGTCGACGACCAGGAAGTCCACACCGGCCTCGGCGAGCGCCTGGGCCCGCTCCAGGGCCTCGGGGCTGGCGCCCACGGCGGCGCCCACGATCAGACGGCCTTCGGCGTCCTTGGCGGCGCTGGGGTACTGCTCGGCCTTCACGAAGTCCTTGACCGTGATGAGGCCCTTGAGGACGCCCGCGTCGTCGACCAGCGGAAGCTTCTCGATCTTGTGGCGGCGCAGCAGCTCCATCGCCTCGACACCGGAGATGCCGACATGCCCGGTGACCAGCGGCATCGGGGTCATGACCTCGCGCACCTGACGGGAGCGGTCGGTCTCGAAGGCCATGTCACGGTTGGTGACGATGCCGAGCAGCTTCTTGTTGCCGTCGGTGACCGGGACGCCGCTGATGCGGAACTTCGCGCACAGGGCGTCGGCCTCACCGAGCGTGGCCTCCGGGTGGATGGTGATGGGGTCGGTCACCATGCCGGACTCGGAGCGCTTCACCAGGTCGACCTGATTGGCCTGGTCCTCGACGGACAGGTTGCGGTGCAGCACGCCGACGCCGCCCTGACGGGCCATGGCGATGGCCATGCGGGACTCGGTGACCTTGTCCATGGCGGCCGAGAGCAGGGGGATGTTCACCCTGACGTTGCGGGAGATGCGGGACGAGGTGTCGACCGCGTTGGGGAGCACTTCGGATGCGCCCGGCAGCAGCAGCACGTCGTCGTAGGTCAGCCCGAGTGTCGCGAATTTGGCGGGCACTCCGTCGACGTTGGCAGTCATGACACCTTCCCCAAATGGCCTTGATCGGTGCGGATGTCCATGCTAACGGGAAGCGCGGGTGTCTCATTCCACGGTTCCGTACGGCTCCCGGCTTCGTATGTTCGTACGGGAACGGCCGATCATCTGTTCATATGTCGGCGGGGACTTACTGCTCCGCCAGGGCGCGCAGCCGGCTCAGCGCGCGGTGCTGGGCGACTCTGACCGCGCCGGGTGACATTCCCAACATCTGTCCGGTCTCCTCCGCGGTGAGACCCACGGCGATCCGCAGCAGGATCAGCTCGCGCTGGTTCTCGGGGAGGCTGGCCAGCAGCTTCTTGGCCCATTCGGCGTCGCTGCTGAGCAGTGCGCGCTCCTCGGGGCCGAGGGAGTCGTCGGGGCGCTCGGGCATCTCGTCGGAGGGCACGGCCGTGGAGCCGGGGTGCCGCATCGCAGCGCGCTGCAGGTCGGCGACCTTGTGGGAGGCGATGGCGAAGATGAACGCCTCGAAGGGCCTGCCGGTGTCCTTGTAGCGGGGCAGCGCGAGGAGCACCGCGACGCAGACCTCCTGGGCGAGGTCCTCGACGAAGTGCCGGGCGTCGCCGGGGAGCCGGGACAGGCGGGTGCGGCAGTAGCGCAGCGCGAGGGGGTGGACGTGGGCGAGCAGATCGTGCGTGGCCTGCTCGTCTCCGTCGACCGCGCGATGGACGAGCGCACCGAACGCCCCTTGGGCAGTGCCCGCCTCGTCGTCGCGCATCGGTCCATGGTGCCTTGCGGACTTCTGGTCCGTGGCACCGTGTCCCTGGTTGTGCACCGAAGCGTTATGAGCGGGTGCGCCGGAAGTCATCCCTTGCGCCCTCCCCTTCCGCTCGACCGACTCGTCCCCGAGGAACTCCACACCTCAAGGATGCGCCATCCGCGCCGAAACAAGGAGCGGGCGTTCGGGGGGCGGCGCGGGTGCGCTGGTGGGCGGGGGTTTTCGCACCCCCTGGTGCGGCGGGTTTCACATGTCGGGGGCTTACCGTCCGGGTGGCCCGGCGCATACGGGCTGCGCCCGCGCCAGGGTGGCCGGGGGTGTGGGGCCCGGCGCCTGCGGGTGCACGGCGGTGGCGCGACCGGAGGCCGCACGCGTGGGTGTGGCCCGGGGGTGGTTCGCGCAGCCCGGCGCTCGCGGGGTGCCGTCGCGCCCACCCGTGCCGCCCCAGCGGCACGACTGCCCGCGGGAGCGGAGGGTGCGGGCACAGCTCACCCGAACGGAGGGCGCGGGCACAGCCCGCGGGAGCGAAGGGTGCGGGCACAGCTCACCCGAACGGAGGGCGCGGGCACAGCCCGCGGGAGCGGAGGGTGCGGGCACGCCCGGCCGGTGCGCGGGCGTGCCGGGGCGGTGACCCGCAGCGTCGCTCACGCTGCGGGTCGGTGCGGCTAGCGCACCAGGCCCCAGCGGAAGCCCAGGGCCACCGCATGCGCGCGGTCCGACGCCCCGAGCTTCTTGAAGAGCCGGCGTGCGTGCGTCTTCACCGTGTCCTCGGAGAGGAACAGCTCGCGTCCGATCTCCGCGTTGGACCGGCCGTGACTCATCCCCTCCAGCACCTGGATCTCACGCGCCGTGAGCGTGGGCGCCGCCCCCATCTCGGCGGACCGCAGCCGCCGCGGGGCGAGCCGCCACGTCGGGTCGGCGAGCGCCTGCGTCACCGTCGCCCGCAGCTCCGCGCGGGAGGCGTCCTTGTGCAGATAGCCCCGCGCGCCGGCGGCCACCGCGAGCGCCACGCCGTCGAGGTCCTCGGCGACCGTGAGCATGATGATGCGCGCTCCGGGGTCGGCGGACAGCAGCCGCCGGACGGTCTCGACGCCGCCAAGACCGGGCATGCGTACGTCCATCAGAATCAGGTCCGAGCGGTCGGCGCCCCAGCGGCGGAGGACTTCCTCGCCGTTGGCCGCCGTCGTCACGCGCTCGACGCCGGGCACGGTCGCGACCGCGCGGCGGAGCGCCTCTCGGGCAAGCGGGGAGTCGTCGCAGACGAGGACGGAAGTCATGGCCGCCCTCCGGAGCTGATGCGCGTCACCTTGAGCCTCCAGGCTGGTACGAAATCGTCACCTTGCGGTCGACCGTCTCGGACGCCCGCCCGAGCGCTTGTTCCTTCAACCGCCTCGCACTCTCAACGACGGTCACTCGAAAGAGTTACGGGGCCGTCTGCCATCTTCGGCACTCTACGTGAGGAGGCGGACACGGTGGAGTCATGCGCGGCGGACCCCCGAACTTTCACCACAACCTGTGCCCCATTCAGACCCTTTTCTTCCCATTAGTTGGTGTCCGGGGCTAGATTCGCAATGAGTCATATTTTCATCTCCTTGGATCGTAGTTGTACGGTCGTGGACACCGGATCCGCCCAGAACGGCTACAAGGGGTCACGCAATGGCAGATTTCTCCCGCCTTCCCGGACCGAACGCGGACCTGTGGGACTGGCAGCTGCTGGCTGCCTGCCGCGGAGTGGACAGCTCGCTGTTCTTCCACCCCGAGGGCGAGCGGGGTGCCGCGCGGAGCGCTCGCGAGAACTCGGCCAAAGAGGTCTGCATGAGGTGCCCGGTGCGCGCCGAGTGCGCCGCCCACGCGCTGGCGGTACGTGAGCCGTACGGCGTGTGGGGCGGACTGACCGAGGACGAGCGCGAAGAGCTGATGGGACGGGCGCGCAACCGGCTGGTATCGGCATCGGCCGCCGGAGGGCACACCGCTTCGAACAACTGAAGGAACGTTTCTCCACCACCGCGGGGCGCACAGGCGTGCCCGCGTACGGTCACGGAGCGCGACCGCCCGCCCTATCGCGCGGCCGCCGCCGCCAGCTTCTCCAGCGTCGCGTCGACCGCCGGCACCTGGGCGAGATCCGGCAGGGTGAGCGCGACGATCTCCCGGCGCACGGCCGGCTCCAGCGCAACAGTGCGCACACCGCGCGGCCGGAGCGACTCGACCGCCAGCTGGGGCAGGACCGCGACCCCGAGTCCCGCGCCGACCAGCCCGGCGACCGCCGGATAGTCGTCGGTCGCGAAGTCGATGCGCGGGGTGAAACCGGCCGTCTCGCACACCTCGACCAGCTGACCCCGGCAGCGCGGGCAGCCGGCGATCCACGGCTCGTCGGCGAGTTCTCCGATGGCGACGGAATCCGCGCGGGCGAGCCGGTGCCGTTCGGGTACGAGGGCCAGGAGCCGGTCCGACAGCAGTGACCGTACGACCAGGTCGTCCCACTCCTCCGCGCCCGCCGCCCCCTCGTAGCGGAACGCGAGGGCCACGTCGCAGTCGCCCTCGCGCAGCATCTCCACGGAGCGCGGCGGCTCGGCCTCCTCCAGGGAGACCCGCGTGCCCGGGTGGGCGTCGCGCAGGGCGGCGAGGGCGGTGGGGACGAGCGTGGAGCTGCCGCTGGGGAAGGAGACGAGCCGCACGCGGCCCGCGCGGAGCCCGGCGATGGCGGCGACCTCCTCCTCGGCGGCGGTCAGTCCGGCGATGATCCCGGCCGCGTGCCGCACCAGCGCCTCCCCGGCCTGGGTGAGCCGCATCTCGCGGCCGCTGCGGATGAGCAGGGGCGTGCCGACGGACCCCTCCAGGGCCTTCATCTGCTGACTGACGGCGGGCTGGGTGCAGCCCAGTTCGCGGGCCGCCGCGGAGAAGGATCCCGTGGTGGCGACGGCGCGCAGCACACGGAGATGACGGGCTTCGATCACACTTCAAGGATAAGCGGACCTTTGATCTGGCGCCGGATAATGCGTCGACGCTTTGATCCTCATCGCTTACCGTGCGAGGCATGAAGCTTCTGTCTGTGAACCTGGGCCGCCCCGAGGCCGTGCCGTACACCGATCAGCCCGACGGTGTGACCGGTATCGACAAGCGGCCGGTGGACGGTCCGGTGCGGGTGGCGGCGCCGGGGCCGGACGGGGCGAGCGGTCTGGCCGGGGACGCCGTCTGCGAGACCCGGCATCACGGCGGGGACGACCAGGCGGTGTACGCCATGGCCCGCGAGGATCTCGACGCGTGGGAGCGCACGCTGGGGCGCCCGCTGGCGAACGGCATGTTCGGCGAGAACCTCACCACCGAGGGCATCGACGTCTCCGGCGCGCTGATCGGCGAGCACTGGGCGGTCGGCCCCGAGGTGGTCCTCGAGGTCACCTCCGGGCGGATTCCCTGCCGTACCTTCCAGGGCCATCTGGGTGAGAAGGGCTGGGTGAAGCGGTTCACCGAGCGGGGCGCGCCGGGGGCGTACTTCCGGGTGGTCCGGCCCGGTGAGATACGCGCGGGGGACGCCGTACGGATCGTGCACCGGCCGGATCACGAGGTGACGGTCGCGCTGCAGTTCCGCGCGGTGACCACCGAGCGCGCGCTGCTTCCCCGGCTGCTGGCCGCCTCCGGGGCGCTGCATCCGGAGGCTCTGGCGAAGGCACGGACGTACGTGGAGAAGTACGGGACGGAGCAGACGGCCTGACGGCGTGTCCATGAAGTGACACGAAACGGACGTCCCTGCTCCGCTGTCACTACGCTGGCGCCATGACAACGGCTCTGATTACGGGATCGACGGCGGGAATCGGTGCCGCGTTCGCGCGGCGGCTGGCGGCCGACGGACATGATCTGGTGCTGGTCGCCCGGGACACCGTCCGGCTGCGCGAACAGGCGACCGAGTTGCACGACCGCCATGGCATCGAGGCGGAGGTGCTGACCGCCGACCTGGCGGAGGACAAGGGCATCGAGGCGGTGGCCGGCCGTCTCGGCGACCGCCAGAACCCCGTCGACCTGCTGGTCAACAACGCCGGCTTCGGCAACAGGGCCCGTTACCTCGAGGCGCCCATGGCCGACGAGCTGAGGATGCTCAAGGTGCACTGCGAGGCGGTGCTGCGGCTGACCTCGGCGGCGGTGGAGGCGATGCGGGAGCGCGGGCGCGGCGGTGTCGTGAACGTCGCCTCGACGGCCGCGTTCGTCCCGCGCGGGACGTACGGCGCGTCCAAGGCGTGGGTCGTGCAGTTCACCCAGGGCGCGGCGCAGGACCTGGCGGGCCAGGGCGTACGGCTGATGGCGCTGTGCCCCGGCTTCGTGCGCACCGAGTTCCACGAGCGGGCGGGGATGGGCACGGACAACATCCCGAAGTGGATGTGGCTGGACGCCGACAAGGTCGCGGCGGCGGCGCTCGCCGACCTGGCCCGGGGCAGGTCCCTGTCGATCCCGGACCCGCGCTACAAGGCGCTGATGGGGGCGGCGAAGCTGGTCCCGCGCGGGATGCTCGGCGGGATCTCGTCGCGGACGGGACGGAAGTACGGCCCCAGGTAGGCCGGGGACCCGCCCCCGCGTCCCCGGTAAGCCGGGGACCCGCCCCCGCGGGAAAATGGGGGGTGACAGGACCAACCCGGACCCAGGGGGGACCGGAGGCGAGCGTCATGACCTTCGTACAGCTCATCGACTGCCGGACCAGCCGGTTCGAGGAGATGGACCGGCTCCTGGACCAGTGGGTCGAGCAGACCAGGGGGAAGCGGACGGCGACGCACGCGGTCGTCGCCAAGGACCGCTCCAACGCGTCGCACGTCGTCGAGATCGTGGAGTTCCCGTCGTACGAGGAGGCGGTACGGAACTCGAAGCTGCCGGAGACCGACCGGATCTTCCGGGAGATGACGGCCCTGTGCGACGGGACGCCCACCTTCACGGATCTCGACGTGGTGCGCGACGCGCAGCTCAACACGGACTCCGCGCGGCGCTTCTTCGAGTCCGTCGCCCACGACGACGACCTCTCCGCGATGGCGGGCCTGGTCGAGGAGCACTACCACGACCACGATCCGGCCAACGAGCAGGACCTGATCGGACTCGACCACTTCCGGCGGGAGATGGACGTCTGGCGGGACGGCTTCGACTTCGCGTTCCGTGTCGAGGACCAGATCGCCCAGGGCGACCGGGTGTGCACCCGCTGGAGCTGGGAGGGCACCCACAAGGCCGACTTCCTCGGCATCCCGGCCACGGGCGAGAAGGTCACGATGACGGGCACGACCGTCTTCCGCTTCGGTGCCAACGGCAGGATCGTCGAGGGCTGGTGGCAGTACGACCGCCTGGGTCTGCTGGCCCGGCTGGGCGCACTGGAGCCGACGGAACTCTGACCCGCCCCCGAGGGCTCCTCACGCAGGGCCGCGCTCCCGGCGACGCGCGTGCACCGCGAGCCGTACGAAGAGAACCAGGACCGCGGCCAGGCCGCCCGCCGCGATCGGGAACGGCATGAACACGTCCACGGGCACGAGCCCGCGCCGCTACGGCAGCCGGTCCGGGCCGGTGTCGGGGGTGGCGCGGACCAGGCCGGTGCGGTAGGCGATGACGACGAGCTGCGCCCGGTCGCGGGCGTGCAGCTTCGTCATGGCGCGCTGTACATGGGCCCGGACGGTGAAGGGGCTGAGGTACATCCGTTCCGCGATCTCCTGGTTGGACAGTCCGGTCGCGGCCAGGGTCACCATCTCGCGTTCGCGCGGGGTGAGCAGCGCGAGGCGTTCGTGCCGCGGCAGGGCGTCGTCGGGCATGGCCAGGAAGCGGGCGACCAGGGAGCGGGTCGCGGCCGGGGACAGCAGGGTCTCGCCGTCGGCGATGGTGCGTACGGCGTGCAGCAGGTCCTCGGCCCCGATGCCCTTGCCGATGAAACCACCGGCTCCCGCGCGCAGCGCCCGGGCGACGTACTCGTCGGTCTCGTAGGTCGTCAGGATCAGGATGCGGCTGGCGCGCAGTTCCGGGTCGGCGCAGATCTCCGCGGTGGCGGTGAGGCCGTCCACGTCGGGCATGCGGATGTCCATCACCACCACGTCCGGGCGCAGTTCCCGGGTGAGCCGCACCGCCTCCCGGCCGTCGGCGGCCTCCCCCACGACGGTGATGTCGCCGGCGGCGTCGAGGAGCATCCGGAAGGCACTGCGCAGCAGCGCCTGGTCGTCGGCGAGCAGCACACGGAGCGTCATGGCGTGTCCCCGTCCCCTTCGTCGGCCGTTCCCTCGGCCGTCCGGTCCGTCGTCCCCCGGCCGCCCCGGCGCGCCGTGTCCTTGGCGGGCGGGACCGGAAGTTCGGCGGAGACGAGGAAACCGCCCTCCGCGCGCCCGCCGGCGAAGAGGTGCCCGCCGGCCGCGGTGGCCCGTTCGCGCATGCCGATCAGACCGTAACCGGGCGCCGGGGCCGGCACCGTACCGGCCCCGTCGTCGGTGACGGTGATGGTCACGCGTTCGCGTTCCCAGGAGAGGCTCACGCGGGCGCTGCCGGTGCCGGCGTGCTTGGTCACGTTGGTCAGTGCCTCCTGGACGATGCGGTAGGCGGTGAGGTCCACCCCCGGCGGCAGCGGACTCACGGTCCCCTCCTGCCGCACCGACACCTCCAGTCCCGCGCGGCGGAACGACGCGAGGAGCGTGGGCAGCCGGGACAGTCCGGGTGCCGGTTCGGCGGGTTCGGCCGTGTCCCCGGTCTGCCGCAGCAGCCCGACCGTGGCCCGCAGTTCGTTCAGCGCGTCGCCGGTGGTCCCGACGAGTTCGTGCAGGCTCTTACGGGCCTGTTCCGGGCGGGTGTCGAAGAAGTGGGCGGCGACCGTGGCCTGCGCGTTGGCCAGGGTGATCTGATGGGCCACGAGATCGTGCAGTTCCCGCGCGATGCGCACCCTCTCCTCAGCCACCCGCCTGCGCGCCTCGCTCTCCCGGTCCTTCTCGGCCCGCCGCGCCCGTTCCTCCACGGCGGCCAGATAGGCCCTCCTGTTCCGGGCCGACCGGCCGAGCACTCCGGCCACCAGCGGGAACGCCACCACCGCCCCGGTCCGGCTCGCCTGTTCCCACGAGGGGGTCCCGAACACCAGGTTGGCGGCGGCCAGCAGTCCCGCGGAGGCGAGCAACGCGGCGCTCGCCGTGCGCCGTTCGGTGTGCCCGGCGAGCGTGTACGCGGTGATCACCGCGGGGGCCACGACGATCGGGGTCAGCACCAGCCCCAGCGGCACCACCAGCACACCGCACACCGTCGTGACCGCCAGGACGGCCAGGGGCGCCCGGTGCCGCAGCGGCAGCACGGCACAGGACACCACGGCGATGAGGTAGGCGGCGGCGGGCGGCGACGACAGGGGTGTGTCGTCGACCCGCACCACGCCGCCGACCAGGCAGAGCGCGAACGCCGTCGCCGTGAGCGCCGCCTCGCGTCGTCGTGCGCCGCCGCCCCGGTTCGTCATCGGTGCTCAGCGCCCGCCGACGGGCAGCCGCGTCTGCGTGTCCGGTCCTCCGGTCGCGGGGGCCGGCACCGGCAGGCCCAGCAACTGGCCTTCGACGTCCACGTTCGGCAGCACACGGTTCAGGCTACGCGGCAGCCACCAGGCGCGGTGGCCGAGCAGTGCCAGGACGGCGGGGGCGATCGCCATCCGGACGAGGAAGGCGTCGAAGGCGACGGCGGAGGCCAGACCGACGCCCATGGTCTGGATGGTGGGGTTCGCCATCCCGATGAATCCGGCGAACACGCTGGTCATGATGACGGCCGCGGCGGCGACCACCCGTCCGCTGTGCCGGAACCCGCTGACGACGGCCTCACCGGGGGACGCGCCGTGGACGTACGCCTCCCGCATGCGGGCGACGAGGAAGACCTCGTAGTCCATGGCGAGGCCGAACACGATGCCGATGATGAGGATCGGCATGAGCGACATGACCGGCCCGGTCTGTTCGACGCCGATCAGGTCCCCGGCCCAGCCCCACTGGAAGACGGCGACAACGACACCGAAGGCGGCGCCCACCGACAGCAGGAAGCCGAGCGCGGCCTTGACCGGGACCAGCAGCGAGCGGAAGACCACGGTCAGCAGGAGCACCGCGAGGCCGATGACCACGGTCAGATAGGGGACGAGGGCGTCGGACATGGCCTCGGAGATGTCGATGTTCAGCGCGGTCCTGCCGGTGACCAGGACGACGGCCCCCGTCTCGGCCTCGACGCCGGCCACCGCGCGCCTGATGTCGTGCACCAGGTCCTTGGTCTCGCCGCTGTTGGGGGCGGTCCTGGGGACCGCCGTGAGGACGGCCGTGTCCTTGTCCGGGCTGAGCACCGGCTCGCCGGCCGACGCGACCCCGTCCACTTCTCGTACGGTCTTCATGACCAGGTCGGTGGCGGCGCGGGCCTCCCCTGCGCCGGCGGCGGACGCCGTGTCCACGACCACGGTCAGCGGGCCGTTGAAACCGGGGCCGAAGCCTTCGGACAGCAGGTCGTAGGCGCGGCGTTCGGTGGTCGTCACCGGCTTGGACTCGTCGCCCGGCAGCCCGAGTTCGAGACTCAGCGCCGGTACGGCGACGGCTCCGAGGCCGATCACGGCGCAGACCAGCACGGCCAGCGGGCGGCGCAGGACGAAACGGGCCCAGCGGGTGCCGATGGTTCGCCTCGCGGCGAGGGGCCGGGGGGCGCCGGTGCCGGTGGGCGCGGCAAAACCGGCGGGCACGGACGTACCGGCGCTGCGCGTGCCCGCGCCGGCGGCCCTGCGGGCCGCGCGGGACAGCACCCGGCGGCCGAACAGGGCGAACAGGGCGGGTACCAGGGTCAGGGCGACGAGCACGGCGATGGCCACGGCGCCGGCCCCGGCCAGCCCCATCTTGGTGAGTTCGGGGATGCCGACGACGGCCAGCCCGACCAGGGCGATGAACACGGTCGCCCCGGCGAAGACGACGGCGGACCCGGCCGTGCCCACCGCCCGGCCGGCGGCCTCCTCCGCTTCCCTGCCCAGTGCGCGCTCGTCACGGAAGCGGGAGGTGATGAACAGCGCGTAGTCGATGCCGACCGCCAGTCCCAGCATCAGCGCCAGGATCGAGACGGTGGACGTCAGACCCAGCGGGCCGGCCAGCGCGGCGATCAGGCCGAAGCCGATGGCCACGCCCACGAACGCGGTCAGCAGCGGCAGCCCGGCCGCGACCAGCGATCCGAGGGTGAGGACCAGCACCACGGCCGCCACCACCACGCCGATGATCTCCGTCGTACCGCCCAGGGCGACCTCCGACTCCAGGGCCGAGCCGCCGATCTCCACGGTCAGCCCCGCGTCCCGGGCGTGGTCCGCGGCCGCTTGGAGCGCGTTCTTCGTCGACTCGGTCAGGTCGACGGCGTCGACGGTGTAGGTGACGGTGGAGTAGGCGATGGTGCCGTCCTCGCTGACGGCACCGGTCTCGTAGGGGTCGGTGGCCGACGCGACCTGGGTGCCCCAGTCGAGGGAGCCGAGCGTGTCCGCGACGGTCGCCCTGTTCTCCGTGGCGGTCACCCGCTGCCCGTCGGGGGCCCGGAACACCAGGCGGGCCTCGGCACCCTGGGAGTTGCTCTGCGGGAAGCGCTCGTCCAGCAGGTCGAACGCCTTCTGCGACTCGGTGCCGGGCATGGACAGTTCCTCCTCCTTCCCGGCGGGGGCCATGACCGCGGCCACCCCGACCAGCACCAGGAGGCCCAGCCACAGGGCACTCACCACCCGGCGCCGCCGGAAGGCCCACCGCCCGACCCGGTAAAGAAACGTAGCCACCTGTCGATCACTCCAGACGCCGCTCGGCAAGGAACACGGCACGCCCTGCGTGCCTGCTCCACAGTCGCTTCCGGCGTCCCCGCCGGGCATCGTGCCCCGTTGCCGTCCTCACCTGGTGCGCCCGGACCATCCGCCCGCCGGCCCTGGTGCGTACGCACCAGACCGCGCATGCCGGCGGCGACAACGGGTACGCCCCTCGCGTACGCCGTGTGCCGGAAGCGGCCTGGGAGCGAGGAGTGCCCGAAGTGATTCGCAGACTGCAGATGGTCGCCCTGGACTGCGCCGATCCGGCCCGGCTCGCCCAGTTCTACGCGGATCTGCTCGGCGGCCGGGTGGTCACGGACCCGGACGCTCCCGAGTGGGTCGAGGTGCACGGATTCGAGGGCATTCCGCTGGCCTGCCAGCGGGTCGACGGCTACCGCCCGCCGGAGTGGCCAGGCCAGGACCGTCCGCAACAGCTCCACCTGGACTTCGACGTGGACGACCTCGACGCGGAGGAGCAGCGGGCGCTCGCCCTCGGCGCGACCGTGCTGGAACGCACGGACCAGGTCCGCCCGGACGCGAACTGGCGGGTCTACGCGGACCCGGCCGGACACCCGTTCTGCCTCTGCCTGCACTGAGCGTCGGCTGACCTCCGCCCCGGCGCCGTGATGCCCGGGGCTGACGGGGCCGGACGGGGGTGCTGGCCGGTGTCACACCGCCCTGCTGGGACATCTACGTGCGCGACCTGGGCGCTCTGCCTCCGTAGCGGAAGGGTGCCGAGGCCGTCCCGGATGAGGGCTGGCGGCCCTCCGTCGGCCCGGGGAGCGACTCGGGTCAGACGGTGTTCCGCCGTTCTGCGGCGGACGGTCGCTCGGTCGTGCTTCAGCGGCCCTCGCACGGGTCGTCGCCCGTGGGCATCGGCTGGGTGTCGGCCGCCAGGCAGGAGGAGTACACCCGCGGCGGTGTGGGCCGCGGTTCCGGTTCCGCCATGGCGCCCACGGCGATGACCGCCACGGCGCCGACGCAGGTCAGTGCCGCCATCACGGCGAGCCGTCTACCGCGGCTCATCGATCGTCCCTGAGGCGGTCGCGGAGTACTTCGCCGCAGTCGTCATCGGTGCCGGCCTGGACTCGGGAGAAGACCAGCACTCCGTCTCTCTCACTCTTCCGCTGGGCCTCGGCCAGCTGCCTCTCGATGTCCGCGACATACTCGGCGCACTCGGCGCTGACGGGCCTCTCGGTCTGCGGGTCCGGTGCGTTGGAGGCGTTGAGACCGACGGTGGCGGCAAGGCCGGCCGCACACAACACCACCCACGCCGCAATCCACGTGCGGCGGCTCGTCCGTAAGGGCTTGGGCATCCCGGCATCCTACGAGCGCGCCGGCGGGCTGTTGCCGGTTCACGGCTTCCTCGTCGACAGGACCCACGACGGCCCCGCTCCCGCCCCCGCCCGCCTTCGGCCAGCGACCGGCCCCGGCTTCCCTGGCGGCCTGGAACTTCCTCGCCACTTTCGCCAGTCTCCGCTCCTTCGCCTGGTTCTCCCCGGCCAGCCGCCTCTTCCGCTCCCGCTGCGCCTCCTCGGGGGTCAGCCGCATGTAGGCGGGTGCGACCTTGAGAGGTCCGCTCAGAGGATCGACGCCCCGGCTCGCGACGGGGGCGGGTCGAGAAGACGGCAGGCGGGCGGCGCAAGAAGAGCGAGTGAGCACCACACTCTAGGCACGGCTGAGGGGCGGTGGGGAGCACAAACGGCTCTCCACCGCCCCTCGTTCGTCTCAGACGCCTGCGGCCATCCGCACGAACGCCGTCCACTGGGCAGTGGGAACACTGAGGGACGTCATGTCCGGTCGCTTGGAGTCCCGGATCATCACGGCCGTACCGGCATCGGCGATCTCAACACAGTCACCGCCGCTTCCAGAGCTGTAGCTGCTCTTGAACCAGCTCAGCTTGTCAGCGGCAGGCTCGGGGCTGCTTGCCTTCATTGCTCTCCCAACAGCTTCGTGATGAAGGCCAGCGACTCCCTGGGAGTGAGCGCCTGCGCTCGGAGAACGCCGTACGTTGCTTCCAAAGGACTGACCTTCTTGGGCACGGTGTACAGGATGCTCGCCTCCTGCACCTCCATATAGCCCATCCTGCTCTGGTCCTTGAGGTGGATCAACGTGAAAGCCCCACCCAGGCCCGCATGTTCGTCGCGGTCTGTCGGCATGACCTGCATCTCGACATTGCGCTCGTGCCCGTACAACAGCAGTTGTTCCAGCTGTCCACGCAGCACCTCTCGACCACCGACCGGGCGACGAAGTGCCTGCTCCTCGATGACGAAGCTCAGGAGAGGTGCAGGCCGTCGGGAGAACAGCTTCTGCCTCTCCAACCGAGCGGCCACACGTTGTTCGATGACCTCGGGGTCCAGCAGTGGCCGCCACGTGGTGAAGACGGCACGCGCGTACTCCTCGGTCTGGAGAAGCCCCTTGACCACATGGTTGTCGTACGCGTGCAGCTCGACAGCCTCGGCCTCCATCTCCGCGTACCGCCGGAAGAACCCCGGATACCGAGCCTTCGCCACCTCCCCCTTCATCGCCACCAACAACCCCCGCCCGCCCACCTCGCGATCCACCGCATCCACCAGCTCCGGCTTCGGAATGCGACGCCCCTGCTCCACCGCCGCGATCAGCGCCTCGCCGTAGCTGACCCGCTCCCCCAACTGCGCCTGCGTCAGCCCGGCCGCCTCCCGCAGCAGCTTCATCTGCCGCCCGAAGCACCGCAGGAACTCCCCGTTGGAATCGGCGCCCACGTCCGCGCCCTCCACGCCCGCACCCGAGTCCACTCCCGACTCCATCGCACCCGCCCCCTCAGCACATCCATCTACCGGCACCCGTTCTCGCACCGTAGGACGCCCCCGCGTCAACCACGCCGGGACCAGCAGGAATTGCGCCGGACGAGTGAACGCCCCATTGCCTCGCGAAGCCGTCCTCGCCCAGGAGCGGCGTGCCCGGCCCTGTACTCCTCCCGCCTCCGGAACGTTCCCCGGCGACTCCATCGACAGACCCGCCGACTTTCTCCCTCCAGCGCATATACCAACCCATCCACGAGCTCTTGCGGACATCACCTGATATGCCAGACTCCGCGTATGGACGGGGAGTCGGAAGCCGAGCATGAGGAAGAGAGCGAGTCCCGCGCGGCGGCGCCTTCGCAGCGACGCCTGTGGACCCTGGTCGGCGCCATCTGCGGTACCGGTGTCGGCGTGGGGCTCATCTGGTTCGGCCCGGAAGTGACGGCTGAGGACCTGGAACAGATCGCCAAGGTGGCTGTCATCGGATACCTGTCTGCCGGTCTCGCCGCTTTAAGTTTCTTGGGTGCTGCGAAGATGCGGTGGCGGGACCGCGGGCGCCAGGTCCCCTTGCCCTCACCGGTTCTCACACCAACTGTGCACCAGAGGGAACTCCGCACCGCCGCACAGGAGATCGAGCAGGACGACATCGACGACACCGTCGATGACGTGGCCCGGTTCCTGAGCGAGCCCACCACCGCTGCCGCCCCATCCACTCAAGCCGCCGCAACAACGGTCAAAGGTCTGACGGAAATATTCCTGGCACTCGGTCCCCCTCCTCCCGGAACGGCGAAGGAGCACGGATCCGACGCGCCAGGCCCCAGTGGTGGGGTCGGAGCAGGCCCCAGGGGGAAGAATGCCTGAGCCGTTGGAGTTCGAGGACACGGAGGAACTCGCCCTCTCCTACGCGAAGGAGTGGGCTCGGCTTCCTCCCCAGCACCTGCGCGTGGCACTGAAGACGCTTGAGCCCGTCATGATGCGGCGTCACGAGCTGGCGGTCATGCGTGAGCAGAACCGGCACAGGCTCTGGATGGCAGGTCTGCTGGCCGGCGGGGTGACGTCCCTGGGCTCGATCGGTGGCGCGATCCTGTTCGGGCTTCTCCACGACCCCCTGATGGCAGGAGTCATGCTGAGCCCCAGCGTCTTCGCCGTGACCAAGATGTTCGTCCTGCGGAAGAGCGAGAAGAGCGATATGCGTGCGGCGCGGAGTGCTCTCGGGTCGGTCACGCAGCAGGGCGGTCCGCCACCCGCGATTTAGGCGGCCACTCACGGGCCCCACCCACCAGGCGTTCCCAGTGTTCCCATCCCGGGTTTCGAGTCTCGGTCGTGCAGGCCGGCCACCGCGCGGGATGGGAGAGGGACAACATCCCTCCTCGCTCAAAGCACCACAACGAACACGTAGCGTGCGGTAGCGTCGCACCGACATCACGTCTTCCGCGTGCCACGCCCGGCACCGAACGAAGGCGACCCCCGCGGCCGGTTGCACCCGTCCGCGAGGGCCTTGAACCACCAGTGGAAAGCGACTCCACCGTGATTTACCGGCACCATATCGCGCCCCCGCGCGCCTTCACGCAGTTCTCCCACGACCTCATCCGGCACCCCCGGCTGTCCTCCGACGCCGTGCGGCTGCTGACCTGGCAGCTCTCCCTCCCCGGCGGGGCGCGTGAGCCCCTGTCGCGCACCGCCGAGCGCGCCCGCATCGGCGCGTGCGCCTTCACGCGGGCCAAGCGGCAGCTCAAGGAGGAGGGGTTCGTGCACGAGCGGCGACTTCAGGGGCCCGGCGGTCACTGGGTCACCCAACAGCTCGTCTCCAACGTGCCGTTGAACGACGCCGAGGCCGCAAAGATCCTCGCCCGGATGCCCGTACACGCGCCCGCCGCCGACGCGTCGCCGCAGGTCGCTCCGAGTCCCCGCATTCCGGCGGCCGGTGCTCCGACCTCTCCGCCCACCGACGGTCATCCAAGAAAAGACCCCGGGGAAAACACCTCCCACCATCCCGCCGAGCCGGAGCGGGAGCCGGACCCGGCACCAGAGGCAGCCGAGAGGTCCGAAACCGCCCGCACCCTGGTCGCCGCCCTCCCCCGCCTCTCCCCGGACCTCAACCGCATCCCCCGGGGCATGCACGACGAGTTGGCCCGCCTCGTCTCCCGCTGGCTCGCGGCGGGCCACACCCCCACCGCCGTCCGCACCCACATCCTGCGCGGCCTCCCCGGCGACGGCACCCCGGTCCACCGCCCCGGCGGCCTCCTGCGCTACCTGCTCCGCGACGTGCCACCCACCCGGGTCCTCCCCGACGCCACCCCGGCCGCCGAACGCCCGCCGAGCCGCCTCGCCACCCTCCGCGAATGCGAGGGCGACCACACGCAAGCGACGCTCTTCCGGCCCGTCGGCGACGAGACCCTCTGCCGACGCTGCCTCAACTCGTCGTCTGCCAGCGCCAGTCGCTGCGCGCCGCCCCCACCG
Source organism: Streptomyces sp. NRRL WC-3626 (assembly GCF_000718785.1). Classification (GTDB taxonomy): domain Bacteria; phylum Actinomycetota; class Actinomycetes; order Streptomycetales; family Streptomycetaceae; genus Streptomyces; species Streptomyces edwardsiae. The sequence continues at coordinate 124,779 of NZ_JOCA01000010.1, read as the reverse complement.
CAGCGCACGGTCATCGTCTGACCACCAACATGCACATCACCTCCCCCGTGCTGCTCGACGCCTTCCACGGGCCCGGTTGTTCTCCTGGAGCGCCGTCAGCGGTCGGGGGGCTGTGTCAGGGCTGGTGGTTTCCGGAGATCACCGCGATCCTCCAGATGGACGTTCCGCCGGTCACCTGGATCCTGAGGTGCTGGGGCTTCTTGTCCTCGTAGACGACGCCCACGGTGTGCACCCCGTTGCATGTGACCGGGCGGGGGTTGCTGCTGTCTCGGTCCACGATCGAGACCTCGCCCTCGCCCTCACACACCACGTAGAGGGTGTAGGCGCCTTCCTCCGGGGTGAATTCGGGCAGTTCCCGGTCCTTGTCGCCGGTGGTCTCGGCTACCAGGGTCTGCGCGTTCCGGGGCAGGTCCAGGAGGGGTGGTTGTGTGGCGGGTGACGGTGTGGGCTTGCTGGAGGAAGCTGTCGGAGCGGTGGGGCTCGGACGCTTCGCCTCGGGCTCGTCGGAGCAGCCTCCGGCGAGGAACAGTGTGGCCAGGGCGGCAGCAGTGAGTACGGAGCGACGCAACGGGTCTCCCGGGAGTGAGGGCGGGGTGCCCGGCCCCGGTGTCAGGGCCGGGCGCGAGGGCTAGCTGACGCGCCAGCCTTCCCTGTACGGGGCCCAGACGGTCATGTACCGCTTGTTGGACTTCTGGCAGGCGCTGCCGCGGTGGTACTTGTACCCGTAGACCTTTTCCTTCAGGATTCCGTAGTCGCCGTACACGATGCTCTTGGCGGGAACCTTTCCGTAGGTCTCGACGCCGATCTCCGAGGTCCAGCTCTTCTTGGCGTTGGCGTTGATTTCACCCTTGATGGAGCCGAGGACCGCGACCTTCATCTCCGTGCTGAGCGTCACCGACCCTCCGACCTCGGTCGTCCCGGACTTCTTGGAGGTGAACTTGAAATCAAGGGTTCGGGGCGTCTTGTTCTCGACGAAGGTCGAGTACTTGACGGACATGGTGTTCTTCTTGTTCTGGGTAATCTTGAAGAACCAGCCGGGCTTGCATTCGAGTCTCTCCGGCTCCACATCGGGCAGGTCCGACCCCGGCGTGACCGCGTCCTCGGGTTCGCCGGGGAGGGGCAGGTCTTCCTCGAGTTCTTGGCCCTCGATCTCGACGCCGAGCAGGACCTCGTCGTTCGGCAGGTCCTCACCTGCCGCGGAGGCAACGGCGTGCGGCGCGCCGGCGCCGAGAGCGAGTGCCACAAGGAAGGTGGCTGCACTGATGCGGGAAAGTCTGGACTTCACTAGCATGTCCCCTTGCTGGTCGGTGCGGGCATGACGCCCGGCGCACCTCATGGCCTGGAAACCGTGTGCGCTGGGCAGTGCCCGCGCCTCCAGGAGTCCTGGAGGCGAAATGGACAGTAACCAGGACCGGGCTCGGCCGACAGACGCTTTTAGCGAGTGGCCGGAACCACCCGACGAGAAAATGCGGACAATGGGCGCCTGTCTCCCACAGGGGACTCTCCCAGTCACCCAAACCGGGCACATCAGCGAAATATAATGGCTGATCTTCGCGCCTGGAAAGCTCAAATTTTTCTCAGGGGACAGCGGCAGTCGTCAATTCAACAATATGCTGTAGGGGGATTCCGCCTTCTACGAATGGCGACCTCGGCGGAACAGGTCGACGGACGTGCGCCCCGACAGGTCCGACAGCCTCGCCCGGCGCCCCGACAGACGGCCGCAGTGGGGGCGTCGTAGCTGGTGGGCGAAGGGGCGGGCGCGGGATCTTCGGGACATGACCACTTCCCCCCGCACGGAGCGGCGGTCCGGGCTGCCGCTCCCGCTCGCCGATCAGCGCGTGCTCTCGTTCCGCTTCAGTCCGTCCCCGCGCGGTGCGCGGCTCGCCCGCCGGCTCGCGTCCTGCCAGATGGACGCCTGGGGGTGGCGGTACGGCACCCCGGCGCACGACTCCGTCGAGTTGATCGTGGGCGAACTGACCGCCAACGCCGTCACCCATGGCCGGGTGCCCGGCCGGGACGCCGAGCTGCGGCTCAGCAGGGAGGACGGCGGGCACGTACGCGTCGAGGTCAGCGACGCGCGGGGCGAGCGGCTGCCCGAGGCGCGGGACGCCGGTACCGGGGAGGACGGCGGACGGGGGCTCCTCCTCGTCGCCGCCCTGGCCGAGGAGTGGGGGACGGCCGCCCGCCCCGGCGCCCCCGGCAAGACGGTGTGGGCCGTGGTGCCCGCCGGGCCGGTTCACGACTGAACCAGGAAGCCCGTCCGTCCGGAGTGGTACCGGGCCTTGATGATCACGACCTCCTTTGCCGTGCTCGTCGAGGCGCTCGACATCACGGGCATGGGGACGCCGCGGTGCTCGGGCTGCTCGTCGGCGTCGGCCATCTCGGCGCGATGACCTTCCGGATCGCGATCAACCCGAACTTCCCCCGCCCGCTGTACCACGGCGTCCCCCACGCGCCGGTCCTCGTGATGACGAGTGTGTTCAGCGGCTTTGGGACGGTGGCGCTGCGCTAGTCGCCGCCCCCGCCGCCACCCCCGTCGCCGCCACCGCCGTCTCCGCCGCCGCCCCCGTCGCCGCCGTCTCCGCCGTCGCTGCCCCAGCCGTCGCCGCCGCCGGGTTCGTTGTCGTCCCGGCCCCGGCCGAGGTTGCTGAACCAGGAGGTGTCCCAGGTGGGGGTGTCGTCGGTCGTGGGCCGGCGTGGGCGGAAGCGGGCCGTGCCCGTGGTGTCGCCGAGGCCGAAGGAGACGGCGACCGCGTGGGCCATCACGGCGTCCAGCGGGTCGGGGCTCTCGTGGTGCACGGCGGCCAGGGGCAGCAGCACCGTGCCGGGGGCCGGTTCGGCGCGGCGGGGCGGCCGGGTCAGCAGGGCGACCCGGTGGTCGTCGCGGAGCAGCCAGGAGCTCTCCGCGTTCGCGCGCCGCAGCGTCCAGTGCCGTTCGGGGGTGCCGATCTCGACGCTGCTCCTGGACTTGCGGAACGTGCGGCGGAGTTCGAGCCGCGCGTGGACCGGACCGACGGTCAGTACGAGGCCGCCGCTCGGGTCGTGGGGGTGCGCAAGGTAGCCGTACGGTGCCCGGAGCCGGACGGCGGGGGCGTGCGGGCCCCAGACATCGGCCTGGACCAGGCGGCGGTCCACGACGACGGTGATCGGTCCGGCGGGACCCGGCGCGAAGCGGCGCGCCATCCACAGCGGTACGCCCTCGGCCCGCGCCCGTGCGGCGAGGGCGGCCACCTGTTCCGGGCCGCCGCACCTGCGTACCGCGAGTTCGCCCAGCGCGCGGGCGAACTCGGCGGTCCGGCGCACCGGGAGGGGCTTGGTGGTGCCGGTCACGCGCGTGACCGGGACGGCGCCGGGGCCCTGCGGCAGCTGGTCCAGCGGGCGTTCGGTGCCGCCGCCGCCGAGCCAGCGGCCCCGTAGGTACGCCTCGGCCATGGCACCGAGGTTCAGCTCGTCCAGCGGTGTCGTCCGCGCGCCCCTGCGCAGCCGGTCCTCGGTGAGTTCCGCGGTCCGCGCCAGCGGGTTCCGGGACCGTTCGGCGTAGAGCACCTGGCTCATCGTGTCCCCCTCCTGCATCGGGCCTGTTCTCCACCGATAAGTCGCCGGCGTGCCGTCCGGCGGTTCCAGGATCCGGGGACTCGCGGGTACGGCGAAGGCCCGGCAGCCCCGTTTCGGGGGCCGCCGGGCCTTCACTCAGGCTCTGGCGACGTGATCTGTCGTCAGTGGGAGTGGCCGTGGCCACCGGCGGCGGCGGCCGGCTCCTCCTCTTCCTTCTTCTCGACGACCAGGGTCTCGGTCGTGAGCAGCAGGGAGGCGATGGAGGCGGCGTTCTCCAGGGCGGAGCGGGTCACCTTGACCGGGTCGATGACGCCGGCCTTGACCAGGTCGCCGTACTCGCCGGTGGCGGCGTTGTAGCCGTTGCCCTTCTCGAGCTCGGCGACCTTGGAGACGATGACGTAGCCCTCGAGGCCGGCGTTCTCGGCGATCCAGCGCAGCGGCTCGACGGCGGCCTTGCGGACGACCGCGACACCGGTGGCCTCGTCGCCGGTCTTGTCGAGGTTGCCCTCGAGGACCTTGACGGCGTGGACGAGCGCGGAGCCACCACCGGAGACGATGCCCTCCTCGACCGCGGCGCGGGTCGCGGAGATGGCGTCCTCCAGACGGTGCTTCTTCTCCTTCAGCTCCACCTCGGTGGCGGCGCCGACCTTGATCACGCACACGCCGCCGGCCAGCTTCGCGAGGCGCTCCTGGAGCTTCTCGCGGTCCCAGTCGGAGTCCGTGGACTCGATCTCGGCCTTGATCTGGCCGACGCGGCCCTGCACGTCCGCCTTCTCGCCGGCACCGTCGACGACCGTGGTGTCGTCCTTGGTGACGGTGACACGGCGGGCGGAGCCGAGCACGTCCAGGCCGACCTGGTCGAGCTTGAGGCCGACCTCCTCGGAGACGACCGTGGCGCCGGTGAGGACGGCCATGTCCTGCAGCATCGCCTTGCGGCGGTCACCGAAGCCGGGCGCCTTGACGGCGACCGCGTTGAACGTGCCGCGGATCTTGTTGACCACCAGGGTCGACAGGGCCTCGCCCTCGACGTCCTCGGCGATGATCAGCAGCGGCTTGGAGGCGTTGGCCTGGATGACCTTCTCCAGCAGCGGCAGCAGCTCCGCGATGGAGCCGATCTTGCCCTGGGTGATCAGGATGTACGGGTCGTCGAGGACGGCCTCCATACGCTCCTGGTCGGTCACGAAGTACGGGGACAGGTAGCCCTTGTCGAAGGCCATGCCCTCGGTGAAGTCCAGCTCCAGGCCGAAGGTGTTGGACTCCTCGACGGTGATGACACCGTCCTTGCCGACCTTGTCCATCGCCTCGGCGATGAGCTCGCCGACCTGCTGGTCCTGGGCGGACAGCGCGGCGACGGCGGCGATGTCGGACTTCTCGTCGATCGGGCGGGCCGAGGCGAGCAGGTCCTCGGATACCGCGGCGACGGCGGCGTCGATGCCCTTCTTCAGCAGCGCCGGGGAGGCACCCGCGGCGACGTTCTTCAGGCCCTCGCGGACCAGCGCCTGGGCCAGCACGGTGGCGGTGGTGGTGCCGTCACCCGCGATGTCGTTGGTCTTGGTCGCCACCTCCTTCACCAGCTGCGCGCCGAGGTTCTCGTACGGGTCCTCGATCTCCACCTCACGGGCGATCGTGACACCGTCGTTGGTGATGGTGGGGGCGCCGAACTTCTTGTCGATGACGACGTTGCGGCCCTTGGGGCCGATCGTCACCTTGACCGTGTCGGCAAGCTTGTTGACGCCGCGCTCGAGGGCGCGACGGGCGTCCTCGTCGAACTTCAGGATCTTCGCCATGGGAGCGGTTCAGCCCTCTCGGAAAACGTGGGTGAAACGAACTGCGCCCCTGACGCCCGGCTTCATAAGGTCGCGGGGGCCCGGGGCGCAGCTCAAAAGCAAGGTGCTTCGGTGTGGAAGCGGGTGAAGCCGGTGAAGCGGGTGAACTACTTCTCGATGATCGCGAGGACGTCGCGAGCCGAGAGGACGAGGTACTCCTCGCCGTTGTACTTCACCTCGGTGCCGCCGTACTTGCTGTACAGCACGATGTCACCGGTCTTGACGTCGAGCGGCAGGCGCTCGCCGTTCTCGAAGCGGCCCGGGCCCACGGCCAGGACGACGCCCTCCTGGGGCTTCTCCTTGGCGGTGTCCGGAATGACCAGGCCAGAGGCGGTGGTCTGCTCGGCGTCGAGCGGCTGGACCACGATGCGGTCCTCGAGCGGCTTGATGGCAACCTTGGAGCTGGTGGTCGTCACGATCCGACCTCCCCCTTCGGAGATCTCACGGGGTTAACTGTCTGAGGTGGCGACCAGGTGGATCCGTCGTCGCGGGTGCCGGACCTGCCCGTCGCGCATTGGCACTCTCCAGTGGGGAGTGCCAGAACTGAGACTATGACTGTGATTAGCACTCGGTCAAGCGGAGTGCCAGTTGCCTGCGGCGCGTCGCGGGGGTGGGTGGGTTGTCATCACCCTTGTGTGCGGCATGCGGTGTCGCAGTGACCGTCGCTGGGGGCTGCGCCCCCAGGCCCCCCTTCGGCCCTGAACGGGCCTCGTCCTCAAACTCCCCCAGAGGGGGTACCCCCAGACGGGCTGATGCGTGACACGTAGGTCTCCAGCTTGCCCACCTTCAGTCCCCGTTCCTCCAGTTCCTCCAGCAGCCGTGCCGTCCGTTCCGCCAGTGTCAGTGACGGGGTCTCCACCGACGGTACGGCGATGATGTCGCCGGGGTTCAGCCGCTGGGGGCCGGCGGTGTAGGTGAGGTGGCCGTCGGTCTCCAGGGTGGCCCGGGAGGCGATGACGGCCCGGATGCCGCAGTCGGCGGCCGCCTTCAGGGTGGTGGCGTCGTACGTGCCGTAGGGCGGGCGGAAGAGGGTGGCGCGGACGCCGAAGCGGGACCGGAGCTTGCGCTGCTGGCCGCAGATCTCGGCGCGCTGACCGGCGTAGGGCAGGCCGCGCAGGGCGCGGTGGTCGAGGGTGTGGTTCTGCAGGCTCGCGCCGACCGCGCGCAGGCGGGCGAAGTGGGCGTAGCCGGGGCCGGTCACGCTGTCCGTGAGGAACAGGCTGACGGGGAGCGCGCGTTCGCGTACGAGGTCGATGAAGCCGGGGTCGCGTTCGGCACCGTCGTCGTAGGTGAGGAAGACGACCCGGTCACGGGTGGGGACGCGGTCGATGACCGGCGGGAGGCCGCCGGAGGCCACCGGACCGGCCCCGGGCGACCGCTCCGCACCGCCCCCGGACCCGGCCCCGGCCCCGCTGCCCGGCGTACCGCATCCGGCGATCAGGACCAGTAGGGCGGCCCCCAGCAGCCCGGCCCGCGCCCGGAGTCCGGGTCCGGGGCCCGGCGGGCGGGCTGCCCCGTACCGGCCCCGCGGACTGCCCGCCGGCCGCCCGGCCCTCACAGGTAGTCCTCCAGGCGGGCCACCGCGTACCCCTCCGCCGTGACCTTGTCGAGGAAGCGGCGGACCATGTCCGGCATCGTGCCCTTCCAGGTGTCGCGGCCGCGGAAGTGGGTGAGGACGATGTCGCCGGGGTGCAGTTCGCGGTCCCATTCCCGGTACTCCCAGTGGTCGACGAAGACCTCCTCGTTCCAGAGCGGGACATGGGTGATGCCGCAGGACTTCGCGACGCGCAGGGTGTCCTTGTTGTAGTTGCCGTAGGGCGGCCGGAAGAGGACGGGCCGTTCGCCGTACCGCTTCTCGATGATCTTCTGCATGCCGCAGATCTCGCGCTTCTGGCGGGCGTGGGAGAGGTCCGGCAGATAGGGGTGGTGGAGCGTGTGGTTGTGCAGGGAGACGCCGCGGTCCCGCATCTTCCTGAAGTAGCCGTAGTCCTCCTTGACGAGGTAGTCGCTGAGGAAGGCGCTGTACGGGATCTTCAGCTCGCTCATCATCCGCAGGAACGCTGGGTCCTTCTCGTCGCCGTCGTCGATGGTGAGGAAGAGGATCTTCTTCTCGGTGGGGATCGTGGTGAAGACCGGCGGGAGTCCCAGCCGGCGGTGTCCGTCGACCTCGAAGCCCTCGCGGGTGGTGATCTCCGGCTTCTTCGCCGGGGGCGGCGGGGCGGTCAGCGGCACCCGTTTCAGCCCCCAGCGTTTCGCGGCGGCGGCCCTCGCGGTGTGCGCGGCACGCAGCCTGGTGGCGTAGTCGTCGAGCGCGCGGGCCGGGGGAGCCTTCAGGGGCGGGCCGGCCGCCGGTCCGGCCGGGGCGCCGCTGCCGCCGCCCTGCCCCTGTCCGCAGCCCGCCGCGATCGAGGCGAGAGCGACCACCGCGAGGCCGATCCGTACTCCACCGAATGGCCACTTTTTATCGTTTTGTCGTACTGCTCGCATGGGGCCGGATCCTCGCAGCCGCACCGTCCGGACCCGGCCCGACACCGCGGCCGGAGGCATACGGTCCACCGACTGGCCCACAATGACCCGGTGAACGACCTCGCCTCCCTCCTCACCCCCGAAGGCCGCGCCCTCCTCGACGAGGTGCGCGACACCGACCCGGCGCACGAACTCGCCGTCGCGACCCGGCTGCGCCGCGAGCACCCCGCCGAACTCGTGTCGGCGGCGCTGGGCCAGGCACGGCTGCGGCAGCGGGCGGTGGCCAAGTTCGGGGAACGGGACGCCGCGCGGATGTTCTTCACGCCCAACGGGGTGGAGCAGTCGACGCGGGCGACCGTGGCGACGTACCGGGCGGAGTGTCTGCACGCGCTCGGGGTGCGGTCGGTCGCCGACCTGTGCTGCGGGATCGGCGGGGACGCGATCGCGCTCGCCCGCGCCGGGATCCGGGTGCTGGCCGTCGACCGGGACCCGCTGACCTGCGCGGCGGCCCGCGCGAACGCCGACGCGCTCGGCCTGGCCGAACTGATCGAGGTGCGCGAGGCGGATGTGACGGAGGTGGACACGGCCGGCTGCGACGCCGTGTTCGTCGACCCGGCCCGGCGTTCCTCCGGGCGCGGCCGGATCTTCGACCCGGAGGCCTACTCCCCGCCCCTGTCCTGGGCCGTGTCCGCCGCGCTCGGGGCTCCGCTCGGGCTGCTGAAGATCGCTCCCGGCATTCCGCACGAGGCGATCCCCGGGGCCGCGACCGCCGAGTGGGTCTCGGACGGCGGGGACGTGAAGGAGGCCATGCTGTGGTTCGGCCGGGACGTGACACCGGGGGCGCGGCGGGCGACGCTGCTGCCCGCCGGAGCCGGCATTTACGTGACCCCCGACACCGCGCTCCCCGACCCCGGAGTACGCCCGGTCGGACGGTACTTGTACGAGCCCGACGGCGCCGTCATCCGCGCCCACCTGGTCGCCGAGGTGGCCGAGGAACTGGAGGGCGGCCTGATCGACCCGACCATCGCCTACATCACCGCCGACGAGGCCCACACCACCCCGTACGCCAACGCCTACGAGATCACCGGCCAACTCCCGTTCAACGTCAAGAAGCTGAAGGCGCTCCTGCGCGAGCGCGAAGTCGGCGTCCTGACCGTCAAGAAACGCGGCTCGGCGGTGGAACCGGAGGAACTCCGCCGCAAAGTCCTCCCCAAACCCCACGGCACCGCGTCGCTCACGGTCTTCCTCACCCGCGTCGCGGGCGCCCCGACGATGCTCCTGGGCCACCCGGTGCGGTGACACACCGGGCCGGGCCCGCTCAGAACGCGACGATCTCCTTGCCGATCGCGAAACCCTTGGCCGGTCCCTCCGGGATCACCGCGTCGATGCCGTAGGGGACCCGGTGCTCGTCCGCGTACTTGGCCTTCTTCGGGTCGGGCGACGTCAGGACGAGCACGGCCCCGTCGGGCTCGTCCACCATCACCGGGGCCACCTCTTCTGCGAGAGCGGTCATCGAGAAGCACCTCCTCCTTCACGTGTGGGCGCGGGCGCCACTGCGGCACAAGCGACACGGTGACGCTACGAGTTCGGAGCACACGGCGCGCCAAGATCGACACCGATCAGCCGAACGGGTGATCACTCACCTCAGCGAAGCCCACAGCTCCCCCGCCTCCGGCTCGTCCGGCACCACGCGGTTGGGGTCCCAGGTGGACGGGACGACCGGCATGGTGAGGGTGGTGACCTCGTCGGAGGGGAGGTCGCGCAGGCTCTGGGCGAGGCGGGTCAGTTCGGGGAGGGAGTCCAGGCCGGTGTCGGCGGTGAGGCTGCCGGTGACCGTGTCGGCGACGTCGTACAGGCGGGTGGGGCTGGTCAGCAGGTTCTGCCGCGAGACCTGTTCCAGCAGGGCCTTCACCAGCTGGTGCTGGAGCGGGATGCGGCCGAGGTCGCTGCCGTCGCCGATGCCGTACCGGGTGCGGGCCAGGGCGAGGGCGTCCTTCCCGTCGAGGTGGTGGGTGCCGGCGTCGAGGGTGAGATGGCTCCGGTCGTCGTCGATGTCCTCCTCGGTGGTGACGGTGACCCCGCCGAGCGCGTCCACGAGGCGGGCGAAACCGGCGAAGTCGATCTCGATGTAGTGGTCCATACGGACGTCCGTGAGCGTCTCCACGGTCTTCACGGCACACACCGGACCGCCCACCTCGTACGCGGTGTTGAACATGACCCCGGAGGCCGCACGCGTCGACTCCCCGTCCTCCAGCGGGCAGGAGGGCCGGTCGACAAGGGTGTCGCGGGGGATGCTGACCACGGTCGCGCCGGTGCGGCCCGCGTCGAGGTGCACGACCATCGCCGTGTCGGAGCGGGCGCCGCCGCTGTCCCCGCCGCCGAGCGCCTGGTTCTCCTCGCCGCTGCGCGAGTCCGAGCCGAGGACGAGGATGTTCAGGGGTTCCGTCGGCAGGGGCGCGGCCGTGGCGGACGGAGAAGGGGTGGGTACGGCCTTCGCCGGGCGGTCGTCGCCCAGCGCGCTGTTGATGTCGACGCTCCTGATGTTGTCGTTGAGCTGCCAGTAGACCCAGCCCGCCGCTCCCGCGCCCAGGACCAGCAGCCCTGCCAGCGCCAGCCCCGTGATCTTCAGTGCCCGCGCCCGCCGACGGGGCCGTATGCCCCCGTCGTCCCCGTCGTCCCCAGTCCCGTCACTCTTCTCATGTCCCTGTCCCCTCACGGGCAGGAACATAAGTCCGAATTATGGCGAGCAGCGCCCCGCGGGCAGTTTTCTTGGGAAATTCTCAGACTTCCGGTACGACATCCACCACCCCCGAAACTTTCGACCGGCTCATGCCCCCGAGGGCGCCGCCGTACTGCTCCGCACCACCAGACTCGTCGCCAGCTCCACCCGGGTCGCCGCCGCCGGGTCCTCGTCCTTGCCCAGGCTGAGAACCAGCTTGGCCGCCGCCTCCGCCATCTCCGTCAGCGGCTGCCGCACGGTCGTCAGCGGCGGGCCCACCCAGCGGGCCACCGGCAGATCGTCGAACCCGACCACGCTCAGGTCCTCCGGGATCCGCAGCCCCAGCTCGCGCGCGGCCTCGTACAGACCGAGGGCCTGGAGGTCGTTGCCGGCGAACACCGCGGTGGGCCGGTCCTCGCGGCGCAGCAGGGCGAGGCCCTGCCGGTAGCCGGCCTCGTGATGGAAGTCGCCGGTCATGATCAGCTGGGGGTCGACCGGCAGCCCGGCGGTCTCCAGGGCGGCCCGGTAGCCGTCGACGCGGGCGCGGCTGCACATCATCCGTGTGGGTCCGCTGATCGCGCCGATCCGGGTGTGGCCCAGTTCGACCAGGTGCCGGGTGGCGGCGAGCCCGCCCTGCCAGTTGGTCGCGCCGATGGACGGCACGTCGGTGCCCGGGTCGCCGGCCGGGTCCATCACCACGAACGGGATGGAACGGCTGGTCAGCAGGGCACGCCCCGACTCGTCGAGGCCGGACAGGACGAGGATCACCCCGTGCGGGCGGCGGGCGGCGACCTGGTCGGCCCAGGTGCGGCCGGGTGTGAGACGGCCCGCGCTCTCGGAGAGGACGACGCTCAGACCCGCGTCCCGGGCCACGTTCTCCACGCCCCGGATGACCTCCATCGCCCAGGCGCTCTCCAGTTCGTGGAAGACGAGGTCGATCAGGGGCGAGCGGGTGGCCTCGGCACGCCGGCGCCGGTAGCCGTGGGCGCGCAGCAGTCCCTCGACCCGGCTCCGGGTGGCGGGGGCGACATCGGCACGACCGTTGAGGACCTTCGAAACAGTCGGCGCCGAGACACCCGCCTCACGGGCGATCTCGGCGAGGGTCGCCGTCTGGGTACGGCGCCCTTGCGTCCGGGTTTCTGCGGGCTGCGGGGAAGTCATGGCGGCGATCGTAACCCCGCGGGCTCCATAGCCGAAGACCTCCGGAGGCCGCGGACTTCCGGAACATTCGCCCGACCTCCCGCAACATTCGGCGACCTGACTCTGCCGGGGAGAACCGCCGGCGAGCGGTCACCCGCGCCCGTCACACCTCGTGCGGTCAGACGCCCCCCAGCGACTCGAACCGCCACCGGTGCACCGGACGGGCGATCAGGTCGCTGTCCGGTTCCGGGAGTTCCGGGAGGTCGGCGTCGTACGGGGCGTCCCACCACGTGATGACCAGGACGCGGTCCTCGGGGGCGCGGAAGGACTCGCGGCGCAGGGGGCGCCGCGGGAGTTCGCGGGCGCGTTCCTCCGTCCAGGCGAGGAGGTCCGAGGAGCGGCCGGGGAGGGCGCGGGCCTCCCACATCAGGGCGACGGTCACGAGTACAGGTTCTCCTTGCTGACCTCGTGGACGTGGTCGTGTCCGGGCACGTGCGGATCCGTCACGGGGAGGGAGGAGTCGGCCGACAGGTCCCAGTCGGAGGGGGCCCGGTTACGGGCGACCATCTCCGCGCCCAGCGCCGCGACCATCGCGCCGTTGTCCGTGCACAGCTTGGGGCGTGGCACGCGGAGCCGGATGCCGGCCGCCTCGCAGCGTTCCTGGGCGAGCGCCCGCAGGCGGGAGTTGGCGGCCACCCCGCCGCCGATCATCAGATGGTCGACGCCCTCGTCCTTGCAGGCCCGTACGGCCTTACGGGTGAGGACGTCGACGACCGCCTCCTGGAAGGACGCCGACACGTCACGTACCGGGACCTCCTCCCCCGCCGCCCGCTTCGCCTCGATCCACCGGGCCACGGCCGTCTTCAGCCCGGAGAAGGAGAAGTCGTACGCCGGGTCGCGCGGGCCGGTGAGCCCGCGCGGGAACGCGATCGCTTTCGGGTCGCCCTCACGGGCGTAGCGGTCGATGACCGGTCCGCCGGGGAAGCCGAGGTTCAGCACACGGGCGATCTTGTCGAAGGCCTCGCCGGCCGCGTCGTCGATGGTCGCGCCGAGCGGGCGGACGTCGGAGGTGATGTCCGTGGAGAGCAGGAGGGAGGAGTGGCCGCCGGAGACCAGCAGCGCCATCGTCGGCTCGGGCAGCGTGCCGTGCTCCAGCTGGTCGACGCAGATGTGCGAGGCCAGGTGGTTGACGCCGTACAGCGGCTTGCCCAGCGCGTACGCGTACGCCTTCGCCGCCGAGACGCCGACCAGCAGCGCGCCCGCGAGTCCGGGGCCCGCGGTGACGGCGATGCCGTCGAGGTCGCGGGCGCTGACGCCCGCCTCCTTCAGCGCCCGCCCGATGGTGGGGACCATCGCCTCCAGGTGGGCGCGGCTCGCCACCTCCGGGACGACGCCGCCGAAGCGGGCGTGCTCGTCGACGCTGGAGGCGACGGCGTCCGCCAGCAGGGTGGTCCCTCGGACGATGCCGACGCCGGTCTCGTCGCAGGAGGTCTCGATCCCCAGGACCAGGGGTTCGTCAGCCATGGGTCTCAGTTCCTTGTACGCCGTTCCCGTCGGCGGAGGCCGCCGGGTTCACAGAGGTGGAGGGGTCGGTCAGCCGCATCACCAGGGCGTCCACGTTCCCCGGCTGGTAGTAGCCGCGCCGTACGCCGATGGTCTCGAAGCCGAAGCGCTCGTAGAGCTTCTGGGCGCGGACGTTGTCGACCCGGCACTCCAGCAGCACCTCGACGCATTCGAAGGCCGTCGCCGCCCGCAGCAGCTCGGTCAGCAGCCGCGAACCGAGGCCGGTGCCCCAGTGGTCGCGGCTGACGGCGATGGTCTGCACGTCGGCCGCGGCGACACTGCCGCCGCCCTCGCCCTCGCCCTCGCCCTCCGCACCGGAGGTGGTGAGGCCGGCGTAGCCGACGAGCCGCCCGTCCTCCTCGGCGACCACATAGCGCCGGGTGGCGCCGGGCCCGCGCGCATGGGCCAGCTCGGACCAGAACATCCCGCGCGACCAGGCGTCCTCGGGGAACAGGTCCCGCTCGAGGTCCAGTACGGCGTCGATGTCCCACCAGCGCATCTCGCGCAGCACGGCTGTCTCGGATCCGGTCACTTGGGGGTGACCACCTTGTAGTTCTTGGGGACCTGGGCATCGGGCCGGCGCAGATACAGCGGCCGGGGCTCGGGCAGTTCCTCGCCGGCCGCGAGCCGCTCGGCGGCGAGCCGGGCCAGGGCGGCGGCGGAGACATGCTCCGGCTCGTGGGCCCTGGGGAAGGTGTCGGGGTAGAGCAGCGCGCCGGCCCCGACCGCGGGCAGGCCCGCGACCTGCTCCGCGATGTCGGCGGGCCGGTCCACCGCGGGCTCGGTGAGCCGGGTGCGGGAGTCGGCGTAGCGCGCCCAGTAGACCTCCTTGCGGCGGGCGTCGGTCGCCACCACGAAGGGGCCCTCCAGGTCGGCCGCGTAGGCGAGGCCGTCGAGCGTGCACACGCCGTGCACGGGGACGCCCAGCGCGAGCCCGAAGGTGTCCGCGGTCATCAGGCCGACGCGCAGCCCGGTGTACGGGCCGGGTCCGACGCCGACGACGATCCCGGTGACGGCGTCGAGCCGCAGCCCCGCCCCGGTGAGCACCCGGTCGACCGCCGGGAGCAGCAGCTCACCGTGGCGGCGGGCGTCCACCTGACTGGACGAGGCGATGACGTCGCGGCCGTCGTGCAGCGCGACGGTGACGGCTGGGGTGGCGGTATCCAGAGCGAGCAAGAGCACGCAAACAGCCTACGGCTCCCACGCCCCGCCCACGGCCGCACGGGTCGGCCGGTCACCTCCTGCTACGGTCGCGGCAGCGTACGTACATAACAGGACAGAGCCGGACAGGGGTGACGACGGTGGCAGGGAGCAGTGCGGCGATCGTGGCGGGGCTGACCGCGGCGGCCCTCGTGACGGTCGGCTACCTCGGCCATCAGGCGGCGGTGAGCGTCCCGGCCGATCTGCGCCACCCGTCCGCCGGCACCCCCGCGGGGGTCCGCAAGGACCACCGCGACGGCCCGGCCGCCCTCCCCGCGCGGTCGGGGACGGGCGAACGGATCGTGTACGCCCTGGACAAGGACCGGGTGTGGCTCGTCGGGGAGAAGGGCGAGGTGCGGCGCACCTTCGGGGTCAGCCCCAGCACGGTGGACCCGGAACCGGGCGCCTACCGCGTCACGTCCCGGTCCGGGGCGGTCACCGGATCGGACGGGGTCCCGATCGAGCACGTCGTGCGTTTCGCCTCCGTCGGGGGCACGGCGATCGGGTTCAGCGCGGCGGTCGACGGCTCGGCGCCGCAGCTCGACCCCGAGGAGCGGACGGGCGGGATCCGCGAGACCCGGGCGGACGGCAGGGCGATGTGGAAGTTCGCGACGATCGGGCGGACGGTCGTCGTCGTTCCCTGAGCCCGAGCCCCTTGAGCCCTCGCGTCCCTTCCCCGCGCCGCGGTGTGCGCGTCCGGGACCGACGGCGTGGACGCGGTCCATACGTTCCGACAAGACGTCGGCAAAATGTTGCGTTCGGCCTCCCGGGCGTGGTCACATGGTATCCAGCCCGTGGTTAGGTCTACCTAACCACATCCGCCCCCGTCCTTCAGGAGGCGTCCATGCCGGCCCACCAGAGCGCCCGCCGCACCCCGGCGGATTCGCGGCCCCAGCCGGTCTCCGGGATCTCGATGCGTGACCTGCTGGCGTCCTGCGCCGCGGCCGCCGCGGTCTCCACCCCGCCCCGCGCACCGGATCCCCTGCCCGCCGCCGAACCGGCGAAGGATCACCGCGAGGCCGCGTAGAGCCCGTGGTGTCTAGGCCGACAACACGGTCAGGTCCGTCGCCGCCCAGCGCCCGCCCAGTCCGGTCACGGTCACCTCGCGCACCTCGTCCGTGGTGTCTCCGACCGCACGGTGGATGACGAGCTGAAGCCGGTCGTCGGTCAGCTCCTCGACCTTGCCCTCGCCCCACTCCACGACGATCACCGACTCCGGCAGCGAGACGTCGAGGTCGAGGTCCTCCATCTCGTCCAGACCGCCCGACAGCCGGTACGCGTCCACGTGCACCAGCGGCGGACCGTCGCCCAGCGACGGATGCACCCGGGCGATCACGAACGTCGGCGACGTGACCGCGCCCCGCACCCCGAGCCCCTCGCCGAGGCCCCGGGTCAGGGTCGTCTTGCCCGCGCCCAGCTCGCCCGAGAGCAGCACCAGATCACCGGCGCGCAGCAACTTGGCCAGCCTGCGCCCCAGTTCGCGCATCTGCTCGGGGGAGGTGACGGTCAGCCCGGTGGAGTTCGCGCTCGGTTCAGCCGGGTCGTGCGGTGCTGCTGCTTCCATAGCCCTTAACGGTAGCCCCTGCGGGCACCGCGCCCGCGCGGGTCAGCAGGTCGGCGAGGCGGTCTATCACCACCTCCGGGTGCTCCAGCATCACCAGGTGTCCGGCGTCCGGGACCAGCACCAGTTCCGCCTCGGGGAGCAGACCGGCGATCTCCTCGCTGTGCTCGCTGGGCGTGACGAGGTCGTCCACCCCGGCCAGCACCAGCACCGGCAGGCCGGCGAAGCGGGCGAGGGCCTCGGTCTTGTCGTGGGCGTCGAACGCCGGGTAGTACTCGGCGACCACGTCGATCGGCGTGCCCTCGATCATCCGCTCGGCGAACCGGGCGACGGCCGGGTCCACGTCCCGGGACGCGAACGAGTACCGCTTGATGATCCCCGCGAACAGGTCCGCGGTGGCCCGGCGCCCCTTCTCCACCAGTTCGGCCCGCTGCCCCAGCGCCTTCAGCACCCCCGGCAGCACCCGCCGCACCGCGTTGACCCCGGCCACCGGCAGCCCGAAGTTGACCTCGCCGAGCCGCCCCGGCGACGTACCGACCAGGGCGACGCCCACCACCCGCTCCGCGATCAGCTCCGGGTACTGGTCGGCGAGGGCCATCACCGTCATCCCGCCCATGGAGTGGCCGACCAGCACCAGCGGCCCCTCGGGCGCCGCCGCGTCGATGACGGCCTTCAGGTCCCGCCCCAGCTGCTCGATGCTGACCGGCTCGCCCCGCTCCAGCTGCGCCGCGCCGCGCGCCGACCTGCCGTGGCTGCGCTGGTCCCAGTACACGGTCCGTACGACACCCCGCAGCGCGGCCCGCTGGAAGTGCCAGCAGTCCTGGTTGAGGCAGTAGCCGTGGCTGAAGACGACGGTGACCGGGGCGGGCGCCCGGCGCCCGAACAGCCGGCGCCGACGCTCGGGGGCCG
Organism: Streptomyces sp. NRRL WC-3626; assembly: GCF_000718785.1. Taxonomy (GTDB): domain Bacteria; phylum Actinomycetota; class Actinomycetes; order Streptomycetales; family Streptomycetaceae; genus Streptomyces; species Streptomyces edwardsiae. The sequence continues at coordinate 107,840 of NZ_JOCA01000010.1, read as the reverse complement.
GGGCCGGGTCGAGGTCGTCGGCCTCGTAGTACAGCTCGGTGCCGTCGTCGGCGTACGCCTTGCCGGGTGTGCCGCGCAGCGCGCCGTACGGTCCCGCCGAGTCGAGGGCGAGCCGGGCCTTCTTGCGCATGCCCCGGCCGACCGTCATCCGCTCTATCGCGACGCCCGCGGCGGCCCCGGTGGCGAGCACGCCCAGCGCGACGCCCGCGACCCCGGTGGCCCGGCGCCAGCCCCCGCCGGCCTCGCTCACGTCCCGCTCCCCTCGTTGACGTAGACACGCGGGACGCGGCTTCCGATCCGGGTGACGATCTCGTACCCGATGGTCCCGGCCGCCTGCGCCCAGTCCTCGGCGGTGGGCTCACCGCGGTCACCGGGCCCGAACAGGACCGCCTCGGCGCCCGGCCCCGGCTCGTCCCCGCCCAGGTCCACGACGAACTGGTCCATCGCGACCCGCCCGGCGACCGTACGCCACTTGCCCTCGACCAGCACCGGGCCGGTGGAGGAGGCGTGACGCGGGATGCCGTCCGCGTAGCCGAGCGGGACGAGGCCGAGGGTGGTGGCGCCCGGGGTGACGTAGTGGTGGCCGTAGCTGACGCCGTGCCCGGCCGGGACGTGCTTCACCAGGGCCAGCGACGCGGACAGGGTCATCGCCGGGTGCAGGCCCAGGTCGGCGGGGGCGCCGATCTCGGGGCTGGGCGAGACGCCGTACATCGCGATGCCGGGGCGCACGAGGTCGAAGTGGCTCTCGGGGAGGGTGAGCGTGGCGGGCGAGTTGGCGATGTGCCGCACCTCGGGGTCGACGCCGCGCCCCTGCGCGTACGCGATCATCTCCCGGAACCGGGTGAGCTGGGGGGCGATGGAGGGATGGCCCGGCTCGTCGGCGCAGGCGAAGTGCGACCACAGGCCGGTGACGCGCACCAGCCCCGCGGCCTCGGCGCGCAGCGCCCCCTCGACCAGTTCCGTCCAGTCGTCGCCGGGCTGGCAGCCGCCGCGCCCGAGTCCGGTGTCGGCCTTGAGCTGCACCCGCGCGGGCCGTCCGGCGAGCCGGGCGGCCTCCATGACCTCGTCGAGCGCCCACATGCCGCTCAGGGACACGTCGAGATTGGCCTCGACCGCTTCCCGCCAGGGCCCGCCGGGCGTCCACAGCCAGCACATGATCCGTACGTCGTCCGGCACCCCGGCCCCGGGCGCGCGCAGCGCGAGCGCCTCCTGCGGGGTGGCGGTGCCCAGCCAGGTCGCCCCGGCCTCGACAGCGGCCCGCGCGCAGGGGGCGGCACCGTGCCCGTACCCGTCGGCCTTGACCACGGCCATGAACGCGGCGCCTGGCGCCTGCGCGCGCAGGACCTCTACATTGGCCCGCACGGCGGCAAGGTCGATCTCGGCGCGGGCCCGCAACGCCGCACCCCCCGGGGCAACTGTCTCGTTCATCCGGCCCAGTCTCTCAGAGCCCCGTCTCCGGGGGGCTGCGCCCTGTACGGGCTGAGAACAGCCCCTCCGGCGGTTGAGGAGCGGGGGTCCGGGGGCAGCGCCCCCGGGTCGGGACGGGAAGGGGCGGCGGGGGCGAAAACCCCACCCCCCTCACCCCCGCACCACACTCCGCCACGCCCCCGCGATCCCCTCCGCCACATCGTGCGCCCCCATCGGCGCCCCGTCCGCCGCGAACCGCCCCGCCAGCCCGTGCAGATACGCCCCCGCACTCCCCGCGTCCACCGCCGACAACCCCGCCGCCAGCAGCGACCCCGCCAGCCCGGACAGCACATCCCCACTCCCCGCCGTGGCGAGCCACGACGTCCCCGTCGGATTGACCCGGACGGCCCCACCGTCCGAGGACGCGATCAGGGTCGTGGACCCCTTCAACAGCACGGTCGCCCCATACCGCCCCGCCAGCTCCCGCACGGCCCCCAGCCGCCCCGCCTCGACCTCCCCCCGATCGACCCCCAGCAGCGCCGCCGCCTCCCCCGCATGCGGCGTCATCAACGTCGGCGCCCCCCGCCCCCGTACCGCCGCGGCCTCCGCCAGCCGCAGCCCGTCCGCGTCGATCAGCACCGGCACATCCGCCGCCAGCACCTCGGCGACCGTCGCCGCGTCGTCCCCGGCCCCCGGCCCGACCACCCACGCCTGCACCCGCCCGGCGTGTTTCGGTCCCCCGTCCGACACCAGCGTCTCCGGGAAGCGGGAGATCACCGCGTCCCCGGCGGGCCCGACGTACCGCACCGCCCCCGCCCCGCCCCGCAGCGCCCCCGCCACCGCGAGCACCGCAGCGCCGGGATACCGCGCGGACCCGGCCGCGATCCCGACGACCCCCCGCCGGTACTTGTCGCTCTCGGCCCCCGGCACCGGCAGCAGCCGGGCCACGTCCGCGTGCTGCAACGCCTCCAGCCCGGCCTCGTCCGGCAGCGACAGCCCGATGTCGACCAGCCGCACCGACCCCGCGTACTCCCGCGCCGGATCGATCAGCAGCCCCGGCTTGTGCGTCCCGAACGTCACCGTCAGATCGGCCCGCACGGCCGCGCCCCGTACCTCCCCCGTGTCGGCGTCGACCCCGCTCGGCAGATCGACGGCGACCACGGCGGCCCGCGCCCGCCGGGCCGCGTCGGCGAGCGGCACCGCGTCGGGCCGCAGCCCGCCCCTGCCCCCGATCCCGACGATCCCGTCGACGACGAGATCGGCCCGCCCGATCAGCCCGTCCGCACCATCCGCCCCCGCCACGCGCCCACCCGCCCGGCGCAACGCCGCTAGCCCCCCGGCATGCGCACGCTCCGGCGCGAGCAGCACCGCGTGCACGCCCGCGCCCCGCCGGGCGAGCCTGGCCCCGGCGTACAGGGCGTCACCGCCGTTGTCCCCGCTGCCGACGAGCAGGACGACCCTGCTGCCGTAGACCCGCCCCAGCACATCCGCGCAGGCCGCGGCGAGACCGGCGGCGGCGCGCTGCATCAGCGCCCCCTCCGGCAGCCGTGCCATCAGTTCCCGCTCCGCCGCCCTGACCGTCTCCACGCTGTACGCAGTCCGCATACGTCCGAGTCTCCCGCAGACGGCCCGCCGGCTCCCGTCACGGCGGCCCGGACCGCTTGACTCCTTGCCATGCCCTTGCCAAACTCTGCGCCCCCCGCAGGATGAATCGATTCAGTCGAATCGTTTCGACGACAGAAGCAGAGGACCCATGGGACGCAGAGCCGCACTTCTCGCAGCAGCCGGCGCCACCGCACTCCTCACCGCGGCCGGCCTCATGACCGGCCCCGCCGCGGCCGCCCCCACGGCCGCCCCCACCGCCACCGCTCCCGCCCCCGCCCGCGCCGCGGCCTGCGGCGACGGCTCCTACCAGGCCGAGGCCGTACTGAGCGGCAGCACCTGGACCGCCCGGCGCGGCAGCAGCACGGTCTACACCGGCAGCGACATGCGCGCGGCCGTGCAGGCCGCGATCAGCAGCCTGTCCTCCGGCCGCACCAGCAAGGAACGGGTCGTGGTCCGCGGCTCGGGCTCGATCTCCGCCGGTTCCCGCATCTCCCTGCCGAGCTATACGACCCTCGACGTCTGCGGCACCATCAACGTCACCGGCAGCGGCTCGGGCGACCAGGCCCCCGTCTACTCCCGCGGCACCCGCGACATCGAGGTGCAGCACCTCAACGTCACCGGCGCCCCGCTGTACGGCATCTTCATGCGCAACGTGCAGAACGTCGTCCTCGGCCAGATCGACATGCGCCTCTCACGCGGCCTCGGCGTCCGCATCGACAACCGCGGCGACACCAGCCAGTGGACGCGCAACGTCCGCATCGACAACGTGTACGTCTCCGGCGCGTCCAGCCACGCCGTGGAGACGTACGGCGTCGACGGCCTCACCATCGGCACGGTGACCGCCCGCAACGTGGGCGAGTCGGGCCTGCTGCTGAACGAGACCGTCAACGCCACCGTCTCCAAGGTGGACGCGGAGAACGCGGGCACCGGCACCGGGTACGCCGCCTTCCGCATGGCCAACCGCAACGGCCGTATCGGCAGCTCCTACGCCACCAACATCCGCGTCGGCGAGGTCGTCGCGCGCGGCGGCGGACGGGGCGTGTTCTGCGTGTCGGAGAGCGGCGGCGCGACGATCGACCGGGTCACGCTCTCGAACACGGGCAACAACGCGATCCTCATCGAGAACTGCTACAACGTGAACCTCGCCGCCCAGAGCGGCACCGTCACGGGCGGCGGCGAGATCCGCCTGGCGGCACGCACGGAGTTCGCGAACAACCGCGACATCACCGTCCAGAACCTGACGGTGACGAACTCCTCGATCCGCGAGAGCCCCTGCGGCGAGAACACGACGTTCCGCAACAACCGCCTGGTGAACAGCAGCCAGTCGATCTGCTGACGCACACGTGCGGGGTGCGGCTCGGTGAGCCGCACCCCGCACGTACGCCCGTCAGGTCCTCAGCTCGTGGTGAGCATCCCCGCCCGCAGCCGCTTCAGCGTGCGGGACAACAGCCGCGACACATGCATCTGGGAGCAGCCGAGCCGCTCGCCGATCTCCGCCTGGGTCAGCTCCTCCACGAACCGCCAGTGCACGATCTTGCGCTCACGCTCGTCGAGGTCGGCGATCATCGGGGCGAGCGCGTGGAAGTCCTCGACGAGTTCCAGCGCCGCGTCCTCGGCGCCGATGAAGTCCGCGAGCACGCTCTCGCCGTCCGGCTCGCTGCCGATGGCGGCGTCCAGGGAGGCGGAGTTGTAGCCGTTGGAGGCGATCCGGGCCTCGTTGACCTCGTCCTCGGTCAGGCTCATCAGCTGCGCGAGTTCGGCGGTCGTGGGCGTACGGCCGAGCCGGCTGCGCAGTTCCTCGGTGGCGCGGGCGAGCTGCACCCGGGCCTCCTGGAGCCGGCGCGGCACGTGCACGGACCACGAGGTGTCCCGGAAGAACCGCTTGATCTCGCCGACGATGTAGGGGATCGCGAAGGAGGTGAACTCCACCTCGCGGGACAGCTCGAACCGGTCGATCGCCTTGATCAGGCCGATCATGCCGACCTGGACGATGTCCTCCATCTCCTCCGGGCCGCGGCTGCGGAACCGGCCGGCCGCGAAGCGGACGAGGGACATGTTCATCTCGATGAGGGTGTTGCGCGCGTACTGGTACTCGTGCGTGCCCTCCTCCAGCTCCGTCAGCCGGCGGAAGAACTGCTTGGACAGTTCACGGGCGTCCCTGGGCGCGACCTGGCCGGGCTGGGCGACCTCCGGCAGTTCGGTCATTGTCTGCGCTCGGTCGGTCCGCGCCATCGTCGACGTCACTGTTCCGCCCTCCCTGTTCGTTCGGCTCCCGCTCCGGGCACCGGCTCCCAGCGTCTACCCCGGTCCAGCCGAAGCACGCATCCGGGTTAGGACAGGCCCTAACGACGGCGGTTGCGCAGCAGCCGTACGAGAGCGAACACGACGGTGAGCACGGCGGCGGCGACCAGGAACGCGTCACCCCAGACGGGCAGGTCGACGCCGACGCCGGGAAAGGCGAGCACGGTGCTCACCCCTCCGCGATCACGACCGCCGAGGCGACCCCGGCGTCATGGCTGAGCGAGACGTGCCAGGACCGTACGCCGAGCTCGGCGGCGCGCGCGGCCACCGTCCCCGTCACCCGCAGCCGGGGCTGCCCACTGTCCTCGCACCACACCTCGGCGTCGGTCCAGTACAGCCCCGCGGGAGCGCCGAGCGCCTTGGCGATCGCCTCCTTAGCCGCGAACCGTGCGGCCAGCGAGGCGACCCCGCGCCGCTCCCCACTGGGCAACAGCAGCTCGCTCTTGAGAAACAGCCGCTGAGCCAGCGCGGGCGTACGCTCCAACGACTCCGCGAACCTCTCGATCTCGGCCACGTCGATCCCGACTCCGATGATGCTCATGCGGGCACTTTATTGCGGCGGGGCGGGGGCGGGTGTCCCGAGCGCGGCCCGGCGGATCCCTGCTGCCGGTGTGTCAGGCGGGCAGCTTCGTGTCGATGATGAAGCCGATCTCGACGTACTGGCCGGGGAACGTCAGTTCCGCGACGCCCACGACCGTGCTGGCCGGGCGGTGATCGCCGAAGTACGCCAGGTTGCCCTCCATCGTCGGCGTGGCGTTCCGCTGCAGGTCCACCAGGTACAGGACCTGCGAGACGATCTGGTTCCGGGTGGCTCCGTAGTGCGCCAGGACCTTGTCCATGGCGACGTGGGTCTGCTTGAGCTGGGCCGCGAAGTCGCCGGCGTACAGGAACTCGCCCGTCTCGCCGAACGAGACCTGCCCGGAGACATGGATGAGATCGCCGGACCTGATCGCCTGCGCATAGCCGAAGGCGCTTTCCGCCGGCACGTTGTGGTTGAAGACGTCGTTGGTGGCCATGGTGCTCGCCCTCTCGGTTCGTTCACTCTCTTGTGGTTACTCGGAAACCGTAGGAGAGTGAGCGCTGACCTGGAAGAACGCACTTTTCGGTGACTAAGGAACCTGATGGTGACCAAGCAGCTGCTCAAGGGTCTGCCCGAGGACGCCGACCTGAGGCGTGCCGACTCCCTGGCGCGGGAGATCTTCTCGGACGTCGCCAACAAGTGGGCGCTCCTGATCATCGAGGCGCTCGGCGAGCGCACCCTGCGCTTCAGCGAGCTGCGGAACGAGGTCGAGGGCGTCAGCCACAAGATGCTCACCCAGAACCTGCGCATGCTCGAGCGCAACGGCCTGGTCGACCGGAAGGTGTACCCCACCGTGCCGCCCCGGGTCGAGTACACCCTCACCGGGCCGGGTCGTGGCCTGCGTGCCACGGTCGACGCGATGTGCGGCTGGACCCACCAGCACCTCGGTCACATCGAGAACGCGCGCCGCGACTTCGACGCCTGACCGTCTACTCCACCGTCACCGACTTCGCCAGGTTCCGCGGCTGATCCACCTCGTTGCCCCGCGCCGTCGCCAGCTCGCAGGCGAACACCTGCAACGGCACCGTCGCCACCAGCGGCTGGAGCAGGGTCGGGGTGGCCGGGACGCGGATCAGGTGGTCGGCGTACTCGGCGACCGCCTCGTCGCCCTCCTCGGCGATGACGATCGTGCGCGCACCCCGCGCCCGGATCTCCTGGATGTTGGAGACGATCTTGTCGTGGAGGACGGAGCGGCCGCGCGGGGACGGGACGACCACGACCACCGGCAGGTCGTCCTCGATCAGCGCGATCGGCCCGTGCTTCAGCTCGCCCGCCGCGAAGCCCTCCGCGTGCATGTAGGCGAGTTCCTTGAGCTTCAGGGCGCCCTCCAGGGCGACCGGGTAGCCCACGTGCCGGCCCAGGAACAGCACCGTGTTCTTCCCGGCCAGCGACCGGGCCAGCTCCCGTACCGGCTCCATCGTCTCCAGCACCCGGTCCACCGCACCGGCGATGGACGACAGGTCCCGCACCACCGCCCGGATCTCGTCCGCCCACTTGGTGCCCCGCACCTGGCCCAGGTACAGCGCGACCAGGTAGCAGGCGACGAGCTGGGTCAGGAACGCCTTGGTCGAGGCGACCGCGACCTCGGGGCCCGCGTGCGTGTACAGCACGGCGTCCGACTCGCGCGGGATCGTCGAGCCGTTGGTGTTGCAGATCGCCAGCACGTGGGCGCCCTGTTCGCGCGCGTGGCGCAGGGCCATCAGCGTGTCCATGGTCTCGCCGGACTGGGAGATGGCGATGACGAGGGTCTGCTGGTCGAGGATCGGGTCCCGGTAGCGGAACTCGCTGGCCAGTTCCACCTCGCAGGGCAGCCGGGTCCAGTGCTCGATGGCGTACTTGGCGATCAGCCCGGCGTGGAAGGCCGTACCGCAGGCGATGACGACGACCTTGTCGATCTCGCGCAGCACGTTCGCCGGGATGCGGACCTCGTCCAGGGTCAGGGAGCCCGCCCCGTCGATGCGCCCGAGCAGCGTGTCGGCGACCGCCTTCGGCTGCTCGGCGATCTCCTTGAGCATGAAGTAGTCGTAGCCGCCCTTCTCGGCGGCGGAGGCGTCCCAGTCGACGTGGTACTCGCGGACGTCGGCCGTGCCCCCGTCGAAGTCGGTGACCGTCACGGCGTCGCGGCGCAGTTCGACCACCTGGTCCTGGCCCAGTTCGACGGCGTCGCGGGTGTGGGCGATGAACGCGGCCACGTCGGAGGCGAGGAACGCCTCGCCCTCCCCCACGCCCACCACGAGCGGGGAGTTGCGGCGCGCGCCGACGACCACGTCCGGTTCGTCCGCGTGGACGGCGACCAGGGTGAACGCGCCCTCCAGGCGGCGGCAGACCAGCCGCATCGCCTCCGCGAGGTCGGCGCAGGCGGAGAACTCCTCGGCGAGGAGGTGGGCGACGACCTCGGTGTCCGTCTCGGAGGTGAGGTCGTGGCCGCGTTCGGCCAGCTCCGCGCGCAGGGCGGCGAAGTTCTCGATGATGCCGTTGTGGACGACGGCGACCCGGCCGGCGTTGTCGAGGTGCGGGTGGGCGTTGGCGTCCGTCGGACCGCCGTGGGTGGCCCAGCGGGTGTGTCCGATGCCGGTGGTGCCGGTCGGCAGCGGCCGCTCGGCCAGCTCCTTCTCCAGGTTGACGAGTTTCCCGGCCCGCTTGGCGGTGGCCAGGCCCCCGTCCGCCAGTACGGCGACGCCCGCCGAGTCGTACCCCCGGTACTCCAGCCGTTTCAGTCCGGCCGTCACGACGTTCAGCGCCGACTGCGGCCCCACGTATCCCACGATTCCGCACATGCCCGGCAGCCTACGGTCCGTCAGCGGCCGGAAATGGCTCCCGCGTGCCCGGAATCGGAAATTCCCACCGGTGCACGAACGTGTCCGTGCACCGGTGGGAACGGGATCCGGGGGATGTGAGACCGACTCAGCCGAGCTTGCCGACCTGGGCCTCGACGACGTCCGCCGGGACGTCGAAGTCCTCACCGGTGGCCATGGCGGCCAGGTTGACGGCGCTGAAGGTGACCAGCGTGGCGCCCTTGCGCACGACGATGATCTTGTTGGGTGCCTGGATGTCCTCGTCGGCGGCGACGGTCAGGGTGACGGCGGAGCTCTCGTCACCGCCCTCCGCGGCGGCCGTGGCGACCTTGACGACCTTCATGTCCTCGCCGGACACGCTGGCGGTGTAGCCGCCCGCGCACTTCCCGGCGGCGTCGGTCAGGCCCTTCATCGCCTGCGCGGCGCCGTCGCCCTCGTAGGAGGCGAGGGTGATGAGCATCTTGTCGACGTCGAGAGCGGCCAGCAGGGTGTCCTCGGGGCTGGTGCCCTCGGACGGCTTCACGGGCTCGCCCGTCCAGGACCGCTTCACGGTCGCCGACGGCTCGCTCTGGGCCACCCCCGCCTGGGCGTGGGCCAGCGGCAGACAGGCCGCGTCCTCCGTCTTGACCTGGTCCTTGGCGATGTCGTCCGTCGCCACGACCTTGGTGGCCACCTTGCCGCTCTTGACGTCCGCCTGCGCCAGTCCCGCCTTCTCCAGCTCGGCGGCGGTCAGCGCCTTCGCCGCGGGCTCGGCGGACGCGGAGGCGCTCGAGTCGCCCTTGCCCTTGCCGTCGCCGGCCTTGTCCTCGTCGCCGGAGCCACCGCAGGCGGTGACCAGGAGGGCGAGCGCGGCGGCGGAGGCGGCGAGAGCGGTACGGCGGACGGCGGTGGTTCTCACGTGGGAACTCTTTCTCGAAGGCGCGGAGGAATCCGCGACGCATTGCGCGCACCATAGACGGATTCCTTACACAGCGACCGCACAGACGATCACCGGATGATCACCCGGTATACGACCGTGACGGCCACGTGACCTGGCACGACCACCGGCGCGACCACGGGTGCGGCGAGCGGCGTGACACAGCCCACCTGTCGCCTCGTTCGAACTCCGTTAACAATGGACTGTGATCTCTCCGGTCTCCTCGATACCCGGGAGCGCCCACCGGCAGCGGCCGGAGGCGACTCCCTACATGGACCTCACCCGTGCCGAGTGGAGCGCGCTGCGCGACAAGACTCCGCTGCCCCTGTCGGCGGCGGAGGTCGAACAGCTGCGCGGTCTCGGTGATGTCATCGACCTCGACGAGGTGCGGGACATCTACCTCCCGCTGTCCCGGCTGCTCAATCTCTACGTCGGCGCCACCGACGGACTGCGCGGCGCCCTGAACACGTTCCTCGGCGAGAAGGGCTCCCAGTCGGGCACGCCCTTCGTCATAGGGGTCGCCGGTTCGGTGGCGGTCGGCAAGTCCACGGTCTCCCGTCTGCTGCGGGCCCTGCTGTCCCGCTGGCCCGAGCACCCGCGCGTGGAGCTGGTGACGACGGACGGTTTCCTGCTGCCGACGAAAGAGCTGCAGGAACGGGGCCTGATGTCGCGGAAAGGTTTCCCCGAGTCGTACGACCGCCGCGCGCTGACCCGTTTCGTCGCCGACATCAAAGCGGGCAAGGGGGAGGTCACCGCCCCCGTCTACTCCCACCTGATCTACGACATCGTCCCGGGCGAGAAGCTCACCGTGCGCCGCCCGGACATCCTGATCGTCGAGGGACTCAACGTCCTCCAGCCGGCCCTGCCCGGCCAGGACGGGCGTACGCGCGTGGGCCTCGCCGACTACTTCGACTTCAGCGTGTACGTGGACGCCCGCACGGAGGACGTCGAGCGCTGGTACCTCAACCGCTTCAAGCGGCTGCGGGAGACCGCGTTCCAGGACCCGTCGTCGTACTTCCGCAAGTACACCCAGGTCTCCGAGGAGGAGGCCCTGGACTACGCCCGCACGATGTGGCGCACCATCAACAAGCCCAACCTGGTGGAGAACATCGTCCCGACCCGGGGCCGGGCCACGCTGGTGCTGCGCAAGGGCCCCGACCACAAGGTCCAGCGCCTCAGCCTGCGCAAACTATGACGCTACGCTGCGGGCCATGCTGCACCTGCGACTGATCACACCGGCCGGGAAGACCGAGGACGTGGTCCGGCTGATCGAGGGGACGGTCGGCACCGCGCATCTGTGTGTGCTGCCGGGCGCGGCCCGTGATCCCGCGGGGGACCTGGTGCTGTGCGACGTGGCACGGGAGGCGGGCGACGACCTGCTGAGCGAGCTGCAGCGGCTGGGGCTGGAGACGGACGGCTCCATCGCGGTGGACGACATCGGCCTGTCGCTGTCGAAGCGGGCCGAGCAGGCGGAGAAGGACGCGCCGGGCGAGAGCGCGGACGCGGTGCTGTGGGAGCACCTGACGGAGGCCACGCACGAGGAGTCGACGCTCTCGGTCACCTATCTCGCGTTCCTCACGCTGGCCACGATGATCGCCGCCTGCGGTGTGGTGCTGGACAACGCGGTCCTGATCGTGGGCGCGATGGCGGTGGGCCCGGAGTTCGGGCCGCTGGCCGGTATCTGCACGGCGGCGGTGCAGCGCCGGCCGCGCCTCGCGCTGCGGTCGGTGATCGCCCTGCTGGTGGGTTTCGTGGTGGCGATGACGGTGACCGTGGGGTTCAGCCTCTTCATGGACGCGGTGGGGCTGTTCACCGAGGAGGGCCTGGAGGGCGAACGGCCGCAGACCGGTTTCGTGTACGCCCCGGACTGGTTCTCCTTCATGGTGGCGCTGCTGGCGGGCGCGGCCGGCACGCTCTCCCTGACGTCCGCGAAGTCCGGCGCGCTGGTCGGTGTGGCCATCTCGGTGACGACGGTCCCGGCGGCGGCGAACGCGGCGGTGGCGCTGAGCTACGGCGACACGGTCCAGACCTGGGGTTCCACCGAACAGCTCCTGCTCAACCTGCTCGGCATCACGCTGTCGGGCACCGCGACGCTGCTGGCGCAGAAGTACTTCTGGTCGGGACAGCACGAGCGGCTGCGCAAGCGGGCGCGCACCTGACAGTCACTCAGCGACTATTGCGCATTACCGGCCAACTTCGATCGACATACGACCACTTCGGTCACCACTCGAGCACCGGAACTTCACAGGCGCCCCTTAGGTACGCGAAAACGGAGAACGAGAACCGCTACCGACCGGTAGCCACAATCCGGCCAACCTCCTCCGAAGACGGAACCGGTCACTCTTCCCCGTACCCGGGCAACTGCCTAGTGTTACGCCCGCGCCGCCGGGCCCGACCAGCCCGTCCCGCGCACATCCATAAGCGACCGGGGGAACAGCGCCGCCACGGGGAGGGGCGCGTCGCATGCCACGCCATCCGCCATCCGTGCATCCCGTACCGGACGACCGTCGCGGTTCCTGACTCCACAAGAGTCGAGGCGCCCTCACCGGCGCCTTCCCGGCCGTCTCCTGCCATACAAAGGGGATGCGCCCTTGCGCTCCAGACCACCCGTCTTCCCGATGGTGACATCGGCGAGACACCGAGCACTCGCCCGAATATTCCTCCTGCTGACCGCCGTCGCCGTGCTGGCCTCACTCGTCGTACGGCCCGAACCCATGGGCCTGCCCGCCGGTGCCCAGTCGAGCGACCGGCCGGACGACTGGTTCGAGACCACGGCCGACGAGCAACTCCGCTTCGACCAGTGCCTGATGAACGACGCGCTGCGCCTGGGCGGGCCGGGCATGTACGGCTTCGCGCAGGACGCCCTCAACCAGACCCCGGAGAAGCTGCGCGAACTGGCCGATCTGGACGGAGCCTTTGACGGTCCGCTGCGTGCGGCGCACGAGAAGGACCGGGACGACTGGGACGCCACCTGGGACCGTCTCTACTCGCGCCGGGACGCGTGGGAGAGGCCCCTCGACGGCCTCGAGGTCCCCGGCGGGTTCACCGTCACCGGGTTCCAGTGGGTGCCCGGCGTCCACGAGGGCGACGACTTCTACGACCAGACCGGGCTCGGCAAGTGGGCCGGCGGCCCCGACTGGAACGCCGAGTTCAGCTTCTACGACCCGACCCCGGAGGCGGACGAGAAGGTCGTCAAGGCCGTCACCGACCTCGGGACCCCGCTCTACGGCGAGGAGTCCGGCGTTCCGGACCCGCGGTACTACGAGACACGGGCGTTCGAGGAGCTGACGGACGGGTTCGACCCGATGAGCGCGGACGACGCCCGGCTGTTCCTGGCCTCCGGCGGCTTCCCCCGCACCGCCCCCGAGCCGGGCACGGCGGAGTACCGGATCGCCGTCGAGGACCTGAAGGCGCGGTTCGCGTCCTGCGCGTGGCAGGACCCGATCGACCCGAACCAGGTCCTGCGCGGGATGGAGGACGTCGCCGCGCAGGAGTGGCAGCAGGAGATCGGCTCCCAGGCCGTCCAGCGCAACCAGATCCTCGACGCCAACCGTGCGGCCACCACCGCCCTGACCAAGGGCTCCGAGGCCATGGCCGACATGCTCGGCCAGTCCTGGATCGCCGACCACCTCGTCCGCTGGCAGGACTACTGGTCCGCCGGCGGGGTGGGCTGGATCGGTGACAGCCCGGCGGCGATCGAGGTGCCGGGCGCGAAGGGCAGCTGCCTGGACGTCGCCGGCGGCGGCAAGACCAACGGCACGCCCGTCCAGATCTACACGTGCAACGGCGGCGCGGCCCAGCAGTGGACGCTCGAGGGCAGCGAGGACGACCTCCACCTGCGCAACGTCGGCTCGCAGAAGTGCCTGGACGTCGCCGGGAACGCCTCGGCGAACGGCACGAAGATCCAGATCTCGGACTGCTACAAGTCCAAGGGCCAGTCGTGGCAGGGCGACGCCCGCGCCACCGCTCCGCTGAAGAGCCTGACCACCGGCAAGTGCCTGGACCTGAGCGCGTTCACCAAGAGCACGGACGCGCGGCTGTGGGACTGCAAGAACGCGTCCTCGCAGAAGTTCCTGATCAAGCCGTCCGGCCACAAGGGCACCGACAGCCTGTCGTACCCGGACAAGGCGCAGTTCGACAAGGCGAAGAAGGGCGTCACCGACGCCCAGACGCAGGCCAAGAAGCAGCTCGCCGCCGTCAGGGCCCAGTTCGAGGCGGCGAAGAAGGCCGGCACCTCGTCGGACACCGCCACTCAGGCCGCCTACGCCGTAGCCGACGCCAATGGGGCGCCGCGCGGCCGCGGTCTGCTGTCGGGTCAGCAGAAGGCACAGGTCACCAAGGGTGCGGTGGCCGCGCTGGAGGCGCTGGTGAAGGCCGCGGAGACGGCCGAGGCCGCCACCCGGGCGTCCGCCGGTGACGGCGAGACCATCGCCCAGCGGGCGCTCGCCCAGGCCGCCCAGTCCAAGGCCGAGTTCCGCAGGGAGGCCGCCCACACCGCCGAACTGCAGGCGAAGGCGGCCGCCGACGCGGCCAAGGTGCACCGGGACAACGCGAAGAAGGACAAGGAGACCGCGGAGGCCAAGCTCGCCGAGGCGCTGAAGGCCGAGGGCGAGGCCAAGACGGCCGCAGCCGACGCGCACGCCAAGCGGCTGGAAGCCGAGGCCGAGGAGAAGACGGCCGAGGCGGAGAAGAAGACGGCCGCCGCCAAGCAGGCGGAGGCCGCCGAGCACCGCAGGACCGCCGAGAGCGAGGCCACGAAGGCCAAGGACGCCAGGGACAAGGCGGAGGCGGCCGAGGGCACGGCGTCCGACAAGAGGGACGCCGCGGTCAAGGCCAAGGACAAGGCCCGCGATCTGCGCGACGACGCCTGGGACGCGGAGCAGAAGGCCGACGCCGCGCGCGCGAAGGCGGACGCGAAGGAGGCGTACGCCCAGGCGCACGAGGCCGACGCCAACGCGCAGGAGTCCAGGGCGGCGGCCGACGCGGCCGCCGGGCACGCCGACGACGCCGAGGCGGCCGCGACGAGGGCCCGTTCCGCGGCCGACGCCGCGACGACGGCGGCCTCGGAGGCGGACGCCGCCGCGACCCGTGCGGAGGCCGCCGCCAAGCGGGCCCGTGCGGCGTCGGACGGCGCCCAGGCGGCGAAGCTGAAGGCCGACGCCGCGGTGAAGACCGCGACGAGTGCCGCGGCGGACGCCATCCAGGCGTCGAAGCACGCCGCGGCCGAGGCGAAGACGGCCGTCGAACTGGCCGACGAGGCGGAAGCACAGGCCAAGACCGCCAAGTCGCACGCCAACGAGGCGGGCAAGGAGGCCGGCAAGGCCGTGGCCGCGTCCGCGAAGGCGGCGGGCTTCGCCCACGTCACCGCGCAGGCCGCGGTGGACGCGGGGAACTCCGCCCAGCAGGTCGCGGCGCCCGCGAACGACGCGATCCAGCTCGGCTCCCCCTACGTCACCACGGACTCCGCCGCGAGCCTCGTGGTGCTGACGGGGCAGGCGTCGAAGTCGATCGCCGAGCAGCAGAAGGCCGTGGCCGACGCGCACGCCAAGAACGCGCAGTCGGAGGCGTCCGCAGCGCAGAACCTGGCCGATCAGGCGCAGGGCGACGCGAAGCAGGCCTATGTCCACGCGGCGAACGCCGCCGGGCACGCCTCGGACGCCCGCGGCTACGCCAAGGAGGCCCTCGGCTACTCGGCCGACGCCGCTCTCGCCGCGTCCAAGGCCGTCGCTTCCCTGGCCCGCACGGTGGAGTACGACCGTCAGGCCACCGAGGACGCGGAGGCCGCCGACAAGGCGGCGGGCCGGGCCGAAGGCCACGCCAAGGCCGCCCGCGACTCCGCCGACGAGGCGGCCCTGGACGCGGCAGCGGCCCGTAGCGCCGCCACGGAGGCCGAGGAGGCCGCGAAGGAGGCCCGCGCGGCGGCCACCCGCGCGGACGCCGCCGCCACCGAGGCGGAGGAGGCCGCCAAGGACGCCCTGAAGTACGCGGAGGAGGCCCAGGAAGCGGCAGAGGCCGCCGAACGCAACCAGGCCAACCAACAGGTCTCCTCGGGCGCCGGCACGGGCATCGGCGGCACGTTCTACGTGGTCGACGAGGACACGTTCGAGATCACCGACGCCCAGCAGAAGAACGACTGCGTCATAGAGATCGGCTTCGAGGGCTGTACCGTCACCTTCGCGGTGACCTTCAGCGTCACGGTGGACTACTACCTGTGCGTCAACCCGGACGTCCCCGCGACATCCTCCGGTTGTCCCTCCGAGGACACCCTGTTCCTGGAGCGGAAGTCCTTCACCGGCTTGAAGAAGGACGTCACCCAGCACTTCAGCAAGCTGGACCTCATCCAGCAGACCGTCGTCTACCGGATATTGAAGGCGGTCCTGGTCCAGGACTTCGTCGACTGCTGGCACGGCAGCGTCAGCGGCTGTGCCTGGGCGGCGAGCAACTTCATCCCCGGCAAGGCGTTCGAAAAGATCGCCGAGGGAATCCGCGCCCTGGACGCCGCGATGAAGACCGGGATCGGAGTCGCCGATGCGTTCAGGGCTCTGAGGACTCTGGATCTGGACCCGGTGACACTGGCCAAGATCGAGGCGGGCGTGAACGCCTACGAGGACGTCATCACCGCTTGCAGGGTCAACAGCTTCCCCGGTGACACTCTGGTGCTGATGGCCGACGGTACCCGCAGAATGATCCGTGACGTGCGGGAGGGCGACCAGGTCCTGGCCGGCGCCCCCGGCGGCGGAAAGCCCCGCGCCGAGACGGTGACCGACACGTTCCGGCATGACACCGAACGGCTGGTGACCATCGCGTTGGCCGGCGGCAGCAGCCTGGACACCACGGCGGGACACAAGATCCGCACCAGTGGACGCGGCTGGGTCCTCGCCTCCGAACTGCGCCCGGGTGACCGCCTGGTCAGCCCCGACCGAACGCTCCGTGCCGTGACCGGCGTACACGACCGACCGGGGCTCGCCCCACGTCGGGTCTACGACCTCACCGTCGACCGCCTGCACACGTTCTACGTGCGCACCGAGGGAGCCGGCGCGGCGGACGTGATGGTCCACAACTGCCTGAACCTGGGCGACGAGGATCTTGCGGCCCTGCGGCACTATGAGATCCACACGCTGAAGGAACACGTGCGGCCGAATGCTGCCGAAGCGTTCCGGCTCGCTGCGCGAAAGGGCCAGCCCAACACCGTCTGGAAGAGCCAGGAAATCGCTCAGCAGGCCGTGGACCGAGTGGTCGGCGACTACTTCAGCAAGCGGACCGCAAGCGGCCAGAAGGTCTTCGACCACGACAAGTGGAAGAAGTTCCAGGACTGGGCTGCGAAGGCCAGAGAGGGCGAGCAGTACCGGACGATCACGGGGACATGGGATGCGTATCCCTCCCTGGGCAAGCGGTACCACCCGGACGGGAGAACCATCGAGGATGCCGGTAACGAGGTCGTGGTCATCTTGATGAAGGTCAAGGGCCACACCGGACAGGGCCGGTACGGGTTCGTCGTCAAGACGGCCTACCCGAAGTAACACCCCCGAAGAGGACGATGCATGCCACAGGACCGTTCAACGTACGTCGAGCTGGGTTACTCCGGTGACTTCGGCCTCACCGCCCTGGCGGAGCTCTTGTGCTCCCCGGACGGCCCCGCCGTCGACCTCGCTGCCGCGCTCGCGGCCGCTGCCGGGTCGGCGAACGGGTCCGACGGCGAGGAGGCCGTGGAACTGGGGGAGGATGCCCGGCGTCTGTTGGACGGTTCCTTGCCGGAGGAGGTTCTCCACACGGTGTGGCTGGCCGCGGTCGGCCGGAGTTTCGATCCGGCCGACCACGGCGTGGACACCCGCACATGGCTGCGGTCCCTCTCGGATCTGTCCGTGAACCGCCTCCGGCAGAACAGACGCTCCTACGTCCCGGCTCCGGTCCGGCCGGTCCGGGACGAAGGTCTGTGCCGCGATGTGGTGACGGAGATCCATGGACTGGCAGCGGACCTGACCGGCGACCGCACATCACCGGATCTCGTTTCGGCGCTGGAGCGGGTGGTCACGCTGGCCGACGCCGATATCGGCTTCCGGCTCTTCCTGAGAGCGCTCAAGGCCTGCCGCGTTCGCGTCTCGAAGGACCGGTACGACAGGTTCCTCGGGATCGGCGAGCGGCTCGGGTACCCGGTCGCGGTCGTCCGCGACGGCCTCGACGTCGACTGGCCGCCCATCGACACGGCCCGCCGTGACACCCCGTGGGACTTCGGTCTTTCCCGGCTCGCCGGGAACGCCCACCAGGACTGGCATGCCGGAGTCGCCCGCAGGGAGATCCGTTCGGTGGCCGATGGGGACGAGCCCGGGCAGTCCCCGGGCACGGCGGCGGCTCTCCTGCGGGAAGACGCGGTGCGTCTGCTGCGCTCGCCCCTGTCCGACGACATGATCACCACCCTCTGGGTCGCCGTCTCGGACGCGGCATTGCGCGTCGACGGACGGGACTGGCTACGGCTGGTCGCTGACGTGTGCGAGGAGCGTCTGAGGGAGGTCGCCCCCGCGTACACCCCGGTGGTTCCGCCCCCGCGAACGGCATGGGCGGACGTGGTGTTGTCGGAAGTCCGGGAGACGGCGCTCAAGGCGACGGACAGGGCCATAAGTCCGCACTGGCAGCCGCTCCCCGCGGAAAAGGTCATCACCGCTCTGGAGCAGGTGGCTGCCCGGGTCGATCCCGATCTGGGCTTCCGGCTGCTCCTGAGAGTGCTGCGACCCCTGGCCGTACCGATCACTCGGGCGCAGTACGAAAGGTACGAGGCGATCGGCAGACGGTTCGGGTACGGGGAGCATCACGTCGACGAGATCGAGCAACTCGTTCAGGGAGCGACGTGAACCCGCGCCCTTGAAGCATCCTCGCCCACACCACGGCGCGGGACGGCGGTGCCGGACGGACGCGGCCCGCGTCCTCCCCTCTCGGGAGGACGCGGGCCGCGTCGTGTCGGGATCCGCCGGGCGGGTCCTAGCCCAGCGCCGACTTCACCGCGTCCGCCAGGCGGCTCGCGACCGAGCGGGCCTGGTCGATGTCGGCCGCTTCGACCATGACGCGGACCAGCGGTTCCGTGCCGGAGGAGCGCAGGAGTACGCGGCCCGTCCCGCCGAGTTCGTGTTCGGCCTCGGTGACGGCCGTGGCGAGTTCCGCGGAGGTCTTCACCCGGGACTTGTCGACGTCGGGGACGTTGACCAGGACCTGCGGGAGGCGTTCCATCACCGAGGCGAGGTCGCGCAGCGTGCGGCCGGTCTGGGCGACCCGGGCGGCGAGCAGCAGGCCGGTGAGGGTGCCGTCGCCGGTCGTGGCGTGGTCGAGGATGATGACGTGGCCGGACTGCTCGCCGCCGAGGGCGTAGTCCTTGCTCTTCATCTCCTCCAGCACATAGCGGTCGCCGACCGCGGTCTGCACGAGCCGGATGCCCTCGCGTTCCATGGCGAGCTTGAAGCCGAGGTTCGACATCACGGTCGCGACGACGGTGTCGGAGCGCAGTGCGGAACGCTCCCGCATCGCGAGCGCCAGTACGGCGAGGATCTGGTCGCCGTCGACCTCCTCACCGGTGTGGTCCACGGCGAGGCACCGGTCGGCGTCGCCGTCGTGTGCGATGCCCAGCGCGGCGCCGTGCTCGACGACGGCGGCCTTCAGCCGGTCGAGGTGGGTCGAGCCGCAGCCGTCGTTGATGTTCAGCCCGTCCGGCTCGGCGCCGATGGTGACGACCTCGGCCCCCGCCCGGGTGAACGCCTCGGGGGAGACGGAGAAGGCGGCGCCGTGCGCCTCGTCGAGGACGATCTTCAGCCCGTCGAGCCGGTTCGGGAGGGCACCGGTGAGATGGGCGACGTACCTGTCCAGCCCCTCCTCGTAGTCCCGCACGCGACCGACCCCCGCGCCGGTCGGACGGTCCCAGGGAGCGCCGGTGCGGTGCTCCTCGTACACGGACTCGATGCGGTCCTCGAGCTCGTCGGCGAGCTTGTGACCGCCGCGGGCGAAGAACTTGACGCCGTTGTCCGGCATGGCGTTGTGGCTCGCGGAGAGCATCACGCCGAGGTCCGCGCCGAGCGCGCCGGTGAGGTGCGCCACGGCCGGCGTCGGCAGCACGCCGACCCGCAGGACGTCCACGCCCGCGCTGGCGAGGCCCGCCACGACGGCGGCCTCCAGGAACTCCCCGGACGCGCGCGGATCACGGCCGACCACGGCGGTGGGCCGGTGTCCTTCGAACGTGCCCGCCTCGGCCAGTACGTGCGCGGCGGCGACGGACAGGCCGAGCGCCATCTCCGCCGTCAGGTCCGCGTTGGCGACACCGCGCACGCCGTCCGTGCCGAAGAGTCGTCCCACTTGTCCTCCTGAGGAAGCGTCAGTATCGAGAGCCGTCGCCGAGGCTGTGCCGGGGCGCTGGACCCGTCCGCGCGGTCGCCGTTCGTACCGCTGGCGGAGCTTGTGATGTGTTCGACGGTCGCGAGGTGAATGCGGCTCCCCATAACGCCGACCATCCGATCACATTAGCCTTTGAGCACCTTGTGCCGTTATACGCCCACGGCAATGAATAAACGAACGCCCCGGCAGCACTGTGGCGTGCCGCCGGGGCGTTCGGAGTACGCGCGAGCGCCTGGGATTTAGCGCTTGCTGTACTGCGGGGCCTTACGGGCCTTCTTCAGACCGGCCTTCTTGCGCTCGACCGCACGGTCGTCACGCGTGAGGAAGCCGGCCTTCTTCAGCGGGCCGCGGTTGTTGTCCACGTCCGCCTCGTTCAGCGCGCGGGCGACACCGAGACGGAGCGCACCGGCCTGACCGGAGACACCGCCACCCGCGATGCGGGCGATGACGTCGTAACGGTCGTCGAGCTCGAGCACCTTGAAGGGCTCGTTGACTTCCTGCTGGTGCACCTTGTTCGGGAAGTAGTCCTCGAGGGTGCGACCGTTGATCTTCCACTTGCCGGTGCCCGGGACGATCCGGACGCGGGCGATGGCGTTCTTGCGACGGCCCAGGCCGGCAGCCGGCTGGGGCTCGCCGAAGCGGGAGGCCATGGACTCCGAGGTGTACTCGCCCTCGACGGGCACCTCGGACTCGGTGGTGTAGCTGTCGATGTCAAGCTCTTCGAGCGGCTGCTCGGCAGTGGTCTCGGCCACGATGCTCCTCAGATTCTGTTCAGTCTTAGGGGGTGGCCGGACTTACTGCGCGACCTGGGTGATCTCGAACGGCACCGGCTGCTGGGCAGCGTGCGGGTGCTGGTCGCCCGAGTAGACCTTCAGCTTGGAGAGCATCTGACGGCCCAGGGTGTTCTTGGGGAGCATGCCCTTGATGGCCTTCTCGACGGCCTTCTCGGGGTTCTTGTCCAGGAGCTCGTCGTAGCGGACGGAGCGCAGACCACCCGGGTAGCCCGAGTGGCGGTACGCCATCTTCTGGGTCCGCTTGTTGCCGGACAGGTGCACCTTGTCGGCGTTGATGATGATGACGAAGTCACCGGTGTCGACGTGGGGGGCGTAGATCGGCTTGTGCTTGCCGCGCAGGATGGAGGCCGCAGTGGTGGCCAGACGACCCAGGACGACGTCCTGAGCGTCGATGACGTGCCACTGGCGCGTCACATCGCCGGGCTTGGGGCTGTACGTACGCACGGTTCGTAGCCTTCGCTTCTTCAGTGAATGGTCCTGACAAGGTCACCGAAGACGATCACGACAGCCCAGACCGCTCCGCGGTGACGCAAACCGCGCGCTGGTCGCTGGTCATCGGTCCCGGTGGACCGGTGTAAGGGCCCCTCACGTGAGAATGAGCAAGCCACTACACACAACGAACATGCAGGATACCCACCGTCGGCCGGACGGGTCAAAACGAGCCCGTCCGTGGTGGGCTACACCGATTCTACGGCCGGTCGCCGCTTACCCGCGGGCCCGCCCCGGCGGGCCCCCTCCCGCGTCCCCCGTACGCAGTGGTGGGCGACCGTCGCGGCCAGCAGAACCAGCGTGAGGGCGTCCCGGAAGGCCCGGCGGGTGGGCGGCACCAGCCACGGCCAGGTCACCCCCGGCAGCTGCGGCACCAGGGCGAGCCAGAACCAGGGCCGCCGCGCCACCGCCCCGGCGTACGGCAGACCGGCGAGCAGCAGCGGCAGCACGACCAGGAGGTAGTGGTTGTAGGAGGGGCGGGAGACCAGGAACGCGGAGAGCATCAGCGCCGCCGACGTCTCCGCCAGCCGCAGGGGCGCCGGCCCCGGCCCGCGCCAGCGCAGGTACCCGCACACCACCCCGGCGGCGGCCCCGAGCAGGCCCAGCGCCGCGGCGAGGGCCCGCGGTACGCCGAGCCGGGGCAGCACGGCCGCCGGCGAGGCCTCGTAGAGCCGTACGAAGGCGTCGTCGCCGCGCAGCAGGAACGGCAGGGTGCGGGTGAGGAAGCCGGTGGGGTCGGGCAGGAACAGCGCCGCCGTCACCGAGGCCACCGCGGGCACCAGCAGCAGCACGGCCAGGGCCCGCCACCGGCGCGCGAAGAGGAACAGCAGCGCCATCGGCGCGAGCAGCGGCTTCAGCGCCACCGCCACCCCGATGACGGCGCCCGCCGCCACCCACCGGCCCCGGCTCGCCAGCAGCAGGCACAACGGCAGCGCCAGTACGGCCGTCACCGTCCAGTTGCCCAGCCGCACCAGCTGCCCGAACGGCGCGAACCCGGCCGAGAGGCCCAGCAGCCCGAGGGCGGCGAGCCTGCTGCGCAACGGCACCCGGTGCAGCCGCAGGGCGCAGGCCCAGCCCAGCGCGAGCGCGGCGACGACCGCCACCGGCACGGCCACGTCGAGCACGGGGCGCGGCAGCAGCGCCTGCGGGGCGGCGGCCACGACCGCGCTGGGGAAATAGAGGAAGTGCCGGTCGTCATACGGCGAGCCACCGTCCAGCCAGGTCCGCGCGGCGTCCACGACGATCGCGTTGTCCATGCCTCCGTCCGAGGTCACCAGCACCGTATGCACCGTCAGCGCCCCCAGCACCGCCGCGAGTCCGGCCCACAGACAGCCGTGCGCGGGTCGTACCAACCACCCGGAGATGTCGCTTTTGCCCGTCGCCATGCGCGCAACGCTAGGCCCTGCCGCACCCGTTGACGCGGACCAGCACACCCCTCGGCCCGTCTAAGATGCGCCCCATGAGCTATGGGCAGGGGGGACCTCCGCAGCAGTGGGATCCCTGGAAACCGAATTCCCAGCAGCCCTGGGACGGCGGCGGCTCCGGCCGGTCACCCGACTGGGCGGCGCTCGCCGACGCCTCCGAGGCCCGCGCCAAGCGCCGCAGGCTGCTGTTCATAGGCGGCGGCGCCCTCGCGACCGTCGCGATAGGCACGGCCGTGGCGGTCGCCGTGGTCTCGGCGAACGGCGGCACCGAAGCCTCGCCGGGCACGTCCTCCCAGCTGCCCGGGACCTCGGATCTGCCGAGCCCGACGGGCACGGTCCCGTCGTTCGCCCCGACGAGCGCCCCGCCGCCGCTGGACCCGAAGGACTTCGTCGCCAGCGCGAAGAAGGACAAGGCGCCCCTGAGCCCCGACATCCTGTTCCCCGGCACCCAGTTGACGATGGGTGAGACGGTGTACAAGAAGGGCCCGACGGCGGACACGAAGGACTGCGCCTCGGCCGCCAAGGCCACGCTGCCGAAGGTCCTGAACGACAACGACTGCACGCGGCTGATCCGGGTCACCTACACCAAGGACGACATGGCGGTGACGGTCGGCGTGGCCGTCTTCGACACCGAGGCCCAGGCGACGAAGGCCAAGCAGCAGGCGGACAAGAAGAGCGTCGTCAAGTCGCTTTCGGGCGGCGGCGTCAAGGACTTCTGCTCCGGCGCGGTCTGCCGCACCACCACCAACGCCTACGGCCGCTACGCCTACTTCACCGTCGCAGGCTTCACCGCCGGCAAGAACGTGACGGAGAAGGACACCCCGGTCTTCACCACCGGCGACGATCTCCAGGAGTTCACGTTCCGTCAGATCCGCCGCAGGGGCGAGGCCCAGGCCTCCGCGGCGGCGAACGAGTAGCGGGACCGCCTCAGCAGCAGCCGGCCGTCGGCAGGGAGCGCTTGTTGCGCGCCTCCTTGCTGCGGGCCGCGAGCAGGTCGTCGGCCGGGTAGCCGACCTCCTCGAGGGTCAGGCCGTGCGGGCGTACGACATGGACCGCCGAGTCCCGTACGCCCGCCGCCAGCACCGTGCCCGGCCAGTCCGGCGGGCGGTGGCCGTCGCCGACGAACAGCAGCGCGCCGATGAGTGAGCGCACCATGTTGTGGCAGAAGGCGTCGGCGCGGACGGTGGCGGTGATGATCCCGTCACCGCCGCGCTCCAGGCTCAGCTCCTGGAGGGTCCGGATGGTGGTGGCGCCCTCCCGCTTCTTGCAGTACGCGGCGAAGTCGTGCTCCCCCAGGAGCCGGCGGGCGGCCTCGTTCATGGCGTCGACGTCCAGCGGCCAGTCGTGCCACAGGACGTGCCCGCGCAGCAGTGGGTCCACCCCGCCCGGGTTGTCGGTGACACGGTAGGCGTAGCGCCGCCAGATCGCGGAGAACCGGGCGTTGAACCCGCCGGGCGCCTCCCGCAGCGCCCACACCCGTACGTCCCTCGGCAGTCGGCCCGCGAGCCGCTTCAGCAGCTTGGCGTGGTGCTGGGCCCACACCTCCCGGGGCAGATCCACATGCGCGACCTGGCCGCGCGCGTGCACCCCGGCGTCGGTCCGCCCCGCCACGGTCAGCTCGTACGTCGTCCCCCCGGACCGCGTCACGGTCCGCAGGGCGTCCTCGATCTCCCCCTGCACGGTCCGCCGCCCCCCGGCCTGCTTGGCCCACCCGGAGAACTCGGCCCCGTCATAGGACAGATCAAGCCGCACACGCACGAACCCGGCCTCAACTTCGTCACTCACACGAAGATCCTCTCACCCACACGAAAGCGGGCCCGCTCCTCGAAAGGAACGGGCCCGCAAACGCGCTCCGAAGGGGCGCGGGGCGCCCCCGAAGGGGCGCGGGGCGCCCCCGAAGGGGCGCGGGGAACTGCGCGACCAGCCACGACATATCCGCAGCCGGAAACACAGCTCCCCGCCGGACGGCTTACGCGTCCTTCGACTCCTCGTCGGTCTTGGCCTCGACGGCCTCGTCCTTCGTCAGGTCGGCCTTCGCCTCGGACGCCTCGGCGTCCTTCGCCGCACGCTTCGTCGCGGCCTCGGCCTCGCCGGTCGCCTCCTGGGCCACCGTCAGCGCCTCGACCAGCTCGATGACGGCCATGGGCGCGTTGTCGCCACGGCGGTTACCGATCTTGGTGATGCGGGTGTAGCCACCGGGACGGTTCTCGTAACGCGGGCCGATCTCGGTGAAGAGCGTGTGGACGATGCCCTTGTCCGTGATCACCTGGAGCACCTGACGGCGGTTGTGAAGGTCGCCCTTCTTCGCCTTGGTGACCAGACGCTCG
Organism: Streptomyces sp. NRRL WC-3626; assembly: GCF_000718785.1. Lineage (GTDB taxonomy): Bacteria > Actinomycetota > Actinomycetes > Streptomycetales > Streptomycetaceae > Streptomyces > Streptomyces edwardsiae. The sequence continues at coordinate 82,831 of NZ_JOCA01000010.1, read as the reverse complement.
GCGTACGGACGCAGCTTGCGCGCCTTCGCCTCGGTGGTGGTGATGCGACCGTGCTCGAACAGCGCCTTCGCGAGGTTCGCGAGGAGGAGCTTCTCGTGCGCGGCGCTGCCGCCCATACGGGCACCCTTGGTGGGCCTGGGCATGGTATTTCTCCTAGGTGTCTGCTCCGGCCGTATCAGGTACCGGAGTCAGTATCCGAGCAGACGGTTGCCTGTCGGAGATCCAGGCCCCCGAAGGGGCCTGGAAGGGACGCGGGGAACTGCGCGACCAGCCACAGCCGACCCGCAACCGAAAAACGGGCCTCCCCGCGAAGCGCCTAGTACTGCTCGGTCTCCACGAAGCCAGCGTCCGCGTCGTCGTCCGCGCCGAACGCGTCCGCAGCGGCAGTGGGGTCGAATCCGGGCGGGCTGTCCTTGAGCGCGAGGCCCATGCCGGCCAGCTTCGCCTTGACCTCGTCGATCGACTTCGCACCGAAGTTACGGATGTCGAGGAGATCGGCCTCGGAGCGGGCGACCAGCTCACCCACGGAGTGGATGCCCTCACGCTTGAGGCAGTTGTACGACCGAACGGTGAGCTCGAGCTCCTCGATCGGCAGCGCCAGATCGGCGGCGAGGGCGGCGTCCGTGGGGGACGGGCCCATGTCGATGCCCTCGGCGTCGATGTTCAGCTCGCGGGCGAGACCGAACAGCTCGACCAGGGTCTTGCCGGCGGAGGCCATGGCGTCACGCGGACGCATCGCCTGCTTGGTCTCGACGTCGACGATCAGCTTGTCGAAGTCGGTGCGCTGCTCGACACGGGTCGCCTCGACCTTGTAGGTGACCTTGAGAACCGGCGAGTAGATCGAGTCGACCGGGATACGGCCGATCTCCTGACCCACCTGCTTGTTCTGCACGGCGGAGACGTAACCGCGACCGCGCTCGACGGTCAGCTCCATCTCCAGCTTGCCCTTGCCGTTGAGCGTGGCGAGGACGAGGTCGGGGTTGTGCACCTCGACACCGGCCGGGGGCGCGATGTCGGCGGCGGTGACCAGACCCGGGCCCTGCTTGCGCAGGTACATCACGACGGGCTCGTCGTGCTCCGAGGAGACGACCAGCTGCTTGATGTTGAGGATCAGGTCGGTGACGTCCTCCTTGACGCCCGGCACGGTGGTGAACTCGTGCAGGACGCCGTCGATGCGGATGCTGGTGACAGCGGCACCGGGGATCGACGACAGGAGCGTACGGCGGAGGGAGTTGCCGAGGGTGTAGCCGAAGCCCGGCTCCAGCGGCTCGATCACGAACCGGGAGCGGAATTCGTCGACGACCTCTTCGGTCAACGAGGGACGCTGAGCGATCAGCATGTTGGTGATCCTTCAGTCAGGGGCGCCCGCTATTTGACGCCCGACTTGGTACTGCAAGGGTACGGGCGATACGACCCGAAGGAGTCGTACCGCCCGAAAACCCGGATGAAGCGAGTGAAGCGAGTGAAGCGAGATCAGACGCGACGGCGCTTCGGGGGGCGGCAACCGTTGTGCGGGGTCGGGGTGACGTCCTGGATGGAGCCGACCTCGAGGCCCGTGGCCTGCAGGGAGCGGATCGCGGTCTCACGACCGGAGCCCGGGCCCTTGACGAACACGTCGACCTTGCGCATGCCGTGCTCCTGGGCGCGGCGGGCAGCCGACTCGGCGGCCATCTGCGCGGCGAACGGCGTGGACTTCCGGGAGCCCTTGAAGCCGACGTGGCCGGCGGAGGCCCAGGAGATCACGTTGCCGGACGGGTCCGTGATCGACACGATGGTGTTGTTGAACGTGCTCTTGATGTGCGCGTGGCCGTGAGCGACGTTCTTCTTTTCCTTGCGGCGCACCTTCTTGGCAGCGCCCTGACGACCCTTGGGGGGCATCTGTTACTCCTACGGGAGGTGGTCGGTCCTACAGCGAAGACCGCTGGACGGCGAAGTCCGCTGTGGACTACTTCTTGCCCGGCTTCTTCTTGCCGGCGATGGCGCGACGCGGGCCCTTGCGGGTACGCGCGTTGGTGCTGGTGCGCTGACCGCGGACGGGCAGACCGCGACGGTGACGGAGACCCTGGTAGGTACCGATCTCGACCTTGCGGCGGATGTCGGCCTGGATCTCGCGACGGAGGTCACCCTCGGTCTTGATGTTGCTGTCCACGAACTCACGGATCGCGACGAGCTGCTCCTCGGAGAGGTCGCGAACGCGGGTGTTCGGGTCGATGCCGGTGGCGGCCAGCGTCTGCTGCGAAAGGGTCCGGCCGATGCCGAACACGTAGGTGAGGGCGATCTCCACGCGCTTTTCGCGCGGAATGTCAACACCGGAAACGCGTGCCATTCAATGGCTCCAGTTGATTGTCGGAGGTCTTCCACAGGACCGGATCCCAGTCCGCCGTACCAGGTACGGACCGGGTCCCCGGCCTCCGAGCCGGGGGTGTCGAGCCGGTTCGGCTCGGGACCTGCGTATGAACGTGTGTTACTCGCGTCGCGCGAAGTTCTGCGGAAAGTCGCAGAGGGTCGATCGTGCTGCGGTCAGCCCTGGCGCTGCTTGTGGCGCGGGTTCTCGCAGATGACCATGACCCGGCCGTGACGGCGGATCACCCTGCACTTGTCGCAGATCTTCTTGACGCTCGGCTTGACCTTCATGGGTGTGAGGTTCTCCGGGTCAGTGCCATCGCCCCGGCGGGCCGGGGTGGGGGCAAGATCTACTTGTACCGGTAGACGATCCGGCCACGCGTCAGGTCGTACGGAGACAGCTCCACCACGACCCGGTCGTCAGGGAGGATACGGATGTAGTGCATGCGCATCTTGCCGCTGATGTGTGCCAGGACCTGGTGGCCGTTCTGGAGCTCGACCTTGAACATGGCGTTCGGAAGAGACTCGACGACAGTGCCCTCGATCTCGATGGCACCTTGCTTCTTGGCCACGCTTCGCCCTTCGAATCGACTACCTTGATCGACTCTGGCGTGCACCGTGAGTCATACATGCAGACATGCGGGTGCACAAGAGCCGACGAGTCAGTCTACGTCAGGGCCCCCGGAAACACGAATCGAGAAATCCTGCCCCACCCTCGAGATCCTTAACCAACCGGATCGCCGCGCCTGCCTCCGCCCGACGGGCCCGGCCCGTCAGCCCAGCGGATCCGGAGCCGCCGCGATGCCCAGCTCCGCGAGCTTCGCCTTGCCGCCGACCCGATCCCTGACGCCGCTCTCGCGGGCTCGGCGCCCGGGGCGCCTCACAGGCTTCGAGCCGCTGCGCCGGCCTCCGGCCGACGGGCCCGGCCGTCAGCCCAGCGGATCCGGAGCCGCCGTGATACCCAGCTCCGCGAGCTTCGCCTTGCCGCCGTCGGGGGCGGTGAGGACCAGGGGGCCCTCGGCGGTGAGGGCGACGGAGTGTTCCCAGTGGGAGGACCAGGTGCCGTCGGTGGTGATGACGGTCCAGTCGTCGGAGAGGACCTCGGTCTTCGGGGTGCCCAGGGACACCATCGGCTCGATGGCCAGGCAGAAGCCCGGGACCAGCTTGGGGCCCTTGCCGCGCTTGCGGTCGACGTAGTTCAGCAGGTGCGGGTCCATGTGCATCTCGGTGCCGATGCCGTGGCCGCCGTAGTCCTCGACGATCCCGTACTTACCGCCGCCCGGCTTCGGCTGGCGGCGGATGTACGTCTCGACGGCGCGGGAGATGTCGACGAGCCGGTTGCCCTGCTTCATGGCCGCGATGCCGGCCCACATCGACTCCTCGGTCACCCGGGACAGCTCGACCAGCTCGGGAGAGTGCCCGGAGCCGACGAACGCGGTGTACGCGGCGTCGCCGTGCCAGCCGTCGATGATCGCGCCGCAGTCGATGGAGATGATGTCGCCGTCCTTGAGGACGACGCCGTCGGAGGGGATGCCGTGGACGACGACCTCGTTCACCGAGGTGCAGATCGTCGCGGGGAAACCGCCGTAGCCGAGGAAGTTCGGCTTGGCGTCGTGCTCCGCGAGCACCTTGCGGGCGACCTGGTCGAGATCCTTCGTGGTGGCCCCGGGCACGGCGGCCTCACGGGTGGCCGCGTGAATGGCGGCGACGACCAACCCTGCCTCACGCATCTTGGCGATCTGCTCAGGGCTCTTGATCTGCACCATGGGGACGACGGCCTTCCTGGACCAGGGAGTAACGAACGCCTACCACAATAACTGCGCCAGGTCGGCACGGCGGGCCCCGCCCTCCAAGGACAATCCCGCCGCCGAGCCGCACGACGGCCGACCCCCGCCCTCCGCGGGCAGTCATACCACCCGAGAGCGCCGCTGGGCCGCCACGGCGGCCGACCCCCGCCCTCCGCGGGCAGTCGTGCCGCTGGGGCGGCACGGGTGGGCGCGACGGCACCCCGCAAGCGCCGGGCCGCGCGAACACCCCCCGCTCCACACCAACACCGGGCACCTGCCCAACCCCACCGCACGGGTGGGCGCGACGGCACCCCGCAAGCGCCGGGCAGCGCAACCCACCCCCGCCACAAGCAACAGCCGCGGCCCCTTACACAAAGGAACCGCGGCCGTCACCGACGTACAAGAAACTACTTACCGCTCAACGCCTCCAGCGCCCGCGCGGTGACCTCATCGACCGGCCCCATCGCCGAGATGGTGACAACCAGCCCCTGCGCCCGGTAGTAGTCGATGATCGGCTCGGTCTGCGTGTGGTAGACCTCCAGCCGCGTCCGCACCGTCGACTCCGAGTCGTCGTCCCGCTGGTACAGCTCACCACCACAGACGTCGCAGACACCCTCCTGCTTCGGCGGGCTGTACGTCACATGGAACACATGCGCGGAATCCTTGCGGCAGACCCGCCGCCCGGCGATCCGCTTGACTACCTCGTCCTCGGGCGCTTCCAGATCGAGCACCGCGTCCAGCTTGATGCCCTCGGTCTGCAGCAGCTCGTCCAGCGCGCCGGCCTGCGACACATTGCGCGGGAAGCCGTCCAGCAGGAAACCGCCCTCGGCGTCGGACTGCTCCATGCGGTCCTTGGCCATGGCGATCGTGACCTCGTCGGGGACCAGATTGCCCGCGTCCATGTAGGACTTCGCGAGCTTCCCCAGCTCGGTCTGCCGGCTGATGTTGGCGCGGAACAGGTCACCCGTGGAGATGTGCGGGATGCGCAATTTCTCGGCAAGGCGGGTCGCCTGCGTACCTTTACCGGCACCCGGCGGTCCGACGAGGACGATTCGCATCAGCGGAGGAACCCTTCGTAATTGCGCTGCTGGAGCTGGCTCTCGATCTGCCTCACCGTCTCGAGACCGACACCCACGATGATCAGGATGCTGGTCCCGCCGAACGGGAAGTTCTGGTTTGCCCCGAAACCAGCCAACGCCATTGTCGGCACGAGAGAGATCAGACCCAAGTACAGCGAACCCGGCCAGGTGATCCGGTTGAGTACGTAGCTGAGGTACTCAGCGGTCGGTCGGCCAGCCCGGATGCCCGGGATGAAGCCACCATACTTCTTCATGTTGTCGGCGACTTCTTCGGGGTTGAAGGTGATCGCCACATAGAAGAATGCGAAGAACACGATGAGGAAGAAGTACAGGATGATGTGCGGTGTCGCGCCCGTGTCGGCGAGGTTCTTCTGGATCCAGGTGGCCCAACCGGCCGTCGAACTGGAGAACTGGACGATCAGCGCCGGAATGTAAAGCAGCGACGAGGCGAAGATGACGGGGATGACACCCGCCTGGTTCACCTTGAGCGGGATGTAGGTGGACGTACCGCCGTAGGAACGGCGGCCGATCATGCGCTTCGCGTACTGCACCGGAATCCGGCGCTGGGCCTGCTCGACGAAGACGACCAGGCCGACCATCACGAACCCGACGATCATGACGGTGCCGAACTCGATCCAGCCGTCCGCCAGGGTGCCCTGCTCCTTGATCGCCCACAGGGCGGAGGGGAAGGTCGCGGCGATCGAGATGAACATCAGGATCGACATGCCGTTGCCGATGCCGCGGTCGGTGATCAGCTCACCGAGCCACATGACGACGGCCGTACCGGCGGTCATGGTGATGACCATGGTGATGGTCACGAACATCGACCGGTCCGGGACGATCTGACCACCCACCGAGCAGCCCTGGAAGAGGGAGCCGCTGCGGGCGGTGGCCACCAGGCCGGTGCCCTGCAGGATGGCCAGTGCCACCGTCAGATAACGGGTGTACTGCGTGATCTTCGCCGTACCGGCCTGGCCCTCCTTCTTCAGGGCTTCCAGGCGCGGGATCACGACGGTCAGCAGCTGCAGGATGATGCTCGCCGTGATGTACGGCATGATGCCCAGCGCGAAGATCGTGATCTGGAGCAGCGCGCCGCCGCTGAACATGTTCACCAGACCGAACAGGCCCTGGTTCGCCTCGGCCTGATCGAGGCAGATTTGGACGTTCCGGTAGTCGACGCCCGGGATCGGGATGTGCGTACCGACCCGGTACACCACGATGATGCCGAGCGTGAAGAGCAGCTTCTTGCGCAGGTCGGGCGTCTTGAACGCCCGGGCGAACGCGGTGAGCACGGTGCCTCCTGCGACCCCCCGCGCGACTGCGTCAAGGGTGACGGTTTTGAGATTCCGACTAAGGACGAATACGTAACGGTCAACTGCCGCCCTGAGTGCCCCGTATGAGGCACCCGAGGTACATGGGCAGCCAGGCCACCTTACCGGCGACACTGCCACCCTAGGAACGACCAACCGGGGATACCCCTTTTGTGGGGTATCCCCGGTCGGGATCGCTCTACGTCATCGAGACACCTGAAGAAGTCAGACGAGCTCGGTGACGGTACCGCCGGCGGCGGTGATCTTCTCCTTGGCGGAGCCGGAGACGGCGTCGACCGTCACCTGCAGCGCCACGGAGATCTCGCCCTGGCCCAGGACCTTGACGAGGCTGTTCTTGCGCACGGCGCCCTTGGCGACCAGGTCCTCGACCGTGACCTCTCCACCCTCGGGGTAGAGGGAGGCGAGCTTCTCCAGGTTCACGACCTGGAACTCGGTCTTGAACGGGTTCTTGAAGCCCTTGAGCTTCGGGAGACGCATGTGGAGGGGCATCTGGCCACCCTCGAAGCGCTCCGGAACCTGGTAACGGGCCTTGGTGCCCTTCGTACCACGACCGGCCGTCTTACCCTTCGACGCCTCACCACGACCGACACGGGTCTTCGCGGTCTTGGCGCCGGGGGCGGGACGGAGGTTGTGGATCTTGAGCGGGTTGTTTTCCGCCATGATCAGTCGACCTCCTCGACCGACACGAGGTGGCGGACGGTGTGCACCATGCCGCGGAACTCGGGGCGGTCCTCCTTGACGACCTGCGTGTTGATCCCCTTGAGACCAAGGGAACGCAGGGTGTCACGGTGGTTCTGCTTGCTGCCGATGTAGGACTTGACCTGCGTAATCTTGAGCTGCGCCATGATTACGCACCCGCCCCGGCACGTGCGCGGAGAAGAGCCGCGGGGGCCACGTCCTCGAGCGGCAGACCGCGGCGGGCCGCGACCTCCTCGGGACGCTGCAGGCCCTTGAGGGCCGCCACGGTCGCGTGCACGATGTTGATCTGGTTGTCGGAGCCGAGCGACTTCGACAGGATGTCGTGGATACCGGCGCACTCGAGCACGGCACGCACCGGACCACCGGCGATAACGCCGGTACCCGGGGACGCGGGCTTGAGCAGCACGACGCCGGCAGCCTTCTCACCCTGGATGGGGTGCGGGATGGTGCCCTGGATGCGGGGGACCTTGAAGAAGTGCTTCTTGGCCTCCTCAACACCCTTGGCGATGGCGGCCGGCACCTCCTTGGCCTTGCCGTATCCGACACCCACGGTGCCGTCACCGTCGCCCACCACGACCAGCGCGGTGAAGCTGAAGCGACGACCACCCTTCACAACCTTGGCGACGCGGTTGATCGCGACGACGCGCTCAACGTACGCGGTCTTCTCGGCGGCAGCTGCGCCGCCGTCACGGCCCTTCCGGTCCCGCCGCTCGCCGCCACCGGCACCGCCACCGCGGCGCTGGGGTCCAGCCATTGGAATTACCTCTCTCTGTTTCCGGCGCTGCACAGCAACACAAGTCGCTGCCGCGACGGGCGGCTCAGAACTTCAGTCCGGCTTCGCGGGCGGCGTCCGCCAGGGCGGCGATGCGCCCCGCGTACCGGTTGCCACCGCGGTCGAATACGACAGCCTCGACACCGGCGGCCTTGGCGCGCTCAGCGACCAGGGCACCGACCTGCTTGGCCTGCGAGGACTTGTCGCCCTCGCCACCACGGACCGACGCGTCCAGAGTGGAGGCCGACGCCAGGGTGTGACCCTTCAGGTCGTCGATCACCTGCGCCACGATGTGGCGGTTGGAACGGGTCACGACCAGGCGGGGACGCTCGGCGGTACCAGAGACATTCTTGCGGATCCGGATGTGACGACGCTTGATAGCAGCACGCTTGTAGGCGTCGCCCTTGAGGATCTTCTGCCCGTATGCCATGGCTTACTTACCCGCCTTTCCGACCTTGCGCCGGATGACTTCGCCCTCGTACTTGACACCCTTGGCCTTGTACGGGTCGGGCTTGCGCAGCTTGCGGATGTTCGCCGCAACCTCGCCGACCTTCTGCTTGTCGATGCCCTCGACCGAGAAGTGCGTCGGGTTCTCGACCTTGAAGGTGATGCCCTCGGGGGCCTCCACCGTGATCGAGTGGCTGTAACCGAGGGAGAACTCCAGGTTCGAACCCTTGGCGAGCACGCGGTAACCGACACCGCTGATCTCGAGCTTCTTCACGTAACCCTGGGTCACGCCGGTGATCATGTTCGCCACCAGCGTGCGGGACAGGCCGTGCAGGGCCTTGTTCTGACGCTCGTCGTTGGGGCGGGTGACGCTCAGCACGCCGTCCTCACCCTTGGCGATCTCGATCGGCGCCACGACGGTGTGGGTCAGCGAGCCCTTGGGGCCCTTGACCGAAACCGTACGGCCGTCGATGGTGACGTCCACGCCGGCGGGAACCGCGATGGGGAGCTTGCCGATGCGCGACATAGCTGTTTCCTCCGTTCCCTTCCGCTACCAGACGTAGGCGAGGACTTCCCCACCCACGCCCTTCTTGCCGGCCTGCTGTCCAGTGAGGAGCCCGTGCGACGTGGAGATGATCGCCACGCCGAGGCCGCCCAGCACCTTCGGCAGGTTGGTGGACTTCGCGTACACCCGGAGACCGGGCTTGGAGATCCGCTTGATGCCCGCGATGGAGCGCTCACGGTTCGGGCCGAACTTCAGCTCGAGGACGAGGTTCTTGCCGACCTCGGCGTCCTCGGTCTTCCAGCCCGTGATGAAGCCCTCCTGCTGGAGGATCTCCGCGATGTGCGACTTGATCTTCGAGTGCGGCATCGCCACGGTGTCGTGGTACGCCGAGTTCGCGTTCCGCAGACGCGTGAGCATGTCTGCGATCGGATCAGTCATGGTCATGAATTGGCCTTCGGCCTCTCTCGCCGTGGTTTCCTGGTGCGCCATCCCTCTCCCCGATCCGAGACGGGACGGGTGCGGCGCGGTGGACCTACGGCGTAGTAAGTCGTCTAGGCACGGCAGGTGCCCAACCCCGCAAGCCTAAGCCATACGGAGCGGGCCTCCTGCCGTCCCCATTGCTTACCGAGAGCCCTGGGAGTCCGGAATTACCGGATTACCAGGAGCTCTTGGTCACGCCCGGCAGCTCGCCACGGTGAGCCATCTCACGAAGGCACACGCGGCACAGGCCGAACTTGCGGTACACGGAGTGCGGACGACCGCAGCGCTGGCAGCGGGTGTAGCCGCGCACTCCGAACTTGGGCTTGCGAGCAGCCTTCGCGATGAGAGCCTTCTTCGCCATCTCGCTCACGCCTCCTTGAACGGGAAGCCGAGGTGACGGAGAAGGGCACGGCCCTCTTCGTCGTTGGTCGCCGTGGTGACCACGGTGATGTCCATACCCCGGACACGGTCGATCTTGTCCTGGTCGATCTCGTGGAACATGACCTGCTCCGTGAGACCGAAGGTGTAGTTGCCACGGCCGTCGAACTGCTTGGGGGACAGACCACGGAAGTCGCGGATGCGCGGCAGCGCGAGCGACAGGGTGCGGTCCAGGAACTCCCACATGCGGTCGCCGCGCAGCGTGACGTGCGCACCGATCGGCTGGCCCTCACGCAGCTTGAACTGCGCGATGGACTTGCGGGCCTTGGTGACGGCCGGCTTCTGACCGGTGATCGTGGTGAGGTCGCGGATGGCGCCCTCGATCAGCTTGGAGTCGCGGGCGGCGTCGCCCACACCCATGTTGACCACGATCTTGACGAGGCCGGGAACCTGCATGACGTTCTCGTAGGAGAACTGCTCGCGCAGCTTGCCCGCGATCTCCTCGCGGTACTTCGTCTTCAGACGCGGAGTGGTGGTGGTCGTCATCAGATGTCCTCACCCGTCCGCTTGGCAACGCGGATCTTGTTGCCCTCGTCGTCGAAGCGGTAACCGACGCGCGTGACGACCTTCTTGCCGTCCTTCTCCACGACCAGCTGGACGTTGGAGACGTGGACCGGGGCCTCGGTGGTCACGATGCCACCGGCCTGCGAACCGCCGGCGGTCGGGCCGGCCTTGGTGTGCTTCTTGACCCGGTTGACACCCTCGACCAGGACGCGGTCCTCACGGGGGAAGGCCGCGATGACCTTGCCCTGCTTGCCCTTGTCCTTGCCGGTGACGACCTGGACCAGGTCACCCTTCTTGATCTTCATGCTCACAGCACCTCCGGCGCGAGGGAGATGATCTTCATGAACTTCTTCTCGCGCAGCTCACGGCCCACGGGGCCGAAGATACGGGTGCCACGAGGGTCGCCGTCGTTCTTCAGAATGACGGCGGCGTTCTCGTCGAAGCGGATGTACGAGCCGTCCGGACGGCGGCGCTCCTTGACGGTGCGAACGATGACCGCCTTGATGACGTCACCCTTCTTCACGTTGCCACCGGGGATCGCGTCCTTGACGGTGGCGACGATGACGTCACCGATGCCCGCGTAGCGGCGACCGGAGCCACCGAGCACACGGATGCAAAGGATTTCCTTCGCACCTGTGTTGTCGGCGACGCGCAGTCGCGACTCCTGCTGGATCACGTCTATCTCCTGTTTGTCTGCCGGTTCCCCGGGGGCCGATCAGGATCGGCCCCCGGAGCCTGGCGGAACTGTCCTGCGGGGAATGCCCCGCGGGAACGTACTGGTGGTGATTCCCTTGCGGGAACCGCCTACTTGGCCTTCTCGAGGATCTCGACGATGCGCCAGTGCTTCGTCGCGGACAGCGGCCGGGTCTCCATCAGGAGGACGCGGTCGCCGATGCCGGCGGCGTTCTGCTCGTCGTGGGCCTTGAGCTTGCTCGTGCTGCGAATGACCTTGCCGTACAGCGCGTGCTTCTTGCGGTCCTCGACGGCGACGACGACGGTCTTGTCCATCTTGTCGCTGACGACGATGCCCTCGCGGGTCTTACGGTCGCCCCGGACCTCGGGGTTGGTCTCAGTCACGTTGTTCTCGCTCATCAGGCGTTCTCCACCGTTTCGATGCCCAGCTCACGCTCGCGCATCAGGGTGTAGATCCGCGCGATGTCCTTGCGGACCGCCTTCAGACGGCCATGGTTCTCAAGCTGTCCGGTCGCCGCCTGGAAGCGGAGGTTGAACAGCTCTTCCTTGGCTTCGCGGAGCTTCCCCAGAAGCTCCTCGTCACCCAGCTCGCGCAGCTCGGACGCCTTGGTACCGGCCGACATCACGCTTCACCTGCCTCGCGCTTGACGATCCGGCACTTCATCGGCAGCTTGTGCGCTGCGCGAGTGAGGGCCTCACGGGCGATCTTCTCGTTGGGGTAGGACAGCTCGAACATGACCCGGCCCGGGTGCACGTTCGCGATCCACCACTCCGGCGAACCCTTACCGGAACCCATGCGGGTCTCGGCCGGCTTCTTCGTGAGCGGGCGGTCCGGGTAGATGTTGATCCAGACCTTGCCGCCACGCTTGATGTGGCGGGTCATCGCGATACGGGCCGCCTCGATCTGGCGGTTGGTCACGTACGCCGGCGTGAGGGCCTGGATGCCGTACTCGCCGAACGCGACCGTCGTACCGCCCTTGGCCTGACCGCGGCGCTTCGGGTGGTGCTGCTTGCGGTGCTTGACCCTACGGGGGATCAGCATGTCGGTCAGGCCTCCGTTCCGGTGCTCTCAGCCGGAGCGGCAGCCGGAGCCTCGGCCTTGGGGGCCTCGGCAGCGGGAGCCTGCTGCGGCTTGCGACCGCGACCGCCACGCTCGCCACCGCGGCCACCACGGGCCGGGCGGTCGGCGCCGCCGCGGGCCGGGCGGTTGCCGGCGCGGGCAGCAGCGTTCTCGGCGCGGACCTCGGCGATGTTCTTGACGTCGCCCTTGTAGATCCAGACCTTCACACCGATGCGGCCGAAGGTCGTCTTGGCCTCGAAGAAGCCGTAGTCCACGTTCGCGCGGAGCGTGTGCAGGGGCACACGGCCCTCGCGGTAGAACTCCGAGCGGGACATCTCGGCACCGCCGAGGCGGCCACCGCACTGGATCTTGATGCCCTTGGCGCCGGCCTTCATCGTGCCCTGCATGCTCTTGCGCATGGCACGACGGAAGGAGACGCGGGAGGACAGCTGCTCGGCGACGGCCTGGGCCACCAGCTGAGCGTCCGTCTCCGGGCTCTTGACCTCGAGGATGTTGAGCTGGACCTGCTTGCCCGTGAGCTTCTCGAGGTCACCGCGGATGCGGTCGGCCTCGGCGCCACGGCGGCCGATCACGATGCCCGGACGCGCGGTGTGGATGTCCACACGGACACGGTCACGGGTGCGCTCGATCTCCACCTTCGAGATGCCGGCGCGCTCCATGCCGGACGTCATCATCCGACGGATGGCGACGTCTTCCTTGACGTAGTCCTTGTACAGCTTGTCGGCGTACCAGCGCGACTTGAAGTCGGTGGTGATGCCGAGCCGGAACCCATGCGGGTTAACCTTCTGGCCCATTACCGGGTTCCTTCCTTGCTGCTGACGACCACGGTGATGTGGCTGGTCCGCTTGCGGATCCGGTAGGCGCGGCCCTGGGCGCGCGGCCGGAACCGCTTCAGGGTCGGGCCCTCGTCGACGTACGCCTCGGAAATGAAGAGGCTGTCGGCGTCGGTGTGGTCGTAGTTGTGCGCGGCGTTGGCAATGGCGCTGTCCAGCACCTTGCCCACCGGCACGCTCGCGGCCTGCGGGGCGAAACGCAGGACCGCCTGAGCCTCCGTGGCATCCATGCCACGGATGAGGTCCACCACGCGGCGGGCCTTCATGGGCGTGACGCGGATGTACCGCGCCTGGGCCCTGGCTTCCATGGTTGTCCCTTCAGTGTCTGTCATGGTCGATTGCACCCCGCCGACTAGCGGCGCTTCGACTTCCGGTCGTCCTTGACGTGGCCCCGGAAGGTGCGGGTCGGCGAGAACTCGCCGAGCTTGTGGCCGACCATCGACTCGGTGACAAACACCGGGATGTGGATCTTGCCATTGTGCACCGCGATCGTGTGGCCCAGCATCGCCGGGACGATCATCGAGCGACGGGACCAGGTCTTGATGACGTTCTTGGTACCGGCTTCGTTCTGGACGTCCACCTTCTTGATCAGGTGGTCGTCGACGAAGGGTCCCTTCTTCAAGCTACGAGGCATCTCAACCCGTCCTTAGCGCTTCTTGTTCGTCTTGCGGCGGCGGACGATGTACTTGTTCGACGCCTTCTTGGGCGAACGAGTACGGCCTTCCTTCTTGCCCCACGGGGACACGGGGTGACGACCACCGGAGGTCCGGCCCTCACCACCACCGTGCGGGTGGTCCACCGGGTTCATGACCACACCACGGACGGTCGGGCGAACGCCCAGCCACCGCTTGCGGCCCGCCTTGCCCCAGTTGATGTTGCTCTGCTCGGCGTTGCCGACCTCGCCGACCGTGGCGCGGCAGCGCTGGTCGACCAGGCGGATCTCTCCGGACGGCATGCGGAGGTGGGCCATGGTGCCCTCCTTCGCGAGCAGCTGCACGGAGGCGCCGGCGGAGCGGGCGAACTTGGCACCGCCACCGGGACGGAGCTCGATCGCGTGGATCGTGGTACCGACCGGGATGTTGCGGAGGGCCAGGTTGTTGCCCGGCTTGATGTCGGCCCCGGGACCGTTCTCCACGCGGTCGCCCTGCTGCAGGTTGCGCGGGGCGAGGATGTAGCGCTTCTCGCCGTCCGCGTAGTGCAGCAGCGCGATGCGCGCGGTGCGGTTGGGGTCGTACTCGATGTGCGCGACCTTCGCCGGCACGCCGTCCTTGTCGTGACGACGGAAGTCGATCACGCGGTAGGCGCGCTTGTGTCCGCCACCCTGGTGGCGAACGGTCACACGACCGGAATTGTTACGGCCGCCCTTGCTGTGCAGGGGACGGACCAGCGACTTCTCCGGCGTGGACCGCGTGACCTCGACGAAGTCGGCGACGCTGGAGCCACGACGGCCCGGAGTCGTCGGCTTGTACTTGCGGATACCCATTTCTCAGTCCTCGTCCGATATCGAACGATCCTGACCGCTTACGCGGTCGGACCGCCGAAGATGTCGATACGGTCGCCCTCAGCGAGGGTCACGATCGCGCGCTTGGTCGCCGCGCGCTGGCCGAAGCCGGTGCGGGTGCGCTTGCGCTTGCCGACGCGGTTGATCGTGTTGACCCCGGTGACCTTGACCTCGAAGACCGCCTGGACGGCCTCCTTGATCTGGGTCTTGTTGGAGCCCGGCGCGACGATGAACGTGTACTTGTTCTCGTCGATGAGCGCGTAGCTCTTCTCGGACACGACCGGCTTCAGCAGGACGTCACGGGGGTCCGTGAACGCCTTGCTCGCCGGGGTGACGACGGTGTTCTTGCCTTCGGCCTCGTGGCGGCGCGCCTTGGCGACGCGAGCGGCCTTGGCCGCCTTGGCGGCCTTCGAGGCGATCGAGGGGTGACGGGCAGCCATCAGACCTCGCTCCCTTCGTTGTCGTTGGCCTTGTTCGGGCCGGCGACGAAGGACTCGAAAGCGGCCTGGGTGAAGACCACGTCGTCCGAGACGAGAACGTCGTACGTGTTCAGCTGGCCCGGCTCCAGGATGTGGACCTGGGGCAGGTTGCGGGCGGACAGCCACGCGGCCTCGTCGGCGCGGTCGATGACCAGGAGCAGGTTCTTGCGCTCCGAGATCTTGCCGAACAGCGACTTGGCGGCCTTCGTGGAGGGGGTCTCGCCCGCGATCACGCCGGAGACGACGTGAATGCGGTTGTGGCGCGCCCGGTCGGTGAGGGCGTGACGCAGAGCGGCAGCCTTCATCTTCTTGGGGGTGCGCTGGGAGTAGTCGCGCGGCACGGGACCGTGCACGACGCCACCACCGGCGAACTGCGGCGCGCGGGTCGAGCCCTGACGGGCGCGGCCGGTGCCCTTCTGGCGGTAAGGCTTCTTGCCACCACCACGGACCTCGCCACGACGCTTGGTCTTGTGCGTGCCCTGACGGGCAGCGGCGTTCTGCGCGACGACGACCTGGTGGATCAGCGGGATGCTGATCTTCTCCACGCCGAAGATCTCCGCGGGGAGCTCGACGCTACCGGTCTTCTCGCCAGCAGGCGAAAGGATGTCAACAGTGCTCATCGGTTACCTCAGGCCCCCTTGGCCGCGGTGCGGACCAGGACGAGGCCGCCGTTCGGACCGGGAACCGCGCCCTTGATGAGCAGCAGACCCTTCTCCGCGTCAACGGCGTGGACGGTCAGGTTCTGGGTGGTGACCCGCTCGTTGCCCATGCGACCCGCCATACGGAGGCCCTTGAACACGCGGCCCGGGGTGGCGCAGCCACCGATGGAACCGGGCGAGCGGTGCTTGCGCTGGGTGCCGTGACCGGCGCCGAGGCCCTTGAAGTTGTGACGCTTCATGACACCGGCGAAGCCCTTGCCCTTGCTCTTGCCGGTGACGTCGACCTTCACGCCGGACTCGAACACCTCGGCGGTGACTTCCTGGCCCAGCGTGTACTCGGAGGCGTCCGCGGTGCGGATCTCGACGAGGTGACGACGCGGGGTGACGTCGGCCTTGGCGAAGTGGCCCTTGAGGGGCTTGTTCACCTTGCGCGGGTCGATCTCGCCGAAGGCGATCTGGACCGACTCGTAGCCGTCGACATCGTTCGTACGGACCTGGGTGACGACGTTGGGGCCGGCCTTGACGACGGTGACCGGAACAACACGGTTGTTCTCGTCCCACACCTGCGTCATGCCGAGCTTCTCGCCCAGGATGCCCTTGATCTGCTTGGTCATCTTCAGATCACCGGCCTTCAGAGCTTGATCTCGATGTCGACACCGGCCGGGAGGTCGAGTCGCATCAGAGAGTCAACGGTCTTGGGGGTCGGGTCGAGGATGTCGATCAGGCGCTTGTGCGTGCGCATCTCGAAGTGCTCGCGCGAGTCCTTGTACTTGTGCGGCGACTTGATGACGCAGTACACGTTCTTCTCAGTGGGCAGCGGCACCGGGCCCGCGACCGACGCACCAGTGCGAGTCACCGTCTCGACGATCTTCTTCGCCGAAGAGTCGATGACCTCGTGGTCGTAGGCCTTGAGCCGGATGCGGATCTTCTGTCCCGCCATGGCTACTCCGTAGTCCTGTCTCTCTTTACGCTCCGGAACCCGGCGTTCCAGGTCTCGTCCTCCGACCCACGCGGTCGGGCGTGTCGCACTCTCGCTGACATGGATGTCCCTTGTCGGAACATCCCCGCGGGATTGACACGGCCTTACCAGAACCGTGGACCGGGGGCGAAAGGCCCACCGGGCGCCTGGCCGGCACCGCGCTCCGCTTCCCGAAAGATTCCCGTACGTCCGCCCCTCATCAGGGGCGACGAGTACTGTGGGACTCGCTTCCGGTCCTCCCGACGGGAGGCGCGCAGCATCAACACTCGACCGAGCAACTCCGACAGTTTGCCACAGAGGGCGGCGCCCTGGCCAATCGGGCGGAAGAGAGTACCCCGAGGGTGACGTGAATCAAACGCCGGTCAGTTCGTCCTGGCGACCGTGAGGAGGACCGCCGCGTCCTCCAGCGCCTCCAGGGCGTGGCGCGCGGGCGGGATGACGAGGAGGTCACCGGTGCGGCCCTCCCAGTCGGTGTCACCGCTCGTGAGGCGGACCCGGCCGCGCAGGACCAGCAGAGTGGCCTCGCCGGGGCTGTCGTGTTCGGCGAGGGACGTGCCGGCGGTCAGCGCGAGGAGGGTCTGGCGCAGCGTGTGTTCATGACCGCCGTACACGGTGGTGGCGCTGCGGCCGTTGGACGTGGCGGCGGCGCGTTCGAGGTGTTCACGGGCGAGGGCGTCCAGGGAGAGTTTCTGCATGACACCGAGCCTTCCCGCGGGGGCCCGCGGTCACCAGGGCCATGTGGGGTACACAGGCCGGCTGCGGCTGCCCGGTGTCCCCTGTCTCGGGAGCTGCCGGGGCGTCCCCGCCCGCTACGGCGACCGGCCGGCACCCCCTAGGCGGTGCCGTTCAGCATCGCGGCCGTGAGGACGTCGCCGGCGACGCCCCAGCCGCCGTCGGGGATCTCGTCGACGAGGACGACGGTGGTGGGGCGGGCCCGTTCGCCGTATATCTCGGCGTAGAGGTCGGTGGTGCGCTCGACGATCTTCTGCTTGTCCTCGGCCGTGAGGGTGCCGGCCGGGACCTTGAACTGGGCGAAAGGCATGGACGTCTCCTTGGAAGGGGGTGGTTGTACCGGTGTCAGACCATGCCGCCGTTGGCGCGCAGCACCTGGCCGTTCACCCAGTGCCCGGCCGGGCTCGCGAGGAAGGCGACCACGGCGGCGATGTCGTCCGGTGTGCCGAGCCGCTCCAGCGGCGGGGTCTTGGCGAGCCGGTCGATCTGCTCGGGGGTCTTGCCCGAGAGGAACATGTCCGTGGCCGTCGGTCCGGGCGCCACGGCGTTCACGGTGACGTCCCGTCCGCGCAGCTCGCGCGCGAGGATCAGCGTCATCGCCTCCACGGCACCCTTGCTCGCCGCGTACGCCGCGTACGTGGGGAACTGCGTACCGACCACGGAGGTCGAGAACACCACCAACGAGCCGCCCGCGCGCAGCCGCCGGGCCGCCTGCTGCGCGATCACGAAGGTGCCGCGGATGTTGGTGCGGTGCATGGCGTCGAGCGCCGCCAGGTCCAGGTCGGCGACGGTCGACAGGGTCATCCGCCCGGCCGCGTTCACGACCACGTCGACACCGCCGAACTCCGTCTCCGCCCGGTCGAACAGCGCGGCGGCCTCCTTCTCCTCCGCCACGTCCGCCGGTACGGCGACGGCCCGGCCGCCCGCCCCGGTGATGGCCGCCACCGTCTCCTCGCCGGCGGCCGCGTCACGGGCGTAGTTCACGACGACGGCCAGACCGTCCTCGGCGAGCCTGCGGGCGGCCGCCCGGCCGATGCCGCGCGATCCCCCGGTGACGACGGCGACCCTCTGCTGGTGCTGCTGCTGGTTCGTGGTCATGTCTCCACGGTGCGCCGTCGCGGGCTGCTCAGCCAGGGGATGTCATCCCCTGGGTCGGCGGCCCGGCCGGGCGGACAATGGACGGCATGAGCGCCGCGAAGTACGCCGAACTGGGGACGTTCCTGAGGTCGCGGAGGGAGCGCGTCCGCCCGGCCGACGTGGGCCTTGTGGCCGGTCCCCGGCGCCGGGTGCCGGGGCTGCGCCGGGAGGAGGTGGCCCATCTCGCCGGGGCGTCGGTGGACTACTACAACGAGCTGGAGCGCGGCGCCGGCTCCCAGCCGTCCGAGCAGATGCTCGCCGCGCTGGCGAGGGCGCTGCGGCTGAGCGCCGACGAGCGCGACTACCTGTACCGGCTCGCGGAGCGCCCCGTGCCCGCGCAGGGCGGGGCCGCCTCGCACATCCACCCCGGCATGCTGGACCTGCTCGGCCGGATGACCTCGACACCGGCGCAGGTGATCACGGACCTGCACGTCACCCTCGTACAGAATCCGCTGGCGGTGGCGCTGCTCGGGGACCAGTCCGGGTTCCGGGGGCCGCGGGCGAGCTTCGTGCACCGGTGGTTCACCGAGCCGGAGGCGCGGAGGCTGTACCCCGCGGCCGATCACGACCGGCTGTCCCGTTCCTTCGTCGCGGATCTGCGGGCCGCCGCCGCGCGGCGGGACGCGAAGGACCCCGAGGCGCGGTCGATGATCCGGACGCTGCTCGGCGTGTCGCCGGAGTTCGCCGCGCTGTGGGCCGAGCATGACGTGGCCTTCCGGCGGGACGACCGCAAGCGCCTCAACCACGCCTCGCTGGGCCTGATCGAGGTGAACTGCCTGCATCTGTTCAGCGAGGACGGCCGTCAGCGGCTGCTCTGGTTCACCCCCGCCGTGGGGACGGACAGCGCGGGGCTGCTGGAACTGCTGGCGGTGGTCGGTACGCAGGAGGTCGTCGCGCCGTGACGCCGGCGACCTCCCGCGTCCCGTGCGTCAGATGACGCCCTGGGCAAGCATCGCGTCCGCCACCCGCTCGAAACCGGCGATGTTCGCGCCGGTCACGTAGTCGCCGGGGGCGCCGTAGCGTTCGGCGGTCTCCGCGCAGGTGGTGTGGATGTCCGTCATGATGCGGGCCAGCTCGTCCTCGACCTGGTCCGCCTTCCACGACGTACGGGCCGCGTTCTGCGTCATCTCCAGCGCGCTGACGGCGACACCGCCGGCGTTGGCCGCCTTGCCGGGGCCGAAGGCGACACCGGCCTGCTGGAGCAGGTCGACGGCCTCGGGCGTCGTCGGCATGTTCGCGCCCTCGGAGACCGCCTTCACGCCGTTGCGGACGAGGGTGGCGGCGTCGGCGGCGTTCAGCTCGTTCTGCGTGGCCGAGGGCAGGGCGACGTCGGCCGGCACGTCCCAGACCCGCCCGTCGGGCACGAACCGGGCGGAGGCGCCCCGGCGCTCGGCGTAGTCGCTGACCCGGCCGCGCTCGACCTCCTTGATCCGCCGCAGCAGCTCCAGGTCGATGCCCTTCTCGTCGACGACATAGCCGCCGGAGTCCGAGCAGGTCACCGGGTTGGCGCCGAGGGCGGTCAGCTTCTGGATGGTGTAGATCGCGACGTTGCCGGAGCCGGAGACGACGGCGGTCTGGCCCTCCAGGTCCTCGCCGCGCTCGCGCAGCATCGCCTCGGCGAACAGCACGTTGCCGTAGCCGGTCGCCTCGGGCCGGATCAGCGAGCCGCCCCAGCCGGCGCTCTTGCCGGTGAGCACGCCGCCCTCCCAGCGGTTGGTGATCCGCCGGTACTGGCCGAAGAGGTAGCCGATCTCGCGGGCGCCGACGCCGATGTCACCGGCCGGGACGTCGGTGTACTCGCCGATGTGGCGGTGCAGCTCCGTCATGAAGGACTGGCAGAACCGCATCACCTCGGAGTCGCTGCGGCCCTGCGGGTCGAAGTCGCTGCCGCCCTTGCCGCCGCCGATGCCGAGACCGGTCAGGGCGTTCTTGAAGATCTGCTCGAAGCCGAGGAACTTGATGATCCCGAGGTTCACCGAGGGGTGGAACCGCAGTCCGCCCTTGTACGGGCCGAGGGCGCTGTTGTATTCGATCCGGAAGCCCCGGTTGACGTGAACCCGGCCCTGGTCGTCCTGCCACGGCACGCGGAACAGGATCTGCCGCTCCGGCTCGACCAGCCGTGCGACGAGCCCCGGCTCGGCGTATTCCGGGCGCGCGGCGAGCACCGGGGCGAGGGTGTCCAGCACCTCGCGGGCGGCCTGGTGGAACTCGGGTTCGGCCGGGTTACGGCGCTCGATCTCGGATCGCAGCAGGTCCAGCGAGGTCTTGGGGTCGGGTCGTGAGGTCACGGGGTCCCTTTCTGGCGCGGCTGACACCGGTACGGGGACCGGTGATGGGCGCTCGGCGCCGTTGCCGCGCGCAGGACAGCGGCCGCTCGGGGGGCGATGGGGAAGGTTGCCCGAAGCGGCCAGCCTTTCAGTGTTACCTCTGTGTAAACCGGAACGGCAAGGACCGCGCACGATTGTCCGCTATCTGAGACCCGTTGTGCGGGGACCGGGACGGCCCGCCGGGGCCGGCCGTAGCATCCCGCGATGACCCCGTCTCGATTACGCCGCCTGCCGCCTCTCCTGGCCGACACCGCCGTCGCCGTCGGTTTCGCGGCGGTCGGCTGTATCGCCGGCGCCTACTACCGGCCGCCCGGCTGGCACACGTTCGACGGGCTCGGCTACGCCCTGTCCTGTCTGACCGCGCTGCCTCTGGCGGTACGACGCCGGCTCCCGGTGACGACGGTGCTGGCGTCGGCGGCCGCGTACGCCGTCTATCTCGGCCTCGGCTACCAGCCGTCCGTGAACGTCTGGACACCGGTCGTCGGCCTGCTCAGCGTGGCCGGATGCCGTCCGCTCGCCGTCTCCTGGGCCGCCGCCGCCCCGGTGGCCGGGGTCATGGCGCTGAGCGGTCTCTCCGGCCGCCTCCACCCCGCGCTGGTCGTCGCCCAGGCCGCCCTCGTCCCCGTGGTGGCCATCGCCTTCGGCCATACTCGCTACCTCCTCGTCCGCGCCAACGCCCGGCTGCGCGAGGTCACCGCCGACCTGGTGGCCGAGCAGGAGGCGCGCGCCCGCAACGCCGTCACGCTGGAACGCATGGCGATCGCACGGGAGTTGCACGATGTGGTGGCCCACCACATGTCGGTGATCACCATCCAGGCGGGGCTCGCGGAGACGGTGCTCACCTCGGACGTCCCGGCGGCGCGGAGCGCCCTGCGGACCGTCGCCGAGACCGGGCGCGGCGCGCTCGACGAACTGCGCCGCCTGCTCACCGTCCTGCGCGTCCAGTCCGACGACGACGGCCAGGACGCCCCGTACGAGGCGGCGCCCCGCCTCGACAGGCTGCCGGAACTGGTCGGCGGCGCCGGCGCGGCGGGCCTGGACATACGGTTCACGGCGGCGGGCGAACCGGTCCCCCTGCCACCCGTCGTCGACGTGTGCGTCTACCGGGTCGCCCAGGAGGCCCTCACCAACGTCATCAAGCACGCCCCCGGCGCGCGGGTGGACCTCACTCTCGAATACACCCCTGACCAGGTCGTTCTCGCGATCCGCGACGACGGCGGCGCGCACGGTCGCGTTCGTACGGGTGAGCGACCTGAAACCGTCCCCGGCTCGGGACTCGGCTTGATCGGCATGCGGGAACGGGCCAGGATCTGCGGGGGACGCCTGTCCGCGGCGCCACGGCACGGAGGCGGGTTCGACGTCGAGGTGGCCCTCCCGCTGCGTGAGCCGCGCCGTGCGCGCCCGGAGGAGTCGGAGGAGCAGGGACCATGACACGCGTACTCGTGGTGGACGACCAGGAACTGGTCAGAGCCGGCCTGGCCTCCCTGCTCCGTACGGCTCCGGACATCACCGAGGTGCGGGAGGTCTCCGACGGCGAGACAGCCGTCGACGCGGTGGAGCGCGAACGGTTCGACGTCGTCCTCATGGACATCAGGCTCCCCGGCATGAACGGCATCGCCGCCACCGAGGCGATCCTGCGGAAGGTGCCGGACCCGCCGCACGTGATCGTGCTGACGACGTTCGACGTCGACGAGTACGTGTACGCGGCGTTGCGCGCCGGCGCCAGCGGCTTCCTGCTCAAGGACACCTCGCCGCGGCGGCTCATCGAGGCGGTCGGCGTCGTGACCCGCGGCGAGATGCTCTTCGCCCCGGCCGTCACCCGGCGCCTGGTGGAGGCCTACACCTGCCGGCCCGCCTCGGCGGTCGAACCGGAGACGGTGTCCGACCTCACCGCTCGCGAGCGGGAGGTCCTGCGGCTGGTCGGCCTGGGCATCGACAACGAGGCCATCGCCGGGCAACTGCACGTCACCGAGGGCACGGTGAAGACACATCTGCACCGGATCATGACCAAGCTCTCCCTCAACAGCCGTGCCCAGGCGGTCGTCATGGCGTACGAGAGCGGGCTGGTCGTCCCCGGCCAGGCCCGCTGACCCGCCGGCCCCCCGGCGGCGTGGCGCACCACTCCCCCTCGGTGGTGCGCCACACGTTCGCACACGTCAGCCGTCGACGCTCACGTGTGAGGCCTCGGCACAGCTGCTGAGCGTGTTGTTGCTGTTGAAGAGGCACACCTTGATGCCCACCCGGTCACCGGGGAGAACGTTGTCGTACGCCTTGAAGGGGTCCCAGACGACCGCGGCGCCGGCCAGCCCGTTGGTGTTGTTCTTGGCCCCGAGGTAGACATTGCCCATGCTGTCGTTGGAGAGCCATGCGTACGCCCGGACGCCCTTGCCGTCGCTGCAGTAGTCGTGGATGACGAGGTAGTCGTCGTTGTTGCCGCCGCCCGGGGCACCGGCGCCGTAGTCGACGTAGTCGACCGCGCCGCATCCGCCGCCCGTCGTGCCGACCGAGAAGCTGTCGTTGGTGCCGGCGACGGCGGCCTGGGCGCCGAACAGCATCGCCGCGGCGACGAACGCGGACGTGGTGAACGCCGCCCGGGCGGCCCTGACACGGAAGTTCATGGTGCTTCCCCCAATTCGGTGTGGTGGGCCGCCGCGTCCCTTGTCACGCCGGCCCAGGCCCTTCGACCTGCGCATGACACTAGGAGCGCCGCGCCACGCCGTCGTCCAGCCCAGACCTGAGATGTACGGCCCGCCGTGTGCTCAGGGCCGTATACCGGTGGTTGACCCCCACGGCAACGCGCCCCACTCCTGTCGGCAACCAGGGGCGGGGCGCGTGCGGTGTGGAGCGTCAGCGCTCCGAGCTGTACGTCACGAAGCTCGCCCAAGCGGCGGGGCCGACCGCGAGCCGAGGGCCTGCGACGTGCTTGGAGTCGCGGACGTGGACCGTGCGGGGTGCTATGGCGATCTCGACGCATGAGTCACCGTCGGGGCCGCTGCTGTAGCTGCTCTTGAACCACTTCAGCTCGGAGGTGTCTCCGGCAGAGGCCTTGCGTGTCATGTCTCTCCAAGCGCTTGCTCGAGGAGGGCCAGCGACTCCTCGGGCGGGAGCGCCTGAGCTCGGATGGTGCCATAGCGCAGCTCAAGGATGCGGAGCTGCCTCGGATCCGAGGTGGGGCGACCGTTGTACGCACCGTCGGATCGCCCTACCGCCGTGCCGTCTCCGAACTTCAGCACCTCACGCTGAGGGCCCTGTCTCGCGGGGACCGCCCCGGGCCGAGGCTGCTGCCGGTCCAAGGGCGGTTCAACGGTCAGAGGCGCCAGGTGTGGGGGTGGCCCGCGTTCGGGGTCAGCGCTTGTGGTGCCTGCCGCAGTCGTCGTCCCTCCGGGCTGCCTCCTTCAGCGTGTCCCGTAGGGCGTAGAAGGCGGGCTTGCGGGTGTAGTCGTCGGTCATGACGTTCGCGAAGCCCTCACCCTCGAAGAACACCGGGACCCACGAGTACTTGTCGGTGAAGCCCCAGATGGTGAACGAGTTGCAGCCGTCGACGGCCAGGCACGCCTCGAGCATCCGCTGGTAGTAGTCGGCCTGCTGCCGCTCCTGTGCCTCGGTGGGTGTGCCGCCCTCCGGGACGTCCATGCGCACGTCCAGTTCGGTGACGGCGGTCTCCAGGCCGAGCGCGTCGAACCGACGCAGGTTGTCCTCCAGGTCGCCCGGGAAGCCGTACCGCGTGCTCAGGTGTCCCTGGACGGAGAAGCCGTGCACCGGCACCCCCTGGTCGAGCAGGTCCCGGATGAGGGCGTAGTACGCGTCGCTCTTCGCGTTGACGCTCTCGACGTTGTAGTCGTTGAAGAACAGCTTCGCCTTCGGGTCGGTCTTGTGGACCCATCGGAAGACGTCCGCGACGATGCCCGGCCCCAGCTCGCGGATCCATATGTTGTCCTGCGTGCGCAGGTTGCCCTGGTCGTCGAAGATCTCGTTGGCGACGTCCCACTGCTGAATCCGGCCGGCGTAGCGGCCGACGACGGTGGTGACGTGCTCGCGCAGGATGGCGCGCAGTTCCTTTTTGGAGAAGTCGCCCTGCTCCAGCCATGCCGGGTTCTGGCTGTGCCACAGCAGGGTGTGGCCCCGTACGACCTGGTGGTTGCGCCGGGCGAACTCGACGATCGCGTCGGCCTGCTTGAAGTCGTACCGGTCCCGCTCCGGGTGGATGTAGTCCCACTTCATCTGGTTCTCGGGGGAGACCGAGCTGAACTGGCGCCCCAGGATCTTCCGGTACTCCTTGTCGTAGGTGAAGGGGTCCGGGTAGTCCTGCTCCAGGTGGTGGCCACCGCCCGCCACGGCGGTGCCCACGACGAAGCCCTCCGGAGCTGCCGAACGCAGCCGGTCGAACGAGGCGTCGGAGTGCGGCGCGGCCTTGCTCGCCGAGGGGCCGGCGACGGCCGAGCCCGTCATCAGTGGCAGGGCGAGGGTGGCGGTGGCAAGGGCCACGGTGGCGAAACGAATGGATCTCATGCGGGGAGTCTCATTCCCATCGTCGTTCTCGAATGTTTCGAACGTAGAGACGAAACATTAGGGATGGGCGGACCGTACGGTTCAGCCGAGTGGCGCGTCAAGACCCGTGCACGCGGCCACTCCCCCGGTATGCGCCGATGAGCTCGTCGGCGACCCACCGTGCGACGCCTGCGGGATACGGTGCTCCCAACCCGAGGACGATGTGCCCGAACCCCGCGTCGACCGCCTCGCCGATCGCCTCGATCGTTTCGCCGGGCCGGTCGTAGTCGACGGGGAGATGGATCGAGCGGACGATCGAGGCCGGGTCCCGGCCGATGTCCGCGCAGTAGCGGTCCAGCAGGGCACTGCGGCGGACCACGTCGTCGATGTCACCGCCCGGGATGTTCCACAGGTCCGCGTGCTCGGCGACCACGCGCAGGGTCGCTGCGGAGCGTCCGCCGATGAGGATCGGCGGGTGGGGCCGCTGCACGGGGTTCGGGCTGCCGAAGGCCCCGGTGAGCTGGTGGTGGGTGCCGTGGAAGTCGAAGGGTTCCTTCTCGGTCCACAGCCGCCGGATCACCGTGCAGGCCTCGGCGAGGCTCTCCACCGCCTGCGCCGGGGGCTGGAAGGGCAGTCCGTGCGCCGGGTACTCGCGCCGGGCCTGGGGCGGGTTCGGACGGGAGCCCACGCCGATGCCGAGGTCGAGCCGGCCGCCGGAGACGATGTCGACGGTCGTAGCGATCTTGGCGAGGAGCGCCGGCGGCCGGAACCGGTTGCTGGTCACCATCACCCCCAGGCGCAACCGCCGGGTCTGCGCCGCGAGGGCCGAAAGCAGGGTCCAGCCCTCGTAGGTGGGTCCGTCCGGATCGCCGAAGATGGGCATGAGGTGGTCGAACAGCCAGGCGTGCTCGATCTCCGGCACTGCGTCCGCCTCGCGCCAGACGCTCAGGATGTCGTGGTAGTCGACCTGCGAGGGAGCGGTCATGATCCCGAAACGCGGTCGGGGTGCGGGTGCCATGGGTCGGGTCTCCGGGTGGTCAGCGGCGGCGGAGTGACGCCTCGAGGAGGGCGGGCGGGGCGTCGAACTTCTCGTGCGCGGCAAGGTCGAGGCCGGGGGCGACGATGTCGTCGATCGCGTCGAGTACGTCGGCGGAGAGCACCGTGTCGGCGGCGGCGAGCTGCGCCCGCAGGTGGTCCGGCGTGCGCGGACCTATGAGCGCGCCGGTCACGCCCGGATGCGCGGTCACGAAGCCGAGCGCCAGCTGGATCATCGTCAGTCCGGCCTCGTCGGCGACCGCGGCCAGCCGCTCGACGGCGTCGATCCTGGCCCGGTTGGCGGAGTGGGAGAGGTCGAAGCGTTCGGGCAGGACCGCCGAGCGGTGGGTGGCGATGTCCCGGCCCTTGCGGATGGCGCCCGACAGCCAGCCCGAGGCCAGCGGACTCCACACCAGCACGCCGAGCCCGTACTCCTCGCTCACGGGCAGCACGTCCGCCTCGATTCCGCGCTGCAGGATCGAGTAGCTGGGCTGCTCGGTGACGTACCGGCTCAGCCGCAGCTCACGGGCGGCCCACTGGGCCTGCACGATGCGGTACGCGGGGAAGGTGGAGGAGCCGAAGTAGCGGATCTTTCCGGCACGCTGGAGGTCGGTCAGGGCCGAGAGGGTCTCCTCGTCGCTGGTGGTCGGGTCCCAGCGGTGCATCTGGTAGAGGTCGACGTGGTCCACGCCGAGCCGGCGCAGGCTGTCCTCCAGCGCGGTGACCAGCCAGCGGCGCGAACCGCCCTGCCGGTTGCGCTCCCCCATCGGCATGGTCGCCTTCGTGGCCAGCACGATGTCGTCGCGCCGGCCGGCGATGGCCTTGCCGACCATCTCCTCCGACTCCCCCGCGCTGTACCAGTCGGCGGTGTCGATCAGATTGACGCCGGCCTCCAGGGCCGCGTCCACGAGAGCCGTTGCCTCGTCCTGGGTGGTGCGGCCGATCGCGCCGAAGTTCATCGCGCCGAGCGCGAGGGTGCTGACCTGCACGCCGGTGCGGCCGAGGGTGCGGTACTGCATGGCCGTGTCTCCTCACGGGTAGAAACGGAACAGTGTTCCGGTGTGCCGCCAACGATACGGAACAGGGTTCCGTTTTGGCAAGGGTGAAGGTGCGCGGGCATGCGTGAGACCATGCGGGGGCGTGCGAGAGGCGGAGGAACGACGCGGTGAACCAGAGCGACGAGGGCGACAGGCCGACGGCCCCGGCACGGCGCAAGGACGCCCGGCGCAACAAGGAGACACTGCTGGAGGCGGCCGCCGCGGCCTTCATCGCGTCGGGTGTGGACGCCCCGGTGCGTGACATCGCCTCGCGGGCCGACGTGGGCCTCGGCACCCTCTACCGCCACTTCCCGACCCGGGCGGACCTGATCATCGGCGTCTACCGGCACCAGGTCGAGGCGTGCGCCGAGGCCGGACCGGCCCTCCTGGCCGCCGCGCCCACCCCGCACACGGCGCTACGGCAGTGGATCGACCTCTTCGTCGACTTCCTGGTCACCAAGCACGGGCTCGCCGCCGTCCTGCACTCCGACCACTCCGGCTTCGAGGGCCTGCACGCCTACTTCCTCGACCGCCTGCTGCCCGTCTGCGCCCAGCTCCTCGACGCCTCGGCCACCGCCGGCGAGATCCGCGCCGACATCGACGCCCTCACCCTCATGCGCGGCGTCGGCAACCTGTGCATCGGCGCGGAAACGGACCCCGACTACCACGCCCGCCGCCTGGCGGGCATCCTCGTCGACGGCCTGCGCCACCCCACGGGCCACCACGCCCCCTGACCCGGCCGCTTCCACGCCGCCGGGTTCCGGGCCGACCGTCACCCTGCTGACGCCACGGTCAGCCGGTGGTGTCCTCGAAGACCTCGGCCACCGATGTCGCCGTGATGGCCCGCGTGAACCAGAGGCTGAGTACGTCGGGATCGCCGCAGTCGGCGATGCGGTCACGGTCGCCGTCGGTGACTTCGACG
This sequence comes from Streptomyces sp. NRRL WC-3626, assembly GCF_000718785.1. Lineage (GTDB taxonomy): Bacteria > Actinomycetota > Actinomycetes > Streptomycetales > Streptomycetaceae > Streptomyces > Streptomyces edwardsiae. The sequence continues at coordinate 54,543 of NZ_JOCA01000010.1, read as the reverse complement.
CCTCGATGGCTCAGGAGTACCAGGATGTCCTTGGCCCGGCCTTCCGCCAAGCCCCTCTCCACGCCCTCCGCGCGAAGCCTCTGGGCGGTTTCCGACTGGAAGAAGGACAGGTCGACGGCCATGAGGTGCCTCCAGATTTCCGCGGCCGGCGTCTTGCCGAGGCCTTGTTCCGTGAGTTCGATGAAGGTGCCTGCGGTGCTCTCGTCGTCGGCCGACAGGCCTTTCAGTGCCTTTGCCAGCGCGTTCAGTATGGCATCGGCGTCCGGGTCACGGCGGTGCAGCGCCGCGGACAGGACAGTGAGCGGGATGTCACGAGCGGCCTCATCGGGGCTGGCGATCACCGGTACGTCGTCGGGCCCCAGGACAAGGGGGCGCAGGGTGAGCGAGGGCCACTGGCGGGGGCCGATGTCGACCTGCCGTCCCGCCCACTCGGCCGTCCCCCGGTCCGCGCAGACGACGAGGAGCACGGGCGGGATGCGGTACTTGGCGTACACATGGGCCAGGTAGTACGCCCAGCTAGCGGGCTTGCGCGGATCCGGCTCGCCTTGCGACTCGACTGCCAGGACGAAACTGCCGTCCTCCGTGTCCATCCGCAGCAGCGTGTCCACCCGCCGTTCCAGCGGCTGAGTCTCCGTGAGGTCGGTGGACAGTTCGGTGGTCGTGAGGGGCGGAGGAAATGCGACGCCGAGATTGCGCGCGGCGCGAGCGAAGAGGCCCGGGTCCTTCTGGAAGATCCGGTGCAGGGCCTCATGGGATGAGCTGACCATGAGGCGAAGTTATGGGTGCGATGGCATGTGCCGTACGCAAATGCTGCGCCGTTCCCGCGATCGAGCGACGCTTACGGTGGCCGAGTTGACGTCCGCCCACGCGAAAGGGCCCGCACGACCGAAGTCGTGCGGGCCCTCTCAGGTGCTCGCAAGCAGGAGCTACCAGGTCAGATCAGCAAGCTTACTTGTTGATCTTGGTGACCTGGCCGGCGCCCACGGTCCGGCCACCCTCACGGATGGCGAACTTCAGGCCCTCCTCCATGGCGACGGGCTGGATGAGCTCCACCTTCATCTCGGTGTTGTCACCCGGCATGACCATCTCGGTGCCCTCGGGGAGGGTCACGACGCCGGTCACGTCCGTCGTACGGAAGTAGAACTGCGGGCGGTAGTTGTTGAAGAACGGGGTGTGACGGCCACCCTCGTCCTTCGACAGGATGTAGGCCTGGGCCTCGAACTCGGTGTGCGGGGTGACCGAACCGGGCTTGATGATGACCTGGCCGCGCTCGACGTCCTCGCGCTTGATGCCACGAAGCAGCAGACCGACGTTCTCACCGGCCTGGCCCTCGTCGAGGAGCTTCCGGAACATCTCGATGCCGGTGACCGTGGTGGTGGTCTTCTCCTGCTTGATACCGACGATGTCGACGGTCTCGTTGACCTTGAGGACACCACGCTCGATACGACCGGTGACGACCGTGCCACGACCGGTGATCGTGAAGACGTCCTCGATCGGCATCAGGAACGGCTTGTCGACGTCGCGCTCGGGCTGCGGGATGTTCTCGTCCACGGCCTTCATGAGCTCGAGGACGGTGTTGCCCCACTCCTTGTCGCCCTCGAGGGCCTTGAGCGCGGACACCTTGACGACCGGCAGGTCGTCGCCCGGGAACTCGTACTCGGAGAGCAGCTCACGAACCTCGAGCTCGACGAGCTCCAGGATCTCCTCGTCGTCCACCATGTCAGCCTTGTTCAGGGCGACGACGATGTACGGAACGCCGACCTGGCGGGCCAGGAGCACGTGCTCCTTGGTCTGCGGCATCGGGCCGTCGGTGGCCGCGACCACGAGGATGGCGCCGTCCATCTGCGCCGCACCCGTGATCATGTTCTTGATGTAGTCCGCGTGACCGGGGCAGTCGACGTGGGCGTAGTGACGCTGCTCGGTCTGGTACTCGACGTGGGAGATCGAGATCGTGATACCGCGCTGGCGCTCTTCGGGAGCCTTGTCGATCTGGTCGAAGGCCGAGGCCTCGTTCAGGTCCGGGTACGCGTCGTGCAGCACCTTGGTAATGGCGGCCGTGAGGGTCGTCTTACCGTGGTCGATGTGACCGATGGTGCCGATGTTGACGTGCGGCTTAGTCCGCTCGAACTTCGCCTTCGCCACTGGGGTCCTCCTGTGGAGTGGTTCTGTACGCCTTACTCATCGGCGCCAGGTGATCTTTGCTGGGAAACCCGGGCCAGGGGCATTCCGCCGGGTTGATGGCGGAATGCCCACTTGCAGGCTCCGGGGTCAAGCCTAAAGCGTGAGAGGGGGGTCCGTTGAACGGAGTCCCTTACTCGCCCTTGGCCTTCGCGATGATCTCCTCGGCGACGTTCCGCGGAACCTCGGCGTAGGAGTCGAACTGCATGGAGTAGCTGGCACGGCCGGACGTCTTGCTGCGCAGGTCGCCGACGTAGCCGAACATCTCCGAGAGGGGCACGAGACCCTTCACGACGCGGGCACCGGCCCGCTCCTCCATGGCCTGAATCTGGCCACGGCGGGAGTTGATGTCGCCGATGACCTCACCCATGTAGTCCTCGGGCGTGGTGACCTCGACGGCCATCATCGGCTCCAGGAGCACGGGCGAAGCCTTGCGCGCGGCCTCCTTGAAGGCCTGCGAACCGGCGATCTTGAACGCGAGCTCGGAGGAGTCGACCTCGTGGTAGCCACCGTCGATGAGCGTGACGCGGACGCCCGTCATCTCGTAGCCGGCCAGGATGCCGAACTGCATGGCCTCCTGCGCACCGGCGTCGACCGAAGGGATGTACTCCTTCGGGATACGGCCACCGGTCACCTTGTTCACGAACTCGTACGAGGCGTCGCCGCCCTCGATCGGCTCGATCGCGATCTGCACCTTGGCGAACTGACCGGTACCACCGGTCTGCTTCTTGTGGGTGTAGTCCACGCGCTCGACGGCCTTGCGGATCGTCTCACGGTAGGCGACCTGGGGCTTGCCGACGTTGGCCTCGACCCTGAACTCACGGCGCATACGGTCGACCAGCACCTCGAGGTGCAGCTCGCCCATACCACCGATGATGGTCTGGCCCGTCTCCTCGTCCGAGTGGACCTGGAAGGACGGGTCCTCCTCGGCCAGACGCTGGATCGCGACGCCCAGCTTCTCCTGGTCGCCCTTCGACTTGGGCTCGATGGCGACCTGGATGACCGGCGCCGGGAAGTCCATGGACTCCAGGATGACCGGGCTCTTGTCGTCGGACAGCGTCTCACCGGTGGTGGTCTGCTTCAGGCCCATGACGGCGACGATGTCACCGGCGCCCACCGAGTCGATCTCCTCACGCTTGTTCGCGTGCATGCGGTAGATCTTGCCGATGCGTTCCTTCTTGCCCTTGACGGAGTTCAGCACGGCGGTGCCGGACTCCAGGCGGCCCGAGTAGACCCGGACGAAGGTGAGCTTGCCCAGGTGCGGGTCGCTCATGATCTTGAACGCGAGCGCGGCCAGCGGCTCGTCCTCGGACGGCTTGCGCTTGACGACGACCTCGGGGTCCTTGACGTCGTGGCCCTCGATGGCCTCGACGTCGAGCGGGGTCGGCAGGTAGCGCACGACCGCGTCGAGCAGGGGCTGGACGCCCTTGTTCTTGAACGCGGTACCGCAGAACACCGGGGTGACGGTGGTCTCGGCGGACTTGCCGGAGGCGATGGTGATACGACGGATCGCGGCGTACAGCTGTTCCGTGGTGGGCTCCTGGCCCTCCAGGTACAGCTCCATCAGCTCCTCGTCGTTCTCGGCGACGGCCTCGAGCAGCTTGCCGCGCCATTCCTCGGCAGCCTCGGTGTGCGTTGCCGGGATGTCGACGACGTCGTACATCTCGCCCTTGGTGGCCTCGGCGGACCACACGAAGGCCTTCATCGTCACGAGGTCGACGACGCCCTTGAAGTCGGCCTCGGCACCGATCGGCAGCTGCATGACCAGCGGCTGCGCGCCCAGACGGTCGGAGATCATGTCGACACAGCGGTGGAACTCGGCACCGGTGCGGTCGAGCTTGTTCACGAAGCAGATACGCGGAACGCCGTAGCGGTCCGCCTGACGCCACACCGTCTCGGACTGCGGCTCAACACCGGCGACACCGTCGAACACCGTCACGGCACCGTCGAGGACGCGCAGCGAACGCTCCACCTCGACGGTGAAGTCGACGTGCCCCGGGGTGTCGATGATGTTGATCGTGTAGTCGTCGTCCTCGAGCGGCCAGTGACAGGTGGTCGCAGCGGAGGTGATGGTGATACCACGCTCCTGCTCCTGCTCCATCCAGTCCATGGTGGCAGCGCCCTCGTGGACCTCACCGATCTTGTAGGAGACGCCGGTGTAGAACAGGATCCGCTCGGTGGTGGTCGTCTTGCCCGCGTCGATGTGGGCCATGATCCCGATGTTGCGGACCTTGGCCAGGTCAAGTGAAGTGGTAGCCATAAGGCTTCAGTCTTCTCTCGGTCTCGATGTGGGTAGCGACTACCAGCGGTAGTGCGCGAAGGCCTTGTTGGACTCGGCCATCTTGTGCGTGTCCTCGCGCTTCTTCACAGCGGCACCGAGGCCGTTGGAGGCGTCGAGAAGCTCGTTGAGCAGACGCTCGGTCATGGTCTTCTCGCGACGGGCGCGGGAGTAACCGACCAGCCAGCGCAGCGCGAGCGTGTTGGCACGACCGGGCTTGACCTCGATCGGAACCTGGTACGTCGCACCACCGACACGGCGGGACTTGACCTCGAGGGTCGGCTTGATGTTCTCCAGCGCGCGCTTCAGCGTGATGATCGGGTCGTTGCCCGTCTTCTCACGCAGACCCTCCATGGCGCCGTAGACGATGCGCTCGGCGGTGGAACGCTTGCCGTTGAGCAGCACCTTGTTGATCAGGGAGGTCACCAGAGGAGAACCGTAGACCGGGTCGATGATGACCGGGCGCTTCGGGGCGGGGCCCTTACGAGGCATTCTTACTTCTCCTTCTTGGCGCCGTAGCGGCTGCGGGCCTGCTTGCGGTTCTTGACACCCTGGGTGTCGAGGGAACCGCGGATGATCTTGTAGCGAACACCCGGCAGGTCCTTCACACGGCCGCCGCGCACGAGCACGATGGAGTGCTCCTGCAGGTTGTGCCCCTCACCCGGAATGTAGGCCGTGACCTCGATGCCGCTGGTCAGACGCACACGTGCGACCTTACGCAGGGCCGAGTTCGGCTTCTTCGGGGTGGTCGTGAACACACGCGTGCAGACGCCACGACGCTGGGGCGAACCCTCGAGTGCGGGCGTCTTGTTCTTCTCGACCTTGTCCTGCCGGCCCTTCCGGACCAGCTGCTGGATCGTAGGCACTACTTCTCCGGTTTCTGTGTGCCGAATGGTGAAGCTAACCTGAAACATTCGCCGACCCACGCGGTCGGGTGTGTCGAATCCTGCGGACTCCCACCGCGAGGCAGAAGAAGGCGCTGAATTACGGTGGCCGTGTTCTCGCCCTCCGGTGCGGTGTGATGGCACGCACGAAGGCCAGGGCACACCCCAGGCACAAGGTCTGAGCGTACCTACCGCATACGCTGCGGTCAAAACAAATGCCGTTCGGCCCGGCACGCCGGACTTCTCCCGCTTCATCCGGTGAACGCTCCGTGAGCACTCCCGCCCGTTCCGTGTCCGCCCCATGGCTGATATGTCGCGTTGGCCGGATCGCGCCCTTTACATGGGGGGCGGTCAGTACTTTGATCCGTCCGCCGCACAGGAACGGGGGGTTCAGCCTGATGACATCGGCGTCGCACGGACCGGACGACGGCGGTCTGGAGGACCGGGTGCCGTTTCTGGCCCGTCTGGAGAGCCGGGAACGGACCGCACTGCTCGCGCTCGGCCGGGAGCTGCGGTTCGCTCCCCGGGTCGTGCTGCTGCACCAGCGTGAGCCCTCCTCTCACGTCCTCTTCCTCGTCCAGGGCTGGACGAAGGTCACAGCCGCGGCGGCCAACGGCTACGAGGCACTGCTCGCCCTGCGTGGTGCGGGCGACGTCGTCGGGGAGTCGGCGGCGCTGACCGGGCGTCCCCGGTCGGCGACGGTGACCGCGCTGGAGGCGGTGCGGGCGGTGGCCGTGGAGCACGGGCGTTTCAAGGACTTCCTGGGACGCTCCCCCGCGGCGTCCTTCGCCCTCCTCGGCCTCACGGCGGACCGCACCCGGGCGGCCGACCGGCGGCGGCTGGAGTTCGCGTCGATGAGCGTCCGCCAGCGTTTCGCGGTGCTCCTGCTGGATCTGGCCCGCAGTCACGGCCGCCGTACCGCCGGGGGCATCGAGCTCTCCGTACCGCTCAGCAAGCAGGAACTCGCGGGCTCGGTCGGCGCGTCGCGGGAGATGGTCCAGCGACTGCTGCGGGAGCTTCGCGAGAAGGAGGCGGTTTCGACCGGCCGCCGTACGCTGCTGATCCTGCGTCCCGACGTCCTCCGGCGAATCGCCGCGACGGACCATCCCGCCCCCGCCATCCCGTCCCCCCGCCAGGAATCCCCCACGTAACCGTCAGCCACACCGCCACAGCCGGCGTAGCTGCGGCCAGCCGCGCCGCTGCAGCCCGCTTAGCTGCGGGCAGTCGTGCCGCTGGGGCGGCACGGGTGGGCGCAGCGGCACCCCCTCCAGCGGGGCAAGCGCACCCCCACCCCCGCCCAGCAGCCACCCCGGGGTGACGGCTGAGCGGGGGGACGTCGCGCGGCCCGGCGCTTACGGGGTGCCGTCGCGCCCACCCGTGCCGCCCTGCGGCACGACTGCCCGCGGACCGGCGGATCGGCGGCGGACGGCGCGCGGGGCGCGGATCGGCGGCGGCAGGCGCGCGACGCGCGGGGGTGCGCGGGTGCGCGGGCGCGGCGCAGCGCAGCGCGGCAGACGCGGCGCAGCGCGGCAGACGCGGGGCGCGGCAGGCACGCGGCACGCGCGGGTGCGCGCAGCACGGCAGGCGCGGGGGCGGCGGAGCGCGGCAGGCGCGGGGGCGGCGGAGCGCGGGAACGCGGGACGCGAGGACGCAGGGCACGAGGACGCAGGGCACGAGGACGCAGGGCACGAGGACGCAGGGCACGGGGACGCGAGCGCGAGGGTGTGGGCTGCGCCGCGTGCGTCGGGGGGCGTCTGTGTACGTGGTCACAGTTTCAGTGGGTCATACGCCCTCACGCCCCACCCCCCGCGCCCAGCACTCTTGCTGCCCGGCACGGCCATCCCCACCGTTCGAAGGGCGACCATGACCGACCCCGTGAGCCGCACGATCCTGTTGCTGGACATCGAGAGGTTCAGCGACCGGGACGACGTGGAGCAGGCGTATCTGCGGCGCATGCTCTACGACGTCACCGACCGCGCGCTGGAGACCGCCGGCATCGACGAGACCCTCCGCCTGCGGGCCGACCGCGGTGACGCGGTGATGGAGCTGATCGACGCCAACGCCCCGGTCACGGCACTGCTGCGGGCCCTGCTCACCGCGGTGCCCGAGCAACTGCGGGCGGTCAACCGCATGGCGTCCCGCTCCGCGCAGATCCGGCTGCGCGGTGTCGTCGCCGCCGGATACGTGGCCGTGGACCGCCACGACGGCTGGGTCGGCTCCGATCTGAACCACGCCTGCCGGCTGCTGGACGCCGCCCTGCTCCGCGCGGCCCTGCGCGAACGCGCCGACGACTTCGCCCTCTGCGTCTCGGACGCCGTGTACACCGGCGTCGTACGGCACGACCATCCGGGCGTCCCGGTCGCCGCCTTCCACCGTATGACGGTCGACAGCAAGAACGGCCCGCTGACGGCGTGGCTGCACGGCCCCGTACCGGAGAGCGGGGATTCCCGGGACCACGGTGAACGGGGGGCGGGGGAGGCACCGGGCGGATCGGGGGACCGCCCGGCGCCGGCCGGACGACGGGAGGCCCCGGGCCCGGTCCTCGACATCAGCGGCGGCACGGTGAGCTTCGGCGGCGGTTACGTCGCCGGGGACCAGCACGGCGTCTCCGGCGGTCAGGTCACCGGCGACGTCGTCATGGGCAGCAGAACGGAGCGGCCGTGAGCGGCCAGGAGCCGCCGGCCGGCAGTGGTCCGGGGGCCGTCGCCGCACCCGGCGAGGCCGCTCCCGACGAGGCGGCACCCAAGGACGGCTCCGCCGAGGAGACGGAGGAGCGTGACCAGCCGCAGAACGCCTGGGCGGCCCGGCGGGACCTGGTCGACCACAGCCCGCGCACCATGAAGGTCGGCGCGCACTCCCGGTTCGGCGGTGGCTACACCGCCGGCGACCAGCACGGCGTCTCGGGCGGCCGCGTCACCGGCGATGTCGTCATGGGCAGCAAGACGGTGCACCACTGGTCGTTCCCGGGGCTGTCGACGGCCGCCTCCGCCTCGGGGGAGATTCCGCACCGCACCCTGGAACGGCTCGCCGCCTTCTTCGTCACCGCCGACGACACCTTCGACGGCCTCGTGGAGCGGCTGCGCCGCGACCGCGTCCTGGTGCTGTCCGGGGCCCGCTTCACCGGCCGCCGTACGGCCGCCCTGATGCTGCTGCACCGGCTCGGCGCCACCCCCGTGCTCGCGCTGGACCGCGACACCACACCGGGTTCCCTCGCCGACCGGTTCAGCGCCCGCGACGACGGCACCGACACGGGCAGAGGCGACGACCGCGCCCGCGGATACCTCCTGTGCGACCTCGCGACCCGCCGCGGCAACGCCCTGCGCGAGACCCATCTGCTCGGCGCCGCGGACCGGCTCGCCGGGCAGGACGCGTACGCGGTGATCACGGTCGGCCCCACCGCCGTACTGGAGGACGACGTGTCCCCCGCCGACTGGCGGCCGCCCACGGCCCAGGACGTGCTGGCCGCGCACCTGCGCGCCCGCACCACCGAGGAGACCGCCGGACGCCTGCTCGGTCTCCCGGACGTCAAGGAGTTCCTGCACCACGGCCACCAGCTGCGCGAGGCCGCCGCGTTCGCCCAGCTCCTCGGCCGGTACGCGGCGGGCGAGGTCACCGAGCAGGAGGTCGCCGGCTTCTCGCTCGGATCGCTGGAGAACCAGGTCCAGGAGTGGTTCGAAGAGGACGAGAACGCCGTCCACCTGCGGGACAAGGCGTTCCTCATCGCCCTCGCCGCCTTCGACGACGGCCCGTACGCGCTCACCGCCGAACTCGGCGATCTGCTCTACGGCTTCCTGCAGCAGACCGAGAACCGGTCCCGTGTCCCCGAGATCCCCGTCTTCGGCACCCATGTCGGCAAGCGTCTCCAGCTCGCCCGCGCCCACCGCCACGAGGCCGAGGAGCACACCGAGTGGGGCCCGGTGACCCAGACGAAGGCCGCGTTCGACGACGAGCGGGCCGCCCTGGTGCTGCTGCGGGAGGTGTGGACGGGGCACCCGTCCGCGCGGCCCGCGCTGATCGCCTGGCTGCGCCGTCTCGCCGACGACGGCCGGCCCCTCGTCCGTACGCGGGCCGCGTCCACCGTCGCCGTCCTCGCCCGTACCGACCTGCCCTCCGCGATGGCGCTGGTCATCGAGCCGTGGGCGACCGCCGGCCGGTTCCGGCACCGGCTCGTGGCGGTCAACGCGCTCACCCTGGCCCACCACATCGGCACGCCCAACATCCCCCGCATCCTCGACGCCTGGTCCACGGCCGAGGACCGCAGGCTGCACTGGGTGGCCGTCCGGGCGTACGCGCTGATCGGACCCGAACGGCCGGCCCAGGCACTCGCCGCGCTGCGCGACGCCACCCGCGCGCTGTACCGGCGCCCCGGCGGTCCGGACGACTTCGACGGGGAGATGGCACGGGAACTGACCCAGGCCGTGGAACTGCTGCTGCTGTCACCGGCCGACGCCGAGGTCCTCACCGACCTGTGCTCCCGCCTCGACGACGAACCCGCCGTGCGCGACCTGTCCCTCGGCGGCTTCGTCAACGCCTGCCGCCGCACCGAGGACGACGAGCGGTACGGCACCCCGCTGGTCCTGCGGTGGTACGCCCGCGCCGCCACCGACGACGACCGGACCGCGACGGAGGGCATCGCGCGCCTGTGGCGGGAAGCCCTCGGCGATCCCGGACACACCCGGCTCGCGCTCACGGCACTGGCCGACTGGGTGCTCGCCGCGAACCGCTCCACGACCACCGAATGGGCCCTCGCCGCGCTCCTGCCGAGGCTCGTCACCACCCCGACCGAGTACCAGCGGCTGAGCCATCTGCTGCGCACCATGCCCGGCGAGGACGGCAACCCTCCGCCGGAGGTGGCCGCCCGGCTGCTGAGCACACTCCCACCCCGCTGACGAAAGACGCCCATGCCTTCCTTCCACCGCCCGCCCGAGTGGCAGCAGCCCGCCGACCGGCATACGCGGCTGACCGACCCGGTGCTCACCGTGCGGCAGCTCGCCCGCTTCGAGCTGTCCCTGAAGCATGTGGTCCGCGTCGACCACGCGCTGGTCTTCTCCACCCCGAAGGGCGGATACGAGGCCTATCCCCCGCCGGCCCGCCCGAGCCGCGGCGAGATCGCGTCCCGCCGGTACACCGCGGTGTACGAGGTGGACATGGGCGTCCATCCGTTCACCGACGTCCTCGCCCTGCCCAGCGACAACGACGCGTTCGAGTTCACGGCGGAGGTGGACGTCTCCTGGCAGGTGCTGGACGCGGCGCGGTTCGTGGCGAGCGGCATCCGGGACGTGCCCACGCTGCTGACCGGCGAGCTGCAGCGGGCGGCCAGGCCGGTCACCCGCGGCTTCACCATCACCGACAGCGCGGCGGCCGAGCGGGAGCTGCTGCGGGCCGCCACACTCCTCGGGCCGCTCGGGGCGACGGCGGGGCTCCAGGTCACCTGGACCCTGCGGCTGCGCCGCGACCGGGCGAACATCGACCACCAGCAGCGGCTCCAGGCGATCGACCACTCCGCGGCCGAACAGATCCATACGGCACAGCAGGGCATGCGGGTCGACACGGAGACGGACCAGCGCCACCGGCTGCAGGACGAACTCCAGCTCGAACGGGCCATGGAGTACGGGCGCCGGCAGCAGGAACTGGTCCTGCGACAGCAGCACTGGCAGCACGAGCAGCTGATGCTCCAGGGCCGGCACGCGCTGGAGCGGCAGCAGCTCGAGGCGGAGCGGATCGAGTTCTACCAGTGGCATCTGTCGCAGGGCGGTGTGCACTCCTGGGCGTTCCATCTCGCACAGCACCCGGAGGACTCGCAGCTCGTGATGAACAGCATGCGCGAGGACCAACTGCGCATGATCCAGGCACAGATGGAACTGGTGAAGGAACTCCTGGGGAGCGAGGGCGCGGAGAAGTTCGAGCTGGAGGGGCCCAAACGGCTGGCACTGCGCACGGTCAGCGACATCCTCAACCAGCGCCTCCCGGGCGTCCCGCAGGACCCGCCGCTGCTTCCCCCGGCGAGCCCTGCCGGGCCACCGCCCCAGGGGGCGGGACCGAGTGCGGGTACACCCACGCCGGGGACGGCACCCGAGGCAGGGCCGGGCGCGGGACTGAGCACACCGCCCCCGCCGGCCACACCGCCGTACACGCCCCCAACAGGACACGCGCCCGCCGCGCCGTACCCGGCGGCCCCCGGCCCCTACGCACCCCCGGTCCCCACACCGCCGTATGTCCCGGGCCCGCCACCCGCCACGCCCTACGCGCCCCCGGTACCGCCCACCGCGGGGGTGCCGTCCGCCATGCCCTACGCCCCGCCGCCGGCCCCCTCGCCCTACGCGCCCCCGCCCGCGTGGCAGCCGCCGCCGGGCTACGGCACCACACCCACCGCACCGGCGCAGGCCCCGCACACACCGCCCGCCGGGGCCGACGGGCTCGCGGGGCAGCCGGAGAACACCGCGCGGAGCGGCACCGGCGAGGAGGCAGGCCCGTGACGGCCGACCCGGCCACGACGGCCACGCCCGCCCCCGACCCCGCTCTTTCGCCCCGCCCGTCACCGCCCACGGCGGCCCGTACGCACCTGTGCGAGCGGCTGCTGGCGGACCTGCGTACGGAGATCGCCCGCGCCGACAGCAAGGCGGCCGTCCTGGTCGCCGCGCTCGGTATCACCGCGGGCGTGTTCAGCGGGCTGCTCGCCGGCCGGGACTGGTCGCCGGACGTCCTGTCGGCGGCCGGCTCGGCGGTGTGGTGGGCCGGCACCTCGTCCCTCGCCCTCTCCCTGCTCGCGCTGCTTCTGGCGGTGCTGCCCCGCTACCGCGGTGGGACGTGGGCCGCGGGGCAGCCGCTGTCGTACTTCGGGGACATCCAGCGGGCCGTGCGGGCGGGCCGGCTGGACGCCGCGCTCGCCGACACCGAGGCCGACCCGATGGCCGGTCTGACGGTGGCGCTCACGGAGACGAGCCGGATCGCCTGGCGCAAGCACCAGTGGATCCACACCGGCCTGATCGCCTTCTGCACCGGGACGCTCCTGCTGCCCGCCTCCCTGCTGATCGGCTGACCCACGGGCCGGCCACCGCCCACGTCAAGTGAAGGAAGCACCATGACCCAGCCCCCACCGGACCACCCCGGCCCGGCCGGCAGACCCCACCAGCCGCAGACCCCCCAGGCCGCACCGCGGTACCCGACCGGGCGACAACATCCCGTACCCCCGCAGTACCCGGCCCCACAGCCCCCACCCGGGCCGTACCACCTCCCCCCGCAGTACCCGGCGGCCCCGCAGCCCTCCTCCCCCCTCCCTCCACAGGCCCCGCAGTACCCCCAGGGCGCGGCACACCTCCAGCCTTCCCACCCGCGGCCCGCTCCCCCGCTCCCGCCCGACTCCCCCCTGCACCCGCACCACATCAGCACCGACCGCGCCCGGATCCACATCTCCGCCCGGCAGCGCCACACGGACGCCACCGCGTTCGGCAATCTGCTCCTCCAGCTGCCGAACTTCCTGTGCAGCCTGTTCGTCGTCGGTCTGGTCTCGCTGCCTCTCGGCGATGCCGGCGTCCTGGTCGTCCTGGCCTGGCTGGCGAGCGGCGCACTCGTCTTCCACCGCCCCACCGAGAGCGCCCTCGCGCGCCATCTGCTCCGGCTGCGCTACCCCACCCCACAGGAACGAGCCAAAATCGAACCGGTCTGGCGCGAGGTCACCGCCCGCGCGGGCGTGGAGGGGCGGAACTACGAGCTGTGGGTCGAGGACAGCGACAGCCTCAACGCGGTCGCCGCGGCCGGGCACATCGTCGGTGTCACCCGGTTCGCCATGAACCAGCTGCCCAACGGCGAGCTGGCCGCCGTCATGGCCCACGAACTGGGCCACCACGTCGGCGGCCACGCCTGGTCCGGCCTGCTCGGCTACTGGTACGCGCTGCCCGGCCGGCTCGCCTGGCGGGTGCTGTGCGCGGTCACCGGGTTCCTGTTCCGCGTGTCGCGGGTGTTCTCCTGCTTCGGCGTCCTGTTCCTCGGCCTGCTCGTCGCCGGCGTCGCCATCACCACGATCAGCACCCTGTACGGAATACCGCTGCTGCTGCTCGGCCTGCCGTACGCGCTCGCCGCCGTCGGGCGCCGCTCCGAACTGCGCGCCGACCGGCACGCCGCCGCGCTCGGCTTCGCCCCGATGCTCGCCGCCGTACTGGAGAAGCTGCACTTCCAGGAGCAGCAGGCCGCGGCGCTCACCGCGGCCCACGGGGGCGCGGCGGCCGCCGGGACGCCGGTGAGCAGGCTGCTGTCCTCGCACCCGGATTACCACACCCGGCTGCACCATCTGCGGCCGTACCTCCAGCCGACCCGCTGAACCCGCCGAACCCGCGGAGCCCGATCGGGCCGGTCAGGCCGAACCCGCCACCACGGCCAGCAGGCCGACGAAGCCCAGGAACACCGCCCAGCCGGCGATCGACAGCCAGCCGAGCACCAGCCCGGTCACGGCGAAGCCGTCCCCGCCCTCGCCGGTGCGGCGCATCTCGGACTGGGCCATGTGGCCGAGGATCACGGCGGGCAGTCCGGTGAGCCCGCCGGTGACCACGCACAGGATGCCGCAGACCATCGAGGCGACCGCCTTGCCGTTGGTCCTCGGCTGCAATCCGGGCAGGAAGGTCGCCGGCACCGGTCCGGCGGCCGCCACCGGCTGCGGCATCGGGCCCTGCGGCAGATCGGCGACCAGCAGCGACAGCTCCGCCACGGTGCGGGCCGCGTAGGCCCGGGCGACACGCTTCTCGAACTCGGGATGCTCCAGCCTGCCCTCGCCGTACCCGGCCCGCAGCACGTCCACCGCGCGCTCGCGGTCGGCGTGCGAGGCCAGCATCGACGGGGCGCCGGGCCCCTGCAACGGGTTGCCCTGCCACGGAGTCGGGTACGACACGGCTGCCTCCCGGGGGCGGGGCGGATGTCCCCGATGAACGGTTTCACCCACTTGAACGCACCGTACCGGGAGTTTGGTTCCACCGCCCCCTTCCCGCGGTGCGGGCATCCGGCTCCCGGTACGCCGAAGGGCGGCCACCCCACGGGGTGACCGCCCTTCGGTTCACGCGCGTACTCGCTTACTGGTTGTACGGACCGTAGTCGTAGTCCTCCAGCGGGACGGCCTGGCCGGAGCCCGTGCCGAACGGCGAGTAGTCGATGTCGTCGTAGCCGACGGCCGAGTACATCGCGGCCTTGGCCTCCTCGGTCGGCTCCACCCGGATGTTGCGGTAGCGGGACAGGCCCGTACCGGCCGGGATGAGCTTACCGATGATGACGTTCTCCTTGAGGCCGATGAGGCTGTCGGACTTGGCGTTGATCGCCGCGTCCGTCAGCACCCGGGTCGTCTCCTGGAAGGAGGCGGCCGACAGCCAGGACTCCGTCGCCAGCGAGGCCTTGGTGATACCCATCAGCTGCGGACGACCGGAGGCCGGGTGACCGCCCTCCTGGACCACACGACGGTTCTCGGTCTCGAACTTCGAGCGCTCGACCAGCTCACCGGGCAGCAGCTCGGCGTCGCCGGACTCGATGATCGTCACCCGGCGCAGCATCTGCCGGATGATGATCTCGATGTGCTTGTCGTGGATCGACACACCCTGCGAGTTGTAGACCTTCTGGACCTCGCCGACCAGGTGGACCTGGACGGCACGCTGACCCAGGATGCGCAGCACGTCGTGCGGGTTGGTGGCACCCACGGTGAGCTGCTGGCCCACCTCGACGTGGTCGCCCTCGCCGACCAGGACCTTGGCACGCTTCGAGATCGGGAACGCCGTCTCGTCGCTGCCGTCGTCCGGGGTGACGACGAGCTTCTTGGTCTTCTCGGTCTCCTCGATCCGCACGCGGCCGGAGGCCTCGGAGATCGGGGCGACACCCTTCGGCGTACGGGCCTCGAAGAGCTCGACGACACGGGGCAGACCCTGGGTGATGTCGTCACCGGCCACACCACCGGTGTGGAAGGTACGCATCGTCAGCTGGGTACCGGGCTCACCGATGGACTGGGCGGCGATGATGCCGACCGCCTCACCGATGTCGACCAGCTTGCCGGTGGCCAGCGAACGGCCGTAGCACATCGCGCAGGTGCCGACGGCGGACTCGCAGGTCAGGACCGAGCGGGTCTTGACCTCCTCGACGCCGCGGGTGACGAGCTCCTCGATGAGGACGTCACCCAGGTCCGTGCCGGCCGGGGCCAGCACCTGACCGTCGACGACGATGTCCTCGGCGAGGCAGCGCGCGTACACGGAGGTCTCGACGTCGCCCTCCTTGCGGAGCACGCCCGTCTCGTCCCGGCTCGCGATCTTGAGGCGCAGACCGCGGTCGGTGCCGCAGTCCTCCTCGCGGATGATGACGTCCTGGGAGACGTCGACCAGACGACGGGTGAGGTAACCCGAGTCGGCGGTCCGCAGAGCGGTGTCCGCCAGACCCTTACGGGCACCGTGCGTGGAGATGAAGTACTCCAGCACGGACAGACCCTCACGGAACGAGGCCTTGATCGGACGCGGGATGGTCTCGTTCTTCGCGTTCGACACCAGACCACGCATACCGGCGATCTGACGCATCTGCATCATGTTGCCTCGTGCACCCGAGTTCACCATCATGAAGATCGGGTTGGTCTTCGGGAAGTTCTCGTTCATCGCCTCGGCGACCTCGTTGGTCGCCTTGGTCCAGATCGCGATGAGCTCCTGCGTGCGCTCGTCCTTGGTGATCAGACCGCGCTCGTACTGCTTCTGGACCTTCTCGTCCTGCGCCTCGTAGCCCTTGACGATCTCCTTCTTCGCCTCGGGAACGACGACGTCGGAGATGGCCACGGTGACGCCGGAGCGGGTGGCCCAGAAGAAGCCGGACGCCTTCAGGTTGTCGAGCGTCGCCGCCACGATGACCTTCGGGTAGCGCTCGGCGAGGTCGTTGACGATCTCCGAGAGCTGCTTCTTGCCGACCTCGTAGTCGACGAAGGGGTAGTCCTCGGGCAGCAGCTCGTTGAAGAGCGCGCGGCCCAGCGTGGTGTTCAGCCGGAAGGGGTCACCCTGCTGCCACTCACCCGCGGCGCTGTCGGACGCGGCGCCCTCCTCGCCCGCCGGCGGGGTCCAGCCGCGCGGCGGGATGGTGCCGACCGGGAAGCGGACGTCGATCCTCGACTGGAGCGACAGCTCGCCCGCGTCGAAGGCCATGATCGCCTCCGCGACCGAGGCGAAGGAACGGCCCTCGCCCTTGAGGTCGCGCATCTCGCCGTCGGTGGTGAGGAAGAACAGACCGAGGACCATGTCCTGGGTCGGCATCGTCACCGGGCGGCCGTCGGCCGGCTTGAGGATGTTGTTCGAGGACAGCATCAGGATGCGGGCCTCGGCCTGCGCCTCCGCGGACAGCGGAAGGTGCACGGCCATCTGGTCACCGTCGAAGTCCGCGTTGAACGCGGTGCAGACGAGCGGGTGGATCTGGATGGCCTTGCCCTCGACCAGCTGCGGCTCGAAGGCCTGGATGCCGAGGCGGTGCAGCGTGGGCGCACGGTTCAGCAGAACCGGGTGCTCCGCGATGACCTCTTCGAGGACGTCGTACACGACCGTGCGGCCGCGCTCGACCATGCGCTTGGCGCTCTTGATGTTCTGCGCGTGGTTCAGGTCGACCAGGCGCTTCATCACGAACGGCTTGAAGAGCTCCAGCGCCATGGCCTTCGGCAGACCGCACTGGTGCAGCTTCAGCTGCGGGCCGACGACGATCACGGAACGCGCCGAGTAGTCGACTCGCTTGCCGAGCAGGTTCTGACGGAAGCGGCCCTGCTTGCCCTTGAGCATGTCGGACAGCGACTTCAGCGGACGGTTGCCGGGGCCCGTCACCGGGCGGCCACGGCGGCCGTTGTCGAAGAGCGCGTCCACGGCCTCCTGGAGCATGCGCTTCTCGTTGTTCACGATGATCTCGGGCGCGCCGAGGTCGAGAAGCCGCTTCAGGCGGTTGTTGCGGTTGATGACCCGGCGGTACAGGTCGTTCAGGTCGGAGGTCGCGAAGCGGCCACCGTCCAGCTGCACCATCGGACGCAGGTCCGGCGGGATGACCGGCACGCAGTCCAGCACCATGCCCTTGGGGCTGTTGCTGGTCTGCAGGAACGCGGAGACGACCTTGAGGCGCTTGAGCGCACGGGTCTTCTTCTGGCCCTTGCCGGTACGGATGATCTCGCGGAGGCGCTCGGCCTCCTCCTCGAGGTCGAAGGACTCCAAGCGCTTCTGCAGCGCCGCGGCACCCATCGAGCCGTCGAAGTAGGTGCCGAAGCGGTCGCGCAGCTCGCGGTAGAGCAGCTCGTCGCCCTCGAGGTCCTGGACCTTGAGGTTCTTGAACCGGTTCCACACCTCGTCGAGGCGGTCGATCTCGCGCTGCGCACGGTCGCGCAGCTGCTTCATCTCACGCTCGGCACCCTCGCGCACCTTGCGGCGCACATCGGCCTTGGCACCCTCGGCCTCGAGCTCGGCCAGGTCGGTCTCGAGCTTCTTGGCGCGGGCCTCGAGGTCGGCGTCACGGCGGTTCTCGACCTGCTGGCGCTCGACGGAGACATGGGCCTCCAGCGAGGGCAGGTCGCGGGTGCGGCGCTCCTCGTCGACGTACGTGATCATGTACGCCGCGAAGTAGATGACCTTCTCCAGGTCCTTCGGGGCGAGGTCGAGCAGGTAGCCGAGGCGCGACGGGACGCCCTTGAAGTACCAGATGTGCGTGACGGGCGCGGCGAGCTCGATGTGGCCCATCCGCTCACGGCGCACCTTGGCGCGGGTGACCTCGACACCACAGCGCTCACAGATGATGCCCTTGAAGCGGACGCGCTTGTACTTGCCGCAGTAGCACTCCCAGTCCCGGGTCGGACCAAAGATCTTCTCGCAGAAGAGTCCGTCCTTTTCGGGCTTGAGCGTGCGGTAGTTGATCGTCTCGGGCTTCTTGACCTCGCCGTGGCTCCACTGACGGATGTCGTCAGCGGTGGCCAGGCCGATCCGGAGCTCGTCGAAGAAGTTGACGTCGAGCACTATGCGTCAATCCCTCTCAGGGTTGTAAGTCATGGGGTCTGAAACGGGGGTCCTGGGGTCGGCGGCCTTCAGGAAGAAGGCCGCCGGACTCCCGTCAGACCTCTTCGACGCTGCTCGGCTCGCGCCGGGACAGGTCGATGCCGAGCTCCTCCGCCGCGCGGAAGACGTCCTCGTCGGTGTCACGCATCTCGATGGACATACCGTCGCTGGACAGCACCTCCACGTTCAGGCACAGGGACTGCATCTCCTTGATGAGCACCTTGAAGGACTCGGGGATGCCGGGCTCGGGGATGTTCTCGCCCTTGACGATGGCCTCGTAGACCTTCACGCGGCCGGTGACGTCGTCGGACTTGATGGTCAGCAGCTCCTGGAGGGCGTAGGCGGCGCCGTACGCCTCGAGTGCCCACACCTCCATCTCGCCGAACCGCTGGCCACCGAACTGAGCCTTACCACCCAGCGGCTGCTGGGTGATCATGCTGTACGGACCGGTCGAACGCGCGTGCAGCTTGTCGTCGACCAGGTGGTGCAGCTTGAGGATGTACATGTAACCGACCGAGATCGGCTCCGGGAACGGCTCACCCGAGCGGCCGTCGTACAGCCGCGCCTTGCCGGAGGGAAGCACCATGCGCTCGCCGTCCCGGTTCGGGATGGTGTGCTGGAGCAGACCCGCGAGCTCGTCCTCACGCGCGCCGTCGAAGACCGGGGTGGCGACGTTGGTACCGGGCTCGACCTTGTCGGCGCCGATGACCTGGAGCCGCTCGGCCCACTCCTCCGCGAGGCCGGAGACGTCCCAGCCGCGGCTGGCGAGCCAGCCGAGGTGGATCTCCAGGACCTGTCCCGGGTTCATTCGGGACGGGACACCCAGCGGGTTGAGGATGATGTCGACGGGCGTGCCGTCCTCCAGGAACGGCATGTCCTCGATCGGGTTGATCTTGGAAATGACGCCCTTGTTGCCGTGCCGGCCGGCGAGCTTGTCACCGTCGGTGATCTTCCGCTTCTGCGCGACGTAGACGCGCACCAGCTGGTTGACACCGGGGGGAAGCTCGTCGCCCTCCTCGCGGTCGAAGACGCGGACGCCGATGACCTTGCCGATCTCGCCGTGCGGGACCTTCAGCGAGGTGTCGCGGACCTCACGGGCCTTCTCACCGAAGATCGCACGCAGCAGGCGCTCCTCCGGGGTCAGCTCGGTCTCACCCTTGGGCGTGACCTTGCCGACGAGGATGTCGCCGGCGACGACCTCGGCACCGATGCGGATGATGCCGCGCTCGTCGAGGTCGGCGAGGACCTCCTCGGAGACGTTCGGGATGTCCCGGGTGATCTCCTCGGGGCCGAGCTTGGTGTCACGGGCGTCGACCTCGTGCTCCTCGATGTGGATCGAGGAGAGGACGTCGTCCTGCACGAGGCGCTGCGACAGGATGATCGCGTCCTCGTAGTTGTGGCCCTCCCACGGCATGAACGCGACCAGCAGGTTCTTGCCGAGCGCCATCTCGCCGTTCTCGGTGGCGGGGCCGTCGGCGAGGACCTGGCCGGTGATGATCCGGTCGCCCTCGTTGACGATGACCTTCTGGTTGACCGAGGTGCCCTGGTTGGAGCGGGAGAACTTCGCCAGGCGGTACGTGATGTACGTGCCGTCGTCGTTGGCGGTGGTGATGTAGTCCGCGGAGACCTCCTGGACCACACCGTCCTTCTCGGCCTTGACCACGTCGCCGGCGTCGACGGCGGAGCGGTACTCCATGCCGGTGCCGACGAGCGGGGACTCGCTCTTGATCAGCGGCACGGCCTGGCGCATCATGTTCGCGCCCATGAGGGCACGGTTGGCGTCGTCGTGCTCGAGGAACGGGATCATGGCGGTCGCGACCGACACCATCTGGCGCGGCGAGACGTCCATGTAGTCGACCTCGTCGCCGGGGACGTAGTCGACCTCGCCGCCGCGGCGGCGGACCAGGATCCGGTTCTCCACGAACCGCATGTCGTCGCTGAGCGGCGCGTTGGCCTGCGCGATGACGAAGCGGTCCTCCTCGTCGGCGGTCAGGTAGTCGACCTCGTCGGTGACCTGGCCGTCGACGACCTTGCGGTACGGCGTCTCGATGAAGCCGAACGGGTTGATCCGGCCGTACGAGGCGAGCGAGCCGATCAGACCGATGTTCGGGCCTTCGGGCGTCTCGATGGGGCACATGCGGCCGTAGTGCGACGGGTGCACGTCGCGGACCTCGAAGCCGGCCCGCTCACGGGAGAGACCACCCGGGCCGAGGGCGTTCAGACGACGCTTGTGCGTCAGCCCCGACAGCGGGTTGTTCTGGTCCATGAACTGGGACAGCTGGCTGGTGCCGAAGAACTCCTTGATGGAGGCGACGACCGGCCGGATGTTGATCAGGGTCTGCGGCGTGATCGCCTCGACGTCCTGGGTCGTCATGCGCTCGCGCACGACACGCTCCATACGGGCGAGACCCGTACGGACCTGGTTCTGGATCAGCTCGCCGACGTTACGGATGCGGCGGTTGCCGAAGTGGTCGATGTCGTCGGTCTCGACGATGATCGAACGCCCGGAGCCGCCGACCGTCTCGACCTCGCCGGCGTGCAGCTTCACCAGGTACTTGATGGTGGCGATGATGTCGTCGGTGGTGAGCACGCCGGCGTCCAGCGGCTCGTCCCCGCCGAGCTTCTTGTTGACCTTGTAGCGGCCGACCTTGGCCAGGTCGTAGCGCTTGGGGTTGAAGTAGAGGTTCTCGAGCAGCGTCTGCGCGGCCTCACGCGTGGGGGGCTCGCCCGGACGGAGCTTGCGGTAGATGTCGAGCAGCGCGTCGTCCTGACCCTGGGTGTGGTCCTTCTCCAGGGTGGCGCGCATGGACTCGTACTCGCCGAACTCCTCGAGGATCTGCTCGGTGGTCCAGCCGAGCGCCTTCAGAAGGACGGTCACGGACTGCTTGCGCTTGCGGTCGATGCGTACGCCGACCATGTCGCGCTTGTCGATCTCCATCTCCAGCCAGGCACCCCGGGACGGGATGATCTTGGCGGAGAAGATGTCCTTGTCGGACGTCTTGTCGATGCTGGAGTCGAAGTAGACGCCGGGCGAGCGGACCAGCTGGGACACCACGACACGCTCGGTGCCGTTGATGACGAAGGTGCCCTTGTTCGTCATGAGCGGGAAGTCGCCCATGAAGACGGTCTGGGACTTGATCTCGCCGGTCTCGTTGTTGGTGAACTCGGCGGTGACGAAGAGCGGGGCGGCGTACGTGAAGTCGCGGTCCTTGCACTCGTCGATGGAGTTCTTCGGCGGCTCGAAGCGGTGGTCACGGAAGGTCAGGGACATCGACCCGGAGAAGTCCTCGATCGGGGAGATCTCTTCGAAGATCTCCTCCAGACCGGACTTGGTGGGGACGTCCTGGCCGTTCTCGAGAGCCTCCTCGACCCGACTCTGCCAGGCGGTGTTGCCGAGCAGCCAGTCAAAGCTCTCGGTCTGCAGCGCGAGCAGGTTCGGAACCTCGAGAGGCTCCTTGATCTTTGCAAAGGAAATGCGCAGCGGGGCGGTGCTGGCGCCGTTGTTCGTATTCGCGGTCGAGGCGTTGCGCGAGGCGGCCAAGAGGGGGTCCTTCCGAGGGCTCGGACTCACTACGCGCGTACCGGCCCCCCACTGGGCAGAGAGACAGACATCCCAGGTCAGAGATGATCAAGTCGTCCATACTCGAGTGAGGGCATGCCCCTGGTGACGGGCAGGGGACAGCTAACAGGCAGCGCAAAGGGTCAGTGTAGCCACTTGGCACACTGATGTCCAATGCCGGTCCGCGAGACCGGTGGAGGCCCTCGTTCTTCTCAACTCCTGCGACAAGGCGCTGCCCTCAACGCACCGTGATACTGCCCTCTTTGCCGTCGATCCATGCCTCGGATTCGGATCCTTGTGACGACGCGTCCTGAGAATTGCGCGCCGCGTGCGGTTCGTCAAGGCCCCCCTTGCCGTGACCGCCTGCCACCAGGCGATCTTCACGGCCGGTGGAGGCCACAACGAAGATCACCATACCCCCCGCCGTCCCGGGGGCAAGGCAGCCGCCTCCGACCCCCCGGTACGCCGAAGAGCGACCACCCGGATGGATGATCGCTCCTCAGCGCTTGAGCGTTACACGTCCCTGGGGACGCGCGCCGGATCCTGGGGACCCGGAGGGTGTTACTTGACCTCGACGGAGGCGCCGGCGCCCTTGAGGGACTCGGCGGCCTTCTCGGCGGCGTCCTTGGCGACCTTCTCGAGGACGGGCTTCGGGGCGCCGTCCACGAGGTCCTTGGCCTCCTTCAGACCCAGGGAGGTGAGCTCACGCACGACCTTGATGACCTGGATCTTCTTGTCGCCGGCACCGGTGAGGATGACGTCGAACTCGTCCTGCTCGGCAGCGGCCTCGGCCGGGGCGGCAGCGGCGGCCGGGGCGGCGGCGACGGCAGCGGCGGCGGTGACGTCGAACTTCTCCTCGAAGGCCTTCACGAACTCGGAGAGCTCGATGAGGGTCATCTCCTCGAACTGCGCGAGCAGGTCTTCCTGGCTGAGCTTCGCCATGATGGCGGTCCTTCCACTAATTCGGCGGATGCCGGATGTACGGGGTGAGGCGGGCGTGTGCCTTACGGCATTACTGCGTAGACGTCGGGCCCGCGTCGACCCTCACCTCATGCGGTTCATGCGGCGAGGATCGGAAAGCGAGCCGAATTACTCGGCACCGCCCTGCTCGGCCTGCTTGGCACGGAGCGCGTCCACGGTGCGGACGAGCTTCGAGGGGAGCGCCTGGAGGAGCTGAGCAGTCTGCGTCTGCTTGCCCTTGAAAGCGCCCGCCAGCTTGGCGAGCAGAACCTCGCGGGACTCGAGGTCCGCAAGCTTCTTGATCTCGTCGGCGGACATCGCCTTGCCGTCAAGGACACCGCCCTTGATGACGAGATTCGGGTTGTCCTTGGCGAAGTCACGAAGACCCTTCGCCGACTCCACCGGGTCACCGGTGACGAAGGCGACTGCCGTCGGACCGTTGAACAGGTCGTCCAGCGTCGAGATCCCGGCCTCGTTGGCCGCAATCTTGGTCAGCGTGTTCTTCACCACGGCGTACTGGGCGTTCTCACCGAGCGAACGGCGCAGCTGCTTGAGCTGAGCCACGGTGAGACCGCGGTACTCGGTCAGCACGGCGGCGTTGGAGTTGCGGAACTGGTCCGTCAACTCGGCAACCGCGGCAGCCTTGTCGGGCCTCGCCATAGAGCCTCGGCCTCCTTCCGGGTGATTCGGACCGCGCGGACCCGAAGGAGGACTGGGGAAAACGAAACGCCCCGGGCGCAGGCGCACGGGGCGTAGCTCAACCGGTTGTTCGCTTCCTTGCGGCAGCGAGCTCCGGGAACTCTTCCACTCACACCTGCGCGGGTCGTCCGCAGTTCAGCGGATCCTTCGGCCACCGTATGCTCTGATGAGCGCACGGCAACGACCAGCGGTCTTTGGCTTCTGTGGAAGAGTACGCGAACGGATCGGCGACAAGCAAATCGGCCGATCGGGGGCGTTCCTAGGCGCCGGCGCCCAGGTCCTCCAGGTCCTGGAGCATCTCCATGAAGTCGACCGTCTCGCTCGCCGCCGGCGCCTTGACCTCGGCTGCGGCTCCGTAGTCGGAGTAGTGGGAGACGATCTTCATCGTGCCCTCGGACATCTGCATGCCGACGACCATCTTGGCCGGGTAGTCGTCCTCGTTGACCCAGACCTCGGTGTCGTAGCCCTTCAGGCCGCTCTTCTTCATGTTGGCGACGAGTTGCTCGCGCTCCTCGTCGGTGAACATGCCGTCGAGCGCCTTGTTGGCGTCGAGCATCTCCTCGATGCTCAGGGTGCCCTTGTAGTGCTGCGTCGCGACCCCGTCGACCTTCTCCGGGCCCACGTGCTTGAGGCTCTTGGAACCGAGCAGCATGGCCAGCTGCTTCGCCGGGTCCTGGTTCATGTTCTCCAGGCCGCCGGTCATCTGCTTCTGGGTCTCGGGGTCACCGGTCGCCTCCGCCATGGCGCCGAAGTCCATCTTCATCCAGCGCTTGCCGTCCATCTCGGCGGCCGACTCCGCGCCCATGTCCATGTACATGACGCCGTCCAGCATGATCATGCGTGACTGCTCGGGACCGTCCGGGGAGCCCTCGGTGAGCGCCGAACCCTTCATGGTGACGTCCATGACGGCCGGGTCCCAGCCCTGGACGCCGGACATCTGCATGCTCCCCCCGCCCATCGGGCCGGCCGGCATCTCCATCGTCATGCGCACCTTGGAGGACTTGGCCTCCGAGGTGTTCTTGAACGCGGCCTGGAGGACTTCCGTCATCTCGTTCTGCGTCTGGACCTTGGACTCCGTGGAGCCCCCGGCCTTCTTCTTCGTCCCGTCCCCGTCACCGCCCTGACAGCCCGCCACGCCCGCGACAACGGCCACGGCCGTCAGACAGACACCCACACGCTTCCATGCGGCCATGCCCATGAATCCCACCCCTGGTTGTTTTGTTCGCTGTGCTCCGTCTGTGAACGCACTGAGACCGTAGCCCACTCCACTGACACAGTCGTACGAAAAAACCCGCCCCCGTGTCTCGGGCGAGACACGGGGGCGGGTGTGCTGTGGTGCACGGGCCGGTCGGTCGGCCCGCCCGGCTCAGACGGCGGCCGGGTCCTCCTCGACGAGGAGGTTGCGGGTGCGGTTCGAGTCGAGCGGAATGCCGGGGCCCATCGTGGTGCTGATGGCGGCCTTCTTGATGTAACGACCCTTGGCGGCCGACGGCTTCAGACGGAGGATCTCCTCCAGCGCCGCGGCGTAGTTCTCCACCAGCTTGGTGTCGTCGAACGACGTCTTGCCGATGATGAAGTGCAGGTTCGAGTGCTTGTCGACGCGGAACTCGATCTTGCCGCCCTTGATGTCGTTGACGGCCTTGGTGACGTCCGGGGTCACGGTGCCGGTCTTCGGGTTCGGCATCAGACCACGCGGACCGAGCACGCGGCCGAGGCGGCCGACCTTGCCCATGAGGTCCGGGGTGGCGACGACGGCGTCGAAGTCCAGACGGCCCTTCGACACCTCGTCGATCAGCTCGTCGGCGCCGACGATGTCGGCGCCCGCGGCGCGTGCGGCCTCGGCACGGTCACCGGTCGCGAAGACCAGGACCCGGGCGGTCTTGCCGGTGCCGTGCGGGAGGTTCACGGTGCCACGGACCATCTGGTCGGCCTTGCGCGGGTCGACACCCAGGCGGAAGGCGACCTCGACGGTGCCGTCGAACTTGCTCGTGGACGTCTCCTTGGCGAGACGGACGGCCTCGAGCGGGGCGTACTGCTTCTCCCGGTCGATCTTGGCGTCCGCAGCGCGGAGAGACTTGCTGCGCTTGCTCACTGAAAGCTCCTGTGGAATCTGAGGAGTCGTGGTCCGGGCCGAGCCGGCCCTTCCACTACTGCTTGGCTTACGGGGGTGGAGGTCAGCCCTCGACCGTGACGCCCATGGAACGGGCGGTGCCGGCGATGATCTTCTCGGCGGCGTCCAGGTCGTTGGCGTTGAGGTCGGGCATCTTCGTCGTGGCGATCTCACGGACCTGGTCACGCGTGATCTTCGCGACCTTGGTCTTGTGCGGCTCGCCGGAGCCCTTCTCCACACCCGCGGCCTTGAGGATCATCTTGGCGGCCGGCGGGGTCTTGGTGACGAAGGTGAAGGAACGGTCCTCGTAGACCGTGATCTCCACCGGGATGACCCAGCCACGCTGCGACTCGGTCGCGGCGTTGTAGGCCTTGCAGAACTCCATGATGTTCACGCCGTGCTGACCCAGCGCGGGGCCGACCGGCGGGGCCGGGTTCGCGGCACCGGCCTGGATCTGGAGCTTGATGAGCCCCGTGACCTTCTTCTTCTTGGGAGGCATGACTCTCCGGGTCCTTTCGATTCGGGTCCTGCCCGCGTCAGGGGACAACCCGGACGCAGGCATACCGCACAACGATAACGGGTATGGATGCGCGGCTAAAAACCGAGCAGGTCAGCCCAGTGCGCGAGCACTCGGCTGACCTGCGCGGAAGCTCTGTGCCAGAAGGACTAGTTCTTCTGGATCTGGTCGAAGGAGAGCTCGACCGGCGTCTCCCGGCCGAAGATCTCCACCAGGCCCTTGACCTTCTTGGAGTCGGGGTTGATCTCGTTGATGGTCGCCTGCAGCGTGGCGAACGGGCCGTCGGTGACGGTGACCGAGTCGCCGACCTCGAAGTCCAGCACCTGGACCTCGACCTTGCGCTGCGGGGCCGGCTTGCCCTCGGCCTCGGCTGCCTCGCGGGCGGCCTTCTCCTCGGCCTCCGGGGCGAGCATCTTGACGATCTCGTCCAGCGTCAGCGGGTAGGGGTCGTAGGCGTTGCCCACGAAGCCGGTGACACCGGGGGTGTTGCGGACGACACCCCAGGACTCGTTCGTCAGGTCCATGCGGACCAGGACGTAGCCCGGGAGCTTGTTCTGCTTGATCGTCTTGCGGTCGCCGTTCTTGATCTGGACGACCTCTTCCTGCGGCACCTCGGCCTGGAAGATGTAGTCCTCGACGTTCAGCGAGACGGCGCGCTGCTCCAGGTTGGTCTTCACCCGGTTCTCGTAGCCCGCGTAGGTGTGGATGACGTACCACTCGCCGGGCAGCGTCCGCAGTTCCTCGCGGAGCTTCTCGACCGGGTCGCGGTCGTCCTCGGGCTCTTCGGCCTCCTCGGCCTCGGTGGTCTCGTCCGGCTCGGCGCTCTCGTCCGCGTCGGTGTCGGCAGCCTCGGCCTCGGCGGAGGCCTCGGTGTCCTCGACGTCCGCGGCCTCGACGGCGGCGGGCGCGTCCTCGGCGGACTCGGCCCCTTCGCCGTAAGGCTCGACGGCGTCGTTCACGTTCGGGTCAGACACGGTGGCTGCTTCTTCCTGGATACAAGGGGTGGAACATGCGAAAAGGAGCGCCGGATACCTCGGCGCTCTTCGCTCTCGGCTCAGCCGAAGACGTACTTGGCGGCGTGACTGAGGCCATAGTCGATCAGGGTGATCAGACCGATCATCAGGACGACGAAGACGATCACTGCCGTCGTGTACGACGTCAGCTGATTCCGCGTCGGCCAGACGACCTTGCGGAGCTCCGCGACGATCTGACGGTAGAAGAGGGCGAGGCGCTTCAGCGGACCCTTCTTGGCCCGCTTGCCGCCCTTGCGGGCCTTCTTCTTGGAATCCGGTGCTTCGTCCTGGGCATCAGGCATGTCGATGGAGCCCACGGCGTCCGTCACTCGTCCTCACCTGATTCCGGGTCGTGGCCGTGCCGCGCCCGGTTCGAGCCCGCACGGCGGTGCATTGCTGTACGTACATGCGCACACATCCTGGCGAAGGTGTGTGTATAGCAGGGCCGGAGGGACTTGAACCCCCAACCGCTGGTTTTGGAGACCAGTGCTCTACCAATTGAGCTACGACCCTTTGTGCGTTCCCCAACGTACCGCATCCGACCGGATGCTTGGTGTGCACCGGCTGAGCGCGGGCCGCTTAAGGCCAACGAGGTGAGAGTGTACGTGTTCCTGGGCCGGGCGTCGAACAGAAAGTGCCTGGGAGGAACGGTCCGGCGGAAGATCGTCCTGGCCGGACGGCGCCGGCGGTGCCGATCCGGACTGGTGTTCAGGGGTTTGCCCGGACCTGTTCACTCCGTGAAACCCCCGTGCCGCGTGGGTTTCCGGTCTGGAACGATGGGCCCATGAGCGCTGCAACCCCTCCCACCGAGCGCCGGGTCTCCGCCCGAGTCGGCGCGATCTCCGAGTCCGCCACCCTCGCCGTGGACGCCAAGGCCAAGGCCCTCAAGGCCGCCGGGCGACCGGTGATCGGCTTCGGCGCCGGTGAGCCCGACTTCCCGACGCCGGACTACATCGTCGAGGCCGCGATCGAGGCCTGCAAGAACCCGAAGTACCACCGGTACACCCCGGCCGGCGGTCTGCCGGAGCTGAAGTCCGCGATCGCCGCCAAGACGCTGCGCGACTCCGGCTACGAGGTGGACCCCTCCCAGATCCTGGTCACCAACGGCGGCAAGCAGGCCATCTACGAGGCCTTCGCGGCGATCCTCGACCCGGGCGACGAGGTCATCGTCCCGGCGCCGTACTGGACGACGTACCCGGAGTCGATCCGGCTGGCCGGCGGCGTCCCGGTGGAGGTCGTCGCCGACGAGACCACCGGCTACCGCGTGAGCGTGGAGCAGCTGGAGGCGGCCCGCACCGAGCGGACGAAGGTCGTCCTCTTCGTCTCCCCGTCCAACCCGACCGGCGCGGTCTACAGCGAGGCCGAGACCGAGGCGATCGGCCGCTGGGCCGTCGAGCACGGCCTGTGGGTGCTCACCGACGAGATCTACGAGCACCTGGTCTACGGCGACGCCGTGTCCGTGTCGCTGCCCGCGCTGGTGCCCGAGCTGCGCGACAAGTGCGTCGTGGTCAACGGTGTGGCGAAGACCTACGCGATGACGGGCTGGCGGGTCGGCTGGATCGTCGGCCCGAAGGACGTGGTGAAGGCCGCGACCAACCTCCAGTCGCACGCCACGTCCAACGTGTCCAACGTCGCCCAGGTGGCCGCACTCGCCGCCGTGTCCGGGAACCTGGACGCGGTCGCGACGATGCGGGAGGCGTTCGACCGGCGGCGCAGGACCATCGTCCGGATGCTCAACGAGATCGACGGTGTGGTCTGCCCGGAGCCCGAGGGCGCGTTCTACGCCTACCCCTCGGTGAAGGCGCTGCTCGGCAAGGACATCCGGGGCAGGCGTCCGCAGAGCTCGGTCGAGCTGGCGGCGCTCATCCTCGAGGAGGCCGAGGTCGCGGTGGTACCGGGTGAGGCATTCGGCACACCCGGCTATCTGCGGCTGTCGTACGCGCTGGGTGACGAGGACCTCGTCGAGGGCGTGAGCCGCCTCCAGAAGCTGCTCGCGGAGGCCCGCGACTGACGTCGTCCCCCACGTCGCAGGGGCACCCGGGATCTCCCGGGTGCCCCTGTTCGTTTGTGCGAGCAAGACCACTAAAGGGGAAAGCGCTACCGGGACGGCGAGGGTGTGCGGCAGGATCGGCGAATGCTGAGCTCTTCAGGGGGGCACCCCCCGAACCCCCCGCGTGTACGTGATCTCTCCGCACTGCCGAAGGCCCATCTGCACCTGCACTTCACCGGGTCCATGCGGCCCACCACCGTGCTGGAACTGGCCGACAAGTACGGCGTGCGCCTGCCCGAGTCGCTGACCGACGCGCTGACGAGCGGGGAGCCGCCGAGACTGCGGGCCACGGACGAGCGCGGCTGGTTCCGTTTCCAGCGGCTGTACGACGCGGCGCGCTCGTGCGTGCGGGAGCCCGAGGACATCCAGCGGCTGGTGCGGGAGGCGGCGGAGGAGGATCTGCGGGACGGCTCCGGGTGGCTGGAGATCCAGGTCGACCCGACGTCGTACGCGCCCCGGCTGGGCGGGCTGATCCCGGCGCTGGAGATCATCCTGGACGCGGTGGACACGGCACGGCGGGACACCGGGATCGGGATGCGGGTGCTGGTGGCCGCCAACCGTATGAAGCATCCGCTGGACGCGCGCACCCTGGCCCGGCTGGCGGTGCGGTACGCGGACCGGGGGATCGTCGGGTTCGGCCTCTCCAACGACGAGCGGCGCGGGATGGCGCGCGACTTCGACCGGGCGTTCGCGATCGCGCGCGAGGGCGGGCTGCTGTCGGCACCGCACGGCGGCGAGCTGACCGGGCCCGCGTCGGTACGGGACTGTCTGGACGACCTGGAGGCGGACCGTATCGGCCACGGCGTACGGGCGGCGGAGGACCCGCGGCTGCTGCAGCGGCTCGCCGACCGCCAGGTGACGTGTGAGGTGTGCCCGGCGTCGAACGTGGCCCTGGGCGTCTACGACAAGCCGGAGGACGTCCCCCTGCGCACCCTCTTCGACGCGGGCGTCCCCCTGGCCCTGGGCGCCGACGACCCCCTGCTCTTCGGCTCCCGCCTCACGGCCCAGTACGAGCTGGCCCGCCACCACCACGCCTTCACGGACGGGGAACTGGCCGAACTGGCCCGCCAGTCGGTACGCGCCTCGACAGCCCCGGCCTCGGTGAAGTCGGACCTCCTGTCGGGCGTGGACACCTGGCTCACCACCCCCGCCTGACCGCGGGCGACCGTGCCGCCGGGGCAGGCGCGCCGGCCCCGCCCCCGCTCCCGGCGACGGAGATTCCGCTAGAGACTGACGCCCACCGTCACCGGTTCGTTGACCAGGGTGATGCCGAACGCCTCGTGGACGCCCGCGACGACCTCGCGGGCCAGCGCGAGGAGGTCCTCGGTGGTCGCGTCCCCCCGGTTGGTGAGGGCGAGGGTGTGCTTCGTGGAGATGCGGGCCGGGCCGTCGCCGTAGCCCTTGGTGTAGCCGGCCTTGTCGATCAGCCAGGCGGCGGAGGTCTTGGTGCGGCCCTCGCCCGCGGGGTACGCGGGGGGCTCCACGCCGTCGCCGAGGTGTTCCCGGACCCGGGCGCGGAAGGCGGTGAACGCCTCCTCGTCGAGGACGGGGTTGGTGAAGAAGGAGCCGGCCGACCAGGTGTCGTGGTCCTCGGGGTCCAGGACCATGCCCTTGCCCGCCCGGAGTTTC
The DNA here is from genome assembly GCF_000718785.1 of Streptomyces sp. NRRL WC-3626. Classification (GTDB taxonomy): domain Bacteria; phylum Actinomycetota; class Actinomycetes; order Streptomycetales; family Streptomycetaceae; genus Streptomyces; species Streptomyces edwardsiae. Next base: position 23,650 of record NZ_JOCA01000010.1, on the reverse strand, counting down.
AGCACCGTCTCGCGGGCCGTGGCCAGCGGTACCCGCCGGCCCGGCGCGACGCCGAGGACGCGGGCCGTCTCGGCGTACTTGACGGGCCCGGAGAGGCCGCCCGCGTCCTCCAGCCGGAAGCGCACGCGCAGCACGACGTACCGCTCGGGGTCGGCCTTGAAGCGGCTGTGGCGGTAGGAGAAGGCGCACTCCTCGTTGCCGAGGGTGACGGTCTCGCCGGCCCTGCGGTCGTAGGCGACGACCTCGGTGATCGTGGAGGAGACCTCCTGGCCGTACGCCCCCACGTTCTGGATCGGGGTGGCGCCGGCCGAGCCGGGGATGCCGGCCAGGCATTCGACGCCGGCGAGGCCGGCTTCCACGGTGCGGGCGACGGCGTCGGTCCACACCTCACCGGCCGCCAGCTCCAGCCGCGTACCGTCCAGGGCGAAGCCCCTGGTCGCGACGACGAGGGCGGTGCCGTCGAAGCCCTTGTCGCCGATGACCAGGTTGGAGCCGCCGCCGATGACCAGCAGCGGCGTACCGCTGTCGTCGGCCTCGCGGACGGCGGCGATCACCTCGTCGTCGGTCGTCGCGGTGACCAGCCGGGTCGCGGGACCGCCCAGCCGGAAGGTGGTCAGCGGGGCGAGGGGGGCGTCGTGGAGTTCCTGCACGGGCTCAAGACTACGAGACGGCACCGACAGCCCCGCCCCCGCTGCGTCCGGCTCAGCTCAGCCGGACGACCGCCCGCGACATGCCCAGCACCTTCTGGCCGGCGCTCATCGCGAGGAGGTCCACGCGGACCGTGTTGTCGTCGAGCTTGGCGGCGACCTTGCCGCTGACCTCGATGACGGCGCCCTGCTCGTCGTCGGGGACGACGACCGGACGGGTGAAGCGGACGCCGTACTCGACGACCGCGCCCGGGTCGCCCGCCCAGTCGGTCACCACGCGGATCGCCTCGGCCATGGTGAACATGCCGTGCGCGATCACGTCGGGCAGGCCGACCTCCTTGGCGAACCGCTCGTTCCAGTGGATCGGGTTGAAGTCGCCGGAGGCACCCGCGTACCGGACGAGGGTCGCGCGCGTCACGGGGAACGTCTGTGCGGGCAGCTCGGTGCCGACCTCGACGTCGGCGTAGGAGATCTGTGCCGTCATGTGCTTCACGCCTCCTCGGCCCCGCGGGCCACCAGCTTGGTCCAGGCGGTGACGACGTGTTCGCCGTTCTGGTCGTGCACCTCGCCGCGGATGTCGAGTATGTCGTTGCCGGCCATCGAACGGATCGTCTCGATGGTCGAGGTGACGGTCAGCAGGTCACCCGCGCGCACCGGACGGACGTAGGCGAACTTCTGGTCGCCGTGCACCACCCGGCTGTAGTCCAGGCCGAGCCGGGGGTCGGCGACGACCTGCCCGGCGGCCTTGAAGGTGATGGCGAAGACGAAGGTGGGCGGGGCGATCACATCGGGGTGGCCGAGCGCCTTGGCGGCCTCCGCGTCCGTGTACGCCGGGTTGGCGTCCCCCACCGCTTCGGCGAACTCACGGATCTTCTCCCGGCCCACCTCGTAGGGCTCGGTGGGCGGGTAGCTCCGCCCCACGAAGGACTGGTCGAGCGCCATGCGCGCGGCACCTCCTGTGTCTGACTTGGTCTGCCTGGGTGTCTGGTCCCACGGGAAAACGACACGAGGCCGCCCCCCTTGGCTGGGGGGACGGCCTCGTGTACGAGCCTGTTTTATCGCGTTTCGCGGTGCGCGGTGTGCGCGTTGCAACGCGGGCAGTGCTTCTTCATCTCAAGACGGTCCGGGTTGTTACGCCGGTTCTTCTTGGTGATGTAGTTCCGCTCCTTGCACTCCACGCAGGCCAGCGTGATCTTCGGGCGGACGTCGGTGGCAGCCACGTGAGTGCTCCTTGACGGACGGATCGACTTTATTTACGCAAGCAAGAGTAGCCGATCGAAGGACCGACCCCGCAATCGGCTACTGTCTGTAGCGGTGACCGGACTTGAACCGGTGACACAGCGATTATGAGCCGCTTGCTCTACCGACTGAGCTACACCGCTTTGATGCGATCGGACCCCGTCTCGCGACGGGAACCTCACACACCAGAGCCCCAAAACGGAATCGAACCGTTGACCTTCTCCTTACCATGGAGACGCTCTGCCGACTGAGCTATTGGGGCGAGCGATGAAGACATTACACGCTCCGCCGCCGTTCGCCCAAATCCGTTTCGGCCCCCGCTTCCGGGACGGACCACGCCGGTACGACTATTGGCCTCCTCCCGGCGAGGGGTGGCCCCCCGGCCTAGGCTCGACTCACTCTGCGTGATCTTTTCCGCGCGATTCTCCCCGCGTGACCTTGCCCTCCGAGCGCAGTCCGAGCCCCTGGAGTGCGATGCCCGACAGCCGGCCGCAGCCACCGCCCCGCCCGCCCTCGTCGCCGGGGCCGGTGCCGGTCGATCCGGCCCCGCTGCTGCTGTGCGGCGCGCGTCTCACCGACGGCCGGACCGTGGACGTACGGCTGGGCGGCGGGCGCATCGAGGCGGTCGGTACGGCCGGCAGCCTGGCGGCGGAGGGCACACGCGCGTGCGGCACGCGGGTCGACCTCACCGGCTATCTGCTCCTGCCGGCCCCCGCCGAACCCCACGCCCACGCGGACACCGCCCTGTCCGCCGACGCCGGCGGCCCCGTCTCGTACGACCCCCGGGACGTCCGGCGGCGTACGACGGAGGCGGCGCTGCTCCAGCTCGGGCACGGGGCGACGGCGCTGCGGGCCCATGTGCGCGTGGGCGACATGGCCGGGCTCGGCGCGCTGACCGCCGTACTGGGGGCGGGGCGTTCGCTGCGCGGGCTGGCCGAACTCACGACGGTGGCCATGCCCCGGCTGCTGACGGGGGTGGCCGGCGCGGACGGGCTCGCGGTGCTGCGGGACGCGATGAAGATGGGCGCGTCCGCGGTGGGCGGCTGTCCGGACCTCGACCCCGATCCCACCGGCTACGTGGAGGCGGTCCTGGAGCTCGCCTCCGAGCACGGCTGCCCGGTCGACCTGCACACGGACGCCGCCGATCCCGTCCGGCTGGCCCGGTTCGCGGCGATGGCGGGCGGGCTGCGGCCAGGGGTCGCCGTCGGACCGTGCGGCGGTCTCGCCCGGCTGCCGGCCGACTCGGCCGCCCGGGCGGCGGACCGGCTCGCGGCGGCCGGGGTGACGGTGGTGTGCCTGCCGCAGGGCGGCTGCGGCGCCGTCGACCGCCGGGGCGTGGCTCCGGTACGGCTGCTGCGGTCGGCGGGGGTGCGGGTGGCCGCCGGGAGCGGGGCGCTGCGGGACGTGTCGAACCCGGTGGGCCGCGGCGATCCGCTGGAGGCGGCGTATCTGCTGGCCTCCCGCCACGGGCTGACCGCCGACGACGCCTGTACGGCGGTGGGCGCGGCGGCGCGGGCGGCCCTGGGGCTGCCCGAGGTGCGCGTGGAGGCGGGTTTCCCGGCCGAACTGCTGGCGGTGCGCGGGGAGAAGCTCTCGGGGGCGCTGTCGTCGGCGTACAGCCGCGTCGTGGTGCACGCGGGGCGGGTGGTGGCGTGGACGAGCGCGGTGCGGGAGTACCGCGGTTCGGCGCCGGCGGAGGAGGGGACGGGGTTGCCCAGGCAGGGCCGGGGGCCCGCGTAGCACCCGTGCGGCTCCGGGGGGTTGCGCGGCGGACGGGGGCGCCCCGGCGTACGGTCGGAGACATGCGCATTGTCATCGCTGGTGGTCATGGTCAGATCGCGCTGCGGCTGGAGCGGTTGCTCGCCGCGCGCGGGGACGAGGCGGCGGGCATCATCCGCAAACCCGAACAGGCGGACGAACTGCGGCGCCTGGGTGCCGAACCGGTCGTGCTGGACCTGGAGTCGGCGTCGGTGGAGGAGGTCGCGGAACGGCTGGAGGGCGCGGACGCGGCGGTGTTCGCGGCGGGCGCCGGGCCGGGCAGCGGTGTGGGCCGCAAGGAGACGGTGGACAGGGCGGCGGCGGTCCTCTTCGCCGACGCGGCCGTCCGCGCGGGCGTACGGCGCTTCGTGATCGTCTCGTCCATGGGCGCGGACCCGGCGCACGAGGGCGACGAGGTCTTCGACGTGTACCTGCGCGCCAAGGGCGAGGCGGACGCGTACGTACGGGGCCTGGACGCCCTGGACTGGACGGTCCTGCGCCCCGGCCGGCTCACCGACGACGCCGGCACCGGCCGGGTCCGTCTGGAGGCCCACACGGGCGGCGGGCCGATCCCGCGCGACGACGTGGCCGCCGTACTGGCCGAACTGGTGGACTCCCCCGCGACGGCGGGTCTGACCCTGGAACTGATCAGCGGCCCGGCGCCGGTGTCGGTGGCGGTGAAGTCGGTGGCCGGGAACTAGGTCCCGTCCGGCGGTCAGAAGAGGGGCATCTGCCCCGGGAACTCAGGCACGGTGTAGCCGTCCAGCGAGGGCTGCTCCGCGCCGAGTTGGGCGTGCCTGCGCGACCCGGGGCAGGAAGTCAGTTCCCCGATCCGCCGGGCGCCGGGCGGATCGTGCCGCGCGTACCGTCCGGCGACGACGGCGATCTCACGACGGCACACGGGACAGTGACGGCGACGGGACGACATGCGCCCAGTGTGCCCCGCACCCGCCCCGCGCGAACACCGGACGTGCACACACGAAGAGACCCCTTCCGGACTACGTTTCCGTAGTCCGGAAGGGGTCTCTTCCCCAGTGTGGCGGCGCCAGGATTCGAACCTGGGAAGGCTGAGCCGGCAGATTTACAGTCTGCTCCCTTTGGCCGCTCGGGCACACCGCCGGGGTTGCTGCCCGTTGTACCGCTTTTCGGCGGTGCTCCTTGGCAACGACGTAAACAATACCCGATGGGCAGGGGTGCTTCGCCACCCGATTGATCGCCACCGGGGGCCCGGCGGGTGACTAGGCTGGTCCGGATGCGGCCGGGTACCGAACGCCGGGCTCGGGGGCCGCCTCACGTACGCATCCGGTGCGCTGCCCGGTACGCACCCCGATTCAAGGAGCCACAGGACATGGCCGACTCCAGTTTCGACATCGTCTCGAAGGTCGAGCGGCAGGAGGTCGACAACGCCCTCAACCAGACCGCCAAGGAGATCTCCCAGCGCTACGACTTCAAGGGCGTGGGTGCCTCGATCTCATGGTCCGGGGAGAAGATCCTCATGGAGGCGAACTCCGAGGACCGGGTGAAGGCCGTCCTCGACGTCTTCCAGTCCAAGCTGATCAAGCGGGGCATCTCCCTGAAGGCCCTGGACGCGGGCGAGCCCCAGCTCTCGGGCAAGGAGTACAAGATCTTCGCGTCCATCGAGGAGGGCATCTCCCAGGACAACGCGAAGAAGGTCGCGAAGATCATCCGCGATGAGGGCCCCAAGGGCGTGAAGGCCCAGGTGCAGGGTGACGAACTGCGCGTCAGCTCCAAGAGCCGCGACGATCTGCAGACCGTCATCGCGCTGCTCAAGGGCAAGGACTTCGAATTCGCGCTGCAGTTCGTGAACTACCGGTAGGTCCGGTGACGGACGCGAAGGGCGGGCATCGTGATGGTGCCCGCCCTTTCCGCCCGCCGGCTGCCGTCCGGGGTGAGCCGGCCGGTCAGCTGCGTGAGTTGCCGAACAGGATGCGGTAGGCGATCAGCAGGACCAGCGAGCCCCCGATCGCGGCGACCCAGGTGGTGCCGTCGTAGAAGTCCTTGGTGACCGGGTGGTCGAGCCAACGGGCCGATATCCAGCCGCCGATGAACGCGCCGACGACTCCGATGAGGGTCGTGCCGATGAGGCCTCCCGGGTCGCGGCCGGGCAGCAGGAACTTCGCTATCGCCCCGGCCAGCAGTCCGAGAATGATCCAGCTGATGATCGTCATGCCCTGCACCTGCCCCTTTCCCGCTGTTCTTGCACCCTGACAGACGTCACACGTCCATCTCGTGGTTGCACCTGCTCAGTAGGGTGCCGTCCCGTGACAGACACCTCCGGTCCTCAGTTGCGGCGCACGCTCGGCGTCGGTGACGCCGTGGTCATCGGTCTCGGCTCCATGGTGGGGGCCGGCATCTTCGCCGCCCTCGCCCCCGCCGCGCACGCGGCCGGCTCCGGGCTGCTGCTGGGGCTGGCGGTGGCCGCCGTGATCGCCTACTGCAACGCCACGTCGTCGGCGCGCCTCGCCGCCCTGTACCCGGCGTCGGGCGGCACGTACGTGTACGGGCGTGAGCGGCTCGGGGAGTTCTGGGGTTATCTCGCCGGCTGGGCGTTCGTGGTCGGGAAGACGGCGTCCTGCGCGGCGATGGCGCTCACCGTCGGCGCGTACGTCTGGCCTGGGCAGGCGCATGCCGTGGCGGTCGCCGCCGTCGTGCTGCTGACCGCGGTGAACTACGGCGGTGTCCAGAAGTCCGCGTGGCTGACGCGGGCGATCGTGGGTGTGGTCCTGGCCGTCCTCGCTTGTGTGGTGGTCGTGTGCCTGACGTCGGGGCAGGCCGGTGCCGGGCGGCTGGACATCGGGCTCTCGGGGGGTGTGGGCGGGGTGCTTCAGGCGGCCGGCCTGCTGTTCTTCGCCTTCGCCGGGTACGCCCGTATCGCGACCCTCGGTGAGGAGGTCCGGGATCCGGCACGCACCATTCCGCGGGCGATCCCGCTGGCCCTGGGTATCGCGCTGGTGGTGTACGCGGCCGTCGCCGTGGCCGTCCTCTCGGTGCTGGGGCCGAAGGGGCTGGGTGACGCCACGGCGCCGCTCGCGGACGCCGTGCGGGCCGCGGGGTTCGGCGAGCTGGTGCCGGTGGTGCGGGCGGGTGCGGCGGTGGCCGCGCTGGGTTCGCTGCTCGCCCTGGTCCTGGGGGTCTCGCGGACGACGCTGGCCATGGCGCGGGACCGGCATCTGCCGGGTGCACTCGCGGCCGTGCACCCGCGGTTCCGGGTGCCGCACCGGGCGGAACTGGCCGTGGGCGCGGTGGTCGCCGTCCTGGCCGCCACGGTGGACGTACGGGGCGCGATCGGTTTCTCCTCCTTCGGTGTGCTGGCGTACTACGCGGTGGCCAACGCCTCCGCCTGGACGCTCGACGCCCGGCCGGCGGCGCGGGCACTGCCGGCGCTGGGACTCGCCGGATGCCTGGTACTGGCGTTCTCCCTGCCGTGGGTCTCGGTGACCGCGGGCGCGGGGGTGCTGGCGGCGGGGGCGGCGGCTTACGGCGTACGGCGGTGGGCGGGGCGGTAGCCCTGTCGCCGGGCTGCCGGGTGACCGGGGGCGCCCCGGCCTCGTCGTCGGATGCCTCGCGACCGTGCCGTCCGGGGTTCTGTGGCCGGCCGGTCCGGTCAGAAGGTCCGCTCCTGTGGTGCGGGGTCGGTGAAGCCGGGCCAGGGGGCCAGGTCCATGCCCTCGTTCTCCTCCTCGTACCAGCCCGTGCCCTGGATCCAGGAGTGGAGCCAGTCCGTGAGGGCGGGGGCGTCGAGGAACCAGGCGTGGTCGGGGTCGCCCGGGTTGGGTTCGAAGAGGAGGACGGCGGCCCGGGGCGAGCGGCAGTCGACGCAGGCGTACATGCCGCAGCCCCAGTGGGTTATCGGCAGCACTCCCTCCGGCCAGGGCCAGTCGGGATCCTCGCGGCCGCTCTCACGGTTGGCGAGGTACTGGACCACGGCGGCGGGCTCACCGGAGGGCGGGCTGTCCAGCAGGGGCAGCAGACCGTACTCGGGGCCGAATCCGCCGTCCGCTATGCGCAGATAGAGCTCGGCGAGCAGTGGGGGCAGGGTGAAGCCCAGCGTGCCCTCGGCGCGGGCCAGTGTGGCCGCGTCGACCGGGTTGGGGAGGGAGGGCCAGCCCCATGGGCGGGTGTTGCGGGCCTTGTCCGCCACCTGTGTCAGCAACTGCTCGTGCTCGGTCATGCATTCATCATGCGCGCCGCCACCGACAATCGTGCGGGCCTGTGGACAACCTCCGGCCTGTGGACAACTCGCCTGTCCTGGCACGCCGTACGACCGTGGATCCGGCCCTGCCGCCCTACCAGCGCGATGTGTCCGTGAACGCCTGGTCCGTCCGTACGATCTCGCGGCCCAGCGGGAGCAGGGAAACCGGGATCAGCTTGAAGTTGGCGATGCCGAGCGGGATTCCGATGATCGTCACGCACAGGGCGATGCCGGTGACGATGTGGCCGAGCGCCAGCCACCAGCCGGCCAGGAGCAGCCAGAGCACGTTGACGAGAAAGGACGGCGCTCCCGCGTCCCGGCGCTCGACCGTCGTGTATCCGAAGGGCCACAGGGCGTAGACGCCGATCCGGAACGCGGCGACGCCGAAGGGGATGCCGATGATGGTGATGCACAGCAGCACGCCCGCGAACAGATAGCCGAGGAAGAGCCAGAAGCCGCTGAACACGAGCCATATGACATTCAGAATGGTCTTCACTGGTGACCTGCCATCCTCTCGAGCCGGGCGATGCGTTCCGCCATCGGCGGGTGGGTGGAGAACATCTTCGAGAACCCCTGGCCGGGGCGGAACGGGTTGGCGATCATCATGTGGCTGGCCGTCTCGATACGGGGCTCGGGGGGCAGAGGGAGCTGTTTGGTGCCGAGTTCCAGTTTGCGCAGCGCGCCCGCGAGGGCCAGGGGGTCGCCGGTGAGCTGGGCGCCTGAGGCGTCCGCCTCGTACTCACGGGAGCGGCTGATGGCCAGCTGGATGAGGGACGCGGCGAGCGGGCCGAGGATCATGATCAGCAGTATGCCGAGGAGGCCGGGGCCGTCGTCGTCGTCCGAGCGGCCGATCGGGATCAGCCAGGCGAAGTTGACCAGGAACATGATCACGGAGGCGAGGGCGCCGGCGACCGAGGAGATCAGGATGTCGCGGTTGTAGACATGGCTCAGCTCATGGCCGATGACGCCGCGCAGCTCCCGCTCGTCGAGCAGGCGCAGGATGCCCTCGGTGCAGCACACCGCGGCATTGCGCGGGTTGCGGCCGGTGGCGAAGGCGTTGGGGGCCTCGGTCGGGGAGATGTAGAGCCGGGGCATGGGCTGGCGGGCCTGGGTGGAGAGCTCGCGGACCATCCGGTACAGCCCCGGTGCCTCGAACTCGCTCACCGGGCGGGCGCGCATCGCGCGCAGGGCCAGCTTGTCGCTGTTCCAGTACGCGTACGCGTTGGTGCCGAGCGCGATCAGGACGGCGACGACGAGCCCCATGCGGCCGAAGAAGCTGCCGATGACGATGATGAGCGCGGACAGTCCCCCGAGGAGGACTGCGGTCCTGAGCCCGTTGTGCCGGCGGTGCACGGTACGCCCTCCAAATCATGCGGCAGGGGGACCCTTGCTTGCTGATCTTCCTTGTGACCTGCGCTGTCCACTGGTCTCGTGGTGCCACGTCCAGTGGACCCTCCCGTACCGGTCAACGCGAGGCGAAGGGCTCTAGTTCCCTTGTGCGCGCGGTGGCGCGTGTCAACCGTCCGGGTGACGGCACGCGCGTGTGCCCGGGTGGAGGGGGCTTCCTCAGAAGAGCCCGGTGCCGGTGAAGCGCAGGACCAGCTGGGGTGCGCCGGACAGGGCGACGCCGAGGACGCCGGTGAGGGCGAGGGCGGCGGTGAGGGGCGCGGGGAGCCGGTGCTTCACGGGTTCGCCCTCGGGGGCGCGGAACAGCAGGGCCGTCCACCGCAGGTAGTAGACCAGCGCGATGACGACGTTGACGGCCATGACGACGGCGAGCCAGCCGAGTCCGGCGTCGACCGCGGCGGAGAACACGGTGACCTTGGCGAAGAGGCCGATGATGCCCGGCGGGAGTCCGGCGAGGCAGAGCAGGAAGAAGCCCAGGAGGAGCGCGGTGAGGGGGCTGGCGGCGTAGAGGCCGCGGTAGTCGGCGACCCGGTTGAGGCGGTGCGCGCGGCCGACGAGGGCGGCCACCGCGAAGGCGCCCAGGTTCACGGCGCCGTACATGAGGGCGTAGGCGACGGTGGAGCCGATCGACTTCTCGGCGTCGCCGGAGTACGCGGCGGCGGCGATCGGTACCAGGAGGTAGCCGGCCTGGCCGACGGACGACCAGGCGAGAAGGCGTACGGCGCTGTACGCGCGGGTGGCCTGTTGTGCGAGGGCGCCCACGTTGCCGACGGTCATGGTGAGGGCGGCCAGCACGGCGAGGGCGGGTCCCCACACGTGGGCGTACGACGGGAGGGCGACGACGGTGACGAGGATGAGCCCGGAGAAGCCGACCGCCTTGCCGATGACGGACAGGTAGGCGGCGATCGGCAGGGGGGCGCCCACGTAGGTGTCGGGGACCCAGAAGTGGAAGGGGACGGCTGCGGTCTTGAAGGCGAAGCCGACGAGGGTGAGGACGACGCCGGTCTGGGTGAGGGTGTGGAGCTGTCCGTCGACGTTCTGGACGCGTTCGGCGACCAGGGTGAGGTGGAGGGTGCCGGTGGCGGCGTAGACGAAGCTGATGCCGAGCAGGCTGACGGCGGTGGCGGTGACGGAGGACAGGAAGAACTTCAGGGCCGCTTCGGAGGACTTGCGGTCGCCGTGTCTGAGGCCGACGAGGGCGAAGGCGGGCAGGGAGGCGACCTCCAGGGCGACGACGAGGGTCGCGAGGTCGCGTGAGGCGGGCAGGAGGGCGGCGCCGGCGGCGGAGGAGAGGAAGAGGAACCAGTACTCGCCCTCGGGGAGCCGTTTGGAGTCGTCCTTGAGGGCGGTGACGGACAGCAGGGCGGCCAGGAGGGCGCCGCCGAGGACCAGGAACTGGATGACGAGGGTGAAGCGGTCCGCGGTGTAGCTGCACACTCCTTCGTCGCCGACCAGGCAGAAGGTGCTGCGGTCGGCGTCGAGGAGGGGCAGCAGCATCAGCGTGGCGGCGGCGAGTCCGGCCACCGAGAGCCATCCGAGGAGCGGCTTCCTGGTCTCGCTCACGAACAGGTCGGCGACGAGGACGACGAGTCCGACGACCGCCGTGATGGTGGGCGGCGCGATGGCCAGCCAGTCGACGGACTGGACGAGGGAGCTCATCGGTTGCCTCCTGCGAGGAGCTGCTGCACGGCCGGGTCGGTCAGCCCGAGGAGGGCCCTGGGCCACAGGCCGGCGACGACGGTGAGGACGACGAGCGGGGTCCAGGCCGCGAACTCGTAGGAGCGCACGTCCGCGAACTTCGGGGAGTCCTGGGGCGAGGCGCCCATGCAGACCCTGCGGACCACGATCAGCAGGTAGGCGGCGGTCAGCAGGGTGCCGAACGCGCCGATCGCCATGAAGGTGAGGAAGGCGGGGCGGCTGAGGCCTTCGGCGGGGTCGAAGGCGCCGAACAGGGCAAGCATCTCGCCCCAGAATCCGGCGAGGCCGGGCAGGCCGAGGGAGGCGACGGCGGCGAAGGCGAGCAGACCGCCGAGGCGCGGCGCCCTGCCGTAGAGGGCGGCGCCGGTCTCCTTCGCGAGGGTGTCGAGGTCGGTGCTGCCGGTGCGGTCCTTGAGGCCGCCTACCAGGAAGAACAGCAGTCCGGTGATGAGGCCGTGGGCGATGTTGGCGAACAGGGCGCCGTTGACGCCGGTCGGGGTCATCGTCGCGATGCCGAGGAGGACGAAGCCCATGTGGCCGACGGAGGAGTAGGCGATGAGGCGCTTGAGGTCGCCGTTCGCGCCGCGCCTGGTGAGGGCCAGGCAGGCGAGGGATCCGTAGATGATGCCGACGACGGCGAACGCGGCGAGGTACGGCGCGAAGGTGCGGAAGCCGTCCGGCGCGGCGGGCAGCAGGATGCGTACGAAGCCGTACGTGCCCATCTTCAGCAGGACTCCGGCCAGCAGGACCGAGCCGACGGTCGGGGCGGCGGTGTGGGCGTCGGGCAGCCAGCTGTGCAGCGGCCACATCGGGGTCTTGACCGCGAGCCCGATCCCGATCGCCAATACGGCGATGACCTGCACGGATGTGGTCAGCGACCGGCCGTTGTCAGTGGCGAGTGCCACCATGTCGAATGTGCCCGCCTCGATTCCGATCAGGAGCAGGCCGAGCAGCATGACGACGGAGCCGAGCAGCGTGTAGAGGATGAACTTCCAGGCGGCCTCGGCCCGGCCCTCGCCGCCCCAGCGGGCGATGAGGAAGTACATGGGGATGAGAACGGTCTCGAAGGCGAGGAAGAACAGGATCAGGTCGAGGACGGCGAAGGTCGCCAGGGTGCCGGACTCGAGGACCAGCAGCAGGGCGACGAACGCCTTCGGGGACGGGCCCGTGGGCGGCTTGAAGTAGGAGTGGAGCGCGCAGAGGAAGGTCAGCAGCGCGGTCAGGACCAGAAGGGGGAGGGAAATGCCGTCGGTTCCGAGGTGGATCCGCACGTCTAGTGCGGGGATCCAGCTGATGTCGGTGGTGGCCTGCATCCTCGACGGCTGGTCGTGGTCGAAGCCGAGCGCGAGGACGATCGCCGCGATGAGGACGGCGCCGGTGACGGTGACCCCGTGGCGGAGCACTGCCTGGTCGGGTGATTTCCCCTTCAGTCCGGGCGGGGCCGGCAGGAGAGCGGCGACGGCGCCGAGGAGCGGTCCGACGACGATCAACGCCAGAAGGACCTGCATCACGGACTCGTTGATATCGATCACGCCTGCTCACGCTCCCGTGGCGACGAGGACGGCGGCGACCGCGAGGACGACGGTGCCGGCGAGCAGCGCGCTCACATAGGTCTGCAGATTGCCGGTCTGGGCCCGTCGTACGGCGACGCCGAGCCAGCGGGGCAGCGCGCCCGCGCCGCGTACGTAGGTTTCGACGACCTCACGGTCGAGGAACCGGACGAGGCTCGCGCCGGCCCGCACCGGGCGGACGAAGAGGGCCGTGTACAGGGCGTCCAGGTGGAAGCCGGCGGCCGCGTGCCGGTGCAGCGGGCCGAGCAGCAGCCGGCCGGGGTCGGACGGGTCGGATGCGTAGGCGATGTCGCCGTAGGCCGGTTCGTGGCTGGCGATGGCCTCCGCCTCGACGAGTCCGGCGTCGCCCTCGGGGTGGGCGGCGACGGCGCCGAGGGGCACGCGGGCGGCGTGTGCGGTGGTGTGCCGCCAGGCGGCGTAGGTGACGATGCCGCCGACCAGGGCCACGCCCGTGCCGAGCACGGAGGTGGTGAGGGTCGGGGTGAGGTCGTGGCCGTCGAACCAGTCGGGCAGGACGCGGAAGGCGAATCCGCCGAGCGCGAGGGACGGTACGGCGAGCACCCACAGCACCGTGGTCATCGTCAGCGGCTGCCTGCCGTGGTCGGGTGCCTCGGGGCCGTGTCCGCGGAAGGCCAGCAGCCACAGCCGTGTCGCGTACGCCGCGGTGAGCAGGGCGGTGACGAGGCCGGCGAGGAGGACGATCCAGCCCGCCGCCGCGGGGGCGTGTCCGGTGTGGCCGGTGACGACGTGTTCGGCGACGCCGAGGACGGCCTCCTTGGAGAAGAAGCCGCTGAAGGGCGGGATCGCGGCGAGCGCGAGGAGCGCCACGGTCATCGTCCAGTAGGCGTCGGGGACGCGGTCGCGCAGGTGGCCCATGCGGGACATGGCGGCCAGCGAGTTGGTGCCGGCGGCGTGGATGATCACGCCGGCGGCGAGGAACAGCAGCGCCTTGAAGGCGCCGTGGGACAGGAGGTGGAAGACGGCGGCGCCGCGGTCGGCGACGGCGAGGGCGCCGGTCATGTAGCCGAGCTGGCCGATCGTCGAGTAGGCGAGGACGCGTTTGATGTCGTCCTGGGCGAGGGCGGCGAGCGCCGAGCCGGCCATGGTCACGGCGGCCATGACGGCGAGGACGACCATGGCTGCCTGCGAGGCCTCGAAGAGCGGAAGGAGACGGGCGATGAAGTAGACGCCGGCGGCGACCATGGTCGCGGCGTGGATCAGCGCGGAGACGGGGGTCGGGCCCGCCATCGCGTCGGGGAGCCAGGTGTGCAGGGGGAACTGCGCCGACTTGCCTGCCACGCCCGCCAGGAGCAGCAGGGCGATCAGGGTGGGGTGTTCGATGCCGCCGTCGGCGACGGCGCCGAGGATGCGGGTGATGCGGAAGGACCCGGCTTCGGTGGCGAGGGCGAACAGGCCGATGAGGAAGGGGACGTCGCCGAGTTTGGTGACCAGGAAGGCCTTGAGGGAGGCGGCGCGGGCCTCTGGGGTCTCCCAGTAGTGGCCGACGAGGAAGTAGGAGCAGATGCCCATGACCTCCCAGCCGACCAGCAGGACCATCAGGTCGCCGGAGTAGACGACCAGGAGCATCGCGGAGGTGAAAAGCGAGACGAGGGCGGCGTAGGAGGGGTAGCGCGGGTCGTCGCGCAGGTAGCCCGTCGAGTAGATCTGCACGCAGCCGGCGACGACGGTGACGACGACGGCGGTCAGGGCGGCGAAGCCGTCGATGTGCAGGGCGAGTTCGACCGGGACCGAGCCGGTGGGTGTGAGCTCGGTGACGGCGTCGACGGCCTGGTGCCCGCCCTGGCGCCAGGCGACCGTCGCGGCCAGTGCCAGGGAGGCGAGGGTCGGCAGGACGGCGAGCGGGCGGACGAAGCCGGGGGCGGTGCGGCCGAGGAGCAGGCCGGCGATCGCGCCGAGGAAGGGGAGGAGGGGGACGAGGACGGCGAGGGTGGTCGTGGTCACGCGGTGGCCTCAGCCTTCTCGCCGGCCGTCCGAGACCCGGGGACTGCACGGCCGGTGGTGTCACTGTCGGGGCCGTCGGGCTCGTGACCCTCGGCGGTGTCGCGGAGCTTGTCGATGTCCGAGGTGCCGCGGTTGCGGTACACGGCGAGGACGATCGCCAGGCCGATGCCGATCTCGGCGGCGGCGATGGCGATGGTGAACAGGGCGAGGGCCTGGCCGGAGTGCAGGGTGTCCTCGGCGGTCCGGCTGAGCCAGACGTCGAAGGCGACCAGGTTCAGATTGACGGCGTTGAGCATCAGCTCGACCGACATCAGGACGAGGATCGCGTTGCGGCGGGCGAGGACGCCGTACAGGCCGGTGCAGAAGAGGAGGGCGGACAGGACCGCGGGATAGGCGAGGTGCATCAGCGGGTCCCTTCCGTGTCGCGCCGGGTGTCCGCCGCGTCGGAGGCGGCGTCGGCCTTCGCCTTGCGGGACAGGACGATCGCGCCGACGAGGGCGGCGAGGAGGAGGACGGAGAGGGCCTCGAAGGGGAGGACCCAGTGCTGGAAGAGGCTCGCGCCGGTGACGTCCGTGGAGCCGGCGGGGGCGCCGTCCAGGTCGATCCAGGTGGTGCGGAAGGCGTCGGTGACGACCCAGACGAGGGTGCCGGCGGCGGCGAGGGCCACGGCGAGGGCGACCGGCCGGTTGCCGGAGTCGGCGTCCGGGGAACGGCCGATGGGCGCCCTGGTGAGCATCAGCCCGAACAGGAGGAGGACGACGACGGAACCGACGTAGATGAGGACCTGCACCCAGGCGATGAACTCGGCGGTGAGCAGGAGGTATTCGACGGCGAGGCCGCCGAGGGCGACCACCAGCCACAGAGCGGCGTGCACCAGCTGCCGGGTGGTGACGGTGATGACGGCGGCCCCGAAGGTGACCAGGCCGACGAGGAGGAAGGCGATCTCCACGCCGGTCGGGGAGAGGAAGCCGTGCGTCCCGGCGGCGGCGGTGGTGGTCGTGGCGTGCGCGGCCGTTCCCGCGGCTGCGGCGAGGGTCACGACTCCCCTTCCTGCGGTTCGGCCTGGGCGGCGGCGAGCTTGTCGGCGGTCTTGCGGGCGGCGGCGAGTTCCTTGGGCTCCTCGGCGCCGGGGTCGAGGGCGGGCGGGGCCGGGACGGTCCACATCCACTCGCGGAGCTTGTCGCGTTCGTGGGTGAGGTCGCGGATGTCGGTCTCGGCGTACTCGAACTCCGGGGACCAGAACAGGGCGTCGAAGGGACACACCTCGATGCAGATACCGCAGTACATGCAGAGGGAGAAGTCGATGGCGAACCGGTCGAGGACGTTGCGGCTGCGGTCGCGGCCGCCGGGGGTCGCCGCCGGCACCGTCTCCTTGTGGGAGTCGATGTAGATGCACCAGTCGGGGCACTCGCGGGCGCACAGCATGCAGACCGTGCAGTTCTCCTCGAACAGGCCGATCACTCCGCGGGTGCGGGGCGGGAGGTCGGGCTGGGTGTCCGGGTAGGGGGCGGTGACGGACTTCTTCGTCATCGTCCGCAGGGTGACGGCCAGGCCCTTGGCCAGGCCGGAGCCGGGGATGGGGGCCATCAGAGGAACACCACCTTGACGACGCCGGTGAGGGCGATCTGGGCGAGGGAGAGGGGGACGAGAAGGGTCCAGGAGAACTTCTGCAGCTGGTCCTCGCGCATCCGGGGGTAGGTGACGCGCAGCCAGATGACGACGAAGGCGAGGACGGCGGTCTTCAGCAGGGTCCAGACCCAGCCGAGCCCGTCGGCGCCCCAGGGGCCGTGCCAGCCGCCCAGGAAGAGGACGGTGGTCAGGCCGCACAGGACGACGATCCCGGCGTACTCGGCGAGGAGGAAGAGCGCGAAGCGCAGGCCGGTGTACTCGGTGTACGCGCCGAAGATGATCTCCGAGTCGGCGACGGGCATGTCGAAGGGCGGGCGCTGGAGTTCGGCGAGGCCGGCGATGAAGAAGACGAGCGCGCCGGTGATCTGCCAGGGCAGCCACCACCACTCGAACGCGTCGAGGATGCCGACGAGGGAGACGGTGCCGGCCGCCATCGCCACCGAGGCGGCGGTGAGCAGCATCGGAAGTTCGTAGGAGAGGAGCTGGGCGGCGGTGCGCAGGCCGCCGAGGAGGGAGAACTTGTTGGCGGAGGCCCACCCGGCCATGAGCGAGCCGAGCACTCCGACGCCCATCACGGCGAGGACGAAGAACACGCCCGCGTCCAGCACCTGGCCGACCGCGCCCTCGCCCGGGCCGATCGGGATGGCGAGCAGGACGAGGAGGTACGGCAGGAGGGCGACGGCGGGGGCGAGCTGGAAGATACGGCGGTCCGCGCCGGCCGGGACCACGTCCTCCTTCTGCGCGAACTTCACGCCGTCGGCGATGAGCTGGGCCCAGCCGTGGAAGCCGCCGGCGTACATCGGGCCGAGGCGGCCCTGCATGTGGGCCATCACCTTGTGCTCGGTCTGACCCACGATCAGGGGGAAGGTGAGGAAGACGACGAACACGACCAGGAGCCGCAGAGCGACGTCGAGCACGTCGTTCACCGCGGGCCTCCTGTGGGGTCGTCGGGGGTGGGGTTGTCGGGGTCACCGGACTCGCTCTCCGCGCCGGGCTCGGGGCTCGTCCGGGGCTCGGGGCTCGTGCCGGTCCCAGGCGCTGCGCCGGGGCCCGCCTCGGCCCCGGTTTCCGGGTCCGGGTCGGAGTCCGTGGCCGTGCCCCCTTCCGGCTCGCGGGCCGGGTCGGCTTCGGGCTGCGACTCGTCCTTCGGGTCGGGTCGGCCGAAGGCCGGGCGGTCGTGATGCCAGGGGGCGTCCGGGCTGCGGGGAGCGGCGGGCGGCTTCTCGTTCCGGCGGTCCTCGGCAGGCGCGGACTCGTCGGCTGTCGCCGCCGGTTCAGCCGACGGCTCCGGCGCGGCGCGCCGGCTCGCGGACCCCTCGGACGCGGAACGGGCCCGGCGGGGGCCGCCGGACGTGGGAGCACCGGGGCGCTGTGACGACGACCCGTCGCTCGCACCGCGCGCACGGCGCTCGGGGGGTGCCTCCGCCGGTCGGCTCGCGGAGTCCGGGGGCTCGGGGGCCGTTCCCCCCGGCCGGCCGGCCGAGTCCGGCGACTCGGGACGCGTGCCCGCCACCTCGCTCGCGGAGCCCGGAGCTTCGGGCCGCACCTCCGCCGCCTGACTCGCCGAACCCTCCGCCGCCGTGCGCGTACGGCGCGGACCGGCCGGGGACTCCGGAGTCGCCGACTGGCTCGCCGACCCCTCGCCCGCCGTACGCGCACGCCGCGGACCGGCCGGAGACTCCGGAGTCGCCGACTGGCTCGCCGAACCCTCCGCCGCCGTGCGGGTACGGCGCGGACGGGCCGGGGTTTCCGGAGTCGCCGACTGGCTCGCCGAGCCCTCGCCCGTCGTGCGGGTGCGGCGGGGGCGGTCTGGTGCGGCGCCCGCCGTCGCTCGGGTCGGGCGGGTCGGGGCCGGGGGGAGTTGGCCCTTCTGGGGGCCCCATTCGTTGGGGTCGGGGACGCCAGGCGGGAGCATCTGGCGGCGTTTGGGGGCGCCGTGTTCGGACTCGCCGGGTTCCTTCGCGCCGGGCCAGGCCTTGGCGACCCGGGCGGCGAGGACGAAGTCCTTGCGCAGGGGGTGGCCCTCGAAGCTGTCGGGGAGGAGGAGGTGGTCGAGGCCGGGGTGGCCGGTGAAGTCGACGCCGAACATCTCGTGTGTCTCGCGTTCGTGCCACGCGGCGCCCGCGTAGACGTCGACGGCGGAGGGCAGCACCGGAGCCTCGTGCGGCACCGTGGTGCGCAGCAGCAGACGCCGTACCGGGGACAGGGCCGCGACGTGCACCGTGACGCGGAAGCCCGTGCCGGGTTCGTCGACCGCGCTCAGCCAGTCGAAGAAGGTGCAGCCGAGACGGTCGCGCGCGGTCTCCAGGGCGGTGATCCAGGAAGCGGGCGGTACGTCGACGGTCAGGACGCCGTACGACTCCTCGGCCGTGGCCTCCGTACCGAAGAGTTCGCCGGCGCCGGCGGGGAGCCAGCCAGCCGCGGTCATCGGCCCTCCCCCTCACCCGAGGGCGGCCGCACCAGCCCGCTCTGCAGCGCCGCCGCGGACGGCCGCCCGCCGGACGCGGATCCGTACCGCTCCCCCAGCGACTCCCGCGCGATCTTCTCCTGGAGTTTCAGGATTCCCTGGAGCAGCGCCTCGGGCCGGGGCGGGCAGCCGGGGACGTAGACGTCGACCGGGATGATCTGGTCCACGCCCTTGGTGACGGAGTAGGAGTCCCAGTACGGCCCGCCGCAGTTGCTGCACGCGCCGAAGGAGATGACGTACTTCGGCTCGGGCATCTGCTCGTACAGCCGCTTCACCGCGGGCGCCATCTTGTCGGTGACCGTGCCGGAGACGACCATCAGGTCGGCCTGGCGCGGCCCCGGCGCGAAGGGGATGACGCCGAGACGGATGAAGTCGTGGCGGGCCATCGACGCGGCGATGAACTCGATCGCGCAGCAGGCGAGGCCGAAGTTGAACACCCACAGCGAGTAGCGGCGGCCCCAGTTGAGGACCACTTTCATCGGCTCGGGGGCCAGCCGGGCGAGCGCGCCGAGCCGCTTCGGCTCGGGAAGCAGGACCGGCTCGGAGGCGGCGGCGGGGTTCACGTCCATGTCAGGACGCCCTTCTTGTATGCGTACAGCAGTCCCACGGCGAGGAAGCCGAGGAAGATGAACATCTCCACGAGGGTGGTGGCGCCGTAGCCGTCGGCGGCGAAGACGGTCGCCCAGGGGAAGAGGAAGATCGAGTCGACGGCGAAGATCACGTAGAGGAAGGCGTAGACGTAGTAGCGGACCTGGGTGTGCGCCCAGCCCTCGCCGACGGGGTCGACTCCGCACTCGTACGTCAGCAGTTTCTCCGGCGTCGGGACGACGGGCCGCAGCAGGCGTCCCGCCCCGAAGGCGACGGCGACGAACAGCACGCCGACGACGGCGAGCAGTCCGACGACCGAGTAGGACTGGAAGTAGTCCGCCGCGACGACGGTGACGACGGTCGGTTCCCGCACGTCCGCCCCTCACTCCCTTGATCGGCGCCCTGGCCCTCACCCGTGACGTGCCGTGCCGTTGATCCGTACCGGTGACCGCCACGGTCCGACGATCTGTACGCACGGGAGTCTAGGCCCTGTTAAAGGCACGGTAAGCAGCCCGTCACGGCTCGGCACGCGGGGGTGGGGATTTCCCCCGTGCGTCCTGGCGGTCCGCCTCATGGCGCGATCCCCCGGCTTTCGGCACGCTAAGCCCCATGACCGAACCTTTCCCGACTCCGGGCACGCCCGTCACCGCGGCCGCGGCACCGGCCGAGCGCGGCGACCGGCCGCCGCCGGCCCGTTTCGCCTACGACGCGCACACCTGGAAGGAGATCGCCCATCTCCTGGCGAACCTGCCGGTGTCGCTGGTCGGCTTCGTCTACACGGTGACGATGCTGTTCACCGGCGCCGGACTGACCGTCACGGTGATCGGGTTCCCGCTGCTCGCGCTCGGACTCATGGGTTCCCGGCTGCTGGGCAGGCTGGAACGGGCGCGGGCCAGGAAGCTGCTCGGGGTGCGGGTGGACGAGCCGAGCAGGCTGCCGCTGCGGAGCCGTGAGGGGTTCTGGCCGCATCTGTGGATGGCGGTCAGGGACCCGGTGGGCTGGCGCACGGTCCTGTACGAGCTGATACGGCTGCCGTGGGGCATCGCCACGTTCGTCGTGACGCTGACCGGCCTGTTCGTGCTGTGGCCGGTGCTGCCGTTGGAGCTGGAGTCGGACCGGGGGGTCGTGGTGGACACGGCGGCGGCGGACCTGCGGCGCATCGAGCGGGATCTGCACGACGGGGCGCAGGCCCGGCTGGTCAATCTGGCGATGGGTCTCGGGCTGGCCAAGGAGAAGCTGCTGGAGGATCCCGACGCGGCGGCGACGATGGTCGCGGAGGCGCACGGCGAGGTGAAGCTGGCGCTGCAGGAGCTGCGTGATCTGGCGCGCGGCATCCACCCGGCGGTGCTGACCGACCGGGGTCTGGACGCCGCCCTGTCCTCGGTCGCCTCGCGCTGCACGGTGCCGGTGAAGGTGACCGTCGACCTGGACGAGCGGCCGGCCGCCGCGATCGAGGGAATCGCCTACTTCACCGTCTCGGAGCTGCTGCAGAACGTCAGCAAGCACAGCCGGGCCCGGTCCGCCGCGGTCGACGTGTGGCGGTCGGAGGGCCGGCTGCTGATGCAGGTGTGGGACGACGGGCGCGGCGGCGCGAGCCTGGACGGCGGGACGGGTATGCGGGGCCTGGCCGACCGGCTGGGCGCGGTGGACGGGCTGTTCGTCGTGGAGTCGCCCGAGGGCGGTCCGACGACGGTGACGGCGGAACTGCCGTGGCGGGACCGTTCCGGTGCCCTGGCCGAGGACGCGCGCGGGGCCGGGAAGGCGTCCGTGCGCGGCCGGAGGTAGGGAAAACCCCCCGCCGAAGACTGCGACGGACTCCATGGTCCGGCGACCTGCGACGGAGCAGTCTGGAGGTACGACAGCACAGCCGCCGGACGAGGAGAAGGACGACGCCGATGGCCACGGAGTACGGACAGGGCTACGGGTTCCGCACGGACCCCGGACTTCCCGGGCACGCCGGGGAACGGCGGCACCGGCTGCCGGCCGCGCTGCGGGCGCCGGTCGAGGGACGCACCTGGCGCGAGCTGGGATTCGTGCTGCTGAGCCTGCCGATCAGCATTCTGCTGTTCACCTACGCGATCACCATGGTGTCGCTGGGGGCAGGCCTGCTGGTGACGTTCCTCGGGGTCCCGGTGCTGGCGGCGGGGCTCGCAGGCTGCCGCGGGTTCGGGGCGGTGGAGCGGGCGCGGGCGCGCGGGCTGCTGGGCCTGGAGGTGGGCGAGCCGGAGCCGCTGCGGATGAAGCGGCAGGGGTTCACGGCGTGGATGGGCGCCGTACTGAAGAGCGGTGCCTCCTGGCGGGCACTGCTGTACGCGGTGCTCCAGTTCCCGTGGGCGGTGCTGTCCTTCGTGGTCAGCGTGACCGTCTGGTCGGTGGGCTGGTCGCTGCTGACGTATCCGCTGTGGTTCTGGGTGTTCCCGATGTACACCGGGCAGGACGGCATACAGCTGTACGGCGACGAGCGGCACCAGATCTATCTGGACAACCCGTTCGAGATCACGGTCACGGCGGGCGTGGGTCTGCTGTTCACGCTGGCCACGCCGTGGGGAGCTGGAGTCGGACCGGGGGGTCGTGGTGGACACGGCGGCGGCGGACCTGCGGCGCATCGAGCGGGATCTGCACGACGGGGCGCAGGCCCGGCTGGTGGCGCTGGCGATGGATCTGGGGCTGGCGAAGGAGAAGCTGCGGGAGGATCCGCAGGTCGCGGCGCAGATGGTGGACGAGGCGCACGGCGAGGTGAAGACGGCGCTGCAGGAGTTGCGGGATCTGGCGCGGGGGATTCATCCGGCGGTGCTGACGGATCGGGGGCTGGATGCGGCGCTGTCGTCGGTCGCCTCCCGGTGCACGGTTCCGGTGCAGGTGGAGGTGGATCTGGGGGAGCGGCCGGCGCCGGCGATCGAGGGGATCGCGTACTTCACGGTCTCGGAACTGCTGCAGAACGTGAGCAAGCATGCGCGGGCCACGTGGGCGGCCGTGGAGGTGTGGCGGACGGAGCACCGGCTGATGCTGCAGGTTGTGGACAACGGGGTGGGCGGGGCGGATGTCTCCGACGGGTCCGGGCTTTCGGGGCTGGCGGAGCGGCTGGACGCGGTGGACGGGATCCTGGTGGTGGACTCGCCGGCCGGCGGGCCGACGCGGGTGACCGCGGAGCTGCCGTGGCGGGCGGAGCGGGGGCGCTGAGGGTCGGTGGGGTGGGCGGGGCGGCCCGGCGCGGGTGTGGGGCGGGGGGCGTTCGCGCAGCCCGGCGCCTGCGGGGCGCCGTCGCGCCCACCCGTGCCGCCCTGCGGCACGACTGCCCGCGGAGAGCGGAGGGGTGGGATTGCCGCCCCGGCGGCGGGGGGCTCGGGGGTGTGAGCCTCCTGATCCGTGTTGTCCCGCCGCGTCCCCCGGCGGAAGCTGGGATGCTGGGCCCGATGACCGGTTCGCCACGGGGGTGGGCCGGGTCGTGGGGTTGTGGGGGACGAAGACGTGGAGGACAGGGTGCGGGTGGTCATCGCCGAGGATTCGGTGCTGCTGCGGGAGGGCCTGACCCGGCTGCTGACCGACCGGGGGCACGAGGTCGTGGCCGGTGTCGGTGACGGGGACGCGCTGATCAAGACCATCACCGAGCTGGACGGGGAGAACCTGCTCCCCGACGTCGTGGTCGCCGACGTACGGATGCCGCCGACGCACACGGACGAGGGTGTGCGGGCCGCGGTGCAGCTGCGCAAGTCGCATCCGGGTGTCGGGGTGCTGGTGCTGTCGCAGTACGTGGAGGAGCGGTACGCCACGGAGCTGCTCGCCGGTTCCAGCCGTGGGGTCGGCTATCTGCTCAAGGACCGGGTGGCCGAGGTCCGTGAGTTCGTGGACGCGGTGGTGCGGGTGGCGCGGGGCGGTACGGCCCTGGACCCCGAGGTGGTCGCGCAGCTGCTGGGGCGCAGCCGCAAGCAGGATGTGCTCGCGGGGCTCACCCCGCGTGAGCGCGAGGTCCTGGGGCTGATGGCGGAGGGCAGGACGAACTCGGCGATCGCCAGGCAGCTGGTGGTCAGCGACGGTGCCGTGGAGAAGCACGTCAGCAACATCTTCCTGAAGCTGGGGCTGTCCCCGAGCGACGGCGACCACCGCCGGGTGCTGGCCGTGCTGACGTACCTCAAATCCTGAACGCGCCCGCCGCGGAGTCGTCCAACATGCGAATGACCCGAGGAAGGCGACCCTTACGGACGTAGGGTTTATGCGGGGAAGGCCTGCGGGAAGGCCGTCCCGGACAGCCGCCTCGAGGAGGTCCAGTTCAGTGACCAGCCAGGTCAGCAGCGCAACGGAGCAGGCCGACGAAGCAGTCGTAGGAGAGCAGCGCACGACGGCGGGCGCGAAGGACGTCCGCCGGCTCGACCGAGTGATCATCAGGTTCGCGGGGGACTCGGGTGACGGTATGCAGCTCACCGGTGACCGTTTCACCTCGGAGACCGCGTCCTTCGGCAACGATCTGTCGACG